>OY760135.1:0-3278079 GCA_963663185.1 Dehalococcoidia bacterium
TGCGACGCTTCCAGAGCGATCCGGACACTGACGGCGTCGTGCTCATCGGCGAGATCGGCGGAGTGGCGGAGCAGGCTGCGGCGGCTTACATCAAACGCAGCATGGACAAGCCGGTCGTCGCCTTCATCGCTGGCGCGACCGCACCGCCAGGACGCCGCATGGGACACGCCGGCGCAATTATTGAGGGGGAGGCCGGAACCGCCGCCGCCAAGATCGCCGCGCTCGAAGCCGCTGGCGCGGTGATCACTCACAGTCCGGCCGAGATCGGCGCCACCATGCGGCAAGAGCTCGTACAGGCCGGCAAGTACCGACCACCCGGCAGCGCAGCCTAGACCCTCGCCATGAACCAGAACCCCATCGGCCCCGCGGAGCAGGGCGCCATCGCTGCGCGAGTCGGACTGATCGCCCCGCTCGTTGGCATTGTCCTGATGATCGTACTCAGCACCCTGGTCAACGTCATCATCGGCATCATCGTCGGCGCGGTCGCCGTGATCGTGCTCGTTCCCATCACGCATCGCATCCTGCGTCGACGCCGCGACGGCCCATCCTGAGCCGACTCCAGCCCGATCCACGCGCCCTACTCATCCTCTGATTCCTCAGGCGGCCAACACTCTTCGTCCGGATCCGCATCGGGAGCCAGATTGAGCTTTTCACGACCGATCACACTGCTCGGATCCCGCAGGAAGTCAAGTAACTCCTGCTGCGCATCTGGCCCGATCGTCTCGTCGTCCAGAATCTCGGTGCCGTGTAGGTCGGTGTCGTAGATCACCAGCCTGACAGGCTCGGACGAGCGCTGGTAGTAGCGGTCTGACTGCCAAAACGAACACTGGTTTCTCGCGCCGACCATGTACAGCTTCGGCACGCCGATATCGGCCACGTTGCTCAAGCCATCGAGTCGGTCAAAGTCCTCGCCGCCGCGTTCAGAGTCCTTCGGCGCCTTGTTGGGGAAGATATTGGGACTCGAGATCGCGCTGATCGCCGTGAACTCAGTGCGATACGCAGCGACCTGCATCAGACTCGTGCCACCCATGCTGACCCCAACGCCAAACAAGCGCTCGGCAGCCTGACCCAGCGCGTAATCGATCGCCGCCTCCCATTCTCCATGGATGTCTGGCACATCCTCGATTTTCCGACCGCTATAGACGCAGGGGCTGTCACCGTGGCAACGAAAATCCCACGACAGCACGCGAAATCCCGCCTTGACCAGGCGAGCCTCAAAGCGATTCCAGATATGGCGGTCAGTCGGATTCGTATTCTTGGTGCGGTACATGTGACCCAACAACACCCAGTCGTTGCCGGCGCCCTGCACCTCAGCGACGAATCGCGCGCCATCCGCCGACTGCAAGACGAACGCGTCGGTGGTATCGCTCCGCGTCGCCAGGCCGATCCCGATCGCCAACGCCAACGCAATCGTCAACATCGCCAAGGCTCCGATCAGCGGCTTCCACTGATCGGCGTTCAGATTCCATCTCACAGCCGCGAGTCGGGCAAGACGATCAGGCAACATGTCGCCACCAATCATTCGCTCTGCGAGCAGCATATGACCCGAGATCGACCATCTGGCTTGCTAAGCTGAGCTCGGAGGGTTCGCATAGTGGCCTAGTGCGCCCGCCTGCTAAGCGGGTTCGGGGGAAACTCCGTCGAGGGTTCGAATCCCTCACCCTCCGCCACGCGACCGCATACCGATCGGTATCTCAAGTCGCAGTATCACGTCGCTGTATCAAGTGGATACCTTGGGCGGCGACCCGCCCGCCGCATCATGATCGAACGAGGCTGACATGCCGCAGTATCACATCTGGACCGTCGGCTGCCAGGTCAACTCCGCGGACTCCGCCAAGCTCGCCGCTGGCCTGCGACGTCTCGGCATGGAGCCCACGGATCGACCGACCGACGCCGACTTGATCGTGCTCAACACCTGCGCCGTGCGTCAACATGCGGAGGACAAGGCGCAAGCCAAGCTCGGCTCACTCAAGCACCTCAAGCGCGCCAACCCTGACCTGCGCATCGCCGTTATGGGCTGCATGGTCGGCCCACACACCGCGCGCGGCGACGATCCGATCACACGCCGTTTCCCCTTCGTCGACACATGGGCCCAACCGCAGCGCTTTGAGCAGATCGTCGGTCTGCTCGACCTGCCCGGCATGCCTGGCATTACCAATCCAGAGGATGACGGCGGCGAGTTCTGGCCCGAAGTCTTCCCCAACTCCTCACAGCCGACCGCATTCGTGCCCGTGATCGAAGGTTGCGACAAGTTCTGCACCTACTGCATCGTGCCTCTGCGACGCGGACGCGAGCGTTCGCGTCCGATCGACGAGATCCGCCGCGAGATCACGGCTCACACCCAACGCGGCGTCCGCGAGGTCACGCTGCTCGGGCAAACGGTGGAGGCCTACGGCAAGGATCAGCCGCCCGTCGACGCCAACAGCGTTCACGCCGACCTCTCCGACCTGATGCGCGCAATCCATGACCTGCCCGAACTCGTTCGCATCCGCCAGCTCACCAGCTATCCGCCCGACATGACCGATCGCATCCTTGAAGGCATGGCCGAACTGCCCAAGGTCTGCGAAGCGTTCTCGTTGCCCGTGCAGTCCGGTTCCGACGACGTGCTCACAAACATGCGACGCGGCTACACAGTCGCGCAATTCCGCGACCGTGTAGACAAAGTCCGCTCACTCTGGCCCGAGGTCAGCATCTCCACTGACATCATCGTCGGCTTCCCGGGCGAGTCCGAGGCTGACTTCCTCGACACCTACGACCTGCTGGAAGAGCTGCGCTTCGACAAGGTCCACGTGGCCGCCTACAGCCCACGCCACGGGACGTACGCCGAGCGCCGTCAGCCTGACGATGTCCCGCACGAAATCAAAATGGAGCGCTTCCACCGCGTTGAGGAGCTGCAGCGCGACGTCTCATTCCGAATCAACAATCGCTATCTCCTACAAGACGTGGAAGTCCTGCTGGAATCCGTCAAGGCCTCAGAACGCGACGGCATGGAGCGTCATACCGGACGCACCCGCACGATGAAGCTCGTCCACTTCGATGCCCCGCTCGGCGCCTGCCAACCTGGCGACCTGCTCAATGTCAGCGTGACCAGCGTCGGCGCCTGGAGCCTGCAAGGGAAGCCGGCGATCGCATGACCACCATGCTCGCCGCGACCGCCGATCCTGCTTCCATTCTGGCGCGTCGCCCCAACGTCGCTGTGCTCGTCGTCATCTTCACCGTGGCCGACGGCGAGTTACAGGTGTTGCTGATCGAACGCTCCGCTCCGCCGGCTGAAGGCCAATGGGCCGTACCCGGAGGCGCGCTGCAACACGGCGAATCACTTGAGCAGGCCGCCGTTCGCAAGCTGGCTGAAGAGACAGGCGTCACCGACCTCTTCCTGGAACAACTCTTCACCTTCGACGATCTCGATCCCACCCCGATCGAGGGCAATGTCGGCGTCGCCTGGTTCGCACTCGTGGATCAGACTCGCGTCCGTCTCGCGCAACGCACCGCCTGGCGCCCCGCCTGGTGGAGTCTCTCGGCTATCCCTCCGCTCGCATTCCACAACGAACAGGTCATTGACGTCGCGCGGAACCGATTGATCAACAAGTTGCAGTACACCGATGCCGCCTACTCGCTGCTGCCGACTCAGTTCACGATGCGCGAGCTGCAAGAGGTCTACGAAGCGATCCTGGGGCATCCGCTTGACAAGCGGAACTTCCGCCGCCGACTGCTCGCGACCGACTTCATCACCGCCACCACCGAGCTGCGCAACGACGGTCGGCATCGTCCCGCTCGCCTGTATCGCTTCACGCACCGCTCCTGACACTCGACGATCTCGAATTCCACAATTCGGCCGCGGTCTCCTTGGTGATGCTTGTCTGCGCTTGACAAACCCTGTCTCGGCTTGTAAGAATGCCTACTGATAGTGTCACTGCGACACTAAGTAGCCGATCTGCGAGTATCCCATGTCAGAAGCCACCCTCATCGAAAGCCATTACGTCCCCGATATCCTGCCGCCCGACCTGCCTGATGAGGCCTGCGAGACCGATATCGCCACGATTCCACTCGTCGCGGAACCGCACCTCGCCAACTGGCAGCCGGAAATCCCCGCCTCCTACCTGCAACTCGCTGGCGACGAGTTGCGCGAGCGGATTCGCGCGGCTCGCGACCAGCTCGGCGATCGTCTGCTGATTCTCGGTCACCATTACCAGCGCGACGACATCATCGAGTTTGCTGACTGTCGTGGAGACTCCTTCAAGCTCGCGCAACAGGCGGCCGAGAACCGTGACGCTGATTATGTCGTCTTCTGCGGCGTCCACTTCATGGCCGAGAGCGCCGACATCCTCACGACGCCTGAGCAGACCGTGATCCTGCCCAACCTCGCCGCCGGCTGTTCAATGGCCGATATGGCCCAGCCTGACGACGTGTACGACGCCTGGGACGACCTCTCCGAGGTGGTCGACAGCGAGCGCGTGATTCCGATCACGTACATGAACTCCGCCGCGTCGCTGAAAGCCTTTGTCGGCAAGCACGGGGGCGCCGTCTGCACCTCCTCGAATGCCACAGCGGTCCTCCAATGGGCGTTCGAGCAGGGCGACCAGGTGCTCTTCTTCCCCGACCAACATCTCGGCCGCAACACCGGCAAGCGGCTCGGCATTGACCCGCGCACGCAGACCGCCGTCTGGAGCCCGCGCAAGCCGCTCGGCGGACTCTCGGCCGAGCGCATCGCAGACAGTAAGATTCTGCTCTGGCAAGGCCACTGCTCCGTCCACATCCGATTCCGCGTCGACCAGATCGAGCGCGCCCGTCAGGAGCACCCCGGCGTTCGCGTGGTCGTCCACCCCGAATGTCCTGAGCCGGTCGTGGACGCCGCCGACGCCGATGGTTCGACCGAATTCATCATCAACTACGTCCGCAACGGCCCGCCTGGCGTCTATGCCGTCGGCACCGAAATCAACCTCGTCCACCGACTACATGAGGAGGTCGCGCACGAAGGCAAGACCGTCTTCTGCCTCGATCCCGTCGTCTGTCCATGCGCGACGATGTATCGCATCCACCCGGCCTACCTCGCCTGGGTGACCGAATCGCTCGTCCAAGGTCAGATCGTCAATCCCATTCGCGTAGACCGAGAGACCCGTGAATGGGCACAGGTCGCGCTCAACCGCATGCTCGAGATCACCTAGCAGGGCCTGGCCGCAAGACCATGCGCATCCTGATCATCGGTAGCGGACTGGCCGGGATCAACGCGGCGCTGCTCGCGGCGGACTTCGCCGATGTCATGCTGATCAGCAAGTCAGGGCTGAGCGAAACCAACACGCAACGCGCGCAAGGCGGCATCGCCGCCGCCGTCGCCGCGCTTGACGATCCGTCAACCCACGCTGCGGACACCATCCGAGCCGGCGCCGGACTCTGCGACCCCGCGGCGGTCCACGCCCTCACGTCCGACGGGCCTGAGGCCATCGAACGACTGCAACGGCTCGGTGTGCCATTCGACCGCGGCGCCGCAGGAACGCTCGCGCTCGCCAGCGAAGGCGCGCACTCGATCCCGCGAGTGCTGCACGCCGGCGGCGACCAGACCGGCGTCCACATCCAGGCAACGCTGGAAGATCGGCTCAAGGACGCTCAGGTCGATGTTCGCACTCAAACCGGCGTCATGGAGATCGCCGTTGACGGCGGCCGTTGCGTCGGCGCCATCACCACATCAGGCGAGGCGATCCTCGCCGACGCGGTCTTGCTCGCCACGGGAGGCGCCGGCGCGCTCTATCGGACCACCACCAATCCGCCGAACGCGACTGGCGACGGCGTCGCGCTGGCGCTACGCGCTGGCGCCGTCGTGCGCGACATGGAATTCGTCCAGTTTCATCCCACCGCGCTCGTCACTGAGCACGACGCATTTCTCGTCTCAGAAGCGCTTCGCGGCGACGGCGCCATCCTGCTTGATGCTCACGGCGATCGGTTCATGATCGACGTACACCCTGACGCGGAGCTCGCGCCGCGATCAGTTGTCGCCCGCGCGATCAGCGACACCATGCGGCGCGACGGCGGCAACTGTGTCTGGCTTGACATTTCCCACCACAACGCAGATCACCTCCGACGACGATTCCCGGGTGTGTATCAGGGCGTCATCGATCGAGGCTTCGACATGACCGTTGGACCCATCCCGATCGCGCCAGCGGCGCATTATCTGATGGGCGGCGTCTACACGGACGCGCAGGGCCGAACCACCGTGCCCGGACTCTTCGCCGCTGGTGAGTGCGCGTCCACCGGCGCGCACGGCGCCAACCGCGTCGCCTCCAACTCATTGCTTGAAGCAGCCGTCTTCTCCGCTCGAGCCGTCTCCGCCATCGCCCGACACGCTCCACCCGCGACCGCGCCGCGATCCGCGATCCGCAACCTTCGCCTCACTCCCAATGGATCGGCGCCGTCGCTCGATGCGCTGCGGTCGCTGATGAACGACCGCGTCGGCATCGCCCGCAACGCGCGCGATCTCACGAGGGCAGTCGACCAGCTCGATGACTGGCTTCAGCAACCACCCGATGCGACCCGCGCTGACCACGCTCTGGCGACGCTCAGCGCGCACCTAATCGCCGCCGCCGCGCTCGAACGCAGCGAGTCGCGCGGTGGACACGTCCGCGATGACTATCCCGACCTCGACGCTGCCTGGCAACGTCACAGCCTCTGGCAACTGGCACGCGAATGACCGCTCTCGACCTCTCGCTCGTGCAACGCCTCGTGGACGACTCCCTGGCTGAGGATCACGCCGACCTCGACATCACCACGTTGTCGCTGCGACGCTGGATCGATTGGCGTCAGGGCAGCGCCGAACTGATTGCGCGTGAAGCTGGCGTCGTCTGCGGACTCGACTTCGCTCTCACCGCCTTCGCCACGCTCGATCCCGATGTGCGCTTCCTGCCAGAGGTCAGCGACGGTGACCACGTCGAGCCATCTCAGCCGATCGCCACGCTCGGCGGACAGCTCGGACCGCTGTTGCGAGCCGAACGAACCGCGCTCAACTGGTTACAGCGGCTCAGCGGCGTCGCCACTCTGACCGCGAGCGCGGTTGCCGCCGCCGGTTCGCGCACCAAGATTCTCGACACCCGCAAGACCACGCCTGGTCTACGCGCCGCCGAACGCTACGCCGTCCGCTGCGGCGGCGGACTCAACCACCGCGATTCGCTCGCTGCCGGCGTGCTGATCAAGGACAATCACATCGCCGCCGTCCGCCTCGCTGGCGCCACGCTGTCCGACGCGGTGCGCGCCGCCGTCAGTGGAGTCGGACCGGCCAGCGGCGTTGAGGTTGAAGTCACCAACCTCGAAGAGACGCGCGAAGCGCTCGATGCTGGCGCCTCAGCGCTGCTGCTCGACAACTTCGGACTGGATGATCTCCGCACGGCCGTCGAGATCGCACGCGTCTACCACGCCAAGACCGAAGCGAGCGGCGGAGTCACCATCGACCAGATCCCTGACATCGCCAGAACCGGCGTCGACTTCATTTCGCTTGGCGCATTGACCCACTCCGCGGCCTCGCTCGACATCGCGCTCGACGTCTCCATGAGCTAGCGTCGGCGCTCGCTCGCGCGGGTCCACGAGACGATTCTCGAAGAATGCTGGAAGCTAGCCACTAGCCATCGCCCGCTTCCTCGTTCGCGAGCAACACCGGCCGGCGCGGACAGGACAGCTAGCCCCGACGCGGTCGCTCCAGATCGGCTGAGTCCAGCAGCATCGTGAACGGACCGTCGTTCACCAACTCGACTGACATCATCGCGCCGAAGACGCCGCTCTCCACGCGCGCGCCTTGCTCCCGCAACGTCTGAGCCACGTGCTCCACCAACGGCTCCGCTAGCTCTGGTCGAGCCGCCGCGGTAAAGCTCGGACGGCGCCCTTTGCGCACGTCCCCAAGCAACGTGAACTGACTCACCAGCAACACGCTGCCGCCCACATCAAGCAGACTGTCGTTGAAGCGACCCTCAGCATCGGCGAAGACTCTCAGCCCAACCAGCTTGCGCGCCAACGCCTCGGCCTGCGCCTCGCTGTCACCCTCAGCGACACCGACCAGCACCAACAGCCCGCGATCAATCGCGCCCACGATCTCGTTGGACACCATGACAGACGCGCGCGTCACGCGCTGCAGCATCATCCGCATGGAGTTGGTTATTCAGCCTCAGCCGCGGCCGTCGTCGGTTCGCGATCGGAGGCTTCGGCGCTGTCCTGGTCAGACCCGCCGTCGCTCTCGGAGCGGTCTTCGTCGCGCCGCGACTTCCAGCTGCTCTTCCGGCTATCGGTCGAGTACCAGCCTGAGCCTTTGAAGAGGATGGCAGGCGGACTCGGCACCCGCTGCATCATCAGATCGCACTCAGTGCAAGGCTGTTGCGCCGGCGCGCTCCAACCCTCTAGTTTTTCGACCGAATGGCCGCACTCGAAACACTCGTAGACGTAGCGGGGCACGTATTTCCTCCGCGCAGAACATCAGACAACACTGCCCAAGCTATCACAACCTCATGACACGTGCGCGTAGACCCGCGCAATGCGTATACTCTGCCCATATGCCCTTCGCGGGTGGACTTGATCTGACCTATCGCTCACAGCGTCTGAGGAGCCGATGACGACACCGATCTCAATGCGCGACCTGCTCGAAGCCGGAGTCCACTTCGGTCATCAGACCGGTCGCTGGAATCCGAAAATGGCGCCCTACATCTACGGTGCCCGCAACGGCGTCCACATTCTCGACCTCGCACAAACCGTCACCCGACTCGACGAGGCCACCGAAGTGGTCCGATCACTCTCTGCCAGCGGTCAACAGATCCTCTTCGTCGGTACCAAGCGTCAGGCGCAGGACGTCATCCGCAACGAAGCCGATCGCGCCAACATGCCCTATGTCGTCACCCGCTGGCTCGGCGGCACTCTGACCAACTTCCAGACGATCCGTAAACGCGTCGATCACATGCTCGAACTTGAGCGCCGTGAAGAAGCCGGTCAGCTCGACCTGCTGCCCAAGAAAGAAGCGCTCAAGCTGCGCGACAATCTCACGCGGCTGCATCGCTACCTGCGCGGCCTGCGCGACATGACCAGCCTGCCCGGCGCGCTCTTCGTCGTTGATGTCCCGCGCGAACACATCGCCATCGCCGAAGCTCGACGGCTCAACATCCCGATCATCGCCGTCTGCGACACCAACTCGGACCCCAACCTGATCGACTACCCGATTCCGTCCAACGACGACGCGATCCGCGCCGTGCGCCTGCTCACCTCGCAGATCGCGGACGCGGCGCAGGCCGGCGCGTTGCTGCAACAGAGCGCCGTCGAAGGCGACGACCCATACGCGCACGACGGGCTCAGCAGCGCCGATCCCGTTCCCGCCGGCTAGTCCGCGACGTCTCGCCCCATCGCGCCACTGACAGCGCGATCTTGTGCCCATCATGCAATCTGACCCAGAGGAGCTACCACCGTGCCCGTAACGATTGACCAGATCAAAGCGCTTCGCGCCGAGACCGGCGCCGGCGTCATGGACTGCCGACAGGCCTTGGATGACTCCGATGGAGACATAGAGCGCGCCAGGCTCGTGCTACGTGAAAAGGGCATCGCCACCGCCAACAAGCGCTCTGACAAAGCCACCGGACAAGGCCTCATCCACAGCTACATCCATGGCGGTCGCATCGGCGTCCTCGTTGACCTGCGCTGCGAGACCGACTTCGTCGCCAAGACCGAGCCCTTCCAGGCCCTCGCCCACGACATCGCCATGCAGATCGCGTCGATGAACCCGGCTGCCGTGAGCGCCGACGATCTCCCCAGCGACGCCGAAGAAGACGCGCAGGCCCTGCTCGACCAGGAGTTCATCCGAGACAGCTCGCAGACCATCTCCGACCGCATCAACGATGTCATCGCCTCGATCGGCGAACGGATCGAAGTCGCGCGATTCACCCGATACGAAATGGGCGAATAACCGCCCACCGGTCAACCAGTTGACATCCCACTGCTGACTGCTCGCTGCTAACTGCGCAAGGAGCCGACTCGTGTCCAGCTCAGATCGCGCTCGCCGAGTCGTCCTCAAAGTCTCTGGCGAGTGTCTCCAGGGCCAGCGCGATTCCGGCATCGATTCCCAGGCGCTCAACGACATCGCGCGGCAGATCGTGGAGTGTCGACGCCGCGGTGTGGAGATCGGCGTCGTCGTGGGCGGCGGCAATATCTTCCGCGGACGGATCGCCGCGCAACTCGGCATGGCCGAAGCCACTGCCCACTACGCCGGCATGCTCGCTACCATCATCAACGGCCTCGCCTTGCAGGACGCCATTGAGGCCGCCGGCTGCGAGGTGCGAACCATGTCCGCGCTCCAGGTCAGACAGGTGGCCGAAATCTTCATCCGACGCCGCGCCATACGACATTTGGAGAAGGGGCGCATCGTCCTCTGCGTTGGCGGCACCGGCAATCCGTATGTCACCACGGATACCGCCGCGGCGCTGCGCGGCATCGAACTCGATGCCGAACAGCTGCTGATGGGCAAGCACGGCACCGACGGCGTCTACACCGCCGACCCGGCCGTCAACGCCGACGCCCGACGCTACTCCCGCCTCAACTACCGTGACGCGCTGCAACAGAATCTCGGCGTGCTCATGGACGCTTCCGCGTTGGCGCTCTGCGAGGAACATTCCTTGCCGATCGTGGTGTTCAACATCGAAGCGCCAGACGCTATCGTGAACACGGTCATCCACGGCCCTGAGCTCGACCGCGCCGGTACCTTCGTGGATCACGGCGCTACCGTGCTCGCCGGCTGATGAGCGGAGCCTGACATGTCTGATCACGAGCTGCTCGATATCGCCTTTGACGACGCCAACTCGCGCATGGCCGGCGCCGTTCAGTCGCTAGACCGCGACCTGACCGCGATCCGCACCGGCCGAGCGCATACCTCGCTCGTTGACCAGATCCGCGTCGACTACTACGGCGCCAACATGGCGCTCAACCAGCTCGCCACGCTCTCCACCCCCGAGGCGCGTCTGATCGCGATCCAACCTTGGGACAAGAATGCCTTCGAGCCCATCACCAAAGCCATTCAGCAGTCCGACATCGGCATCAACCCGCAGTCGGACGGCATCTTGATTCGCCTCGCGCTGCCAGAATTGACCGAGGCGCGCCGTCGCGACCTCGTCAAAGTCGTACACCAGAAGGCTGAAACCGCACGCGTCGCGATCCGCAATGTGCGCCGACACATACACGACGATCTGCGCGCCATGCAGCGCGACGGCGACCTCTCGCAGGACGAGGAACGCCGCGCGGAGGCGCAGCTCGATACCCTGACCAGCGAATTCGTCGCTAAAGTGGATGCTGCGGGCAATCAGAAGGAGCGCGAGCTCCTCGAGGTCTAATTCGTGCCTACCCCAGCCGGCTCCACAGTCACTCGTCCTGCCACGCTCCAATCACTTCACCCTCATCCCAACGGCGCGGCGCGTTTCGCTGCCGATGATCTCCCGCATCACGTCGCCGTGATCATGGACGGCAACGGACGTTGGGCCGCGCGGCGCGGCCTGCGTCCCACGGATGGACATCGCGCCGGCACCGAAAATATCCGCGCCGTCATCGAAGCCTTCGCCGAGCGCGGCGTCAGCTGCCTCACCCTCTTCGCCTTCTCCACCGAGAATTGGCGCCGACCTCCGCCCGAAGTGCGCGGCCTGATGCGCATCCTGTCCGCCACCATCGACCGCGAAGTCAGACCACTGCACGAGGCCGGCGTCAAGCTTCGCTACATCGGACGCCTGGACGCGCTCGACGCCCGACTCCGCCGCAAAATCGACCAGGCGATCACCCTGACCGAAGCGAACGATCGGATGACCGTCTGCGTCGCCTTCAACTACGGTTCACGCGCCGAGATCGTTGACGCCGTCCGACGCATCGTCGCCGATGGCGTCGATCCGGACGACATCACCGAGCGCACGCTCTCCAGCTACCTCTACACGCGAGAGTTGCCAGATCCAGACCTGGTCATCCGCACTGGCGGCGATCACCGCATCTCCAACTTCCTGCTCTGGCAAGCGGCCTACGCGGAGTTCGTCTTCTCCGACACGTTCTGGCCCGACTTCTCCGAGCACGATGTCGACCACGCGCTCGCCGCGTACGCGCGTCGGCAGCGCAACTACGGCGGTCGACCCGCCCGCGCCGACTAAGGCTGCATCTCCTCTCTATCTGTCCACTTCACCACCACGCCAACATGCCTCAACCTACCTTCCGCTTTCCGCTCGGACACAGTGACAGCCACGACCTCCATCCCAACCGACCCATTAGGCCCATTAGGCCCATTAGGAAGGACCAGCTATGAGCCCCAACCCGCAATTGTTCATCGCTCCAGGCGTCCCTGGTGGTCCCTTTGGCGTCACCAGCGCAATCCTGCGGGTGTTGTTCGGACGGCGCCGCTCGCTCAAACGCCAGGAGAGACATCCTGACGATGAGGCCTGAGCGACTGTTCCGCGGCAATCTAGCCACTCGCCTCCTCAGCGCCGCGATCGGCATGCCGATCATCATCGCCGTCATTCTGGTCGGCGGCCCGCTCTTTGCGTCGCTCACCGCGCTCGTCCTCGTGGCGGCGCTGATCGAGATCGCTGGCATCTGCGGACTCAACCCTCGCGGCCCCATCGCGCTCACTACGGTCGCCGCCGTCGGCGCGATCATCGGCATCGCCGCCTCGGGCGCCGACATTCCCATGCTGTGGGCATTGCTCGCCGCCACGATCGCGCTCGGATCGGTCGTCACATTGGCTGCCGTCAGAACGATCGATGAACCTGATCCTGCCCGCTTGCGACCGATGCTCAATCACGGCCTCGCGATGCTGGCAGCTGTTCCCTACCTGGCGCTACCCGGCGCCACATTCATCTTCGTCCGCGCGAGTGATCAAGGCGCCGACTGGATGCTGCTGGCAGTCCTGGCGGTCATGGCGACCGACGCCTCCGCCTATGCCGGCGGACGCCTGCTCGGCCGTCGACCGCTCGCGCCCTCCGTCTCTCCCAACAAGACCAGGGAAGGCGCCATCTTCGGATGGCTCGGCGGATTCGGCGCCACGCTTGCGCTGGACCAACTCCTCAACCTGGATGTGCAGCTCTGGCCGCTGATCCTGCTCGCCCTGGCGCTGCCGATCATCTCCCAACTCGGTGATCTCGCCGAATCGCTCTTCAAACGCGCGATGGACGTCAAGGACTCTTCCGACCTCATCCCCGGACACGGCGGCGTCCTCGATCGCCTTGACTCACTCCTCTTCGGTCTGCCCGTCGTATTCTTGTTCTTGCAATGGACGACATGACGACACAGCACACGCCACCACAGCAGAATCCCATCAATCTTGTCCTGCTCGGCTCGACCGGCAGCATCGGACGCCAGACGCTTGATGTCGTACGCGCCATGCCTGATCGGTTCAACCTGCTCGGACTCGCCGCCGGCCGCAACCTTGACGCTCTCGAAGCCCAACTGCAGGAGTTTCGTCCTGCCTACGTCTGGGCTGCCTCCGAGGACGATCGTCGGCTGGCCCAGGCCGCCGCCGATTGTGGCACCAACGTCGTTCCGATGGAAGACATGTCAGCTGACCCAGCTTGCGATGTCCTGGTCGTCGGTACCGCCGGCCGCGCCGGACTCGAACCTACCTTGACCGCCCTCGAACGCGGCGGCGCCGTCGCGCTCGCCAACAAGGAAGTGGTCGTCATGGCCGGACAACTCGTCCGCGACGCCATTGAGCGCGGCGGCGGCCAGCTTCGACCGGTCGACTCCGAGCACTCCGCCATCTGGCAGTGTCTCTGGGGCGAGGAAGACCACGACATCCGACGCATCCTGCTCACCGCATCCGGCGGCGCATTGCGGCACCTCCCGGCGGATCAGCTCGACTCCGTCACTCCGGAGCAAGCGCTCAGGCATCCTACCTGGAACATGGGCGCCAAGATCACCATCGACAGCGCCACGCTGATGAACAAGGGCATGGAGACGATCGAGGCCAAATGGCTCTTCGACGTCCCCTATGAGCGAGTCGAAATCGTCCAACACGCCGAATCGATCGTGCATTCGTTGGTCGAATTCGGCGATGGATCGGTCAAGGCGCAACTCGGCTATCCCGACATGAAACTGCCGATTCAGCTCGCGCTGTCCTATCCGCAACGGCTCGAGCCCACCGTCGAGCCGCTCGACCTCGCCGCGGTCGGCGCGCTCAACTTCTCGCGACCCGATCTCGACCGCTACCCGTGCCTCAAGCTGGCGCAGCAGGCAGGTCGGGAAGGCGGTACCTATCCAGCCGTGATGGCCGCCGCCGACGAGATCGCCGTTGAAGCCTTCCTCGAGCGACGGATTGGGTTCACCGAAATCGCCGAATACGTGCACCAAGCGATGGATGCCCATCGCAGCACCGACAACCCCGACATCGATGCGATCGACGCTGCCGACGCCTGGGCACGCGGCTTCACGACCGGACGAATCGCAGCGGCTGTCTAACTGGAACGTCAATTACGCTCGACATATGGTCCTCATTGACACCATCCTCCCCTTCATCGGCGTCCTGCTTGGACTCGTCGTCCTGCACGAGCTCGGCCACTTCATCACCGCCAAGTTGGCTGGCGTCCGCGTCGAGGAATTTGGCGTCGGGCTGCCGCCTCGCATCGGCAAGGGCTGGCAGTTCGGCGAGACGCTCTACTCCTTCAACTGGCTGCCGATCGGCGGCTTCGTCCGCCTGACCGGCGAAGAGGCCTCTGGGCTGCTCGTGACCGCTGTTGACCCAGACAGCCAATTCGCGCCCAATGTCGTGCCCGGCGACCGCATCCTCCAGGTCAATGGCAAGCGCGTCATCAGCCCCGATCACTTTGTCGAGCGGCTCTTGGGGACATTGGGCGAGCCCAACCGCGAGATTGCCTTCGACCACACTGAGGACGATGGACGCAAGAGCTCCTGGAAACTGACCCTCACGCCGCGCTCCAACAGCGGCGACGCCGACACTGGCGCCCACACTGACAATGGGGAGTCGCGCCAGAATCTGCGCAGCACGCCCGAGTTGCGCGCCCAGTTCATCAACGACCAGGGCGAAGCCGAGATCATGGGCGTTACCGTCGGCATCGACCCGCGATCGCTCGGCGCCAAGTCGCGCCTCACCCGCATCACGATTATGGCCGCCGGCGCCGGCGTCAACGCGATCCTCCCCTTCATCCTCTTCGCGGTCGGAGCGCTCATCCCCGATCACGTCTCCGCCGGACCTGCCGTGGTCACCGGCACGGTCCAGAGCGCCCCGGCCGACCGAGCCGGCATCCTGCCCGGCGACCGAATCGTCGCCATCAACGGCGAGGAAACTCCCAACGCCACCGCTGTCTCGCGCGCCATTCAACTCAATGTCGGCGAAGACCTGCTCATCGCGATTGAGCGTCCGCGCGCCAACGCACTGGATCGCGCGAATACCGAGCCGGAGCGATTCGAAACGACCGTCCATGCGCGGCTCGCGCCGCCACCGCTCACTCACGTCGTCCAGCCTGGAGATTCCGTCCACGACATCGCCGATGAACTCGGCGTCTCCGCCGCCCTGGTCATCGCCGCCTGGGGCATCGAGACCGAATCGCTTCGTGAAGGTCTCGCACTCGAACTGCCCGGCGGACGCAGCTACATCACCAGTGACGACGACACCATGCTCAGCATCGCGCGCGACGAACAAGTCCGCATGTCATCGATCTATGCCGCGCTCGACATCAACCCGCTGTTTCCGCCGTCGGGCATCACGATCGACGTACCGCAGGGCGCGACCGGTATCAGCATCGGCAACGGCTCACGCCTCATCGTCAAGCGCAGCCTCTCGTTCGGTGAAGCGATCAGCAGCGGCTGGACGCAGACGCGCGACACGTTCATCCTCGTCCGCAACCGCGTCCGCTCCTGGATCGCCGGCGGCGACCCGATCGAGCTCTCCGGTCCGGTCGGCATCGCGCGCGTCACCGGCGAGGTCGTCGGCCGCATCGGCTGGGCCTATCTGATCGAGCTCGCCGCCCTGATCTCGCTCAACCTCGCGATCGTCAACATCCTGCCGCTACCGATGCTGGACGGCGGACGCATCTTGTTCGTCCTGATCGAAATCGCCCGACGCGGCAAACGAATCAGCCCCGAGCGTGAGGGACTCGTCCACATGGCCGGCTTCGCCGCGCTGCTCATCTTCGTTGTGGTGATCAGCTACTTCGACATCATCAAGGCCATCTCGGGCGAACCCGTGATCCCCTGACCACACCGTTCGAACAGACCTCGCGCTCACGGGACTGGTGATCACACGCCTCTGTTGCGAGCGTTACAATACTCACAATCAACCACTTCACCATCGCACCACAGAAGGAGCACCTATGGCGTTCGAAACCTTTATTGACGCCGACACCCACATCACTGAGCCCGCCGACCTTTGGACATCCCGCGTCTCCTCCAAGTGGGGCGACAGAGTGTTGCACGTCAAGCAGGACAACAAGGGAATCAATTCCTGGTTCGTCGGCGACGAGAAAGTGGCGGCGGCGCCCTCAGGCGTCTTCGCCGGCTGGAAAGGCAAGTTTCCCAGCTCGCCCCCGACCTACGAGGAAGCTCACCCCGCTTCGTTCGATGTCCACGAACGGCTCAAGCTGATGGACGAGACCGGTGTCTACGCGCAGGTCCTCTATCCCAACGTCGCCGGCTTCGCCTCGCAGCGGTTCCTCTCGCTCAAGGACCCTGAGCTGATGCTTGAATGCGTGCGCGCCTGGAACGACTTCCAGATCGACTGGATCTCGGTCGCGCCTGAGCGCTTCGTCGCCAACGCCTCGATCCCCTTCTGGGACATCGAGGAATCGGTCAAGGAGATCGAGCGCGTCGCTCAGAAGGGCATGCGCGGCATCCTCTTCACCGGCGATCCACAGTCGCACGGCCAGCCCTTCCTCGGCGATCATCACTGGGACCCGCTCTGGAACGTGGCCACTGATACCGGTCTGCCAATCTCGTTCCACATCGGCTCCGGCGATTTCACCGACGGATTCACGCCCGAACGACTCGCCGTTGACGGCCCTGAAGTGACCTACGCTCGCACCTCGACCGTCCTGTTCATGGCCAACGGTTTGCAGATGACCGACCTGTTGCTCTCCGGCGTGCTGCCGCGATTCCCCGACCTGAGGTTCATCTCGGTCGAGTCCGGTATTGGCTGGGTGCCATTCTGCCTTGAGAGCTGCGACTACCACTTCCTCGCCGCCGACATCCGCAAGGCCCGACCCGAGTTCGAGATGATGCCGTCGGACTACTTCCGCCGACAGGTCTACGCCTGCTACTGGTTCGAGAAGATCGCGCCGCGCAAGCTGATCGACGACATCGGCGCCGACAACATCCTGTTCGAGACTGACTTCCCGCACCCGACCTGCCTCTACGGCAACGTCCAGGAGACGATCGAGGACGGCCTCGAAGGACAGTCGGAAGAAGTGCGCCGCAAGATCCTCTGGGGGAACTCGGCCAAGCTCTACAACATCGACATCCCCGAAGTCATGCCCGAAGGCCTCGCCGCAGCCGCAGCCGCCGGCGGCGGAGGCTAGACGCTCGCGGCTCCCATTTCCTCCCCCTCCGGGGGAGGTGTCGCGAAGCGACGGAGGGGGCTCCCTCATAGCATCAAGAGGCCGCTTCTCCGGGAGCGGCCTCTCGCGTGCGCAGATAGCAGAACGGCCACAACATCAACGGCAAGGCCGCTGTCGCCACCGGATCATCCTCAGGCGTCGGAGAACCGCTGAGCAACGCTCTCCCGTCCCCGCCCCCGAGCGGGGACCCGCTCGGACTGTGCGCCGCCCTCATCAAGGGCTTGTTCCACTGTCAGCCGCCTGTGCCTGAAGTACCACCACTACCGGCTAAGCCTGTGTTTCCTTATCCTCATGGGAACCGGTTCCCACATTGGAACATAGGGGAGTGACAGACCATGCCTGCTGCAACAGAGACCATTGGTCGGAGTGCGTTACTCAGCTTCGCAACAAACTATAAATCCGCATCCGAAGCGATTATGGAACTGGTTGACAATCCCATTGACTACCGTGGCGACAGGCAGCTGCACATCGAAGTCGACGTTGACTTTACCATTCCGAACCACGGAGCGCCTAACGGACGCATTTCCATTCGGGATTATGGCGGGCAAGGCATGGACATTGACGACTTACGAAACTGGTTGAGGTGGGGCGATGGAGAAGGCCACGAAGAGACCGACATCGGCCAGTTCCACGTTGGAGGGAAGTTGGCCGCCATTTATCTCGCTGAGAAACTACAAGTAACTTGCCGACGTGCTGGGGATCATCGTATCTGGCATTTCCAAGACGAACACTGGGGGAGCCGCCAAGAGTTTGTAGAACTCGAATTCATCGAGCTGCCAGCGCGAACCAGTGGCTGGATCTCTGAACTCGGTAACGACACAGGGTTCGTTCAAATCACGCTTAGTGGCATCAAGCATGGCCACTTCACCTTGGACGAACTGAGCGCTACGCTCACAGATACATACGAAACTATAATTGAAAGTGATGATCTTGTCATTTCCGTGAACGGTGACATCCTTACTGCCTATACCCTGCCTTGGCTCTCCGGTGTAGCATTGCAGGAGATCGACAAGGTTGAAATCCAACCTGGTGTATTTCTTGAAGCGCGCGTCGGTGCAATCAATCGTCGTGACCTACCCCGCGGAATGTCAGAACGTGTCATGCCAGGTATTCGCACAGATTTCAACGGCAGAAAAATCACGGCTGGCGAAACATTCGGAGTCAACCTGCACGGAAGGGGTCGCTCGCAACGCGTTTTCGGCGACATCAGCATCAGCGGACCCAATTTCCACCCTGACCAAAGCAAGACTGGGTGGGATCTTCACTCAGCAGAGTGGGCAGCTATCACGAGACACGTCAAGCCGATGATTCAGCAGGTACTACGTGACTTAGAAGGGCCATTGCCAACTCCTGCTTCTTCCCCTGTGGCTCCGAAACGCACGGCACTATCGTTCAACATGAGCTGGATCAATGATGACGGTCCGGAAGCGGATGAGGCAAGGCTGATCATGCGTGAGGCGGAAGCTATGCATCTGCAGCCAAAGGAATGGATCAAATTCGTCGTTCGTCGCGCACTTGTACAGCAAGGTGAACGTCATCAGACGTTCGGCACGCCGGTTTGGGACGACGCAGACATAGTTCCCTAAAGCACCCGATAGCTGACTGGCAGGCGCTTGATCCCGCCGATCAGCCCTGACGACAGGCGTTCTACCTCTCCCTCGATCTCGAAGTTGTCCAACTTCTCGATCAGGTGGCGGAACACGGAGCGCATCTCCAGACGCGCCAGGTTTGCGCCCAGACAGAAGTGCTCGCCGAAGCCGCCGAAAGCCAGATGCTCGTTGGGCGAGCGAGCGATATCGAACACATCAGGATCATCGAAGACATCCTCGTCGCGGTTGGCCGACGGATACCACATCGCCAACGTCTCGCCGGCCCTCATCGGGACGCCGCTCACCTCGGTGTCCCTGGTCACCGTCCGCGCGAAGTGCACCACCGGCGAGGTCCAGCGCAGCATCTCCTCAATCGCGCTGTCCAGCAGCTCAGGCTGAGCTCGTAGTCGCTCATACTGCGCGGGATGCTCAATCAACGCCTGCAGCCCGCCCGAAGTCGCGTTCCGCGTCGTCTCGTTGCCGGCCAGGATGAGCAGAACGGCGTAGGAGAGAATTTCGTGATCCGGAATCGGCTCGCCGTCGATCTCCGCCTGCACCAGCGTGGTCATCACGCTCTCATCCGGCTCTCGACACTTGCGCTCAATGTGCTGCGTGAAGTACCCCTGCAAACCGCGAATCCCGGCTTGCCACGTCTCACGACGCGTGCGGCCCTGCTGATACTCGGGGTCCTCTGAACCCAGGAACTCGTTCGTGTAGCGGAAGATGTCTTGCCACGAGTCCCGTTCGACCGCAAGCAACTCGCAGATTGCCGCCATCGGCATACGCGCGGCGACATCGCGGACGAAGTCGGACGATCGACGGGTCGTCAGTTGATCGACCAGATGCGCCGCCGCTTCGTCAATGACCTGCCCGCCAATCTCATCGATTCGGTCTTCCAACAGTCGCATTCCGCGAGGCGAGAACCGCCGGCTGGTCGCATTACGGTACTTGCCATGCTCAGGCGGGTCCATGTTGATCAGGTTGGGCACGGTCAGCGATGGGTCGTTGGCGCTGCCATCGCCCGAACCAGCAGAGCGAATGACCAATCGCCTGCTCGAGATAAACGTCTCAGGGTCGCGCGAGATGTGCTGAATGTCGTCGTACTTGGTGATCGACCAGAACGGCGTCACGCCCGGTCGGTCGTACCAGTAGATCGGCGCCTCACGGCGTTGAATCGCCCATTCGGCCCAAGGATAGCCGCGCGCTCCGTACAGCTCTGGCGTGACCAGGTCGATGCCATCCAGGGCGTTCGATGTCGTGAGTGTCGGCATGATTCGGATCCCGCTTCGTAGCCAGTGGCCAGCTGCTTTGTAGCCAGCTCAGGTCGCTCGGTAGCGGATTGGCATAGTCTTGATCCCGCCAACGAAGCCGGAGCGCAGGCGCTCGACCTCGCCGTCGAGTTCGATATCGTCCAGCCGATCCAGCATCTTGCTGAAGATGATCCGCAGCTGTATTCGCGCCAGGTTGGCGCCCAGGCAGTAATGCTCGCCGAAGCCGCCGAATGCCAGGTGATCATTCGGCGACCGCTGAATATCAAACTCGAACGGTCGCTCGAAGATTGCCTCATCGCGGTTCGCCGACGGGTAGAACATGGCCACCTTGTCGCCGGCCGGAATCAGCTGACCATGCATCTCCACGTCGGTTGTCACCAGGCGCGCAAAATGGATCACCGGCGAAACCCAGCGCAACATCTCCTCGACCGCGCTGTTCATGAGCGACGGGTCGCTGCGCAGCATCGCCATCTGCTCTGGATGTTCGATCAACGCCAAGAGTCCGCCCGAGGTGGTGTTTCGCGTGGTCTCGTTGCCGGCGATGATCAGCAGGAAGCAGTACGAGAGTAGATCGAGCGCGCTGAGCGGCTCGCCATTGAGCTCGGCCTGCACCAGCGTCGAGAGCAGATCATCGCCTGGCGCGACGCGCTTCTGCTCAACGAGCTCCATGAAGAAGCCGAACAGCAGCTGTGTCCCCTCCGCCACGGTCTGATCGCGCGATCGGCCGCGTTGATACACCGGATCGTTGGCGCCAATCACCTCGTTGACCCACTGGATCATGTCGCCCTCGCGTTCGCGCGGCACGCCAAGCAACTCGCAGATCGTCACCAGTGGCAACAGATTCGAGATGTCCGCCACCGCTTCGGCCTGACCGCGACGGGTGAGGTCATCTACCAATCGGGTCGCGACTCGGCCCACCACCTCATCTGCGACCTCGTCGATACGCGCCTCCACCGATCGCAGTCCGCGGGTGGTGAAGCGTCGGTTGACCAGCGCGCGGTACTGCCCGTGCTCTGGCGGATCCATATCCAGCAGATGGTGCGTCGGCGGTACCGCTCCCGATTCCCTCAGCTCGTCCAGGAGCAGAATGGTGTCGGTCTGGTTGGAAAACGTCTGCGGATCGCGCGAGACCTGTTGAATGTCGTCGTACTTCGTGATCGCCCAGAACGGCGCCATATCTCCCCGGTCGTAACGGTACACCGGCGCGTGCTCCCGCAGATACGTCCAATGTTGGTGAGGGAAGCCAAAGTACTCGTAACCCTCCAATGATGTGATGTTCACATCATCCAACGACTGAGGCACGACATCGAACGGGGTCTGCATCTGAGTCCTCGATTCCGGTTTATCTCCAGAAGGTCATTCTTGCGTTCAGGGTAGCCTGTTGAGGCAGCGCTTCGGAACAACCGAGGCCGTTTCGTTGGAGGTGGACCAATGGCGTCCAAACGGTCCCTGCTCGGCGTCTACGAAGGCGTAACCGACCCGGTCGCTGACGGCTATCAACGCGAATCGCGCTATCTCGAGATGCGCGACGGCTGCCGCATCGCGATTGACGTGCTGCACCCGACCAGCAACGGCGCCATGATCGATGGTCGCACGCCAACCGTTCTGCACTCGACGCCGTATCGCCGCGCCTTTGTCCGTACCACCAATGGCGTATCCACCGCACGCTACACGCGCGAGTTGCGACACATCGAGCCCGGTGAAATGGTCACGCAGTACGAAGAGCGTCCAATCGCCCGCGACCTGATCCACCACGGCTACCGTTTTGTATCGGTCGACATTCGCGGCACGGGCGCTTCCTTCGGCGCTGATTACGGGGATTCATGGCTGGCCGGTCAGGACATGGCGACGGTCATCAACTGGATTTGTGAACAGCCGTGGTCGTCGGGACGCGTCGGGATGGTCGGCATCTCCTACGAAGGGATGATGCAGTTCTTCACGGCAGTCCACCGACCCAAGGGTCTGGCCTGCATCGCGCCGCAGTATCCCGGACTGCCTCACTGTTATGTCGACGGCGGACTCGCAATCAGCAGCTTTGCCCGCGTCTGGGAGCGCCTGCACAGGGGTATCTCCGAGAACGAGCCGGCGGCGCCGGTGGATGGCTCAGACGGTGAGCACCTGCGCGCTGAGGCGGAGGCGGAGCGCTCACCGGATCGCTACCGATGGGTCGAGACCTTCTCCCAGATGGACCCGCGCGACGTGACGCGGATGTCGTCCTTCGACGGACTCACGCGCCGTCGAGACCGTCCAGACCTCGGCCTCAACGACGTCGCCAGCGGCTGGTTCGACTCCTGTGATCTGATCAACCAGAGCGGTGTGCCCACGTACATCGTCACCGGCTGGTGGGACCTCACCTTCCCCGGCTACCTGATCGACGCCTTCAATCGCCTCAACGTGCCCAGAAAGTTGCTCGTCGGACCGTGGAACCACGGACAGGGCGGCGACCCCGAGTTGCGCCGCTGGTTCGACTACTGGCTCAAGGACATCGACAGCGGAATCATGGACGAACCGCCCGTCCACTACGCGGCCAGCGAACCGTCGGGCGAAACGCAGTGGAAGTCGGCGCCGCGACTGCCGCTGCCTGAAGCGCGATACCGCAATTGCTGGTTGACTGCTGATGGCCGGCTATCTGAGTCATACCCGAGTGACGCGGACCTGATTGAGTACGAGATCGATCACATAGTCAGCCTCGGCCCGATGACGCGCCACAGCTACTACGTAGACGACATGTACATCAACACCACCGATCTCAATGCCCGGGCGGAGCGCTGTCTCTCCTTCACCAGCGAACCGCTGACGGAGGACATCGAAATCACCGGCTGGCCCGCGTTGGAGCTGGAGCTCAGCACAACCTCCGACCGAGGCGCGATCGTTGCCACACTCGAGCAGATTTCGGCCCACGGCGACGCAGCCTATCTCTCAGAGGGCTTCCTCAACTTCGCGCATCGTCGCGTCAGCGATGATCCTGGCGGCCACGAGGGTCCCATCTGGCACAGCTGGAGCAAGGCCGACCTCGCATCCGTCATCCCGGGCGAGGCGATGGTCATTCAGTTTGAGCTCTATCCCATCTCCTGCATCGTGCGAGCTGGCGACCACCTCCGTCTCACGATCAGCGGCGCCGACGCAGAAAATCTCGTCGTGCCGACGCAGGGGGACCAGGCCGCGCTGACCGTCCTGATCGGAGGCGAGGGAGCCGCGCGTCTGCTGCTGCCTGTGGTGAACCAATCGATGACGCCGACTGCCTCAGTCGTCAATGGAGCGTTCGACGGAGATTCCGGAGGCTTCGCCTTCCGCCGCCCAAGCGATCCAGCCATGTCGGGGTAGCACCTGCGATCCGGATGTGTCGGGGTAGCGCACGAGCGATTTCTCGCGTCCCCGATTTACTCGGGGACCCGCTCGGCTCCGCGCTTGACGTCAACTCCTCAAGGTCCGCTTGCTATTCGATGGGAGGGAACTGGTCCCCGCTCGGCGGCGGGGACGGAGAAATGACTGCCACTACTCACCGACGAACGCCGGCGGCCGACGCTCGAACAAGGCGCGGATGCCTTCCCTGGCGTCAGATGATGTTCTAGCCGTCTGGACGAGCTCGTCCACGTCGTCGTGTCGGGGTAGCGCGCGATCGATTTCTCCCGTCCCCGATTTACTCGGGGACCCGCTCGGCTCCGCGCTTGACGTCAACTCTTCAAGGTCCGCTTGCTATTCGATGGGAGGGACTGGTCCCCGCTCGGCGGCGGGGACGGAGAAATGACTGCCCCTACTCACCGACGAACGCCGGCGGCCGACGCTCGAACAAGGCGCGGATGCCTTCCCTGGCGTCAGATGATGTTCTGGCCGTCTGGACGAGCTCATCCACGTCGTCGTGTGGAATGTGATCGCGAAAGTCCATCTCGCGCACAATCAACGCCTTCATCGCCCTGAGGCTGAGTGGCGCGTTCTTGCTCAGGCGCTCGATCACCGCGTCCGCCTCTGAATCCAGATCGCCCTCCGACGCCACGCGCGCGATCACGCCCCATTCGTGCATTCGCCAGGCGGGGATGCGATCGCCCAGCAACAGAATCTCGCGCGTCGCGACAGGTCCCGCCACCTCTAGCAGCTTCTTGGCCAGGAACCACGAGGGGGCCAGACCGATCTGCGCCAGCGACATGCCGAACTTCGCCTGGATGTCTGCAACGACAAAGTCGCAGTGCAGCGCCAACTCGTTGCCGCCGGCGATCGCATCGCCCTGCACGACCGCAACAACGGGCAGTGGCCAGTGCTGAATCTGGTCCAGCATCTGCTCGATCGACACATCACCGCCTGGCAAGCCTTCCTCGCGTTCACGCAGATCGAGTCCAGCGCAAAAGACCGGTCCGTTGGAGCGGATGACCGCTACTCGCTCCTGCGGCGATGGATCACCAGAGAACGCGGCGTGAAGATCGCTCAGCATCAATGAGTTGAGCGCGTTGCGCTTCTCTGGACGGTTTAACGTCACGGTGCGCACGGCGCCGTCAACGACGACTTCCACGATCTCACTCATCTGACCACCTTCTCTCGTTTGACGATCAGGCTAGCCGCTGCTCCCGCGACCCAAGAGGTCGCGCGCCATAATGATCCGCTGCACCTCGGACGGACCCTCACCGATGCGACGGATGCGCATCTCGCGATACCAGCGCTCGAGCGGCAGGTCTTTGGTCACACCGATACCACCGTGAATCTGAATCGCCCGATCCACGACGCGGCTCGCGCCCTCGGTCGTGGTCAACTTCGCCATCGCAGCCTCGAAGCGGAACGGTTCTCCCTGCTCCGCCTTCTCGGCGGCGGCGAGGTACATCATCCGACCAGTGCGGATATCGATCTCGTTGTCCACAATCATCCACTGGATCGCCTGGCGTGAGGCGAGCGCCGCGCCGAAGGTTTCGCGCTGCTGAGAGTACGAAATCGCCATCTCCTGAGCCGCCGCGGCGATACCGATGCAGGTCGCGGAATATGGAATCCGCTGACGCGTCAGGTTGGCGTTGGCCAGCGAGAATCCGCCGCCTTCCTCGCCGACCAGGTTAGTCGCCGGCACGCGGACATCGTCGAACGACAGCTCGGTGCCGTAGTTCGCGGAACGCAGCGTATGCACGACCCGGCGCACCTCGAAACCGGGCGAGTCGGTGTCGACCAGAAACGCGGAGATGCCTCGCCGACCTTTGGTCGGATCGGTGCGGGCGAAGACCAGTCCAAAGTCGGCGCGGTCGGCGCCAGAGCTGAACAGTTTCGATCCATTCAGAATCCAGTCGTCGCCATCCTTGACGGCTTTCGTTTGAATCGCTCGCGCCGGGTCCGACCCTCCAGACGGCTCGGTGAGACCGAAGAAGGCTCGCTTTTCGCCATTCAGCATCGGATAGAGATAGCGTTCCTTCTGGTCGTCGGATGCGGCGTAGAGTTGCGCCAGTCCGGCAGATCCGAAGGCGCCGTAACAGGGCAGATAGAGTCCAGCGCGATGCTGCGACATCTCCTCGGCCACCAGTCCGCGCGTGGTCAGCGGCAGACCGGGACCGCCGTAATCTTCAGGCACGTCGATGTGATACAGCCCCATCCCTTGCACGATCCCTTTCAGCCGATCCAGCTCGCCAGGCGGCAGCTCAACCGCATCAGGATCCAGATCGCGTTCCAGCGGCTGCACCTCTTCGCGCACGAAGCGACGCACCGCCTGAGTGATCATCCGTTGCTCTTCGCTCATCAGGACATCCATCACGATCCTCCTCTAACCGATCTGTTGTGAACGGCGCAAGCGACCGAGCTGCGGTTGATCTCGCCAGTCGCCCGCCGGATGGGCCGGCGGCCATTCAGCGCCATCATCGCGCTGATACTGCATCAACATCTCCAGCCGCTTGGTGGTGTATTGCTGATTCGCCTCCCAGCGAAATTGCGCCGCCCGCTCTCGCAGGACGGCATTCGGATCGTCGCCGCCGAAGTGCAGCGCCATCCTCGTGCGCAGACCGAACGGCTCGCGGCCGCCGGCCTGACCGATGTAGAGCAACTGACCCTCCGCATCGGCGATCTCATACACCCCGACCACGGCCGGAATCGCGCGTATCGACTCTGCGCTCGGTTGAATCCACGGTTTTCGGATTGGCATCAACGCTTCTCCTCAATCTGAGCTCGGGCGCGGGATCAACCGATCGCTGATCGCGCCGCACGCCAGGAGCTCTGTTATTCGCGACTCTGAGTATCGCAAGATCTCGCGCAACACGGGTACCGTGTCCGCCGCAAAGAGCGGCGCCGCGCACTTCGGCGGAGACGGCGTCCGCGACAGGCGGAACGCCGACTGCGGCGCTGGCGACCAGCCCACTTGTGGATGCTCCACTCCACCGACAGAATGCCGCGCGGCCACCTGCTCATCGCGCAGCAGCGATCTCGCGCCCATCACTGCTGATGCAGGCACGCCCTCCGCTTGCAACCGTTCGCTGAGTTCGAGCGGATCGCAGTGCTGAGTCCATTCCGTCACGCGCTCATCCAACTCGCGCCGCTGTCGCCAACGGCGTAGGCCCGTCGCAAAGCGTCGATCTGCCGCTACCGACGCATCCTGCCAGACCGAGAGGAGCGCCGCCCATTCGTCGTCGTTGCGACATGCGATCGCAATCCAGGCGTCAGGATCACCCAGCATCGGCAGTGTGCAATAGACTCCGTGCGGCGCCCAGGACGAGTGCTCATTGCCGATCCTGGTCGGCTCCCGACCAGACAACTGTTGACCCACCATCGCCTCGCCGATCAGCTGCAACTCGCCCTCCAGCATCGCCAACTCCACCTGCTGCCCGCCAACACGCGAACGCGCCTGCAACGCGCCAACTGTCGCCAACGCCGCGTGCAAGCCCGCGTTCTGATCACAATAGAAATTACCCGGCTTCAGCGGTCCACCATCGACGTAACCTGTCAACCACGACAGTCCGCTCATCGCGTCGATTCCAGGACCGTAAGAAATCCGGTCCCGCCAGGGTCCCGACTTGCCGAATGCCGGCATCGCGACGTAGATGATTTCTGGATTTCGCGCCGAGAGCGTGTCCCACTCGAGGCCAAAGTTGCCCATCACCCGATGCGAGAAGTTCTCCAGCACCACATCTGAGACCGCCACCAAGTCCAGAAACACGTTCAGTCCAGCCTCGGTTGTCAGGTTGAGCGCCAGCGAACGCTTGCTGTTGCCGAGCTCATTCAAGCGCGCCTCACGATTCCACGGTTCGTCCGCGCCCTCACCTGAGTACGGCAGCGCCGAGGCGGGACGCGGAGGCCGCGCCCACGGCGTCTCGATGCGCAACACTTCCGCGCCCAACGCGCCCAACAGCAGCGCCGCGACGGGACCCGCCACCGCCGTCGTCAGATCGAGCACCCGAACACCGTTCAGCGGGCGTCGCTCCGATGCCGCATACGGCGTCAGCTGTGGCTCAGGCAACACCGGCGCGCCTCCAGCGAACGCGATCCTGTCGCGTTCCACCCAGCCGAGCATTGTCCTGCCCCAAGCTCGGCGCGACGCCATCCACCCACTTCGTTCGGCCAAATCGCACCGCCGGCCCCGCAGCTCGATACTCGCCGCCGCGAGGATGCAGGACTGACTGCCAGAAGTCGCGCGAACCATGCTGGCCATCCGCGTCCGCCATGACCTCTGAAGGCGCCAACACCTCCGTGAACGGAATCCGCAACTCCTGCGCTCGGCGCACTACCTCTCGACGCGGAGTCGCCATCAGCATCGGCGACATCAACGCATCCACCTCGTCCGCATGACCCATCAACGTTCCAAGCAGCTCTGGGTCCGCGAGGCGTTCCTGGTCGAACAGCAGAGCCATCACCTCGGGATAGCGATTGTTGCAGTGCGCGTGTACCCAACCGTCGGCGCAGGGGCGAATCGTCGACGGATACAGGTGACCAGGACCGAATCCGACCAACCTCGCGCCATTGCGCTTGGGCTCGGCGTCCGAGAACCAGGCATGCTGGTAGCCGCCACCCAACAGAAACGCCAACGCCTCAAACACCGCCGTGTCAATCTGCTGTCCGCCAGCATCCGCATACAACGACGCCGCAATGCCCAACGCCGCGTGTAGCCCCGCCTGCTGATGCCCCTGGTCTCCCCAAGCCTTGACCGGCTCGCGGTGCGGCTCGCCGCCGATTCGCAGATAGCCTCCTGCCGCATACAGGGTCAGCTCGGTTCCACGCCAACTCGCCTTCGGACCGCTCAGCCCGTACGGCGTCAGGACGCATACGTGCAGCTCTGGGTGTCGCGCTTGCCAGCCGATCGGGTCGATTCCCTGCTGTGTCCAGGCATGTCGCTCGCAATCAACGATCAGTACATCCGCCTCAGCGAGCTGCTGCTCCAGCAGCCGCCGTCCAGCCGCCGTGTCCAATGACAGGCGAAGCGATCGTTTGCCCCGATTCAGATGTAGGTGCGTCGCTCCACCCTCGCGGTCCGGGCGATCATCACGGGCGGGACCACGCCGTCTCAGCGGCGAGCCGCCCAGCGGCTCCACCAATGTGACTTCGGCTCCGAATCCCGCCAGCAAGCGTCCACAATACGCGCCCGCTGCCGTCTCCGACAGCTCCAGAACCTGCACGCCCTGAAGGACACCTGTTGATGATCGCTCTGTCACAACGGCAGGATATCTGCGACCGCTTGGTAGCCTGCGCTGAGCAGCATGTAAACCATTCGGAGGCAACTCATGGCGGACGTCGGATTCATCGGAGTCGGCAACATCGGCAATCCGATGTGCGCGAACGTGATCAAGGGCGGACACCGGGTCGTCGTCCACGACCTCGTTGAGGAGCACGCCGCCAACTTGATCGAACTTGGCGCCACTTGGGCAGAGTCGCCGGCTCAGGTCGCCGCTCAATCCGAGGTCGTGCTGACGTCCTTGCCAGGCCCGAGCGAAGTCACCGCCGTCCTGCGCGGCGCCGACGGCATCCTCAAGGGTGCAGCGCCAGGGCTCGCCTGCTTTGATCTCTCCACCAACCTGCCTTCAACCGTCAAGATGCTCGCCGAACGCGCCGCCGAACACGGCGTCACATTCCTCGACTCCCCGGTCTCCAACGGCGTCCAGGGCGCGATTGATGCGACGCTTGCCGTCATGGTCGGCGGTGACGAAGCCGTATTCAATCGCTACAAGCCCGTGCTTGAGTGCATCGGCGCCAATGTGTTCCACATGGGCGAGCTTGGCATGGGTGCGCTGACCAAGATCATCAACAACATGGTCGGCATCACCTCGATGCAGGTCCTGGTCGAAGCCACGGTGATCGCGGAGGCAGCCGGACTCGACCCGCAGCGCGCGCACGAAGTGATGAGCGTCGCCTCGGCCCAACGTTATGTCGGCATCATGCCCACGCTGCTGGCGCGTGACTTCGACGATCCACCCTTCTACCTCAAGTGGGCCGCGAAGGATGTCTCCCTGGCCGTCCAGGTTGCCCGCGAAATCGGCATTCCCTCGCCGATCGCGTCCGCCGCCAGCGACACTCTCAACCGCGCCAAGAATCGCGGTCACGCCAACCAGTCCGTCATGGCCACACTGCTCTCCGCCGAAGAAGATGCCGGCGTCCACCACTAACGCATCCGGTCGGACCGAACCACCACACGGAGCTCACAGATGAGCCCGCCTTCAATGCATCTGTTGCGCTAGACTTTCAGCATGGCAATTGCAACTGCCGCCGTCGGTGATGCCCATAAGACCGCGCGACGCGTCGTCTTCCTCCACTCGGCTTCGTTCGTGCTCGGATTCACCGTCGTCTTCGTTGCGCTTGGCGCGCTGCTCGGCGCGCTCGGATCCGCCTTCCAGAGCGAGCTCGTCTGGTTCCAACGCGTTGCCGGCGCCATGCTCGTCATCCTCGGCCTGCACCTCGCCGAGGTGATCACGATTCCATTCCTCTACCGCAGTTTCCAGGTAGGCGCGCCCGCTGGTTCGTCCAGCGCCGCCCCGGCGGACCCTTCCCGAACCCGTGCCGCCGCCGATTACGGACGTTCTGTGCTCGTCGGGGTCGCCTTCTCGGTCGGCTGGACGCCCTGTGTCGGACCAATCCTCGCCGGCATCCTCGTCCTCGCGCTTGACTCTGCCTCCTTCCTGCAGGCCGTCGTACTCCTGGTCTGCTACGCGGCTGGACTGGGCATCCCCTTCCTCCTGGTTGGCGCAGCGCTCGGCGAGTCCACCCAATTCCTACGCAAGATGAACCGCTGGATGCCGCTCGTCGGCGTGGTCTCTGGCGTACTGCTCGTCTTCATCGGCATGCTGATCGCGCTTGACCGAGTTGTCGTCCTCAACGAGGCGCTCGGCAGCTTCGGCCTTGATGTCATCTCCGGCGCCGACGGCTCCTCCACCAGCATGCTCGACCTCAACGTTGGTTCCGCTGCGATCGCATTCGGCGGCGGCTTCGTCAGCTTCATCAGCCCTTGCGTCCTGCCGCTCGTCCCGATCTATCTCGGACACCTCGCCGGGATCGGATCCGAACAGACCATTCGCTCCGGCTAACGCTCGCCCATGTAGCGCGCCTGCCGTGTACGCAGATCAATAAACCATCGATACCGACTCCGCGTCTGCAGATGCCGCGCCAACGCGGACACGGCCTCCGGCTGACCAGCCAGGGTGACACGATCATGCAGGAACAACACCGTTGCTCCGGTAGCCACAATCGTCTCGAGCTCGCGTAACACGACCAGCACTCGGACCTCGCCCTCAATATCGATCTCTCGCAGCGACTTGCCGTCAAACTCAGGATTGAGCACTTCCACCTCGACCAGCCCGGAGGCGGGATCATTTCGCGCTGCATTCAGACCAGGTCGCAGCACCGCTTCCTCCAACGCCAACGCGGTCACGTCGGACAGACCAAGCACCTCGATATTGAGGAATTCCAACTGCGTCTCTCGCTCTCGGCCCCAGCTCACCACGCGCAAGGCGGGATTAATCCGTCGCAACGCGTTGACATACTCGACCACGCGATCGGCCGGCTCGATATCCAACATCACCGCCGCCTCGGCGCGCGCAACCCTGAGGCTGATCAGGTTCGTCCCCACCAACGGATCGCCAACCACACACTCAATGCCTCGCGCAGCCCAGCGCGAGGCAGAGTCCACATCAGGGTCAAGCCCGATCACGTGTCGACCGGCTGCGTCCAGGCGCTGAGCCAGTGTCAGCGCGAGTTCGCCGCTGCCAACGATGATCGTGTGTCCCTCCTCAGGCACGGGCGCCTTACCTGCCAGGCCGGAGAATATCAATGGCGCCAACACCGTGGTCAACAGCGCCATCAGTAACAGCGCCCCATGCAGCTCACTGTCCAACAGTCCCAGATCTTCACCGATCGCGCCCGCCGCCAGGACCAGTGACAGGTTGGCGCTAATCAGCGCGCCTCCCGCCAAACCCTGTCGCAAACCCCAGACCGGCACCAGTCCCAGAATCGCCGGCAGCAATTTCGTCGCGAACGCGACCAGCAACAGAATTGGAACCAGGATCAACGCGTCCCAAGACTCAAATACCGCTCCCAGGTCAAGCGTCGCTCCGGCATGGATGAAGAAGATCGGGACGAAGAAGCCGTAGCCAAGCGCGTCCAACTTCCCGCGCAACGACGATCCGTGCCTTGGCGACACCACCGTCACTGCGAGGCCTGCCATGAATGCTCCCAGTACCAGCTCCGTGCCAACCACCTGAGACAGCGCCACAAAAATCACGAGCAGCGCCACCGCCGCGCGAATCTTGAGTTGCGCGGAGGTCTGCGCCAACTCGTGCAAGGTGCGCGGGATGATCGGGAATCGATCGACGCCAATCCTTGACAGCCAGACCAATAACCCCAACGAGGCCGGAATCGACAACAGCAACGCCATCCGCCAGCTGATCCCGTCGCGTTCCAGCGCCGCCACGATCCCCACGCCGATGATCGCCACCAGCTCTAACAGGAACCCTCCGACCAGGAGCGCCTGACCCATCCGACCCAAATCAGGTCGATCCTTGAGCACCGGGACCACCACACCGACCGCTGTCGCAATCAGAATGAACAGCAGCAAGGGCACCTGAGACGATTCGACCAGGTCAGAGTCGACCATCAATTGCAAGCCGAAGTACGTCGCGGCGAACACCATCACCATCATCGCCACGCCGGATATCAACGGATGTCTCAGCGCCACCCAGGGCAGAAACCATCGCCGACCGGGCGACTGCCCCAACAGGCTCAGATTGATCTCCAGGCCAGACAGAAACATCAGATAGGCAAAGCCGAACAGCGCCAGGAACGTCAGCCACTCATTCTCATGAATCAGACCAAGCGCCGGCTCGCCGAACAGCATGCCGATCAGCACCTCGCCCACCACAGCCGGCACCAAGCCACCAGTCACGCGCCACGTCAAGAACGGCACCACCACCGCCAATAGACTCACAATCAGCAGCGGCGTGAAATCCAGATGCTCTTCCACGAGACAACCTCTTCTTCAAAACCCACTCTTACATAAAGTTAGCGAAGAACTCCATTGATCGTCGGTTGAATTCAGCAGCTGCGCTGATGTTGACCGCATGGCTGCCCGACACTCGCTCGATGCGGAAGTTTAACGCGTGCGCCTCAACCCATTGGCGCGCCGGCGTGAATGCCTCTTCGCGGTCGCCCGCGATCAACAGCGTCTCGACCGGATTGCTCGTCAACCGATCCCGCATCGGCGTATGCGGCGAGGTATAGCGCATCGTCCGAGCGATCCCGAGCGGAGTGCTCTGACTCATCGCCTCATCAAACGCCGCGCGTTGCGCCTGCGAGAATGCGCGCGCTCGCCGCGGATTGAGCGGATGTTGCATCACCGCCTCAATCCCGCCGTCTGCGATCCGCTGCGCTCGCTCTTGCGCCGCGCGCGGATCACTGGTCCGCCCCGGCTCGCCAAACGCCGAATGCGAGTTGGTGACCACATGCGCGATCACTTCGTCCGGGCGCGACATCGCATAGTGCAACGTCAACGCCGCTCCGAGCGATTGACCTACCACAAACCAACGCTCTGCTCCGACCAACTCCCTAAGCGCAGTGAAGCGGTCCGCATATCGCTCAGGATGATATGCCGCTTCGTCCTCCGGAACAGGCGATGATCCGTGCCCCAACAGTTCAACCACCACACTGCGGAACCCCGCCTGATGGTATGCAGGCAAGTTCAACAGCCAGTGCGTCCGACAGGTGAGGATGCCATGCACGAACAATACCGGCGGCCCCGATTCGGGACCGCCGATGATGTAGTTCAGATCGATGCTCGTCACGGCCTGTCCGACCGACTTTGAGCCGACTTAGTTGTCGCGAATCATGTCGCTGCCGCCGGCCGCCTGTCCTTCAACCAACGCCGCCGGGTTGAGCGCCTGCAACAGCGGATCCTGCGTCGTCAGACCCAGAATCCCGATCGCCTCACCGACGCGGTTGACGCCGTGCTCAGACAAGCGTCGCAGGTAATCGTGGTACTGCTTCTCGCGCAGTTGCCTCAACCCCTCAACGCCTGCGTCCAGGCGTTCTACGCCGTCGGCGTAAAGCACGGCCAACGCCTCCCGCTCGAGCGGAGACTGCGCCAGCTCTGACGCCAATCCACCTTCAGCCTTCGCCAGGAAGATCGGCATCTCCTCATCCGCGCGCTCGGCGTATCGCATGTACCACTCGATGTGCTTCAGTCCGTACTCCAGATGCCGCTGACTGTCCGACGCGAGCCGCGCGAACAGGTCACGGTCGAAGTCTGATCGCGCCCAGTCCGCCGCGCATTCGAACGCGGTCACCTCGTAAGACTTGTAGACGACGTCCAGCGCCACAATCATGTCCGTGTACGTGAGCGCGTTGTACCACGCCTCGCAGACGTCGCCCAGGGGCGCCTTGCCGATAATGCCGGAGCCGTGCAGCGATCGCTTGCGAAGCGCCTCCGCTTTGCGACCAGCGTCATACACCTGCGTCGCCAGGAACAGCTTCACTTCATGGAAGCCGTACGAGATATCTTCCAGCCACTTCGAGATCACCTTCTGCTCAGTGATTCCGTAGCTCGAGTAGACCGCGCACAGCTGACCCGTCGCGCGCTCAACTTCTGGAGCAAGCTCCTCGCGACCTTCCCAATCCAGGTCGGTCGCTGGAATCCAGCGATCTCGAATCGCGTCCTCGTAGAGGTCGCCGACGCCGTCTGCCCACACCTCGGCGCGGTCATAGATCGCGTAGCCAGCCGGCATATACAGACCGGCGACCGGTCGCGTGCCGCGCGGAAGGTCGTTGCGATACTTCCACACATCCGGCACGACGCCGTAGGAACCGATATCGACATCCGTCAGCCGCATGCCGTCTTCCGACGGCGCGGGCTTCAAGCCTGTTTCGCCGCCGTCTTCGAACATGATGAACTGCGCCTGCGCAAACGGATGATCCGGCTGTTCCTCGACGAAGTCGAGCCACTTGGCTACACGGTCCGGCGCAATCGAAATATTGAGGACGTTATCGACCTGCCTGCCCGTCGCCGTCGACTGCACGACCCGCTCAATCAGGTCGGCGGACCAGTTACGGACCTGGGCGCGCATCTTCTGCGCTGGTGAGAGTGGCGGCATGTGCCCCGTCTTTCCCTTCGCGGTCGACGCCTCACGGCATCGTCGCAGCACTCGCTAGTTAGACTGTGATCAGCTCACGCAGTTCTGGCGCCATGCGGTCAATCCGATCGCCGAGCCCGACCACCTGCAAACGGTGGTAGTACTCATTGATCTGCTTCTTGCGCATCAGCAGCACCAGATTGTAGCCCTCGTCGAGGTACTCAATGCCGCCGCCCGCCAGCACGGCCAACGCTTCACCCGTAATTGGGTTGGTCGTCAGACCTGCCTGCGTGTTTTGCACCGTCTCGTTGATGTCGAGGTAGTGGTGCAATTCTTCCTTGCGCCAGGGCTGCGTCTCAACGGTGTACTTCGTGTGCGTGACACCGAACGCGAGGTGCCGCGACTCGTCCTGCGCCGACAGGCGGAACATGCGCTTCTCGGCTTCGTTCTGACCGATCAGCTCGCCCATGCGGAACAGCGACTGCACCAGACCCTCAGCGAAGAGGTGCAGGATGGCGGTCATTTCGGTGAAGTCATCGATCGCAAGCAGTCCGACCGCGCCCAGGCCAGCGGGCGACATCCCGCCGCCGTTGACCAACACGCGCTTGCGGAACACATCCAGGTGGCGCGCCTCATCCATCAGCTGCGTGCCGAGGAAGAGCTGTGACTCGAAAAAGTCCGGATGCACTGACTCGAGGAAGCGTCCTGGCACGTCGCCAGCGATGAACTCAACCTGCGTCAGGAATGTGCAAAGCGTACACATCGCCTTTTCGATGTCGTCCGGCTGATCGCCAATCGTGTCCCAGGGAATGTCGCGCGCGGAGGACCATTGCCGCTGCAGCGCCTCTTCGTAGAGCAGCATCGCCGACTCGGACCAGACGTCGCCCTTGTCGCGGTACTGTCGCGCGTGCGCATTCGAGCGCGGGTCCGCTTCGAATCCGCGCGGCGCGAACGAGCGGGCATCCGCCGCATCAACGCCCTCAACGCCAGCCATTCGCTGATTGATCGACTGCAAGGTGACGCCTTTACGCCCTGTCTTGATATCGAACTCGTCATCGGTCTCCAGATTCAACCAGTCCAGGTTGAGGCCGGGGTTCTCTATCGCGGTCACCATGTCAGATTCCTGTCAGCTGTAGCACTTATCAGTGCGCGTCGCATCGTCATCTCAGACTATCAGCAATCCTGCGGCCAGGCGATCTCGGCTATGGCGCAGGGGTTCGGTCAAAGCTCGCCCGCAGAAAGTTCACCAGATCCCAGCGTTCCTGATCGCTCAACTGAGGCGACCAGGATGGCATCCCCGTCCCGCGAATGCCATCGCTGATCCAGGCGTAGAGCACGCCATCGGGATGAAACGGCACATGCATGGTGAAGTTCGCGGGCGGGGCCGGCAGGCTGGCTGCCAACGGACCGTCGCCCGCGCCGCCCTCACCATGACAGGCCGCGCAATTCGCGGCAAACAACGCTGCCCCTCGCTCGATCGATACCTCTGTCCGCTCTACCGGATTGGCCAACGTTCGTCCCGGCTCAACATGCAGTCCGGTGAGCAGCACCACGCCGACGATCAGGCCGAGCAGGCCGGTCAGGAAGGCGGCATCCGCTGACCGGTCGCCCCAGCGCTGACGCAATCGTCCTCGTTGTAGCCACGCCAGTCCGCCGATCACGAACGCCCACAACGCGCCGATGCCATTCCAATCCATCTGCGTTAACGGCAGGCCCAGGGCGCCTCCGCTATCGGAAGCGAACGGCGAGGTCTGATAGCCCGACTCGACCGCCGTGACCACGGCCATCACCAGATCATCGCCAGCGGCGCGGCGCAGCTCCAACTCAATCGTCCACTCGCCAGGCAGACCGAAGTACGCGCCTTCCAGCTGGAATTGTCCGTCCGCCAACCTCGTCGTGGCCACCGTGACCGGCCCCACGCTGCGATCCTCATAGCGGAAGCGCAGCAACAGCTGAGCGATCGGATCATCTTCGTCACCGCGGATCCGAGCCGTCCAGGTGTTGAAGCCGACCAGGTTCGGCGACACTTCCAGCGACGCCACGATCTCGCCTCGCGTCACCGTCCTGATCACGCTGTTGTCCTTCTGCGGCGCTGCCGGCTGCGTGCTCGCCGGCGACGGCAACTGAGTCAGCGCGGCTGAGACCGCGATCACCGCCAGGCCCAACACCGCCTCTGTTCGCATCATCCGACGAAAGCAGCGCGCGAGCTGCTGATCGCGACCTTCCTCCCTGGCATCACGTGGACGAAGCAGAAATGCGTTCGCTCCCGCAGCGGTCAATAATCCGATCAGCAGCGCCAACTTGACGACGAACGCGACTCCCCAGTCACCATTAGTCAGGCCACTCAGACTGGGGATCTGGATCAACGCGGATAACAATCCCGCTGCCGCCAGGATGGCGACTGCGATCGCAGCGACTACGGAGAACCGTCGCACTGAGGCAATGCGCATCGCCGTCTGTTGCGGCTGCGATCGCAGGACCAACAGCAGACTCAGCAATCCGCCAATCCAGACCGCTGCCGCCGAGAGATGCAGCGCATCGAACAGCGTGCCCCAGATCCAGCCCGAGCCGATCGCCGCGCCGTGTGAGATCGCTGCCGAGGACGCCAGCCAGACCACTCCGCACACCACCAGCAACGGCAACAGCGGCAGTCGTTCCAACCCACGTCGGGCGCTCATCCAACTCGGTCGTCGTAAGTGGAACATCAACGAAACGGCAGCTGCGATCAGCGCATACCAGCGCAGCTGTAACCAGAGTCCGTTGCGACTGTCGAATAGTGTGTCTCCCAGATAGCCGACATCGCCCAAACGGAGCGCCCCTGCCACTGCTTCGTATCCCGTCGTGGCGATACCGAGCACGACTGCAGAAGCGACCAACGGCAGCAGCGTCGCGAGCGGCGAGGGTCGCAGCAACATCACCATCATCAGCGCGCCGACGAACAAGACCAGCGCCACCAGTCCTACCCACTTCATAACTATGTCAAGGGCCAGCGGCGGACCAGGACTGCCGAAATCGATAGCGACACCTCCTCCAACCGGGGATGAACCGTCTGGATTCAGCACCGAAAACACATACGAACCAGTCCACGTATGGCCGTCCACCTCCGACAATGTCTGCCAGACCACGGTGTACACGCCCGGATCGAGGCGTAACACGCTCACGCTCATCTGTGTTGGTACCGCGTCCGAGAACTGCGTCTCGCCGATGTCACGGCGTTGTCCTCGTTGATCGAGGACCTGCACCGAGCTGTGCCTGTGCTGCAACTGCTCAGTCATGAACAGTGTGATCTTGCTCGGAGTCTCGCGCAGGACTGCATTGATTGGCGGATCAGCGCGCGCCAATAGTGCGTGCGCGTCGGCGTGATTCCAGATCACCGTATACAACGTCGCAAACACTGCCATGCCGGCGACCGTCAGTAGCAACATCCAACTCAACCGCGTCATGGCGAGTCTGCCGGCTCAACGATCGACTCGCGTATCTCCGCCCACTCCGCATCGCTGACCGTTCCGCGCCAGTCCACGTTGCCGTGAAACTCTCCCGGCGCGATCGCATAGGTCGGCTGGTTGGGATTGGACGACAGACTCACCAGATAGGCGCCATACGCGCCCAACACCAGCGCATGGCGTCCGTCTGCTGACAGGGCAAAGTCAGGCTGATCCTCACCGAGCGCAGCGACCTGCGTGAGCGATCTATCCGCCAGATCCACCTGCCAAATGTCCTCTGGCCCGTTCCTACCGGTCATTCGCGCTGATACTTGCGGCAGATACTGTCCAGCGACAAACACCACGCGCATCCCGTCCGATGTAAACCGAGGAATCCGAAACGGTCGCGGTTGCCATGCGCGATCCGGATCGAGATCCAGCTCCGATGCGTCAGCCAGGTTGCGTAACACGATCGTCGGATCGCCGCTATACGGCGCATCAACAAAGACGATTCGCTCACCATCCCGCGACACATCCACATCGCGCGCATCTGAACGCACCAACGATCGCTCCCCGGTCGCCGCGTCGATTTCGACGATCTGAATATCTGCCAGGTTTGGCGCATACGTCACCAACACCGAGTCGCCATCCGGCATCCAACGCGGCCGCCAGACAAACTCTGAGTGTCTACTGTGAACAAACAACGTCAGCGGCTCAGGACGATCCAGATTGGCAACCGCGAGGTCGGAGCCAATCGTGTCCTCTTCGCTGCGCGTCAGTTGGAAGATGACGTACGCGACACGCGCGCCATCGGGCGAGATCGCCGGCTCGATCAACTGTTGCTCAGGCGGCGCCGCAATGAACAGGCGTGATCCCGCGTCATCCTGGATCCACAGGTCGACTCCCACCGTGTAGACGAACGTGCCGGAGACCGGAATCCGCCGCTTTGTCTCTTGATCGCCTCCGCCGCACGCCGCCAACGAGAGTGCCAACCAGCAAGCCAACAACAGACTCCAGCCCAGACTCCAACGCATCAATCGACCTCTCGTCGTCGAGCGAGACGGTCGCGCGCCAGCAGCAGCACCAGGGCGCCGCCGGCAACCAGCCCGACACTGAGCCAGAGCAGCGGTCCCAGCCCCAAGCTCACGCTCGCGCGATCCATCACGGTTCGCGATACGATCGGCGCCACTGACGGGATCGCCGTTTCGGCGGCCGAACTGGCATCGGAGTCGCCCGGATACGCCAACAACAGCTCAGCCGCAATCTCGCGGTCCGTCGCCACCTCCTCGTTGGTCGGTTGCCGCAACAGATAGAACGGATACGCGCCTGCATCCGAATCACCGTCCTCGGCCGAGAGGTTTGCCCAACTCACGAGATATCGACCAACGGCGAGCTCTCCCGTCAGCTCAGCTCGCATGAGGTGACGATCCTCGTTCTCCACGAGTGAAGCTCCCAGCGCGATCTCAGAACCGGAGTCGACGTGGCGCAGGTTGATGCGATTCGCCCCTTTGCGACGAAACAGCTCTTGCGAGAATCGAATCTCGATCGCGGTGGGCGACGCGTCCAACACCTCCGCAAAGGCAGGCGACGACTCGCGATAGGCGGCGTGAGCGTCAACCGGCGACGGCAGCGCCCACATCGCCGCCAACACCGCTGCAAACGCGGCTCCGTAGGAGGCCAGGGTTGGCAACCACTTACTCGTGACCGTTCTCTTCACCGCTCGCTTCCTCGTCCGATTCAGCTTCATGGTCGCCGTGTTGCGAATCTTGATCGTCCTGCATTGACATCTCGTGCGAGGCATCATCGCCGTGCCCGGCGTGAGTCGGCGGTTCGAGCCCCGCGAGCGGCGGCGGCGGCGGAATCGATACCAGGTTCAGCCACGCCTCGAGCGCCGCCTCAAAGGTGTGCGCCAACGCATGCGTGATCTTGGACGGCTCAGCGGCTGCCGCCGCGTCGTCGTCCAGGAAGGCGGCAATCAGCGCGTCGAGCCACTCCGAGTACTGCTCGACATGGCCATCCAGCTCGGCGGGCCAGTCGACCCACAACAATGTTTCCCGCGCTCGCGTTGCCCAAACGACCGCGGCGGCGGGAATGCGACCGTCATTGCGCACCATCGCGTCGAGTTGGTGATAACGCAGCGGATCGAGCGGCTCAAGCGCCGCCATGACCTGCGCCCGCTGCGTCTGCTCGGTCAGACCAGCAACCTCAATTTGCAGATCTGTCACGTCACTTGATGCCGAAGAAGCGCAAGCGCTGACTGCAACGCTCAGCATCAGCAGCGTCACCACTAACCATTGACCTCTCATCACGTCAACCTCCCGCGCCCGACATCGCGTCGCGCGCACTCTGCCCCAGTTTCGCTCAGGTTGTTCGTTCAGGGTTCATGCATCAGGGTCTCAACTGCGCCCTAATGCGCCCCAATCTCAGGCATGTGGCGGAGGTCGGATGAGCAGCCGTTCGCTCCACTCGGCCACCCGAGCCAGTGACCGATCACGGGCGGCAAAGGAGCTGAAACCATGTGTGTTGGCCGTCAGACCGACTGCAATCGAGCTCAAGTCGACTGGCAACTGCGTCGGCGGCGGCAGGAGATCGGAGACTGCTCCGCGCAATATCGCCTCATCGCTGATGCTGCAATCCGCGATCAGCGAGGCCGATTCAACGGCGGGAGCGCCCAGGTCCGAAGCAAGGTCTGAAGCAAACGACGGCGTCACATTCACATCAGGTGTCGCGGAACGCAATATCGCCGCTACCAGCGCAGCGCCCAGTAACCCAGCCCACAGCAGCCATTGGCGTCTCATCTACACTCAGCCTATACGCGACCAAGCGAGGGTTGATTTGATGTACCTGGCCATGAACCGATTCACCGTCAACGTGGAACGTGAAGCCGAATGGGAGCAGATCTGGCGCGAGCGCGAATCCTATCTGGCTGATGTGCCCGGATTCGTCCAATTCATGCTCTTGCGCGGAGCCGAGCCCGGCGACTACATCTCCTATTCCGCCTGGCAGGACGCCGATGCCTTCCACGCATGGACGCAGTCGGAAGCCTTCCGACAAGGCCACGCGCAAGGCACGCTCGCTGGCGTCCTCGTTGGACCGCCGCAGCTTGGACTCTACGAACCCGTGATCCATCAGACTCCCACGACCCGTGACGTGGCCGAATCCAGCCCTGACCCGAATCGTCGCGGACCTCACCACTAACTCACGCTACACGCAGTCGGCACCACACGGTCAGCGCGACACAGAAGCTAACGCCTCGCGGTGATAGCCTTCCCGTAACTGTGCATTCACGTATCTACCCCGTCACAGCAGACGGGGTGACCGAGAGGAAATTCCTATGGGCATGTTGGACGGCCGAGTGGCCATCGTCACCGGCGCGGGACGCGGCATCGGCGCCGAAACCGCCAAACTCTTCGCCTCCGAAGGCGCCAAAGTCGTCGTTAACGACCTTGGCGGCGCGGTTGACGGCAGCGGTGCCGCCACATCGCCCGCTGACGAAGTCGTCAACGCGATCCGAGACGCCGGCGGCGAAGCGGTCGCCAACTACGCCAATGTCGCCGACTACGAAGCCTCTGAAGGCATCATCAAGGACGCGCTTGACAGTTTCGGCGACCTCGACATCGTCGTCAACACCGCAGGCATCCTGCGCGACCGCATGATCTTCAACATGACCGAAGCGGAATGGGACGCCGTCCTCGCCGTCCACCTCAAGGGTCACTTCAATCTCACCAAGTACGCCTCGATCCACTGGCGCGCCAACCGCAAGGGCCACTACCGACTGATCAACTTCTCCTCAGTCTCGGGCATCTTCGGCGCGCCCGGTCAGCCCAACTACGCCGCCGCCAAAATGGGCATCGTCGGCTTTACCTATAGCTGCGCCAACGCGCTCGGACGCTACGGCGCCACCGCCAACGCGATCTCTCCTGGCGCCTCCACCCGTATGACCGACACCGTGCCAGAGGATCGCCGCCGCGCCGGCAGCGACATCGGCGACTCGGCCGAGGAAGACCCGCAGCGCTCGCCAGCCAACGTCGCCGTGCCGCTCGTCTATCTCGCCTCCGAGGAGTCCGACTGGCTCAACGGCCAGATCGTTGGCGCCTCCGGCTACGAGCTGCAGCTCTTCAACAAGCCTGCCGTCATCCGCCAGGTGCGCGGTACGGAGCGTTGGACGCCAGCAAGCGCCGCGCAGCAGATCGAAGAGCTCTTCAAGCCCGCCGTCGCCGGCGGCGGGCTCTACGGCTAACGACACATCTCAACACTCCACTCAGCTTTCCCCCTACCCGCGCCCTGCAACCGGGTACGGGGAGAGCTGAGGAACGGGAAGGGTCCAGAATCATGGGCATGCTTGACAATCGCGTCGCAATCGTCACCGGGGCGGGACGCGGCATTGGCGCCGAAGTCGCCAAGCTCTTCGCCGCACAGGGCGCCAAAGTCGTCGTCAACGACCTCGGCGGCTCGGTTGACGGCAGCGGCGGCGAGTCCACGCCTGCCGACGAAGTCGTCTCAGGCATCCGCGACGCCGGCGGACAGGCCGTCGCCAACTACTCGTCGGTCGCCGACTATGACGCTGCCGAAGGCATCATCCAACAGGCGCTGGACGAATACGGCAAGCTCGACATCCTCGTCAACGTTGCCGGTATCCTGCGTGACCGCATGGTCTTCAACATGACCGAGGCTGAGTGGGACGCCGTCGTTGACGTCCACATGAAGGGCACCTTCAACACCACGAAATACGCCTCCATCTACTGGCGCGCCAACCGTGAGGGTCACTACCGACTGATCAACTTCACATCTGGGTCAGGTTTGCACGGCGCTCCCGGTCAGCCCAACTACGCCGCCGCCAAGCTTGGCATCGTCGGCTTCACCTACAGCTGCGCCAACGCGCTGGGACGCTATGGCGTCACCTCGAACTCGATTGGGCCCGGCGCCTCAACCCGTATGACTGACACGGTGCCGGAAGACCGACGTCAACGCGCGATGGACGACTCCGAGCATATTGTCGACCCACGCCGTTCGCCGGCCAATGTCGCCGTTCCGATCGCGTACATCGCTTCCGAGGCCTCGGACTGGCTCAATGGTCAGGTCATCTCGGCGATGGGTTACGACATCGGTCTTTACAGCCAGTACGAGCTCATCCGCCAGCTCAGCGGCAACGAAATGTGGAGCGTGGAACGCGCGTCTGAGGAGATCGAGCGAATCTTCCGACCGGCGATCGAGGGTCGCGGCCTCTTCGGCTAAGCACCTGCCTCAAGTCACATACGCTGACGGTGGATCGCACGATCCACCGTTTTGCGTTTCAATCCAGTTCGGACAGTCCCATGGCCGAAGATCCCATGGCCGACGATCTGACGATTCGTTCAGCGGTTGGCGGCGATCTCCCGCAGCTCACGGACCTGTACAACCACTACATCGTCAACACGGCCGCCACCTTTGACCTGGTCCCACACACCATCGAGACCAAGCGTCAGTGGTTCGCCGGCTTCGCGGACGCTGGACCCTATCGCGTGATGGTCGCCGCCGAACCCGACGGCCGCATCGTCGGACACTCGTATTCCAGCCCGCTGTACCCAAAGGCCGCCTATCGCAGCAGCGTCGCCACCAGCGTCTACCTGCTCCCCGACGAGGTCGGACGCGGACTCGGCACTCGACTCTGGAACGCCCTCTATAAGGAGCTCCGCGAGGTAGACGACCTATACCAACTCTTCGCCCTGATCACCCTGCCCAACGACGCTTCAGTGGCGCTGACCGAGAGTCGCGGCTACACCCGCTCCGGCATCTGGAAAGAAGCCGGCCACAAATTCGACCGCTACTGGGATGTCGGCTTCTGGCAACGTCCAGTGCGCATGGACCACTGACAGACTCGCTAACCTATCGCCTAGAGTTGCCTAGAGGAGGTGATCATGGACCGCTCAGCTGATGTGTACCCGGCTCGACTCGAGATTGACTATCCGGAATCACTGAGTCGAATCAGGACTCTGCTGCGGATTCCGTTCCTCATCCCGATCCTCGTCATCCAGGCGCTGCTGCCGATCGCGCCGGCGATCGCCCTCAGCCTCGCCGCCGAGGGAGTGATTGATGGTGACAGTACCTCCGGCTTCGCGGGCGCCGCGCTCTTTCTGCCGCTCGTGCTCATGATCCTGTTCCGTCGAAAGTATCCACGCTGGTGGTTCGACTTCCTGCTCGAGCTTTCACGCTTTGAGTACCGCGTGTCAGCCTACTTCGGCCTGTTGACTGACAGGTACCCGTCAACTGACGAGGAACAGTCCGTCCACCTTGAACTCGACTATCCAGATGCCGAAGAGCTCAACCGCTTCCTGCCAATCATCAAGTGGCTCCTACTCATTCCTCACTACGTCGCGCTGGTGGTGCTCTTCGTGGTGGCGATTCCTGTTCTCATCGTCGCCTGGTTTGCGATCATCTTCAGCGCTCGATACCCGCAGCGACTCTTCGATTACGTCGTCGGCGTCGACCGCTGGCTCCTCCGAGTCCAGGCCTACGGATTCCTTCTGATTACCGACCGCTACCCACCCTTTAGTCTGAAGCCATAGCGCAGCGTCCACCGACTGCCAGCCAGAGAGGACCACAGCCATGAGCGACCGAATCGGCATGGGGATCGCCAACTTCCCCTTCTCTGACGTCGCCACGATGTGGCGCTGGATTGACCTCTGCGAGGACAACGGCGTCGACTCGATCTGGCAGACCGACCGCCTCATCTCGACTCAACCCATGCTTGAGTCGATGACATTCATGGCCGCGCTCGCGGCGCGCACTGAGCGGCTCAAGTTCGGCATGAACGTCGTGGTCGTTGGCTTTCGCGACCCGCTCGTGCTTGCCAAGCAGTGCGCCACCATCGACTTCCTCTCCAACGGACGCATGCTGCCCGCCTTCGGCGTCGGTGGCGCCTTTGCGCCCGAGTGGCAGGTGACCAATCGTCCGATGCGCGGACGCGGCCCCATCGCCGACGAAATGCTGGAAATCATCTCGCGTCTCTGGAACGAGGAGTCCGTCACTTTCCACGGTGAGCATTTCGATTATGACAACGCCGTCATCTCACCGCGACCCGTCCAGGATCCGCTGCCGCTCTGGATCGGTGGCCACAGCAAGGCCGCCATCCGACGCACCGCGCAGATCGGCACCGGCTGGGTCGCCGGGATTCAGTCCGCGCACGAGGTCAAGCCCGTCATCAATCAGATCAAGGCTGCGCTCGCTGAGGCTGGCCGCACCGACTACGAACCCGATCATTTCGGCGCCGGTTTCGGCTATCACTTCGGAACCTGGGACGACCCGGATGTGCAGGCCTCCATCGCCGGGCTGAGACACCGTCTGCCGGAGGTGGACCCTGACACCTATCTCGCCGTCGGCAACGCAGAGGACATCTTACGCCGCGTCAACGAGTATCGCGACGCTGGCGTCTCCAAGTTCATCATGCGCCCGCTCGACCGCGGCGACGACGCGATCATGTACCAGACGCAGCGCCTGCTGGACGAAGTCCTCCCCGTCGTCCATGCTGACTAGGAGCTGACTAGGACTCATCGCAGCTAGCAGGACACCGTAGAGCCCTCAACTCCGAGCTGTAACTCGCGGCGGTTGATTGGCCAGCAGTCAGCGCCTACGGATACATCGGCAGCGGGAGCTGCGGGAATATCCGCTTGGCGTGCTTAACCGCCGTACGCTTCGCGGCAGCTGCTACGCCCTGCTCCTGGACCAGCTTGAGTGCCGTGCCAGGCAGCACTGACGGATCGCCCGCCACGAGCGAGTCGCGCCACTGGTACAGCTGCGACATGCTCGGCACGTCGTCGTCAGCCGGCCCGAAGCTGGACAGGGATCGCCAGCGGTCGGCGCTGCGAGGCTTCGTGTACACCGATCGGCCCGCAGCGAGGCAGAGCGCCACACCACCGACCACGTCCCAGATTCGCACGCCCTCAAACCACGCCATCTGCACCGAACCTTCTGCCGCCAACGCCAACTCTGACGCCGCGCTGCCAAAGGTGCGCGCGATGCCGAAGCGGCGTCCAGCCGGTCCAGTCACGCCGCTCGTGCCAGCAGGAACGGTACTCAGCCGCGAGGCGGAGCTCAAGCTCGGCCCAGCACTGTCTACCGGCTCGCCGTTGAACATCAGCCCCGATCCCGATCGTGCGTGATACACGCCAGGGCTCAGAAATCGATTCGACGGCAACCACATCGCTCCTGCGATCGGCGTCCCGCGATACAGAATCCCGATTGAGCACGCGAACAGCCCGATTCCGTTGATGAAATTCGATGTGCCATCCAACGGATCGATCACCCAGACGATCTCTGCGTCCGACGGACCGCCATTCTCACGCTCTTCGCCCAGCACGCCATGCTTCGGATATCGCTGATACACCTCTGAGCGAATCAGATCCTCAATCGCGTGGTCGACTTCGGTCACTGGATCGTGCGCGTTCTGACCCTTGAACGAAATCTTGACCGAAGCCTGGAAACGATCCAACAGGATCTCACCGCCTCGATCCGCAAGGGAACGCGCTGCTTCCGCGAGCTCGTCCAACATCTCGGACGGCAGGGATTCCACCGATTGCTTCGTTCGACTCATCCCTTGCAGGTTAGCCTGTGATCAGTTTCCAGAACGCCCGATGATTGGATTCCGCCATGTCTGAACAGAGTTGCGCAAGCCAATCATCAGAAGATGCGCATCGTCACGACGAAACCATGCGTCGATCAAGTGGGCCAGGGCAAGCCTCGGTACGCACCTCAACAGCGGCCGCATCGGCCTCCATCGGCTTCGAAGCCGAGTGGGAAACCGCCTGCGATTCCGCCCTGCGCCAACTCGACCTCCACACCCCGCCAGATCTGCTGATGGTGTTCATCGACTCACGGCACAGCGAGCACTATCTCAACATCATCGAGCGATTGCGCGCCAGCACTGGCGCGCGCCACCTCATCGGCGCCTCCGGGCAAAGCGTAATCGGCTCATCGCTGGAAGCCGAGGAAGGCTCAGCCATCGCGCTACTCGGCCTCTCCCTGCCCGACGCCGACCTGACGCCGATCACCATCGACCCGGCGTCGCTCGCGGATGACCTCTTCGCCGTCGTTGAGCAAGGTCCGCAGACGTGGTTGCTGTTCAGCAATCCCTTCACCGTGATGACCGATCAACTCGTCAGCCACCTGCAACAGCTGCGCCCGGATATCGTGCTGCTCGGCGGGATGGCATCGTCCCATCTCGAACAGAGCGGCTGCGCCAGCTTCATTGACGACCGCGTCGTGATGAGCGGCGCTGTCATGCTGGGCCTCGGCGGCGTCCGCGTCCGACCCGTCGTCGCGCAGGGAGCCGAGCCGCTCGGACAACCTTGGATCGTGACCGATTGCGAAGCCAATCAGATCAAAACGCTCGGCTCTCGCCCCGCCCTCGAAGTGCTCCAGGAGACGATCGGCGACCTCGACGATGCCACACGTGAGCGCGCCGTTCGCAATCTCCTGGTCGGGCTCGCCATGGATGAATATCGCGAATCGCACACGCGCGGCGACTTCCTGATCCGCAACGTGATGGGCGCCGACCGAGAGTCCGGCGCAGTCGCCATCAACGAGATACCGCGCGTCGGTCAAACCTTCCAGTTCCAGTTCCGCGACGCCGAAGCGGCGGACGCCGACCTTCGCATCCGACTGTCCGACCTACAGGCGTCGCTCAGTCCAGGCGAAGAAGTGCTCGGCGCGCTGCTCTGTTCCTGCAACGGACGCGGCCGAGGCCTGTTCGGCGAGCCAGACCACGACGCTACCGCGCTCGCCAATATATTCGGCCCGGTTCCCACCGCCGGCTTCTTCTGCAACGGCGAAATCGGCCCTGTCGGCGGCCAAAACTACCTGCACGGCTTCACCGCCTCCATCGCCGTCCTGACAGCGAATCCATAACGAGCACATACAGGACACAATACAGACTTCATGTACTACTATACTAATTCGGCAATGCGTCTGACCTGGAGGCGATCATGACCGATATGGAGCAACTGATCGAGCGCGCTCAAGCCGTACTGGACAGGTTACGCTCAGATCCTCGAGATCGGCCTGTCTTCGTTGAATTCGCTGGGACGCCAAAGAGCGGAAAGAGCTCTTGCATCGAAATCGTCCGTCACTTTTTCCGTCGTAGCGACATCAAAGTGCTAGCTCCCGCGGAGGGTGCCTCTCGCAGGACTCCCTATTTCCTGAAGGATGACCTCATGGCCTTCAACACCTGGTCAGCTTCCTATGCGTTGATGCACGTTCTTGAAGGTCTTCACGGCTCTGACCGATACGATTTAGCAATCTTGGACCGCGGTCTCTTCGATGCTTTGGCGTGGTTTGAGCTGCTTGCCTCAGAGGGTGAAATCGCCTTGGAGGACCGGAACCACGTCCAGAACTTCCTCCAGATTGAACAGTGGAGGACGGCAATCGATGAAGTCTTTCTCTTTCGCACAGATCCCCAAACTTCTCTTGAAAGAGAACACAGCGACAAACTGACAAAGGAGCAAGGCCAAGCGATGAATCTCGATTTTCTGGAGAAGCTCAATCAAGCCTACGATGCTGTCGAAGAGCGTTTCGCTGCTGGATTTCGGCAGTTCAAGAGTGTCGACACTAGCGCGTCGGCTGGAACCACGGCAAAGTCAACAGCCGCTGAGGTGGCCTCAGAGATTTTGGCTATCTTTGAAGAAGACTTCCAAGGTCTGGAACCGAGGTCCTGATGCTCGGGCAAACGGTACTGTGCCTTCCGCGGGAGTGCATTGCGAATCGCGATCGGTTTACCCATTGGCAGTCAGCCGACTGGCTGTTTGACGCCGCGCAGTCAGACATGACTTGGCTTCCCCGCCAAGAAGCGGAAGACTCCTACGAGTATGTCCAACCCATTCCTTGCGCGTTGATTCTGGGCGAACACTCCGGGTACCACGTCTTTCGACGAATCAAGGGCGGGCGAGCTGACTTGAGCGCGCGCCTTACGCTGGTGGTCGGTGGTCACATCGAATCCGAACCCGATGTTCACGAGTTTGGCGAGCTACTGTCAGCAACGCTTCAGCGGGAAATCGACGAGGAGCTAAACGTGACGCGTCAGCATTCCTCGAAGCCCGTTGGCGTAGTCATTGACCAATCGTCCCTGGACTCATCAAGGCACATTGGGATAGTTCACGAAGTGGTGGTAGGAGGCACTGTCAAACCTGTGGCCTATGAGGAGTTCGCTCCATCGTCAACGTACGCGGGCCGACTCTGCCAGCCTGCTGAAATTGCCTCACTGAATTCGAGCCTTGATCCCTGGTCTTCGATCATTTTCAGTGAATTCGTCGCAACGTCGTTTGCGTTAGAAGTGGGCTTGCAATTGCCGTTTCCTCACTTCGTACCCCCGCAAAACATCACGAATGGCCGGCAAACACGCCTCCTTTAGCCCCCGCTGATTTGCGGTACGACTGCGATCTCTGCGCCCTCGGGCACCTTCGTGATCAAGCCCGTTGACACCACGTCCCCGTTGATTGCGAGCGACAACCCGCGCCCGATCTTTCCGTCCTCCACCAGCCGATCCGCCAAGGCGGGATACCCTGATCGTAAGCTGTTGATGACCGCTCTTAAGTTGTGACCCTCAGCCGCAAGGACGCCTTCACCGTTGGTGAGCGTCCTCAGCGGCTGAGGAATCAATAGCGTGACCATCTGTCGACGAACGAACTAGTCCTCGCTGAGGACCGTGGCGTTCAGAATCGCGCGCGGCGACATTGGCAACTCCGACATATGCACGCCGATCGCGTTGGCGATCGCCGCGCGCATCGCCGGTGCCGGCGGAATAATCGGCACCTCGCCGACTCCGCGCACACCGTAAGGGTGTCCCGGGTTCGGCACCTCAACGATGATCGGCTCGATCATCGGCAGGTCCAGCGCCGTCGGCATGCGATAGTCGAGCAAGCTGGCGTTCTTCAGATCGCCCGACTCGTCGTAGTAGTACTCCTCGTTCAGCGCCATCCCGACGCCCTGTGAGACGCCGCCTTGCATCTGCCCTTCGACGTAGGCGGGGTGGATCGCCGTGCCGGCGTCCTGGATGGCCGTGTAGCGCAGCACGTCCACCTTGCCCGTGTCCGGGTCAACCTCGACGTCAACGATGTGCGTCGCAAACGCTGGACCGCTCGATGTCTTGTTGACGTCTGCGCGGCCCACGATGTGCCCGCCCGTTGCGGGCAGTTGGCCGGCGAGTTCTTTGAAGCTGAACTGGCGCTCGTTGCCGTCGTCGTCGGCCGGGCCGCGCACGATCGCGTCGTTGCCGTAACTCACATCTGACGCATCGCACTCCCAAATCTGAGCCGCGCGCGACTCCATTTGGCGGCGGATATCCATGGCGCATTCGTATGCCGCCCAGCCGCCGGCGAACGTCGTCCGACTGCCGCCCGTGACTTGCGTGTATCCAACCGAGTTGGTGTCGACGACATGCGGTCGCACGTCATCGCCGGAGATGCCGAGCGTTTCCGCGAGCTGCATCGCAATCGATGCGCGCGTGCCGCCGATGTCGGTCGAGCCAAGCACCAGCGGCACGGTTCCGTCGGCGTTGACCTGCGCGTAGGCGGAAGACTCAAAGCCGATATTGAACCAGAAGCCCTGCGCGACGCCGCGACCGCGGTTCGGTCCCTCAAGCTCTGATTGCCAGTGGGGTGAATCCTGCGCCGCCTGCATGCACTCGACGTTGCCGATCACGCCATATGTGAAGCCATCGGCGCGCTGATCGCCCTCGGTGCAGGCATTCTGGAGTCGCATTTCGAGCGGATCCAGACCCAACTCCTCGGCCAGTTCGTTGAGCACTGACTCGGTCGCGAATTCCGACTGCGGCGCGCCAGGCGCGCGATAGGCCGCCGTTTTCGGCTTGTTGACCACCACGTCGTATCCGTCGATACGCTGATTCGGGATGTCGTAGGGGGCCAGAGCGCACATCGCGCCCGCGCCAACCGGTGAGCCGGGGTAGGCGCCAGCCTCGAAGGCGAGGTGCACATCGGCCGCGATGATCGTGCCATCACGCTTCGCGCCCATCCGCACGCGCATGTACGTGCCTGATGTCGGTCCCGTGGCGAGCAGCACTTCCTCGCGATTCATCGTCAGCTTGACCGGTCGACCTGTCTTCTGGGACAGCAGCGCCGCCAGCGGCTCCAGATAGACCGGAATCTTGCCGCCGAAGCCGCCGCCGATCTCCATCGGCGTGACCTTCACCTGCGACGGTGACAACTGCAACAGCGGCGCCACGGAGTCGCGCACCACGAAGGCGCCCTGCGTGGAGGTCCACACGTCCAGTGTGCCGTCCGCGCGCCAGTACGCCGTGCCGTTGTGCGGTTCGATGTAACCCTGATGCGCCATCGACGTCTCAAACTCGCGCTCAATCACCACATCCGCGTCGGCGAAGCCTGAGTCAAGGTCGCCTTTGGCAAACTGCAGGTGCGACGCCGTATTGCTCGCATTGTCGCTGCTTGAACCATCCATGGAGCGCGTGTGCAGACTGCCATGCAGCAATGGAGAGCCGTCCACCATCGCGTCGCGGACGTTCAGCACCGGCGTGAGCAACTCGTACTCCACCTCGATCAGTTCGAGCGCGTCCTCGGCGATATGGTGATCGCTGGCCGCCACCGCTGCCACCGCGTGCCCCTTGTAGAGCGCCTTGTCGGACGCGATCACGTTGTCCAATACCCAGTTGAGCCGCGCGCTGCCCTCGCCGGTATCGATCACCTCGTCGGATGCGCGCGGGAAGTCCGCGTTCGTAATCACGGCGTGGACGCCTTCCAGCGCCTCCGCCTTCGACGTGTCGATGCTCACGATTCTCGCGTGCGCATGGGGACTGCGGAGCACTCGGCCGGCGAGCAAGCCGGGCAGCGTGATATCCGCCCCGTACTGGGCTGCGCCCGTGACCTTGTCGACCCCGTCCGGCCGAATCGGTCGCGTGCCGATGACGTTGTATTGCTCCGTCTCGGAGGATTGCGGCGCCTGCTGTGCGGTGACCATGTGAAGAGTCCTTTCCTGTACTGATCGGGGTCGTCAGTGCTGGTGAGTTTGTTGTGTGGGCAACTTCGGCAAGATTATCGGCAATCTCGAAGCGCGTGGCTGCGACCGTCCGTTCGGACCGATCAAGCACGATTCTGTGCTCTCGTTACCGTATTGCAGCCGATGTTCGGCGCGCTTGGGCGCGGGATCGCGCGTGAGCTCAGGCTCGTAGTTTCGGATTTCGACCCGCGTAACGCGCGGCGCTGAGACGGCGACGACTGTGGGCATCAAGCTGAAGACCTTCCAGACCGCCTCATGGCGCCACTACGCTACGGTCTCTTCAGCGGCCTGCTGAACCGCCTTGATGATCTTGTCATAGCCGGTGCAACGGCAGAGGTTGCCCGCCAACCAGTAACGCATCTCGTGTTCGGTCGGCGACGGATTCTCGTCAAGCAGCGCCTGCGACGCGACCAGGAAGCCGGGCGTGCAGATACCGCACTGCAGCGCCGCCTGTTCGAGGAATGCGTTCTGCAGCGCCGATAGCTGGTCGCCGTCGGCGAGCCCTTCGACCGTGGTGACTTCGGAACCCTCGACCTCGGCCGCCATCACCAGACAGCTATTGACGATTCGGCCGTCAAGGTTGACGCAGCAAGCACCACAGTTGCCGTTGTTGCAGCCTTCTTTGGCGCCGGTGAGGCCGATGCGGTCGCGCAGCGCCTCCAGCAGCGAGTCGCGCTCGTTCGCCAGGAAGACTTGCGACTCCCCGTTGATCGTGCAGCTGACGACAATGTGTTCAGTTGCGGGCATGAGCATGAATCCTTCGTCTGAAATTGACTGGGGTTAGGCGGCGCGCTCGGCCGCTTGGCGAATCGTGCGTTCGGTCAACACGCCGGCCAGGTGTACTCGCTGGCGGATGCTGCCGCGCATGTCATCGATCGGCTTGGCGGCTGCGCGCGAGGCGTCCGCAGCGGCGGCAATCGACTCTTCGCTCAACGGCTGGCCGACGAGCGCGTCAGCGGCCGCCGCGACCAACAAGGGCGTCGGCGCGACGGCGCCGAGCGATACGCGCGCCCAGTTCACGTTGCCGTCGGCGTCCAGACGCAGTTGCGTGGCCGCGTTGGTCACCGCGATGTCCATCTCGTTGCGCGGAATGAAGCGCAGGAATCGCGCGCCTGATCCGTCAGCCGGAGCAGGAAAGCTGAGCTTGGTTACGAACTCGCCGTCGCCCAGCACGTTGCGACCGGGCGCCGTGCAGAAGTCCTCAACCGCAACGCTCCGCGAACCGTTCGGTCCGGCGATGTGTACCTGACCCTCAAGCACGATCAGCGAAGGAATGCCGTCGGCTGCTGGAGACGAGTTGCACAAGTTGCCGCCCAGAGAGGCGCGGCCCTGGATCGCGGTGCCGCCGATCAGCGAGGCTGAATCGACGAGCGCCGGATAGCGCTCAGCGACATTGGCGTCGTTGTAGAGCTGATAACACGGTGTCGCCGCCCCGATAGTGAGGCCGTCCGCGTCGGAATACTCAATCCCGATCAGCTCAGGGATGTGCTTGATATCAACAAACAGGCTGATCTTGCGGGTTCGCTCCCGAGCTTGGACGATGACATCGGTGCCGCCTGCGAGCGGTCGCGCATCAGCGCCACCCTCTTGCAACAGGCTGATTGCCTCTTCCACGCTGTGGGCGCGGGCATATTTGACCGCTTGCACCTGGGCTTCCTCCTCAGATTCAGCGCGCGACGCGCTGCGTTGCTCTTGACGTCACGATCAAACACCACCTGACAGGCCAGGCGGCGCACAATCAATCGTAGTGTAGCGCACATACCCTGGATAGCTCAGCGACGCTCGCCGTTCAGCTGCCAAGCTAGCTGCCGATCAGCTGGCAAGTCAGCTAGCAAGTCAGCTGCCAGGCCTGCCGAAGCGCAGGACCGAATAGCCAAGCAACGCCGCCACAATCGAGGCGGCGAAGATCCCGATCTTCGCGTCCTCCAGGAGCTCCACGCTGGCAGCATCGAAGCTCAGATTCGCGATGAAGATCGCCACCGTGAAGCCGATCCCAGCCAACAGCGCCGCTCCGCTCATTTGGCTCCAGCTCATCTGCGCCGGCCTGAATGCGATACCGAGCCGAATCGCCAGCGCTGAAGCGCCAATGATTCCCACGAACTTGCCCAGCAACAGCCCGAGGAAGATACCCCACGCGATCTCGGAACCGAGCGCCGCGTTGATGCTGTCGCCGGTGATCCGAATGCCGGCATTGGCGAGCGCAAAGACCGGCACCACGACGAATGCCGAAATCGGCGCGATCTGTTCTTCCAGCCGCTCGAGCGGGCTGAGACCCTCCTGCGCCACGTGCTGCATCTGGTTCAGCGCGACCTGCGAGTCGTGCTCCCGCACGATCGGGTCCGGATCCTCTCCCACATGCCGCAAGCGCTGCAACAGATAATCAATCCGCCGAGTCGTGCCTTCATGGTCGTAGAGCGCATTGGCCGGCACGATCAGGCCTAGAATCACGCCCGCCAACGTCGAATGCACCCCAGCCTCCCACAGCGTCAACCAGAGAAACACGCCGCCGATCGCATGGATCGCCGGGTGTCGGAAGCCGTACTGTCGCAGCGACACCAGAAACGCTACCGCGCCCAGCATGCCCAACAACCACTCGTACTGGATCGATTCCGAGTAGAAGATCGCGATGATCAGGATTCCGCCGACATCGTCCGCCACTGCCAGCGTGAGCAGAAAGATCTTCAGCTGGACAGGCACACCGCGTCCGACCAGGGCCAATACGCCCAACGCGAACGCAATGTCGGTCGCGACGGGAATGCCCCAACCCGACGCGCCCTCGCCACCGCTGTTGAGCAAGGCATACATCCCGGCCGGCACGATCATACCGCCCAGCGCCGCGAAGATCGGCAGCGCCGCCTGGCGAGGATCTCGCAACTCGCCATGTACCACCTCGCGCTTGATCTCAGCGCCGACCACCAGGAAGAAGAGAACCATGAGGACGTCGTTGACGACGTGCTGGAGCGACTGGTCGAAGGACCAGATGGCGAGATCGAGCTTGATGTGCGCGTGCCAGAACGAGTCGTAGGCGTGGTAATCCACATTCGCCCAGACCATCGCGACCAGCGCCGCGAAGACGAGCACGATTCCACCCGCCGCCTCGACTTCCATGAAGCGCAGCGTGGTCTGCACGACGAGCCGACGGAACGGGTCGCTGCCCTCGCGCCAGCGTGGTCGGAAGAGATCAGCCATCGTCCGCCTGCGACTCCAATCGCCTGACGATCACCATCTCCCGCAGCTTATCGCGCAGCGGCATCTCGCCATAGCGCGCGATATCGCAAGTCCGCTCGTCGTCAGATGCTGAAATAACGCGCCTCGGGGTGATGCGTGATCAGCGCTGAGGTCGACTGCTCCGGTTCCATCTGGAATTCATCGCTCAAGCTCACGCCGATCCGGTCCGGCTCTAACAGGCGCCACAATTGCGCCTGATCCTCGAGATTCGGACAGGCCGGGTAGCCAAACGAATAGCGCGCGCCCTGATAATTCGTCTTGATCAGCTCCGACGGCGTGGCGCCGTCGGCTCCATCGATGCCCCACTCCTGCCGAATCCGTCGGTGCCAATACTCCGCCAACGCCTCAGCCATCTCGACGCCGAAGCCGTGCCAGTAGAGGTAATCCTGGAAACGATCGGAGGCGTAGAGCTCCTGGGCGTACTCAGCCACGCGTGCGCCCATCGTCACGACGTGGAATGCAACCACATCAAGCTCGCCAGACTCCACCGAGCGGAAGTAGTCGGCCAGGCAACGCCCCTGTTTGCCCTGCTGACGAGGGAAGCTGAACCGCACCGCCTCGCGGCCCGACTCATCCGGCGCGTAGACGATCAGATCATCGCCGTCTGCCTGCGCTGGGAAGTAGCCGTAGACCACGGACGGCTCCAGAACGCCATCGCGCAAGGCCTGCTGTTGTATCTGCGAGAGCGCAGCCTCCGCCTGAGCGACGGTCTCTTCCGCGCCGCCCTTGAATCCCCATTGACCGCGCAACAGCGCCGTCCGATTGAGGTACGGAAAGACATCGGTCAGCGACAACCCGCGAACCACGCGCGTCCCGTAGAAAGGCGCGGTAGGAATCGTCTTCGCCGGCGGCAGATGGACCATTCCAACTGCCTGACTGGCTTCAACTGTCACGGCCAAAGGCTGAGCGACGACTCTAGTGATAGGGCGCACTGGAGATCTGTCCAGCTCGGTTCCATCGCCTATCGCATTCATGATCCTCAGACCCTCGAAGGCGTCCTTGCCATAGAAGACGTCGCCGTGGAAGGTGTTGCGCAGGTCCCATTCCACATACTTCCGAGTCAATGCGGCGCCGCCGAGCAACACCGGCCAGCGATCTGCCAGCTCACGCCGATTCAACTCTTCCAGGTCTTCCTTCATCACCAGTGTTGACTTCACTAACAGGCCCGACAGTCCGATCGCGTCCGCATCGTGCTCGATCGCCGCTTCAATCACGTTCGCGATTGGCTGTTTGATTCCCAGATTGATCGTGTCATACCCGTTGTTGGAGAGGATGATCTCGACCAGATTCTTGCCGATGTCGTGTACGTCGCCGCGCACGGTCGCCAACACGATCGACCCTTTGCTCGCCGATTCCAGTCGATCCATATGCGGTTCGAGATAGGAGACGGCTCGTTTCATCGTCTCAGCAGACTGCAGGACGAACGGCAGCTGCATCGCTCCTGAACCGAACAGGTCGCCGACCTCCTGCATGGCTGGCAGGAGCAGCTCGTTGATAATCGGAATCGCGCCGCGACACTCCAGGGCCTCGTCGAGGTCAGATTCCAGACCCTCGCGCTGTCCGTCAACGATCCGTCGATGCAGCCGTTGCTCCAGCGGCAGGTCGCTCAACTGCTCGCGCTGCTGCGTTGAGGCCTGCGCGTCTTCAAACAACGCCATGAACGCCGGCAGCGGGTCCAGCGGCCTGTCCTCACCCGGCAGCCACTCATTGAACAGCAGGCGCCGCGCCGCGTCGAGCTGATCCGGCGGAATCCGATTGATCGGCAGAATCTGAGCCGCATGCACGATCGCCGCCGTCAACCCGCGTTCCACCGCCTCGTGCAGGAAGACTGAGTTGAGCACCTGCCGCGCAGCCGCATTCAGACCGAAGGAGATGTTTGAGACTCCCAGAATCGTCTGCGAGCGCGGAAACTCCTTCGCGATCGCGGCCACAGCGTCCAATGTCTCCAGACCATCTCGGCGCAAGTCATCCTGGCCCGTGCTCACCGGCAGCGTGAGCGAGTCGAAGAACAGGTCTTCAGGCGGGAGACCGTAGTCCACGGTCGCGACGCGGTACAATCGCCGCGCGATCTCCAGCTTGCGTTCGCAGGTGCGCGCTTGACCCTGCTCATCGATCGACAACGCCACGACACCAGCGCCAAATCGCACCGCCGCCGACAGCGTCTGGTCCAACCGCGCGCCACCGTCTTCCAGGTTGATCGAATTGACGATCGCCTTGCCGCCCAGCTGCTTAAGTCCGATCTCCAGCACCTGCGGCTCAGTAGAGTCCAGCATCAGCGGCAACGTGGAGATGCCTCGCGACTGCGAGACCAGTTGCGCCATGTCGGGCACGCCGTCGCGACCCACGAAGTCCACGCACACATCCGCGACATGCGCGCCCTCCGCGGCCTGATCGCGAACCACGTTGGCCATCTGCTCCCATTGCTCGTTCTCCAGCAGACGCTTGAACCGCCGCGAACCGTTCGCATTGGCGCGTTCGCCCACGATCAGGAAGGAGGCATCCTGCCGGTACGGCGTTGAGACGAACAGCGACGCCGCTCCGGCTTCCGGATGCGGATCACGACCTCGCGGGGACAGACCGGCGACCGCTTCTCGTACCGCGCGAACATGTTCCGGCGTCGTGCCGCAGCATCCACCGACAATCCCCACGCCGTAATCGCGGATGAAGATCTCATGCGCATCCGCCAATGCCGACGGCGTCAGGTCATAGACCATCTGACCGTCTTCGGTGCGCGGCAAACCGGCATTAGGCGAGCAGAGCAACGTGACTTCGGCGCTGTCGGCGAGATAGCGCAGCGGCTCATGCATCAGATCAGGTCCAGTCGCGCAATTCAGCCCGATCCCGTCCAAACGCAGCGGCGCCAGCGCCGTGAATGCCGCTCCAATCTCGCTGCCGACCAGCATCTGACCCGTCGTCTCGATTGTGACGGTTGCGAACAGCGGCGCGCTCAATCCGAGCGCTGCTGCCGCATCATGACAGGCGAGGATCGCCGCCTTGCCCTGCAAGAGGTCGTAGACCGTCTCCACCAACAGCGCGTCCACCCCGCCCTCCAGCAGTCCACGCGCCTGATCGTAGTAGGCCGCATGCAGCTCATCGAAATCGACCTGCCCCAGACTCGGCAGCTTCGTCCCAGGCCCAATCGAGCCCAGCACGAAGCGCGGGCGATCGGACGTCGCAAAGCGGTCGACTACACGCCGGGCGATTCGCGCCGACTCGAGGTTGATCTCATGCGTCCGCTCCGCCAGGTCATACTCGCCCAGCGTGATCGCCGACCCGCCAAACGTATTCGTCAAGACCGCGTCGGCGCCAGCCGACAGGTAGGACTCGTGCAGCGATTCCACCGCGTCGGGACGCGAGAGGTTGAGCATCTCATTGCAACCCTCAAGCCCGTCAAAGTCGGACAGCGACAGGTCAAGCAGCTGCAGTCCCGTCCCGGTCGCGCCGTCAAGCACGACGACGCGCTCCGCCGCCACCGCGCGCAAGTCAGGACGCTGCTCAGAACACTCCATCGTCTGATCGTATCGCCAATACCGCGCGTCCTGATCTCTGCAATCGTTGCGCTCTACACAGGTTTACCCAGCAGGAGTTTTGCTAGGCAGGAGTCTCGCAAGCGCGTTTCCGCGCAACCGTCACAGGAACCTAACGCCCAAGCCGACGCTTGAGCGCTCCGCCGAGACCAGTGCGAGCCCGTTCCAGCTCCGCCGTGAGCTGATCGACCTGCTTCTGCAGACGCTCGTTGTCGCGGCTCAGCCGATTGCGCTCCTGGCGAAACTCCTCATGCCGCTGATCGAGCGTCGACTGCAACTCCGTCGCCCGCTGCTCCGACTCCACCTGGGCTGCGGACGCGGTCGCCAACGCAGAGGCAGACTCCTTCCCCGCCTGTTCGTAGAACGTGGATTGCTCGAGCAATTGCGAACGCTCGGCGCGAAGCTGATCGCGTTCCCGCTCAGCCGTGGCCGCCCGCTCCTGCCACTGCGCGAGCTGCTCATTGGCAGTTTCCGCCGATGCCGTCGCTGATGCCTCCTGAACGCGCAGCGACGCCAACTCCGCCTTGGCGTCCCGCAACTCGTTGCGCAGCGGGTCGAGCTCGTCGCCCGCCTTCGCGAGACGACCCGCGAGCATGTCCAGGTGCGTACGCAGATCGCGTGACTGCTTCTCTGCTTTCCTGGCGCGATCCTCGAGCGTGTCCGCGCGCGCGACCGCTGCCTTACGGCCGGCGTCAGCCCGCTCCGCCCGCGCTCGCTCGATCTGAAGTTGATCCGCCATCGGCCGACCTATGCGCCCGAGCGAACGGCTTCAATGGCCGCCGTCCAGCGCTCGTCCAGGGTTGAGTCGTTCACGGTCGCCAGCACATAGTCGCCGAACTCGGCCGTCGTCGCGCCGGTATTGCGACCGGTCATCACGAGCTCTTTCTCGTACTGGCCGCAGAGGTCCATCGCCTGGTCCAGTTTGCCGCCCAGCTCGGGGAATCCGATATGCGAGAGCAGCATCCCGCCAGCGCGCAGCATTGAGGACGGGTCGGCGTAGATGTCGCGGCCTTCTCGCACCATGCGCGGGGCCGAGCCGTGAATCGCTTCGAACATCGCCGTCTTGGTCCCAATGTTGGCGGCGCCCGCCGTGCCAACACCGCCCTGGAACTCGGCCGCCTCGTCGGTCAGGATGTCGCCGTAGAGATTGGGCAGCGCGAAAACCTGGAAGTTCGTCCGACGCTTCGGATCGACCAGCTTGGCCGTCATGATGTCGATATACCACCCCTCCCACGTAATCCCCTCGTAGTCCTCAGACACTCGCCGCGCGGCGTCAAGGAAGGCGCCGTCCGTGGTCTTGACCACGTTCGCCTTGGTCACCACCGTGACCGAGTCCTTGCCATTGTTCTTGGCGTACTCGAAGGCGGCGCGGATAATCCGCTCCGAGCCGGGATTGGACAGAATCTTGAAGTCGATGTTCAGGTCACCGATCGAAAAGCCCTCTGAGCCGACGGCGTAGAGGTCTTCCGTGTTCTCGCGGAAGAAGGTCCAGTCGATCCCCTCAGCCGGCACTCGGACAGGTCGCACGTTGGCGAACAGATCCAGCACCTTGCGCATCGCCACGTTGGCCGACTCGATATTGGGCCAGCCGTCGCCCTGCTCCGGCGTCGTGGTCGGACCCTTGAGGGTGACGTCACACTCGTTGATTTCCTTCAGCACGCCCTCAGGAATCGCGGCCATCTCCTCGGCGCGGCGCTCGATCGTGAGTCCGTCAATGGTGCGGAAGTTGACACGCCCTGAGGCCACCTGCTCGGCGAGCAGCGCTTCCAGCACGCGCTGCGACTCGTGCGCGATCGAGGGCCCGATCCCGTCCCCGCCGAGCACGCCAATCTCGATATGGTCGAGGGCGGTGTAGTCGGTCGGCTCGCCCTCGGACTTGATTCCGTCAACGCGCATCTGCTGCGCGGTCAGGAGTTCGCCGAAGCGCTGCTGGGCCTGCTCAATGGAATCAATCGTGGGCATGGTCATTCTCTCCTCAGCGGTCGACTCCGTGAGACCGCGTCCTCACGCAGTCTACCTGCTGCTCCGCAACGACCGTGTGCATCCCTCTCCCCGCTCTCCGCCCGCTGCCACATCGCTCTGCCCCGAAACACCGCCAGCATGCTGCAGAATCCTCACACTGGCTTGAGCAAAGGGACAATCGTGAGGAGGCTTGCGACGATCGTGGTCGCCTTTCCTTGGTCCGGTTTCCGTCGGGCAGGACGGTTGGAGCGGACCCTGGTATTGACAGCATTCCTCCTGTTGCCAGGCCTCAAATGGCCCGCTGACAACGGAGATGCGGCAATCGGCAGATATTCCTGGACATCAGGACACCCGACGTTCGCATTCAATAGAACTGGTTGGAACCATTCCCTAACCGACGCGCTGTCGAGACTCGGTGGGTCCTCACTGAATCAGTGCTGTACTCTCGTTGCCCAAGTTGGCGATCATACGGCCACTCTGTTGCATTCTACGATTCTCCGAGCTGGAAGTAGAATTGATGGCTGAGTCGCGCCCTCGCACATCTTATTTTGCTTCACCAGTATTGTTCTGGCCGCGTCCATCATGAGTTGCGGCAAACAACCCTTGTCGGACGAATATGCTCCACTCCAACAACCGCCACCTGCGCTAGAGCAGCTCGTGCATGAGTCACTCTCCTGACCCCATTCGCGAAATTCGGCGAACGCACCTGTTTCACCGAAATGGAGGCGAGCCTCGAATACGATTCACCACCAATCGAGCATGCCTGAGCGCCGATGATCCACTCCCGCAGCAGGTAATCCCAGCTCTTGGCGGGAAGGCTGAGGCGAGCAGATACACCACATCATCTTGGGCAAAACAAATCTCTATCTCTTCGGCAGAACGACTGAACCGCCTGGGCCGCGGACAATCAATGTCTTTGCCGCGGAGGTGTTACTGCTCGGCGATCCCCCTGCCTGGCAGGCCGTCTGACGTGCTCACGATTTCCAGTACTGAATATGGTCGAAGGCGGTGAAGTCTGTCGGCTCGCCCTCGGACTTGATTCCGTCAACGCGCATCTGCTGCCACAGGTTTGCCGTCGACTTCGGGAGACAGCCTCGAACAACGGCACAGACTATCGCTATTCTTGGTCCAACCCCCCGCTCCAGCGGACGTATTCGATTCCATCTTCACTCTAGCCGAGCAGCACGATGCCGCTACCTGACAGCTCCGAACTCACTTGACGTTCGCTGCCCTGGATCGTTGCTACAACCACCTCTTGTCGTATGTGGTCGAAAAACACAATGCCGTCGCTGTCAGGCTACCAATACACCCTGCTCGCCCTGGTTTACAAACCGATGCTCTGTGCCATCTCTCCCTTGCATGATGATCCGCTCAGGGTCTAGCAGAGGCTGCAATCTTCCGTCGGGCGAATCCAATCCGTCACCCAGTCGTGGATACGGCAACGGCCCGTCCGCCGGCAATGCCTCGCCGACCACCTGTAGATCCATGCCGCTCGGCGAGGTGCGATAGCGTTGATATGTTCCACGCGCTTGGCGCTCTATCACCGCGACGCACTCTCCGTTGGGCGATCCGCCACTCTCGCTTTGCATGCCGAAACATCAACCCGGTGTCGAAGGGAGCAGGCGCATGCGATCTATCGTCGCGGAACTCCGCTTCCGCCACTGCGGAAGGAGTGTCATTGTACCAACGCGCAATACAATCCATCCGAAGTCGGTAAGCAAGCGGGTAAGAACCGTCGTCGTCTGCCACGGCTTCCCCGAGCTCTGGTCTCGTGGCGGTACGGACCAGTTGGTCTCACTCAGCTTGGCCAACTTCGGCCTGGGATTGCCCAATGGAATCAATCATGACTTGGTCGTTCTCTCCTCAGCCGTCAACTCCGTGAGACCGCATCCTCCACAGTCTACCCGCATCCCATTTCGCGATTTACACCGGCGCCTCAGTTGTCGTCCTCTCCATGTCGTCCAACTGTGTAGTAGATACCATCATAGCCTCACATCACCAAGTACATGCTACAGCAGCCCGCTACGAGCAGCCTCGCATTGCCGGTCACATCAACAATCCAAATGCCTTCTCCATCCATTAGCGCCACATGCTTACCATCTGGCGACCACACACCCTGCTCCGCCAGCGCCTATGCGTCGGCTGGTTCAATCTCGCTATCGTTCGTTGGGATACGCCAGGCGCCATTCTCAGACCGAGACGCCAACTTCCACCCAAATCGCTCATGCTCACCAATCGCCCTGATCTACTCAACCTCACGTCCATCAACATCAACCCGATACAACACGCTGGTGTATGTTGGCTGGCGTGCGATCAGAGCTACCCAATCCCGCGACGGTGACCACAACAACGACCACTCTTGTCCGCGATTCTCAGCACTAACCGACTATTGACATAGATTTCCTTTACGCTGGCGGCGAACTGCGGATACAAGCCCACTGGCCATGGCTCCCTCTCCTGGATTGGTCCTGGCAACTGGAGCAGCCGCAAACCCTCCCTGGTTTCCACGCTCAGGACTGCACTATCAGCCCGATAGCCATATCTGTAAAACGGCGTCGGCACTGCGACAACCGTCGTTTCTTCTGCCATTGGATCGAACAACGTCAGTGTCGGCCCACATGCAGAGCCTACAAGAAACAGCAAGCACTCTTGTCCCTTCGTCCATTTGATGATGCCGTATTGATGGGCAACCAGCTCCGCGTGCCGGCCAGTATGTGGATCAAGAACGACGATCTTTGCCGTCACTATTGGTCGCTGAACGCCAGCACTGGTATTGGCGCAATGGGGAGCCTCTCGAGTCTTCGACAGGTGGAGACCTAGCAGGCTGCTGAACTACGGATGATACGCGCCAGACTTGGCCATCTTCGACGTGTGGGCGCAGGCTGAGCAGCGATCGGCTGGAGGCCCTGTAAGTGAGAGGGCGGGATCTGGATCGCTGGATCCGATGCTTGAGGCCGCGGCCGCGCGGTTCAGCTATGCGGCTGCCGCCTCGAGGTTGGCCAGGCGGGTGAGGTTGTAGGCGGCGGCGGTCAGTTCGAACCAGAGCTTGTTGCGGGCCCGGCCGAGGTAGCGCAACTTGCCGCCGGCGCCGACCGTCTTGATCCAGCCGAACACCTCTTCGACGATCTTGCGCCGACGTTGACTCTGGCGGTAGCCCGGATGCCGGGTCGTGCGACGATCGATCGCGCTGCGCCGGCCTTGTTCGTTCTGGGCGACATGCGGTGTCACCCCCAGACCGCGCAGGCCCCAGACGAAGTCGCGCGTGTCGTAGCCACGGTCGGCGCCGAGCGTGGCCGGGCCCCGGACGCTGCGTTCGAGCATCGCCAGCGCCGCCTCGCGTTCGGCGTAGCCATCGGCCTCGGTCAGCAGATGACCCAGGTAACAGAGCCTGGCCTCCTGCTGCTTACCCTTGCGGTAGAGCCACGCCTCCGGGTCGGTCGTCGACTCATGCGTCTCGCGGCGGCGGCGTTCGCCCTTGAAGTCGACGTCGTGGTTGCGACCGCCGCGCTGACCATCATCCGGCGGTCGCTCATCGCGCGGTCGATAGCTCTTGTGCGAGGCCCAGGCATCCAGCAGCGTGCCGTCAACGCTGAAGTGGTCCGGGGAGAGCAGCCGGCGACGCCTGGCTTCCTTGACCACTTCCTTGAGCAGCACCCGCGCCGCGTCCGCTTCCAGCAGCCGCTCGCGGTTCTTGGTGAAGGTCGTTGGGTGGAATGGCTCGTCCTCGACATTGAGGTCCAGGAACCACTTGAACAAGAGGTTGTAGCGCAGTTGCTCGCAGAACTGGCGCTCCGAGCGGACCGTGTAGAAGGCCATCAGCAGGCTCGACTTGAGCAGGTGCTCCGGCGGAATCGAGGGTCGCCCGTTGTCCGCGTAAATCTCGTCGAACAGGGGCGACATGCGCCCCAGGGCCGAGTCTGCCAAGGGCTTGATCCGCCGCAACGGGTGGTCCTTCGGAACAAAGCCCTCCGGCGTCAGCCCCAACATCATCGTCGCCTGCCGTTCTGACTCGCCGCGCATCGCAGAACTCCTTCAGCTATCGGTTCAACACCTCCGCCATGATCTCACATACCCTTCTTCAGCAGCCTGCTAGCAGGCTGCTGAACTACGGATGATACGCGCCAGACCTGGCCATCTTCGACGAGTGGTCGCTGGCTGAGCAGGGATCGCGGGCAGGTCCTGTAAGTGAGAGGGCGGGATCCGGGGCGCTGGATCCAGCGCCCAAAGCCGCGTCGGCGCGGTTCAGCTATGCGGCGGCCGCCTCGAGGTTGGCCAGGCGGGTGAGGTTGTAGGCGGCGGCGGTCAGTTCGAACCAGAGTTTGTTGCGGGCCCGGCCCAAGTACCGCAGTTTGCCGCCGGCGCCGACGGTCTTGATCCAGCCGAACACCTCTTCGACGATCTTGCGCCGGCGCTGACTCTGCGCGTAGCCCGGATGCCGGGTCCGTGCGACGATCGATCTCACTGCGCCGACCGCGCTCGTTCTGGGCCACATGGGGCGTCATCCCAGGCCGCGCAGGTCCCAGACGAAGTCGCGCGTGTCGTAGGCCCGGTCGGCGCCCAGCGTGGCCGGGCCCCGGACGCTGCGTTCAAGCATCGCGAGGGCGGCGTCCCGTTCGGCATAGCCATCGGCCTCGGTCAGTTCGACATCAACGACCAGGCCGTGACGGTTCTCGGTCAGCAGATGACCCAGGTAGCAGAGCCTGGCCGCCTGCTGCTTACCCTTGCGGTAGAGCCGCGCCTCCGGGTCGGTCGTCGACTCGTGCGTGTCGTGGCGGCGGACCTTGCTCGTCGCACGGACGATAGCTCTTGTGCGAGGCCCAGGCGTTGAGCAGCGTGCCGTCAACCGTGAAGTGGTCGGCCGAGAGCAGCCGGCGACGCCTGGCTTCCTTGACCGCTTCCTTGAGCAGCACCCGCGCCGCGTCCGCATCCAGCAGCCGTTCGCGGTTCTTGGTGAACGTGGTCGGATGGAACGGTTCGTCTTCGACATTCAGGTCGGGGAACCACTTGAACAGCAGGTTGTAGCGCAGCTGCTCGCAGAACTGGCGCTCCGAGCGGATCGTGTAGAAGGCCATCAGGAGGCTCGCCTTGAGCAGGTGCTCCGGCGGAATCGAGGGCCGCCCGTTGTCCGCGTAGATCTCGTCAAACAGGGGCGACATGCGCCTCAACGCCGAGTCGGCCAAGGGCTTGATCCGCCGCAATGGGTGGCTCTTGGGCACGAAGCCGTCCGGCGTCAACCCCAACATCATCGTCGCCTGTCGCTCTGACTCGCCGCGCATCGCAAACCTCCTTCAGCTATCGGTTCAACACCTCCTCCATGATCTCACATACCCCATTTTCAGCAGCCTGCTAGCCCAGCGTAGACGCAAGTTGATGGCATCTCAAGCTCCGTTCCGGAATATGCTGTGCAGCTGAAATCTAGCATAGTACGAAAGCCACCAGCAACCCATATCGCAAATCACTCACAGACAACCCGAACTCTCGACCGACATCGGAATGCACCTCACCGTGGCTGGAGCCGGGCCCGCCGTCGCCGTTTGCCACGGTTTCTCCGAGCGCAGGTACTCGTAGCGACTACGTCTGCCCGTCGTCTCAGTACCCGCTGTTAGGGACCTGCCCCACCCAGGACAGACCCGCCTCCGTCCAGTCCACGACAAGCGCCACGCCGACTTCGAATACAGGCTTCACTGTGCCGTCAACGCCAATCACTACTAATCCATCGTATCCAAGCCACCCGGCACGGACCGCAAACGTCGTGCTATCAGGGTTCCACACGGGCGCTTGATATCCAGTCATTGAAAGATAGTTACCGTGCTGCCACTTGAGCCAGAGTGGGTCAACTGTGACCTCAGTTCCGTCCTTATGCATCAACCGAATATTACTCACCAACCGAATATCAATGCTTAGCTCCGCGCGCCACTGACCATCCGGTGATTCAACACTCCCGGCGCTCTCCGCCTGGAACCCGTCGCCATGTATGTCGTACTGTGCATCGCCAAGCATCATGACGCCATCGAATGCGGCCGTCGCCCGATACCACGCATAGGTGAACAGATCCTGTTCTTGAGATACCGCCCCCTCTTCCAACTTGTGATGGCGACAGGCGAACGCTTACGTTGCGATTTGGAATCACCACGACATCTTCGCGCACAACGCCTCGTCGCTTCGGGAGCTCGAAGCCCATCTCTAATGCTCTCACTTCGGCGAGTATCCGGTCTTCTCGTATAATCTGACCTGTCACTTCCACATGCCGCACAGCATCATGCTCTAGCGAACCGATTCTGCGACCCTGGACCCGAAACAGAATGCCATTGACGCCTGTGAGATTCAATACTTCGTATGTCGCGCCGGTAAGCGGATCGCCGCCGCCGATAGCCTCGCCGCCAGGCGTGTTGGCATAGAACAACAGCAGGAGCGGTTCACCCAGCCACCCAATCTGACACCTGCCATTTCCCCTACCAAACCAGGAGGACATGATCTCGTCTTGCGAACTAACAGAGTCGATCATACATGGACGCCGGACCCTACACGCAGCGTAGTCGGTCGCAGCGCTACCTCAGCTGGCTGGACCGCCTGCAATGAAACTGCGGCTAAAACAAAGGTAAGCGCGGCGAAGAATACGGCCAACACGGCTACGCATCATTTCCAGCAGGGGGGGGGGTATTGGTGGTTACTTGCCACCCGCCGCTTGACGGCAGCGTGGCGGACTCAGGTTCAAGATACGGGCCGTCGCAATAGCAACCAACGGTGTTCCCATTCGAAGCACCAATGTGTAGGTGAGGGTCGGAAGAACACAGTCCACCAATGTCAGACGTGACTGGGAGCTGTTTACATTCGCCGTGCGCATAACCTTTCACTCCATCCTTTACCGTCACGACAGAAAGCGCTCCCATTAGGACGCTAGCTGTGTTTCCTGGTTGAACTGCGATGTCTGAACTCCACTCGTTCGTGATGTCTGTGTCGATCACGATATGGGTGAATCTCAATCCGTAGGCGCCTGCGGTCGTCCGAAACACGACTAGCGCCGAAGACGGCTGTTGGCCTTCAAGGTCTGGTATTGAATACCACCTTTCTCTGCCTTTCGCTTCAACCAGACTGCTGTTACAATGTTCTGAGACAGCATAATTGGCGATATGGAGTGACAACCATGACACAAATCACCCACCGACAGCTCGATCTCTCGAGCGGCATCGGAATGCACATCGCCGAGGCGGGCGAGGGCCCGGCCGTCGTCTTCTGCCACGGTTTCCCCGAGCTCTGGTACTCGTGGCGGCATCAGCTGCCCGTCGTCGCTGAGGCGGGCTTCCACGCGATCGCGCCGGACATGCGCGGCTACGGCGGCACCGACGCTCCGCCCAACGCTGAGGATTACACGCAAGAACGTATCTGCGCCGACATGGTGGCGCTGCTTGACGCGCTCGGAATCGACGACGCGGTCTTCGTTGGACACGACTGGGGCGGCGCGGTCGTCTGGAACATGGCCAAGCACCATCCCAGCAGAGTGAGCGCCGTCGCCGGGATCAACACGCCGGCCGGCCGCCGGGCGCCGATCAACCCGCTTGAGGCGATGAAGATGGACCCGGGCCGCTTCGACTACCAGCTCTACTTCCAGGACGAAGGCGTCGCCGAAGCCGAGCTGGGCGGCAACGTGCGGCGCACCATGAATCTGATGCTGCGCACCTCTAAGCCCGTAGATCGGCTCGACGTGATCGGCATGACCTCTGGCGTTCGCGATCGCGGTGGACTACTCGTCGGCCTGCCCGACGACGCCGAACGCTCGATCATGCTGACCGAGGAAGATCTGCAAACCTTCGTCGACGCTTTCGAGCAGACCGGCTTCCGCGGCGGGCTCAACTGGTATCGCAACCACGGTCGAAACTGGGAGTGGGACGCCGCAGTCGACGGCAACAATATTGAGATTGAGCAACCAGCCCTGATGGTCACCGCCGGCAAAGACGGCGTCCTGCTGCCCTCCATGACCGAGGGCATGGAGGACTGGATCCCCAACCTCAGCCGAGGCCACATCGAAGACTGCGGTCACTGGACCCAACAGGAAGAGCCGGAGGAGCTGAACCGCATCCTCGTGGGTTGGCTCAAGACGCTGTAGTAGGCAGATTCACTTCCTCGGCTACTCTGATCAACTCCCGGTATCGGGGTTGAGTGCCTCGAGTCGGCTTAACCAGACTCCAAACCGGGGACATTCGGCGCGCATCAGGTCGAGTCCTACTTCCCTCGCGACGAGCACACCATCTATCATCTTGTTGTAAGCGGGGTGTGCAGCTTGAATTCGCTTGCTTGGGGCCGTCTCGTGGCTGTCGTTGATGTCTTCAGGGCTTGGGAAACGATCTCGAACGGACTGTAGCTCGTGCACCTCTTTTGCCGATAGCTCCAGCACCCGGCCAAAGGCGCCTGGCTGAGAGAAGAGTAACGCTTCGAACTCGTGATGTTGCACATAGGCGAACACCCGGTCACCGCGTAAGGATATGCTCGCATCGTTACGGCACGCTTGATCGATCATTGCCTGTAACTCGTCGATATCAGCAGTAGGGCGGTCGCGAAACCCACAAAAGTCTACGAGCGTCGTCACAGCATCGAAACTGTGCAGCAGCTTTTTCGTGGTGTCCGCGATTCGTTGAACACTCACATTCCCGCCCTTGAACTCCCTTCTCGGCAACGTCCCGATCAGCAGGGGCGTTGGCAACACCTTAAATCGTGTCAAGTGCGGAGAAAGCAACTCTTTGACGAACGCTTCCTCTGTCTGTCCCTCCACGACAATAGCCAGTCGAGTCAAGGCCGACCTCCGAGCACGTTCATGTTCCACAATTCGCTCGGTGAGTACTCACCGTCAAGCCAATGCTGATACTCAGTCTGGTCAAGCTGCCGTGCTTTAGTCGCGCCGTTTACCAGATCAAAGACCACAATTTGGTCTATCTCAAAGGAGTCGACAAGTGCAGGAGACTGCGTCGCGACAATCACTTGTCGGTCCTTGCCAACGCGTGATATCATCTGACCGATCAACTCTACGGCCGCCGGGTGCAGACCTAACTCCGGCTCATCCAAGAGCAGGACGATCGGGAGCATCTCCAGGGGAAGATTGAGCAAAGTGACAAGCGCGAAGAAGCGGAGTGATCCATCGGAAGTGAGATGCGCGCCGATCACCTTGTCGGATTCCTTCATCCGCCAGCGCAGGATGGTCTTGCCGTAGGGGTCGTCCAGCTGGAAGCGATCAAACGTAGGCAGAATCCGCGCAATCTGCTTGCAGATCAGTTCATAGCGACCAACATCTTCCCGTTCAAGTCGGAGCAGAATCGGGGCCAGATTTCCGCCGTCAGATCGCATTTGAACGTTGTCTTGTGCGTCCCAGGATTGCTTGAATCGGGACTCCTTCGAGGTATCATGAAACTGAAACGTGGCACTACTGGTTAAGAGAAACCGTATTGTCTTTGCAGTCGTCGGATTGACTGGGAGGTCGACTGATCCTTGTGCTGCTTCAACAAGCCGCGCCTCAGTGTGGCCACTTCCAAGGTGCTGCCAATCGGCTTCCAAGTGCTCTCCCAGCCTTGAAAAACGAAAGGATTCGTCAGTAAAGATGAATCGATCCTGATAAGCGTGCGTGAGGGTGAACCGATAGTCGTTGAGACCTGCATCGGTGCGAACGGTGACCGCCGCATCTATCTGCGGGGTCACCCGGCGGCCCTGAAACAGCTGATCGTCCGCGTCGCCCTGCATGGCCACAAAGTCCACGAGCTTGCGAGATCGCAACATCCAGCTGAGCATCTCGAAGAACCGGACGAAATTGGACTTGCCTGAGCCGTTCGGCCCAATCAGCACTGACACGCTTGGAAGGCCGCCTAGCTCGACATCGGCCAGAGAGCGAAAACCGCGAATTCGAACCGACTCGATCTTGTTCATCGCGACACAGAGCCCATCCACCGTTGAAGGCACATAGCGATTCTCACTGTAGCGGCTCAATCTCAACGGCATGACCGCCGTTCCACGACTCCCAGACAGTATCGGTGAAGCGCATGTAGCGCACGCCGTCGGCGAAGTTGGTCAGCTCAACCGGCGCGCCCTCGCGGACCGAGCGGATGAAGTCGTACTCCACCTGCCAGTCGTGAGCGGTACCGGGATCAGGGTGAATCTCCTGCACATCCTCGCCGTGCTTACCCCACTCGCCGGTGTCGCCGAAGCGCCAGTGCAGCCGACCATCCGAGCCGTAGATGTCGATACTCGGCGGCTGCGGCGCGCCCGCAGTCACCGCGCTGACTCGATACGTACAGCGCGCGCCGTTGGCCATGTCGGCGAAGATGCCCAGGCTGTCAGGAATGACGATGTGGTGTCGCTCGCCGGTCTCCTCATCCACACGCGACGGCACGAAGGTGCGTGCGTGCGCAGTCACGCGAGACGTATCTCCAAGCCAACGCTGGATCGTCTCATTGAAGATGCCGAGCTGCATCATGTTATGTCCTGAACAGTCGCTTCGGTGACGCCAATGCAACGGGGCCGTCTCGTCCAGTCCCGACCCGTTCAGCAGCGTCAGATGCACCTCGATGATGGTGCCCAACGAGCCGTCGGCGCAGAGTCGCTTGATCGTCTTGCCCAGTCGAAAGTCGAACGGCGCGGGCACGAGCTGCGAGACCAGATTCGGATGCGTCTGGCTTGCCGCGAGCATCGCCTCAGCCTCGGCGGCGTTGGACGCCATTCTCGCCTCGCAGAGGACGTGTTTACCCGCTGCCAACGCCGCGCGTGTGTACTCCAGATGCTTGTATGGCCAGGTGCCAATGCTGACCGCGTCCACAGCCGGGTCCGTGAGCAGCTCCTCGACCGACTCCGATACGCGCGGAATCCCGTACTCGGACGCGATGCGCTCGCCCGACGCGCGTGAGCGATTGACGACGTTGACGAGCTCCACATCGTTGATCGCTTGGAAGCCAGGAATGTGCCGCAGCCGCTGGTTGCCGCCCGCGCCAATCAATCCGATGCCGAAAGCCATGTCGCTGCCTCATTTCTTGCCAAAGCGTCGTCAGTGTCGCGCTACGGATACAGGTTAATCGCAGCGCTGTCGTATGCTGCGCTCAATGGCGTCCGACCACGCGGCGCCCACCATGCACGCACACTCGAAGGAGCATGCACCATGCCAACTGCTGACGAACTGCGCTCAGGAATCCACGGGGGCGTCGCTGCCCTTCGCACCGCCATCCAAGTTTCCGAAGCCAACTGGGAAACCTCAAAGGGCAGCGCTGACGATGGCGAAGCAGGCTGGTCACCGCGACAGGTCGCCGAGCACGTGATTCCGTCGACGATGATGTTCGCCAACGGCATCTGCGCCGCCTGTGGCTACGACGGCCCCGAGAACCCGCTGACCAGCACCGAAATGCCCACCGCCGCAGACGCACTGGCCGCGCTTGACGCCGTCGTCTCCGCCGCCGAGAGCAAGGTCAAGTACGTCCAGGACGACGAGCTTGGCAAGTCGGCTGGCGGCGAAGGTCTCGGCGCCGCGCCGGTCGCCATGCTGATGCAGGGCGCCATGTGGCACTTCGTCGACCACGCTGCGCAGATGAGCAACCCCTTCTAGTCCCAGGACGATGACTCACATGTTGCGAACCGCAACCGTCGCCCTGGCACTCATCACCGCCGCCCTCCTGGGCGGCGCGGCGATGGCTGCCGGTGGCGAAAGCGGGGGCGGCGGACTGCATGTCGGACAGATCGTGGCCATTGCCGCTGGCATCGCGATGGCGGCGATCCTGGTCGGGCTGTCAGCCGCCTACATCCTGCCCAAACCTCCCAAGTTCTAACCAGCGATCCTCCGCTGTCAGGACTGGGATCATCCGCGCAAGGTTGCGAGGATTCTTCGACTGCGCCCTGCTGCGCGGCCGGATATCATGGTCGTCAGCACCATGACGACCACACCGATCCCGAAAACACAACTTGAGCTCGACGCCGCTATTGCGTTGTCGCGCCGTGGTCTCACGCCCCTAGAACAGAGTGGAGTGTTGGACGCCCTCGTTGATGTGGGATCGGAGGGCTTCGACATACTCGATCCTGCGGAACAGCAGCGCGTGGACGCGGTCATCGCGCAGGCGCAGCTTGCGGAAGCCGAGCGGTTGAAGGCCGCTGCCGAGAAGCAGAGCAGGACGGCGCACAAGCCGAGCGGCGACCCAGCCGGGATCCCGCGCCAACAGGTCGAGCCCGCGGCAACCGAAGAGGCCTTCGCCGCGAATCGCCATAGGCTCCTCAACGTCGACACTGGCGAAACCAGTCCGTCAAGCAGCGAGTATGTCCGGCTCCCATTGCGGATGCCGTTCCTGTGGATCTTCGTCCTCTGCTGCGTGTGCCTGGTTGGCGCCGGTGTGTTCGGCACCCTGTACGGCAACCAGGTGGCGGCTGAGTACCGCGATGAGTTCGAGACGTTCGTCCTGATCATGAAAGTGATCCTGATCACCGCTGCGGCGATGGCAGTGATAGGCGTCGCGTATGTGATACTCACGTGGCCGCCCATGATGGCGTTTCTGACGTTTGTTGGCAGAGTGCTCGAATCGATCTTCAATGCGATTGGCGCAATTCTTGGCTTCATGGGCAAGGTGATCGAGAAAGTGTTCGAGGAACAGCCTCGTAAGAAGTCTGGAAAGTCCGGCGGCGGCTTCGGAGCCTTCCCGATATTGGCCTGTATCCTTTTCCCTCCTATCCTGTTCTTCGTGGCGGCGCTCTATCTGTTTACGGGTTGGGTTAACGGCGGAACGAAAGCGCGCTGAGCAAGTGAACGGCTTACTCGCTCTGACTGGCGGACCGCATGGCTGAGCCAACTCACGCCGCCGCGGACCAACCCTTTGAGGAGGATCACTTTCGACGCGTCGATGAGTCGGACGATGCCCGCTTCTACGACCAGGCACGGCTGGTTACGCACATTGACGACGCAGCGATCGGCGCGTTGCGTGAGCACTACGCCAGATTCCTACCACGCGAGGGACGCCTGCTTGACCTGATGTCGTCGTGGGTCTCGCACTATCCCGACGACCTGGAGTCCCAGCGCGTGGCCGGGCTCGGCATGAACGCCGCGGAGCTAGCCGAGAACCCAGAGCTCACCGAATGGGTTGTCCACGACCTCAACGCCGACCCGATCCTGCCCTATGGCGACGACGAGTTCGATGTCGTCACCATCGCCGTGTCAGTGCAATATCTGACCAGGCCGCTGGAAGTCTTCCGCGAGATCGGGCGCGTCCTCCGCCCCGGCGGCGGCTGCATCGTCTCATTCTCAAACCGCTGCTTTCCGACCAAAGCCGTCCAGCTCTGGCAAGGCATGGGAGACGAAGGCCACATCCAACAGGTCGGCGCCTACTTCCACTACTCAGGCGCGTTTGAGGCGCCCCAATGGCACGACATCTCGCCGGCAACGGGTCAGAGCGATCCAATGTACGTCGTGCAATCGCGGACGCCTCAGGCCTGATCAAAGTCGCCCCGGTCGATTCCCAAATCGCGCAAGATTTTTCGCACAGTGCCAGGCATGAGATCCTTGCTGCCCCAGTCTGGTACCGTCCCTTCCAACTCTGTACCGAGCCTGACCCAGATCTCGTGCGATCCTCGTCCCTGCCGGTCGAACTCGCAGCCCAGCTTGCGCAGCTTGCGGGCCAGATCTCGGTATCTCAAACCGCCACGACCAGCTCCCCGGCCTCAACGATTTCCGCTGGGAGAGGTTTGCCACGCTCCTGATATGACTCGATAAAGGCGGCGGCGACGCCTTCCAGTATCCAGAGCGCTTCCTCTGCCGACTCGGCCCAGGCGCAGCATCCCGGCAGACTGGGCACTTCGGCGAGGAACATCTCTCCAGTGTCCTCGCACGGCTCTCGCATCGTGTAGGGCAGTCGGTATTGCTTCGGCATGATCTTGCTGCTCCTCACACTGCGTAGTGAGCGCCTTCAGGATATCGCGGTACGCCTTCTGCCCCGGCGGCGGCTGCATCGTCTCATTCTCAAACCGCTGCTTTCCGACCAAAGCCGTCCAGCTCTGGCAAGGCATGGGAGACGAAGGCCACATCCAACAGGTCAGCGCCTACTTCCACTACTCAGGCGCGTTCGAGGCGCACCAGTTGGGAATAGTCGCCTTTGTCGTTGTCGATGGATTTCGCCAAATCTCGGGCGATCCCTTGCCCTGCTCATCAAATTCGCAGCCCAGCCGTCGCAGTTTGCGCGAGACTTGGCGGTGGTTCAAATCGACACCACCAGTTCCTTCGCCTGAGTGTTCCCTTCAGGTAGGGGATCGCCATGCTTCAAATGGGACCTGATGAACGCCTCAGCGACGCTCTCGAGGTAGTCGAGCGCGAGTTCAGGAGTTTCGCCCCAGGCGCGGCAACCCGGCAGCACCGGAACTTCTGCAAGGTACATGTCCTCTGTGTCCTCTGCGGGACCGCGCATCGTATAGGCCAGTCGGTATTGCTTCGGCATGATCTTGCTGCTCCTCACACTGCGGAGTGAACGCCTTCAGGGTATCGCGGTGTGCCTTCAGCCCCGGCGGCGGCTGCATCGTCTCATTCTCAAACCGCTGCTTTCCGACCAAAGCCGTCCAGCTCTGGCAAGGCATGGGAGACGAAGGCCACATCCAACAGGTCGGCGCCTACTTCCACTACTCAGGAGTGTTTGACCCACCCCAATGGCACGACATCTCGCCGGCAACGGGTCAGAGCGATCCAATGTACGTCGTGCAGTCTCGGACGCCGTCGGAGTGAGCTGCTGCTGCCTCAAGCCTCATCGAAGTCGCGTCGGCTAATCTTCAAGTCCCGCAGAATCGCAGCAAGGGTGCCTGGCTTCAGGTCTTTGGCGCCCCAGTTGGGAATAGTCGCCTTCGTCGTTGTCGATGGATTTCGCCAAATCTCGTGCGATCCCTTGCCCTGCTCATCAAATTCGCAGCCCAGCCGTCGCAATTTACGCGAGACTTGGCGATGGTTCAAATCGACACCACCAGTTCGTTCGCCTGGGCAATCCCTTCAGGTAGGGGGTCGCCATGCTTCAAATGGGACCTGATGAACGCCTCAGCGACGCTCTCCAGATACTCAAGTGCGAGATCCGGCGTTTCCCCCCAGGCACGGCAACCTGGCAGCGCCGGGACTTCTGCCAGGTACATGTCCTCTGTGTCCTCTGCGGGACCGCGCATCGTATAGGCCAGTCGGTATTGCTTCGGCATGATCTTGCTGCTCCTCACACTGCGCAGGCAACACCCTAAGGATATCGCGCCTGCACAGGCCAGAGCGATCCGATGCGCGTGGTCCAGCCTCGGAGCCAGACGGCTGCTGAAGCCACTGACTCGTCCTGCTTGCTTGATATTGAGGATGATGATGCGTTTCGAAGATTGTGGCCATCATCAATGTCGGGCGACAGCCTCCGGCGGCACAGGTATCGCCGTTGATGACTAAGGCTCCACGCCGATCAGAACCAGCGGGACCGCCGGGACGCCTCTTCCTTGTCGGACCACATTCATCAGGTCACGCTCGTAGTAGGCGACGCCAGAGGACATTTGTTCCTCCAATGCCTTCATTGGCAATATCTCGATGCCGACATCAACGATGTCGGAGACATAGAAACTCAAATGTTTGACGAAGAGGTCGTGAGCCACGAATGCGTACTTGCCGAACTGCACCTCAACTGCAACTCTGTCCTTGACAAAGTCGGTCTGGTTGTATGACATGATGGCGCGGCGTCCACCAGCCTCGATTGCTTCCTTCTGCTCGTCCGCTGAAAGTCCGAATATGCCGCGAAGAAGTTTCTCATCGTCAGTCACCCAGAAGGTGTTCCGTCTCTCCTGCCAGCCTCGGTGTTCCAGCCCGCGCTTGAAGGCAGCGTTCATATCCTTTGGCGCATAGAGCTTCTTGCCGACCATCCTTTTCTCCTTGGAGACCTTCGTACGACAAGACTCAGCGTCAACTTCCGCGATCACTTCAAGTACTTCCTCCCACAACGCACAAAGGTGGACCAGCAGGTACTCTTGTCCGTTCAGATGGGAGTACGTACCTCCGATCTTCAGTAGTGCCCGCCTCGGGGCTTGCTGGGATCGTAAATGGGTTTCCCCATCGGGCGAGTACGGAGGGTACCGGCTTCCAGCTCAGCAACGCGCTGCTTTGCAATCTCGACATACTCCGCAACGATGTCGCAGCCAGCGGCGTCGCGACCGTGCTTGAGTGCGGCGATCAGCGCCGAGCCAACTCCCATGTACGGATCGAAGACTGCATCGCCCTCATTCGTCATCGAGAGCACCAAGCGTTCCACCAGCTCGACTGGAAACTGGCAAGGGTGGACCGTCTTCTCTGGGTGATTGTTCTTGACATTCGGGAACATCCACACGTCGCTTGGATTCTTGCCTTTTGGGTTGCCTGAGAGCTTGCCGATGTTGGGACCTTTGAAGTGACGCTTGTTCGGGTACTTTGACGGCACGCGGATCTGGTCCAAGTTCCATGTGTAGTCATCGCCAGCAGTCCACCAGTTGATCGTCTCGTAGCGTCCTGACAGCCGGTTGGTACAGTGCAGTCCGTGGCCGAAGTGCCAGACGATTCGGTTGCGCAACTTGAGGCCCTGAGCGCGAAACAACGGATAGAATAGCGTGTCGAGCGGAACGATCTCGCCGTCGTCAACGAAGTTCCCGACCTGCCAACATAGTGATCCTTGCGGGTGCATCAGCCGGACACACTCGCTGATCACTTGTTCCTGTTGCGTGAGATAGGCATCCAGTTCAGCCTTCTTCTCGTACTCCTTGCCGAGGTTGTACGGCGGCGAGGTGACAATGAGCTTGAAGCTGTCGTCAGGAAAGGCCTGCATGAAATCCAGGTTGTCCTGGCAGGCGAGGACGGCGCGCGCGGACGGACCCGGGAGTCCGTCCTGTCCGTCAATGCGCTCTGCGCGTTCAACGTGGCGATCTGTTTGATCGGCAATGAGGGACAGTTGCCGCTGGGAAGCCTCAGCGCTGTCCTGGATCACCATGCTCGACTTCTCCAATGAGTCAGCGCTCTACCTAGCTCATTCATGCAAAGAATGAGAACGCTCTCGTCGTTTGTCAAATCCTAGCGGAATTCGGGGATGACCGTCTCGGCGAACATCTGGGCCGGTTCGATTGTGTCTCGGCCGAAGAACTCGATCATGAACATGTCGCAGCCCAGCTCGACGTGGCGATTGATCCGCTCCTTGATCATGTCTGGGGTTCCGGTCAGGGCCATGTCTCCGGCCGGGTTGCCCATGTGGCCTCCGAAGATCTTCTGGGCTCGCTCGACCATCGGCCCGACCTTCTCGTCGTCCTCAACGATCGTGACCAGACACTGCTGCGAGACGCGGAGCTCGGACGGGTCGCGGCCGAGGCGCTCGGCATGGCCGTGGAGGACGGAGACCTTATGCTCAAGGTCGTCCTGGGCGCCGGCTGAGTTGTTCCAGATGTCGGCGTACTGCGCGGCGATGCGCATCGTGACCTGCTCGCCGCCGCCGCCCACCAGGATCGGCATGTCGCGCGGGGGCTTGGGCTGGGTGACGAGGTTCTCGGTGTGGAAGAACTCGCCCTCAAAGGAGAACTCATCCTGCTCCGGATCGAACATGCCCTTGAAAATCTGCAGGCCCTCTTCGAGCTGACGCAGGCGGTCGCGAGTGCTGACGAAGGGCATGCCGAAGTCGGTGAACTCGCGCGGCATCCAACCGGAGCCGAAGCCGGGGATGACGCGTCCACCGGCGATGTTGTCGACGGTGGCGATCATCTTGCCGGTGTGGGCCGGGTTGCGCATGCCGACGGGCGTAACGAGCGTGCCGATTTCCGGCTTCTCGGTCGCCGCGGCAATGCCGGCGGCCAGGGTCCAGGCCTCGAGCATCGGGATCGCGGGCGATTGCGGGCCATAGAGGTGGTCGTTGACCCAGAGCGAGTCAAAGCCCATCTCCTCAAAGGCCAACGCCGCGCGCTGAGTTTCTTGCCAGGAGCGCTTGATCTGGGGAACCATCACGCCAAAGTGGGGGCTGTTGCTCATGAGAATGTCCTTTCGCCGCTGAGGCGGTCAAATGTTGCAACAAGTGAGAACAGGATAGCGCAGGGTCAGTCGCAGAGGCTGGCTGGGTCATCGGGGACGACGAACTCAATACCAGTGACGTCCTCGTCGGCGACGGTGATCGGCGTGGCTCGGTGCCAGTCGGTGGTAGCGCCTGACTCGGCGTGTACAACCGCGCAACCATCAATCCAATACGAGAGCCTGTACGATCCAGCTTGCGGCACCGTGATCGTGAACGCGCCAGTCTGATCGGGTTGGGCACCGCCCCGACCTTCGTTACCGTGCGCCGTTAACCACACCCCGGCAACAGGAACTCCATCTTGGGTGATTAGGCGACCGCTAATCTGAGACATGCAAAGGTCCGTTGGCACGCGCACTTCGATAGCAGCTTCTGCTTCTCCAATCTCGATAAGCTGTGAATCTTCCCGCAATGGGACCAATCGATTCGGCCCGTACCACAGATCACAACCACCGATGCGTACATGCATGCCGTACGACCCTGCGCTGGGTGCGATTGCGGCATAGGTACCTATCGCGTCTTGTGACAACCAGAAGCCACGCTCATCATTTTCGATGAACACATGGATCTCCATGCCAAACGCGGCAACGAACGCATCGTCTAAGCTTGTAGGCGCAACCCATCGGCGGTTTGCTCCAATCGGCTGTGGCTGCTGCTGCCGAAAATATTCGACAATTGCGTCGGCGCCGCTGCGCTCAACAAGCAAATCGGTTGCCAACAGACCAAGCTGATACTGCCACGGCGTGTTGCGTCGCTCGGCGCTGCGCAATGTCGCACTGGTTCCTTTGGCATTGGCCAGATACTCTCGACGGGTCTCCTCGAATGATTGGTGGCCCTCTGCAATGCGTATGCCTTTGTCTCCAGACCAGACTGCGCTGCCTTCAAGTATCCATTCGGGAGGTAAACCAGCGGTCGCCCAAAAGTCTGTAAACTGAATCTGCAAGTAGTGAAACCACTCGTGGGTGACATGCGTTTTGAAGATTGACTGTCTCGGGTTGGCGTCCCACCAGTTGGATTTGAGGTGCATCCCCCAAGCAGTCCCACCACCCGAAGCGTCTTCCTCCAAGTAGATGCGCAATCCCTCGCCACCAAGGTGGAAGGGATACTCCGGATCAGAGTCCTGATAGGCAACAGCGTCTTCGGCGGTGTGCCAGATCAGAATCGTCGTGTTCGAGAAGTCGGTTTCCACTGCGTGTGTGTCGGCAAAGTAATCGACCAAGTCGCGAATGTCTGCCGACATACTGTTCTCTAGCGACTAGGAGATATCCCCAACAAAGACGACGTTAGGCATCATTCCCGTCGGTTGGAGCCAACGGAGGTCTCGATTGACGGTGACTCGGAGGGCGTCGCCGCGACGGATTGGTGGGATGGTGGACTCAGTATCAGGCTCGTAGATCTGACCACCCACCTCGATGCTGACTAACGACTTGCCGATGCCTCGCGCGACATCGTCAAGCGGCCACTCGTCGCGGCCGTTCCAGGCGACCCAGTTGACGCCCGAATGCAGCGTGACCATGCCGCTCGCTAGCGTCAGCGGTCTTTCCCACTCCACGCTCTGGTTTCCCTCGATGCGAATCGTCGCCGCCATGCCCGGCACAAGGACCCCCAGGTTGCCGCCAACTTCTCGAATGGCGTATTGCCAGTGGCGCGTATCAGCGTGCCAGCGATAGATCAGGCTGGCGGCAGGGATGGCTTCGAAAATGTCGGCCACCGCGATCGGCTCCGCCACCCAGCCGATGAAATTGTCACCTGGTTCAAGTTCGATGGTCTCGGTGTCCGCATCGGCGGCTTGGGCGACAGTCGTCGCGATCAGAATCGCGACGACTATCGCACCGAGCGCTATGAGTGATATCAGCAGACGCGGGCACGATCTCATCTCACTCGCGGCGCCGGTGGAGGTCAGCCATCGGACAATCTTGTCGAAGCGTTGCATCGGCGACAAGATAGCCGAGGGTTGGTCCGACTCAGTCGGCGGCCTCAATTGGTTGGTGGTTGGGACTGGCGGGCGGCCTCGCGGTCGGCGGCTTCGAGCGCGGCTTGCTTGATGAAGTGAATCAGTGGTCCGCGAGGATGTCTCGCCTTGAGTCGGTTGATCTCTTCCCGATTGAACTCGATCTCAAGACGCATTGTCCCAGGACCCTTCTTGGCGGGATCGTAGGGAATCTTAGGAGTATCCGGAGTCAGAGGCGTATCAATGTGTACCGGCGATCGTCGTGTGGTCATCGAATGCGCATCCTTCCTCCTGGTTGATGGTATCGGGTTTGCTCGCCGGGAGTCGATATCCACCCGGTGACGACATGGGACAGTTGGTCGTGACTTGGCATTTCGAGGATGAAGGTCAGAAGACGACCACGAAGATCCGGGCCAACCATCTTGACTCGTTCAGGTTGAACACCCTCGTTTCCCAACTCGTCGAATCGAGGTCTGGAAGGTTGAGGAAAGTAGTTGGCCGGACCAGTCCAGACGTCATTGGCATCGTCAAGCGACAGGCTGTGCGACCACAAATGCTCGTCACTGACATCGTTGCCAGTGACACCGCGATACGGGATTTCAGACATGTCGAATCACAACGCTCTGACGAAGAAGCCCCGCCGGGTGGCGGGGCTTCTTGTTGGTTGCCTGGAAGCGAGGAGCTAGTCGGCGGTGAGAGCTTCCTCGGCGAACTGGGCGGCCTCGGTGGAGCCGCTCAGCGCGGTGGTGGCGGCGTCTCCGCCGGTGACCGTGAGCAGCACCTCATCGAAGTAGGACGTGCCCGCTTCACGCTGGTGCTTGGTCGCGGTGTAACCGAAGGTCTCGGCTTCGAACTCGCCTTCCTGCAATTCGACGTAGGCGGCCATCCCGCGGTCGCGGTAGCCCGAAGCGAGGTTGAAGGTGTGGTAGTTGATGCCGTGCCAGCCGGCCAGCGTGATGAACTGGAAGCGGTAGCCCATATCCGCGAGCTGCTCCTGGAAGTTCGCGATCGTCGCGTCGTCAAGGTGACGCTTCCAGTTGAATGACGGCGAGCAGTTATAGGCGAGCATCTTGTCCGGGTACTCGGCGTGCACGGCCTGCGCGAAGTCGCGAGCCTCACCGATATCCGGCACCGAGGTCTCGCACCAGATCAGGTCGGCGTGCGGCGCAAACGCGAGTCCGCGCGCGATTGCTGAGTCGATCCCGCCGGTGACCGAGAAGTACCCCTCAGCCGTGCGCTCACCGGTGACGAACTCGCGGTCTCGCTCGTCAATGTCGGTCGTCATCAGGGTCGCCGAGAGCGCGTCCGTGCGCGCCATCAGAATCGTCGGCACGCCCATGACATCGGCAGCGAGTCGAGCGGCCTGTAGTGTGCGTACGTGCTGCGCGGTTGGCACCAGCACTTTACCGCCCATGTGGCCACACTTCTTCTCAGCCGCCAGCTGATCTTCATAGTGAACCCCGGCGGCGCCAGACTCGATCATGTTGCGCATCAACTCGAAGGCGTGAATCGGTCCGCCGAAGCCAGCCTCGGCGTCGGCCACGATCGGCAGGTAGTAATCAACGCTCTCTCGATTCTCGAGGCGGTCAACCTGATCGGCGCGCATCAACGCGTTGTTGAGTCGCTTGACCAACGAAGGCACGCTGTTCACGGGATAGAGCGACTGATCGGGGTAGGTGTGCGCGGCGGTGTTGGCGTCGGCCGCGACCTGCCAACCGGAGACGTAGATGGACTGCAGACCGGCCTTGGCCATCTGCACAGCCTGCGCACCGGTGACGGCGCCGAAGGTGCGCACGAAGTCGGTGTCCTGCATGGCGTTCCAGAGTCGGTCGGCGCCGTAACGGGCGATGGTGGACTCTGGCAGCAGCGAAGGTCGGAGCTTGAGGACGTCAGCGGCCGTATAGTTGCGCTGCACGCCGCTCCAGCGCGGGTTCGTGGCCCATTCGTGCTCGAGTGCGGCGGCTGCGCTCATCGGCGCGTTACCCGTCCCATTCGTACCGTTCGTCGTCATTCCGGATCCTCCGTGGCTTGCGCGCGATCGGTCCCAGGCGCCGATTCGCGTTGCTCGGCGATCGCTCGCCGTTGTACCTACTGTGGTTTGACCTGCGATCACTCATCCGATTAGTCGAGATACTCGTAGGCCGGCAAGGTCAGAAACTCGGTGAACTCTTCGTTCAACACGAGCTGGTCCAAAATTTCCACGGCGTCCGCATAGCGCGACTGATCACGGCCGCCCAAGGCGGTGATTTCCGCATCACGCAGCGATTCGTAGAGCTCGCTGGTGACCGATCGACCGTCGTCGAGTTCAGCTCCGTGACGGATCCACTGCCAGATTTGGCCTCGCGAGATTTCCGCGGTGGCGGCATCTTCCATCAGGTTGTTGATCGCCGCGGCGCCCTGCCCATTGAGCCAGCTGTTGATGTATTGCAGCGCGACGGCGATATTGGCGCGCAGACCTTGCTCCGAGACCGCGCCGCCAGACTGATCGAGCGAGACCAGATCGGCGGCGGCCACGTTGACATCCTCGCGCATGCGCTCGCGCTGATTTCGGGCGCCCTGGAGATTCGTATCGAAGATCGCTCTCGCGACCGGCACGAGGTCCGGGTGCGCCACCCAGGTTCCGTCGAAACCGTCAGTGGACTCTCGCTCTTTGTCAGCGCGGACGCCGCTGAGCGCAATCTCATTCACCTCTGGATCGCGGCGCGACGGGATGAACGCCGCCATCCCACCCATCGCATGAGCGCCGCGCTTGTGACAGGTGCGCACGAGCAGTTCGGTGTAGGCGCGCATGAAGGGCGTCGTCATCGTCACCTGCACCCGATCGGGCAGTGTGAACGTGGGCTGCGATTTGAACCGCTTCACGGCCGAGAAGATGTAGTCCCAGCGTCCGGCGTTGAGCCCAGCCGAGTGATCGCGCAGCTCGTACAGGATTTCTTCCATCTCGAACGCCGCGGGCAGGGTCTCGATCAGCACGGTCGCGCGGATACTGCCTTGCGGGATATCAAGCGCGTCCTGTGCGGCGACGAAGACGTCATTCCACAGCCGCGCCTCAAGGTGTGACTCCAGCTTGGGCAGGTAGAAGTACGGTCCCGTGCCGCGAGCGATTCGTTCGGCCGCGTTGTGGAACATGTAGATACCGAAGTCGAAGAGCGAGGCCGAGATCGGCTCGCCGTCGACCATGACGTGCTTTTCGTCAAGGTGCCAACCGCGCGGTCGGATCAGCAAGGTCGCGATCCGCTCATTCAATTGCCGCAACGATCCGTCGGGATTCTCGAACGTGATCTCGCGTCGAACGGCGTCGCGCGCATTCAGCTGTCCGTTGACCACGTTCTCCCAGGTCGGCGAGAGCGCATCTTCGAAGTCGGCCATGAAGGCGTCGGCGCCCGAGTTGAGCGCACCGATCATCATCTTGCGATCAACGGGCCCGGTAATCTCGACCCAACGCTGCTGCAGGTCCTCCGGCGTCGGCGCGACCTGCCAGGATCCAAAGCGAACTTCCTCCGTATCGGAGAGGAAATCGGGCAATGCGCCGTTGTCGAACAGGACCTGCCGCTCGCTGCGACGCTCCATCAGCGCCTGGCGGCGTAGATTAAACTGTCGCTGCAATGCGGCGACGAATGCCAACGCCTCTGCCGACAGGATCGTATCGAGGCCGTCGCTGACGGCCCCCACCACTTCCACGCCTTCGGGTGTCGTCAGGTCGATACCTTGGGTCATCGGATCTCTCGGACTCTCTGCAGTGGATCGCTTCGCGGACACTGAGCCGCTGAGCGGATGTGAACGTTGGATTAAGGTATGCCCAGCGTCGAGGTCGTCAATAGCTTCTGTGTAATCTGATAGATTATTTCAATACCAGCACCAAGTCCGTCGATATTCTGCCCGCCTTCCTGATCCGATACCATGAAATACCACCGCACCGCAGGAAGGCATATGTGATGTCGTTCTCCCCAGACCAGTCCGCGAAGCAACCCGTTGGCAATTTCAACGTTTCCGGCATCAACCACCTCGCGCTCGTCTGTCGCGATATGCAGCGCACGGTGGACTTCTACAGCGGCGTGCTCGGATTCCCCCTCGTCAAGACGATTGAGCTGCCAGGCAACATGGGACAGCACTTCTTCTTTGACATCGGCAACGGCGACTGCCTTGCGTTCTTCAACTTCCCCGATGCGCCTGAACCGGCTCCCGGCGTCGCCTCGCCCGATCCGAACGCCTTCTTCGATCCTTCAGCCGAGTTGGTCACGGCGATCGCCTCGATGAACCACGTTGCATTCAACGTGTCGCCAGACGAGATTGACGAGCTCGGCGAGCGCTTGCAGGCGGCCGGCGTCCGCGCGACACCGATTCTCAACCACGACGACTCGCCGCGCGGGATCGCGAGAGAGAATCATCCGGGCGTCTTCGTGCGTTCGATCTACTTCTACGATCCAGACGGGATCATGCTCGAGTTCGCAGCCTGGACGCGAGCCTTCGGCTCCAGCGACGTACGTCACGCACCGGCCCGCGCAGTCGAACCGGCTGTTGCGATCGTGGATTAACGGCGCGCTCAGCAAGCACTTCCGCGATTCAGGCCGCCGATCGGTCGGGGCTCGCGCTCACAGATCTGCCGAAACGGCCTTGGGCGTCGCGCGCTGCGCATTGCGTTCGTACACGGCATTGCAGATCTGGGTCCGTCCCCTCGACGCGGGAACAAACCCGACTCCATTTACGTACTGTTGATGAGCGCATCGGCCGCTGGTGTACGAAGCATCAGTCCCGCCGACAGCACTGACGAAAGGGGGATCGACAGATGACGATGAAACAGCTCGACCGTGAGGGCGTGGCCATGGACGCGAAACGTGAGGAGACAGGAATGACCTTGCAACCAGAATGCCGATCCGACCTGGAAGCGGAGCGGCAGCCGACCGTGCCGCTTGACGGCTTCGACATCTCGGTGGCGCGAGCTCCCTCGCGTGTGACGGCGGCGGCCTGGCGTCGGCGCATGAGCGACCTGCCTCGGCCAGCCGTGCGGCTCAACCGCGCGGCCGAGTCCTGGGACTTCGCGTCCAGCGGCTCGACCAAGCCGAAGCGTCCGCGGCCAGCTTCGCGCCGGCGAGCGAACCTCAGCGACAGCGCGGAGGTTGACGGTACCCGCACGTACCTGAACGAAATCGGGCGGCGACCGCTGCTGACCGCCGAGCAGGAACAGGAGCTCGGCGCGGCAATCGAGCGCGCGCGCTGGATCGACGCGGTCGAGCAGCGGCTCACGGCGCGACTCGCTCACAGTCCCCGACCGGTACAGGTCTGGATCGAGCTGCTGCAGCAGCTCGGCGAATTGCGCGATCTCTCCGAGATCATCGCGCGGCGTCTGTACCTGCACACGCTGCCGTTGGACGAACTGATCGGCCACGACCGTTTTCGTGAAGCGGTCGACGGCATGATCACGCCGTCGCTCAGCGCAAGGATTTGCGCCGATTCCGACCTCGAACAGGAGGCCGCCAGCGACCTCACGATCGGGCTCTCCGTTGTCAGCGCGATTTTGACGCCGCGTCTACTGCGCCGATCGATTGCAGCGCTCGGCGGCGCGGAGCAACTGCAGCTCGCATCCGAGCAGGCTGCGACCGCGTTGACGGCTGACGACGGGCTCGCGCGCCGCTTCAGCAAGCGGCTGACCGAGGTCAAGTGGGACGGGTACGACGCGGAGCGGACGATGTACGTCTCGAACCTGCGACTCGTCGTCTCCGTTGCGAAAAAGTACCAGCACAAGGGGCTGCCATTCCTCGATCTGATCCAGGAAGGCAACGTCGGACTCTTCCGGGCTGTGGAAAAGTTCGACTACCGCAAAGGCAACAAGTTCTCGACCTACGCGACCTGGTGGATCCGACAGGCGGCCACCCGAGCATTGTCAGACACCTCGAACCTGATTCGCGTGCCGGTTCACACCGCAGAGTTGATCAACAAACTCAATCGTGTCGAGCGCCGACTGCAGCAGGAGAATCAGTCTCAGCCCAGCGACGAGGAGCTCGCGGCCGAACTCGGCCACACCGAGGATCGCGTGCGTGCGCTGAAGCGGATCGCCCTGTCACCGGCCTCTCTGGACAAGAGTGTCTCGGATGAGGACGACGATTCCGAACTGGGAAGCTTTCTGACCGACAGCAACGCGCTCACGCCGGAAGAGGAGCTGTTGCGCAAGGCGTTCAACGGCGCCACACGCTGGGCGTTGCAACGTCTCGAACCGCGCGCCGCCGCGGTGTTGAGCATGCGCTTCGGCCTCGAAGACGGCCATGAGTACACGCTCGAGCAGGTTGGCGAACGATTCGGACTGACGCGCGAACGTATTCGCCAGATCCAGTCGCAGGCGTATCAGCAGCTGCGCAAGGATCCGCAGTTGCTCGAACTGCGCCAGCTAAGCTGATCGGAGTCGCTGCGCGGGGGTAGCTCAGGGGTAGAGCTCCTGCCTTCCAAGCAGGTGGCCGCGGGTTCGAATCCCGTCCCCCGCTCCACGACTCGATCCACACCTGATACCGGCCGCTTACGAGTGCGCAGCCTCTGTTACGAAGTCAGGGGCAACCAGATTTCCGTGTGCCACTTTGAGGTATCGGGCTCGGCCTCCGGATCGGTGATGTAGCGCTCGATCGGGCCGCCGCGAGGCGTTCGCCCGCTCTCGACGACCGCCTCGAATAGCTCCGCGTGGGTGATGTGCAACTGATCGTACGGACCCATATGATCGGCCTTGAAGGCGTCTCCGGCCTCCAACTCGAGTAGGTCGAGGGAATCCGGAATCTTGACATCGTCGCCGACTTCGATCCCGGCGGACAATTCCATCATCTGCTCGTCCATGCTGTGATAGACCGCGCAGACGTGTCCCAACTCGGACACGCCTCCTCCGATCAGCGCCGCGTACACCGCCGGGAAGATTCGCGCGAACTCGGCTGGCAAATCTTCCGCCGACGCGGTCGCATGCATGACGGCCATCCGGCAGGCGGGAAACGGGACAATCTCTGGCATCGCATCTCTCCTTAATCGCACAGTTGGATTGCAGAGGTGTTGCATAGGTTAGGCGAGCGGCAGCCAGATCTCAGTGCGCCACTTGGACTGGTCCGGTTCGGCAGCGGGCAACGTCAGATATCGCTCGACCACCATGCCGCTCGGCGTTCGTCCCGCGTCTGCCAGCGAGGCTTCCAGCTCTGCCTGCGTTCGACGCAAGTCTGCAAACCGGTACGGACCGAAGTGATCGATGCGGCCCGCCTCACAACCGCCGAACTCCAGCAGCGACAGTGGCGGCGGCGGGATCAACCGCTCCAGTGCATCTGTTAATTCGATGCCAGCGGACAGGACCAGCTCTATCTCGCCGATCTCGTGGTAGACCGCAACCACTTCGCCCAAGGCGTCCACATCACCGGCGTGTTGCTCTTGCAGCGCATTCCAGCCAGCGGGATACAGCTCAGCGAAGGCCGCGACCAGGCTTTCACGGGTCGTCACCGCGTGCGACACGGCGGCTCTTGTGAGGGGCAGCCAAGCGATCATCGACACTGAATGATCCGCAACTCGGTTGCGATCAGGTCGACCGGTTGATCGTGCGGGGCGCGCGGCCATTGCTCCGCCAGTTGCATTTCGAACGCCAGTCCGACCTTCGGCGCCGCCATCTCGCTGAGGAATCGATCGTAGTAGCCACCACCCATTCCCAGCCTCGACCCGTCGGCAAGAAAGGCGACGCCCGGGACCAAAATCAGCTCGGCTGAAGCTGGATCAGCAGGCGGCGCGAGCTCTGGGTCAGGTTCTGATAGGCCGAAGGCCGCGGACTGTAACTGTGCCCAGTCGCTCAGCAAGTGATGAGCGAGCTGACCGTGCGGTCGGACGCAAGGGCAGATCACGCGCTTGCGCTCTTGCCAGGCGCGCTCGATCAGCGCGCGAGTCCGCGCCTCGCCGTCCAATGCGCCGATGTAGCAGTGGATCGTTGCGGCCTGCCGCCAAACGGTTGTCGCCGCCAGACGCGAGGCGATCGCCAGTGACCAACCGCTTACCAGCTCAGGCGCGAGCCGAGCGCGGGCGCTCTTCAGCTGCGTTCGGAGCTCGGGCTTGCTCTGAGGCATTCGCGATCGGCCTAGGGAAGCCCGGCGCCGCCGACCTCGATCTCGAAGGCGCGAATCCGACCGCGGCGTGGATCTCCAGGCTGTGGATTCGAGGTTGGCGCCTCCAACGAGAACAGCGTTCTCCGACCCGCGCCTCCCAGCATGCAGGCATAGACGCCCATGTCAGGCACATCAATACGCTCCAACACCTCGCCGCCCGCGGCGACGCGTACCAGCGCGCCAGGATTCGTCGGCACGGCCACCCAGATCGCGCCATCGGCGTCAAGGCAGATGCCGTCTGGCGGAAAGCCGAGCTCAGCCCATACCCGCTGATTCGACAATGATCCGTCAGCTTCAATGTCGAATGCGGTGAGTCGCTGGCCCCAACTCTCGCCAACGATCAGCGTGTCACCGTCGGGCGTGATCACGGCGCCGTTGGGAAACTGCAAGCCGTCCGCGACAACCGAGGACTCGCCACCTGGCGTCACCTTGACCATCGTCGTCGCCCGAGGCGGTGAGCCGTCGGTGATGTCGAATCCGAAATTGCCGATGTACGCATTGCCGTCCGCGTCGACCACCATGTCATTGCAGTGATACGGCGCGTGGTCTGAGATGTCCGCCACTTCCCACAACCCGTCCGGATCCAGTCGCAGCAGCTTGCGGTCCGTCATCGAGACAATCAGCAACCGACCGTCGGGCAGAAATCCGAGCCCTGAGGGTTGGTTGGGCACCTCAACGATGGTCTCGCGTTCGCCCTCGGTTGTGACGGCGACCACTTCATGCGCGTGCATGTCGGAGAACCACAGCCGACCCTCATACCATCGCGGTCCCTCCGGGAAGACCAACCCATCAAGCAACAATCGAGCTTCACGTGACATGGTCATCTCCTGGCGGATCATTCTCGGACGCTGATCCGCTTCCAGCATCGCCGGCGCGACGGCCGGCCTCGGCAAGCGCCGCCCCTTTGCTCCGGGTTGCCCCTTGCTCCGAGTTGATAGTAGCGAGTTCGCCCTGCCCGAGTGGCCAATCGACCCGTGGACGGTTCAGCATCCTGATCGAAGTACGTCCTGGTCTTTTCCAGACACTGTCGGCGTCGGGTACGCCCTTTATCCGTTCGGGAAGACATCCAACAGCTCGAATCGTGGACCGTCTTGGCAGCAGAGTTTGACCCCGCGCTTGGTGAACACGGCGCAGCCGTAACAGATACCGGTCCCGCAAGCCATCTCGGTCTCCATCAGGATCTGCACTGGCCGATTCATCCCGTCTCGGCGCACGATCGGCGACATCGCGCGGAACATCGGTACCGGCCCGCAAGCCAGCGTCTGATCCGCCCAATTGAGGTGCTGAGCAAACAGATCGGTCACAAATCCTTTGTGACCAAGCGAGCCATCCTCGGTGGCCACCAGATACTCGACCTGCGGCGGCAACAGCTCTGCCGGATAGACGCTGTCAGCGCTGCGCGCGCCGAAACACAGCGTGAGCGAACGCGTCGAGCCTGACGTCGCCATCGCCTTCTCGGATTCGGCCTCGGCTAACGCCACGAGCGGCGCGATGCCGACGCCGCCACCGATTAACAGCAGGTTTCTGGCCGATCGCCGCAGATTGAAGCCTTTGCCGAGCGGGCCGGTCATCCACACCTGATCACCAGGCCGCATCGATGCCATTTGCTCAGTCACCCGACCCACCACGCTGTAGAGCAAGGCAAATTGGCGCTCGTCGTCGCGTGGCGATGGACGTCGGAATCGGTAGTAGGAGAAGGCGCGCGGCAAGAGTGGATCAAACGCATCCTGGCCGCTGCCCGAATCAACCATCACAAACTGACCCGGCTGCGCGTGCTGGGCCAAGCCAGTCGCTTCGTACCAGGTCACGAACGTGCCGTCGTAAATCTCGTCCGTCTCGATCACTCGAGCGATGGCGCGACGCATCGGCGACGCCTAGACCAGTCCGAACGTGTAGTCAGCGAGCGGCGCGACGTGGTAATCGTCCGCGCCCTCCAACATCGCGCCGACCGCGTGATGCGCGGTATCAATTGACGTGAAGCAGGGAATCCGCTGCTCGGCTGCCGCGCGACGAATGTGGAAACCGTCGCGGATCGTGGTGCTGATCTGCTCGGGTGTGTTGATCACCATGTCTATCTGCCCGGATCGAATCAGATCGATCACATCCGGGTCGCCGCCGTGCTCGCGTTTCGGCGCCTCTTGCACCTCGTAGCCAAGGCCTCTGATCAGGTTCGCTGTCCCGACAGTGGCGTGAAACTCGTAGTTCGCTTCGCCGAGTTCGCGAATCAGCGTCATCGCACGCGGTTTGTCTTGATCGGCGATGCTCAACAACGCCCGACCAGTGGGCGGCACGGCCATACCGGCTGCGATCAACGCCTTGCTCAGCGCCTGATCGTAGTCAACATCGACACCCATCACTTCGCCGGTGGACTTCATCTCGGGTCCGAGATGCGTATCCACGCCCGATAGTTTCGACATTGAGAACACCGGCGCTTTGACCGCCACCAACGGCGTTGCCGGCCAAAGACCGGACGGGTAACCCTGGTCACTGAGGCGTTCGCCCAGCATGGCCCGAACCGCGATCTCGACCATCGGCACGCGGGTCACTTTGCTCAGGAAGGGAACGGTTCGGCTGGCGCGGGGATTCACCTCCAGCACAAACACATCGCCGTCGCGCGACGGATTGTCCCGCATGATCACGTACTGAATGTTCATCAATCCCGTGACGCCAAGGCCGTTGCCGATTTCGCGTGTGTACTCGACCAGCGTGGCGACCTCGCCGGGACGCAGATTCGGCGCCGGATAGATCGCCAACGAATCGCCCGAATGGACGCCGGCTCGCTCAATGTGCTCCATGATGCCGGGGATCAGCACCGCGTCGTCGCCAGGACCGCCGCAGATCGCGTCAACTTCCACCTCAATGCCGGCCAGATACTTATCGATCAGAATCGGCTTGCCAGGAGCCGCCTGTTGCGCTTGCAGCACATAGCGCGCCAGATCGCCGACGGCTTGCACGATTTCCATCGCTCGACCGCCCAATACATAGGACGGTCGCACGAGCACCGGGTATCCGATGGCGTCCGCCGCCAGGACTGCCTCATCAACGCTGTTGACGGCCGTGCCAGGCGGTTGCGGAATGCCGAGATTCGCCAGGAAACGCTCGAATCGGCGGCGATCCTCGGCCAGGTCGATGACATCTGCCGACGAGCCCAGAATCGGCGCCGCGGCTGAGGTCAACGGACCGGCCAGATTGATCGCCGTTTGGCCTCCGAATTGCAGGATGGAAGCGACGCCGCCGTTCGCATCACCGTTGCCGTGCTCCTGATTGCCGCGTTGATCGCCATCACCATCGCTATCAGCGCCGTCGTTCAGGCGGCCATCCTCATTCGCCAAGATGTCTCGCACCGCCTCTTCGTCCAACGGCTCGAAGTAGAGTCGATCTGATGTGTCAAAGTCGGTTGAGACGGTTTCAGGGTTGCTGTTCGCCATCACCGCAGACCAACCAGCCGCTCGCAACGCCTGCGCCGCCTTGACGGACGCGTAGTCGAACTCAATGCCCTGTCCAATGCGAATCGGGCCGGAGCCGATGACCAGGGCGCGGCTGCCGCCAACCGGCTGCGCTTCGTTTTCTTCCTCGTAGGTCGAATAGAAATAGGGTGTGACGGCATCGAACTCGGCTGCGCAGGTATCGACCATCTTGTAAACCGGTCGAATCTGCCAGGCCTCGCGTTGTTCGCGGATGCGCTCGCCGACACTGCCAGCCAGATTCGCGATCTGTTCGTCGCCGAAACCGAGCCGCTTGGCCTGACGCATCAGGCTCGGCGTCAGAGATTCCGCCAGGAGCCGCCGCTCCATCCGCACGATCGTGTCGAGCCGCTCCAGAAACCACGGATCGACACCTGACCGCTGCGCGATCTCATCCAGCGCTATGCCAGCTCGCACGGAGGCGAGCAGATGCCAGAGCCGAATATCGGTCGGCGTTGCAGCGGCTTCGAGCGGAGCCGACTCTACGGCGGCGTCCTCCCAAAGAATCGAGCGGCCGCCGAACTCGAGCGAACGGATCGCCTTTTGCAACGCCGCCTCAAAGCTGCGATCGATCGCCATCACCTCGCCGGTCGCCTTCATCTGCGTGCCGAGCACCCGATCGCCAGCCTCAAACTTGTCGAAGGGCCAACGTGGAATCTTGACGACGCAGTAATCCAGGGCTGGTTCAAACGCCGCCTGCGTCCGACCGGTTACCTGATTGGCGATCTCATCGAGCCGTTTGCCGGCGGCGATCTTCGCTGCAACCCGCGCGATCGGATATCCGGTCGCCTTCGAGGCCAGCGCCGATGATCGGCTGACGCGCGGATTCACCTCGATCACGTAGTAGGGCAGCGGATCCTCATGCGGCACACCGACCTCGCCGTCCGCTCGCATCGACTCCGGCGGCCAGGCGACCACGTCGGGCCGCGGCGCGAGCGCCAATTGGACATTGCAGCCGCCCTCGATGCCCAGCGAACGAATGATGTTCAGCGAGGCCGATCGCAACATCTGATAGTCCTTGTCCGACAGCGTCTGCGACGGCGCCACGACAATCGAATCGCCTGTATGCACGCCCATCGGGTCCAGATTCTCCATATTGCAGATCGTGATGCACGTGTCGGCGCTGTCGCGCATCACTTCGTATTCGACTTCTTTCCAGCCCAACAGCGAGCGCTCGACCAGAATCTGTGTGATCGGAGAAGCGTCCAGGCCTGTCTGCACGACGCGTTCAAACTCCTCCATCGTGCGCACAAAGCCGCCGCCAGTGCCGCCCAGGGTGTATGCCGGACGGATCGCCACGGGCAGACCGATTCCCTCCAGCGCCGCTCGCGCCTCGTCAAGCGAGTTGACGACCGCCGAAGGCGGCGTCGGCTCGCCGATCTCTCGCATCGCCTGTCGGAACAATTCACGATCCTCAGCGCGGCGAATCCCCTCCAACGGCGTGCCCAGCAGTCTCACGTTGAACTCGTCCAGAATCCCCGCCTCATGCAGCTCCACTGCGAGGTTGAGCCCCACCTGCCCACCCAACGTTGGCAGCAGCCCCTCCGGGCGCTCGCGTTCGATGATGCGGCGCAACACGGGCACGGTCAGCGGCTCGATGTAGACCGCGTCGGCGACGCCTTCGTCAGTCATGATCGTGGCTGGATTTGAGTTGACGAGAATCGATCGCACGCCTTCCTCGGCCATCGCCTTACAAGCCTGCGTGCCGGCGTAGTCGAATTCGGCGGCCTGTCCGATCACGATCGGCCCGCTGCCGATGATCAAGACGGATTCAGGTTTGCTCACGGTCGCTGTCCTCCGCTTCGACTGCTGATCCAGGTTCGGCGACGGTCGACTGACGCATCGCACGAGCGATCAGCGCCAGACCTGCTCCCAATGGCCAACTCACGAGCGGGACCAGCAGCCATAGCTCGCAGGTTCCCGTGATGCGCTCGAGCAGACAGAGCGCCGCCAAGGCCAACGCGGTCGCGCCGATTACGATGCACAACAGCGATCCCAATCCCAACCCGCGACGCAGCGTCAATCGTCGCTCCGATCGTGCTCCTTGTCCGCGTCACAACGGCAACTCGAAGCGAGACTCGGGGTTGATCAGCGGCGCCAGCCCGCCAATCGCGCTGAGGAAGGAGAGCGCAGCCTCGTTGTTATCCGGCAACGAGCCGACGATGCGTCGAAACTCTTGCTCGCGAGCGTGCGACAGCAGGTATTCGGCCAGCACCGTTCCGATCCCGCGGCGTCGCCAATGCGAACGCAGCCAGACGCCGAGCGTCGCCATTTCTGGCTGACGGGTGTTGTAATCCAACGCGCCGAACCCGATCAGCGCATCGCCTTCCACCGCGACATAGATCGCGCCGCTGTCGCCGAGCCGACGCAGCCAGGTGGAAACCTCGTCGCTGCTCCACGGTCGATCGAACACGACCGGATTCGGACCTTCCACGACCTCGCGAATCACGGCGGCGATCTCGGCCGCATCCTCAGCTTCAGCGATGCGGTATTGCGGTTCAGTCTCTGTTGAGTGGCTCATCTCAGCCTCCCTGGGCTTCTTGAATCAGATCGAGAAATCGGTCAAACAGGTGCCCGTTGTCGAGCGGACCAGGCGACGCCTCGGCGTGATACTGAATCGACAGGACCGGCTCCGTGCGGTGCGCCAGCCCTTCCATCGTCTGATCGTGGAGATTGATGTGCGTCACGTCCACGTCGGCGGAGAGCCCGTCAGGATCAACCGCGTAGCCGTGATTCTGCGCCGTGATCGCCACCCGTCCGCTGGACACTTCCAGGACGGGATGATTGCCGCCGCGATGGCCGAACTTGAGCTTGAAAGTGTCAGCGCCGAATGCGCGGCCGAGGACCTGGTGTCCCAGACAAATGCCCATGATCGGCTGTTTGCCGATCAACGACTTCGCCGTCTGCACCTGATGCTCGCGCAACTGTGGATCGCCCGGTCCCGGCGCCAACAAGACTCCGTCCGGATTGAGCGCCAGGATGTCCTCAACGCCCGCTGACGGCGGCGCCGCCGTCACGCGGCATCCGCGTCGACTGAGGTTTCTCAGGATGTTGTACTTCAAGCCTTGATCCAGCACGACGACATGCGGAGCAGGTCGATCCGCTCCATTCCGTTCTTCGTCCTCATCAAACAGCGCCTGCGGCCCACCTTGCCGCCAACGGTAGGCGGACTCGGCCCCCACCGAGATGAAGTCCTGCGTGTCGTAGTCAGGCAGCTCCGAGATTCGGATGCGCGCCGCCTCAACGTCCTCAATCGGCGCGATGATGCCGAGCATCACGCCCTCATGTCGAATCCGCCGAGTGATCGCGCGCGTGTCCACTCCAGCGATGCCCGGAATCCCGGCCGATGCCAGATAGTCGCGTAGTCGCATGCCGCCGCGCGGATGTGAAGGCGAATCGCACTCTGATCGCACGACTAATCCGCGCACCTGCACCTGCCGCGACTCATCAATCGGCGGATCGATGCCGTAGTTGCCGATCAGTGGATATGTCAGCACCAGAATCTGGCCTGCGTATGACGGGTCGGTCAGCATCTCCTGGTAACCGGTCATCGAGGTGTTGAACACCACCTCGCCCCAGGTGTCTGTATCGGCGCCGATGGCGTGGCCGCGGTACACCGCGCCGTCCGCCAGGACCAACGCCAGCTCACGATCTGCTGTCATGAATGCTCCCGACTTGTTCGAACGAAGTGTCTTGGTGTACGAGGCGTCCCTGCGAGATAGTGGCTACGACAGCGCCGACCAACTCGCGCCCTGCCAGCGGTGTGTTCTTGCCCATTGACGCCCATGTGCCTGGATCGACGATCGAGGTCGAATCGGTCGCCAATACGGCGATGTCTGCCGGGGCGCCGACTGAGAGCGTACCCAGACCGTTCAACTCGCCTCGATCGAGCTGCCAGGCGCGCGTCGGCCCGATCGTCATGCGCTCGATCGCATCGGACAGCGTCAAGCGGCCCGCGTCCACCAGCGAGTTCACCACGGGCCATGCCGATTCCAGCCCGGCGATGCCGAACGCGGCTGCGTCGAACTCACAATGCTTGTCTACCGCAGCATGAGGCGCGTGATCGGTCGCCACCGCGTCCGCCACCCCGCTTGCCAATGCGGCAACGCAGGCCGCGACGTCTGCCTCGGTGCGTAGCGGAGGATTGACCTTCGCATTGGTGTCGTAGGCGAGTAGATCGCTGCTGCCGGCAACGGCATCGTGGGTCAGATAGAGGTGATGCGGCGTCACTTCGGCCGTGACGCACAGGCCGCGCGACTTGGCATCCGAGATCGCTTGCCAGGCGCTTGCGGTTGATATGTGACAGCAGTGTAAGCGAGCGCCCGCTGCCTCGGCCAGAGCGATGTCGCGTTGCACGATCGACAACTCCGCCGTCGCCGGCTGTCCGCGCAATCCCAATCGCGCCGACACGGCGCCGTCATGCATCACGCCGCCTTGTGAGATCGCCGGATCTTCACAGTGCTCAGCCAGGGGGATGTCGAGATCGCTCAGGTACTCCAATGCTCGCCGCGCCAGGGCGGCGTCCGCGACGGCGTCGCCATCGTCTGACACCGCCACAGCCCCCGCCTCACGCAGCGCCGCGAGTTCCGCCAACTCGCGACCGCGCCGTCCAACGCTGACCGCGGCGATCGGCAACACACGGCAATCTGCTCCGTGCGCGCGCTGCAAGACTGCCTCGATCATCGGCGCCGAGTCGATCGCCGGATCGGTATTCGGCATCGCGCAAACGGTCGTGAATCCACCCCGCGCGGCAGCTCGCGCGCCGCTGGCAATGGTTTCCTTCTGTTCTTGACCGGGCTCTCGTAGATGAGTATGCAGGTCAACGAAACCCGGTGCGACCACCAATCCCTCGGCGTTCAGCAGCTCAGAGCCGGCGGGCGATGCAAGCCCGATCCCCAGCTCGGCGATACGGCCGTCCACCACCAGCAGATCGACACGCTCATCGACGCCGCAGGCCGGATCGATCACGCGACCACCCCGAATCAGAATGCTGCTCATGATCCGCCTCGAATCAGGAGGAAGAGCACAGCCATCCGCACTGCCAGGCCAGCGGTCACCTGCGCTGCAATGCGACTCTGAGCGCCCTGCGCCACCGCCGCGTCGATCTCGACGCCTTCGTTCATCGGCTGAGGATGCATCACGATTGCGTGCGGAGCCGCCCGCTCGACCCGTTCAGGCGTCAGCTGATAGCGTTGCGCGTATTCCGCCGCCGAGGGCAACAGCGAGCCTTGCATTCGTTCGCGTTGGATGCGCAGCGCCATCACCGCATCCGCGTCAACGATCGCTTCGTCCAGATCAGACATCACCGCAACCGAGGGCAGCGCCAGCGGATGCTCGCGTTCCGCTGCGGCGTCAGCCATAGCCGAGGGCAACAGCGATCGCGGCGCGACCACCGTGACCGCAGCGCCGAGTGTGGTCAGAGTCCAGAGATTTGAGCGCGCCACCCGCGAATGCAAGATGTCGCCCACGATCACCACTCGCCGCCCGCTGAGGTCGCCGAACTCTCGCGTCAGGATGAATGCGTCCAGCAGCGCCTGCGTCGGGTGAGCGTGCTGACCGTCGCCAGCATTGACGATGTGAGCGTCAATCGTCTGCGCCGCCAACCAGGGCGCGCCCGAAGCCGGATGCCGCATCACGACCGCATCGGCGCCCACCGCCGACAGTGTGCGCAGCGTGTCAACGAGTGACTCGCCCTTCTCGACCGAGGAGCCGGAGCCGGACACGTTGATCACATCGGCGCCGAGTATCTTGCCGGCCAGCTCAAACGATGATCGCGTCCGCGTCGAGGCTTCATAGAACAGGTTGAACATCGTGACGCCGCGCAACGCGGGCGTCCGCGCGATCGGTCGATCAAGCACTTCCGTCATCGCCGAAGCGGTTGACAGCACCTGCAAGACCTCTTGCTTCGACAGTGAATCGACATCCAGCAGGTGTCGCGGCTGCCAATCTGCGATCGGCTCTACCAATGCGGGCGGCGGTGAATTGCTCAGCGGCGTCGACTCGACCTGAAGCTGTTCAGCGACCATTAGGACACCTTCACCGCTTGAACGCTGACTCGGTCTTCGGCGTCCGACTCGGCGAGTGCCACTCGCACGTCGTCGTTGCGCTGGGTGGGGATGTTCTTGCCGACATAGTCTGCCCGAATCGGCAGCTCGCGGTGACCGCGGTCGATCAGCACCGCCAACTCAATCGTCGCCGGGCGCCCGTAATCGATCAACGCATCCAGCGCCGCCCGAATCGAACGACCGGTGAACAGCACGTCATCCACCAGCACGATGACGGCGCCATCAATGTCTTCAGGAATCCGTGAGGGTTGCATCCTGGCGTGCGGACGCTGCGCAAGATCGTCGCGGTAGAGCGAGATATCAATGGCCCCGACCGAGATTCGCCGCCCGTCAATGACCTCAATCCGTGACGAGATACGCTCAGCGAGCGGCACGCCGCGCGTGCGCATGCCGACCAGCATCAGCGGTTCCGGGCTGGGATGACGCTCAACGATCTCATGCGCGATCCGTGCGAGTGCGCGATCCATCGCCGCGCCATCCATCACCATCATCACGCGGATACCCGCTCGCGCCCGACGGCAGCTCGGACAGAGATACAGAGAGTGGCAGAGGTCATCAAGTACATCCGTTGACCTTTCCGGCCTCACGGGACCGGATTAAAGCTCAACTAGGTTTCAACAGAGCTTAGCCCCAATCTTGCAAACCCTCTGTCACCCTCGCAACCGAAGCGACGCGTTCCACCGGGATACCGCCTGCGAGTGCAAGCTCTGCGCGGCAGGCGGCCGGCGGCAGGTGACGCGGTTACCTTGCGTGACCGTTAACGCTCGTGGCCCGCTCGACGTTGCAGATCCGGCGGCAGCAGGTTCGGAATCCCGTCCACGATTGGATAGCGGTAGTCGATCCGCTCTGACCACAGCGCTCCTTCCAACACTTCACCTCGCTCATCCTCGCGCGTCACCTCCAACCGCAGCGGATCACGCGTGACCGGACACACCAACTGCTCAACGAGTTCTCGTCTCATGCTGCTGCCCTCATCTCTTCAGCGCGCTTTGGAGCATGCGCGTCACGCGGAATCAGCTCTACCGACGTACTGAGATAATGTACGTCAAGGCGACAATTCGAGTTGATCGAGCTGAACGAACCCAATCCAAGGCAGGAAATCGAACCATGAGCCAAGTCAAATCTCCGATGGCGGGCACCATCTTCGAGCTGATCGTCGCAGTCGGCGACGCAGTAGAAGAAGGCGACGAACTGATCATTCTGGAGTCGATGAAGATGGAAATCCCGGTTGAGGCGCCATCCAATGGATCGGTGGCTGAAATCCACATCGGACAAGGCGACCAGGTGCAAGAAGGCGATCTGCTCGTCACACTGAGCGAATAGACGACGGAACACGAAATGTTTCGACGCGTCCTGATCGCCAATCGCGGCGAGATCGCCGCGCGCGTCTCGCGCACCTGCCGCCGACTCGGCATCGAATCGCATGCCGTGTACTCGGTCGCGGACGCCGATGCGTTGCATGTCCGCGAGGCGGACGGCGCCACCCACATCGGCGCCGCGCCCGTTGCCGAGTCCTACATCAATCTGGAAGCCGTGCTTGATGCCGCCGTGCAGGCCGGCTGCGACGCCGTTCATCCCGGTTACGGCCTGCTCTCCGAGAACGCGCATTTCGCGCGCGCCTGCGAGGATCGCGGAATCACCTTCATCGGTCCAGAGGGCGCCCACATGGAGCTCATGGGCAACAAGAATCAGGCGCGCGCGACCATGCGCGATCTCGACATGCCGGTGATCCCGGGCTCTGCTGGCCCCGTCGCGGACGACGACGCCGAACGCGTCGCCGAGATGCTCGGCTTCCCACTCCTGATCAAAGCCTCGTACGGCGGCGGCGGGATCGGCATGGCAACTGTCCAGCGAGCGAACCAGTTCAGCCGCGCGCTGCGCCGCGCGCGATCCTCCGCTCTCCGCGCCTTCGGTTCCGACGAGGTGTACCTTGAGCGCCTGCTCGTTGAGCCTCATCACATCGAGCTGCAAGTATTCGGCGACGGACACGGCCAAGCCGCCATCCTTGGTGATCGTGAGTGCAGCGTCCAACGCCGTCACCAAAAGGTGATCGAGGAAGCGCCCGCGCCTGCGCCGCAACTCACCACAGATCGGCGCGAACGGCTCTATGCGCAGGTGCGAGGCGCCATCTCCGGGCTCAACTATCGCAACGCCGGCACCGTTGAGTGCCTGCTTGACGCCTCGGGTGAGGTCTACTTCCTGGAGATGAACACCCGCCTCCAGGTTGAGCATCCCGTCACCGAAATGGTGACCGGCCTCGATCTGGTGGAGTGGCAACTACGCATCGCCGCTGGCGAGCCGCTGAACGACATGCCCGGCTTCGGCGACCCGCCGCCGATCAACGGTCATGCGATCGAAACTCGCATATACGCCGAAGACCCTGACACCTTGCTGCCCAGCCCAGGCTCAATCGACACGCTCGAAGTGCCCGACGAACCATGGCTGCGGCTCGATGCCGGGGTCGCCTCGGGCGACGAGGTCTCACACTTCTACGATCCGCTGATGGCCAAACTGATCGTCCACGGCGCCACGCGCGGCGAAGCGCTCGCTCGGCTCCGCCTCGCCCTCGCCAAGACCAGAATCGAAGGCCTCAAGCACAACGTACCCTTCCTGCAGCGCGTGATTGAGACGCCAGGCTTCGTCAACGGCGACTACAACGTCACATTGGCTGAGGCGTTGCTCAAGTCGTAACAGCGCCGTCACTGCTGCGCCATCAGGAACCACAGTTGGGATACCTACCATGAAATTCGGACTCTTTGGACTCGGTTCGGGCGCCGCGGACCCGGACATCCTGCGGACAGTTGCGCAGGCGGCCGAAGCCGCCGGACTCGAGTCGCTGTGGTGCGGCGAGCATGTCGTCCTGCCCAAGCCGCGAGTGGCTCCGTCACCCGCCGATCCCGATTGGCCATTCCTGCATCCATCCGTGGTCCTCACCTACCTCGCGGCCCACACCGAGCGGATCAAACTCGGTAGCGGCATTGTTCTGATCGCTCAGCGCAACCCGCTTGTGCTCGCCAAAGAATTCGCCTCCGCCGACGTGCTCTCCAACGGCCGCATGATTCTCGGCATCGGATCGGGTTACCTCCAACCGGAGTTTGACGCTATCGGCGCGCCCTTCCGCGAACGCGGTCGCCGCACCGACGAAGCGATCGATCTGATGCGAGCCCTCTGGAACGAAGAAGACCCCAGCTTCGACGGCGATTTCTGGCAGTTCAGCGGAATTGACGCGCATCCCCGACCGGTCCAATCGGGTGGCGTGCCGATCCACGTTGGCGGACACTCCGAAGCCGCGCTGCGCAGAGCGGCCGAACGCGGACAGGGCTGGTACGGCTGGATGCAAGACCCTGAGCAGACCGCTGATTATGTGCAGCGACTGAACGAGCTCTGCGATCAGGTCGGTCGGCCCGCCGGACTCGGCGAGCTGGAAATCACGATCACGCCACCTGCCAGACTGACCGCCGAAGCGGTTGAGCAGTATGCCGAAGCGGGCGTCCATCGACTCGTCTCGCTGACCAATCGCAGTGAGCGCAGCATGCTCAACAGCATTGACCATCTCGCCTCGCTGGCAGGCGCTTGATCGTGGACTGAACCCATGGCATCCACTTCCGCCGGAGCGCAGCGGCCCATCTCTAGCGGGCAAGCTGGAGCTTCACGCGGAGGTACTCCATTCCGCGATCACCCTTGATGCGATTGCAGTGAGCGCACAGCAGCTGCAAGTTGGACAGATGATCCGTGCCGCCTCTCGCCTTCGCGATGATGTGGTCCAGTTCCAGGTGTTGCGCCTCGAAGTGGGCGCCACAACCCGCGCAATTGCCGGATTGTTCGCCGTACAACGCGACTTTGTGTTCGCGCGCCGTATAGCGCGGCAGCCTGCCAAGATCGGTTCGCTGCGGAATGTCTGAGCGCGTCGTCACCATTCGAGCGTGAAACAAGCTGCCCATCTCTTGCTGGAGTCTGAGATTCACCAACTCAACTGCCTTTGGCGAGATATCGATGCCAACCCATTCGCGGCCCAGCAACTCGGCAGCAACGCAGGTGGTTGCGCAACCGCTGAACGGGTCGAGCACCGTATCACCCTCGGACGTAGAGGCGCGGATGATACGGTCAAGCAGCGCCAGCGGCTTCTGAGTCGGATATCCAGTTCGCTCACTTCCGTATGCTCGCGCAATGCCTCGCCACCAGTCTTCTACTACCTTCCCTTTCGGGTTCGGCGTATACGTTCTGCCTGGCGCGCGCGTCTCAGCTCCGGCAAAGACGGTCGCCGTGTAATCGGAATCATACGGCACGCGCACATCGTCTTTGTTGAACATATACTCATCAGTCTTCGTGTAGCGAAGTATGATGTCATGTTTCCGAGGGAAATCCTTCTCCGGTTGGCCTCCTCCGGCATAACACCATACAATCTCGTTACGAAACATATCTCGCCCGAAGAGCGCGTCCATGACCAGCTTCAGGTAGTGGCTCATGGTTGGGTCACAGTGCAGATAGATCACGCCGGTCGGCCTGAGCAAACGCGGCATCTCCAGCAAGCGCGCTGCCATGTAGACGAGATACGACTTATCGGAATTCGTCATCGCCGCCAGTAAGACACGCTCAAGGGCAGGATACTTGGCGGCGATCAGATTGATCCACTCCGCGTCCAGATCGGAAAGGGACCAGGTGTCCTTGAAGGCGGCGCCGGCCGCATCGCTGCCGATTGGCGCGGCATAGTTCGTCTTGGAGTTGAATGGCGGATCAAGGTAAATCAGATCGACCGACTCCGAGTTCATGCCGCGCATGATGTTCAGGCAATCGCCCGTCCAGATCGTCTTTGGTTTCCAATTCGGCTTCGCCATATGTCACCTGTGATTGCGCCCTGAGCAGAGAGAGCTCGTCCTCAGGTCACCTGCACGACCGAATCAGACCGACTGCGTGATCGAGTACGTCACCCGAGCTTTGGCGATCAACTTGCCCTGATCACTCAGCAGATCGACATCGCCGACGGCCAGCGATCGACCTTTCTTGATCACGTTCGACTCGACACGGATCTTTGATCCGACGGCTGGTCGTAAGTATGAAATGTTGAGCTCAGCCGTGCCCTGCATCTGCTCACCGACGCGGCAGGTGGAGAGCACCGCCGCCACGACGCCGACATCGGCCAGTGAAGCGAGAATACCGCCGTGTACGCCGCCACGAGCGCCGCCGGCCGTGTCGCGCGTGATCGGCAGCTCCAACACCGTGCGACCGCGATCGATCTCGATGAAGCGCTCGCCGAACAGCGTCGCGGTCGCGTAACGCGATCGAATCTCGCCGATCGGAACCAGGTATTCGATGTCGTCGGGCATCGCGCGAGCCGTCGCGCCCTAGCCCTGGCGCTGCTTGTTGCGCGGGTTTTTCTTGTTGATGATGTATACCCGACCCTTGCGACGCACGATTTGGTCGTCGCGGGACCGCTTCTTGACTGAGGCTCTGACCTTCATGACGGCTCCGTTGCTGCACGGGTAGCGTATCACGCGCGCGCTCCGGGCTGTCCCTATGCTGGAGGGAAGCCAGCGATACCAGTGTCTGGGAAGTGTCAGTCGCCTATGCCGGTCAGCGGTACACCTACCGCAGAGATGCGATCAGACCAGACCGTTCCGCAGCTGCTTGACGATCCGGCAGAGGTCCGTCACCTCGCCGACCGCATCCGTGCGCTGGGACTCATGGGACTCGACACCGAGTTCATCTCGGAAGGGACGTACACCCCGCAGCTCGCCCTCGTGCAGGTCGCCACGGCCGACGGCATCTATCTCATCGATCCGCTCGCCGAGCGGGAACGCTCGCCCGATCAGCCGATCTGGGACGCGATGGCCGATCCGCAGGTCCGCACGATCGTCCACGACTACTATCAGGAATCGCTGTTCTGTCTGGAACGCGCCGGGCGTCAGCCGGGCGACCTGTTCGACCTGCAGCTCGCAGCGGCATTCAACGGCTTCCACTACAAAATCGCGTACGACCAGCTGGTGCGACGCGAGCTCGGCGTCAAGCTTGGGCCTTCGCAATCGCGCACCAACTGGCTACAGCGTCCACTCACCGTCCCGCAACGACAGTACGCCGCCGATGATGTCAGATGGATGATCCCGATTCACGATCGCTTCATGGATCAGATGAGCGAGGCTGCTAGCGGAACAAATGGATCGAGTGGATCAAGCGGACCGCAATTCGACTGGTTGCAGGAGGAGACGGCCACGCTACTGGTCAACCTTGGCGCCCAGAAGATCGATCGTTGGCGGAAACTGTCTGGCGCGAACAAGCTGTCTGCCCGCTCTCGCGCGGCGCTGCGCGAACTCTCCGCCTGGCGCGAGGCGACTGCGAAAGATCGCGACCGACCGCGTCGCCGAATCGCCTCCGATGATCTGCTCGTCGCCATCGCGGCCAGTCGGCCGAGCAATGAAGCCGAGCTGCTCAGCGTGCGCGCCGCCAACCAGCTGCTCCGCCAGGACCGGTCCGCCATTCTCGACGCACTCGCAACCGCCGACACACTCTCCGACTCGGCGCTGCCTCCACGCGGGACTCCTTCAGCCGCGAGCAAACCGCCACGCATGCTCTTGCTGTTCCTTGAAACGGTGCTCAGCGCCGCCTGTGCGCGGTACCAGATCGATCCGAGCCTCGTCGGCAGCAGCTCGCAGTTGCGGACATTACTGGCGTGGTACGCGAGTGGTCGGCCAAGCGCACAGACACCGCCGTTGCTCCGCGGCTGGCGAGGGCAGGTCTGCGCCAAACCACTGCTACGCGCGCTCAACGGCGAGATCAGTCTGAAGATCGAGGACCCACACGCTGAGCAGCCGTTGACAGTGGCAGGCCTCATCGAGCCGTCGGGATGACGCAATCAGGCCAACGCGTTACGCTGTCCAAGTGATGCCCGGTAGCTCAATTGGTAGAGCGGGCGGCTGTTAACCGCTAGGTTGCGGGTTCAAGTCCTGCCCGGGCAGCCACCATTCGTCCAGACAACCAGACACGATGCCCGCTCGGTCGTGCCCAGAGCATTCCGCGGGGAAATGCCTCGCGACTCCATCCGGCTGCCGCCGGAGAACATCTCTGTGGCTGCCGAGCCAGGATTCGAACCTGAACTGAGGGATCCAAAGTCCCTAGTGCTACCGTTACACCACTCGGCACCGGTGGCTGGCCGTGAGGCTGGTACCGAGGGCCGGACTCGAACCGGCACGGGCTTTTGGCCCAATGGTTTTTGAGACCATCGCGTCTACCATTCCGCCACCTCGGCGCGACTTCCAGCTTATCAGGCCAGCCCCAAATGGTTACGCGCTCGCCATGACGCTCTGTCCGATGGGGATCCGCCGCAATTGAGGCATCCTGGACGCTCGTTCCCGCCCTGGACGCTCGTTCCCGCTAGGTCTGCGATGATTGACCGCGACCGCCGCCGTTCTGGCAGACGCGTCCTGACAGGCGCTGGCGTGGCTAAGACCCGCTCAATTTTCGGAAGCGCACCAGACGGACGCGGCGGTTGTCCGACTCGGCCACGGTCCAGCGATATCCGTATAGATCGAGTGACTCGCCCGCTTGCGGGATATGGCGGAACCGTTGCAGCAACATGCCCGCGACGGTCTCCGCCTCTTCGGCTGAAAAGTCCACGTCAAGCTCCGCGCCCAGGTCGGTCAGACCACGCTTGCCGTCCACCACCTGCTCGCCCGCTATCCGTACGGGCACTGGCTCTGAGCCCGCGCGGCTCTCACTTCGGATGTTGCCGACGACCAGCTCCAGAATGTCCTCGAGCGTGACCAATCCCGATGTCTCCCCGAACTCATCGCTCAACAGCATCAGATGATGCCCGGTGGTCCGCATCTGGGTCAACACTCGCTGTACGGAAGCGCGCTCCGACTCGAACGGCGCGACGCGCATGACCTCGCGGACCGAGCGATCCTGTCGACCGTTGGCGAGCTCGGTGAGGACGTCCGAACCGTGCAGAAAGCCGACGAACTGGTCAGCGGAGCCGCTGCGGACCGCTAGCCGCTGAAACCCTGTCGCGCCGAAGGCATGACTGGCCTCTTGCAGCGTGTCTGACTCGGTCACGGCCGCGATCTGCGGTCGGCCCGTCATGATGCGTCGCACCTGAGTTTCGCCCAGGCGCAGCGCGCCCAACAACACCGACGTATCGGAGACTGCGATCTCACCCTGCTCGCGTGAGTGTTGGATGGCGGTTCGCAGCTCGCCCATGGACAGCGCCGAGCCGGCTTCCTCCGCTCCGCCGACGATCCTGAGCCAGATGCGAGACATCCAGTCCAATGTCACAACCGCTGGATGGGTCAGCCACGACCACCAGGTGAGCGGCAGCGAATAGAGGCGAGCGACCGCCAGATTGTGATGCAAGGCAACCGACTTCGGACCGATCTCACCGAACACCACGAGCAGCACCGTGACTGCCACGGTGGCGACCACGATGCTGAGTCCGCCGGCGCCACCGATCAGCTCCTGCGCGATCACGGCGCCCACGGTCGCGGCGCCAGTGTTGACGAGGTTGTTGCCGACCAGAATCGAGGCCAGCAGGCGACGCGGTGCTCGCAGCAGTCTTGCGACTCGAGCGGCGCCCGGCAGGCGTCGCCGACGCTCGTGTTCGAGTCGGACGCTCTCAATCGACAGATAGGACGTTTCAGCGCTTGAGAAGAACGCGGACAGCGCCAACAGCAGCGCCAGGAGCAAGAAGTAGATCAGCACGGTTCGGCTCCCACACGCCTCACCGCCGCGCCAACTTCGCCAGCCGCGGCGTTGGTGGGCGTGACCTTACGTTACCCTGCAATGCATGACTACTCAGAGTTCTTCACCAACTGCCTCCTTGAGCCTCGCCGATGTCGCCGAGATTCTGAAGCTCGATGCTGCGGACTTGCTCGACGAGATTCGGAACGCGGCCGCGGCCGCCGAACGGCCCACCGCGCGCGATTGAACGTTGCCTGGACCGGCGCTCAGTGTGAGCGTCTTTGTCGCTGGCGCGCTGCTCGTCTGCGAGCGCAGCCGACCAGGCTCCGACGATTGGCGGATACGCCTGCCGTGACGACGCCTCAACCTGCGCCCTGTTCACGCCATGATCGCATTATGTCCGCAACATGACTGCGATATGACCGCGCGCTATCAGTCGATCATCTTTGATCTCGACGGCACGTTGGCGGATACCGAGCCTCTGGTGATCGGTTGCATGCTCGAGACCATCAATGCGCACGGGCATCCCGTCGGACGCGAGCGGCTGCTCGAATACATCGGTCCGCCGCTGCCAGTGATGCTCTTCAACATGCTCGGCTTGAGCCTGGAAGCGGCTCAGCCGATCTATCTCGACTACCTCAAGCGCTATGAAGAGCGTTACATGCCGCGAACGCGTCCGCTGCCCGGGGCCGAGCGATTGCTTGACGCCCTGCGCGAGGCGGCGGTACCGCTCGCGATTGTGACGAACAAGCGAGAGGACGCCGGGCGCAAGACGATCGAGCTGCTGGGTTGGCAAGCGCGATTCCGCGCCATTATCGGCGCGAACACGGCCAGCGCACCGAAGCCGGACGCGGCGCCGCTGCTGCACGCGCTCGATCTGCTGGATGGCGACCCTCAGACAGCTGCGATGATCGGCGACACCGAGTCAGACATGGGCGCCGGCCGTAACGCCAACGTTGCCGCGGTGATTGGCATCGTAGGCGTCCGCGACGCCGCATTCCTGAAGCAGCAAGGCGCGACGCATATCGCCCGCGATCTCGGCGAGGTCGCTGAGCTGCTGCTTAGCAGCTAGGCGTCGCGCCAAGCGCTCGCCTATTGATTGAAGACGGGAACGCGCTTCTCGAGGAATGCCTGAACCGCCTCGGTGTGCGAAGTCAGGCGACGCGATTCGCGATCTCGCGCCCCTTCCCGCTCCATCACGCGGTCCAGATCCGCTTCGGTCACGTTGTCGTTGAGCAGCGTCTTGATCTTTCGCACGACGGTCGTTGGGTTATTGGCCAACTCGTCCGCTTTCGCCAGGGCGGTGCTGAAGAGGTCATCCTGCGGTACGACCGCAGAGACCAGGCCGATGCGGTATGCCTCGTCCGCACCTACCATCCGTCCGGACAGGCAGATTTCCGTCGCGTGTCCCAATCCGACGAGCTGCGCGAGCAATCGCGTGGACCCCAACTCCGGGACAAGGCCGACTCGCACGAAGCGAATCGAGAGTCGCGCGCCTTCTGCCGCGTAGCGGACGTCGCAGGGCAGCGCCAGGGTCAGCCCAACGCCGACCGCATAGCCGTGAATCGCCACGATCACCGGCTTTGATTCGCGAACCAGCGTCGTCCAGTTCAGTCGCGATGCCGCTCCACGAGCGCTCGCGTCCGGATCGTCCTCCAGGCGCTGGTTGAACCCTTGCAGATCGGCGCCGGCGCAGAAGGCGCGACCTTCGCCCGCGATCAGCATCGCGCCGATCCCGTCATCCGCGTTCCAGTCCTGGATCTGCTGCGCCATCTCCGACGCCATCACGTCGGTCCAGGCATTGAGTTTCTCTGGCCGGTTCAGACGGATCACGCCAACTCGGCCGATCGTCTCAGTCAGAATCTGTTCATGTGCCATCGATTGCCGCCATTTCAGTACTTGATTTCGGCTAGGCCAAGTCTATATCCCGCATCGATCGGCTCACTGGACCGCAAACACTTACCCTGCCTGAGTGAGCGCCTCGCCCAACCTCAATGGAGTTGACCAGCGATCGAAGTGGCGACGCAACTTACGTCTCTATCCGCTGTTCTACTTCTTCCATGACCTGCACTTCTGGATGCCGGTCTGGATCATCTTCGCCACCGACGAGGTCGGACTGACATTTGCCCAGCTCGGGGCCATCGGTCCCGCGTTCTATGTGATCACGTCGTTCGGGCAACCCCTGGCTGGGGCGCTTGCCGACCGATTCGGTCGCTTGCGAACCATTCGGGCATCGTTGATCGTGTTCATGGTCTTCACGGCCTGGTTTGCCTTCTCTGACGGTTTCTGGATGGTAGCGGTCGCCTGGTCGCTGTGGGGACTGTCGATGGTGGCGCTCACCGGCACCGACAGCGCGTTCCTGCACGACTCCCTGCAAGCGTTGGGCCGGGAGCGCGAATTTGAACGCCAGGCGGGACGCGCGTTCGCGGTGCGATCGGTGGCGCTGGTGCTGGCGACGCTTACCGGCGGCGTGATCGCCGGCGAGATCGGTGGTCGTGGAGCGCTTCTGGCCGGGACAACCGCCACGGGACTCGCGTTGATGGTTTCGCTGTTCTTCCGCGAGCCGCCCAGACAAGAAAGCGAACTGGAGACGCGCGGTCCGTCGTATATGGAGTTGCTCAAGGAGACGCTGCACCTGGCCGGCAGTACGCCGACGATCCGCTATTCGCTCCTCTTCAGCGCGATCCTGATCGCGTCGATGGTGCCCGAGTTCTACCTGCTGCAGCCACTCCTCCAGGAACAGGGAGTCGAAGTGGGCTGGTTGTTCTCCGCTCTGCAAGCGCCGGCGAGAGTCGCCACGGTATTCGCCGCTGCCCTGGCATTCTGGCTGGCAATTCGCTTCGGCATCGTGCGGACGCTGGCGTTGATGCCGTTCTGGGTCGTGCTGGTCTACGTCGGAATTGGATTAATCGACCACCTCGGAGCCATCGCGCTCTTCATCATCCTCGGACTCGCTCGCGGCGCGCAGATGCCCTTGATGGAGGGCTACCTGAACCGGCGCGTGCCGTCTCGTCTGCGAGCGACGGCTCTCTCGCTCAATCACATGGGCTGGGCGCTGATCATGCTGCCTTTCCTGCCGATATTCGGGCGCGTGGTCGAGGCACATCCTCTGCCCACCGTCTTCCTCGGCCTGGCCGCCTTCTTCGGGCCACTGCTGCTGATCGTGATGATCCTCTGGGTCCGCGCCGACCGCAACGAGCAGGGTCAGTTTCGACTTCCGCCCGCGATTCCCGCCCTGCTGCGCGAGGTGTTGTGGAAGCCGCAACGCCGAGCTGATCCACTTCCGCAACCGATCCAGATCGACTGAAAGGTACCGACATGCCCGACCGACTCGCCGGCAAGTCCGCCATCATCACCGGAGCAGGGTCTCGCGCGGCGGGTATCGGCAACGGACGCGCCACCGCCATCCTCTTCGCTCGGGAGGGCGCGAACCTGCTCCTCGTTGACCGCGACGAGGAGGCCGTTCAAGCCACGCTCGACCTGATCCGTGCTGAAGGCTACGATGCCGCAATCGCTGTCGCGGATGTCACAGCGACTGAGGACTGCGCGCGCGTCGTCGCCGAAGCGCGGCTGCGCTACGGCAAGCTCGACATCCTGCACAACAACGTCGGCATCGGCGGACGCGGCACGGTGGAAGACGTCTCACTCACTGAGTGGGAGCACGTACAGCGCGTCAACGTCACCTCGATGATGTTGATGTGCAAGCACGCCGTGCCCGCGCTGCGCGCCAACGGCGGCGGCGTGATCACCAACGTCTCATCAATTGCCGCGCTGCGACCTCGCGGGCTGACGGCCTATAGCGTCAGCAAGGCGGCCGTCGCCACGCTGACTCAGGCGCTCGCGGTCGATCACGGACGTGACAGGATTCGCGCCAACTGCATCATGCCGGGACCGGTATACACGCCGATGGTGTTCGCCGCGGGGATGCCGGAGGAGCTGCGGGAGCGTCGCAAGAACGCCAGCCTGCTCAAGCAGGAAGGCGAGCCATGGGACATCGCCTGGGCAGCGGTCTTTCTGGCGAGCGACGAGGCCAAGTACGTCACCGGCGTAATCCTGCCCGTCGACGGCGGAGTCACCGTGCGCGGCCCCGATCGCTAGCGCCCGCCATCCTCCGACGCTCGGCAGATACCCTCGGCCTGGGATATCCCTTTCTGCCTTCGGCATCTCTCCTGCAAAAGGACGAGGGAGAGAGATGCCTACTTCAAGACGAACGAGAATCGAAACCTACATGAGTCGCATTGCCGGAGCCGCACTGCCGGCCGCAGCTCCCAACGCAGATGGACTCTACGGCACGTCGGTAGGTAGCTCGTAGACGGCTGCGGCGCCCGCGTTATCACCCGCTTCGCTGTTGGCTTGCCAGGCGCCGACGACCGCGGTCTGTCCCGAGATGTCCACCGCCCAACCAAACTCCGCGCGAGCTCCAGCTTCGACCGCATTGACCGGGCCGAGCACTCCGACCTCGATCCACTGATCGCCGATCAGCTCGAAGCTGTAAGCGGCGCCGCTGCGTTGCGTGCCCGACTCTGGATGCGCGCGATGCGGCGCGCCGATCACCAGCTGTCGCCCTTGAATGGCCTGCGAGTATCCGAACCAGTCTCCCAATTGGACGTCAGAAGAGATCAATTTCGCGTGTCGGTTCCACCTGGTGCCGACGCGATTGAGCTGCCAGAGATAGACTGCCCCTTCGCCATGATCAGGATTCGCGTGCGTGTGAGCTCCGGCCCCAATCCACGGCACGGACATGGACACCTGGTAGCCCAGCGAGTCCACCTCCTGAGCTTCCGCGGCGATCAACTTTTGGACGAAATGCCACTCGTCGGCGTAGTAATGCCAGACGAACAACGCGCCGGCATCTTCCGCGATCGTGTCATCACCTGGCGCTCCAACGACGAGGACTGTACGTTCGAGCTCAATGTCGCGGCCAAAGAGCTGCCGCTCAGACGGATTGTTCGGCGTCAGGTAAGCTTCGGCCTGCCAGAGTCCCTTGTGCTCTCTGTAGACCGTGACTGAACCGGCCGCGACACCCTCGACTTCGTCATTCCAGGCCGAGACCGCGATGCGTTCGTCGTGGATCGCGACGCTCCAGCCGAATGATGCGCCTGCTGACAACACATGTGGCGCCAACGTCGCCGTCCGCTGCCAGACATCATCCCGCTTCTCGAACACGTAGGCCGCACCCGAATCGACGATGCGTACGCCGTCCTCAGGGCGAATCCAGTCCTCATATGGCGCGCCAATCACGAGCCGACCCGCATCGATTGCAAGCCAGCGACCAAACCATCCTTCAGGATCGGGATAGGGCGGCAGGATGTACGCCGTCTCAATCCAGTCGTCATCAACCCGCTCGAAGACGAAGACCGCGCCCGTGTCAATACCCAGCTGATCGTGATAGGGCGCGCCGACGGCGATCACATCGCCCTCAATCACGACCGTCCATCCGTATTCGTCCCATTCCGCCGCGGCGCTCGGCGTCAGGCTGACGCCCTCTGTGAGCCAATCACGAATCGGTGGGATATGCGTCTCAGCCTGGTCTACATCTGCATCGTCGGACTCGTAGGCATCCGAAGCGCCGTACGGATCTTCGGTGGTGTCCGCTTGCGTCTGCTCTGCTGACTGCGTATTAGCAGCGGCTTGCTGCGACGACTGCTGCTGAGGATCGTTCGCAGGTTCTCGATCGATGCTGACGGCGCCAGCTGACTGCTCGGCTGCATCCTGCTCACCGCCAGCATCCTGAGCTGGTTGCTCCTGCCGTGCTTGCGGACCAGAGGCGTCCTGCGCCTCCGTTGGACTACTGACGGTCGCTGGAATGTCGGAATCGCTGCAGGCGTTGAGCCATCCGCTCAGCAACGCCGCCGCCAACACCAACATTGCAGCCCTGGTCAGCAGCGTACGTCCGATCGGCATCCGTGACACCTTGCTGTTTCGGACGCGGGCACGCCCGAAGTCAGCCTATCCCGAGCGCGCGGTAGGCTCAGGGCTTGCGGCTACGGGCGATAGTTCGGCTGACGCTTCTCGCGGAAGGCGGCCTGCGCCTCAGCAGCGTCAGAGCCCGCCATGGTGGTCTCTTCCATTGCCAACGACAGCGGCAGGACCATGTTTGAGACGTGCTTGATCCACTTGTTGATCGGCACCTTCGAGGCAGAGATGGCGCCCAAGGGACCGTTGGCGAGCCGCTCCGCCAAGGCAAGCGCGGTAGACATCAGGTCGTCATCCTCTACGACATCTTGCACAAGACCGAGCGCCTTGGCTGCGTCGGCGCGGACATGTTCGCCGGTCATCAGGTAGTACTTGGCGCGCGACGGTCCGACGAGCATCGGCCAGATCACACCGCCGCCATCGCCGGCGCCGATGCCCATGTTGACGTGGGTGTCGCCCAGGACTCCAGAGCGTCCGATGTACACGACATCGGCCATCAGCGCGACGGTCGCGCCGAGCCCAAGGGCGTAGCCGTTGACGGCGCAGATCACGGGTTTCTCACAGTCGAGCCAGTTGTCGACGATCAGCCGCGCTTCGTTCATTCGGTTCAGGTAGCGACCGCCCATCGGCTCATCGCGGCCAGCCGAGAAGTCGCCGCCGGCGCAAAAGGCTCGACCGGCGCCAGTCAGGACCAGAACGCGTACGTCAGGGTCGCGGTTCGCGTCGAGCGGCAGCGATGCCAGCTCTCGATGCATCGCCGCGTTGACCGCGTTCAGTTTCTCCGGCCGATTCAGCGTCGCAACGGCCACGCCGTCGGAACGCTTGTCGATGTCTATGGTGGTGTAGACATCAGGGTTGAGGGTCATGGTGTGGTTCCAATCACTGGGGTTCAGGTCGAGAATTGATCAGCGGAGAGCAGATCGCGCCTGGTGAGTTCGGCCGCAAGACATTCATGCGGTCGGTCTCCTTTGATTCGATTGCAGCTCCCGCAGAGTAGTTGCAGGTTATCGATATGGTCGGTACCGCCCCGTTTGCGCGGCACGATATGGTCTACCTCGAAGTGGCGGAACTCGAACGCTGTTGCGCAGCCGTTGCAGCGTCCTTCCTGCTGTCCAAAGAGCACGTGTTTGTTCTGCCGGTAGTTCCTGGGCGCGGTAATGTCGGTGCGCTGTGGGATGTCGGTGCGGGTGGTCACGAGACGGTTATGGAAGAGGCTGCCCATCGTGCCCTGAAGCCGCACGTTGACTAATTCAGCGGCCTTCGGAGAAATGTCGATCCCGACCCACTCGCGCCCGAGATTCTCCGCGGCAACACAGGCGGTGGCGCAGCCGCAGAATGGATCGAGCACCACGTCGCCTTCGTTCGATGAGGCGAGAATGATCCGTTCAAGGAGTCGGATATGCTTCTGCGTCGGATAGCCGATATAGTCCTTGGCCGCCGGCTGAATCGCGGGAATTCGCCAGACCGCGTCCACCTTCTTGTCCGTGACGACCCGGTACATCAACTTTCCGTCGGCGTCGCGTTTGTTCTTTAGTACGCCGTCCACGTTTTCGCGGACTAGCTGCCTGGCTGGGGTATCGCGCTCTTCGCGTTGAGGATGAAACGTGTACTCGTCGAATGCATAGAACAGAATCTGATCGAAGCTCCGACCGAAGACGCGCGATCCCGGTGAGTACTTGTTGTAGTAGTACCAGGTGATCTCGTTGCGGAAGTTCGCGCGACCGAAGGTAGCGTCCATCATCGCCTTGAGGTAGTGGCTTGCCGTTAGATCGCAATGCAGATAGATACTTCCGTTCGGTGACAGCAGGCGTCGCATTTCGAGCAACCGCACCGCCATCATCGTGAGGTAAGACTGCATGCCATTAGAGTGCGTGCGACCGGCGGCGTTAAGCAGACAGGCGATCGACGGTTCCTCTTCCGCGATGAGCCCAATCCATGCAATATCCAGATCGGTGAGTGTCCAGACATCCTTGAATTCCGCGCCTGCTGCGGGCGAGCCAAGCGGAGCGGCGTAGTTGCTATTGGAATTGAATGGCGGATCGAGGTAGATCAGGTCCACCGTCTGCGAGTTCATTCCTCGCATGATGTCGAGGTTGTCGCCAGTCCACAGCGTCCGATTCGCCCAATTCTGCGCCGCCATGTTGACATCCCTGCCTCAGCAGCCGAGCTGCGCGGCGAGGTCGTGAAAGTCGGTCGCGACGATGTCGAAGGACGGATCGGGCGTCAAATCAACCGGAAAGTTCGGACCAGCCTCGCGCGGGCGCGGGACGAACGCCGTGCGCATACCCGTCTTCGCGGCCGCGAGGAGATCGCCCTGATGCGCGGCGACCATCATCACTTCGTCCGATTCACAGCCGAGCAATTCCGCCGCGCGCTGATAGCACGGCGGCTCAGGCTTGAATGCGCCCGTGATCTCGGCGGACAGAACGCAATCCCATGGCAGTCCGCCGAACTTGGCCATGTTGACCAGCAGCTCCACGTTGCCGTTCGACAACGTGGACACGACGAATCGCGAGCGCAAACGTTGTAGTCCGCACGGCGAATCCATCCACGGATGCAGCCGGTGCCAGGCGCGATTCAGATCCACGACATCATCTTCTGCCGCCATGATTCCAAGCTCAGCGAGCAGGATGTCAAGCATGCGGCGATGCAATTGATCTGCGGTCTGGAACGGCAGCTCACCATCGCGCACGAGTCGCATGCCGCCTGCGTAGCCTTCGCGTCGCCAGCGATCTGTGAACATGCCAGCGTCAGCTTCGACTCCGTGACGCTGCAGAAACATCGCCACCTCCGCCGAGACCGATGATCGCCAGTCAACCACCGTGCCGAAGACATCGAAGGTGAGCGCTCGCACTGCGGAGAGGTCAGGCTGCGACATCACTCGCGCCTAGAGGATCTGGCTCAGGAAGAGCTTGGTACGATCGCTCTGCGGCGTGGTGAAGAAATACTCGGGTGTGCCTTGCTCGACCAGCGCTCCTTCGTCGAAGAAGACGAGTCGATCGGCGACTTCGCGCGCGAATCCCATCTCGTGCGTCACGACCAGCATCGTCATGCCTGACTCAGCCAGCTCTTGCATCACGTCAAGCACCTCTTTGATCATCTCCGGATCGAGCGCCGAGGTGGGTTCGTCGAAGAGCATGATCTTGGGTTGCATGGCGAGCGCACGGGCGATCGCGACGCGTTGCTGCTGGCCGCCTGACAGTTGTGAGGGAAATTTCTCGGCCTGCTCGGGGATACCGACGCGCTCAAGCAGCTGCATCGCCAACTCTTCGGCGTCAATCTTGGGCAACCGTCTCACCTTCTGAGGGCCGAGCGTGATGTTGTCCATCACAGACAGGTGCGGGAACAGATTGAATTGCTGGAAGACCATCCCGACCTCTGAACGAATGGCCTGCAGCGAGCGGACATCCTCGTTGAGCTCAATGCCGTCAATCTCGATCCGCCCCGCGTCATGCTCTTCGAGACGATTCAGGCAACGGATGAAGGTGGACTTGCCCGATCCGGACGGGCCGAGAATGACGACGATTTCGTGCTCAAACACGGAGAGCGAAATGTTGTCCAACGCCTGGAAGTCGCCGAACCACTTGTCGATCCCCTCGGTCACGATGAAATTCGGCTCGCCCGGCAAGCGTGGCAGGTAGTCGGGCGGCATTTCGTCTGCCGGCGTCAAGAGCGGGTTTGCCGCTGTGATATCGCCCGCCGCTTTCGGCGCGGCGGATTCAGCAATCATGCCCGCTGGAGATAGTTCGTCCGGCATAGCGCAACCTCGAATCTCAGCATCCTGCTGCGATCCTAACGTATCCAGTGAGGATGCTGTCTTGCGCCGCAAGGGACGGCGCGGGCGGCGTTCAGCTATTCAACTGTTCGACAGCGACGCGGTCAGCGTTCCCCAACTCCTTGCGCGCGCTCAACCCGCTGCGAGATGCGCGACATCATAAACGCCACGATCCAGAAGATCACCGCCACGAACACATACGCCTCGATCCGGTCTGGTGTGAATTCAAACTGCGAGATCGCCGAGTCTGCGTTGCCCTTCAGCTCGCGCAACGGCAGGATCACCGTCACCAGGGTCGTGTCTTTCCAGATCGAGATCGACTGGCCGACCATTGGCGGAATCGAGATTCGCAGCGCTTGCGGCATGATGATCAGCCGCGTCGCCTGAGTCGTGGTCAAGCCCACTGCCTGCGCCGCCTCGTACTGACCTTGCGGCAGCGACTGCAAGGCGCCGCGGATGTACTCCGCCATGTAGGCGCCCGTAAAGACCGCCAACACGACCATCGCGCGCACGATCAGCTCACCACCGATCACGTCGTCGAGGATGAACAGCGCCACGAACAGCCAGCCCAGCAACGGGGCGCCTCGCACGACTTCGATGTATGCCGTACACGTCCAGGAGATCGTCTTCAGCCGCGACGCGCGCCCGAGCGCCAGCGGGATGCCGATCAGAATGCCACCGACGATTCCCACCGGCGCGAGAATCAGGTTCAGTACAAAGCCTTCCAGATCGCGCCAATGCACGGAGCTGCCGAGCAGCAGAATCAACAGCACGATGAGCAACGAGGCAGCCAGCAGTCCGCCCACGGCGCGTTGTTGCATGGTGCGGCGGAAGCCGGTTTCACGCGGCATCCGGATCGTCGCGTAGTAGCCCAGATAGAGGCAACCGATCGATATCAGAAAGAACAGACTCGACCAGATCGCGGCGCCTCCATGCGCCATCAAGAAAACAATGAACAGTCCCACCAAACCGATGAACAGGTGATCGCGCTGACCCAGCTTGGACCATGTTCCATATGCCAACCCGATCAGAGACATGACGAAGGCCATGCTGACCCACAGTCGCCACTCTTGATTGACCGGGTAGTTGCCGATGAAGAGCAGATCGCGATTGTCGGTGATCACGCGCCAATCGGCTGTGAAGAAGACGTACCAGACGATGAACACAATGATCAGGCCGAGGATCGCGGCGGCTAACAGCGTCATCACCGTGGCGATCGTGGAGCTGAAGAGGTTCTTCCGCATCCACTCTCTGGCCCGCACCGATCCCGGTCGCTGAGCGCGCTGCCGATGCGGCGGCAGCACGATCCGCTCGCGTGGACCGGCCGGAACCGGCGGCAGTGGTGGCACTGGCGGCATCGTCGCCATATCAGCCCCCCTCAGACCCGAACTCGCGTGACACGAGCGTTGATGAAGTTCATCACCACCGATATCAGCAGCGAAATCAGCATGTATGTGACGATGATCACCAGGAACATCTCGAGCGCGTGACCTGTCTTGTTCTGAATGATCCCGGCCACGCGAAACAGATCGTCGTAGAGCACCGCGTATGCCAGCGATGAGTTCTTGTTCACGTTGAGGAACTGATTCGTCACGGACGGAATCATCTGACGCAGCGCTTGCGGCAGAATCACCAACGTGAGGCGCTGATAGGACGAGAGTCCGATCGCGTTGGCTGCCTCCGTCTGGCCGCGCGGCAGCGCCTGGATGCTCCCGCGCACGATCTCAGCAATAAACGCGCCGGTGTAGAACGTCAAGCCCAAGGTCAACGCCGCAAACTCCGGTTCAATCACCATGCCCTCAAGAAAGCGCGTGCCTTCAATGACCGGACGATCGATGTTGACTGGCAGTCCCAACGCGATGAACGAGACCAACGCTCCAGCAGCGAAGATACCGATCGACCAACGGTTGGCGTACTGTGGGATGCCAGTTTCGCGCTCCTTCTGTTGGCGGCGGCGGCGATGCATCATCACGAACGCGCCGACTGCCAACAAGATTCCCACCCAGACGCCAACAAACCAGTCCGGCACGCCGAACAGGCCGTCTGTAGGCACAGGCCAGGGAATGGCGATCCCTCGATTCGAAATGAATGCGAAGTCGCCGATGTTGATCGCATCCTGGATGATCGGCACCGCGATCAGGAAGATCGCGTAGACCAACACCGCTTGCACGAGCAACGGCGTGTTGCGGAAGATCTCGACGTAGAGCATCGCGAGACGGGCGATCAGCCAGTTCGAGGAGAGTCGTGAGACGCCGACCAGAACGCCGACCAGGGTCGAGAGCAAGATTGCGGCAACGACTACGCGGGCCGACGACCAGACGCCAACGAAATACATCGTGATGCGCGAGTTGGTGACGCCGTCAATGTCGGTCAGCCACTGATTGCCGACCTTGAATGCAGCGGGCTCGGACAGGAATCCAAAGCCGAATTCGCGCAGATTGAGCGCGTCGTAGACGTACCAGGCCACCAGCGCCGTCACCGCCACGTAGAGACCCTGCTGCAGGAGACGGCGGAAACCGCGTTGATAAATCAGCGGCACGCCGTCAGAGCTGGGCGGCGGTCCGGCTGGTGGAGCGGGCGCTTGGGCGGCCATGCGGTCTCGTTTGCGTTACTGCGGAGCAGTCGGCATTGCGCTACAGACTAACGGACACGGCGGCAGCATCGATCGGCCCGGCGGAGGCAATCATCGAAGGCGGGCAAGCAAAGCTGGAGAGACTCCAAACAGACAGCAAGCAGACAGCAAACGGGGCCGCCCGAAGGCGACCCCGTTGGTTGCGAACACCGAGTGCTGCGCGGTCTAGCGGTACGGCAGCGCGTAGAGGATGCCGCCCTGTCCAGCCGGACATTCCGCCGCCGGGTAGGCTGCCGGTCGGGCCAGCGCGTTGAGCGTGCAATCACGCGGGATCGCGGCACCGATTTCTCGGTCGTAGATCTCGCCATAGTTGCCCACGGCCGCAATCGCGCGCTGAATGAACTGCGGGTCGACTGCGCCGAAACCGAGCGCCGCAACCTCGCCGCCCTCGAAGGGGACGCCGAGCAAACGGGCGACTTCAGTGTTCGGTGGGTTGGCCGACATCGCAGCCACGTTGTCGCGCGTGATCCCGATCTCTTCCGCTCGGATCAGGCCGTGAACGACCCAGTTGACCACGTCTTTCCAGTCGCTGTCGTAATCACGCACGCCGGGAGCCAGCGGCTCCTTGGAGATGATCTGCGGCAGAATTTTGTAGTCGTCGGCGTCGTCGCGAACGACGATGCGCGAAGCGAGGTCTGAGGCGTCCGCCGTCAGCACGTCACAGCGACCCTCGAAGAAGGCTGCGGCCACGTCCTGGCTCAGGCCACCCTGCGGGTCGTAGGTGAGTCCGATGTCCGTGAAGTGATCGGCCACGTTCTGTTCGGTCGTCGTACCGGTCTGGACGCAGATCGTCGCGTCACCCATGTCGCTGGTCGAGTTGATGCCCGCGTCCTTGCGGACGGCGAAGGCCTGACCAGTGAAGAAGGTCGTCTGCGCGAAGTCAACGTCCAATTCCATGTCGCGCGAGCTGGTGATGGTCGTGGTCCGGATCAGGATGTCGATCTGGCCGTCATTCAGCAGCTCGAAGCGGGTCGAGGCGTCGGATGCATCCACGTACTCAACTGAGCTGTGATCCTTGAGCACGGCGGCGGCGATCGCCTTGCAGAACTCAATGTCAAAGCCGGTCACGGTGCCGTCTGGGTCGCGGAAGCCGAACAGCGGCTGGGTCTGTTTGACGCCGCACTTGAGCGTGCCGCGGTCTTGCACGAGCTGAATCGTGTTGCCGCGCGGCTCGCCTGAGACCTGCGCCGCCGGTTGATCCTGTTGGTCTTGTTGCTGTTGCGTCTGCTGTGACGTTGCCTGCGCCTGCTGATCATCCTCATCGGACGTACAGGCGCCGATCACGACGCCAGCAATCAAGGCTGCGCCTGCAAACAGCGCGGCGCTGACCAAGCGCCTGCCTCTCAAACTTGGAATTCGCATATGTCCTCAGTCCCTTTCGTGATCTTCGGCGCCAATGGGCACCTGCTCGCTCGTGGATTGATCATACACAGCGAGAGTCGCCGTGTTCGCTGGGAGCGTCTGAAACAGCCGTTATGTCCGTTAGCGCAAACGCTCAGGTACCTCGAAGCCAAACAACCGCGCCGCGTTGAGTCCCAGAATCCTGGCGCGTTCGTCATCCGACAGATCGCCCATTGAGCGCTCGATCGCCGCCGCTGAATGCGGCCACGATCCCTCGTGGTGCGGATAGTCGTTGGCCCAGAGCAGATTGTCGATCAGGTCGAACTTGCGCGCCAGGTCGATACCGGGCGCATCCTCCTGGAAGGAACCGAAGCAGTGCGCCCGATAGTAGTCCGAGGGCAGCCCCTCAAGCTTCGGGAACGCCCACATGTGATGCTTGTGATAGGCCTCGTCCATCGCCGTCAGCGCCCAGGGAATCCAGCCGATGCCGGCCTCGATCGTGCCCGCGCGCAGTCCGGGGAAGCGTTGGAACACGCCTGAGGAGCACATGTTGATGATCGGTTCCATCGTCATCGCCAGCGAATGGAAGACGTAGTTCGTCACGGCGCCGCCATTGCCGCGCGCGCCGCGCGGGTCGCGACCGGTCGAGACGTGGAATGTGATCGGCAAGCCGGTTTCCTCGACCGCCGCCCAGAGTGGGTCAAACTCAGGCAGGTTGTAGTTGCGAGAGTCCTCGCCGGTCGGTCCCCAAACCGGCTTGGCCGGGAACGAGAATCCGCGAAAGCCGCGCTCGGCGGAGCGATAGATCTCGTTGATCGCGCCGGGAATGTCACCGCTGGCGACGCATGCCAGAGGCGAGGAGCGATCATAGGTGTCGCCAAAGGTTTCCCACGCCCAGTCGTTCCAGGCGCTGCACATCGCGTTGGCGAAGACGGGATCGGAGGTCGCCCACATCGAGAGACCCTTGTTGGGAAAGATGATCTCGGCATCAACGCCGTCCAGGTCCATATCGCGCACGCGCTCGGCGGGGACGGCATTGCCGTGCTTGTCGCGCACGAGATCCTCACCGGCGAGCTTGAGATCGCGAATTTTGGTCGGCCGGTGCCCTTCGGTCACCTGCCAGCGGACGCCGTCCTCGTCAACCTCAATGCGAGGCAGGCGATGACGATACTGTTGCTCAACTCGCCGCTCCCAGAGGTCAACCGGCTCATGGACGTGGCAGTCGGCTGAGACCATGAAGTACTTGGTCGGGTCGTCCGGTCTCGCCGTACGTGTCCAGCCTTCAATCCCGGGCGTCTCCCATCGATGCTCCGGAATCTCGTAATGCACTCCGTCAATGGCCGCGGTCGCCGAGTCCGCGCGTGCTGCAGTCACCATGCAATTCAATCCTCTCCGCTGCCTTGGGCAGCATTCAACGTGCCGTTCAGTCTAACGGAGTCGCACATCGCACGGCGCCGCCACGCTACAACGCGCTACAACGCGCGAATCCTGAGCGATGGCGTCTCGCCCTTGGGTGAGCCGAACACTTGCTCGAGCACTCGAGCGCGATAGCGGAAAATGTGACGCAACTGCGGCGTCACCGCGAACTCCGCCACCGGTTGCGAAATCGGATCCAGCGGCAACGACCAACGGACATGATCCGTCGCCCGAATCCCGTCGGTCGTCTCCTGGAATCGGTGCTCGTGATGCCAGAGCGCATACGGTCCCGCAATCTGCGCGTCCGAGAAGAAGTACGGCGACTCAACGACCGCGATCTCGGTCGCCCACGAAACCGTCAGTGGCAGGACCGGCATTGGCGACAGTTTGTACGTGATCACCAGACCAGGATGAACGCTGTCGGGCGGATCGCCGGTGATGCGAAACCTCATCTCAGGCGGGGTGATCACCGCCAGATTGCGCGGATCGGAGAAGAACTGCCAGGCGGCCGAGAGGTCGGTCGACAGGGTCTGCGCGGCTTCGAGTTTGTAGATCGGCATTGATATCTCCAACTGGCATGCTGAGTCCAGCGTAGGCAGTGATCAGGTAATCAGGTGATCTGGAAGCACGAGCTGCCGATCATCAGCTGGCTCCGATTCGCGGACGACTTGCGCCCGAATTTGGGCGACAACGTGACGCGCGACGTCGGCGCGCTCCACGTGCTCCACGCGCTCCAGGAGGAAATGGCGCCTCTGCTCACTGCTGAGCTGAACTAGAGCGTGCCCAGCACGCCGCCCAGTCCGATCAGAGCGCCGACCATCAAATGCAGCTGCGCGGTGCGCTTCAACATCGGGTTCAACGCTGCTCCTGAGCGTCCGTTCGCGATCTCACGGGACAGCCACACGGCAGGCGGCAGGGCAGCCCCGGCGATGTAGCAGAAGTACGGAATCAGCTCGACGGACGCAAAGACCGCGATGGCCACAAATGCGCCCATGGTCAGCGCAACGTACTCGATTCGCGTGTTGCGCTCTCCCAGCATCACCGCGAGCGTTCGTTTGTCGCTGGCGCGATCGGTCTCGATGTCGCGCAGGTTGTTGACCACCAGGATCGCCGTCACCAGGCAGCCAACGGGCACTGAGGCGGCCGCGAGTTCCCAGGTCAACTCCTCGATCTGGACGTACCCCGCGCCCATCACCGCGACGACGCCGAAGAAGAGGAAGCAGATGACATCGCCCAGGCCTCGGTAGCCGTATGGCGCCGGGCCGCCGGTATAGGTCACGGCAGCAACCAGCGATGCCGCGCCGATGAGCAGAATCGGCCAGCCCACGATGAGCGTCAGGGCAACGCCCACGATCATCGCCGCAGCCGTCACGAGGGCGATGCCGACCGTCATCTCGCGTTGCGACAGCCAGCCTTGCGCGACTGCTCTGGGCGGACCCAACCGATCAGGCGCGTCAGCGCCGCGGCGGAAGTCAGACAGGTCGTTGGCGAAGTTGACCACGATCTGAATCAGGATCGCGCCGATCATCGCAAGGAAGAACCGGCCGACCTCGAAGTCGCCGTCGACTGCGGCGATGCCGCTGCCGGCCAGGACCGGTGACACCGCTGCCGGCAGCGTCGGCGGACGGACGGCGAGCAGCCAGGCTCGGCGTTTGCTGATTGCTGCAGGACTTGCCAGAGTCATTCGAGACCTGTCCGTAAGGGTTCCCCCTTTGGGGGAGCTGTCGCGGAGCGACTGAGGGGGCTTCGGCCGTTGCTAGCAGAATGTCAGCAGAATGCCAGCGGGGGACCTCCGCCCTTCGGGCACCTCCCCCAAGGGGGGGAGGCCTTGCCTTTAGGGGAACCGCGGGTACTTCGAGAAGTCAGGCTTGCGCTTCTCCAGGAACGCGGTCTTGCCTTCCTTGGCCTCTTCCGAGAGGTAGTAGAGCAGCGTCGAGTCGCCGGCGAACATCTGCATCCCGGAGAGCCCGTCCGTGTCGGCGACCAGCGCGCGTTTGATGAAGCGCAACGCCGTCGGCGACATGCACAGGATCTCGCGACAACGGTTGACCACCTCGAGTTCGAGCTCGTCAACCGGGAAGACCTCGCAGGCAAGCCCCATGTCGACCGCTTCCTGACCGCTGTACTGCCGACACTGCATCCAGATCTCAGCCGCCTTCTTGTGACCGACCAGGCGCGCCAGCAGCATCGTGCCGTAGCCCGCGTCGAACGATCCGACCTTCGGGCCGGTCTGCCCGAACCAGGCATTGTCGGCGGCGTATGTCAGGTCGCAGACCGTAGCGAGCACATTACCGCCGCCAATCGCGTAGCCCGCGACCATGGCAATCACCGGCTTGGGGATCGACCGCATGTAGCGATGCAGATCGAGCACGTTCAGTCTGGGCACGCCATCGTCGCCGACGTAACCGCCGTCGCCTCGGATGCGCTGATCTCCGCCAGAGCAGAACGCTTCCTGGCCCTCGCCAGTCAGGACGATCACGCCCACCGACATGTCCTCATGCGCGCGTTTGAAGGCATCAAGCAATTCAAACAGCGTCTTGGGTCGGAACGCGTTTCTGACTTCCGGTCGGGCAATGGTGATCTTGGCAATGCCTTCGGCGACGTCGTAGTAGATGTCGCCGTAGTCGTCCGAGCGCTCCCAATCGGGCAGGCCGGTCGCGGCAACGGTAACGGTAGGACGGGACATGGGTTTACTCCTGTGTGGTTCGGTGCTGATGTGTTGGAACGGCGAGCGGCGCCCCGGCGCTGCGATAGAGCAGCCGACGCAGTTCGGGATAGATCTGCTCGAGCGGCTTGGCCAGCCGACCTGCGGCCCATGCGGCGAGGATCGATTGCGCCATCCCCACCCAGGCGCGAGCGGTGAGTTCCGGGTCGAGCGGCGACTCGAGTGCGCTGAGCTGTCCGCCGTCAAGCGCGAGACGCAGCTCACTGGCAATCAGGGCAACGAATTCGTCTTCAATCTCGGCCAGGCGCGTTCTCGCCGCGCCAGAGCCGCTGATCGTCTCGGTCGCCAGCACGCGCGCCAGCGAGCGATGAGCCGACAACGTGTCGAAGAGGGTCTGGAGAGCGGCGTCGGCGCGCGCGACCGGGTCAGACCCGGCCGACTGCATCGCCATCGCGACGCGTCGCTTGAGCAGATCGCCCGCGCGTCCGATCACGGCCGCTGCCAGCGCCTCCTTGGTGGCGAAGTGGAAATAGAGGCCGCCCTTTGAGGTCGAGGCAGCCGCTGCGATCTCGTCCATCTGCGCGCGCGCGTAGCCGCGCTGCGCGAAGACGCGCATGGCGGCGTCAAGCAGCGACTCCCGACGTTCGATCGCCCTCGATTGCCGCGGCGCATTCGTCGTCATCCGATGCTCCAAATCCGACGCATGAGTCGGTTTCGATATCGTAACACTGATGCCGCAAGACGACTCCCGCCGCAATGGTCCGGAAACGCCACAGGTGGCGCAGATGTTCAGTCGGCTCGTGCCCCACTACGACCGTATGAATCGGCTGATGACGGCCGGCCGCGACGGTCGCTGGCGACAGCTCGCCGTGCAAGCGGCGCAACCGAGCAACGCGTGCGTGCTCGACCTCGGCACCGGCACGGGTGATCTGAGCGCCGAGTTTCGGCGGCAGGGCGCGGGACGGGTGATGGCGCTCGATGTCTCGGACGCGATGCTGCTGAGAGCGCGCGAAAAGTACGGTCCTGAACGCATCGATTGGCTGCGGGGCGACGCGCTGAGGCTGCCGTTCGCGGACGAATCGTTCGATGCAGTGGCCTCCGCCTTCGTCTTGCGCAACCTGCCGCAGCTCGGAGACGCGTTGGTCGAAATGGCGCGAGTGCTGCGACCCGGCGGCCGCCTCGTCGCGCTCGATATCACACATCCGCCCGACAGCCCCTTCGGTCGCCTGCTTCGATTGGGTTTCCAACACGGCGTCACCAGAGTTGCCGGCCTGGCCTCCGGCGACCGTTCGGCCTATCGCTATCTACCGAACTCGTTGCAGGGCTACCCCACAGCCGACGAGCTGTCCCGGATGCTGGAGGATGCAGGGCTGGTTGATGTGTCGTATCGACGGTTATCGATGGGGGCAGTGGCCCTGCACGGGGGTCTGAAGGGGTAATATTTCGCTACGCCTCGCCGCCTCCCAGCGCCTGTTGTATGTCTACAGCGTATTCATATCTAACCCGGTAGTCATTCATTGTCGCAGTCGACGCAACGTCAAGTCTTGAGCAAATACTTGCTCGGCGTGCTCGATCTGCAAGTTCACCGCCATGTTCATACGTTCGAGCCCTCTCGCCGTTACGCGAATGATACAAAGCCCGTCGCGCATGGCTTCCAATGCATGACGTTTCGAAGGGTGCCGTTTGAACCCGTTGCATGTCAGTAGAATGCGATCGTCTTCGATCGCGCGTGCAAACACAACGTTGTCCCCGGCGCCTACTCATCCGCGATCGATGACATGGACGGCATCGTGTCCCTGGCTCGTGAGCAGTGGTAACCATTGCTTCGGCGCATTCTCATCCAGTAGCAAGCGCATGCTGCTCCAGCGCCTGCTCAAATGCTATGGCTCGTTCGACAATCGCATGGGGCAGATCGTACGCGTCGGCAATCTCCGAGATCTCATCGCCTGCGTGATACAGCGACGATAAGGCCGCTGTTTCCAATCGGCGCCCCTTGATCGTCGGCGAGCCGCCCATAACCTGAGGGCGGATGTCGACGACGTCAGCAAAGTCATTCAGCGCCCCCAGCGGGCCCTCCGTATGAAATGCCCGGAACAGGTCCATCGGTTGCGTGCCGTCTGGCAAGAGCTCGAGGCGGTTCGCCAGCGGCATCTGTCCGAACCGCGCCTCTAGCACAAAGTCGAACCACGCTCCCTGAGGCAGATGCTCAGCTGTGCGGGCAACACCCACATCGTGTTGAACGATCGCGCGCTGTTCTGTCACCGTGGTCGACACCTGCTCGCCTGGGGCGATCACTGCGCAATACTCTTCCAGAACTCGCCGCAGATTCTGTCGTCGCAACCCATGCCTCACCAACAACGCCGCCAGGCGGGCGCGCTGATACTCACTCCAGCGGTACGCGCAGGGCTTACCGCGTCGTGGCGGGAGCGCGCTTGCGCTCACCGTGCTGGAACGCCGCCATAATCTCAGTTGCTGGAGTGTCACCCCGGCAAGAGAAGCAACCAGGCTGGCTGGCATCGAACCAACGGACAGCGACCCATCTGAGACTTTGTTGCTCATTGCATGATCTCCGCCAGGCCAGTGTAATCCCGCTGACGCTCAACGTGACGCGTCCAAAGCAAGCATGCTACGGCCGCTGCCTTTGACCAGACGGCCTCCCCACGTGGTAGGCGGCGTCTGGTCGGCGTCCAGCCACTCTGAGCGGGTGATTCGAAAGCCGCTTGACTCCAGCGGTTGCTCCAGCGACTTGCTCACGCTCTGCGGCGTGGGCGGAGTCAAGCCGTCTGGCGCCGCTTCCGCATTGAGCACGATGCTGAGCCTCGCGCGCGGCTGACAGAGCAGTTGCAGCACCTCCGCCAACGCCTCGTCGCCATTGAGGAGCATTCTGAGCAAGGCTGCCCACGGGAAATAGATCGTGACCCAGTCGGCCGACGAGTACAACGCCGGCGGCAGGCGCTCGATACTCGCGGCGACGTACAGCGTGTTTGGCGCGCCGCCGCGAGCCGGCTTGCGCTCCGCGAGCTTGGCCGCCTCGCGGAGAGCCTTGCGGTCAGGATCGACCCCGATCGCCAGACACTGCGGATACTCGCGCGCGAACCGACGCGGCCAGGCGCCATCTCCCGTCCCCAGATCGACCAGCGTCGACGAACACGGACCTCGCAGCTCATCGAACTCCCGTTGATCCATGCTGCGTAGGCCGCGTCGTGTGATGATCTCCATATCACTCCTCGATCCATGTCACTCCACTATCAGTCAGACTAGAATCCGTCTAGCACACCATTCACGACACCTCACTCACCGAAGGAACATTGCCATGCCCACTCCCGCGCGCGTCATCTTTCTGCCTGAGGCTGATGAGCCGCTGGCCATCGAACGCGTCGAACTGCCCGATCCGAGCGACTTTCAGGTCGTCGTGCGGCAATTCGCTTCTGGCATCTGCCATTCGCAGCTGCATCAGATGCACAATCCCCGCAACGGTGACCAGATTCTTGGACACGAGGCGACCGGCGAAGTGATCAAAGTCGGCTCGCAAGTGACCAACGTGCAGGTTGGGGACGTCGTCTTCGTCACCTGGGTTCCACGCAACGCCGCCACCGCGACGCGCGAGGTCGACCCGGTCGTCGTTGAGCGTCCGAACGGACGCACCGCAACGACTCGCAACGTCTTTACCTGGGCGGACACGACGATCGCTGACGAGAAGTACGTCGTCAAGGTGCCTCAGGACACGCGTCGCGACGTGACCTCGATCATCGGCTGCGCCGTACTGACCGGCTCCGGCGCGGTCTACAACACCGCCGCGGTGCGCGAAGGTCAAAGCGTAGCCATCTTCGGCGTGGGCGGCGTCGGACTCTCCGCCGTTGTGGCGGCGTCGGTGGTCAAGGCTGACCCGATCATCGCGGTCGACCTGGACAACGAGAAGCTCGAGTTTGCCAAACGCTTCGGCGCCACGATCGGCGTCAACGCATCGGGCGGCGACGCCATTGAGCAGATCCACGAGCTCACTCAGAGCGGAGCGCTGACCAGTTTCGGGGAACCCGTTTCAGGCGTCGACTTCGCCTTTGACTGCATCGGTCGCGAGGTCACCATGAACCAGATTCTGCGGGCCGTGCGACCGGGCATCCTCGGCGCCGAGACGGGCGGCACGGCGGTGCTGGTTGGCGTACCGCAATCTGGCGTCAGCTTCAGCGAGACCGACATGCGCGGCATGCTGATCAACGAGAAGAAGTACATCGGCTCGATCGGCGGCAGCTGCCGCCCGGATCGCGATTTCCCGATGTTCCTCGCCTGGGCCGAAGATGGCGCGCTCGACCTTGACGCGATGGTCACCGAACGTTTCACGATCGGCCAGATCAACGAGGCCACCGCAGCGCTCGAACAGGGCGAAATCTTCGGCCGCGCGATCATGGAATTCGACGACTAGCCGTACTAGCCGTCTGTCAGATCAGAAGCGCGTCAGGATCCATCGTTCGAGGCCTGCCCCGGAGTCTCGACTCAGGCTTGCCTGGAATCTCGCTTACCAGGCAACCACCTCATCGGGTCGGCGAGATTCTGGGTAGGAGCTGGGATGGCGATCCCAATCTGTCGCCACACTCGGGGACCGGACATCCTAGGGCCTGTTCACTCTATTTCGTCATGAAGTGGATGCAGGCGAGGAGGACTTGGTTGAGGTAGATGTGGGCGAGTTTGTGGTAGCGGTTGGCGATGCCGCGCATTCGCTTGATGCGTCCGAAGTAACGTTCGATCGCGTTGCGGGCGCGGTAGGCCGCACGGTTCAGCGGCCAGGGCTTGCGCCGATTCGCCTTCGGCGGGGTGATCAACTCCCAGCCGAGTTCGGCGGCCAGGGCGCGCATCTCATCGCCCTCGTAGGCGCGGTCGGCGAGCAGTTGCGGCTGACCAGATACGGAGCCGAGCCGCTCCAACAACCAGCGTCCCCAGGGCGCATCGCCCCAGTGACCCGGCGTCAGGGTCAGGACGAGCGGCAGGCGGTCTTCCAATACGACGGCGTGTAGCTTGGTAGTCAAGCCCCCGCGCGAGCGACCGATCGCTTGGGGCCCCTTTTGGTGGGCGCTCCGGTCCCGTCCTGGTGGACTTTCACAATCGTGCTGTCGAGCGAGACGCGCAGCGGCCGATCCGGTTCAGCTTGCTCAAGCTGCGCTTCCAGTTCCATACGCTGCAGCTCGGCGAAGACGCGCTCCAGCACGCCTTTGTCGATCCAACGCCGTCCGCGCATGTAGACCGTGTGCCAGGGACCGAAGCGCTCAGGCAAGGCCCGCCAGCTACAGCCCTCCTTGGTGATGAATAGCCAGCCCTCCAGCACCTGTCGCGAGGGCAGCTTGCAGTTGCCGCGCGGAGTCGGCATGAGCGGCGCGATCCGCGCCCATTGTGAGTCGGTCAGTTGCATGATCCCATTGACCCGGCCGCCAGACCGTTCCTCCAACTCTGACACAAACCTCGATTAGAGTGAACACGCCCTAGGCGAGCAGCAGCGGGATCTCCATCTCCTCCGCGCGCATGCCGGCGTGGTAGCCGCGTAAGGCTGAAACCTTGTTGCCCGCCTCGCCGTAGACCAGTACGTGGCGCCCTGCCGACAGCGCAATGTGGCTGCCGATCCGATCCGCCGACAGCCCGCTGAGCGGGCCGGGCCCGAAGAGTTGCAGCTCTTCCGCGTCACGCTGCGTGAGCAATGCCCACTGCCGCCCGTAACGCTCGCGGAACTGTCCGGCAAACGCCTCCTCGCGACCCGGGCGGACGCAGAACATCGGCACTCGCGGCTCGCCGTGCGGCGGCGTATGCAACTCGTCGATGATCGGATCGTCCGGTAAGAACAGCGCTTTTTCGGGGGTGGTCACATGGATCTCGCCGTGATCGGCGCTGATCGCGATCCGAGCGCGGCCATCGACCTGATCAGCGATAGCGGAAAGCGCCCGGTCGACCGCTTCGAGCGCCTTCTGGGTAGCGAGCGCGTCAGGACCGTCGCGGTGGGATGCGGCATCGACCATCGGCAGATACAGATAGTGAATGCCGGACTCTCGTTGGTCAACCAGGCGCTCCACGACTGCTTCAACGGCGTCGCGCAAGTGATCAAACGGATCGGTCTCGGCCGTACCGCGTTGATAGTTCGTGAACTCGCTTTGCGAGATCTTGCGCGGATGGTACGTCCGCAATGGTCCGCTGATCGTGGCCATGTGCGACGGATGTGGAAACGCATCCTGCGGACGGATGCCGAACTCTTGCAGCGGACGCTCTGACTCGCGTTCCACGAATGGCAAAATCGTGGCGGTGATGTTGTGGTGATGCAGGTGGGTGTCCCAGGCGGGAACGCCGTGCTGCGACGGCCAGGCGGCAGTGGCGAGGCTGGTCAGCGCCGCAGCGGTGGTTGAGGGGAAGACGGAGCGCAGCTGGACATGTTCAGCTCGGCCGAGCAAGCCTTCGGGTCGTGTCCGACCATCGAACATGCAACCCAACCCGTCGACGAGCACAAACAGCAACGGACGGTCACGTCCGATCCGCTCAGCCAGTTCGGCCGCTTGATCGTCGTCGTCCGCTAGCGGCGATCCACCGATATGCGCGATGGCGCGCGCGAGGTCCACCGTTGAGGGCGGCGCGTCGCCCGCGAACGGATGCAGCAACGCGCCGCTGCGCAACCAGCCTTCGACTCGCTCGACATCAGCCGATACCACGGCAACCTCGCAAGTGATTCAGTCGAACGAACTGGTCGGCGGCGGCGTGGCGCTGAACGTCGACTGATGTTGATCAGATCTGGGAGTAGCCCGATCCTGGGCTGGTCACGCCGGTGCCGGCCGGTTCCTTGCCGGCCATGTCCCAGCCGAACTCCTTGAGGATTTCCTGGGAGTAGGTCACCCGGCCAGACACCTGGTCCAGCGGCTCGGTGGCGAGCAGGAGGGCGGCCTGCGCCATGATCTCAACCGACTCAGAGTCGTTGGGGTCACGGCCTTCCATCAAGCGGTGATGGACGACGCCGGGCGTCGGCACAATCTGAGAGGGGCTGTAGCAGGTCACGGAGACGCCGTATTGATGCACCTCAGAGGCCAGCCCCTGTGTGAAGCGCTCGAGTGCCGCCTTCTCGGCGCCGTAGAGCGTGCCGCCGCCGCCGTCGCCTTCGTAGGGTCCGCGGCCCGGCCCGATGGCCGCAGCCGACGACACGTTGACGATCGCCCCTGATCCACGTTCGATCATGCCGCCCTCGTTGAGGCAGAGCTGGCTCATGTAGAACGGTCCGTGGAAGTTGACCGCAGTCGAGCGCAGCCAGCGATTGATCGGAAAATCCTTGACCGGGATGAAGTACGTCAAGGCAGCGTTGTTGACCAACACGTCGGGCGGTCCGTAGGTGTCGATGCATGCCTGCACGATGGCGGCGCATTCTTCCGGTTCCGATACGTTGCCGGCGACGGCCGTCGCGTCTCCACCAGCATCCTGGATGTTCTGGATGGTCATCTCCAGCGATCCGGGCAGTGGATGCGTGCCCTCCTGCAATGTGCGCGCCGTCGCGATCACCTTCGCGCCTTCAGCGGCGAAACATTCCGCGATTGCGGCGCCGATGCCGCGGCTCGCGCCAGTCACGATCGCGACCTTGCCGTCCAACTTGCCCATGTCGTTGACTCCAGTCCTGTGTATTAGCGGTTTGCGTATGGGTGTCGATTGCAGCATACCGAAGCCTCTCCAGAACGCGGCCATTAGGCTGACTTGATGGACCAGGTCGTGATCGTGGGCGCCTCATTGGCTGCGCTGAACGCGGCTGAGACCTTGCGGTCAGAGGGGTTTGAGGGCCGCATCGCGCTGATCGGCGACGAGCGGGCAGAGCCGTACGATCGGCCGCCACTCTCCAAGCAACTGCTGACCGGCGAGTGGGATGTCGAGCGCCTGGCGTTACGCTCCGCGGACGAGTTGCGGCCGCTTGATGTCGAATGGCTCACTGGAGAGCGCGCTGAAGCGCTCAATCTCGCTCAACGCACGCTCAGGCTGAGCAACGGCGCCGACGTCTCGTTTGATGGCCTGATCATCGCTTGCGGCGCGCGAGCCTTGACCCTCCCTTTCGGTAATGAGTTATCGGGTGTCCATACGCTGCGCACCCGTGAGGATGCCTTGCAAATTCGGGCAGCCTTTGAGCGTGGCGGCAAGCTGTGCGTGATCGGCGCTGGCTTCATTGGAGCAGAGGTGGCGTCATCGGCGCGTGCGCGCGGCTTGGATGTGACGCTCGTTGAGGCGCTCGCCGCACCGATGGTCGGTCCGTTGGGTGACGAGCTCGGCGAGTGGGCGGCGCAACTCCATCGTGAGGCCGGCGTGACGCTGCATTGCCAGACGAGCGTGACCGATCTGATCGGCAGCGACCGCGTTGAAGCGGTTGCGCTAGAGGACGGTGCCCGCATTGATGCCGACGTGGTTGTCGTGGGTATCGGCGTTCGGCCGAACGTTGAATGGCTGGCTGATTCCGGTCTGAGCATCGGCGACGGCGTGATCTGCGATCAGTACTGCCGCGCCGCGCCGGGCGTGTTTGCCGCGGGCGACATCTGCCGCTGGCCGAACGGCCTGTTCGGACCCTTCAACTACTCCCAACCGCAACGCACGATGCGAATCGAGCATTGGACCAACGCGGTAGAGCAGGGTATGGCCGCGGCGCGCAATCTGCTCTTGGAGTCACGCGGCGAGCCGTTGGAAGCGTTCGCGCCGACGCCGTATTTCTGGTCAGACCAACACGGCCGCAGCATCATGGCGTCCGGGATCACGTCGCCGCGCGACCAGTTCCAGCTCGCGCATGGCGCGTTGGAGTCGAATCGCTTCGCGGCCATCTACGGTCTCAGGGGCTACCTGACCGGAGTCGTCGCAGTCGGCTGGCCGAGAATGCTCAGGCGCTACCAGGGCATGATCCAGGATCGGGTCACGTGGGAGGAAGCGATTGAAACGGCGCGAGCGATTGGATGAGTATCTCCTGAGTCTCTGCTTGGAAAGCCGGGTTATCCGCGGGCGTGATCAAGATGCTGCGAGTCGATCAGGCATCGACCAGATCGCGATACGAGAGACCTGGCTCAGAAGCGCAAGGTCGTTATCGCTCCAAACGTCCGCAGTGTCGTCAATCAGCGAGACAAGAGTGTCTTCAGGTGGTCTCGATGAACCCAGGCGAATGTCCGAGAAACCGGTGAAGACCCGATTGCGAACATCATGAGCCCTCGCCCTTGAGCCTGAGCTCAGCAGATATGCCAAAGACGTGCGATGGGCGGCTACCAATCTCGAAGTCGACGGTCCAGTTGCGGTCCTGCCGCGAACGTTGGGGCGTCTGATTACATCACAGTCGCGTCGTCGAAGCCAGTATTCGACATCATCAGTGACAGACCGAATGGTCGGCGTTCGCATCATCCGGAATAGATCCGCGACCCGGACCACCGCCTGTCCCAGTTTGTGAATGGCCAATCCGATTTCAGCTTCTGTCGACCCTTGAATTTCGAGCTGACTTCGGTGCAATCGGACATCAAGTGTCCGCATGAGCTCTTCGATCTGAGCTCTGATCGGAGGAGATAGTGTGCCGGTGGCCGAGTGTACTCTGAGCCAACTGAGCGCGAGACCAAAGTCCGTGATGAGGACTTCGCGATTGTTGACCTGCACAAAGATATCGACAATGTCGCGATCCGGGAGCAGGAATGGCGTGCGGACGCGAACATCCCCTCTTGGACGCGTCTGGCATTCGAACGACGCGGATAGCGAGTGCTGAAGCTGAGCACAGAGGGCAGCCGGAGTGATGCCATCATCTCCGATTGCTGCAACGGTTGCTGCATTGCTCCTTGGCGCAAGATACGTATCTCCGCGCAGAGCAGAATTGTCGCCAGACCTCAATCGGCTGGTTCCAACTCGCCGATATGTCCTCAGGCTCGTAGGCGTCGCGGTCTCGGTGAGGGACCTCCCAGCGATGTTTGTGTGGGTCTCCTGCTTCTGACCCGTTGGGATTTAGGTGGGGTGGGAAGCCCAAGCAGAGTCCGACGACCCGCCCATCTCCCTTATGAACCAACACGTATGAGAGCTGCTCACGTTGTGGGTTCCGGGTCCCATGTGCTGTGTCCCATGTGCTGTCAAATCCCAACCAGGTTCTGACTGGACAGGAACTCGGAATTCAAGGGCTGGTGAGTGATCCTCGTCCTTGCTCCAGTTGACATCACCACGACTTGTTTCGTTGGATCGTTCCAGATCGCATCAAAGTCTGCCTGGCTCATCATGCAACGGATCCTACGGTGATTCCGGGCGCCAGTTCGCGCGAGTCCGTTGGTTTCGCTCTGCGAACCTTGCCGCTGCGTCTACCAGGACCTTTGCCGGGCCGAGTCGGTTTTGGAAACTCGTGTAGGTCGACTCGCCGCGCACGATGCGGCAAAAGGCTGTCCAGAAGCGCTCGGAGCGCTGCAGCAGTTGGACGTACGGCCAGGGCGTGGCATGGAAGAGCGCCTGGAGCTGCCTGGCGACACGCAGCTCCGGCTCAATCTCGCGTTCAACCGCCGCAGCGTAGCCGCTGAGATCGGATGCCTCGCCCGACAGCACGGCGGTCGCAGCCAGCGCGGCCAGCTGACCGCTGCGGATCGCGTGTCCGATGCCTTCGCCCGATAGCGGATCGATCAGTCCCGCCGCGTCGCCGATCAACGCGACTCGCTCACGGTAGAGCGCGCTATCCGGATCGCGCAGCGGGAGATGGTGGGCTCGTAGATCGCTGAGTTCGGAGCCGTCGAACGACTCCAGGTTGGCGTAGATGGCGAGTTCGGATTTGAGCCTTGGCGCGGCGCCGGGAAATCCGCCGAGACCCACATTGCAGTGGTCACCCTTTGGGAAGACCCAGCCATAACCGCCCGGCATCGAGCCAAGCTCCAGGCCGACGGCGTCACGCCAACGCGTCGCCGCTGGTTCCTGACGCGAGGCATTGCCTTCCATCGCCAGCGCCGCTCTCAGCCGAGGCAATCCCAATGCTCGGCGAGCGACGCCGTTCGCTCCGTCGGCAGCGAGAACGACGTCGGCCTGGTGGACATCGCCGTTCTGCAACGTGACCGCGCTGTCTGCCAACGTCTTCACGCCTGAGCCATCGCGAAACTCGGCGCCAACCTGCTCCGCCTGCTCCACCATGTAGCGGTCGAGTCGTGAGCGCTGCGTCATGATCGCGAGCGGCTCGTGATAGCGATGCTCGAACTCTGCGCCGCGCCGGTAACGCACACGGAAGCGTGTGATCGTCTGCTCGGTCACGGGGTCGAGCGAAAAGGGCAACAGTCTGACCGCTGAGAGCAGCACGCCACCGCCGCACGGCTTGTCGCGCGGAAAGGTGGCGCGGTCGAGTAAGAGCACGCGCGCGCCGCTGCGGGCGAGCGCGTAGGCCGCGGTCGATCCGCCGGGACCGGCGCCGACGACTACGGCGTCCCAGTGCGTGGCCATCGGTCCAGCATGGTCTTGAGGCCAGCCGCGATCGGCGCGGCGAAGCAGAAGACGATCGCCGCCGCCGGCGCTTCAAACGCGATCGCCAGAAAGGGCAGTGGCGCCGCCACCAACAGGATCCCGAGTTCCGCGACCCGTGTGACGAGATAGGTGAGTCCGCCGATCACGAACGTGATTCCGAATTGCCACGGCAGGAAGGCGCCCGACGCTCCCAACGCCGTTGCGGCGGCCCGTCCGCCATTGAACTTCAGGAAGATCGGCCACATGTGTCCGACCATGACCAGCGCGCCGGCCGCCGTCCACCAACCGATCTCCAGGTCCCAGAAACGCGCAATCGAGACTGCGAGTAGTCCCTTGCCGATATCGAGCACGATGATGACCGCGCCCCAAATGTGGCCGGCGCCTTCGCGCGCGGCGTTCGCCGCGCCAACATTGCGGTCGCCGACCGCTCGCAGGTCTTGTCCCGTTCGCCAGCGAAACACCATCCATGCCACTGGCACGGATCCGAGCAGGTACGCCATGATCAGAGTGACGGACTCAGGCATCACTCATCGTCCAGGGCATCGATTGCCGGGACGCGAATCATCTACGTCCCGCTCAGCTCTCGGTATAGATCGGGGTCAGCCAGTTTGAGTAGGCGTCGCGGTTGCCCAAAATCGCATCGAAGTAAATCTGCTCAAGCTGCGCGGTGATCGGACCCGTGTCGCCGCCGTTGATCATGCGTCGGTCGACGGACGCGATCGGCGTCACGTGCGCAGCGGTGCCGGTCATGAACACTTCATCCGCCAGCCAGAGTTCGGAGCGGTCGAGCGAGCGTTCAACCGTTTGCACGCCCAACTCTTGCTCGGCCAGCTCGATCACGGTGTTCCGAGTGATGCCGACGAGGATGTTATCCGAACTCGGCGGGGTGTACATGACGCCGTCATTGATGATGAAGATGTTCTCGCCCGAGCCTTCGGAAACGTGGCCATCCTCGTTCAGCATGATCGCTTCGTCAAAGCCGGCCGTTTCCGCCTCCGTTTTGGCGAGCGCCGAATTGATATAGGCGCCGGTCACCTTGGCTCGAACTGGAATCGATTGATCCTCGGTGCGACGCCAGGAGGAGGTGACGACATGCACGCCGCCGGCGGTGTCGAGATACGCGCCCCAGGGGATCAGGAAGCAGAGAAAGTCATCCGCGAGTCCGTGCAGGCGCACGCCGAGCGCTTCGGCCGACTTGTAGACCATCGGCCGAATGTAGACATCCTGTCTGAATCCGCTCTGTCGCACGAGATCGATCGTCAGATCGCAGAGGTCATCGTCCGAGAGCGCGAGGTCCATCATCAGGGCGCGGGCGGACTTGCGCAGACGCTCGTAGTGTTCACGCATGCGGAAGAGGTAGAGCTGCTCGTGATCGGCGTTCCAGTTGGCGCGAATGCCTTCAAATACGGCCGTGCCGTAATGCAGCGCGTGGGTCATGACGCCAATCTTGGCCTCAGCCAAGGGCATCACCTGACCCTGCAAGTAGGCCATTTCGGTGCCGGACATCGGTCGCTCCTCGTCCGTCGGCGGCGGTCGCTGATGCGTTCCGTCGACTAATCCGCTTCCTCGTTGAGCCAGGACATCATGCCGCGCAATTCGGCGCCGACTTCCTCCGATGGATGTCGCGCGGCACGCGATCGCAACTTGTCGAAGCCGGGCCGCCCGGTCTGATTCTCCATGATCCATTCGCGCGCGAAGGTGCCGTCCTGAATGTCGGACAGTATCTGCTTCATGCGCTGCTTGACGGAGTCATCGATAATGCGCGGTCCACGTGTCAGATCACCGTACTCGGCGGTATCGGAGATGGAATAGCGCATGTTGGCGAAGCCGCCCTCGTAGATCAGGTCAACGATCAGCTTGACCTCGTGGATCGTCTCGAAGTAGGCGGATTCGGGCTGATAGCCGGCTTCAACCAAGGTCTCGAAGCCTGCCTGCATCAGAGATGTGACGCCGCCGCAGAGCACGGACTGCTCGCCGAACAGGTCAGTCTCGGTCTCCTCCAGGAAGGTGGTCTCGAGCACGCCGGCGCGGGTCCCGCCGATACCCTTGGCATAGGCCAACGCGACATCCCTGGCCGTCTCTGACGAATCCTGATGGATCGCGAGCAGAGCTGGCACGCCACCGCCCTCTTCGAAGACGCGCCGCACCAGGTGACCGGGACCCTTCGGCGCAATCATGGTCACGTCCACCTCTGGCGGCGGCGAGACCTGGTTGAAGTGAATCGCGAAGCCGTGCGCGAACATGAGCGTCTTGCCCTCAGTCATTGAGGGCGCGATGTGCTGGTCGTAGATCTGCTTCTGGACGTGGTCAGGCGTGAGCACCATGACAATATCGGCGGCGGCGGACGCGTCGGCGACCGTGTCGACGGCGAGGCCGGAGTCTTGCACCTTGTTCCAGCTGCGCGAGCCGGGATAGAGCCCGACGATCACGTTGCAACCGGAATCGCGCAGGTTGAGCGCGTGCGCGTGACCTTGCGATCCGAAGCCGATCACGGCGATCTTCTTGTCCTTGAGCAGATCAAGGTCAGCATCCGCGTCGTAGTACATCTTGGCAGGCATGACAGTCTCCTGTGTTGTGCTCCTGTGGTGTGAATCGTTGACCCGAAGGACCTGATTGATCTGAGTGTACGCGTGCTTCCGATAGCGTCTGGAAACGCGTCTCGACTCAGTCGCTGGCGAACGGCAGAGCGCCCTCCGGACGCCGGCCGAGCATCGCTCGAATGGCCGCCGCGGCCTGCTGCGAGTCGGAGATGCCTGGCGGCTTGGTGGTTTGCGTCCCGCGACGCATCGCGACGCGTCCGGTGCGTACCATCTCCAGGATGCCGAACTGCTCAAACATGGCGAGCGCCGCGTCGACCTTGCCCTCGTCGCCGAGCACCTGCACCATCAGCGCTTCCGCATGCACGTCGACGACATCGGCGCGGAAGACTTCCACCACGTCGAGTACTTCGCGCCGATTGAAGTTGGTCGCGGCGACCTTGATCAGCGCGAGTTCGCGGTCCACCATCGGCGTGTAGGTGATGTCCTGCACGGAGATGACGTCGATCAGCTTGAAGAGCTGCCGACAGGCCTGATCGACCTGGTGATCGTTGCCGTCAACCACGATCGTCATGCGGCTGAGGCCGGGTTCCTCGCAGTGCCCGACGGTGAGCGACTCGATGTTGAAGCCGCGGCGTCGGAAGAGCGAGGCGACGCGCGCAAGCACACCGGGACGATCCTCGACGTGGGCCACAATGGTGTTGCGAGATGCCATCTGGCGAGCTCCTCTGTGTCTGAATGGTGGAAGGTGGCAGCGCTGGATTTAGAGATCTGCGGCCGACTCGATGGTCTCTGACAGGGCTGCGCCGGCAGGCACCATCGGCCAGACGTTTTCCTCACGCTCGAGCTGGAAATCGATCACGACCGGGCCGTCGTAGTCTTCGAGCTCGCGGAAGAGCTGGAGCGCGTCCGCGCGGGTCGTGGCGCGGACACCGCGCACGCCATAGGCCTCCGCCAGCTTGACAAAGTCCGGTTGGCCGAGGTCCACGGAGTGGTAGTTGTTGGCGTAGAACAGCTCTTGCCACTGTCGCACCATGCCGAGGAAGCCGTTGTTGAAAATCGCGAATCGGACCGGCAGGTTGTGGTCAGCGACCGTCTGCAGCTCCTGCGACGTCATCTGGAAGCCGCCGTCGCCGCAGATCGACCAGATCGGCTCGCGCTGCGCGAACTGCGCGCCCATCGCGGCGGGAATCTCGTAGCCCATCGTGCCCAGTCCGCCTGAGGTGACCCATTGTCGCAGGCGATTGTAGGGGTAATATTGCGCCGCCCACATCTGATGCTGACCAACGCCGGTCACGATCGTCGCGTCGCCGCCAGTCGATTCCGCCAACGCCTGCACCAGCCATGGTCCGCTCAGCAACGTGCCCTCTTCGACATAGTCGGTCGGGTGCTGCAACATGATCTCGTCGATCTCGGCTCGCCATTGCGGATGCGAGGCCTGTTTGAGCTGAGGCAGCAGGCGCTCCAGCGTCACCTTTACATCACCATTGACGGGCGCGTGCGTTTTGAAGTTCTTGCCGATCTCGGCTGGGTCAATGTCGATATGCACAATCTTGGCGCCGGGGTTAAATGCGTTGAATCGACCCATCGCGCGGTCATCGAAGCGCATCCCGATGCCAATCACCACATCGGCGCGGTCAGCGGCCATGTTGGCATAGAAGTGTCCGTGCATGCCGAGGAAGCCGTAGGAGAGTTCGTGATCCTGCGGCATCCCGGAAATGCCGAGCAAGGTGGTGAGGACTGGCGTGTCGGAGCGCTCGGCGAAGTCCACGAGTTCCGTTTGCGCGCTGGATTGCACGACGCCGTGACCGGCGATCACGATCGGCTTCTCCGCCTGGTTGATGATCTTCGCCGCTGCTTCCACTTCCTCTTCACGCGGCACATCCATGATCGGGTAGCCGCGCAGCGAGACGCCTTCCGGATAGCCGTCCCACTCCGCCTCTTCGATGAAGACATCCTTTGGGATGTCCACGAGGACCGGGCCCTTGCGGCCGGTTGAGGCGATGTGGAAGGCCTCTTTCACCGCGGGCGCGATCTCGGAGGCGCGCATCAAGAGATAGTTGTGCTTCGTGATTGGCAGCGTGATGCCGGTGATGTCCGCCTCCTGGAAGCCGTCGCGCCCGATCAGGTCGCGCGCGACATTGCCAGTCAGCACGACCATCGGGACCGAATCCATGTACGCGGTCGTGATGCCGGTGACGAGGTTGGTCGCGCCCGGTCCGGAGGTGGCGAGGCAGACGCCGGTCCGACCGGCCACCCTGGCGTAGCCGTCGGCGGCGTGAGCCGCTGCCTGCTCGTGGCGGACGAGGACATGCTTGATGTCGGGGTACTCACCCAACGTGTTGTAGAGCGGCAGGACGACGCCGCCGGGATAGCCGAAGAAGACTTCCACTCCTTCGGCGCGAAGACATTCCATCAAGATTCGGGCGCCTGTCAGACGCATGGCGTGCTCCTCAACCGTGCTGCAGCGCAAGTGCGGGACGATGTTCGTGCGAGTGGCGGTGAATCGGCGATGCGCGGGCGGCGGCGCTGGTTCCGAGCCTGGCGCCTACGTTGCCGATGTCCAGGCAGAGAACGCGCGGCCGCCGCCTACAGTGACGGGTACCCAGCGCGTCGTGTCGATCTGATCGAGCTGCAGTGAAGGCTTCATTTCGCGACAGCGTACTAGGTCACGGCGACCAATGGGTATTCCGCGCGCAAATCGGCCGATCAGATTCGTGATTTCGCCGCCTCGATCAGCCGTAGGTCGTAGGCATGCTCGATTTCCGGATAATCGTAGTAGCGCTCGCGCAGCAGCTTGTTGATCTCGCGCGAGGGGAAGAATCGCCGCGCCCATTCCGTCCCTTCAATCAGGTCCAACGGATCGCCGGCCTCAGCCGACGCGATCATCTCGTAGCGTCGCGAGCCGGCTTCCACCTGGTCCTGCAGCTCTCTCGCCGTCATCTGCACGCGCGTGTGTTGTGACCAGTCAACGATCGGCACCTGCCAGGTGTCCTCAACCACGGACTGGATCGTCTGTGTGAATGCGGCGCGGCGCGCCTCCTGATCGAGTGACGGATCCAAGGGTTCCGGCCGCGGTTCAATGTCGAATTCGAGGATCGGCAGCAGCCAGGGTTCACGCCGGTCGCCGTGACGCACCGCCAGACAGCGATCACCACGCATCACGACCAGGAAGATGCGCTCAACGAGTTGCGGTTCCGGCAGCTCGTCGGTCTGGTCGCGGTATTGCAGGTAGACATCGTCAACCAGCTTTTCCTGACGCCAGACCTTGCGTCGCGGCTTGGGCAGGTTCCGCATCACTTCGGCCGGATCCATCATCGGATCGCCGCCCATTGAGTGATCTCCAAATGCCATGATTTCGCTCTCTCGCTCTAGCGGCTGCCCGTCAGTCGGACGCGGTTGCAGCCTGCAGATCGGCGTTGGCGTGCGGCGGTTCGGCGGTCCAGACATTGCGTCCGCGTTCACCGGCGCTCAGGCGACCCACGCCGGGGAACGGATTGTGCACCGCCACCAGCAGGGAACGATTCTTGATCGCATCCGCGATCAGACGTTTTTTCGTTTCCAGATTGATCAGCGGCAGGACGTCGAATGCTGATAGCCAGGCCACACGCTCGAGCTGCACCTGGTGTTGGACCATGTCGCCGAGGTAGACGGCCGACTCGCCGCCGTTGGCGATCAGTACCGACGCGTGCTCGGCTGTGTGACCGGGCGTTTCGATCACCGTGATATCGGATGTGACCTGTGTTTCGCCGTCAATGAACTCGATCTGCCCGGCCGCCTCAACGGGCAGCAGATTCTCGGGCAGGTAGGTCGCGCGCGTGCGTTCGTTCGGATGCATCGCGTCTTCCCACTCGCCGCGCTGGATGTAGTAGCGCGCGTTGGGGAACGTGACTGTCAGTTCGCCGTCTCCGTCCGCGATGGTGTTCCAGCCGGTGTGATCGTTGTGCAGGTGCGTGTTGATCACGATATCGACGTCAGCCGGCTGCACGCCGTTGCGGGCCAGGTCGTTGATCAGTTTGCCGTGATCCGGCTCCCAGCCGCGACGCCGCGTCTGTTCGAAGTCCTTGTTGCCCTGCCCGGTCTCAATCAGCACCGTCTTGCCGTCGGATTCCAGCAGCAGGCAATTCAACGCCAGCGGAATCTGATTCAGCTCGTTCGTCTCACCGGTGACGCGCGACCACATCAGCTTCGGCACGAGTCCGAAGACCGCGCCGGCGTCGAGCCAGATCACGCCGTCCGTGAGCACGCGGATCGCGCGCGATCCGACCCGATAGATTGGCGTAGCACCCATGGCGTGACGTTATCACGTGCCAGTGATTAACCTCATCCCAAATAGGCTGCCGAACAGGCTCCTGGGCAGGCGACGGAGCGGAATCCATCATGTCGAACGACGATTCGCTAGATCTTGAACCGTTTCACCGCCGCATGAGGCGTCTGTTGCCGGACCACCTTGGCATGCGCCTGGTCCACGCCTCGCAGGAATTGATGGTGGGCGAGATCACCGTGACGCGCGAGTTATGCACTGCCCCTGGACTGATGCACGGCGGCGCGATCATGGCCTTCGCCGACACCCTGGGCGCGCTGGGCACGATGGCCAACCTCGACGATGAGTCCGGCACCACCACGATTGAGTCGAAGACCAACTTCTTTCGCGGCGGGGTTGAGGGGACCACGCTGAGGGGCGAATGCCGTCCGATGCATCGCGGACGCCGCACGCAGGTCTGGCAGACCACCGTCCTCAATCCGGACGGCAAGCTCGTCGCGCAGGTGACCCAGACACAGATGGTTCTCTAACAGACCTCTGACCGCCCTGCCTCTTACTGCCCGTTAGCGGGCGCCGTCAGCAGCTACAGCTTCGTCAGATCCAGTCGCGTATGCGGGCCGGGATGATCGTAGTCCAGCTGGAGCGTGTCGATCACACCCTCGGCGGGCAGCTTCAGATCGATGTACTCTGGATCGAGGCCTTCCGACGGCCAGAAGCGCAAGCGCACGCCAACCGCGTCCGCAGGCGGGTCGTGCGCCGTCTCTGCCGCGCCTCGTCCTGAGTGGAACCAGTCGCCTTCGGTCTCGCCGTCGCCGACGAGCCAGGAGCCGAACCAGGGCATCGGCAAACCGAAGTCCGACGTCTGCTCGTGCCAGATGATGCGCAGCATTGAGCTGGTCGAGCCAGTTGAGCGATTGGCCATGGCCTAGGCGTCCCTGAAGTTGGGGCGGCGCTTTTCGGAGAAGGCCTTGGGACCCTCGATTGAGTCGTCCATGCCCTGTAGGTTCTGCTCGATCGCGGCGCCGAACTGCTGCCCCATCAGCGGCTCCATGTAGTAGCCGCGATAGAGCGCCTGCTTCATGTTGCGCACCGCGCGAGGCGCCAGGTAGAGCATGCGTCTCGCGTAGGCGAGCGCGGTTTCCAACAGCATCTCACGCGGCGTCACACGCTGCACCCAACCGAGTTGGTAGCAGCGCTCCGCGTCGTACTGGGCGTCGCCCCAGAGCGTCAGTTCCAGCGCGGATCCCAGCCCGATCTGACGCGTAAGCGGCGCCATCCAACCGGCGCCGCCCATGTTCCAGCGCGCCTCCGCGATTCCCACCTTCGCTTCTTCAGACATGATCCTGATGTCGCATTGCATCGCGTACATGAACCCGCCCGCGACAGCCCAGCCGTTGATCGCGGCAATCGTCGGCTTCCATAGATTGAGCGACTCCGAGAGCGGCACCGGATTCTTGCGACGCGAGATGATCGGCGGCGGGCCACTGCGGCCGTCGCGCTCCGCCTCTCGCGTTTCGGCGGTATTGATCAAGTCCGCGCCGGCGCAGAAGGCTCGACCCGCACCGGTCAGCACCGCGCAACGAGCGTTCGGATCGTCGCGATACTCAACAAAGGCGTCGTAGAGTGCATCGCTGAGGCCGTCGCCAATCGAGTTCAGCCGATGCGGTCGATTGAGCGTGATCAGGTAGATCCCGCCGTCCTCGAGCTTGTCGACCTTGACCACAGGACCAAACGTCTCCTGCGGCGTGGCGCGATTGTGTTTCGACGCATCGTAGGTCTCGTATTGCCGCTCAGTCATGGTTTCGTCCTCAATACGCTCTGCAGCCTGTGTTTCGGCGTAGGCGGTATGAACCGACGGTCGCCCGTTAATCTACCGCTTGACGGATATCGAGATGGAGTGACATGGCAACCTGCGGCGACATTGATGGTGAAATTGATGGCGACATCGGCGGCGGGCAGTCCCCGATCGACATGAGCGGCTGGATCGAATCGGACGCCCCTGCGCCGAAATTCGAGTACGCCAGCGCAGCCGTGAGCGTCAAGCGGCAACAGGGCCTGCCGCTGATTCACTTCGCTGGCGGCAGCAGGCTGCGAAGCGGCGACGAAGCGTTTGAGCTGCTCCAACTGCACTGGCACACGCACGCCGAGCACACAATCGAAGGACAGGAGTTCGCGGCGGAACTTCATCACGTACACCAGAACGAAGCGAACCAGCTGTTGGTCGTGGGGACGGTGTATCGCCTGGGAGCGGCTGACTCGAGCATCCAGCTGCTGCTTGACAGCTTGATCGCCGGCAGCGAAGATCAGCTCGATCTGGACACAGACTCGCCGCTGGCCGCCGCCGATGTCGCGCCAGTATCTGACGGCTTCTACCACTACAGCGGATCGCTCACCGCGCCTCCATACAGCGAACCCGTCCGGTGGTATCTGAGTCGCGCTGCACGGAGCATCTCTCAAGACCAGGTCGAACGCCTGCAGGCGCTGACCAATGGTCCCAACGCGCGACCGCTCCAGGATCGCAACGATCGGCGCATCCGCCTCGTGCGCTGACTCTGCTGTGTGCGTGTTCGTTCTTGATTGGATACCATAGAATACACATAAGAGAACAGAGGAGATCATGCCGAACGGTGGCTCTGACTGTTGCGGGACCTGCTGGTTCAACCGCGCCAACGGCGGCGAAGCCGGCTCCAGCAACCGCAATCGCGACATCCCCAGTTACTGCGAGATCCGTCAACTCGAGATTGACAACCCCTTCTATACCTATTGCGCCAACCATCCCTTCAACCGAAGCGAACGCGATCCGATCCCGATTGGACCGGTCTACATCGGAGTGTTTGACGTCAACGCGGTCAACCAATATCGGCGCGACGTATGGCAGCCGGCGCCGGACGGCGACGCCATCCGTGAGCACTTGTTGCACGTCGTTCGTGATCCTGCTCAGCACGAACAGGGCTACCCACTCTCCGTCCCATCGTATGTTCGAGCCATTGAGGAGCTGCTGAGATTGCGGGAGCCGAGGCTGGTGTTGGCTCTCGAGGAACTCGCGGCGGATGCTCGAATCGGGGCTGCCCGCGATGACATCTTGCAGCTGATCGATACCGTTCGCGAGAGCCTCGACGGGCCCAGCTAGGATCGATCCTGTGACCACCGCTAGCTGATCAAGGCGACGCCATGCCTCCGACCGTAACCACCACATTGGGTCAACTCCAGGGCAGCGAAGATGACGGCTGCGCCGTGTTTCGCGGGGTGCCGTTTGCACAGCCTCCCGTTGACGAGTTGCGCTGGCGACCGCCCGAACCGATGGGTGCCTGGGACGGCGTCCGCGACGCCACCGAGTTCTCCGCATCCGCCATGCAACGGCAGGTGCCAGGTGACGTCGGCGATCTGATCGGCATCCCGGCGCAGACGCAGTCGGAAGACTGCCTCTACCTCAACGTCTGGACGCCCGCCTGCGACGACCGCAAGCGTCCTGTGATGGTCTGGATTCACGGCGGCGGCAACACGGTCGGTTCAGGCACGCAGCCGCGCATTGACGGTCGGCAACTGGCTCTCAGCGGCGATGTCGTGATCGTCACCCTGAACTACCGGCTCGGCGTCTTCGGCTGGATGCACGCGCCAACCCTGGGCGCCTACGGCAACGAGGGTTTGCTCGATCAGACGGCGGCTCTGTTCTGGGTCAGACGTGAAATCCAGGCATTCGGCGGCGATCCAAACAACGTGACCGTCTTCGGACAATCGGCTGGCGGATTCGATATCGCTCACCTGATGGCCATGCCGGCAGCGACCGGCGCCTTCGACAAAGCGATCCCCATGAGCGGCTCGTTGATTCCTACGATCAGCAAGGTCGAGGCTCGCGCGGTCGCGGAACAGTTCCTGATGCGCTTCGGCGGCTGGGATGATCCCGAGCGGATGCGCCGCGTCGACGCAACCGACCTGCTCGATTATCAGGTTGAACTCAGCGGCGGCGGATTCGGGGGCGCAAGATTCGGCCCGGTCGCTGACGGCTACTCGCTTGGTCTCGACGCCGAAGCGCGAATCGGCGCCGGTATCCAGAGCAAGGGGATGCCGCTGCTGATCGGCCATACCAGGGACGAATTCAATCTCTTCACCGTCGCCGGACCTGGCGCGCGGACGATGTCGGACCACGACCTGCTTGCCGCCTCGACCGCGCCATTCGGCGGTATGCGCGCTGCTGAAGCCATCGACTGTTACCAGCGAGCACGCGACGCTCGCGGCGAAGCGACCGACAACAACTCGGTCTGGAACGCGATCATGACTGACTCGATGTTCCGCATCCCGGCCGTCAAGACGGCTGAGGCGCAGGGTCGACACACCGAGAGCGTCTGGAGCTACCGCTTCGATTACCCGTCGCCCGCCTACGATGGCAAGCTCGGTAGCTGCCACTCGCTCGACATCCCCTTCATTTGGGGGACGTACGAGGCTGAGAACATGAAACGGTTCTGCGGAGACGCATCACCGCAGCTGGCAGCGCTCTCGGAAACGATGATGCAGACTTATCTCGCGTTCGCCAAGACCGGCAATCCCAACAACGAGCGCCTGCCCGATTGGCCCACCTACCACGCCTCCGACCGCGCCGTGATGACGTTCAATCACCGCTCTGAAGTCGTCAATGCGCCCGGCGACAAGGAGCGCGCATTCTGGGCCTCGTTGGCGCCGCGTGAGCTCTCCAGGATCGGCGGCTAGGCTAGAGGAGCTTCCAAGCCAAATGTTCGCGAGGCGCGGGCCAATGCGCCATCCAGCGTCGCCAGCTGGAGCTGCCGCCGAGCCGCAAGTTCGAGGTATAGGGCGTCGTAGAGTGTCAAGTGGTGCTCGATCGCCAGTTGCAAGGCCATCTCAAGGTCGGATGAGGTGTCGATGGTCCAGTGGAATCTGTTCAGCGATCGCAGCCTCCGAAACGCGTCTTCCGCGGTCAGACGTTGCCGCCTCACCCCCATAACCAGCCCGTTGCCGACCTCGTAGTACCAGTGCTGTGGAATCACGCCGCCGTCGCGCGAGACGATCGCCATCGCAGCTTCGGCCATTGCGCTCTCCTCGTCATCAAACAACCAGGACAGAACGACAGAGGCGTCGACAATCGGACCGCTCACACGCGATGGCCTTCATGACGCCATGCCAGGATCTCAGCCCGTGTGATATTCACTTTCGGCCACGTCGCCCGCTCCTTGCGGAAATCGGCCTGCGTTTGCTCGGCAGCCTCACGCTCGAACGGTGGCTTGGACTCTGGCGACAACTCCGCGACGACCCTGCCTTCGCGCATGATGGCGAACGACTCCCCGTTCTCGACTCGCGCGATCACCTCATCAAAGCGATCCTTCACTTCGTCGAGCGTGGAGAACACCCGCTTGCCAACCTGTTCCGCGACCATTGCAAACCCCAATCTCGCCTCACCAACAGATTAGTGAGAGCTATTAGCACCGACAACTGGCACCGGACAGCGCTATCGCCAGCGGCCATTCCCGTTCTAGTATGCGCCTAACCGCACACAATCGACAACGCAAGTCGTCGGAAAGGCCTTTCAACCATGAAAATCGAAACTGGATTCGGCGGCGGCTGGCTTGGCGGCATCGCTGAACAGGTGCAGGCGCTTGAGGCGCGCGGTTTCGACTCAATCGTCGTGCCCGAGACCAAGCACAACTCCCTGTTCCAGATGATGATCGCGGCGGAGCACACCGAGCGTGTCGAGATCTCCTCCTCGGTCACGATCGCGTTCCCTCGCACGCCCATGATCATGGCGCAGGCGGCCTGGGACATGCAGGAACTGTCCCAGGGCCGCATCAATCTCGGTCTCGGCAGCCAGGTCAAGGGCCACAACGTGCGCCGCTTCGGCGGCAGTTGGACGCCTCCGGCCAAGCGCATGGAGGACTACATCAACATGATGCGCGCCGTCTGGCACTCCTGGCAGACCGGTGAGCGTCCCGAGTACATCTCGGACAACTACACCTACACCTTGATGACGCCGATGTTTGACCCGGGGCCGATTCCCTACGACCCGCCCAAGATCTCCTTGGCCAACGTGGGTCCGCTGATGGCCCAGGTCGCCGGCGCCTGCGCCGACGGTCTGCGTCCGCATGGCTTCATGACCCACAAGGTGATGATGGAAACGGTCATTCCCAACGTCAAGAAAGGCGCCGATCGCGCCGGGCGTAACTTCGAGGACATCGACCTCGGCGTGGGCGGCTTCATGGCCTTCGGCGAGGACGAGTCCGAAGTCGAGCAGTCAATTGACGGCCTGCGCCGCGCGATCTCGTTCTACGGCTCGACGCGGTCATATCACCACGTTTTCCGCGCTCACGGTATGGAGTCGTTGGGCATGCAGCTGCACGAGCTCTCGCTCAAAGGCGAGTGGGACAAGATGGCCGACGCGGTCAACTTCGAGGTCGCAGCGGAAATGGCGCACGCGACGACGTGGGACGACCTGCCCAAGTACGTACGCTCCAACCTCAGCTATGCCAGCCGCATCTCGCTGGGTCAGTACGTCCGACAGCAGCATGAGGGCCGCAGCAGTTTCGGTTACCCTGGCTCCAGGGACGCCCACAAGTCTGCATCGCTGAGCGAAGAGCGCCTCACCTGGCTGATGGACGAGCTACGCCCGCTGGGCGCGACTCCGGTCGTGGGCTAGCAACCAGGAATCGGTTCCCGACTATAACTCGACCTTCCGCAGGCTGCCGCGGAGGGTCGTGACGTATGCGAATGGACGAGGCTCGCTATCGACAGCCTCAAACCAATTCATGCGCCTCAACATGAAGGCCAAGACATCGCGACTCTCTAGCTTCGCCGCTTCGAGGAAAACAATTCCCACTTGATGCTCAAGCATCAGTGATCGCTCAGTGGAGCTGTCCAAAATCGCCAAGTCCTCTGTAATGACCAACCAGCCTTGACGCCCTGCCCGGGCAAGCCATTCGTCGTCGCTGTTGATCTTTCCCTGCTCGATCTTCCAGCGATACACGCTCTTGAGGTACAGCACGTTCGTAAAGCGGACGAGCCTGAGCGCCTTTGGCACTCCGTTGCCAAGGCATTCATCGAAGAACAATTTCATACGGCACTTCTGAACGCGATGGCCGCATCAACTGCGCCCAAATCGATCTCGAGATCCTGTGCAATGAACCAACGCGGCTCTTCCGCTAACCATCGACGCCATACGGATTCAGCAGGAATCCCGCGATTGACGATCGTGACCCGTCCTGACCGAAACATCGGATCGACAGAGAGTGGGACGTTGCGCCCGCGTGGATGGAAGCACGTCGGCCAATCAATCCCATCGGTCGCAAATTCGAACAGCTCGACTGCTTCGCGGATGTAGCCCGGAAGGACCGTCTGAGCTGCCGCGCTGCCGATGTCAACGAACATCGGCCCGACGGGCTGCTCCACTTCGCGTTCCTGGAACTCGTACAGCACTCGCGAACCATCAGTGGTGAACTGCCCCGCGTCGCAAAGGGGAACTCCGCATCGAGATGAACTTGAGCAAACTCCCTGGCTCTGCGAGTGCGTAACGCGCTGATCCTATGAGCGCGGCAGGCGGCGACAATTTTCGCCTCAACCAGTTCCAGATAACTGATCTTGCTGCGGTGCTGGAGCATACCCACGGCTGGCCCGAATAGTGGCTCGTAGCGCTTGCCTCCTCGCTGGTAGGCGCGGAACCGATTGCCCACGATCTACGACCGCACACCCTGTATTCGGCCAGCTTCCGAAAAGGCATAGCGATCGCTGGTGAAACGTTCGTCATCGGGACGTCTCATGAACCGCATCCAGGCCTCAGTTTATCTGGCTGGTGGCGCAATTTACCCTAACGTGCAAGCCACAGAACGGAGCCAGCCCGATGCCTGATGCCTACCACTTGCTGTTGGATGACCTGGTTGCGGAGCAGCGATACCTCGATGACCAGCTGGCTGCGTTGCCCGACGACGCTTGGCAGCGTGACACGCCTTGTCGTGGTTGGATGGTGCGTGATGTGGTCGCGCACCTCGCTGAGGTGGACGACAGCGCCGCCGGTGTCGCGTCGGGAGCGGCGCAGGGTATGAGCGGCGGCGAGCGTTCGGCCGACGGTACACGCTCGGCGTTGCAGGACAGCTCACGACACATGACCCGTCGGCAGCTGCTCGACTGGTGGCGAGCGGCTCGCCAACGACTGCAAGGCGCACTGCGACCGCTCGACGCGCGCGCCCGATTGCCTTGGGCCGGTCCGCCGATGAGCGCTCGCTCGTTCGCAACCGCGCGGCTGATGGAATGCTGGTCGCACGGACTGGATGCGCTGGACGGCGCCGGACTCGAGCCGGTCCACTCCGACCGACTACAACACATCGCGCATCTGGGCGTCATCACCAGGCAGTTTGCCTACCTGACGCGGGGCATGGAACCAAACAACGAGCCGTTGCGAGTCGAACTGACACTGCCATCGGGCGCGGCATGGTCGCGCGGCGAGGCCGACGCCGTCAATCGCATTGCTGGTGAAGCGCCCGATTTCTGTCGAGTCGTCACCCAACGCATCCACTATCGGGACACAGCCTTGAGCTACACGCCTGGCGCCGCTGAAGAGTTCCTGCAAGTAGCGCAAGCCTTCGCAGGCCCTCCAGGTGAGGGTCGCCTGCCGCACGCCTGACTGAACGCTTGGTACGGTGAGCGCATGAGCGCACCAAAGGATGTTCGAATCTGGGAACTGTTCAGCGTCGCCGAGGCGGCGCGCCATGCTGCGACATCGCCCGCAACAGTGCGAAACTGGCTCTGCGGAAATCCAGCAACTGGCCTCGCCGCTCTGTTTGATGATCGAATGCGGGACCGCAACTCCGAGGTATGGCTTTCGTTTCTGGAACTCGTTGAGGTGATCGTGGCTCGGCGCTTCCGCGCACACGGCGTCAGTGTGAGTCAGCTGAAGCGCAGCCGTGAATCGTTACGGCTGCGGTGGGATGTAGAGTTTCCCTCTGCCGCTACGCTGCAAGCATGCTGTCGCCTTACCGCGTGGTTGACCTGAGCGATGAACGCGGCGTGTTGGCCGGGCAGATGCTGGCCGACCTTGGCGCGGATGTGATCCAGGTCGAGCCGCCTGGCGGCTCGTCGGGGCGGGGTGTTGCGCCCTTCTTCGCTGACAGACCCGATCAATCGATCTATTGGGCCGCCTACACGCGCGGCAAGCGCGGTATCACCTGCGACATCGAGAGCCCACACGGCCGCGACCTGCTCCTGCGACTGCTTGACCGTGCGGACTTCTTGATTGAATCTTCCGACGTGGGACGTATGGCTCGGCTCGGGCTCGATCACGAGACGGTGCGCGAGCATCATCCGCAGCTCATCTACATCTCCATCTCCGCGTTCGGTCAGAGTGGTCCGAAAGCGCATTATGTTGGCTCCGACCTTGCCATTTGGGCAGCGGGCGCTCCGCTGCTGATGACGGGCGACGACGATCGGGCGCCATTGCGGGTCTCCCAACCGCAAGCGTGGGGACACGCGGCGGGCGATGCCGCCGGCGGCGCGATGCTGGCGCTGCACGCTCGGCATCAGAGCGGTCGCGGACAGCATGTCGATGTCTCGGCGCAGGTCTCTGCCGCGCAAGCGACGCTTGGGCAGATTCTGGCGTTCTCGGTCGGCGCAGTCGAGCCGGAGCGATTTGGCGGCGGGATCAAGCTGCGCGGCGTCGGCATCCGGGGCACGGCCGATGTGCTTGATGGACATGTGGTGGTCACGCTGGCGCCGGGACCGGCGATCGGCCACTTCGCCAATCACGCGGCGCGCTGGCTGGTCGAGATTGGCGCTGCCGATCGTCGCCTGCTTGACGAGGACTTTGTCACCTACGCCGACCGCGCCGCCGCTGGACGCGCCGACCCTGATCTCTTTCCCCGCCTGCAACAGCTGATGCGCGATGAGGTGGCGAAGCGCACCAAGCAAGAAATGTTGGAGGTCTCAATCGAATATGACCTGCTGCTCGTGCCGGTGCTTGATGTCGTTGATGTGGCAGAGAGTCGTCAGTTGGAGGCGCGATCGTTCTGGCGCGAGATTGAGCACTCGGACGGTCGCCGCGTGACGTATCCCGGTCCGCCGCTGCAGATCCTCCTGGACAATCAACCGATGGTCGATCAGCACCGACAGCCGCCGACGCTCGGTCAGCACAATGCGGAGATATACGGCGAACTCGGAGTGAAAGCTGACGACCTGATGCGACTTCGATCAGAAGGCGTGATATGAGCTTGCCTCAGATCAACTTGCCTCGGGGTAACGGACCGCTTGCCGACGTGAAGCTGCTTGACTTGAGCTGGATCGTGGCGGGGCCAACGGTCGGTCGCGCGATGGCTGACTACGGAGCGACCGTGATTCGGGTTGAATCGCCCACGCGGGTCGACACGGCCCGCATCGTCGGGCCGTTTCATGCTGATGAACCTGGAGTCGAGCAATCGGCGTTGTACGGAAACGTGAACGCCGGTAAGTGGGGCATCACACTGGACCTGCGCGTGCCAGAGGCGCGCGACATCTTCCGACGCCTCGTGCAATGGTGCGACATCGTGAGCGAATCGTTTACCGCAGGCGTGCTGCAACGTTGGCAGCTCGACTATCCGCAATTGCGAAAGCTGAAGCCCGATCTGATCATGCTGAGCAGCACGCTCTTGGGGCAGACGGGGCCGTATCGCAGCGTGAGCGGATTCGGTAGTCAAGGCGCGGGCATGTCAGGCGTGCAGTACCTGACGGGCTGGGCGGATCGTCCGCCGGCTGGTCCGTTTGGTCCCTACACCGACTATCCGGCCCCGCGCTTCGCGTTGACGGCGCTGTTGGCGGCGCTCGATCACCGCCGACGCACCGGTGAGGGCGTCTTCATCGATCAGGCGCAAGCGGAAGGCACGTTACAACTGCTCGCGCCGGCCTTGATGGACTACATGAATGGCGGTCCTGAGATCGAGCGTCGCGGCAATGACGATCCGCAACTGGCGCCGCACGGGGTCTACCCCTGCTCGCCAACAGATGGACGCTCCGAGTCGTGGGTGGCCCTTGCGGTGGCAACCGATCAGCAATGGCGAGAGCTGGCGCAGTTGATTGGCGCTGATCCGTCACTCAACCTTGATCAGCGCCTCGAGCGGCGTGCGCCGCTCGATGACGCGATCGGCCAATGGTCGTCACAGCGACTGGCCTCGGAGGTGGAAACCGCATTGCAGGCGGTTGGCGTCTCAGCGCATGCGCTATCGACGACTGAGGACGCGAGCCACGATCCGCAGTTGGCGCATCGCGTTCACTTTCGCCGACTGCCTCATGCGTTGCACGGAGAGACCGTCGTAGAGGCTCCGCGCTACATCCTGTCGGAATCGCCGGCCGAAGTGTCGCGCCCGGCTCCGATGTATGGCGAACACAACGAGCTGGTACTCACGCGTGTGCTCGGTCTGACCGACAATGAGATCACCGCGCTGGCTGCGGCAGGCGCGCTCAGCTAATCCGCGCGGTGTGCTGTTCAGGACTCGGCTGACATCCAGTCTGCGATTCTGGCGCCGAGCATCATGCAGGTGAAGTTGGTGTTGGCGCGGATGATCGTGGGCATGATGGAGCCATCGACGACACGCAGTCCCGCGACGCCGTGTACTCGACCCTCGGCATCGACCACGTCGCCCGCCGATGGATCCTTCCCCATCGGACAGGTGCAGGTCGGGTGCGCCATGCTCGTGGCGGTGACGTGAATCCACTCGTCGAGCCGGTCGTCGTCATCAATGATCGACTGATCGATGTCCAGCGCCCCCTGATGCAACGCGGACAGCGCCTCGGAATGGGCGAGGCTCCAGGCGAGACGCGCACCTTCTCGTAAGCGAATGCGGTCGGCTTCATCCTCGTCGAACTTGAGATCGATGACGGGATGGTCGTGATAGTCGGTGCTGGCGAGGGTGACGGAGCCGTAGGAGTTGGGCAGCTGCACGCCGGGCGCGATCCCGAAGGCCCACTCGGCCTCTGCCTCATCCGAGCCGCGCCAGGCCCCGAAACGCTGGCCGGGTCCGCTGAGGACGTGACCGAGCAGGTAGACCTGCATGTCATTGAACTCGCCGGTGGACGAGGTGTAACGGAGCAGCGTCTGAGCGAGCGGTCGGTCCGGGTTGACCACGCCGTCGTTGGGGCGCAGCAGGAGCGGCGTCATGGGATGATCCATGAGATGCTTGCCGACGCCGGGCAGGTCCATGACCGAGGGGATGCCGAGTGGCGTGAGCTCGCCGGCCGGACCGACGCCGCTGCGCAGCAGGATGGCCGGACTCATGATCGCGCCCGCGCAGAGCACGATCTGCTTGCCGAACACCTCCTGCACTTCGCCGTCGCAATCGACGATGAGTCCGACGGCGCGGTTGTCCTCAAAGAGGACGCGATCGACGAGGCAGCGTCCGCGCACGGTGAGGTTGAGTCGGTTGCGAGCCTGCGAGAGGAAACCGAGGTTGGCCGACCAGCGTGTCATCTGCTGAGGGCCGTCGCGGTTCATGGCCAGAGGCGAAATGCCGCTGGACTCAGGATCGTTCTGGTCGTTCGTCTCCGCGAAGCCGTGCGCGACGCAGGCGTCGTAGAAGGCGCGGTGGACATCCTCCATCTCGTCGCGACGCCAGCGACGCACGGGAATCGGCCCACCCTGACCATGGAAGTCGCCGCCTTCATCCTTGTCATCCTCGATCGCGCGGAGGTAGGGCAGGCATTCCTGCCAACGCCAGCGATCATCGCCCGAGAGCTCGGCCCAGCGGTCGTAGTCGCCGGGCGCGCCGCGGATGGCGACGCCGGTGTTCACGGCAGATGATCCGCCGACTAACTTGCCGCGCGGCAGCGGCGCCTCGCGGCCGGGCACAAAGCGGGCGTTGAAGCCCCAGTCGTGTTTGACGACGGACGGTTCGTGAATGCTGTTGATATCCGCCGGCAGCGATTCCAGGCTGTCGTAGTCGGGACCCGCGTCAAGCAACAGGACCGAACGCGTCCGATCTTCCGAGAGCTTGGTTGCCATCACGGCGCCCGATGATCCGGCGCCGACAATGATCACGTCATATTCCATTGGTGCCTCCTCAGCTGCTGCTCAGTGTTGCGAGGCTAGGGCATGATGGACTGTGTGGTGGATCAGTGATCCCGTTCGGCGCGTTGCGGGGCTGGACGCGCGGCTGCGATCGGCGCCGAGCTGGACGGCCGGACCACGGTGATGGGCTGCGCTCTATGCGCCGCCACGCCGCCCATCAGTCGCGTGCCTGGCAGTGTTGGACGACTGGCCATCAGCACCCAGAACATGCCGCTGCCGGCGCCGATGCTGAAGATAACGAAGGGAATCTCATAACTGCCGAAGATGTCGCGCATAATGCCTGAGCCCAGCATCCCAATCGTCATGAACGGCATCATCACCATTGATGTCCAACCCATAATGCGTCCGAACTGCGAGACGCCGAAATAGTCGGCTCGCAGCGAGGTGATGAGTGCGCCTCGCGCTCCCCAGGAGACGCCATTGAACAAGGCGAAGCCCATCAGCAGCAGCCAGCTGTTGGCGAGGGCGAGCGACAGGCCGCCGATCAGGTGTCCCGCCATACACAGAAACAGCAGCGGACGCTTGCGGAAGCGGTCGCCGGCCCATGCGGCCAGCAGTTGACCGATGAGCTGCGTGAACACCATCGCCAGGATCACCGCGCGGGCATCGCCGGCGGAGAAGCCCTCAATCTCGTCGATGTGCAACACGCCGTGGCCCAACCACATCCCGATCACCATCAGCGGAGCGCCGTGGGCGAACGCCAGGCCCCAGAAGGCGCGGGTGCGGATGGCCTCCATCGCAGTGAAGTCACGATGGCGGTGCGGAGTTCGCGACGGCGCTCGCGGACGGCGCTCGCCATCAACCAGGGCAGGGACGATGTCTGACGGCGGCGGACCGCCATCTACTTCGAGTCCCTTGTCAGCAGGATGACGCACGAAGAGGTACGACAGCGCCCAACCGACGATCAGCAGAAAGATGCCGGTGAACATCGAGGCATCTCGCCAGCCGATATCGAGTATGACGGTGCCGACCGCAATCGATACGAGGGCGCCCATCGTGAACCCCATCGACATGAAGCCGATGGCGCGTGAACGTTGCCGTTCGAACCAGGTCACGACGACGACGGACACGGTCATAAATCCGCCCATCGACGTACCGATGGAGAGCACGATGTAGAACCCGATGAACGAGGCTTCGTCCCACAGCTGAGAGAAGAGAACCATGCCGATCGCGGTGATCGTGATACCGAGCCGCATCATCGCGCGCGGTCCGTAGCGGTCGATCATCCAACCCTGGATGGGGCCGAGCAGCCCGGACTCGACGCGGGTGACGGCTGAAGCGATGCCGAAGATCGTCGCCGACCAGAGGAATTCTTCCTTCAGGGACGCCGCGTAGAAGCCGAATGCGTGCATCACCAGACCGCCCATCAACATGTTGATGACGAGTCCAGCTCCAACGATGTACCAGCCGTAGAAGAGCGGTTGCGATCCGAAGAGACGGGGCAGCACTCGGGGCGATCCTTGCCTCTCTCAGCCTCCTGCGCGCCGCTCTGCGTTCGCACGGATCGTCAGGCGCCACTGCTCATGCTATCCGCGACGCGCCTGGCCGTCAGCGCTCTGGCATACTGCGCCTACAGCGACAGATACCAGATCAGGGACAAGAGAGAGACCATCCATGGCCAATCAACAGGGAACCCGAGCGGATGTGGACGACTTGGCGCAACAGCTGTCGAACTGGGGACGCTGGGGCGCAGAGGATGAGCGCGGCGCGTTGAACTTCATCACCGCTGATGTCTCCGCCGCCGCGGCATCATTGGTGCGGGAGGGCGTGACGGTCAGCTGCGCGCTCGAGCTGGCGAAGACGCCCGCCGCCGACAATCCCACGCCGGTGATGCACTTCATGACCGGGGCCGGCGACGTAAGTGCGCAAGGAGGCCTGCGCGGCCTCGAGGCGACCGGCGACGGCTTCATGATCTCGCCGCACGGGATGGCCAACACACACATCGACGCGCTCTGTCACATTCTCGATCACGGGAAGATGTACAACGGCTTTCCGGCCTCGGCCGTGCTGTCGAACGGCGCGACGAAGAACTCGATCATGGCTGGGGAACAGGGCATCGCGTCGCGCGGCGTGCTGCTCGATATCGCGCGAACGAACGGCGTGGACTGGCTCGAACCAGGCGAGGGCATCGGGGTTGATGATCTGCTCGCGGCGGAGTCGGCACAGGGCGTCAAGGTGCGTTCTGGCGACATACTGATGATTCGCACCGGCCGCGACTCGCGACGCGAGGCGGAAGGCGCCTGGCCTCCCTTCCAGGGGCTCGCCGGTCTGCTGATGGAGACGCTGCCCTGGATTCATGAGCGCGAAGTGGCCATCCTCGGTTGTGACGGGGTCTCGGACCTGATTCCGTCCAACATTGACGGGTCGCCGCTGCCGATCCACCACATCATCATCACCTACATGGGGGTGCATCTGATCGACAATGCGAGGCTCGGGCCGCTGGCCGAGGCTTGCGCCGCGAGGAACCGCTGGGAGTTCCTGCTGACCGTCGCGCCTCTGCGGCTGGTGGGCGGAACCGCCTCGCCGATCAACCCCATCGCCATGTTCTGAGTGTCCGCATTGGAGAGTCTGATGACCCACTCACTGCCGCTGGAAGGCGCGGTCGTCCTGGATCTGGCCGACGAGCCGCTGATCGTAACCGGGCGCTACCTGGCAGACCTCGGCGCGCGCGTCGTGCGAGTAGAGTCCGCCAATGGCGATCGGATACGGCGCGTTGGACCGTGGCTCGATGGCGAAGCGGACAACGAGCGGGCGCTGCGGCATCTGCTCTACAACCAGGGCAAGCAGTCGCTGGCGCTGGATCTGGATGCTGCTGAAGCATGGGACATGATCGAAACCCTGGCTGCGCGCGCCGACGTCGTGATCGCGCCCATGCAGCAGTCCGCGCGCGCGGCGCATCTGATCTCGCGCTTACGTGAGTCAGCGCGTAGCGGCGAGGGTCCGTCGCTGATTGAGATCGTCTTTCGGCGTGATGATCCATCGCAACAGGCGACAGACCTGATTGCGATGGCGGCGGGGAGCCAGGTCGTGTGCAATGGCTTTCCCGACATCGCGCCTGATTATCCGGCGGGCAAGTTGGGATACAAGCAGGCGTCGTATCTCGCGGTGGCGGCAGCGGTCGCGACGATCCTGCAACGAGCGCGCGGCGGCGCATCGGCGTGTGCGACCATTTCGCTGCAAGAGGCGGTGATCTCAACCATCATCCAGGCGGCGAATCCGAATCTCTATGTCTGGCATGGGATGGTGGCGGAGCGCAGCGGCAACGGCGGCCTCAAGTATCCCGTCGTCGGCGCTGGCTTCGGATCGTTCGAACAGGGGCGATTTGAAGACGGCGAGATTGTGATCATCGACACGCCCGGCGTGACGTATCAAACGTCAGACGATCTCTGGGTGACCTACATGCAATCTCCGACCAACACCGGTTGGAAGGAATTCCCGGAGTGGTACGCCGAAGTGACGGGCGATGAGAGCCTGTTATCCGACCCATGGCCCGATCAGATCTATCGCGTTGAGCATCGACGGGAGATGCAAGAATTCACCCGCAGATTCTGCCGGGCGCAGGAACGCGAAGCGTTGGTCGTGCGGGCGCAAGGCAACGGTGATCTGGGATTGCCGGTACAGACCGCGCTCGACATCGTGCGCGACCCTCACTTGCATGAGCGAGGTTTCTATCCGCAGGTGGAGCATCCGGTACTGGGACGCACGCTGCCTTTGCCGCGTTCGCCGTATCGATCGAGCGGGCTGGACCTGTCCCTGCGGGCAGCGACCGGGCTCGGCGAACACACGACTGAAGTCCTGCGCGAGCTCGCCGGTTGCTCCAACGAGGAGATTTCCGCCTTGATCAGGTTGGGTATCGCCAGCGGCCGTCCGCCGGAACTGACTCGGTCCGTCAATACGCCGGCGACGCCCCGGCGCGGCGCGTCCGCCACGTCAACGTCGAGCGAGAGCAGCGACCGCCTGCCGCTTGCAGGCGTGCGCGTATTGGACTTCTGTTGGATGGCCGCAGGCCCGCTGATCACCGAGATGCTGGCCAACCTCGGCGCAGATGTGATCAAGATCGAATCGGTCACAGGGTTGGACTCCGTGCGTGAATTCTCGCATCCGCCGAAAGGGTTCACGATTGATACCGGGGCCTTCTTTAACGACACCAATACCGACAAGCGGTCGTTGACGCTGAACTTGCATCATCACCAGGCGCGTGAACTGATCCTGGAGCTGCTGCCCCATTTCGATCTGGTGACGAACAACTTTGCGCCAGGTGCGATGCAGAAGTTTGGCCTGACCTATGACGAGCTGCGCGCGCGCAAGCCGGACGTGATTTACGCGTCGTTTCCGGTGATGGGGTCGACCGGTCCGAAGGCGTCATATCGCGGAATCGGTAACGGAGTCACGGCCCTGTCGGGAGTGGCGGGACATACGGGTCGAGCCGACCGCGCGCCGATCGGGATCGGGACGCTGCACACGGACTTCACTCTGGCGCCGATCGCCGCATCGTTGTTGATGGCGGCGCTGTTGCAGCGAGATCGAACTGGTGAAGGCCAGGAGATCGAGATCGCGCAGTATGAGGCGGCGGTGCATCTGCTTGATCATGAGCTCATGGATGCCCTGGTCAACGGGGTGGACACGCCACGCAATGGCAATCGTTCGGATGAGTACTGTCCGCACGGGCTGTTCGCCGCATCGGGTGAGGACTCCTGGCTGGCATTGGCCATCCGAGACCGTCAGGAGTGGCGAGACCTCTGCGAAGTCATGCAGCGACCGGACCTGGCGCAACGCAGCGATCTGCAAACCCTGTCAGGCCGCAAGGCGTCAGAAACGGAGATCGAGGCAGCAGTCAGTCAGTGGTCATCGCGGCATGACGCGTGGGCGGCGAGTGCGCTGCTGCAGGCTCGCGGCATCCCGGCCTCACCGGCGGAGAGTGCCGCTGATCTCGTGGAGCGCGATCAGGGCGCGTCAAGCCTGTTCTTCCGCTACCAGCGCGGTGAGGTCCCGTTCATGACGCAGCATCAACCGTTCACGTGGAACGGATCGCGACTCGGCGCCCGACCGTCGCCTGGGCTGGGAGAACACTCAGAGGAGATCCTGAAGGGTGAGTTCAGGATCGATGACGAACGTTATGTGCAGCTGCTAATCGATCAGGTGGTCTACTAGCGCTCCCTGCTCCCTGTTGAGGGGAGGCTGGGAGCGCTAGAGGTTCGCTGAGCGGTGGCAGGACAGCAGCCTGTTCGGCAACCCTTCAGAGCACTTCGCGGCCGCGTTCGCCGGTGCGGACTCGGACGGCATCCTCCACATTGGTCACGAAGATCTTGCCGTCGCCAGTTCGGTCGGTGCGGGCGCCTGCGATCACCGCCTCTATCGCGGGCTCCACGTTGAAATCGGAGATGATCGTGGTGAGCTTGACCTTGGGGATCATGTCGACGACGTAAAACTGCCCGCCGCGGCCGGCCTGGACCACACCGCCCTGGTAGCCGTGTCCGGCGACCCGCTCAACGTGCATGCCCGTGATGCCGGCTTCAATCAGCTTGCGTTTGACCGGTTCCAGCGCCTCGGGTCGGATAATCGCTTCGATCTTCTTCATGAGAGTATCCTCCGAATCGCTGCGAAGCCGCTGGGAATCTCTTCGTCGATCGATTCGCTCGCGTCCCAGCCGAATCCGATCTCGTCGAATTCGTAGGCCGGTTCGTTGTGGGTGCTGCGGTCGAGACCGATCATTTCGTCATCCTCAGTGACGCGCAACGGCATGAAGCGTTGGATCGCATACAGGATGAGAATCGAGAGTCCGAGTGACCAGCCCAGCGCCGCGAGGATACCGACGATCTGTTTGCCGAGCAGGTCGATTTCGCCGCCGATCAGACCGTTAACGCCGTTGACTTCACTGACGGCGAAGATGCCGGTCGCGAAGGCGCCCCAGATGCCGCCGATGCCGTGCACCGCGAAGACATCCAGCGTGTCGTCCATGTCGCGCCATTTGTGCAGGACTCGAATGGCGTAAAAGCCGAGCACCGCGGCGACGACGCCGATGCAGAGCGCCGGGAAGAAGTTGAGATAGCCATCGGTCGCGGGCCAGAGTCCAACGAAGCCGGCCGCCGGCGTGATCGCGACGAGTCCGGCGACCGCTCCGGTCGCGGCGCCGATGATCGAGGGATGACCGGTGTAGCGCCAGGAGAGGACGATCCAGGCAACGAGTCCGCCTGCGGCGGAAATCTGCGTTTGGACGAACGCGTTGATCGCGAGACCGTCGGCGGCCAGGGCGGAGCCGGCGTTGAAACCGAACCAGCCGAACCAGAGCAGCCCTGCGCCGAGTACGACTTTCGAGACGTCGTGCGGACGCGTTTCCGCAACCGAATCGCGTCGACGTCCGACGAACAGCGCAGCTGCGAGCGCGGCTGCCCCGGCGTTGATGTGAACCACGGTGCCGCCAGCGAAGTCGGCCGCGCCGAGATTGAGCAGCCAGCCGCCCTCGGCCCAAACCCAGTGACAGAGCGGCGCATAGACGATCGTGATCCAGAGCACCGTGAAGACCATCAACGCCTTGAACGAGACGCGCTCAACGAACGCGCCCGTGATCAGAGCGGGGGTGATGATCGCGAACATCATCTGGAAGACCATGAAGAGCAGGCCTTCGGCATCGAGGCCGCGCAGTCCGAAATTGGACAGGTTGCCGACGAAACCGCCGATGTCAGTACCGAAGGCAAGCGAGTAGCCCCACATCACCCAGACCACGGTGGCCACGCCGACCATGGCAAACGATTGCATGATCGTGGCGGCGGCGGACTTGGTGCGCACGAGGCCGGAGTAGAAGAAGGCGAGACCGGGTGTCATCAGCAGGACAAGCGCCGCCGAGACCATCAGCCAGGCAGTATTGCCGGTATCCATACGCAGCTCCTCTCAGAGCGGCATTGAGGTCGCCCACGCCGCCGGTGATCGCAGGACCAGTTCGACGTAGTGTCGCGCAACGATCACGGCTGCTGGTTACAGCGATATGAATTCAACCGCTAGCCGATCAGTCGCGGACTAGTGGATAGCTGACGCCGCCCAGGAGAGCATCGCACGGTGAGAGCATCGCACGGTGAGAGCATCGCTCAGTGATAGCCTCTGCGAATGACTGATCCTGCTGAATCAGCTCCAATGGGTGAACCGCTAGCCGGCGAAGTGGCGTTGGTGACCGGCGCGTCGCGCGGCATTGGCCGTGCGATCGCGCTCGAATTGGCAGCTCAGGGCGCCGATCTCGCGGTGAACTACAGCGCATCGGCCGACGCCGCTGAGGAGGTGGCCGCGCAAGTTCGTTCGCTTGGCCGACGCGCGTATGTGGTCCAGGCGGACGTCTCGGACGCGGCCGCGGTGAGCGCGATGACGAAGGCGGTGACGAGCGAGCTCGGCGCGCCGACGATTCTGGTCAACAACGCCGGCATCACGCGCGACATGCTGGCGATGCGGATGAAATCGGCTGATTGGGACGCGGTCGTGGGCACGAACCTGACCGGGTCGTTTCTGACTACGCAATCGGTGTTACGCGGCATGCTGCGGGCGCGTCAGGGACGGATCATCACGATCGGATCGGTCATCGGCACGGTCGGCAATGCCGGGCAGGCGAACTACGCCGCCGCCAAGGCCGGCCTGGCAGGCATGACCCGATCACTGGCGCACGAGCTCGGCTCGCGCGGAATCACCGTCAACCTGGTCGCGCCGGGATTCATTCGCACCGACATCACCGCTGACCTGTCAGAGGACGTGATTCAGCAAGTGATGCAGCGAATTCCGCTCGATCGACTGGGAGATCCGGTCGACGTGGCGCCGCTGGTCGCCTTTCTGGCGGGACCGGGCGGGGCGTACATCACTGGACAGGTGATCCACGTCGACGGCGGGATGGTGATGGGATAATCAGTTGACCCCGCTAATCAAGTGTCCCCCGGCGCATTGGTCCACGTCGAAGCGCCAGGAACTAGATAGAATTAGGTATCGCCCGTACAGGAGCGTCCGCCAACGACGTGATACGGGCCAGGAGCCGAGATGAGCACGCCCAGCCAGACAGGATCAGAGCAGGATGAGTCGCCAATCGGCGAGCATCCGGCCTTGTCGGACGACGAATATGCGTTGCTCTTTCCCGGTCAGGGATCGCAATCGGTCGGCATGGCTGGCAAGGTCCTGCGCGTCGACCCTGAGGCGCAGCGATGGTTCAGCCGCGCCAACGAGGTGCTGGACTACGACCTGTTGCACCTGATTGAGCACGGACCGAGCGAGGATCTGAACCAGACGACGCACTCGCAGCCGGCGATTTTCGTGGCCTCCGTCGCCTGGCTCGAGGCGCTGCGGCACACCTGGGCTGACAAGGGTCGGACGCTCAAGCCGACGATGGTGTCCGGTCACAGTATGGGTCAGATCACCGCGATGCTGGCGGCGCGATCAATCGATTTCGATGACGCCCTGCGACTGGTTCGTCGCCGAGCGGAAGTGATGCACCTGGCAGACTCCAAGCGTCCGGGCGGCATGGCGTCGATCATTGGCCTGCGCGATCGCGTCCTGCGACGTCTCGTCGGGGAGGCGCGAGAAGAAGGCACACTGGTCGTCGCAAACGACAATTGCCCGGGTCAGACCGTCGTCTCTGGCGATGAGGCGCCGCTGCGCAGATTTATGCACCTGGCAGACCAGCAGGGCGCCCGCCGCGTGGTCCGACTGCCGATCTCGATCGCATCGCATTCCCCGCTGATGATTGAGGCGCAGGCGCACTTCTCAGAGGCGGTGCAGGCGGTCAACTGGCGCGATCCGGTGGTGCCGGTGGTGAGCAACATCAGCGGTAGCCTGATGCAGACGAAAGAGCAGCTGGCGCATGAACTGTCGGAAGCGTTGACGGCGCCCGTGCAATGGCAACAAGCGGTCAAGACGATGGCGGCGCAGGGATCGACGATGTTCGTTGAGGCAGGGCCGGGCGATGTGCTCTCGAAGCTGGTGCGACGCATCTCACGTACGTCGTGGACCTTCCCGCTGTCGGATGATGATCACGGGCTCTCGACGCGGGATTACCCGGACAAGAGCGACGGGATCCCGAAATAGTGACCTGGCAGCGCCCCTCTGACGCACGCCGTGTGGTGATTACGGGCGTCGGCGCCGTGACGCCGGTCGGCAACGATATGCCGACCACCTGGCGCAATCTGGTCGCCGGCGAGAGCGGAGTGTCGCGGATTACGCGGTTTGATCCGGAGCGCTGGGGCGTCAAGATGCCGCTCTCGGCCGAAGTACGGGACTTTGATCCGGAATCGGTCTTGCCCGACGCCAAAGCGCTGCGACACATGGACCTGAACACGCAGTACGGCATGTCGGCCGGCCTTGAGGCGCTGACGGATTCCGGTCTGCAGATCACGGAGGACAATCAGCACCGAGTCGGAATCATCTTTGGCTCTGGCGGTGGCGGCATGGAGCTGGTCACACGATGGCAGGACACGTTGGTGCATCGCGGCGCGCGACGCGTGTCGCCGTTTGCGATGCCCAATCTGATTGCCGATGCCGCCTCCGGCCATCTCTCGATTGCATCAGGCGCGAGCGGGCCCAACTACTCGCCCACTTCGGCCTGCGCGACCGGCGCCAACGCCGTCGCCGACGGCATGCTGCAGATTCGCTCAGGTCGCGCTGACGCGTTGCTGGTCGGTGGCTCAGAGGCGATCATCCTGCCGCTGTTCCACATCTGCTTCGAGCGGATGGGCGTGCTGGCCGTGCCGGCGGAGCCGCTTTCCGCATCCTCCGCGCCGTACGATCTGCATCGCAACGGATTCGTGCCAGGAGAAGGCGCGGCGGCCATGATGATTGAGGGGCTCGACCACGCGCTGGCCCGCGGCGCACCGATCTACGCGGAGGTCGTGGGAGGCGGTTCCGCCAATGATGCGCACGATATCGCGCAACCGGAGCCGCATGGTCGCGGCCTGATGGTCTGCGTCCAACAGGCGCTTGATGAGGCGTCGATTGATCCGGACAGCGTCGGATATGTGTCGACGCACGGGACGGCGACGAAGCTGGGTGATCAGGTTGAAGTGGCTGCGCTCAAACGACTCTTCGGAGCGCATGCATATGATCTGTCGCTCTCCTCAATCAAGCCGGCGACCGGGCACATGATGGGCGCCTCAGGCGCGCTTGAGGTGATCGTCTCGGCGATGGTGTTGAAGGAGGGCGTGGCCCCGCCGACGCTGAACTATGCCACGCCAGACCCGGAGCTGGATCTCGATGTGATCCCGAATCAGTCACGAGCGCTGGAAGCGGAGGCGGCGCTCTCGTTCTCTGTCGGCCTCGGCGGTCACAATGCCGCCGTCTTGCTGAAGCGCTACGACGAGTGAGCGCTTCCATCTCGGCTATCGAGCGCCCGCCTGAATCGCGGATCGTGATCACTGGGATCGGTCCAGTGACGCCGATCGGCGTTGGCGTTGATGCGTTCTGGGACTCGCTGGTTGCCGGCAGATCGGGCGCGCGGCGCGTGCCTGAGTTGGTCGAAGCTGGACTCAAGGTGCAGATCGCCGCCGACATCCCTGATTTTGCGCCGTCCGACTTTATGGAGAACAAGTCTGCCCGTCGAATGGCGCGGTTCGCGCAGCTGGGCGTCGCTGCGGCGAAGCTGGCCGTCGCCGACGCGGGCCTGGACCTTGATGACTACGATCCAGAACGCATCGCTGCCGTGATCAACACGGGTGGCGGCGGCGTGACGACGATCGCACAGCAGACCGAAGTGTTGCATCGCAAGGGTCCGGGGCGGGTTTCGGCCATGTTTGTGCCGATGATGGCGGGCAACATGGCCTCTTGCCAGGTCTCGATCGAGCTCGGATTGCGCGGACCGGCGCTGACCTCGTTGGCGGCCTGCGCGGCGAGCATCTACGCATTCATTGATGCGCGACAGCTCTTGCTGGGCGGAGAAGCCGACCTGGCGCTCAGCGGCGGCACGGAGTCCAACGTGTCGGCGCTCGGCATCGCGGGACTCGCCAACATGCAGGCGTTGTCGCGTCGCAATGACGATCCGACCGCCGCCTCGCGTCCGTTTGATCTGGATCGCGACGGCTTCGTCTTCGGCGAAGGCGCGGTGGTCTGTGTGACGGAGTCGTTGGCGAGCGCTCGGCAGCGGGGCGCGCGCATCTATGCCGAGCTGTTGGGCGGCGGACGCACCGCGGACGCATACCACATCACAGCGCCAGATCCGAACGGCGACGGCGCAGCCCGCGCGATGAGCGCCGCGCTGCGCAACTCGGGGCTGCATCCTGAGCAGATCGGATACATCTGCGCGCACGGTACCTCGACGCCGATGAACGACGCGATCGAAACACAGGCGATTCGCCGCAGCTTCAGCGCTCACGCCGATCAGCTCGCGGTGTCATCCGTCAAGTCGATGACAGGCCACCTGATGGGTGCGGCTGGCGCGGTATCGACTGCGGCAACGGCCTTGGCGCTGTATCACGGCGTCTTGCCGCCGACGATCAACCTGGAGACGCCGGACGCGGCGTGCGACCTCGATTATGTCGCCAATGTGGCGCGGGATTGCGATCTGCGCGCGGCGCTGGTCAACGGATTCGGCTTCGGTGGACAGAACGGCGTCATCGCCCTGTCGCGGATTGACAGTTGAGCGCGTACTCTCAAGGTACGCATCCGCAGCACCACCGCGCAGGGATTCGGTCGAGACGCATCATCACACTTGATACTGAACTGACACTGACACCTGAGCATTCACGGAATCTGCAAGTCAGCGAGACGGGAGCCGCTACATGTCCGAGGAGCAGAGCCTAGTCGCGCGTGTCCGCCAGCTCGTGGCCGACCAATTGCGTCAGCCGCTAGACAAAGTGTCCGCGGAAGCGCATCTGATTGATGACCTCGAGGCCGATTCGCTGGACATCGTCGATCTGACGATCGCCGTGGAGGAGGAGTTTTCGACTGACGACATTCAGTTGGAAATTCCAGAGGAGGACGCGGCGGAAATCCGCACCGTGCAGGACGTGCTCAGCTATCTGGAAGCGGCGGGCATCTCCTGACATGCCGTTGCGCAGGATTTCGGCGAGCACCAACGGCGCACTCAACCCGGCGGCGACGACCCTGGCGTCGGAAGCGATTCGACTGCCGGCCGGTCAGCGGGTGCTCAACCGACGCACCGAGAGCGCGACCGCGCTCATTGTCGCGCAGGGTGACGTAGATATCGGCACGCTCGACGACAACGCCAGCCTCAGCGCTGGCGAGGGCGTGCTGCTTGACCCGGACTCGCCCTATTCGTTGGTGGCGCAGACCGATTCCTTGACATTGCTGTTTACGACGCAGTAGGACGGCGCTAGCGCGAATTCGGCGAGAGAGCGCTCAGGCCGGGCTGAGCACTTTCTCGGGCTGCCAGGTGGCGGCGCTCAGCGCGTCGCGACGCAGCACCGCCGCGACGTGTTGCGAATCCGTCAGCGCGAGCGCCTTGTCCCAACCGTCAACCGGGGCGTGTCGGATCGGCTGGCCGCGCTTGACGCGTTGCAGTTGCTCGCCAGCGAGCTGAAACTGCGGCCAGTCCGTAAACAGCTCTGCCGCGGAGATGGCCAGCGACCAGACATCGCCCGCGGCGTGCGCCGCCTCGAGATCGACCAGTGTATGGGCGCGCTCGGCACGCTGCTCGCCGATCGCCGTGCGGCGCATGGCGATCACGTGGGCCCCGCAGCCGAGCGCCTCGCCAAGGTCTCGCGCGATGGCGCGCACATAGGTGCCCGTGCTGACGGTCATGGACAGGCTGAGCTGCGGCAGATCGATACCGGTGAGCGCCAACTCGTGCACCGTCACCGAGCGTGGCTCGATCTCGACGTGCTCGCCCTTTCGGGCGGAACGATACGCCGCCACGCCATCACGCTTGACGGCGCTGAATTGCGGCGGCGATTGTTGGATGTCTCCTCGGAAATGCGCCAGCGCCGCGTCAATCTGGTCCGTCTGCAGCGGCGGCACTGGAGCGCTGGCGATGACCTGTCCTTCGCTGTCGTCGGTATCGGTCGCCTGACCGAGCATCAACGTGGCGGTGTACGACTTGCGATAGGGCGCCAAGTACTCATTCAGCCGCGTGGCGGCGCCGACAAAAATCGGCAGCAGACCACTGGCTAGCGGATCGAGCGTGCCGCCGTGTCCGACCCGGCGCAGGCCCGTCCAGCGTCTGATGTCACGGACGACGTCGTGCGAGGTAGGACCGGTCGGCTTGTCAACCAGGAACACCGCGCCAGGATGATGCGGCTCGCGGCGCCGGCGGCTCACGATACTTCCAATGAACGGATGCGTTCCTGCATCGCCGCTGCGCCCGCGATCCGCGAATCGAGCTCGAACTTCGGCCAGGGGATGCGCTTCAGATGTAGCCGTCGCCGGATCGTGCGATGCACGAATGGCGCGGCGCGTTCCAGCGCCTCGACTGCTTCGGTCGCGGCCTTCGCTTGATCTTCCAGGCTGGCGATTGGATCAGAAAGCACTGATACGAGGACGGTGGCGTTGCGCAGATCGCGGCTGACCCGTACCTCAGTGACGCTGAGCAGCGCGACATCAAGTCGCGGGTCCTTGAGTTCGCGCGCAATCACCTCAGCAATCGTGTCGCGCAGCAGATCATTGACGCGTTGCATCCGGTCAACTCCGCCGAGATCGCGGCCGCCGACCACTTCGCGTGTGGAGCGTGCCATGCTTAGCGCCGATCGGAGACGTTGCGGATCTCTCCGCCCTGCGCGATGCGAGATTGCGTTTCGATGTGGAAGAACTCCAGCTGATCGCCTGGTCGGAACGCTTCGTAGCGTGCCAGCGCTACGCCAAACTCCTGTCCCGCATCGACTTCGTCGACCGTGTCCTGGAATCGGCGCAAGCTGGAGATCGATGACTCGGCGATCTGCTCACCGTTGCGGTAGACGTGTACCTGCGCATCGCGTCGGATGCTGCCATCGTGCGAGCGGCAACCGGCGACATTGCCGAGTCCGCGAATCGGGAACACCTGCAGCACCTCAGCGTGGCCGTCAACGACCTGCATTTGGACCGGCTCCAGCAGACCGCTGATCGCGGCCTCGACTTCTTCGATCACCTCGTAGATGATGGCGTAACGCCGCACTTCAACGCCCTCTTGATCGGCCAGGCGCTCAGCGCCTGGTTCTATGGGCGTGCTGAAAGCGATCACGAACCCTTCCGAGGCGAGCGCCAGGTTGACATCGGCGACGGAGACCGGTCCAGCCGCGGCGTGAATGACCTTGACCGTGACCTCTTCGTTGGAGAGTTGTTCGAGCGAGTCGCGCAGCGCCTCTACGGAGCCGACGACATCGGTCTTGAGAATCAGGTTGAGGGCGGTGACATCACCGACGGAAATCTCGCCGTACAGCTCGTCAAGGGTGGCGGAGTGTCGGTCCTGCGCCTCGCGCGCTTCGCGTTCGCGTCGCGCTCGCTCGTAGACGCGCTTTGCCTCGCGATCACTGTCGACGGCGCGGAAGCGATCGCCCGCCTCCGCGACCTCTTGCAACCCCAGCACAACAACCGGCGTCGAGGGACCTGCCGACTGAATTCGTCGACCGGCGAAATCAGTCATTGCCTTGATTCGTCCCCACGTCTGTCCGACGAGCACGGGATCGCCCTGTTGGAGCGTGCCCTGCTGAACGAGCAGTGTGGTGCGCGGACCCTGCCGACGGTCGAGTTCGGCCTCCAGCACCACGCCTGCCGCCAGACGGCCGGGATTGGCGGCGAACTCGGCGATATCGGCGACAAGCAAGAGCGTGTCCAACAGGTCGGGCATGCCATCGCCGACTGTCGCGGAGACGGGAATCAGGGGCACGTCACCGCCGTACTCCTCGATCTGCACGCCTGCATCGGCCAACGCGGCCTTGACGCGGTCCGGGTTGATGTTGTCCAGATCCATCTTGTTCAGCGCCACGACGTAAGGGACGCCGGCTGCCTGAATGTGCGCGATCGCTTCGCGCGTCTGCGGCATGACGCCGTCGTTGGCGGCAACGACGAGGATGGCGATATCGGTCGCCTGCGCCCCGCGAGCGCGCATTTCGGTGAAAGCAGCGTGGCCAGGCGTATCGATGAAGGTCAGGAGGCGGTCGTTGGCGGTCGCCTGATAGGCGCCGACGCGTTGCGTGATGCCACCGGCCTCGCCGTCGGCCACATTCGCGTTGCGGATGTAGTCCAGGAGCGACGTTTTGCCATGGTCAACGTGTCCCAACACGGCGACGACCGGCGGCCGCTCGCGCAGACTGGCCGGATCGTCGGGCGTGTCGTCAGGGCTGAGAAAGTCGAGCACCGTCGGGACTTCGACCTCATCAACGACCTCACTCGCCTCAACGGGATCAAAGCCGCGGTCCAACGCGACGATTGCGGCGGTGCCGTAATCGAGCGTCTTGGAGCGGTCGGCCATGATGCCGTTCAGCATCAGCGTCTTGATGATCGAGACCGGGGTATCGCCGAGCAGGTTGGCGAGTTCGAGCACGGTGACCGTGCGAGGAATGGGGACCGCGGCCTCCGCAGTTTGTGCGGCCGGCGCGGCTGGGCGGATCGTCTGTTGGGTCGTCATGATGTCTCCGGACTAGCTGCTGGCGCGGCATTGGCCAACGCGGACAGGTCGGACAGGATGTCGTCTGGCGGCGGTCGGCGCAACGCACGCGCGAGCGGCTTCTGACTGGCGCTTGCGAAGCGCAGGCAGTCGCGGCGGCGATGCACATAAGCGCCGCGACCGTCCTGCTTCGGATCGAGCTGCAGCTCGAGCGCGATCGCGCCGGTCGGTCGACGGACAATGCGCAGCAACTCAGGTCGCGGCGCACGCGCGCGACAGCTCAGGCAGCGTCGCAGGGGATGCGGTCGTGTGCGTCTGGCGGTCATCAGTTGCCTCCGTGCTGCGCGAGGCTGGAACCCGCGTCGGCGTCAGACGGTCAAGGTTAGAACTCTTCCTCGTACTCGAGGTACTCAGCGTACGGATCTTCTTCGAGACCTTCGTCACTCTCGTGGTAGCGCGGTCGGCGACGGCGGCGGTCGCGGGTCGGCTCCGCCTCCGCTTCGCGCCGCAGCACTTGCTCGCCGAAGCGAATCTGTCCGCCATCAGGCGCCTCAGAGGTCAACTCGGTCGCTTGCAGGACCGGCTCGAGCTCTGGCTCTTCTTCGACGACCTCAGTCTGCGGTTGCTGTGGGCGCGGCGCCAGCTCGACAGCCTGCGGAACCACGACCAGCGGCCGCTCTGGCAAGGGCGCGGCGCGGATCGGCTCCGGCTCGACCACCGGCTCCGGCGCCAGGTCAATCTCGGCCTGCGGCGCGAAGGGTCCGCGACCTTCCTGCTGGAGCCGCTCAGCCACGGTCTGCGGTTTGATATCGATTCGGAAACCGGTCAAGCGGGCGGCGAGCCGCGCGTTCTGACCTTCACGGCCGATCGCCAGGCTGAGCTGCATGTCCGGTACGGCGCATTCCGCCGTGTTCGTCTCCGGATCGATCCGCACGGCCAGGATCTGAGCCGGGCTCAGCGCATGCTCAACGAAGCGGCGCGGATCGCGATCCCATTGGATCACATCGACACGTTCGCCGTGCAACTCGTTGACGATATTCTGGATCCGCATCGCGCGCATGCCGATGCAACTGCCGATCGGGTCGACATTCGGTTGCCGCGAGAAGACCGCGATCTTGGTGCGGTGACCTGCCTGCCGCACGACGCCGTGAATCTCAACCAGGCCGCGTGCGATTTCTGGTACCTCGAGCTCAAAGAGGCGGCGGACAAACTCGGGGCGTGAGCGTGAGACGACGATCTGCGGGCCTTTGCTCGCGCGCAGCACTTCAACCATGATCGCCTTGACGCGTTGCCCCGAGCGGTAGCGCTCCATGCGCACCTGCTCTTGCGCCGGCATGACCGTTTCCGTGTGATCCGCCAACTCGACGATGACCTGATGCGGTTCCACGCGTTGGACATCGCCCGTGACGATGCCGCCTTCCTCGCCGGTGTATTTGGCGAAGACTGCTTCTCGCTCCGCTTCTCGCAGCGCCTGCAAGACCACCTGTTTGGCGGTCTGCGCCTCAATCCGACCACCGACCGCTTCGACCTCATGATCCTCACGCAGGGTGGAACCGATCCCTACGTCCGGGTTGATCGCCCGGGCGCGGTCGAGTTCGACCTGTAGATCCGGGTCAGAGATGTCTTCCTCGATTTCGACGACCTCGCGCTCAGACCAGACGGTCATGCCGCCGTCGTAACGGTCGATGCGAACGAAGACATCGCCGGGCAGGTCGTAGCGTCGCTTGACCGCGGCGGCCATGCCGCGCTCGACCGCGTTGAAGATGATCTCGTCATCGAGATTCTTGTCCGCGTGCAACTGTTTGATCGCCAGCAGGAAATCGGTCTTCATATCAACCCTGCGCCTGGTTTAGGAAGGAGATCCGTGCGGGGCGCGCCGGATCAGAGCTGTACCGCCCGACCCACACCCGACACCCACACAGATCAAATATACACCCGTTCCGAGTCAGTGATGCGAGGCGTGCGCGACATTCGGGTCTGGCAACACTCGCGTCCACATGGTCCGCGTGTCCGCTGGATCGGCATCGCCGCACGGTCTCTGCGAGGTCCTTCAGACCTACTCGCCCAGAGAAGCGAGCGCAGACTGCGCCGCCTCAGCCGCGTCGTTGAGCGGGACGGCGGCGAGTTCCGACGCCGACCTCAGCTTAAGCTCAACCTGTCGCTGCCTGAGGCCGCGCGCGCCGATCGTGAGGCGCACGGGCGCGCCGAGCAGATCGGCGTCGTTGAACTTCACGCCGGCTCGCTCATCGCGATCGTCCGTGATCACGCTGAGGCCGAAATCAGCGAGCTGCTGTTCAATGACGCCCACAGCCGCCGTGACGTCCTCCTGACCGCCGAGCTGGACGATGTGGATGTCGTAAGGGGCGATCGTCGCCGGCCAGATGATGCCCTGCTCGTCATGGTTGGCCTGGACGGCGGCCGCCATCAAGCGCTCCACGCCGATGCCGTAGCAACCCATGATCGGTGGTCGACGTTCGCCGTCGGCGGCGAGGAAGCTGGCGGACATCGGCTCGGCATAGCGAGTCCCCAGCTTGAAGATGTGTCCGAGCTCGATCCCGCGCTGGATCTCCATCTCGGCGCCGCATTGCGCGCAGGGATCGCCTGAGCGGGCCAACGCCACGTCGGCGACCGTATTGGCAGTCCAATCACGACCGTACTGGACGTTCAGCAGATGGGTATCCGCGCGGTTCGCGCCGGCGACGAGGCCGCCCGCGTTGACCACGCTCAGGTCTGCCACGACGCGCGATGGATCCACTCCGATCGGCGAGGTATAGCCGGCAACCCAGCCGGCGGTCGCCACTTCGTCGGGCAATAGCGGTCGCGCGTCCTTGGCGTTGAGCGCATTGATCAGTTTGAGCTCGTTGACCTCGAGATCCCCGCGCACGACGACGAACGTCGCCTCGCCATCAACGAGGAAGAATGCAGCCTTGGCGGTCGCTGATTCTGGCACGTCGAGAAACTTGGCGAGCGCGGTAATGGTCGCCGCACCCGGGGTGGCGACTTCCTGCAACACTCCCTCGGCTCCGTGGCCTGCTCCACGCGCGAATTCTGCGCGCTCCTGGTTGGCCGCATAGCCGCAGGATGGACAGAGCACGATGTTGTCCTCGCCGATCTCGGTGAGGAAGATGAACTCCTCCGACTGCTTGCCGCCGATCGCGCCAGAGTCGGCCTGGACGGCAACCACCGGCACTCCGCATCGTTCGAAAATGTTGTAGTACGCCTGCCGCATCTTGGCGTAGTTGATTTGGAAGGCCTCATCATCGACGTCAAAGGAGTAGGCGTCCTTCATGATGAATTCGCGTACCCGCACCAAGCCGCCGCGAGGCCGAGGCTCGTCGCGGAACTTGGTCTGCATCTGAAAGACGCTCTGCGGCAGATCACGATAGGACTGCACCACTTTGCGGAAGAGGTCGGTGACCGATTCCTCGTGCGTGGGCGCAAGCACCATGCGTCGGTCACGGCGATCCTTGAGATTGAACAGCACTGGACCGTAGGAGTCGGCACGGCCTGATTCTTGCCAGAGCTCGCGCGGCTGAATCGCAGGCATCCGCAATTCTTGGGAGCCAGCGGCCTCCATCTCTTCGCGAATGATCTGCTCGATCTTGCGCAGCGTCTTCCAGGCCGGCGGCAGGAAGGAATAGACACCGGCAGCCAACTGGACGATCAAGCCGCTGCGCAGCAGGAGCTGGTGGTTGACGGAATCGGCATCGGCCGGCGCCTCACGCAACGTGCGACCGAAGAGCGCGGACATTCGAACATTGGACATTGAGCGATCCCAGCGGTCAAAGCGCGGTTAGATCGACGATATCAGCGAATGCGTCGCGCAAGCCGCTCGAATCGACGGTCGAGACCGCAGCGATCCCAGATCTGATACGCGAACCACGACATGATCACCGCCCCGATCAGCGCCGCCAACATCGAGAGCGCCAGGCCGGCGTTATCGTCCAATCCCAGCAGCGGCACGCCGACCCCAGCCAGGACGGCGCCGCACTCGGCGAACGGCGCCGCCCAAAGCGCGCCACGGGCGCGACGCGGCAAACTGATCGCGATCCAGGCGATCATCGCCAACAGCGTCCAGGCTGCCAACAGGAAGATCAGCACCAGAACGCTGAAGAGCATGCGTCAACGGTACGATGCACGCATCCGAGCTTGTTAGAGGCCTTGTTGGAGGCCTTGTTGGAGGCCTTGTGATGCCTGAAGCGATCCAGTTGACCGGCGACCTGCGCCGTAATCCGACCCGCGCCGTGCGTGTGGGCCACGTCACGATCGGCGACGGACAGCCGATCGTCGTGCAGTCGATGGCGGCGACCCGAACACAGGACATTGAAGCCACGGTGAGGCAGGTGACATTGTTGGAAGCGGCAGGCGCAGACCTCGTGCGGGTCGCAGTCGACTCGCGCAAGGATGTCGAAGCGCTGGCCGTCGTCCGAGAGCGCACCGCAGCGCCGCTCTCCGTTGATCTGCAAGAGAACTATCGGCTCTGTGTCGATGTAGCGCCACACGTCGACAAGATCCGCTACAACCCGGGACACCTGCACCACCACGAGAAGTCCAAGAGCGTCCAGGAAAAGGTCGCGTTCATCGCTGAGACCGCTGCCGTTCACGACTGCGCCATTCGAGTCGGCGTCAACTGTGGATCAATCGATCCACGCATGCTTGAGCGTTATCCCGACGACCATGTCTCGGCGATCGTGGCGTCAGCGTCGGAGCACTGCGGCCTGCTTGACGAGCTCGGCTTTGATCGTTATGTAGTGTCGCTGAAGGATTCCGATTGGAAGCAGGTAGTCGAGGTCAACCAGGCATTCGCCGCCGAGCGACCAGACGTGCCGCTCCACCTCGGCGTGACGGAAGCCGGCATGCCTCCTGAGGGCGTGATCAAAACTCGGGTCGCCTTTGAGCAGCTGGTTTCGCAAGGCATCGGCGATACCGTTCGTGTTTCGCTGACTGTACCGTTCGACGACAAGGGCATGGAGATCGAGGTCGCAAGAGAGATCCTCTCCGACATCGCTGCCGGCCGATTCCGCTCAGTCCCGCCTCGCTTCGATGAGGGACTCAACATCATCTCCTGTCCCTCCTGCTCACGCGTCGAGAACGAGAAGTTTGTCGACCTGGCGCAGGACGTCAAAGCGATGACCCAGTACGCGTCGGAGTACGACATCACCATCGCCGTGATGGGCTGTCGCGTGAACGGTCCTGGCGAGACCGACGACGCCGACCTCGGCCTCTGGTGCGGACCGCTGGCGGTCAATCTGAAGCGCGGCGAGGAATCACTGGGACACTATCCCTACGACGAGATTCTGCCCCGCCTCAAGCAGGAGTTGGACGCGATCATCGCGGTCCGATAACGACACGCACATCGCCACCATGCCTGAACAGCTTCTCAGTTGGATTGGGACGACGTCTCAGAAGACAAGCTGTGGCCCATGGGTTGATCGTTGACGACGCTGTGGTCGTTGCAAGAGGAACGCCTAACCTGCTAGAGCCACAAGCCAAACTTGAAGAGCGACCGGACGGACAGATTCGCGTTCAGCCGCCACGTCTGATGCCCATTGGACCTGACCGTTCCAATCGCCTATTGGTCTTTGTGCTTGAGTATCCTGATCACAGAGGCCACTCCCGCATCGTGACAGGGTGGGCTGCTGGAAACAAAGAGAGCAGCGGGAACCGTCAGCACAGAAGAAGACGACAATGAGTAGAGTGACGACTGGTCCAACAGAGAATGAACGCGCCGAGTACATCGACGCGGTGGATTGGGAGGTGAGCGATTTCGAGTTCGTAGCGGATGTCGGGGGCACAGTGAGAATTGATGTTGATCAAATCGAAGTTGACGACCTGCTGAAGGCGGCGGACATGTGCGGAGAGCCTTCGACCGCGTTCATCAAATTGGCGGCAATGGAGCGGATCCGGCGGGTTCTCAACCCTCACACTGATCAGTCAACGCCTTCAGCCGCCGGTGGCTCCTAGCCCCCGAACGCCTCACCGTCGAACCGATCGATCGTGCAGAAACCCTTGACCGGTCCGCGCTTCAGGTTGGTCAGCTGCTTGACGGGCTTGCCGATCGGGAGGAAGGCCGCGATCGCGTAGTGGTCCGGCAGGCCGAGAATCGGCTTCAGCTCTGGTTCGTTCGCGATCGGGATCGTGGTGAGCGTACCTCCGAACCCCTCGTTGCGGGCCATCAGCAACAGGCTCCAGACGAACGGGTAGATCGAGCCGCCTGAGATCACGCCGACGCGATCCAGCTCCTTGTCGACCGATGCCACGACGCCGAGATCAACGCAGACCGCCAGCAGTACCGGCGCCTCAACGTACGGATCCATCAGTCTGCGCGGCGTCGGCACGCTGGCCGCTGACTCGTCGGTCACCGTTGACGGGAAGGCGGCGTTCCACGGTCCCTCGCCCGCCTGCGCCATCGCCACATAGCGTTTGGCGGGACGCTCAGCCGCCTGCGCGATCGCAGCGCGGATCTCTGGATCGCGCACCACGATCACGTGCCAACCCTGACGATTGCCGCCCGATGGAGCGAAGCGTGCGTGCTCAAGCATGCGCTCGATGACTTCGTCAGGCACCGGATCGTCAGTGAACTGACGAGCGGCGAAGGTGGTGCGAATGACCTCGGTGATGTCCATGGCGGCTCCTACAGTGAAGTGACCTCATACGCGAATCCTGGATCAGTCTGTGGCGAGTCTACGTGAGCATCCTTGAAGCCGTCGTTCTCGCTATCGTCCAGGGCTTGACCGAGTTTCTGCCGATCTCATCCAGCGGACACCTGGCGCTCGCGCGCTGGCTGTTCGGCTGGGACGATCCAGGGATCGACTTCGATGCGGCCGTCCACGTCGGGACGCTGGCCGCGATCCTCTGGGCATTCCGCCGCGAAGTATGGAGCATCCTCAAGGGCGCGCCAACCGATGCCGGCGAGGTACACGGTCTGCGACCGCGACAGCTCCTCAAGCTGGGCCTGATCGGCACGATCCCCATCATCATCGTCGGAGGCATGCTGTACGAGTCCCTTGAATCTGACTTGCGAGACGCGACGACCGCTGGCGCATTCCTGCTCGTCACCGGAGCGCTGATCGGCGGCGCCGAGTGGCGTCAGCGACGCGCCGATTCCGACGCATCGCTGGCGCGATTGGACGAGCGCCGCTCGCTGGCCATCGGGATCGCTCAATGCGCCGCGATTCTGCCGGGCGTCTCGCGCTCGGCGATGTGCATGGTCGCCGGCATGATGCTCGGTCACTCACGCGAGGCCGCGACGCGATGGGCGTTCTGGCTGTCGATCCCGGCGCTGGCGGGCGCGGGCGTCCTGACCGTCGCGGCGCTGATTGATCAGCGTGCCCCGGTCGATGCCGCTGCGCTGATCGTCGGCGCCATCGTCTCGTTCCTGACTGCTTTGGTCGCCATCCGAGTGCTGCTCTGGCTGGCGCACGGACGCTCGCTGACGCCGTTCGCCGTCTATTGCCTGGCGGTCGGGTTGACCGTGCTGATCGCCCGCGCCCTCGGGGCCTAAGGTCGGACGCCGTAGAGCGGCTTCTGCTCCAACTCGTAGGGCAGCACCTGGTAGGCCCGTTCGACGAATTGCTGTAGGTAGCTGCGCGTCGCTCTGGGATCGATGATCTCCTCGATCCCGAACGTCTCGGCGGTTCGGAAGACGTTGCGCAGCTGGCGCAGGTCGGCTTCGATCTCCTCGCGCTTGGCCTCCGGATCGGGCGCATTGGCGATCTCCCGGCGGTAGGCCGCGTCAACGCCGCCCTCGATCGGGATTGAGCCCCATTCGCCCGAGGGCCAGCCGAGCCGATAGTTGAGCCGACGCGGATTGCCCGTCGCCATGCCGGCCATGCCGTAACACTTGCGGATCACGATCGTGAGCTGCGGCACCGTCGCCTGTAGACCGACCCACACCGCGCGCATCCCCGAGCGCAACGTGCCCTCTTGCTCGGCCTGCTCGCCGATCATGAAGCCGGGCACATCAACCAGGTAGACGATCGGGATGTGGAAATAGTTGCAGAGCTCGAGGAAGTGCGTCTGCTTGTCCGAGCCGTCGCGGTCCAGCGCGCCGCCGTTCTTGAGCGGGTTGTTGGCCACGATTCCGATCGGCAGACCGTCGATCCGCGCAAAGCCGGTGATCACCGCGTTGCCCCAGTGCGGCTTGACCTCGAAGAAGTCGCCGCCATCCACGACCGAACCGATCAGCCGGTACATCGAATAGGGACGGCGCGTGTTGCGCGGGACGAGGTCGATCAGCGCCTCACCCGCTCCCTCCGGCGCGTCAACCGCAGGCGCGGACGGCGGCAGCTCGTTGACGTTGTCCGGCAGGTAGGACAACATCGCGCGGATTTGGCGGAAAGCGTCGAGCTCGTCTTCGGCCTCATTGTCGATGCAGCCTGACGTATGCACGTGGACCTGCGAACCGCCCAGCGACTCGTTGGTCACCTCGTGACCGATGCCGCGCCTGACCACCGGCGGCCCGGCCGCGAACATCGCCGATCGGCCCTTGGTCATCACACTCCAGTGGACCATCATCGCCCGACCGGACGGTCCGCCGGCGATCGCGCCCAGCACGCCCGCCAGGACGGGCACATTGCGCATCGCCTCAATCGAGGTGACGAAGTTGGTCCCGCCGTTGGGCAGGTAGGTCGTGCCCATCTTCTTGGTTGCGCCGACGTTGGCGCCGGCGCCGTCGATCAGGAGAATCAGCGGGACTCGGTACTCGACCGCCAACTCCTCGCAGAACCCGCCCAGACCGCCTTTGGAGCGCTGCATCGGGAAGAGCGCTGAACCGCCCTGGATCGTGAAGTCCTCGCCGCCGATGGCGACGCGACGCCCGTCGATCTTGCCCAGGCCCATCACGTAGGACGACGGCGTGAACTCGACCAGCTCGCCGTCTTCGTACTCGCCCAATCCGGCCAATGATCCGACCTCGTGGAACGATCCGGGATCGAGCAGGCCATCAATGCGCTCGCGCACCGTGAGCCGACCGAGCCGATGCTGGCGCTCGACTCGATCAGGTGTGCCGCCGCGCGCCGACAGCGCGGTTCGTCTCCGCAGCTCCTCTACTTCGGGTTCCCAGACCATGACCATCTCCTGACCTACGCCTACGATGAACCGAGTCTACGTCGCTGGAGAGAGTGCGCGCGCCATGCCAGGATTCAAGAATCGATTGCACGAACAGCTCGCGCGACGCACCGCGCGCGACGCCTTCCGACACGCCGCTGGCGACGGCAGCGCCGTGGACGCCGTCTGCGAACCCTGCGAGCTGACGTTCAGCGGCGTGCGCGAGCAGGAGCTGAGCGATCAGCTCGAGGCGCACTACAAAACCGCGGAGCATCGCCGCAGCACCAACATCACGATTCAGCGGCAGCGCGCCGAGCGCAACGACTGAGCCGCTCCTCAAGCGGATGCTCGCTCGCCCCGCTCAACCTGCTCACGCTGTCCGGCGCGGAATCCGTCAATGTCAATAATGAGAACGCAATGAACGCGAGCCGCCCCCGCGACCGCTGCTGGAGCGGTGCAGGGGCGGCGTGCGGCGCCCGCAGGGAGCGCGTCAAGCGTTGCGTGCGCGACCTAAGGCGTTGGAGGATCCGGGACTAGCGCCTCCTCGATGTTGCAGCGATGTCCATCGAGATCGCGCCAATCATACTGCGACGCAATGTCCTCGTTCTGGCAGTGAAGGAAGGGTTGCTGCGAGTCCCACAGCTCTTCAATCTCCTGCTCGTACCGAGTGTGATCGGCCTCCCACTGCTCCCACTCCCGGTCGAACGTTTCAATGATCCGGTCGCAGTCGGATTCGCTGTAGTCGCCATCATTACACAGGCCGCCCGGAGGAATGGCGGGAGGCAGGCCAGGGGTCGTAATCCTCTTGAGGGTGCGCGTGCGCGGCACGGTGCCCGCATCCCTTGCCTCGTGATGTAAAGCCAATTGGGCCGCGTGGTACTCAGTGCCCTCACGGTAAGACAGGGGCGGGTTAGCTATCTCCGACCTCCTGGCATTTTCGGTGGTGATGCGATCAACTTGCGCCAGATAACTGGCGTATGCCGGGGTAGTAATAACCTCAGCAAAGCATCTGCCCCGGACGCCTCCTGTTGTCGGCAAAGCGGCACAAGCCTCTTGAGGATCTACAGGCAGCGGCAGCAGGACAAGCTTGTTGGGAATGCTGACGTTCGACACCGGGTTGGGCCGACGGGCGGGCAAGGCCGCGATTCGCCGGGCGTCCGCTTCGATCTGCGCCGCCACCTGCTCATCGGTCAATATGACCGGATTCACGATCGGCACCGCAACCAGCGTCTGCGCATGCACGCCGCTGTCGTCCATATGGCTGATGAAATAGCACTCATAGTCGGTGCCGCCGCTGTTTTGCAACGGTTTCCCCCAGCCGCAGTTCTCTCGCAGATTTTCGAACCGAGCGAACCTGGCCTGGTAACTGGCGCTGGTCTGTGACTCGTCGTTACCGAGGCGGACTTGCACCGTCCCGGACGGCCAACCCCGCTCGCGGATGTTGACCGTCTGCGTGTTACTGCCGCGCACTTCATACGTGGAGGCGTCATCGGTCGGCAACGTCACGGTAATGTCGCCGTTGCCGATCCCGAAGCCGTCGTCCATGACGTCGAACGACAGCACGATCTCACCGCTGCTATCGATCTGCACCTCGACTGACGCTTCGCCATCATCGTTCAGCATCATGCCGATCCCCAGCGGTGTGCTGGATTCTGCGCCTCTGAGCTGCCTCATGGCCACAATATCGAAGTCGGCGCAATCGGCGTCAACGGGCGATGTGCTGTAGACTTCCACGACCTCCGTATCAGAGACCTCGCACTGCTGTTGGCCGCTACCGACGCGTCCCCTTCTATTCGTGGTAATCGTGTCGAACGGGGTGACAGCAATATCGACATCAACCGTAACCGTTTCACCCGGAGCGGGCCGCGGGCTCACCCGGATCGTGAACCGGGCCGGGGTGGTGCCGCCCTCCGTGATCGTGCCGCTTGACCGAGAGACCCTGACGGTCGGCGCGGGGTCCTGGGCGTTGGCGGGAATCGCGGACGCGACGGCCGCGATCAACAGCGCGAACACGGCGATGACAGCCATTACAATTCTGGGTTGCACGTAAGCCTCCTCGCATGTTATGCGGTTTCCACACAATGGTGCAAAGAAACCTGGAGTCATTATCACCCCCCCCCCCCCCCCGTGTCAAGTCCGTCTCGAAGCATCTACGAACTTTGCATAACGCACCCGTTTCCCGCCCCTGCTCCAGCAGGCCGCCTCATCCGCCCCGGCATGGCGCCCCATCCGCCCCCGGCAGGGCAGACAACCGCCCCCGCCCCCGAGCGGGGGCCTGCCCCTCCCCGCATCCGGTCAACCGCAACGCGTCGATTCTCATCAGGGCTGACCAAAGCGGGTCCCCGCTCGGGGGCGGGGACGAAGATTGCAGGTATGCCAGACCTATTGCAAGCGTGCGGCTCCCCGCTCGTGGATGGCTCCAAGACCTGCACGGGCAGCAGTGTGCCGCAACCGCCCCCCGCTCGGGGGCGGGGACGGGGGGGTAGGCTCTAGCCTGCGCCAGAGCCGACAACCCGAATGGAGCAGGTGTATGACGCTGGCGCTGAGCGGATTGCGCATCCTCGATTTGTCCGAGGGGTTGGCGGCGCCGTTCGCCGCCAAACTGCTCGGTGATCTCGGCGCAGACGTAATCAAGCTGGAACCGCCGGGCGGGGACTCGGCGCGTCGACGCGGGCCGTTCGCCGACTCCGAAGACATCGAGGCCTCGGCGCCGTTCCTCTACGCCAACACGTCCAAGCGCAGCGTCGTCATCGATCCGTCGGACGCGGACGACGTCGCGCTGCGCGCCTGGCTGCTCAACCGCGCCGATATCGTGATCTCGCACGCGACCGAGCCGTCCCTCGCGGCGCGCGGACTCGGCTACGGGCAACTGTCGGCGGGCAACGCTCGCGCCGTGCTGACGACCGTCACCGGTTTCGGCTCCGACGGTCCCTACGCCGATTGGCAGTGGAACCACCTGACGGCGTGCGCCATGGGCGGCATCGCGCACCTCTGCGGCCGCGAAGAGCGCGAGCCGCTGCAGCTCGGCGCGGCGCTGCCTGAGCTGTTGGCCGGCGCCTACGCGGCGGTCGCCAGCCTGATCGCCGTCCACGGCGCGCGCGAGCGCGGACGCGGCGATCACGTTGATGTCTCCGTGCTGGAAACGGTGATCAACGCCGCCCTGCTGGTCACGCAACGCTATGACTACAGCGGCGACCTCGGCCTGCGCCGCGCCGATGTCGGACCGGCGCCGTCATTCATCCTGCCAACGTCCGACGGCTATGTGGGCGCCAACGTGCTCACACAGGCGCAATGGGAGATGATGTGCCAGTTCTTTGGACGGCCGGAGCTGATCGAGGATCCGCTGTTCGCGGACGGCTGGTCGCGTTTCCAGCACTCGCGAGCGCTCGCGGATGAACTCGCGGAGCTGACGCGCCCGCGCACCTCCGAGGATGTCTTTCACGACGCCCAGGCCTGGCGCATTCCATTCGGTCTGATTCCGACGCTCTCGGAGGTGTTCAACCTGCTGCCGCACCGCGAGCGCGACTTCTTCGACGACTTCGAGCATGCCCACGCCGGTCGCGTGCGCATGCCGGGCATCCCCTGGCGCGTCGGCGGCGAGCGTCCGACGGGAACGCGTCCGCCGCTGCTGGGCGAGCACACCGACGAAGTGAAGGCGGCAATGCGTGCGCCAATTCAAGCGGATATTCGAGCGACAATTCGAGCGGACATGCGGCAATGGGCGGAGGAACCCCCTCAGTCGCTCCGCGACAGCTCCCCCCTGGAAGAGGGGAGCAAAGAAGCCCCCGAACGCCCGCTGGACGGTCTGCGGGTGATCGACCTCTCCATGTTCATGTCAGGCCCGATGACCACGCTGATCTTCGCTGACGGCGGCGCGGACGTGATCAAGGTCGAGTCGGTGCAGCGGATCGACGGCTGGCGCGCCGGTGGGGCGTCCGACGACTTCTGGTGGGAATGGTCGCCGCAATTCAACTGGGTCAACCGCAACAAGCACGGCATCACCCTCAACCTGACCGATCCGCGCGGCTCGGATGTGATCCGCCACATGATCCGCGAGGCCGACATCCTGGTTGAGAACTACACGCCGCGGGTCATGGGCAACTTCGGCCTCAGCTACGAGCAGCTCAAAGAGATCAATCCAGAACTGATCATGATCTCAATGCCAGGCTTCGGCCTGACCGGTTCATGGTCGCACTACACCGCATTCGCCAACACGACCGAGCAGATGTCGGGGCTGCCGCATCTGACCGGCTATCCCGACGACCAACCGATCTTCAGCGGCGCCACGGGCGGCGATCCGCTCGCGGGGGTGATGGGCGCGCTCGCGCTGCTGTCGGCGCTTGAGCGTCGGCGTCGGCTCAACGCCGAGGGTCAGGCGGGCGGTTGTCACATCGATCTGTCGCAGACCGAGACCGCCACCACCTTCACCGGCGAGGCGCTGACGGCCTACGCGATCTCTGGGCGCGATCCAGGCCGCGTCGCCAACTATCACCCTCGAATCGCGCCGCACAATACCTACCGCTGCCAGGGAGATAGCTGGATCGCCATCGCCTGCGAGTCGGATGCGCAGTTCCGCAACCTGGCGCGGCTGATCGGTCGCGACGACTGGCTCCAGCGCTACGACACCTTTGCGAGACGCGAAGCGGCGCGCTCAGCAATCGACTCGGTGATCGCCGAGTGGACTCGCGGGCGGCAAGCGCAAGCGCTCATGTCGGAGCTGCAAGGCCTGGGGATTACCGCAGCGATGGTCTATCACGGACTCAATCTGTTGGAGGACCCGCACCTCGCCGCGCGGAAGTTCTTCATCACGCAGGAGCACACCTACGCCGGCGCCAAACGCTATCCGCTCCAGCCCTACCGCTTCGCCCACTGGAGCGGTCCTGAGCATGACCGACCCTCACCCACGCTGGGTCGAGACACGCGAGCGGTGTTCGCGCGTCTGACCACGCTCAGCGAATCCGAGATCGATCAGATGGAATCCGACGACGTAATCGGCGCCATTCCACTAGCCGCGCGCGGTGATTAGCCTGCGCTAATCACCGTGCATTCGAGAGGAACGCCAGATGCGACTTGCCAGCTTTGTCTTTGAAGACCGCGTGAGTGTTGGGGTGGTGATCGGCGATGAGATCGTCGATCTGTATCTCGCCGCGCCAGACGCGCCCACGGATATGTGCGAGTTTCTCGAGCTGGGCGAGGACACGCGGATCATGGCTGAGATGGCGGTGGATCGCGGCGGCAACCGGCGTCCGCTCTCCGAAGTCCAGTTGCTCTCGCCTGTGCCGAATCCGAAGAAGTTCCTCGCGGTCGGACTCAACTACGGCGATCACATCGCCGAGACGGGCGCGCAAACGCCGCGAATGCCGACGATCTTCACCAAGCAGGTCAGTTGCGTCCAGCGACCTGGAGGCGGCGTGCAGATTCCGCTGGCATCAAAGGCCGTGGATTACGAGGGCGAGCTGGGCATCGTGATCGGCGAGACCTGTCGCCACGTATCGGCCGCCGACGCCGAGTCGGTAATCGCCGGATACACGATCGTCAACGATGTGTCGGTACGCGACTTCCAGCGCCACACGCCGCAGTTCACGATGGGCAAGTCGTTCGACACTCACGGTCCAGTCGGGCCGGTGATCGTGACCGGCGACGAACTCGGCGACCCGCATACGCTCGACATCCAGACGCGCGTCAACGGCGAGTTGCGTCAGAATTCAAACACGAAGCATCTGATCTTCAACTGCTACGACATCGTTGAGTACGTCACGCAGGCAATGACGCTGGAGCCAGGCGACATCATCGCCACGGGCACGCCCTCAGGCGTCGCCGCGGCAATGACGCCGCCTCGCTGGCTGGTCGCGGGCGACGTGGTCAGCATCACGATTGCCGGAATCGGCACGTTGGAAAACACCTGCGTGCCTGAGCCACAGCCCTCCCACGACGACGATCATCACTAACCGAAGAGGCGAGGCACGGCGTTTCCTCTCCTCCTCCTCCTTTGGAGACCTGCGCATCACTCAGATTTCCACCCCAGGAAAGACTGACGCACGAATCCCGTCCCCGCCTCCGAGCGGGGACCCGCTCCACCAGGCTCGCCGCATACCGACCGGTCGAGCTTGACCAGATCTGGACGACGAACATGAACGGCAAGCGTGAGCGGAGCCGGGAGCCCACGCTCGGAGGCGGGGGCGATTCGGAAGTTGCGCATCGGCGTCTGGGAGAGGGAGCGTCTGCGTCATCGCGCTGACCGAGGAGCCCCCTCAGTCGCTCCGCGACAGCTCCCCCTGCGAGGGGGAGCAAAAATGGCCGCCAACCCCTATTTCGCCAGCGCCTCGGCGACGGGAGGCCACATGCGGGCGAAGGCGGGGGTGCTTCCGGGCGGGGTGGGACGGGCGGTGTAGAAGCGGCCGCCAGGGCGGGTATAAAGCTGGATCAGGGTTGGACCGTCTGCGGCCAACAACTCGTCAATGGCGGCGTCGAATTGCTCGGCGTCACCGAAGGAAGCGGTCTGCGCATAGCCGGCGCCTTCCGCCATCTTGGCGAAATCGATCCGCTGCTGCGACGGGAGCGGTTGCGATCCGCTCGTCTCGTAGACGCCGTTGTGTACCACGATATGCACGAGGTTGCCGGGGGCCGCTCCGGCGACGGTGCCCAGGGAACCCAGTTGCATCATCAGCGAACCGTCGCCGTCGATCACCCAAACATCACGGTCTGGCTGCGACAGAGCCACGCCAAGTCCCAACCCCGAGGCGCCGCCCATGAAGCCCAGCACGGGCAGATTGAGGTCGCTGGGCGACTTCTCCCGCCAGACGCCGTTGGCGGTCATCGTGCCCACCACGACCTGATCGTCGCGGCGCCGCGCGAGCACATCAAGCGCGGATTCGACGGACATGCGCTGTCTACTGTTGTTGTCACGGTCGTCATTCTGATCGGTCATCTCACTCATGAGGTTGGCGCTCCTACCAGTAATGCGACGGGGCCGTTGCGCTCGGCCGCTTGATCGAAGGCCTCGGCGACGTGATGCAGGTCGTCGGGCCCGTCAAGCAAGTGTGAGGGAATATCCAGCGTCTCGAGCAACGGCCGACACAGCCGCACCATTGAGGAACCGTCTTGCTCAGGCTCCAGCTCTGGGTCGCGGCCGAGCAACCCTATCAGCAAGACGATCGGCAAGCGACCATCCAGCGCCACGCCGCGCAGGTTGTTGACCGATGCGTAGAGCCCGGCGTGCTGGATCTGCATCATCGGACGCCGTCCGCCAATGATCAGTCCAGCCGCGACGGCGACCGCCTCATCCTCAGTTGAGCAGTGCACGGTTCGGATCTGTTCGTCGTCCATCAGCAGATCGAGCACCGTACGCTGATGGGTGTCGGGCACGAGGACCACATCCTGCACGCCCGCTTCACGGATCGCCGCCAAGAGCAGATCCGCAGGAATCGACTGTGCCGTCATCGGCTGCCTCCCAACGCAGTCGCAGTCAGCGCCGCTTCACGGTCGCGACAGAGACGGCATCATCTCAGAGTTGCTCCATGAATGATACCGACGCACTGCCGGAAGAGAATCCCAACCGTCCTCGCGAGTATCATGGCGCACGCACCATCATCGCCGGAGTAGGGGTCGTTGCGGCGGTTGCCGTGGCGCTCTGGTTGGCGCTGCTGCGACCTTCAGACGGCGGCGACGGCGGCCCGCTGCCGCTGCCAGAGTGGCTCTCGACGATGGGGCGCGACGTTGGCCCGCAGACCGGGCGCCTCGCGCCCGACTTCGACCTCGCAACCGTCGACGGGGAGCGCTTCCGACTGTCCGACTGGCGCGGGCAGCCCGTCCTGATCAACTTCTGGGCGTCCTGGTGCGGACCATGTCGTCGGGAAGTGCCCGCCCTGATCCGAGCCCAGGAAACCCTGCGTTCGAGCGGATTCACCGTGATCGGCGTCAATATTGAGGAATCGATCGCCGTCGCGCAGGAGTTTCTGGATGAGTTCGGCGTCGAGTACCGCATTCCGATGGATTTCGACGGGGCCGTGTTTCGCGCCTACGGCGGCGGCGGACCAAGCGGCCCACCGCGATCCTTCTTCATCGATCCCGATGGCGTGATCGTCCGCATTTGGGCGGGACAGGCGCCAGACGACGTCGTGCAACAAGCAACCGTGAACTTCGCCGAGTCGTATGCGACCGGGCGCGTTGGACAGTTACCGGGTTTGAAGTCACCGCCGTCGGTGCAGGGAGAGCCGAACCTGACGATAGGCGCGCGAGTCGGCGCCATCGCGCCTGACATGCTGCTGTCGGCAGCTGACGGCGGCGCTGACCTCTGGCGGCTCAGCGACCTTCGCGGCAGAGCCGTCAGTCTGGCCATCGCACCGCCGGGTTGCATGCGCTGCGGACGGGTGGGCGGCAGCGATGACAACGCAACCGAAGGCTCCATCATCCTGCTTGGCGGCTCGGGCGATGATGAGGAAACAGAGCGGATGGCGTTTGCCTGGTCGAGCGAAATCGGACAGCTCTATGCGCCCAACGGCGACTTACAATTGGTAGAGATCGATGCCCGCGGCGTGATCACCAGTATTTCAGGCATGCTTGAGTAGCCGCTGGAACAACCGCTCGGCCCGGGCAACTGGACCCGGACCGCTTCAGATTGCCGACCGCAGCTCCCAGGGTGAACAGACCGTAGCCAAAGACGAGGTACGCGATGTCCCGCTTCCGCGCGATCCTACGAGACGGATACGATCAGATCGCGCATTGGCGCGATACCGATGCCGATCTCGAGGCCATCTGCGCCATTCACTCGACGGCTCGCGGTCCTGCAATCGGAGGAACGCGTTGGCAGCCGTACCCTGACTCCGACGCTGCATTGACCGACGTCATGCGTCTGGCCGAGGCGATGACGCTCAAGTCCGCAGCTGCCAGGCTGCCGTTCGGCGGCGGCAAAGCGGTCGTGATCGGTGACCCGGCGCGCAAGACGGAGGCGCAACTGCGCAGCTACGCCGAGTTCGTCAACGAGTTCGACGGGCGCTTTCTGACCACGACGGATGTCGGCACCACCACTGACGAGATTGGTCTGATCTCGCAATGGACATCGCACGTGGTCGGGACATCGTCTGAACTCGGCGGCTCTGGCGATACGTCGGAGCTGACCGCGGTGACGGTGCTCGGCGGCATTCGCGCGACGCTGGAAGCGCTTGATGGAGACCCGGACCCGGCTGGCCGCAGCATCGTGGTCGTTGGCGTCGGCAAGGTTGGCTCGAAGCTGGCGCGATCGCTGGCGCAGAGCGGCGCGCGCCTGATTCTGGCCGACATCCGCGCAATCGCCGCGGCCGCGCTCGCGGCTGAGATCGGCGCGCGCACCGTATCGGTAGATGAGGCATTCGTCACGCCCTGCGACCTGCTATCAGCCAACGCCTTGGGCGGCATCTTCGACGCCCGTGCGATCTCCGCACTGAATTGCCGAGCGATCTGCGGCGGCGCCAACAACCAACTCGTCCGCGACCCTGACGACGCGGCTCTGATCGCCGAGCGTGGCATCCTCTACGCGCCCGATTATGTCGTCAATGCTGGCGGCGTGATCTCGGTGGCGCAGGAAGTCGCTGGTTGGACTTTCGAGGAATCGTTCGCGCGCGCCGAAGACGTCGTTGCGACCACACGCGAGATCTTCAGCATCGCGGAGCGGCGCCGAATCTCGACCGCGGCGGCGGCTCGCCAATACGCGTTGGCGCAGATCTCCGCCGCGACGTCCTGATCACCTCGCGCGATCACTTTGCGCGTTCTCAGGCCGATATCATAAGGCGAAGCAACCCGCCCTAGCCAACAGGAGCTCAAACATGTCCCTCACCGTGCATGGCATTCCCGTCATCGATATCGATTCGCATTACACCGAGCCGCCCGACCTCTGGACCTCGCGGGCGCCGGCCAAGTACAAGGACGCCGTGCCTCACATCGTGATCAACGACCAGGGACAACAGCGTTGGCAGGTGCTGGACGACATTGACTTCGGCCCGCCCGGATTCACCGTCGTGCGCGATGACGGCACCAAGGAGTACGGCAAGATTTCGCTCGACAGCTTTGAGCAGATGTCGAAGGCCGCCACCGAGCCCAAGGCGCGACTGAAGATGCTTGACCAGCTTGGCGTCGCGCAACAGATCGTCTACCCCAACGTGGCCGGCTTCGGTTCGCAGAATTTCATCCGCATCGAGGACAACGAACTGCGCAACGTCTGCTGCACGACCTACAACGACGCCATCGCCGAGCTCCAAGCCGAAGGTGAAGGTCGGCTCTTTCCGCAGGGCCTGGTCCCCTTCTGGGACATCCCGGCGGCGATTGAGGAACTGAAGCGGATTAAGGATCTCGGCATGACCGGGATCACCATGTGCGACACCCCAGAGGCGTTCGGCCTGCCATACCTGGGCGACTCCGCCTGGGACCCGTTCTGGGACACCTGCCAGGACATGGGCATGCCCGTCAACTTCCACATCGGCGCCGGCGCCGGCGTCGCTGACAAACTGGTCTGGCCCGGCTACGGTCCGCAACGCCAGCTCGCCTTGATCTCGATCAGCCTGTTCATCACCAACTTCAAGGTGATCATGAACCTGATCTTCTCCGGACTCTGCGAACGCTATCCGGAGCTCAACTTCGTCTCCGTCGAGTCCGGCATCGGCTGGGTGCCGTTCCTGCTCGAGGCGATGGACTACCAGTTCGAGGAGACGGTCCCGACCGAGCGCGACGGACTCTCGATGAAACCGTCGGAGTACTTCCGCCGCCAAATCTTCGCCTCCTTCTGGTTCGAGGACTTCGGACCGCGCGCCGTGATCTCGGAGATCGGCGAGGACAATGTGATGTTCGAGACCGATTTCCCGCACCCGACCTGTCTCTACCCGCGCGCGCAGGAGCACGTCACACAGGTGTTGACCGACCTGGACGCGGGCATCCGCGAGAAGGTGCTGCGCACGACCGCCGAGCGCATCTACCACCTGCCGCCCGCCCCGGCCAGCATCTACGAGTCAGCCGCAGCCGGCGGCTAGCTCAACGCTCAACCCTCATCCCGCTATTCCCTTGCTCTCCCGGCAGACGAGCAAGACGCAACTTTCCTCTCACCCCTCGCGGGCGAGAGGAAAGCGACGCATCGGTCTCTACGAGGGGAAGTAACTGGTTTGCGTCGCTGGCTCTGTCGGTTCCGGCAGAATCAGCACAGCAGCACAGAATGGAGACGAAGATCATGCCAGGACGACTTGACGGCAAAGTGGCGATCGTCACCGGCGGCGGTGCCGGCATGGGCGCGGCCGAGTGCCGACTCTTCGCCCGCGAGGGCGCAGCGGTCGTGATCGTTGACCTCGACGAAGGCGGCGGTCGCGAAGTCGAGGATTCAATCCGTTCGGCAGGCGGCGTCGCCAACTTCGCCAGAATGGATGTCACCGCGGAGGAAGAGTGGAACGCGCTGCTCAACTCCACCCTCGAGACGCACGCGGGTCGACTCGACGTGTTGGTTAACAACGCCGGACTCTCCTCCACCTCAGAGGACGACCCCAACTCGACCGAGGGTTGGCACCGGATCATGAATGTCAACGCGACTGGCGTGTTTCTCGGCACCAAGCTCGGCTCGGCCGCGATGCTGGCCGCCGGCAACGGCGGCTCGATCGTCAACATCTCGTCCATCTACGGATTCGTCGGCTCCGACGGCGGGCATCCTGCCTATCACGCGTCCAAAGCCGCCGTGCGCAACTTCTCCAAGGCGATGGCCGTGAGGCTCGGACCGCAAGGTGTCCGAGTCAACACCGTGCATCCCGGGTTCATGCCGCCGATGCGTTCCAGCGTCGGCATGAACGAGGAAGCGCGAGCGCGCCTCGTCCGCGCCATCCCTCTGCGCCGCACCGGCGAGGTCGACGAAGTCGCCAACGGCGTCCTCTTCCTCGCCTCTGACGAATCGTCCTACGTGACCGGCTCCGAACTCAAAATCGATGGCGGATTCCTCGCGCGATAGCGTCTCGCCGCCCGCGCTTGAGGCGCACCTGAACAGTTGGCAGCGTCCTCGCTGGATTCGTAAGCCGAACGCAAAATGTGCGAGTCCGCCGAATTCGACTCAGCCCAATCGCTCGCGCGATAACATAAAGTCAAATCAGCGAACGAGGCCATCGCGAGACAAGGAGAGACCGGGTATGAGTATGTCGCGAATGAGATTGCTGAGTACTCGCTGGAAAATCGGCATCGGACTACTGCTCAGCGCGGTGGCCCTGTTGGTCATCTTTACGTCTACGCTCAACGCCCAGCAGACGCCGCCGCCGCCGCACTGGTTCTGGGGCAACGACATGCAGGCCTACGTAGGCGCGACGATCGAGGCCTATGACCAGGATGGCGCCGCGATCTCCGAATCGTCGACCACCGTCATGCGCACAGGCGAATGGTCTCTCATCATCCTGACTGAGTCGGCGACTAGGGTCAGCTTCCGGCTGGTCGGCGACAATGCCACGCGCGAAACAGAGTTGCGTGACGTCATCCGGGCCGGATTCGATCAAATCTCGATCAGAGCTTTCACCACCGAAATTGACACTGATGATGGGCTGACCGAAGATCCCACGACGATCGACGTACGGATCCACGCCCGACTGAACCCGGAACGCCCCGCGCGAACGCTCGAGTTCAACCTGATCGTCAACGGCGAGGCGATGGATCCGCCACCGTCCGCGCGCTACCTGGGACCAGGGCTGGCAACCGACCGCTGGTTCCGCAGCTCTGAGATCGATGCCGGCAATGGCTTCATCGTGCGCATCATCGCCTGCAAGAAGAGCAACGACGATGTCGTCTTCGGCCTCCGCGTTGATGGACACGATGACATCATCCCGAAGAACCGCCGATTGCAGAACTCGATCACGCACAACCGTTGGTTGCGCAGCTCCCAGATTCCGATTCCTCTGCCGACCGACAACCAGGATGTGGTCCGACTCGGTCGCGGCGACACGAACTGCACGGCCGCGCCGCTCGCGCCAAACTGAGCAACGAGTCTCCCCCAATCTGAGGCCGCCGCCACCACCACTACCAGTCCGGCGCAATCCACAGCCCGCTGAGCGACGCCCGGCGGGCTGGTTTGTGCCGCTCACAGGAGTCGCGCCGCTCCAGCTATTCGCTGTGAACTGGTAGGCGCGGCTATCGCGCCACACGCTTCTGCGACGCGGCGCGAGCCGTGGGATGCCGCGACGGCGCAATCAGCGCCACGACCCGCCGCACGAGCATCCCGATCGGCGTGCGCCGTTTAGCCGGCAGTCGCAGCATCATGCACAGGATCGCCGATCCAGCCCAGAGCGCCGCGCATACGTAGAACGCGACATCATATGAACCGATGATGTCGTAGGACAACGCAACCAGCACCGGCGTCATCGCGTTGATCCCCATCGCTACCGGGAATCCGATGGCGCGCACCGCCCCGAGATAACGACGCCCAAAGTACTCGGCCCAGAACATGTCCTGAATCGGAATGTTGCCTCCAATGCCGGCGCCCATCACCGCGAGCGCCGCCGCGATCAGCCACCAGTTGCCCGTCGGCCCGGCGTTGATCACCAACACGAACCCGAGCGCGCCGATCGCGAATGAGATAAATCCCACGACTCGAGTGTCCCAGCGATCGAGCGCCCAACCCCACGGCGGTTTGGTCAGCATCGAGAAGAGTGAGAACGCGCCCACCGCGAGCGGCGCCTGAGACGCGCTCAATCCGTGTTCACGAAGGAAGAAGACGCCATTCAACAAGAGCGCGAAGATTCCGATCACCGAGATGCCGAATATCAGCACGATCAAGTAGAAGCTGGAGGTGCGCAGCGCTTCGTCCCGGGTCAGCGACGTGCTCGCGTCGCGCTCTGCCATCTGAATCTGCGCAGGCTTGAGCTGGGTCGGTCCGCCGTCCGGCAACATCCCGTGATCTTCCGGTCGGCGTCGCATGAGCAGCGCGGAGGGAATGAAGATCACCGCGTAACAGGCCGCCAACACCACCCATGCAGTCCGCCAACCCAACGGCTCGATCAAGACGACGGCCGTGAACGTGGGCCAGACCAGACCAGCCATCGAGACGCCCATTGACGTCCAACCCAGCGCCTGTCCGCGCTTGACCACGAACCACTTCGACACCGCAATCGAGACCACCAGGAACCCTGACACCGACGCCGCTGTCACCAGTAACACTCCGCGTACCAGCACGTATTGCCAGTACTCTTCGACCTGGCTCATCAACACAAGCGATGGAATACAAATCACTGCCGCGCTCAACATGATCGGGCGCGCGCCGAATCGATCAATGCGCGGACCGAGCAGGAAGGCAATCACCATCAGAATCAGTTGGCCCATAGTGTCGGCGAAGAAGAACTCGGCGCGACTCCAGCCGAATTCCTCGACAATCTCCGGCGCAAAGACGGCCGCAACCGATGTCTGCACGCCCACCGCCACAAACTGCGCCATAAACGCAGCGGCGACGATCACCCAGCCATAGAAGATCGGCCGCCCAAACAGCGTCATGAGGAAGGTCGGGGACCAGGCATGGCGCTCAGATCGTCCACGCTGCTGAATCCGACCTGAAACGTCTGGCCCGACAATGTAGTCAGGGTAGCCAAGCGATTCTCTGCATCCTGGTTGAGCATCTCGTGAATCTCTCGCCAGCGCCAGAGGAACGCTCTAGCTTGCTCAAGGCCGTCGTCGCGCTGAGATGGATATCTCAATAGAGTGAGGATTTCACCGTGACCTGGCGCCGTGTCCTCATCCAACAGGCAGCGCACGTAGCGTCTCCTGGCTCGAAATCACTTGCTCGAAATCGTCGTCTGTACGGGTCATACGCCGTGGCTCAGCGCTTGCGATGAATTGCGCCTGCGCTAACTGCGTGTCAAGGATTGTGTACCCCATCCCATCTTCCGTAGGGACGATGACGTGTTTCTGATGTGCCAGCAACGACAGGCGGTACCACTCAGGCACTTCTTGCCCAAGCCGGAACAGATTCGGTCGAAGCCGGTGTCTTGGCAGATGTTGTTCGAGCAGCTTGACTGCTGCGCGAACCTTCGAGTACTCGACCCAGGAGTAGAGTCGGCGTAACCTGCGGCCGCCTGGCAAGATAGTCGCGACAATCAAACCTGACCTATGCCAGCGGCTCAGTTGATGTGGAGACGCGCCTGCCAGACGCGCGACCAGCCGGCTGTGAAGTGCGCCACGGGTGTAGATGCCCTCAGACATGGTGCAGCTCCATGGTGGTTCCTGGTCCAGCGTCAGAAGATCGAAGTCGGCCTCACTCCTGCGGGACCTCAATGCCGAGGGCGTCAAAGAGACTGGTCATGTTCTCGCCGAACTCATCGTTTCGGGGACGGCCCAGCGTCAGGCCGCCGTCCACGATCAGCGCGTGACCGGTCACAAAGGACGAGTCATCGCTGGACAGCCAGAGCGCCGCGTGCGCGATGTCAGACGGTCGGCCCGAGCGCGCAATCGGCTGGAATTGCCCCATCACCTGGGCCATGGCCTCGACCGTCTTGTCCGCATCCTCCGATGAGAGGCCAAGCGACTTGCCGAAAATCGGCGTCGCGATGCCGCCCGGACAGATGCAGTTGACGCGGATGCCATGTTCGCCGAGCTCATAGGCGGCGATCTTCGTCAGGTGCATGACCGCGCCCTTGGCGACGCTGTAGATCGCGGGTCCGTTGCCGGCCCCGACCCCGGCCACGCTAGCCGTACTGACGATGGCGCCGCCATCGCCCTGCGCGACCATCGCGCGGGCTGAGTGCTTGATTCCGAAGAAGACGCCCTTGAGCAGGCCGCTCATCGTTTGCTCATACTCGTCCTCCTCGACCTCCATGATCCCGCCCAACGCCCCGGCGTAGCCAGCGTTGTTGAAGATCGCGTCAATCCGACCGTAGTGGTCGATCGCGTGCGCCACCGCAGCCTGAACGTCGGACTCCACCGAGACATCGGCATGGACGTAGCTCGTCTCGCCACCGATTGACTCAACGAGCGCGTGTCCGCGTTCATCCTGAATATCCGCCACGACGACGCGCCCGCCCTCTTCGGCGAAGAGCCGTACGGAGCCCTCTCCGATCCCGCTGGCTCCGCCAGTAATCACCGCGACCTTGCCATCGATTCGAGCTGCCATCGTCGCCTCCTTGAGGGCAATCATCGTTCGTGTCTGGCTAGGATAAGCGGCTGGCGGCCTAGAATGCCGACAATCGACGGAAAGGCAAGATCATGGTTGACCGACTCAATGACAAAGTCGCGCTGATCACCGGCGGCTCGCGCGGACAGGGAGCGGCCGAAGCGGAGCTGTTCGCGGCCGAAGGCGCCCGCGTCGTCATCGCCGACGTGCTCGACCGCGAAGGCGCCGCAACCGCAGACGGCATCGGCGAGCGCGCGACCTATCACCATCTCGATGTGACCAACGAGGCAGCCTGGCACGCATTGGTCGCGGAAATCGTTGAGCAACATGGCAAGCTCGACATCCTTGTCAACAACGCCGGCATCTACCGCAACGCGTCAATCGTCGAGATGACGGAAGAGACCTATCGGCAGGTGATCGACATCAACCAGATCGGCGTCTGGTTGGGCATGAAGGCGGTCGGCCCGCAAATGATCGCGCAACAGTCCGGGTCGGTGGTGAACATTTCGTCGACAGCCGGCTTCCGCGGCGGGCCTGGCTCGATCGCCTACACGGCGAGCAAGTTCGCGGTGCGCGGCATGACCAAGGTCGCCGCGCGCGAGTGGGGACGCTACAACATCCGCGTCAATAGCATCCATCCCGGCCCGATCGACACGATGATGCTGCACCAGGTCCCCGGCTTCGAAGCTGACAGCGACCGCTTCCTCAGAAACACACCGTTGCGGCGAACAGCCGATCCGTCAGAGGTAGCCTACCTGGCGCTCTATCTGGCGTCGGACGAGTCCAGCTTTAGCACGGGCGCCGAATTCGTCGTCGACGGCGGCGGCCTGGCCTAGTCTCCGAAGACGGAAGTCAGAGTGGCAGCGACGGGTCTCCTGGATCCCAGCTCAAGCCGTCAAGAAAGTCCTGCAAAGTCATCTCTGCCAGTGACAGTCGTTCGCATGCCGTGGTCATCGCGCAGTGATCCGCCTTGTCCCTTCTGTCTTCGGTGATCACCGCCACTTCAAACCGATTGGCGCATAATTCCAGCGCTTGAGCAAGGACATACGGGTCGCCATCTCGACGTTGTTTGTTGGGATCAATGACGTCCGGCGCCACTTCCATGACCCGGTCAATGTAGTCCTCTTGTGGATCGGCGCCTATGCGGTTGCGATTCTGGCGTGCCACTCCGCACGCCCAGACTCCCGGAGCATCTGGGTGATCAACGGAACGCATTTCGGCTTCGACCTCAGTCGGAAACGTTACGGTGCCTTCCAGAAACAGTGCTTCCAGGTGTTTGAGCAATTCCCACTGGTCGTCCAATTGAACAGTGGTCTTGATTGCGATGACAGAGGAAGAATCAAGAACATGGATGCGGTTCACAGTGTCAATCCACTGCTGTCATACGTGCTCTCAAGAGACCGTCAAGCACATCGAGCTCATAGCCGTCTAGATTGAGGGCCCTTCGGGCATCAAGCTCGTTTATCTCCCGGTTGCGCCAGGCATCGATGACGACCCGGCTAGCGACCACGCCTGATTCACGCAATCGTCGTTCACATCGTGTAGTCCCGCCTCTGCCGCGAGCCGGCGTCTTCTCCCGATCAGCGGTCGGGTAGGTTTGTTCGACTAGCAGATACAACGAGTTGAAACGCTCGTCTAAACGAGCTAGTGCTACCGCAGCGGCTCTGAGACTCGTTCGAAATTCAGTTGCCACCATGCGTGCTAGATCGAGGCCAGAGAGATTCGGCCTTGTGGCTACGAGATTTGCCAATGCAGAAGGAGGGATCAGCACTTCGCCAGCAACGCGATCACACCATCTCTCAAGGTCATCGTCCGCCTCAGCAGTCGCTGACAAGCAGGAAGCGGAAGTATGCGCGCTCAGGTGCGCTGTCTCGTGCATGAGCGTGAACGTCCGAGCGGAGGCGTTTTCAGCGGTGTTCACAGCGACCAAAGGCGTAAATCGATCAAAAATGGAAAAGCCGCGCAAGCCATCTTTCCCTAGCTGCAGCTCCATGACGAGCACACCGGCGTCTTCCAGGAGTGTCTTCCATCCTCGAAATGCCTCTCGATCATTTCGCCAGGCACCTCGGTCTGACCGCGAAACCTGCAACCACTCAGTGATGAGGCTGGCAGCATGATCCACGTCCGAGAGTCGCTCCACAAGGGGCAACGAGCACTCAGGCCCCTCACGTACAAGCCAGGAAGCAAGCGTCTGCAGACTCATGGCCTCACGTACCTGGACCCGCTCTTCCGGTCCAAGTGGCCGCGTTCGGGCACCACTCGCGGTTCGCAACTCAACCGATGGGCCACTCTCCAGCGGCGGCGACTTCATGTAGAACATCGCCTTCTGCCGCTTCAGCACCTCGGCAAGCTTCGTCAGTTGACCTCGAGTCGGGGTAGTGTTTGACGCGATCCAATCCTCAATCAAGAGCTCAGTCACCCCGACGCCGCTGAGTTTCTCGGCCAATGTTGGAATGTCATACCCAGACGCATCAATCGCCCAGGCGATCAAGGCCGGATTTGTCTTGGTACGCTGCGCCGGCATCGTCCAACTCCCCTGATACGTCCGACTCTACGCCAGCAGTTGACGACTCAGGTCGGCGAAGTCGGTGGCGTTGACCGTGAAGCTCGGATCTGGCGACATATCAGGATCGTTGCCGGTTCCGCGCTCGCCAACGATCGGTACGTACGCCGTCGGCATACCGGCGCGGGCCGCTGCCTGCAGATCACCCTTGTGCGCCGCGCACATCATGACCTGCGAGATGTCGAGACCGAGATACTTCGCGCTGGCTTCGTAGGCCTCTGGTTCCGGCTTGTAGTGGCCCAGGAACTCGCAGGAGAGGATCCCATCCCAGGAAATCCCGTTGTGCTTCGAGCAATCCACTGCGATTGCCCACGACATCACGGTCAGAACCGTCACCTGGTAGCGCGAGCGCAGCGCCTCCAGACATTCCGCCGATCCAGGCCAGGCGTTCATTCGGTGCCAGACCTGATTCAGCTCGTCGCGCTCATTCATGTCCAGCTTGAGTTGCGGGTGCGCCTCCATCACTTCGTCGAGCACGCGGCGGTGCAGTTGGTCGGCGTTGAGCCAGGGCAGATCGCCGCGACGCACGAGCTGCAGGCGGCGGAACATCGTAAAGCGCCATTGATTCGTGAAGGCGGCTGCATCCAGCTCGACTCCTTGCGCCTCCGCAATGGACGACACCTCGTCGCGGATCGTGTGATGCCAGTCGAAAATCGTCCCGCCGATATCCCAGGCCAATGCCTTGACATTGTTGAGGTCGGTCACAGCGTGCTCCTGTCTTCAGATAACCGTTGTCGAACTGAGGGTAGAATCTCACGCGCGACCCGAACGGTATAGCCATCGTCTGCGTCGTCCGGTGAGGGAGGATTGGGGATCGGATGCAGGACCACGTGGTCGAACTCGATGCCGACGGAAGCCATTTCCAAGAGCACAGACGCCAACTGCGCCGCGACCTGCTCAGTTGCGCCTCGCAGACAGAAGGCATCGGCGTGCTGTTCGCTGAGGAAATCGACAGCGCGGCCAGCCTTGAGCAAGTCAGGATCGTGATGAAAGTCGGGCCAGACGCCGCGCTCGCGCTTCAGTGCTTCCGTATCTGGACCGTCCCAGCTCAGACCAGCAGGCTCAAACAACATCGGCGAGTACTCGTAGTAGCCGGCTGCCATCGCCTTGCCCATCGTCATGTCGTCGTCCGGGTCATCGCCTAACACAGTGTGGAAGATGATCCCAAGCGGTACGGAGGCGGGAGCACGACCTACCCGCTCCGCGCCTTGGCGGATTCTGTCGACCGTATCGGCAATGGTGGCGGGATTCGTACCGACGCGCATGAAGACGCCATCGGCGACGCGTCCGCCCATCTCCAGCGTGCGCGGCCCGCCGGCGGTCAGCCATACCGGAACCGGCCTGTGGAACGGCAGGTACGCCGGGCGCTCTGCGCCGACCTCGATCTCCCCGCCGGCCAGCAAGCCGCGCATCAGCACGATGGCGTCCTCCATCTCGGCGACGCGCGCCGGTCGCAGCCCGCTGAGACGAACTGCGGTATCGCCAGCGCCGAATCCGAGCGCCACTCGGCCCGGCGCCAGCTCATCGATCGTCGCGATCGATGACGCCGTCACCGACGGATGGCGCGTGACTGGATTGACCAATAGCGTGCCGAGCTGAATCGAATCCGTCGCCTGCGCGGCCGCCGCCAACAACACGTACGTATCGCGTCGCCGAAGCTGTGAGTCGGGCAGCCACACGCAGTCCCAACCCAGCGACTCGATGCGCGCCACATCAGCGGCGAATCGAGCTGTTGACTCAGCGTCCTGTCGGTTGATGCCGAATGCCGGAACTCGCAAGACGATGCCATCCTTCCTGAACGTCTCCTGGGGGGGAGTGCGCAGGGTGCGGGATCAGAAGATCGCCAACGGGTTCGCCGGGCTGCCGGTGCCGCCGATGATCCTGAGCGGGCTGAGCACGAACTGAAACTCGTGACGACCGTAGCGATTGGCCGCTGCGGCGACATCCTCGAGCTGCATGTTATCCATCAGCCAGAGTCCCATGTGTACGATCCCGACCGCGTGGATCGGGATTCGCAGCGTCTCATAGCCAGAGGGATTGACATCGGTCGCGGTGTCGGCGCCGATGACGGCGGCGCCGCGCTCGCGCAGCCACGGCAGGCAGGCGACGTGCCATCCCGGGAAGCCGGTTTCGAGCAACGGCTCGCGCCCAACCTCGCGCTTGCGTTTGCCGTAACCGGTGCGTAGCAGCACCGCATCGCCCTCGCGGACCGTGACGCCCTGTCGCGCCTCCGCGGCCTCGAGATCCTCCGGAAAGACGCCTTCGCCCGGCTCCATCCAGTCAACGCCCTTGGCGGCTGCTACGTCAAGCAGCACGCCGCGCGTGACGATGCCGTCGCGCAACTCGGTGATCGGCAGGTTCGTGGCTCCGCCAGTCGCGTTGACGAGTCGCGCCGCCTGTCCGTTGTACATCTTGCCATCCCAGAAGATGTGACAGAGGCCGTCAAGGTGGGTGATCGCATAACCGTGATAAACGAGCCCAAAGAACTCCATCGCGCCGCCCATGCGCGAGACGCCGGCGTCGGCGATGGCTGCCGCTGACTCGCCCGTCGCGACCATGAATCGCTGCGGCGTACCCATCGCATGGTCGGGCTGGTGCGTATTCTCGATGTCCCAGGCGCAAGAGACGGATACGCCCTCACTCACGAGCGCGGCGGCGGCCTTGCGCACTTCAGGCGTCACCAGATTCAGCGTGCCCAGCTGATCATCGTCTCCCCAGCGTCCCCAGTTGGAGAGTGAGTCCATCATGGCGAGCACTTCGGCTTCGGTTGGGATATTCGGCATGGGTTGGTTCCTTCCCAGGTCAAGTCATGTCCGTCCGACGCGGACAGGCTACCCGTTACGCTGCGCGTATATGCCCTCGAATCAGCAGTGAAAGAAGCTCCACATGACCGACACACCGATTGGTGGATGGACAGAGCCACAATTTGACGCAGTCCGCGACGCCTTTGCCGCCAACTTCGCCGAGCATGGGGAGGTCGGCGCCGCTGTCGCGGTATACCTGAATGGCGAGCCGGTAGTCGACCTCTGGGGCGGCTGGTATGACGCCGATCATGAGCGCGAATGGGACCGCAACACGCTGGTCAACGTCTTCTCGACCACTAAAGGACTGGCAGCATTCTGCGCCCACCGATTGGCCGAGCAAGGCCTGCTTGACTTTGACGCGCCCGTGGCGCAGTACTGGCCCGAGTTCGCACAGGCCGGCAAGGGCGACATCCCCGTCCGTTGGCTGATGTCGCATCGCGCGGGCATGGCCGCCGTCCGCAGACCGCTGGCCACGGAGGACATGTACGACTGGGACACCATGTGCGAAGCGTTGGCGGAGCAGGAGCCCTGGTGGACGCCCGGCGAGCAGCATGGCTACCACGCGCTGACCTACGGCTGGCTGGTGGGCGAAGTCGTGCGCCGGATCGACGGTCGTTCGATCGGCAACTACTGGCGCGAAGAGTTCGCCGCGCCGCTCGGTCTCGACGCGCACATCGGAACAGGACCTGAGTTTGACGGCCGAATCTCGACCCTGATCGACGCTCCACCCGACCCGAACGCTCCTGACCTGATCGAATTGTTTGGCGGTCCTGACACAGTCGGAGCGGCGGCGTTCTCGAACCCGCCGTTAGCCGGTCCGGACGAGCAGAACATCACCTCCAGCAGGGGTTGGCGCGCCGCCGAAATCCCGGCGGCCAACGGCCAGGCGACAGCTCGATCCCTGGCCCGCGTCTACGGAGCGGCAGCCAACGGCGGCGAGATCGACGGCATCCACGTGATCAACCCTGACACGCTGGACAACGCGCTGGTTGAGCAGTCGCAGGGAGCAGACGCCGTCCTCCAGATCGAGACGCGCTTCGGCCTCGGTTGGATGCTGACCTCGGACTTCATGCCGCTGGGCCCGAACCCCCGATCATTCGGCCACCCTGGAGCAGGCGGCTCTCTGGGCTACGCCGACCCCGACGCCAACATCGGCTTCGGCTACACGATGAACCAGATGCAGCAAAATCTCAGCGGCGACCCTCGTGTGAATGGCCTGATCGACGCGCTCTACGCCTCGCTCTAGCGTTCGTCGAACCGCACGGTTCACACGCTTCGAGAGGGAGTGACCAATGGCTGACGCTCCAATCCATGGACGAACCGAAGCTCGATTCGACGCCGTACGAGAAGCCTTTGCGAACAACTTCGCCGAGCGCAACGAGCTAGGAGCGGCGGTCGCTGTCTATCTCAACGGAGAGCCGGTGATCGACCTCTGGGGTGGCTGGTATGCGACGGACCGCGAACGGGAGTGGGATCGCAATACGCTGGTCAACGTCTTTTCGACCACCAAAGGCCTGGTCGCTTTCTGTGCCCATCGCCTCGTTGAGGAGGGCAGGCTCGATCTCGACGCGCCGGTCGCCACCTACTGGCCCGAGTTTGCGGCGGCGGGCAAGGAGTCGATCCCGGTCCGCTGGCTGCTGAGCCACCGCGCCGGCATGGCAGCCGTGCGCCGACCGCTGGTGCTTGAGGACATCTTCGACTGGGAGACCATGACCGCGGCTCTGGCAGAGCAGGAACCTTGGTGGACTCCAGGCGAGCAGCATGGCTATCACGCGTTGACTTACGGCTGGCTCGTCGGAGAGGTCGTGCGAAGAATCGACGGGCGCTCAATTGGCGCCTACTTTCGCGAAGAGTTCGCCGCGCCACTCGGACTCGATGCGCATATCGGGCTTGGACCCGAGTTCGACGACCGCGTCTCAACGGTGATTGAACCGCCGCCAGAGGCGGATTTCCCGGACATGGAGCAAGCCTTCGGTGGCGCTGACAGCGTCGGGTTCGCTGCCTTCACCAACCCACCGGTGCTCAATCCCGGTGGTGAGCCATTCCCTGCCCGCCGAGACTGGCGCGCCGCTGAAATTGCTGCGGCCAACGGACACGCCACCGCACGATCACTGGCGCGCATCTATGGCGCAGCGGCCAGCGGCAGCGGACTCGACGGTGTACACGTGCTCAACCGCGAAACGATAGAGCAGGGAATCGTGGAACAGTCGAGAGGCCCCGACGCCTCAATGATGATCGACACCAGGTTTGGCCTGGGCTGGGCCTTGACCGCGGACCACGCGCCATACGGCCCCAACTCCAGAGCGTTCGGCCATCCTGGAGCAGGTGGATCTCTCGGCTTTGCCGATCTCGACGCCGGCGTTGGCTTCGGCTACACAATGAACCAGATGGGCAACGCGATGTACATCGACCCGCGTGTCAGCGCCCTAATCGACGCAGTGTACGCGTCGCTGTAGGTGGACAGTTCTACCACTAAACCCTAGGATCAGCGCATGCCAGAGGAACCCAACAAACTGTACTATGGCGACTGCCTGTCCGTCATGGAGGAGATCAAATCGCAGAGCGTAGATCTCATTTATCTTGATCCTCCGTTCAATTCTAACCGCGACTACACGGCGATATATCAGGATGAGACCGGACGCCTGCTCCCAGACCAAATCGAGGCCTTCCATGACATGTGGCATCTTGATCCTCTACGGATGGAGGCGGTGCGGAAGTTGCCGATCACTCTACGCGAGGCTGGTGTCGATGACGAAGGTGCGGAATTTCTTCAGGTCATGATGACCGCACTCCGGCGAAACGAACCTGGATTGCTTGCCTATCTTTCGTATATGGTCGAGCGCTTGGCGGCAATGAAGCGCCTCCTCAAGCCGACGGGCTCGATCTACCTGCATTGTGATCCAACCGCAAGCCATTATCTCAAGATCGCGATGGACGCAATCTTCCTTCGCAACAACTTTCGCAATGAGATCATATGGCGGAGACAAAATGCCAAAGGGCTAACAACCCGTAACCTTGCAGCGAACCACGATATAATTCTGCGCTACACAGCTTCTGACCAAGCAACGTGGACACCGCAGTTCACGACCCATAACGAGAAATACGTCGACGACTTTTACAAGCACACTGAAGAGAGTACTGGTAGACGCTATCAGTTAGGGGATCTGACCAACCCCAACAAGAATCGCCCTAACCTTACTTATGAATTTCTTGGGTTTACCAGGGTATGGCGATGGTCAAAGGACAGGATGCAACGGGCCTACAAGGATGGCTTGGTGGTTCAATCAGCACCAGGCCGTGTACCGAGACTTAAGCGGTATCTCGATGAACAGGAAGGCAACCAAGTAGATGACCTTTGGCAAGACATCCCACCCGTGCAAAAGGCAGAGCGCCTCGGATATGATACTCAAAAGCCTCTGGAACTCCTGGAACGCATTATTGACGCGAGCTCCAAACCCGGCGATCTAGTCTTGGACCCGTTCTGCGGCTGCGCGACCACAATGGAGGCGGCTCACCGACTCAACCGCCGCTGGATAGGCATCGACATTGCCATACACGCAATTCGACGCGTCGCGAAAGTGCGATTGGGCGATCGCTGTGGGCTTGTTGAGGGAGTAAACTACCTAATCGAAGGGGTGCCGAGAAACGTTGAGGGAGCGCAAGCGCTTTGGGAACGCGATCCGTACGACTTCCAGAAGTGGGCAGTCGAGCAGGTGGATGGATTCGTTACTACTCGTCGCACGGCAGACGGCGGAGTCGATGGTAGGCTATACTTTGCTGTGCCAGGCAAAGAACAGCTACAGAACATGCTAGTCGAAGTCAAAGGAGGCCGATCAGTCGGGATCGGCGTGTTACGCCAGTTACTCGGAGTCTTGCAGAACGATTCGGCTGAAATGGCAGGGTTGATAGTGCTCAACGATCCAGGTGACAGACAATTGCGAAACTTTGATCAGTTCATTGCAGATATAGGATCATACGATGTGCTGGGAGTGTCATATCCGCGCCTGCAGTTATTGACCGTGGATGACATATTCGCAGGCAAGCGTTTCCAAACGCCAGGAATAGCCGGCCGCGGCTCCGCACAAGGGAATCTTCCTTTGCCGAATGCCTAGTCGACTTCACAACGTCCGCAGCCCCTCAGCGATGACGCCGTCGTCCGCCAGGCGTCCGATCTCTGGTGTGCTCATGCCCAACAGCTCTCCGAGGATGTAGTGGTTGTCCTCGCCGTAGCACGGCGCTCCCCGATCGATCGGGCCTCCCATGAATGGCGGAGTCTGACTCCACTTGACCGGGACTTCCTTCGTGGGCCAGACGCCCATCTCTGAGTGTTCGACCTCGGTGAGCCAGTTGAGGTGGCCGAGCTGCGGGTCGGCCTCGAAGCGATCTTGGGCGTCCTGGCAGACTCCGGCGGCGACTCCGGCTTCCTGCAGTTTGTCCATGAGATCCCAGCGGTCTTGTTGGCGGGTCCACTCGCTGATCCGCTCGTCCAGTTCGTCCTGATTTTGGAGGCGTTCGGCGAGGCTGGCGAAGCGGTCGCTTGTGGCCCACTCGGGGTCTCCCATGACTCGGCGCAGGGATTGCCAATCGGACTCGTCAAAGCAGGCGATGGCGACCCAGCGATCATCGGACTCGATGTCGTCGCGGCACTTGTAGGCGCCATGCGGAGCAGCGGGCTTGTATGGCGAGCGGTTGCCGTATCGTTGCCAGATCTTGCCGTTGGCCGACCACTCCAACACCGAGGTACCGTTGAGGTAGATGCCGGCGTCAACCTGCGAGGAATCGATCCACTGACCCTTGCCGGTTCGGTCGCGGTAGTAGAGCGCGGCCATCATGGCATTGGCCAGGTTGTAGGCACCGAACCAATCGAGATAGCTGTAACCCCAGCCGGCCGGCGCGTAGGGTTCGGGCAGGCCAGACAGCTCGGAGATCCCGGCGAACGAGGCGGCAATCGGTCCAACGGTGCGGTAGCGTCCGTAGACGCCGACCTGTCCCATGCCCGACTGCGAGAGGTAGATGATGTCAGGCTTGATCTCCTTCATCACCTCATAGCCGAGACCCCAGCGCTCCATCACGCCGGGCGAGAAGCCCTCGGCAACGATGTCACTGACCGCGACGAGTTGCTTGGCAATCTCGAGGCCGCGCGGGTCGCGCAGGTTGAGCGAGAGTCCGCGGTGTCCGGCGTGAAAGTCATTGAACTGCCCGGAGCGATTGATCGTGGAGTTGTCCATAGGCAACGGACCCTCGTTGACTCCCAACGTCTGACGCGCCGCCTTGCCGCCCTGCGGGAATTGCGCCATCCCGACGCGCAGATCCATGTTCTGATGCCACTCGACCTTGATATCCTCTGCGCCCAGCGCCGAAAGGAATCGCGGCGCTCCGCCTGAAGCGAGCCACCAGGTGAAATCGAGGATGCGGACGCCGTCAAGGGGGAATGGGGCGCCCCATCGGGAGAGCGCTCCAGCCGAAGGCTCCCGTCCCCGCTCGGGGGCGGGGACGGATGCTTCTAGCGTCTCCACACCCGTGCTCCTGATCCCAGCGCGGGCGGGTCCCCCCTCAATGGCGGGGACAGGAGTTTCTATTGGCGGCTTGCCAAGTTCGGCTAGGACTTCCTCGGTGTGCTCGCCGAGCAGGGGGGCGCGTGGGCCCACCTTCCACGACGTTTCGGATGAGACCCACTTGCTTGAGGTGTAGACGAACTCAGCCGGCTGACCGTTGACCTCGTGCTCGGGATGCTCAACGTGGGCGAAACTGCCGCGTTCCCACCAATGCGGATCGAGCGCGTTCTCGTGCGGCTTGCGCAGCGGCGCCCAGAGATGGCCACGGTCTTGCGCCTCGCGCCAGGGGACATCGTCGAAGCAGAACTTGCGGATCAAACGCTGAGAGACCTCTTGCAGGTGCGCCGCCGTCTCGCCGCGAGATCGAGTGCTGGCACCGCCTGACTCGGGCGGCGTCTCGTTGAGGTCGGCGGCCATATCGTATTCGTCCAGGAAGTCGATGAGCGACTGCGAGCGTCCGCGCGGCAGCGCCATCACCCAACGGCCGTCCTTGGTTGGACCGATCGAGGGCAATGGAGTGACGCGCTCGGCGGCATGCCGACACGTTTGCCGATAGAACCGCGCTCGGCGGTAGACCCAGCTCATCAGGTCAAGCTCAGTGTTCTTGGCGACCGCGTCGTGGACGGCGGTGTGCAGCGTCTGAGCGCGTCCAGAGCGGGCGCGGTCGATTAGCGCGGCAATGGCGTTCATGCACGTGAGTTCGCCGGCGATGTGGTAGGCCTGCCACATCTGAGGCGCGATCGGGGGCGTGTCGTAGGCGCCGTCGGGCTGAGGGTCGTAGCCGCAGTTCATCATCGGCCCGCCAAGCGCCAGGTGGACGAGGTCGGATGCGCGATAATTGGCCCACGGGCCGCTGTCGCCAAAAGGCGACATCTGCGCGATCACGATGCTCGGGTTGGACTCGCGAACAGCGTTCTCGTCCGGACCATGCTGGTCAACGTCGGATTTCGAGCGGGCATCGAGGAAGAGGTCAGCGGTGGCGAGCAATTGCAGCAGGGTGGAGCGGCCACCTTCAGAAGTCAGGTCCAACGCGACTGAACGCTTGCCGATGCTGTAATGCCACCAGTAGAGTGACCGCTCAGGACCCGGCTCGTCCTCGTAGAAGGGCCCGATCTGACGAGTCGCGCAGCCTTCAGGCGGCTCAATCTTGATCACGTCGGCCCCGAGTCCGGCCAGCAGTTTGCCGGCGTAGGCAGAGACTTCATCGCCCACTTCAACGACACGCAGGTCGGCGAGGAGGTGTTGGTCAGCACTCGTCATGGGAAACTTCTCCTCGTTCGTGCTGGCTTCAGGAACTGGCGCTCTTCTTTCAGCTGCTATCGGCGCCATCAATCAGCGCCTTCACTGCCGGCGTGAGCTCATAACGTGTCGCCGAAGCTCTGCCCAGCCGCTCAACCACTCCAGCATCGCTGAGGTCGTTCAAGTCCGACAACGCAGTCTGCTGAGAACAACCAGCGAAGCGTGCGTATGCGGACGTGGACAGCGGTCCAATGTCGAAGAGGTACAGCAAACCGATCACTCGACGGGAATTGAGGGAGCGAGGGTATTCGCGTTCAAGCACGTATTTCCTCGTATCCATGGTTCGCGCCCGATCCTCCAGGTCAGTGACCGCTGTCGCTAGCGACGCCGTGTGAAATCGCACAAACTCGGTGACGTCTACTTCCTCAGTAAACTCCAGGCCTTGAGATGCACGGAGCGCCTCGTAGTACTCCTCCCGCCGTTTGAGCAGGACGCCGCTAATCGACAGCATGCCTTCTGCTGAGCGGTTGGTCATGTTCAGAATCAGGTCGGCTACGAGCCGCGCAGTGCGCCCATTTCCATCGAAGAACGGGTGAATGCTGATCAGGCCAAAGTGAGCCTTGGCGGCGGCAATTTCAGGCGGACCGTCCTGCATCCAGTCTCCGATGCGGGCCTCCAAGGAACTCATCAGATCAGCAACCCACTGAGATGGAGGTGCGGTGTAGTTGATTCTTCGAGTCACGCTGTCCTGGATCATGGCACCGCCAAGTCGAAAGCGACCGCGCTCATTGCCCACTCGTCCGGGGAGCCCTTTGAGCAGAAATGAGTTGAAGGTCCGAATCAGCCCTGCATCGATCCGTAGGCTCGGATCGGCAGCCAGATCGCCGGCGAACTCGTAGGCCTCGACTGCATTCTTCGCCTCTCGCCGATTTGGATCAGTCGTCTCTTCCAACAGTGCAACCTGCACCGATTGATAATCGAGACGGTTGCCTTCGATCGACACCGTCGTGTGCGCACTGAGAAATCGCGCCTGCTCCTGGAAGTATGGCTCATAGCCTGCAGGAACGTGAGCCCGCGCGATCTCGCGCCGACGCTCAATCGCCTCTAATGCTCGCAATGTTCGCTGATCTGTTGAGTCATGGAAGAGTTTCAGTGTATACGCCATGACATCGACCTATCCCATGCGATTTATCGAACGTTCCTTGATCAATAACGAATATATCACAAAGGACAGGCGATAACTCGACATGAGATATGTTTATTTCCACATCTTGCGATATGGTTGATCGAATTGTCCCATACCATAGGCGATAAATCGGCATATTGACCACAATCTTTCCTCACGCCCGCGGCAGACCCAGACCCCTGGTGGCGATGACGTTTCGCTGCACCTCAGAGGTGCCGCCTCGGATCGTGGCCGGGACCATGCCGACGTAGTTTCGGGTGAACGTGCTGGCCGGCGGCGCGTCGCTCCAGGTTTGCGCGTGCAGACCGAACACCTTGGTCGCCGTGAGCGCCAGCCGCTGGCTCAGCTCTGAGGCGAACAGCTTCGCCGTCGACGCCTCGTAGTTGGGCACCAATCCCGCGGACTGCATCGAGATGATGCGGAAGCTGAACTGGTACAGCGTCTCCGTCTCGACGTAGCGGTCGACGATCTCCTGGCGCAGCTCTGGTGTGACGCGCTCCCGAGCGCCCTGATCGTTGTGCTGGATGTGCGAGATCAGTTGCCGTAGTTGACGACGCGCAGCGACCGCGCCACCGATGTTCGAGCGCTCGAAGTCGAGCAGCGTCATGCCGACGTACCAGCCGCGATTCAGCTCGCCGACGAGATTGCTGGCCGGGATTCGCACATCCTCGAAAAAGACCTCGTTGAAGTAGTGGTCGCCGTTGATGTTGATCAGCGGCCGTACGGTGATACCGGGCGTCTTGATGCTGTCGATCATGACGAAGGAGATGCCGCGATGCTTGGGCGCGTCGGGATCGGTGCGGACGAGGGCAAACAGGGCATCGGCGGTATGGGCCGCTGAGGTCCAGATCTTCTGTCCGTTGATGATGAAGTCGTCGCCGTCGCGCACCGCGCGGGTCGTGAGTGAGGCAAGATCGGAGCCTGAGCCGGGCTCACTGTAGCCCTGCGCCCAGGTGACTTCTCCGTTGAGGATTGGCGGCAGGTATTGTTCCTTCTGCTCGTCCGAACCATGGACGATCAAGGTCGGACCGAGCATATGCACGCCGGAACCGCCGACGGCGGGCGCGCCCGCCTCCGCGATCTCCTGGTTGAAGATAAACTGCTCCATCGGCGAGAGGCCGCCGCCGCCGTACTCGGACGGCCAGTGCGGCGCGACCCAGTGGCGGTCGGCGAGTGCTGAGTGCCAGTCGATGGCCGCGCCGAGCGCGACCGGATCGTCCGACTTGCGGTCGTTCTCCCAGGCCCGCTCGGGCATGGCGCCACGAGCGGCGAAATCGCGATAACGCTGCGGCAAACGTTCCGCGATCAGGGAGGAAACTTGACCGCGAAAGTCAGCCTGTTCCGAGGTGTCACGCCAGTCCATAGACCACTCCCTCAGTTCCAGGTTTGCTGTGTTTACAGGCCAGGTACGGAGAGCGCGACTACGGCTTGGATTTCGTCCAGCGTGCGATTGACGCTCATGCCGATCAGGTCCATCCGCGCGAGCTGCTCGGTACGAGCCTCGACATGCTCGAGGTGCTCGCGCGGGAGCAGCAACTCGAGCAGTCGGCTGGCGCGAGCGAGACCGATCATCGCAACGATCTCCGGCTCTGGTATCTCGTCTGACAGCATGGCGTCGATCAGCGCGCGTTCAATGTCTCGCACCACCTGCGGGTCGGTAGGTGGAAACTTCTCGGACTTCAGCACGAGCAATCTACGACCGGCCTCACGATGCACGATCCGTCGCTCAATCAGATCTTCCAGAATTTGCTGTCGCAACACCAGCGCATAGCGTGCAATCTCGGAGATCCAGTAGGAGATCGGTTGGTTCGGCGGACCGGAGTCAATCTGGTGCAGGACGCTGTCGAGGAGCGGGTTGCCGGTTGGATCCGCGGAAATGACAAAGAGTCGATTTGGATCGGTGTCGATGCGGTTCAAGAATGAGAGATCAAGCAGCGACGCGCCCGAGATGGCGTAGTCCAGGCGGCCGTCAAACGGTCGTTCGAGCACCCCGTCCTCACCGAGGCCGAGAAGCATGATCTTGTCGCTGATCGATAGCTCGGGCATGTCCGTCCTCGCTTCCTCGAGCTCACATCGAACCCGTCTCAAGGCAGTCTAACGGCGTGCGTGCGCTACTCCAACCACGGCTCGACGGTGACGTTGACCGCTGGCTCACCGGCAACGCCCGAGAGCGTATCGATCGCCGTGGCCGCATCCTCGAGCGGGAAGGCGTGCGTGTGTAGCCGTTCCAGCGGGAAGCGGCCTGACTGGATGGTGTCAATGGCCTGGATGAACGACTCGTGATCGACGCCGAACACACCCTTGACCGTGAGATGTCTGGTGACGATGTCGTCGGAGTTGAACTCCGGCACGCGTCGTCCGCCTTTCAGGCCGGCCAGCACGACGGTCCCGCCGCGTCGCGCCATCTTCATCGCATCGGAGACCGGATCCGTTGCGTAGGGTGTGACATCGATCACGACGTCTGCGCCGCGACCGTTGGTGGCCTCCAACACGCGTTCAACGACCGGATCGCTGTCGGCGACCAGTGTGATGTCAGCGCCGAAGTCGCGGGCGAGCGCGAGCTTATGCTCGTCTCGCGCGAGTCCCGTGGCGATGATGGCGCCGGCGCCAGCGGCCCGCGCGGCGATGATCGAGCAGATGCCGCGTTGGCCCGCTCCGAGTACGGCGACCGTCTGTCCAACCTTAAGATTGGCGGCATTGACCGCCCAGGCAAAGCCGGCGCCCAATGGGTTGTAGAGCGCCGCCAGACGCGGCGGCATGTCGTTGGGCATCTTGTGCATGACGGTTGAGCGATGCAGGTAGAGATACTCGGCGTACCCACCCCAGAGCGCAGGCGCGCGATCTGTCAGCGTGTAGCCGATGCCTGCGCCGTCGCTGCACTGACGGCCATCGAGACAGGATTGGCAACGTCCGCAGCGGACACCCGGTTCAACCGAGACGAGGTCGCCGACGTCCACGCCCCAGCGCTCGCGAGCGCGGTCTCCCAACGCGGCGATGCGTCCGACGGGCTCGTGTCCGGGAATGACGGGGAATCGCGCAGAGAACTCACCGTTGTACTGTTCGTAGTCCGATCCGCAGATGCCGCAGACTTCCATTCGTAGCAGGCCGTCGTCCGGGCCAATCTCAGGTATTGGGAAAGACTGCAACTCGAGTTGACGAGCGCCAGTCAGGACCATGGCGCGCGCGGCGTTGGGAATCGTGGGCATGTCCGTCATCGGAGCCTTCCTAGCGCTGATCGATGAGCGGCTGCAGGCGGGCGTTGCGCTGCTCAGAGGCCTGCATATGGCGGGCGCGCTCCTGACCGAGCGGTGTTTCCGTATCTTCCAGCAGGTTGCCGCCTCCCGCGTCGCGGACGCCGCCGTCCATGACCAGGTAACTGCCGGTCATGAAATCGGCGTCGGGACCGACCAGAAACGAGATCAGCCCGGCGATATCGGCAGGAACTCCGCTGCGACCCAGCGGCGTCGCGGCCTCCAGTGCGGTACGAATCGGTCCACCTTCGTCACCGGCGAGTCCGTGTGCGAGCGGGGTGTCAATCACGCCGGGGCCAATCGCGTTGACGTTGATCCCATGCGGACCGAGATCGGAGGCCCAGCCGCGGACCATCATCGCGACGCCGGCCTTGGTTGCGGAATAGCTCCACATCCACTGGCTGGTGCTGAGCGCGGCCAACGATGAGATGCAGACAATCCGTCCGCCGTTGCCTGCCGCTACCATGCGCTGAGCAGCCGCCTGGACGGTGAGGAAGACGCCCGTCAGGTTGATGTCGACCTGATCCTGCCAGTCTTTGAGCGTCATGTCGAGCACCGATCCGGGACGTCCGATGCCCGCGTTGGCGACGGCGATATCGAGGCCGCCGAGCTCGGCGATGCACTCATCAGCTGCCGATTGGACCTGTTCGAGCGAGGCGACGTTGCAGCGAACGATGTGCGCCGAACGACCATATTCACGCACCATTGACGCCGTCTCAGCTGCCGCGTCGAGGTCGATCTCCGCGATGCAGATGTCCGCGCCGTCGCGCGCGAGTCGGACAGCGGTTCCCTGTCCGATCCCAGACCCCGCGCCCGTGATCAGCGCCGCCTTGCCGGTAAGATCAGCCATGACATACCCCCATTGACAGTCGTTTGACAGTTGTTGAATTCGAAGAGTAACGGGTGCGGAGAGGCGGTCTCCCAGGTCAGAGGGCGAGTCGGTAGCGACGATGCACACTATCGCCGGCGCGATTGAGCTCGCCTTCTTCAACCAGGGCTTCGAGATGCGCGACCGTCTCAGACATCGCCATCGTCAGTTGCATCCGGTCCTTGGCGCGCTTCGGGAACGTCTGAATGGCGATGTCCTTGACGGAGTGATGGCCATCGGAGGCGGCGTTGAGCATGTCGCGACGGCGTAGCTGGTGATGCTCCAGGATTTCCGCGGCGCGTTCCGCCGGACGCTCGATGATTGCCTCATGCGCGGGCAGGGCAATCGACGCGTTCAACTCCTGAATCAGGTTCAGCGACTGCTCAAAGTCGGGCAGTGGCGACCGCTCCTGATCCGGCCACATGCCGATGTGCGGCGTAATCCTGCCCAGCAGATGGTCGCCCGTGAACAGCGCGTTCTGGTCGAGATCGCGGACACAGAGATGCCCTTCGGTATGACCGGGTGTCCAGATCGCTTCGAATCGGCGACCACCGAACTCAAGCAGCTCGCCGCCCTTCAGGATCGAGGGCTCGGGCAGCGGCAGGTCGATGTCCTTCATCGCGTCGCGCATCCTCGAGAACATGCTGTCGCGCGCGTCTTGCGACTGCTCGCCCTCGAACTCGTGGTCATCGAGCGACTCAACCCAACCGCTCGAGAATCTCCGTTGGAACACCTCGCCGCTTCCATCATCGGCCTGGCGCATGGCGTTCATCATCTGCATACGCTGCCAATCGGCGTCATGGATGTAGACATCGCAGCCGAAGGCTTGCTGCAAACGTCCAGCGAACGCGGTGTGGTCGGGGTGATAGTGGCTGATCACGACCGCCTCGAGCCGGCGGCCATCGCTGAGCAGCGGTTGAATCTCGGATTCAAGCTGGTCCACCCCTTGCGGAGATGGGAAGCCAGCGTCGAACATCAGCCAGCCGTTGCCGGTCGGGATCAGCCAGACATGGACGTGCCCCAACGGTGGAGGCATCGGCAACGTGAAGCGCAAGATTCCGCCGGGCAGCTCGGGCGCATCCATGCGCTCGGACATTTAGCGGCTGCCGCGCAATCGCGGATCGAGCACGTCACGGAGCGCATCGCCGAGCACATTGAATCCGAACACGAGCGAAGTCAGCGCCAGACCTGCCCAGAGCGATGTCCACGGCGAGTAGACGATGAACTGCCGACCATCCGCGATCATCTTGCCCCATGACACGTCGAGCGTGCCCAGTCCGAGGAAGCTGAGCGCCGCCTCGGCGAGAATGAAGGCGCCGATCGTGATTGAGAAGATGACGATCAGCGGCGCGAAGATGTTGGGCAGGATGTGGAAGCCCATAATCCGACCGGACGTCGCGCCAATCGTGCGGGCCGCCTCGACGTATGGCATTTCGCGGATCTGGATCACGCTGCCGCGCACAATCCGATTCGTTGGCGCGATCCCGAGTACCGAGAGCGACAGGGTCACCCAGAGCGCGGAGGGATCCGTGATCGATGCAATCAGCATCAGGAATGCGATCGGCGGGAAGCTCTGAACCGCGTCCAGGACGCGGTTGATCACGAGATCGACCGAGCCGCCAAAGGACCCCGACACCAGTCCGGACACGGTGCCGGCCATCACGCCGATCAGGGTGGCGAAGAAGCCGATGTAGAGCGAGAGTCGGGCGCCTTCCATCACGCGGGCGAAGAGATCGTGTCCGGCCCGGTCCGTCCCGAACCAATGCTGACCAGACGGCCCCAGCAGCGACGCCGTGATCAGCGGATTGTCGGTACCGGAAGCGAGGAAGCTGTCGACATCAGTGATCGCGCCATCCTGGATCTCAATCTGCTCAGCTTCGATCAGTGTGTCGAGCAACGTGCCGCTCGCGATCTGCTCCAATGCGTATTCCACCATCTCCGGACCCAGTCCGACATCTGCGGCGGCCACGCCGAAGACCTCAGGATCATCAACCAACGCGCGCAAGTCGGCGTTCGAGATGTCTGCGTCCTCGCCATCCAGCAGGTTGGCGAGCTGGTCGTGAGCGTATTTGACCGAAGCGATCTCGAAGACGCTACGCGAGTCGTAGCGGCCGATGCCGAGCCAGCCACCGCCATCGCCGACCGTGCCAATGGCGATGATGCTCCAGACGACCACGATCAGCACGCCAGCGGCGCCGAGTCGCTTGGTCAACATGAAGTTGCGGAAACTCACCAACCAACGCAGTAGTCCGGTGGCCTGATCGACGCGCAACCCTTGCGTCGCGGCAAATTCGTCGAGCTGTTCGCTTGCGCCTGGCTGTTGGCTTGCGCCTGGCTGTTGGCTCATCTGCGATGCCCTAGTTGTAGCGGATGCGCGGATCGATCAGCGCGTAGCTGACGTCGATCACGATGTTGACGATGATCACGAACAGCGCCAGGAAGAAGACGGCTGTCTGGATCACGGGGATATCCGCCTGGTAGAGGCGTTGCAACAGCATGAGACCAATACCAGGGATGTTGAAGAGGATTTCGAGGATGATGTTGCCGCCGACCAACGCGGCGAGCTGCAGCCCGAACACGCTCAGCACCGGCACCAGTGCGTTGCGCAGCGCGTGACGGCGGATAACGGAGCGTTCGCGCAAGCCCTTTGACCAGGCCGTGCGGACGTAGTCCTGCCGCAACACTTCGAGCAGCTCCGATCGCGTAATCCGCATCAGTCCCGCGCCCGCGGCGATGCCGCCGGCGACGGCCGGGATCGTATAGAGCGCAAAGAACCCGCCAACGGACGTGAAGATGCTGCGTGCGCTCTCCTCCGTCAGCGGAATCGACCAGAGGCCTCCCTCGAAGACGCCGCCCGGTGAGACCACGAAGATCATCATTGTCGCGATCCAGAAGGCGGGCGCGGCGAGCGCGAGAATGGCGAATCCGCGCAGACCGTAGTCGAGCAACTGGTCCTGGCGCATCGCCGAGAGGATGCCGACCGGCAACGCCACGATCACGGCGACGAGCAGCGCGTACGCGTTGAGGTGCAGCGAGCGGGGCAGCGAGCGTAGAAAAATGTCCATCGATGGCTCGTTCGTCTGGAACGACGGTCGGAACTGGAAGCGAATCGTGTCCCAGAGATATTCGATGTACTGCTGGCCCAGCGGCTTGTCGATGCCAAGCTGATGCTTGACGCCCGCCTCAGTAATTTCACGCGTCGGCGAGATGAACTTTTGGCCGGGTGCCAACGGCGTGTCAAGCGTCAGAGAGCCGTCCGTGTTGGCCGGCGTTCCCTCGAGGTTGACATTCATGTAGTCCTCGGGCGCGACGCGGTTGACAGAGGCGAGCTCTCGCAGGGTCGTGCTGTCTCGCAGCTTCAGGAGCGTGCCGGACGGCGCAAAGAGATCGCCGCCAAACGTGCCGAACTCGACATCAGGATTGCGCTCGACCAGCAGGGCGATGCCGTCTTCCGTGTCTTCAGGCAGAGCCAGCCGCCCGGTCTTTGAGATCGTCGAGAGCAGCTGCCCGTCGATCACCACGATCGTGGTTCCAGGTCGCAGATCCGAACCAGCGTTGAGGCTGGGATTGACGTCCACGATGACATCGGCGTTGACGCCGTACTGCAACGCGATCGATTCGAGAGAGTCGCCGCCGACCACGCGGTGCAGCGTGCGTTCAATTTCGACCTCGCCAACGATCTCCGCTTCGATCTTGGTGGCGCCGGAGGCCTCGAGGTTGGCGAGTTTGATCGTGACGTAGTCGCCGGGCAGCGCATTGAGCACGAGAAACAGGATCGAGATCACCAGCCACAGCGTGGGGATCACGAGCAAGAGGCGTCGAGCCAGATATTTCTGCATGCCGTACCGTCATGCCCGCGCAGGCGGGAAGCTCGTTGATTGTCAGCTCTGTTGCATCTGCGCAAGCGCGGTTCCTGCCTGCGCAGGAACTACGAAACGGAGCTGAGTGGGTGAGACAGGACTGGAGGGGACCCGCAACTCGGTGCGAAGTCCCCTCAGTCCCTTCGGGCAAGCTCCCCAAACGGGAGCGCTGGTTCAGTTCAGACCTAGGCCGGGAAGTCCGGGTGGCTGCTGTCCATCCAACCGGTGTCCCAGTTGTGCGAGTCGTGCGCGAACTGCCAGGTCTCGTCCGGGCGATTGACGTACGGCCACCAGATGGTCGGCGCAATACCGTTCATCACGCCGAACCAGCCGAAGATGCCGTCGAGACCGTGTGTCTCGTCAACACCGAGGCCGATTCGCTGCACCTCAAGCGCCATGTCGCGGCGCTGTTCGGTGTCCAGCGTGACCGCCATCTCGTCAACGATGTTCTCAACCGGCGCGTAGTTGTACTGCGTCAGGTTGGAGGCGCCGCCGACCTTCAGCGACAGCGTGAACTGCGCGGTCGGGTCGAGGTCGGCAGGCGGGTTGGTCCAGGTCGGCGCGCGGCCCGGGAACGTCTTGTTGTCGTAGCGGTCCTGCATGACCGTGTACGGCTGGATGTCCAGATCGATGTTGATCCCGGTTGACTCCGAGTACATGTTGCGCGTCGTCTCGGAGATGCCTGGATAGGTCTGCTCCCAGAGGTCCGGGATGTAGATCGTGACCGTGCGCTCGGTGTCGAAACCGGACGCGGCGATCAGCTCGCGGCAGAGCTGGATATCTTCGTCGCGGTTCAGGCGGAAGCCGGGAACGGTGCGCAGCTCCTCCGGCGGGATCGTCCAGTAGGTCGAGAACCAGGGGCAGAAGTGCGTCGCCGACGGCTTGGCCGCGCCCAGGTAGACCGCGTCAATCAGCAGGTCGCGGTCAACCGCAACCTGCATCGCATAGGCGAAGCGGCGGTCGAGGTACGGGTTCCCCAGACCGTCCGAGCCTTCCCAACCGGGCTCGTAGGTGCCCATCACCGTGACGATCGTGAAGCCGAACGCGCCTTCCTCAACGGGGTGGTCCGGGAAGTCGCCGGAGAGCTCTTCAACCTGCACCGAGGACAGCGGGAAGCCGCCGATGTCGATGCCGCGTCCGCGATACGCCGCGTCAACAGCGGTCGCGTCGGTCAGGTTGACGAACTCGACCGCGTCCGGGTAAGGAAGCTGACTGCCGTCAGCGTCGTTCTTCCAGTAGTTCGGGTTGCGCTCGAGGTAGATACCGATATCAGGGTCGAACGTCTGCGGAATGTACGGCCCGGTCCCGGAGGACAGCTCGACGTTGGCGGTTTCGTCGCGCCAGCGGGTGCCGAACTCCTGGATCCCCTCAGGCGACGTAATCCACGAGAACGGTCGCAGGATCGTGCCGCCGAGATAGGTCGCATCCGGGCCATCGGTGCGGGCGATAAATGTCGAATCGTCAGGCACCTCGCGCGTGGCGGTCTTCTTGAAAGCGTCCTGGCCGCGGAAACGCGCGTCGGGGTTGCCTTCAGCGTCAAGCGCATCGATCTGGCGCTGGAAGTTGAGGTCAATGTCGCCAGCGGTGACGTTGCGACCGCCTTCGGTCGGGTACTGGTCCCAGAAGCGCGCGCCACGGTCGACGTTGAAGATGTACGTCTCAGCGTCCGGCGTCTCAGGCAGGGAGGTGATGTCCTCCTCAATGATGCCGCCCTCTTTCGAGGCCCAGCGGATCATGTAGTTCATGTAGAACCCCATCCAGTATTGGGTGGGGCCGAAGACGCCGCGGTGCGGGTCGAAGAAGTCGTGCGTGGCGGCTGGCGTTGAGAAACGCAACGTGCCGCCGTACTTGTTGCCGCCGGAGGTCTGTTGCGCAGCCTGGGTTGGCTGATCCTGCCCATCATCCTCTTGCTGCGCCGCAGCGGCGGCCGCCTGGTCAGCCGCCTGTTCGGTCGACTGATCTTGCTGCTGCTGAGCCTGCTGTGTCGATGAGGACTGCTGCTGTGGCTGGTCCTGCTGTTGCGCGACGGACTGGCTGTCGTCATCGTCGTCTCCGCAGCCGACCAGCGCCAGTCCGGCGGCGCCCACGCCGGCGCGTCCTGAGGCCCGCAACAGCGCGCGCCTGCTCATGCGGTTGCGGCGCATGCGTTGCCAATAATTCTGCTCGCTCATGGTCTCGCTCCTTCACGGCGCACGAGTGAACGCGCCGATATGTAGAGAGTCTAGCTGAAATCAAGTGGCTCGATGCAAGCTGCGGCATGGAAGGGGGAAGTGCCTTCAGGCAGACGCGCACAAGCCACCGCCCGAAGGGCGCGGTCAGCGGCTGCCCCTGAGGCGCGGATCGAACACGTCGCGCAGAGCGTCTCCGAGCACGTTGAAGCCGAACACCAGGCTGGTCAGCGCCACGCCTGCGAACAGCGATGTCCATGGACTCTGCACGATGAACTGCCGACCGTCCGCGATCATCTTGCCCCAGGAGACATCGAGCGTACCCAGTCCGAGGAAGCTCAGCGCCGCCTCGGCGAGGATGAAGGCGCCGATCGTGATCGAGAAGATGACGATCAGCGGCGCGACGATGTTGGGCAGAATGTGGAACGTCATGATCCGCCCGTTGGTGGCGCCGATCGTGCGAGCCGCCTCGACGAATGGCATTTCGCGCAGCGCGATCACGGCGCCGCGCACGATTCGCTGGTCCGGTCCGATCGCCAGCACCGATAGCGCGAGCGTCACCCAGAGCGCCGAAGGTTCCGTCACCGAGCGCAGCAACAGCAGCAGCACAATCGGCGGGAAGGACAGCAGCGCGTCCATCAGACGGTTGATCGCGAGGTCGATGTTGCCGCCGAGTCCGCCAGCGATCAGGCCGATCGCGGTGCCCGCGACGACGCCGATCAGGGTCGCGAAGAACCCGATGTAGAGCGACAGCCGCGCCGCCTCAGTCACGCGCGAGAAGAGATCATGGCCCGCGCGGTCGGTGCCAAACCAGTGTTTACCGGAAGGTCCCTGCAACGACGCCGTCGTCAGCGGCGTGTTGGTGCCGGTCGCGAGCAGGTCGTCGACGTCATTGATCGTGCCGTCAACGATCTCAATCTGAGCCGGAGAGATCTCTTGCAGATGAGCCAGGACCATGCCCTCGTCGATCAGGCCCTCGACATATGCCAGCAGGTCGTCAAGCACGCCTGACTCTTCGGCGAGCGTCCCGTAGACGACAGGGTCGAGCAGGGCCGAGCGCAGTTCGGCGTCTGAGATGTCAGCCGACCTGCCGTCAAGCACGTTGGCCATCTTGTCGTCGGCGAAGTTGGCATTGGCAACCTTGAAGATTTCCTGCGAGTCGTAGCGGCCAAAACCCAACCAGCCACCGCCCGAGCCGACGGTGCCCACCGCAATCGCGGACCAGACCACGACGAGGACGAGCCCGAAGGCGCCGAGCGGTTTGTTGCGAAAGAAGCCGCCGAGCAGGCGCAGCATAAAGAGGATGCCACGAGACTCATCAACGCGCAGCGCTTGCGCCTGGGCGAATTCTTCCAGTTCGGCTGCTGACGATGCTTGCTGGTCGCTCATGCTAGTGCTCCGACTGCTTCCACCTGATTCAGGTTGGTTCCAACCGCGCCTAGGTGTAACGAATCCGCGGATCGATGATCGCGTAGGAGATGTCGATCAGGATGTTGACGATGATGATGAAGAAGGCGAAGAAGAACACCATCGTCTGCACGACCGGCAGGTCGGCCTGGTTGATCCGCTGAATCAGCAGCAGGCCGATGCCGGGGATGTTGAACAGCGACTCGAGGATGATGTTGCCGCCGACCAGCGCCGCGATTTGAAGTCCCAACACGGTCATCACGTTGACCAGAGCGTTGCGCAGCGCATGCCGACGAATCACCGTGCGCTCGCGCAGGCCCTTCGACCAGGCCGTGCGCACGTAGTCCTGTCGCAGGACCTCAAGCAGCTCGGAACGGGTGATCCGCATCAAGCCCGCGCCGGCGGCGATCCCGCCTGCGAAGGCCGGAATCGTATACAGCGCCAGGGCGCCGCTGAAATCGGTGAAGATCGATCTCGCCGATTCAGAGGTCAGCGGAATCGACCAGACCCCGCTGTCTGAGATGCCGCCTGGCGTCACCACGAAGATCAGCATCGTCGCAATCCAGAACGACGGCGCCGCCAGTGCCAGAATCGCGAATCCACGCAAGCCGTAGTCGAGCGGACGGTCCTGTCTCATCGCGGACAGCACGCCGACCGGCAACGCCACGGTCAACGCAATGATCAGGGAGTAGATGTTGAGGTGCAGCGTGCGCGGCAACGCCCGTACGAAGATATCGAGCGAGCTCTCATTGGTCTGGAACGACTCGCGGAATCTGAGCCGGATCGTCTCCCAGAGGAAGTCCACGTATTGCGTGCCGAGCGACTTGTCGATGCCCAGACGGTTGCGAATGTTGGCTTCCGTGATTTTCGTCGTCGGGGTGACGAGCTTGTCGGACGGGATCGTGACCTCAGCGCCTGCTTCAAGCGGCGCGTCGGGCGCGGTGCCCCGATTGGCGGCGGCCATCAGCGTTGGATCGCGTCCGAACGACGCGGCGATGCTCTCGATCGTGTCGCCCTCGGCGGCGAGCACGATGCGCGTCGGGATCAGCTGCGTTTCAGCGCCCAGCGCGCCGTCCGGGTTGGCCGCGCTGCCGGTCGGATTGACTGCCAGGATATCGCTCGCATCAATCCGATTGACGTGCGCCAACTCCTCAATGGTCACCGTTTCCCGCAACACCAGGCGGGTCCCCTCCTCCGCATACGGTTTGCCTTGATAGAGCGGAAAGTTGAGATCCGGATTGCGGTCAATCAGGAGCTGAACTCCGATATCCGTTTCTTCAGGCAGTGACACTTTCTCCGCCAGCGCGACAGATTCAAGCAGACGGCCCGGAATCACCGTGACTTGCGTGCCCGGACGCAGATCGCCGGACGTGTCGAGGTCAGGATTCTGTTCCAGCAGGATCGAGACGGTTGTTTCGTTCTTGAGCGCGATCGATTCCAGGGTGTCGCCGCCAATGACGCGATGGGTGGTGTCTTCAATCTCGATGAAACCGATGATTTCGCTCTCGCGCTGCTCCGCGCCCTGATTCTCGAGGTTTGAGAGCTTTCGCGTGACGAAGTCGCCCGGCAGCGCGCGCAGCGCGAGGAACAGCAGCGAGATCACCAACCACAGGGTCGGGATCACCAGGATCAGGCGACGGATGAGGTATCTCTGCATTCCTGCTCCTGATCACCCCAGTGCCCGCCCGCGATAGCGGTCTGGCATTGGATGGGACATTGAATTGCGGAATTGCGCGAAGTGTAGCTGACGAGGCGCAGATCATGTCAACTGCGCCTCATCGGAGAGTCGAACAGGCCGACCGCTCGCGGCATGCGAGCGGTCGGCCTGAGTGATGAGCAATCCCTAGGACGGGTATTCCTCGTGGTTGATGTCGAGCCACATGTCTTCGACGATTTTGTGGCCGTTGTGCGCGAACTGGTAGCCGTCCGGCTGCACGTGGTACCACGGCCACGCCGCCTCGTTCGAGACCGGGTTCATCACACCCAGACCAGGCGAGAGCGACTCCCAGCCCCAATCGGGGTGGATGCCGAGTTGCAGCTCGACCATCTCTTCGGCCAACACGCCCTTGGACTCGATGTCGAGCGTGACCTTCATCTCTTCCGCAATCTCGGTCACGCGCGGATTCTCGTAGCTGTAGAAGTTGGCCGAGGCGCCCGGAATCCGACCGTTCAGCCAGTAACTCGTCGGGTCCAGGTCGGACGGTGGGTTCGTCCAGCAAGGAATTTGACCCGTCGAGGTGCCGTCCACGAGTCGCTGCAGCAGGATCGTGTACGGGTCGATGCTGATCTCGACGCCGATGCCCAGCGCCTGCTCGTACATGTTCTTCGCCGTCTCGACGATGCCGGGGTAGCGCTGCTCCCAGACATCGGGCGCGAACAGGTAGATCGAGCGGCCGGTGTCGCGGAAGCCCGCGGCGTCCATCAGCTCGCTCGCCTCTTGCAGGTCCTGTCCATGGTCCGCGCGGAAACCGGGTATCTGCGTCATCTCCTCCTGGCTCGGCGAGAAGAACTCCGAGAACCACGGGATCTCTTCCAGCACCGACGGCTTGGCCGAGCCGAGATAGACCGTGTCGATCATCAGATTGCGGTCGGTCGCCAGGTGGAACGCAGCCGCGACTCGACGGTCGAGCCACGGGTTCCCCTCGCCATCCTCGCCGGGCCAGTCCGGGTTGTAGTTCGTGCGGATCATGATCGTGAAGCCGCCGCCGACCGAGTGGCGCTGCATCTGCGGGAAGTCATTCAGCAGCGACTCCACGCGGCTGATGTTGAGCCAGGCGCCATCAAGCTCCTTCGAACGCACTGCCGTCTCGACCGCTGTTTCGTCGAACAGGTTGTAGTACTCCATGCGGTCGACATAGGGCAGCTGCTGACCCCATTGGTCGTTCTTCCAGTAGTCAGGATTGCGGTTGGCGGCGAAGACCTCGGTCGGCTCATAGCTTTCGGCGATGAACGGACCGGATCCGGCGACCCGCAGGGTGGTCGGATCGTCGCGCCAGACATCCGAGTCCAGACCCCACTCGCGGATGCCTTCCGGCGCCGCCATCCAGCCGAAGGGACGCAGGAACGTGGCCGACAGGTAGGTGGAATCGATCCCGTCTGAGGTCGTGCGCAGCGTGGTCTGGTCAACTGCTTCGGCAGACGCGACCTTCTGCCAACTTGAGAGACCGAGGAAGGTGCCGTCCGCGGCGCCGGTCGAGTCGACGCCGGCCGTGTTGCGGTCGACGTTGACGACGATGTCCTCAGCCGTGATGTTGCGGCCGCCCTCAGTCGGGAAGGCGTCGTGCCAACGCGCCGCCGGATTGATATTGAAGATGTATGTGGTCGCATCGGGCGTCTCCGGCAACGCGGCGATGTCCGCCTCCATCTCCGCCTTTTCCTTGTTCTTCCAGCGGATCAGGTTGTTGTAGAGCAGCGAGTGCATGAACTGAGTCGGCCCGAACACGCCGCGGTGCGGGTCCCAATAGTCATGCGTCTCGATCGTCGAGGCGCGCTTCAGCGTGCCGCCGTACTTGGGCGCCGTTGCCGGGATCGCGGACGCCGTCTGCGTCGCCTGATCTTGCTGATCCTGGGCCGGCTGAGCCTGAGCGACCGCCTGCTCCTGCTGATCGGCTTGATCGGCCTGCTGGTCGGCCATCTGGGTTTGCTGCTGCTGCGCTTGCTGGACTTGCGCCGCGGCCTGCTGCTGGCCGTCGTCGTCATCGTCGCCGCAACCGACGAGCGCCAGTCCGGCCGCTCCCACGCCGGCCCGGCCCGACGCGCGCAACAGCGCCCGCCGACTCAGCCGATTGCGCTGCATGCGCTGCCAATAGTTCCGCTCTGCCATGGGTAGCCTCCTTGACTCGCGTTGCGTACGCGAATTTGAATGAGTGTAGCCCAAGACACAGCAGTCCTGTCAAGCCGCAGGGCGCGGCTTGACAGGACGAGACATGACAGGGCCAGACCAGGCGCAAGATCCGGCGAATGCTTCGCGCAAGCGAACTAGGCCGGATAGTCCGGGTGGTTGACGTCGATCCAGGCCTCGTCGTAGCGGTGCGAGGCGTGAGCGAACTGCAGCGTGTCGTCGGGCCGTTTGATGAATGGCCACCAGAGCGCCGGCGAGATGCCGTTCATCACAGCAGGACTGTTGGCGACGCCGTCCAGACCGTAGTCCGGATGCGTGCCCAGCAGAATCCGCTGCGCCTCATGCGCCAACTGTTGACGCGATTCCAGATCCAGCGTGACCTGCATCGTCTGCGCGATCTCGGTCATGCGCGGATGCTCGTAGGCCAGGTTGTTCGTGCTGCCGCCCGGCACATAGTTGTTGTTGTACGACGTGGTCGGATCGAGGTCCGAAGGCGGGTTGGTCCATTGCGGACCCTGGCCCGGATACGTGCCCTCGATCCAGCGCTGCAGAATCACCGTGTAGGGCTGTACGTCGAACTCGACCTCAAGGTCGAGCGCTTCGCGGTACATGCCGACCTCGGTCTCGAGGATGCCCGGATAGGTGCCTTCCCAGATGTCTGGCGCGATCAGCTTGAGCCCTCGCGATCGGTCGTAGCCCGACGCGTCGAACAACGCCCGCGCCTCGGCGATGTCCGCTTCGCGGTCGGGACGGAAACCCGGTGTCGTCAACAGCTCATCCTCTGGAATCGCCCAGAAGGAGTTGTACCACGGCGTCTCGCCCATGCCTGACGGCTTGCCCGAGCTCAGGTACACCGTGTCGATCATCAGGTAGCGGTCAACCGCCACATGCATCGCCTGCGTGAAGCGGCGATCGATCCACGGGTTGCCGAGTCCGTCCTCGCCCGCATAGTCAGCGTTGTAGTTGGCGCCGCCAGTGATGATCGTGAATCCGAACGCGATCTCGCCGTTGCCGTGGTCCGGGAAGTCGTTCAGGATCGACTCCGCCTGCACGGTGGAGAGCGGGAATCCGCCCACAAAGATCTCACGACCGCGATAGGCCGCCTCAACCGCGGTTGGGTCGGTCAGGTTGGACAACGTCACCGTGTCGTTGTACGGCAAAGGCAGGCCGTCCTCGCCCATCTTCCAGTAGTTGTCGTTGCGGATCATGTCGATCCCGATGTCAGGATCGAACGTCTGCGGGATGAACGGTCCAGTGCCCGATGAGAGGTCTACATTCGCAGCCTCGTCGCGCCAGCGGTCGCCGAATTCGGAGATCGCTTCGGGGCTCGTAACCCAGCTGAACGGTCGCAACGGCACCCCCAGCCAAGTCGCGTCCGGTCCGGCCGTCCTGGCAACCCAGGTGGTCTCATCGGGCACGTCCATTGAGGCTGTCTTGCGGAACGACGACGCGCCCAGGAAGGTGCCGTCTTCCGCGCCGGCGGCGTCCACCGCATCGATCTGGCGCTGGAAGTTGACGCGAATATCGTCCGCCGTGACCAGGCGGCCGCCTTCAGTCGGATACTGGTCCCAGTAGGCGGCGCCCTGATCGATGCTGAAGATGTACGTCTCTTCGTCCGGCAGCTCCGGCAGCGAGGCGACATCGGCTTCGAGAATGCCCTGCTCCTTGTTCTTCCAGCGAATCAGGTAGTTCATGTAGAAGCCCATCCAGAACTGGGTGGGCCCGAAGACGGCGCGGTGCGGATCAAAGTAGTCGTGCGTGGCCGCAGGCGTTGAGAATCTCATGTCGCCGCCGCGCACGATGTTCGAGGTCGAAACCGTCTGCGTGTCTTGCGTCCCGTCCTGGTCGTCCGACGCAACCGACGTATCCTGCGTGTCAGCCTGATCGGCCTGCTGGTCCGCCATCTGCTGCTGTGAACTTTGCGCAGCGGCCTGCTGACTCTGCTGCGTGACCGACTGCGCGACGCTCTGCTGTTGCTGCGAATCGTCGTCATCGCCGCCGCAGCCGACCAATGCCAGACCAGCCGCGCCGACGCCGGCCCGTCCCGACGCTCGCAACAGCTGCCGCCGACTCAGACGGTTGCGCCGCAGGCGCTGCCAATAGTTTCGTTCGCTCATTGAGGACTCCTATCTCAGGTTGCCTCAGGATAGCGTTTCTGAAAGCAGGCGCGCGATGCGACGGCGATGGCGCGAGTTGGCGCGCTCCTGCCCTGAGTCGCGTCGGCGCGATAGGCTACGCGTATGTCACAGTCGCCTGACCAGTCCACAAGCCAGTCCACGAGCCCGCCCGTTGATCAGCCGCCGACCGATCCTGCTCAATATGTCGCCGATCTGCAACGCCAGATCTTCGAAGGTTGGGAGCGCGGCGCCGATTTCTTTGACGAACGTTGGGGAGACCAAGGGGACGAGTTTCACCATGGTGTATTCGCGCCCGCCGCGGAGCGCCTGCTCGGACTCGAGCGCGGCGCCAGCCTGATCGAGTTTGCATGCGGCAACGGCGGCTTCGCGCGACGACTCGGACGCGCCGGTATGTCCGTCGTCGCGACCGACCTCTCGCCCGCCCTGATCGCGCACGCCGAACGGCGCACCGAGACCATCTCCGATCAGTCCGTCGACATCCGCTACGAAGTGGTTGACGCCACCAGCGAGCGCGCGATCATCAACTGCGGCGGACCATTCGACGCCGCGGTCTGCATCATGGGCGCGATGTCAATGCCGATGCTGCGTCCGATGTTCGGCGGCGTCTGGCGCGTCCTGCGACCGCGCGGCACCTTCGTCGTCGTCACGCTGCATCCGGCCTTTGCCACCTCCGGCTACAAGTTCGTCCAGGCCGAATCGGAAGACGAACGCCACGGTCTGACCATCGAGCGCTACCTCTCGCGCTACGTCACGCATGGCGTCACCAATACCGCGCAGAAGGAACCGCAGGTCTACTTCCACCGGCCGCTCGCTGAGCTGCTCAATGACGCCTTCGCCGCCGGGCTGATGCTTGACGGGGTGGAGGAGTTGGCCGCGCCGCCGCAACCGCTTGAGGAATCACGGCTCATGTGGAACATCCTCGCCGACATCCCGATGGCCATTGCTCTACGCTTCCGTCGTACGTAGCGCGCGTCACGCACATACAGGGAATGCGCCATGCTGATCGTCGCCCTCGGAGAGATCGTGGTCGTGGTAGTCATCCGACCGCTGCGTTGGCTGCTCGGCGGCTTGCGCACGCCGTTCGGACGCGGCCTCCTGCGCCTGGAAAACTGGCTCCTGAACCAGCTCCACATCATGGGCGCGGAGTCGAAGATGCGCTACGAACTCGAGATGCACGGCGAGAGCTCGGCGTTTCTCGCCGAGTCGCTCTCCAATCCGCATAACACGATGCCCTCAGCCGGCGAGACGCTGGAACGCGCTCGGCGCGAAACCGGCGCCGACGAACTCAACGATATGCAGCGGCAACAGTCAGCCTCGGCGCCATCCATGCGCCGCGGCCCGCGCCAGGTGGAGTCCAGCGGCGGCGACCGCTCTGACGACATCCAGCGCGAGATGTTGGAAGCCCAGCGACGCCAGAATCAACAGGCGGACCGGGCCCATCGTCGGCGCCGTCGCTAAACGCGGCTTCGCATCAACGGCGCATGAGAGCGCGGTATCGCTGAGTCCTGTTGCGAGCCGCACGCCTCGACCCATCCTCTGCGCGAGCGCTGAACCAGATCAATCGGCCACTGACTAACACTGACGAGCACCGCTGAGTGGTCTACCCCGAGCGATCCCACTTGAAGGTGAACCGCGCCACGACCAGCCCGATCACGATCCACACCAGTAACACCAGTGCGGCCAATTCCAGTTGCCAACCCATGCCCGGCTCTGCGTATCGGTACGCATCGGGCAGGAAGACGGAACGCAGCCCTTGCGCGACCCAGCGCAGCGGAAACAGTCCCGAGACCCATTGCAGCCAGGTCGGCAGCGAATGCAACGTAAAGAAGACCCCAGAGATGAACTGAAACAGTACAAAGGGCAACTGCAACACGGCTGGCGCTGCTCTGGCGGAAGGAATGATCGCGGTAATCGCGATCCCCATCACACAGCCGGCTGGCACGCCCAGAAGAATGATCCAAAGCAGGGTCAGCCAGCCACCCGCGTCGGGCAGATCAATATCATACGCAGCCACGCCGAGGATGATGATCACGATCACCTGCAACAACGTGTATACGATCGCCGTGCCCACTAAACCCATGAAGAACGAGAGCTTCGGGAGCGGCGTCGCCGCTAACTGCTTCAGCGTGCCATCGAACTGCTGGATCGCGAGCGAGTTGCCGAGCAGATTGAAGGACGTCCCGAAGATCGCGGAGCCCATGATTCCAGCGACAAAGTACTGACTGAACGTGATCGTGGGGATGTTGCCTTGCGCACCTTCGGGAATGGCGAGATCAAATGTCAGCAGCGACGAGAAGATGACCAGGAAGATGATCGGAAATGCGATCACGAACAGCACTGCCGCAGGCTCGCGGTAGGTGACTTTGAGACTCAGTCCCGTGTAGGCGAGGCCGAGGCGCAGGCTGCGCAGCAGATTGCGGGCGCTCATGCGTTGACCTCGGCCGACGCCAGGGCAGAGCTGTCCTCGATCAACTCCAGGTACATCTCTTCCAGATCCGGACGCTCTACCTGTAGTTCAGGCAGCTCGACAAGCCCGTGCGCGCGCGACCAATCAATCAGTCGGCTCAGGTGCTCGGTCGGCGTCTGCGTGGGCAGCGATAACCGACCGTCCAACCTCCGTTGGACGCCGGCCCATTCCGTCGGCAGGTCCGACGTGTCGATATCGGACGGCGGCTGCCACGAGATTCGCGTATCGGTCCGCATCTCGCGGCGCAGCCCTTCAATGTCTCCCTCGAAGATGATCTGTCCGGACTTGATCAGGCCGATGCGTTGCGCGAGGTGTTCGGCCTCATCGAGGTAATGCGTGGTCAGGATCACCGTCGCGCCGCGATCTGTGAGGCCGCGCACCACCTCCCATGCCTGTCGGCGCGCCGTGGCATCGAAACCGGTGGTGGGCTCGTCCAGAAAGATCAGATCGGGATTGCCGATCACGCTCGTCGCCAAATCCAGCCGACGCTTCTGACCGCCGGAGAGCTTGGAGCCGCGCCGATCCGCATGTTCGGTCAGTCCGACGAACTCCAGCGCTTCCTCAACGCGCATCGGCGCGTCATACAACCTCGCCGAGAACGACAGCATTTCGCGCGGCGTCAGTCCTTCCATCGGCGTGCTGCGTTGCAGTACGATTCCCACGCGCCGATTGAGCTCGCCGCGCTGTCGTTGCGGATCGAGTCCCAGCACGCTGACTTCGCCGGCATCGCGCTCGCGGTAGCCCTCCAGAATCTCGATCAGCGTGGTCTTGCCGGCGCCATTCGGCCCGAGCAGCGCGTAGACCTGCCCTGCCGCAATCTCCAGGTCCACACCATTGACGGCCTCAATGGCGCCGTAGCGCTTGAACAGTCCGCTGACCGAAATCGCCGCTTGCATGGTGCTTATCCTACCCACGGCCGGCGTAAGCCCATAGCTTGCGAGATCATCAGTCCAGGTCACGGAGGGCCAGGACCCGGAGACCAGGACGCGGTACAGGGAACCTCCTAGACTGGCTCATACGATCCGATTGGGGAACCGATGACCACCATCAACCACGACAAACTCAACGAACTGCTCAGCTATGTCGATGACATCGTCGCCGAGGGCCACGTGCCGGCGGCGCAGATCGCGATCGGACACGATGGCGAGTTGGCGGCATCACGCACGTTCGGCGTTGCGCACCAGAGCGCTGCGAACGGCGCTACGGAACGCGCCGCCGTCGCGCCGGCCTCCGACGACACGCTGTTCTGCATGTTTTCCGCCACCAAGGCGATCGTCGGCGTCGGCGTCTGGAAGCTGCTCGACGACGGCTTGCTCGACCTGGACGAGCGCGTGGTCGACATCATTCCTGGCTGGTGCGCCGAGGGCGCCGGCGAGGTCAGCTACGCCGATGTCACCGTGCGCCAGGTCATGTCACACACCAGCGGCTTTCCGCACGCGCCGATGAATCCGCGCCTCTGGGAGGACCGTGACGCGAGATTGCGTCGGATGATGGGTTGGCGACTGAATTGGACGCCCGACAGCCAGTTTGAGTACCACGCCACCTCTGCGCATTGGGTGCTGGCGGAGATCATCCAGCAGAAGACCGGCGAGGATTTCCGCGACTGGTTACACGCTCATCTGCTCGATCCGATGGGGCGTGAGAACCTCTTCGTCGGACTCCCGGACGATCAGCACGACCGCGCCGCATCCATCGTCTACACGGAGGAGCCGCTACCCGTCGCCGGCGGCGAGGTCTTCCCGCAGACGATCCTGCATTTCAATCTCGCCTCGCAGCGACGCGCCGGCTGTCCGGGTGGCGGCGCCTTCGCGACCGCCGCTGACGTCGCCATGTTCTATCAAGGCCTGATTCGCCCCTCTGATGACGGACCACTCTCGGCCAGCGCGATCGAGCTCGGCACGACTGTCGGCACCAATCCCGATCGTCACGTCGATCCGCTCAGCGGCATCCACGTCAATCGCGCGCTCACGGTGGTGGTTGCCGGCGACGACGGTCTCACGGAAGAGCGCGGCTTCGGAACGGGATGCTCGCCGCGCGCCTTCGGTCACGCGGGCGCGGGTGGCCAGATCGCCTGGGGCGACCCTGAGACCGGGCTATCCGTCGGTTTCCTCACGAACGGCTTCCAGCAGGATGATCGCATCCGCGAGCGCACCGCGCAGATTGGCAGCATGGCTGCCGCCTGCGTCGATTAGCATCTGTTCGTTCGCATTGCGCGACACGACACCGCGTAGCTGTGCGACCGCGCCTCAAAGCTATGCGCGGCGCGTGGCGTGAGCGTGCCTAGGTAAGCGGCTTGGCGAACGAGAGCTCGTGACCGTCCGGGTCGCGGAGATGGAAATAGCGTTCGCGCCAGGGCGCATCTCGAGGCGCAAACTCCGGTTCAAGTCCGCATGCCAACGCGTTGGCGTGGAACGCGTCGACATCCCCGACATAGAAAATGCTGCGTCCCCAGACCCCGTCCTGCGTGTGATCGCTGAGCTGCAGATTCAGGTAACCATCGCCGACTCGGTAGGACGTGAAGCCGCTCGCGGGTCCACCGTAGAGCCGCTCAAATCCGAGCGACTCATAGAACCCAACCGACCGCGCCATATCGCGCACCGCGAGCGTGATCGCGCTGATCTGGGTGACGCGTGGCATGCGCTCAGCCTACGTGAGATCAGTGAACGGATTGTGCGCGAGCTCCCAGAGATAACCGTCCGGATCACTGAAATAGCCGCTGTATCCGCCCCAAAAGACCGCCTCTGGCGACTTCACTAACGTCGCGCCGGCCGCGACCGCCTCTTGCATCGCGGCATCAACCGCCTCGCGTGACTCGAGATTGTGCGCCAGCGTGAAGGTGGGCGTGCCAGCCGACGGCTCGGCGAATTCGACCTTCGCGTCGGACGGTACTTCCTCCGGGAACTTGTCCCGCCGGTACAGCGACAACCAGGCGCCTTCAAGCACAAGGAAGCAGATGTGGTCGCCGTCCGAGTAGTCGGTGGCTGGAAAGCCGAGCCCGTCGCGGTAGAACGCCACCGACCGGGCCAGATCAGAAACGCCCAGCGTGATGATGCTGATTTTCGGTTTCATTAGCGCTGCCAACCCATAGCAGATTACGGCGTCGCTGCCTCGACGGCTCGCGTGATCGAGCCGAGCGTGATCCCGGCCGAGGACTCGTTGACGAAGATCGTTGGCGTGAGTCTGACCCCGGCCGCTCGCGCCGCGTTGTGTTCGGCTCTGATGCGATCGATGTGGATCCGATCATCGATACAACTGATGAACTGCTCAGTGTCCAGGCCAATCTCCGCGGCGAAGGCCGTCAGACGCGATTCATCGCGGACAGTGCCCGGTCTGACCATCAGCTCGTCATGGACTTGCCAGAACGCGCTATCGCGCTGATCGGCGGCGCATTCCATTGCCGAGGCGGCGGCCTCAGAGCCGAAGTGCCCGAGGTAATGCCGATACTCGAACCGAGCCTGGCCGGTCTGCACCAATGCGGCAATCACGAGCGGCTCAACCTGAGCCGTCCAGCGACGACAGTTCGGTCAAAACGGGTCGCCGAAGTCGGCGATCAGCACCGCAGCGTCCGGATCGCCAACCACATTGCGATTTACGATCAATCCGTCTCGGTGCCCGCCGCTGATCCGCTCTACGCGCGGCTCGCCCTCGCCAGTGGCGACCTTCTCAACCTGGTTGTCGGTGTCATCCTGGTCGGGTCGCGGATCAGAATCGTCCTGACCTGCCGGAGCGGCGGCGGATTGCTGCGCGGTTGCCTGATCAGGCAGTCTGATCGGCGAGCTTTGCAGCCAGCGATTATGAGCAATGTCTCTTGGGAAGTAGCGCGAAATCGGCAGGATGTCTTCGCTCGGATCGCCGTAGCGGACACCGAACTCAATCCGTTCGTCCGGGCTTATGCGCGCAATGATGCGCACCGACTCACCGTCCGGCAACAGGATTGGCGAGCTGCGCAGCCAGCGATGGTGGTCAATGCCACGCGGGAAGTAGCGCTGAGTCGGAAACTGATCGCCATCACCGCTCCGCAGCCCAAACTCGACCCGTCCGTCCTCGCTCAATCGAGCGATCACGCGGACCACCTCCTCATCCTCATCGCCCGCATGAGCGTGAAGGACGCTGAGTCCAGCGGCCGCAGTTAGAGCGAGCAATGCGAGGGCGGCAAGCAGGGGACGAATCAGGGACATCGAGCCATCCATGCAGCAGAACGGGGCGGAGCGTGGACCCCGCCCCGTTTGGGCTCTGAAGTGAGCGACGAACCTAGAACGCGAGCGGCGCCGGTTCGGCCTGGCCAGCTTCCAGACCCTGCGGCCACCAGTGGTCTTCCCAGCCTTCGTCGTCCCAGATGTGCTTGAGGTTGGGCAGCACCTGCTGGGCGGTCATCTCGATATTCGGGATGGCCAGTTCCTTCGGAATCGACCCGAACTGGTTGAGGATCATCAAATGTCCGACATGGAGCGTCTTGATGACTTCCTCGAGCTGCTCGGTGACCTGGCTCGGCGTGCCGGCGACGATGTTGCCTTCGCGAATCAGGTCGTTCCAGGTGATCTCGGAGTTGGCCTTGGACTCGACCATCTTCTCAGCGGTCTTCTCGCCTTCGAACTTCTTCGAATCGCCGAAGACGGGCTTCAGCCCCTGGCTGCGAGTGAAGCCCTGCTCGATGGTGCGCACGGTGCGATAACCGGGCGGGTCGGCGTAGCGCGGATCGATGTGCAGCATCTTGTTGTAGAAGTACTCCGCGTGCGGGCCGAACTTGTCAGCCACTTCCTGCTCGGACTCGCCGACTGCGACGAGCTGCAGGAAACCGGCCTGATACGGGTTGAGCGGCTTTTCGCGCTGCTGCATCGTGCGCCAGAAGCCGTCCACGTTCTTCTGCCCGGCCTTGTAGCCGCCGTAGGAGAGGTAGCAATAGACGTAGTTGTGCTCGGCGCACCATTCCCACGTCTCGACCGAGCCGCCGCCTGGGATCCAGACGGGCGGGTGCGGGTCCTGGATCGGTCGCGGCCAGATGTTGACGTAGCGCAACTGGTTGTAGCGACCGTTGTAGGAGAACATCTCCGGGCGCGTCCAGGCCTGGGTGATCAGGTCCGCGGCTTCGTAGTATTTGTCGCGCAGGTGCGACGGGTTGGAGCCGTAGCAGAAGCAGTCATCCATCGGCGTGCCGACGGGGAAGCCAGCCACCAGGCGACCGCCCGATATGCAGTCAAGCATCGCGAACTCTTCGGCGACGCGAGTCGGCGGGTTGTAGAGCGCGATCGAGTTGCCGAGCACGACGATGGCGACATCCTTGGTGCGGCGGCAGAGGTTGGCGGCCATCAGGTTCGGCGACGGCATCAGACCGTAGGCGTTCTGGTGGTGCTCGTTGATGCAGATACCGTCGTAGCCGGCGGCAGCGGCGGCCTCAAGCTCATCCAGACCGTCGTTGTACATCTGGTGCGCCTTGGCCGGGTCGAACAGGGTCGAGGGCACGTCAACCCAGACCGAATTGTTCGTCTCGGCAAAATCAGCCGGCAAGTCCCGATACGGCATCAGGTGGAAAAACTCAAACTTCACGGTCTACTCCGTTCACGGCAACGATTGCCCGCCGCAAGGCGGTGTCGGCGACAGGCTACGACATCGGACGAGCGAATGTCAATCCGCCGCCGTCTCAGTGAGCGCTGGCCCGAACCTCGTGCGGGACGCCGCGCGCGCTGAGCAGATCCATCCATTCGCGCTGCGTCCGATTGCGAAAGGCCTCAGCGATCACGCTCGAAAGCGCCTCGGCATGTTGACGGCGCGAGGCCGACGTCGCGAAGCGCGGATCGTCCTCAATCTGTAGCTGGAATTCAGGCAGGTACGCCTCGCCGTCGGCCGGGTGGCGCTCGTGGTGATCCCACATGTGATCCGCCAGCGCCGCCTCGCCGAGCATGTCGCGCAGACGCCGCCACTCCTCATCGGTCGTGATCGCCAGGTGAACCCAGCCGTCAGTGGCGCGGTAGGCGCGTTGCATCGCATCGAAGTCCGCCATCGATTGCTCCCCGTCTCCAGGCGTTGAGCCCTCAGCCTCTGCGCAGACTAACGGTTAGCCTGCACGGCAGTTGGACTACGTCAACGATCGAGAGGATCACGCGATGCGAGCGGTAGCAGCACGAAACGGTCAACTGCGAATGGTCGATGCCGAACAGCCCGATCCCGCCGAGGGCGAGGCTTTGGTCAAAGTCCTGGCCTGCGGTATCTGCGGCTCGGACCTGCACTTCATCAGATTCGGCGAGGACATCGTCAAGGGCTCCATGGACTCCGGCAACGCGCGCTTCGCCCCTGACCTCAGCCGCGACATCATCATGGGCCACGAGTTCTGCGTCGAGGTCGTCGCCTACGGCCCCAACACCACGGGACCAGTCGGCATCGGCGACCGGGTCACATCGGTCCCCAGCCGCGGCGCCTACAGCAACGACTATCCCGGTGGCTACAGCGAGTACATGGTGCTGGACGCATCCATGCTGCTGCCGGTTGAGGACCATGTCGAGACCGAACACGCCGCTACCACCGAACCGATGGCCGTCGGCATGCACGCCGTCCGCGCCGGACAACTGAGCGGCGGCGAGCCGACGGTCGTCTACGGCTGCGGTCCGGTCGGTCTGGCGACAATCGCCAGCCTGCGCAACGAGGGCGCGGGCATGATCATCGCCTCCGACTTCTCGCCGCGCCGACGTGAGTTGGCCGGGATCATGGGCGCCGACGTCGTAGTCGACCCTCGCGAGACGCCGCCGATCGCGGCACTTGAGCAGCGCGGATACATCGCCGGCAGCGAGGTCGTGATGTTTGACGCGATCGGCGTCCGAGGCACCATCGCATTGTTGATGCGTGAGGCCCCGTCCCGAGGCGCGCGCCTCGTCATCGTCGGCGTCTGCATGCAGGACGACACGATCGTCCCGATGGCGGGCATCGAGAAGGAAATCCAGCTCAAATTCGTGCTCGGCTACACCCCGGAAGAGTTTGCCGAGACGCTGGGCGCGATCACCACGGGAGGCATCCAGCCCGCCCCAATCGTCACCGGCCGAGTCGGTCTTGAAGACGTTGAGGGAGCGTTCACCACCCTCGGAGACCCCGAAGAGCACTGCAAAATCATGGTCACCCCGCACGAGGTCCACGCTCTCTGAGCACACTACCCTGAACCTGGACACTGAACCTGGACGCTGAACTTAGGAACGGAACATCGCTTGGAGGCGGCAATGGGCGAGATTATCGTCGAAATCGATCTGGTGAATACGAGCGATCGCGACAACGCTGAGCACGGCATGATTGCCCCAAGTGCGGTAAGGAGTGCGCGTATTCCAGCGGTGGTTGACACGGGCGCCGTATCGATGGCCCTGCCGGCAGACGTAGTCAATGACCTGGGGTTGCCGATCATTGACCGCGCATCTACCCAAATGGCGGATGGCACGACCGTGACACTGCCGATCGCTGGCTCGCTCGGCGTGCGGATTCAGGGGCGAGTCATGGACACTGATTGCATCGTGGTCCCACTGGGCGCCGAGGCGCTCATCGGAGTGGTGGCGATGGAACGCATGGACTTGATCCCGGATCCGAAAAACCAGGTCTTGTCTGCTCGCCCCGAGTCACCCGATCTGCCGCTGCTGCGACTCTAACGCCGCGCCGACCCAATCCGCCGATTCGCACTGGACCGCCTCCGGGATCGCCCGCCGGCAAGGCGATCGTCTATTGCAGCGGCCGTAGTTTCTGCTTGAGTGAGGCTTCGAAGTCGTTACGGGAGATCGTTTCGGCGGCCAAGAGCTTTGTCCGTGATTGCTCCAACGTGAGGACTTCCCAATGGCCTCGCATCAACTGCAGCGAACCATCCGCGCGCAATTGCAGTTCCGGGACGAGCCAGACAATATCGCCATCGTCAAGGTCGCGCGTCGGATGTTCGCTGGGCCCGCCAACGGAGTCGAAGAATGGTCGATCAACGGCAACAGCCAACTTGGAGGCCCAACGGCGGAGGGTGGGGACCTTGATTTCGAGTTGGGGCATGAGTCGTTTCGCGCTTGACGACCTCCAGTCCGGCCTGCGAATCGCATTGGGAAATGGCGGCGCCGGGTTGAGGTCGTCCCTCAAGCGCTCAAACTCTTCGGACATTCCGGTCCCAGAGAAATAGACCGCTTGGATCTCCAAGCCGAACCAACGAAAAGTAGGAGCCTCTGAACCAGCGACGATAAGGTCAATTTTCCCTGCCGGCTTCTGCGTTCTGGTGCCCCTCATGAACGGTACTTCGCGAGCGAAGTAGGTCTCGGTAGGGTCGAGTCCAACGATGTCTGCAAGCCATCTAACCAGTGTGCGCGATTCTTCAAATCGTCGAGGGCACACAATCACAGGTTGACCCACGGAAGATGCGACTCGTCCGTCCGGCGACGATTCATACCTCTGAATCGAACAGACACCGCCCTTCTTGGAACATCGCGCTTCAGGAGACTGGAAAGGACACAGAGGCGGTTCCTGCTCTTGCAAGGCGCTGAGAGCCAATTCAGATCGGCGTGATGGCGTCAGCTGCCGAAACGGACGACCGAACCATTCGCTGATTCCAAATCTCGGTTGCGGCACTGTCAAGCTCGCTCAAAGAGATTTCGGCGGCTGATCACGAGTTCTGCGACTTTCGCATGGTGAGTGTTTTTCATCAAAACCTGGACCGCATGGAATTCGTGTCTCCTTACCAGGTCGATCGTCTCCTGGTTGTAGTCATAGGTCATCAGAAAGTCGGCATCACAGTCAGCCAGAAACTCGAACAAGGCCTGATGATCAAGGTCGTGGTGTGCATAGAGCCTTGATCCCGCCCGTTTGCCTGCTGCGGTGTACGGAGGGTCAACGAATAGCGCCGCATTGCGCAGTGTTTCTGAGTCAAGCCCGCGCAGAACACTCATTCCGTCATCGGCTTTGAAGTCGATCCGGTGCGCATGACCTCGGATGGCTTCGAGACGATTGGCGATTGTCTCTGGATACCAGCGAGAATGTAGGCCTTTACCGTTCTCCCCGGTTCTGCTCAGTGACGCCCCAGGAGCGAGTATGCCGCCGCGTCTGACTCGATTTAAGACGAGCGTACGGAAGCCTCGTTCGATGGTGCCTGTCGGCGTAGAATCAGTCAGTACGTGGATTCGATCTCGCGTTGGATCGAATGCTCTGACACGGCTAATGAGCTCCATCGCGTTCGAGAGCGCTGCTTGCCAGAACGCAGCCACATCAGCATCCAACTCCACCATAAGCGCCCGTTCGGTCAGGTTTTCCATTACGGCAGTGAGTGAGACGATCCCACCGCCGGCAAACGGCTCAATCAAGACTGAACTCGGTGGAGTTCTCGAAGCCAGCCAGACTCGAATGTGTGGAATGAGCCACGTTTTGCCACCGGGGTATCGCAACGGGCTTCTCTGCGGAACCGTGGCGACGTTGACGGCTGGAATTGCTGAGACCGGCACACCTGTCTCGTCTTGCAGCAGAGCCATAATCGTCTGTTGCCCGTACGGACTCGCCACTTGATCCTCCTGGTCGATTCCAGTGGAGGCTAACAGCAATTGCTCTGACAGGAACAATAATTCCAAGTTTGCCTTAGCAGGCTCCTGAGATAACAACCTGTGCGATCATAGAGGCAGTACTGAGCCAATAGAGGAGGGAGTTCTATGTGTGTGGCGAGACTGAGCGGCAAGCGAGGCTGAGGCTGCCATTCGAACGTGGCCGCGACCGGACGCTCCTTGATCAGTCCACAGCTGTGAAGTGGGTGCCGAAGATTGCGCTGGGCACGATTTCGATTGCGAGGAGCGCGCGTAAGACGATCCAGTCGCCCGGATAGATCACGCCTTCCGCGCCGCCGAAACTGTGGCGAGGGTCTTGAATGGTGATGGCTTCGCTGTGGTCGAATATCTCGATTGCCTCCGTGCTTGGTCTGAGATGCAGGCAGGGGATGCCGAATTCGGACAGGCGGTGGATGATGCGACCGGCGTGTCTGGGCTGATATCGGATGGCGTCGATGATCTCGTCATTGCGTTGGTAGCGCGGCACGTTTCGTTCCTCCCACTGTCCTGGGAGTGGACCGTAGTGGGCCGCACGCGCTGAGCGGCGAGCATGCCCAACATTGTGGACCATCTGTGGGCCGACTTGCGTTACGTCGTTGAGAGGTCTACATCCCGGGTCAGAGTGCGCACGTCAGAGCGCGTAGCCCGAGTGAGATTGGTAGCATGATCGCAATCTGAGCAGTCGATTGAATCGAGCATCGAATGACCTATGACATCGTGATCCGGGGCGGAACCATCGTGGATGGTTCTGGCGCCCCCCGATACCAGGCCGATATCGCCGTTGAAGGCGACCGCATCGCCTCGATTGGCCGCATCGCCGATTCTGGCAAGGAAGAGGTCAATGCTCGCGGATTGATCGTTTCGCCAGGATTCATTGACGGCCACACGCACTTCGACGCCCAGATCTCATGGGACCCGTACGGCACGTCGAGCTGCTACCACGGCGTCACCTCCGTGATCATGGGCAACTGCGGCTTCACGCTGGCGCCCTGCCATCCCGACGACCAGGACATCCTGATGCGCACGCTGGAAGCGGTCGAGGACATCCCCGCCGATGCGCAGCGCGCCGGCGTCGACTGGACCTGGCAGACCTTCCCCGAATTCATGCAGTTCCTTGAGGACAAGCCCAAGGGCCTGAACTACGGCGGCTACGTCGGACACACCGCGCTGCGCACCTACGTGATGCGAGATCGCGCCTTCACCGATCAGGCCTCCGACGACGAGATCGCGGAAATGGCCGAGATCCTGAAGGAAGGGGTGCAAGCCGGCGGGATGGGATTCTCGACCACCCGCTCGCCCGCGCACAAGACGCGTGAGGGCGCGCCGGTCCCGTCGCGGCTCGCCACATGGGACGAGGTGCGTCAGTTGGTCATGGCGATGGGCGAGATCAACCGCGGCGTGGTCGAGATTAGCGGTGAGCCGACGATGGGTCAGGACCCGAACGATCCCAACCACTACGAGCGCCGCTTCCGCGACCTGGCCATTGACTCGGGCCGGCCGATGTTCTTCCCGGCCTTGCACAGCCGTCGCGCTCAGCCCGATAGCTGGCGTCGGCTGTTCGATCACGCGCAGCAGGCCGCCGACCAGGGCGGTCGTATGTTTGGCCAGGCGCACTCGCGCGAGCTCGCCACCAACTGGTCCTGGCGCACCGAGATGCCCTTCGACCGCCTCTCGATGTGGCGCGACATCCGCAAGCAGCCGCTGGACGAGCAGATGACGCTGCTGCGCGACCCCGACATCGTGGCGCAACTCGTACACATCGCTAACACGGAGGAAGAGGACTTCTCCAGGGTCATGCCAGCCCAGGCGCGCAAGCCATCGGATTGGGACTGGGTCTACATCCTGGACCATGTTGACGGCACGCCGAACCGTCGGCTCGGCGAGGTCGCGCGAGAGCGCGAGGAAGACCCGGTCAAGACGATGATCGATGTGGGCGTTGAGCAGGAACTCGAGACGCTCTACATGGTGCCGCTGGCCAACGAGCATCAGGAGACGGTGCTTGAGATCATGCGCGAGCCGCGCTCGCTGGTAACGTTCTCCGACGGCGGTGCGCATGTCTCGCAGATCATGGACTCCTCGCTGCAGACGCACGTGCTGTCGCACTGGGTGCGACAGGCGGGTGAACTGACGCTCGAAGAAGGCGTCAAAATGCTGAGCTGGGACATGGCGACCGCCTGGGAGCTTCGCGATCGCGGTCTGCTGCGTCGCGGCTACAAGGCGGACATGATCCTCTTCGACCTCGACACCGTCGGACCAGAACGACCGACCGTCGAGCATGACCTGCCCGCCGGCCAACGCCGCCTCGTGCAGAAGGCCAAGGGTTACCACATGTCGATCGTCAGCGGCGGCATCACCATGCGCGACGGCGAACCGACCGGCGTGACCTCAGGTCAGGTGCTGACCTCGACCTAGAGTAGGAACCGGTGCGCTGTTTCGCGCTCGGCGCGGATTCAGAACGTTGATGTAGTCCGTCTATTCCGTCTATATCGACGTCCTGCTCCGCAACTGCTGCGGCAAGCGTCATGGCGTGTTCGCGTTGATTCACATCCACGCGCAGATCCCCTGCGACGCGTCCATCCTCCCTTGAACACTTGTGCGTACGCCTCTACTCGTCATTGCCTCGGCAGCGCGGCAATCTCGCTGGCTCGCAGCGCCGCGCACTGACGTCGGCTCAGACTCACGCATTCGGGGTGATATGCACCTTAATCGACTTGGATGACTTGTCGAGCGCCGTATCGAAGGCAGCATTGACGTCGCCCAAACCGTAGCGATGCGTGATCAGCGACCTGGCGTCCTCGCCGCAGCCGGTGAGCAACTCAAGCGCTTGCTGATAGTCCGGCTTGCGACCGCCTGGCGCGGCGTAGGTGACCGCTCCGACCATTGTGATCTCACGGCCGAGCAGCGTCAGCGGATTGAAGCCCGCATTATCGATCGCGAACACACCCAAGACGACGACTCGCCCGAGTCGACGCACTACATCCACTGACTGTCGGATCGTGTCGGCGTGACCGCCGACGCATTCGGCGACCACGTCGATCGCGTCGTCACGCGTCAACTCCCTGAGCCGCTGTTGGCCTGCCTCGTCCTCCCCGATCACCTCGGACGCGCCGAGCTGCCGCGCCGCCTCTTGCTGGTGCGGATGCCGCGCGAGCACGATCACCTCGGCGCCGGTCGCCTGCGCGGCAAGCTGTGCCGTCAGCCCGATGCTGCCGGCGCCGATCACAAGCACCGTCTCACCCTGACCGAGCGTGATCATGTTGTAACCATGCACTGAGCAGGCGAGCGGTTCCGCCATCGCGGCGACCTCGCCGTCAATACCTGGAGGCGCCTTGAACACCGCCGCTGCCGGAGCGAAGACCTCCTGCGCCATACCGCCGTCAGCTGCGATGCCGATCAATCCACCAGCGACCTGGCACTGGTTGTAGTGCCCTGAGACGCAGTGTCCGCAACTGCCGCAGCGCAAGAGCGGCTCGACTCCCACCACATCGCCCTCGTTGACATGCTGTACGCCTGCGCCGACGGCAGCGACGATGCCGCCAATCTCGTGGCCCGGCGTTCGCAACGCGGACGGCTCAAAGTCGCCGCGATACCAATGCAGGTCAGATCCGCAGATGCCCGCGTTGACGACCTGCACGCGAACCTCACTCTCGCCGGGCGCTCGCAGCGGATCATCGTGGACGCTCAGGGTTCGGTCTCTATTCCAGGCTGCACGTCGCATGACAGGCTCCGTTTCCTCAATCTCGCGCAGTCAGGCTAACAGCGCGCCAATCGCCGCGGCGGAAGCGCCTGTCTGACCTGCCAGACCTGTCTGATTTGCCAGACGCTGGCGAGTAGGCTCAAGACATGCGAATCGTATGGGCATTTCTGGGCGTGATCCTGTTCTGCGCGAGCAGCATCGCCTGCGGCGACGATGACGCCCCAACGCCGACATCAGCATCGGCGCCCCAGCAAGCGTCAGAAGCGGCGCAAGTACCACAACAAGCATCGCAAGAGGTGCAGACATTACAGGAAGAAAGACAGGAAGCACCACAGGAATTGGAGGAAACGCAAGAGCCGCAGTCTGCATCCGAGCCATCAACCGCCGCGCAGCCGCAATCCGCTCAACCGACGCAAACAGACGTTGACAACGGCAAGATCGTGCTCGGAGATGCGCGTCCGGCCACACTGCTCTTGCCCTCAGACGCCGATCGGTCCGAGCCGCGACCGTTGATCCTGCTATTGCACGGTTACAGCAGCAATGCCTCTGAGGCGAACTCCTACTTCCAGTTCTCCTCCTCCATTGACCAGTTCGGCTTCGGTCTGCTCTTGCCCAACGGCGCCATCGACGAAATCGACAACCGCTACTGGAACGCCACCGATCAATGCTGCGATCTATTCGGCACAGAGACCGATGACGTTGGCTACATCACCTCACTGATCGCGGAGGCTCAGACGCACGCGACATTCGATCAGGTCTTCGCCGTAGGACACTCCAACGGCGGGTTCATGGCATATCGACTGGCCTGCGAAGCAGTTGACGACTTGAGCGGCATCGTCGTGCTGGCAGGCGCGATGCTCGCAGACTCAGCGGAATGTCAACATCCGACGCCGCTCTCCGTGTTACACATTCACGGCACGGAAGACGAGCTGGTGCTGTACGACGGCGGTCGACTGCCCACACATCCCGATCCTGATCGCGCGCCGGTTCCCGGAGCGTTGGAGTCGATCGGCCTGTGGGCCGATCAGGCCGACTGCGATCCGGGCGAAACGGAAACCCTCGCGCCGATCGACACCGACGCCAATGTGGACGGCCTTGAAACCAGGGTTCGCCGCAACGCGGGCGATTGCGCGGCCGCTGTCATGCTCGAACTCTGGACAATCGAAGGCGGCGGCCATGTCCCGAACGTGTGGGGCACACAATTCACGAATGGCATCCTGACCTGGCTGGATAGCGTCTATCACGACGACACTGGTCGCGCGCTGACCTCCGTTCCCGCCGCTGCCGAGCCTCAGACCATCCGCAAACTGCCGAATCGATCCGACCCTGATGAGCCGATCCCGCTGATCATCCTGCTGCACGGCTACGGCATGTCGGCGGCCGAGACCGATGCGCACTTCGGACTCTCGGATTGGGTTGATGACCTGGGATTTGCGTTCATCGCGCCCCAGGCGTCGGCGGCTGCGAATGAGATGCCGCTCTGGCGAGCTGAGGATGAGGCCTACCTGCGTGAGCTCATTCTGGAGTCGAAAGCCGAGCTGAGCATAGACGAGGTGTTCGTGATCGGGTACGGCGACGGAGCCGATCTGGCGCGCCGGTTGGTCTGCTCCGCCGCCGACGGACTCACCGCTGCCATCAGCCTGGCCGCCAATGGAACCATTGACGCGATCCAACCTTGCCAACCCTCGCGTCCAATCTCCCTGCTTGAGATTCACGGCACGGAGGATGTCGTCGATCTGGCTGAGACGTCGCAGACGCTGATCGAACAGCTCGCCCAATTCGCCGCCTGCGGCGACGCCGCGCAACTGTCGTCGATCGACATCGATCACGCCGTGCGCGGCGCCGAGACCGCCCGCACCAGATTCCACGCGGGCTGCGAGTCGGACGTCTTCATCGACCGTTGGGTCATCCAGGGCGCCGGACAGCGCCCTGAGCTGCAACCGATCCTCCTGTTCGGCGCGATCGCGCGCTGGCTCGGCGAGGTGATGGGCATTCTCGGCGCAGAGACGCTGAGCCAGCCCGCTGCGGCCGATCTCGAGAACCTGGTGATCGGCGGCGACCGACCAGCCAGATTGCTGATGCCGACCGATGCCGATCCGACCATTCCGCGTCCGTTGATCCTCCTGCTGCACGGCTACTCAGGCAATGCCGCGCAGGCCGACAGTTACTTTGCCTTCTCGCGGAACATCGATCTCTATGGCTTCGGCCTCGTGCTGCCCAATGGCGCCACGGACATTGGCGGCAACCAGTTCTGGAACGCCACGCCTGAGTGCTGTGACATCTTCGCCGCGCAAACCGATGATGTCAGCTACTTCCGAGACTTGGTGGCCGAAGCTCGGCAGCACGCCAGCTTCGACCAGGTCTTCGCCATCGGCCACTCCAACGGCGGGTTCATGGCGTACCGATTGGCATGCGAGGAGCTCGAAGGCTTGCGAGGCATCGTCAGCCTGGCTGGACTGCCTTACGCCGACGCCGAGGACTGTCGGGCGCCCTCACCACTCTCCGTGCTCCAGATTCACGGTGATCAAGACAACATTATTCTCTACGGACCCGGCCGCATCCCGATACATCCGGACCCGGACCGTGAGATGACGCCAGGCGCGGTCAACGCGATCACTCGCTGGGCCGAGCGCGCCGACTGCGACTTCGCTGCCGCTGAAATGCGTCCTTCGATCAATACCGACAGCGCCTTGACAGGCGATGAGACCAGAGTGGATCGCTGGGCTGAGGGTTGTGCGGACGACGCGATCCTGGAACTCTGGACCATCGTTGGCGGCGGACACGCCCCCGCGGTCCGGGGCTCCGACTTCACCAGCGGCATCCTCGACTGGGTGCGCGAGGTCTATGACAACGGCCATGTCGTCAGTGGCTGACGCCGTCAACGAATCCTGGGCTGATCTGGCGCTCAGTCGCGACGATGATGTCGCAGTCGCGATCAGCGGCGCCCTGTCGCCGAGCGTGGCCGGCGAGTTGGCGCGCAACCTGTCGCAACACATGGACGCGATCAGCTTGCCGCATCGACAGCGTGCCTGGATCGTCGCTTCCAACGCCGAAGACCGAGCGCTCGCCCAGCTGGTCGCATCGCTTGCAGAGACGATCGGGGCCGCCCGACTGCAACTGCACGATCCACGCGATCCTGACGCGCTCTACTTCCAACGCCGCATTCCCGGCCAGCGACGCGGCGGCGTTTACCTCAATGCCGCCTGGCAGTCAGCCAGCGTGCGCATCGGCTGCGGCCATCCTCTGGAATTGGCGGTCGGTCTGAGCGCGTGGTTCAACAAGCCGGCTGATCTACGACCCGACGATCTGGGCGCCTCGCTACTGCTGTAACGACAGCCCATTCGTCCCATTCGTCCCATTCGTCAACGCGCCATACGAGCGCTCACCGGCCTGCGATGGCTGCGGTAGGGGTAACCCCCTCAGACTCCGACACTCCCGCCTGGACGGGGACGCGAGGAGAGTCGGCTCCGAGAACTCAACCTCGGAACCGGCATCTAACCTCGTGGCAGGCCGAGGCCGCGTGTGGCGATGATGTTGCGCTGGATCTCGGACGTGCCACCCTCAATGGTGTTGGCAACACTGCGGACAAAGGCGTAGGCGTGGCGACCTCGGCGAGGCGCGTCCTTGCCCTGGAGTTGGCCGTGCAACCCGAGCACTTTGATCGCGGTGCTCTGAATGCGCTGGTTCAGCTCCATCGCGAACAACTTCGCCATCGACGCCTCGTGGTTCGGAATCAGGCCCTGATTCTGCATCGACACGATGCGATAGGAGATCATCCGCGCCGTCTGCGTCTCGATGTAGCGATCCGTCAACGCAAGCTGGGTCTCTCGCTGGTCAACCGTTGAAAGGCCGCTGCCGCGATGCTCCTTCGCATAGCGAATGACATCCTCTACGGACTGCTGCATCCCCACTGCCGAGCCGATACTCGAGCGCTCGAAGTCGAGCGTGGTCACGGCGCCGTACCAACCACGGTTCACCTCGCCGAGCACGTTGCGCTGCGGGATGCGCACATCCTCGAAGAACACCTCGTTGAATTCGTGCGTGCCGGCCATGTTGACCAGCGGGCGCGTCGAGACGCCCGGCGAGTGCATGTCGAGCACGAAGTAGGTGATGCCCTTATGCTTCGGCGCGTCAGGATCGGTGCGGGCGAGCATGATCATCCAGTCCGACTTGTGCGCACCCGATGTCCAGATCTTCTGGCCGTTGACGACGAAATCATCGCCGTCCTTGACCGCGCGGGTCTGAAGTGATGCGAGGTCGGAACCCGAGCCGGGCTCGGAGTAGCCCTGGCACCAGATCGCGTCGCCGCTGAGGATCGGCGGCAGGTGCTCTTCCTGCTGCTCGTCCGTACCAATCGTGATGATGGTCGGGCCAGCCATGCCGATCGCGATGCCGCCCGGTCGCGGCGCGCGCGCTTCGGCCATCTCCTCATTGAGGATGAATTGCTGCATCACCGAGAGACCGGCGCCGCCATACCGCTCGGGCCAAGCCGGAGCGATCCATCCGCGATTGGCGAGCTGCTTCTCCCAATCGCGCTGAATCGGCGGGCGATCAAACATCGCCGCGGAACGAGCTTCCGTCCGCATGCGGTCGCGACGCGGCAGGAACTCGGTGTTGATGAACTCCTGAACCGTCTCGCGGAACGCTGATTCCTCGCCGTTGTCGTGAAAATCAACCATCAGAACTCTCCCTCTATCTTCTCATTAGACTACTCCAAATCAGGGTTAGACTTGTCACATGGTTCGCAAGCGGATGCTGGAAGAAGACGCGCGCCGACTCTTGGGCGGCGCGCCGGTGATGCTCGTCAGCACGAGTTGGCGCGCCGTCGGCAATGTCGCCCCGATCGCGTGGGCCATGCCCGTCTCGATCAATCCACCGCTCGTCGCCATCGCCGTCCATCCTTCGCGCCGCACCCACGACATGATCAAGTTCGGCGAGGAATTCGCCCTCAATATCCCCTCCCGTGTGTTGCTCAATCACACGCAGTGGCTGGGAATGGTATCCAACACCATCGGCGACAAGCTGGAAGCATCCCGCGTGCCCACCTTCAAGGGCAGAGAAGTCGATTCACCCTTGCTCGAAGGTTGCGTGGGCTGGATCGAATGTACGCTGCACGACTACTACACGATGGGCGATCACACGCTGTTCATCGGCAAGGTGATGTCGGCCATGGCCGACACGGACGGCTTCGATTTCAACACCGGCATGTGGGCGTTAGCGGATGATGAGTACAAACCGTTGATGTATCTCGGCGGTCGAAGCTACGCCATCCTTGAGGATGAAATGGTGTCCACGGTCGAACAACGACCGGTCGAGCAAATGATCGAAGAAGGCATCGGACGCGAGTTGGACGAAGCGGAAGCCGAGCGACAGATCAAGCGCGAGGAAGAGGCGGAACGCCGCGAGGAGGAAGAGCGGCGCGGCGAGGTCGAGCCGGACGAGTCCAGCCTGCCGCGCGAGCGCCCCGAGACCTGATGCCGCAATCGGCTGGTCGCATCATCGAAGGCGATAACCTGTCGATCTTGCAGTCGCTCCCCAGCGAGAGCGTCCCACTCGCCTACACCGATCCGCCCTTCAATACCGGCAATGCGCGAACCTACCAGCGCCTGCGGACCGAGCGGGACGGCGACGGCGATCGAACCGGATTCGGCGGGCGCAGATACCGCACGGAGGCGGGAACCGCTCACTCGTACGCCGATGCATTTGAGGCATACGTCGAGTTCCTCGCGCCAAGACTGCGAGAACTCTGGCGTCTGTTGCGAGCGGATGGCGCCCCGTACATGCACCTGGGTGCACGTGAGGTGCATTACGTCAAGATTGCGCTCGACGGCATCTTCGGACGCGATTGCTTCCTCAACGAAATCATCTGGGCCTATGACTTCGGCGGACGACCGAAACGGCGCTGGCCAGCCAAGCACGACAACATCCTCGTCTACGTGAAGGACCGAATCTCGGTACATCTTCAATCACGACGAGATTGACCGCATTCCCAAGCGATCGCCGTTATGAGCGAGCGATTGCCAGGCGCAGAGCTCGTCAGGCTGTGATTCAGACCGTACTCAGACCGTGATGTTGGGCGCGCATTCCTTCATGAAGAGGCTCATCGATCTCGTGACCTGATCGTGCGGGACGATCCCGCCCGCGTTGCACCAGGTCAGGAAATGGCCGACGCCGTAGCGCTCGGACAGGGCGGTCAGCTTCGCTGTGACCTCGTCGGGATTGCCAATCGCGCATAGCTGGTCAACCGCCTCCTCGTAGCTTGCATTGCGATTTCGCGCGAGTAGCGGCGGCAGATCGTTCGGATCGCCGCCGCGTCGGATCCAGCCGCGATAGCCCGTATCGCTCACGACCTTCATATAACTCATCAAGCTGCCTTCGACCTCCGCCTTGGCCGTCTCGGATGACTCATGCACATGGACGGGCAGCAGCAGACCCGCGTCCGTTGCCGGCGCCTCAGGCCGTGACTCGCGATACATCGCGAAGCGCCGGTCGAGATCTGCCTCGAACGCGGTAATCGGGCTGGCGAAGACGCGCCACTGTTCGTTGCCGGCGCGGACGAACGACTCGTCGCTGTTCGCGGCCATGCGCAGCGGCGGACCAGGCCGCTGGATCGGCTTTGGCACGACCTGCACGCCGCGATAAGAAAAATGCTCGCCCTCAAAGTTGACCGGATCATCCGACCAGGCCTGCTGAATCACCGTCAGCGCCTCATTGAAGCGTGTGGCTCGGTCCGCCGTTCGCACGTTGAACCCGGCAAAGTGCTCGGCGATACTCCCGCGTCCGATGCCGTATTCGAGCCGCCCGCCGGAAATGATGTCCAACGTGGCGGCATCCTCTGCGGCGCGGATCGGATCGACGAGCGGCAGCAACGTGACGCCGGTGCCGAGTCGGATGCGCTCCGTCTGGCCGGCCGCGGCAGCCATCGTGACCATCGGCGACGGCAATACGGAGAATTCGCGGACGAAGTGCATCTCGGCCAGCCAGGCGGCGTCCCATCCGATTCGGTCACCGTGCACCACCTGAGCGATCGTGTCGCGATAGCGCTGCGGCACATCCTGTCCGTCGGCCTGCGGCAGTTGAAAGAAGAGCCCGAATTCAGCCGACGCCATCAACGCCTCCCGTCGCAAGTGTCTAGGCAGGCTAACGTAAGCGAGGCTCTCGCTTCTTATACTGGCAACGAGAGCCATTGACGTTCGGAGACCAGCCATGACCACTGCCACCTACACCATGCAAGAGTTCGTCCAGGAGGCTCAGCGGATTGCCGATCGGGGCGACTCGGCGGAACGCCAGATCGCCCAGATCTCGCGTCCACTGGAACGCATCATTCAGCGCCCGGACTGCCTGCTCGACCTATCCGACAACGACGACCTCGACCCCGACAAGGGCTTCGTCATCCACCGCGCAGACAATCTGACCGTCATGTGCGTCGTCTGGCAACCCGACTCAAGCGCTCCCATCCATAATCACAATGGCTGGGCCATGGAAGGCGTCATCTCGGGCGTCGAGTTCAATCGCAACTACCAGCGCATTGACGACGGTCTGACACCGTGGAAGGCCGAACTTGAGGAACTGGAGCCAACGCGAGTCCCTCCCGGTACGACGACCTTCATCTCAGAGCCGCCTGCGGACATCCACGCAGTGGAGATCAACGAAGGCAAGACCATCGCCATCCACGTCTACGGACTCGATCTGCTGGCGCAATGGCGCTTCCTCTTCGATCAGGACACGGGTGACGTGATTCCCTACACGATGCGGACGCGACGTCAGCTGACCGCATCGATGCAGGCCTAAGCAGAGCGAACGAGGAGGGTTGAGATGGGCAAGCTTGATGGACAGGTCGCGCTGATCTCAGGCGGTGCGCGCGGGCAAGGCGAGGCGCAGGCGCGACTCTTCGCCCGCGAGGGCGCCGCCGTCGCCATCGGCGATGTGCTCGAAGCGGACGGCCAGCGCGTCGCCGAGAGCATCAACGACAGCGGCGGTCAAGCCATGTTCCAGCGCCTTGACGTCACCGAGGTCACTAGCTGGCAGTCGATGGTTGATGAGACCGCGTCCCAATTCGGCCGACTCGACATCGTCATCAACAACGCCGGCATTGCCCGCCTCAAGCTGATTGAGGATTCCACCTTGCAGGAATACCTGGAAGTGATTCGGATCAATCAGGTCGGTGTCTGGCTGGGGATGCAAACCGCGATCCCGAAGCTCAAGGAAGCCGGCGGCGGCTGCATCATCAATACGTCCTCAACCGCAGGCCTGGAAGGCTATGCCGGACTCGGCGCCTACGTATCGTCCAAATTCGCCGTGCGCGGCATGACCAAGGTCGCCGCGCAAGAGCTCGGCCGCTACAACATTCGCGTCAACTCCGTACACCCCGGTCCGATCGATACACCGATGATCCGCGACCCGCAGATCACTGGCGGCGATCAGAGTCGCGTCGCCGCGCGGCGCAGCACATCGCCGATTCCGCGCGTCGGGCATGTCGACGAGGTCGCGGCCATGATGCTGTTCATCGCCGCCGACGCGACCTACAGCACCGGATCAGAATTTGTGATCGACGGCGGCGTCACCGCGGGATCATCGCTCGGGCGGGCGTTGGAAGACTAACGGAAACGAAGGCACACCATGGGCAAGCTTGATGGACAGGTCGCGCTGATCTCTGGTGGAGCGCGCGGTCAGGGCGAGGCGCAGGCGCGACTCTTCGCCCGCGAGGGCGCCGCCGTCGCCATCGGCGATGTGCTCGAAGCGGACGGTCGACGCGTCGCCGAAAGCATCAACGACACCGGCGGACAGGCCCTGTTCCAACAGCTCGACGTCTCCGACCAGTCGAACTGGGCCGAGATGGTTGAGCGTGTCAGCGAGCAATTCGGCGCGCTCAGCATCCTGATCAACAACGCGGGCATTCTGCGCTCTGGACTGATCGAACAGATGACGGTGCAGGAATACCTCGAGGTGATCAAGATCAATCAGGTCGGCGTCTGGTTGGGAATGCGGGCGGCGATCAAGCCGATGCAGGAGGCGGGCGGCGGCTGCATCATCAATACGTCGTCCACCGCAGGCCTGGAGGCGTACCCCGGCCTGAGCGCTTATGTCTCGTCCAAATTTGCCGTGCGCGGCATGACCAAGGTCGCCGCAATCGAACTCGGACGCTACAACATCCGCGTCAACTCCGTGCATCCAGGACCGATCGACACGCCAATGATCGCCAATCCAGACACGCCGCGTCGATCGGACGGTGATATCGGCATGCAAACTCCGATTCCACGAGCAGGTCGCGCCGACGAAGTGGCGAAGATGATGCTATTCATCGCCGCCGACGCCACCTACAGCACCGGATCGGAATTTGTGATTGACGGCGGCCTCACCTCAGGCTCGTCCATGCTGCGCCTCGGCGACTAGCATCAGTCCGACGATCGCGGACTCTGGAACTTGGCCAGCACGCCTGCTCCCAGGCAGGCGTCATTCCAACTCAGTGCCCGGCAGCAGCGGTCCCTCCGATATCGCCGGGAACGCGCGCGTCACCGCGAGCGCCGCATCAGGATCACTGAAGCTCAGGCGTTGAATGATGGTCCAGCCTTCGCCAGACCAACGCTGGCGCAACTGATCTCCGTCTGCCGCACGCTCACAGACCACCCCGATCAGATAGTCCAACAGCTCATCCAACCAGCGGCACATCGGCAGGAACGCCGCATCGATCGCTTCGGCAGCGGCAATCGTCTGCTGGGCCGACGCTTTCAGCGCCGCCATGCGCTGATCAGCGTCTGCGCGCTCAAAGTTGGGATGATTGGTCATCAGATATAGATTCGGATCGTTGCTCAACGGCAACGCCGCAAAGTCAGGTTCTCCGCCGATCACCGAACTCGCCAGCGTCTCCGCCCAATCAGGCAACACTCCGCCGGGCGCGATGATCTGCGCCAGGGCCGGATCAAGCTCCATCAGGGGCATCTGCGCCAACCGACGCAGACTGCCTCGTCCAGCCGAGCAGGACGCGCCCGACTCGCCGTAACAGCTCTGCGCGATCGTGGCCGTGTGATCCAGGATCTGCGCCAGATACTGCGCCACCGAGTCGATCGTCAGCGGCGTGCGCTCAACGAGATCAACGGTCAGCTCTTCCTCGACCGCGCCGACCGCGCGGTTCTTCAAGTCTTCAAGCAACGGTTGCATCAGTTGCAGGGATGCCACCAGTTTCGGCCCCAGCTGCCGCAGCCGTAACGCAGCGTCGCGGAAGGCGTCATCCACGTCCAGATACGCCGCCAGCTCGGACGGCCAGAGTCCAATCGCGAAGCGGATATCCGGACTCGGCATGCGCGCGACATCGCGCTCACGACCGGCCGCCACGAAGGTGCCGCGCGGCGGCATATAGATCCCGTGTCGCTCAGGCGACGTAGGCGGAGCTTGGACAAACGCTTCAGTAGCCGGCATGACGGTCCACCACATCCATGAGCGGTTCATCGCGAAGATATCGCCGCAGATTGTCGGCGAAGCGACGAGCCGCTTTGCCAAAGTAGTTGGGTTGCAGGCCGCTATTGTGCGGCGTAATTAACAGATTCGGCGCGTTCCAGAGCGGATGCCCCTCTGGCAACGGCTCTGGTGAGGTCACATCGGTATAGGAAGCACGCAATTGACCGCTCTGCAATGCGGCGACCTGCGCATCCCAATCCACGACCTCGCCGCGAGCGATATTGATCAGCGCTGCGCCTGTTTTCATCGCCGCCAACTCCTCCGCGCCGATCAGCTGATACGTATCCTCCGTCAGCGGGACGGCCAACACCACGTAGTCCGACTCCGCCAACACGTCATGCAGACGCTCTGGTGGCCAAACCAATGCCACGGAGTCGGGCGCATCGGCTGGCGGCGCGCCGTCGCCTGACGCTCGTCGGCGGATGCCGACGACGCGGCTGCCGAACGCGTCGCAGAGCCGCGCAATCTCAGCTCCAATCGCGCCGTAGCCGATGATGCCCACGGTCGCGCCCTCAAGCGTCTGCGGATCGCTCCGCGTCCAGACGCCGCGGCGCTGCGAGTCGACGTGCTGCGGCATCTGCTTCGCGTCCATCAACATGAATGCGAGCACCCACTCCGCAATCACGCGCGCCGCGAGCCCAGGCATCTTCGTGATGATCACGTCCTCGCGGATCGGTCGGTCGAGGATCTGGTTGGCGCCGGCTGAGGCCAGCGCAATCCACTCCAGAGCCGTCGCCTCGCCAGCCAGGTCGCCGCTGAAAAACGTGAACCAGATGCGATCGCGCTCCTGAATCTCGCGTCCTTCCTCAATCGCGGAACCGATATCCACTTGCGGATGCTGCGGCTCCCGCATCCAGCGCACCAGATTCTGTGACACCTGGTGGATCTCGATGCGATCGTCCACCGCGCGAATCACGTCCAGCGCCGACTCCGCTACCGGCAGAAAGTTAGTGATGTGAATCTTGTCCATCAATCCAGAATACGAGGTGACCGATACACTGGCATCATGGCCCAGCCGCTGATGCTCACCTGCCCCGATGCCGAAGCGACGCGTCAAGTGGGCGCTGTGATCGGGCGCGAAGCGCCTGACGGCAGCGTCGTGTTGCTGGAAGGCGACCTCGGCGCCGGCAAAACCGTGATCGCTCAAGGCGTCGGGCGCGGACTCGACGCCCCGACGACCGTCAACTCGCCCACATTCGTGCTCATCAACGAACACCTCGGCGGACGCATCCCCTTGCGGCACGCCGACCTCTACCGCCTCGAAGACGCCCAATCCATCTACGAACTCGGTCTCAATCAGGCCGCTGACGGCGGCATCCTGCTCGTCGAATGGCCTGAGCGCGCCGAGCAGGCGCCTGGATCCTTGCCGCAGGATCATCTGCGCATCCAGATTCGCCCGCTCGTTGACGATGTAGCGGAAGATGCGCTCGATGCCTCGCCTCGCCAGCTGATCATCACCGCCGCCGGCGACATGTCGCAGTCGCTGCTCAATGCGCTCGCGACGGCGCTGCGTCCAATACCGACAGCCTGAAACCAGCCTGAAACATTGACCGTGGAACTCTCCATCGACACCGTCGGCGAGCAGTCAAGCGTCGCAGTCAGCGATCACGGCGGCATCCTCACGGAAATCAGCTGGCAGTCCGGCAGACGCCACACGCCCTCGCTCACACCAATGATCGACTTTGCCTGCCGCCAGACCGGCAACGCAGACATCGTCCGGCAAGAGCTCGAAGCCGTCTTTGTCGACGTCGGACCGGGCGCCTACGGCGGCATCCGCGCCGGCATGGCCGCCGCCGAGGGGCTCGCGGTCGCGCTCGATCTGCAATGCGTCGGAATCGGACGCTTCGAGATTGAGGCCTACCAACACGTCGCCAGCGGTCTCTGCGCCGCGATCCATCGGGCGGCTCGGGCGACCTGGGCCTGGCAGATATTCTGGGGACCGCCCAATCGCTGGCGACCGATCCAGTCCGCGCAAACCGGCGCCGACTTCGAACTCCAGCGATCCCTCGCCGATGCGGCGCGCCTGGTCGGACGCAGCGGCGTGATCTGCGGCGAACCTGACCGCCTTGACGAGCCGTTGCGTGCAGCACTGCAGTCCGCCGGTTGGGCGCTGTCGCCGACCTCATTGAATCTGCGTCGCGCCGGCATCCTCGCCGAGCTTGGCTGGCAACGCCTCGCCGACGGACGCGGCCTCCCGCCAGCCGCGCTTGAGCCGCTCTACCTGCGCGAGCCCGCCATCGGCCCGCAACCACCCACGCGGTCCACACCAACGACGCCATAGCTCAACACCCAGCGCCAGTCACCGAGGATGAGGAAGCGAAACCATGTCCACAGAACCATCTCTTGAACGAACGCTCGTATTGGTCAAACCGGACGGCGTCCAGCGCGGACTGATCGGGCAAGTGCTCTCCCGACTCGAAGCGCGCGGACTCAAGCTGATCGGACTCAAGCTGATCCAGATCGATCAGGCGTTGGCCAACCAGCACTACGCCGAGCATGTCGAGAAGCCGTTCTTTCCCGGCCTGCGCGACTTCATCACGTCTAGCCCGCTCGTAGCGGCGGCGTTCGAAGGCCAGGACGCCGTACAGCTCGTGCGCAACACCATGGGCGCCACCAACCCGCTCGAGGCCACGCCCGGCAGCATCCGCGCCGACTTCGGCGTCGACCTCGGACGCAACGTGATTCACGGCTCGGACTCGCCCGAATCTGGCGAGCGAGAATTGGCGCTCTTCTTCCAGGAATCGGATCTCGTGAACTGGACCCGCGACAGCGAGCGTTGGATTCGCGAATAGCGCGGCAAACGTGTGAGGCAACGTGCGGCCGGCGAGTCGCTCAGCCGTTATTCGACCCGCAGCAACGTATCGGCACGCGACCAGAGGCCGTCCAGGTCATAGTACTCGCGCGTCTCGCGGTCGAAGATGTGTACCACCACCGATCCGAAGTCACACAGCAGCCAGCCGCCCTCAGAGCCGCCCTCACGGCGCGGATAGCCCGCATCAGGCACGTGCCGCAACGCATCTTCCAACGCGCCAAACTGACGCCCTGACGTTGCCGACGCGATCACGAAGTAATCTGCCAGATCCGTCTGCTCCTCCACATCAAGCAGGACGATCGCCTCTGCCTGCCGCTCGTCCAGCTGATCCACCACCGCGCGCGCCAACCGCTCCGCGTCCTGCTTCGTGGAACGCACGATCCGCGACACTGCTGCTGCCTGATCCGTCGCGCGTGTACTCACGCCGCTTATGCTAACGCTCAGGATGACTGAACGCGTTGTCGTCGGAATGAGCGGAGGCGTCGATTCCTCCGTTGCCGCCGCCTTGCTCGTTGAGCAAGGCTTTGACGTGATCGGCATCACCATGCGGCTCTGGACCGAATCGCGCCCTGAGGAATACCGCGGTCGCAGCCAATGCTGCGCGGTTGAAGACATCGGCGACGCTCGCCGCGTCGCGCAGCGGCTCGGTATTCCGCACTACACACTCAATCTCGAGCGACCCTTCCGCCGCTTCGTCGTTGACCAGTTCATCGACGAATACGCCAACGGCCGCACGCCCAATCCATGCCTCAACTGCAACACCTACATCAAATTCGACGCCTTCCTCGAACGCGCCAAAGCGCTCGGCGCCGACTGGATCGCGACCGGGCACTACGCGCGCGCCCGCGTCAGCGCCGACGGCCAGCCGCAGCTCCTGCGCGGCGTCGACCGCGACAAGGACCAGTCCTACTTCCTCTACACGCTCACGCCCAACGCGCTGGCCATGACCAGGTTCCCCGTCGGCGTGCTCGAGAAGGCGGATGTTCGCGCCGTCGCACAACGCTACGGCCTCGGCGTCGCCGATAAGCCCGAGAGCGCCGACATCTGCTTTGTCCCGGCCGGCGACTATCGCACGCTCGTCGCCAGCCGCGTTGCAGACCGTCCAGGCCTCATGCTCGACGTCGAAGGCAACGAGATCGGACGCCACCGAGGCGTCCAGCACTTCACGATCGGGCAGCGCAAGGGACTCGAGATTGGCGGCGGCGGCGAGCGGCGTTATGTCACAGCGATCGACGCCGCCAGTAACACCGTCACCGTCGGCGCAGCCAACGACCTCAACGTCACACAGATCGCCCTCTCCGACATCCGCTGGCTCAGTCCGCCGCGCGACCGCTTCGCGGTCCAGTTGCGCTATCGCTCCGCGCCGCACATGGCCAACATCCGCTGCGACCAACTCCAGCTCGACCAGCCCGCGCGCGCCGTCTCGCCAGGCCAGGCGGCCGTCTTCTATGACGGCGACCTGGTGCTCGGAGGCGGTACGGTCGCAAACGCCATCTGAGCTAGGCTGCATCCATGCCGCTGAGCACCATCACCGACATTCGCGACATCATCATCATCATCGCTGGGTTGCTCAGCGTGCTGGCGCTGATCGTGTTCATCCTGGCCACGGTCGTGGTCGGATTCCTCAGCGTGCGACTGCTGCGCGCGGCGCGGCGCACCATGCAGGAAGGCGTGCCGCCGCTGCTCGAACACGCGCAAGAGACCTTGCAATCGGTCAGGGGCACGGCTGAGTACCTCAGCGACTCCGCCGCTGAACCCGTCATTCGCGCCTACGCCACCGCCTCAAGAATTCAGCGGATGTTCGACGTGCTGTCAGGGCGTCGCGGCGGGAAGAGCTGAGATGGGCTTCTGGCGCGGACTTCGTTGGGGCCTGTTCCTGGGGGTGCTCGGCGCGCTGATCGGACGCGTCGTCAGCGGCGAGGACAACGACGCGCAATGGCAACAGGCCAAGATCGCCGGCGACCTGGCCGCCGCCCAAACCGAATCCGAGCAGCGCGCCAAATTCACCCAAACCCGCCAGGGTATTGAGCAACCACCTGCCCCAAACTGATCAATATGCCATACCTTGACACTGGTTCAGCTGCTCACACAGTTCGAGAGCAACCAGTCTTAACTGGACTGGCATCCGAATATGCGGACACGCGCCCATCCCGCAATCAGATGTTCGCTGAAGACCGGCCTATACACGATTGGTATCGATTTGTACTTTCGTTCCCGCCGCATATAGTCAGGGAATACCTGGCACGATTCGGTCTCGAACAAGGGCACGTCGTTCTCGATCCTTTCTGTGGCACCGGCACGACCATGGTAGAAGCGAAAAAACTCGGCGTCGCTTCAGTCGGGATCGAGGCAGTTCCCCTCTCGGCATTCGCCGCGACCACCAAGCTTGACTGGACGCCGACTGCTCAGGCTCTCATGACAGACGCGCAACGCATCGCTTCGGCATCGTGCGCCCAATTGGAGGCTGGCAACAGGGAAACGCTTCGAACCCTTCCACCAACACAGACCAAACTATTGCTCAAGAACTCCATTAGCGCAAAGCCACTTCACCGGGCATTGATTCTCCGTGATGCCATCCGAGCTCTGGCAGGAGATCGCGCCGACCACCATCTCTTGGCGCTGGCGCGTCAATTGCCGACGGAGATAGGCAATCTCAGATTCGGACCTGAAATCGGCGTGGGCGCCATCAAGGAAGATGCGCCTGTCATAGACCTTTGGGAGAAACAATTGCGACGCATGTGCTCCGACCTCGACCAATGGCGGCCATATGCTGATACACCAGCGAAAATCGTCAGAGGCGACGCACGGCTTCCTGATCAACTGCTTGCTCCCGCCAGCATCGACGCCGTAATCACCTCGCCGCCGTACCCAAATGAGAAGGATTACACGCGCACAGTTCGGCTTGAATCTGTACTCCTCGGCTTCCTCACCGACCGTGAATCACTACAGCGTACTAAGCGCGATCTAGGGCCTGTTCACATTGCTAGCAGCATGTCGTAGATGAGGACCAGGTGGACGGCGGCGAGGTAGATCTGGTCCAGTTTGTCGCTGCGGAAGGCGATGCGACGGAAGCGCTTGAGGCGGCAGAAGAATCGTTCGACTTCGTTGCGCCGGCGATAACGGGCGCGGTCGTAGGTCCAGGGTTGGCGCCGGTTGGACTTGGGCGGGACGACGGGCTGATAGCCGAGCTGGGAGGCCAGTCGCCGGGTGGCGTCGTCTTCGTAGGCGCGGTCCATGACCAGGGCCGGCGCGCCGCGGACCGGTCCGAGTCGCTGCAGCAGCTCGCGTCCGCAGGGCGCGTCGTGGCGCTGACCAGCTGAGAGGCCGATGATCAGCGGGACGCGGTCGTTGGCGACCAGAGCATGCAGCTTCGTGGTCAGCCCGCCCCGAGAGCGGCCGATCGCCTGGGGCCCCTTTTTCGCAGTGCGCCCGAGCCGTGCGCATGCACGGGGATGATCGTGCTGTCCAGCGACAGCGTGTCCAAGTCCAGCTCGGCCAATAATTCTTGCTGTAACTCCCGCGCGATCCGCTCCAGCACGCCCGCCTTGGCCCAGCGGTTGAGCCGCACGTAGATCGTGTGCCAGTCGCCGAACTCGCGCGGCAACCCGCGCCAGGTGCAGCCCTGGTAGTAGACGTAGAGCCAGGCGTCGAGCACCTGACGATGGGCAATCTTGACGTGGTTGCCGCGCGCCGGCAGCAACTGCTCGATCCGCGCGTACTGCTCGTCGCTCAGCCTCGTCTGATCAGTCATCTGGTCACCTGGACCGCGCCGCCAACCACCCCCACTCTGCCAGATCTACGCGCCAAAGTGAACAGGTCCTAGTTCGTTCCAATTCCAGGAGCGTTTACAAGGAGGACGAGGACGACGCCTGGATAGAACAGTTTCCCAATGTGATCGCATTGGCAGAAGAGATTGAACACCGACGCATCGAGCTTGGAAAGACATCAGGGTTCGAAAGGATGTATCATCGCGTAACTCGATTGTACTTCGGTGGCATGGCCAGACACCTTGAATCGCTCAAACGGGTGCTAAAGCCTGGAGCGCAACTGGCATACGTCGTCGGCGACCAGGCCTCTTATTTCCGCATTATGATTCGAACGGGGCAGATTCTTGGCCAGATCGCCGACAGTCTCGGGTACGACGTGATTGGACGGGACTTGTTCCGGACGCGAGCAGCGACGGCCACCAGATCTAAGATCAATGAAGAAGTGTTGGTGTTAAGGTGGCCGGGGTGATGACATGGCTACCAAATACGAGAGAATCATCAGCCACATCTTTGACGAGAGGTTTGAACAGGGTAGTACTGGTTTTGACTTTCCTCGCGCTGCAATTCAGGAAGCTGCTGATGCCATTCATGCGAGCCGCGTGAGCAATGTAGGGGATGTCATTTACACGTTTCGATCACGCAAATCACTGCCTGCAAGCATACGGGAGCGCGCGCCCAGGAATCGAGAGTGGATCATCCGAACGACGTCAAGCGGCAGCTACCGATTCGATCTGATCGAACATGCAAGATTTCACGTCAACTCACAACTGTCGGAGACGAAGATTCCTGATAGCACGCCGGCGCTCATACACCTCTATCGACAATCTGACGAACAAGCGTTACTTGCAATCATCCGCTACAACAGGCTCGTTGATATCTTCACCCGATTAAGCTGCTTTTCCGTGCAGAGCCATCTACGCACCAGCCTGCAATCTTCAGGACAGATCGAGGTCGATGTCGTGTCGGAGCGGCGATTCAGGCTAGTGCCATCAAGTGAGCTTCCCCCAGACCTGATCGCCTCGTACGGGCGTCGCGCTGACCACTGACGCTCAAGGCCATGGCGGAGAGGGTGGGATTCGAACCCACGAGGGGCTTGCACCCCTACACGCTTTCCAGGCGTGCCTGATCGGCCACTCCAGCACCTCTCCGAGGTCGCCGCCATCGTCATGGCGGAGAGGGTGGGATTCGAACCCACGAGGCACGTCGCCGCACCTACCGATTTTCGAGATCGGCTCCTTCGGCCACTCGGACACCTCTCCGAAATCAGTATACGCAGCATCCCGGCCTCTCAACTCGACTTCTGCCCATAAGCTGTAGGTCATGACACGCTCCGCCGCTGCCCGCGGCGCCCGTTCCTTCCGACACCGCCACGACGGGAGCATTCGTGACCGACGCCGCCTCTGCCGCCAACACCCTCTCTGATCTGCTCGCGCCGCTTGACGGCGACGCCCCTGCGCTGGCCGCGCCCGACCAGCGCGACCTGAGCTTCGAGCGCCTCCGCGAGCTCATGGCCCGCACCGGCGACCAGCTCAACAATTTCGGACTCGGCCGCGAAGATCCGATCGCCATTGTGCTGCCCAACGGCGCCGAGATGGCCGCCGCCTTCCTCGGCATCGCCAACGCCGCCACCGCCGCGCCGCTCAACCCCGGCTATCGCGCCGACGAGTTCGAGTTCTATCTCTCCGACCTCGAGGCCAAGGCGGTCGTCGTCCAGGACGGCGTCGAGTCGCCCGTGCGTGAAATCGCGCAACAGCTCAGCATCCCATTAATCGAGCTCCAGCCCGACCGCGACGCTCCAGCCGGCTCCTTCAACCTCAGCGCAAGCATCAGCGGCGCGCCAGCACGCCCTGGCGCCGCCGGCTTTGATGACGTGGCGCTCGTGCTGCACACCTCAGGCACGACGTCCCGACCCAAAATCGTGCCGCTGCGGCAACGCAATCTGGCCGCGACCGCCAGGAACATTCGCCAGACGCTCAACCTCTCAGCCGCCGATCGCTGCCTCAACATCATGCCGCTCTTTCACATTCACGGACTCATGGCCGGCGTCCTGGCGAGCGTGTGCGCCGGAGGATGTACGTGGTGCTCGCCCGGCTTCAACGCCATGCAGGTCTTCGGCTGGCTGCGAGACGCGCAGCCCTCGTGGTACACCGCGGTACCGACGATGCATCAGCTGATCCTCACCCGCGCCGCCCGCAACGCCGACATCCTGGCGCAAACCAACCTGCGCTTCATCCGCTCATCATCATCATCGTTGCCGCCGACCGTCATGGCCGAGCTCGAAGACACCTTCAGCGCTCCCGTGATCGAGTCCTACGGCATGACCGAGGCCGCGCATCAGATGAGTTCGAATCCGTTGCCGCCGCTCGATCGCAAGCCCGGCTCCGTCGGCCTCGCGGCCGGGCCGGAGATCGCGATCATGGATGAGGATGGCGCGTTGCTCGCATTGGGACAGCGCGGGGAAGTCGTCATCCGTGGCGCCAACGTCGCCGACGGCTACCGCAACAACCCCGAAGCCAACGCCAACGCATATACGCGCGGCTGGTTCCGCACCGGCGATCAAGGCGTGCTCGACCCGGACAACTATCTCACCATCACCGGTCGGCTGAAGGAGATCATCAATCGCGGCGGTGAGAAGATTTCACCGCGAGAGGTGGACGAAATCCTGCTCCAGCACCCGTCGGTCGCGCAAGCCGTCACCTTCGCCATGCCTCACGATCGACTGGGTGAGGAGGTCGCCGCGGCGGTCGTCCTGCGCGACGGCGCCGAGACGGACGAACGCGCGATCCGTCGGTTCGTCGGCGAGCGCGTCGCCGACTTCAAAACGCCAAGACGGGTCGTGATTCTCGACGAGATCCCCAAGGGCGCCACCGGCAAGGTTCAGCGCATCGGCCTCGCCGAGAAGTTGGGCCTGACCAAGTAGTACAAATAGCACAAATAGTAAGAGCGACAACCCCCCCCCGTTGGCGGAGCTGTCCCGCAGGAGCTGAGGGGCCGCAGCGGTGGAGTAAACCACCAACCGCTGTCGGTCAGCTACAGCCGCAGCGCTCTCCACCCTTCCGGCGCCTCCCCCAAGGGGGAGGTCTCTGCCGATCCACTACGTCTTCGAATCGATGCTCTTGAGCAAGTCGCGGATCTCGACCAGCAGATCGCTCTCGCCGCTCTGTGGCGACGCCGCAGCAACAGTCGAGGGCGCGCCACCATCCTGCAACGCCTCGCGCTGGCGCAAGATGGCGTCGCGGAACGCGACCGCATTGACGACGCCGATCAGGTTGCCCTCAGACGACGCGTTCGCGCCGGATTGACCAGCCGTCTCCACGCGGAGCCCCTGCAGGCCATACCTCCGCATCAGCGGATTGTCGTGCAAGCGAATGTCAGTTATCCGATCCAGCGGAATCGTACTGTCCGTGCGCCAATAGACGCCGCGAGTCGTTTCGAGCGAGTTCTCGGTGAGTCGCGCACTCAACCGTCCATAGGATCTCGGCAGATAGCCAACACCCCACAGCAACCAGAACGGGATCAGCGGCACGCCAACCACCGTCATCACCAGCACCAGCGAGACGAGCCAACGCTCGTAGCTCATGACGCCTCGGTCAAACTCAGCATCAAGCAACACCGCATCTCGAGTAGTGGTCATCTCCACGCTCCAATGGCTTCAGTTGCGGCAATGGCGCCGTTGTGTTCTGCCGTTGTGTCCAATGTGAAACCGGTCCTGTCCACGGCTGGCACCATCCTAACCTGTAACGACTCCCTCGACAGAACCCGCAGAAACCGTGTATACGATGGAATTCGGCATTCATCTCGTTCAACAGAACACCACTCTGGCTGACTGTCGCCGACTCTGGCGTTGGGCTGACAGCGCAGGTTTCAGCTGGATTGACGTCTCGGACCACTTCTATGAGTCACCAATGACCGAAAAGCAAGGCCCGTATCTCGAGTGTCTGGCAGCGCTCGCCACACTCGCGGCCGACACTGAGCGAGTCCGTGTCGGCACCTGCGTCCTGGCGATGGATTATCGCCACCCGGCCGTGCTCGCCAACGCCTTGGCCACGATCGACCAGCTCGCCAATGGCAGGCTCGACGTCGGACTCGGCGCCGGCTGGAACGAGCAGGAATATTCCGCCTACGGCATTGCCTTCGATCGTCTCGGCACACGCATGGATCGGCTCGAAGAGGGCATCCACGTGCTCCGAGCGCTCTGGCAAGAGCCACGCGCCGACTACACGGGACGTTATTTCCAGCTGCGCGACGCCCTCTGCGAACCGAAGCCCATTCAGTCCCGCGTGCCGATCTGGATCGGCGGCGTCGGCGAACGCCGTACGCTGCAGCTCGTCGCACGCTACGCCGACGGCTGGAACGCCCCCTACCTCACCGTCGAACAGTACGAACGACTCAGCGGCGTGCTCGATCAGTGGTGCGAGCGAGTCGACCGCAACCCGTCAGCGATCAAGCGAGACGTCAATCTGTCTTTCCACATGGCGGCGTCGGAATCCGAGCGCGCGCAGATGGAGGCTCATTTCGCCGAGGTCTTCGGCGCCGCGGGCGACGCCTTCCGACAGCGTGGCGCGCTGATCGGCACGGCCTCGGAAGTCGCCGAGCAGCTCAAGCCTTACGCTGAGGCAGGCGTCAACCGTGTCAACATCACCCTGCGTCCGCCCTGGAATGACGACGCGCTCCGCGTCTTCGCCGACGAAGTGATACCAGTCTTCGACTCGTGACCATGACGCGAACGCGGGTGATTCGATGCGCCATGATCTGAGCAAACTGCTGACGCCGAGCGTTCTCCGTGTCGCGGGAGTTGTGCTGATCGCGATGCCGTTGCTGCTGCTTGCCGCCTGCCGCGACGCAATCCCTGAAGCGCCGTTGACGCCTGACCCCGATCGGCCCGACGACGCGGAAATCGTCCACCTGTATCACTACCGAGCCATCCAGGAGCAGGCCGAGGCCGCCATCGCGCTGCTCAAGGCTGAGAACGAATGGTGCAACCGCGACCCCAAAGTCGGCGAACTGCGCGCCATGCTCCAGCAACACGACCCGGAAACCGTCACTCGCAGCCTGTATGTTGAGGCGGAAGGAGACGACCTGCGCGCCGTCGAACTGATCGCCGATACGGTCTCCCGCGTGCGCAGCGTCGACTTTGAACAGCTGCCACCGATTTACCTGATCAGCCGATCCGACCTGCGCCGCACGGGTTGCCTCTATCAAGCATTCGAGGAACATGAAGCGTCTGAAGCAGACGCGCAGTCGAACGCGGTCGCTGCCGTCGACCGACTCGAGCTGTTGCTCGGTCAGCAGGTCGCGGGATACGGAAGCGCCGAACAGCAGCAGCTCAATGCCACGCTCTACGCCGGCTGGTACGGCGACCAGCACGGCGTTGACGATCTTCGGCCTGATCATGGCGGAGTCGGCGAGATTGTGCTTGTTTCCCGGCCCATGATTCCGCGCCAACTGATTCAAACCATCGCCCACGAACTGGTCCATTTCTTGCAGGATGTCCTGCTCGGTTGGCAACTCAATGACCTGGACGACATGGCTGAAACCACCGATCAACTGGAAGCGCTGCGCTGGGTGATCGAGGGCGATGCGACGCTCCATGAACGGTTTGCGAGGCTGCTGTCGCAATCGCAATTGTTGTCAGACATCGAATGGGGACCGGCCACGCATCTGGAGTTCGACCTGGCGCGCCGCGCCATCAATCTCCTGAATCCGCTTCAGCAAGCCGCTATCTACGACGCCTACGAGCAGGGCAGCCAGGTACTCGGGGAGCTTCTGGTTGCAGATGGCCGTTCCGCCATCAATCAACTCCTCTACCGTCCGCCGATATCCACCGAACAGTTGCTGCATCCCGATCGGCTCGCAAGCGAGGAACAGCCGATCGCCTTGCGAGATCTGCCACAGCTTCAGGAGCTGGCGTTCCCGACTGATCGCTGGGAACCACCCGTCACTGACCGAATGGGGGAGCACTACCTGCGCGCGCTGATCGGCTCGAGCACTCCCCGCAGGCTCGAAGTGAACGACGCGGCAACCGGTTGGGGTTCCGACCAGCTGGCGTGGTGGCAATCGCTCGACGCGGACTCGGAAGCCGTCACCTGGCAGATCGTCTTTGACACACCCGAGGACCTTGCCGAGGGCGCTTCCGCATTGCGCACATGGTTCTACTCCTACAGCGTCAACGAGGCTGAGCGCACGCGCCGAAACGTGTTGAGCTGGGACGGACCTCACGGCTACGCCCGCCTCATCAGCGGCGCGGAGGCCGTCTGGCTGATTGTCGCCAACGATCAGTCGGTCGCAAATCGTGTCGCAAACAGCGTCCGCAGCGCGGAGTGGACCAACTACTGGCCCGCTGAATCATCCTCGCGCTGAAGTGGATCTCCGGGCTGGCATTAGACTGCCAGCAGAGACCGACTGATCGGAAGGCCGGCCATGCCAGTAGACCAGACGCGCGAATCGTGGAAGCCAGGGCAAGACTGGATCGGCGCGATCGACGAAATCAACTACATCAAAGCGCTCGCCAAAGAACTCGGCGGACCCGCAGGCATCGCCCGACAACACCGAGGCGGACGCTACACCATCCGCGAACGCATCGACAAGTTCCTCGACCCGGACTCCTTCTTCGAAGCGGGACCGCTGGTCGGCGCCTACGAGTACGACAGCGAGCAGAACCTGCGCGATTTCACGCCTGGCGCGTTCGTCATGGGGATGGGCGAGGTTGACGGTCGCAACATCGTCATCGGCGGCGACGACTTCACGATTTCCGGCGGCTCGCCGCACAACGTCTCGAAGGGCGCGTCGCAGTTCGCGACCCCGCTCGCTCTCCAGTACGGCCTGCCCTACGTCCAGCTGATCGAGGGCGTCGGACACTCCGCCAAACGAGATGAGGAAGAGGGCCGTATGGCGTTGCCAGGCGGCAACATCTGGTGGCGGCACATTGAGCTGCTCAAGTCGGTGCCGGTCGCCGCTGGCGTCATGGGTTCGGTTGCCGGCGCGCCGGCCGCGTTTGCGCTGCTCAGCCACTTCACCGTGATGGTCAAGGGCCACTCGCAGATCTTCCCCTCAGGACCGCCCGTCGTGCGACGCGCCATCGGTGAAACCTTCAACAAGGAGGAGCTCGGCGGCCATAAGGTTCACGTGCACCAGAGCGGACAGATCGACAACGAAGCGGAGTCGGAGGAAGACGCCTTCGACCAGATCAAGCAGTTTCTCTCCTATCTGCCCAACACGACCAGCGAAGTCACCGAACGCGTCCACAATGGCGATGATCCGCATCGACGCGTGGAAGAACTGCTGCGTATCATCCCCGAGAACCGCAAGCGCGCCTACAACCCACGCCAGCTTGTCAAACTTGTGGTTGACCACGGCGAGTTTTTCGAGATGCGTCCACATTGGGGCGGCGCGATCATCACGGGATTCGCGCGGATCGGCGGCTACGCCGTCGGCATCATGGCGTCAGACCCGCTCGTCATGGCTGGCGCCATGAACGGCGACGCCGCTGACAAGTTCAGCCACTTCGTCGACCTCTGTGACGGCTTCAATCTGCCCATGGTGGTCTTCCTCGACATGCCCGGATTCATGCTCGGTTCGCAGGCTGAACGCCAGGCCACCATGCGCCGCGGCACACGCGCGCTGATCTCCGCCTACGAAGCGAAAGTACCCAAGGTTGAGTTCAACATTCGCAAAAGCTACGGCGTCGCGGCAGATGCGCCGAATAGCATGGGCGAACCGTTCGGCGTCAACCTGCGCTTCGGCTGGCCGGCCGGCGAATGGGGCGGCATTCCCATTGAGGGCGGTGTCGCCGCCGCCTACAAACGCGAGATCGAGAATGCGCGAAATCCGGATGCGCACCGCGAAATGATCGAGAACCGATTGCTGAAACTGCGCAGCCCGCTGAAGGCCGCGCACAACTTTGACGTGATCGATCTGATTGATCCACGCGACACGCGTCGGATCGCATTCAAGTTCATCGAAGCGGCGCAACCCATGTTGAAGCGGCTCGCCCAGCGCGACAAGCGGGTGATTCGTCCGTAGGCCCAGTCTGTCCTATCCCTGAGTGGTGACGACAGGCGTGGGCCTGGGTCCGCGGCACCAAGTGCGCATCGGACCCAGTAGCGCCCAACACCTACCCTCGACCGTGCCGCAGGAGCTTGCCCGGCGTGGCGCCGGTCTCCTGGCCGTCCTGCATGGTGACTTCGCCGTTGACCAGGATCCACTTGTAGCCATGCGGCTTCTGCACCCGACGCCATTCACCGCCGGGGAAGTCATAGACGATCTCACCCTGGAACTCCGGCTCCAACTTGAGCTCGTCAAGGTCGTAGACCACCACATCGGCAGGCGCGCCTTCGACGAGTGAGCCTCGTTCTCGGAATCCCGCCGCTCTGGCCGGCAGATAGCTGAGACGGTAGTGCGCTTCCTCAAGCGACATCATCTTCGTGTCGCGCACCAACCACATGAGGAAGTCGGTGGGATACGAGCCTGCGGTGAGGAACTTCGTGTGCGCTCCGCCATCCGAGACGCCGGGAATGGTGTACGGCGACTCCATGATCTCGGCCACCGCTTCCGGACTCTCCGAGGACACCTCCGTCAGGAATTCTGCCTTGAGGTCGGTTGCCAGGGCGAGATCGAGCATGGCGTCAATTGGATGTTTGCCCATCAGCGCGCCCACCTCTTCAAGCGTCAGCCCGACATATTGCTCGAGCTCAGGCTTCGCCTCGAGGTGTTGGACCATCACTTTTTCAATCGAGCCGCCAATCGCCTGCGTCTGTCCCAGCTTCTCGATCGCAGCGTCCATTTCGTCCTTGAGCCGCTGCCGGACCTCCGGATTGGCGAACTTCTCCATTTTCTCCTCGATCGTGCCGGTCGTGGCATAGTTCCAGGCCGGTGAAGAGTCGTACAGATTCCAGTCCTCCAACGTGTACGCAAAAGCAGATCGGATCGTGAAGGCCTGGCCGAAAATGCGCTCGCCTTCGTCGTTGCGTTCGCGCAACCACTGGAGCGTCTTGCGGTGCGCGTCCGGTCGAAAGTTCGACGGCGCGATCACGTTATGCAGGATCGGCCGCCCAGAGACGCGCGCCAGCTCGGCCTCGAAGGCAAGGTCGCTCTTGATGTCGCCCGTCGCCTGCGTAATCTGGATGAACCCTTCGTCTCGTTCGGCGAGCACTTCCGCTAGCGCCAGGCACTCGTGATCGGACATGATGTCGGTCACCATAGGCGTACCGTCGTAGTCAGCCTGGACCGAGTGCTCGCCCAGCCGCTGGGTTGACCAGCCGCAGGCGCCGGCGTCCATCGCTTCATGCAACAGACGCTGCATCTCTCGTATCTCGTCTGCGTTCGCGCGACGATTCTTCGCCGCCTCGAGTCCCATCACCCAAATCATGAGCGGCGCGATCGGCATGTAAGAGAGACAATTGACGCCTTTGGGAATGCGATCGAGCGTATCCAGCCACTCAGGGAAGGAGATCCAGTCCCAGATCATGCCTGCCTTCATCGAGTCGAAGGGAATGGCTTCGGTGCGCGACATGGTGAGCATGGCGCGGTCGCGCTCTTCGGCGCGCACAGGGGCGAATCCGAAACCGCAGTTGCCGAGCACCACCGAGGTCACGCCGTGCCAGCCCGAGATCGTGCAATACGGATCCCATTGGATCTGCGCGTCGTAGTGCGTGTGCAGGTCGACGAAGCCCGGTGCGACAATCTTGCCCTCGGCTTCAAGCACCTGGTCGGCCTCGATCGTCTCCATGCGACCGCCAACCTGCGCGACGCGGCCATCCTTGATCCCGACATCGGCGACGAATCGCGGGACGCGGGTCCCATCAACCACAGTGCCGCCTCGAATCAGAACATCAAACTTCGCCATCAGAGTCTCCAAGTCATTCCGAGCGCGTACGCGCAATCAACGGTTGCGCAAAGGATAGAGAAATCGAAACCGAGAGGCGTATGGACGTCAGTCGACAAACACGTCTTCGGCGTAGGAAACCTTCAAATGGTTTCGCCAGCGACGGTCGAGAATCTTGTCGTTTTGCATCCGGCCAACCACAATGCCCGGATGAATCCCGATGGAATCCGCGAAGTCGATAATCGACTCGTCATCGAAACGGCTCAGCGCAACGAACCGCTGGAATTTCTCAGGCGGAATCAGACAATCTGCAGCGAAGCTGTCGGCTTGTCGCTCCTTCTCATCAGTGCGCCTTCTTTCATCCAGATTGATAAAGAAGTCGTCAGGCTCATGAAGCAGAAGGTGGCCAGCTTCGTGAAAGAAGGTGAACCAAAAGATGTCGGCTCTCTTGCGGAACAGGGACAACTGGATGAGTGGGCGGTCCTCTTCAATCCAATGCGTTACGCCGTTGGCTCCGGACTTCGGCACATTGGGAACGAATTCCAATGCAATGCCTGAGTCTGCGCATAGCTGCCTCATCGCAGGCCAAAACCTCTCCTCGCGCGTCAAGGACCGAAAGCTCGGCAATTTCGCCTCAAATGTCTCGGCGTCAAACGATGAAAAGACGCGATAGCCCCGAGCCTTCCGCCGGTCTAGGGCCTGCCACAGACCCTCTTGGACCCAAGCCGCAAGTGCCCAGGCATCGACATCAGTGTTTCTTGAGATACGGAACGCAGTTGCATGTCGCGAGTTCTCGATTCCGCTGAGCGAATCGACATCGTAGAGAACACGAAGTTCGCACACCCTTTCGACCGCGGTTCCTACATCGCGGATCCACCCTTGCTTCAGAAACTGACGCCAGGGGATTGACGGCAGCAGGGCAACATCCTCGCACATTGAAGGCTCATCAGCGAGATGCTCGATTGTCTCGTCGTATCGCTGCTGAAGCCCTCTCAGTACTGCAGCTGAGAGACCGAGCTCGACTTCGAAATCGTTGGCCAATGGCTGAGTGATTGGCGCACGACCGCGAAGAACACGATCGATTGCCCTTGCGGATCGACCGATTCTCTCCGCGAGGTCTCGACACGACCAGCCCAAGTCGTCGAGTTCATCGGCAACGTAACGCCCAGGGTGGATTGCCTGCTGCGGCCAACTGACTTGCGGGCCGTCCTCAGCCATAGTGGTCCGTATTCACTTCCTCGATGAGAATCTGCCCTGGTCCTGGAAGGGTAACAATCAAGCGATCACCCTTGTTGAGGTCGATGGAGTACTCGCCTTTCCTCGTTCCTTTCAGTGGTTTGAACCTCCACGAGGCAGGAATGTCCTTAGTTGACCGCGCCTGTTTCAAAAAATTGACTCGGCTGATGAACTTCCGGGCCACGGCCCGACCGAACGTCTTCCTGCCTTTCCTTTCATCGTTTGCGCACTCTTCCAGATCGTCGTCGCGATAAAGCACATCCAAGGGCGTCTCCTCTGGGGGGCACTTTCGCCACGCGACTCTGCACGGAATCCACTTTATCTCTTTTTCGCCAGATGAGCACCGCCTTCAGTTCATCGCCGCGATTGTCGCAATCGCGATGCACTTCGTCGGCGTGAGTCCCCTATAGTACTCAGCATGACGAAGTGTATGTCTGGGGGAGCTGAACCGCGGGCCGTCGCCCGCGGAGTGCTCGGGGCCTGATGAGCGGCCACCGGTCGGTGGCCGCGCCCTTGCTTTCTTCCAATCCTTGTTCCGACCACAGGAGTTTCCGCTATGGCTGACCGAGTCCGAATCTTTGACACCACCTTGCGCGACGGCGAACAGGCCGCCGGCGTTTCTTTCTCCGCCGAAGAGAAGCTGCAGATCGCCAAGCTGCTCGAACGCATGGGCGTCGACTGCATTGAGGCCGGCTTTGCCGCCGCCTCGCCGGCCGACTTCGACGCCGTCAACCGCATCGCCCGCGAAGTCCGCGGCACCCAGATCGCCACGCTCTGCCGCGCCGTTCCCAACGACGTCGACCAGGGCTGGGAAGCGATCCGCGACGCCGAGCACCCGCGCATCCACGTCTTCCTCTCCTCTTCCGACATCCACATCGCGCATCAGCTGCGCAAGGACCGAGAGTCGGTGTTGCAACAGGCGCGCGAGATGGTCGCCCGCGCCAAGCAGTACACGAGCGATGTCGAGTTCTCGCCGATGGACGCCACCCGCTCCGACGTCGACTTCGTCCGTCGCATGCTGCGCGAGGTGATCGAGGCCGGCGCCACCACCATCAACATTCCCGACACCGTGGGCTACGCGATCCCGGACGAATTCGCCCGCTTCATCACCGGCATCCTTGAGGACGTGCCAGGCGCCGACAATGTCGTCGTCTCAGTACACTGCCATAACGACCTCGGCCTCTCGACGGCCAATTCGCTGGCTGCCGTCAGCGCGGGCGCACGGCAGGTCGAATGCACGATCAATGGCCTGGGTGAGCGCGCGGGCAACACGTCGCTCGAAGAGACCGTGATGGCGATCCGCACTCGCGCCGACCACATGGGCGTGGAGATTGGCGTCGACCCGCAGTACCTCGTCCCGGCCTCGCGTATGGTGCAGGACTTCGCCGGTATGCACGTCCAGCCGAACAAGGCGATCGTCGGCCTCAACGCATTCAGGCACCAGTCCGGTATCCACCAGGACGGCGTCGTCAAGATGCGCGAGACCTACGAGATCATGGACCCGAAGGAAGTTGGCTGGGTCGAAGGATCGCAGTTCGTGCTCTCCAAGCTGTCCGGACGCGCAGGGTTCCGATCACGACTGGAAGATCTCGGTTTCGAGATCGACGACGACGAGTTCAACGCCGCGTTCGCTCGCTTCCAGCAACTCGCCGACCGCAAAACGGTCGTTGACGACCGCGATCTCGAGGCGATCGTGATGGACCGGCTCGGACAACCGACCGAGGGCTGGCAGCTCGTCGCGATCGACATCTCTGCCGGCACAAGTTCGACCCCCTCGGCGACCATTTCGCTGCGCTCACCAGATGGTGAGGAGTCATCGGGAACTCAGACCGGTACCGGTCCGGTTGACGCCATCTACCAGACCATCCGTGAGCTGACCGGCGTCGCCGACGAACTGGAGGAGTACAACGTCTCCAGCATCACCGAGGGTCTGGACGCGCAGGGCGAGGTCACGATTCGCATCCTCGTTGACGGCGCGACGCACACGGGCCGCGCCGCCGATCAGGACATCCTCGTCGCTTCCGCGCGGGCCTACATCAACGCGATCAATCGCCACGTCGGCGGCCAGACCGGGGCCACGGCCGCCGCAACGCAAGAGCGGACCCCGTAAGTACAACTCAAGCGCCGCGGCGGTATCAGCGAATGAACCCGTCGCGGCGCATCATTGCTTCGTAATCGTCCTGCGAGAGGGTGCAATCGACCAGATTGTCGAACTGTCGTCGGGTGAGATGCAGTTGGCGCGCCATCTGGCCGAGCAGCTGGTCGTTGATGTCTCGGTCTGAGCCGTGCGACATGATGGTCTTGATGCGGCCATGTGTGCCATTGAGCTTGTCATACTCCAGCCAGCGGTGGCGTCGGTTTACAAGGCGAAAGCCCTTGCGCGACAGTCCTTGTACGACGACGCGCGCCCTACGAGGCATCGTCGACCAACTGGAACCGCCCCCTCAACTCCGCGCCAAACTCCACGGCAACACCATCGAGTCTCGCAGGATCGCCTTCGGCATAGTCCTGCCAGAACACGGACAAGGACTCGTCAATCATGTCCCACGCTTCCTCACGCGAGTACGCGCCGGAGATGATGTTGTATTCACCCTCGAAGAGATAGAGGCCTTCGCCGTCTTCTTCCGAGTACTCGAATGTGAATACCAACGGCTTGTCGGTGCGATAGCGCTTGCCGTTTGAGACGAACTCAGTGAAGACCATCGGGCTGACATCGATGTCTGATGCGGGCGTGGTCATGTGATTCTCCGCTCCTGGAATCACAGGATATCTCCGCCAAAGGGCCTCAGCGATCGCTGCGCGTAAGATAATCCCTGAGACCAACATTCCAAGGCAGGAGCGAGCGACATGGCCGGACGTACCGTTGCGCAGAAGATCTGGGACGAGCATCTGATCCGACGGGTCGAGGGAGAGCCTGACCTGCTCTACATCGATCTGCATCTGGTGCACGAGGTCACGTCGCCGCAGGCGTTCGAGGGTTTGCGGCTGAGCGGACGACCCGTTCGTCGACCCGATCTGACGCTGGCGACTCAGGACCACAACGTGCCGACCGACACGCGAGTCGAGCCCTTCGCTGACCCGCTCTCGCAACAACAGGTCGAAGCCTTGCGCGCCAACTGCGAAGAGTTCAGTGTGCCGCTCTATGACACACTCGACCCGCGTCAGGGCATCGTCCACATCATCGGTCCCGAGCAGGGACTGACACAGCCCGGGCTCACGATCGTCTGCGGAGACAGCCACACGTCAACGCATGGAGCGCTGGGCGCGCTCGCCTTTGGCATCGGCACCTCCGAGGTTGAACACGTGCTCGCCACGCAGACACTCCCGCAGGCGCCGCTCAAGCAGATGTCTGTGGAGGTCACAGGCGAGCTACCAGACGGCTGCTCAGCCAAGGACGTCATTCTCACCATTCTCAACACGATCGGCACCGGCGGAGGCGTCGGGCATGTGATCGAGTACCGCGGCGACGTGATCCGCAACCTGAGCATGGACGGCCGCATGACCGTCTGCAACATGACGATCGAGGGTGGCGCCAGGGCCGGACTGGTCGCGCCCGACCAGACGACGATCGACTACGTTCAAGGTCGCCCGCATGCGCCGACCGGTGAGGTCTGGGACGCGGCCGTAGCGCGCTGGAACGAGCTGACGACCGACGACGACGCATTGTTTGACACCGAAATCGTGATCGACGGCTCGGATATCGCGCCATTCGTGACATGGGGCACCAACCCTGCCCAAAGCGCGCCGGTCACGGGCAGCATTCCGGAGCCGGCCAGCTTGCCGACGGCGTCCGCGCAGGAGTCGGCAGAGCGAGCGCTGGCCTACCAGGGACTGACCGCCGGCACGCCGATTTCAGACATCGCCATCGACCGCGTCTTCATCGGGTCATGCACCAATGGTCGGATTGAAGATCTGCGTGCGGCCGCCGACGCGATCGGCGACGGACGCGTCGCCGACGGTGTCAACGCGATGGTCGTGCCCGGCTCCGGGCTGGTGAAAATCCAGGCCGAGTCGGAAGGTCTCGCAGACCGCTTCCGCGACGCGGGCTTCGAATGGCGCGACGCGGGCTGCTCAATGTGCCTGGGCATGAACCCTGACATCCTCAGCCCGCAAGAGCGCTGCGCCTCAACCAGCAATCGCAACTTCGAGGGTCGCCAGGGCCCCGGCGGTCGCACGCACCTGGTCAGCCCAGCAATGGCCGCCGCCGCCGCCGTCGCGGGACACTTCGTGGACGTGCGCGGTCTGTAGCCGCTTCGTCGGGATACGCTGACTCTCAAAGGAGCAAGCAGAAGTACTCATGGACAAAGTGTTCGTCTATTGGGACAACTCCAACATCTATCACGAGGCCCAAAGGCTGGCGGAGGAAAAGGAAGGGACTCCAGGAGCCCGCTGGCTCATCAGAATCAACTTCGAAATGACGCTGGATCTAGCGCAGGCTGGCCGCCCAGTGCATAAAGCAATGGCTGCTGGTTCGATCCCTCCGGAAATGAGAGGTGTCTGGAACAGACTAGAGAGTCGCGGTGTTGAAGTCCGTCTCTTTGATAGAGGTGCTGCCGCCAGCGGAGAGCAGGAAGTCCCTGACCGATTGTTGCAGTTGGAGATGCTCAAGGACGCACTCATTCACAATGGCGACCCCGGAACCGTAGCTCTGCTCACAGGGGACGGAGCCGGATACGAACAAGGAGAAGGATTCCACACAACGTTAGAACTCATGCACGCAAAAGGGTGGAAGATTGAGATTCTCTCGTGGGCGCATTCCTGCAATCAACGAATGCGACGATGGGCGGAACAGAACGGAGTCTTCGTGCCGCTCGATGACTTCTACGATTCAATCACCTTCCGCGAACCATCTAGGCCTGGACACGAACTCGCATTGGGTCGGGACTCTTCGCCGCTTGATTTAGCAAAGCGTCAGATTTCTTAGCTCATACTAGCGCCAGAGGGCGAGTTCTTCTTCGCGATCCTTGCTGATCGTCTTGACGTCGGGTCCCAGGACCATGGTGTACGCCTGCTCGGGCCGATGTTGCGGCCAGCCGGGTAGGGCATTTGTGGCGGGATTGCCGGAGCGGGCGAAGTTGATCCATGCGTCCATGACGAATCCGCTGAGCTGATCGACCTGACCTCCAGCCCCGGTCAGATTCGGAGTCCGATCGGCGGTTCCGAATACGAACGGGATATCGATCGCGTGTGGAGCGCCCAGTGCGCCATCGAGCATTGGGCTTTCCTGATCGAATAGATACCCGTACGTTCCGGCCGGACCGTCGCTGTGGACATCAAGGAGATCGCGCGTGGAGACGCGGAACACGCGGTCGGTCATGATCGCGTTGTAGATGTCAAATGCCTCAGCGCTCTCGCTCCGGCCGATGCGAATGTCGCGGTAGCCATTGAACAACTCGGAAGCCCTCGTGATTCCGCCACAGGGAGGCGCCAATGCGCCGATCGCTGTTTCCTCGTTTAGATCCGACACTCCGATGGCCCACGACAACAACGTCCATTCGTCACGAATAGTGCCCGCCAGCAGATCGACATCTAGCGCTCGGCCGCTGCGGACCGCGTCGATCGGCTTCGCATCGAGAAAGTCGCCATCGATCACTGCTGCAAAGAGTCCCAACTCGCCGTCGAGACGCTCGATCAGCTCCGGATCAAGCTGCAGTTGCTCCTGGCCCTCCAGCAACCGTTGAGCCGGGATTGCGCGCAACTCATCGGCATCGGGAGATTCGCCCAATCCGATGGCTCGGTAGAACAGTGGCACACCGTTGGTTGCCTGTTCCAGCGTGATTCCCTGGTCAGCGCCCCCACTCTGCATGATCGCTCGTTGGAACAAGCCGTCCGACGTGGGCGTGCCCAACATGGTGGCGACGCTTGCGCCGCCGGCAGATTCTCCGAAAATGGTGACGTTGTCGGGGTCGCCGCCGAAAGCGGCGATGTTTTCGCGCACCCATCCCAGGGCCGCGACCTGATCCTTGAACCCATAGTTACCCGGGCTCTCGTCATCGCCTGCGACCAGCGGATCAGCCAGGAATCCAAGCGCGCCCAACCGGTAGTTGATCGTGATGACGACCACATCGCCTCGCGCTGCGAGCCGATCGCCGCAGTATGCAGGCTCCGAGCCGGAACCGAGTGTGAAGCCGCCGCCATGAATCCAAAACAGTACCGGGCGGGCAGCGTCGTCGAGTCCTGGCGTCCAGACATTGAGATAGAGGCAGTCCTCGGAGACAGGCTGCGGGATGGCTCCTAACTCACCCATCGAGGGCATCCAGGTTTGCGCCGAAATTGGTCCAAATGCCAGCGCGTCGCGGACGCCCGACCAGGGCTGAACGGGTTGTGGATTCCTCCATCGCAAATCACCCACCGGCGGTTCTGCGAAGGGGACGCCTCTGAAGACGTGCAACCCGTCCTCCATCTGGCCGCGCAGTTGACCCTGTGCCGTCTCTGCGATTGTCGGGTTCCAGGACATGATCTGTTCCTTTTCGAGACGCTTAGCGCCAGAGTGCGAGCTCTTCCTCACGCTCCTCGGTGATCGTCTTCACGTCGGGGCCGAAGACCATCGTGTATGGCCGATCGGCGCGGTATTGCGGCCAGTCGGGCAAGGCATTCGTGCTGGGGCTGCCGTTCCTGGCGAAGCTGAGCCACGCGTCCATCATGAAGCCGCTCAACCGGTCGACCTGCGGATCACTTCCGACGAAGTCGCGCATCAGCGCGGTCGTGCCCCAGACCAGCGGCACATCGAGCGCGTGCGGCGCGCCGAGCCTGCCTTCAAACATCGGCGATTCTTGTTCAACCAGATACGCGTACGTGCCGCCCGCTGCGCCATCACGCGCGTCGAGCAGTCGTCGCGTTGAACCACGGTATTGACGATCGGTCATGACCGCGTTGTACACCGCCAGTGGATCGGTTACCTCGCCCCGGCCGATGCGTAATGTCCGGTAGAGCTCGTAACACTCTCCGGCGCGCTCGCTGCCACCGACTAGCGGCGACATCAACTCCAACGCCCGCTCCTCGTTCAGCTCGTTCAGCCCGGACATTGCCGAGAGCAGGGTGAACTCGTTGCGCATCGTGCCCGCGAGCAGGTCGACGCTGCTGCCGCGTCCATGCCGCACCGCGTTAAGAGGGGTTGCGTCGAGGAAGTCGTCCTCGATGACCGCGTTGAAGATGCCGTGCAGCCCTGCGGCGGGATTAACTGCCGGATCAGCAGCCATCAGCGCGCTCTGGGCGCGTAGCACGTCTTCCAGCGGTAGACGTCGCAACTCGTCGGCTGAGGGCTGTTCCAGTCTAAGCTCGTGGTAGAAGAGCGGCAGCATCTTGCCGACCGCGTCACGCGAATGGATGCGGTCGGCCGCCCCGCTCTGCATGATTGCCCGCTGGAACAGACCCTCCGTAGTCGGTGACGCGAGCAATATGCCGACGGCAATGCCACCGGCCGACTCGCCGAAGATCGTTACATTGGACGGATCGCCGCCGAAGGCGCCTATCTCGTCTCGCACCCACTCGAGCGCAGCGACCATGTCGTGGAAGCCATAGTTACCCTCGGCCTCGTCGTCGGTGGCGAGCGCCGGGTCGGGCAAGTATCCGAGCGCGCCCAGGCGGTAGTTGATCGTGACGATCACCGCGTCTCCGCGCGACGCCAGTGGCGCTCCGTCGTAGGCCGGTGACGATCCGGAACCGCTGCTCAGTCCGCCGCCATGAATCCAGACCATGACCGGTCGGCGGGCGTCGTCGAGGCCGGGCGTCCAGACGTTCAGGTACAGGCAATCTTCAGATAACCGCTCCTGGCTGTGGCCCATGATCCCCGCGAACGGACCGGCCGCCGGTCGAGGCGGTTGCACGGAGATCGCGCCGAACTGCAACGCGTCGCGGACGCCGCCCCATGACTCCACCGGCTGCGGCCGACGCCAGCGCAACTCGCCTAGAGGAGGCTGAGCGAACGGTACGCCGCGAAACACGTGAATACCTGCTTCGATCTGTCCTCGCAGCGATCCGTTCTGCGTTTGGGCAGTGGTCGGAATCGAGGCCATATCGCGCTCCTACTCAAGCAGATCGGACGACCAGACCGCGCGCTCCGTCTCGCGGTCTTCTCGGACTGTCTTGACGTCCGGACCGAGCACCATGGTGTAGCGCTGGTCAGCTCGGTACTGCGGCCAACCGGGCAGGGCGTTGGTGCTCGGATTGCCGTCGCGGGCGAAGCTGATCCAGGCATCCATGGCAAAGCCGCTGAGTTGATCAGTCTGTGGGTCGTCCCCGATGAACGGACGCATCGCGTCGCCGGTGCCCCAGACGAATGGAATGTCGATCGCGTGCGGCGCGCGCAGCCGACCGTCCATCGCCGGCGACTGCTGGTTGAACAGGTAAGCGTACGTCTGGCCTAAGCCGTCGAGCGCGCTGTGCGCGTCAAGCAGGCGATCCGAGGGAATACGGAACACGTAGTCGGTCATCACCGAGTCGAAGACCGTCAGCGGATCGTACCCTGCGCCGCGGGCAGCGCGAGCGTCACGATAGTGATCGTAGAGGTCATTCGCCCGATCGGCGTTGCCAGCGATGACGGCGAGCGCTCCCCGCGCGCCGGTCTCGTCCATCTCGTTGACGCCTTGCAGCGCCGCCAGCAGCGTCCACTCGTCCTCAATCGTGCCGCAGAGCAGATCGACATCCTTGCTGCGACCGTTGCGTACCGCCTCAATCGGCAGCGTCTCGAGGAAGCCACCCTCAACCACTGGCGAGAACGCCATCAGGAAACGGCCAGTGAGTGCGCTCGTCTCCGGATCCGCCATCAATGCGTTCTGGGCATCGAGCATGTCCTGTGCCGGAATGCTGCGCAGCGTGGCGGCGTCTTCCGTGCTGACTTCCAGAATCGCGCAGTAGCGGCGGCAGACCTCTTCGGCGATATCGGTCGGCAACGAGTGATGTCCAGCGCCCGACTGCGGGATGGCTCGTTGGAACAACCCTTCCGCCTCGGACGCGCCCAACAGCACGCCAACGCTCATCCCGCCGGCGGACTCGCCGAAGATGGTGACGTTATTCGGGTCGCCGCCGAACTCGCTGATGTGGTCGCGCACCCACTGGAGCGCCGCAACCTGATCGCGCATGCCGTAGTTGCCGCTGTTCGGATCGTCGCCGTCAGTGAGCGCCTCGTTGTAGAGGTAGCCGAGCGCGCCAAGCCGGTAGTTGATCGTGACCACGACCACATCGCCGCGCCGGGCGAGATGCTGGCCGTCATAAATCGGGGTGGCGCCAGAGCCGCCTGAGAATCCGCCGCCATGAATCCAGAACATCACGGGACGCTTGGCGTCGTCCAGGCCGGGCGTCCAGATGTTCAGGCTGAGGCAATCCTCGTCAACTGGCATCTCCCACGCGCCAAGCAGTTCGATCCCCGGCATGAAGGTCTGCATCGAGCCAGGACCAGGCTGATCGGCGACCTTGACGCCGTCCCAGGGATCGGGCGGTCGCGGCGCACGGAAGCGTAACTCGCCGACCGGCGGCGCCGCGAACGGGACACCGCGAAAGACGTGCAGATCGTCCTCGGTCTGTCCCTGTAGTTGTCCATATCTCGTGTTGACCATCGGAGGCATCGATTCGTCCTTTCGGGACGCAGATCAGTGGGAGGTAGCCTGCGCTAGCGAGCTCACTCACGAACAAGCTCGTAGACATGATAAGGCGGCGTGACATGGCCATCGGACAGATCGGACTTGGGCTGGACTTCTCGCTGGGGATGTCGTTCGCAGATCAGGCCACGCTCGCGCAGGAGGCCGCGGACCTTGGCTATGCATCGTTGTGGACGCCAGAGGGCGCCGGCCTCGACTCGTTCCAACTCTGCGCGATTCGCAATGCCGCGAGCGGACTCTCAACCGGCATCGGCGTCTGCCCGATCGCCTATCGGTCGCCGGTGGCGTTCGCCATGTCGGCAGCGACCGTCTCGGCCATGAGCGGCGGCAAGTTCACGTTGGGCATCGGCTCCGGCGGAATCTATCGCGCCGATACGCGGCGACAGTTGGGAATCCCGCGTCGCTCCACCCTCGCGGTCATGCGTGAGTACACCGCCGCCGTGAAGGGTCTGTTGGCGGGCGACACCGTCAGCATCGACGGCGAAGCGGTCCACTACGACGGCGTGCAACTTGGTTTCCGCCCGCCGCCGACGCCGGTGCTGGTGGGCGCGCTGGGTCCGCAGATGATTCAGCTCGGAGCCGAAGTCGGTGACGGCGCGGTGCTCAACTGGTGCGATCCGGAGCGCGTGAACTGGAGCAGAGAGCGGCTCAACGAAGGCGCCGCCAAAGCGGGCAAGCGTCCCGAAGATGTGCAGCTCGTCGAATACATCCGCATCTGCGTGGACGACGATGTTGAGACGGCGCGAATGTCCTACGCGAAGTCGATGCTGGGCTACGCGTTAGGCCAGGCGCCGCCCTCAGAGCGGCTGCGCAAGTTCGCCTACCGAGCGCACTTTGAGCGGATGGGCTTCAGCGACGAACTCGCCTCGCTCGACGACATGCGGCGCAGCGGAGCGTCCGCCGATGACGTTGCCGCCGCGGCATCCGAGGAGCTGCTGACACGAGTCGGCTACTACGGCAACGCATCGGGCGCGAAGGCCGCCTTTGAGGCGCTGGCGGACGGCCTCGACACGGCAATCGTGCGGGTCGTCGCGGCCAGGCCGGGGCTGGAGTCTGTCAGAGCAGTGATGCAAGCCTGCGCGCCGCGCCAATAGACCATCCACGGCAGCCGCATTTCGGCTATCGCCGGTCTGACGCGCAGAGGCGGCAGCCCACTATGCGCAAACGAGACGCTAATCGTCGTCGTAGACTATCACGCTGGCGCTCTTGCTCGTTCCATTGAGCGTGACGGTAATGGCGCCGTCCGGCTCATCCGTCTGATCGTCCTGCAGAGGGACCAGCACGATCACGCGGTCGTAGTACGGGTGAATGGAGACGGTGCGCTGGCCCTCGTTCGCGCTATCGACGAAATCACTGGCGCCGCTCGATTCCGTGATCGTCACGACGAAGTCCCGCCGCTCGACCGCTCTCACTGCTGACTTGATCTCGAAGATTGCCCATATGGACTTCTCGCTGGTGATCCGTCCCGACGGAAAGGCGCGCAGCGACACCTCATCCGCTATGCTATCAGGGCCGTCAGCGATGTTGACCCAGGCGATACGACTGCCGGCTGTATATGCCATTTCCGAGAACGTGTATAGCATCACGAACGTGTAAGACTCGCCCACTGCGACACTCATGTATGTTGGTAACGAGAAGGTATGGGTAGTGGTATTGGCAGGTACGGTCACCATCTTTCCGTAGCCGGTTTGTTCCTGTCGCATGTGCCCTCGATATGGACCGCCGTAACCAACGTAATATCTGACGGTAAGCGGCCGCAGCATCCTCGGTAGGTGCAACACGAAATCGGCCGTTTCGCCTTCCACAATCGTATCGTGAGCTGCTCGGACGGCGACATGAGGATACGTGCTGATTAACGTGATTTCGAATATCACTAAATCTCCCGGGGTTGCCTCAGGGGCGGAACTCTCCCGCAACTTGAGAGTGGCCACCTCGTTGGGTTCCGCTATGGCATCATGGAAGACAGTGAACGGCCAGTTGAATGCCTTGTACGGTTCGACCACTCCCCCTTCAGTATCATCTGCGCTGGTCTCCACCTCTGGGGTTGTCGACTTCAAACAGATATCTGCGTTTGCGTATGTTGCAACATCGCTCCACATTTCAGCGCACGTCTTCAGGGACAAATCTGCGCCAGTGCTATCCGTGAACGAGTGAATGATGGGGTTTTCAGGGTTCTCTTTAGTCCAACTCTGCGGGAACCAATAGCTATATACATGGATCCGATCGGATTGTCCTTCATACGCGGGAAGTCGTGTTATGTCATGGTTTGGGTTTGTTTGCGCCAGGCTGCTCTGCAGTGTGAGCATGCTGGCCGCGGCCAGCACGAGCGCCAGTACCGCGCACGCGGCCGTTCTGCGTTTCAAACTATTCCGCCTTCGTTCCTCGCTCCAAACCACTGACTCGGAGCGTTTGCGCCACTCAGATGTTCGTAGCATGTCGACCTCCCTACATTCGCACACAGTGTCGCCACACCGCCGCAGCGCTCCAAAGCGCCTGCGGATTTAGAGACTCTACAGGAGTCGCAATGCCTTCGCAAGCGCGTCAACACCAACCCGCTTCCCGTCGCCGGCTCGGCAGCGCTCGCGGTCTGACCAGTCGTACCAGGCGCAGGCACGCATGCTCGCGACGGCTTCCTCGGTGAAGTAGACGGCTTCAAGCCTGCCTCTTCTGAGCGTGACCGATCGAGTACGTCCTTGCGAGCGGCAGACAGCGAGCGGCAGACTGCGTGCGCCGACAGATTGCCGGTTAGGCGCAGGCCTCGTCGTCCGGCGACCAACGGTTGTACGCGGGATCCGGCTGGTTGGCGAGGACGGCCCGTGCGTTGAGCCACATTTGACGCCACTCGGCGGCGTCCGCGAGCACGGCGTCAGGATCTCGCTGGCTGCGCGCGACGAAGCCAGGGAACGCCTCACGGCCGGTCGCCTGGCCCGGCGGGTGATAGCGCAGGTCGAAACTCCAGCGAATCCGATCGCTCACGTTGGGCAACGCCGCATGGATCGTCTTGCGGTGCAGGAAGAGGCAGCCGCCCGCCGCTAGCGGGACGGCGCGCGCAGAGTCCTCGCCCGGCAAGATCGATGAGGGAATGTTGAGCCCCTGCACTCCGGAGCAGTGAGTCAGCACCTCGCCGCGATGCGATCCGGGGATCACTTGCAGACAGCCGTTCTCGGCGTCGGTGTCCATGAGTGGAAACCAGACCGTGAGCATGTCGGTGTCGTCGGCCGAGGCGTTGATCACGCCCGAGTCCTGATGCCAGGGCGTCGCGCCATAGATCACGTTGCCATCAGCATCACGCGGCGCGATCGACTCCGGCACCTTGACGCGCACGTGTTGGACCGGGTTGGAGTAAATCTCAGGGCCGATCACACTCTCGACCGTGTCGAGCAGGCTGGGACTGGTGAGCGCGTTGAATACCGCAGGGCCAGCCCAGAATGGCGTGTCAGCCTTGATCCCGCGCTGCGGCAACGAGAAGTCGAAATACTGCGCGTGGACCGTTTGCGACTCAACGTAAACCTGGCAGACCCGCTCGGCGAACGGAAGCTCGGCGTAGGTCTCGGAGATGACGCCCTGCTCGAACAATGCGTTGGCGAGCGTGTCGAGCACACCGGCATACTCGTCCATCACGGGATTGATCACTTCTTCAGCGTCGAACACCTCGTTTACTGCGAGAAATCCGAAGGTGTCGAAGTGATCGAGTTGTTCGGCAGTCAGAGTCGGCATGGGCATTCTCGCGGCATGGGTTGATGTACGGACTTGCTCAAAGGTTAACGGCTCCGAGCGGGGTGTCGGACAGATGGTCCGGCCCCGCTCGGAGTTGGTCTCGTCCGTGGACGGGTTAGGCGTTCTTGAGCTTTTGGATGGCCGTGAGCGTGCCCTCGCCGCGCAGCTCGGCTGAACCGACCGGCCAGTTGACGTTCGCCGCGATCACCGCCGCAGACGACACCTCCGTCAGGAAGATCCAGGAGTAGTTCTCGTAGAACGTGACGTACATCTCTTCAAGCAGCGCCGCGCGCTCGGACGGATCCAGCGCCTGCCGCTGCGCTTGGTAGAGCTCCTGGATTTGCGTCTCGGGGTAAACCGATACGGCGTAGAAACCGCTCTCTTCCACGCCTGAGTTGAGCACGGTGTCCGGCTCCGCGATGCTGTTGGTGAAGAAGTAGAACAGTCCCGGATTCTCGAACGTACGCACCGTTCGGAAGTACTCAGAGCTGAGATACTCCTTGATCGTGGTGCGGATGCCAACAGCCTCAAGGTCCTGCTGCACGACGAGCGCGATCACCGGCACGGTCGGCTGGAAGTCGGTCACGATGTGCAGGTCGATATCGATGCCGTCGGGGTAACCCGCCTCCGCCAGCAGCTGTTTGGCGCGATCGGGATCGAATCCTTCGTAGCGCGATTCCAACGCTTCCTTCGGATAGCCGATCGTGCCGGCGTAAGGACCATAGGCCGGCTTCTCAGTACCGGTCAGCAGTCCCTCAATGATCGCCTCACGATTGATCGCGAGGTTCGCGGCCTGGCGCACCCGAATGTCGAGGAACGGATTCGGCTCTCCATCCACCTCGGCCACGGTGTCATGCGTGTTGAACATGATGTAATGAGTCGGGTTGCTGGCCGGTCCGTAGAGGACTTTGAAGCGATCATCGCCTTCGTATGGCGCGGCGACATCGGTCGGCAGGTTATACGTCGCATCAACCTCGCCCGCTTCGATGCCGGCCAGCTGCGCCAACGGCTCAGGGCGAATCTGCACCGCGAGCGTCTTCGCCCACGGTAGTCGCGGATTGGCGATCGCATCGCGTCCCTTGTGGTAACTGTCGTTGCGCTGGAAGGTGAATCCGACGTCGGCCTCGTGATCGACAAAGCTGAAGGGACCGGTGCCAACCGCGAAGACGTCGGCCTCGGCGTCCCCATTCGCTTCGACCCAGTCCTTCGACAGGTGACGCAGAGCGCCAGACATCACAGACCCTGCCAGAGACGCATTCGGCGCGGGGGTTTCAACGGCAAATGTGTGCGAATCAGTGACATCCCAGGAGACGAAATTGTCGGTGCCGAAGGTCTGGCGGGCTGAGGCCCAACCGTTGGGATGGTCGCTGGTTTCACCGCCCTCGTGATACGAGGCGACCGATGAGACGCGCTCCATGTTCCACTGCAGGTCCTCGGCCGTATACGGCGTCCCGTTGTGGAAGCTGATCCCCTGCGCGACGATGAAGTTCAAGTGCGTCGGATCCACGATCTCGATCGCCTCAACGAGGTTCGGTACCAGGGCAGCGGTCTCAGGATCATTGCCCATCCCCGAGTCGAAGACGGCGGAGGAGTTGACGTAGTTGGTCTGGGAGCCGGAGCGTTGTGGATCGAGACCGGCGGTGTAGCGACCGATGGCGACGTTGAGCGTCGCTTCAGTGTCGATTTCCTGCGCCGCCGCCTGTTGGTCTACGTCCGACTCTTCGCGCTCGATCGCTTCAACGGTGCCCTGCTGAGCCTGTTGTTCCTGTTGATCAGCCTGTTGCGCCTGCTGCTCGGCTGGCTGATCCTGTTGCATCACCTGCTGCTGTTGCTGCTGCGGTTGCACCTGTTGAGCAGGTTGCGGCTGATCCGCTTGCTGCTGAGGCTGCGCCTGGACGACGGCCTGCTGGGCGTCATCGTCATCGTCGCCGCAGCCGACCAAGGCCAGACCGCTCGCTCCGACGCCAGCGCGAGCTGACGCTCGCAGCAGCGTGCGCCGAGTCAGTCGGCGGTGAGACATACGCTGCCAATAGTTGGGGGTGGACATGATGGGGCTCCTCTCGGCGATCGCTGCCGCCATTGTTTCGCACATACTAGGGAATTTCGCAAGCGCGAATTACCAATAACACTCAATTAGCCAAGATTGCGCAGTCGCGGATCGAGTAGATCGCGCAACCAAGGATGCGCACACGTCCATTCAGTCCATCACCAAGCCGCGATTGGACATTTCGGACATCACCCGCTCGTGGATCGTTCGAGCTTCAGCGAGCGCCTGTGCTGCGAACTCGCGACTCGGCTCCTTGACCATCAAGTAGCGCGGGTATGACGCCCAAGTGCTCAGCTCTTTGGGATCTTCGATGATCCCCTCAATGTCCCAGACGATCGGCACGAGCGGCAGTAACTGCTCGATGTCGTGGGTGAATGGGTAGTCAATCCTGTCCACCATCAGAGCCGACTTGATCACCTTCTCTACCGCCTGCTGAGCGTGGTAGCAGGCTGCCTGCAATTCCGGCGGGCTGAGCGCCAAACCGGCCTCAACCATTCTGATATCACCGGCGGCGCGATGCATGAGCTGAGCGAATTGTTCCATCACCGGATCTCCTCTGCCCTGGACGTAGAGCGTTCGCCCGTCGATCATGGCGGCGCGCTCGACGGTGCCGACTACCGTCGCCTGGCGCACGATGTCGGCGGGCGTGCTGATGATGATGTCTCTGGCGATCCCGGTACAGGCCAACTCAGCGCTGACCTGTCGACCCAGTTCTCCGCGATCGGTCGCCTCGCTCAGGACGACCAGCAATTCCACATCGCTGCGCTCATCATGATCGCCGCGAGCCCTGGAGCCGAAGAGGATGATTTGCTGCGGATTCCAACCTTCAACGATGATCTTGACCATCTCGTGGATCGCCGCGTCGACTGCTTGCGCAGTGGTCAGTTCTGTGGTCATGGATTCGATAGTAACCAGCGCAGCGGTGTGATGGCTCCCGTGACGTTCAGCCAAGATTGCGCAGTCGCGGATCGAGTAGATCACGTAACCAGGGATGCGCACACGTCCATTCAGTCCGTCACCAAGCCGCGATTGGACATTTCGGACATCACCCGCTCGTGGATCGTTCGAGCTTCAGCGAGCGCCTGTGCTGCGAACTCGCGACTCGGCTCCTTGACCATCAAGTAGCGCGGGTATGACGCCCAGGTGCTCAGCTCTTTGGGATCTTCGATGATCCCCTCAATGTCCCAGACGATCGGCACGAGCGGCAGTAACTGCTCGATGTCGTGGGTGAATGGGTAGTCAATCCTGTCCACCATCAGAGCCGACTTGATCACCTTCTCTACCGCCTGCTGTGCGTGATAGCAGCCGACTTGTAGCTCTGGTGGATTCAGGGCCAGAACGGCTTCGGCCGATCTGATGTCACCGGCGGCGCGATGCATGAGCTGAGCGAATTGTTCCATCACCGGATCTCCTCTGCCCTGGACGTAGAGCGTTCGCCCGTCGATCATGGCGGCGCGCTCGACGGTGCCGACTACCGTCGCCTGGCGCACGACGTCGGCGGGCGTGCTGATGATGATGTCTCTGGCGATCCCGGTACAGGCCAACTCAGCGCTGACCTGTCGACCCAGTTCTCCGCGATCGGTCGCCTCGCTCAGGACGACCAGCAAGTCCACATCGCTGCGCTCATCATGATCGCCGCGAGCCCTGGAGCCGAAGAGGATGATTTGCTGCGGATTCCAACCTTCAACGATGATCTTGACCATCTCGTGGATCGCCGCGTCGGCTGCTTGCGCAGTGGTCAGTTCGGTGGTCATGGATTCGATAGTAACCAGCGCGGCGGTGTGATGGCTCCCTTGACGTTCAGCCAAGATTGCGCAGTCGCGGATCGAGTAGATCACGTAACCAGTCGCCGACCAGGTTGCCGCAGAGCGCCACCATCATCAGCGCGATCCCTGGCATCCAGATCACCCACCAGGCCTGATTCAGGTAGTTGCGAGCCTCGTTGATCATACGGCCCCATGTTGCCTGTTCGACCGGCGCGCCGACGCCAAGGAAGCTCAGCGCCGCCTCCGCCACAATCACGATCGGAATTTCCAACGTCATGATCACCACGATCGTGTTGAAGACGTTGGGCAGGAGTTGCTTGCGCATGATCCACCAGCTGCTGGCGCCTGCGGCCAGCGAGGCGACCACAAACTCACGCTCCCTGAGCGAGAGCACTTCAGCCCTGACGAGTCGTGCGTAGGCGGTCCAGGTCCAGATCAGCAGAATCAGGATGACGTTGCGCAGCGACGCGCCCAGGACGGAACCCAGCAGCACCGCGAACAGGATCGCCGGCAGCGCCAGCTGCACATCGACGTAGCGCATCAGCAGCTGTCCGAGTCGGCCGCTGCGCCAGCCCGCGATCAAGCCCACCAGACTGCCGAAGACCGCCGCGCTCGGCACAACGATGGCAACCACGATCAGCGAGACTCGTGCGCCATGCACGATCCGTACCCAGATGTCCCGACCGATGTGGTCGGTGCCCAACGGATACTCGCTCAGTCCGCCATCGAACGCGGGCGGCTGCAGCTTGTGCAGGACATTCAGGTCGCCAGGGTCGCCAGGTGCGATCAGGTCGGCGAAAATGCCGAAGATGAGGAAGGTCAGCATCACCAGCATCGGCGGCGCGACCAGGATGTAGCGCCGCCAGCGCGTCGCCAGCATCCAGCGCCAGCGAGCCAGCGGCGAGATCCGCACTTCCGCGACTTGCGCCGACATCAGAGTTCCGCCGTGCGGATGCGCGGGTCAATGTAGCGGTAGGAAATGTCCACGACGAGGTTGCCGATCGCAATCGATCCCGCGATCACCGCGACGCCTGCCTGCACGACCGGGTAGTCGGATTGCAGGATCGACGTGATCATGAGCTGTCCGATGCCAGGCCAGGAGAAGACGACCTCAATGATCACCGAGCCCGCGATCAGTCGGCCCAGCTCGATCCCGAGGATGGTCATCACCGGCAACATGGCGTGTCGCATTCCGTGACGGAAAATCACCGTGCGCTCGCTCAGTCCTTTCGCTCGAGCGGTACGGATGAAGTCGGTGCTCATCACGTCGATCATGCCGGAACGGGTGAGTCGCATGAACCCGGCGGCCGAGGCCAGCCCCAGCGCAATCGCAGGCAATACCAGTGAGGAGATGCCGTTGTAACCGGCTGTGGGAAACCAGTCGACTCGAACCGCGATGAAGAAGATCAGCATCAGCCCCAACCAGAAGCTGGGCACGGCTTGCCCGATCACCGCAATCACGCGCGCCAACCAGTCCACCGGCGAGCCGCGATTGAGCGCCGCCAGCAATCCCAACGGCAGTCCCACGCAGATCGCCACGACGAGGCCGGCCGCAGTCAGTCGGACGGTGTTGAGCACCTTGTCGGCGACCTGATCGATGGCCGCGCCCTGTCGATGGAAGGAGAAGCCGAGGTCGCCTTGCACGGCGTCGCCAATGAAACGTCCGTATTGGACGATCAACGGGTCGTTGAGCCCGAGTTTCTCTTCCAGGACGGCGATGTCTTCATTGGTCGCATCGAACGGCAGCAGGCTCTGAGTGGGGTTGCCAATCAGTCGCGAAACGATGAACACGATGCTGACCACAATCCAGACCACCATCACGGTCTGGACCAGGCGCACCAGGAGCAGACTGACGAACTGCATCGCTCATCCACGCGGGCAGCCCAGTTGACTACCGCTGTTGGCGGCAAGTCTAGCCAGAATGAAGCGCGTTTGGCGGCACTGACCTTGAACGCGTTCCTGATCAGGACGGCGTTGGCGTGATCGCAAGGCTTGAGATGCTGGAGTGAGTTACCAGCTATCGATGTAGGGGCGGCGACCTTCACGGATCGGATCGGAGTTGGGGACGGCGTCAAGCATCCGGACGATCCACTGTCGCGTGTCGGCAGGATCGATCACGTCGTCCGACTCGAGCACGGTCGCGGCGTTGATCGCATTGCCGCGCTCGTAGGCGTCGGCGACGAGCTGCTCATAGACGCGAGTCCGCTCTTCGAGGTCTTCGATCTGCTCGAGCTGCGCGCGAGCGCCGAGCTTGACGCCAGCCTCAAGGTTCATGCCGCCGTACTCCGAAGTCGGCCAGGCGAGATTGAACAGACCAGCCTCCGTGCTGCCAGCGATCATCGCCAGCCCACCGAGTCCGTAGCATTTGCGAAGTGTCAGCGTCATCTTTGGTGTGGTCAGGTTGGCCAGAGACACGAACACGCGGTGGCAGTGTCGGACGAGCGCCGTTTTCTCGACCTCTGGACCGACCATCATGCCGGGCGTATCGACCATCGTCATGACGGGGATGTTCCAGCAGTCGCAGATCTGCGCGAAGCGCGCCAGCTTGTCTGATCCAGGACTGTCGACCGCGCCTCCGAGATGCATGTTGTTGTTGGCGATCACGCCGATCGGTCGGCCTTCCACGCGAATCAGCGCGGTCACAACACCGATACCGAAGTCAGGCCGCAGTTCGAGCACCGAGTCATCGTCGGCCATGAGCTGGATCACCTGACGCACATCGTATGTGCGCAGCCGGTTCTCAGGAATGACATGTCGGAGCAGCCGCTGGTCCGGGCAGCTCCACTCCTTCAGCGATCCCTGGAAGTAGGACAGATACTTCTTCGCTGCGACCATCGCGTCATCCTCGTCCTTGACGAAGATGTCGACGACGCCGTTGGGCACCTGTTGCGACATCGGTCCGAGCTCTTCGGGCAGGAAGAGGCCGAGTCCGCCGCCTTCAATGACCGCGGGGCCGCCCATGGCGATATTGGATCCTTCGGTGGCGATGATGATGTCACACATGCCGAGCATCGACGCATTGCCGGCGAAGCAGCGGCCAGCGGTGATTGAGATCATCGGCACGCGTCCCGAGAGTTCGGCCAGCCGTTCGAAGGTGCGTACATTGCGCGCCGCGACTCGCGTGTAGGCCCAGTCGCTATCGCCGGAACGGCCGCCAGCGCCCTCTGCGATAAAGATCAGCGGGGTGAGCAGGCGATGCGCGGTCTCGATCATCCGATCCGTCTTCTCGTGGCCGCGACCGCCCTGTGTGCCCGCCCAGACCGATTCGTCATAGGAAATGATCGCCGTTGACGTTGAAGCAGTGGAGTTGTCAAACAACTCAGCGTTGACCGTGCCCAGGCCGCAGATCAGACCGTCAGCGGGGGACACCCTGCGCAGCTCTTCCCACGAACGACGGCGGCGTTGCGCCGCTACCGCGAGCGGCATGTATTCATTCCAGGAACCGCCTTCAACGAGTTGCGCGATGTTCTCCCGGGCGGAACGCTTCCCTTTGGCGTGGCGCCTGGCGATTGGAGCGGGACGATGGTGGTCCAGCAACGCTTCATGCAGGTCAATGTTGTACTGCAGGTCGGGCCGGATGTAATCGAGGTCTATGTCGCGGTTGCCATCGCCGATCGCAGGTCCGACATCAGCGGGCTCGATGAAGACCAGCGGGTGACCTTCCCAGATGATGTCTCCGACCGCAACCGTGATCTCTTGCAGGATGCCGCCGATCTCAGCCTGCAGCACGTGCTCCATCTTCATCGCGTTCATGATGATGACATCCTGGCCGGCCACGACCGCATCGCCTTCGCTGACCAGGATTTGAACAATGGTGCCCTGGATCGGAGCGCGCAGCGCTTCAGCGCCGGGCGGACCGACGATCTCAGGAGCGGGGAATCCGGCGCGGTCCTGCTCAAGGCCGCGATTGACGTCGAGCGACGCGGCGCTCGCGCCCTGGCGGAAGAAGTCGAGCGCGGCCAACGGATCGGAGACCTGATTCTCGACCTTGGCGCCGGCCCAGGCCGCCTGGCCAGCATCCGAGACGCCGTCGGCGGAAGCTGCCGTCAGCTCATCAAGCCGCTCGTCGATCCAACGCGTATGCACATCGCCCGAGAGAAAGTCCTCGTGTCGGAGAATATTCTGCAGGAACGCGAGATTCGAATCCGGTCCCTCGAGCTGAAACTCATCAAGCGCTCGCCGCGCTCTGCGTACCGCCAACGCGAAGTCAGCGCTCGGATGCCGCGTAATCACCTTGGCGATCAGTGAGTCGAAGTTGGGATTGACGGCGTAGCCGACGTAGCCGTAGGTGTCGACTCGGACGCCGGGACCTGATGGCGGTCGGAAACCGCGCAGCGAGCCCGCTGCGGGGCGAATCTCACCATCCTCGCGCATGCGCTCGAGATTGACGCGCGTCTGGATCGCAAAGCCGTTCGGGCGCGATCCATCGGCCAGGCCAACCTCGGCAAGCGTGGCGCCCTCTGCGAGTTGAAGCTGAGAGGCGACGAGATCGTGGCCCGTCACCTCCTCTGTCACCGTGTGCTCGACCTGTAGCCGCGCGTTGGCTTCGATGAAGGCGAATTCCGCATCGGACTCCGCATCAACCAGGAACTCGAACGTGCCGAGATTGCTGTAGCCGCCAGCCTCAGCGAGATCAACGGCCGCCGCCGTGATGCGTTCCCGCAACACATCGGTCAATGTTGGCGACGGGGCGATTTCGATCAGCTTCTGATAGCGCCGCTGAATCGTACACTCGCGTTCGCCGAGATGACTGACGTTGCCATGTTGATCGGCGACAATCTGCACCTCAATGTGGCGAGCGCGGGGGATGAAGCGTTCGACGAACAGATCGCCATTGCCGAACGCGGACTGCGCCTCGCGTCGGCAGCGATCGAACGCGTCCTCAATTTCGCTCGCGTGGTGAATCGCGCGCATGCCGCGTCCGCCGCCGCCGGCGATCGCCTTGATCACCATCGGTCGGCCGTCGAGCTGCTCAAAGAAGGAGCGGGCGCCATTGAGATCGACCGCGTGGTCGGCGCCGATCAGCACGGGGACATGACGCGCTCCGGCGAGCGTGCGGGCGCGGGCCTTGTCGCCGAACAAGGCGAGCGCCGCGGGTGACGGTCCCACGAACGTGATCCCCGCCTCTTCGCAAGCGCGGGCGAAGTCGGCGTTCTCGGCCAGGAATCCATAGCCGGGATGGATCGCGTCGCACTCATGCTGTTGCGCGGCCGCGACGATCTGATCGATATCGAGGTACGCGGCCGGCCCGATTCTATCCAACTCGATGGCAAGCTCAGCATGGCGGATGTGGTCGGAAGCGGCGTCGTCGCTGGAATGGATGGCGGCGGTGTGTAGTCCCAATTCGCTAGCGGTACGGAGAATGCGGACGGCGATCTCGCCGCGATTCGCGACGAGCAGGCGATGAATAGTCATGCTCGGAGTGTAGAGCTTGTGAGACGCTCTACGTGCCCGAAAACCCTGGAAACATTGGCGATGACGCGGTAGGCGCGCTGGCAGTACACCATTGAGAGTCGTTACAGCGACGGGTGAGTCTTACGTCGGTCGAAAACACGGCGTCGGCATCACGACCTGCGCCGTCGCCACATGGACGGCGTCACCGAGTTTCAGACTTCCCCGGCTGGTCAGGACGGTGCGCATCAGGTCGCGGGCGGTGTCGGCGATCTGTCGATCGAATTCGATCACTCAGATCAACGTGAAGTCATCGAACATGGCGCGAAATGCCTGCACCACCTCGTGACTGAGATGGGCGTCCTTATTTCTCTCTGGGTGAAAAGGCTGCTTCAACTGTTGAGAGTGCTGATGTTGCAACGTTGAGATTGCCGCTACGCGCTTCAGCTACCAAAGCGTCGAGTATATCTATCCATTGGGGTGACTTCGCGGCATAGTGGATGAACGGGCTCGAGTCCCAATAGGACAAGCGCGGCTCACTCGTCATCACGCAACTCCCGGATGAAGCGGTCGGGCGATGGGTGTTGAGAGGTCCATTCGATCGCGCCGCGGGCCTCTTCGAACCGTTGCTCGGGGTCATCCGGTAGTGCTTCTATCGCGGAAATATCACGGATGCTGACCATGCGCCTGTTTCGATCTATGCGGGTCAGCATTCCCTTAACGCGCGCACATCGCCCCCAGATGTTGCGTAGCTCTTCAACTTGATCGTCACAGGCATAACAGCGAACAGCTTGATCGGTCCATTCTTGATAAAGCATGAATTGGAGCGACGAACGACCGCTCAAGGTCTGCACGCGGCCGGTGACGGAGCCGATCGACTTATGCGCCTCGCCTCGCGGCGCCAACTGAACAGTCCGCAGATCAATGACCGCGTCTCCTGACGCCGTGCCGAGCACAAGTTCGTCCGCTGAGGCGCGCGCCTGTTTCAACAGGCGATCCGCAGCGCTGACCACTTCACTAGTGTTAGGCAATTCCTCGCGCCGTTCCAGCTGCTCGCCGAGATGGCAATAGTGCTCCACGACCTGCCCAGCCTCGGCGATTGTCGTACCGCCAACCGGCCTTGCCCGGTAAACAGCATGCGGGCTGCCAATCCGCAAATCTTCAGGGACCCATTCAATCTGCACTGTCGGGCCAACTTCGGCTGCGAGAGCAACCAACAAGCGATGCAGCGCGTCGGCCGATTTCGCCACCGTTTCGATGGTCACGTCAGCCTCCCAGTCCCAACGAGACAGTGAGGTCCGACATGTTCATATCCAGTCCAGCAGCGTTCATCCTATGCAGTCGTCACGCAAGGAGGGTCGCATCAGAAATCAGGTTGCCGAGCGCTTCGGTACCGAGCGCTGCCTCGCCGTCCTTCGTCAGGTCGGCTGAACGGTGACCGGCGCTGAGCGTCGCGATGACCGCTGACTCGATCGCGGCCGCCTCAGCTTCCAGGCCGAATGAGTATCGCAGCATCAGGGCGGCGCTGAGGATCATCGCCATCGGATTGGCGATGCCCTGACCGGCGATGTCGGGCGCGGTGCCGTGAATCGGCTCGTAGAGGCCGAGCGTTGAGCCGTCCTCAGCCGCGCCGAGCGAGGCGGACGGCAGCATCCCCATCGATCCGGCCAGCATTGATGCCTCATCCGTGAGAATGTCGCCGAACATGTTCTCAGTGACGATCACATCGAAGTAGGACGGGTGACGGATCAGATCCATCGCGCAGGCATCAACGAGGCGGTGTTCGAGGACGACGTCGGGGTAGTCCCTGGCAATCTCCTCAGTGATCTCTCGCCACATACGGGAGGTGTCGAGAATGTTGGCCTTGTCAACGGAAGTGAGCAGCTTGCGGCGCCCGCGCGCAGTCTCAAAACCGAGCCGCACGATGCGCTCAACCTCATGCTCGGCATAGGCGAGCGTGTCGACCGCCTTGCGTTGGCCGTCCTCCTCCCAGCGACGCTGTGGCTCGCCAAAGTAGATGCCGCCGGTCAGCTCTCGCAGGACGACCATGTCTACCGCTTCGACGGTCTCGCGTTTGAGCGGCGTGGCGTCGGCGAGGATCGGGAGCATCTTCACGGGTCGGATGTTGGCGAAGAGGCCGAGACCCTTGCGCAGACCGAGAATAGCCTGCTCAGGTCGGACGGAGGCTTTCGGATCATCCCACTTGGGGCCGCCGACTGCGCCGAAGAGGACCGCGTCCTGCGCGCGGCACATATCGAGTGTCTCGTCGCGCAGAGCGACGCCGTGCGCGTCGATTGATGCGCCCCCAACGAGGTCTTCGCTGTATTCGAAGGAGTGATCGAAGCGACCGCCGACCGCGTCCAGGACGCGTACGGCCTCAGCCATGACCTCGCCACCGATTCCGTCGCCGGGCAGGAGCGCCACCTTGAAATGAGCCATTGGGCAGGAGTCCTAGTCGTGTTCTGGGCGCTCACCCGGAGCGCGTTCGGCGCTGACTCAACAGCCGGGATCGCCGTAGTTGCCGCAGCAGTTGTCGCGCTTCCGCAGTTTAATCCAGGAGTTCGTTAGAAACCCGCGCGCGGCCTGCCAGGGGCGATCGGCGCCACGCAAGTTCGCCAGGGCGTCACCCATTGACGGCTTCGGTTGCTCAGTCATAATCGTGCTCCTACGCGCCTCAAACGCCGACGATTGGCATCAATCTGATGTCACAACACTGTGGCAGCAAGGCGTCTCCATGGCGCCACTATAGGGAGATTGCGATGTGATCGTCGGGATGTGAGCGTCGGTCAGCGCCAGACTTTGGCGAGGTCGACGCTGAGGCCTTCGGCGACGTTCTCGCCGCTCAGCGTCAGTGGTCGGGACTGGCGCTCCGGATCGTCACTGCCTTCGCGGTAGATCCAGACTTCGCCGTCAGCCGTGAAGGGATCAATCAACCATCCCAGCCTCGCCCCTGCCAACATCCACTCAACCATCTTCTCCTGCTGCTTGGCCACCGTTTGCCCACGCGATCTCACTTCGACGACCAGGTCGGGGCAGGCGGCGAGAAACACACTCTCGGACTTGAACGCTTCCGCGAGCCGCGGTTTGCTGACCCAACTCGCATCTGGGGAGCGGACGACGCCGTCGGAACGAAGCACTCCGGCGCTAGATTCAAACACGCGCCCGCCGCCGGTTGAGTCGCTCCAAGCGAGGATCTGAGCGTAGATACGTCCCGACTGATCGCTGCTTTCGAAGCCGGCGGGTGGCGACATCTCCAATCCTCCGAGCGCGTTCCGTTCAAGCTGCCAGTCGTCGTTCAGGTTGCATATCTCCACGAACAACTCGTCAGACAGGACACCAGGCGGAAAGCGAATGACGAGCGGATCGCCCTCCCAGACGGGTGCTGGCGTCGTAGATACAGCTTCGGGCTTCGTCGGCGCGCTAACCATGCCGCGATCCTATCGGTCTGGTGTCAGCCGGGACTAGCGCCAGACTTTGGCGAGGTCGACGCTGAGGCCTTCGGCGACGTTCTCGCCGCTCAGCGTCAGTGGTCGGGACTGGCGCTCCGGATCGTCACTGCCTTCGCGGTAGATCCAGACTTCGCCGTCAGCCGTGAAGGGATCAATCAACCATCCCAACCTCGCCCCTGCCAACATCCACTCAACCATCTTCTCCTGCTGCTTGGCCACCGTTTGCCCGCGCGATCTCACTTCGACGACCAGGTCGGGGCAGACATGCCAGAAGCGCTCATCGTCTGTGTCGAGATTCACGATTCGCTCGTTGCTCAGCCATGCCGCATCGGGATCGCGAGCTGAACCGATGGTCAGAGAGAATCCCGTTCCGGAAGGGAATGCGTCTCCGCTCTCTGAGTCATCTGACCACTTCAGAATCTGAGCAAAGATCCGGCCTCCGCGTCTGCCGCTCAGAGTGCTCGGTGGGGGCGACACTTCTAACCTTCCATCCGTACTGCGTTCGCAGTACCACAGATCATTGAGATTGCAGATCTCCCAGAAGACCTCATCCGACAGGACACCAGGCGGAAAGCGAATGACGAGCGGATCGCCCTCCCAGACGGGTGCTGGCGTCGTAGATACAGCTTCGGGCTTCGTCGGCGCGCTGACCATGCCGCGATCCTAGACAGTCACCGGCTTCGTTGACGGACGGTTGGCTTCGAAGTCGGCGATCAGCTGGTCGTGCGTGAGCGTGAGCGAGATGTCATCGAGACCGTTGAGCAGGCAATGCTTGACAAACGGCGCAATTTCGAAGGATCGGACCCAGCCGCCGGGCGCGGTGACCGTCTGATCTTCCAGGCTGACCGCGATCGGCGTATTGGACTCTGATTCGACCATGCGCATCAACTCTTCGACATCTGGTTGCGGAAGCTGGATCGTCAGCAGACCCATCTTGGCGGAGTTGTTGCGGAAGATGTCAGCAAAGCTTGGCGCAATGATCGCCTTCATGCCGAGGCCTTGCAGCGCCCATACCGCATGCTCGCGCGACGATCCGCAACCGAAGTTCGGTCCGCCGAGGAGGATGCTGGCTCCCTGGAATTGTGGCTGATTCGTGACGAAATCCGGGTCTTTGGCCCAGGACTCAAACGCGAACGGACCGTAGCCCGTGCGCTCTATCCGCTTGAGGTACTTGGCCGGGATGATCTGATCGGTATCAACATCGGATCGGTCGAGCGGCAGGCCATTGCCGCTGAAGCTGGTGACAGGATCCATCGTTCTCTCCTCACGCGCCCTTGCCTGACAAGAGCGAGACAAGCTGACTAGGAGGCGAAAAACGCCTTGAGCTGCGATTCGGTTTCGACGGGCAATTCTTCTGGCAGGAAATGTCCGCAAGGCAGCCCAATGCCTTCGACGTTGGTCGCCCACCGATGCCACGTCGCCATGAAGCGTCCGCGACGGTTTGGTTGACGCGCGGCGCCCCAGATCACGAACAGCGGACAGGTAATCCGTTTGCCGTCGGCGCGGTCGGCGCGATCGAGGCGGAGATCGTAGCGCGCTCCGGAGCGATAGTCCTCGCACCAGCTGCGCACCGTTTCCGGGTCATTGGCGGCGGCGAGGTACTCCGACATCGCGGACCCGGTGAACACCTCGTGGTCGTCCGCGCCGGCCCAACTGCCGAGCATTCGTTTGAGAAAGAACTCAGGCGCGCCGTTGATCAACGTCTCTGGCAGCGGCGCCGGCTGCGCCAGGAAGTACCAGTGGAATCCGCCCAGTCCACCAGCGATGCCCATCTGCTCGAACTGCTCTGCGGTCGGGACGATATCAAGCAGTGACAGTTGTTCGACTCGCTCCGGGTGGTCAAGCGCCAGGCGGTAGGAGACGCGACCGCCGCGATCGTGTCCGGCGAGGCGAAAGCGGTCGAAACCGAGATCAACCATCAAATCGACCATGAGCTGGGCCATTCGACGTTTGGAATACGATTCGCCGCCGCCGTCGCCCGGCGGCGAGTCGCTGGCGCCGTAGCCGAGCAGGTCGGCGACGACGACCGTGTGTTGTTGCGCCAATCCTGGCGCGATCTTGTGCCACATGGCGCCGGTCTGCGGATAGCCATGCAGGAGCAACAGCGGCGGACCCTGACCGCCGACGCGGGCGAAGATCGGTCCGCTGCGGTGCTCGCGGAAGCCTGGGAACAACGTCTCGGTATCGGGCATCGATTGACCCTTCTGCCTTCAGCAACTCCCCTCAATAGGGGACGGTCGAGATCCTCAGAGCGCGACCGTGCCGCTGATCGCAGGCTGCATCGGGTCGCAGATGTAGCGAATCTCAGGCAAGGTCACATTGGCGGTGGTGTAGCTGGCCACGATCGGATACACCGGGCGCATCAGCGGCGCGTCCCAGAATCCACTGTCAAAGGCATCGATCTGCGCCTGTCCGCGATCAGCTCGGCTCACCTCAAACTCGGGATCGACCTGTACCAGCCAGGGTTTCGTCTCGTCCTCGCGCTCGACGTGCGCGACATGCATCCCGGCTGTGTAGAGCAGGTCGCCATTGCCGATCGGGAACGGGTCGACGAGCTGCGCGGCGAGCACAGTGACATTGCCGTCGTTGACCTCGATCGACTGGCGGTCATAGCGCTCGCGCAGGACCGGTTCGCCGACGGTGACCGGGTAGCCCCAGCGCTCGCGCAACGCGTGCGCAGCCTCGCCGTCCGTGCAGACGACGCGTGTGGGCAGACCGCGCGGTCGGACGGCGGCGCGACAACCGACTCGCACCATCGCCAACGTGAAGGCGCCCAGCGGTCCGGCTTCGGCTCGCATGCCGATCACGTGCATGGTCGGCGGGATCGTCGGATGCAGCGCGGGCGGAATCAGGTCGGACATCGCCGAGTCGTCGATCTCGTAGATCACCTGCAAGACTTTGACATCGGGCAAGGTCAGCGCTCCCGTATCGAGCGACGCCATGTTGGGCGCGTATTGAGTCAGTCGGCTGGGATCAGCATTGCCATTGATCGGCATCTGAAGCCTTCCAGTTGTAACAGTGGTGCCTGAGCGGTTGATTGCCGGTTAGTCGCCAGAGCCCGCGGCGGCGGCCGCGAGTTCGCGCGGTTGCGAGGTCGTCGCCGGCTCGTTGTCGGCGAAATGCGGCATGACCTCTTCAGCAAACAGTCTGAGGCTGTCGAGCACCTGCTCTTGCGGGATGGTTTCCAGCGCGTTGAGCAGGAAGTTGATCTGGTCCACGCCGCAGGCTTCCCACTTCTTGATCTCTTCGACCAGGCGATCAGGATTGCCGATGCAGACGCCCTCGGGCGCCGAGGAACCCTCGCCCGGATTTTGCGCCGCCTGCTGACGGCTCGCGGCGAGCAGACCTGGGTTCGGATAGCTGCGCGTCGGATGCACCTCTCGCACGGGCAGCAGTTGCGCCGCGAGGTAACCGAATGAGCCAGTCAGTCGGCTGCCAGTCTGAATCCCCGTCTCGTTGTCGGGGTGACAGTAGAGGAAGTTGACCGTCGCGACACGCTCGTTGACGAATGCGCCGGCCGGCTCGCAGTTGGCGATGATCCTGCGGTATCGCTGGACCTTCTCTTCCTGTTCGGCGAAGCCGCCGAAGGTCAGGCCGAGCGACCCCATGCCGCGTTCGGCGGCGTCAATCTCGGTGCCTGGTGACGACACGGCGACCCACATCGGCGGGTGCGGTTTCTGGTACGGCTTTGGCAGCACCGCGCGAGTAGGCATCTTGAAGGCGCGGCCCTCGTAGCCGTAGCGCTCGTTCGTCCACATCTGCGGAATCGTGCGCGTGTATTCGTCCCAGGTCTCTTTGGTCTCGTCCGGGTTGGCGTCCATACCACCGAGTTCGGTCCAGGTCGCGGAGCGACCGGTCCCGAACTCGAGCCGACCGTCGGAGAGGATATCCAGGACGGCCGCGCGCTCGGCGGCGCGGATCGGATGGTTGAACTGCGGCACGCAGACGACAATGCCGTGCCCGACTCGGATCTGCTTCGTCTGCATGGCGCAAGCGGTCAGGAAGAGCTCGGGCGCGGAGCAGTGCGAGTATTCCTCCAGGAAATGGTGCTCAACCGCCCACACGGAGTGAAATCCGAGCTCGTCGGCCAGCCGCACCTGTTCCAGGCAACGGTGATAGACCGTGTGCTCAATGTCGTTCTCCCAGGGTCGGGGAACGGAGATCTCGTAGAAGATGCCGAATTTCATGGCGTCAGTCCTCGCTGAATCTGGTTCACTCAGATGCTAGCGGACGGACGATACCGATTAGTCGATGACCACCTCATCATCCCCGGCTCCGACCTCGCTGAGGTAGTCGATCGGGACCTCGCAATCGGGGAAGCTGAGGACCAGATTGAGCTCTCCGCCGATCCGCTCTATTCGGGCGCGCAGGAAGTTGACGTAGGCGTCAGCCTGTTGTTCGAGCAGACACGCAGCCTCCTCAGAGATTGTCAGCTCTTGGGCGACGTCCTGTTGGGCAAGCGCGCGCGCGTCGCAGATCATCCCGATGCCCCTGATACGCCCACATCTGATCGAGCATGTCCTGTTTGATTCTGTCGATCTCTCGACAATGCTCAGGGGTGTAGTGTTTGGTGAGTTCGCTGAATGGTCGATGGCCGCTCATGGCCGGATCCCCTTCCGTCATAGGTCTTCAAGCTAGTCGTGGTAGAGCGCATCCGCTCTGGGTACATTCCGTGCGTAGAACCTGCCATCGCTCTTCTTGTCTCCACCCAAGAGCAGGACAGCTATTCGTCTGGGATCGAAGGCATAGAACACCCGCAACTGCAGCCCTAGCAAGCTGCTGAAAAGGGCGTGTGAGATCATGGCGGAGGTGTTGAACCGATAGCTGAAGGAGGTCTGCGATGCGCGGCGAGTCAGAGCGACAGGAGACAACTGGGACGACCGGCGCCAAACTCGTCGGTGCGTTCAGTCTCCCACGTCATGCCGCCAGGATATGCCGCCAGGATGTACCGCCACCCGACCTCTGTCACCGCGCGAGGACCTGCTGGGCTATCCTGCGGGAATGATGTTGGACGACCTCTACGAGCTGATCGAGACGCTGCAGGCCCGGATCGCGCAGCACGACTCGGCGCTGCAACAGAGCGAGGCGCTGACGCGCTACGCGCTGATCGATCCGCTGCTGCGCGGCCTGGGTTGGGACACAGGAGATCCAGCGCAGGTGTTGGTGGAGTTTCGCTCCCCCGCCGGCTCTGCGGACTACGCGCTGCTGGGAACGTCAAGCAAGCCGCAAGTAATCATTGAAGCCAAAAGGCTCGGAACGCACCTCGATCCGAAGGTGCGGCAGCAGGTAACGAGCTATTGCCAAGAAGAAGGCGTGCCTTTTGCCGTCATTACCGATGGTAAGCGGTGGGAGATCTACGACATCTTCCAACGAGCCGCGATGAAGGACTCGATCGTCGCCACTCTAGACCTCGGGGATGCAGCCGCGAAGATATCCCTTCAGGCCTTAGCCCTCTGGCGGCCAAGCGCAGTTGAGGGGAGCATCATTGTTGGCGCGGCTCCAGTTGTAGATACACCTCTGCCAGTCCAACATATGCCAGCGGCGCCGACGCCTATTGTCGAACTGGGTATGGAATGGCGCCCGTTATCAGAGTTTCAACCAGAGCGTGGTACAAAGCCCGCCGCCATCCGGCATAGCAATGGGCAGGTGAAGGCCGTGGATAGTTGGGCCGATCTTTGCGCTGAGATAGTCCGATGGTTGAAATCCAGTGGGCGCCTCACTGAACAACATCTCCCTGTCAGGATCGGAAGAGGACAGGTCTACTTCGTCAACCGCAGCAACGCAAACGGCAAGGGCACGCAGTTCAAGACGTATCGACAGGTAGATTCCTGGTTCGTCAACGCGAATTACAATGCAAAGCAACAAGCCAACAATGCGAGAGGCGTCATCCAAACAGCTGGATTGGACCCCGCTACATTCGCGGTGAAGTTGCAGTAGCACTTCTCCTGCACACCGTCTCAATAGTACCTGCGACATTCCCGCGACCGCGGGGGAATGACAAGACTCGTATGCGGGGAGGCCCCCTCCGTCACTGCGTGACACCTCCCCCAATGGGGGAGGTCTACGTGCGCTGACCGAACTCTCGGCTGGTGTCAACGACGGCGATGGCGGCCAGACCGCCTTCGGAGTTCATCACCTTGACGCCCTTGGTTGAGCGGCCGCATTGGCGCAGTTGACGGACCTCGGTGCGTAAAATCTTGCCGGCGGCGGAGATCACGACCAGTTCTTCGTCGCCTCGCACGACGGCCATGCCTACCACCGGGCCGGTCTCATCGGAGACCTTGTGACCGATCATGCCTTTGCCGCCGCGACCCTTGGTGGTGTATTCCGATTCTGCGGTGCGCTTGCCGAACCCGATCGCGGTGACGGTCAGCACTTCCGACTCTGGCTGCACTGTCTGCAATCCAACCAGGGCGCCGTCGTTCGGCACGTTGAGTCCGCGCACGCCGCCGCTCACCCGAGAGGCTTCACGCAGGCCGTTAATCGCGAAGCGCACGGTGCGGCCATCGTCGCCGCATACGATCACATCCTCGCCGGCTTTGGCGAAGGTCGCTTCGACGAGTTCGTCATCGTCGCGTAAGTTAAAGGCGACGAGACCGCTGCGTCGCACATTCATGAAGTTGCGTAGCCTGGTCTTCTTCACGTAGCCTTGCCGCGTACCGAGAATAATGTAATCGTCGTTGAACATCTGGACCGGAATGATAGTGGTGACATGCTCGTCGAGCTGCAGCTCAACGACGTTACGCACGGGCAGTCCGCGCCATTCGCGGGAGCGAGCTTCCACTTCGTGAGCCTGCAAACCGTAGACGCGTCCGCGTGATGTGAAGAGTAACAGGTGATCATGGGTGTCGCAGGCGATCAGGCGGTGAGGCGCTTCGACGGCTTTGGTCGCGTTCTTGCGCTCGATCCCCTTGACGCCCTTGCCGCCGCGCTTCTGCGAGCGAAACGCTTCAACCGGCTGCCGCTTGATGTATCCGTGTCGGGTCAGCGTCACGACCGAGGATTGATGCGGGACAAGATCCGCCTCGCTGAACGTCTCGACCGATCGTTCGATCACTCGCGTCTTACGTTCTTCGCCGTAGGACTCGACGAGTTCATCCATATCTTCCGCGATCAGGCCGTCAATCTGCTTGGGATCGTCGAGCAGTCCCTGTAGATACTCAATCGTCTCGGTGAGTTCGTCGTACTCTTCCTGGAGCTTGTCGCGTTCAAGCTGGGCGAGGCGCCGAAGCTGCATTTCGAGCACGCTTTGGGCCTGTCGCTGTGACAACTCGAAGGGTGGTTCTTGCAGGCGCTCGCGGGCAACCTCCGCCGACTCGGCCGCGCGAATCGCGGCGATCACCGCGTCGATGTCGTCAATCGCCTTGAGCAGTCCCTCGACGATGTGATGACGGTCGCGCGCCTTTTCGAGATCAAACTCTGTCCGCCGCGTGATCACATCCTGACGGTGGAGGATGAACTGGCGCAGCAATTGAACCAGGGTCAGCGTGCGCGGACGTTGATCGACCAGAGCGACGAAGTTGCCGTTATACTGGACCTGTAGCCCGGTCGACTTGTAGAGCTGCGCCAGGATCGATTGGACGTGGCCGTCTCGCTTCAGCTCGACGACGATCCGCATGCCGTGCCGGTCAGACTCGTCGCGCAGGCTGGAGATACCGTCAATCTTCTTGTTGGTGACGAGCGCGGCGATCTGTTCAATGATGCGGACCTTGTTGGCCTGATATGGGACTTCAGTGAATACAATCTGAACGCGATTGCCGCTGGCGGTTTCCTCGAGATGCTGCTGAGCGCGCACCGTGAAACCACCGCGACCGGTGCCGTAGAGTCGGCGCAGATCCTCGCGATTCTCGCCGGCGAAGATGGTAGCGGCGGTAGGGAAGTCGGGCCCCTGTATATGTTGAAGGATATCGTCGAGCGAGGCTTGCTCGTTGTTGAGCATTTCTTTGACGGCACCGGCGAGCTCGGTCAGATTGTGCGGTGGGATGTCGCAGGCCATGGCAACGGCGATGCCCGCGGCGCCATTCAGCAACAGATTGGGAGCACGGCCAGGCAGGACGGTCGGCTCATTGAGTGATTCGTCGAAGTTGACCTGGAGATCGACCGTGTTCTTGTCGAGATCGGCGAGCAGCTCTTCGGCGATGCGTGAGAGTCGCGCTTCCGTATAACGCATGGCCGCCGGCGGATCATTATCAATCGATCCGAAGTTGCCTTGACCATCAACGAGTGGATGGCGCAGGGAGAAGTCCTGCGCCATGCGTACCATGGCATCGTAGACCGGCTGGTCAGAGTGTGGATGATACTTACCGAGTACCTCGCCAACGATACGGGCGGACTTGCGATGCTGCTGATTGGCGCGCATGCCGAGATCGTCCATCGCGTACAGGATGCGTCGCTGGACCGGCTTGAGTCCGTCTCGCGCGTCGGGCAGGGCGCGCGAGACGATCACACTCATCGCATAGTCGAGATAGGACGATCGCATCTCCTCAACGAGGGTGCGCGGGGCAATATTCGGGATGGCGTCTTCAGTAACCAAGCGAGGGCTCCGAGTAGGTCGTCATTGCATTCATGATATCACAAATGAGTGATAACATTCGGATCAATCGAGTAGTCATCCGGATCTCGTGGAACAATCTGCCAGCCGGTTGGCGGCGTCTGCGACCGGCCCGCTCGCGGATCGATCCGCCGCACCTCGCGTTGTCCAAGCGCTGACATCCAGGCGACGGTTCCGTCGGCAATGAGGACGGAATCGAACCACCAGGCGTAGACGCGCGCTGGCGGAGGCAGCGAGGCTGCGAACTTGAGCGATCGGGCGAGCGCTGCGCCGCCGACGAGTGCGTAGCGCGGACCCTCGCTGCGGGAAATGAGGTTGAGCTGGCGCGGCGTCAGCCATTGCAGCCAGGTCAGGCAGACCGCGCCTGGTCGCTCGGCCAGCGTGACCGGCGCGTAGCCCTTGCGCGAGCGAATCGGGCAATAGGCGACATCGTGGTCCAAGAGCAGGGTTGCGGTCATCGGCACGCCTTCCAGATCCGCTGGATCGGCGGCGAACTTGTCCGACAGTTGGCGCGGATATGAGTTGCTGCCGACCGCCAGCAGTGGAACGCGACCACGCAAGTTCGGCGGGCGACGCAGCGCGAAGACTCGGCCGGCGCGGTAGATCAGCGGAGCGCGATTGTCACGATTGCGGGCGTCCGGGTATAGATCAGGCAGATCGACCAGGCTGGGCCAGGTACGAGTGAAGCCGGGCGGGCTCATGGCGGCGGTTCCATCGCTGCAAGTACGCTCAGTGCAATAGCTGCAGTTTAGTGACGAGGGAGCGATCGGCATGATGCGATATCGAAAGCTGGGACGAACCGGTCTGGTGGTGTCGGAGATTGGCTTGGGCGGCGGCGGCATCGGACACGTCTGGGGCGCCACCTCGGACGAGGAGATCGGCGAGACGATTGCGCTCGCGATTGCGGAAGGGATCAACTTCTACGACGTGGCGCCGTCGTACGGGAACGGCGAGGCCGAGCGCAATCTGGCGCGCGCGCTGTTGGCGGCGCCTGACCAACGCGGCGAGCACATGTTGGTCGCCACCAAGGTGTCGCTCAGCGAGGACGACCTGGCGGACATCCCGGCCGCAATCGAGCGGGGCATCTCGGAATCGCTTGAGCGACTGCGCCGCGAGCGCGTCGATCTCTTCCAGCTGCACAACACGATCACACCGACGCGCGGGCAGTATCGGCGCTCGATCAGCGTCGCCGACGCGATGCAGGCCGTGCAGACGCTGCACGAGTTGCAGGATCGCGATCTGACGCGGCACATCGGAATCACGGGAATGGGCGACGCGGCGTCGGTGCGGCAAGTGATGATCGACGGGGCGCTGGACACGGTGCAGTTGTATTACAACCTGTTGAACAATTCGAACGCGGCGCCGTTGCCGAGCGGATCGACGCTGCATGATCACGGTCAGCTGCTGCCGTTGGCGGCGGAACTGGGACTGGGCGTGATCGGCATTCGCAACCTGGCCGCCGGCGCGTTGAGCGACGGAATCGATCGCGCGATCGCGCCAGATTCGCTGGTGGCGCTCGACTATGAGCGTGCAGCCAAGCTGCGTTTCCTCGAGCGAGATGGCGTCCCGCTCTCGCGTTGGGCCGCACGATTCGCTCTGGCCGAGCCGGCGATCTCATCGGTCGTGCCTGGCGTGAAGAATCGTGACGAGTTGCGAGACCAGTTGGCGGCGATGGATCTCGCACCGATCTCCGGCGATGCTCTCGAACGGATTGAGGCGCAACGCGCGTCCGACTTCGGCGTGCGGCAATCTGGCGATCAGGTGCTGTAGTTGGGCGGGCGGCGGCCCAGGTCGACCGAATGGGAAGGGGAGAGTGTAGAGCGGATGTATCCTAAGGTAGGAGAGGAAGCCTGTCAGGTTGAGGTTGGGACGTGAACGAGATTCCAGACATCGTGATACGACGCCTACCGCTCTATGCGCGCGAACTCGGTTTGGCAGCAGGAGAAGGTCGCGAGTTCATCTCGTCGAAGGAGCTGGGCGAGCGACTGGGAGTGACGCCGGCGCAGATCCGCAAGGACCTGTCCTACTTCGGTCGCTTCGGCAAGCGCGGTCGCGGCTATGACGTGCTCAGCCTGCGTGAACAGATTCGCAGCATCCTGGGCCTCGACGGACGCGTGAAAGAGTTGGTGTTGGTCGGCGTCGGGCGGCTCGGGCGCGCCGTCTTGGGCTACGGCGGCTTCCGACATGGCGGCTTTGAGGTAGTGCGAGTGTTTGATTCAGATCCGAATCTGATCGGCAAAGTGGTCGAGAATCACCGCGTTGAAGATACGCAGACGCTGCCGTCCTACTTGACGCAGAGCCGCGTGGCGATGGGCATCGTTGCGGTGCCGGCGGCTGCGGCGCCATCGGTGATCGCGACACTGGTTGAGGGCGGCGTGCGAGCGATCCTGAGCTATGCGCCGGTCACGACCAGCGTGCCGCGCGAGGTTCATCTGCGACAGATCGATCCGGTGATGGAGTTGGAGAGCATGGCCTACTACCTCGAGCCACCGTTGGACGGTGATGTCGAGGATCATCAGACCGACGCAGTCCAGGACTGAGCCTCGCGTCATCCCCGTGACCAGAGGGGCGTCATCCCCGCGAACGGTGGCATTCCTGCGAACGGTGGCAGGATTGGTAGGTTAGCGATGGCTGGAGCTGAGCACGCTTTCCTGGGCCAAGAGGTTGGGGCGGATCAGATCGATGTTGTCAAGCGCCTCGGCGGCGCCGAGCGCTACGGCGTCCTCGGCGTGATCTGCGACGGTGACCGGAATCCCGATCTGCTCGGCCAGATATGCGTCGATCCCGTGCAGACGCGCGCCGGCGCCGGTCAGCAGCATGCCTTGATCGATGATGTCGGATGTCAGCTCGGGCGGCGTCCGCTCGAGCGCGCTGCGGGTGACCTCGATGAACGATTGCAGGACATGCTGAATCGGCGGGACCAGTTCGTTCGGCGTCAGGGTGACGCTGCGCGGCATGCCGCTTGACTGATCGCGGCCTCTCACCTCTGCCAGCCGAGGCTCGTCAACCGGGATGGCGGAGGCGGCGGCAAACTTCAGCTCCTCCGCGGTCGGCTCGCCGATCAGGAGGCTGTGGCGACGCCTGATGTGTTCAATGATCGACTCGCTCACGACCTGTCCGCCGACGCGCGCCGATTCCCAGACGACGATTCCGTACATCGACAGCACCGCGGCCTCAGAACGGCCGGCGCCAAGATTGCCGACGAGCGATCCACGCGGATCGCCCATGGGCAGACCGGCGCCGATGGCGGCGGCGAGCGGATTCGCGATCAGATTGGCGGGACGTCGGGCGCCCGCCTGTTCAGCGGCGTCGCGCACGGCGCGTTGCTCGACGTTGGTGACGCCGGCCGGCGTCGCGACCATCACTTCCGGACGGACGAGATTGAAGCGTCCGGTGACGATTGACATGTAGTAGCGCAAGAGCGCCTCAACGACGCGGTAATCGTCGATCACGCCTTCTCGCATGGGGCTCACGACGCGCACGCCTTCGGGAGTGCGTCCGATCATGCTGGCGGCGTCGCTGCCAGCGGCCAGGACGGCGTTCTCGCCTGAGGAGAGCGTGACGACGGTCGGTTCGTCGATCACGATGCGTCCGCCTCTGCCGGGCACGGCGATTCGCAGACGAGACGTGCCGAGATCGATGCCGAGTCGTTTGGTGAGGAACATGATTCAGTGAACTCGTTCAGGTGAGCGCTTGATGTGGTTCTGCTGCGGAGCGTTGACGAGCTCAATGTCTGCGCCGAGCGCCGCGAGCTGGTCTGGCAGGTGCGCGTAGCCGCGCGCGAGGTGTTGGACGCCGTAGACGCGGCTGTCGCCGTCCGCGGCGAGCGCCGCGACGACCAGGGCGGCGGTCGCGCGAATGTCGCCGCCGCGCACCACGGCGCCAGAGCAGGCGGCGGGCCCGTTGATGGCGGAGATGGTTCCGCCGGCGATGATGTTGGCGCCGAACTTACGCAGCTCGTCAAGGTGCTGCATTCGATTCTCGAATACTCGCTCGTGCACGACTGATGTGCCCGCTGCCTGCGTCAGGAGAGCCGTGATCGGCGCTTGCAGATCGGTAGCGAAGCCGGGGTAGGGCAACGCCTGGACATTGGTCGCCTGTAATGTTGCGCCGGGCGGCATCGAGAGCTGCACCTCGTGATCGGATCGCACGATGCAGGCGCCGACCTCTTGCAGTTTGGAGAGCAGCGCTTCGAGGTGGGTGGTTTGCACGCCGTTGAGGCGGACATCACCGCCGCTGGCGGCGGCCGCGATCAGCAGCGTGCCCGCCTCAATGCGGTCGGGAATGACGTGATGGTCGGCGCTTGAGAGCTGCTGGGAGCCGTCGATCGTGATCGTGTGTTGGCCGGCGCCGATGATCTGCGCGCCCATAGCCGTGAGCATGTCGGCGAGGCAGACGATCTCAGGCTCCATGGCGGCGTTGATGATGCGTGTGCGCCCTTCCGCGAGCACGGCGGCGAGCAGCAGATTCTCAGTGCCGAGCACACTGGGGTAGTCGAGCACGATGGTCGCACCGTGTAAGCCGCCCGGGGCTCGGGCGACGGTGCGTCCTCCGCGATGCTCAACCTCAGCGCCGAGCGCGCGAAAGCCGGCGAGGTGGACGTCGAGCGGTCGGGCGCCGATCACGTCGCCGCCCGGAGCACCGCAGCTCGCCTGTCCGGTGCGCGCCAACAACGGTCCCATGACCAGAAACGAGGCTCGTAAGGCGGCGACCAGATCATCGGGAGGGTCACCGCCGAGACGGTCTGGTGGTCGGACCACGATCGCATCGCGGTCCATTTCGGTTTCCACTCCCAACGTCTGCAGGATGTCGCACAGGCGACGGACATCTTCGATCTGAGGCGCGCCGGTGATGCGAGATGGCTCATCCGTGAGCAGCGCCGCGGCGAGGCAAGGCAAGGCGGCATTCTTGGAGCCGTTGACGCGCACGCGCCCGCGCAACGGTCGTCGGCCGCGGATGCGCAGGAACGGTTCCGGGTCAGCGCTCATAGGCTGACTGTAACGCGCTGAGCGGTCAGATCGGCCTGACAAATGGGTTAGGCAGACGGCCGGGCCATTTCGCGGCCGCCGCCGCGCCTCCGGCGATGTTCGGCCACGCGCAATCGCTGCACGGCGCGCGCCAATGCGGCTTGCGCGCGGGCGCGGTCGAGATCTGGCGCCTGTTCGAGCCGCTGCGCGGCTCGCTGGCGCGCGGCCTCGGCTCGCTCGGCATCGATATCGGAGCCGTGCTCAGCGGCGTCGGCGAGCACGGTGACCTCGTCCGCGTGTACTTCTAGGAAGCCACCGCTGATGAAGTACTCATCAACGCCGTTGGCAATCTTGACGCGCAGCTCGCCTGGAACGAGCGATGTGATCAGCGGCGCGTGGTGCGGCAGAATGCCAAGTTCACCCAACGAGCCGGGCGCGACGACCTCATCCACATCTTCCTGGCGCAGCAGGCGTCGCTCGCCAGTGATGATCTCGAGCGTGAGCGGCATGTGCCCCCCTCTCAATCTCCCTCGCGGGTGAACTAGGCGACGGTCTCTGCGGTGATGCGCGCGCCCTTGTCCACGGCCTGCTCGATGGTGCCGACGTTGAAGAACGCCTGCTCGGGCAATCCGTCGTGGGCACCGTCAAGGATCTCCTTGAAACCACGCACGGTGTCGCGGACAGAGACGTACTCGCCGGTCAGGCCGGTGAACTGCTCGGCGACGAAGAAGGGTTGCGTGAGGTAGCGCTGGATGCGGCGCGCGCGTGCAACCGTCTGCTTGTCTTCTTCCGAAAGCTCGTCAACGCCGAGGATGGCGATGATGTCCTGAAGGTCCTTGAAGCGCTGGAGCACGCGCTGAACTTCCTGCGCGACTTCGTAGTGTTCCTGCCCGACGATCTTGGGGTCAAGGGCGCGACTGAACGAAGTCAGCGGGTCAACGGCGGGGTAGAAGCCTTGCGAGGCGATGGCCCGCTCGAGCGCGACCACGGCATCAAGGTGGCCGAAGGTCGTGGCGACGCCAGGGTCGGTGTAGTCGTCTGCCGGCACGTAGATGGCCTGGAATGAGGTGATCGATCCGCGATTGGTGGAGGTGATGCGCTCTTCCAGCTCGCCCATCTCGGTCGACAGCGTCGGCTGGTAGCCGACTGCGGACGGCATCCGTCCGAGCAGCGCCGAGACTTCCTGACCGGCGAGCGTGTAGCGGTAGATGTTGTCGATGAACATCAACACATCCTGGCCCTGTTCGTCGCGGAAGTGCTCGGCGAAGGTGAGGCCGGTCAGCGCGACGCGCAGCCGCACGCCAGGCGGCTCGTTCATCTGGCCGAAGACGAGCACTGTCTTCTCGAGCACGCCAGACTCGCGCATCTCGTTCCAGAGGTCGTTGCCTTCACGCGATCGCTCGCCGACGCCGGCGAAGACGGAGTAACCGCCGTGCTCGGTGGCGATGTTGCGGATCAGTTCCTGGATGACGACGGTCTTGCCGACGCCAGCGCCGCCGTAGGCGCCGATCTTGCCGCCTCGAGTGAAGGGGCAGATCAGGTCAATGACCTTGATGCCGGTTTCGAGGATCGTCGTTTCGGAGGCCTGCTCCTCGAAGCTGGGCGGGATGCGGTGAATCGGCGACCGCATGCCGTCGGCAGGCAGATCGCCAAGCCCGTCCAGCGGCTCGCCGAGCACATTGAAGAGTCGACCGAGCGCGACCTCGCCAACTGGCACGGAAATCGCCTGGCCAAGGTCAGCGGCGACATCGCCGCGCTTCATGCCATCGGTGGTATCCATCGCGAGACAGCGGGCGCGGTTGTTGCCGAGATGCTGCTGCACCTCAGTCACGACGCTGTTACCGCTGCCCATCGTGATGTTGACGCCGTTGAAGAGCGCCGGCAAGCTGTCGGGTGGAAATTCCACATCGACCACGGTGCCGATCACCTGGACTACTGCTCCGTCTGCCATGTTGATCTCTCCTCTGCAGGCTGTCTAGTTCGCGGGCACGAGGCGGCTTGCCGTGTCGCCGCTGTGGCTGGACAGCCAGGTCATGCTGAATTGTGTCAGATCGTCGACATACCAGTCGGCGACCAGGTTGAGGTCTGCGGTCAGTGGGCTGCGCACCAGAACCACGCGCATGCCGGCGGCGGACGCCGAGTCGACGCCCGCCGGGGCATCCTCAATCGCAATGCAATCGCTCGGCTCGAAACCGAGTTTCGCGGCTGCCTTGAGGTAAATGGCCGGATCAGGCTTGCCGACGGCGACTTCATCGCCGGCGACGGTATGCGTGAAGAAGTGGTCGAGATCCGCGCCGCGTAGTGCTGCCCGGACCCATTCGCGGTGCGACGAGCTGGCGACGGCGATCGGAGCCGCGATCGCGTTGAGCTGCTCAAGCAGCTCGCGCGCGCCTGCGATCAGCGGCGCGCCGGCCTGGTATTGGGCGAGCACGTCGGCGTGATAGCGGGCCTCGAAATCGGCAAACGGCATGTGGATGGGATAGCGCTCGCAGAGGTCGTCCCAGGTGCTGGTGAGGGTCGTGCCGAGATAGCGGAAATAGTCGGCGAGCGGGAATTCGACGCCCTGTGCAGCGAGAATCTGGCGGACCGCTTCGTAATGCAGCGGCTCCGAGTCGAGCAGCACGCCGTCCATGTCGAAGATGACTGCTGCTGGCATCGGTTAACCCTTGAGCGCCTCGACGCCGCCGGTGATGTCGAGCAGCTCGGATGTGATCTGCTCCTGGCGGGCCTTGTTGTACACGAGGGTGAGGTCGTCGATCATGTCGTTGGCTGCGTCGGTGGCGTTGCGCATGGCGACCATTCGCGCGGACTGCTCTGAAGCGGCCGCTTCCAGGACAGCCTGGTAGACGAGCAGGTCGACGTAGCGCGGCAAGAGGTGAGCGAGCACGTCCTGCGGTGACGGCTCAAAGATGTACTGCGTCTCCTGCGAGGCATCGGCATCGTCCGATGCGGGCGGCTCAACGGGCAGGATCGGCACGCTGACCGGCTCTTGCGTGACGGTGTTGATGAAGGAGGCATAGACCAGTATCACCTGATCGACGCGGCCCGCAACATAGTCGTCGATCGCGATGCGGGAGATGGGCTGCGTTTCCGCGAGGCCCGGATAGTCGCCGATATCCTGGAAGGTCGCGCGGAAGTTGACGCCGAAGCGTCGGAAGTAATCGGCGCCTTTGCGACCGACGGGAATCATCGACAGCTCACCGGCGCCGGTAGCGCTGGGACCGAGCACGATCTCGCCGGTGTGACGCTCAAGATTGGCGATCAGTCCGCCGCAGAGACCGCGGTCGGGCGTAATCAGAATGACAGCGGTTTCGTTGATCTCGCGTCGTTCAAGCAACGGATGCGAGGCGTCTGGATCACCCGCGACGGTTGACAGTTGGCCGAGCACGGCGCGCATCTTCTCGGCATAGGGGCGCGCTTGCAGGGCGCGGTCCTGGGCGCGACGCATTTTGGACGCCGCGACGAGCTGAATGGCGTTCGTGATTTTCGCCGTGTTCTCCACCGAGCGGATGCGGCGGCGGATTTCGCGGGTGTTGGCCATCGACCGTTGCTGCTCTCGCTGGGCGTCGTCCGACAATCGGCGACGCGAAGGCGCTTAGAAGGGCACCGTGTCCTTGAAGGTCTGAAGCGCGGCGCCGAGCACGGACTCATCGCCCTCGCTCAGTTGACCGCTGGAACCGATCCCGTCCAGCAGGTCGCGGTGCGAGGTGTTGAGATACTCGCTGGCGCCGTTGGCGAAATCGTTCACCTTGTTGACGGGCACATCGTCTAGCACGCCAGCGTTGGCGGCGTACAGCAGCGCTACCTGTGTGGGCAGGGAGATCGGCTGCTGTTCCGGCTGCACGAGCAGCGCGGAGAGTCGCTGACCGCGCTCGAGCTGGCGTCGGGTGGCGGCGTCCAGGTCGGAGGTGCCGAACTGCGCGAAGGCTTGCAGCTCGCGGAACTGCGCCATGTCGATCCGCAGCTGACCGGCCACGGAACGCATCGCGCGGCGTTGAGCGGAGCCGCCCACGCGGGAGACCGAAATACCGGCGTTGACCGCCGGGCGCTGGCCGGCATTGAAGAGATCGGACTCCAGGAAGATCTGGCCGTCCGTAATCGAAATCACGTTGGTCGGAATGTAGGCCGAGACATCGCCAGCCTGGGTCTCGATGATCGGCAGGGCCGTGATTGAGCCACCGCCATACTCGTCAGAAAGCTTGGCGGCGCGCTCGAGCAGTCGCGAGTGCAGGTAGAAGACGTCGCCGGGGTAGGCCTCACGGCCGGGCGGGCGGCGCAGCAGCAGGGAGATCTGTCGGTAGGCCCAGGCGTGCTTGGAGAGGTCGTCGTAGATGATCAGGGCGTCCTGGCCGCGCTCCATGAAGTATTCGGCCATTGCGACGCCCGAGTATGGGGCGAGGTATTGCTGCGCGGCCGACTCAGCGGAGGCGGCGTTGACGACGATCGTGTGGTCCATCGCGCCGTGCTCTTGCAGCGTCGCGACGACGTTGGTCACCTTGGCCTGCTTCTGTCCGATGGCGACATAGATGCAGATCAGGTCCTGGCCCTGTTGATTGATGATGGTGTCGATCGCGATGGACGACTTGCCAGTCTGGCGGTCGCCGATGATCAGCTCGCGCTGGCCGCGGCCGATCGGAATCTGGGAATCAATCGCCAGGATGCCGGTTTGCACCGGCGTGTTAACGGAGTCCCGGGTCACCACGTTGGGCGCGATTCGCTCAACGGGTCGGGTCTCGGCAGCGCCGATCGGGCCCTTGCCGTCAATCGGCTCGCCCAGCGCGTTGACGACGCGCCCGATCAGCTGTTCGCCGACAGGGACTTCGGCAACTGTGCCAGTGGAGCGGACCTCGTCGCCCTCTTCGATGACGCGGTAGTTGCCGAGGATGACGGCCCCGACGATTTCCTCTTCAAGGTTGAGCGCCATCCCCATGACCGACTCGGAGCCGTCTTTGGGGCGAAACTCAAGCAGCTCGCCGGACAGGGCGCCGGCGAGTCCGTAGACGCGGGCGATGCCGTCGCCGGCTTCCACCACCGTCCCGACTTCGGCCGAGACGACCTGGCTTTCAAAGCCCTCGATCTGTTGGCGAATGATGGCAGCGACTTCTTCTGGTCGGACAGCCATGTTGCTGACTCCTTCTTTGCGCCGACGCGCGCTGTGTTAGCCCTGCGTCAATGAGTTACGCATGGTCGAAAGCCGAGTGCGCACTGATCCGTCGATGATGCGGTCGCCGATCTGCAAGATCGCGCCGCCAACGATCTGGCGGTCAACGGCTTCGGACAGCGAGACGGTTTCAGCGGCGGTGTAACGACGCACCGCCGCGACGACAGCCGAGCGGGCATCGTCGGTCAGCGGCACGGCGGTGGTGACATTGGCCTCGGCGATGCCTCGCACGCCGTTGAGCCGCGCGCGGAAGACCTCTCGGATCTGCGGCGCCAGGTTGGCGCGACGTTTACGCACCAGCAGCTTGGCGAAATTGCTGGCTCCGCGTTGCGCGTCCGCGAGCGCATTGTCGAGCACCTGCTCCTTCTCGGCCTGCGGCACGCGGGTCGAGATCATGAAGCTGTACACCGTCGGCTCAGCGAACAGCGCCACGATGTCGTCGAGATCGGTCAGCCAACGGTCATGCGACGCGGTGTCGTGAGCGATGCCGAAGACAGCGTCGGCGTAGCGGCGGGCGGCGGGATCGCTCTGCGGCACGCGGCGCTCCTAGTTCTGTTGTCCGCTTGACGACTCGGCGAGCACATCAGCGATCAGACGCTGGTGATCATCCGCGTCGAGGGACTGGTTGATCACGCGTTCGGCGGCGGTGATCGCCATGCCGGCGAACTCGGCTCGCAGTTGCTGAACGGCGCGGTCCCGCTCCTGCTCAATCTCGGAGCGAGCCCGCTCGATCAACTGATCGGCCTGCGCGGCCGCGTTCTCACGCGACTCGGCTTCGATCCGCTGGGCGAGTTCTTGCGCCTGCCCGACGAGACGCTGCGCCTCATCACGACCAACCTGGATTTCGGCCCGCGCCTCGGCTCGCGCCTCTTCGGCTGCCTCTTGCGCTCGCTCTGAGGCGGTCAAGCCCGCTTCGATCCGCTTGCGGCGCTCTTCGAGCACGCGTCCAAGCGGTCGATAGAGGAGCACAAACAGCAACGCGAACAGGATGCCGAAACTGATGAAGTGTGTGATCAATCCGGCCAGATTCAGACCGAGTGCATCCATAGCATCCTGCCAATCCGTCTATTCCGTCGACCAGTCCTGCCGGCGAGCCGCATGCATGGATGGGCGCGCGTGCGTGATTCGGCCGATACGTCCGTCGAGCTGGAATCAGCTAGAAGACGAAGCCAACCATGACGGCGACGACCAGCGAGTAAATCGCGATGGCCTCGGTGAAGGCGATACCGAGGATCATGTTGGTCTGAATCACGGGCGCGGCGTCCGGGTTGCGGCCGAGCGCCTCCAACGCGCGGCCGGCGAGCATGCCGATGCCGAGCGCGGGACCGATCGCGCCGAGTCCCATGGCCAACGCGGCGCCAATGTACTTCAGCCCGTCGTCGCCGATCTGTGCAATCAGGTCGAGCATTCTGGTTCCTCTCCGTGCGGCCTTCCGAGACCGCGCTGCACGCTTGGTTAACTGCGTCGGCGCCGTTTCCGACACCGCCGATTCTGCGTTCGGTACGCCCGGTACGCCCGGTGGCGTTCCTGCGCTAGTGATCCTCCGCCACATCGTGGTGCTCATCGTGGTCGCCGACGGCGGTTGAGGCGAACACGAGCGTGAGCATCGCAAAGACGAACGCCTGAATGAAGCCGACGAACACTTCGAGTCCAAAGAAGATCGTCGGCACCACAAAGGCGACCAGGAACATGGAAATGAAGAGCACGACTTCACCGGCGAAGATGTTGCCGAAGAGTCGGAAGGTGAACGAGATGATGCGTCCGACCTCGGAGACGATTTCAAGGATGCCGACAAAGACGCCCATGGGTCCCTTGACGATCGCATGCGAGCCGACGCCGATGTACTTGCCGAAGTTGGCGCCGGCGCCGACGCCGCGGATGCCGAAATACTGCACGGCGAGGAAGGACCAGAGCGCGAGCGCAAGCGGCAGGTTCACGTCTGAGGCGAGCGAGCGGAAGATGGGGAAGATGTGCCCGACGGTGCCGGTGGTCTCGCCAGCCTCGTTGACGAAGCCCTTCTCTTCCATGCGGACGATGAAACCGAGGTGCGCCGTGTTGACCGTTGTGGGCACCGACCTTGGCTCGTGATCGCCGATGGCGAGCTCGCACTCGATCAGGCAGAGCTGCGCGACGCTGCCATCGGCTGCGGGCTCGATGATCAGCGGTTCGCCGAATGCGTCGTAGGAGAAGTCGCGCGGCTCGTCAAAGAGCGTGCGCGGCGGGATGATCTTGAAGCCGTCGCCAGAGAGGATCGGCCCGGTCGCTTTGACGAGTTCCGCGTCGCCGGCGACGATCGGCATGTTGAAGATCATCGCGTACTCGAGCTCGTGGTGGCCCTGGTCAACGATGCCGGCGCGCTCGAGTCGTTCTTCGATGGCGTGGACCAGGTCCTCCGCGTCTGTGCCGGACGGAATCGGGTTTACGGCGAACTCGCTGCGGACCGCGCGCTCGGCGTCGGTCAGATGGTGTTCGCGGATCTCGGCGATCACCTCATCGGCGTGATCCTGGTCATCAACTTCGAAGTGAATCGGCTCGAAGAAGGCGTCGCGGAAGGCGATGTTGATGGCGTCGATCTCGGGCCCCGCGAGTCCGCGCTCGCCCTGCTCCAGCTCTTCGACCACTTCCATGACCGAGACTTCCATCTCGTGCAGGTAGTGCTCGCGGTAGTTCTCGACCGGGCCGATGATGTTGTTCCAGGGGAAGAGGCCAAACCAGTTGCCGGCCAGCAGGAAGATGAAGATGGTGAACACGAAGGGGAAGAACTTCTTGCCGTTGCGCTCGCCGCCGACCTGCTGGGAGATGTTGAGGAAGGCCTCGTAGATCGCCTCAACGAGGTTTTGGAAGCCGGACGGGACCAAGGCCGATTCGACATCGCGGGTACGTCGGTGGACAACGAAGGCGGCGATGACGAGCAGGACGATCACGACCCAGGCTGAGAGGATCGTGTTGGTCAACTCCATGAAGCCGAGATCGACGATGGGTTCAGCGGCGAGCGCGATCACCGGCGCGGGCGCGCGCATCAGGAAGAATCCGACAACCGTCAGCACGAGCGCGGCGATGACGATCAGGCGAGTCCGACTCACTCCGGCTCCTTCTCTTCCTGATCATCAGCTCGTCGCGGATGTTGCGCGACGAAGAAGTCTTGCAGCATTCGGTAGCCGCCCCAGCCGGCTGACGCCAGCCCGAGCGCGAGTCCGACGAGCGTCAGTACGAATCCCGTACCGAGCTCGCCGTCCAACAATACGCCGCCGACCACTCCGAACACGATACAGGTAGCGACATACCAGCCGATTCCCATGAGCTGCATGGCGGGTGGCCATTGGCTCATGATCGGCTTCTTGCTGGAGCCATTGGGAATATTATCACAAACCTGTCTTGCGACAACCGAGGTGAACATCGACTCACCTCGTATCCGAGCCGCCGAGCAGCTCTGTATCGGCGATTACTCGAAGTCGTCCATGTCGAGCGATTCGATGAAGTCGCGGAAGGCGGACATCTTCTCGAGTTCCTCGGGCTTGACCGGTTCTGGTCGATCGTCGCCGCCGGCGATGAGCCCTTCGTCATCGAGCAGCACACCGGCCTGGTCGATCACCGCGTCCTCGACGAAGATCGGCGCTTCGGCGCGCACGGCCAGCGCGATGGCGTCGGACGGCCGCGAGTCGATCTCGACCTGCTCGTTGTTCACGTCGAGGTAGAGGCGCGCGAAGTAGGTGTCGTTGCGCACCTCGGTGACCACGACCTTGCTGACGCTCGCGCCGAGCTGCTGCATCACGTTGCCCAGCAGGTCGTGCGTCATCGGGCGCTGCACGGAGACGTTCTGCAAGCGGATCGCGATCGCGTCGGCCTCGGCGGCACCGATATAGATGGTGAGGTAGCGGTCGGCGTCCTTCTCTTTGAGGACGACGACGCGGTTGTAGTTCATCAGGGAGACGCGAAGTGCCTCGATCGTGACTTCTTTCATGGCCCAAGCCCTCCCAACGCTGTTGGCGCTCTCAGAATATCGTAGGACTCCCGAACGTTGCGATCAGGTTGGCGATCAGGTCTGTGAAACGTTCGCCGATTCGAAGGAGTCGCGCGGTCGCCCGAGCCACATCGAACTCACGGTGATCAGCAACAGTCCGCCTCCGAGCAGGAAGAGGCCGGATTGCACGCCGGCCGCGTCGGTGACGCCGCCGACCAGCAACAGCGCCAACATGGACACGGCATTCGCCAGCATCAACGAGGCCGAGAAGAGGCGTCCGCGCATCTCCGGCGGCGCCCGCTCCTGCAACAGCGTCTGAGCGGGCGCGTTGACCATGGCGTAGCCCAGTCCCAGCAGCAACGCCAGCGCCAGGGTCACGCTCAGTAGCCAGTCCTGGCTCAAGCCAGAGGCGCGGAAGATGTCGAGCGCTCCGAATGCCACCACGACCAGCGTGATCGCGGCCAAGCCGAAGGAGGCGAGGTTGACGACACGGTAGCGTCGACCGAGTCGCGATAAGAAGAACAGTCCCACGAGCGTGCCGATTCCGGTCGGCCAGAAGACGAAGACCGCGTCCTCCTCGGCGCGACCGAGCACGTTGTGGACGAATTGCGGCACCAGGACCGCGAACATGAACAGCAACATCACGCCGGAGACGAGTTGCAGCATCGCCAGCGCCGTGATGCGGTCTCGCAAGACGAGGTCGGCCGCGGAGCGGATATCGTGCAGCGCGGTCGCGACCGCCGATCCGAACAGGCTGACGTCTTCCGCGACGCGATGCGGCAGTCGATGCAGCGGCGGTAGGGCCGGCAGCAGGACGAGGATGATCGCGGAAATCATCAACGCGGCCGCGCTGACGATGTACGAGACGTCGAAGCGGAGCACTTTCAGCATGAACGGCGCCATAGCCACCAGTCCGATCAGCTGCGTCGACGTGGCCATGAATTGGAACGCGGAGTTGGCTGAGAGCAGCTGCTCGCGGGCGACGAATCGAGGCAGAGCGGCAGCGCCGGCCGGTACGGCGAACTGTCCCGCCAATGCGGTCGCGAAGGCGACTGCGAAGACGGCGCCGAGCGAGACGTTGTCGGCGATCAGCAGCAACGCGGTGAGTCCGGCGCGGATGATCACGGCGATGATCAGCACGCGGCGCTTGTCGAGTCGGTCGAGCAGGACGCCGGCAACTGCGCCGGTCAGGACCGGTGGCGCCGCCAGACAGATCACGAGCAGCGTGGAGGCGAAGGGCGAGCCAGTCTCTTCCAGCACCCAGATCAAGAGCACGAATTGCAGCGCCGAGTTGATCGTGAGCTGAATGCCGGTCGCCGCCCAGAGCGCGAGGAAGGGTCGATTGCGCCACAGCGACTGGACCGGCGGACCATCCGTCGAAACGGATGGAGCGTCGCCGGTCATCTGGGGCCGCTGAACGGCTTGGCGTCGTTCGCGGCCTGGCGCAGCGTTGCGGCGGCCGTGTGAACAGCCTCTGAGTCTCCGGCGTAGATCACTGAACGGGAGGCGGAGACCAGCAGGCCGCGCCCCTGTGCGTCAAGGCCGGCCGCGACCGACGCTTCGAGGTCGCCGCCCTGGGCGCCGATGCCGGGCAGCAGAATGGGCAGATCGGGACAGCGATCGCGCACCTGCGACAGCTCCTCAGGCCACGTGGCGCCGACGACGAGTCCAAGATTGCCGTGATGCTCAGCAGCCCACTCGCGGGCTCGCTCGGCGACCGCGAGATAGAGCGGATCGCCGCCCGACAGGATGAGCGACTGCAAATCAGCGGCGCCGGGATTCGAGGTCCGGCAGAGCGCGAAGGCGCCCCGTTCGGGACGCGCCAGGAATGGCGCGAGGCCGTCGCCGCCGAGATACGGATTGATCGTGACCGCGTCCGCGTCGAACCATTCGAAGGCCGCGCTGGCGTAGGCCGCCGCGGTGCTGCCGATGTCATTGCGCTTGACGTCAAGGATCACAATGGCGTGCGGCGCGACGCGGCGGATCGTGCCGATCGTGTCCTTGAGCGCCCGCCAACCGAGTTCGCCGGCTGCCTCGTAGAACGCGGACTGCGGCTTGTAAGCGCAGACCTGGTCCGTCGTCGCCTCAATGACCCTGGTATTGAACGACAGGATGTCTTCAGCGCTCGTGCGCGAGGGTTGCGGATCGAGACCGACGCAGATCAGCGAGTCGGCGGCTTCCATCGCGGCGTTGAGGCGGTCAGAGAAGCGTTCGGCTGACATGCGTGCAGCGTATCGCGATGCACCCAGTGCCGCCGCAGCGCTCGGTTGCGACGACGCGGACGTAGGCTGCGCCTATGGCGACGACCGCGCCCATCGTGGAAGTCTACTTCCAGCCGCCGAGACCGGCGGCGTTGGACGATGCCGTCGTCGTGGTGTTGGACATCCTGCGCGCCACGACCGTACACGCGGCGCTGTTCGCCGTTGGCGCGCAACGGGTTTATCCCGTCGCCGACTTCGCAGGCGGACGCGATCTGCGAGACGACCTCGCCGCTATGGAACGCGACGTGTTTCTGATCGGCGAGGTCAATGCGCTGCCGCCGCCTGAGGCTGACTTCGGCAACTCGCCCACTCAGTTCGCTTCGCTCGATCTGCAGGGCGCGGAGTTCGTTCACGTGACGAGCAATGGGACGAACACGTTGCTGGGCGCTCGCGGAGCCGCGCTGACGCTGTCGGCATGTCTGCGCAACATGACCGCGACGCTTGAGCGAGCGCTCAGTGAGCATCCGTCGCGGCTGGTGATCGTCTGCAGCGGCGATCACGGCGGGACGGCGCCATCGGTTGAGGATGCTTTTGCCGCGAGCGCGTTCGTCGACTGCGTCAGGCGGCTGGCGCCTGACGCGATCTTGCGCGGCGGCGCGCGCCTGGCTGTGAAGCTCTTCACGGCCTACGACGCCAACCCTCAGGCCGCCTTCGCAGACTCGCCGCACGCCGATCATCTGCTGCGGCTGGGATTCGATGCCGATCTCGCCTACGCCGGCGCCCTGGATGCCGTTTCGACCGTGATCGTGCTTGGCGCGGATCGCTCAGGGCGCGCTGTCCTTGAGCGCGTCCCAACTCTCGCGCATTGACTCGAATTCAGCCCGATTCGGCTCGTGTCCGCCGTAGCGGAAGGTGCTGAAGGCGCGGGAGATGCGTCGCGGAGTCGGACTGCCGTACTGACGCTCGAGCGCCTCAGCGAATTGCAGCGGCGTCCGATGCACGGCGCGCGCCTGTCCCTTCTTCTCCGCGTGGTCGAGGACGTCGTAGTACAGCTCCGCGATCGGGGCGTCCGGGATGTGCTCGTCGCCTGAGCGACGAAAGCGGTCGCGCAAGCCGCGCAAGCCTGACATCAGATCGCCGAACACGTCCGCCTCTGACCAGAGCGATTCACGCTCTTCCTCGATCCGCGCTTCACGGTTGACGAAGCGTCGGAAGAAGTAAAGCGCGGCGACGGTGAAGACGAGGATCGCGGCGATCGCGCCGAGCACGCGAGAGATCACGATGCCCGGCGTCGGATCAGGCTCACCGACCTCGTCCGCATCGAGCTCAAGTGGGCGTCCGATGCCTTCGCCGATCGTTTCAAAGGTCTCCGGCACCTCGGTGCCGAGCGCCTCGCGCAGCTGTTGCAGGAGCCAGAAGAGCGGCCAGAAGAGATACGAGATCGCGGTGATGATTGCGCGCAAGCCAACGCCGATCACGTCAAGCACCGGCTCGACGACGCCAGATCCGGCAATCAGCCCGACGATCCCGGTCACCAGCAACAGGAATATCGCCACGCCCAGGACCATGGCCATCAATGTGACGACGATCGACGCGCCCGTCTGAGCGACGCCGAGTCCTTGTACCTGATCGGTATTGGCCGCATTCTTGAGCGCGACCGTCAGCAGTCCCAGGACGACCCACACGATCGCCAGGCTGCGGACGTGATCTTCGATCCCGGCGTTATCGGCGAGCGCGAAGGCGATCACGAACAGGACGAGGCCGGCGACGGCGTAGTTGGCGAAGGGTCGGTCGCTGAGATCGCTTGAACCGAGCGCGACGCCGCGGAACCAGATCGGGATCAGCATCAGCGCGGCGAAGAGCTGGTCGATCTCGCCCGGCGCGACCGTTCCGTCGCTGAGGATGATCTGCTCGCGCCAGACCTCGCTGGAGGGTCGGCCCAGCTCAAGCAGCCAGGACATGTTCCAGATCCGAGCGGACTCGGAGAGGTCGATGGAGCCGATCACTTGCAGCGCGATCAGCGTGAAGCCGAGTCCGAGCCAGAAGCGTTGGCTGTTGGAGCGCTCACCGCTGCCGAGCCAGCGGGAGAAGGCGAAGCCGACGCCCAGCACGCCGATGATCGCCCAGACTGACAGCGTCTCGCCGCTGTCATAGGAAACGAGGCGTGGGATGAGCTTGGCCAGGACGATCAGCAGGGTCGCCTCGGCGGCGAGCAGGGTGAGCGTGTAGGCCCAGGCAATCCGTCTGGTCGAGCTGGCGCCGCCCACAGCGACGGCGGCGCTCACCGTCCCTGCTCCGGTCGCTGCCAGGGACTGTCTGGCCTGGGCTGGTCAGGCGCGGCTGAGGCGGTTGCGGGATTCCGTGGCGTTGCGGACGGTACCTGCCCGTCGCTCTGCGACAGCCCGCCGGAGAGGGAGGCGGGCTGGGCGCCTGGCGACGGCGTCTCTGATAGTGGGGAAGCTGGATCAATGAAGGTGGGGAGGTCAACCTCCGCGGCGGGCTCTGGAGGGCGTTGGCTGGCGTAGAGCCGATCGGTGCGCGCCCATGGGCCGGACTCGCCGACCCGCTCGAAGTGCAAGCCTTCCAACGCGGCGCGGATGTCGTAGACCGGCGAGTCCGCGAACCGCGTCGGCGGATCGTCGATGCCGACGTAGATCATCCCGATCTGCACGCCGTGACGCTTGAGACGGTGCAGCGACGACTCGAGCTCGGGCGTCAGGACGGCCGTGACCAGCGCCAGTGTGGCGCCGTAGGGCATCCGTTCCTCGCTCAGCATGCGATCAATGCGCACGAGCGTGAAGACGTCGGCCATCGCCAACGCCTCGAGGATCCGCGTCATCTGACCAGGCGCGCGCGAGGGCGAGACGCGGATCGCGGTGTCCTGGCCGGGCCAGGTGCAGTTGGCCAGGAGCCCGACCGGCACGCGATCGCGGGCGAAATCCTGACAGAGCGATGCCGCCACCGACACGGCGCGCTCGAAGATGTCGCCGAAGAACCCTTGCCAGGCGTGCGGCAAGGTAGACACGTTGAGCGCCACCATCGCGATCAGGTCGCTGGACGGGTCGTAGACGCGCGATTGCAGCGCCTGCCGACGCGCAGTCGCTTTCCAGTCGACTTTCTTCATCGGATCGCCCGCGCGATAGTCGCGGATCGTCTGCAGACGCGTCGGATCCTCGAAGAGTCGCTGGCCGCCGCGACGTTCGCCTTGCGGTCGCAGCTGCGGCAGCCCCAGTCGCTGAAGCGGCAACACCTCCGGGTAGACCCACAAGGTGTGCTCAGCCGAATCCGTGCGATCGCGGCGGAAGACGCCGAACAGGTCGCCCGACTTCAGATCGATCCGCGCCAACTGAAAGTAGCCCCGCGTCAGCAACGGAATCTGGAAGCGCCAGGTCAATCGCTCGTACCAGCGCAACGAGGTGGTGCGAACGACCACGCCTTCGTCCGGCAGGGACTCATGCAGCTTGCTGAAGGCCTGATTCGAGGGTTCCAGGATTTCGGGAAGATTGATGCGTATCTGAAGCGCCGTCAACGGAATGATCTTGAGGTTTTCCAGCTGCAGCGTAAGTTCGATGGACTCGCCAACGAAGGCGTGGGTCTGGGAGATGCCTACCTGCGCGTAGAGTCGGACGAGGGCGTAGCGAGTCCAGGCCCACGCGGCCCAGCCGGCGACGAGGATGGTGGCAGCGACGAGCGAGACGATGATTTCGTTGACCGCCACGCCGAGCAGTACGACGACGATCGCCGCCGCTGGCCAGATCGCGCGCAACCAGCGATGATCGTGGCGGAATCCCCAGCTGCCCGACGCAACGCCTTGCTCCAGCTGCTGGCGCCGAGACTCAGCCTCAACCTCGACCATCATGCCGCCGCCGAGACCCATTCCGCCCATCATGGACATGGCAGCGCCAACGTTTCCTGAACCAACCCTTGAGCCAACGTCTTCAGAGGCAAGCGATTAGTTGCCGGCCGCAACGGCATCGATCGGCACCGGCACGCGACTCAGCATCTGCTCCAGCAGCGTTTCCGTCGTCGAGGAGCGCAGACGCGCGTCGGCGGAGAGCATCAGCCGATGCGGCAGCACGACTCGAGCCATTTCCTGTACGTCGTCGGGCAGGACGAAATCGCGACCGCGAATCGCGGCCAAGGCGCGCGTCGTGCGCAGCAGCGCGAGCGAGGCGCGCGGCGACGCGCCCAACTCAAACGCCGGCTCCTGCCGCGATGCCTGGACGATCGCCACGATGTAACCGCGCACGGCCTCCGATACTCGCACCTGTTCGACTGTCTTGACCATGAGTCGGAGTTGCTCCGATTGCACGACCGGTTCCAGCTCCTCCAACGGCTGCGTGCGCTCGAAGCGGAGCAGGATCGCATCTTCCTCAGCGGCATCCGGATAGCCCATGCGCAAGCGCAGCAGGAAGCGGTCCAGCTGCGCCTCCGGCAGCGGGAAGGTGCCTTCCAGCTCGACCGGATTCTGTGTCGCAATCACCAGGAACGGACGCGGCATCGCCATCGTCTCACCCTCAACGGTGAGCTGTCGCTCCTCCATCGCTTCGAGCAGCGCCGCCTGGGTGCGCGGCGAGGCGCGGTTGATCTCGTCCGCCAGGACGAGCTGCGCCAGCAGCGGACCGGCGCGAAACTCGAACTCGCCCGATTTCTGGTTGTAGATATTGACGCCCGTCACGTCGGAGGGGAGCAGATCTGGTGTGAATTGAATACGTCGGAAGGAGCAGCCAATCGAGCGCGCGAACGACTTGGCCAGCATCGTCTTTCCGAGTCCCGGCACGTCGTCGAGCAGGATGTGGCCCTCGGAGAGGATCGCGGCCAGGGTGTAGTCGAGCACGGTGTCGCGACCGACGATCACGCGTCCGACATTCTCGCGCACGCGAGCGGCGCTCTCGGCGACGTCTGAGAGGGTAGGAGTCAGCACAGAGGTAGTCATGCGGTCAGGCTACCAGCAGCTCTGGCAGATTCGACGATTCGTCGGAGTCGCGGTGCCGAGAGCATTCATGAGCGGTTGGCGTCGGCGGGTAGCCTGAGTGACACGGCTTACAGCCGCGGAGGCAGGACGAAGCCGAGTCAGGAGCAACACATGCGCGCAGAGATCATCAGCATCGGCACCGAGATCCTGATGGGGGAGATCCTCGACACCAACGCCAACTACATGGCTCAGCGCCTGCCGGCGATGGGCATCGACCTCTACTTCATGCATCAGATCGGTGACAACCGAGAGCGTCTGGTGGATCTGATCCAGACGGCCAGAAGACGTTCGGATGTCGTGATTCTGACAGGCGGACTCGGCCCCACCGAAGACGATGTCACGCGTGACGCGATCGCGGAGTCGGTCGGCGAGGAAGCCTACGTGGTGCCCGAGTTGGAGGCGCACCTGCGCCACTTCTTTGAGCGGCGCGGCGGGCGGATGCCCGAACAGAACGTGAAGCAGGCGACGATCATACCGTCGGGTGAGTCGATTCCAAATCCGCGCGGCACGGCGCCCGGCTGGTGGGTCGAGAAGGATGACGCGATCATCGTCGCGCTGCCCGGTCCGCCAGCCGAAATGACCGGCATGTGGGAGCACGATGTCGCGCCGCGACTACAGTCGCGATCTGACGGCGGCGTGCTGATTTCACGAACGCTGAAGACGACTGGTCTGGGCGAGTCGATGCTGGACGAGCTGTTGGGCGACCTGCGTCACGCGCCGGATCCAACGGTCGGGGTGTACCACAAGGCCGATGGCGTACACATTCGGTTGGCGTCGAAAGCGATCCACGAAGAGATCGCGAGCGAACGAATCGCGCCGGCCGAGCAGCAGATTCGCTCGATGCTCGGCGACGCGATCTGGGGCGTTGACGAAGACACGTTCCAGGAAGCGGTAGGCGGCCTGCTCAAGGACCAGGGCTTGACGATCGCCGTGATGGAGTCCTGCACGGGCGGCCTCCTGGCGAGCACGATCACGGACGTGCCTGGCGCCTCCAGCTACTTCCGCGGCGGGCTCGTCTGTTACACCGCAGAGGCGAAGATTCAGTACGGCGTTGAGGCATCAGTGATCGAGCAACATGGGGTGGTGTCGAACGAGACGGCCGCCGCCATGGCGGGAGCGGTGCGGCGTCAGTTTGGCGCCGATGTCGGCGTCGGCATCACCGGCGTCGCGGGCCCCGAGCCGCACGGCGGACAGCCGGTGGGGGCGGTTTGCCTGGGAATTGAGACCCTGTCCGAGAGCTACGCGACGGGCTACACCTTCGCGCAGACGCGCGCGGCGATCAAGGCGCGCGCGGTGACATCAGCGCTGACGCTGATCCGTCGGGCGGCGCTGGGCGAGTTGATGTCAGGATCGTCAGGTATCTATCGACGGCTGTAGTCAAGCGCGGTGGAACATGTCTGATATGAACGGCGACAGCTCCCTCAACGTCGCGGCATGGCACCTCCAGGTGCTACTGACATCACTCTCCAGCTTTGACGGGAAGATGATGTTTCTGACCGCGTTAAACGTGGCCGCGATCAGCGCCCTGATCGGCATTGCGCTAACCGCAGATCCTGTTGACTGGTTATTCGCCCTCAGCCTGATTGTCTCCAGCCTGAACGTGGCAGCGGGGTTAGGGAGACTTTGGGCGTCTGACTCCAGCCAGTTCCCCACGCCTGAGGAAATGCGACGAACGCTCGGAGAAGTTGGGGTAGATGAGACATCGCTTCGTCAGGAGTATTTGGCTGCCATCTGGCACGCCATCACGACTGGCGAAGAACGGTTGCAGCGGCTGGTGCAACTCATGCGATTGCTGCTGTTCTCAACGGCAGCAGCCCTGTCGCTCACCATCGCGACGGTTGTGTTTACGGTCTACTGATCCTGGGAGGCAGGGGCAAAGGCGTGATCGTCAGTAGTCAGTAGTAGGTCTTGCCAGGTCTTGGCGCGCGCGGCGTACTGGCATATCGCGCCTCCTCCGCTTCGCGCATCTTGCTCGTCGGGCGGCCGACCCACCACCAGAGGATCACCTCAATCGCGTTTCTCAGCCAAGCGCGCATTCTGACTCCTGCGCCCACGATATCCGATTCAGGTCAGCTGAATCTTCAGCACACCGCTGACCTGCGACTCGGTCGCTTCTCCTCGGACGACCAGCGCATCAATGTGTCCCGTGACCTCCGCCATGGCTTGCCAGAGTCGGCGATCGGGTAGGTGCTTGAACATGCTCGTCAGGAGATCGTATGGCGTTCTTGGACCGTCGGCGAGGAGCTCGCGGAGCTGCCCCTGACGCTTGCGATGATGTCGTCTGACGCGCTCGATCTCGCCCGCGACATCGGACGACGGCTCGCGGTGACCGGGGTAGAGATGCGTCACGCTCAGCGCTTCGATGCGGTCGAGCGAGTCGGCGAAGGCGGGCAGACTGCGGAAGCGTTGCGGCGGCTCGACTGAGATATCCCAATGCCAGCCCGGATTGGAGTTGAGTCCGGGGATGATCTGGTCGCCGCTAAAGAGCGCACCGCTGTCTGGCTCAAACAGGACGCAGTTGCCGGGCGTGTGGCCGGGCGCGGAAATGAGCAATACGCGGCGGTCGCCGAGACGAACCTCGGCGCCATCGGCGAGCTCGAGGTCGGCGCGAAAGGGAGTGCCGCGAATCAGACCGGGCCAGCGTTCGCGTCGGACGCCGCCACCGGTGTTGTCGCCAGCGCGATAGGCGCGGCGCATGCGCTCACGCGACTCGATGAAGCCGCCAATCCGCTCCTGCGGCACTCCAACACGGCGCATGTAGTCGAAGACGTACTGTGTCTGGTAGCCGATGATGTTGCGTCCGTGCAGGAACGACTGCGCCTCCAGCTCGGAGGCGACCACGGTCACGCCCTGCTCCTGCCAGCGATATGCGAGTCCGCAGTGATCGATGTGCGCGTGGGTGATGACGACATACTGGACATCGCCCATGCTCATACCGGCGGCGTCCAATTGGGCCGCGAGCGTCTCCCAGGCGCCGTCATAGTCAGGCCCGGCGTCGATCAGGATGACGCCGTCCGAGCTCGGCAGGGCGTAGGCCCAGTTGTCGCCCAACGCAATCGGCAAAACGCCGTGCTCGGTGATCATCGAGTCGGTCACGCGGCTAGGCCTGCGGACGGTCGGGCTGATCGGACTGATCGGACTGCCGCGATTGATCTTCTTCGATATCGGCGCGGCGCGTCGTCGATTCGAGTCCAGGGATGTTCTTGATGCTGCCGACGATGTCAATGCCGGTCAAGGACTCGATCACTTCCGGCACCTGCGCGACGGTACGAGTGATGTCGCGGGTGAGTTTGCTAGCGCCGGTGCCACCGTCGCCGCCACCGCCGAACATGACGATGCGGTCGGTGCGGGCCAGCGGCATGGCAACGGCCTCAGCAACGGCCGGCAGCGTCTCAAGCACCTGCTGAATGACGGCAGCCTCGCCGTACTGTTTCCAGGCCTCTGCCTTGAGCTGCATGGCTGCGGCTTCGGCAGCGCCCTTCGCTTCGATAGCTTCGGCTTCCGCCTGACCGGTCAGACGGATCACTTCCGCTTGCGCCTCGCCCTGACGGCGTGTCGATTCTGCTTCTGCGGTCGCCTGCGCGACGACGGCATTGCGGTCGCCCTCGGCGATCGTTTCCAGTCGGTAGCGTTCCGCCTCCGCCGGCTTGCGGATCGTCGCCTCCAACTCTCGCTCGCGACGCTGGATTTCCTGCTCCTGCAGTTCAATCTGCTTGGCTCGCTCCACGACCTCGATCTCGACCTCTTCGCGGCGAATCTCCTGTGTCGTCTTGGCCCGCTGTAACTCGTCGGCGAGCGCGGCTTCCGCGCGTCGCGCGTTGACCTCCTGGTCGTACGCGGCCTTCTGGACGTTGAAGCTTCGCTCTGATTCGGCGATTCGGGTTTCCGCCTCGTAGGTTGCGGCCTGCTGCGCCCGTTTCGCCTCGGCGGATCGGATGCCGGCATCGCGCTCGGCTTCTGCCTGACCGATGGTCGCGTCGCGGCGGACCTCTGCGGTGCGGCGAATGCCCAGCGCGTCGAGATAACCACCGGGATCCTTGATGTCGCGGATCGTGAACGACACAATCTCCATCCCCATGCCGGCGAGGTCGGGCGACGCCACGGTTCTCACCTGAGAAGCGAACTTCTCTCGGTCGCTGTAGATCTCCTCGACCGTTAGCGTGCCAAGGATGGCGCGTTGATGACCTTCGAGCGTCTGCAACGGAACGTCCATCACTTCCATCTCGGTCTTGCCCAGGAATTGCTGAGCCGCGGTGCGGATCGCCTCTTCGGAGCGGGCGACCTTGACCTGCGCCACGCCATCAACCGAGACGGCTACGCCCTCGCCGGTATAGACGTTCTCGGTCTTCACATGCAGCGTCATCACGCTGAGCGGCAAGCGCTGCGAGCGGTGGAAGATCGGCACGACCAGCGTGCGTCCTCCGACGACTACCTTCGGCTGCTCTCCGCCGCCGGAACGAACCAATGCCTCATTTGGGCCTACGGTCTGAATGACTCCCATGTCAGCGATCCCTTCGCTTGTGGATCAAGTGTGCCAGCGAGAGTCGCGCCAGGCGATCTCTCCACGTGCTTCGCGCCAGATGCGACGGCGCGTCGCGCGGCTCGACGACTTTGAGAACGCCGCCGGCATAGACGCCGGTGACTACCACAGACGATCCCCTGGAAAGATCATCGCCTTCGGTCATCGCAGTCCATTGTTCGCCATTGACGACGATGTTGCCGCTGGGATTGAGGATATCGACGACCGTGCCTTGACGTGCGATGAGCCTGCGCTCATGCTCTGGAATAAACGCCTCGGACTTGCCGCCGCCGCGGCCCAGGATCCAGAACATGGCGATCACCGCCGCGGTCACTGCGCCAAACACGGCCAGGACCCAGCGCGAGATCTCGAGCGGATCATCGAGCGCCGACGGCTCAGGAAAGATCTCGCCAAAGAGCAGGAACCCGGCCAGGATCCAACAGATCACTGCTCCCAGCCCAGCCCAACCGAACCCGTCGAGCTGGGACTCCAGCAGTAACAGCGCGATGCCGGCGACCAGCAGCACGACACCCGTGAAGTTCACCGGCAGCAATCCAATCCCGGCGAAACCGAGCACGAGCCCAAGCACACCGAGTACACCAGGGCCGAAGTTGCCGGGATCGCGGATTTCGTAGATCACGCCATAGGTGCCGAGCAGGATTAAGGCGTAAGTCAGATTGGGATTGGTCAGGATGTCGAGGAACCGCTCCACGAGCGAGCGTCCCAGTTCATCGATCTGAGCGCCTGCGGTGCGCAGGATGCGCGTCCCTGCGGTGGTCTCAACTTCAGCTCCGTCAATCTTGTTGAGCAGCGAGTCAAGGTCGACGACGACATGATCGATCACGTTGAGGTCGAGTGCCTCGTCCGCGGTGTAAGCCTTGGCTTCGAGAACCGTCCGCTCGATCGCGTCGTAGTTGCGCGCACGGGCACGGGAGATGCTGCGGATCAGCGCGGTGATGTCCTCATTGACCTTCTTGCGCAGCGTGGACGGGAGATCCTCACCGGTTCCCGTGACCGGCGCGGCCGCGCCGATGTTGGTCGCTGGCGCCATGGCGGCGACATGAGCGGCGATGGTCACGATCGTGCCGGCCGAGGCAGCCTGCGCGCCGGAGGGCCAGACGTAGGCAACTGTCGGAACGGGCGAGTTCAACAACTGCTCGGCGAGGTTGCGCATCGAGGAGATCAGGCCGCCCGGCGTGTTGATGCGAATCACCAGCGCCTCGGCGCCCCGAGACTCGGCCTGATCGATCACTCGCGCGAGGTAACGCTCGGTGATCGGCTCGATTGGCCCGTCAATGTCCATGACCAGGACGAGCGGCGCTTCGTCCTCTTGCGCGAAGGCGTCGTGCGGCAGCAGCAGGGCGAGCGTGCCCAGCAGCGCAGCGGCCCACAGCCAACGCACCACAACCGTCCGTCTCTTATCCGGTCTCGGCGCGGATGGCGTCGTGCAATGACCCTAGCTGCTCGATCAGGGCGTCGATCGACCTTGCGCCGGCGACGAACACGCCCGTCACATTGACGGCGGCCCAGCCGAACCCGGCCTCCTGCGCGGCGGCGGCGGTGGCGGCGACGTCGGCCGAGCGGGCCCAGTAGTCGCGCGTCGAGGGATCGCCGGCCCGCGGCGGCGTCGCGAGCTGGCACTGGAAACCGAGCGCGTTAGGGTCGCGGCCCGCCTGCTCCGCCTCCGCCTTCACGGTGTCGATGGCGCTGACCGCGGCGGCGCCGAGGATGCCGGAGCCCATCCAGCCCGCGCCAACGCGACCCGCTCGCCGCAGCGCGGCTTTCGAACCGCCGCCGATCCAGATGGGGATATCTCCGCCTGCAGTCGTTTGCGGCGGCTTGGGCTCCATCGCCATCGACCTGGAGACGAAGTGCTCGCCTTCGAAGTCGATCGAATCGGCCGTCCAGCATGCCTTCATGAGGTCGATCGCCTCATCCATGGCGGCGCCGCGCGTGCCGAAGTCCATGCCGAGCGCTTCGTACTCCGACTCCTGCCAGCCGACGCCCACGCCGACGCGCAGGCGTCCACCGGACAGCGTGTCCAGTGTGCTGAACTGCTTGGCGGTGAGGACGGGTTGGCGTTGCGGCAGGACAAGCACCTCAGTGCCGAGCCCGACTCGCTCCGTCACCGCGGCGATGAATCCGAGCGTGACCAGCGCCTCCAGGATGGGCATATTTGCGGGATAGGGGCCGGACTCCCGGTCGGGCTGCGGGTGACCCATCACGACGTGGTCAAAGATGTCGATCTCGTCGTAACCGATCTGCTCGATCGCGGTCGCCAGGCGGGCAATCTCACCAGGCCCGTTGCGGTGGACGACAGAAGGGAATTCCACGGTCAGACGCATCGATCGACTCCGTTCAGGCTTGCCAGCGAGGGCGCTCTTGAGCGTTATGCTAACCCTGATCATCCAGAGCAAGCTTGCGAGCATTGGAGCAAACCGATGGCCGAGATCACGATCAACGCAAACGGACCGATACTGATTTCGACAGAGGGTCTCACCCTGAAGGCGAACGACGGATCCACGATCCCGAATCCCAAAGGCAGCATGGTGGCGCTGTGTCGCTGCGGACAGTCGAACATGAAGCCGTTCTGCGACGGCACGCACAAGGCCTGCGGCTTCGAGCACAATCCATCGACGGCGTAGCGCCCAAGCCGCGGCGTCTGATTCCGTCCCCGCCTCCGAGCGGGGACACGTTCCACACCCCGTCCTCATCCGCGACGCGCGCCGAGTGAGTGCGGTCGACTCGGTCTGACGCGGTGGCTGACGAGCGCTCGCTGCGTCACCAGGAACCGCCTGACGCCAGGAACCGAATCGAATCCTTGTCGCCAGACGATGACGGCAGCGAGTACGGTCGCGCCGAACACAAACGTGCCGAATCCGGTGCCGACCGTGGCGCCGAGCATGCCGATGATCGTGATCATCAGCACAACGAACAACGCCAGGCCTCCGATCACCAGGGCAATCGGGCGGGAGCGCAGCACGCCCAGCAGGACCATGCCCAACGCCCAGGCCCATTCAATGAACAGACCTGCACCCGACTCAAGCGCAAATGCGAAGGCGATTGCAAACCCGCAGAGCCAAATCGTTACTTCCCAACGCAGCACCGCAAAGCCTTCCGGTAGGCGATTCCTCAGCGGTGCGAATGGGAAAAGGTCAGCGCCAACAGGACCAATGCCAGCGCCGTGTTGCTGGTCTCATTGATCTGAAACAGCGTGGTGAGCGTAGATGCAGTGAACAGCCTTCCAGAAAATGACAACCAGGCTCGATCGCGTCGCCAGACGGATATCCCGGTCGCTGCTACGGCGCCGCTACCCAGGAGAAAGTAGAACCAGGACGCGCCCTGCGTCGAGGCTGCCGCCACCAGCGCAATGCCTAGCACCGTTTAGGAGGTGATCACCGTTCCTATGGTCGCCTCACGCACGGCCCAACCGCGGCGGTGGAGATACAGGGAAGCCAACTCGACCGTCAACACGACCAGCGCCATCAGCGACAGGGTGCCCCAGAGCAGCAATGTCGACACCGGCTCGCTAAAGACAAAAGGCCAGCTCGCCAACTCAAACGTGGCAGGTAACGCCAGCACTCCGGGCAGTGCGGCCATTGCGGCCGCCGCCATGGACCCAGCCAACACCGAGCGCAACCACCAGCAAACAACGCCGCCGACCACCATTAGAACTATGCAACTCAGGATCCAGTCTTCCTGAAAGTTGGCGAAGGAATAGCCAATCTGTATCGACGCGGGGCCGAAGCTGATACCCAGCAGCAACGCGGCGCTGCCAGCAAGCCAATTGGAAACTGACCGCGGACGGAGATTGAGTGAAGCCCGAGCGCTTACCAGCACGACGACGCCGGCGACGCCCAATACGAGGAGTTGCGCCGTAGTGTCGTCCGCAAAGTACATGAAGGCCAGCGCCAGAGCGCCGACCAGTACGAGCAGCGCACCTAGCACCGCGCCAATGTCAGCGGCGAGAGCGGCTCGGCTGTCATCCGGGGCGGAGTCAGGGTCGGCCGATGGCACAGTCGCTCGCTGCCGCTGTGTGGGGAGGCCGCTATTGGCGAAGCGAACCAGCGGCTCCTCGTTCGGTCGCGTCGCCATCAGGCACCCTCGATCACGCCTCGGGCTGCGGCGCCGTATCGCCGCAGCGAAAGTGTAGCGAAATGAACGACCTGCAACGGGAGCGGCGATCCTGCCCAAGAGAGCAATACACTCAATCTCGTCGACAGTGAACTTCGTTTGGGGTGATCGACTTGCCTCTTGATCTCGTCTTCAACTGGCTGAACGAAGCAGTGATCGGCATCGAAGTCTGGCAGTTCATCGGCCTGGGCGCGATGGCGGTCATCATCATCGCGGCTCGATTTGCGCTGGTCTGGTCGCTGAGCCAGGCGATCAATCAACGCACCGCGCCGGAACGGCGGGATTTCTGGCATCAGGAACTGAAGCGGTTGCAGCGTCCGCTGCTGTTGATGCTCGGCGCGCTGACGTTGGCGATCGGTTTCCCCGTCCTCGACTTCGATCCAGACATTGAGCACGTGGTCGAGATCTTTGCCAGCTTCGCCTCGACCTTTGCCGGCGTCCTGCTCGGCTTCCGATTGGTCGATGCGGCGGCGGACTATTGGCAGGATGTCGCTGAAGAGACCGAATCGAAGCTGGATGATCAGCTGGCGCCGCTGGCGCGTACGGCGGGCAAGATATTCGTCGGCGCGATCGGCCTGGTGTTCATCCTGCAGAATCTGGACGTCAATATCACCTCGCTGATCGCAGGGCTCGGATTGGGCGGATTGGCTGTGGCGCTGGCGGCGCAGGACACGCTCAAGAATCTGCTCGGAGGCGCGACCATCTTGGCCGACAAACCGTTTCAGGTCGGCGACTGGGTGATCGTCGGCGACATCGAAGGGACGGTCGAACAGGTCGGCTTCCGTTCGACGCGGGTTCGTACGTTCGCTGATTCGCTAATCACCGTACCCAATGCGCGAATGACTGACACAGCGGTCAATAACATGGGGCAGCGCAGCTGGCGTCGCTACTACACGACCGTCGGAATCGCCTATCACACCGATCCAGATCGTATTCAGGCGTTCGTCGAAGGCGTGCGGGCGATCGTGCGCGCCAATCCAAACATGCGCCACGACTATTACATCGTCGAATTTCATAGCTTCGGAGATTTTGCGCTCAACATTATGGTCTATACCTTCATCGGCGCCGCGACCTGGAACGAGGAGCTGCGTACTCGGCACGTCTTCAATCTCGACATGATCCGCTTGGCCAACGAGCTACAGGTCGAGTTCGCCTTCCCGACACAGACGCTGCACCTGGCCAGTCAGGTCGATGGCGCCCAGGCGATTCCGTCAATCCGAGAGCGGGTCGACCTCGCACAGACCGTGGACGGCTTTGCGCCAGACGGCCAGGCCGGTCAGCGACAGGACGCTCCGATCACGAAGGGCTACGACAACGGCTAAGGTCAGGCGCAAGGGGGATTGAGCCGATGGGTATCACGATCTCGGGACTGCAGCTGGGCGTCTTTCCGTTGCCGATGGCGGCGCTGTTTGATCCATCAACGGGGCGCGAGCCGGAACGGTTTGCTGGCGACATCATCAATGGGGCTTATCAGTGTCCGGCGCTGTCATGGGTGATCGATCATCCGGACGCGGGACTGATCCTGTTTGAGACGGGCATCGCAGCAAGCTGGTCCAGCGAGTGGCTGCCCGAGTGGTTGCAACTCGTCAACCTTGAACGGATCACCCCTGAGGTCTGCCTCGAAGCCGTGCTTCAGCAGCGTGGTCTGGCGCCGGAAGACTTCAGTCATGTCATCCAGGGTCACCTGCACGCCGATCACGCCGGCGGACTGCGCCTGTTTGAGAGTGCGGGAGCGACAGTTGTGGTCCACGAAGACGAGTGGAAACACGTCGATTCGAGCGTCGAAGTCGCCAGCGATTTCTTCGTGCGAGCGGATTGGCACTTCGTCTCGCGCGCGCCGCAGATGTTGATCTACGGCGATCAGGAGATCGCGAAGGACCTGTGGTGCATCTCGTTGCCGGGACACACACCGGGCACGATGGGTCTGTTGGCGCGGCTGGATCAGACCGGCTGGGTCTTCCTCACCTCTGACGCGATGTACTTCCACGACACGCTCGGCCCGCCGCCGGCAACGTCGCCGATCGACATGGACGGCGAGGCTTGGCAACGGTCGATCGAGAAGATCGCCGCCATCGCCGCGCAACGCGACGCCTTGCTGCTGCCTGGACACGACACAACCGGCGCGCAGTTCGTCGATGGCGTGAGATCGGCCAGACGTCTCGAATTTGAGCCTGGATCGGTGTATGCCTGACGTCCGAACTTCGCGTCATGGACTCGCCTTCTCGTTCGCCTTCTAGACTGAGGGAAATCGTCAAGCTCAGCGCTGGAAGCGAGCCACCAACATGCAGAACATGCGCATCGGCGTCCACATCGCCCTCCAGAATATCCAGATGATGAGCGCGCCCGCCCTGATCGACGGGATCGTCGCCGCCGACCGCGCCGGTCTCGACACCGCATGGCTAACCGTTGGCGGACCAGCGCCCGATCCATTCGTTGTCTTTGTCGGCGCCGCGTTGTCGGGAGCGGAGCGGATCGACTTCGGCACATCGATCGTGCCAACCTATCCGCGTCACCCGATCTCGATGGCGCAGGGCGCCGCCTCGGTCGATCAGATCGCTCCAGGTCGGATGATTCTGGGACTGGGACCATCGCACAAGCCGGCGATCGAAGGTACCTGGGGGATTCCATTCGAGAAGCCGCTGTCTCACCTTCGCGAGTACGTGACGGTCTGTCGCTCGCTGCTCGAAACGGGCGCAGTCAACCACGAGGGCGAGCTGATCACCGCGCGCGCGACGCTGCCCGGCGGACCGACGCAGGTGACGACCATGATCTCGGCATTGCGCGAGAAGGCGTGGTCGCTGTCGGGAGAGATCACGGCCGGCGGTATCTCCTGGATGTCGCCATTGCCCTACATCCGCGATGTCGCGCTGCCGGCGCAGCAGGCCGGCGCTGACCTCGCCGATCGCAAGCGGCCGCAGATGGTCGTCCACACGCCGATCATCCTGTGCGAAGACCAGGAAGTGATCCGCGCCGCCGCCAAGCGTCAATTCGGTTTCTATCAGCGTCTGCCGTACTACTCGCAAATGCTCCAGGATGCAGGCTACGACGAAGCGGCCGGCCGCGACTTCACAGACCGCATGGCCGACGCTCTGATCATCTCAGGCTCAGAGTCGGAGGTCGGCGACCAGGTGCGCGCGATGCACGACGACTACGGCGTTGACGAGCTGTTAGCTGCAATTGTCGTACTGGTTGACGACGCGGAGTCTCACATCGAGCGCACGCGAGCATTCCTCGGCGAGCTGGCGCAGGCGGATTGATCACACTCAGCAATCCAGAAAGCCATCATCATGTTGCATCACACTCATCGCTGGATCATTGCCGCGGCTGTCGCCCTGATCGCGGGGGGGGGGGTTCTCTACGCCCAAACGACTCAGACCACGACGACCGAAGTTCGCATCAATGCGCGCCAACTCGACGACGGGCGCGTCGAGTTCGCGCTTGAGCACAACGGTCAACGCATCCTGCCCGGCACGCGTTACTTTCCTGCTGGCGTGACGCACTCGCGTTGGCTGAGATCATCGCCAATCGGCGTGGCAATCGAAGCGCCTGCGGCATCAATGGAAGCCGCGCACTCAACATCAGGGCTGACCAATGCATCGCTCCGCGGCGCCAATGATCAATACACGGTGTTGGGACGGCTCAGCGCCGGGCGATATCGATGCGTGAGCTCGGTCAGCAACAGTGGTGTTCGCACAGCCAGCAACGCGCACTACAGCATCATTATGTATAGCGCTGACGGCAGCTGGGGACATATACACGCCAACGGTATAACCGTTTACACGCAGGCGGTCACTTACATGAATGTCGGCTACGCGTTGGGCGCGGCAGTCCTGCCGGGCGAGGTATACGTAGAAGTGACCGCCGATGGGAATTGGGAGATCTCGTGCGATTTCGAGCCCGAAGCGCCGCCTCCGACAGATATCGATTCGCCTTCAGCCGGAGATAAGCAGGAGGCGTCAGTCAGGGGAACGGGTTCGCAGTACGTGCTTCTCGGACACATGAGCGCCGGTCACTATCGCTGCCAAGCCTCGGTGAGCGATAACCGTTATAGCCACGGTCCTAGTAACTTTAGCATCTGGAGCCATAGCGCGGATCGCGAGTCCGGGTCATTGCACGCGAACACAATCGCCGAAGAGGCGACAGGAACGTCCCGATTGTTTGTTGGCGACGGCGTCGGCGCTAGCGTTCCGGCCGGCGATGTATACGTAGAAGTGACCGCCGTTGGGAATTGGGAGATTACGTGCGTCAGACTGTGACCGAACACGGCGAGCGACGAGCAGGCGCCAGGCGCCCGATCGTGGGCCGACCGCAAGGGAATCGGCAAGCTGCTGGCGGCCGACTTGCGACGAGCTGGCATTTCATGGCACTAGTGCGCTAGAATGGCTGCATGACGACATCAGACATCTCCTGGTCGGAAACCCTCATCGCCGCCGGCATGGAGCCGGAGTTGGCCAAAGCGTTCGATCTGATCGAATTGCGCACGCCTGACGCCCGCGCCGTCACGGAACTGACGGTCGCCCTGCTCAATGTGCGCAGCGACGTAGAGTGGCTCAAGTCCGAGCTCGGATCAGCTCTTGCGCAACTGACGAAGTTGGAGGAAGCCGAGAGCGCCCTGGTTCATCTGTTGGGTGAGCAAATCGTGGAGCTGCGCAAGATGCAGTACCACTTTGACAGCCGATTCGACGATCTGGCAAGCAGAGTCGACGCGCTGAACGGGGTGGTCGGGGGTAACCGCAAGGCGATTGACCGGCTGGATGCCTCGCTGGAAGTGCTCCATGCCAAGGTGCGGGCAGTCGACGTGAAGCTTCAGGAAGTTGACGGCCGGGTGACCAAGGTCCAGGCAGATGTGACCAAGGTCCAGGCAGATGTGACCAAGGTCCAGGCAGATGTGACCAAGGTCCAGGCAGATGTGACCAAGGTCCAGGCAGGTGTGACCGAGGTCCAGGCAGATGTGACCGAGGTCCAGGCAGGTGTGACCGAGCTGCGGAGCGAAGTGACCGAGCTGCGAAGCGACATGACTGAGGTGCTCGCATGGGTGAGGACGCAACGCGACTCTGGATAACGCCTGGCGTGGAAATCAGAGACGACCGTCGTCGGTCCAGTATCGAGTAATGCGGCATTCGCGCTGACTTCCGCGTGGAAGACGAAGGGGCGTGGATGGAGGGTCGCGTTTCGCGGATGATCAACGCGCCTTCTGATCTCCCATGCGCGCCAGGGGTGCGACCCTGGTGGGATAATCCGGTCTCAACGCGGGCGGGTGGCTTGGTCGGCGCTCAGCAGCGGTCGTCTCTTGCCTCGCCAGCGCAGCCGGTGTTCCGGGCTCGAGCGGGAGCTGTCGAGTGCGCAACCAACCGAATGTCAGCAACACCGTTGCGGCTGCGACGATCACGCCGACCATAATCATCGTCTCTCGGCCGCCGATCGCGTCTGCGCTTACTCCCCAAATCGGCGCGAGCAGCGTCTGCGCGGCGAAACCGAGCACCACGAAGGACATGACGCGTCCGAAGTACTCGGGTCGCGTGTTGGTCATGATCAGAGCCTGATTGACCAGCATCACACCCGTCGTAGAGATTCCGACGAGGATGGCAACCAGCATCAGGGCGAAGAAGCTCGGCGTCAGTGCGCCCATCACGAAGACGCTGGCCATGAGGAAGCCAAAGACGATCAGCATCGGCCAGGCTCGCTGTCCGGTGACCCTTCCGGCGAGCGGGACGTTGGTAATCAGAGCCACCACACCGACCACCAGATAGAGCAGGAAGGTGTCGCTGGCGTCGACTCCGAACTCGCGCTCGATGAAGCCGGGCAGCAACGTCTGCGAGGCGAATCGGCAGATGGCGATCACCATCCAGTAGCCCCAGAGCAGGCGCAGGCGAGGGTTGCGTCGCAGATAGCGGAAGCCGGAGCCGAGCTCGTTGACGGCAGAGCGGCGCTGCGCGGCGATCGCCGCGCGGGCGTTGGGCAGCATGGTCGTGAGCGGGATTGCAATCAGGAAGAAGCCGGCGACGAGGAAGTAGATCTGGCCGGTGCCGACGGCGAAGAGCAGGAGCAGGATCGATCCCAACATGGGGCCGAGCACCTGGCTGATGTTCTGCGCCACCTGGGTCAACGCGATCCCATTGTTGAGCAACTGTCTGGGTACCAGCTCGCCGAGCCAGGCCTGTCTCGCCGGACCCATCAGCGCAAAGCCGACGCCCATCAGCAGGCTGGAGAGGAAGAGCATCCAGATCGTCATCAGTTCGGTGACGACCAGTATGCCGGCACCGAGAATGATCAGGCCAGGAATGATCTGGCTGATCAGCACCATCGGCTTCTTGGCGTAGCGGTCAGCGATCACGCCGCCGATCGGTCCCAGCAGCAGCATCGAGCATCCGCTGCCCATCTGCGCGATGCCGGAGGCGGTGTATGAACCGGTAATCTCGTAGGCCACGATCGGCACGAGCAGAAAGCTGGTCATGAAGGCGGTCGTCGAGAACAGGGTCCCGCCCCAAAGCAGTCGGAAGTCGCGCGCGCCGAATGCGGCGAGAGTGTTGCTCATCAGTCTCCGCCAGCGGTGATGCCGCTGATTGCGGCTTCCTGGACCGGAATCTTCTGACCTTCCATCAGCACGACCGGGGCTAATCGAGCGGCGAAGAGCTGACTGTAGGCGGGGCTCGGGGCGGTCATCGGCGCTGGCGACGGCTCCTCCGTAGGGCTGCGAAGCATGGAGGCGGCGGCAGTGCCGGCTTCAGGTGGAATCTTGCTGGTTCGTGTGCGCGACAGCGCCATCAGAACAGTCCCGACGACCACGACGAGACCGACGATGTAGAGCGTCTCGCGGCCGCCGATGCCGTCAGCGATGATGCCCCAGACCGGCGCGAGTAACCCTTGCAGTCCAAAGGCCATGAACACCCAGCTCATCACACGACCGAAGTACTCCGGTCGCGTGTTGGTCATCATGATCGTTTGATTGAGCAGCATCACGCCGGAGCGTCCCATGCCAGCGATGGCGGAGACGACCAGCAGCACGAAGAAGCTGGGCGCGGCGCCGGTCAGCCAGATGCCTCCCGCCAGCATGAGCGAAGTGGTAAACAACAGCGGCCAGGCGCGGCGCCCGCCCACCATCCCGGCGAGCGCAATATTGACGGGCAGGGATGCCACACCCCAGATCGTGTTGACCACTGTGCCTTCGTCAGGCGCGCGTCCAAATTCACGCTCAAGGATGCCGGGAATCAGCGTCTGCAACGCGAATCCCGTGATCACGATCAGCACCCAGTAGAGCCAGAGGTTGCGCAGTTGTGGTCGGCTGGTCAGATAGGTCAGACCGGCGGTCATCTCGAACCGGACCGATTTGCGCTCGTCCTTCGGCGTGGCGCGACCGCTGCCGCTAATCATCGTGGTCAACGGCACCACCACCACGAAGAGAGCGGCGACCAGGAGGTAGAGGATGCCGGAATCGAGCCCCATGGACAGCACGAGGACGGATGCCATCATCGGTCCGATGACGGCGGCGATGTTGATGGACATCTGCTGTAACGCGACGGCGTTGGGCAGCAGTTGTGGTGGGACGAGTTCCACCACCCACGACTGTCGGGCTGGCCCCATCAACGAGAACGTGGCCCCCATCAGGAAGGTCGATCCGAAGAGCAGCGGGACGGTGATGTTGTCAGTGACGATCAACAGGCCCGTGACGATGATGATGCCGCAGGGGATGATCTGACTGCCGAGTACCAAGGGCTTCTTACGATATCGATCGGCGATGACGCCGCCGAACGGGCCGAAAATGAGCTGCGAGACCATGCCTGACTGAGCGATCCCGGAGGCTGTGTATGAGCCGGTGATCTCGTAGGCCACGATCGGTACGAGGACGAAGGTCGTCATGAACGCGGTAGTCGCGAGCATTGAGCCGAACCAGAGCAGCCGATAGTCGGGCACGGAGAGCGCTGCGAAGGTGACGCGCAGATGACTCATGAGCGCGCCTTCTGCGGGTCCATCAGCGCGACGGGCGCGAGCTGTGCGGCAAACGTCGGACTCGCGGCACGTCCGTTGCTGGCGACGGCGGGCGCAGGCGACGGTCGCTGCACGCCCGCTCCGTATCGGCGACCCATGCTGGCCGCGGCGGTTCCCGGTTCGAGCGGCAGATTTCTGGTGCGCAACCAGCCGACCGCCATGAAGACGGTCGCGACCGCGGCGATGACGCCGATCAACGCAAAGGTCTGGCGTCCGCCGATCGTGTCGGCGGTGATACCCCAGACGGGACCCAACAGCGATTGCAGGCCGAAGCCCATCATCACGAAGGACATCACGCGGCCGAAGTACTCAGGCTTCGTGTGCGACATCATGATCGACTGGTTGACCAGCATCACGCCGGAGCGTCCGGCTCCAATGAGTGAACCGAGCACGAGCAGGGCGCCGTAGGTGGGCGCAAGCGCCACGAGCCAGAATCCGACCGCGAGCATGAGGCCCATCACCAGCAGCGCCGGCCAGGCGCGAGGTCCGGAGACCATCCCGGCCAGGACGATGTTGATCATCAGCGAGGCGACGCCGAAGATGATGTAGGTCGGGCCGATATCGAAGGGATTCCGCCCAAACTCTCGGTCGAGGATGCCAGGCAGGAGTGTCTGGAAGGCAAATCCACACATGACCATGACCAGGAAGAAGCCCCAGCAGATGCGTAGCCGAGGGTTGTTCTTCAGGTACTGGAAGCCGGCTTGCAGCTCGACGCCAAACGCGCGACGCTCTGCCTTCGGCTTGGGCGGCGCGCCGCCCTTGATGGCGCCGGTCATCGGCACCACGATGACGAAGAATGACGCAACGAGCAGGAAGAGGTAGCTGGCCTGCCTGAGGCTCAGTTCGCCGTTGTCGCCGAGCAGCAGAATCGCAACCGCGACGATTGTCGGGCCGATCACCTGTCCGGTGTTCATCGACATCTGCTGCAGGGCGACTGCGTTGGCGAGCAAGCGTCGTGGAACGATCTCACCGGTCCAGGCCTGACGCGCGGGACCCATGATCGAGAAGCCGGCGCCCATCATCAGGGTGGTCAGCAGGAGCAGCGGCACGCTGATCGACTCGGTGTAGATCAGGATGCCCATGCCAGCAATGAGGAAGCCGGGCAGGACCTGTCCCGCCATCACCATGGGCTTCTTGCGATAGCGGTCGGCGATCACGCCGCCGATCGGGCCGAGCAGGGTCTGCGAAATGCCCGAGCCCATCGCCGCGATGCCGGCCGCTGCATAGCTGCCGGTGATCTGGTAGGCGACCGACGGCACGAGCAGGAACGACGTCATGAACGCGGTCACCGACAGCAGGGAGCCGCCCCACATGAAGCGGAAATCCCGACTCACAAACGCCGCGAACGTCTGCCTCAGTTGGCGCATTTCAGCGCAGCCACATCCTCGTCATCCCTGTACAGGACCGGGTGATCCAACCGGTCGGTCCAACGCTGTGGCAAGGTTCCGGCGCGTCGACTCGGCGGCGCGGGAGCAATCGTGGCGCTGGTCAGGGACTTGGCGTTGAGGCTACGCCTCAGAAACACTTCGCGCTACGCGAAATAAATCCCGGCGAGTCGGCTATGTTATCTAACCCTCATATGGCGTGTTGGAGTCGCATTCGCTACCCTACGTCTTGGCATCTTGTGGACGCGTGTCCCACGACGCCTGACAACGCACAGTAATGAAGGAAGTGCTCACCATGGCCAACGTTCCCGGCGCCGAGGCGGCAGAAGCCGCTGAAACGCAAGACCCATTCGCCAGCAAAGACTGGAATCCCGCAGAGAGCGCCATCAACGGCAAGATCATCAACGTTCACCTCGGCGACGGCAACATCGAGCGCGAAGACCTGCCCGAGCAGATGTATAAGGACTATCTCGGCGGCTATGGCATCGGCGCTCGACTGCTCTTTGACCGCGTGCCCGCCGGCGCCGACCCGCTCGGTCCGGACAACGTGCTCGGCCTGCTGCCCGGTCTGCTGACCGGCACGCCGATCTTCGGCAACCGCTTCCAGGCCGTCTGCAAGTCGCCCTCGACCGGCGGCTGGGGCGATGCCAACTGCGGCGGCGACTTCGGTCCCTACCTGAAGTTCGCCGGCTGGGACGGCATCCTCTTCTACGGCCAGGCCGAGAACCCGGTCTACATCCTGATTGACGGCGACGACGTCTCGATCGAGGACGCATCAGAGTACTGGGGCCTCGGCGCGATCGAGGTTGAAAACGCATTCAAGGAGATGTACGGCAAGAAGACGTCCGTCGCCTGCATCGGCCCGTCCGGCGAGCAGCTGTCGTACCTCGCCGGCATCTGCAACGAGCACGGCCGCCTCGCCGCCCGTTCGGGCGTCGGCGCGGTGATGGGCTCGAAGAAGGTCAAGGCGGTCGTCGTCAAGGGCGCGCCGCGCGAGAACATGCTCGCCGGCGACGCCGACATTCGCGCGCTGGCGCGACAGTCACGCGACGAGTTCATCGCGCCGCTGCGCGACTTCTTCGCGGGTTTCGGCACCACCGGCATTAGCACTGGCTCCGCACACAATGGCGACTCGCCGGTGCGCAACTGGGGCGGCGTCGGCATTGACGTGCTGCCCGAGGTAGACGCGATGTCGGGGATGGTCTTCAACGCCACCCGCATGACCCACGCCGAGATCGAAATTGACCCCGCGACGGGCATGCCGCCGATCGACCCGAATCACTCGCCGGCGCCTCGCGCGGTTGACGTCAACGGCAAGGCCGTGCGTCACAAGAGTTACGGCTGCTGGCGCTGTCCGATGGCCTGTGGCGCGGAATCAATCGAATCGCCTTACGGCGCGCCGAGCGCTGGCCTGTCCCAGGCCGAGCACGAGAAGGGCGTCTTCAAGTACCCGGTCGACACGCACCGCGCTGAGTACGAGACCGTCGCCTCATTCGGCACGATGAACCTCTCCTGCAACATCGACATGCTGCAAGCGGCCAACCACTGGTGCAACGAGTACGGCCTCGACACCATCGGCGCCGGCACCACGATCTCGTTCGCCATTGAGTGCTTCGAGAACGGCCTGATCGACCTCGAGGACACCGGCGGCGTCGAGCTGACCTGGTCCAACGACGACGGCATCATGGAAATGCTGCACCAGATGGGCAAGCGCGAAGGCTTCGGTGACCTGCTCGCCGACGGCATGAAGGTCGCCGCCGAGAAGATCGACGAAAAGAACGGCGACGATCGCGCGCAGGAGTTCCGCACCGACGTTGGCGGCCAGGAACTGCCGATGCACGACGCCAAGCTGCAGCCGGAGTACTGGACGACGTACAAGCTCGATCCGACGCCGGCGCGTCACACGCAGTACGAGGGCAACTCCCGCTACGGCGGCCCTGAGTACCCGACCGCGCCGCGCGACTTCAAGGACTACGAGAACCGCGGCGAGCACCACAAGGGCGCCTCGGAGTACATGCACATCTCGAACTCGACCGGCATGTGTCAGTTCATCATGATGGCCGCTCCGACCGACCGCTTCCCGCAGTGGATCAACGCCGTCACCGGCTGGGACCTGACCGGCGAAGACCTGCAACAGGCCGGCGAGCGCATCTCCAACCTGCGCATGGCCTTCACCGTCCGCGAAGGCGACAACCCGCGTCAGCGCTTCGCCCCGGCCCGCCTCTGGGGCGGCGAGGGCACCGTGCAGAAGACCGGTCCGCTGGCCGATGTCGTCCTCGACATCGAGACCCTCGAGACCGACTTCCTCAACGCCTGCGACTGGGACACCGAGACCTGCCTGCCGAGCCGCGAGAAGTTGGAGTCGATCGGCCTCGCCGACGTCGCCGACGCGCTCGCCGTCTAAGGACGCAGTTCGCGAAACACTCAGAGGAGGGCGGACTCCGGTCCGCCCTCCTCTGATCTCCCTCCTCGAAAAGGGAGGCGACGGCTCTTCTCTACCCTTGCGATGGGGCACTGGCTCTCCTCTTACCTTTGCAGAAGGCAACATCAACCCTTCCCTTACCCTTGCAGAAGGCGGCGCCAACCCTTCTCATTTCCTCCCCCTTGCAGGGGGAGGTGCCGAAGGCGGAGGGGGTCCCCACGCACAAGCTCTGTCGAGGTCATGGCCCCGGCAGGCCCCCTCAGTCGCAAAGCGACAGCACCCCCTGCGAGGGGGAGCGCGATAGATCCTGAAACGACTCGCACGTGCGCAACCGACTCAGTGGCTTCGCCTCTCGCCTGTTGATCATTCCCCTCGCCGCGATCGTGTTCGGCGCTGCGCTGGGCGCCGGATTTCAGTGGGGCGGTCCGAGCCAACAGGATGTCGTGCGCGTCTTCGAGTCCGACCAACAACCGCGCGTCGGATCTGACGGCGCCCCCACCGGCGACATCAACGGCTTCGTCACCGAGCGCGCCGGCGACAGCTGGAGCGTCCGCGTCGGCGACGCGTCGGAACTGATTCGGTTCCGCAACGACGCCATCATTGAGGCGATGCTGCCGATCTGGACGGACGAAGTACAGCCCGGCGATTACGTGATCGTCGGCGGCACGGATGACAACGTGAACAGCTTCATCACCACCGGTATCGTGATCATCCCGTCCGAGCAGGCGCTGCTCGGCGATGCGGTGGTCGAAGCCATTGTTGAGGACGCAGCTCAATGAATCGCACTCGCGGCCTGATCGGCTGGCTCACCGCGCTGGGATTGCTGGCCGCTGCCGGCGTGGGCGGATGGTTCGTCGGTTCTGACATCGTCGCACCGCAGCCGTCTGAGGACGACCTCACCACCACGACGGGCATTGTCGCTGGTCGCGCGCAGATCGAGATTGACGAGGCTGCCTACCCAAACGACAGCCTGATTCTGGGCGCCAGCGGACTCAGCCCATTCGGCAACGCCGAGGGGCTGCAGGGCCGACAGGTGCTCACCGGGCGCGTGATCACGATCTCCGACTCGTTTCTGATGATTGAAACGGCGACCGGGCCCGCGCAGATTGCGCTCACGGAGGAAACGAGCTTCCTGCTCAGACTCGAGCGAGTGGAGCCATCCGCGATCGGTTCCGGAGCAGCCGTCACGATCGTGTTGGATGAGGACGGTGAGACGGCGATCGCCGCCATCGCGTTGCCGGCCGAATCGCGGCCGACGCTCAACACGCCTGACCCGCTCGCCCGAAGCGGCGGCTAGCCCTGCGGCCGGTCCTGCGGCTGGTCCTGCAGTTGGTCTCGTTGCTCGATCTGCGCCCGAGCGGCGCTCAGCAGCGCCTCGCGCTCAGCGATCTCGCCCTCAATCACGATGTGATGCTCGCCGGCGCCGTCGAGATACCAGCGCACATTGCCCATCGTCTCGACGCGACGAACGCTGCGCAGCTCGTCCCAGGCGATCGTTTCACGCTCGAACCCTGAGTGCAGCGCGGTGACACCGTCGTCATGCACCACAATGGCGGTCGTCTGGCGCTGCCAGGTGACGAACACGACGGGCAACATCGCGGCGGTCACGACCAGGAAGAAGATGGCGGCGCCGCCGGCCTCCGTGCTGCCGCTCAGCAGCCAGATGATGCCTGCGATGATCACGGCCACCAGCGGAAAGACGAATGTGGCGTTGTTGTACCACGACGCCTCGTAGGTGTGCGCGCTGCGCACGCCGCGATAGCGCAGCAGCGCCTCCGCATCCTTGCGCCGCAGATTGTCTGCGCTCCCCCCCTCTGAGGGGGAACTGTCACGCAGTGACTGAGGGGGGGCGCCCACCGCCGTGCGAGCTCAGGCGTGCTCAAGGATGGCGGCGGCCGAGGTCAGCGCGCAGGCGCCCGGATTCTCCTCGGTCTGGAAGGCCCGCACCACGCCTCCATCGACCAACATCGCAAATCGCGTGCAGCGGAAGCCCAGCCCCAGTCCCGACAGGTCTAGCCCGATATCCATCGCACGGGTGATGTCTCCCGAACCATCGGCGAGCATCGTGATGTGGTCGGCGCCGTGCGCCGCGTTCCAGGCCGACAGCACGAAGATGTCGTTGGTCGACATGCAGATCGTCTGCTCAATGCCGGCCGCATTGAGCTGGTCGGCCGAGGTCGCGAAGGTGGGCAGATGGTCATTGGTACAGGTCGGCGTGAAGGCGCCGGGCACGCCAAAGACGACGGTTTTCTTCTCGCCGACCAGGTCGTTCAGCGACACGGGACCAGGGCGTCCTTCGGACATCACGGTTCCACGCGCGTCGGGCAGGGTGTCCCCAGCAGCAATAGGCATGCCATTCTCCTTCGGGTTTGTATGAGCAGCTCATTCCGTCCAGCCTAACGGCAGATGACTCCCAGGGTCCGGCCAGCCAGTCGCGCCCAGCGGATCTGCGAGACCCGCCGGGCGCACAGCCGCCTATGGCGAAGCTAGGCGTCGTAGAGCGTCCGCGCCTCCTTCACCTGAATGGGACACACGTCGACGATCTCTTCCTTCGACATCTGTCGGCTACGTCTCTCGTAGTCCATGTATGTTTCCTCGCGACTACGGGACTCGGTCTCCGTATACGACTCTTCGCGCTGTCGCATCACCGTCTCTGTGTAGGCCTCTTCTCGTTGTCGAGACTCGATCAAGGTATACGGCTCCGACACATGTTTCGAGGTCCGCACCGGCACCTGGCGATAACGAGTAGCGGCAACCCGCCTCGTCTCCGTGACTGTTACTGTGTACGGGACACGGACGGTATGGTCTGTCGATACCAACCCGCAATGCCCTTCACCCAGCGCCTACGAGTTTCTGTCCGATACCGTGTTTTCGTGACCTGGATCCGGACATCAACGTAGACGGTGTACGCCTCTCGTCGGTAGGTCGTCTCGTACACCGTCCGAGTTCGATACTTCGTCACTTTGACCGGGCGGGAGACCTAACGAGTCTTCTGCACTTGCACGGTGTATTGCACTTGTCGTTGCTTGGTCACCAGTACGGAAACTTGAATCGTGCGTGTCTTGGGAACATCCACATCGTAGGAGCCTGTTCGAGACTTCTCAACAGGGTGCTCGTATTGGATGTTAACTGGCATAGTTGTCGTATGCTCGTCAACGACTGCCAGTTAACGATCATTGCCCTCAGCTAACAGACCGGGTTAACACAGCGTATCCGCTTGATCCAGTGCTCCATGTCAGAACTGAACAGCCCCACATCGGTGATCTACACGGTCGATAACCTGCGCGTCCTGCGCGGGTTGAATTCCGATTGCGTCGATCTGATCTACCTCGATCCGCCATTCAATACGGGCAAGAAATGGCAGGCTCCGATTGGTGAGCGTGGAGCGATGGTGGGATTCAATGACATCTGGGGTTGGGGTCGCTACAGCGATGAAACGCTAGAGCAGACCATCGCCCGTCAGTGGGAGGAAGAGCGCGACTACGCAGCTACTGCTGTCCGTGAGGTTGTCGAGGCGGCAATCGCCGCACACAGCCCGCAGATGGGCGCGTACTGCTCATTCATGGCTCCACGTCTGATTGAGATGCATCGAGTGCTCAAGCCGACCGGATCGATCTATTTGCACTGCGATCCGTTCGCCAGTCACTATCTCAAGCCGCTCATGGATTCGGTGTTCGGGGCGTCCAACTATCTCAATGAAATCAGTTAGCAACGGTCCCGCGCGAAGAGTGACGCCGCGCAGGGTGCGAAGAGTTGGGCGCGTATGCGCGATGTTCTGTTGCACTATCGGACGGATCGACCGGGACCAGTGTTCGAACAACCATTTGTACCCCTGGAAGAGGCGTACATCAAACAGTTCTATCGTCACGTGGAACCTAAAACCGGACGACGGTACAGGTTGGATAATTTTGCAGCTCCCGGTCGCGGAACCCGTGGCCACCCTCAGTATGAACTCATGGGAGTCACCCGATATTGGCGATACAACGAAGATCGTATGCAAGAGTTGGTGGCGCAAGGCCGGGTCATTCAAACGGCACCAGGTCGAGTACCTGCCTACAAGCGATATCTAGATGAGTCGCGGGGAGTCGCCATAGGTGACGATTGGGGCGACATTGCGCCTGTACAGGGTCGCGCAAAACAGCGAACGGGATATCTCACACAGATACCGATCGCGCTGGTCGAGCGGATCATCAGGGCCTCAAGCAAACCAGGTGATGTCGTCTTGGATCCGTTTGCGGGTTGCGCGACGGCTGTGTCGCCGCGCAGAAACTTGAGCGGAATTGGATCGGGATAGACATTCAGCCGCTGGCGGTCAAACTGTGCCAACAGCGCTTGCGCGATGAACTGCAACTGTTCGACGAAACCCGCGCACTGACTGAGGCACCAGAACGGACCGATCCTCGGCAGTGGTGTTGTTGCCGCGCGGTCAAGCGCTCAGGCTTGAGCTATGGCGGCAGATGCAATCGGAACAAGAGAAGACTGAAGCTGAGAATGCTGAATGTCTCGGCTGCGTCATCGTCTGGGAGCATCTTGAAGAGTTGGGGGACGTCAAGCCCTTGCGGTCTGCTCAGCCTGGTGCTTGATGTCGGTTTGCCATCTGGTATCTCCTGCTCTATGGCAAGTATACCATATAATCCCCTTCGTATTCCTCAACAACGAAGACAGTTTGCGTCTCGGTGGGGCAGGTAGGACCGCAGATCGTCAAGGGCGTCGACTGGGTTTGATCGACCTCAGTCTTGCTCCACTTGGCTTTCTTGGCGTCCCATCGGTAGCGCGGCTCTTTGTACTGAACAGCGATCTGAATCGTCTGGCAATTGGCTGGATAAGCAAGGTCAAGCGCCAGCTTCTGCGCGGCGGCCACATCCTGGTTAGAATGTACTGAGTATTGCCCCCCCCCATTACCGGACATACGATCGATAGTGTATTCACGGTAGAGGGTGACATGCGTGGCCAGCTTGTCTCTGGCGTCAGCCAGGACGTTGGCTCGTTCTTACGCGTGCCTGGCCGGACCCTGCTTGAACTCGCGATCAGCGGCAATGTGCTTGGCCAACGGCCCGCACGAGGAACCAACCGTCGGCGACGACGGTCGCCGTCATAGCGACTATGGGCCAGATGACCCCGCATCCGAGCAGAAAACTCGCAAAGACCAGCACTGCATCTGGAAGATGCCCGCTCCCCAGCAATATCAGTCCACCCGTGCCAACGACACTCGACATCATGCCGAGCACGTAAGTTGCGGACCATGACGAGTTCACGCCATATCTGTATTGCCACTTCCCTAACGTGACGATCGTCGTCCAAATCAACCCCAACAGAGCTGCCAAGACAAACACCTCCGACTCCTTTCGCAGCCAGCAACGTGCCGCCTCTGGTGTACTTCTAACGCAGCCGGATCCGCTGCGCATGGCGTCTGGTCAGGCATGTGGTTGGTGCCGAGTGGTCCATGCCAGCGCTATGACCGTTCCGACCCCGCTCCATTGAGCAAGGGCGTGAGCAGGCCGAGCAGCTCGGACACGTTCACGATGTCTCGCCCGATCAGCTCGGCGTTGAGGTGTCTCTTGCGACGGTAATAGTTGCTGTGTAACTCGTTTGCCGCCCCACGCAGATCGCGGAGTCGATCATTCCCGGTCGCAAGTACGGCGTTGTTCAGCACCACGCTGAACTCCGCGTGTGTGTTGTAGTCCCAGCCCTGAGCGAGGGCAACCGCCTTGGCCATGTGCGCCGCCGCGCCCCAACCCTTCTCGGACGCCTGGTGCAGCTTGTCCCTCGCCAGATAATCGTGAGCCAACTCCAAAAACTCGCGCGCTTGCGCCTCGTAATCGACAATTGCTTCCGGCTCGGCAACCATGGTCAGCTCCTTTGAGACAGCTCCTGTGCTTTGATCTCAGCGTACCAAGAGCAAACATGCAGTCCCTGTCTCCAACGTCACCCTAGACTGACCGCAAACCAGTGATTGGAGACCAAACATGGCGATGGATCGACTTGAGGGACGCGTCGCGCTGATTACCGGCGCCGGTTCAGGGATCGGACAGGCCTCGGCGCTGCGCATGGCGTCGGAAGGCGCGGCGGTGATGTGCGCCGACATCAACGTCGAAGGCGCGCAGACGACCGCCGCGCAGATCGCCGAGCATGGCGGCCGCTCGGCGACGATGGAGCTTGATGTCACGTCCGAGGACGCGGTCAAGGACGCCTTGACGCAGACCGTGGCCGTGCTCGGCGGGATCGATGTGCTGTTCAACAACGCCGGCATCGGCGGCAGTCAGTTCGGCTGGGATCGCACGATCTCGGTCAACCTGAGCGGCGTCTATTACGGCACCTTTCACGGCGCCGCGATGCTGGCCGAGCGCGGCGGCGGCTCGATCATCAACACCGCCTCGATCGCCGGTCTGAACGGCCTGCTGAGCAGCGCCTCAACGCGGGATATCGACATGGAGGTGGAAGAAGGCGCGGGCGCCTATGTGGCGGCCAAACACGGCGTCGTTGGCATCACGCGGCAGTTCGCCGTGACCTACGGACCTCGCGGCGTGCGCGTCAACGCGGTCTGCCCCGGCTACATCCACACGCCGATGACGGCGCCAATACGCGAGATGGAAGGCGCTGAGCAATTCCTTGCGTCTTTGCACCCGATGGGTCGGCTCGGCCAGCCGGAGGAGATTGCGGCGGCGGCGGCGTTCCTCGCCTCCGACGACGCGAGCTTCGTCAATGGCGTCGCGCTACCGGTCGACGGCGGCTACGACGCGCGATGAGCAAGACTTCCCCCTCTGGGGGAGGTGTCACGGATTGACGGAGAGGGCATGATGGCAATCGCAAATATCAACGGCGTCGACCTCTACTACGAGGACAGCGGTATCGGCGACCCGATCATCTTCCAGCATGGCTACACCGCGTCGCACGACGGCTGGTCGAACGTCGTGGAGCGGATGAGCCAACGTTACCGTTGCATCGTGATGGACTGTCGCGGCGCGGGCGATTCCGCTCATCCCGACGACGGCTACACGATTGAGCAGCTCGCCGCCGATGTGGTCGGCATGGCCGACTATCACGGGTTCGATCAGTTCCATTACGCCGGCCAGAGCATGGGCGGATTGATCGGGTTTGAACTGGGGCTCTCACATGCTGATCGGTTGCTGAGCCTGTCGTTGTCCGCGCCGGCGCCGGCCGATGGGATCGATATGCCACAGTCGGGCGGGATACGATGCGCCAGCGTTGGCTGAATCAGGAGCGAGACCTGCTGATTCGTACGTCGCTCGCGGGCGTGCCGCGCGAAAGCGCGCATGCAGACGTGCCAAACCAGGTCGACCGACAGCTGTCCGTATCGGTCGGACATTATGACGGCTGCTGGGATGCGATGGTGAACTATCACAAAGGCGATCGGTTGGGCGAGATTCAGACGCCGACGCTACTACTCGCCGGGGCTGCTGACGGCCTCTTGACTCCCAACTTGAAGGACTTCGCGCGACTTGGCAACGCGACGTTGCATGTGTTCAGTCGGGTCGGGCATGGCGTGCCTCGCGAAGTGCCGTCGGCCTACGCCCGCGTGATGAACGATTTCCTGGATCATGGCGTGGTCAATGCGGGCACGATCGCGAAGGCGGTCGCAGCAGCCGCGCGCGCCTGAGCAATGCCTCGGACGCGGTCATACGTTGTTGCTGACAGGTCTGTAACTGTCACTACTGGATGAGGCGACTACAGGATGGAGCCGTCATGAAGATCAGCGAGATTGAAACGTTCGTTGTTGATGCAGGCTGGCGTCCGTGGCAGTTCGTCGCGGTGCGCACCTCCGACGGGATCACGGGCTACGGCGAGATGTCGGACGGACGCAACCCGTACGCGATCGTGGGCGCGGTCGAGGATATGCAACCGATCCTGCTGGGACGCGATCCATTGGCCGTAGAGGCTCGCTACTGGGACATGTATCGTCTGGCGCGACAGTCGCCTGGCGGTATCGCGGCGAAGGCGATCGCCGGGATTGAGCTGGCGCTGTGGGACATCAAGGGCAAGGCGCTTGGGGTGCCCGTCTATTCCCTGTTCGGCGGACCGACGCGTGAGCGGCAGATGGTCTACTGGTCGCATTGCGGCAGCTCGCGTGCTCGCAGCTATGACCAGATTCTCTGGCGCAACGGAGATGACTGGGTGGTCGGCGCGCCGCCGCTGCGCTCGATGGACGACGTGACCGCGCTGGGCGCAGAGGTGCGTGAAAAGGGCTTCCATGCGTTGAAGACGAATATCGTCTTCCCGGGCGATCCGACAGGCGTCTACGGTCCTGGCTGGGGAGGTACTGAGAATATCGACCGTAACGTCACGCCGGCGCTGTTACGGCATATTCCGGAATACATCGGCGCGCTCAAGGCGGGCGCGGGAGCGGATGTGCAGATTGCGCTGGACCTCAACTTCAATTGCACGCCGCTGGCGGCGCGACAGATCTGCCAATCATTGGAAGGTCTGGAGATGATGTGGGTGGAGATCGATATGTACGAGCCGCAGGCGCTGGCTGACGTGCGCCGACAGACATCAACACCGATCACATCAGGGGAGAACCTGTACACGCTGCGCGACTATCGTCCCTACTTCGAACATCGCTCGATGGACAACGTGATGATCGATGTGCCGTGGCAGGGATTCGCGCGCTCGCGCGATGTGGCGTTGCTGGCGGAAAGCTATGAGTTGAATTGCGCGCCGCACAACTACTACTCACACCTGGCGACGATGCATGCGTTGCACCTCTGCGCAACGCTACCGAATGTGCGCATCATGGAGATCGACATTGACGACGTGTCGTGGAAAGACGATCTCGGCGGCGGCGCGCTGGAGATCGTCGACGGTCAGCTGGAGCTGCCGACGAAGCCGGGCTGGGGGATCGATTTCGACGAAGTGATCGCGCGGGAGCATGTCTGGTCGAAGGGGCGAGGACCGGGCTTCACCGCCAATCGTCGCTGACTGCCGTCCGCATTGGCGCAAGCGATTGATCATTGAGATCATCAGGTGAGATCACTGGTCACTCGCAACGAGTGTGAGTTGCGACTGCCGCATCAGGCATCGCATCAGGCACTTGCGATCTGTCTGGGCTAGGGCCTTGCCTGAACTTTGGACAGCGGCGCTGACGTGGCGGTGATGGCTCTCGCAGTGTTGCTGTGGGGTTGCGCGGATCGGACTCCCGTGGCAGACCAGCCGGATATGAGTCAGGCTGACGCTGGACTGGTTCGTCAGCGAGCGGAATCGCCCGATCCCGTGCCGGGTCGGGTGACGTACTGCGCAGAAACGCCTAAACAGGTGGCAGCCTGCGGGCTGAGGACGTTGCCGGCGGCGACCGCATGATCCGCGCGATCAGCTCCAATACGGGGTCGTGCTACCAGTTGCTGACGATCACGTTGGCGGACACGGTCAATGCGGGACGCGAACCATGAGCATTTCAACGACAGCGGGCGGATCGACGTGGTCACGTTTGATGCTGAGTCCGGTTGCGATCAGTTTCTGACAGCGGCGCGAGATTCTGATGCGGACATCCAAAAATACCTCTCCGCTGAGGAATCGTGCGCGATCTTTGGCAGCTACCTGTTCTACAGCATGTCTGGAGACTGCGAGGGCATCACGCATTGGGCCGGCCGCGGCGTGGGAGGGGTGAAGAGCGTCGCGGAGGCTCAGGCGGTGGCGGCGATGAATCAGCCGCCTCAGGGAGGCGCGTCTGAGATCTGGGGCGAGGCGCTCATCGCTGCTTGTCGACGATTGCCGCCTGTCTCGTTGACGGCAGATGCAAGCTCCTTCAACGCGGGCGGTGTGCTGTTGCGCTAGCGGCCGACCGGGATGAGCTCTGTTTCCTGCAGCTGTTCGTTGTCGCCAATCCAACGCCCGCGGCGCCTCGTCAATTTGCGGCGGGGGAGTCTTGCGCGATCAGCAGCGAGGTCGTCCTGAGAGGATTTCCGTACCTGTTGTCGACGACGAGCGCGGGCGCCTGCGAGGGTCTGCTGCATTGGCCGATGCTCGTGCCGGCCGGCCGGAGGGTGTCCATGATCGAGATGCAGGCGGTGACTGAGCAGATGGCGGCAAGGTTCAGGGACGAGGGACTGGAGGAGTGGATCGGCAACGAATGGCTGCTGCAATGCGAGAAGGATATCTGCGAGATAGCGCCCATCGAAGACTGATCGGGTTCTGCTCGGCAAATCGTTCATGCGCCGGCGCGAAGCAATCTCTTGATCGTTGCAAAGTCGTTTGGTATTAGGCATACTCACTCCAATCTGAAACAGAGCGCCGAATGGGCGCCCAAGTTGGAGTGACCGATGACCGAGCAACCATCAACGCTGCCTGAGCGTCAGCACGGCTGGCAGCGCATGCGCCGAACACGATTGAGTCGACGCGCGCTAATACGCGCTTCAGGACGGGCGGGCGTCGGAGCAGCCGGACTGGCGCTGGTCGGTTGCGGCGACGATGACGACGACTCGGCGGCGCAGGTCCAGCAACAGGATCAACCGCAGTCAGTGTCGCAGGCGCAGCAGCAAGAGCAACAGCAGTCGCAATCGATGCAGCAGGATCAGCCTCAGCAGCAGGCGCAGGCTGACGCTCAAGCGCAGCAGGCAGACGGACAGGATCAACCGCAAGCCGCGCAGCAACAGCAAGAGGTGGTTGACCTGTCGCGCGAGGGCGATACCGATTGGGAACGCTCCGTCACGGTGGCAGTGCCCAACGCGGTTGGCGGTCTCGATGTGCAAGGACCTGGCAACTACACGCTCAAGTGGAATGGCCCCTTGCACTTCGATCGATTGCTGCAATACGACCTGGTCACGCGAGAGATCGTGCCGAATGTCGGCAACTTTGAGTGGATCGAGGACTTCACGGCATTGTTGTGGCACCTAAATCCCGGTCACGCCTGGCACGACGGCGCGCCCCTGACGGCGGAAGACATCAAATTCTCGATCGACCGCGCCGCTGGCAACGCCGCATACAACGAGAGCGGCAGCTACGAGACCGGCGTGGCGTACATCGTCTCCGCGGTCAACGGTGAGGTCTCGGTGGTGGACGATTTGACGGCGCGGGTGCCGGTCAACACCGATGTGACTGCGCCGGGCAGTACCGGCACGACGTTGCCGCTCGTGCCGAAGCACCGCATTGAGGAGATCGGCGACGAGGCATACAACCGCGAGGGATTGGCCAGCGGACCGTTCCAGATGGTGTCCTATGAGCCTGACATTGCCGTGCGGAGCGTCCGCAACGACAACTATCCGATCGGCTATGAGAACCTGAATCGGCAGCACCGACCCTGGGTCAAGGAGGTGGTGCAGTCGGTACGGCCAGAGCCGGTCGCGCGGCTGGCCGCGATTCAGGCAGGCGAGGCGGATGTGGCGCCATCGCTGGAGTGGGAGCTGGTGCAGGAGTTCGTCAATGAGCCGGGCTACGAGGTGCTCTTCGATCCAGGCTGTTGCCCGCACACCATCTTCCCCAACACGCGGGTGCCGCTGCTTGAAGATGGATCGAATCCGTACCGCGACATCCGCGTGCGGATGGCGATGAACCACGCGGTTGACGTCGAGACGATCTATAACGCGCTGGGGACGGGTCGTGAGCAACGCGCCTACGGCATCGGCACGCGACAGTTGGGCGGGATGCAACCCGAGCAGTCAGGGCCGTTGACGATGCAGTATGACGTCGCCATGGCGTTGCAGTTGATGGATGCCGCCGGCTACGCGGATGGTTTCGAGTCGGACTTCTACGGCACGGCAGGTTTCTTCTCTGCGACAGACCAGATTGCGCTATCGGTGCAGCAGTACCTGGACGAGGTCGGGATTCGCACCAATCTGCAGCTCGACCCGCTGCCGGACTTCCGGGCGCGGATGGCGCAGCTTGATGTGCCGGGCTTGCACTACTACTTCACCAACCAGTCGCCGGACCCGTTCCAGATGATCAACGCGGAGGTGTCGATTGGCGGCACCCTGACCGTGGCGGAGTACCCGGATTCGGGCATTCAGGAGCTGGTGGAGGCGCAGCGATCAGAGTTCGACCCAGAGCAGCGGCGGGCGCGTCTGAACGAGCTGGCGCAACTGATCTACACCAACGCGTCGTGGCTGTTCCTCTACGAGACGATCGGCACGGGCATCATGCGGGACGATCTGGAGTGGGACATGAAGGGCAATGCGCGCGACTACGGCGGCCTCTGGGGGATTCGCCCGTTGCTGACCTAACCGCGACAGTTTGACGCTGAGCGATCGGAAGAGAACGGCCGCGTATGGGTGCAAACGGTCTCTGGACCATCTTTCTGTCGCGCCTGCTACAGGGGATGTTGGTCGTGTTCCTCGTCGTCTCGATCGTGTTTCTGGTGTCGCGGGCAGCCCGCGACCCGATCGAGTACCTGACGACCGACGAAACGACCGAGGAGGAGAAGGAGCTGCTGCGCGAGCAGTTTGGGCTGAGCGGACCGCTCGGCAAGCAGTACGTCGACTTCCTGGTCAACGCGGTCCAATTGGACTTGGGCAACTCCTTCATCAGCGACTTACCGGCCATGGAGGAGGTGCTCAACCGCGCCTCAAAGACGCTGCAACTCGGCGTCGCGGCGCTGTTGTTTTCGCTGGTCTTGGGCATTCCGCTCGGGATCATCGCGGCCCTGCGACGCGCGTCGCCGAGCGACTGGTTTGCGCGGCTGTTGGCGGTGTTGGGGCAGGCCACGCCCAACTTCTGGCTCGGCCTGATGCTGATCTTCTTCTTTGCCGTCCAGCTCGACTGGTTTCCGACGGGCGGCAGCGGCGGAATCGAACACATCGTCCTACCGACGATCACACTGGGATTGCTGACCTCAGCGGCGGCGATGCGTCTGACCCGTTCCAGGATGATCGACGTGATGAATACCGACTTCGTGCGCACGGCGCGAGCGAAGGGGCTGCGTGAGTCCACGATTATCTGGCGACACGCGTTGCGGCACGCGATCCTGCCAGTCGCGACGATTCTGGGGATTCAGGTTGGGCGACTGATCGCGGGCACGGTCATCGTGGAGCAGGTCTTCGCCTGGCCGGGCATCGGACGGCTGATGCTGCACACCATCACGGTCGGCGACTTCCCGGTCATGATCGCCGGCATTCTCGTGATCTCGAGCGCCATTGTGGTTGCCAACATCCTGGTCGACCTGTCGTATCCGATCATTGATCCGCGGATCCGGGCGGGCGGACAGTGATGGCCTCGCAAGCCGCATCACAGGCGCCGGAGTTTGAGCGACGAAGCTCGGCCTGGGGCATTTCCTGGCGGCGCGCGGCGCTGTTAGCGCCGTCTGGCATCATCCTGGGGCTGTTCTTCGTCGCGGGCGTCTTTGCCGACCTGATCTCCGCCTACGACCCTGAGAAGATTGTGCTGGTTGACCGCCTGATCCCTCCGGTGATGGAGGAGGGCGGCAGCTGGGACCATCCGCTGGGAACGGACAATCTCGGACGCGACATTCTCGCTCGGGTAATATACGGCGCCCGCGTGTCGCTGCTGGTAGTAGGGATATGCATTCCGGCCTCGGCGCTGATTGGGGTGCTGACCGGCCTGATCGCCGGTTGGCGACTCGGTTGGGCGGACAGGATATTGATGCGGCTGGTAGACATTCAGTTGGCGCTGCCGGCGATTCTCTTTGCGTTGCTGATTGCCGTCGTGTTCGGCAGCAGTCTGCGCAATGTGATTCTGATCATCATCATCTTCACCTGGTCGAGCTATGCGCGCCTGGTGCGCGCCGATGTGTTATCGCTGCGCGAGCAGGAGTTCGTGACCGCTGCGCAGGCCAGCGGAGCCAGCGACAAGCGCGTCCTGTTCCGACACATTCTGCCCAACATTCTCAACACGATCGTGATCATGGCGACGCTGGAAGTGCCGTCAGTGATCCTGATCGAGGCGGCGCTGAGTTTCCTGAACATCGGGGTGGCGCCAGGCACGGCGTCCTGGGGCGCGATGATCTCGGAGGGGCGCAACTTCATGACGATCGCCTGGTGGCCGATCTGGATGCCCGGCATTGCCATTCTGTTGGTCTCGTTGACCGGCAACCTGATGGGCGACTGGTTGCGCGACACACTCGATCCAAGGTTGCGCAACGTGCGCTGATTTCCTGGCGTCTGTCCTCGACGAGGATGATTCCCTTCTCTGAATCTCCCCTCTGAGGACCTGCGCGTAAACCGGCAAGCGAAGCAACAGTCAGAGGAGGAGGGATACTCCCTCTGGGAGAGGGCTGGGGTGAGGGCCGGAGAGCGTTGCCTGTCCGGCAGCTGTCTGGCAGCTGGTGAACTCCGCGCAGGTCTCCTTTGTGGGAGCTGCTCGTACTCTGTTGGCATTACCTCCAACCAACAGGACGCTCCTATGACCAAGATCAGCTCCATTCGCTCGCGCCTACTGCGCATTCCGCTGGACCATCCGACATCGTTCTCCAACCGTACGGTCTACCACCGCGACCATCCGGTGGTCGAGCTGGAGTGCGATGACGGGCAGATCGGGATCGGGTTCTGCTACGCCGGCAACTCCAATGGACAACTCGTCACATCGGCGGTCGATCAACTGTTTGCGCCGCTGCTGTTGGGACAGGATCCGTTCCGCGTTGAGGGCTTGTGGGCGCGGATGTACCAGGAATCGTTGCTGCATGGCCGAGCGGGATCGACGATGCGCGCGCTGTCGATGCTGGACATCGCCCTCTGGGATCACAACGCCAAGGCGGCGGGGCTGCCGCTCTACAAGTTGCTCGGCGGATACTACGAAGACACGGTGCCGGCCTATGCGTCGGGCGGGTACTACCTGGAGGGGAAGGGTCACGAGGGTCTACAACAGGAGCTGATCAGTTATGTCGAGATGGGGTTCGACGCCGTCAAGATCAAGGTCGGAAGGCTATCGGTCCGCGAGGAACGTTCGCGCATGCAGGCGGCGCGGGAGGCGGTTGGACCTGATGTCCACATCATGCTCGACGCCAACAATGCCTGGTCGAATCTCGAAGACGCGCTGCGCTACATGGCGGCGTATGAGCCGTCGGACCCGTACTGGATCGAAGAACCGTTTAGTCCCGATGCGATCAACCTGCACGCGCGGCTGGCGCAGCGCACGGGCGTGCCGATCGCGACCGGCGAGATCGAGGTCGGTCGCTGGCGATTCAAGGACTTGCTGGATCAGGATGCGGCGATGATCCTGCAACCGGACGCGGCAGTGTTGGGTGGGGTGACCGAGTTCCGACGGATTGCGCAGACGGCTGCGTCATACAGCGTCTCGATCTGTCCGCACTGGTTCCACGATCTGCACCGACACCTCGTCGCGGCGTCGCCAAACGCCACGTACGTAGAGTTCTTCCCTGACGATCAGGTACACAACTTCCGCAACGTGATCGATCGGCAGACTGAGGTGCGGGACGGCCGGCTGGTGCTGCCCGATACGCCAGGTCTGGGATTTGAGTTCCTGCCCGAAGCGCTGGAACGCTACAGCGTTGGCGCTGAGTGACAGGTCAGGCGCCAAATCAAGTCGCAGGTCAGGCGTGCGGATTAGTTGCCGCGAACGGCCGCAGCGACCGCGGCGCGATTCTCGTGGCTGGTGTGCGGCGGGATCGAACAGCCACCCGTGACGAAGACGCGTGACGGTCCAACTTGCGCAGCCTCAGCCGCTTGCGAGTGGATCTCGTCCACGCTGAGATCGCCGAGTCCACTACGACTGACGCCGCCCATCACGGCCGTGTCGGACTGCGACCAGACGTCGGCGAGATTGGCGTTCGAGTCGTGGCGATCATCCCAATTGATCGCCTGGACGGGATAGTCGAGCAGGTCGGCGAGCATGTTGTTGGTGTGGCAAACGTGCAGGATGTTGAACTCGGCGTCGCGAATCGCGTCCAGGACCTGGAGGTCGTACGGTCGACCGAACTCGCGATAGAAGTCTGCGGTCGCGATGTCGTGGCTGGCCCACTGCAACGGCGCGTAGAAGACGCCCGAGGCGCCTGCGGCGATGTTGGCGCGGCCATAGTCGATGATCGTCTCAGTGACACGGGCGATCGCGCCGTGCAGCGCGGCGGGCGCCTCTTGCGCGGCCTGCTTGAGCGCTCGCGGATGTCCAAACATGAGGCCCACCACCGCCATCGGCGAAAAGACGGTCTGCAACACATCAACCATGCCGTCAGTGCGATCGATCGTCATGCGCGTCGCTTCAATGTGTTCGCCGAACACGCCGCGCTCGGCGTTGACGGCGGTCACCCGGTGCAGATCATCCAACTCTTCAAGCGCCGGACGGACGAGAGTCGGATTGCTCTGATCGGCCGGCGGCGTGTAGACGGCGCCCCAGGCCTCGGGAAACATTGACCAGCGCGGGTTGAGCTTGATGAAGTCCCAACCGTAGGTCTCGTACTGCTCGCAGGTCGCGCCGACGAGTTCGTCGTTGCTCCACTCGCGGAGGAAATCGTGCCCCCACAACGAAGCGGGCGCGCGATCAACCGGGTCGCCGGCAATGGCGGCGCGGACACGTTCTCGCTTGGTCATTTCACTCATGGCCTGTTCCTTTCCGAGAGTGGGGTTTGCTCGTTCTTGGGCGCTGTTGCACGCCGTTACGCGAGCATGGTCGGGCGCTGCTAGATGCCCTGAATCATGCCGCCGTCAATGATCAGCTCGGTACCGTTCATGTACTCGGAGTCGTCGGAGACGAGGAAGAGCGCGAGCTTGGCGACCTCTTCGGCCTCGGCGATACGACCGTAGGGGATGCGTCGGACTACCTGGTCGGTCATGCCCTGTTCAATGGCTGGCAGCTGATGCAGCATCGGCGTTTCGATCAGGCCAGGGTGGATCGAGTTGACTCGCACGCCTTGCGGCGCGAATTCATTCATCGCGACCTTGGTCATGCCCCGCACCGCCCACTTGGACGCGGAATAGGAGAGCGATCCGGCGCCGCCGCGCATCCCGGCGATTGAGGAGATGTTGACGATCGAGCCCGAACCCGCGGCGCACATCAATGGTCCGACATGCTTCAGTCCGAGAAACACGCCGATCTGATTGATGTCGATGACCAGTCGGTATTCCTCGAGCGTCGTTTCGGCGATCGGGCGTGAACGAAAAATGCCCGCGTTGTTGATCAGGCCGTCGATCTTGCCGTAATCCTCCAACACGTCCTGGACAACCGCGATCCACTCAGCCTCGTTGGTGACGTCGTGGTGCAGGAAGCGAATGCGGTCGCTGGCGGCGGCGGTTTCAGCGCCGTCGGAGTCGAGCACGTCGGTGATGACGACAGTTGCGCCCTCCGCGGCGAACAACATCGCTTCTGCGGCGCCCTGTCCGCGCGCGCCGCCGGTGATCAGCACTACTTTGCCGTCGAGTCGTCCTGCCATGTTGTCTCCTGGTGTTGCGGAAATCTTGCGACCTGTTCGATCTCAGTTTGATCGTTACCAGGCTGATGGACCTCACATGCACTCACAGGCAAATGAGAGTTGTGTACAGGTTAGTGAACGCAGGTCAGAACGTTCCTGCGGCCATGGCGTCCGATGCCTGCTTACGTCGGCGGGAGCATGACGTAGGTGCCGTTGCCGTGACCGATATGCCGGCCTTGACCGTCGTATAGATCGACTGAGCAGTGGCTCAACGTTCGCCCGCGTCGGATCACTTCGGCGCGGGCGCGGATGGTGTCGCCGTCAAGTCCGCGCAGCCAGCGAAACTCGGACTGCGCCGTGATCACGCGCTCGCCCTCGGCCTGAATGGTACCAAGCGCGCCGCCCATCGCCGAGTCGGCGACGAGCAGCCAGACGCCGCCATGCACAATGCCGTAGAGATTGTGCGTCTTGTCTGACGCGGTCAGCGTGATCTCGCACCAGCCGTCGCCGGCGTCGGTGAAGCGGTAGCCGAGCTCCTGGAAGAGCGCGACCGCCTCCATCTCGCGCAGGGGCGGGTAGCGCTCGAAGATCGCTTCGGAGGCTTGGGACATCGTCGTGGTCGTCGTTTAGTCGCGCCGCATCTCGGCGGCGTGCTCCGTGACGTGTTCTGCCAGGAATCCGAACGAGCTGCTGACGGTCACTGGTTCGCCCAGGAAGACGCCGCCGTTGTCCCACTCATCGTCGCCGACGGTATCGATCACCCCCTGCGTGACCGCGAGACTCTCATCGAAGAGCGCCAGAACCGATTCCGGCGTCGCCCCGCGCGAGCGGATGCGAACCAACCAGAGGCTCACCATGTTTCCCACTGCCATCAGCGCAGCGGGCGGGTTCATGCCCTTGTTCGCGCGCAGCCGCGAGACCCTGAGCGTTCCACCGCGGGCGGTGAATGCAACATGCCAACAGAGCTGACCGTTGGTCCAGCTAGCGTTGTGGCTCTTGCGCTCCCACTCTTGCGCGCTCAGCCCCAGCACCAGCTCGCGGAAGGCGTCGCGTGCCTCCGCCAGTGTCGCGCGGGCCGCGTCCGCGTTGGTAATCTCATCCATGGCGGGCCGTCCTTGTCTGCGCCGTCGCGAGCTGGAGACGCTAGATTTGCGCGTACCAGTCGCGGATCGCTTCGCCGATCTCGTGCGGCGAATCTTCTTGGACGAAGTGGTTGCCGGGCACGGTCACTTCGGTCTGATTGGGCCAGCTGCGACAGAACTCACGCTGCGAGCCCTGCAGGATGGCGCCTGGCTCCGCGTTGATGAACAGTTTGGCGATGCCGGATGAGTCGTCGGAGGCGAGGAAGTCTGCATAGCTCTGCGCAATTTCGACGACATCAGCAGGCTCGCCGCTGATCGGGATTTCGCGCGGCCAGGTGAGCGTGGGGCGTCGCGACTCGCCCGCTTCGAGGTAGGGCTGCCGGTAGACCTCCATTTCGGCCTCGGTGAGGCCGCGCAAGACGCTGCCCGGCAGGACGCGTTCGACGAAGACATTCCTTTGCAGCACCATGTCTTCACCGGCCTCAGAGCGCATGCCCTGGAAGATGCGCGCGGCCGCTTCAGGCCATTCATCCCACGTGACGGGGCGTACGATCGCCTCCATGTAGACAAGCCCTTTGACGCGATCACGGTTCCGATTCGCCCAATGGTATCCGAGCGCCGACCCCCAGTCGTGAATCACGAACGTGATCCGATCGCCGAGGTCCATGCCCTCGATCCAGGCGTCGAGCCAACCTGCGTGGTCAACGAATCGGTAAGAGCCGCTGGGCGAAGAGCCGGAGGCTCCCATACCGATCAGATCAGGCGCGAGACAGCGCGCCGAATCGAAGAGGTGCGGCATGATGTTGCGCCAGAGGTAGGACGATGTCGGATTGCCATGCAGGAAGACGATCGGATCGCCATCAGGGTTGCCTTCGTCGACATAGGCCATGGTGGTCTCGCCAATGGTGAGACGCTTGCGCGGAAATGAATCGGCTGGAGAGATCTCAGGCATCGGCAAACTCCTCTAGTGGCGCAGGATCAGTTATCCGCAGGCTATCAGCCACCGTTGCGCCGTATTCGGTAGCCGCGCCATAGCCGGGATCGAGTGACACCAGCCGGTCGCGGCTAGCATAATCGGCAAGACGAGTGTTGGAGGTTCACATGTCTGTCAGTGGATTGGACCATGTCGCGATACCAGCGGGCGATCCTGAGGCGCTCATGCGCTTCTATCGCCAGTTGGGATTCGAGATCGTGCATGAAGCGGAATGGCGCTCGGGTGAGTTTCCGATGTTCGCGATCGCCTGCGGCGATCAGAAGATCAACGTGCATGATCCGTCGCTGTGGCAGAACGGTCGCTTCACGTTGCGCGGACCCACTGCAGAGCCGGGCTGCGGCGACTTCTGCTTTGTCTGGGACGGCACGTCGGAGTCGGCGGCCAAGGCGATTGCCGCCACCGGCGCCGAGCTGATTGAGGGTCCGGTAGGTCGGATCGGCGGACGCAGCGCGGGCCTCGATGAGGGCGTCAGCGTGTACTGTCGCGATCCGGACGGGAATCTGGTTGAACTGATCACATACTCAGCGGAGGCATAACGATGGACTTTTTTGACGTCATTCAGACCGCGCGGGCGATGCGCCGCTACAAGCCGGCTCCGATACCGCAGGAAGTGTTGGAGCAACTGATCGAGGCGGCGCATCTGGGACCGAGCGGATCGAATCGGCAGTCGCGGCACTGGATCGTGGCGCGTGACCCGGAGGTGAAGCAGCAGCTCGCTGATCTCAACCGAGTCGGTGTCTCGCAGTACCTCGTCCACAACCGAGAGGCGGCGAATCCGCACGTCGATCAGGGTCGGCGGGAGCGATTCTTGGCGGCGGTTGAGCATCAGATGAACCACCTGCACGAAGTGCCGGCGATCGTGATCGCGTGCGCCGATCTGGTGCGAGCGCCGCAGGGTAGCTTCGGTGAGGGCGCTGCGGCGGCGACCGAGGTATGGGGCGCAGTGCAAAACCTGTTGTTGGCGGCTCGCGCCCTTGAGATTGGCAGCGTGCCGACGACGTTGGCATTCATCGGCGACGGCCGCGCTCAGGCGCAAGAGGTTCTCAATCTGCCCGATCACATCCTGCCGATGGTGCTGATCCCGCTTGGCTATCCAACCGGCAACTTCGGCCCGATTCGACGCCGTCCGCTGGATGAGGTGCTGCACTGGGATCGGTACTCGACGTAGCACAGGAACAGAGCGTCAAATGAGTGGTGAGGCACAGGCGCAACTCATGATGCCGGCGAGGGTCGGCGGTTACACGGTTGCGAAGTCGTTTGAAGTGACGGCCCGCAGCATCTCCGCGTTTGCGGCCGGCGTCAGCGACTTCAACCCCGTCTACTTCGAAGATGATCGGCCTGACGGGTTGATCGCGCATCCGGGCATGGTGTTCAACTGGCAATGGAACAGCCGCTTCACGCCGGATGTCGAATTTGACCTGGCGCTCGTTCGACGCGGCGTGCATGCATGGGTCGATGTGCGTTTCAGTCGCGCGGTGCGCGAAGGTGACGTAGTCACCTCGCAGGGTCAGACGATTGCCGTCAGGCAGACTCGACCGGGCGTGTTGTCGGTGCAGCGATACACCATGCGCGACAGCTCGGGCGAGGTCGTGGCAGTGATGGATTCGGGCGGGATCACCAGGGGAGCGCAACTGGAAGGCGACAGTGCCGAGATTGAGTCGGCGCCGCCGCTACCGATCGGTCATGCCGATGTCGGCGCTCCGCTGTGGACGTCGGTGATCGCGATCGATCCGCACGCGCCGCACGTCTACACCGAGTGCGCTGACATCTGGAATCCGATTCACACCGAGCGCGCGGTTGCGCTCGCTGCCGGCTTGCCCGACATCATTCTGCACGGTTCAGCGAACATCACGATCGCTCTGCGCGAAGTGATCAATCGATGCTTCGCCGGCGATCCGAGCCGGATCACACGGTTTGCCGGCCAATTTCGCGGGATGGTGATTCCAGGCACTGACGTCAGCGTGCATGCGTTGAGCGTTCGCCAGGACAGCGACGGCGAAACGGTCTTCTTTGACATGCGCAACGATCAGGGTGAGCTCGCGATCGCCAACGGCGTCGTCGTGGCCAACTCTGCGGACAACCCGGCGGATCTGTAGGCGCCACGAACGACGAACGAGCTGAGGAGAGAATCGATGTCGCAACTCGAAGGCAAGGTAGCGTTGATCACCGGCGCCGCTTCAGGGATAGGGCTGGCGGCGGCGCAACTGTTTGCAAGCGAAGGCGCGATGGTTGCGATGGTCGATCGCGACGCCGATGGCGTGAACGAGGCGGCTCGCGAAATCGGCGACTCGGCGCTGGCGATCCACGCCGATGTGACCAGCGAAGATGATGTCGCCGGGATGGTTGCGAGCTGCGCCGAGCGCTTCGGCGGGCTTGACATCGCGTTCAACAACGCTGGCGTCGCCGGCGTCTCGCCGATTCATGACCATCCGCTGGAGTACTTTCAACGTGTGATCGATGTGTGCCTGACGGGCGTCTTCCTCTGCCTCAAGCATGAGTCGAAACAGCTGCTGGCGCAGGGGCGGGGCGGCTCATTGATCAACACGGCGAGCGTGAATGCAACGCATGCGACCGCCGGCCTGGCGGCATATTGCTCTGCCAAAGCGGGCGTGACGATGTTGACGAAGGTGTCGGCGCTGGAGTTGGGGCCGCAGCAGATTCGCGTCAACGCGATCGGTCCAGGGCACACCAAGACGCCATTGACGGCTCGCGCTCGTCACGTGCCGGGCTTCGATGACGCGATGATCGGCGCCACGCCGATCGGTCGGCTGGGGGAACCGGACGACATCGCGAATATGGCGCTGTACCTGGCGAGCGACGCGAGCCGCTGGGTATCCGGGCAGACCTTCTACGTTGACGGCGGAATCTCGGTGAACGAGTTGCCGCCCGGCTTCAATCCGTTGGACTCGGCGCTGTCACGCCCGCGCTCTGAGGGCGAGTGAGCTTCACGTCCCCGCTCCAGGCGAGGACGTGAAGGAGCCGCGATCCACGCGGGATGCTAGTCGGCGAGGACGGGTTCCCGCGCTTCGCTCATGACGAAGCCTTCGTAGCTGTTCCCGGCGATCTCGTCACAGCGCTCTCGGTAGGGGCCAACGCCTCCGGCGTAGGGCATGAAGACCCTGGGTTTGCCGGGGATGTTGGCGCCGAGGTACCACGAGTCGGCGAGCATGTACATCGTCTGGTCGGCGATGTCGCTGACGTGCTGAACCCAGTCGACCTCGGCCTGCGGGTCGGCGTCAACCACGTCGATGGCGCGCTCACGCAGATACTCGATGAAGTCGGAGATCCACTCGACGTGCTGTTCAATCGAGACCGGCATGTTGCTCAGCACCGACGGGCTCTGCGGACCCGTGATCATGAACATGTTGGGGAAGTCGGCTGTGGCGAGCCCGAGGTAGGTCGTCGGACCGCCGCTCCATTTCTCCTTCAGTTTGCGTCCATTGCGGCCGGTGATGTCGATATTGAAGAACGTGCCGGTCATCGCGTCGTAGCCGGTGGCGAAGACGATGGTGTCGACCTCGTACTCCTCGCCGTCCGCCGTGCGCAGACCGGTCGCAGTGATCTCCTCGATCGGGAAGTGGCGGATGTCCACCAGGTCGACGTTCTCGCGGTTGTAGGTGTCGAAGTAGTTGGTATCGATCAACGCTCGCTTGGAGGCGAAGGGGTGGTCGCGCGGGACCAGCTTCTCGGCGGTCTCCGGGTCCTTGACGATCTCGCGGATCTTGCTGCGGATGAACTCGGCGGCGGTGTCGTTGGCGCGGCGGTCGGTTGCAATGTCGGCGTAGGCGCTGAAGAGGAAGTTGAATCCGCCCTTCTTCCAGAGCTCCTCGTACGTCTGGCGACGCTCCTCATCGGACACTTCCAGGGCGGATTTCTCAGAGAACTCGTAGGGCATGCCGGCGGCCGAATGCTTCGACTTATGCATGATCTCCGCGTAGTTGGCCTTGACTTCCTTCAGAAACTCCTGGTCGACGGTCTCATGGCGGGCCGGGATCGTGTATTGGGGCGTGCGCTGGAAGACGGTCAGGTGCTTGGACTCGCGCGCGATCACCGGAATCGACTGCACGCCCGACGACCCGGTTCCGATCACGGCGACGCGCTTGCCCTCGAACTCCACGCCGTCATGCGGCCAGGCGCCGGTGTGGTGCCATTCGCCCTGGAATGAGTCGAGGCCGGGAATCTGCGGGATCTGGCCGGTCGAGATGCAACCGATCGCCGTGACCACATATTGCGCGGTGACGCGGTCGCCCTGGTCGGTCTCAACCTCCCAGAATCCTTCGGCGTCGTTGAAGTGAGCGGCGGTCACGCGAGTGTTGAACTGGATCCCGCTGCGCAGATCGAAGCGGTCGGCGACATGGTTGAGGTAGCCGAGAATTTCCGGCTGTTCGGGATACTTGCCGCTCCAGTTCCACTCCTGGAGCAGGTCGTCATCGAAGGAGAAGCAGTAGATGTAGCTCTCGGAATCACAGCGAGCGCCGGGATAGCGGTTCCAAAACCAGGTGCCGCCGACGCCGTCGCCTGCTTCGTAGACCTGTGTCTTCATGCCCAACTCGTCACGCAGCTTTTTCAGCATGTAGAGGCCGGAGAATCCCGCCCCGATGACGACGACGTCAAGGTCTGGAATGTTGGGGTCTGGAGTGTTGGGGTCTGGAGTGTTGGTCTGAGACATGGTGTTCCTGCTTTCCGATCAGATCGCTTGAAGTCTACTGCTTTTGGCTCTTGACGATGTTGGCGCGGACGGCCCTCACGACCTGCTGCATGCCGCGTTCGCTGCCTGGCAGCATCAGCAATGCGAAGAAGGCGTGCATCTGACCCAGATGTCGCTGCAAGTTCACCTCGACGCCGGCTGCCGCGAGGCGTTCGGCGTATGCCTCGCCCTCGTCGCGCAAGGGGTCGTGCTCTGCGGTGAGCACGACGGCCGGTGGCAGGCCGGACAGGTCTTCCGTGTACAGCGGCGAGGCATCGGGCTCGGCGCGCCGCGCGACATCAGGGATGTAGTGGTCGAAGAACCAGACCATCGACTCGCGGGTCAGCAGCAGCTGATTGTCGGGATCCAGGTACGAGGGGCGGTCGAAATTCGCGTCGGTGACTGGATAGACCAGGACCTGCATGGCGATCTTGGGGCCGTTGCGGTCGCGGGCGCGGACAGCCATCACGGCGGAGAGGTTGCCGCCGGCGCTGTCGCCAGCGACCAAGAGGGGGACTTCGCGGCCCGCGATCTCGTCCATGTGCGCGGCCGTCCACTCAAGCGCCGCGTATGAGTCGTCCACGGCGATGGGATATGGATGCTCAGGCGCCAGGCGATAGTCGACGAGTACCACTGCGCAGGAGGTTCGCTCGGCAAGCTTGCGTCCGAGCGTGTCTGACTCGTCAATGGAGCCGACGACCCAACCACCGCCGTGGTAGTAGACGATCACTCCGGCTGGCGGCTCAATCGGCGTCAGGACGCGCAGGTTGAAGCTGCCATCCGGGCGCTCAATGGTGTGATCTGCAACGCGCGCCATACGCGGCGCGGGCCCGTTCAGGGCCGCAAGGCCTGCGCGATAGGCGCGGGCATCCACTGGTGAGCGTTCGTGCATCGGTTGGGCATCGGGATCGGATCCCCTGACCATCTCTTCGTAGAACGTCCTCGTCGCCACATCAAGTGCCATGCGATGCTCCAGTGATTTCCTGCTCGTGCGGCGCGGATGAGTGCGTGCGCCTGTGTGAGTAAGATAACCACGCCCAGATCATCAAGCCCCGACAGGCAGATGCAGCGAGCCGGGCGCAACAAGCAGTGCGCAACAAGCAGGGCGCAACAAGCAGGGCGCAACGAGCCGGGCGCAACGAGCCGGGCGCAACGAGCCGGGCGCAGTGGGCCAGCCATGTGATTGGCCAGCCGACCAGACGGCGAACCTGGCTGACCCCTCTCCCTCATTGCCGTCACTGCGATCACTGCTGGCGTGATGCATCCGCCGTCGAGTCCTTCCTGTCAGATGGGACGCCGCCGAGTGAGTCCAGGCTGAAGGGACGTGTGGACTGGATGTAGCGGGGCAGCAGCCTGAAAGCGAGAAAACTGACCGGTCCGGCAACGGCGAGGGCAGCCAGAATGCCGATCTTGCTGTGCTTGAGGAGCTCCGGGTCGGCGAAGGCGAGGTCGGCGACGAACAGGGCGACTGTGAATCCGATGCTGGCCACGAAACCGACCGCCCAGATGCCCTGCCAGGTCACGCCCGCCGGGCGACCGGCGCCGAATCTGACCGCGATCCAGGTTGCCGTGACCAGACCGACGGGTTTACCAACCACCAGTCCGATGATCACGCCCCAGGTGACGCTGCTGGAGAAGGCGGCGCTCATACTTTGCGGGTCAAACTGGACGCCGGCGTTGGCGAGCGCAAACGCGGGGATCACGAGGTACGCCACCCATGGATGGAGTTGGTGCTCAAGTCGATCAACGTGGGGCACGGCGTTCGTGCTGAGTTCGCTGAGTCCGAGCAAGGCATCAACTACCTGGTCGTGGCCGAGGGGGCTCTCGGGAGACCTATCGCCTGTGCTGAATCGGTCCAGCAGTCGGCGAGTGGTGTGCAGGAAGCCGTCGAGCGAGACCGGCAGTCGCCAGGGCGTGAGAAAGCCGAGCACTGCGCCGAGCGCCGTGGGGTGTACGCCGGACTCGAGAATCGTCCCCCAGGCCACCAGTCCCACGATGGCAAAGACCAGCATGTTGCGCACACCGAGGCGGTAGAGGATCAGCATCAACGCGACGAGAGCGCAGGTGAAGAACACCTGAAGGAGCTGAAGATCGCTCGAGTAGAAGACAGCGACGACAAAGACTGTCCCGATATCGTCGACAATCACGAATGTGAGCAGCATCGCTCGAAGCCCGATCGGGACGCGGGACGCGAAGAGGGTGGCGATCCCGAGCGCAAACGCAACATCTGTCGCCATCGGAATCGCCCAGCCATCACGCGCATGAGAGCTGTCCGCGATCAGCATGAACAGCGCCAACGGCAACAGCATGCCGCCGATCGCGCCGGCAATCGGCGCCGCCATAACGCGGGGGTCGGAGAGCTCGCCGATCGTGATCTCGCGCTTGATCTCGAGCCCGATGACGAAGAAGAAGAGCACCATTGCCACTTCGTTGATCCAGAAGTGGAGCGAGCCCTCGACTGCCCAGATAGCCAGGTCGATGCTGATGTTGGCGTTGAGCAGACGCTCGTACTCGTGATGCCAGGGCGAATTCGCCCAGATCAACGCGACGCCGGCGGCAACGATCAGCAGGACCGCGCTCGCGCTCTCGGTCTGGATGAACTCCTGAACCGGTCGGATAAAGAGAATGACGCGTAGGCGTCGCGCGCGATTCTGGCGCGGGTCAAACCAGCGAAGGGCGCGAAGCAACATACCCATATGGTAAATGTCGGCGCGACGTCAACCCGCGTGTCGCATTGCCGCAATCCGTCACGCAGGTCCTGCTGCTATGCGGTCCGATCGCTTCTGATCGGCACTGCCCGCAACCAGTAACCCCGCTGCTGAGCTGGCGCTAGCCTGCGTGCAAACCGGCGCGATCGATTGGAGCAGGGCAGATGGGACAACTTGACGGGAAAGTGGCGTTGATTACGGGCGGCGCATCGGGAATCGGTCTGGCGGCTGCGGAGCTGTTCGTCGCCGAGGGGGCGCAGGTGGCGATCGCCGATCGCCACGCAGACGGCGCCTCCGAGGCGGCGCGACAGCTCGGCGATGCCGCCGTCGCCATCTCGGCCGACGTGACCAATGAGGACGACGTCGCCAACATGATCGCAGGTTGCATTGACCGCTTCGGACGGCTCGATGTGGCGTTCAACAACGCGGGGATCGGCGGCTTCGCCCCGATTCAGGATTATCCGCTCTCGCAATTCCAGCGCGTGATCGATGTGTGCTTGACGGGCGTCTTCCTCTGCATCAAGCATGAGTCAAGACACCTGATTGAACAGGGCGCGGGTGGATCGATCATCAATACGGCTTCGCTCAACAGCATTCAGGCGACAGAAGGGCTGTCTGCCTACTGCTCGGCGAAGGCGGGCGTGGCAATGCTGACGAAGGTGTCGGCGCTTGAGCTCGGTCGGCATGGGATCCGCGTCAACAGCATCGGTCCCGGGCTGATTCGCACGCCGCTGACGGAGGGGTTGCGGGACGTCCCCGGCCTCGAGGGTGCCTTCGTAGAGGAGGCGCCGCTCGGTCGGATTGGCGAGCCGCAGGATGTCGCGCAACTCGCCCTGTGGCTCGCATCAGACGCCTCATCGCTGATGACCGGTCAGACCGTGCAGCTCAACGGCGGCGCCGACATCAACAAGTATCCGCCGCTGTTTGAGTTCTTCGGCCAGCAGTCTCAGTAGATTCCAGACGGGTGGCCGGACCGCTGCGCGATTACCTTGTTGCCTGCCGCTGTCAACATTGAGCAAGCAGTTGTCCCTGTCCAGTCGTTGACCTACAACACTGTTGTCGAGAATATGATCGGGCCAGGACGGTTTCTCATCTTCTTCTCAGGTGGACGCAAGCAGAGCATCCGTCACGTCCGTCGAATCTGCCAAGTCTTCACGCGGTGGCGCTGCGACTGAGCCCGATGTCCGATATGCCACCGCGCCTAGACTGCTGGGATGAGAGCGGCGACTGACCACGATCATGGCCAGGCTCATGACCAGGCTCATGACCCAGCTCATCGAGAGTCCAAGAGAGGATCTGATTATGCGTGAGTTCACGGACAAAACAGCGGTTGTGACGGGAGCGGCGAGCGGCATGGGTTACGCCTTCGCCGAGCGCTTCGCGGCCGAGGGCATGAATGTCGTGCTCGCCGACATCGAGACGGATGCGCTCAAGGCAGCGGTCGTTCAACTGCAGCAGCAAGAGCGCAACGTGATCGGCGTTGAGGTCAACACAATGCGTCGAGAGACGCTGGAGTCGCTGCGAGATCAGGCGATCGATCGCTTCGGCGCCATCCACGTACTCTGCAACAACGCAGGCGTCGCCTCACGGCAGGACGGCGGATTGGGCGCAGGCACGGGACAACTGCCGGTCTGGGAGGTGCCTGATTCAACCTGGGATTGGGTGATGGGCGTCAACTTCTGGGGCGTGCTCTATGGCTTGCAGGTGTTCGTTCCACACATGATCGAGCACGGCGAGACCGGACACATCGTGAACACGGCCTCGCTGGCAGGACTGATACCGGGCGCCTCGGCCTATTCGGTCTCAAAGCATGGCGTGCTGACGCTGACCGAGGGATTGTGGCATCATCTGCGAGATCTGAACACGAACCTGTCTGCATCCGTGCTCTGTCCCGGTTTTGTCAACACGCAGATCCTGGACGCGGAACGCAATCGGCCCAGTGAGTTTGGCGAGCAGGTCGAGGGGACGCCGGAAGCGCGCGCGGCGGGCCAGGCGTTACTTGGAGGCGGCATGCAGCCGTCGGATGTGGCCGAGCTCGTCTGGCGGGCAATGGTTGACGACGAGCTCTACATCCTGCCGCATCACGGCTGGACGGACGTGATTCGCGGTCGCGTCGAGGCGGTCTTGGCAGGCAAGCAGCCGGTCGACATCAACTTCGAAGCCATGCTCGAGCGTCGGGCTCAGGGAGAGCTGATTTGAGCGCAACCCGCAAGCGTCCAAGAAGCGCAGTCAGGATGTCGCCACTGCCGAGCGGAAACAGCTCACATTGCGTTGCGCTCGGCAAGCAACAGAGGAGACTCTGGTGATTACATTTCCTCGTGCCGTTTCGCAAGCGTACTGAGCTCCGCTTCAACGTCCGATTCCGCAGGTCGTTGTCTGACTCCGTACACGAACACACTAGCGAGAATGGCTATGTCGACTCCGCTCAGGACTGAACCGGCAATCGTGTCAACGAACGCAGCAATAGCCGCACTGGCCGCCAGGAAAAAGACAGCGACGCTCGCCGCAAGGTAAAGACCGAGCCTCGCCCTCTTGAGTTCTTCCTGGAGCGCATCGGACGCAACCTCGAGCGACGTTCTCTCCATCCGCTGTCGATGCAGCGACTCATTCTCAGCCATCGTCATGATGCGATCGGCGAAACCTGGCTGGATGTCCTCGTACCCCCGCATGATTGCGGGAGGCGGCAATGGGCCGCTGAATGACGCTGCGGATGCGGAATGCACGATGAGCGTGGCTGAATCATGACCGGCGTCTTCGTTGCCAGGCTCTGGACCGGCCTCTTGACCAGGGTCTGGACCAGGGTCTGTTGTTTCAGCCACTCTTCGTTCGGGCTTCAGGTAAAGCTTCGACCGTAACCTCGGAGGGAAGCGCGCTCCACAGGCTCCTTCCCACGCATTGCCAATCCTTCGCTAATCCTCCCGCCGCGGTCTGCGGTCGTGCAATGCGGACGCGTGGCGCCAGGACTCCGGTGAAGTCGCAGAGGCTCGCAGCGCCTGTCAACGCAGACGGACGAAGTCCTGAAATCACAATTCCGGCTGGCATATGTTTCCGTATGACCGCCCTGGTATCTGACATGGGGTTTCTCCGAAGATGCTCCGCTGACCGCACATGTCATTGGCGAGGCGTCAAGCAGCGATTTCCAATGCGCTGCCGTTTGTCAAGCAGCTCTCGTACCGATCGGCGCTACGCCAGGCTTCAGACGTTCGGCGGCGGCGGGTTATTCGTCTTCGCCGCCTGATTCGAGCTTGGCGGCGAACTCTTTGCGACCGCTTCGCTCCTTGACGGTCTTCTCGAGAATGGTTTCCGGGATCCAGAAAGGAAGGTGGTCGTCGGCGCGACTCGGCGCGAGCAGATCGTCGAGGTCCATGACGAGCTCGCGGCGGTCGTACGTGGTCTGCTCATGGCCCTCCCACATGGGCAGCATGGCGATCGCGTCGAAGGGGCAGACCTCAACGCAGATATTGCAGCGCATGCAGCGTCCGAAGTCGATGTAGAAATCGTCGATCACCGACTTGTGGTTGCTCTTGCCGGCGGCGTGGGCGGGATTCTTGGTCAGCGAGGTCGTCATGCAGTCGACCGGGCAGGCCGTGGCGCACTTGCCGCAACCGGTGCAATTCGGCTCTTCGAGTTGATGGTTCCAGATCAGGTATGGGAACGTGCGCGCGCGCTTGGGCAGCTGCTTCTTCTCGAAGGGGTAATGGACCGTGACCGGGCCGCGCCTGACCACCTGGGCGCCTCGACCAATGACCTTGAACACTCCACGCATGACCCGTTCCCTCCGTTGAGCGCTACAGCCACAGGATAGCGCACTGCATCGCGCTGCCTTGCGCCACTCTGCGCTGACTTGCGCTGCATGGACAGGTCAGAGCAACATCTCCGTTACATCGCGGCTGACATCCAGCGACGCGGCGGTCCAATGTGCGACCTGCTCAACGGATACGCCCGGCGCGACCTCGCGCAGCGACAGCCCGCTGGCGGTCACGTCGATCACCGCGAGGTCGGTGATGATCACGTCCACGCAGCGCGGGGCGGTCAGCGGATAGTCGCAGACCTCCACGATGCGTGAGTTTCCGTCGCGGGTGACGTGGGCCATGGCGATGATCAGCTTACGGGCGCCGACGGCGAGGTCCATCGCTCCGCCGACGCTGCCGCCGCCGCGCGCGGGCACATACCAGTTGGCGAGATCGCCCTGCGCCGACACCTGGAGTCCACCGAGGATGGCGGCGTCAATGTGGCCGCCTCGGATCATTGCGAAGGAGTCGGCGGTATCGAAGAAGCTCGCGCCATCGACCAGCTCTACCGGTTGTCCGCCAGCGTTGATCAGGTCAGGGTCAAAATCGGACTCGGAGATGCCCGAATAGCCGAGGATGCCATTCTCCGCCTGGAAGAGGATGCCGTCGGACGGTTCGACGAAGCCGCCAACCAGCGTCGGCAGGCCAATGCCGAGGTTGACGACCGAACCGGGTTGCAACTCTCTCGCGGCGCGTAGCGCGATCAGGTCCCGGCTGAGGCCGCTCGGAGGCTTGGTTGCGGCCATATTCAGCCTTCCCAACGCACGGGCATCGGCTCGCATTGCACCACTCGATCGACGTAGATGGCAGGCGTGCCGACCTGCTCGGGTGCGATATCGCCTGGTTCGACGATCTCTTCCACCTCAGCAATCACGAGATCTGCGGCGGTCGCCATGACGGGGTTGAAGTTGCGTCCCGCGAGACGATATTGCAGATTGCCGTAACGGTCGGCGCGCCAGGCTTTGAGTAGCGCGATGTCGCCGCGCAGCGGACGCTCGAGCAGCCACTGCTCGCCGTCCAGCTCGATCGTCTGTTTGCCTTCGGCGATCATGGTGCCCAAACCGGTCTTGGTGAGGACGCCGCCGAGTCCTGCGCCGGCGGCGCGGAGGCGCTCGATCAATGTGCCCTGCGGTACAAGCTCCAGCTCCACCTCACCGTTGCGATACAGCGCTTCGAAACGTGACGAGCGCGCGCCAGAGGCTCGGATTGCGAACGTCGCGATGACCTGCGCCAGTTGGCGATCCTCGCAGAGCTCGTCAAGCAGATCACCGAGGCCGATGTTGTTGGCGACGGCGGTCAGCCCGGTCTGACCGCTGCGCTTGAGAGCGAGCAGCAGATTGGACGGCGTCCCGGCCGAGACGAAGCCGCCGACCAGAATCGTGGCGTGGTCGGGAATGTCGGCGACAGCGGCATCGGCCGTGTCGTAGATCTCGGCGAGCATGCGCCGATCGTACTGCCAACGGCCAATCCGATATCTTGGCGGTAGCCATGCGACGGCTGCGCTTGGTGTTGCGGTTGAGCAGCACCGGTGGTCCTGTCAGGACGGCCAAGCGAGAGCCGCGCGCAGACGAGATTCCTGCCCGCGCAGGAATGACGCTGACTGACGATTGAGGAGCTACGATATGCCCGCGCCACTTGAGGGAATTCGCGTCGTTGACTTCACGCGCTATCAGAACGGTCCGCATGCGACGGCAATGCTGGCGGACATGGGCGCCGATGTGCTGAAAATCGAGATGCCGGGCAACGGCGACCCAGGACGCCAACTCGGCGTCGCCGCCGACGGCTTCTGCTCCTACTTCGAGGCGCTCAATCGTGGCAAACGCTCGATGACGCTTGACCTGCGGGCGGACGGCGCGATCGAGGTCGTGCATCGACTGATCAAGGATGCCGACGTCCTGGCTGAGAACTTCCGACCCGGCTATCTCGATTCAATCGGGCTCGGTTACGACGATCTCAAGACCGTCAATCCGCAGTTGATCTACGCCACCAATTCGGGTTTCGGACCAGAGGGCGAGTGGGCGCGGCGCGGATCGTTCGACGTGGTCGCGCAGGGTATGTCGGGCGCCATGGTGGCGCTCGGCGGAGGTCCTGGCGAGCGTCCCTACACCGCGCCGTGGGGTCTCGCCGATCAGACCGGCTCGCTGCTGTTCGCCTACGGCATCATGACGGCGCTGTTTGCGCGCTCACAACACGGCGTCGGACAGAAGATCGATGTCTCACAGCTCGGCGCGATGTTGACGTTGCAGGCGCTGTCGTTGCAGGCCTACCTACACAGCAACTACCAACCGATCCTGAAGCCGGGCCGCTCCTTCTCGGCGACATTTAGCTGGTATCAGGGCAGCGACGGCGAGTGGTTCACGATGGGACTGCTCGATCCCAAGAGTTGGCCGCCGCTGTGCGAGGCGCTGGAGCGTCCTGACCTGTTGGCGGACGACCGCTCCGTAGATCCGTTCGCGCGACGGGATAACGAGGAATGGTTGCGGACAGAGCTGGAGAACACGTTCAGGACGCGATCGCGTGACGAGTGGCTTTCACGTCTGATCGCTGCGCGCATCCCTTGCGGCCCGATTTACGACTATCAACAGGTCGCGGAGGACAACCACTTCTGGCTCAACGGCTACCTGCAGGAAGCTGAGCATCCGCACTTCGAACATCACAAGGTTGTGGGCATTCCGGTCAGCTTCAGCGAGACGAAGACCGAAGTACGCAGCTCCGCACCGGAGCTCGGTCAGGACACGGAGCTGGAGTTGCTCAATTTGGGCTACGACTGGCCCGACATCGAGCGCATGCACGACAGCGGGATCACGGCCGTCAGAAGTCAGGGATCGGCCGCCGCAGGCGACTGACCGCCCCAGCGAAAAAGAAACGGCAATCGTACAAATGAACCAGAACGACCTGGCCCGAAGCATTCGTGAACGCTACATTCCTCTGCCTGGGATAGAAAAGGGCTATTCAAGCGTGATGCTCGTTGGAACAACTGGCGCAGGCAAGACTACACTGCTAAGACACCTAATAGGTTCGGATCCGAATCGAGATCGCTTTCCTTCGACGTCGACCGCCAAAACGACAATCGCTGAGATCGAGATTGTCACGGCCCCTGGTCCGTTCAAAGCGGTAGTAACATTCGCCGCCCATGATGAAGTACTAGGCAATGTCCAAGAGTGTATCGAAGCCGCCTGCGAAGCTGTAGTGCGCGGGGGAGACGACCCAAGCATTGCCAGTGCACTCCTGGAGCACTCAGAGCAGCGCTTCCGAATGTCTTACTTGCTAGGCTCATGGGAACAGGCGCCGCGTGTCACGGATGAAGATGATGACGAAGACTACGAGGACCATCACAGCGAGTCGACGCTGGAACTGCATCTCAATACCGAAGAACTTGTCGGCGCTCCTGAGATCGAACACAACAACGCCCGCCTCAGAAGATATGTGCACACCATCCGGGCTCTTGCAATCAAAGCGAGACAAGGTGCAGCCGTACAGGTCGGTGACTATGACGATCAGAAGCAGTCAGACCGACCTGAATGGTTTGCAGATTTCTTCCAGCCAGAACTTCGCCGACATGATGAATATGCAAACCTCGTGAGCGACATCTTGCGGGAGATTGAGCGACGCTTTGAGCTCGTCGCTGCAGGTAGCTTCGACGGGACAGATGATCTTCGTCTTGAGTTGCCGGACTGCTGGAGCTATGAGAGTAGTGATCGAGATGATTTTCTCAAGCAGGTACGTTGGTTTAGCAGCAACCACCACGAGCAGTTTGGACGACTGCTGACACCTCTGGTTAATGGCGTGAGGGTGCAGGGACCTTTGTACCCTTCGCGCGACAAGTTGCGAACGAACGATTTGCGCCTCGTGCTGCTGGACGGTGAAGGCCTCGGTCACTCGGCAAAGGACGTCAGCAGTATCTCCACAAAGATTACGGATCGCTTCCGGGACGTGGATCTGATCCTGCTCGTCGACAATGCAGCTCAGCCAATGCAGGCTGCGCCTCTGAGATTGTTACAAGATGCTGGTACCAGTGGGCACGGAGACAAACTTGCGGTAGTGTTCACCCATTTTGACCAAGTGTCAGGCGACAACCTAAGACGCCGCTCGGATAAGCTCAATCACGTCAAAGCATCACTAACCGGCGCCATGACCGGTCTGAGTGGTCGGGTCAGTCCACGCATCAGTGAGACCTTGACCGCTCGCCTCAGTAAGCACGCATTCTACTTGGGCGCACTGAACCGACCTGCTTTGCAGCTGCGGAATGCTGACACCGAAGCGCTGCGTGAGTTGATGGACCTAATGCGTTCCTCTGGCCGACTGCCGGAGTCGATCAACTTGTTGCCGACCTACAACTTCGATCGGTTTGATGACCTGGCACTCAACGACGCGACTGGTGAATTCAAGCTCCTCTGGGAGGGACGACTTGGTCTTAGAGAGCACGCCGAAGCCGACCGAGAGCATTGGGCCAGAATCAAAGCCCTTTGCCGTCGCATCGGGATTTTCCGCACCAACGAGTACAATCAACTAAAGCCAGTCGCAGATCTTATGTCCGAATTGCAGACCATGGTCTCAGCCTGGCTCGAGGAGCCTGAGAGTTGGACGCGGCCAGCAACGGCGGTTGAGGAGAATGCCGTCATCGACAGAATAAGAAGTGCCGCGTTCCGGCGCATTCGCGATTTCGCCGAGGATGAGGTTGTCGAGACTCGCCGTGACGATTGGGAGAGAGCCTACGAATTCCGTGGCACTGGGTCGACGAAGCAACGCGCTCACCTCATGGTCGATCGAATTCTGGAACCGGCTGCGCCCACTGTCCGCTCGCGGTCGCGTCGCGCGGAAGCTGCTGATGACTTTCGAGATCGGATTAGGACAATCGTCAGAGAGGCTGTGGATGAAGTCGCGATCAGCCGAGAAGAGGAAACACACCTACTTGAAGACGGCTCCTCCAACCTTCCGTTCGAATAGGGGGTCGGGTCTCCTGGCCTCGCTCACAGTGCATTACGCGTACAAGAGGGGTGAATGGCGGCATCCGGCCCCGTTACCCGTCCAGCAGCGAGGACAGAGCTGAAGTCCAGGCACTCGCCACTTCGCTGAGCGGCAGGCCAATCCGGCTGATTTCGAAGCGATCGCCACCGACCGTACCGATCCTCGTCGCCGACAGGCCATTCTTCAAGACCAGTTCGGCCAATCGCTCGGCCTGTTCCGTGTCGACGCTGACGACCGCCCGCGCTCCCGCTTCGCCGAACAACGCGGCGTCAAGCCGACCGCTGAATCCCGTCTCGATCCGTGCGTACTGCTCGTCGCTCAGCGTCGTCTGATCAGTCATCTGGTCACCTGGACCGCGCCGCCAACCACCCCCACTCTGACACACCTACGCGCCAAAGTGAACAGGCCCTAGATCGCCGGCATAAAGCCTCTTCCTGCAATCGTTCGATCGCCTGTTTTGCATTGCCGGAGCATCAATATAGGATTGACCTTCGAGCGAGCACGAGCGCCAAGAGCGCTCGACCGGAGTTTCAGCTCGTTGAAGCGAGGCAACAGACATGACCCAGACACCAAGAATGCGTGACAAGAGCGGTGAAGGCGGCAAGAGCGGCGGCGGCCGGCCGCCCAATGCGCCGAGCACGACCGGCAAGCCCTCCGGCGGCGGACGAGGTAACAACCCGCCGAAGCGCTAGCACTTCGGTCCGGCTTACTCCAGGTCGCCGCCTTCTTTTGGCGCCGAAGCGTTCACCGCTCCGCAACACGCATTCGCTCCCCAGTCCCACCCCCAGCGATATGCACGCTTCGGAGTCCTTTGGTGAGCGATCTCGAGCGGATCGACCCGATCCGCACCTACCTGCGAGCACACGCCTGGCATCACGGCCATCAGCGCACGGCGGAGCGGTTCGGCGTCCCCCGCCAGACGCTCTGGCGCTTTCTCGAGCACGACCAGAGCAGCCGCGCACTGCCCGGCGCAGTCTTGGACACCGTGGACGACAGCGTCGAGGCGCTGGAGGCGGCGCTGAAAGCGCTGATCGCCGAGAACTCATCAAGGCGCCGACCCGCGCCGGTCGATTCCTTGTCTGACAATCTGCCCGACGCGTTGCTGCACCTCTGCGAAGCGCCGCTGACGACCGCCGGCGAACTGGCCCAACTGAACCGGGTTCCGGTCTTCACGCTGCGCGACCAGCTGGACAAGCTGAGCGAGCGCGGCCTGGTCGACTCGCGTCTGCACCGGCTCGACGCGCTGGGTCCGCGTCCGCGTCGGCGCTACTTCCCCACCGCGGCCGGCATCGAGGCGTTGGCAGACGATCAGCGCGAGCCGCAGCACCTGCTGCGCGTCTACCCCGTCTCCAAGCAGTGGTTCAAACTCCTGGCTGATCGGCTCGACGCCGTCGCCGTGCTGTACCAAGTAGCTGCGATGATCGCCGAACTTGACCCCGAACAGCAGCCGATGCGGGTCGACCACTACCGCCAGGGTCCCTAGGGCCTGTTCACTCTATTTCGTCATGAAGTGGATGCAGGCGAGGAGGACTTGGTTGAGGTAAACGTGGGCGAGTTTGTGGTAGCGGCTGGCGATGCCCCGAAACCGCTTGATGCGACCGAAGTAGCGTTCGATCGCGTTGCGAGCGCGGTAGGCCGCACGGTTCAGCGGCCAGTGCTTGACTCGATTCGACTTGGGCGGGGTGACCAACTCCCAGCCGAGTTCGGCGGCCAACGCACGCATCTCATCGCCCTCGTAGGCGCGGTCGGCGATCAGTTGCGGCTGACCAGATATGGGACCGAGCCGCTCCAACAGCCAACATCCCCAGGGCGCATCGCCCCAGTGACCCGGCGTCAGGGTCAGCATCAGCGGCAGGCGGTCTTCCAGCACGACGGCGTGCAGCTTGGTCGTCAAGCCCCCGCGCGAGCGACCGATCGCTTGGGGCCCCTGTTGGTGGGCGCTCCCGTCCCGTCCTGATGGACCTGCATGATCGTGCTGTCGAGCGAGACGCGCAGCGGCCGATCCGGTTCAGCTTGCTCAAGCTGCGCTTCCAGTTCCATACGCTGCAGCTCGGCGAAGACGCGCTCCAGGACGCCTTTGTCGATCCAACGCCGTCCACGCATGTAGACCGTGTGCCAGGGACCGAAGCGCTCAGGCAAGGCCCGCCAGCTACAGCCTTCCTTGGTCACGAACAGCCAAGCCTCCAGCACTTGTCGCGAGGACGGCTTGCAGTTCCCGCGCGACGTCGGCATGAGCGGCGCGATCCGCGCCCATTGTGCGTCGGCCAGTTGCATGATCCCATTGACCCGGCCGCCAGACCGTTCCTCCAACTCTGACACAAACCTCGATTAGAGTGAACAGGCCCTACGACGCGCTACTCACGCTCTCCGGCGGTCGCTCCTTCGGACTCCTGCGCCAGGGGCCGATGCTGTCGGCCGCCAACCTGCGCTTCCGCCTGCGCACGATCGAGCGGCTGGACTGGGTCGAACGCGTGGCTCACCCTGGTCTTGACCGACTCTGAGCAGGACTCCCGCCGCGCCGTGCGAGCGCTGGCCGACCCTGGCCTGCACGGCACCACGCGGGTCGCCTGCACGGCCGACTTGATCGCCGCCGGTCCCCGCACCCTGGTCTTTCGGCAGGGCGGCTACGGCTATCCCAACACGCCGACGATCGGGCCCGAGGCTTCCTTGTCCGCGATCCTGAGCTGGATCACGAGGCGGGTTGCCGCTCACGGGAGGAGAGGCTCGATTGAACCCAGCCCCGACCCGGACACGCTCTACCGCCGTACCGTCAGGGCGACCATGCCGGAGCCTTCAGCACAGCTCGACGCCGTGCGCTCAATGCAACTCACCCGTGCCGAGAAGCAGACGCTCGACATGCTCGCCGCCTGGCCATTCTGCACCCCCGATCAACTGGCGGGGTTGCTGGGCGGCGTCACTCGCCGGCAGGCCAACCAGGTCCTGAGCGCCCTGCGCCGCCGATCCCTCGTGCAACGGGAGCCGGACGGCTACGTGCTCACGGACGACGGGCTGACCTCCCTCGCTCGCCGTGACCGTAGTGCCGTCGGCCCCACGCTCGACCGCTGGACGCCGCAGCATTCAGACGACGGGGCGTACTTCGGCAGCGCCCTGCGCGCCCTCGCATCCCAAACCGACCACCAGCAAGGCATCACCGAATTCGCGGCCCGACTCGCGGCCGAAGTCACCCGCCACCCCGACTACGAGCTGCTCAACCTCCTCCCCACCCACCGTTCGCAGATCACGTACTGGCACAGCGGCAGCCGCTGCGTCCTCCATCCCGACGCCTCGTTCCAGCTGGGAGACCAGGGCGATTGGGACTGGTGCCTGCTGGAGTACGAGCGCCCCGCCGTGACACCCAAGCGCGTGCCCGAGCGACTGCGCGGTTACCGCCGCTACTTCATGAGCGACTACGTCAAGCGAGACCACGGCGGAGCCGAACCACTGGTGCTGTTCCTGTTCGAGACCGCCGAAGCCGAAGAGACCTTCCTCGCCGCCGCCCAGCTCAGACACGCTCCCTTCGTCAGCAGCAATCTGCCGACCCTGACAGAGCGGGGGGATGCTGGACCCGTCCTGGCGCCTGCCGCCTCCCCACCCCACCGACCGAGCGCCCTTGCACGCTGTCCGGACAGTCAGCGGACATGTTCCAGAGTGCCATTGCGCCCGGCCCGAACGTTTCTTGTAGGGGCCGCCCCGCCCACCCCCTGGTCCACTTTTGTCCAGCCCAAAACTCCCGCTCTGCGCTGGGAATGCCCCCCCCCCCCGGCGGACAGGAATGTCCCGTTGTTGTCCAACGATCCAATCCTGCCGGCCCTTTGAGCGCAAACGTGGGGAAGTTGTTGCAAAACGCCGACGCTGCGAGGTGCGACGATGATCTTCTTGCCTGAGGCTCTTAGCAGGTCAATAGCGTTCCAATCGGCTCCTGACATCAACGTCGCGCTTGTTGAATCGCATGAGTCAACGACCGTTTGATTCAGGATCCCATTTGCTTGAACCGCAACTCGTCCAATATCTCTCGCTGGAGCTCATCTTCGGTGCGCAACAGCGTGTCGGACTCAATCCAATGACCCAACCCCATGAGTTCCTCGGGCGTGTAGTCGGGGATCGTTGCGTATCCCGGCGCACCCTTTCGGGGTACTAGAGGACGCTGGCCGCGCCTGCGGGCGCAAGGGACAACCGGCTTGCTTGCTCCCTGCGCCTTCTTCACCTGCCACGGCTGCCTTCCACGCCTGCACTACCTTGTCGAGTTCCACCTCGCGATTGCGGAACCACTCAGTCGACCAAATCCGATGGAATCGCCATCCTTGGTCTTCAAGAACCTGTTGACGCAGTCGGTCGCGATCACGAGCCGTCGCGGACGAGTGGTAGCTCGCTCCGTCGGCCTCAACCGCCAAAACCATCCGCCCGGGCTCGTCTGGATGCGCACAGGCAAAGTCGATTCGATATCCGGAGACATCAAATTGAGCCGCAACGGGAACTCCTCGCTGGTTCAAACCTTCTTGTACGGAGAGATCGAAGGGGTGCAGCGGCACGTCACTGGTTTCTGCGCCCATTTCCTCACCGCCCGAGGCGGCGAACTCGAGGTACTGGCGCAGGAGATCGACTCCTTTGTGGCCTCGCTGCGTCCGGGTGCAATGTCATGATGGCTAAACGACGAAACCAGTTTCAGCCGAGAGCGTGCGCGGCTAACCGCGACATTGAGGCAGCGTTCGCCTCCTTCTTGATTGAGCGACCCGAAGCGGAGAGGAAGTTGCCGTTGGCATCCTTGTGGTAGCCGAGGCTGAGGATGATGGCATCTCGCTCGTCACCCTGGACACGCTCGATGTTCTTGACGAAGAACCGCTCCTCGTTGGTCTCCGAGAAGAACTGGTCGAGCGACGAGTCGCCCAGTTCGCCGCGGCGCTTGTGCAAGATGTCCTCGATGTTGTTTGCGTGATGTTGACCAAAGGCAATGACTCCGAGCGTCTCGCTCGACCTGTTGCGAGCGTGGTGCAGCACGAGATCGACAACCCGCCCAACTTCGTCGGGATTTGAGCGCGTGCCTCTGACTTCGGTGATCGGTCGGAATGGAATCAGCTCATGTTCAATCGGACTTTCCACAATGGCGCCCGGAAACGCCGTCAACGCGCCGCCGTAGATGTGCTGGTTCGAGAACGCAATGAGCCGATCGTCGCGGCTTCTGTAGTGCCACTGCAGCATCTGATCGCGCAGCAGAGCGTCAGCAACGTCAAGCAGAGATTCGTCGATGTCCCGGGTCAACGAGAGGGCCTCCTCCTCTTCTTCTTCATCGCCTTCGGCAGTTTGACCGAAGAAGGCTGTGGGCGGCAACTGGCGACTGTCGTCGGCGACCACGACCTGTGACGAGCGAGCCAAGCAACCAATGGACTCCGCAGGCGGAATCTGGGATGCCTCGTCAAAAATCACCACGTCGAAGAGCTTGCGATCAGGCGGAATCATCTCGGCGACGAGGATCGGAGACATCGTCCAACATGGCCGCAGAGCGGACAGCATGTGGGGCGCACGATGTGGGGCGCACGCGCGAACAATTGCCGCACGCTGAGATGTCGCTGTCTCTTGTTCGCCTCTTTCCGCACCAGGTCGCGGTCCCCAGTGTGCCGTTCCATCGGCTCGACGATTGATTCTGCCACCAGGCGTTTTACCCTGATCGGAGTTGAAGCCAGATGCTCGCGATCCGTATCCGCGTACTCTTCGCGCTGGCGAGAGTGGCGAGCTGCGTCAAATGTCCGCAGCGTGTTGTCCTGAATGTCCAGATCCTCCAGTACCCTGCTCAGCCAGGCATGCTCAATTGCGGGCACAGCGAGCTCCGGTGGAACCTCCTGCCCGACACGCTTCGTAACTCGCTCGATGCCTCGCTTGTCAAAGGTCGCCTCAAGCTCGCGAACACAGGGCAGGTTTGCTGCCACGCCGAGCGAATCGACGAGAAGTTGCAGCAGTTCCGCAAGATCTTGATGACCGATCTCTTCGAGATCGTCCCTTGACAGGACATTCCTGAGGTCTCGGACGTCATTGAGGAAAGTGGCCAACACCCTCCTAACTTCACTCAGCTCCGAAGGCACTCGAGGGTTGCCAGCATCAACCCTGCGAGAATTCCAGCCCGCAAGTTGCTCCTTCGCATCGACGATGAGCGCGGGCAGGTCCATGCCCTGACTGGTATGGAACGACGGGGCGCGCCTGGGGACGGTCCACAGCTCGCGGCTCGCGTTCTACTGCGATCTGAAATCCAGACACGAAGTGACCGGCCACCTCAGGCGACGGGCAGAGTCGACGGCGCGGCGTGGACATTGCCGGTCGCCCTCACGTACGTTGTTTCAAACATATATCTGTCCGCGTCTTGGCAAAGCGCATTGACCAGCACTCCAACGAATCTGTTCGTTTGAACAAGCCAGAAAGAGGAAGGAAACATGGATACTCTCCCAGATCGCGTCACCGCCGCGCTCTATGCCCGCGTCTCCAGCGACCGCCAGGATGTTGATCTCTCCGTCGCTGCGCAGCTTCGGGCGCTTCGGGAACACACCGAGCGCAATGGCTACGTCGTCGCTCGCGAGTACATCAACCAGGCCGAGAGCGGGAGAGTCGCGGATCGTCCCCAGTTCCGGCAAATGCTTGATGAGGCCCGGGTTGCCGACGCGCCGTTCCAGGAAATCCTGGTCTGGAAGTTCTCGCGTTTCACGCGCAAGCGCGAGCACGCCGTCGCGTTCAAGTCGATGCTCCGCCGGCGCGGGATTCGAGTGACCTCGATCACCGAGCACGCCGACGACACGCCCACCGGCAAACTGATGGAGGCGATCATCGAGAGCGTCGATGAGTTCTACTCCGAGAATCTCGCGCAGGAGGTCAGGCGAGGGATGTGCGCGGCGACCTCCGTATGGATACAAGCGAGTGAAGGTCGCGGACGGCGGTAAGGACCGTCCGACGCTGATACTCAATCCACCGTTGGATGACATCGCGCGGCGCACCTTCGACATGGCGGTGAACGGCAAGAGTGGGATCGAGATCACGCGAGCGCTCAACGATGAGGGCATCCCCACGACTACCGGCAAGCCCTGGCCCAAGACGACGCTGCACCGATTACTGTCCAACGAGGTCTATATGGGCACGCTGGTCTGGGGGCAGAACGCCAAAACGGGGCCGAGCCGGTCCGCGTCAACGATGCCTTTCCCGCCATCGTGACGCGGGGCTAGTTTCAGTATGTGCAGCGCTCTTGAAGTCGCGAGCGCCGAAGCGAGTCAACCCGCGACGCGTCGCGAGTCCTTACATACTATCGGTATTGCTCAGTTGTAAGCTTTGTAGTGTCAGTATGCCCGCGGCGGAGGCTAAAGTCGATGAGTACAGCTACTACGTCTGCCAGTCGATCTTGAACGGCGGCAGCAAGAGTTGCGAGACGCCGCGGCTAAACGCGGGGCGATTCGAACGTCTGATTATTGAACAAATCCGTGAGCACATCCTGACCGATAGCAACATTCGCGAGTTGGTGAAGATGATTGATGAGGAGATGGACGGCGCCGCGCGTGAGGAACGCGAACGGTTGGCGACGATCGAGGTGGAGCAAGACGAGGCGCGGCGCAAGATGGATCGGCTGTGGCATGTCGTCGAAAGCTCGGAGGTGGAGGTCAACGATATTCTGCCGCGTTTGCGCGTGCATCAAGAGCGCGAAGAACAGTTGGAGCAAACCGCTGCTCAAGCGCGTGCGGTCCTGGCCGAGCGCAGGGAGCTGCTGGACAGCGCCGACATGGTCGCCAAGTTTGCTGAGGAGATGAGCCAATTCTTGACGACCAGCGAAGTGACGGAAACGAAGGCGTTCATCCGGTCGTTCGTGAAGCAAATCTCCGTCCTTCCAGGCCGAGCGGTGATCCGCTACACGATTCCCACGCCGCAGGACAGCCCGCTGCAGGGAGCGGATATCGCCGACGTGGAACTAAGCGAAGGAGTTCGCAGTATGGTGCCGCTTGGTAGGGCATAGGGGATTCGAACCCCTGATCTCCGCCTTGAGAGGGCGGTGTCCTTGGCCGCTAGACGAATGCCCCACGTGCTTGGCCGATGGCCGGGTTGGCTGGGGATGGAGGATTCGAACCCCCGCTAACTGATCCAGAGTCAGCCGTCCTACCGCTAGACCAATCCCCAACGCGCAACAGCATAGCAGGTTAGTCGTCGGGACGGGCGAGCCGTTCCGCGGCCGCGTTTAGCCGTTCGAGCGTGCGTGCCTGACCGAGTGTGACCAAGGTCTCAAACAGCGGTGGCGCGACCCGTTTACCGGTAGTGGCGACGCGAATCGGCGTGAAGAGCGCGCCCGGCTTCTCGCCGCGCTGATTGGCGAGGTCGCGCAGCGCCAGTTCCAGCGAGGCGACCGTCCAATCGTCGGCCTTGACCTGACGCAGCGCCTGCAGCGTGGCTTCGACTGCCTCCAGCGCCGCCCACGGTTTGTTCCGGTAGGCGCGACCCATGAGCTCAGCATTGGGATAGTCGAGCGGACCGTCGCGATAGAAGAAGTCCGTATAGTCGGCGAACTCTGGCATGAGTTTGACCCGCTCCTGGATCGCGGGCGCGATCAGTACGAGTCGTTCCAGGTCCGCGTCCGCAAGCGTGCGTTCGATGCGCCGCTCCAGGTATGGTTTGCCGCGCTGGAGAAAGTCGAGCGGCTCAAGGTCGCGGATGTAGCGCGCGTTCATCTCGCGCAAGCGCTCGATATCAAACATCGCGGAGGAGAGGCCGAGGCCGTCCAGGTCGAAGGCGGCCAGGATCTCGTCACGCGACATGATCGTGGTGGTCTCGTCCTTCGACCAACCCAACAGGGCGAGGAAGTTGAGCAGCGCCTCAGGCAGGAATCCTTGCGCGGCGTATTCGCGAATGGAGGTGGCGCCGTGACGCTTGGAGAGCTTCCCCTTGTCGGGGCCGCGAATGATGGGGATGTGTACCCAGATCGGCTCGGGCCAGCCGAGTGCGGCGTACGTGCGAACGTGTCGCGGGGCGGAGGAGAGCCATTCCTCGCCTCGGATCACGTGGCTAATCTGCATGTGATGGTCGTCAACGATGGAGGCCAGATGATAGGTCGGAAAGCCGTCGCGCTTGAGCAGAACATGATCGTCGAGCAGCTCGTTCTGGAAGGTCACGTCGCCGCGCAGATAGTCGTGGACGATCGTGTCGCCATCGCGCGGCATGGCAAGTCGGACGACGTGCGGCTGAGCCTCGGAGACCTGACGCTCGCGGCAGTATCGGTCGTAGCCGGGCGGTTGTTTGGCCTGCTGTTGTGATTTGCGGAGGGCATTGAGTCGCTCCGAGGTGCAGTCGCAGCGATAGGCGTGGCCGTCGGCGATGAGCCGCTCGGCGGCGGCGCGGTACAGCGGCAGTCGTTCGGACTGTCGGTAGGGCGCGAAAGAACCGTGACAATCGGGGCCTTCGTCCCAGTCGAGTCCGAGCCAGGAGAGGGCGTCGAGGATGAGCTGTTCGGCGCCCTCAACCGCACGCGATTGATCGGTGTCCTCGATGCGAACGATGAATTGCCCGCCGAAGCGTCGGGCGAGCAGCCAGTCGAAGAGCGCCGTGCGGATGTTGCCGACATGAGGCTCGCCGGTTGGGGAAGGTCCGTAGCGGACACGCACAGTCATTCAGGCTTCCTTGTCTGTGTCGGTGGAGGTCAGCGGATGCGCTGGGTACGGCGGCGGCGACCGCGTCGTGACGGTCGATGCGGGTCGTTGGCGGAGCGTTGCGGGACCTGCTGGTCGCCGAGCAGCAGCTCGCCGTCGCGCAAGCGGCTGAGCAGGTGTTGGAAATCGGCAGGAGGCTCGACCGAGAGCGAGAGTGGTTCATCCCGCGTGGGGTGTTGCAGGGTCAGCTTGCGGGCGTGCAACGCCTGACGGTCAAGCAGCGCGGTCGGCATCCCGTAGGTGGTGTCGCCGGCGATGGGATGTCCGACCGCGGCGAGATGCACGCGGATCTGATGCGTGCGGCCGGTGATCAGGTGGCACTCGAGCAGGGCGGCGTCGCGAAAGCGTTCGACGGTGTCATAGCCCGTCTGAGAGGGACGACCGCGGTCAAGGATGGTCATGCGGCGAGGGTTGCTCGGGTCGCGCCCGATCGGCGCGTCGATCAGACCTGCCGGAGGGTCTGGCGCGCCGATCGTGATGGCCAGATAGCGTTTGTCCATCGTGCGTTGCCTGAGCTGGTCTCGCAGGGAACGTGAAGCCTGCGCCGACTTGGCGATCATGAGCAGGCCGGTCGTGTCGCGGTCGAGTCGGTGCACGAGGCCGGGTCGTTGCGGATCGGTTTCTGGATCATCGTCAGCGAGGTTGGCGAGCTCGGGCCAGCGATGCAGGATGGCGCCGATCAGAGTCGGTTGTGTCTCGCCTGGCGCCGGGTGCACGGTCAATCGGGCTGGCTTGTTGATCACGGCGAGCTGATCGTCCTCGTAGACGACGTCGAATGCGATGTCGGACGGTGCTTCAGTCAGGCTGGCCGAGCGCGGGAAGATGGCGACGAGCTCACCGAAGCGCAGTTTGTATGCCGGGCGCTCAAGGGCGCCGTCGATCCGCACGAGCGCGTCGTCAACGAGCTGTCGCGCCTGCGAGCGGGAAGCGCCGTCGAGACGGCGCGCGAGGAACTGGTCAAGCCGCTCACCGTCACGGTCGGCCATCAGTTCCAGCGCCGGAGTCGGCGTGTCGGGCGTCGTCATGAGGTTCGCGGATTGCGATTGAGCAGATCGCGGAAGAGCAGCGCGATCACGATGGCGGCGACGCCAACATTGATGGCGGCGTCGGCGACGTTGAAGGCAGGGAAGTGAATAAAGTCGATGAAGTCGGTGACGTGGCCCTGGTAGAGGCGGTCGAGCAGGTTGCCGATCGCGCCGCCGAGGATCAGCGCGAGCCCCGATCGGATCAGCCAATGGTCGAGCGGCGGGAAGAAGTAATAGACGACCACGACTCCGATTGCCACGAACGCGGAAACGGCGAGCACGGTGTTCTGTCCGCCGAAGAAGCCGAAGGCACCGCCATCGTTGGCGACGTGGGAGAAGGCGAAGAATTCAGCCAACCATTCGCGCTCACCGAGCTCCAGGGCGCCTCTGAGGATAAATTTGGTCAGTTGATCGAACGCGATCACGAGGAGGGCGAGCGCCATAAATCGTCGGTGCGTGCGTTGGCGTCTGGGTAATTCGGCACTGTCTGGGTGTGAAAGCTCGGGCAGCGAGTCGGCCATGTATCGAGCGTACACGCGCAGGCGGGCATTTCGGATAATCTGAGTTGGATTAGGCAAGATTGGAGTGGCAATGAACGAGACTGCGACAGGCGTGCCGTTTTCGGAGCTGCAGCGTCGACGAGTGGAAACCGGACATGACCGGTTGCCGCCCGGTCAGCGGCTGGTGCGGGAATGGCCGGTGCTGACCTACGGCGGCACGCCGAGAATCGATCCGCAGGACTGGAATCTGCAAGTCTGGGGCGCGGTCGGGCGAGAACGAATCTTCTCGTACGAGGACTTCGTCAAGGTTGGGCTGACCGAAAAGCGGAACGACATTCATTGTGTGACGCACTGGTCGCGCTATGACAATACCTGGCAGGGCGTGCTGTTGTCCGACCTGTTTGGCGAGCTCGACGTGTCGCCGTTGACGACGCACGTGATGTTCCATTGTTATGGCGGTTACACGACCAACGTACCGATCGCGGACTTGCTTGCAGACGATCACGCGATGTTGGCGGTGGCGCATGATGGTCGGCCGCTGGATGCGATGCACGGCGGACCGGTGCGTGGCGTGATCCCGTCGCTGTATTTCTGGAAGTCAGCGAAATGGGTTGGGGGCCTGGAGTTCCTGTCGAAAGACGCGCCCGGCTTTTGGGAGATGTACGGCTATCACATGCACGGCGATCCGTGGCGTGAAGAACGTTACGGCTGAGGAGCAGGGTGATGGTGAGCACGCGAGCGGCAGGGGCGGCGCTGGAGTGGCAGCCGCAGATTCCTCAGGACGTGTCGGGGCAGTTGCTGATTCCGTTGCCGGATGGGTTCGAGGTGTCGGACGCGTGGTGGGAGCGGCTGCGCGAGGCGCATCCTGGTCGCCGCATCGAGATGAGGAGGCAGCGAAAGCTGAGAATTGCGATGGCAGCACCGATCGGCGGCAGAATCACGATCAAGATCGGCAGGCAACTGGATCAGTGGATCGACCGAGCCGGCGGGGAAGTGTTTGACAGTTCGGTCGACTATCGCTTGTGGACAGGAGACTGGAAGTATCCGGATGGTTCATGGCTAGCGCCTGAGCGAGTACCGAAAGATCCGAGTTGGTGGGCCGAGAGGCTCACCATGACTCCCGATTTCATCTGGGAAGTCCGATCTCCGAGCCAGTCGGTGGCGCAGCAGCAGGAGAAGATGGAGGAGTGGATCGAGGCAGGCGTGAGATTGGGTTGGCTGATTGATCCGTACGAGCGCACGGTCTGGATTTATCGGGCGAGCGGCGAGGTGTTTGAGCTCGACGATCCGTCGGAGCTGTCAGGCGAGGATGTCTGCGAGGGTCTCGTCGTAAACATGAGTCTGGTCTGGTGAGGCGTCCACGATGGTGAGCACGCGAGCGGCAGGGGCGGCGCTGGAGTGGCAGCCGCAGATTCCCCAGGACGTGTCGGGGCAGTTGCTGATTCCGTTGCCGGATGGGTTCGAGGTGTCGGACGCGTGGTGGGAGCGGCTGCGCGAGGCGCATGATCTGGTGAAGCTGGAATTGACCGGCCGAAGGGAGCTGCGTGTCAGCATGGCAACGAACGAGGGTTCACGCATTTCTGTCTGGGTGATGCATCAGTTCTTGCTGTGGTTAGCGCAATCTGGTGGGGGCGAGGCCTTTGACAGTGTCGGAGAGTTTGTACTTCCAAATGGATTGAGGAAACGTCCTGACGGATGCTGGGTGTCTGCTGAGCGAATGCCACTGCTGCCGCGTCCCTGGTCTGGGATATTTCGACTCACGCCCGACTTCGTGCTGGAAGTCCGATCTCCGAGCCAGAGTGTTGAGATGCAGCAGGAGAAGATGGAGGAGTGGATCGAGGCAGGCGTGAGATTGGGTTGGCTGATTGATCCGTACGAGCGCACGGTCTGGATTTATCGGGCGAGCGGCGAGGTGTTTGAGCTGGACGATCCGTCGGAGCTGTCAGGCGAGGATGTCTGCGAGGGTCTCGTCGTAGACATGAGCCTGGTCTGGTGACCGCTGGTACCGCGCAGAGTTCATCTCTGTGATAGGCTGCGTCCGATGAGCTGGTCTGACACGACGACACGGACGATGGGCCGCATGGCGATGCCCGGGGCCCGGTCCCAGTAGGCGCGCTGCGCCTGAGGGGCTTGGGCCGAAGATTACCGGCGCCACTCAGCGAAAGCCCCCTTCATGACCTATGCCACTTGTCTCGCCTGCCGTGAGTGCGGTCGCGAGTTTCCGTTGGACCCCCTGCACGTTTGCGACTTCTGCTTTGGGCCGCTTGAGGTCGCTTATGACCATGACGGGATTCAGTCCAAGATCTCCCGTGAACGAATTGAATCCGGCCCGCGCTCGATCTGGCGCTACCGGGACCTGCTGCCAGTGGACGACGACTTCATCGTTGATCTGAATGTGGGTATGACCCCGTTGCTGAGGGCCGACCGGTTGGCCGAGCAACTGGGCATGCGCGAGCTGTGGATCAAGAACGACACGTGCAATCCCTCCTGGTCGTTTAAGGATCGCGTGGTCGCGGTGGCGTCGTCGCGGGCGCGGCAGCTGGGATTCAAGACATTAGCCTGCGCGTCGACCGGCAATCTGGCCAATTCGGTATCGGCGCATGCGGCTCGGGCGGGGATGGACGCGATCGTCTTTATTCCCCACGACCTGGAGGCCGGCAAAGTGTTGGGCTCGGCGGTGTACAACCCGACGATCGTGGCGGTTAATGGGTCGTATGACGACGTGAACCGACTTTGCTCGGAGTTGGCCGACAATCGGCAGTGGGCGTTCGTCAACATTAATGTGCGTCCCTACTACGCCGAGGGCTCACGCACGCTGGCCTATGAGGTGGCGGAACAGCTCGGTTGGCGGGCGCCTCGGCAGGTGGTCGCGCCGATGGCGTCGGGATCGTTGTTCACGAAAATCCACAAAGGCTTCCAGGAGTTTCAGCGCTACGGGCTGATCGAGGAAACGCCGGTGCGGATGATTGGCGCGCAGGCCGAGGGTTGCTCGCCGATCACGACCGCGTGGCGGAATGCCACCACCAATATCCGTCCGGTGAAGCCGAACACGATCGCCAAGTCGCTGGCGATTGGCAATCCGGCTGACGGTTACTATGCGCTCAAGACGATGAAGCGCACCGACGGCGGCGCGACGGCGGTCACCGACCCTGAGGTCGTTGCGGGCATTCGGATGCTCGCCGAGTGCGAGGGCGTCTTCGCCGAGACGGCCGGCGGCGTGACGATCGCGGGGCTGCGTCAGGCGATCGCCAATGAACAGATTGATCCGGATGAGTCGACGGTCGCATTCATCACCGGCGGCGGACTGAAGACGTCGGACGCCGTGGTTGATCACGTCACTCAGGCGATCCCCATTGAGGGCACCTTGCAGTCATTCGAGGCTGCCTTTGCCGAGGCGCCGCAAGCTGTCGGAGTTGGAGGTTAGTCATGGCCAGACGACGAGTTCGATTCACATTCGAGGGCGACTCCGTCACGGAGCCGGTCATCTACCTGGTCGGCCAGGAGTTTGACGTGGTGACCAACATCCGCATGGCCGATGTCGAACACGACTTTGGTTGGGTCGTGCTGGAGGTGGACGGTGATCACGATGAGATTGATCGAGCGCTGGCCTGGGTCGCCTCGAAGGGCGTGCGGGTCGATCCGGTGGCAGGGGATGTCGTCGAAAGCTAGGCTGAGGCCAACATCCCCTCTCCATCCAGGGGAGGGCTCCGAAATCCCTTCTCCCTTTGGGAGAGGGACAGGGTGAGGGCCTCCCCTCCGTAACCGAGGAACAAGCGGCGATGGCGACTGAAACGATTCCCCGACTGGTGACAGCCAACGATCTGTTGGAACTCTCAAGCCAGGGCTTTCACGGTGAACTGATCCGAGGGCTGCTCTGCGAATCTATGCCGCCAGGACTTGACCACGCACAGATTGCCGCCAAGTTCGTGACTCGACTTGGTCCATTCGTTGAGCGGCGGCGTCTGGGTCGAGTCGCCGTTGGAGACCCGGGGATCAAGATCGAACGTGATCCGGACACCGTTCGCGCGCCAGACGTCGCGTTCTTCTCCGTGCAGCGACTGCCGCTGGTCCAGCGGATTCCCGGCTATGCCGATGTCCTTCCCGAGCTGGTGGTTGAGGTGAAGTCCCCCAGCGACAGTCGTGAGCAGGTCAACGACAAGGCCGAGATGTGGCTGCGCCACGGCGTCCGACTCGTCTGGGCTGCCTTCCCGGATGACCGAACCGTCGAAGCGCATCACGCCGATCAGGGCGTCGTCGTCTACCAGGAGGACGATGAACTGGATGGGATGGATGTGCTGCCTGGGTTCAGCTGCGCGGTGGGTCCGCTGTTTGAGGTCTGATTCCCGTTCCCATCCCGTTGTACCCGCGGGTCACAGCCTGCCTCCCGGCTTGAGCGGGGGCATCTCGTTGACTCAAGCTCAGACGACAGTGCTGAGCGCGGCAATGACGGGATGGTGCTTGTTGTAAGAGTCCCTGCGAGAATGAAGCGGCCATTGGCGTTGACAACAGGAGTGCATGATGCCGGAAGCGTTTCAGATCGCCATTCCCGACTCCGAGATTGAGGACCTGAAACAGCGGTTGGAGCAAACACGCTGGCCGTCCGAGGTTGCGGACTCCGGATGGCAGTATGGGTCGAACCTTGCCTACATCCAGGAGCTCTGCGAGTACTGGCGCACGTCGTTTGACTGGCGGGCGCAGGAAGCCAAGCTCAACCAGATGCCGCAGTTCACGACACAGGTCTCCGCCGACGGCATCGAGGACTACACCGTTCATTACGTGCATCAGCAAGGCGCCGGTCCCAATCCGTTGCCGTTGGTGTTCACTCACGGCTGGCCGGGGTCGTTCTTTGAGGTTTCGAAAGTTTTGGGTCCGCTGACCGATCCCGGCGCACACGGCGGCGACCCGGCGGATGCATTCACGGTCATTGCTCCGTCGCTGCCGGGATTCGGTTTCTCTGAGATTCCCGATAGTGGCGGTTTTGGACATATGCGGGCGGCCCGGATGTGGGTCGCGCTGATGTCATTGCTGGGATACGACCGATACGGCGCGCAGGGGGGCGACATCGGTGCACGAGTGTCGGCGCTGACTGCCTACGAGGATCGGGCGCATTGCATCGGCGCCCAGATCAACATGCCCAACAGCCAGCCGCCTGCCGATCATCCCCCGGAAGCATGGAACGACGTTGAGCGGGCGACGATTGCGCGGATGAGGGAATGGCAATCGAAGGAAGCGGCGTATCAGTGGATCCAGGGGACGCGTCCTCAGACGTTGTCGTATGGATTGACAGATTCGCCGGCAGGCATCGCAGCCTGGATCGCCGAGAAATGGCGCTCGTGGTCGGACTGCGACGGTGACATCGAAACGCGGTTCAGTAAAGACGAGATTCTAACCAACATCTCGATCTACTGGTTCACCAGGACGATTAACTCATCGACTCGGTACTACTACGAGCGTCGGCAGCACGATCAGGCGAATGCCTTGCCGGGACCGCTGGAAACCCCCGCCGGGTTCTCAGTGTTTCCCAGGGAGATTTTCGGGCCGCCAAGAAACTGGGTTGAAGCGGAGTACAACGTGACGCAGTGGTCGGTGCATGATCGCGGCGGACACTTCGCCGCGATGGAGGAGCCGGAGCTGCTGGTTGGGGATATCCGGGAGTTCTTCCGTCCGTTGCGTTGATGCCTGCGGCGGCGGGCCCCCTCAGGCACTTCGTGACAGCTCCCCTGGATGGAGAGCTGTCGACTCGTGCGATACTGCGGTGAGACCGTGACAGACTCAACCGCTGAGAGGATTCCGCCATGCCAGAACCGTTCACCATTGCCGTACCCGACACCGAGATTCGCGACCTGAAGCGCCGCCTTGCGCAGACCCGCTGGCCGTCCGAGGTGACCGACTCGGGTTGGCAGTATGGGTCGAACCTGGCCTACATGCAGGAGCTCTGCGACTACTGGCGCACGTCGTATGACTGGCGCGTGCAGGAGACGTATCTCAACCGACTGCCGCAGTTCACGACGCAGGTTTCTGCCGACGGCGTCGAGGACTATACGGTTCACTACGTACATCAGGAGGGCGTTGGCGAGCATCCGCTGCCGTTGGTCTTCACGCACGGTTGGCCGGGGACGTTCTTCGAGGTGTCGAAGATCATCGACCTCTTGACCGATCCGGCCGCGCACGGCGGCGATCCGGCCGACGCCTTTACGGTCGTGGCGCCGTCGATTCCCGGCTACGGGTTCTCGCAGATTCCGACTTCGGGCGGATTCGGACAGAAGCGCACGGCGCTGCTCTGGAATGCGTTGATGGCGCAGCTGGGTTACGGGCGCTACGGCGCGCAGGGCGGCGACTGGGGCGCGATCGTGACGGCCCAGGTGGCATATCAAGATCCGGAGCACTGCCTCGGCGCGCAGATCAACATGCCGATCGGGCGTCCGCCGCAGACGGACCCGGAGACGTGGACAGATCACGAGCGAGCGGTCGCGGCGCAGGCGGCGCACTGGCAGGCGCAGGAGACTGGCTACCAGGCTATTCAGGGCACGCGCCCGCAGACGTTGTCGTATGGGCTGACGGACTCGCCGGCAGGATTGGCGGCGTGGATCACCGAGAAGTGGCGCGCCTGGTCGGACTGCGGCGGCGACATCGAGCAGCGATTTACGAAGGACGAGATTCTGACCAACATCTCGATCTACTGGTTCGGTCAGACGATCAATTCGTCAACGCGCTACTACTACGAGATGCGCCAGAACCAGGCTGAGAATTTCCTGCCTGGCCGACTGGAGACGCCGACGGGATTCTCGATCTTCCCGAAGGAGATCATTACGGCGCCGCGCAGCTGGTGTGAGCCGGGCTACAACATCCAGCAATGGTCGGTACACGACCGAGGCGGTCACTTCGCCGCGCTGGAGGAGCCGGAGTTGTTGGCGCAGGACATCCGCGACTTCTTCCGTCCGCTGCGCTGACCAGCTGGCAAACAGTTTCTTCCGCCCGCTCTGATCACCAGCTGATGAACAGTTTCTGCCAACCAGCGGGCGACGGTTTCTTTCTCCCCCGCGATGCGGGGGAGATGCCGAAGGCAGAGGGGGCCGTCGAGAGCCGAGCACGATATGCAGCCATTCCAAATCCACGTGCCGGAGTCAGAGATCGCGGATTTGCGGCGCCGCCTCCACGACGCCCGCTGGCTGCCGGAGGTTCCTGGCTCGGGCTGGCGCTACGGCATCGATCTGGCGTTCATGCAGGATCTGTCTGCCTATTGGGCCGACGGCTTCGACTGGCGCGTGATCGAGTCGCTGCTCAACAGCTTTCCCCAGTTCCAGGCAAATCTGACGGCCTGGAACGGCGAGTCGCTGGGGATTCATTTCATTCATCGGCGCAGCCCGCGACCTGACGCGCGACCACTGATGATCCAGCATGGCTGGCCGTCGTCGGTCTATGACTTCCACAAGATCATTGATGAGCTGGCCGAGCCTGAGGACTCGGATGCGCCCGCCTTCCACGTGATCGCGCCGACACTGCCGGGTTACGGATGGTCGGATATTCCCGGTCAAGGTGGCCTTGGCCCGGCGGCGATATCCGACATGTGGGTCGATCTGATGGCGCGGCTGGGCTACGACGAGTTCCTCTATCACGGCGGCGATTGGGGCGCTTCGGTTGGAGGTCAACTGGCGCTGCGGCATCCTGATCGAATTGGGCGCATTCATCTGACCGCGACGGCCCTGGCGCCGGGAGGCTCGGCAGCTCGCCCGCAGACCGAGGAGGAGCGGCGCTTCATCGTTGAGGAGCAGGAACCCTACGTCCGCGACGACGCGGCGCACCGCTTCATTCACGGGACAAAGTTCCAGACGATGGCGTTTCACCTGGAAGACTCGCCGGTTGGGTTGCTGGCCTGGATCGTCGACAAATGGTGGCTACTGGCCGACATCATGCGCGAGGATGAGCGACCTCGCGGTGGAGATCTGTATCGGCGCTTCACGCGCGACGAGCTTTTGGCAACGGTCGCGATCTACTGGTTCACACGGACGCAATCGTCGGCGATGCGAATCTACTACGAGGCATTCAGGCCGGCTGAGGATATAGAAGCAGAGGTCGGCGGTCAGGTCCGGTTGCGGGCAGGCAAGCGGGTGACGGTTCCGACGGGTTTTGTCAAGCTCAAGCGGGGAACGCCGTTGTTCCCACGCTCATGGTGCGAGCGAGCGTTCGATGTCGTTCATTGGACGGAGTTCCCGGAAGGCGGCCACTTCCCGGCGCTGGAGGTGCCGCAGCTGTTAGTGGAAGATTTGCGTCGGTTCTTCGCTTGATGCCGGTCGCGCGGCATCTGGTGCGAAGACTCGTTAACTGGGGAGTTAAGGGCCGGGGCAGGCGTGAAGTGACGTAGCTTGCAGCACTTCCCAACGTTTGCGCTCCGAACCGGCACCAGTGACGAGCTGCAATTCGAGCGCGGTCGCCAGCCGCTCACAGTCGCCGTCCGGAGCACCCTCGTCCGTGGCGACGGTCAGGCCGAGAGCTCAGTGTTTGCGGTGAGGCTCTCCTCAGGACGAACATCGCATCCCCATCTCCCTCAGAGGTGCAACCGGGAGGACGCTACACCGAGCGCGAAGAGACCAGCCGTTGCCTGCCGGAGGTTCCAGGCTCGGGCTGGCGCTACGGCATCGATCTGGCGTTCATGCACGATGTCACCCCCCCCCCCTTTGCCCGATAGCGTATGAGCCTATGAGATATCCCGTAGTCTAAGCGCAGGAAAAGAGGTGTCCTTTGAGTAGTCTCAAGTGAGTAACCTCAAGTGAGTAGTCTCAAGCACCTCATCAGTCCATTTCCGCGAACCAAGTGGAACATTTCTAATTTCGCGGTTGCAATGGGCGCAATGGGCGCAATCGTGGCTGGCGCGCACTTCTTCCTGACGTCGGTGGTCGGAGTGCCAGAACCCGCTGGGTTCTTCGTGGCGCTCGCGGTCGTGATTCCTCTGTGGAATTCGTTCATTCGCCGTGACGTTGAAAGGAGCGTCCAGGCGACATGATCCACCACACAACCTACGATCTGCAACCTACAAGGGCTCTCATGTCCCTGTTGATGCTCGTGATCATGACGGCGGCGTCAGTCATGGCGCTGTCGGCTCTGTGATGGGAGTTATAGGAGCTGTGGTTGTAGGAAGCGCAGTCGAAGTGGCCATGGTTGTCCATGAAACACCGCGAGAGGTCCATCCGGATGCTCCTCGTGGTCACGGAAACCTGGCTGTCCAGATTCGGCGGGCCGAAGCACACCCATTACGCAATCGCTGCCGCTACCCCTCAATGTCGTTCGCTCCGCCGAGTTCCCGGCAGGCGGCCACGTCCCGGTGCTGGAGGTTTCCATCTATTGCTTGACGACCTGAGACAGTTTTTCGCCTGATGCCGGTTGTGCGCCACCATCTTCGTTGTCTTGACTGCGAGACCGAAGCGCCGGCATCGCTGGAGCTGTCTTGTGCTGAGTGCGGTGGAATATTCGAGATCGGCTATCCACGTCTGCCGGAAGGCGGCATTCGGCTGCCGCTGACGGCCTTGACGCTGGGACAGGGCAGCGCCCCGACGATCAGTTTCGATTGGCCAGAGGCCCGACGGCTGCGCTTGGAGTTGAAGCTGGAGTACCTGTCGCCAACTGGATCGTTCAAGGATCGCGGCGCGGCGATGCTGATCTCGGCAGCCTGGAGTGGAGGCGCGACCGCGTTCGTTGAGGACTCCTCCGGCAATGCCGGCGCGGCGCTCGCCGCCTACGCCGCCGCTGCTCGGATCTCGGCCGAGATTTTTGTGCCCGCCAACGCTCCGCAGATCAAGCAGGCGCAAGTCACCGCGGTCGGCGGAATCATCCACACCGTGGATGGCGACCGTGAAGCGGTGGCATCCGCTGCCGAGCAGTATGCGGAGGAGCAGGGCATCCCATACCTTTCGCACAACCGCAGTCCCTATTTCAGCGAGGGCATGAAGCCTGCCGCTGAAGAGATCGCCGAGCATGGCCTGCCCGACGCAATCGTGCTGCCGGTCGGCAACGGTTCCTTGCTGATCGGGTTGCATCGCGGATTTCAGGAGCTGATTCAGCTGGGACAGATCGAACAGATGCCGCGCCTGTACGCGATTCAAGCCATGAACGTGAGCCCGCTGGCGGCAGCCTTCCGCAATCATGAGCCGCGTGAACCAGAGCCGACTATGGCCGACGGCATCGCGGTCGCCAAGCCGCCCAGACTCGCGCAGATGCTGGACGCTGTGCGTGAGAGCGAGGGCGGTGTGGGCGTTGTCTCGGAGATGGAGATGGAGTCGGCGCGTCAGACGATCCTGCAACGCGGGCTGTTTGTTGAGCCGACATCGGCAGTGCCATTGGCGGCGCTGAGGCGTCTGTTGGAGCGTGAAATGATTACTGAGGACGAGCGGGTGTTGATTCCGCTCACCGGATCGGGATTGAAGAGTCCGCCGATACGCTGAGATTCATGAGGCGCGATACTGCTCGGTTTCGAGGGCCTGACCCGGTGTGGTGGATTTGGCGTCGGCTGACGTCGGTCAAGTGGGCAATCGGACTGATCCTGGCGGCGGCGCTGTTTTCGGCGGTTGGCGTGGTGATTCCGCAGGTGCCGCCGCAGTTGGCCGACATCCCGCAGCAGGTCGAAGAGCACATTGATGCCCAGCGTCCGACGTGGGGGTGGTTCACCGACGTGTTGGCAGAGTTTCCCTGGTTCTATGAGACGAACGGCGGGGTATTCAATCTCTACAAACAGCCCTATTGGTACGCGGTCGTGGCTCTGGTCGCGTTGGCGATCTCGGTCTGTACGGTGAGCCGCGCGCCGCCGATCTGGCGGACGGTGCGCAAGCCGCCGAAACGGGTCAACGCGGCGTATTTCGATCGGTCGCGGCATCGCGCCTCGGTCGCGCTGACCGAGCATGAGCTGCCACAGTCCGCGCGCGTACGGGTTGAGTCACGGCTGCGCGCCGCCCGATATCGGGTCGAAGCCGTCAGCTCCAGCGAGGCTGAGGTGATGCTCTTCGCCGATCGCTTCGGCTGGGCGCAGTTGGCGACCTTTGCGACTCATCTGGCGCTGCTGCTGCTGCTCGGCGCGACGTTGGTCACCAAGTTCGCTGGCGAGGAGTACCAGTTCTGGGTCGCCGAGGGCGAATCGCACATCCTGTTTCCGCCGGGCGACGATCGGGCGCAGGTGCAGATCGTGGTGGACGATGCGATCGCGCGCTTTGCCGACGACGGCCAGGCGCTGGACTTCCGCAGTCTGGTGCGGGTCGCGCAGGCGGGCGCAGAGGTCGGCGGCGGCGAGGTGACCGTCAACGGTCCCGTTCACGCGGCCGGGTATCGCATTCATCAGGCGGCGTACTGGGAGCACGGCGCTGAGCTGCGCGTGTTCGATCACGCCTCGGGTCAGCTGTTGTATGCCGAAACTCACTTCCTCGAGCAACAGATTGTCGGACCGCGTATCCGCATCGAACGCGGCGGAGCGGTCGTTTCGGAAGAAGTGATTACGTTGCAGCACCGAGTCGCGGATGCCGTCGCGATCGAAGGAGCGTCCGGCGCAATTGCAGAGAGCGGTTACACGCTGATCCCGCTCGACGCGAGTCGCTCGCTGGCGCTGACGTTGACGCCCACGCTTGATGGTTTTGAGTTTTGGTATCGGCTGTTGCCCACGCCGGCAGAGGCGTCCGGCATGACGTTGGCGGAGCTCGGCGTCGGGGAGTCGCCGCCGTGGGCGCCGCGAGTCGGCATCTCAATGGCAGGTGAGGAGCCGTCGGTGGTTGCGGTCACGCTCGATCAGGCTGAAGGCGCTGCCCGTCTGTCCGCGCTGGAGTTGAGCGCAGACGAGCTGTTGTACGTCGGGTTCCGCGACGGGAACGCCGGGACGGGATTCTTCTTCTACTCGCCGACGCGCGAGGCCGACCGTGGCGCCCTGGCAGTGGATCAGTCAGTGGCGCTGAGTAGCGGTGTGGAACTCACTTTTTTGGGCGCGACGCCGGACCTCGGTGTGCAAGGATCGTTGGAGATCGGCGAGACGCGGTCGGTCGGCGCGATTGAACTGACCTGGTTCGGCGCGGAATCAGTCTTCTACGATGTGGTCTCAGAAGTGCCGGGAGCGTCCGCTGAGACGCTGATCGCACTGGAGCGTTTCGGACAGGCGCGCACCGCGCAGCGATTCGACGCGCTCGGGGGCGAAGGCGTGCAGCTCGCGGTTGGGTCGTCGTCGGCGTCGTCCGCCGGCGGACAGGTTGGCCGACCGGCGCGCATGGTGCTGGGATTGGGTGGTGATGTCGGTCGCATCGAGCTTGATGAGGGGCAGGAGATCGTGCAAGGCGGCCTGCGCTATCAGTTCGCCGGCGCGCGTGAATTTACTGGCCTCAATGTCAGGCGCGATCCAGGCGGCATCGCATTCTGGGTCGGGATCGGACTGGGGCTTGTCGGCATGTCGACCACGTTCTTTGCGCCGCGCCGTCGAGTCTGGGCGCGGATTACCGGCGAGCAGGTGCAACTCGCCGGTCAGGCTGGTCACGGCGTCGATCTGAGCTCGGAGTTGGCGCAGCTGCTTGCGCCGCCGCCATCTGGTCGGCAACGTTGGCGACTCGGTCGCCGCCCGCGATTCGACGACGATTACGCTCAAGGCGAGGAGCAACGGCATGACGACGTTTGAGCTGGCGTTTGATCTGGTGGCGATCATCAACATCGGAATCAATCCGGTCTTGATCGATGCAGGCGGTTTCGAGCTGACCTGGCATGGGCTCTTCACCGCAGTCGGGATCGGGGCAGGCGTCTGGCTCGCGCTGCGACTGGCGCGTCAGGCTCGCATCTCTGAGGACGACGCGATGTCGATTGCGGTGGTGTCGGTACTGTCGGGGATTGTCGGCGCGCGACTGCTGTGGGTGCTCGAACATACCGCGCAGATCGGTTCCGTCGGGGATATTTTTGCGCTCACCGACGGTGGCATCTCGATCTATGGCGCCATGATCGGCGGCGTGATCGGCGGATTCATCTACGTCACGCTGTTCAAGCCGGCCTTTCCCAAGTGGGTCGCGCTGGATGTTGCCGCGCCAGGCATGATTTTGGGCCAGGCGATCGGACGGCTGGGCGATCTGGTCAATGGTGAGCACTTTGCCAAGGCGTCAGAGTTGCCGTGGGCGTTTCGCTACACGCATCCGCAGACCGACGGTCCCTGGGCGGTGACAGAGCTTGATGAGTGGTATCGCGGATCGCGCGGCATCGAAGGCGAGTTTCCGGTCTCGGTGCATCCGGTCGCGGGCGGCTATGAACCGGCGCTCGACTTCATGATTCTGGGAGGGCTCTTTCTGCTCAGACGGATGGGAGTGGGCGCCGGCTGGGGATTCACGTTCTACGTGCTGGCGTACGCAGCGGTGCGCGGCGGACTGTCGTTGCTGCGGACCGATGAGGCGGCGATCGCGGGAGCGCTCAGTGTGCCGCAGCTGTTGGCGATCGTGACGGCGGCTGGCGCGGTCTGGATGGCGCTGCACTTGCGTCGACATCGACAGCGCCCGGTCCCGACGAGCAGGATCGACGAGCGTCGCACGCACCGCGCCAGCCGTCGCGGAGGGCTTGGTCGCGGCTAAGCGGTGGCTGCTGGCCGGGCCGAGCAACATCGAGCCGCGACTGATCCGAATCGATCAAGAGTTGACCGACAGGCATGAGTGGCCGGCGAACCGATCTAGTCCCACGTGATCGCGCGATGAAACGGAAAGCTGAATGGCCAAGTCCGCTCTGCACAGATCCGCAATGCACAGGCCTGCTTTGCAACTGACGCTTTGGGTGCAATCCGCGTGTGACGCCTGCGAAGCTGCGGAGGCGCTGATGGCATCGTTGTCGGCGGCGATGGGCTTTGACTGGTCAACCCGAGAGGGCGAGTTCGGCGATTCCGTGCCGCTGGTGACGACATCCGATGGCAAGATTCTGGCTGAGGCGCCGCTCGTTGCCAGCGAGCTGGCAGACGCGATTCGGGCGATTACGATTCCAGATTGATGGCGTGCAGCCCGCATTCCTTCTGGGTAGCTTCTTCCCACCACCAGCGACCGGCTCGCTCATGCTCGCCGGGATGAGTCGCTCGAGTGCATGGCGCGCAGCCGATTGACTTGAAGCCGTGGTCATGCAGCGGGTTGTAAGGAATCTGGTAGGCCGCAATCTGTTGCCAGACCTGGGCTGAGGTCCAGTTGGCGAGCGGATTGAACTTGACCAGCGGATGTTGATCGCGGCCAAACCCGCGATCGATCTGGATGACCGGGATGTCGGCGCGCGTGCCGGGCGACTGATCTTTGCGTTGACCGGTGATGTAGGCGTCGCAGTTGGCGAGCGCGCGACCGAGCGGCTCGACCTTGCGGATGCCGCAACACTCGCCATGTCCTTCGCGACGGAAGCTGAATAACCCCTTTTCGCGAACGAGCAGCTCGACTGCGTCCGAGCGTGGTGAATACAGCTCGACTGGAACGCCGTAGTGCTCGCGGACGCGTTCGATGAATTCCAGCGTCTCGGGATGCAGTCGACCAGTGTCGAGGCTGAAGACGCTGAATTGCCCGCCGACTCGCTCGGACTCGCGTACGGCGAAGTCAATCAGCACGACATCTTCCGCTCCGCTGAAGGAGATCGACAGGTGGTCGAAACGGCGCAGCGCCTCGGCGATGATGTCGGAGGGGTGAGCATGCGCGAGTCGTCTGGTGGTGTCGGCGATCTCTGTTGCGTCGAGTGCATTGGCGTTTGCAGTCATGGGCGACCTCGTTGCTCAGCGTTAAGCGGTGGAAATGATACTATTTTGGTCAAGATTACCCGCATCATCCGAGAGAGGGTGTCGCGCAGATGATGAAGCTGTCTTCGGCGAGCGATTATGCGATCCGCGCGTTGGTCGATCTGGCGCAGCATCAGAGTGGCGCGCCGATTCCCTCAGCGGAGATTGCGGAGCGTCAGGGGATTCCCGGCTCGCTGGTCGGACAGGTGCTCGGACGCCTGCGGGCGGCCGGGTTCATTGCCTCCGCGCGCGGCGCGCAGGGTGGACACGCGCTGGCCGTTGACGCCGAAGAGCTGAGGCTTGATCAGGTGGTTGAGGCGCTGGAAGGTCCTCTGACTCTGGCGACCTGCCTGGAGCGCGGCGCGCAAGGTGGTCGCGCGACTGAACGCTGTACGGGGGCGGCCGCCCAAGTCCGCCTCTGGGACGATGTGCGCGCCGCCATGTTGGAAGTGCTCGGCAATCGCACGATCGCCGATCTGGCCGCAGAATCCGTCGCGCCCCTGAGCGGCGGCCGCTATCAAATCTGATCAATCGGACCGATCCGAGACAACGTCGTGGGCAATACTCAACCGGCAATGATGTGATCCTCACTCGTCCGCCTGTCGCTGATTCGGTACTCGACCTGATCGGCGCCACGCCCATGTTGACGCTGCATCGCGTGGTGCCCGATGGCGCGGCGGAGATCGTCGTCAAGCTGGAGTCACTCAATCCTGGCGGATCGGTCAAGGACCGCATTGCCCGCTCAATGATCGAAGATGCCGAATGTCGTGGCGCGCTGCGTCGGGGCGACGTGATCGTCGAACCAACCTCGGGCAACACCGGTGTCGGTTTGGCGCTCGTCGCCGCAGTCAAGGGCTATCGCCTGATCCTGACGATGCCTGAGGATATGTCGCACGAACGACGCCGACTACTCGAGCGCTTCGGCGCGGAAGTGGTGTTGACGCCGGCGATCGAAGGCATGACCGGCGCTGTCTTTGCGGCCGAAGAGCTTGCGCGTGACGACGGCTTCTTCATGCCGCAACAGTTTCAGAACCTGTCCAATCCGGAAGTGCATCGCCGCACGACGGCATTGGAAATCTGGTCGGCGCTGGAGGGTCGCGAGCGAACTGACGGCGCGCGCTTGCACGCCTTCGTGACTGGCGTCGGCACAGGCGGCACGATCACTGGCGTCGGCGAGGTCCTGCGTGAGCGACAGCCTGGCCTCTCAGTGACAGCGGTCGAGCCCGAGCGGTCGCCGGTGCTGCGCGGTGGGCGCTTCGCCGTTCACGCGATTCAAGGCATCGGCGCGTCCTTCGTGCCCGGCGTGCTGAATCGTGATGTCTACGACGATGTGATCGGCGTCGCCGATCGCGATGCGGAGCAGATGATGCTGCGTTTGACGCGCGAAGAGGGCATACTGTGCGGCATCTCTTCAGGCGCCAACGTCCACGCCGCAATCGATGTGGCGCGAAGCCTCGGCTCCGAATGCCGCGTCGTCACCACGATCTGCGACACCGGCGAGCGGTATCTGTCCATGCCGCTGTCTGACAGCTGACTGCAAGATGGTGAATTGAGATGGCGACCTGAGATCGCGATCTGAAAGAGGAGCAACATGAGTGTGAAGGTGTACATACCGACGCCGTTCCGCAAGATTACGGGGAATCGCACGTTCGTCGATGCCGACGGGATCGATGTGAATGGCGTGCTGCATGACCTGGATCAACGGTTTCCAGGCTTCGGCGAGATGGTGTTTGACGGCGACCAGGAGCTGTTGTCGCATGTCAATGTCTACGTCAACAACCAGGAGATCACGGCGCTGAGCGGCGCTGCGACGTTGGTCGCCGATGGCGACGAGCTGGCCGTGATTCCCGCCATCGCGGGCGGCGCCGCAATGACGCCAGAGATGGTCGAGCGCTACTCGCGTCACTTGATCATGGACCAGGTCGGACCGATGGGTCAGCGCAAGCTGATTGATGGCAAGGTCCTCGCGGTGGGCGCTGGAGGACTCGGCTCGCCCGTGCTCGTCTACCTTGCCGCAGCCGGCATCGGCACGATCGGCATCGCCGACTTCGACGTGGTCGACCGCTCCAACCTGCAGCGCCAGATCATTCACGGCACCTCCGATATCGGGCGGATGAAGGTCGATTCAGCCAAAGACCGCATCCTCGACATGAATCCGAACGTCAACGTGATCACGCACACATCGCCGCTGACGTCGGACAACGCGATGGAGATCATCCCCGAGTACGACGTGATCATCAATGGCGCGGATAATTTCGCGACCCGCTACCTGGTCAACGACGCGGCATTCCTGGCTGAAAAGACTCTCGTTGATGGCTCGATCTTCCTGTTCGAGGGACAGGTCACGACGTTCTTCCCGGGTGAAGGTTGCTATCGCTGCCTGTACCCGTCACCGCCGCCTCCCGGGATGGTGCCGTCCTGCTCGGAGGCGGGCGTGCTCGGCGTGCTGCCCGGCACAGTCGGGGCGATTCAGGCAACGGAGGCCATCAAGGTGTTGCTTGAGCAGGGCGAGCCGTTGAAGAACCGGTTACTGCTCTACGACGCGTTGGCGATGGACTTCCGTACGGTCAAGATCCGCCGCGACCCGGCCTGCCCGCTCTGCGGCGACGCGCCGTCCGTGACCGAGCTGATCGACTACGAGGAATTCTGCGGCTCGCCCTTCCACGAGGGTCCAGCCGTAGCCGCGGGAGGATAACTCCGCAATTCCGATCTCCCCCCCGCGAAGCGAGGGGAGATGTCCCGGAGGGACAGAGGGGGAAGCCCCCTCTGCAATCGAGAGGATTCACCGCATGGCTGTTGAAGTTCGGGTCCCGTCGATGTTGCAGAAGTTCACCGATGGTGAAAAGCGGGTGCGGATCGAATCCGGCAACGTTGGCGAACTGCTGACCACGCTGGAGACGTCCTATCCCGGCATCGGTCACCAGTTGCTCGAGGACGGCGAGTTGCGCCGCTTTGTCAATATCTACCTCAACGATGAAGACATCCGTTTCCTCGACGGCATGGAGACATCGCTTGCCGACGGCGATGTGCTGGCAATCTTGCCCGCGCTCGCCGGCGGCGATCACCGAGTGTTCGGCGGCGATCATCGAGTGTTCGGCGGCGATCGCTGATGGTCACGTCGGCGCCGACTCGCAGCCAGTTCCGTTATCAGTCGTTGTTGGACACGATCGGCGACACGCCGTTGGTCCGACTGCAACGGATGTCGCCCAATCCCGATGTCGCGATCTGGGTCAAGCTGGAGGGCCAGAATCCGACTGGCTCGGTCAAGGATCGGATCGCCAGGGCGATGATCGACTCGGCTCACGCCGACGGCTCGTTGAAGCCGGGCCAGACGATCCTGGAGCCGACATCGGGCAACACGGGTCTGGCGATTGCGCTGATGGGTCGCTTGACCGGGCATCCGGTGCGATGCGTGATGCCGGAATCGGTGTCGGTGGAGCGGCGCGATTTGCTGTCGTTCTTTGGCGCTGAAGTGGTGCTGTCGCCGGGCGAGACCGGTTCGAACGGCGCGGTGCGGATGGCCAAGGAAATGTTTGAGGCCGACCCGTCAGTCTTCATGCCGATGCAGTACGAGAACGCCGCCAATCCTGGCGCGCACTACGAAACGACCGGGCCTGAGATTCTCCGCGATTGCCCGGAGATCACGCATTTTGTTGCCGGTTTGGGCACCGGTGGCACGCTGACCGGTGTCGGTCGGTACCTCAAGGAGCAGAATCCGGACATCAAGATCGTCGCTGCGGCGCCGCATCCTGGCGACCTGGTGCAGGGCTTGCGCTCGCTCGACGAGGGCTACATCCCGCCGGTCCTGGACGAGTCGGTCCTGGACGCGCGGATCATGGTCGATTCGCGAACGTCGTTCGCGGTCGTGAAGCGGCTGCTGGAAGAAGAGGGCATCTTCGCCGGCATCTCATGCGGGGCGGCGATTCGCGCTGCGCAGCGAGCCGCCGAGCGGCTCGAACGCGGCAACATCGTCGTGCTCCTGGCAGACGGCGGCTGGAAGTACCTCTCAACCGGCCTCTGGAATCGCGACTACGACGACATCGCCGGCGATGAGGAGATCGAAGGCAAAATCTGGTGGTAGCTCAAGACCTCCCCCCTTGGGGGAGGTGTCACGAAGTGACGGAGGGGGCCTCTCCGCACAGTCCACTGAAAGGACACCAACATGGCTGATTACGCACACCCTGAGAAACTGGTCACGACCGACTGGGTCGCGGACAACCTGGACAACCCGAATGTGGTCCTGATCGAGGTTGACGTCGACACCTCGGCCTATGACGAAGGACATCCGCCCGGCGCAGTGGCCTGGAACTGGACCTCGCAGCTGCAGGACCAGGTCTCGCGTGACGTCGCATCGCGCGAGGCGGTCACGGACCTGCTGCGCAGCGCGGGCGCGAATGATGATTCGCAGATCGTGCTGTTCGGTGACAACAACAACTGGTTCGCCGCGTACGCGCTGTGGATGGTCGAGCTCTATGGCGTCAGCAACACGGCGTTGATGAACGGCGGCCGAGCGAAGTGGGAGGCCGAAGGTCGCGCGATGACGACCGACGCGTCCTCACCAGCGGTCGGCAACATCAGCGTCTCGGAGCGCGACGAGACGCTGCGCGCCAAGTTGCCCGACGTGTTGGCGCACGTTGAGGCTGGCGGTCAACTCGTTGACGTGCGGTCGCCGGACGAGTTCAATGGCGTGATCATGGCGCCTCCAGGATTATCTGAGACGGCGCAGCGCAAGGGCCACGTGCCCGGCGCGTCGAACATTCCCTGGGTCACCGCGGTTGCTGAGGACGGCACGTTCAAGACCGCCGACGAACTCAGCGAGATCTACCAGTCCAGGGGCATCACGGGCGATCAGCCGGTGATCGCCTACTGCCGCATCGGTGAGCGTTCGTCGCATAGCTGGTTCGCGCTGCGTTACCTGCTGGGGATCGACCACACGACCAACTACGACGGCTCCTGGACCGAGTACGGCTCAGTCGTCGGCGTGCCGATCGCCAATCCCTCGGCCTGATTCCCAGACCTCCCCCTCTGGGGGAGGTGCCCCGAAGGGGCGGAGGGGGCTCCCGTGCCCACCAATCTTGTCTGGAAGCGCACGGTGGCCCGAGCCGTCAGCTCGGGCGATGCGTCGGCGCTGCCGATTCACTTCAGCGCGTCGGTGCTGAGGTGGTACCTCGATCGCGGCGCAAAGATTCTGCGCTCCAACACGGTCGGTCGATTGATGCAGCCGGGCAAGGCGGTCATCGATTTCGGCATCGTCGATGATGATCGCGCGATCCATCTGCGTTTCGGCGACATTGGAGCGCTGATTCCGGAGTCGGAGCGTCAACACTGGTTCGATCATCTGATTGCGCCCGAGGCAAGCCGCGCGTACTTGCAGATGACGTTGCAACCCGGCGCCTGCCACGGCGACGGTGAGCTTCGCGATTGGCGTCCTGAGTAGGCTGAGGTGGGAGCGCGCGATCATGGTGACTGCGGCCGTTGGACGATACGTCGATTTGAGCAATGCGTATCTGCGCAAGGCGCAGGTGCATCTGGCGGAAGGCGACCTCGTGCAGGCGTCGGAGAAGGGTTGGGGAGCGGCGGCGGTACTCGTCAAGGCCTGCGCCGAGTCGCGCGAGCACAGGCATCAGAGCCACCGCGACCTCTGGCGAACGATGCAACGGTTAGTCGCAGAATCGGGAGATCGCGAGATGCTCCAGCTCTTCGCAACCGCTGAGTCGCTTCACGCCAACTTCTACGAGGACTACCTGGAGTCAAGCGTGATTGCGGACTTCCTCGATCACGTTGTCCTGTTGCGCGACAAGCTGGAGCCGCTGATCGAACCCGCCGAGCCGCGCTGACGAATCTTGGAGTAGGCCAGGCCTTGTCGCTTTATCCCGGTGGCGTTTGCCTCTCCTGTTGGCTCGCGAAGTTACCATCAACGCATGGTGACTGCGGCCGTTGGACGATACGTCGATTTGAGCAATGCGTATCTGCGCAAGGCGCAGGCGCATCTGGCGGAAGGCGACCTCGTGCAGGCGTCGGAGAAGGGTTGGGGAGCGGCGGCAGTACTCGTCAAGGCCTGCGCCGAGTCGCGCGGACGCGACCACAAGCAGCATCGGCATCTCTGGGCGATGGTGCGGCGTCTTGTGGCCGAGAGCGGCGATGCGGAGATTCGGAGTCTATTCTCAGATGCGGAATCTCTGCATGGAAACTTCTACGAGGATTACTTCGAAGCCGAAGAGGTGGCGTGGTTCCTCAATGAGGTTGCGCGATTGCGCGACAAGCTGGAGCCACTGATCGAACCAGCCGAGCCGCGCTGACGAATTTTGGGATGGGGAGAGTCATTGGAGCCGTTTCCACCCCTGCCGGACGGTCGCTACGCGATCATCTACGCCGATCCACCATGGGACTACAAAGGTCAGCTGCAGCATGCGGGACCGGGCAGCGGCGACTCCGGCGGCGCGTTGAAGCACTATCCCACCGTGCGGCTCGACCACCTGATGCGGCTTGATGTGTCTCAGGTTGCCGCTGAGGATGCCTTGCTCTTCATGTGGGCGACATCGCCGCATCTGGATCAGGCCATCGCGCTTGGCGCCGCTTGGGGCTTCGCCTGGGCAACGGTCGCGTTCGTCTGGGACAAACAGCGCGTCAATCCGGGCTTCTACACAATGTCGCAATGTGAACTCTGCCTCGTCTTCAAGCGTGGACGCATCCCGACGCCGCGCGGTGCGCGCAACATACGGCAACTCGTGTCGGAGCGTCGCGGCCAACATTCGCGCAAGCCGTCCGAAGTTCGGCGTAGGATCGAAGCGATGTTTCCAACGCAGCGCAAGATCGAGCTCTTCGCACGAGATACCCAACTCGAGGGCTGGGATGTCTGGGGCGCTGAGGTTGGGCACCCACAATCCCAACGCACATTCTGGGAAGCGGCAGGATCATGACGCTGGAACTACCGCAGCTGTTGGTCGACGAAATGGTCGCGCACGCGCGCGAGGATTTGCCCAATGAATGCTGCGGCGTGATCGGTCGAGCGGCCGATGGATCGCTGACGCTCTGGCGCGCGACCAATGATCAGGCGTCGCCCTGGCGCTTCAACATTCCGCCCCAACAGCTGCTGCATCTCTACAACGCGATCGATGATGCGGACGGCAATCTGTTGGTCATCTATCACTCACACGTCGCCTCCGAGGCGCGACCGTCGCCGACTGATCTGAACATCGCCCGACTGCACAAGGGCGCGGATCCGTGGCCGTATTGGGTGCTCGTTTCGCTGGCCGACGAGCCGCCTTCGGTGCGAGCCTGGCGGATTGACGATGGCGACGCGCCGGATACGGTGAAGGCGTCGGAGATCGAACTCGTGATCTCGGATGGCGGCAATGGCGACGGCGAATGCCGTCGACTCGAGATGGTGGATGTGGACGGTCGACCGCGGGTCACGGATCTGGCGCAGTAAGGCGGCGCCCTGATGCTTCTCGACGCGTTTGCCTGGGGATCGCGCACGCTGGTTGTGGGCATTCTCAATCTGTCGCCTGACTCCTTCTCCTGCGACGGTCTCAGCGACGTCGCTCGAGCAGTCGCGCGCGCGCAGCACCTGGTGGCGGCCGGCGCGGACATCATTGACGTCGGCGGTGAGTCGACGCGGCCCGAGTTCGAACCGGTCTCCGCCGAGGTCGAGCTGCGTCGCGTCGCGCCCGTCCTGGAGCAGCTGGCCTGTCTGTTGCCCGAGACGCCCATCTCGATCGACACCACCAAACCTGACGTTGCGCGAGTGGCGTTCCGACTCGGAGTGCAGATGCTCAATGACGTGAATGGCCTGCGGGAGGCAACTCCCCGTGGTCCTACACCTCATGGTCCGACTGGATGTCGTCCAACTGAGTGCGAAGGAGCCGCATTGGCGGCTCTGGCAGCCGAAGCCGGCGTATGGGTCGTCGCGATGCACAATCAGCGCGGTCGACCCACCGCCTCCGATCCCGTTGCGGCAGTGCGCGACGGTTGGTTGCAGTCGCTCGACGTCGCGCGGCGAGCAGGGATCGACGAGGATCGCATCCTGCTGGATCCCGGCTTCGGATTCGGCTGGCGACTGGCCGAAAACGCGGAGCTGCTGCGCCGATTGCGCGAGTTGCGCGATCTGGGACGGCCGATCCTGGTCGGGATGTCGCGCAAACGAATGACCGGCGCCCAATTCGGCTGGGGCGTGGATCAGCGGCTGGAAGGTTCAGCGGCGGTCACCGCGCTCTCGATCGCCAACGGCGCCGACCTCGTCCGAGTGCATGATGTCGCCGAGATGTCGCGAGTCGCTCGCATGACTGACGCGATCGTGCGCCCGTGACGGACGTGTTCATTGCACTGGGCGGCAACATCGGCGACCGTCGCGCGATGTTGCGTTCGGCGGTCGTGGAATTGCGTAAGGTCCTGTCGCAGGCACGCGTCTCCTCGCTGTACGAGTCGGCCGCGTGGGGCGTCACCGATCAACCGAGCTTCTACAACGCCGTCGTGCGCGGACAGACTGAGCTGTCACCGATCGCGCTGCTGGATGCGACGCAGGCGATCGAGTCGCAGCTCGGACGCGTGCGCGACCAGCGCTGGGGTCCGCGCCTGATCGACCTCGACATTCTGTTGTACGGATCGGACGTGATCGAAGAACCGCGCCTGAGCGTGCCGCATCCATACCTCAGCGAGCGCGGGTTTGTCCTGCGTCCGCTGGCAGACCTCGCGGCCGGCCTGACGCTGCCTGACGGATCGCTCGTCGGCGAGCTGCTGACGACGGTCAGTCAGGACGGTCTGCGCCAGATCGAGCCTCCGAGCTGGGCCGACTGAGCGGTGATCTTGCGGAGTCGCGGCAACCGGAAGCGCCGGCATCCGTGGACGCGCGTCCACCCGTAGACAGGCCAGGTTGTGCCAGGCAGGTGATCAGTCTGTTGAGAGGAGCTCTGCGACGACCGCGTTGACGACGCTTCCGTCGACCTTACCGCGCAGCTCGCGCATCAGCATACCCATGACCTTGCCGCGATCGCTGGCGTCAGTGGCGCCTACCTGATCGATCACTGCCCTGGCTCGCGCGCTCACTTCCTCGCGCGTCAGTTGTGTCGGCAAGTAGTGCTCAATGATCGCGATTTCGGCCTGTTCCTGCTCGGCCAGGTCCTCGCGACCGCCGGCTCGAAACTGCTGAATCGACTCTCGTCGCTGCTTGACCTGGCGTTGCAGGATGGCGAGGACATCGGCGTCGGCGAGCTCAGCGCCGCGCTTCTCGATTTCGGCGTTCTTGATGGCCGCCTCAAGCATGCGGATGGTGCCGCGCCGTAGCACATCCTTGGCGCGCATCGCGTCGCGCAAGTCGGAGCGGAGCTGCTCTCGGACTGTGGTCATCTCGGTTGCCTGCGTCGGGATTGTCTCAGACTGGTGGTCTGACGCGACGGCTAGTCAGCCGAGGGCAACACTTTCGGCTGCATCAGTTCCATCTCGCGCTCGCCGACCTTGAGGTCGCAATCGCCGGGCTTGATGCAAAGCACTTCAATGCCCGTCTCTTCGTCGCGGTAGCGCTTGCCTAGCTGGACTGCCATGATGTGTTCTCCGCTATTCGCTCAGTGGTGATCCTGGCCGACTTGATTGGCCGGTCGCTTGCACCAACCCTGTTCGCCAACTGGGTGAGTCGGCGTGGTCAACCGATGCTGTGGGGGCGACGCGTTGCGATCGAGGTCGCGCTACTTCTTTTCTTCGAGCGGCGTGTCGCCACAACGAAGCTCGGCGTCGCCGCCGCGTGTGACGATGAATTCCGCGCCGCAGTCGGGGCAGAAATAGCGCTTCCCGGTTGTTGCCGCTGCCATTTGTTTCTCCTCCCCCGAAGCCGTGCTACGGGGTAAACCAACGCTGACCTGCGATTCTGGTCAGCGTACCAGTGACTTGGTGCTCAGAATCTGTTCGCCCGCTCTGCGTTCAGCTTATGATGAGCTTATGATGACCCGCCATGTCCGTTCAGCCAATCAACGAGACCATCAACATCGGCTGAGACCTGACCGCAGGTGTTCGAAGTGACCTGCGTGGCCGGTTGCGCGATCGGGAGGCCGTCGGCGAAGCGCTGCTCGGCCGTTTCCAGATTTGAGACGGCGGCATCGTAGTCAGAGGCGATCTTGAGCCAGGCTCGGTTCATTGCCACTTCCTGTTGAACATCGGAGGCGGCGCCGAATGCGGCTTGCGCCTCGGCGACCCGATCGCGGTCGTCGGAGGTGCGAATGCTGACCGCGGCAAGCACCAGTCTGGTGTAATCGCGTTCGTAGTTGGAGAGCGCGGTCTGCGCCGCTTCGACGCCCTCTTCCGCCTCTTCCGCTGCGGCAAGCGATTCGCGCAACTCGGTCAGCGTGCTGTCACCGGCCTCGCTGCGAGCAATCGCGCCGTTGGCTGCGTCAATGTCCGCGAACCAACCGGAGGCATCAAGCGTCGCCTGCGCGCTCTTGAGCGCGATCTTGAGATTCTCGATGGTCAGCTCGTCCTCGTGGATGGCGTGTTCGAGCGCCTGTTCCCATGCATTGCCGGCATCGGTGGTGATCAACGTGACCAGATTGTCGATCTTGAAGCCATCGAGTGAACCGCCCTGGTCGATGCTCCAGGGGGGCATCGGCGTGCCGTTGCGACCGCAGGTGATCGTGTAGCGGTAGGTGTTCTGGAGCGTCTGCAACTGACCCTGATTTTCGGTGAGGAAGGCGTAGGTGTTGTTGGGAGTGTTCAAGGCGGGTCCGACGAGGGCGGAATTGGATTCAGACCCGCGACCGTCGTTGCCGTGACACTCGCGGCAGTTACGCGCGAAGATGAAGGAGGCGCGCTCGGCGTCTTTGGTCAGAATCTCGGAGCGTGCCTCCGGGCGCCGTCCGTTGTCATACCAGGTGTAGGCCCCGAGCGCCGCCACTGACAACACCAACAGGATCACCATGGCGAGAATTTGCTTCTCGGTGTTCTGTCCGCTCATCGCGCTCTGTCCCCTGTGTGTGCCCTGATTTGTGTGCTCAATGACCGCCGCAACAGAGCCTCAGGCGTACGGAATCGTGCGCTGTGGGTTGTCTTGGCCGCCTTTGGTGATCTTGCCGGTGTCTACCGTCAGCGAGCCGTCGCTGTTGACCGTGATCTCCATGGTGTCCATCGGGCGCGGCGCGGGTCCGAAGACGCGGATGCCGCCGCGCGTGTACGTCGAGCCGTGGCAGGGGCAACGGAACCAGCCGGTCACGCCCTCGAACGGGAAGCCGGGTCGCCACGGGATCGTGCAACCGAGGTGCGGACATTTCCACCACAGCGCGACGAGTCCTTCGTCGCCCTCGCTGCCGAATCCGGCGTGCGTGCCGTCGCCCGCTCGCAGATGGCTGAGGTAGAACTTGCCGATCTGGACTGGCGCCGGGTCGGCGCCTGCCTCTGGCACGGTGCTGGCGGTGACGGAAATTTTGCCGCCGAAGCCCGTCACGCCGCGCGGCCAGAAGTTGGAGAGGAACGCACCCAATCCGCCTGTCAGGCCGAAGGTGAAGAATCCCCAGAAGGAAACGCGCAGGAGCTGTCGGCGCGTGACTTGACCCTGTCGGGCGCGTCGGCGCTGAGCTCGCGTGACCATCGCGCGGGCGCCGCCGCCCGATTCGACGACGCCAGCGCGCGACGTATCGCCAAGATGCGGCGCGCGTTGCGGTCGTGACCCGCCTGACGGTTCGGATGCGGTCGGCAAGCGGCGCTGTTGTCCGCCCTCGCCTGTTGGTTGTGTGTTGCCGTTGGCCACCGGTTACTCCTCCAGCACCACGATGTCCCAGGGCGGCTTCAGATCCTGACCCTGGCCACGGAAGGCGGTACCGACAATCGTCGTCGTCAAGTAGACGCCGATGAAGGCCGAGAAGATCAGCAACGCGATGTCGCGCCGCGTGTGAATCCAACCGAGCATCTTGCAGAACAACACGAACAGCACCGGCAATCCGACCATCGTCGCCACAGGCACCAGCTGCTGCGAGAGGAATGAGGGCACATTCAGGTTGAGTAACCAGGGATCGGTGGTGGTGCCGGGAATGCCGAGCGGTATCGCCCGCCAATCCTCAAACATGGTGAAGCCGCCGATCGAGAATCCGATTGATTCCCAGGGAATACCGGTATCAAGCCCGCGCAGGTTTCGGAACCAGTCGAGCCCGCCGGGCCAGGCGAAATCGCTGTTCAGTCCGAGTCCGCGGATGATGTTTTCGGTCCAGATGACGTGTAGCGAGCCGTCGTAGATGATCAGCAGGCTGGTCACCATGATGGACGCGGTGAAGCCGAAGATCGTCAGCCGACCAGCGAACTTGGTGCCGAACCAGACGCCCTGACCCTCGGTGTCGCGGTCCCAGTATGGAATCGCGGCGATCAGCACGAGTGCGATCGTGGGCATGATCACGCCAGCCCAGGCCGGCTCCATGTGCAAGAGCAGTTCCTGCAGGTTGAGGAAGTACCACGGCGCCTTGGACGGGTTCGGGGTCGTATCCGGGTCTGCGCGGTTGAGCAGCGGTGCGTTGACCATCGCCGACAGCACGAGCAGCGCGATCGAGAAGATCAGCGCGGAGATGAACTCGATGAAGACGAGGTCTGGCCAGACCAGCACCTCAGCTTCACGCTCGCGGCGCGGGCGTGTGCGGATCGCGGCAGCAGCACGGCTCACCATGTCAGGCTCCCCCTCCCGCTACAGCGGCCGGGCCAGTCCGCCATCGCGACGGACTCGCCAGAAGTGGACGGCCAGGAAGATCGAGATCACCAGCGGCAGACCGATGACGTGCAAGGTGTAGAACCGAATCAATGCATTGGCGCCGACCGAGAATCCGCCCAGGAGCAGGAACTTGGACTCGTCGCCGAGCACGGGAGCGGAGCCGACCATCGTGGTGCCCACGGTGATCGCCCAGAACGCGAGCTGGTCCCACGGCAGCAGGTAACCGGTGAATGAAAGCAGCAGGGTGAGGATGAAGAGGACGACGCCGACGACCCAGTTGAATTCGCGCGGCGGCTTGTAGGCGCCGGTGTAGAAGACGCGCATCATGTGCAGCAGCACGAGGATGATCATTGCGTGGGCCATCCAGCGGTGCAGGTTGCGCAGCAGCTGTCCGAAGCGCACGTTGGCCTCAAGCGCCTGAATGTCCTGATATGCGCGCTCGATTGAGGGCACGTAATAGAACATCAGGAGCACGCCGGTCACGGTCAGACCGAGGAACATGAAGAAGGAGAGTCCGCCCAGGCAATAGGTGTGCGTGATCTTGACGTGGGTGCGGTGAATCCGCGTCGGGTGCAGATGCAGGAAGACATTGGTCGCCACCGCGAGCATCTGATTGCGGGGCGTGTTCGGGTAGCCGGTTCGGAAGATCGACTGCCAGACGTAGTTCTTGAAGATCAGGTCGTAGATCAGGTCGTTGATCGACTTGCGCGGCGCGCGCTCCAGGTTCGCCATGGCTTAGCGCTCCCACCAGCGGCCGAGAATGACGAGCGCGCCGAAGCAGAACAGCATGGTGAGCGCCACCAGCGGCAACTCCATAATCTCGGAGCGGAACGGAATCGTCACGAGGGCGGATGTCAGCAGGTCCACCGGCTACCTCTTCCCACGTTGGCTGGCGGTGTTTGGGACGCGCCAAATCACTGCACGCTCAGAAAATGTAAGCCTGCGCGGAATTGTGGTCAAGATCTCACCTCTCACGACTCCGCGGTCTCTAAACCCATTATCACCGCTCGACCAGATTCAGACGACCCCTTGGCGGTCGAATCGAGCGAGACTTCACCGATCCGACATGCTGTATCCACATCGGCCAGGACCGATTCCACGTCGGCGGCGTCTACGAATACGGCCATGCCGAGTCCCATGTTGAACACGCGGTACATCTCCGATTGACGGATCTGACCGCGCTCCGCGATGAGCTGGAAGACCGCGGGTTGCGGCCAACAGCCGGGATCGAGTGCGACCCGCATGCCGCTCGGCACGATCCGTTCCAGATTACCGACGATCCCGCCGCCGGTGATGTGCGCGATGCCGCGCAGTCGGTCCAGCACGCTGCGCAGCGCGGTCCAATAGGGGCGGTGCGGCCGTAAGAGCGCGTCGGCCAACGATTCTCGCAGCGCTGGTTCGACGGCGAGCAACCGCTCGCGACGCTGCTCTTCGGAGCCGTCCTCGGGTCGCAGGCCGAAGACGGCGCGAGCGAGCGAGTAGCCGTTCGTGTGCAGGCCGTTGCTGGGCAGTCCGAGCACGACATCGCCCGGCGCGATTCGCGTGCCGGTGATCTCGGAACCGCGCTCCAGCACGCCGATGATGGCGCCTGCGAGATCGAAGTGACCACTGGGATACAGATCAGGCATGTCTGCGGTCTCGCCGCCGAGCAGCGCGATGCCGCTTTCGCGACAGGCAGCCGCTACGCCGCTGACTACCGCAACTTTGTCATCCTCCGACAGCTCATGCGCGGCGAGATAATCAAGGAAGAAGAGCGGTTCGGCGCCGACGCAGAGGATGTCGTTGATGCAGTGGTTGACGAGGTCGCGTCCGACGCCGTCGAGTCGGCCGGCGAGCGAGGCGAGCATGACCTTGGTACCGACACCGTCGGTCGAGGCGGCCAGCACGGGATTGCGATAGGCAGACAGGGCAGAGAGGTCGAACAGTCCGCTGAATCCACCCACGGCGCCGATCTGTTCGCTGCGCGAAGCGGATTGCGCCAGCTCACGATAGCGAGGGATGAGGCGGTCGTTCGCGTCAACATCAACCCCAGCATCGGCGTAGGCGGAAGCGGTAGGAGACATCGCTCAGCCCCGATCCGACGCGAGCGCCACCATCGTTTCGTCGGAGCGCCCGACGCGGCCCGCCGAGCCGTTGCGGCTGGCATGTCGCGGCGCGCTCGCCGTCACGAGCGGCACGGTCAGTGTGTCGACTTCGAACTCCGTCTGTACGGAGACGGGATAGTCGCCGTTGAAGCAGGCCAGACAGGTCGGCTTGCCCAAACCGAGCGCGCGTTGCAGACCTTCCAGGCTCAGGTAACCGAGCGAGTCGGCGCCAATGTGCTGGCGAATGTCCTCAACTGACTGTCGCGCGGCGATCAGCTCGCCGCGGGTCGCCATGTCGACGCCGAAGTGACAGGGATGTTGAATCGGCGGCGCGGCAATCCGCATATGAATCTCGGCCGCGCCAGCCTCGCGCAACAGTTTGACGATGCGCGGCGTGGTCGTGCCGCGCACGATCGTGTCGTCGACGACCGCCACCCGGCGTCCAGCCAGGACTGACGGCATGGGGTTGTACTTCAGATGCGCGCCCAGCTCACGCAGTCGCTGATCGGGCGAAATGAAGGTGCGTCCGACATAACGGTTTTTCACCAGTCCCTCGGAGTAAGGAATGCCGGACTCGGAGGAGAAACCGATCGCGTGCGCCGTCGCAGAATCGGGCACACCGATCACCACGTCAGCCTCAACGGGATGCTCGCGCGCCAGCTCGACGCCCAGCCGCGATCGCGATTGCCAGGCCGAGTGACCGTCCAGAATCGAGTCCGGTCGCGCGAAGTAGATATGTTCGAAGACGCATCCGGCCGGCTGGGCCGGCTCCACCGCCTGGAAGGAGCGCAAGCCTTGATCGTCGATCGTGATCACCTCGCCGGGACGCACGTCGCGGATCAGAGTGGCGCCCAGCTGATCGAGCGCGCAGGTTTCGGATGCGACGACGTAGCGTCCGCCGACCGTACCGATGCAGAGCGGCCGCACTCCGTAAGGATCGCGCACGGCCATCAGTCGATCTGGAGTCAGCAGCGTCAGCGCATAGGCGACCTCGATGCGCCGCATCAGCGCGGTGAAGCGCGCTTCCCACATCTCGTCGAGACTTGACGCGTCGCCGCCGTGCAGCAGCAGGTATTTGGCCAACACTTCGGTATCGGTTGAGGTCTCGAAGCTGGCGCCGGTTTCGCTCAATTCGGCTCGCACGTGGGCGGCGTTGACGACGTTGCCGTTGTGCGCAATCGCCACCTGACCGGCGGTCAGCGGATCATTGAGCAGAATGGGTTGCGCATTGCGGAAGCGGCTCGCGCCGGTAGTGGAGTAGCGGGTGTGTCCGATCGCGGCGATGCCTTCCAGCTCCGCCGCGATTTCTTCGTTGAAGACCTGTGCGACCAGCCCCATCCCCGTCTTGACGGAGAGTTCGCGTCCGTCGGTGGCGCAAATGCCGGCGCTCTCCTGGCCGCGATGCTGGAGTGTATGAATGCCGTAGAAGGTTTCGACGGCGACATCAAGCTCGGGCGCCCAGATCCCGAACACCCCGCAGGCTTCGTGCGGTCGGTCATCCGTGACCGAGCGCGGGTCATCGCATTCGGCGTCTGACATCGGCTCTGACACGCGCGGCCTCGCGTTCGTCGTGGTGCCGTTCTCTGCACGCTAGCGTAGTCGCGGCGTCTATGCCAGACGCCGATGCTCAACCATCAGGCAGCGGTCTTCGATCGCCAGCAGGCCAGCCGCGCGGGCGCGACGCAATCCGTCGGGGTTGACAATGCCGAGCTGCAACCAGACCGTCTGCACACCGTGTTCGCGAGCGGCGATAGCATCCGCAATCGGACGCTCCGTATCGACCGATCGTCGGAAGACGTTCACGGTGTCGATCATCAGATCGGGCATCGCGGCGCGCGCCTGATCGAGCGAGACGTAGACGCGCTCGCCGAGAATCTCCATCCCGGCCGCCGCCGGATTGATCGGAATGATGCGGTAACCGTTCGCCTGCATGTAGAACGACACTCGGTGCGAATCACGTTCCGGCTTGGGCGAGAGTCCGATCACGGCGATCGTCGACATCGACGCCAGCGACGCGGAGACATCGGCATCGATCTGCGCCTGCCAGTCAGCCTGCCAGTCAGCCTGCCAGTCAGCCTGCCAGTCGTTATGTCCGTTGTCCGTGCCGTCGCGCTGTCCGTCAGGGTCGGGATCAGTCATGGGCCACTCCTACCAGATCGGTCCACGAATAGGCGCTTCACTGAGCGCGGAGAATGCGTCCGCGACTTCGAAGATCTCGCGTAGACCTGCTTCCTCGTGCTCGCGCGGGACCGAGATGGAACCGAGCTCGAGTCGCGTGCCGCTCTTCTTGACGAGCACGAGCTGCCACTGCGCAATCTCTTCCGCCGGCAAGGGACCGTCCGCACGGGCAATCTCACGGCCCGCGTCCTCGACCAGCAATTCGCGAATTTTCCAGAACGGTACCAGTTCGTTGGTACCGATCCCGAGTCCGAGAAAGCGCTGTTTCAGCGATACGTTCCGCCCGTCGCGATCCGCGACGATGTTCGCACCGATCAGCGCGTAGACCAATGAGAGCCCGGAAAGTGGCAGCAGGACGACCGCGAACAGCAGCAAGATGCCCATCAACCAGAACGGCAAGCGGTCCACCGAGGTCCCCAGCAGCGCCAGGAGTCCGGCCGTGACCAGCACGCCGATCAGTGGCATCACCACGGCTGAGCGCGGCGGTCGAATCTCAATCCGCTCTGGCCGGATCGTGACAATGCGTCGGTGCAGGAACAGGGTTCGTTCGGCAAGCGGATCGACAACGCTGGCCGGCCGCTCGATCGCGCGCGCCTCCGACGCCTCTACACTCATGGCAGCATCCGGCATCGCAGCATCAGGCATGGCAGCATCAGGCGCGTCGGTCGTCACCCCGTCAGCCTAGCAACGGAGATATGCTCCAGTACATGGATCGCACGAGGCTGACCGGTCTGACGCTGATGATCGCCGCAGCGGCGCAGACGCTTTGGCTGATTGTGGGTCTGCAACGTCGCAGCTACGCGGTGGTGGCGCTGCCAGCCGCGCTGGTCACGATCGCCGCCGCGGTCATCCTGTTCTGGGTCGGCTGGACCACCTATGAACTCGAAGACGACCTTGAAGGGCTCGAGTTCGCGCCAGAGCCTCTGGACGACATCTAGGCTGTCCTGCCTCATGTCTCCTGCCTCCTGCCTGCTGTCTCCCAATCGTGTCCGCATCCAGGCGCTGTTTCTTTATCCCCCTGAGCCGGCGGAGGCCGGCTGCGCTATGCGCGCGCAAACTCGTTATAGTTGACATAGCGACAAGAATGGGCGACACGAGCGGGTGACAGGACTGGGTAAGAGGGTGGGCGATCAAGCAACTCATGAGCTGATGATTGCGCCATGACCCATCAGCCGTACTTCACCTATTGGCGCGTCGGTCTCTTCGGTATTGCGTTGGCCGTGGGGATCGTCCTGGCGCTGACGCCCTATCTGCCAGCCGAGCAGCTGCCTTCGCTCGGCGATGTCAGCGACCGCGCCGTCGTCGCCTCCGAGTCCGTGAGCTACATCAGCCCGTCAATGACCGCAGCGGCGCGAGCCGAGGCGCGTGAGGCGGTTGAGCCGCAGTTCGAGTTGAATCCTGATGTCGGACCCGCGCAAGCCGCCGCGATCGAGCGATACTTCGAGGCCGTCGCGGCAGAACGTGTCGCCAGAAGCTCTCCCTTCTCTCCCTCAGGGGACAACACACGGTCGGATCCGACCGACGGCGACTCAGAGAACGCGTTGATCGATGGTTCCCGGCTGTCCGCCCGCGACGAGTCCTACCTGTTGTCGCTGCGAGACTCGCTCTACGCCAACGTTGAGCAGGAATCGAAGCGGCTACTTGAGGAGATCCTCAGCACCGAGTGGCGAGCGGATGAACAGGTCGGGCTGAGCTCCACGTTGCCGCAGCTGATCGCGCCGACACTCTCAATCGCTGAGTCCGCGATGGTCGCGTCGCTGGTCACCGCGTATCTGCGGCCGACCCTGATCGAATCGTCAACCCTCACGGAGCAGGCGCGCCTGCGGGCCGAACAAGCTGTGCCCGGCGTGCGCCTCAGCATCGCGTCGGGCGATGTTGTCGTCAATGCAGGTGATACCGTCACCCAGGCGCAGGCAGAGGCGCTCGCGCAAGTGACGCCGCGAGCGGCGGGCATTCAGCTCGAGTCGCTCGGCGCCGTAGTCATCATCGGCGTCGGCGCCTCGGCCATTTTCGCGATCTTTCTGATGGTCTGGCGACCCCGCGAAGTCGCCAGTGATCGTCGGATGGTGTTGCTGGCCCTGCTCATCCTCTTCTCAATCATCGCCGCCCGACTCTGGTTCGAGGTCGCGCTTCCCGGCGAGTTGGGGCGCTCGATTGACCTCATGCTGCCGTTGGCGGCCGGTCCTGTACTCGTTGCCGCGCTGCTGAGCACGGGACTCGGCGTCGCAACCGGCGTACTGATCGCGGTCTGCGCGGGACTCGCCGCGATCGTGCTACCGGATTATGCCGCAGCGCCTGCTGGCGCCGCAGCGCTGCGACCGTTGCTCTTTTTCCTGGCGAGCGCGCTCGGCGGCGTCTTTGCCGCCACGCGAGCGCAAGCGTTGTCGCAATACGGACTCGCCGGGATCGCGGCTGGACTCGCCGGTTTCCTCGCTGGCATGGCGACCTGGCTGCTCGATCCCGAGCGTCTCACGGACCAGGTTGGCTGGCTGGCCTTGGCCGCCTTCGTGACGGCCGCGCTCGTCTCCGTGATCACGATCGGCGCGTTCTCGCTCCTGGGTGCGCTCTTCGGCATCACCACTCCGATGCGGTTACTCGAGCTGGCGCAGTTGCAGCAACCGCTCCTGCGACGATTGCAGGAAGAGGCGCCGGGCACCTTCCATCATTCGCTCCTGGTCGCCACGATGGCTGAGCGCGCCGCGGCGCAGATTGGCGCCGATCCGCTGCTCTCGCGAGTCGGCGCCTACTACCACGATATTGGCAAGCTGTATCGGCCGGAGATGTTTATCGAGAACCAGCAGGACGCCAATCCGCACGACGATCACGCGCCCAGTGACAGCGCGCAGATCATCATCCAACATGTGACCGGCGGCGAAGAGCTTGCGCGAGCGGGCCGGGTACCGCCGCGCATTCGCGACTTCATTTTGGAACATCACGGATCGCGACGCGTCGCCTATTTCTATCGGCAAGCCGCGATGCAGGATCGACGCGTCGATCCGAGTGATTTCACCTATCCAGGACCGTCCCCGCAGACGCGCGAAACCGCGATCGTCATGCTGGCCGATAGCTGTGAGGCCGTCGTGCGCGCCAGCGGCGAGCGAGCAGCGGGTCCGATCGGTCTGTTGATCGACGGCGTCTTCGATGAGCGTCTGCGCGAGCGTCAGCTCGATCACTGTGAAATCACACTGAGTCAACTACGGCTCATCTCCGCGTCGTTCAAGCACACGTTGGCCGGCGTGAATCACCAACGCATCCCCTATCCGCCAGCCGTCGAGGACGAGCGCCGCCTCACCCCGAGAGAACAGCCTCCCACAAGTCCCCAGCCCAACTGACTCCTCGCCCCTGCTTATGCCGACGCCGACAGGTGGCGCCTCACTCTCAGATAGGCTGAGTTCATGCGATTTGCCGTGCTCGTCTTTCCCGGGACCTGGAGCGACTGGGACTGCGTCCACGCGTTGCAAGATCTTGGCCAGGACGCTGAGCGCGTCTGGCACCGAGCGTCGTCGCTCGACGACTATGACGGAGTCATCCTGCCGGGCGGATTTTCCTACGGCGACCATCTGCGCTGCGGCGCGATCGCCCGCTTCTCACCGGTGATGTCAGCTCTGGCGCGCTTCGCAAGCAGCGGCAAACCGATCTTTGGCTCCTGCAACGGCTTCCAGATTCTCTGCGAGGCCGGCCTGTTGCCTGGCGCGCTGCTGCGCAACGCATCACTGCAATTCCGTTGTCAGCCGCAACAGCTCACCGTTGAGCGCTCGGACACCGGGTTTACCAATGCCTGCGAGTCAGGACAGATGGTGCAGCTCCCGATCTCGCACGGCGAGGGTCAGTACTTCGCTCCGCCAGCCGTGATTGACGAGCTTGAGGACTCAGGGCGCGTCCTGTTTCGCTATGCCGGGGAGAATCCGAATGGTTCGCTGCGCAATATCGCCGGCATCATGAATCCGATCGGCAACGTGCTCGGCATGATGCCCCATCCCGAGCGCGCCTCCGACCCACTGCTCGGCGGCGCCGACGGAAACTACATCTGGCGCTCAATCATCGAGCGATGGGGTTGATGTGACCACCTCCCGGACTCAGGCCGAGACGCTCCCCGCCGACGCTCCACCGGCTGAGGTTGACGACGAGGTTCTCGCGCAGATTGCGCTCAGCCGCGACGAATATGAGCTCGCCTGCGAGATGCTCGGACGTGCGCCTTCCGATGTCGAACTCGGCATGATCGGCGCGCTCTGGAGCGAGCATTGCGGATACAAGCACTCGCGACCACTGTTTCACCACTTTCCGACTGAGGGTGAGCGCATCCTCACCAGTCTCGGCGAGGAGAACGCCGGCGCGATCGATATCGGCAATGGTTGGGCCGCCGTCATGAAGATTGAGTCACATAATCATCCTTCGGCGATCGAACCCTACGAAGGCGCGGCCACTGGCGTCGGCGGCATCGTGCGCGACATCTTCGCGATGGGCGCCCAACCGATTGCGCTGCTCGACTCGCTGCGCTTCGGCCCGCTTGAGGTTCGCCGCAACCGACGGCTCTGCACCGGCGTCGTGGCCGGCATCGGCGGCTACGGCAACTGTCTCGGCATCCCGACCGTCGGTGGCGAGCTCGTGATCGGCGAGTCCTACAGCGGCAATCCGCTGGTCAACGCGATGTGCCTCGGCATTGCGCCGAGCGATGCGCTGATCTCAGCGACCGCCGGTCCGCCCGGCACGCAACTCATGATCGTCGGCGCCGACACCGGCCGCGACGGCCTGCACGGCGCGACCTTCGCCTCGGTCGAGCTTGACGAATCGTCCGCCGAGCGACGCCCCGCCGTGCAGGTCGGCAATCCATTCCTCGAGAAGTCGCTGATGGACGCCTGTGTCGGCCTGGTGCGAGAGCATCGCGATTGGCTGGAAGGATTGCAGGACTGCGGCGCGGCGGGCATCACGTCGTCAACCGTCGAGATGGCAGAGCGCTCGAATGCGGGCATCCGCATTCAGACACAACGGGTCCCGCGCCGCGAGTCCGGGATGACGCCCTACGAGGTCATGCTCTCGGAGTCGCAGGAGCGCATGATCGCCGCGGTGAAGCCGGAGCACATTGCCGACGTCCAGGCCTGGTTTGAGCACTGGGACCTGCACGCTGAGGTCATGGGCGAAGTCACCGACGATGGCATCGCCCGAGTTTTTGACGGTGAGCTCGAGGTCGCGGCGGCGCCGGTCTCGGTGATGACCAGCCCGCCCGCATACACGCCGCTCGCCGAGCGCGATCCCGCCGCCGCGGCGCGGGCGGCCTGGGATCCGTCCTCGCTGCCCGATATCACTCCTGAGGATGCGAATGACGCGCTCCTGCGATTGCTCGCCTCGCCCAATATCGCCTCGAAGCGTTGGGTGTATCGGCAGTACGACCACATGGTTGGAACCAACACGGTGGTGACGCCCGGCTCCGACGCGGCCGTTCTCCGCATTCGAGGACTTACGCAGGGGCTCGCGGTCTGCACCGATGGACCGGGCCGCGCGGTTGAGCTTGACCCGTACCGAGGCGGCGCCCGCGCGGTCGCCGAGGCGGCGCGCAACATCGCCTGCAGCGGGGCGCGACCGGTCGCCGTGACCGACTGCCTCAACTTTGCCAACCCTGAGCGCGCGCCGATTTACTTTCAGCTCAGCGAGTCGATCCGCGGCATGGCCGACGCCTGCCGCGCCTTCGCCACGCCGGTCGTATCGGGTAACGCCAGTCTGTACAACGAGTCCGAGGACGGCCCGGTCACACCGACGCCGGTCGTCGGGATGCTCGGCGTCATCTCCGACGTGACCAACGCCGTCCGCTTGGCCTTTCAGGATGCGGGCGATGAGATCTGGCTGCTCGGCGGAAGTCTGGAACAGGATGCCTCGACGCTCGGCGGCAGCGAATACCTGTCGTTGATGCACGGCAGATCAGCAGGACCGATCAGCATCGACCTGGATGCGGAAGCACGGCTGGTCAACGCCCTTGTGGAAGCCGCCGAGTCGGGAATGCTCAAGTCCGCGCACGATTGCTCGGACGGCGGACTGGCAGTGGCGCTGGCGGAATCAGCGATCGCCGGCGAGATCGGCGCGACCATCGAGATCAGCCAGGTCGAGCGCCTCGACGCCACGTTGTTCGGCGAAGCGGGAGCCCGCGCGGTCGTCAGCCTCGACACGGAACAGGCCGAGCGATTGGCCGAACTGGTCTTGAAGAATGGCCTGTCGGCGACGAGGATCGGTGCGGTCGGTGGCGATCGACTAAGGATCGGTGCGATCAATCTTCCGCTGGCTGACGCGTCGGACGTGTGGATCTCAGCGCTGCCGAATCTGTTGGATGGCTAGTTGCAAAGTCTGGCGTTACGCCTGAGCCTCTAGCTTGAAGCTAAGAGCCGCTAGATTCATTCGAGATCGATGTACTTAGCGAGAAACTCTTTACGCGCATAGTAAGCCCGTGTATCGCTGTTGCCTCCTCCTTTTGTACGTGGCTGGATGAATTGTCCCATGTAGTCAGTGAGCTTACTAAACCCCCGATGCGGGTCATTGAGGCAATCTTGAATTAGGGCATGTTCACTTTGGCGCGTAGATGTGGCAGAGTGGGAGTGGTTGGCGGCGCGGTCCAGGTGACCAGATGACTGATCAGACGACGCTGAGCGACGAGCAGTACGCACGGCTCGGGCGCGCTGCGAAAAAGGGGCGCCAGGCGATCGGCCGCTCTCGCGGCGGGCTGACGACCAAGCTGCACGCGCTGGTCGCCTACGACCGCGTCCCACTGATCATCGGCCTCTCAGCTGGTCAGCGCCACGATGCGCCCTGCGGACGCGAGCTGCAGCAGCGACTCGGACCGGTCCGCGGCGCGCCGGCCCTGGTCATGGACCGCGCCTACCAAGACGACGCCACCCGGCGACTGGCCGCCCAGCTCGGTGACCATCCCGTCGTCCCGCCCAAGTCCAACCGTCGCCGGCCCTGGACGTACGACCGCACCCGCTATCGCCGCCGCAACGAGGTCGAACGCTGCTTCTGCCGTCTCAAGCGCTTCCGTCGCATCGCCTTCCGCAGCGACAAACTGGACCAGAACTACCTCGCCGCCCTCCACCTGGTCCTCATCTACGACATGCTGCTAGCAATGTGAACAGGCCCTAGCAGGCTGCTGAACTACGGATAGCTGGTGCCAGACCTGGCCATCTTCGACGAGTGGGCGCGGGCTGAGCAGGGATCGACTGGAGGTCCTGTAAGTGAGAGGGCGGGATCCGGGGCGCTGGATCCAGCGCCTGAAGCCGCGTCGGCGCGGTTCGGTTATGCGGCGGCCGCCTCGATGTTGGCCAGGCGGGTGAGGTTGTAGGCGGCGGCGGTCAGTTCGAACCAGAGCTTGTTGCGGGCCTGTCCGAGATAGCGCAGCTTGCCGCCGGCGCCGACGGTCTTGATCCAGCCGAACACCTCTTCGACCCGTTTACGCCGGCGCTGACTCTGCGCGTAACCCGGATGCCGGGTCGTGCGACGGTCGATCGCACTGCGCCGGCCTTGTTCGTTCTGGGCCACATGGGGCGTCACCCCCAGCGCGCGTAAGTCCCAGACAAAGTCGCGCGTGTCGTAGGCCCGGTCGGCGCCCAGCGTGGCCGGTCCCCTGACACTGCGTTCGAGCATCGCCAGGGCAGCATCCCGTTCGGCGTAGCCGTCAGCCTCGGTCAGTTCGACATCAACGACCAGCCCGTGACGGTTCTCGGTCAGCAGATGGCCGAGGTAGCAGAGCCGCGCCTCCTGCTGCTTACCCTTGCGGTAGAGCCGCGCCTCCGGGTCGGTGGTCGACTCGTGCGTCTCGCGACGACGGCGCTCGCCCTGGAAGTCGCGCGGCCGGTTACGACCGCCGCCTCTGGGTGGTTGCTCGTCGCGCGGACGATAGCTCTTGTGCGAGGCCCAGGCCTCGAGCAGCGTGCCGTCGACGCTGAAGTGGTCCTGAGAGAGCAGCCGGCGACGCCTGGCTTCCTTGACCACTTCCTTGAGCAGCACCCGCGCCGCGTCCGCTTCCAGCAGCCGCTCGCGGTTCTTCGTGAAGGTCGTTGGATGGAACGGTTCGTCCTCGACATTCAGGTCCAGGAACCACTTGAACAGCAGGTTGTAGCGCAGCTGCTCGCAGAACTGGCGCTCCGAGCGGAGCGTGTAGAAGGCCATCAGGAGGCTCGACTTGAGCAAGTGCTCCGGCGGAATCGAGGGCCGCCCGTTGTCCGCGTAAATCTCGTCAAACAGGGGCGACATGCGCCGCAGGGCCGAGTCGGCCAAGGGCTTGATCCGGCGCAATGGGTGACTCTTGGGCACGAAGCCGTCCGGCGTCAACCCCATCATCATCGTCGCCTGTCGCTCAGTCTCGCCGCGCATCGCAGACCTCCTTCAGCTATCGGTTCAATACCTCCGCCATAATCTCACATACCCTTCTTCAGCAGCCTGCTAGAATTCACTCATGCCAAAATCCAAGACATCCACACAAACCTCAAACACCGCCACGACCGGATATGAAGCCCAGCTCTGGGAAATGGCCGATGCCCTGCGCGGGAGCATGGATGCAGCCGAATACAAGCACGTCGTACTTGGCTTGATCTTCCTCAAGTACATCTCCGACGCGTTCGAGGAGCACTACCAGCGATTGCAAGAAATCGACTACGCCGACCCGGAAGACCCCGACGAATATCGCGGCGAGAACATCTTCTGGGTACCCGCTGAGGCACGTTGGGGCCACCTCCAGCAGCGCGCGCCGCAATCAACGATCGGCCGAATGGTTGACGATGCGATGTCAGCCATCGAGCGAGACAATCCCGCGCTCAAGGACATTCTGCCCAAGGAATACTCCCGCCCTGCGCTCGACAAGCAGCGTTTGGGACAGCTAATCAACATGATCAGTAACATCCGTGTCGGCGATGAGGAGGCGCGCTCCCGCGACGTGCTCGGACGTGTCTACGAGTACTTCCTCTCCCGCTTCGCCAGCGCGGAAGGCAAGGGCGGCGGCGAGTTCTACACCCCGACTCGGTCGTTCGCCTGTTGGTCGAAATGATCGAACCGTATCGCGGCCGCGTCTATGACCCGTGCTGCGGCTCATCAGGGATGTTTGTCCAATCGGCCGAGTTCATCCGCTCGCACGCCACAGGAAACGGCAATGGCGGCAAGGCCAGAGCCGACATCTCGATCTACGGACAGGAATACAACCACACCACCTGGCGGCTGGCCAAGATGAACCTCGCCATCCGCGGGATCGAAGGTCAGATCGCCCACGGCGACAGCTTCCACAACGACCGCCACCCCGACCTCAAGGCCGACTTCATCCTCGCCAATCCGCCCTTCAACATCTCCGACTGGGGCGGCGAGCGCCTGCACGACGACCAGCGCTGGAAGTACGGCGTCCCGCCGGCGGGCAACGCCAACTTCGCCTGGGTTCAGCACATGGCGCCCAAGGGCGTCGCTGGGTTCGTCCTCGCCAACGGTTCGATGTCCTCCAATCAGTCCGGCGAGGGCCAGATCCGCAAGAACTTGATCGAGGCCGGACTGGTCGACTGCATGGTCGCCATGCCGGGCCAGCTCTTCTACTCCACCCAGATTCCCGTCTGCCTGTGGTTCCTCGCACGCAACCGGCGCAACCGTCGCAACGAGCTGCTCTTCATCGACGCCCGCAAGCTCGGACGCTACGTCGGCGCCGAGCCGCAGCCCGACGGCGGCGAGCCGTTCGAAGAGAAGATAACCCGACTCGCCGCCGAGTGGCGCGAGCAGCAAGCCGAGGCGGCACGCCTTGACGAGCAAATCGAGGCAAATCTGACCACCCTCGGATTCGGAACTGACAGTTACGTGCCAACGTCTAGCCAACCCAGCTAGACTGATAAGCACCATGACCGACTGGCCCCTGCAGGACGCCAAGAACCGTTTCAGCGCCGTTGTCGACGCCGCGCTCGCCGGCGATCCGCAGCGCGTCACCCGGCGCGGCCAGCCCGCTGTCGTCGTGCTCGCCGTGGACGAATACGAGCGGCTCCGTCTGATCGAGCGGGCGAACGCGCCCTCGCTGGCCGAACTGCTGCTCGACATCCCCCAGGACGGCCAGGAGTTCGAACGCCTGACCCTGCCCGTCCGCGAGCCGGACCTCTGATGTTTCTGGTCGACACGGACGTGCTCTCGGCCCTCCGCCGGGGCGAACGTCATCCTGGCGCGGCTCGCTGGCTCGCCGCCCAACGCACCTCCGACCTCTACCTCAGCGTCGTCACTATCGGAGAAATCGAACGCGGCATCGAACAGCAACAGGGACGCGACCTGGAATTCGCTCGCGCACTCTCGGTCTGGCTCGACCGTGTGCTCATCTGGTACGGCGACCGGATTCTCCCGGTCCACCTCCCTTCCGCGCGCAGATGGGGCCGCCTCTCGGCCGCCCTCGGCCACGAAAGCGCCGACCTGCTCATCGCCGCCACCGCGTTGGAGCACGGCCTGACCGTCGTCACGCGCAACGTCCGTCACTTCGAACCCACCGGCGTATCCCTGCTCAACCCTTTCTCTGAAGGTGATCCTACGAATGACTGACCAAAGCTGCCGCGAGACTACCATCGGCGACTGCGCGGTCATAAACGACTCTACGTATTCGCCGAAAGAGCAATGGCCATTCATCAACTACCTCGATACAGGCAACATCACTACCAACCGTGTATCTGACATCCAACACCTAATCTCAAAGCAGGACAAGGTTCCTTCTCGCGCACGGCGCAAGTGCAAGCCCGGCGATATCGTCTATTCAACGGTGCGCCCCAATCAACGGCACTTCGGCATCCTCAAGCAAATCCCCGAGAACTTCCTTGCTTCTACGGGCTTTGCGGTTCTTAGAGGAAAGGAAAATATTGCTGACACCGACTACCTCTATTACTACCTCTCTCAAGACCGCATCGTGGAGCATCTACACACCATCGCTGAGCACAGCACTTCTGCTTATCCCTCGATCAAACCGAAAGATATCGCGTCACTCGAACTCTCCCTCCCGTCTCTCGACGAGCAGCGACGCATTGCGCACATTCTCGGAACCCTCGACGACAAGATCGAACTCAACCGACGCATCAGCCAGACCCTCGAAGCCATGGCCCAGGGCCGCCCGACCGGCCTGCCGCCAGAGTTGGATGCTCTCTTCCCCGACTCATTCCAGGACTCGGAGTTGGGCGAGATCCCCGAGGGCTGGACAGTTGGATCGCTGGACGAAATCGCCACGTTTACGAACGGCCTTGCGCTACAGCGATTCCCGCCCACCGGCGAAGACTGGCTGCCTGTTATCAAGATCGCTGAGATGCGCCGAGGGTACTCCGAGAGAACGGCGAAGGCATCGCCGGACATTGACCCCAAGTACATCATCGAAGACGGCGATCTCCTGTTTTCCTGGTCAGGGAGTCTCGAACTGACCCTCTGGTCTCACGGTCGAGGTGCGCTGAATCAACACCTATTCAAAGTGACCTCGGACGAATATCCGCGCTGGTTCTACTGGGGGTGGCTCGAACAACACCTCGAAGATTTCCGCAGAATCGCCGTCGGGAAAGCCACCACGATGGGCCACATCCAACGCCATCACCTCACGGATGCGAAGGTAGTCATGCCGTCGGACGCGGCTCTATCGACCGCAGATGCAGCACTCGGTTGGCTGCTCTCGCAACGACTCGCATGTGCTACCCAAGACCGCACGCTCGCTAAGCTGCGTGATATAGCTGTCGATCAACTGATAGGAGACTTCGATGTCAATGTCTAAGCCGAGCTGCTTGATTTGGGGTACTCCGGTCGCCTCTATAAGCCCCGCTCCTACTGCTCAAAGTGGCCTGGTTGTCAAGAACTCGCCCAGAGCAGGCGGGGACTATGCAGTCCTGGGCCCCGCTGTCAAAGGACTACAGGGATTGAAACTGCCTCATCAGCTCAACATCACAAACTGGCTGGTGCATCAACGGGAATCCGGTGTAGATGTCCCTACGATCACGACTGAGAAGTACTCGCAAATCAGAGCCGACGGACAATCAAGCGTCCAAACACGGGCTGAGCGACTGCTATGCCATTTCATCAAACAATCAAAGCGCATTGGAGCCACAATCGCTATTGCTCTTCCAGGAGGTAATCCTATAAGGAGCTATGAAACCCTCGGGGATGTACCAGACTCAGTTCTGCAGCTGTGGGGTGCGATGGCTATCTCCGAAGCAGACACTCCAGACGAAGTGGAGTTCTTGGTGGAGCATCTGGCCCGGGCAGGAATGGTAAGTAGCCAAGGAGAACGACCGACTGAAATCACGGTATCGGTTCCTGGTTATGAGTATGTCGACGAGGCTTCAGTTGCTACTCAAGCATTCGTCGCCATGTGGTTCAATCACGAAACGAACGACGCATATGAGCAAGGCGTTCGATCGGGAATCGAGGATGCTGGATTCAATGCCATGCGCATCGATCGCAAAGAACACGTCAACAAGATCGACGACGAGATCATCGCTGAGATTCGGCGCTCTCGATTCCTCGTTGCCGACTTCTCTCAGGGGAAAGACGGCGCACGCGGTGGTGTCTATTTCGAAGCCGGATTCGCTCTTGGCCTGGGCATACCAGTCATCTACACGTGTCGCGGTTCTGATATCGACAAGCTCCACTTCGACACCAGACAGTACAACCACATCGTCTGGGACTCGCCGCAACAGCTGCGAGAAGCGCTGAAGAACCGCATTCTGGCAGTCATCGGCGAAGGCCCCAACATGAGGAGCGGAGGCTGAGTCCGCTGACGGAAGGTCAGCGGCAGGTAGAGTAGTCAGCAGCAGCGAACGACTTGAGAGGAGGAGCGAGTGGCGGATGCCGATCTCACCCAAGCCGAGGCAGACTACCTCATCGCGCTCGACAAGTACGCCGTCGATCGCCGACAGTGTCCCTATCCCAGTCGCGGCGGCAAGATTTCGGTCCCCCTTCAGTCGGCAGACCGCACCGTTCTCAGAATTGAGTATGAGGGAGGGACGCATCCAGGCTGTGTGTAGCATGACTTCACTGAGAGGAGCCGCCGATGTCCACTGTGATGGAAACTCAGGCCGCGATACCGACGTTTGGCGGCATCTACGACGTGCCGGAGGCCGCTCGTTACCTCAAGGCATCTCAGCGCGGCGGCGTCATCTACCCCGTCAGTTCGTCCAAGATGAACCGATGGATTCGCAGGGGCATCGCCTCCTCCGATCTGGTCGAAGTCTCCGGTCGCGAGCTGCTGATCGGGTTCGAGGACCTGGTCTCCATGCGCGTGATCGGGGCGCTGAGGGCGTCGGGCGTCAGTTGGCGCGCCATTCACGAAGCGGAGCAGTGGCTGCGCAGAGAGACCGACTCGCCGCGCCCCTTCGCGACCGAGACGCTCTGGACCGGTCAGCGGCAGATATTCACTGAATGGCGGAAACAGCTCGTCTCGGCCAGCACCTCCGGCCAAGCCGCCTTCGATTTTCTGCTCGAACACCTGATCCGCGTCCACGGGCTTGTGTTCAATGAAGAGACCCAAGTAGCCAAGTCATGGGAGCCCGCGCCGAGCGTGGTTCTGGAGCCGCAGGTACAGTTCGGCGCGCCCTGCATCAAGGGCACGAGAATTCCCACGCGCAGCGTCGCCGGGATGGTCGAAGCCGGCGACTCGCCTGAATACGTGGCGCGTGCATTCGATCAACCCATTGCAGCTATAGAGGAAGCCTGTGAGTGGGAACGCCTCCTCCGAGCTGCCTAATCCCCAGTTCCTGCTCGACGAATCGTTGGACCCCAATGTTGCCAAGGCGCTGTCATTGGTCGGCCACGACATCGTGGATGTCAAGACTGCAATCGATCCAGCCGGGGATAAGCATCAGATTCTGGATCCAGAGATCATAGAGTGGTGTCGCGTGCACGGATCTGTCTGGATACATGCCGACGATCGCGCTCGGCGAGAACACAGAAAGCTGCTGCAGACAAGCGGCATCAAGACCCTATGGGTCCGCCGACCAGGCGGCAGGATGACCGGTCGCGAGCAGCTTCGCATCCTTGCATTCGTCATCCCGCAACTGCTCGACCGCTACGAGCAAGCCCCACGGATACGCCAGTATCGCACCGGCGCCGCAAATCCCCTTTCGAAACCATCGCTGCGACCAGTTGAGATTTAGTCTGCTGCCATGACCACGATCAACGAAGCCGATGTCGAAGCGATCGCCCTCAAGCACTTGCGCGATCTCGGCTGGGACACCGACTACGGCCCCGACATCGAGCGCGACTACACGCAGGTCGTCTTCGAAGACCGCCTCCGCGCCGCCCTCGCTGAACTCAACCCTGACCTCCCCGACGACGCACTGGAAAGCGCCTTCCGCAAGCTGACCCAGCCCGAAGGTTCCAGCCTCGAAACCCGCAACCGAGGCCTCCACCGAATGCTCGTCTGGGGCGTCGAGGTCGAATACCGAGACGGAGACCGTATCCGAGGCGCACAAGCCGCAGTCATCGACTTCGCCGACCCAATCGCCAACTACTGGTATGCCGTCAACCAGTTCACCGTCACCGACCGCGACCACACGCACCGGCCCGACATCGTCCTCTTTGTCAACGGCCTCCCGCTCGGCGTGATCGAACTCAAGAACCCAACCGACGAAAACGCCACGATCAAGAGCGCCTGGCAGCAGCTCCAGACTTACAAGGCGCACATCCCCTCGCTATTCACCTTCAACGAACTGCTGATCGCCTCCGACGGCACGGAAGCCCGAATCGGCTCCCTCACCGCCGGTTGGGAGTGGTTCAAACCCTGGCACACCATCACCGGAGAACAACTCGCCGATTCAAAGCTGCCCGAGCTCCAGGTGCTGCTCGCCGGTACATGCGAGCACTCGCGCCTGCTCACGCTCGTCCGGGACTTCGTGATCTTCGAGGGCGGCGGCGGCGCGATCGTCAAGAAGCTGGCCGGCTACCACCAGTTTCACGCCGTCCTGACCGCCATCCGCGAGACCCTCCGGGCAACCGAATCAATGGTCCGCGAGCCATCAGGCCGTTACGAGTCGGGCCGACAACAAGGCGGCGAACCCGGCGACCGCCGAATCGGCGTCGTCTGGCACACGCAAGGCTCTGGAAAAAGCCTGACCATGGCTTGCTTTGCAGGCGCCATCGTCCAGGAACCGGCGATGCAGAATCCGACTATCGTCGTCCTCACCGACCGCAACGATCTGGAGGATCAGCTCTTCGGCACTTTTTCGCGGTGCCAGGACCTGCTGCGCCAGCCGCCAACGCAGGCGGAAACCCGCGCCGACCTGCGCGACAAGCTCAATGTCCAGGCAGGAGGCGTCGTCTTCACTACGATCCAGAAGTTCTTCCCCGACACCAAGGGCGACCAACACCCGCTGCTTTCCAATCGCCGCAACATCGTCGTGATCGCGGATGAAGCTCACCGCAGCCAGTACGACTTCCTCGACGGCTTCGCTCGTCATATGCGCGACGCTCTACCGCGAGCCTCATTTGTCGGTTTCACCGGGACACCGATTGAGAAGGAGGACGCCAATACGCGCGCCGTCTTCGGCGATTACATCAGCATCTACGACATCCAGCGCTCGGTCCAAGAAGAGGCCACGGTCCCGATCTACTACGAGAGCCGGCTCGCGAAGTTGTCGCTGGACGAGGATGAACGACCGGCCATTGATCCCGATTTTGAGGAAGCGACGGAAGGCGAAGAACTTGATCGAGTCGAAACCCTGAAGACCAAGTGGGCACAGCTCGAAGCGGTCGTCGGGTCCGAGAAGCGACTCAAGCTCGTCGCCCAAGACATCGTCGACCACTTCGAGCAGCGCCTGGAGGTCATCGAAGGCAAGGCGATGATCGTCTGCATGAGCCGGCGCATCTGCGTCGAGCTCTACAGAGAACTTCGCCAGCTCCGGCCCCAATGGCACCAAGACGCCGACGACAAGGGGACGATGAAGGTCGTGATGACCGGCTCCGCGTCGGACCACCTCGATTGGCAGCCCCACATCCGCAACAAGCCCCGCCGAGAGGCCCTCGCCACCCGCTTTCGCGACGCCAACGATCCGCTCCAAGTCGTTCTGGTCCGGGACATGTGGCTGACCGGCTTCGACGCGCCAAGCCTGCACACAATGTACGTCGACAAGCCGATGCGCGGCCACGGTCTGATGCAGGCCATCGCGCGCGTCAACCGGGTGTTCAAGGACAAACCGGGCGGCCTCGTGGTCGATTATCTGGGCCTGGCCCATGAGCTCAAGCGGGCTCTCGCCACCTACACCGAAAGCGGCGGCCTCGGCAAGACGACGATCGACCAGGACGAAGCCGTGGCTGTGATGCTGGAGAAGTACGAGGTCTGTCGAGGTCTCTTCCACGGCTTCGATCTGTCTCAATGGGTGAACGGCACACCGACGGAGCGCCTGGCTCTGCTCCCAGCCGCGCAGGAACACATTCTCCAGCAAGTCGACGGCAAGGACCGTTGTCTCGATGCCGTAAGGGCGCTCACCCAGGCGTTCGCCCTGGCTGTGCCCCACGAAGAAGCGCTACGCATCCGCGACGATGTCGCCTTCTTCCAAGCCGTGCGCGCCTCGCTGGCCAAACGAGCGTCGGGCCAGTCGCGTTCGGAGGAGGAACTGGATCTCGCGGTTCGTCAGATCATTTCCCGTGCGGTGGCTCCTGAAGGCGTGATCGACATCTTCGCAGCCGCAGGCCTGAACAAACCCGATATCTCGGTCCTTTCCGAGGAGTTCCTCGCCGAAGTCCAAGGAATGCCGCATCGCAATCTGGCCGTTGAGCTGCTGCAGAAGCTCCTTAACAGGCTGCTGAACTACGGATAGCTGGTGCCAGACCTGGCCATCTTCGACGAGTGGGCGCGGGCTGAGCAGGGATCGACTGGAGGTCGTGTAAGTGAGAGGGCGGGATCCGGGGCGCTGGATCCGACGCCTGAAGCCGCGTCGGCGCGGTTCAGCTATGCGGCGGCCGCCTCGAGGTTGGCCAGGCGGGTGAGGTTATAGGCGGCGGCGGTCAATTCGAACCAGAGCTTGTTGCGGGCCCAGCCCAAGTAGCGCAGTTTGCCGCCGGCGCCGACCGTCTTGATCCAACCGAACACTTCTTCGACCCGTTTGCGCCGACGTTGACTCTGGGCGTAGCCCTCATGCCGCGTGGTCCGGCCATCGATCGCGCTGCGCCAGCCTTGTTCGTTCTGGGCGATGTGCGGCCTACCCCCATCGCCCGCAGGTCCCAGACGAAGTCCCGCGTGTCGTAGGCCTAGACAGCGCCGAGTGTGGCCGGTCCCCTGCGCTGCGTTCGAGCATCGCCAGCGCCGCCTCGCGTTCGGCGTAGCCGTCAGCCCCTGGCTTGAACAGGGGACGGCCCTCGTGCTCTGCGTGGACGAGAAGACCCAAATCCGGCCGCTGGACCGCACCGCCCTCGACCGCCCCCGGCATCAACCTCGCGTCTATGACGGTCTCCTCACCAACGGGTTTCTTCCTCACCCGCTTAGGTACGGTTCCCGTGTCATACTTGGACGTAGAGGGAGACTCAGCATGGCACGAGGTCGCCAGCCAAGGTCCCGAACACGACGTCGACGCAAGAGTCGGCCCAAGCGGCAAGGAGTTTTCTTTGCATTTCCGTCCCGCCCAGAAAGCGTCGGGGAGTCGATAAATCTAGCTCTTGCGCACCTGAAGGCAGATCCCCAGATCAAGGAAACGGGGCTGAGATTTCACCCGTGGCCTGATATGTCGGTGTCTGGTCGGCGTCTTCTTGACGAGATAACCACCCAAATCGATCGCAGCACGGTTGTTGCCTGCGATGTCACGTATCCGAATGCCAACGTCGCGTTTGAGCTCGGCTATGCGGTCGGTCAATTCAAGAGGGTGTGGCTCTCTTTGGATCCCTCAATTGCGAATGCTCCTCGCGACTTCAATCGCTCTTACCTTGGTCTCCTCGGGTTGGGATACTCCTCTTATGAGAATCATCGAGAACTAGCTGAGTCCCTGCTGGCAGATGCGCCTTGGAACTCGTCGCACGAGGTTCTTCTAGGAGACACCTATAGGGAGCGGCGCCCCCATTCGGAGGACGCAACACTTCTTTATGTGATGCCACCAATCAGCACCGACGCTGTGATCGCCGTGCAAGAGGAGATATCCGAGTCAATCTTTCGGCGAAACCCAATTCTTGATGATCCACGAGAATTCGCGAATCCCACCTTGGAATGGTATGCCGACAAGGTCTGCGACGCCGATGGAGTTCTTGTCCACTTGCTGAGCGATGATCATCGCGATACGACTGCACACAATACCCGAGCATCGTGGGTCGCCGGCTTAGCGTACGGAATGAACAGACCTCTGCTAATGCTCGCCCACGCCCAGTTTGTCTGTCCGACTGACTACCAAACCCTGCTCCATGTGCACGACACTGCTGAACAAGCTTCGTTGCTGTTTCGCTCTTGGCACCAACCCTTCGATATCCGGCCGCGCCGTCCCCGGCGTCCCGCGTTGAGTTCCCCACGAGTGCCTCAGCCGCTTCAACTGCGCGACTTGTCGCTGGGCGAACCTGTTGCCGAAAATGAAGTGACCAGGCTAGATGAGTACTTTGTGGAGACAAGTGCCTTCTTTGAAGCCAGGAGTGCTGACGTATCAATCTTCGTCGGGCGTCGGGGCACAGGAAAGACAGCCTCGTTTGTCGCACTCGCAGATGACCTTCGACGCGATCGCCGGAACCATGTATGCACTGTGAAGCCAGTTGGATATGAAGTCGACGGCCTGATACACCTATTGTCTGAGCGATGGAAGGCTGCCGAGCGAGGTTTTCTTGTTGAGAGCCTTTGGAAGTTCCTAATCTATAGCGAACTCGCTAAGAGCCTAATCGAATCGATTGAGGCGCGTCCCATTCATGGCCAGACTACCGAGGAGGAGCAGGCTCTGGTCGACTACGTGACCCAACAAAGCGATGTTCTGCTATCTCCGTTTTCACAGCGATTGAATCGGGCGGTGGGGCAGTTGCGCGGGGCTGGCGGGCTTAGTGACATTGAGGATCAACGAGCCCGCATTAGCGAGAACCTTCACATCGAGCATCTCGGGCGGCTGCGCAGGCTCCTGGGTTCCGCCTTGCATAGTCGACACAGAGTGGCGATATTGGTTGACAATCTAGATCATCAATGGCAGGCAGGGTCCAATACTCAAGCCCTCTCCACCTTGCTCCTTGGGTTGCTTCGAGCGACTCAGGAGATAGTAGGCGACTTCCAGCGCAATCTTGAGCGGCGTCGCCGCGTCAACGTGGCAATGACAATTTTCATCAGAAGCGACATATTCTCGCAGCTGGAGCCTCTCGCCACTGAGCAGGACAAGTGGCCGGTTCGACGAATGACCTGGAACGATCCCGACTTGCTGATTCGGGTGATAGAGGAACGACTGTCACATGCGGGCCAATCGACACTAGATGCCAAGGAAATCTGGGAACTGGCATTTCCGGCTGCGATCACTGATATGCCACCAAAGCGATTCAGCATCGAAAACACGCTGCCCCGTCCGCGAGATGTTGTATTCCTTGCCAAGGAGGCGGTGGCTGTGGGTGTAAATCGGAAGCATGAGGCGGTGACCGAAGACGACATGCTTCTCGCACGCAAAAGATACTCAAACTACGTCTTCGGCTCGATCCTGGCAGAGGACGATCCCCAACGACTGATGATGGAATCTATTCTCTATGAGTTCGCAGGCTCGGAGCGAGAAGTAAGCAAAGCAGATGTGTTGTCACGAGTAAGACAGGCTGGCGTTCCAGAACCGGACAATGAGTCTTATGTTCACTTGCTCTGCGATGTGAACTTCTTCGGCATCCGAACGGCTTCCGGATATACCTTCTCCGAACATGAAAATGAACGTAGCGTACTCCTCCGACTGGCGGAAAAACTGGCTATTGAAAATGAATGGGGAGACGTTTGGTTCAAGACACACCCGGCATTTTACGACGTCCTGCAAATCGAGTAGTGGCCGGTTGAACAAAGGGGAACGTGACAGGGATTATGAGGGGAGAGGTGTTTTTCGCCGAGGAAACTGATACCTGGCCTGTCGTAGCGATTAGCAACGCAGAGGTTGTTGGATCAATCGCGCTCAAAGCCCGAGCCCGGCTCGAACTTCAGCGTCCGACCATTCTCCGTGACCGTCCTCACGACGTGATCGGATGCGCCTTCGGGCAGATTCGCCTCGATTTCAATCGTTACCTTCACGTCAGCGCCGGCAAGGCCAGCCAAGTGGGCGATGACCTCTTGCGCGATCTGGCTGGCATCGCGTCCAACTCGGGCAGGATCGAGTCTTACCGTGCCGTGATACCGGCGGTTCGGCTGTGGCGTGGGCTCTGGTGTTGACCCCGGGGATTGCGGTTCCGCAGGTTCATCGACCGGGGGCGGCTCCGCGACCGAGACATCCTTCTGGAGTTGCTCCCTGGCGACCTCAGGCTTGACGATGACCCCGGCATCGCCTGTCGACAAACCAACCTGTGCGCCGGCCAACAGGCCCGGGTAGCGTCCGCTTTGGTCATCGAAGGACTCGGCGTATGCGAATGTGTCGAGTTCCCAAGTCAACGTTGCCACACCGGAGCGCAGCGCCTCGATCAGGACGCCGGGGCCGGCCAACCTGGGCAGATAGAGCTGCTGCGCGAAATCATCGACGAGGGTCTTGACCGGGACGTGGTCGTTGCCGCGCCACAGCGGGATGTCGTCGAGTGCTTTGCGCACAATGGTCGCGCCTAGCTTCCCAACAAGATGCTCGTCGCGGCTGAGCTTTCGGCTAGCCCGCACTGCGAGGTGGTCGCTTCCACCAAGACGGGATGCTTGCCAGCGCACGTCGGCGCTGGGGTTCGCCTGGGTTGGGACCATGACCCAGCAGTAGGTCTCCGGCAGACGCGCCTCAACGGCGCCATCGGCCGCATTGCGTTGATTTTCGGCTTGGCGCACCTGGTGCGGATCGAGATTCAACTCGACCTGGTCGCTGAGAATGGACTCCCAGGCCAGGTAGCGACGAATTGCCTCGTGAAGGTCCTGTAGACGAAGCTTGTCGGCGGCGAGGAAAGCGAGCGTGTTGCGGTAGATTCGCGGGCCAGCGCCACGTGACTGCAAGATCGTCTGCGCTGCGGCTTCCGCCTGGTTCCCTTCACCTCGGGCATAGGCGTGATCGGAGTCCAGCACGACGAGACGCGTATCCAGCTGATCGGGCACTTCCCCACCGCTTTGAGGCATCATATGGACCGCGTAGAAGTCGCCGCGTCGCTGTTCGTCGCGCGGATTGAGGCCCAGGTCCTGCTGCAGCCGTTGCACAAGCTCGGCAGGAATGGCATCGGGGTCACGCTCAAGCTGCTGAGCGCGGTCGTCGGCCAGCTTCGTGACGGTCGGTTGGGTTGCGTACCAATAGCGGGCACCGTCCTGATAGAGGTAGGTTGCGCCGGCTGCGAGACGGCGTACAGCGTCTCCGAACACCTGCGGTGACTCGCCCGGCATCACGCAGCCAAGCTTGACGCGGCGATCTTCGATCCCCCGTTGGCTCGTGTCGGAAGTCGGCGCTGATCCGAGATAGATCGTCCGGGCGGCGCGGCGGGTCGCGCTCAGCTTGCCCAGGTTCGAGACCTCGTTATCGAGCTTCAGCGGCAGCGAGTTTGGGCCATCGACATCGGCCGCGATGATCGGCGTCCAGTTGTCGGAGAGGTACCGGGTCAGTTCCGATTGCACCCGTGCGTCATCGATCGGGATCGTTGACGGCAGGATCAGCGGATTTCGGTCGCCTTTCTCCCATAGGCTGTGAATCACCGCGGCCATCAGCCTCAGGACTCCTCGGGTGCGCTGGAAACTGGCAAGCGTTGACCAGTCTGAGTAGAGCCGATCGAAGATTTCCGGATGTATCGGGTAGGCGTTCTGGATTCGACGTTCGTAGTCGGCCGCCCGGCACTCGGCGGGAAACTCGTCGCGCTCCTTGTTGTACAGCTCCGAGAACGCGCGGGCGGTGAGATTGCGCGATCGATGCTGGTCGTCTCCACTGAGCTCATCAAACAGGCGACGACGTACGATCTCAAAGCTCTCCTCAGCCGTAGCCGGCCGCCAAGCCGACTCGATCCGTCCGATCACATTGCGCAATCGCTGCAGCGCGTCACGACCGCGGATGCCTCCGACCTCGATATCGTCCGCCTGTGAGTGGGAGGAGCCAGGGCCGTCCGAGGCCGGCAGCGAAATCACCAGCAGGCACTTGTTCGCTGATCTGGCAGCTTCAGTGAGCGCCTGGGCAAAGGTGAAGTGAGTCTCGAAATCTCCGCCAGGCAGATCCGCTTCGTCGTGCAACTGTCGAGCGTAGGCGACCCATTCGTCGATCAGGATGAGGCATGGCCCGTAGTCGTTGAACAGCTCGCGCAGGCGGTCGCCCGGATTGGAGGCACGCTCATCATCGGCTGCGATGCGTGCGAATGCCTCGGCGCCGCCGAGCTGCCACGCGATCTCGCCCCATAGGGTGCGAACGACTGTGCCGTCCGGCTTCGTGACCGGGTTGCCCGGCGAGATCTTGTTGCCAACCAACACGGCACGACGCACCGTCGGCAGCTCGCTGACACCGGCTTCTGCGAGGAGTGATTCTATGCCCGGGAGAGACGCCGGTGCGACGCCGGAGAACAAGTGAAAGAGTGCCAGCATCGAGTGGGTCTTGCCGCCGCCGAAATTGGTCTGCAGTTGCACAACCGGGTCGCCGTTGCCCTGGGTCAGGCGCTCGATGCCGCCGACCAGCAGCTTCTGCAGGCTTTCCGTGGGATAGGTGCGGCGGAAGAACTCGACCGGGTCGCGGTACTCGTCGCTGCCCTCGCCGAGGTGAACCTGCCACAGATCGGCAGCAAACTCTGCTTGCTGGAAGCCGCCGCTGGCCACATCCACATGTGGACTAACGACCTCGCGCCAGGGCTTGAGCGATTCAGCAGCCGCCGGCTCAATCAATGAGCCTCCGACCCGGCGCGTGGCGCTGCGGGTCTGTTCGTCGATCACCAACCGGCGGAGTTCCTGCCGCATCTTCGAGACTTCTGCGGCTTGCTCGGCTGAGATGGCGGTCAGCAGGCGAGCGGCAGTGTCGAGTGTCCGTTCCGTGTCGTCGCCCGTGAATTGCTCCTGGTGCGCCCACTTGTTCCTGGCGTCGCGCAGCTCACTGACATGTGATCGCTCGACCTGACCCAGGACCTGCCCAAACACGTCTCCCCAGGCCCGCGTCGACATCAGACCGAGCAGCGCCGCAGCATCCCACTCGCGGATCGACCGATCAGTGCGCAGCTGGCGGTCGTTGAAGTAGCTGCGTGCTTGATCGTCGGCGCGCTTGCGATGCACGCGGAGGAACTCACGCTCGACGAACGGCCCGAGGCCATCCTTGAGCAGATCCAGAGCCTTGCCGACTCGGTCTCGATTAGTGATTGCCATTTGATGGGGCCTGTTGGTCCTTATGCATTGATTAGACCGCGACGCTCGAACTCTGCGGTGACGCGATCATAGAACCGTCGAGCGTCGGACACTGCCTGGCGCGCTTCGTCGAACGTCGGATTGGGGCCCCAGTCGGGATAGCGGCCGCCCAGACCTCGATAGGTCAGATTCCTGAGCTCCATGCCCGTTGTCCACTCGCGCATCTGATCGGGCAGCAGCTCGGCCAGCTCGTCCAACATATGCGAGCGTGGAAAGCGGATGTGTTCGAGGAAGAGCGCCGCCTTCACAGACTTCTCGAATGCCTGTTGCGCACCCCAACTCGCCTGATTGGCGAAGCCTGCATCGGTGTCCATTCTGGACGAAGCCATCTCGGCGATCTCCAGGTCTCGACCAGCCGTTTCCAGCCACTCGACTGCCGTCGCGATGTGTGGATCCTCATCCTCGTAGACCAATCTGCCCTCCTCCAATGCGTTGTTGAGCACCGTGCCTGCGACGCGGCCGCGGCGCAGGATGTGCTCCGGCGTGGTGAACAGGACGTCGTTGCGGATCGGTATGTCGGCAAACAGGTCATTGACCGCCAGGCGGCAGGCCCGGCGATCCGAATCGTGGTCCAGCACCACCAGCAGGTCGACATCGCTCCATTCGTCGGCCTCGCCGCGCGCCTGCGAACCGAAGAGCCAGATCTGGATCGGCTGAACAGCTTCGGCGATCCGCTCGACCATGGTCGCGATCAGGCCATCGACCATTTCCGATGTGGCAGCTTCCGGTGGAGATTTGGCGATCACTAGTAGGCCTTCCGTCTCTACTTGCCCTCACCCTAACCCTCTCCCAGCGGGAGAGGGGACAGTGTGGTTGCCTCTCCCAGAGGGAGAGGGGGACCTCCAATAGGGATTCGGCGGTAACCGACCTCGCCATGCCCTCACCCTAACCCTCTCCCAGAGGGAGAGGGGACAGTGTGGTCGCCTCTACCAGCGGGAGAGGGGATCGGAGGAATGTTACTCCTCTGCGAACTCGAGGCCGGCCTGGCGGGCGCTGAGGGAGGGGAGTTGGGCTAGACGCATGATCTCGGACCAGGACTGGACCAGGCCGTTGTATTGGCGGGCGTCTTCGGCCCGCTTCTTGCGGTCGCTGAGCACGTAGAGGCGGTAGGCGAGGTCGCGGGCGGTCTCGGCCTGGGCGCCGAGGCTGGCCGCGAGTTCGGCTGCGGCCGGCTCGCCCTCCGACTCCAGCAGGCGGATCAAGTGGTGGGTCATCTCCCAGACGGTCGGGCGGCGGTCGGTTTGCGGATCCCATTCGGGGTCGAGTTCGGAGGGTCGGTAGAGGCTGACCTTGCCGCGGCGCGCGGCAATCACGCCGGCCTGGACGAGGCCGTCGGGGCTGGTGTTCTTGGCCTTCGAGAGCTGCTCGGCGTCGCCGAACTCGCCCTCGTCGAAACCGTGCTGCTCGAACCAGGTCAGCGCCCAGCGCGTGTCGGGCTCAAACTCGCCTTCCTGCTCGGCCAAGACTTCGTCGAGCGTTGCATTGATCAAGGCCAACGCCTCGCGCACCGTCATCGCAGAGCCGTCCGCATTCAGCACCTCGCGGTACTCGGTAAAGATGCGCATTCCAGGCCCGATCGAGGCCTGGGCGAGGTCGACGGGAGCGATGTTGGACAACTGCAACAACCGCAGCGCCTCCGGAAACTCCGAGCGCAGACGGTCCTGAAACTCACGACGGGTGGCAGTAGGGGCATCGTCGGGACGGGCTCGGCAGACGAGGACGATGCTCGACGCAAGCGCATTGGCTCCAAGAGAATTCGGGCGATTACCCAATTCCGTCCGTAGCGGCCACGTGCCGCTCACACCCAGCTCGGAGTCAATCACAGCATCCAAAAACGTCTCCCAACCTGTACTAGAAACCCCATGTTTTTCATCTGACTCAGATTGTTTGAACGCGTAGTAGATGGTTATCGGTGTAGCAAGAGTTTCCTGTTGAGCGAATCGCGTAAGCGCCTTAGACATCCCGTTCAGGAAAAACTCCTCTGCCTGCTTCCGACTGCCGTGTCGATAAGGCGTAGCGACCAGTTCCTCACTCTTGGGCGTCGCCAAAGTGGAAAACAGATCTGGGTAACCCTGTAACAGACTGCGTCGCAGCCACACGTAGAAGTAATCTGACAAGTCTGCATAGCCAACATTATCATAGTATGGAGGATCAGTAGAGACGATCGTGCTTGAGGGATCCTCGTCCAACGCTGTAACGTCCGCTTGCCTTGCACTTCCTTGCTTAGCATCCAGCGGTAATGTTAGGAGAGCCTTCCAGACCCACAACAGCTGACCCTTCCAATTTTGCGTACTGCTCGAAAAAGGATTAGCCTCTGCATAGTCCCACACCATTGGAATGGCTTGACGTGCAAAAACGCCGTCAACAAAGTTGACGGCGTTTCGCCACCGGCTAATAGTAGAATGTCCATTCGATATTCTAGACACTGCAAAACTCAAAAATACTTTAAGCGCTTCGGCGTACGCCGAAGCGCTGTCGTCTACCAGACCTGCGGCAACAGCGTCGCGGACGATCTGCTCTCGCACCTCCGAGACCAGGTCGGAGAAGGTGGTCAGCGCCACCAACTGTCGGTCGGTGAAGATGTCTGCAAATGTCTCCATTCCGTACAATGGCAGCTGATCTCGGCATTTGCCGACCAATTGCTGAGTCGGTGCCCACTGCGGTTCCGCAGACCGGGCAATCTGTTCTTGATCGTTGGATGGACTGAGATAAACACGCCCGCGGTCGCCTTCGCAGACGATGGCCATCAGTGTTGCGCCCATTCCATACGCTTGACCCTGCTCCTTAATGTAGTTGCCCTTAATCGGCGTACCGGACAATAGACAATAGAAGTTCGACCCCCGACCTGCCTTGGTCCCTCCGGCAGCCGAATCAGGCGGCACACCCGACCGAACCTCGAACCGATAGCCGCCCTCCTCGATCACCGGATCGACCCAGGCCTCCTTGCCCTTCTTCTTGGAGAGGATGAAGGTCGAGGCGAGGGGCACGTCGGTATCGGCGAAGGCGGGGTTGGGGCTCTTCACCGTCCGCGCCCAGAGCCAGGCGATGACCGTCAGCTCGCGGCCGACGTAGGGCTCGAGGTCGGGTCGGTCGGCGGCCATCTCCTCGGTCACCAGCAGCTTGGGGTAGAGGTGGCCGATACGCCGCTCGGCCTCGTCGCGCATCCACTGTCCGTAGTAGCGCACATCCTCGGCCAGGCCCTCGGCGCCGCGCCAGGTCTTGTCGATGAGGCGGTCGCGGGAGGCCCTCACCCTAGCCCTCTCCCTCGGGGAGAGGGAATCAGAAGACCCCTCTGCGATCCCCTCTCCCTCCATAGTCCCTTCTCTTTCTGAGGTCCCCTCTCCGTCCGTGGTCGCTTCTCTTTCTGAGGTCCCCTCTCCCTCTGGGAGAGGGCTAGGGTGAGGGTCCCCGTCCGGGTGAACCGGCACCCAGCCCGCGAACTTGGGCGGGATCTCGATCATCGCCTTGTTGATCAGCACCGCGACCGGATTGAGGTCGGAGGCGTGAGCTTCCAATCCCAATCGTTGCGCCTCCAGCGGCAGCGAGCCGCCGCCGGCAAACGGGTCGTGGAAGGCGGGCAGCTTGTCGCGGTTGAACAGCTCATCGGCGCGGGGATGGTCGGCGTTCTCGGCGCAGGTCCGACGCCACGACTGCCAGATCTCATCGCGAGCCCTCTGCAAAACGGTCTCGTTGGTCGTGTTCTCCCACAGGACCAGGTCCTCAATGATCTTGAACAGCCGCTGCCGCTCCTGCTCCTGAGCCGCTTCAGTCGGAAACAGGTCGGGGTTGGCCGAGGGATCGTCCACCATCTGAGCAAAGATCACCGCGCGAGCCGCCGCCAAAGGTCGGCGAGCCCACCAGAGGTGGAGAGTCGAGGGATGGCCATGCCGAATCGACTTCTCCCGCGCCGACGCCTTGTTGATGGCGTCGAGGGGGAGGGCGACCTCAATCAGCTTGCGCTTGGCGACCACGGGATGTTCAGTCATGTGTTCTCCGGAGCGTGTTCTGGCCCTCACCCTAGCCCTCTCCCTCGGGGAGAGGGAATCAGAAGGCCCCTCGGCGATCCCCTCTCCCCGAGGGAGAGGGTTAGGGTGAGGGTCTCCTTTCCAGTTCCATCAATATCGCGTCCGACACCGAATCCAGGTCGCTCAGCACATCATTGTTCCAGAACCTCATGACCCGGTAGCCCTCCGACTCGATCGCTTGCGTCCGTTCTTCGTCTTGTAGCGTCTGCTCCTGATGTTGCCCGCCATCGACTTCGATCACCAACCGCTGCTCCATGCAGACAAAGTCGACGATGTAGCGACCGATCGGCGTCTGCCGGCGGAACTTGCGCCCATCCAGTTGCCGATTGCGCAAGACGTTCCATAGTGCGTGTTCGGCGTCGGTTGAGTCTCGCCGTAGTCGTCGGGCGCGAGAAGTGAGGTTCATTGAGTTCATCCCTCCTAGCCTCCCTGTCCAGCTCAAGACGGCGGCGGCGCCTGTTGCATGAGTTCGGCGATGTCGTGGTTCACGCTCGTCACGCCGAAATCGGGCTTGCGCTTGGCGACCACGGGATGGTCGGGCATGGTTGTCGTCCAGTTCGTTGTCGGCGGGATCGCTAGTCGAGAGTCGGGGAGAGCGCGGATCGGGGCAGCAGTCGCTCACCAGCCAGATCGACGAGCAACCCCATCGACTGCAGCTGCAAGGCGCCGAGCAGTGGTTCAACTCCCTCGGGCCCGTAGACGACCTCGGCTGTGCGCGAGATTCCAACCACCGTGTAGCGCAGCAGTCCCACCCGCCGTAACGCTGATGAGCCATCGGCCATGTAGACGCGAACAATCTCACTCGCGTCCACACCAATCGCGTTGAGTACATCCACCGGCACAGTACTCACCGTCGAACCGGTGTCGACGAGGAAGTCAGCCTCCCAGAAGCGGCTCTGATCAAAGGGATTCGCGACTCGGACAGGCACACGTACCTCACCCACGGGAGACTCCTTGATGCTCGCTTGGAAGAGCGCAATTGCTTCGGGCTCGGCGATGATTCTCAGCATGATCGGCCTCCCCGTAGGAGCTCAACTCGGCGGCCCGGCCCGCTGCATCAGCTCCGCGAAGTCATAGTTTACGCTCGTCACGCCGAAGTCGGGCTCGCGCTGGAAGGGTTGGCGCAGGTAGCGCACGTCGTGGCCGCCGTTCCCGTCGAACGCGACCATCGCGAGGATGAATTTGTCGGGCTGATTGAGCGAGTAGAGGACCTCGTTCTTGGTCACGGTCACGGTGTCGGCGTCGGCTCGGCGCCCCTTGACCTCGATGAAACGCAACCCGTGTTTGCCTGTGGGATCTCGGCTTTCTATGTCATAGCCGAGGTGCTCGAACTCTCTGTCTTCGGGATCGAATCCGAGTCGTCGTTCGACTTCCATCACGATCTTTCGCGCCTCAGCCGCCACCGCCTGTGTATCGACGTTCTGCGTCGGCTCCGGTCCGCCAGTCATCTCGGCAATCAGACCCGCCGGCACGACCATGAGACCGCCAATCACGACAGGCGGTGAAGCGCTGATGGCGGACTCGCGCTCAAGTTCTTGCAGTCGCTTGCGCAGACGGCCTTGCAGGTCATCGGCTCGTCGCCGCGCCTCACCAGCGTTGAGTCGGGCGTTGACCTTGCCGGCCGCTTCCTGCTCCTCGAGCTGCGCGGCGCGGTAGTCCCAGTGGTTGATCTCCTTGATCAGGCGGTCCTTGACGGCGTTTCGAGTCTTGTCGATCCAGCGCACCCGCCGGCCGCGTACTTCGGCCAGATGCTCGGGCGCGACCTCAGAGATCAGGTGCGCCATCGCACGTTGTTCCAGTCCACGGGTGATCCACTCGCATTCCTCGCGAGCGAGAAGTGTTTCCAGGTCAGGCTCGTCCTCAAGTAGCGGTCGGTAATCGAGGTAAGGCGCGTACTGCATGTGCCGCGTGTTGCCTTCGGCGTCGAGTTCGACGTAAAGCATGCGCTTGGAAATGGTCCGTCGCTCGCCGGACGCCAGCGCGCTCGAGTCCTGGATTGCGTGCTCGGCATAGAACAACATCCTCGGCTCAGTGCCGAGGTCGCGATCGTCAACGAGGATTGCTCCTCGCCGCAGCAGGTCGCGGTGTCGTTCCAGGATGAGGTCGAGCGTCGCATCAAGCAACGGATGTCCCGGGCAGATGAAGGCTGCCAGAGGTTTGCCCTGTGGCGAGATCAGGTCCTTCTCAAAGACGACGCGCTCGTAACGACGCAGCACTGGCTCGCCGAGGCCGATGATGCGGTCGCGGTCGCGAATCGGCGCAGGCACATTGGTGATCTGGTAGCGCCGCGACTCGCGTTCACTCATCTTGCCGCCGAGTCGGCGGAATGCCTCGCGGAAGAACTCCTCAACGTAGTGCGGCTGCAACCGCCGCGCCTCGGCCCGTTCCATGTCCTCGCGCACGCTGGCCACGCGGCTGGCGTCCATGATCTCCGGCGCCAGCGCCTTGTCGTCCATGATCTGCTCAAGGTGGGGCCGGTCGATCGCGTTCTCGATGACCGTGTTGAGTCGAGCGCGGACTTCGGGCTGCTCACCGTGCCGGATCGCCTCGATCAGCAGGTCGCGAAGCGGTCGTCCTTCGAAGTCCAACTTGCCCAGCACGTCGAAGACCTGCCCGCCGAGCGCCGAACGGGCCTGCTCGATTTTCTCCAGCAGCGTGCGGTAGACGTCGCCCTCGCGAGTCTCATTGGCGACGAGGTTGAAGAGGTAGCAGATCTCCGTCTGCTTGATTCTGTGGATGCGGCCGAAGCGCTGCTCGATCCGGTTGGGATTCCAGGGCAGGTCATAGTTGACCATCAGGTGAGCACGCTGCAGGTTGATCCCCTCGCTGGCGGCGTCAGTGGCGAGCAGTACCTGGACCTCTGTGTCGTGCAGGAATCGCTCCTGCGCCTTCTGCCGGTCCTCGCGTCCAAGCCCCCCATGAATGACGGCCACCGCCTCGCTGCGACCAAGCAGTCGGTTGGCGATGTTGTCGTAGAGGTAGCTGAGCGTGTCGCGGTGCTCGGTGAAGATGACGATCTTCTGGTTGCGCGACGGCTTCGGCGGCGGAATCGGTCCAGAACCGTAAGGGCGGGAGTCCTCAGCCACGCCTCGTCCGCTGGAAAGGTCCAAGAGATATGAAAGCGTCGAGGCGAGCTCTTTCCATTTGGTATCGCCTGTGCGCTTCACCTCCACGGCAAGACGTTCCAGCCGTCGCAGTGTGGCGATCTCAGCTTTAAGTTCGGTGATCGTGCGCGAGGCGGTCGCTTGATCGAGGATCGTGCGGCTCAGCTCTTCTACCTCGTCTTCGGGCGCCTCGTCGAACTGGTCTGGATCGTCGAGGTCATCGTCATCGAGCAATGGCATGACTCGGTTGAGAGCCTCAGCACCGCGCTTCATCACCTCTACTTCCCGCTGGCGGCTCTCCAGCCGCTCGCGACGCCTTCGCAGGGACTGGAGGATCGCTTCAGGAGAAGATGCGAGCCGCCGCTGGAGGATGGTAAGCGCGAATCCAATCGTGCCGGCCCGCTTGTCGTTGTTGAGCTTCTCTGCACGGTTGAACTCTTCGCGCACGTAGTCGGTGACTTCCGTGTAGAGCCGAGCCTCGGGTGGCGTCAGCTCGAACGGCAACGTGTAAGCGATCCGCTCGGGGAACAGCGGTCGGCCGTCGAACTTGAGCAGCTTCTCCTTGACCATCCGACGAATGAGGTCGTCGACCTCGACATGGTGCACACCGTCGCGGAAGCGACCCTCGAAGCGGTCGCCGTCGAGCAAGGCGAGGAAGAGCTGGAAGTCGGTCTCTTTGCCGTTGTGCGGCGTTGCGGTCATCAGCAGGAAGTGCCGCGTCAGCTGCGACAGGAGCTGGCCAAGCTGATAGCGCTTGGTGTATTTGACCTCGCCGCCGAAGAACGAGGCCGACATCTTGTGCGCCTCGTCGCAGACCACAAGGTCCCAACGACAGTCGGGCGACTGCAGCTTGGCCTGAACGTCCTCGTCACGAGCCAGTTTGTCCAGCCGTGCAATAGCTAAGTCGGTCTCGGCGAACCAGTTCCCTGTTCGTGCTGCTTCGAGCTTGTCGTTCGTCGCAATCTCAAAGGGAAGCTGGAACTTGCGCGAGAGCTCGTCCTGCCATTGCTCGACGAGGTTGCCTGGACAGACGATCAGACAGCGCTTGAGGTCGCCGCGGGCGATCAGCTCCTTGATCAGCAATCCCGACATGATCGTTTTGCCCGCGCCAGGGTCGTCGGCCAGCAAGAATCGAAGCGGCTGCCGGGGCAGCATGGCCTCGTAGACTGCCGTGATCTGGTGAGGCAACGGGTCGATGTCGGAGGTGTGAACCGCCAAGAGCGGATCGAAGAGGTGGGCAAGCCGAATTCGCTGAGCTTCAGAAACAAGCCGAAAGAGCGCGCCGTCGCCGTCGAAACTCCAGGGGCGGCCTTCCTCGACCACTTCGAGACGAGCCTCATCGTCCCGGTAGAGAAGGATGCTGTCAGGTCGGCCGGCGTCGTCCTTGAAGGTGAGTTCGATAGCGTCAGAGCCGAACCACTGGATATTCACGATTGTCGCAAGCCCGCCAGGAACCACGCCACGAACGGCCGCCGACTGCTTGAGTTCTTCGAGCTTGGCCACCCTGACGCCCTTCCCGAACTCAACTATCTGCATGCACGGTACTGGTAACAAGGCAGCTGGAAGTCGAACCGCTCGATTGGGGCAACGTTCCGATGCACGCCAGAACTGCTGGTGCACGCATTCCAGGCAGCGATCCAAACGTCTCTAGACAGATAATATGTTTGAACATATTATTCTTACTACAGAGGTTCGGTGGGTTTCAATGGAGAATCGATCCGCCGACCAGCCTTCGCACCGAACGTGAAAGGAAATCCTGATGGAACCTCGAACCTCGGTCGGCTCTACGCGCGAGTCTCCAGCGAGCGACAGGATGTCGATCTCTCCGTCGCCGCGCAACTTCGGGCCCTGCGCAACTGCGCGAGCGCAATGGCTACATCGTCGCCTGCGAGTACATCGACGAGGCCGAGAGCGGTCGCGTCGCCGATCGACCGCAGATTCGCAAGATGCTCGACGAAGCCTCTGAGTCCAACGCGCCCTTCGAGGAAATCCTGGTCTGGAAATTCTCGCGATTCACGCGCAAGCGCGAGCACGCCGTCACCTTCAAGTCGATGCAGCGCCGACGCGGTATCCGCGTCACATCCATCACCGAGCACGCCGACGATTCCCCCACCGGCCGGTTGATGGAAGCAATCATTGAGAGCGTGGACGAGTTCTACTCCGAGAACCTCGCCCAAGAGGTCCGACGAGGAATGCGCGAGGCGGCGTCTCGGGGATTCTTCATGGCGCCCGTCGCGCCGTTTGGACACCGGCGCGTGAAGGTCCAGGACGGGGCCAAAGAACGACCCAAGCTGGAAGTCGACGAAGCCGCGGCTCCCGTGGTGAAGGAGATCGTCGACAAGGCGCTGCGCGGGCACGGCCTAGCAGGCCGCTGAAAATGGGTATGTGAGATCATGGCGGAGGTGTTGAACCGATAGCTGAAGGAGGTCTGCGATGCGCGGCGAGTCAGAGCGACAGGCGACGATGATGTTGGGGTTGACGCTGGAGGGTTTCGTCCCGAAGGATCACCCGCTGCGGCGGATCAAGCCCTTGGCCGACTCGGCGTTGCGGCGCCTGTCGCCCCTGTTTGACGAGATCTACGCGGACAACGGGCGGCCCTCGATCCCACCCGAGCACCTGCTCAAGTCGAGCCTGCTGATGGCCTTCTTTACGATCCGCTCGGAGCGCCAGTTCTGCGAACAGCTGCGCTACAACCTGCTGTTCAAGTGGTTCCTGGACCTCAATGTCGAGGACGAACCGTTCCATCCGACCACGTTCACCAAGAACCGCGAACGGCTGCTGGAAGCCGATGCGGCGCGGGTCTTGCTCAAGGAAGCCAGGCGTCGCCGGCTGCTCTCTCAGGACCACTTCACGGTTGACGGCACGCTGCTTGACGCCTGGGCCTCGCACAAGAGCTATCGACCGCGCGATGAGCGACCGCCGGATGATGGTCGGCGCGGCGGTCGCAACCGACCCCGCGACTTCAAAGGCGAGCGCCGCCGCCGCGAGACGCATGAGTCGACCACCGATCCCGAGGCGCGGCTCTGCTACCTCGGCCATGTGCTGACCGAGAACCGTCACGGGCTGGTGGTTGATGTCGAACTGACCGAGGCCGACGGCTACGCCGAACGCGAGGCCGCCCTGGCGATGCTCACACGCAGTGTCAGGGGGCCGGCCACGCTGGGCGCCGACCGGGCCTACGACACGCGCGACTTCGTCTGGGACTTACGCGCGCTGGGGGTGACGCCCCATGTGGCGCAGAACGAACAAGGCCGGCGCAGCGCGATCGACCGTCGCACGACCCGGCATCCGGGCTACGCGCAGAGTCAGCGCCGGCGCAAACGGGTCGAAGAGGTGTTCGGCTGAATCAAGACGGTCGGCGCCGGCGGCAAACTGCGCTATCTCGGACAGGCCCGCAACAAGCTCTGGTTCGAACTGACCGCCGCGGCCTATAACCTCACCCGCCTGGCCAACCTCGATGCGGCCGCCGCGTAGCTGAACCGCGCCGACGCGGCCTCAGGCATCAGATCCAGCGCCCCGGATCCCGCCCTCTCACTTACAGGACCTCCAGTCGATCGCTGCTCAGCCCGCGCCCACTCGTCGAAGATGGCCAAGTCTGGCACGTATCATCCGTAGTGAGGCAGCCTGCTAGATCCATTCTGCGGCTGCGCGACGGCCTGCGTTGCCGCTGAAAGGTTGGGACGAAACTGGGTGGGGATAGATCTTTCTCCAAAGGCCGCCGACCTGGTCAACGCGAGGCTGAAACAGCAGGAACCTGGGATCGCGCTGTGGGCAAACCAAGTTGTCAACCGAACGGATATTCCCCGTCGTGACGACATCGAGACACCCAAGAACTACCGACAGAACAAGCACGTCCTGTTCGGCCAGCAGGAAGGCCGCTGCAACGGCTGTGTGACTGCGTTTGAGTTCCGCCATTTCCACGTCGATCATGTCATCCCACAGGCCAAAGGAGGGACTGACCACATCGACAACCTGCAACTGCTCTGCAGCCACTGCAACTCGGTCAAAGGTGACAGGGATATGGCCTACCTCAAGGTGCGCCTCAAAGAGCTAGCCCTAACCTGAAACGCTGGGTACTATCCGATATAATCCCCTTTTCTTGCACGCGATCTACTGGAATGTCGTTCGCCTCGGCGGTGGCGCCAAGAGCACGTCTGTGTCGACCAGAAACATCAGCAGTCCGACTCGCGGACAGGCAGTGTCAGGCGTTTGAACTCCTGGCCATCGTGTGGGATGTCGAGCAGCAGTTCTGCGAGAGCTGATCAGCGCGTGCAGATGGCCCGCTCCGTGACGGTGAGGTCGTACGGGCCGACGTCGGACATCCGGCCACGAGTGAGAATTTTGCCGCCGACTTGCACGAAGTAGTCGCCGCTGGTGGTCACCGTGAAGCAGACGTCGTAGTAGTGACCCGGGATATACAGCAACCCGGCCAGCTCTGCGCCGGTGCTGTCGACCGCATGGCGACCAACTGCCAGCTCGGGGTACAGGGTGTTGCCGGCGTTTGGGATGACCGCCCCCACGAGGTAACTCTTGCCCGCCTGCAACGACACCTTCACCCAGTCCAAGTCGTTCTCGTAGTCGATCTGACCTCGGAACGAACTGCCGACCGTCGTCTGCGCGGTGCTCGTGCTGTCGGCGGGATGATCATCCTGCGGTCCGTTGGCGGCCGTAACCTTGAACCGATAGCTGCCCAGCCGGAAGTCTTCCCGTTCGATGCGGATTGTGTACTCGCCGGTTCGTGGCACCACGACCTTGCAGTACTTGTGATCGTCGCCCCAGGTTCTGCTGTTGCGGACTCTTGCCTTCACTCCGGGGTCCGGCTCAGACCACCAGGCGAGGATGCAGTAGTTGGTCTGATTGGTCCTCGTCGTCTCCCCATCCTCTGTAGCGTACGATGTTCGGTACGCGACGTAGCCTGTCCACCAATGGCGACCAACATTGTCGAAATAGACGCCTTCGATATGGTAATTGTCATTGTCGGGGTAGAGCGAGAACTTGTACTCGCGACCGGCGCTGAGTTTGACCCGAATCCAGTCCTTGTCCTTAACGTAATCGGTCTTGCCGCTGATCCACTGCGCCGCGCCGCCCGGCGTCACGCCGGTCAGATCGATCGCCGTCCCGCTGTCGTCGTGCGGATAGTCGTCCGCCACCACATTAGCGGCAGTATCCAGCGAGACCGTGTAGCGACCCAGGCCGGTAGTCACGATATAGTACGTGCCCGCGGTCTTGGGCATGTAGCGGATTCGGGTGTAGTGATCCGGTTCCTGACTGCCGCGAGCGGGACTGCTGCAAGTGACCAGCGTCGTCCCATCGTGGGCCTCCGTGACCTCGCATACCGCTGGGCCGAGGTTCTGGTACTGGTCGCCGACGACCAGCGTATCGCCGTCCGCGTCGAGCAATCCGTAGAACCTGACGTCCGTCCTCAGCGGGACGCCGAGCAGACAGTGCGTGGTCCCATGGGTCGTGTAGATTTCTCCCTCGGGACTGTACGGATCGCACGGATCTCGCTTGCTGACGGCGTCCTGAGGATCGATGTCGAACACGTACTCCGTGTTCGCGTTCAGCGAAACCCGATGCCAGTCCAGATCGTAGCCCGTCCCAATCGTGCCCGAAACCGATCCACCGACGGCGATCGTGCTGGTCGTCGAAGAGTCGCCGCTCACATCGTCCGCTGGCAGTTCGTTGAAGACGAGCGCGTAGGGGCCCACGCGCCGCTCCAGGTGGTACCGGTACCGCTGCTTCACGGCGACGAAGTACTGCCCCGTCACCGACACGGCGACATCCACCCATGAGTGCCCCTCGTGATCTCCGCCGGCTCTGACCAGGTTGCCCTCGCCGTCGTAAAGGCCGTGGATCACCGATTCCGACCTGGCAAAGTCCCACCCATATCGCGATTGCCTGATGATCGCGTAGTTCTTGCCGGCTTCCAGTTGGACGGCGAACCAGTCTTCGTCGTTGTTCCGTTCGATCATCCCGCCCTGCGGCGTTCCGTCGGCGGGAGCCGTGCAGGTTGTGTCTGTGTCGGCGGTGCAGTCATCGGCGATGCTCGACAACGCCACCTCCTTGACCGCCAACGTGTACGTGCCCAGACCGCTGTCGCCGCCGGTCGGATTCCCGGTCACCGCGAAAAAGCAGGTGCCGCCCGACGGCCAACGGTGCTCGTAGAAGATGGCTTGGTCATTGTTCGTCCCGCCGATGTCGCGCGACAGATGCCAGAGCTCGTCCCGGTCGTACCGACCGCTCGACGAACGGCGGATGACCAAGTGGGCAATCTGGTAGCACGAGCTTCCCAAGTGCGGATCGAACAGCGTGCCCTGACTCGTGTCGGTTCCGTCTTTGCCCTTCAGCGTGACCTCGTAGGCCTTGTCGAGCGCGAACTTGACCTTGATCCAATCGACATCGCTGGCCGTCGTAATCTCCCGTGAGATCGATAACCCGGCGGACGTCGGGGTTCCCAGACTGCAAGTGGTCGTCAGGCCGGCGTCGCAATCGTCCGACGTGACGTCGACCCGTTGCACGGCGTACTTGGGCGTGGCGCCCATGTCGATCTCCCGCGCGACCATCGCGGAGCCCGCGCCGATGCCCTCCAGCCGGACCGACTGCGATTGCCGCCAGTTTTCCTTCTTGAACGTGACCACGACGCGAGCGGCGGCAGGCTTGAAGGCCTCGGAACCGGAGGTGTATGGAATGGCCAGGGCGACCACGCTCGAATCGGTCGAGACGAGGGTGACCGTGACATCGCTCAACGGCTGCGAGTCCAACGACAGCGTCAGCCAGCGTTCCTCGCCGGTCTCGATCGAGACTGGCCCGGTCGGTGTGACCGCCAGCGTCGGCGCGGCCTCGGCCGGCTCGATCAGCGCCAGTGCGGCGAGCAACAGCCCCACGACCAGCGCCAGCGGGGTCAGCAGGCTCAGCCCTCGCCGGGCGCGCCGTTCCGGCATCCGCCTATCCCCCCCCCCCGAAGGAGTGGGTCTCGAATCGACATTACACATCTCCTCGGCGACTCTCGACGCAGTCTAGCAGGCTGCTGAACTACGGATGATACGCGCCAGACCTGGCCATCTTCGACGAGTGGACACACGCTGAGCAGCGATCGACTGGAGGTCCTGTAAGTGAGAGGGCGGGATCCGGGGCGCTGGTTCCGACGCCTGAGGCCGCGTCGGCGCGGTTCAGCTATGCGGCGGCCGCCTGGATGTTGGCCAGGCGGGTGAGGTTGTAGGCGGCGGCGGTCAGTTCCAACCAGAGCTTGTTGCGGGCCTGTCCGAGATAGCGTAGCTTGCCGCTGGCCTCGACCGTCTTGATCCAGCCGAAGACCTCTTCGACCCGTTTGCGCCGACGTTGACTCTGGCGGCAGCCCTCATGCCGCGTGGTCCGGCCATCGATCGCGCTGCGCCAGCCTGTTCGTTCTGGGCGATGTGCGGCGTACCCCCATCGCCCGCAGGTCCCAGACGAAGTCCCGCGTGTCGTAGCCACGGTCGGCGCCCAGCGTGGCCGGCCCCCGGACGCTGCGCTCCAGCATCGCCAGCGCCGCCTCACGTTCGGCGTAGCCGTCGGCTTCGGTCAGCTCGACATCAACGACCAGCCCGTGACGGTTCTCGGTCAGCAGATGGCCCAGGTAGCAGAGCCTGGCCTCCTGCTGCTTGCCCTTGCGATAGAGCCGCGCCTCAGGGTCGGTGGTCGACTCGTGCGTGTCGCGGCGGCGGCGTTCGCCCTTGAAGTCGACGTCGTGGTTGCGACCGCCGCCTCTGGGTGGTCGCTCATCGCGCGGTCGATAGCTCTTATGCGAGGCCCAGGCGTCGAGCAGCGTGCCGTCGACGCTGAAGTGGTCCTGAGAGAGCAGCCGGCGACGCCTGGCTTCCTTGACCACTTCCTTGAGCAAGACCCGCGCGGCATCGGCTTCCAGCAGCCGCTCGCGGTTCTTCGTGAAGGTCGTTGGATGGAACGGTTCGTCCTCGACATTCAGGTCCAGGAACCACTTGAACAGCAGGTTGTAGCGCAGCTGCTCGCAGAACTGGCGCTCCGAGCGGATCGTATAGAAGGCCATCAGGAGGCCTGACTTGAGCAGGTGCTCGGGCGGAATCGAGGGTCGTCCGTTGTCCGCGTAGATCTCGTCGAACAGGGGCGACATGCGCCGCAGGGCCGAGTCGGCCAAGGGCTTGATCCGCCGCAATGGGTGACTCTTGGGCACGAAGCCCTCTGGCGTCAACCCCAACATCATCGTCGCCTGTCGCTCAGTCTCGCCGCGCATCGCAGACCTCCTTCAGCTATCGGTTCAATACCTCCGCCATGATCTCACATACCCTTCTTCAGCAGCCTGCTAGGCGGACCCCGGATCAGGTGGAACACGGCTTCCTCTGCTTCAAGCGACGCTTCGACCACTTGGACGTGCGCTACGGGGGGGGGCTGGCCAAGATTCGCCCACGGTTGGCCTTGCTCATGCTCTTCACTAACCTGCTGATCGCCAAGTTGAAAATGGCTATACGCGACCGCATTGCCTCTAAAGGCCCCCGAGACGACAGTCAACTAAGACGCAGCCGATCCGGCCGCCACAACGGCACGCCCAGATGCGATCCTAAGCCAGTAGGTGTGGTTCAGATCGTTGACATCGCGCTATCACGGCTACGCTTAGTCTGTTCAGTAAGAAGGGCGGCAACTGTGCTCGATCTCGAAAGACTCTTGCGTGGCTGTGCAGACGACAGCGTCGACGACGGCATTCGAATCGATTCTGATCTGCAGCCGCTCTCTGGACCGGACGGGCTCGTGAAGCCAGCGGTTTACGAAGGCGGGACTTACCAACTAGACCGACGCTGGGCCGATCCAGGAGATGATTCGCCCACGCAAGTGATTGTGATCGATAACGTTCCGTCCCAGGCGAATCGCTTGGAACATGCCCTGTGGCGTGATCGACATTTGATCGGCATTCCCGAATTCATCCTCGACCTATCGGACATGAACTGGTTGCCGTCGCATTTGCCGCGGTCCATTTCCAGCCTCAAGTTCCCGCATCGCAATGCCGATGCCTACCTCCGAGATGCCATGCTGGACGGCCAGCCCTTCACTAGAACCGATTTAGGCCAAGCCATCTTCGCAGCCACTGCACAGGAATCCAGTGCGCTCATGTCCTGGTTTCCGCAGGCGCTGCTGTATGGATTCTGGCAGTCGCATCTGGGACGTAAACGCCACAACAGCAAGCATGCTCGGGCATGGGTGTCCGAGATCATCGGCTGGCAGCCTGCCGCACTGGAGACAAAGAGCTTCGGGCTCAAGGGTGATCCCTTGAACCTGAACACCGATGATGCCGTCAACTCGAACCCGGATGATCGAACGCAGTGGGGCATTGGCCAGGAAGCGAAAGTCGAAGGAGGTAGACGCGACAAGCTCTCGGAAATGGGGCACGGCCAGGTTCCCTTCATGGGTGAGGACGCAGCCGCCTCTGCCGTCTCGTTTCAGCGCGTGACCCAGCGGGCGACCGTTTCCTTCGCCCAGCTCCGGCGGGTCAGCCTGGGCAGGGAAGCGTCAACAGAGGCTGACGGCGCGGCAAGAGCCCTATTGGCCGCTCTCGGGCTTCATGCTCATCAGCTCGCATTCGGGCGCGCGTTCGCGCTGCGTTCTGGTGCCGATCTACGAGCGAGCGCGAGGACCGTGACGTGGCTCGGCTCTTCGAACGATGAAGAATGCGATCTCGGAGGTATCGATGGGACGCGGGAATTGCTCGCTGCCTGCCGAAGCCACGCCGCCTCGGTCGGAGTGCCCCTCAATGGCTGGGATCAACCCCCAATCATGCTGCAGCCTGGTGACGCCTTGGCCAAGGCGATTCGCTCGACCTGGCCCAAACTGGACGACTGATGCTGTCGATCACGGTCGAATTCCTGCACGGCACGTTCCGCGGAGATCCGAACGGCACCGCGAACACGGGCCGCTTGACCCGAGCGGAGTGGCCGCCTTCGCCGGCGCGACTGTTCGCGGCATTCGTCGCCGCTGATGGTACGGGAGCAGCGTGCCGCGTCACCGACGGCGCAGAACTTGAGTGGTTCGAATGCTTGCCGCCACCGTCGATCTATGCGCAAGCGGTCCCGCACCACCAACCGCTTAGGCCTCGGTTCGTCGTTCGTCACGGCGGTAGCGCCACAAAGGGAAGTCATCAGGAGTATGTGGGCAGAGCGACAGCCATCAATCGCGCCGGCGTGCGGGTCGCACTGAACATCCCGCAGGTGGTCTATGCGTGGGACAGTGAACCACCGGAGGCCGCCATTCTTGATGCGCTTCGGCTTCGCGCGGCTCGGGTGGGCTATCTCGGCTCCTCGGATTCGCCGGTGCGCGTTCGCGTCACCACAGACTTGCCTCGCTCAGCAGAACTGACCGACGCGTTCATCCCTGATCCTGTCGGCGGCATGCTGATCAACGTGACACAGGTTGGAGACCTTCAGCACTGGGATCGCCTGTACAGGCAGTGGACGGAGCGAGGCGCCTCGGCCGGCCGATCGCAGTATCCGGCGCTGGTGCACGCCTCCCGCTATCGATCACCAACAGAGGCGAGAGTCGAAGACCAGGGAGAAGTCGTGGCCTGGCTGCGGCTTGCCAGCGCTGTCTCTGGGCGTCGGATCGCGGCGCTCACGGCGCTATTCAAGGATGCCGTCCTCAGCCAACATCAGCGCATTCACGGCACCCCTCCGGCGGAGTTACACGGACACGGATACACCGGAACGGGATATGACATCGCCCGCTATCTGGCGCTTCCTGATGTCGGCTATGCACGATCACGAGGACGAATCCACGGCCTGGCCCTCTGGCTGCCTCCAGATACTGATGCGAAGATTCGCCAGACTGCCAGCGACGCTGCTCGCTCGATACGGAAGCTCAAGGGCGACGGCATTGACGTGGACATCTCGCCACACGATGGCGAAGCTCGTCCTTTTGCCGCCAATCCCGACCGTTGGTTGCGGTCTTCTCGCACTTGGATCACAGCCGTCCCCGCGATTCACGAGCGGCGACGATCGCTGGATCTTGAGGAAGTTACGCGCTGGTGCAAGCACGCCGGGATACCCGACCCAACAGCGTTCCGAGCGGCCCGCGTGCCCTTCGTTCCAGGTGCTCTCGACCTGGCGCCGAGTGAAGTGAACCGTCGCGACCGGCCTCCGCTTCCTTACTCACACATTGAGCTGAGGTTCAATCGCCCGGTACCTGGGCCGTTTGCAATTGGATCTGGTCGGCAACGGGGCTTCGGACTCTGCGTTCCACTTCATACCGGAACTGACGGTCAGCATCACACAGCGAAACAATGAGCGTGCCGCAAACAACGTTCTCCGACTTTTACCGGGCTGTCCATGGCCATCCGCCTTTCCCCTGGCAGGCGCGTCTGGCCGAGCAGATCGCTCGGACCGACGAGTGGCCGGCCGAGATTGGCGTGCCTACCGGACTTGGCAAGACGGCCTGCTTGGACATTGCGATCTGGTGGCTGGCGTCCCAGGCAGACCGCCACCCGAGCCAGCGGACCGCGCCAACCCGCATCTGGTGGGTGGTCAATCGGCGTCTGTTGGTCGATTCGACGGCTGAACACGCTGAGCGCCTGGCGCAAATGCTTGCCGCACCTGCCCTGGCCGGATTGGAAGGCCCGGCGCTGGCGGCGATTGACGATGTAGCCGAGCGCCTCAGTCGTCTCTCGACGATTGCAGACCTACCTCCGCTGGACGTGATTCGATTGCGCGGCGGTGTGGCCTCCCGAGCCCCGACCGACCCATCACGCCCGACCGTGATCCTGTGCACCCTGCCAATGTTCGGTTCCTGGCTCTTGTTTCGTGGGTACGGTTCGAGGTACCGCCCGATCGACGCCGCGATGGCGGGCACCGACAGTCTCGTGCTCCTGGATGAGGCGCATCTGGTCCCCCACCTGACGTCGCTCGTGGCTGCCTTGGGTGATTGTGCACCCGCCGCGCAGGCGATTCCTGGCGATGCTCGCTCCAGCGCCAGATTGATCTCGTTGACCGCGACAGGCGATCCTTCAGGTTCCAGATTTGACCTAGACGAATCAGATGAAGCGAATCCGATCGTGAGGAAGCGGCTCGATGCCGCGAAGCCGCTGGAGATTAGGCGGCTCGAAAGAGGCGAGATTGCCAAGCGCCTAGCGGACTCGGCACTCGAACTCCTGTTGCAGGCAGCTTCGCCGGCAGCCTGCCTGGTCTTCGCCAATACCCCGAAGACGGCACGGGAAACGTTCGGCCACCTACAGGGCAAACTGCCAGAGACAGAGACTGAACTGCTATTGCTCACCGGGCTCGCTCGCGAACGGGAGGCGGAATGGATCCGCCGGCGGATCCTCGATCCGGCCGAGGGCATGGCCGTCAATCGAAGAGACGACAGCCCGCGCCGCCGGCACCTAATCGTTGTTGCAACGCAGACGCTTGAGGTGGGCGCCGATCTCGATGCCGAATATCTCGTCACCGAGGCTTGCGGCGTGCGGGCGCTGACTCAGCGCTTGGGCAGGTTGAACCGGCTCGGCCGTCACCCTCACGCTCGGGGGATATACATCCATCTCCCTCCGCCTAAGCGGCGCGGCGGTTCAACGTCGGAGGAATGGCCCGTCTATGGTTCGGAGCCAGCAGCGGTCCTGAGCCGACTGGATGTTGCATCCGCAGGGGGCGACGTTCGAGTCGTGGATTTGTCGCCGAGGCGGGTGGCTGAAGTCCTCGGCCCTCCTGGCGACGATCCCGGACGCGCGCCCGAACTCTTGCCTGGCATCCTCTGGGAGTGGACGAAAACGACAATCCCACCCGATGGCGAGGCCCCGGTTGAGCCGTACTTGAGCGGCATCGCGGGCGCCGAATACAGGGTTGCCCTTTGTTGGCGCGTGCACATACCTGAGCAAGGTGAGCGCCTTTGGCCGCGGGCAAGCGACGGTGAAACCGTTGATGTCCCAATCGCGGAAGTGCGAGAGGCGCTTCGGATGGACGATGTCGTCCATCGCCTGGCATCTGATGGGGTCACTGTGGAAACCGTTGAGCCTGGACTTCTTCGCCCGGGAGACCAGCTTGTGATTTCAGCTGACCGTGGTCTCTTGGACGGATTTGGCTGGAATCCGGCCGCCACCGGCCGCGTCGTAGACACGTCCCTCATCGGCCAGGGGCTGCCCCTCGACAGAAAGGCGATCAAACGGCTCTGCGAAGTCGAACTGGAACCGCACGTCTTGGCCGCGTTGGAAACGGCCGAGGACGGCGATACCGATCAAGAAGAACGAAGCGCAGCGGTAGCGACAGTGTTACAGCAAGTTCGCGATGCGAAGACGCCGGACGGATGGGACGATGCTGAATGGGCCGAGTTCACCCAGTCACTCTCGTTGGTGGTCGAAGAAGCGCGCCACGAAGTTCCCCGGCTGCGGGCTAATGTTTCTGGGTCAACCCGGCCGCGCAGCGACCTGGGCAGTGAGTTCGACGAACTGTCTCTGCATTCTGCCTCGGTTGGACTCGAAGAACACGGCCGGGAAGTCGGCGCGATGGCTCGCTCGATTGCTGGGAACATCGGCCTCTCTGATGACCTTGTGGACGTAGTGGGGCTCGCGGGACTGCTGCACGATATCGGCAAGGCCGATGAACGGTTCCAGCGCTGGCTCGATCCCGAAGGCGAACAGAGTGCGCTCTTGGCGAAGTCCAACACGCCGCGGCATCGTTGGGAGGCGACCCGCGCTGACGCTGGATGGCCCCGCGGCGGTCGACACGAGGATATCTCGGCTCGTCTGGTCAGGACGTGGCTCGAACAGAACCCAGCATGGGGTGATCCAGTGCGCAGGGATCTGTTGCTGCACCTCGTAATCAGCCACCACGGCAAGGGTCGGCCGTTGGTCCCGCCTGCTGCCGACGGCACCGCGAGAATAGTCTCTGCACAGGTGAACGGCACATCCGTCACGGCACAAGCGGACCTCTCCATCGTTGACTGGAGTCAGCCGCGACGGTTCAGGCAGCTCAACGACCAGTTCGGACCCTGGGGTCTGGCCTTGCTGGAGTCGATTGTGCGATTGGCAGACCATGCCGTTTCGGCCGGCGTGGTTTTGTCTGGGGAGGTGACTCAATGACAGAGTTTGACTGCCCTGGCTGGCCTGCATCCTGGGTTAACGCCTGGCTTGCGGCGGTCGGGGCTACTCTGCTCGACGAACGCATTCGCCTGAGTTGGACTGATGAAGCCGAGCCCAAGGCTGTGCTTGCGTGCACGACGATTGATCCTCTTGACGCCCTCACGGAGTCGTGGCCAGACGCCGACTTTCTGTCCACTCTGCCGATTGCTGAGGACTGGCAAGGCGCGGGTCGGCTCGGACGGAAGGTGAAGGTTGCAGACTTCAGAGTGCGCGCACGATCGGCTCGAAGCAACAATCGAGCATGGACCCTTTCGTCGACAATCACCGATCTCAGCGTCGACCGGCAGGGAGAAGTCCTTCACGCGCCGTTCGATCCGGCAGGTCCCGGGACTACGAAATGGCTGCACCACCGTCTGGTGAAGGTCCATCGGCACGTGAGGTGCCCATTGTCAACCTTGCGAGCGTCGCTTAGCGGACAAGCCGAACGTGTGAAGGACAATGGCTTGGGTTTCGACCAGACCAGACTCGGTTCCCTACAGGACGCGACGGATCCCTGGGTTGATCCGATTGTTGAAGTGTTAGCCTTCTTTGGTCTAGGCATTTTTCCTGTACGCGGCCGCGGGGTTGACGGACAACTTGACCGCTCAGCCGACCTCCGCGTGCGACAGCGAGGGTGGCGGCAATCAGAGGTTCGCGGCGAACCAGCAAGTTTCCTCTGGCCTGCGTGGCACCAGCCACTTGATCGCGACGGGATCGATGCTCTATTGGATGCCTGGAAACCAGATCGTCAAGACACCTGGTCGCAGCTAGGCATTCACGCCGGGTGGCATACCATCCAGTTTCAACGCAGAGGTGATGCCGATTCGACGCGCGCGTTCGGATCAGCGCGACTATGAGTCCTGAGCCTGTCGTCCAAATCTCGGCGATCGAGCACTTTATCTATTGTCCGCGGCAGTGCGCCATCATCCACTGCGATGGCGTCTGGAGCGACAACACCCACACCGTTAGGGGCACGCGCGCGCACCGACGAGTGGATTCTGGCGAGCATCGTCGCGAACGGGGACGGCAGGTGCTGCGCTCAATCCCGCTCTGGTCGGAGGCGCTTGGGCTAACCGGCCGCGCAGACGCGGTGGAGGTACAAGAGGACTTGGTGTGGCCAGTGGAATACAAGGCCGGAGTTCGCCACGGCAACGCCGCGGACCTTCAACTGTGTGCCCAAGCGCTCTGTCTCGAAGAGATGCTTGAGATTGAGATTGCGCACGGGTACGTGTGGTATGGCGGCCCGAGAAGACGCGTGAAGGTTGACTTTACAGAGGCGCTGCGCAAGGAAGTACACGAGGTCATTGCGGCGATCAGGAAACAACTGCTGACGTTCAGTTTGCCGGAAGCACCGAACGACGCGCGCTGCCAAGAGTGCCAGCTCTTGCACCACTGCTTACCGGAGCTCAGCAGCGCTCCGCTTCGAGTAAATCGTTACATTGAGAACGTCGTCTTCCAATGCGATACCTAAACACCGTTTACGTTCGGGACCATCGTGCTCAGATTCGCCATCGTAAAGGATCACTGATCGTCTCTTCGCCAACAGGCAGCCAGCGAGTCCCATTGGAGGCGGTAGATGGATTGGTGTTGCTGGGTGGAGCTCAAATTACGTCGCAAGCGCTTGACGCCTGCGTCCGTGGTGGCGTGCGCGTCGCAGCACTCAAGATGAGTGGTGCTGTCCGCTTCGTCGTCCTCGGTCCCACGAGTGGCAACGTGCATTTGCGGACAGCACAGTTCGAAGCCGTCATGGACGACAATCGATCGTTGACAATGGCCCAGTCGATCGTGGCAGCGAAACTGCAGAACAGCAGGAAAGTCGTCGCGCGCTGGGCGAGGGACGAGAAGCGCCCCGCTGAGGCTGAGCAGCTTGCATCACGTGCATCGCAGATCGAGGCGCGGATTGCGCGCTTGCCGAAAGCTGAATCGGCGAACGGCGTGCGCGGCATAGAAGGCGACGCAGCGAGAATCTACTTTCGCGCTCTCAGGCTGGCACTATCGTCAAGCGAGCTCGAGTTCTCGGGTCGCACACGCCGACCGCCGAGAGACCCCATCAATGCACTGATGGGGTTCTGCTATGGCATGGTCGTGACCGAGTGCATCGGCGCCGCCGAGAGTGTCGGCTTGGACTTTCAGATGGGATGCTTCCACCGGCCCCGCGCCGGTCGACCCTCACTTGCGCTCGACTTGGCGGAAGAGTTTCGTGCGCTCACGGACAGGTTCGTTGTCTCGCTGGTCCGCCGCCGGCAGATCGGCCCCGATGACTTTGACCACACACCCGGAGGCGCTGTGTATCTCAGCGATGGCGGCAGAACTCGGCTGCTCGCTTCCTGGGAGCAGCACAAGGAGACGGAGATTTATCACCAGTTGCTGGGCCGTCCAGTCGAGCGATGGGCACTGCCGTCGGTCCAGGCCACGCTTCTCGCTCGCCACCTGCGTGGAGACCTTCCAGCCTATCCACCGTTCGTGTTGCCCTAAGACCATGGACGTTATCGTCACTTACGATATCGCTGACACGCAAGGAGCAGGCCGGGTGCGCCTCAGACGCGTGGCCGACGTCTGCGGAAAGTACGGTCAACGGGTCCAGTTCTCAGTGTTCGAGTGTCGCCTCTCGAACACGAAGCTGACCCGTATGATCGGCGAGATCGAGGACGTAATCGATCGTCGGAAAGACTCTGTGATCGTCTACCGGTTCCCTGGTGCTGCTGAAGACTCGAAAATTCACCTTGGCCGCACCGATTCGCGAAAGCTCGGGGAACCTTGGATACTCTGAGCACCGCTGCGAACCGCCGGTGATTCGGTTTCTCAACCGCCCGAAATGCTCCATGTCAGCGAAAGCAGACTTTCAAGTGACCTCCACGGGTAGTAGAATCACGAAGAAGGGAGTCTTGCCCCTCCGCCTTGACAACAGAATCCGATTTAGCAGTGTCGCCGGGATTCAGGTCCCGGCCTTCGTTGAGCGCGGGGCCGCGCCGAATCTGACGGTAACGTCACCGCCGTGTCGCCGGGATTCAGGTCCCGGCCTTCGTTGAGCGAGCGCTAACGCACTCCAGTGCACTAACGCGCGCGTGGTGTCGCCGGGATTCAGGTCCCGGCCTTCGTTGAGCGCTCAAACTCAAACATTGGACTCTCAATCCCTAGCGGTGTCGCCGGGATTCAGGTCCCGGCCTTCGTTGAGCGGGCTCGCACGTACACGATCACGGGGTTGACAGCAGGAGTGTCGCCGGGATTCAGGTCCCGGCCTTCGTTGAGCGACTGCTGACATGGCGACTACGCTGAGCCTTGACGAGTGTCGCCGGGATTCAGGTCCCGGCCTTCGTTGAGCGGAATGGCGTCGGTTACATCCGGCTGTTCGGGCTGATTGTGTCGCCGGGATTCAGGTCCCGGCCTTCGTTGAGCGCGACAGGAAAACTGATGTCGCTCAGCCCATCAATGGGTGTCGCCGGGATTCAGGTCCCGGCCTTCGTTGAGCGCCGAATGCCGACGACGACTACGTGGGGGCAGTGGAGGTGTCGCCGGGATTCAGGTCCCGGCCTTCGTTGAGCGCGCTCGGTCGTGGCCGAGCTGGGCCGCCGCGGGATGCAGGTGTCGCCGGGATTCAGGTCCCGGCCTTCGTTGAGCGCCGCGAACGCGTGGACACACGGCCAGAGAGACAGGGTGTCGCCGGGATTCAGGTCCCGGCCTTCGTTGAGCCTTCAAGATTGCCCCATCCAGCTGTCGCTTCAAGCTCGAACGTGTGGAGGGAGTGTGACCATCGTAGGCTGCGATAGGCTGCGATCTTATGGGCAGCGATTTACTATCACGGACCGAGGCGCGACGGATCGAGGCGCTTGCTGGACTCGACGCCGAGACACAGGCTAGGCTCGGTCAATTCTTTACCCCAGAGCCCGCTGCCCGGCTTATGGCGGGCATGCCAATCCTGCCGCGATCGGGAGTCTTGCGGGTGCTCGACCCCGGTGCTGGCGTCGGGTCACTCTCTGCCGCCCTGGTTGACCGCGTTCTGTCAGACGACTCAAACCTTGCGGTTAAAGTTACGGCCGTTGAAGTCGATCCTCGCGTAGCCGCCCCGCTCAGGGAAACAATGGCAGACTGCGAGACCAGCGCCCTCCGAGTAGGTCGGCTGGTTTCCACCAGGGTCGTCATTGTCGACTACATCGAATCGAGCGTCGGCTTGCTCGGCATTCAAGCCCTCCAAGGACCCTTCGACATCGTCCTCATGAATCCTCCCTACGCGAAGCTCGGCACTGACTCACCGCACCGTAGGCACGCCATGGGAGTAGGTCGAGTTCGGTACCAGCGGCCCAAGCGCGTTACCGTTGAGAGTAGCGGCGCCATGCGCCGACGGCTGAGACGAGGCCGGTCATGGTTCGGCTCATTGGCGCCATTGCCGCGTTGATCCTCTGCCTTGTGACGCTCAGTGCCTGCGCGGAAGAGATCAACACCTGGCAGCCGCCGGCGGAACTTGGGATCTGTGCGCGGACGCTCGCCGTACGCGAGGCAATTGTCGCTCAGACCGACCGCGTGCACAGCTGCGCGTTCATTGATGCGGACGACCTGGATGCGATCCGAACACTGGACCTCAGCGGTCGCGACATCACGGCGCTCCAGGCCGGCGACTTTGAGGGATTGCGCAGGCTGCGAGAGTTGCGGCTCAACGGCAATGCCCTGCGCACGCTGCCTCACGGCATCTACGACGGATTACCCATGCTCCGCCTGATACACCTGCACGAAAATCCCGGCGCCCCGTTCCCGCTGCGCATCGATCTGCAAGTCGGCCAGGAGCGCGACGAACGAAGGCTCTACCTGCGACTGCCGCTGCGGCCGCCTGGACGCGTCGTCGCCCATCTGCAGAGCGACGGTTTGATGCTCTATCAGATTGCCGCAACGATCGATGCGGGCAGCCACGTCGGCCGCGAAGTCTACATAGAACGGAGCAACACGGCGGCGGGGACAGCGCGGGTGCTGCGCGTGGCAGTTGATCGAGAAGTAGCAGACTGCGGTCCGGAGGCCTGCTGGACCGGGATCGTGCTGATGGGGCAGCGCGATGCTGTCGAGATCCCTGCATTAGCAGGCGACGGCGAGCCGCTGCAAGGGTTACCGACGCTAGTGCTGCGCGTTGATTCGCAATCGTTCGTCCACGACGCAGTTGTCGAACGGGGCGTCATTTCCGGTTCGGGCGGCTGGCGTTACTACGAGTACGCCGAACGACCTGACGGGGACGACGACAGAGTTGATTGCACGGTCACCTCGTACAACTACGTTACAAGACGCGGTGCAGGCATGGGCAGCTCGTTGCAATACGATGGCCCTTGTCGGCTAGCGATCGGTAGCGGATCGAGCAATACTGCGTACAACTTGCCGGCCAGGCGAATCAACCAAGACATGACATTGGACCGGCGCAGCGGCGACCCCTGTCTGGCGTCGAACAATCTGCGGATCGAGGCCGACGCTGCGAGTCTCGGTGAGATCGAGCGGATCGACGCCGTCAACGTTCATGCTGAGAGCCGCTGCTACTACTACATCAGCGTCGCGCAGGATCCCAATCGAGCCGCGCCGTTCCGCTTTGCCGATGGCGAGTCCTGCGTCGTCGAAGTCGTCAACGGGCGGATTTCCTCGTCCGGCTGCAAGGAGCTGGTCTGGTGGGGCGGCTGGGGGTTCGGCGGAATCGACTCGCTGGCCGAGGCACGCGCCGACGCTGCACTGACACGCCCATATGTGAACGGTGAAGAGCACATCAAACGGCTGGCCGCGATCGCCGCCTGTGAGACCCTGCCTGAGGTGTCGCTGACGCTGGACGAGAATTCGTTTCGCGAATCCCCATTCCACTACCAGTCAGTGAGCGATGATCAAAGGCTCTGCGAGCTGAGCATTACAGCCATGGGTCCGGAGGACGCGCTCGCCGCAGGTGAACGCTGCGTGGTCTCCGCCAGGTTTGCGTTGGCGAACGTCGTGAGTACACTTCCGACTCAGCAGTCGGGCCACTGCGATCAGATTGTGCATCAGGCAAACTGGTCGCAGTCCAGCGGCCGCTGGAGCGAGGAGGAGCGGCAGGCGTTCCTCGAACAATACGCATCACAACTATGGTCCTTAAGCGACGCAGACTGGCAACGGCTGCGCGAGGGTCATTTCTGCATTGACGACATCTGCACGCCGGTGCCGACAGCACAGTAATCAGCGAGATTGACCGCCGACCAGATTTCCAATCGGCTGAGCCCTCGCAGCAAACGCGAGGGTTGTTCAAGCTCGGAGCGGGTTATGGGCGGATTCGCGCCCGTTGCGTACGGCTTCAACTGCTTTGCAGTCACCTGCATCGCCCTGAGCGCGGCGCTGATGTTGGTGTCGATACTCTTGCCTGACGACATCAGCGGCAGGGAGCGGCAGGGACTCAGTAATGACTAACCGCACCGAGAGAGTTGCGATCAAGCTCTGCTACGGCATCCGGGCGATTGTGTTGATGCCGACAATGATCCTGCTGGGTCTCGTCCTGATGGTCCACGACCGCCTGAGCGGTCGCCGCCAAGCTCTGCGCCGTTGACGCGCTAGCGCTGCATCTCGATCCAGACAGAGTGCATACGGCCATCAAGCTGGACCTCGAACTTCTGCGCCTCGCCCGGTTCGAAGATGACGCCGTAATCGTGCAGCGCCCGGGTGAACGCCTCGTGAGTATCCTCCTATCATGGCCAATCAGACCGAACCGACGCTCAACGCTGCGCTTGGCAACCTGCTCCAAGGCATGATGCGAACGTACAGTGTTCGATCCGAGCACACAGGACTCATCGTCGGTCAGTTGGGCGCGCAGATTGACAACCTCGTCACCGCGTCCGGACGCTCCCCGGTCGCGGTCGAAGCGGAATTCATGCCTGCCCACACCGCTGAGGTCGACGCCGTCAGCCGGCTCGGCAAGACCATCGTGGGTCACCCGCGTCCCGTCGAAGCGGCAATCGCCCTCCGCTATCCCGCCGATCTCAAGTCCGCCGCGAATCTTGAATCCGCACTTCGCGACGCCCGGCTTTCTTACTGCGTCCTGTATGACGAGCGCGACAAGGACGGCAACCACATTCGCTTCCCGACGTCCGGTTGGCTCGAAGGCGGTCTTGACGACCTCGCCGACCTCATCCGCCTGGTCTCGGTTCCCGAACAGGCCGTCAACGTTGCAGCCGATTCGCTTCAGTCCGGAATCGAAGCGGCTGCCGTGGTGCTCGACGCGATGGCTGAGACACAGCGGCACGTGGTTCGATCAGTTGCCGACATGCTCGGCATGCGCAACGTGCCCCAGACCCGGCGTATGGCTTGCGCGATCATCGCCAACGCGCTGGTCTTCCACGAGCGCATCGCCGGCATGCACGAGGGCGTCAATCCGCTGCTGCAAGTTTGCGGCCCCGACATTGCCAATCCGCAGAACAAGACGCTGAACGCCTGGGACGCGATCCTCAAGATCAACTACTTTCCTATCTTCGCCATCGCCCGCGACTTGTTGCGCCAACTGCCTGCGGGACCCGCCAAACAAGTCCTCGATATCCTGCGCGACACGGCGCAGGAAGTCGACGCAGCCGGCGTCGATCACGCACGCGACCTGACCGGACGCATCTTCCAGCGCCTGATCTCCGATCGCAAGTACCTCGCGACCTTCTATACGCGGCCCGCCTCGGCCGCGCTGCTGGCCCGACTCGCGGTCGCCAAGTTGCCGGATGTGGACTGGTCCGACGCCGATCGCATCGCCAAACTCCGCGTCGGCGATTTCGCCTGCGGCACGGGCGCGCTGCTGTCCGCCGTCTACGAGGAAATTGCGGCGCGACACGAGCGCGCGGGCGGCGACCCCGCCGAGCTGCACGCTCCGGTGATGGAGCAGGTCCTCTACGGCTGCGACGTGATGCCGTCGGCGGTCCATATCACCGGCGCCACGCTGGCCGGCGCCCAGCCCAATATTGGCTACCAGCAATCACGCCTCTACACCATGCCGTACGGACGCCAAGACGATGGCAGCGTGCAGATCGGCTCGCTCGAACTGCTCAAGGCGTCGAATCTGCTCACCTTGTTCAACACCAGTGATCCTGCGCTGCAAACGGGCAGCGTCGGCGAGGAAACCGCCGCCCAGGTCAACGTTGATATCCCCGACGACGCCTTCGACCTCGTAATCATGAACCCGCCCTTCACCAGCAACACCAAACACTTCGACGCCGAAGACGGCGTGGTCAACGCAGCATTTGCAGCTTTCGATGCTAAAGAAGACGATCAAGCAGATATGGCAGCTCTGTTGGCCAAACTGGCTAAGGGGTCCACATACCACGGACACGCCGGTCAGGGTTCGGCCTTCGCCTCAGTCGCCCACAGAAAGCTAAAGCCTGGCGGAGTGGTCGCCTTGGTGCTCCCATTCACCGCAATCAACGGGTCGTCTTGGACGAAGTTTCGCAGGTTGATCGCAAACGAGTACGAAGATCTGTCAATCCTCAGTATCGCCGCGAACGGCGACGATATGTCGTTCTCATCCGATACAGGTATGGCGGAATGCCTCGTCATAGGCCGAAAACGTTCGCCGGGACAATTCCTTTCGAAGCGGTCGGAGTTTGTTTCCCTTCGGCGGCGTCCTGAGGGAGATTCCGAGGCCCACGTAGTCGCAAGTGGTGTAATCGGCGCAGGTGCGAGCGCTGTGCGCAAGATTGAAGATGGTCCATTTGGAGGTACCCGTTTGTCGGCAGGAGACCAGCTTGTTGGCGAAGTTCTTAACGCTCCTGTCAGCAACATTGATAGCGGATGGGGTGCGGCGCGGATCAATGACTATGCAGTGGCTCAGGTTGGCGCGTCCCTTGCCAAGGGACAGTTGTGGCTTCCGGCCCAGCAACACGCTATCGACTTGGCCGTCGCGGATTTGAGCGACGTCGGAACAAGGGGTATTGACTCGCAACTCCTCATTAGCACAGCCCACAAGGGCCCATTCGACAAAGTCCCGCCGAGCCCGACAGCTACATATCCATCGCTGTGGAATCACAGAGCACAGCAAGAGACCCGGATCCTCTGCGCTCCTGATTCGAGCATGCTTGTAAAGCCAGGAATGGAGTATCGAGCTGCAGAACTGTGGCAAACTGCCGGCCGTGCACATGTGAATCGTGACTTCACATTTGGCTCCCAAGCCCTAGCAGTGGCGTTTACGGAGCGTAAGTCGGTGGGCGGTCGCGTTTGGCCGAATGTGACCTTCGATGACTCACGATTCGACTATGCCATGGCGGTCTGGGGCAACAGTACATTGGGTTTGCTGATGTATTGGTGGTATTCCAGCCGCCAACAGTCAAGCAAGGCGACCCTCACAATCAAGATGTTTGGCTCGCTTCCCATCCTCGACTTCCGAGAACTCAGCGACGATCAACTCCAAACCGCCGAGGATATCTTCGACGACTTCCGTGAGCGCGACCTCCTACCCGCCTATCTTGCCGACGCCGACCCCAATCGCGCCCACCTCGACCGACGCGTCGTCTGCGACCTGCTCGAGTTTGATCAGTCGGTCTACGAGGGCGTCCGCCGGCTCGCAGCCAAATGGTGCGCCGAACCGTCGGTACACGGCGGCAAAGCGCGTCCGATTAACGCGGCATTGGTCGTCTGAAGCCAAGATGCATCGAAGCGGTTGTCGGGGCAGCATCGCCTCGGTGACCGCCGTGATCTGGCGCGGTAGGGGATGGATGTCGGCGGCGTTCTTGCGGAGCTTTCTGGCGAAGTCGATTTGTTCTCTCGGCAAGCAGTGAGGAGCCAACTGGCAGATCGTACTCACGTACACACCGTCCAAATGGCAAGCGGCGCAGACGTTTACTGTCACAGGTTTGGGATCAGGTAAAGCGGCGATAGCGCGTCAGGTGAGCGCTGACGGGGAGTCTGCTTACACGGTGCGGAACGTTGAAGTCGGCGCGAAGCCCCAACGGAATACTACAGATGACTGCAGCGCCGACACGTCAACCACCTGTAGCATCGCCACCCCAAGCGCATCGACGACCTTCACCAACGCCACCGGGACGATTGAGTCGCTGGACCACATTGACTGGTCACTCCACACTTACGGGGACATCGACTGGTTCAATGTGACCTTCCCCGCAGGCGGCAAGTACTGGATCCAATCGCACGACCACCTGACCGACACAAACAATACGCTGATCATTTCCAGCATCGTCGGTATCTACGACTCTACTGGCGCAGTGATACCGGGCACGATTCCGAGTAGAACGCAGCGCCACCTCTGGTTCGAAGCGGCGAGCGCAGGCACGTATTACATCGCTGTCAGCCATGGCCCCCTTGGCGACCCTCCGGATACCCTCGCCAAACATATGGGGACTTACACGCTGCATATCGCGGTACCGCAGGCCACTGATGCCTGCGTGCCGGCCGTCACTACTTCGTGTCAAGCAACGATCGGGACCGCGTTTACAGGTGAGATTCAGTGGAGCGTTGCCGGTGCATGGTCTACAGACGGGTTCTCAGAGGCGGATTCCGACTGGATCAGAGTAGACCTGACTGTGGCAAGGTCTATCGTCTGAACCTCGAGGGGCAAGTTGGCCAAGTTGGCGACGATACCAGCAAGGGCACGCTCACTGATCCAGACCTTGCTGATCGGGTCGCCTGGGTGAACAGCTTAAACATGACCGCTGTCTCTTACAACTCGTTCGTGTCACACGACGTGAACGGCGCCAACAACGACAGTGCACTGTATAAGGCCATTCGAACTGGCGCTCACTAATTCGCTGTTTCACACCGTAAAGTAACCAGCGCCGCATTCGTTGGCACCTACACCTTTACGGTCACGGAAGAGGTCGGACATATAGACGACTGCTGCGAGCACACTGCAAGCACGTGCGCGGTCGCGGTCGGCGGCGACGCCCAGAGCGGCACGATCGAGCTTCACACTGACCGAGACTGGAATGGCGTGCAGCTTGAAGCAAGCGCCAACTACCTGATTACGCAAACGCATGCCAGACCCAATACATTGGATCACTCACATCTGATTCGCGTATACGATGCCGACGGCAATCTCCTCCAACCAGGCTTCTACTATCCCTATCACCGCTCATGGATGGCGTTCCAGGCATCGACCACCGGGAAGCACTTCATCGCTGCCGCAAGTGACTCGCTGCTCGGAGGGACTGGCACGTACACGCTCGCCGTGACCACACTACCCGCGGATGATATCGCCGACGATACGACTACGGCGAGCGTGCTCGCGGTCGGCGGTTCCGTGAGCGGCACGATCGGTACTACGCTCGACTACGATTGGCACCGAGTGACGCTGACCGCCGGCACGGAGTACGTGTTCGACATCGCGCCTCACTACGGCGGCGGAGGAGGCGGAGGCCCCTGCGCAAATCCGAACACTGCCGTCCGCGGAAATAGTAACTACGCTAAATCACATTGCCTCACCGGATGGCGCATGCGCACCGACGTCGTGCTCTCAGGTTTGTATGATGCGGCCGGCGCTCCGCTCCAGGCAGCTAGCGTCAGTCCGCATGGGCCCTATCGCATCACCTATACCGCGCCCAGCGATAGCGTCTATTACGTCGCGACGCGGGGACGCAGTAATCATCTGGGCGATTACACGGTCACACTGGAGACCGCTGGCAATGCGTCGCAAGATGACTACCCGGCGGATGCGACGACGACGGGTACCGTCAGCGCGGCCAGCCAGCTGAACGGGAGTATCGATTACATTCGAGATGTCGACTGGGTGCAGGTGTCGATGCAGGCGGGCATCGGGTACATATTCAAGGTGTGGGAACTCAGTGATGCTGACGGCAACCGACGGCATACCGTCGAAAGAAATGCGAAGGTGTTCCACAGCAACGGCCAGCGGCTCGGTGGCAAACCCATCCTGGAAGCGGGTCTCTGGTTCTCACGGTTGCGAGGCAACTGTTTTGAAGTGGACACCGACGCTGAATACTATGTGCAAGTAGAAGGGCGACACTTCTATTTGGGCCCGTATGAGCTGATCGTGACAGAACAGGCCGACGGTTGCGACTAGCAGGCTGTTGGCATTGTTCAGGTCGGCTCGTAGCCCATTGTGCGCAGTCGTAAGCGATAGCAATAGTCCTCCCGGTGTTGCTACATACAGCAGGATCGTCGCCTGGCCCCTCACGTCGCCTGTCCCCGCGCGTGTTTCCACAACTCGGGGATGGGACACATTGACGGGAGGGAGCGGGTCCCCGCTCGGTGGCGGGGACGGTTCGGCCTTGCCTATACGTGTCGAGCGGTCGCCACTGACGTAGTGGCGACCGCTCGGTGTGCAGCCTGCGTCCCTGACGACGTGTTAGTCGTCGTCGAGGATGGTGCCGGTGGCCGTGCCGTCGGTGATAACTGCGCCATCCGCCTCCGTCAGGATCAGCGTCAGCGTCTCATCGGCCTCTCGGCGACTGTCGTCGTAGATGTTCACGCCGGCATGGGCCCACGTCCAACCTGGCCAGAAGATCACCTTGAGGTTGCCGATCGCGTAGTCCACGCCATTCGTGGCGGTTCCCGCGCGGATGTCATACTCGACCGTAACGGTCTCGTCCGACGCCTCGCTCAGCGTGACGACGAACGCCAGATACCAGCTCCCTTCGATATCCGAGGCGTCTGCCACCGATACCTCTGGCAGCTGTTGCGTCGGCGGCGCGTCGTCGTTGTCCGACACGGCGACCGTGCCCGCGCCTTGCGAGCTCGACACGGTGTAGCCGCTGCCCGTGTTGACCGTCGCCGTGACCGAGCCGTCCGACTCGTCGGTTGAGTCGTCGCTGGTGGCGATCGTCAACGTGACGCTGCCGCTGGTCGGGATGGTGACTGTGCGCGAGCCGGTGCTCGCGCCGAAGTCGCCGCTCTGGCTGACCGTCACGCTGACCGGCAGGTCTGCCGACGGGGAAGGACTCGCCGTGACGGTGAACTCGACGTTGCCGCCCTCGGTGACGCTGGCGCCTGCGCTGATGCTCACCACTGGCGTAATGTCGTTGTCCGACACCGCGACCGTCCCGGTCTTGCTGGAACCGAGGTCGTAGGCAGCGCCGTCAACCAGAGTCGCCGTAACCGAGCCGTCCGGCTCGTCCACTGAGTCGTCACTGGTGGCGATGCTCAACGTGACGCTGCCGCTGGTTGGGATGGTGACTGTGCGCGAACCCGTGCTCGCGCCGAAGTCGCCGTCCTGGCTGATTGTCACTTCGACATCCAGGTCAGCCGTGGGCCTCGGGCTCGCTGTGACGGTGAACTCGACGTTGCCGCCCTCGGTGACCGCGTTGCCGGCGCTGATGCTCACGACCGGCGTCGGCGGGACATCGTTATCCGACACGGCCACCGTGCCCGAGCCCTGCGAGCTTGAGACCGTGTAGCCGCTGCCGCTGTTGACCGTCGCCGTGACCGAGCCGTCGGACTCGTCCGTCGAGTCGTCGCTGGTGGCGATGCTCAACGTGACGCTGCCGCTGGTCGGGATGGTGACGGTGCGCTGGCCCGTGCTTGCGCCGAAGTCGCCGCTCTGACTGACCGTCACGCTGACCGGCAGGTCTGCCGACGGGGACGGACTCGCCGTCACCGTGAACTCGACGTTGCCGCCCTCCGTGACGCTGGCGCCGGCGCTGATGCTCACCACCGGGTCCGGTACCACGATGACCGGCGCAACTGTCACGTCGTCGTCCGTCACGTTGACGCTTTCCGAGCCGAGTGAGCCGACCGTGTAGCCGTTGCCGCTGTTCAGCGTCAGCGACACTGAGCCGTCCGACTCATCGACCGAGTCGTCGGTCGTCGTGATGCTCAGGGTGAAGCTGCCGCTCGTCGGTATCGTCACGCTGGATGGGATCGAGCCGTAGCCGAAGTCGCCTGTCGTGACCACGTTGATGCCCACGCTGAGGTTCGCCGATGGAGCCGGATTCGCGGAGATCGTGAAGCTGACCGTGGCGCCCTCTGAGCCTCCGCTGGAGCTGAGGATGTTCACCTCAGGCGTCGGCGGGATGACCACAGGTGGAATGACCACGGTCGGTATCACCGGCGGCGGATTGGTCGTCGCGCCGGCCTCGATCAGCCGCAGCTGCGCCGCGATTGGAACCCAACGTCGCCAGCCCGCGTCGGCGTAGACTTGCGCGGCTGCCGCGGTCATCGGCTCCAGATCGGGGTAGCTCTCGACGCCGAAGGCCTCGAGCACGCGCTTCCAGCGATTCACGTGCTGCGCGCCGTTCTGCGTCTCGCCCGCGTAGCTGCGCACGTTCGCGAGCACCTGCGGGTCGACCTGCGCGTTCGTAGGCGCGGGCGCCGGTTGCGGGTTCGCCGCCTCCAGCGCGACCAGGTACTCAGCCACGGGAATCCACCTCGCCCGGCCAATGTCCACGTGGGCCTCGGCCTCGCCGGCTGTTGTCGGCTCGAGATCCGGATAGCTCTCGACGCCGAAGGCCTCAAGCACGCGCTTCCAGCGATTCACGTGCAGCGTGCCGTGTTGTACTTCCGCCGCGTAGCTGCGTACGTCCGACTCCAACTGCGCGTCCAGCACCGGCCCGGTCGACGTCGGCGCAGCGTCGTTGTCCGACACGTCCACCGTCTGCGACGAGCTGGACCCCAGGGTGTAGCCGGTGTCCGCGTTCAAGGTCGCCGTAACCGTCCCGTCGGGTTCTTCGACGTTGTCGTCGGTGGTGTCGACGCTCAGCGTCGCGGAGCCCGATGGAGGGATGAGCACTGACACCGGACCGGTCGCAACTCCGTAGTCGCCGGTCGCCGAGACCGTGGCGTCCACCACCAGACCCACTACGGGCGGCGGATCAGCCGTGACCGTGAAGCTGGCGGAGCTGCCCTCGACGCCACCGCTGGCCGCGGTGATATCCACCTCGGATATCGCGTAACTGTCGTCGTCAAGCAGCACGATAGCCACCGCCGACGGCTCACCCACCGAGTACCCGTCACCGGGGGCAATGCGCCCCTCAACCCGGCCGTCGACGCGAGGTTCGCTGTCGGAGTAGGCAGTGGCGCTCCACGAGGCTGTGGTCTGGCCCGCGGTCATCGTGATCGAGCTGGCGAGCCCTTGGCCGACGTAGTCCAGCCCTTCGCCCATGAACTCCTCGACGGCGACATTCACCGTGAGGTCGGTCTGCGGCGCCTGGTCAGCGGTGACGGTGAAGCTGACGACGCCCCCTTCGGTGACTGACGCCGTGTCCGCCGCGATGCTCAGCGTCGGCGCCGCAGCAGTCTGCTGGCGAGCAGTGACCGGGGTGCCTATGGTCCCGGAGCAGGCGATGCTGCGCGCAAACCAGACGCCGTAGCCACGAGTGTCAGCCATCTCGAAGCAGAACTGCAAGACCTCCCCGGCCACCCGGTCTCCCCGAATGGTCACCGGTGTGACGGCGACCCGGTAGGGAACCGGGGTGGGAACCACGCCCCAGTTCGTCGCCGGAAGGCCCAGCACAGTCAACGCGACCGACCACTGAGTCTTGTCCCACGGATGCTTGGCCGGGATGATCGCTTCTTGTGCAGCTTGGCCCGAGGTGGTCATCGACACCTCGAACCGGTCGAAGTTCTCGTTGGCGTGCGCGTAGTCGTTGCCGTCCGCGTCGGGCAGCGCCCATCGCCACGCCAGGGTGGTCTTGAGCACGCCGCCCCGGCCGGAGGTGGAGTCCGCGTACGCCGTGAGCTCCTGGGCATAGGTGGACTGTGTCTGCGGCACATCGTGGTCGTTCACCCACGCCTGCACGCTCTGGTACTCCGCCGGGGGGATGACTCGCCGGAGAGCCGTGACCGTCTGTCCTGGCGCAGTGAAGTCCGGCACACACCCGTTCGACTCGCTGCAATGCGTTCTGGGCCTGGTGATCCCCTCTGTCGCGGGATACTCCAAGTTCACATACTCATAGACGACAGGCCCGCCGTGAATCCGGGCGCTGTGCCAGATCTCCGTAGGTACGTGATAGCGATGCTTGGCGCAATGCACCTGCACCGTCACCGTTTGGGGCGTGCTCCAGTTCGACGAATCGAAGCGCAGCCGTGTGTAGCCGAGATTCAAGTTCACCGGCGGGGTGCCCTGCGGACCGTGCCAACGGCGGACACGTGAGTTCTCCACAGAAACGCGGCCCTTGGTATCCGGGCGCGGCAGCACTGAGTATCCCGCGTGCTTGCCGATGTCGTCGGCGAGCGCGCCGACGCCCATGTCATCGGGGTCGTAAATGTCCACATGCACATAACGGCCCGGGCCGGGGTCCTCTGTTAGCTTCACCGTATAGGTGTCCGAACTCAGGGTTGCTCCCGCACTAGTCACGCCCGACGGGCAACTCGCGTGTTCGTCGAAGCGCAGATCGCTTTTGCTCAGTTCCACCAGATCCGTAGCCACCTTGAACACCGGCGAGATCCCGTACAAGGAGTGACTTTGGCGGCGTGAGGCAGAGGTAAAGCCTAGCGGGCCCCTTTCGCCGGGGTTCGCCATGGCTCGGCCTTGGGTGACGACCTGGCTGCCAGTACCATAGCCTAGCGGGTTGCTGGACTTGGTGCCGTTGTTGTTGGTGCCGGTCCAGGTCCAGTCGTTAGGGACCGTGGTGCCCTGCTGGTTGCGTCGGTCGGCCACCGCCCAGTTGATCCAGCGATCTTGCCAGAAGCCGTTGTAGTTCGCAGCCACCTGCGGCCCGTTCAACCAGTAGATGAGCTCGCCGGCACCGTCGGTGGACGGGTTCATGTTGGTGTGGTCGCGGGCGTCCACCGCTGCCGTCGACCCCACCACCCTGAACAGCGACGCATACGGCCGGATCGCCGGATGCGCGATCTGATTCGCGTTCCCGCTGGTCCTGCCGATCTCCCGCTGCACGAACGTGTCGTAGGTAGCGATGTCGGTGGCCGTGGCGTCGCGCCACGTGGTGGTCACGAACAGCAGCCGGAACGTCTGGCCCGGCCCGATCCCTGACGGGATCAGCGGCCAGTCCTGCGGGACGGTGTAGGTTCCGTCAGCGCTGGCCGTCGGGACGGTCTGCGCCTGCGCCGACTCATGCCGCAGTCCTCCCGGCAAGATCGCTGCGACGACCGCAACCGCAATCAGTGCTGCCAGCGCCAGCAGCCGCCTCGCGCTTCGGCCCCTCGCCGCCCTCGCACGCCGCGCCCTCAACATGAGGGGGGGGGGGGGGGTAGAGAACAGCTTGATCGGAGCGTCACGTCAGATCTCCCTTCGCTGTCTCCAGCGATAGCACCACTTACCACAAGATAGCCGCAAGCGGCATTTCACTGACGGTATTGATCTGTGATCGAGAACGCAAGCACATGACGACCCGTCCGGGCCAATCTATGCAGCTATCGCAAATCCCACTCCGTCCCCGCCTCCGAGCGGGGACCCGTTCCGTCCCCTCGCAGGCCGCTACCAAGCGGGTCCCCGCTCGGGGGCGGGGACGGGGAAGGCAGGGGGGGGGGCTCCAGCCTCAGCCGTGTCGTCGTATCCGGTTCGGCAAGGGGGCGCCCCCTCTGTCACTGCGTAACATCTCCCCCGCAGAGCGGGGGAGAAAGCAGCACAGACGCGAGAACTGTTTCGGCAGCTTGCTGCACAAGTCGGTTCGCCGCTCCCAACCGACCCGGCCTCCGAGCGGGTCCCCGATCAAGTCGGGGACGGTTGGTTCAAGCCTGCGGCAGCCAATGCTGCCCTCCCGTCCCCGCCTCCGAGCGGGGACCCGTTCCGTCCCCTCGCAGAGCGAGCTAACCACTCTCGCTCGCAAGCTGCATGAGCCGCTCTCTTTTCTCCCCCCGCGAAGCGGGGGGAGATGCCGAAGGCAGAGGGGGGGGGGCTCCAGCCTCAGCCGTGTCGTCGTATCTGGTTCGGCAAGGGGGCGCCTCCTCTGTCACTGCGTGACATCTCCCCCGTAGAGCGGGGGAGAAAGCAGAACAGAGCCGCTTTCTCCCCTCGTAGACCTGTGCGTCAACCTCTACTCCGTCGCTTACGTCGGATCGCCTGGTTGCGGCACGCCGGGCAGCACCTCTGGCGCGGGCGGCGGCTCCGAGGTCACGATTACGAAGCTGCTGATCTGATCGGTCAAGGCGCAGACCTGTTGCGCGGACTCGGGCATCGTCAGATGCAGCACGGTCCAGGTCAGGCTGTCGGGGTTCCAGCGGGCGATGTCCGTGAGTGAATCACCAACATTGGACGGCTGCGGCAGGCAGATGCGGAATTCCTCGCTGATCGCCTCATCGCGGCCCAATCGCCATACGGTGTTGGCGTCCAACAGGGGCTGGTACCGCAGCATCCAGAGCGAGATCTCGATCAGCGGTTGCGACGATGACACGTCGTAACGCCGCCCGCTCGCGTGATCCAGAATGTACCGCTCACCGTCTCGCCCTGAGCGGAAGCGCGGGCGTTTGTCGGCGACGCTGTGGAGCTGAGTGGTGATGTAGAAGCCGCGTGATAACGCCATCTGCTCGTCAGTCAGGGTCGCTGAGAGATCGTTCAGGGTGAGCAGCCCGGTTCCGGCGCACGGCCGTTGGCTTGGCGCCTCGCGGCCCAGCGTGGGGAACGGCTGCGGGGCGGGCTCCGCCACGTCGCTGACGACGCCTCGGCAGAAGAAGGCGGGGTCTGACGCCACGATCGCGGCGCGAGGCGGATTCTGTGGACTCGGCGTGCCGCCGACGTTGGTCTGCACCGTCGGCGCGATGGTCGGCGCAATGGTCGGTGCAATGGTCGCGCGTACGATGACCTCAAGGCTCTTCTGCACAATGACGCCATTGCGGGAGATCTCGACCTGCACGGTCTGTCGGTCGGCCTGGCTGGGCGTGCCGTACAGACTGGGCTGGGTGCATCGCAGGTTGATCCCGGCAGGCAGCGTGCCGCCGGTCTGGCGGCACTGAATGCCTGTGGTGCCGCCGCTATAGCTTCCCAGATTGTGCGTAGCGGTCTGTCCCTGTTGGAATGCCACCTGCTGCGGGAAGTTGTTCACATCCAGACCGAGGTCGTTATCCGTGATCGTCAGCGTGTGGATGCCGGTCCCACCCAAGCTGTATCCAGACCCGCCAGTCAGCGTGAACACGAGCGACTCGGTCGACTCATGCACATTGTCGTTGACGATCTGGACCGCAATGTTGACGGATGTGGCGCCCGACGCGACCGCGACCGTGCCGCTGTTGCTGATGGCATAGTCGGGCGTCGCAGCCGCGCTGCCCGACAAGCGGTAGCTGACCGAGATCGCGCTGGTCGGCGCGGGAGAGATGGAGAGCGCGACCTGGACGGAGCCGGCATCCTCAGCGGCAGTCTGCGACGCCGACGCAAACGACACGATCGGCGTGTTGGTGGGCGGCGGGTTGTCATTGTCGGCGATGTTGACCGTCGCTGCCGACGGATTGCCGATCGTGTACCCGCTGCGCGAATTCAGCGTCGCCGTGACCGAACCGTTCGGCTCGTCGGTGGAGTCGCCTGTCGTCGTCAGTGACAGCGCACCCTGTCCGTTGGTTCCAACCGTGACCGTCCTGGTCCCGGTTGATACGCCGTAGCTTCCGCTCGCGCTGACGGTGAGGCTGGCGTCCAAGGGGCTGTGCGGCGTTGGGCTTGCCGTCAGCGTGAAGCTGGCGGCGGCGCCCTCCGTGATGTCGGCGCCGCCCGCAATCGTCAGCACGGGCACATCATTGTCCCTGATCGTCAGAGTGTGCGCCCTCGTGCCTCCCACGCCGTAGCCGGCGCCGTCCGACAGCGTCAGCGTCAGCGTCTCGTTGGGCTCATTGTTGGCGTCGTCGGTGATCGTCACCGGTATGTCGACCACGGTCATGCCCGATGCCACGCTGACTGTTCCGTTGTTGCTGGTCACTCCAGCGATCGAATAATCGGCGCCACGCGTCGCCGTGCCGGAGAGCGCGTAGCCGACCGACACGGTCGAAGTCGGCGCCGGCGAGATGGTCAATCTCAGGTTGCGGGCACCGATGCTCTCCGCCACCGACTGCGACGCCAATGTCCACGTCACCTGCGGCTTCGGACGGACGGTGAGATCGATCGTGAAGCTGGCGGTCTGACCCGTGGGCTGGCGAGCATCGGTCGCTGTGATGGTGTATGTCCGCCGCGATGCGGCCGCCGTCGGCGACCCGCTGAGCACGCCGCTCGTGCTGCCGAGCGTCAGCCCGGACGGCAGCGCCGGCGAGACCGTGTAGCGGACGGCGCCATCCGCATTGTGGAGCGTGGGCGGGTTGTAGCTGACCGCCGCCTGACCGACAGTCAGCGTCTGCGACGGCAGGCTGGCCGCGCCAAAGACCATCGCGTCGATTACGGAAATGTCGACGGTGTACGTCGCGGATTCGGGCGGAGTCTCAGAGTCGGTCGCCGTGATGGTGTACGTCTGCCTTGCCGACGCCGCGGTCGGTGTACCGACGATCGATCCGTCGGTCGACAGGGAGAGGCCGGCGGGCAATGCCGGCGACACGCTGTATCCGACTGCGCCGTCCGCGCCGTACATGGTTGGGCGATTGATCTGAGGGTTGATGGAGCTCGCTGATCCGAGCGGGATGTCCTTGATCAGCGACCGATGGCCGAGCGAGTTGGGGTTGAACTTCAGTGATGTCGGAAGGAAGGTCACCGTCACCTTGTGCGAGGCCGACAGGGTAGGTTTCGCCCCCTTCGAGTACACACAACGGACGTTGATCGTGTACGTCACCGGGTTCGCGGCGGGGACTGAAGCGGCGCGACCGATCAGAGGCCATTGTCCGTTATTTGACAGCTTGGTCACGGCCAGACCGTTGTAACTCAGGCCAAAGTCAGGGGTCGGCTGGACATTCAGCGCCCCACCGTGTTGGTCGTGGGCCTGGAGCGGGTACAGCGTCACCGCGCATTCCGTGGTGTTGTTGGAGTGCCTCGGCACGCCCACCAACGTCGGAGCGGCGTAGACCGGCGTTTCGCCCACCTCAACGGAGACCGCCACCGTCGCCGGGCTGAAGGAAAAGGGCGGCTCGCTGGCCCGCGAGCTCTGAGCGTCTCCGAAGAGAGACGCGCCGAACACCGCGCCAACGACGGCGGCAAACGCGATCAGCAAACCGACGCCTTTGAACATGTGTAACTGGACGTGGTCTGTCATGTTCCTCCTCCCCATTAGCGACAATCAACGACACTCCGTAGGCGACCGGCACTGACGCTTGGGTCCACGCAGGTCGGTAGCCGATAGTGTATGTAGGCATTTGCAAACAGAGTCGGTTTTTGACACATTATTGATCTGGCGCGCAGGCACACGCTGCTTCAGTTCGCGTCGATGACCAGTTACATCAAATGCAGGTAAACCAGCCGATAGGTTATGCACCAAAGTAGATCGCCGCCGACCGCGAATTGTGAACGGCGACAGCGACCTCCGGCTTGCCTGCGGTCTCTTCAATCTGAGAGAGCTTGGGAGGGCGGCAGGGCCAGACCAAGGCCAGACCAGGGCCAGACCAGGGCTTGTTGACATAGCTCCGTTCAGTGCCCCGCTCAACCCCAGATCGATGGTCGTGCCCGCGCTTGCCGCGGATATCTTGCGGCAGTCCGCAGGCGGCAGCTTAAACGCCGCGCCACAGCCCTCTCTGGGTGTGGAGAGCTGTGGCGGCGTTTCCTGCGGGGAGGCGGCTTGCGACTAGCGAGCGTCGAGCCGGCCTCGCGCCCAGCCCTTGGCAATAGAACCTCCGACCGGGTCAGAGAGCTGGATGTAGATCATGTCGTTGTGGTTGAACTGAGCGTTCAGGCCGATATGCACGTTGATCATGGTTTCGGTCTCCCCCGCGGCGAACGTGAGCGTGCCGCTGGTCCGTCCATGGTCGTCCTGGAAGTCAAGTCCAGGGAAGAGGAGCGGGGAGAAGCGTCCCATCGTGTATTCCACACTGACCTCGCTCGTAGCGGGGGCATCCAGGGTGACCGGGAACACGAGGGTTTCTCCGGGGCGCGCTTTGCTCATGGGATTCATGATCGACACTTGCGGGCCTGGCGCCATGTCATCGTCCGTGATGATGAAGGTGCCTGAAGACGGAGCGCCAATCAGGTAACTGTTGTCCTGTTTGACGCTGACGGTCACTGACCCGTCATCTTCATGGACGGTGTCGTCGACGAGCGGGATGCTGAAGTTAACACTGCTTGACGCCCCTTTGCCGCCCGGGACGGTCACTGACATGGCGCCTGTCTGGACGCCGAAGTCACCCTTGGCGGCGACATCCAGGTAGACCGTCAGGTCCTGGTACGGCAACGGGTTCGCCGAGACCGAGAATGTCGCCTCGCCGCCTTCGTAGAGCGCTACGCCGCGTTGGCCTCTCTTATCGATCACCACCTTTGGCGTGTCGTTGTCAAGGATGGTGAGACTGGCCTGGGAGGGGTCTCCCAACGTGTAGTGTTGGTGAGCCACGAGTCTGACCTTCAGGGTGGAGGAGGCTTCGTTAAAGCGGTCGTCCCTGGTGGAGACGGTGAGAGTAGCAGTCGCGCCGCTAATCCAGACTCCGGCTGGATTGCCCGTCTTCATCTTTCCTTCCACCTCTGCGGCGACGATGACGAACATCCGCACTGACGACGGCGGGTCCTGCGTGATCGTGAATGTGGCCTGCTGACCCTCGGTAACGTCATTGCCAGCGCTGATCGTCAGCACTGAATTTTCCGGTGGCGTCACTTCGTCGTCGGCCACGTTGACGCGGGCCGTGGACGGACTCCCCACGTGGTAATCGCTGCCCGGCTGGACCGTCGCGCTGACGGAGCCGTCCGGCTCGTCGAGGCTGTCATTGGTCGTGGGCAGGCTGAGCGTCGCGGAGCCGCTGGTGGGGACGCTGACGGTTCGAGCGCCCGTGGTGACGCCGAACTCGCCCACGGTCACGACCTTCAGGCTCACATCCATCGGTTGCGCAGGCGCCGGGCTAGCGGAGATGGTGAAGCTGGCAGCGCCGCCCTCGGTGATGTCACCGTCGGCGCTGATGCTGACTGAGGAGCCGTCGTCGTCGGCCACGCTAACGCTGGCCGAGGACAGGCTCCCGACGCGGTAACCGCTGCCCGACTGCACCGTCGCGCTGACGGAGCCGTTCGACTCCTGGACGCTGTCATTGGTCGTGGGCAGGCTGAGCGTCGCGGAGCCGCTGGTGGGGACGCTGACGGTTCGAGCGCCCGTGGTGACGCCAAAGTCGCCCGCTGCCGCGACGTTCAGGTCTACCGACAAGGGCTGGTGCGGCGTCGGGCTGGCGGAGATGGTGAAGCTGGCAGCGCCGCCCTCGGTGATGTCACCGTCGGCGATGATGCTGATCTCGGGCACGTCGTCGTCAAGCACGGGGAGCGTAGCGGCATCAGGCGTGCCGACTGTGTAGCCGTTGCCCGTCTGGACTGTCGCGGTCACTGTGCCATCCGCCTCGTCAACGCTGTCGTCTATCGTGGGCAGCCGGAACAGCAGGCTGCCGTTGCCTGAGCTCGGAATGGTGACGCTGCGGGCGCCAGTCTGCACGCCGAAATCGCCCGTGGCCGTAATGTCCAGGTTGACGGTGATGGCCTGCTGCGGCATTGAACTGGTGCTGAGGACGAAGATCGCTGATTCGCCTTCGCTCGGTCTACTCTCCTGGTCCCGACGGGTGATGCTGACTTCCGGGACATCGTTGTCCGCCACGCTGATGCTGGCCGACGACGGATCGCCAACGTCGTAGCCGCTGCCCGGCTCGACGGTCGCGGAGACGGAGCCGTCGTTCTCGTCCTGACTGTCGTCAACGGTGGTGATGGTGTAGCTGGCGGTCGTGCCGCTGAGCTCCACGGTCTCTGCGCCTGAGGCACCGAAGTCCCCGTCCTGCGACGACGTGATCGTGATGGTGAGCGGACTGGTGGGGGCCTGCGTCGCGTGGATGGTAAAGACGCCCGCGCCGCCTTCGCTGATGTCATTGCCGCTGATGATGGTGATCACCGGGTTCCCGATCTGGCCGGGAGCGTCGTTATCCCACACCTGGGCCATGCCTGAGGACGGCTGACCGACGGTGTAGTCAGCGCCCGGCAGGACCGTCGCGGTGATGTAACCGTGCGGCTCGTCCCAGCCGTCGTCAGTGGTGCTGACGGCGTAGTGGGTCGTCGCCTCGCTGACCGTCACGGTAGCCGCGCCGGTGGCGCCGAACGTGCCGGTCTGCGAGACGGCCACGTTGACGGTGAGCGTGCTGGTCGGCACTGGCGCCGCTGTGATCACGAAGTTGGAGGTACCGCCCTCGGTGACTGAGCCGCCGTTCGCGATCGTAATCACCGGCAGGGAGCTGGGGTCCGAGACGATGACGAAGTCGTAGTCAGCTGCTGAGGACAAGGTGTAGCCGGCGCTGGAACTCGGCGTATCCAGCACGGCCCCGATCACGGCGCGAGGTTCCTCAACGGCATCCGCATCCGTGCCGACGGTCAGTACGGCCGTCGTTTCGCCGCCCAGGATGGTGACTGTTCTCGATCCAGCCTGGCCGAATGCCACGACGCCGCTGTTGAACGGCCAGTCGTTCACGGTCACGGCGATCGTCAGGTCGGCAGATGGGGCCTCGGACGCGGTGACCGTGAAGCTCGCGTCGTCTCCCTCCGTCACGTCGCCCTGGGCAGTGATGCTGACTTCAGGCAGCGACTGCGCGGAGGCTAGCTCCCCCCCCCCTCATTCCACAGAAACAACAGGGGCACGGCGAACGCCAACAACACGAAGAGCCGGCCTGGACCCTTCGCCTTCAACAGTTCGAGTTTCATCATGACCCTCCTGTGCGCCGCCGTCAAAGCGGCGACCACAATGCATGTTCTACGGCGGAAAGCCGCTCTCAATGTGAGCTATTGTACTAGATTTAGGAAGCGATGTGTAGAGTCAGCGTCGCGGTCACTGATTCATCCACAATCCGGCGGCGGAATTCGTTGAGGATGGCTGAGTCGCGTGGGTCGAATGGGTCGAGCGGGTCGAGTGGACGAATGGCGGTCGATGCCGACGTCAGTCAGGCAGTCATCGGAGTCAGCGGCCGGCGCCAGCCGCCGTCACGCCGTCAATTGCCGGGCATCAATGGCGGATCACCGAGCGCTCAGCGGCCCTTGAACTCTGGGGCGCGGCGCTCCTGGAGGGCGGAGCGCGCCTCTGCGGCATCTTCCGAGGTAGCGAGGATTGGGGAGGCGTTCGAGGTCAGCACGGCCGTTGTTTCGAGGGTGCTGTCCATGGCCGCGCGGATCACGCGCTTGTTGATCCAGCTGACCATCGGCGGATTGCGCATGATCCGGTCGCACAAGGCGCGCACTTCGGCCTCCAGATCATCGGACGGCACGAGTCGGTTGAGGACGCCCCACTGCGCGGCGGTCTCGCCGTCCAGGTGGCCGGTGAAGGAGAATTCGAGCGCGCGGCCGAGCCCGGCCAGCCTCGTCAGGTAGTAGGCGCCGCCGTTCTCGATGATCTGTCCCACCTGCTGGTACGCGATGAATCGCGTCTGCTCGCTGCCGTAGCGGATGTCGCATTGCAGCGCCATATCCATGCCGAATCCGGCGGCGACGCCATTGACCATCGCGATCGTCGGCTTGCGGATGTATGAGATGTCCTTCATCAGCTTGGTAATGCCGTAGTAGAAGCGCTGCCGCGTCTCGTCCAAGCCGCCGCTCGCGTATGGGGCGTTGCCCAGCGCGTTGTCGTTCGGCTCGAAGGCGTCAAGATCGGCGCCGCGCACATTCACTCCGGCGCAGAATCCGCGCCCGACACCGGTCAGCACGATCACCTTGACGTCTGGATCATCGTCGCCGGCGCGCATGTACTCGCCGACCTTGGCCAGCGTGCTCATCCGCTCGCTGCCGCCGACCGCAGCGTTCAGCTTTTCAGGTCGGTTGAACTTGATCCACAGAATCCCGTTGTCCTCCTTCTCGTACAGCAGATACGGGACGAGCTCCAGCTGCTCCACGTGAACCTCCTTCTGACGCTGCGGTTGATCGGACTCGCCACGAGGCTAACGTCCTGCCAACCGCAAGCCGGTCACTCGCTATCGCGCGGGCGACGCATCGGTCGTGGGATCGGCGCCGCGCGTGAGATGTGATGGCTAGCCGCGACCGTAGAGCGGCATCCTGGTTGCCATCACCGTGATGAATGGGACGTTGGCGTCGAGCGGCAAACCCGCCATGTAGACGACCGCGTCGGCGACATGCTCGACATCGAACGTCGGCTCGATCATCCGCTCGCCGTTGGCTTGGGGCACGCCGCGTTCCATCGCCGCGGTCATCTCGGTGGCTGCGTTGCCAATGTCGATCTGTCCGCAAGCGATGTCATACTTGCGACCGTCGAGCGCCGTCGACTTGGTCAGCCCGGTCAACGCATGCTTCGTTGCGGTGTAGGGGGCGGAGTTGGGACGCGGACGGTCCGCGGAAATGGAGCCGTTGTTGATGATCCGACCGCCGCGCGGATCCTGTTGCTTCATAATCCTGAATGCCTCTTGCGTGCAAAGGAATGATCCGGTCAGATTGAGGTCAACGACGCGCTGCCATTGCTCCAGCGACAGGTCTTCCAGGGGCAGCGGCGGCGAGCCTCCGCCGGCGTTGTTGAAGAGCAGGTCCAGCCGCCCGTACGTCTCTCGCAGTTGGACGAACAGCGCCGAGACGGAGTCGGCATCGGTCACATCGCTGACCACGGCCAGGCTGCGTTGGGCATCGTCGCCAGCGAGCTGCTGCGTCTCCTGTAGACGCGCAATGCGCCTGCCGGCCAGCACGACCGACCAGCCGTCGCGCAGCAGCGCCAGGGCCGACGCGCGCCCGACACCGGATCCGGCGCCGGTGATCACTGCTACTCGTGACGCGGTAGCGGACGTAGCTGTGTCTGTCATGTCAGCAGGTCTCCAGAATCACTGATGCGGTATCGCGAATGCCGTACGGTTGCGCCCATTGCAGGCCAGCCAATGTGTCAGCTCGCGGGCGGTACTCGCAGCCGACCCAACCGTTGAAACCCAGCTCGTCGATCAACGACAAGAGGAATGGATAGTTGATCTCCTGCTCAGCGTCCGGTTCATGGCGGCCGGGCACGCCGCTGATCTGGAAGTGTCCGATCATCTCGAAGTGACGCTGAATGGTCTCGGTCAGGCGGCCTTCCATGATCTGCATGTGATAGAGGTCGTACTGCATGCGGACATTGTCGCGCTCGACCTGCTTGATGATCCGCCGCGCCTGCGCGCTGCCGGTGAGGAAGTATCCAGGGTTGTCGCCGGTGTTGAGCGGCTCCAGCAACAGGCGAGCGCCCTGCGCCGACGCTCGGTCGGCTGCCCAGCGCAGATTGGCGATGAACGTCGATTCCGCATCGGGATCGTCGGTGCGCCCCGCCAGGCAGTGGATCTGTTCGCAGTCGAGCGCGGCTGCGTATTCCAGCGCGGTCGTCATGCCGTTGCGGAAGGCGCGTTCCTCGCCCGGCACGGCCGCGAGCGCGACCGGCGTATTGATCAGCACCGCGCGCAGCGCCGCAGCGTCGATCGCCGTGGCCAGAGCGGCCGCCGGCTCCGAGTAGGGCGCCTGTATCTCGACCGCTCGGAACCCCAGCTGCGCCGCGAGCGAGAATCGACGCAGCAACGGCAGTTCCTGAAACATCCAAGAGACGCTCGCGGCGAGGGCTGGCATGAGCGCATGCTAGATGCAGGGCGCGTGGCGGTAGAGCGCAGGGTAGGCAAGAGCCAGGGGCTCGTTCGGTAGGCTGAACGTCAACTCGCGGCCGACCTTGCGGCCGCCTGAGAGGACCGGTCCGATCTTGAAGTCACGACAGATTCATTCCACGGTTACCAGCGACGGGCAACTCACACTCTCGCTCGCCGAGCTCGATCTGCCGAGTCCCGGACCTGACGAGGTCGTCGTCCGCGTCGAAGCGGCGCCGATCAACCCGTCCGATCTCGGGCTGCTGATCGGGCCTGCCGATGTGAGCCAGGCTCAGGTGTCCGGCACGGCAGCTGATCCACAGGTCACGGCGCCGATTCCAGCGAAGCTGGTGGCATCGCAGGCCGCGCGATTCGATCTGCCGATGGCGGCGGGCAACGAAGGCGCGGGCGTCGTCGTTGAGGCTGGTTCCAGCGACGCGGCTCAGGCGCTGCTGGGCAAGACGGTGGCGGCGATCGCGCGCGAGATGTACTCGCAATACCGCGTGATGCACGTGTCGCAGTGCCTACTGCTGCACGATGGCACGACGCCCGCGGAAGGCGCGTCCTGCTTCGTCAATCCGCTGACTGTGCTCGGCATGGTCGAGACGATGCGACTGGAGGGTCACACGGCCCTCGTCCATACCGCGGCTGCCTCCAACCTGGGACAGATGCTGCAAAAGGTCTGCAACGACGAAGCGATCGATCTGGTCAACGTCGTGCGCCGACCTGAGCACGTCGAGCTGCTGCAGGGGCTTGGCGCGCGCTATGTCTGCGACACGAGCGCGCCGACGTTCCAGGACGACTTGACAGCGGCGCTGATCGAGACTGGCGCGACGCTGGCGTTTGACGCGACCGGCGGCGGTCCGCTGCCCAATCAGCTGCTCTCCTGCATGGAAGCGGCAGCGAACGCCAAACAGCCCGGCTTCAACCGCTACGGTTCCAATATCTACAAGCAGGTCTACATCTACGGCGGCCTTGATACGTCGCCGACGGTGTTGCAGCGCAACTTCGGCTTGGCCTGGGGACTCGGCGGCTGGCTGTTGACGCCGTTCCTGGAGCGAATCGGTCCTGAGCCAAGCGAGCGACTCCGCCAACGCGTCGCCGACGAGGTGACGACGACCTTTGCGAGCCAGTACGCGAGGGAGATCTCGCTGGCGGAAGCGCTCGATCCGCAACACATCGCGGTCTACAACCGTCGCGCCACCGGTGAGAAGTACCTCATCAATCCGAACAAGGACCTTGGCTGAGGCCAATCACGCGAAGACGAGGATCGGCGCCGGTTTCAGCCCACCTCTGGGAGGCCTTCCGAGCGTCGGACTTCGTTGATCGTCTCCAGGACTCGCTGCTGGAATGGCGCGTACTCAAGCTCAAACTCCTCGATCAGGCGCGAGTTGTCCATCAGGAAGAGTCCGGAGCCGTCGCGGCCGCCGCTATCCGCATCGAAACTGATCTCGGCGTCGGGCAGGAATTCGCGCACGCGATCGGCGAGCTCGCCGAGGCTGGTGGCGTGACCACCAGAGTTGTAGATCGAGTGGGCGGTTTGCTCAGCCAGGGTGACGCGCACGAAGACCTCGGCGATGTCCTCAACGTGGAGCGGGAGCGTCATCGTGTCGCGGTGCGGGAAGCGAACGGGCTGATCGCGCGCGGGCAGCACCTGACACTGGACGTGGTTCATCGATCCGCGCAGCTTGTCCGGACCCGTGATGTTGGCCGGCCTGATCCCGGTGATCGACATGCCATAGGCGCGGTTGTACCAGTCAGCCTGATGCTCGTTGAAGATCTTTGACGCCGCATAGATGCCGCTGCCGAGCCGAAGGTCATCCTCAGTCACCGCGCGATCGCCGTGCAATCGTTGCGGACCGTAGACGGCGAGCGAGCTCGCGTAGACCACGCGTCGAATGTCGAGGATGCGCGCCGCTTCGAAGCAGTTGTCCATGCCGAGAATGTTGAGCCGCACCTGCGGATGCGGATCGCGCTCCGAGGCGCCCAATGCGTATGCCAGATTGAGCACCCGGTCGGGATTGCTTTGGGCGAGCGCTTCTATCACGTCGTCCATCAGCGTGATGTCGCCGTGTGAGATCGTGATCTGATCACGCAAGGGATCGAGCGCCGGCGCGTTGGGCGCGATGTCCATGCAATGGACCTCGTGTCCATGCTCGACGAGCCGACGCATCACGCGCGGCCCGATAAATCCGCTGCCGCCCAAGACTGCCACACGCATCATTCGCTCCGCTTCTGTATCGCCGCAACACTGGCGACGAACCACACCGGTGATCGGGTGATCTGGCGCCGATCTCTGGCTAGGCGAACTGATCCTGTCCGACGGCCATCATCTCCGCGACATGTTCAGGGTTGCGGATCGCCTCACGCGAGGGGTAAGGATGATCGTAGCCGAGGATCTTGTGCAGTTCGGGATAGCGCTCGAGTCGCTCGGGCGAGACGGCGCCGTCGTCCCACTGGTTGATCATCTTCATGTAGGGACGCATCCAGACGAGGACGAGGGTGACGCGCAGGCCGGTGCTCATCCGATTCATGGCGCCGTGCCAGGTATTGCCGCCCCACACGGCGAGCGATCCAGCTTTGGCCTGAATGGGAACCGGGTCGAGCAGCGCGCCCTCTTCCCAGAATTTGACCTCGTGCGGAGCCGGCGCACGTCCCCAACGATGAGAACCGGGCACGAAGACGGTTGGACCGTCCTCACGCTCCTCGTAGTCGGTCAGGATCCAGCTCGTGTTGACGAGGTGGGTGTAGGCGGCCTGCGGCGGCGGGACGCCGTGCGTGTCGTTGTGAATGCCGAGGTAGTTCTTCTCGTGCGGCGGTTTGATGATCGAGGAGGTTCCGCCCAGCACGGCGCTTTGACCGCAATGCCAGCGAGCCATGGTCAGAGCGACCGGATTGAGCACTGCCTCGGTGATCGCATCGTCCTCATCGACGAGCTGCCAGGCGCGCTCGTTGGGAGCGGGCAGGTCGGCCGTGCGCCAGTCGTCGATCTCGACTTCATGCCGCTTCTGATAGGTGTTGAGCAGGGCGTCGCGCAGACGATCGGCGAATCCGGGCGAGGTCCCCATCTTCTCGGGCGGGATCACGGTGAAGCCGTACGCGTCGAGTTCGACGATGTGTCGGGTCAGATCATATTCCATGATCGTGTTGACCAATGCGTCAGCGTTAGGCGATTTGCCGAGTGCCGCGATATCCATATCAGCTCCTGACCAGGTGCGGCGAGCCAGCTCCGCCGCCACGAACGCTTGCAGTCTAGGTGCTGGATGTTAGGTGTTAGGTGTTAGGTGCAATCGGTGTACCGACCGCTGAAGGCGAGCCACTGGCCATCGGGTGAGAAGGCGGCGATGTGATCGTTGCTCCAGCAGAAATCCGGCGAGGCCCGGAAGCGCTGTAGGACTTGAGCCGTCTCGGCGTCGATCAGGCGATACTCCAGGTACGAATGGCCGGCTGGACCCGCGTAGGACCGGCGCGGCGGATACGTGGCGATCCCGTCAGCATCTGTCAGACCTGCGTCGCGCGCACTCCGAGTCAGCAGGAGCTGACCGTCGGGCGACCAGTCCACGAGCGCATCGCGCCCATGTCCGTCTTCGCGCATCGGCAAGGGGAATGCGCGAACGTCGGCCTGTGAGTTGGACTGCGAGTCGGCATGCAAATGGTCGACGATGTAGCCCTGTCCGCCATAGGGCAACAGCGCCAGACGAGAGCCGTCGTCCGACCAGCTGACGCTGAGCCCACGCCACTCGCGGCCAACGTTGAGAGTCGGCAGCTGCGTGACTTCGTGTTGCAGCGCGTCGTATGAGGCTAGGGAGAGGATGCCTTCCGCGTCGTTGAAGCGGTGAAAGAGCGCGAAGCGCAGATGCTGACTGGCCAACTTCCAATCGCCGCCGTTGAGCGGCGCGGGTAGTTGCGCGATCTCGCCAGAGTGCAGGTCGACTCGCTTCCAACCGAGCGGACGGCCGGCGTAGCTGAGCGCCAACATCTCGCTCGGGAATCTCCTGAGTGATGTCGGCGCCGTCAGCTCTCGCAGCAGGGTTCCGTCCGCTGCGTAGACGAGGTAGCGATCGTCCTGACCGATCAACACGGTGTCATCGCTGAGCCATGAGGAAGATTGGTGAAACGACAGCGGTACCAGCTCAGAGCGCGAGCCATCCACGCCGAGGAGAAAGACACCCCATGACTGCAAGAGTCAAGCAGCGGCGCGATCCTCGTGGCGTGAACGGTGACTCCAGGCGAGGACTTCGTCGTAGGGGGTCTGCGAGCGGAGGCACCCGTGCAGGTAGCCGACGAGGCGGTTCGCCAGGGCGCGGAGGGCCTGGTAGTGCGGGTCGCCGGCGGCGCGACGGCGGTCGTAGAAGTCGCGGCAACCGGGGCTCGCGCGCAACGAACACATCGCCCACTGCATGGTGGCGTCGCCGAGCCGCCGGTTGCGGATGAAGCGCGCCCTCACGGTGCGCTTGCGGCCCGATGCTACGGTGAGGGGCGAGGTGCCGGCGTAGTTCCTGCGGGACTTCGCCGACTCATAGCGTTCGGGGTCGTCCCCGAACTCGCCAAGCACCCGGGCGCCGAGCACGACACCGAGACCGGGCATGGAACGGTAGATGTCGGCGTCCGGGTGCTGCTCAAAAGAGGCTGCCAGCTCGGCCTCGAGTTCGGCGATCTGTCCGTTGATCGCGTCGATCTGGGTCACGGTCGCCCTGGTCGTCGCGGCGAAGGCCTGGCTGACCGTGGCAGGCACCTCCAGCTGCTCGACTCGGAAGGCCTGACGGAGCTCGGCGGCGCGCTGCTCGACGTTACGCTGGCGGCCGCCGCGGCGCAGCGCCGAGCGCATCTGCGACGTGCTCAGCCGCGCCGCCTCGCGCGGCCCCGGTGCGGTCGCCAGCACCCCCACGGCGTCGCCGTGCGCCAGGCTGGGAAACGCTTGCAGGGCCCCGGGAAAGTACTCCCTGAGCGCGTTGCGGAGCCGGTTCGTCTGCCGGGTGCGGTCCCAGACGAGTTGTTGGTGGGCGCGGGCGAGGATACGCACGGCGGCCGCCTCGTCGCTGTCGCCGGCGACCTCGCGGTGGTTATGCCGGTCGGTCCGCACGAGGTCGGCGAGCAGCTTCGCGTCCCCGGCATCGGACTTGGCGCCACTGACGTGGTGGCGGTCGCGGTAGCGCGACGCCGAGCGCGGGTTGATCGCGTAGACCCGGTAGCCGACCGCCACCAGGGCCATCACCCACGGGCCGCGGTCGGTCTCGATGCCGACGACCACCTCGTGCGGTCCCGAGGCGTGCCCGGCAACCAGTTCGTGCAGGGCGGTGATGCCCTCCACCCCTTCGGGCAGCCGCCGGGCGGCAAGCCGCTCGCCCGCTTCGTCCATGAGATGGACGTCGTGATGGTCCTCCGCCCAGTCATCACCCAAGTACAAGGCCATCGTGTTTCGGTTCCTCTCCAGTTCGCGCTTTCTGGTGCGACCCGGTGGGTTGGTTCCCGCGACGGCCTAATGAATCGGTGCTCTTGGGCACGACACCCCATCAGTGCTGCAGAACAACCCAGACATGCCGGCAAGGGCTCAGTCTTTCTTCAGCGGTCACACGCCGCAGGAACCGAGAGAGCTCACCGGCCAGCAGGGTCCAGGACCAGTCTGCCAGAGGTCCTCCGGCGACTGATCTGACCCCATTAGAAGCCGTATTCACCGTGCCCTTCACCAGGTAGATAGAGACTCAGCAGGCGTCGCGAGTCGGGCGACCAGGACAACGACGGGTCTGCCGGGTGATGCGTGAAGTAATAGGCGCCGGCATCGGGGAAGGTGATGGGCTCACCGCCGTCGACAGGGGTGATCGTGATGTCTCGGGAGAGGTCGCCGCTCTCATAGTCAGGCCGCGTGCCGCTGGCGGCGTAGCGACCATCCGGCGAGAAGACGACCCACTGCGAAGGCGCGAAGGCGATTGGCTCGGCATCCTCGAGCGGATTCCATCGCACCAGATCGTCGAGCTGCCCGACGATGCTGCCGTCGTCGCGCCATTGCCAGCGCCAGAGTTTGTCTGTGCGGCGAACCTCGCGGCTGCGCGCGCCGCGGGTTGGCGTCGCAATCACTTCGGTATCGCCGCTGAGCATGTACGGCAGCGATTCGGGATCGACGTTCAGTTCCACCTCCGAGAGGCGCACCCAACCGACCGGTGGTTGCAAGTCGTTGAGCACGATCGCCAGCCATTCGCCATCGAGCGAGCGACCGAGTACGCCGTAGGTATGCGGATCCTGGTAGTCCCCATAGGTGTGGTATCCGCTCTCGCGCTTGCCGGGCCGCAGGAAGATGACGGGACTGCCAGTGCTGATCTCTGCCGTGACCCGAGTCTGGTCGCTCGGCGGATACCAGACGCCCCAGACCGTACCGGTGTAGACAGACAACGATCCTGAACCTCGGTTGATGTCCAGATCGTTCGCATCGGCCCACAGCGCGTATTCGTTGTTCGGTAGCAGGATGGCGATCTGCCTCCCATCTTCCGACATTCCCAGCAGCCTGACGCGGATCGGCTCGGCGCCTGGCACGATCAGATCGCCCATCGGCAGCAGGTTGGGGTCTAGCATCGGCAAGGTCATGGCGTCATCGAGGGTCAAGGGCGTATCGGCCAGACGGACCCAACCATCCAGATCGCCGTTCAGGTCCAGGTGCAGCCACAGCTCGCCGCTGTCGAGCTGGGTCCATCCGTCGCCCAGTAACAGGGTCCGCTCACGGAAATCCACGAACGGCAGGATGTCGTCGCGCGGTCTGTGATAGACGCTGAGCTTCTCGGTCAACCTGAGGAGCAAGTACGGATTGGATTCCGCTTCTGGAACGTCATCGCTCGGCCCCACCGCAGCCGATTCGTCAGCTGGCTCAGCTGGTGACGCGGGCGCGGATTGCGGCGCATTCGATCGTTGCCCTGCGGGCTCCTCGGAGAGCGTGGTCTGGGACTCTGACCGAGAGGGCTCGGTTTGGAGCGGCACCTGGACAGAGGGCACTGCGTCGTTCGAGCACGCGACCACGGCGGCCAGGGCGAACGATCCCAGCAGTACGAGTGAAACGACGAGCGCGTTGGACATATCAATCAGACGCTTCCGAGCGAGGCCATGTTCCGCTCCAGGGTCCGCTCGAGGGTCCGCTCAAGCCGAAGCTGGCATGTGACAGACGAGCGGGCGAGGGTTAGAAGGCGGCTGCCAGGCTGCGGCGAGCGCGGTCGATCAGGAAGAGGAAGACGGGCGTGCCGATCAGCGCGGTGAGCACGCCGAGCGGCATCTCGGCCGGCGAGGCGATCGTGCGCGAGCCAAGATCCGCGCCGAGTAACAGGATCGCGCCCGCCATCGCGCTCGCCGGCATGAGGCGGCGATGATCGGGTCCAACCGCGAGGCGCACCATGTGCGGCGCGATCAGTCCGATGAATCCGACGATGCCGGCTACGGCGACGCCGGCTCCGGTCGCCAGCGCGGCCGCCGTGACGATGAGCAGCTGCGTCCGCTGTACGCGAACGCCCAGATGCCGCGCCTCGGCGTCACCCAATGTCAGCAGGTTGAGTGATCCTGCCTGGCGGATCAGGATCACGATCGCGATCAGGATCAGCGGCCCGGCGGAATAGACGAACTCCCAGCGCGAACCGGCCAGGCTGCCCAGCATCCAGAACACGATGTCGCGCAACTCCACATCGTCGGAGAAGGAGAGGATGAAGCTGATCGCCGCGCCGAGCAGCGCGTTGACGGCGATGCCGACCAGCAGCATCGTCGCCATCTGCGCTCGACCGCCGCGCCGAGCGAATCCGTAGATCAGAAAGGTGAGGCTGAGTCCGCCGATGAAGGCGGCCAACGGTTGCACGAACAGTCCCAGAGTCGACAGTCCCAACACCACCGACAGCGCGACTGCGAAGGCGGCGCCGCTGGAGACGCCGATCAGGCCGGGATCGGCGAGGGGATTGCGGAACAGGCCCTGTAGCGCGGCTCCTGAAACGCCGAGTCCTGCTCCGACCAACGCAGCCATCGCCATGCGCGGCACGCGAATGACCCAGACGACTGCTTCCTCGCGCGAGGTGTACTCGATCCCGAGGCTGATTCCGATTTTGTCAAAGAGCAGTCCGATGATGCGCACGACTTCGACGTCGAACGCGCCCAGGATCAGATTGACGAGGATCAGGCTGAGCAGGCCGGCGACGAGCAACACCCAGACCAGAGGTCCGAGCACGCGCGGCAATGCGAGGTCGGCGGCGCTGGCCAGTTCGGGGCGCCGTTCCCGCAGCTGCGCCAAGGGACCCTGAGCGCCTTGCGAGCCTTGCGACATGTCTACCCGCTTTGCCTGTCAGCCTGGTCGACTTGATCCACCTGATCAGCCTGAATGGAGCGCAGATACTCGGTCAGGTCGGCGATCGCTTCCGGCAGACGCGGTCCGAATCCCAACAGGTACAGATCCGGCATCGAGATGACGTGCTGAGCTTGTCCTGCTTTGGTCTCCGCCATGCCAGGAATGTCCCAGAGCGCGTCAATGCCGCCGATCACACGCAGTCCGAGGTCCATGACGAGGTAGACATCCGGATCAGCGGCAACCAGCGCCTCGGGTGTGAGCGGTTGCCATCCGGAGATACCGACCGCCGCGGCCGCGTCGACGCCGCCGGCGGCCTCGATAATCGCCTGAGCGCGGTTGCCCTCGCCGGAAACGAGCTGCAGCCCGCCTCGACGGATGTACACGTGCAACACGCGCAGCGGTTGCTCAATGTCAGCGGCCGCGGCCATGACGCCCTCGAGACGTTGCGCGACGTCTTGCGCCAAGGCCTCTGCGGCCTGCGGGATGCCGAGCGCCTCACCGATGAAGCGAATCTTGATTTGCGGCGCATCCAGTCCCTTCAGGTCGTCGACGATCAGCAGCTCGACGCCGGCGTCGCGCAACTGCTCCAGCACGCCGGGCGGACCGGCCATCGGCGTGCCGATCACGAGGCTGGGATCCAATGCCAGGATGGCCTCGGCGTTGAGGCTGCCGGCGAAGCCCAGATTGGGTAATGCTTCCGCAGCCGGCGGATACACAGAGCTGGTATCTCGACCGACGAGGTAGTCCTCAACGCCCAACGCGTAGATGATCTCGGTCAGGTCGCCGAACAGGCTGATCAGGCGCGTGCCCGCTGGTACGGACTCCGCTGTTGTCTGCTGCTGAGCAGATGTCTCGCCGGTTTGCGCGTTGGGCTGGTCAGACCCCGCCTGCGAGGATGCGCCAGAGGACGACTCGGTCGCCTGTGCGGTCGATGGCGACGTCTCAGCCTGTGCGGTCCGTTCTGACTGTTCTGGTTGAGCTCGCTGAGCAGTCTGGGCGGTCTGGTTGGGGCGCTCTCGCTCGGTGGGCTGCGGCGCGGCAGCCTGCCCTGCCTGGTCTGCCGACGTCTGCATCGGCGCGTCCTCGCCGCAAGCCGCCGTCCACACTGCGCTCAGCCCGACGCTCAAGAGCAGCAGAGCCAGTCCGATTGACACGGTCGCGCGCTGGCTATGGCTACGGACTCGAAGCATCAAGACGGTCCTTCGCGGCGACATTCACTCAGCGACACATGCAGCAACATGAGATTGAGGGGCGTCTGTTCTGGTATATCACCACCGCTGGCGCATGTTCAGAATCGGCGGCCGTCAACGCGTTCCACTTCGGAGTGCGGCAGCTCGTCGATTGCCTATTGGTCGGCGGCTGCCTGCGCGGGAGCTTGCCAACGCAGCAGCGGGCGGCGGGCGGCAGTCGTCTCGTCAAGGCGACCGATCGGCGCGCTCCACGGCGCACCGCGCAACGCGTCAGGATCCACCGCGGCCTCCTCAGCGATTGCGATTAACGCATCGGCAAGCGCCTCGATCGTTTCAGGCGGTTCCGTCTCCGTCGGTTCGATCATGAGCGCTTCTTCGACGATCAGCGGGAAGTAGACCGTCGGCGGATGAACGCCGTGGTCGATCAGTCGCTTGGCGATGTCGTACGTTCGGACGCCGTGTTGACGACGCTGTCGCGACCCGGAGAAGACGACTTCGTGCAGCACGGGACGGTCGTATGGGAGATCGTAATGTCCGTGCAGCAGGCAGCGTAGATAGTTGGCGTTCAATACCGCCTGTCCGGACACTGCTCGGAGACCGTCCAGTCCTAACGATCTCATGTAGGCGTAGGCGCGCAGCAGCACGCCGACATTGCCGTGAAACTGTTGCAGCCGCCCGATGCTGTGCTCTGGCGCGACGAGTCGGACATCTCCGTATTCGTCCTCTTCAAGGACCGGAGTCGGCAGGTATGGGGCGAGCTCCTCAGAGCAGCAGACCGGTCCGGCGCCGGGGCCGCCGCCGCCGTGCGGTGTGCTGAAGCTTTTATGTAGGTTCAGGTGCGCGACATCAAAACCGAGATCGCCGTAGCGCACCCGACCGACGATCGCGTTCAGGTTGGCGCCGTCTGCATAGAGATAGGCGCCCGCCTCGTGGATTCGCTTCGCGACCTGCTCAATCCCGCGCTCCCAGAGCCCGAGCGTATTGGGCACGGTGACCATGACCGCCGCGACCGTCTCGTCCAACTCACGTTCGATCGTGCGACGGTCGAGCGATCCGTCGGCGGCGGTCGGGATCTGCGTGACGGTGTAGCCGGCCATCGCCGCAGTGGCTGGATTGGTGCCGTGCGCCGAATCGGGGACGAGCACGCGACGGCGCGGGGCGCCGTCGCCTCGCGCGTCGAGTGCAGCGCTGATCATCAGCACGCCAGCGAGTTCGCCTTGCGCGCCGGCGGCCGGCGCGAGACTGACTGCTGGCAGGCCCGTCAGCTCGGCGAGGCCCTGGCGAAGCTCGAACAGCGTGCGCAGCGTCCCCTGCGCGTCCTCTGCTCCAGCCTGTGGATGCGCCTCGGCGAAGCCGGGCAGCGACGCGATGAGCTCATTCAGCTTGGGGTTGTACTTCATCGTGCAGGAGCCCAGCGGATAGGCACCGGAATCGATGCCGTAGTTGCGCCTCGAGAGCGACGTATAGTACCGCGCCAACTCGCCCTGGCTCAGCTCCGGCAACGACAGGCTGTTGCGCAAGAGGCGGGAGTCCGGCAGCGGCGTCTCGTCTCCGCGCCAGGTCGGGACGTCGACCGCGCGTCGACCGGACGCTCCGCGATCCCAGCTCAGACGAGCGCCGAAGTCTTCGTTGGCGAGTGGTTGCGCACTCACGCTCTGTCTCCGATGTCAGACAGTGCCCGCACGAGGTCGTCAATGTGCGCGTCGGGCGTGGCCTCCGTGACCGCGAACAGCAGCGCGTCGCGCGCCTCAGGCTCCGCTCGCGACGAGACATCGAGCCCGGCGGCGATCCCGCGCAGGGCGAGTTGAAACGCGAGCTGCGGCGCGGGCATCGGTCCGCGCACGAGGAACTCCTGGAACCACGGGCCCCGATCGGGCGCCTCGTAGCCGGGCAACGCGGCGATCCGTCGCGCGGCGTCGTGAGCGCGTTGATAGCAAAGCTCGGCCGACTCGCGGAGACCTTGCGGACCCAGCGCCTGTACCGCGATCGTGAACGCGAGCGCCACCAGCGACTGCGCGGTCGAGACGTTCGATGTGGCGCGTTCGCGTCGGATGAACTGTTCCCGCGCTTGCAGCGTGAGCACATAACCGGTGCGCGGATCGACGCCGTCAGCAGGAGATCGCAGCTCGTGCGTCCGACCGACGATGCGGCCTGGCATCTGCCGCAGAAACTGCGATCGCGCCGCAAAGAGTCCCAGCGATGGCCCTCCATAAGCCGGCGATCCCGCCAGGTCGCGGCCTTCGCCGGTGACGATGTCGGCGCCTGCATCGCCCGGCGGACGCAGCAACCCTAATGCGAATGGATCAGCGACCGCCACCAACAGCGCGCCTTGCGCGTGCGCCGCCTCCGCGAGCGGCTCGAGATCGACGATGGCTCCCAGATAATCCGGCTGTTGGACGACCAGACAGGCGTGCGCCTCGTGCATTGCCACGGGCGAGTCGATCTGGTCCACGCGCAACTCAGCGCCGCGAGCGTAGGTGCGGACGACATCGGCGGTGTGAGGATGAATCGGCTCCAGCAGGGCGACGGCTCGGCGTTTCGTCACTCGCGCGGCCAACAGACAGGCCTCAGCGGTGGCGCTGCCCACGTCGTAGAGCCCGGTGTTCGAGACGTCCATGCCGGTCAGTTCGCAGACGACTGACTGGTACTCGAATCCGCTCTGCAGCGTGCCCTGGCTGATCTCAGGCTGGTACGGCGTATAGGCGGTGGCGAATTCGGAGCGGCTGGTGAGATAGGACACGATCGACGGTACCGAGCGGCGGTAGGCGCCCGCGCCGAGGAAGCTCGGCGTGGACGGTTGGACGTTGGCCGCGGCGCGTTGCGTGAGCAGCGCGATCAGCTCGGGCTCGGTCAGCGCCGCAGGTAGATCGATCTCGGGATCGCGCCAGGCGGCGGGCAGATCGGCGAACAGCGACTCCAGATCGGCGACGCCGACTCGCGCCAGCATCAGCTCTCGATCGGCCTCCGTGGCGGGAATGTACGGGTGCGGCGAGCCGGACCGTGAGGGCGTCGTCACCGCTCGTCCTCCACAATCAGTTCGCGATACGCGTGAACGTTGAGCAAACCGTCAAGCTCCGCAGGCCGCGACATCCGCACGCGGACGATCCAACCGTCGTCGTAGGGCGATTCGTTGACGAGCTCAGGGCGTTCCTCAAGCTCCGCGTTGACGGCGATCAACTCACCGCCAATGGGGGCGAACAATTCGGCGACCGTCTTGGCGGACTCAATCTCGCCGAATGGCTCGCCTGCGGTCAACGCGCTGCCGGCCGCAGGCAACTCGAGATAGACCACATCGCCGACCTGCTCCTGGGCGAAGTCCGTGATGCCGATCGTGACCTCGTCGGGACGCTCATCGTCGCGCTGCAGCCACTCGTGATCGGTTGTGTAGAGCAGGTGCTCAGGTGTCTCGTAACTCATCGTGCTCTGACCTCCGAATCCGACTCATCCGGTTGGTTTGCGGTAGAACGGACGGCGCACGACCTCAACGGGGAGGGCGCGTCCGCGCACATCAACTTCCAACATGACGCCAGGCTTGGCCAGCGTAGCCGGGAGATAGGCCATGCCGATTCCGAGCCTGAGGCTCGGGCTGTGACCGCCGCTGGTAAGTTGCGACAGCGACACGTCGGCGCCTGGCTCGCGCACCTCGTAACCGCGTCTGAGCACGCCGCGGGCGCGCGCCGACAGATGCGCCACGCATCCGTACGAAGCCGGACGCGACTTCGCCTCGACCAGCGCCTCGCGTCCAGTGAACGGCGCCCCATCATCGAGGCTGACGGCAAAGCCGAGTCCGGCTTCGTACGGATGCGTGGTCGGATCAATGTCGTTGCCGTGCAGCGGCAACGCCGCCTCGAGCCGCAGCGTATCGCGCGCGCCGAGCCCGGCCGGCGTCGCGCCGCCCGCGAGCAAGGCGTCCCAGAGCGCCTCAGCGTGTTCAATGCCGATGACGCACTCGCCGCCGTCCTCGCCGGTGTAGCCCGTCCGAGCTACCAGGACGCGCGTGTCGCGCCAGGCGAGCTCGACACAGCCGCGAGGCTGCAAGGTCGTCACCGCCTCGCCGAGGACGCGGTTGAGCAATTCGATCGCTTGCGGACCCTGTACCGCCAGCAACACCGTTTCGGCGGTCACGTCAGCGGCGTCCTGACCCGCAACCGCGCGCAGGCGCTCGAGGTCGCGTTCCGCGTTTGCGGCGTTGTGAATGACCAGCCAGCGTTGATCCGGCAGGTGATAGATGAAGACATCGTCCTCGATGCCGCCAGCCGCATTGCAGTAGAGGGAGTAGTGCGCGGCCCCTTCTGGCAGTGAGGTCACGTCGTATGTCGTGACTGAGCGCAGCCGCGCAGCCGCCTCTGGGCCGCGCAGCCAGACGCGGGCCAGGTGTGAGACATCGAAGAGGCCGACTCGCTCGCGCACGGCGCGGTGCTCGCTGACGATGCCCTCATACTGGAGCGGCATCTCCCATCCGGCAAAGGGCGCAAAGCGCGCGCCGCGCGCCAGATGACGCTCGCGCAACGCCAACTGCGTCAGCACGACATCCCGCATTCGGCCCGCATTCGGTCTGCCATACGCCTCAATGTATCGACTGCCAACGGGTCCTGGAGTCGCGGTCGCCGGCGGTCTGAATGGCAGATTGCATCGCGGTCAGCGCAGAGCGGCGCGGCACACGGTGGGCGGAGGGTTAGCATCTCTGATGAATGAGCGCGACCAGCGCTTGATCGTCTTGACCCAATAGTTGGTCAAGTAGAGGAGAGGTTCAGCGTGCGTATCGAGGACGACTCTGGCATTTCCGACCTGTTGATTGGCGACGCGCAACGACTCTGCGGCGGCTTCGGCTTCACTGAGGGGCCGGTCTGGATCGCGGACGACCGTGCGCTCGTCTTCAGCGACATCCCTGGCAATCGGCAGCATCGTTGGCGGCCGGGGCAGAGCGAGGCGGAGGTGTATCGCGAGCCGAGTGGTTGGTCGAACGGACTGACGCTCGACGCCGAGGGCGCTCTGATCGCCTGCGAACACGGCGGCCGGCGCGTCTCGCGCGCGCCCTACGGAGCGGTCGGCAGCGAGACGGCGATCGCTGAGCGTTGGGACGGCAAGCAGCTCAATAGCCCGAACGATCTCGTCGCGCATTCATCGGGCGCGATCTTCTTCACCGATCCCGCGTATGGCATCGACAGCGGACGCACGCCGCGATTCGGGCAGGCAGGGCAGCAGCAGGAGCTGGACTTTCAGGGGGTATATCGAATCGATTCAGATGGGTCGCTGCATCTCCTCGCGCCGAGCGGCTTTTCGCAGCCCAATGGCCTGGCGTTCACCCCGGATCAGTCGCAGCTCTACATCGGGGACTCGTACGAGGGCCTGATCTGGCGCTATGAGGTCAATGACGACCTGACGCTCGGCGCGCGCGAGCTGTTTGTCGATCAGTCACAGGATCAGCGTCTGGGCAATCCGGATGGGATGAAGGTGGACGCCGACGGTCGGCTGTGGACGACGGGTGCCGGAGGCGTCTCGGCGCATGCGGCCGACGGCGCCTATCTGGGCGTGTTCGAACTGGACGAGCACGCCGCCAATCTCACCTTCGGCAGCGACGGATTCTCCACTTTGTATATGACCTGCGGTACCAGTCTCTATGCCATCGAGACATCGGTGCGAGGCCTCGCGCCAGGCTCACGCGACGCCTGAACGCGGCGCCATCCGCAGCTGCGGCACGACTTCAAGGCTTGACGATGCTGACGCTATCTTGTCCAAGAACAACTAACGTCTCGTATTGGGAACTGTTCTAGAGCACAGGAGAGAGGCGATGTCGCCGCGCATATGGGCCGAACCTGAGGGGCCGCTTGGGACGTATGTGAGCATGGAGTCGGAGCGCGCCATTGAGGCGTATCGCGCCCAGCCAGCGTTGGTTGAAGAACAGGCCAATCAGGAGATGGATACGGCCCAAGGCGGTTACGCGCACCGTCAGCTCGTCGAACTGGTTCAGAACGGCGCCGATCAGCTCGCCAAGTCTGGCGGCGGCAAGATCCAGATTCTGCTCAGCGAGCGACACCTCTATTGCGCCGACAACGGCGCTCCGCTGGATCAGGAGGGCGCTCAATCACTGTTGTTCTCGCACCTGTCGCCGAAACGGAACACGAACGAAATCGGACGCTTCGGGGTCGGCTTCAAGGCGGTCCTGAAGGTCTCGAACTCGCCGGCCGTGTTCAGCCAATCCGGCTCGATCCAGTTCGATCGGACGCGGGCGCGACAGCGGATCCTGCGCGGCGGCGACGCGAGCACTGCTCGAGCCTGTCCGGTGCTGCGCGTGGCGGACGCTGTCGATCCGTACGAAGCGGCGGAACGAGACCAGGAGCTCAACTCGCTGATGCGCTGGGCGGTCAACATCGTGCGCTTGCCGCTCTTGCCCGGCGCGGCGGACGATCTCCAGCGACAGGCCGACAGCTTCCGCGCCGGCCTGTTGCTCTTCACGCCGCATCTGCACGAGCTGACGCTGGTGCAGCCCGAGTCGAGCAAGGGCTATTCCGTTCGCTCAATGAGCGCCAGGAGATCGGGCAAGCTGATCGAACTCTCGGACAACGACAACGACAACGATGTCGTCTCCGAGTGGCGCGTCTTCGAGCGGATGCATTCCCTCTCCCAGTCCGCCAGGGACGATCGGCGTGAACTGGACGACTCGGACCGCATCAAGATCTCCTGGGCGGCGCCGCTGTCATTGGGACCGACGGACGAGCACAACCAGCGGTTCTGGGCATTCTTTCCCACGCAAGTGAACAGTCTGGTTGGCGGCATCCTCAATGCGCCCTGGAAAACGAATGAGGACCGCCAGAGTCTGCTGCCTGGCGAGTACAACAATGAACTGCTCGACGCAGCTGCCGAGCTGGTGGCCGACCATCTGACGGAGCTGAGCGATGCAGAGTCGCCTGCGCGGCATCTCGACTATCTGCCTCGCCGCGAAGGTGGTGGCGACAACGACTACGCCAATCGGATTCGCGCTGCGCTGAATGAACGCCTGGAGGACGCAGCGATCGCGCCCGATCAGCAAGGTCGTCTACGACCGCTCCGTATGATCAACGTCCCACCGGAGGCGTTGACGCCGGGGCAGCAAGTCAACATAGAGGCTGTCAACCTGTGGACGTCCTATCCGTACCGACCCGTGTCGTGGTTGCATACTGACGCCCTCAATAACAATCGGTTATCGGCGCTGCAACGCGTGGGCGGCGGCGGGCGCTCACAGCGTGGCTCGTTGGATCGCGCGACCGTGGCGGCGTGGTTGGAGGCGCTCACTGAGTTGGGCGATCGCCGCGGTGATGCAGTCGAGGCATCGGCGCGAGCGTTGCGGATTGCCGCTACGTTGCGCAGCGCCAATCGCGCCGATCGATGGCAATGGAATCCACGCACAGCCGGCGACATCGTGCTCACGGTATCGGGCGAGTGGGTGCCGCCGGATCCCGATCGCGTGTTTCTCTACGCCGAGCCCGTCTCCAATCCCGACGCCATGGTCCACCGCGAGTTGATGCAGGATGCGAAAGCGCTTCAGGCCATGAAGTCGCTGGGATTGCATGCTCCGAGCGCGGAAAGCGCTTTCCGCGCGTCCGCCCAGCGGGTATTGGACGACTGGGACATTGACGATCATCAGGCTTGGACGCAATTCTGGCAGCTCAGTCGGAAGGTCGATGATTCCGCATTCTTTGAGGAGCTACCCAGCGCTGACGTAACGCATAGGTACCTACGCGCCCGCGGATTGGACGGCCGCTGGAAGCCGATTCAACAGTTGCTGCTCCCCGGCGTCATCGTGCCGCCCGACGGCAGCCGCGATGCGCCGCACACGCTCGATATCGAGTTTCACCACTCTGATCTCGCGCGACTACAGAAACTGGGCGTATCGGATCGTCCGCAAGCTGGAGCTTGGGGAACGATCTCGACGCAACACGATGCAATCTCAGACTACGTGCGAGGCTGTCAAGACCACTACTTCGCTCTGGACCTGCCTCGCAGACCACGAGGGTGGGTTGCACCCTTTTGCAAAGAAGATACGAGCGTGCCGCTGGCGCCGTTTCCGGACCTGTCGGAAGTCGGGCAGGCGCGTTATACGGAAGAGCTGCTTGATCTGCCCTCGACCTATACGCCCTGGACGATGTGGCATGACACGTCGGACAACATTTATCCCAAGATCGAGATGGAATCGCTGCCGGTGTACCTGCTGAAGCGGTTTGGTCGGGTGGAGACGGCATCCGGGATGTATCCGTTATCCGACGGGCTCGGCGAGCGGCCGAAGCGCCCTGAGGTGCGGCGTTGGTTGCTGCAACGCCGCCGCACCGCGCAGATTCGCCAAGCCTTTGGACTGACCAACGCGGCAGCCGGTCCGATTGAAGCAATCGGCGCCGATGATCCGATTCCATTGCTCGATGTCTGGGCTGGGCTGCGGCGGCGCCTCACGGAAGAGCAGCAGCAGCTCCAACTCACGCGCTGCGATCGCATCGCGCGACAGGACGGCGGCGAGATTGCGGACGAGATCGTGATTCGCGCCGACACGTGCTACCTCGTGCGCGGCGAGGAACGCGATGAGCTGGAATGCGTGGCGCGCGAACTCGAATTGCAGCTCTCGGACCAGGATCTGGACCGGATCCTGTCGCGGCGCGTTTCCGATGATGTCAGGGAGCATCGAGAGCGAGTCCGTTCGAACGGCAGCGATGCGGAGCGGCTGCTCGCCGCGGTCGGGGAGGACGACCTGCGCGCCCGCTTGCCCGCCATGCTCAGCGAAATCTTGAGTTCCAAGTCGGAACCGTTTACCGGCGTGCGGGTTGCGGAGGCGGCGATCGCCACCTTCCACACCGGGGCGCTGCACGAGTACAGATGTCACCTGGGCAAGCTCGATCCGCCAGGCCGCTGGGCAGGCAGTGGGAAGGCGTTGGAGTTTGTCCGCGAGCTCGGGTTTGGCGACGAATGGGCCGGCAGACCGAAACCGAAGCGTCCGCCATATGTCGACGCTGTCGGACCGCGTTCGCTGCCGCCGCTGCATGATTATCAGCGCCGAGCCGCTGAGCAGGTCAAACAGGTCCTGCGCGCCTCACAGGGGCGCATGGAGGGAGAGAATCGCGGGTTGCTGAGTCTGCCGACCGGGGCGGGCAAGACGCGTGTCGCGGTGCAGGCGGTGATCGAAGCGATTCGCGATGAGGACTTTCCCGGCTGGGTGCTCTGGGTGGCGGACCGCGATGAGCTCTGCGAGCAAGCGGTTGAGGCCTGGCAACAGGCGTGGGTCAGTCTTGGACCGCCCGCCCAGGAGCTGCGCATCTCCCGCATGTGGGGCAATCAGCGACCACCGGAAACCACCTCGTCCGCCAGCAACGTGATCGTCGCCACGATCCAGACGCTCCGTTCGCGCATGGCCCGTTCGCGCAACAATCGCGTCAACGGCCTGCCCGACTATCTGCGCGGGATCAAGCTGCTCGTCGTTGATGAGGCGCACGGCTCGTTGGCGCCGTCCTTCACGCAACTGATGTCAGAGCTGGACCTGTCGTTCCGTCGGCGCGCCGACGAAATCGCGCTCCTCGGCCTGACCGCGACGCCGTATCGTGGACGGAACGAAGAAGCGACGAGGTTGCTGGTCAATCGCTATGGAGCGAATCGACTCGACACGGGGCTGTTTCCTGATCTGGCCATTCCGGATGCGCCGGAGCAGACGAATGATCCGACGCAGGTGATCGCGGAATTGCAGCGGATGAACGTCCTGGCGCGCGCGGATCACGGCATCATCGAGGGCGGCACCGTCGAGCTGTCGTCGGATGAGCGGCGCAAGATGGAGCAGACCCCGTGGCTGCCTGAAGAGGTTGAGCGCCGAATCGCCCTCGACCTCGATCGCACGCAGCGAATCATTGCGGAGTACCGCGAACGGGTCCACAATGTCCAGCCGGATTGGCCCACGCTGATCTTCGCGACCTCCGTCGAACACGCGAAGACGGTGGCGGCCATGCTGGAGTTGGAAGGCGTTTCGGCGCGAGCGGTCAGCGGCGATACCGACCCTGGCGTGCGCCGCGCGGTGGTTGAGGACTTTCGCGCCGGCAAACTGAGGGTGCTCGTCAACTACGGCGTCTTCCGCGAGGGCTTCGACGCGCCGAAGACGCGCGCGATCATCGTGGCGCGTCCCGTCTACAGTCCGAACCTGTACTTCCAGATGATCGGTCGTGGACTGCGCGGGACACTCAACGGCGGCAGCGAGCGCTGTCTGATTCTCGACGTGGCGGACAATGTGATCAATTTCGAGAATCAGTTGGCCTTCACGGAGCTTGAGGAGTTGTGGGAGTAGGCGGAGCGTGAGTCGTCTGGTCAGCCGCCATGCCTATCGGCTGGCCGGAGCGGACCAGCAGCCTCTGCTACCAGAAGGGGGCGTCCGCCTCCAGACCGAGTAGGACTCGGCCAGCGACCGCATAGTTGGAGGCACCGAGCACCACATGCTGGTTCATCGCGTGCATGTCGCGCAGGCGGCGGTCGAGCGTTGAGCGTTCGCTGTAGAGCGCCGACGATCCGGCGATGGCGTAGAGCTGCTCAATGATCCGCGCGCCTTCTCGATGCGCAAAGGTGATCGCGAGCCGCAACTGAGCGCGAGTGTGATCGGCGAGCTCGCCCGTGTCGCAGACTTCGCGCCAGGCGGCGTCTACGGTAGCGAGCGCGTAGGCGCGACAGGCTGCGATCCGCGCGGCGGTCTCACCGAGCGTGGACTGTGTCAGCGCGTCGTCGCGCAAGGCGCCGCGCACGGCCACCCGCTCGCGAGCGATCGCCAGCACTTCGGCGTGGGCGGCCTGCAAGAGCCCGAGCGGTACGCCCAGATGCTTCGGCAACAGCCAGGCCGGATGGCGCAACGGATCGTCGATCACCGATCGGTGCGAGGCGCGAGGCGGCAGACTCCGTTCATCGGGGATGAAGAGGTCGGCTACCTCCACGTCGTGGCTGCCGGTCCCGCGCATGCCGGTCGTGCGCCAGGTGTCGAGCACACGGACATCGTTACGGGGCACGACAAAGCGGACGAAGGCGGGGCGGTCGTCGGGCGACCGTTCAGCGTCCACGATTCGGCAGCTGAACTGCACCCAGTCGGCATGAGTGACGCCGCTCAGATAGGGCCAGCGACCGTTGGCGAGATATCCGCCCGCCACGCGGGTCGCCGCGCCTGGCGGAAAGGCGGCGCCGCATGTCGCCGAGTCAACGTCGGCGTAGAGCGCGCGAGCGAGTTGGGGATCGAGCTCGCGGCTGACGAAGCCGCCATCGCAGCCGATCATGACGCACCAGGCGGCGGACGCATCAGCCTTCGCGATCTCTTCAATGAACAGAATCTGCGTGACCGGGTCCGCGTTGTGTCCACCGAGCCAGCGCGGTTGGATGAGACGGAATCCGCCCGCCTGTTTGAGCAGTTGGACGACGTGATCCGGGAGTTGGCGCGCCGCTTCGATTTCCTCAGCGGCGTCACGGATGGCGGGCGCGATTGCGCGGGCAGCCCGCAGCAGATCGGCGCGCTCTTCGACGGTCGAGCCTACGGTCGCTGCCACGGATCGCTCCTGCACCACGGGGATGCCTCCGCCGACGTGGTTTCTCAATCTACAAGGTCAGACAGCTACAAGTTCAGACAGCTACCAGCTCACACGGCTTTGCCGCGTCCTCCGGCCCGAGCGAGGGTTTGGAGAGCGATCTGATGCGTCCCATGGCCACCGGCATCCATTCCGGATCATCGCTCCAGCGGTATTGCAAACAGACTGCCAATGCTCGAGCTGTGACGGCTCAAACACATGGAAGCTCTCGCCGCAAACAGACCTTCAACCGCACTCTGAGACGAGAAGCGGGAACTGCGTCAAGATCGGTTAACTGCATGGTCGACAGCATTGGTCAACTGCGCGGTGCTAGAGCGTCGCCAGGCGATCTTCTACCTTCGCTAACAAGCGCGCGGCGTTCTCGCCGAGCCAGCCCGTCTTCACGTGATCCTTCAAGGGCAGCTCCTGCAGCTCCTCGATCGCGCGCTGGAAGGGGATCATGTTGTCGGTGGCAAAGAGCACGCGGTCGCTGAGCAAGGATGAGTTGCCGTACTGCATCAGCGTCTCCCAGCCTGTACCCGGGGTACCGATGTACTTGGGGGCGACTGCGCCGATCTCGATGTAGACGTTGGCATGCTTCCAGGCGACCGCTACGAGTTCATTGACCCAGGGCCAACCACCGTGATTCGCGACGATCAGGAGATCGGGGAAGTCGCATGCGATCTCGCAGAGATACAGCGGTCGGCCAAATTCGATCGAGCGGTCGTTGGAGAAGTTGATAGAAGAGTGGATCGTGACGGGGACGCCCAGCTCCTGACACTTCGAGTACAGAGGATAGAAACGCTTGTCGTTCGCCAGGACGCGATACGAGAACGGTTGTAAGTTGACGCCTCGTGCGCCGCGCTCGCGGACCTCGCGCTCGACGACCTCAGCCATGTTGTCGCCCTCGTTCGGATTGACCGTGACGTAGCCGGTGAGGACGTCCGGGTAGCCAGCGACGATGCGGTGTACCGCATCGTTCATGGCGCGGTAATCGCCGGCCGCCCACTCAGCCTGCAAGACCGCGCGGTCGATACCTGCCTCCGAGATCGCGGCGAGCATGGCGGTCGCATCGCGGCCGCCGCCGCGTTCTCGCGTGTAGATGCGGTTGTAGTTCTCCATATAACTGCTATCGTCCGCGCGGCCGCCAGTCGGTTCCTGGGTATCGATATATTCGCGCGGCGGCAGTGTGACCCGGAAGTCGATGATCTCGGCCATGGCGACAGCCTCTCTGTGTTGTGCGTCGTTCAGCAGGATCAGAGCATCAGGGGATCACGCCGGCTTGCTTCAGCTCGGCGATCGCGTCCCAGTCGTAGCCCAATTCCTCAAGCACGAGTTCGGTGTGCTCGCCCAGCTCGGGCGCGCTGGAGTAATTTTCGGTCGGTGCCCGTTCGAGTTGGAAGGGCACGCCGAGCACTTTGAATTCTCCTACGGCTTTGTGATCCATCGTGCGCACGTAGCCATTGGCGAGCGCCTGCGGATCGGCGGCGATCTCCACTGAGTCCGCCGCGGGCGCCCACGGAAAGTCGTTCGCATCAAAGATCGCCGCCCAATGGTCGCGCGGCTGCTCGCCAATCCGTTGCTCAATGGTCTCGACGGCCTCGCGGATGTGTTGGCGGCGATTGGCAACCGCCGCGAAGCGTTCGTCCTCAACCAGGACGGGCAGATCGATCGCTTCCGCGAACGGTGCCCAGAAGCGCTCTTCCTGGATCATCGCAAGCTGCATCCACTTGCCGTCGGCGGCGCGGTAGGAGTTATAGAGCGGATTGAAGGCGCTGTAGCGGTCACTGCGCGGGAAGTTCTCGCCGGTCGCCAAGGCTCCCTGAATTGCGAAGCCGTTGGCCCAGATGCCGCCGCCGTAGAGCGAACAGGTAACGAACTGACCCTGGCCTGTCAGTTCGCGCTGGTAGAGCGCGGCGAAGATGGCGGCGGAGATGTTCATCGCACTGGGCAGATCGCCCATCGCACCGACCAGTCGCACGGGTTCGCTGCCAGGCGGCCCGAGCGTCTCCATAAAGCCACCGCGCGCCCAATAGGCGAGCTCGTCAAAGGCCGGGCGGTCGATGTCGGGACCCTCCGTGCCATAGCCGGTGGCGTGCGCGTAGATCAGACGCGGATGGTCCGCCTTGATCGACTCGTAGTCGATGCCCAGGCGTTGCAGCGCTCCTCGACGCAGATTGACGATGAACACGTCGGCCTCGGCCAGCAGCTTGCGCAGCGCCTCGTTACCGGCGGGACTGCGGACATCAAGCGCGACGCTGCGCTTGTTGCGATTGGCGATCTCGAAGACCCAGTCAACGTGATCGCGAACGCGATGGATCAGTCCGCGCATCGGATCGCCTTCGTGCGGTTCGATCTTGATCACGTCGGCGCCGAGCTCGCCCAAGACGCATGCGCTCATCGGGCCGAACAGCCAGGTCGACATCTCGACGACGTTGAGGCCCTTGAGCAACGGTTCTGTGAGCGGTTGCTCAGGTGACATTGGCAGTCCGTCCACTACAACGCACGCGAAGGCGCGTGTCGTGAGGCTAGCTGATCGAGTGACTGAAAGACTGCGACAGGTCAACGCCAAGCGGAATGGAATTGCCCTACCACTTCGGAGCATGACATGAGCCGCACGATCACCAACCAAGAGACCGTCCGTAGGATGTTCGATCGTGGATGCTCCGCTAAAGAGGTTGAAGCTGCCATCCATCGGCCTCTGACCCAGAGAGACATGGAGCACTGGATGGACGACGAGTTCGGGCTGCCTCGAGGACAGAACGAGACGCGGTTTGATCTGACCGACATTCAGGCGGCCATCCAGGCACTGACGTAGAACTCAGATTCCCGTCCCCGCCCCTGAGCGGGGACCCGCTTGGTCCCGGCGCGCCGAACATCGGCTGCGTGCGCTTGAGCTGATATGGATGGCCGGCAACAACGACGCAACAACAACGAGTGTGAGCAGGGGAAAGCTCGCGCCCGCTCGGAGGCGGGGCGGCTCGGGAGTTTGGCATCAGGCTCCCTGAGGGAAGCAGAACGAGGCCCAAGTCTATTCCAGGTCGGCTGTAGCAGCTCACCTGCCTGCGAGTCAGGCAATAGCATCTTCGATCTGGTGCATGTGCTCCTCCCGATGAGCCGCGCGGTCGATCGCGTATGACTTGCCTGTCGTCCGCAGAGCGGTGATCTGCTGATCGCTCAGCGATGCCACGATCGTGTCGAGCGCTTGCGCCGCCTCGACCGCCGCTTGACCGACCGTGGCGAGATCGAACGTTGATGCGATTGCCGCCAACGTGGCATTGGTCGCGATATCCTCCGAAGGGAAGTCCTCACCGGCGGCAACGCGTTGCAATGCAGCGACCTGTCTCGCATCCCAGAAGGCGATGTGGACCAAGGCAAATCCGACCGTCCACCCGCCGCCGAGCGAGCGGCGGAGATCAGCTGCGCTCAATTGGCCGACCAGGGCTCGCAGATGGTCGGTTGATGCTTGATTGCCAGAAGCACTGTTGTCAGTTGTCGCCATTTCTGCTCCAATTCGAACAAGTCGCGCACCATCACAGGTCACGCGCACAGGTCACGCGCAATCAACCGTAGTCGACTCCTCAACCGATCGGAACTCTCGATGGCGACCGGCGACCTCGTGGATCGATTCGCGGCGCTCTATCCGCGCCTCTACCACATGGCGGAGTCGGGGAGTTGGCCCAGCATCCGCGAGCGCGGGCTATTGGGCACGACTGCGCTGCTGGACCTGTTCGAGATCGACGCTTCGCAGCGGCGCGAGATTGAGTCGCAGTGGCGTCGGAGTACCGTTCCGATCAGCCATCCGATTCAGGGGACCGCCCTGATCCGTGATCAATGGCCGATGCCGCCCAAACACCTGGCGGGCGGATTGGACGGCATGACGCCTCAACAGTGGTACGAGTTTCTCAATCGCAAGGCGTTCTTGTGGCTGTCGGAGAAGCGTCTGATGCGAATGCTCAATGCCGTCCCGTACCGCAACACTGCTCACGATGTCCTGACCCTGGACACTCGCTCGTTCGTCGCCGAGTACATCGAGCGGATTGAGGTCTGCGCGATCAACTCCGGCTTCGCCATGCCGATGTTCGGCAAGGTGACGAAGCGATCCTTCGCGTCCTTCCAGACCATTGAGCGACGCGCGGCGACTGGACGCCTGAGCGGCCTTGCCGAATTGACAGTGGACTGCGGCGCGCCCGATGCCTGGCGCTTCGTCATGTCCGTCGAGTCGTGGCGCGGGAAACAGCGTCTGTCCACGACCTGGCGGCAATAGATGCGGAGATGCGGAGATGCGGCGAGCAACTGGCACTCAACCCGTGGCACTCAAACCGAGTACTGCCGCTCCCCGTCGACGTAGGTTTGCTGGACAACGATCTCGTTGATGAACTGCGGCTCCACGAGCGATGGATCGTGGCTCAGCACGACCAGGTCGGCTCGTTTGCCCACCTCGATCGAGCCGACCTCGTGGTCGCGGAAGATCGCGGCGGCTGAGTTGATCGTGTACGTGCGCAGCGCCTCCTGCGCTGAGATCGCCTGCTCCGGGACGACGATGTCGCCATCGCGGCTCTTGCGTGAGACGATGGCGCCGATCCCCAGCAGCGGCTCAACTGGCGCGCAGGGGAAGTCCGAGCCCGAGGCGATGTGCGCGCCGGAATCGAGCAGGTCGCGATATGGCAACGGCGGGTTGTCGAAGCCGTTCTCGGCGAAATAGGTCTGGAAACCCGCGCCGACCGAGTAGAGGAAGGCCGGCTGGTGCGAGATCATCACGCCGAGCGATGCGGCCCGCTCCATTTGATCGGGCTGGCCGAGGAAGAAGTGCTCGATCCGATAGCGCGGATCGGCGCGCGGTACTTCGCGCTGAGCTCGCTCGAAGGTGTTGAGCGCCTGCTCAACGGCGCGATTGCCCAAACAGTGAATCGCTACCTGTAGATCATGCTTGGCCGCATTGAGGACGAGCTGGTCAACCTCTTCCTGGCTGTAGTACGGCTCGCCGACATCCTCGAAGCCGCCGTCAGCGTGACACTTGCGCATCGCGAAGCTGGGGAAGACAGGATCCATGAAGACCTTGACGATCCTGCCGCGCAGGCGGTCCGAAACGTCGTCCTTGAGAAAGGCGCCGTTGGCGGCGTCCTCGGGCGCGGCGAAGAAGCCGTTGCCGCCGCGCATCTGATGAATCACGATCGGCAGCTTGCCGCGTTCATCGGCGTAGCGATACATCTCAGCGCTCTCGGGCATGACCACAGCGTCGCCGAGGCTGGTGACCCCGTGCGAGAGATGACGCCGCGAGTTCTGCTCGACGAGGTCGGAAACGATGTCGGGGCCGAGCGCGTCGATATGGGCGCGCATGGAGGCGAAATGGACCGGATCGCTGGCCCGCTCCCAGAGCAGACCGTGGGCGTCGCCGTTGAGGTTGCGATGGATCACGCCACCGCGCGGATCAGGCGTGTCACGATCGATGCCGCCGATCGCCATCGCGGTCGAGTTGGCGTAGGAGGCGTGATACGAGAAGTCCATCACGCAGACAGGATTGTCGGGGGCGGCGTCATCGAGTTCAGTTCGGGACAGCCAGCCGCCCTCATGGTTGCCGGTCGCGCTGGCGCTGTAGCCCAATCCCCAGATCCACTGACCGGCGGGAGCGCCCTGCGCAGCGGCGGCGATGGCATCAAGCACGGCCTGCCGACCGGCCAGCGGCGGTACCCGGCAGTCGACCGACACTGGTTCGAACGATGTCATCGAGAAGTGGTTGTGCGGGTCACAGAAGCCAGGGATGAGCGCGCGACCACGCAGATCGACGTGAGTCGCATCGGGAGCGACCGCACTGCGCGCCTGATCGCTGTCGCCAACGGCGATGATTCGTCCGTCGCGGATGGCAACTCCCGAAACGACGCGATCCAGCGCGTCCATCGTCAAGACGCGTCCGCCAGTGAACAGCAGCTCCATTGCGGCCTCCTTCGCGACGCAAACTCAGCGTCGCATTTGAGGCTAGCGGCTGCGAGAGCGTCGAGCCGTCACGGAGCGAGTTCAGCGCTAACCAGGGCCCTGCCCCGAAGGGCTTAAGGAATCGATTGGAGAAGGGTTGGCCGAACGGGCGCGATGCGTGTCAGCTGCGGTGTTGGCGAATGACGGACACGACGCGGCCTTGAATCTCCATGTTGGATTCGTCCGTGTAGATCGGGTCCATGGTCGGATTCTCCGGCTGGAGACGCACGCGGCCATCCTCGTAGTAGACGCGCTTCAGCGTGGCCACTTCCTGATCGTGCAGCCAGACCGCAGCCATCTGACCGTTGTGAACGCGCGAGGCCGGCTCCATGATGACGATGTCGTCCTCAGTGATGTAGGCGTCGATCATCGAGTCGCCCTTGACGGTGAGCGCGAAGTGCTTCTGCGGATCGAGTCCGGGCACGATGTCGGTGCTGACCGAGATACGTTCCTCGGCATGGTTCGCCACGACGCCTTCGGGCACGAGTGAGCGGGTACCAGCGGCGATCGTGCCGAGCAGCGGCACGCCGAGCGGCGACCGCGTCAGGGAGATGGTGCGGGCCCGCTCGCGGTCGCGGTGGATGTGACCCTCGCGCTCGAGAATCTTCAGGTTGTAGTCGGCAACCGAGGTGGAGGACAGGCCACAGCCGTCAACGATGTCGCGAACGGACGGCGGATAATCGTTCTCGATGAAGTAATGTTGGAGAAATGCGAGGATACGCTCCGGCTTGTCCGAGCGGGGACCGCGTTTGCCCCGACGACGGCCCAGCGGCTGTTCTTCCTTGATTGGGTCACTGTTGGCGGTGGTGGTCATGCTGCGGGCCTCCATTCGATCTCGGTTGAGTGTTCCCGGTTTCGAAGTGTGCTATACCTGTTATCAAGAACAAGAACGTGATCGCACATTCGAAACAGGCTCCGTTCGCTACTTGCCACTAGCATAGCAGACTTCGCACAATTGCGCGGAACCGTAGTTCTGAGGGCGCTGCCGGGCGCGGTATAAGCTGATCGTGTCCAACTGCCCGCCGCTGCTCGGCGACTGATCGCGTGATCGCGCAATCCCCACTACTCGGAGAGTATTGCTGATGAACTTGCCTCCCGAAACCGACCATCGCGTCGGACTGGTCATCGCCGCCCACCCTGACGATCCCGATTTCGGGGCCGGCGGCACTGCCGCACTGTGGACCACGCTCGGCTGGGAGATGCACTACCTCGTCGTCACCAACGGCGCCAAAGGCACCGCTGATCCGGAGATGTCCTCAGCGCGACTCGTGCCGATGCGCGAACAGGAGCAGCGCAACGCGGCTGAGGAGCTCGGCGTGGTCAGTTGCACCTTCCTCGGCGCGGAGGACGGCGAGCTCGAGTACACGCGCGAGTATCTGGGCGGCATCGTCGAGGCGATCCGCCGGCTGCGTCCGCACGCGGTGTTCACGCACGCCACCGATTACATTCACCGCCGCGCGCTTGAGGCCGATCCGTCCGACCCGCTCTCGGAGTGGCGCGGATTCATCAATCACCGCGACCATCGCTGCACCGGCGAGATGGCGCTCGACGCGGTCTACCCGACCGCGCGTGATCGGCTCAACTATCCGGAGCATCTGGCGGCCGGGCTGGAGTGCCACAAGGTGGCCGAACTCTTCATCTGGGGCAGCCAGGCGGCCAACTACCAGATCGACGTCACGGATGTGATTCAGACCAAGATTCGCGCCCTGACCCGTCACGTCTCGCAGTTCGGTGACCGCGGCGAGGACTTTATCGCCAATGTCGAGAAGCGCTGGTCCTCGGCCGATGGGCGCTTCTATGAGCACTTCGAGCGCGTCTCGCTGCCAATCTAGCGGCGGTCGCGTGGCGCCGCCGGCGAGGTTCTGTCCGCAATGCGGCGGCGCGCTGGGTCGCGCTGACGGCTGCGACGCCTGCGGTTGGATACTGTTCCGCGATCCCAAGCTGTCCGCTGTGGTCCTGGTCAACGACGCGGCGGGGCGCTTGCTGTATGTGCGCCGCAATCATGAACCGGCCATGTTCAAATGGGCCTGGCCGTCCGGCTTCGTCGATGCGGGAGAGCGGGTCGAGGACGCGGCCGCGCGCGAGGTGCGGGAAGAGACGGGCATCGAGATCCGGCTGGAGCGACTGTTGGGCGTCTGGTCGCAGACTGGCGAGGACGTGGTTGTGATCGGCTACGCGGCGACGCTCGCGGGCGGAACGCTCAAGCCCGGCGTCGAGGCGCTGGCGGCGGGATGGTTTCCAATGGGACGGCTGCCGCGACCCGTCTTTCCGCACGATGACGCGATCCTGCGATCATTCATCGCTCCAGAGCGGTAGCCGGGCGCGGCAGTGGTCGCAGATCAGCTGCGCCTCCGCCTGCAGCTCGCCGCCGCGATTGACGGTCAGGATGACCTGTCTCAGGTGTTGGAAGCAGAAACGGCACTGGCAGCGATCGCACAGCTTGGCGAGCGCTTGATCGCAAACCGGCTCGCCGCAGCCTCCGTCGTGGTTTCGCGCGCGCGCGTCCTGCTTGAAAATGAGATGTTGCTCGACATCGAGCCGCAATCGTTGGCAGCGATCGTCAACGCAGATCTCCTGACCGTCCGGCTGGACCTTGCCGTGTTGCGGGCAGAAGCCTTTGGCGCAGTACTGACACTGTCCGGCGAGCGGCTGACGGCAGCGGCGCCAGCGTCCGCGACGCTCGCAGCGCGTCGCCTTGCGATACTCACGAATCTCCACGCCCGAACCTCCCTGGCGGTCGATAGTCGCTCAGGGGCAGGATACGAGCGCTCCGCAGAGGACAAGAGGGCGCTGCCTGGTGGCGGGAAGGAGGAGTGAGAGAGCGTGTGGAGAGGGCGGGACTCTAGAGTCGGAGCTTGCCGTGGGAGGGCTGTCGGCGGCGCTGACGTCCTTCTTCGACTGCCTGCTCGCGCTCGAGTTCAAAAACTGAAATGATGTTGTTCTCGTATACATATCCGCACGACAGGCAGCTCGCATAGACGCTGTGCGCGTCTGATTCGGAGAGCATCATTCCGCGGCAGCGCGGGCAATTGGAGGGAGGTGTCACGGGCATCAATCGGCTCACTTTCGAAGCGGGCGCCTGCTGTCGGCATTGTGAAACGCCGCACAAGCAGAGCATTGTGAAACAATGCACATTATGCCGAAGCGGTTGTCGATTGTCAACTATCCCACGAAATCTCTTGAGGCGCGTGATACTAGTTGACCAAGATCGGCAGTTCGTCGCCGGCTTCCGCGCGGTGCGGCATGAGGATGACCGCCGCATTCTGACCATGCGCTCCGTACGCTGAGGCAAGCGCGCCGACCACCTGGTCGTCGTAGCGTCGATTGGTGAAGCCGAGGCCGCAGGCGAGATCCGGCTCGGAGAGCGTCGCGTGTGGAGGAATCTGGCAACGATCCACGATCAGTGCGGCGATCGCCGCCGCGATCGCGCCCGAGGCGCCGATCGTAGCGCCGAGATTCGGTGTCGCCGTGGCCGCGTACATGTCGAGCGTGCGCCGACCGAAGGCGCGTTCGATCACATCGGTCTCACGTTCGTCGCCCGCTCGCGAGCCGCCGCCCGCCACCACGACCGCATCGATCTCTGAGGGCGACACCTCGCCCGCGCGCATCGCCTCGCCGATCGCGCGACGGGCGACTTCGACATCGGTCGGCGCCTGGCCGTCAGCCATCGGGCCGGCGGTCATCGCCTCGCCGGCAACTTCGGCGTAGATGTGGACGCCGCGCTGCACGGCGAGTTGGCGATCTTCCAGCATGAGCGCGGCGGCGCCTTCGCCCAGAATCATGCCGCTGCGTTGAACGTCGTACGGTCGCTGTCCACCGAGCGAGGCGCCCGCCGCCAGGAGGCCGGCGGTCTCATAGGCCTGCCAGACCTCCGACCGCAGGGGCGCCTCTGCGCCGATCGCGATCGCGGCGCGGATGGCGCCCGAGCGAATCAGCTGCGTCGCGACGCTCAGCGCGGCGAGGCCCGAGGCTGCGCCAGCCGAGACGTTGAACACGGGACCGGCGATGTCGAGGCCGAGCGACGCGCCCGCCAGACCTGAGCCCAGCGCAGACCAATCCGATCCGGCGCCGGGATGAGCGATGCCGCTGACGGCTCCGACGACGTAGGCGTTCTGCTGGCTAAATTCGATGCGCGCATCGCTCTGCGCCTGAATGGCGGCATCGAGCGCGAGATGCGAGGCGCGATCGAGGCGCGCCATGAGCCAGTCGGGCGCGCCCGGGATGCCGCGCCAATCGTCGCTCACCTGGCCGGCCGCTGCGGGTCGTGAAGCCTCGAAGGCGGTGAGCGGCGACGTGCAGACGCGTCCCTCGCAGAGGGCGGACCAGCAGTCGGCCATCGTGGGGCCTGCGGCGGTGATCGCGCCGAGCCCGGTGATCACGACTCGGCGTCGCTCTCCGGGCTGGTCTGAGGTCGCACCGCTCGGCGCGAATGTGGCTGGCGCGGCGGACGTGGCTGGCGTAGCGCCACCTGAAACCATGCTGTGCTCCTCAAAGTGCAAATTGCCTCAAACTGGATGATTCCGTGGATGGTTGGTTGAGCGGCTGGATCGGCGCTGGCGAACGACGATCGCGTATCACATGACACGACATCGCCAGGTGGAAGGCTTTGCCGATTGCGGCGAACGCTGCTAGGATTGCCCTGTTAGCACTCTCTGGTAGAGAGTGCTAACCGAACGCCAAGGCGGTCAGCAGCCGAACAGCAACTGGACAGCGAGTAGTGGTCCGATGCCCTCCGAACGGCTCTCCGACCGACGCGCTGGCATCTTGCAGCTCGTCATTCAGGACTATGTCGAAACCGCGACGCCGGTCGCGTCGCGGCACGTCGTCGAGAAATATGCGCTGCCGGCCTCTCCCGCCACGATACGCCACGAAATGCACGTCCTCGAGCAAGAGGGCTACCTCACCCATCCCCACACCTCGGCCGGACGCGTCCCGTCCAATCTGGGCTACCGACACTTCGTCCAGTCGCTGATGGGTCACGCCGAGCTCGGCCCTGCCGAGCAAGCCTCGGTCCGCCACCAGTTCTTTCAGGCGGCGCCGGCGGTCGACGAATGGGTCGAGCTGGCAGCCACGGTGCTGGCGCGATCGTTGGGCCTGCTGGTGATCGTCGCGCCGCCTCATCCGGAGCAGCTGCGCGTGCGCCAGCTTGAACTGATCTCGCTCAACGAGTTGCTGGTCCTGATGATTGTCGTGGTGCAGGAAGCACGCATGATTCGGCAGTTGATGCCGTTGCCGCAGCCGATCGAGATCGACGAACTGGATGATTTGGCCAGCAAGCTGAGCGGCCTGCTGCACGGCCGCTCGTCGAGCGATATCCGTCTGATCGGCCGCCAACTGCTCGATCAGGTCGGTTCGAGCCCGGTTGAACAGTTCGTGCTCGACACGCTGGCGCAGGTGCTCGATCGCGATGCCCTGCGGGCGGGGATTCCGGCCATCGCCGGACTCGGCGGGATGATGTCACAGCCTGAGTTCCAGCAGGAACCCGAGCGCTCGCTGGAACTGATTGAGCTCGTCGATCGGCACGCGGCTGAGGCGCTCGTGCCGAGCGCCGTCTTCGAGGCGGCCGGCGCCGACGCGCTCGCTGAGTGGGACATGCGCGTTCTGATCGGTGATGATCACCCGACCACGATGTTGCAGGACTGCTCGCTCGTGCTGGCGCCGTATCAATCAGGCGACAGCGGCGAGATCCCCGGCTACGTCGGGATCATCGGCCCGACGCGTATGAACTATCCGCGTAGCGTCGCGGGCGCGCGCTTCTACGCCCAACTCCTCCAGGAAATGATCGACGCCGTATATGGAGCGAATCGATGAGCGATGAACAGACGCAGTCGACCGACGCAGCCGAGGCGCCCGACGAGGTCACGGAAGCGGCAGACGAGTTGAGTCAGATGCGCGAGCAGTTCCTGCGCGCGCGCGCCGACTACGAAAATCTGAAGCGACGTTCCGCGCAGGATGTTCGCGACCGCGTCCAGCAATCACAGCGCGGGATCCTGCTCGATCTGATCGAGTTGGCGGACGACTTTGAGCGCGCGGACCGCGAGGCGCCGGCCGACCCGAACGCGATCGATCCGTGGCGGCAAGGGGTCGAGCTGATCGCGCAGAAGTTGCGGGCCATGTTGCTGCGACAGCAGGTCCAGCCGATCGACACCGTCGATCAGCGCTTTGACCCCGAGTTTCACGAAGCGGTCGGACAGCTGCCCGGCCGTTCGCACGAGATCGCCGCGGTGCTCCGCACCGGTTACACGCAGAGCGCACGCGTCCTGCGCGCCACGCAGGTGATGGTCGGCGACGGCTCGATCGCCAGCGCCGAAGCCGCCGACACGGACCAACCCAACCAGTCAAAGCAGACAGACCAGTCAGAACAGTCAGACGGACCAGCCTCAGCGGCTTCTTCAGGTCAAGCGGAATAGGAGATCCTCATGCCCGGACGAGTCATCGGCATCGACCTCGGCACCACCAACTCAGCCGTTGGGGTGATGGAAGGCGGCGAACCGACCGTCATCCCCAACGCGGAAGGCAACCGCACCACCCCTTCTGTCGTCGCCTTGACCAAGACCGGCGAGCGGATCGTCGGTACCGCCGCCAAGCGGCAGGCCGTCACCAACCCGGAGAACACGCTGTTCTCGGTCAAGCGGCTGATGGGACGCCGCTTCGAGGATCGGAATGTGCAGGGCGCGCTCAAGCGGCTGCCGTACACGGTCGAACTGTCGGACAACCGCGACGCTCGCGTGCGGATGGGCGACAGCCCATACTCGCCGCCGGAGATCGCGGCGATGATCCTGCAAAAGCTCAAGGCCGACGCCGAAGCCTACCTCGGCGAGACCGTCAACGAGGCCGTGATCACGGTCCCCGCCTACTTTGATGACTCGCAGCGCAACGCCACCAAAGACGCCGGTCGCATCGCCGGGTTGAATGTCCTGCGGATCATCAACGAACCCACCGCGGCCTCGCTGGCCTACGGCCTGGAAAAAACCGAGGACCATTACATCGCGGTCTACGACCTCGGCGGCGGCACCTTCGATATCTCCATCCTGGAGCTCGGTGAGGGCACGTTCCAGGTGCGCTCGACCAATGGCAACACGTTTCTCGGCGGCGACGACTTCGATCAGCGCCTGATGGACCACCTGGTCGAGACGTTCCGCAAGGAGCAGGCGATCGATCTGTCGCAAGACCGGATGGCGCTGCAACGGCTCAAGGAAGCGGCTGAGCGGGCGAAAGTTGAGCTGTCGACGACGCAGTCGACCGAGATCAATCTGCCGTACATCACGGCGGACGCCTCCGGCCCCAAGCACTTCACCTACACGCTGACTCGAGCGCAGCTCGAACAGCTCGTGCTGGAACTGGTTGAAGGCACGCTGGAGCCGTGCCGCAACGCGCTGAATGACGCCGGCATCACCCGCGAACAGGTCGACGAGGTCGTGCTCGTCGGCGGCCAGACGCGGATGCCGCTCGTCCAGCAGAAGGTGCAGCAATTCTTCAATCGCGAGCCGCATCGCGGCGTCAATCCGGACGAGGTCGTGGCGCTCGGGGCCGCCATTCAGGCAGGCGTCCTGCGCGGCGAGGTCAAGGATGTGCTGCTGCTCGACGTGACGCCGCTGACGCTCGGGATTGAGACGCTGGGCGGCGTCTCGACGCCGCTGATCTCGCGCAACACCACCATTCCCACCTCGAAGTCGCAGGTCTTCTCAACCGCTGCCGATAACCAGAACCAGGTGGAGATCCACGTCCTGCAGGGCGAGCGCGAGATGGCGGCCGGCAACAAGTCGCTGGGCCGATTCATTCTCGACGGGATTCTGCCGGCGCCGCGCGGGATGCCGCAGATTGAGGTCACCTTCGACATCGACGCCAACGGCATCCTCAACGTCGGCGCGCAAGACAAGGGCACCGGCAAGGAGCAGCGGATCACGATCAAGGGCTCGTCCGGGCTGTCGGACGACGAGATTGCGTCGATGCAGCAGGATGCGGAAGAGCACGCCGAAGAGGATCAGCGCCTGCGCGAACTGGCCGAGGTTCGCAACCGCGCCGAAACCACCGCTTACGAGGCGGAAAAGGTGCTCAACGAGCAAGAGGACAAGATCGACGACGATCTCAAGACAGAGATGCAGACGAAGATCGCCGCCTTGCGCGAAACGTTCGAGTCGGAGACAGCGGCGCCGATCCAGGCCGCGCTCGATGATCTCAACGCCAGCCTGATGAAGGTCGGAGAGAAGATCTACGGCCAGCAAGAACCCGCCGGCGCAACCAGCGCCGCTGGCCCCGCCGCGCCTGAGGACGACGGTACCGTTGAGGGCGAGTTCCGAGAGGTGTAGGTCCGAGACGAAGCGAACGCCCCACTCAGGGAGTGGTGATTGCGGCTTCGGGCCGTTCGTCGACATCCACCAGTACAGCCGAGGCCGACTCTGTGCTGGGCATCGCACTCGCGGCATATGGAAATGCCGAGCTGGCTGCAAGAATCAGCAAAACAGTCAGAGGCAATGTCAGCCTGTTGGAACCTGTGGTGTTAGCACGTCCAATCTCCTCGTGATGGCGCCGTTCGTAACGGCAAACGCAGGGCTGGGCGTCTGTCCACGGGCAGTGGTGGGCGGCCTCGTGGAGCATTGCGTCGACTCTCGAGACGACATGCGGGTCGCCAGTCTGTTCAAGAACAACGCCTGTGAGCTCGATCGTGATCTCCCAGGACATGGCCGCGCAGCGCCAGTGTGGAAACAGCTGGATGCTCCCACCGTGACCGTGCGGCCCACGATCCTCGCTCGCGCACTGGTGCTGGCGGCCAGTGGCCTCAGATGAGGCCCGACATCGCAAGAGCCTGCTATCGGCGAGCGCGATACGCTACGGACATGGCGCAATCTGACGGCTGCTACGAAATACTTGGCGTGGCGCGTGACGCATCGCGGGACGACACCCGCCGCTCCGTCCGCAAACTGTAAGCATGCCGTTTCGCTTTATTCATACGGCGGACTGGCAAATCGGCAAGGTGTTTCGCTTTGTCGACGACGCCACGATGGGCGTTCTGCAACAGGCCCGCCTGGAAGCGATCACTCGGATCGGCGCGCTGGCGACGGATTACTCCGCAGCCCATGTCCTGGTTGCTGGCGACATCTGGGAATATGAGGCGCCAGCATTGCGTACTCGCAATCAGACGCTGGAACGCATGCGAGCCCACGACGATGTCCACTGGCATTTGCTGCCGGGCAACCACGATGCGCATCAGCCCAATGGCCTGTGGGACCAGCTTCGTCAACGCGGACTGCCCGAAAACGTACACATCTACACCGCGCCAGAGGTTTCGGAGATCGAGCCCGGCGTCGCTGCGGTGCTGCCAGCACCCTTGCAGCACCGTCGCAGTTTGAGCGATCTGACTGAATGGATGGACCATGCCAGGACGGATCACGGCGTCATTCGGATCGGCCTGGCGCACGGCTCGGTGCGTGGTTTCGGTACCAACGAGGAACAGCGCGCCAACCCGATCGAGCCCACGCGCCCGGAGGCGGCGAGGCTCGACTATCTCGCGCTGGGCGACTGGCATGGACCGATCGAGGTCAACGAGCGCTGCCGCTACAGCGGCACTCCAGAGACGGACTCATTCCAGACACAGGGAACGGGCACTGCGCTGTTGGTGGACATCGAGACCGCGGGCGTTGCTCCCCGCGTGCAATCGCTGGACACCGGTCAGTACTCCTGGACCTCAGTCAGCGAATCGGTCTCAGACTGGCAAGACATCGACTGGCTTGACCAGTATCTCCGTTCGCTCGGCCGCGAACCGGCGCGGACGCTGGTATCGCTGACCGTTGATGGCGCGCTCTCACTGGCTGATATGGAGTACTACAGTCGCAAGATTCTGGAAGAGGCCTCGGCCTCATTAGCCCATTTGCGCGTTAACGATGACGACCTCTACGCGATCCCCAGCGACGACGACATGGACGCCATTGATGCGGGCGGCATCGTTCGGGCGGCGGCGGATCGACTGCGGGAACTGATGGAAGACGGCGGTGAGCAGGCCGATATTGCGAGCGAGGCGTTACAGCGGCTCTTCATTGAGCAGCAGCGAATCGAGTCTCGGTCACGATGAAACTGCGCTCGCTGTCCGTCAATCAATTCAAGAAGTTCACCTCGCCTCACGTGTTGGACGGCATCACGGATGAACTGAATATCGTCGTGGGACCGAACGAGTTGGGCAAATCGACGCTCCTGGACGCGCTGCGCGCAGTCTTGTTCGAGCGATATGGATCGAAAGCGCAAGTCATCCAGCGCCTACAGAATGACCGCAGCCAGGCCGCGCCGGTGGTTGAGCTCGTGTTCGACGTCGAGGGCGGCGAGTACGCGTTGACGAAGCGCTTCATGAAGCGTGAGTTCGCGCAACTACGGTGTCCGGATGGGACGCTGCTCGAATCCGACGCAGCGGAAGCGGAACTGCGCCGTCTGCTCGGATTCAAGGAGGCCGGCAGCCGCGGCTCCAATCCAGAGAGTCTGGGCATGTGGGGCGTGCTCTGGGTGTTGCAGGGAGAGTCGTTCGGTCGGCCTGAACTCGCTGACTCGGCACAGGCCAGTCTGAGCGCAGGGTTGGAGTCGGAAGTCGGCGAGGTGCTCGGCGGTCGACGCGGCCGTGAGCTGCCTCAGGCGATTGAACGGTCGTTGGCCGAACTGGTCACAGCCTCGCAACGGCGGCCCCGAGGTCAGTACAAGGATGCTCTTGATCACGTTGTCGAGCTGGGATATCAACTGACCGACCAAAAGCGGCAGCAACGCGAGATCGCCGACACGATTGAGCAGTTGGGCGCTGCGCAGGGTCGACTGCTTGAGCTCGAGTCGGACGACCAGGATCAGACATACCGCGAAGCACTCACGACCGCGCGGGCCGAGCTCAGAGAAGCCGAACAGCGCCAACTACAGATCAGCGCCGCGCAAAGCGAACTTGAGAATCGCAGCCGACAGCTTGCCCAGGCGCATCAGGCGGTGGACAACCGCGAGCAACGACGCAATGAGCTCGCCGCCGATGATGACGAGCTTGAGCAGAGCGCCAAAGTCCTGAGCGATTTGCGTGATCGCGAGGCCGATGCGCAACAACGGCTGGAGCCGCTCCGCCAAGCCTTGCAGCAAGCGGAAGAGCGAACGACCAACGCAGAGCGCGAGGAATCCTATTGGCGCAACGCAGTGACGGTGATTACGCGCGCATCTGAACTGGACGCCCTGCGCAGCAGACAGAGTGAGATTGACAGCGCCTTGGAACGTCTGGCCGCTGCGCGCCGCGCCGTCGCCGAAATCAACGTTGATGACGAGCTCATGCAACGTATCCGCGAGGCATCCACTGCGCTCGAACGCGCCAATGCTCGGCTCAGCGGCGCCGCAACACGAATCACCTTTGACTTTGACGCGGACCACCTTGGCGGCGTCGAAGTGGACGGTAGCGCGCTCACTGATCCGCAAGCGGTGGTGAACGCGATCAGACCCGTCGTGATTGTGATTCCCCAACGGGGACAGATCGTCGTCGACCCGGCGATCGCAGACGTTGCTCAGCTCAGCGGCCAAGAACGCGAGGCGCGACTCGCCCTGGCTGAGGCTCTCGCCCAGGCGGATGCGGAGTCGGTCATCGCGGCCGAACTGCGCCGCGACGAGCGCCGCGATCGTGAGGCGCGGGTGGAGGCTGCCATTGAAGAGGTCGCTCGGCAGGGAACGAATCGGGACGAGGTCGCCCAGCAATTGCACGCGCATGAAGTGTGGCGCAGCGCGCTCGCGCCCGATCTGCTGGCTCTCCTGGCTCATGAACGCAACGAAGCCGAACGCATGCTGCAAGACGCGCAGGACGAACTCAGTCGTTGTCGTGACTCTTATCGCCAGGCGCAATCGGCGTTGGAACAGCGCCGACAATCGATGGAGATGCTGAGCGGAGAGGTCCGCGAGCAGCAAGGCGTGGTCGAACTCGCAACCGACATGCTGAAGCGCCGTCGAACCGCATTCGAGTCTGAGGTGGCGCAGACTCCGGATGCGGAGCTTGGGGAAGTCGTTCGCGCCGCCGCGTCGGCAGAGTCCGATATGAGCCGAGAGATCGACGCGCTGCAAGCGAACCTGCCCCCGCACAGCGCCGAGCTGCTGCAAGCGAGGATTGACCGGCTCGAAGAGGTGATCAAGACCCGAGACAGCAGACGCAGCGACTTGGGGTCTGAGATTTCACGTCTTCAAGGCATGATCGAAGCGCGGGAGGGCGCCGGCATTGAGGAGTCGATCGAGCACACGTCTCGTGAGCTCGACCTTGCCCGACAGCGCTGCGCTCGCTTCGAGCGCCAAGCGGCCGTGCTGGATCTGCTCGCCTCCACCTTGCGCGAAGCAGAGTCCGAAGCGAAGGAGCGCTATCTCGCTCCCGTGCTGGGACGCGTGCATCCGTATCTACAGATGCTGTTTCCCAAGGCTGCCATCAGGATGGACGAGAACTTCAACATCGTCGGTATCTCCCGGCAAAGCGGTTACGAAGAGGGTTTTGATCGACTGAGCATCGGCACGCAGGAACAGATTGCGGTGCTGGTCCGCTTGGCGTTTGCGGAGATGCTCGTCGATCAGGGCGCGCCAGCCGCGGTGATCCTGGATGACGCCCTGGTCTTTTCCGATGACCAGCGAATGCAGCTTATGTTCGATATTCTCACGCATGCCGCCAAGCGGGTGCAGATCATCATCTTCACATGCCGAGAACAACTCTTTGACGGCTTGGGGGCGCGCCAACTCAAGCTGATGCCCGGCGACGCTGACTCATTGCGCTCGGCCTAGAGTTCGACGAAGGTAGACCGACTGGTAGACCGACGGGACTGCTCGTACCGAGCGGCGCGATACGCTACAGACATGGCACAATCTGACGACTTCTACGAAATCCTTGGCGTGGCGCGTGATGCCTCGCAGGACGACATCCGCCGCTCCTTCCGCAAGCTGGCGATGGAACACCATCCCGACCGTGTCACGGACCCGGCGCTCAAGGAGCAGTCGGAGGCGACCTTCAAGCGGGTCGCCGCGGCCTACGAAGTGCTCTCTGACCCCGAAAAGCGGTCGAAGTATGACCAGTACGGCTCAGCCAGCGCGTTTGCGCAGGGCACAGGCTTCGAGGGCTTCGACTTCGGCGGCTTCGGCGACATCTTCGATGCGTTCTTCGGCGGACGCCGCGCCGCTGGCCCCGTCCGCGGCGGCGACCTACGGCTACAGATCGAACTCAACTTCGAAGACGCTGTCTTCGGCTCAGAGGAGGAGATTCGCGCCTCACGGCTCGAGCATTGCAGCATCTGCGGCGGCTCCGGCGGAGAGCCGGGCACGCAGCGAGCCGCTTGCGGCGGCTGCGGCGGCTCCGGCGAGATCCGACGCACCCAATCCAACGTGTTCGGACGCTTCGTCAACGTCGCGCCATGCGAGGCCTGCGAAGGCGAAGGCTCCGTGATCGAGCATCCATGCACGGCCTGCGGCGGGATCGGTCGCGAACAGCGCAATCGCAAGCTCAAGGTTAAAATTCCCGCCGGTGTGACCGATGGCGCTCAGATGCGGCTGACCGGCGAAGGCGACGCCGGCCTGCGCGGCGGTCCGGCCGGCAATCTCTATGTCGACATCGCGGTCCAGGAACACGACCTCTTCATTCGCGACGGCAACGACCTCGTCCTGCCGCTACATCTGAACGTCGCGCAAGTGGCGTTGGGCGCCGTCGTGGAGATCCCGGGCATTGACGGACACAGTCAACCGCTCGACATCCCCGCCGGCACCCAGCACGGGCACGACTTCCGCCTGCGCGGAGAGGGCGTCCCGCACCTGCGCGGACGCGGACGCGGCGACTTGCGCGTCCACGTCCTGGTGGACACTCCGCTCAAGCTCTCCGCTCGGCAGCGGGAGCTGTTTGAAGAGCTCTCCGAGCTGCTGGACACGCCGTCGAAACGGGGCGGAGACGATGACGGCGTGTTCTCACGCATTCGCGGCGCATTCTCCAATTAGTACGAGTGCTCCGATTCACGCGAATCGTACGAACAGGGTTCCCGCGTGAGTCCGCGCGTCCACCTGCTTCGAATCGCCCTTGAGGTCTCCGCCGCTCAGGTCGAGCTGGCCGTTGCCGCCTGGGAGCTTGCCGGCGTCTTCAACTCCAGCGTCGAGTACGAAGTCGCTGAATCTTCAGAGGAGCCGTGGCCCGGCCACGACAATCGCACCGATCAGGCTGAGGTCGTCGCCTACATCAGCCGCGGCCAATGGACCGCCATCGAAACGCGGCTGCGCGAGTCCGCCGCCACACTCCTGCAGCGTCCCGCCAGCATTGACGCGCGGGAGATGCCGAATCGCGATTGGCGCACCGCCTGGCATGAACACTTCGATCTCGTCCGCGTCCCTGCCAGCGCGAGGGCGCGCGCGACGAGTCGTCCGGTTCCGACTGTCATCATCCGACCGCCGCACATTACGTATCACGCCAAGCCGGACGAAGTGGTGATCGATCTCGCGCCTGGGCTTGCGTTCGGCACGGGACAGCATCAATCCACCCGACTCTGTCTGCAACTGCTCGCCGAGCTGGTTGACGGCGGGGAGCGCGTGTTGGATGTCGGCAGCGGTAGCGGGGTGCTGGCGGTCGCGGCGGCCAAACTTGGGGCAGCCTCAGTGCTGGCGACTGACATCGATCCGATCGCCGTCGACGCCGCCCGCGAAACTGTCCGACGTAATCAGGTCTCCGACCGCGTGCGCGTTCAGCACGGCTCCGTTCCCGACGCGCGCGCTGACCTCATCAGCGCCAACCTGACCGCCGACATCCTGCAATACCTCGCGCCTGATCTGTCGCGAGCGCTCAGACCTGGCGGCCAACTCATCGCCAGCGGACTGATCGTCAGCCGGCGCGAAGCGGTCGCGGCGCGCTTCGCCGATCACGGCCTGTCGCTGGTCGCAGAGCGTCAGGAAGACGAATGGTTGGCACTGGTCTGTCAGCGGCCGGCAGCCAGCTCGCGTCCGTAAGCGGACATCGGCTGCGCTCCGCCGCCGCGTCTGACCAGAACGATCTCGCCGAGCACCGAGACGGCGATCTCTTCCGGCGTTTCAGCGCCGATGTCGAGCCCGATCGGCGTGAAGACGCGGTCGAGCGCGGGACGATCGATACCTTCCTCGGCGAGGTGCTGCAACACGGTCCGAGTACGTCGCTTGGATCCGATCATGCCGACGTATCCCGCGCCGCGTTCGACCACACAGCGCAACGCCAACTCGTCCACCTTGTGCCCGCGCGAGACGAGCACGATGAAGGTATTGGCGCTGACCGGAAAGCGCTCGAGCTCCTCCTCGAAGTCGCCGCAGATGACGTTCGCCTCGTAGGGGAAGCGTTCGGCGTTGGCGTAGTCTTCGCGGTCATCGATGATTGCCACGTCCATGCCCAGCATCGCGCCCAATTGCCCGACCGCCAGACCGACATGTCCGCCGCCGACCACGAGCAGCGTCGCCGCCGGCTCGACCACCTCGACCAGCACTTCGACCAGGGCATCCGCGGCCTCAACCGCGCGGCGACCCTCGACGGGCTCACCGTCCGGCGTGAAGGCGCAGGTCTGCACGAGATGTTTCGTGATCGCCGTTCGCGCGAAGGCGATCACGGCTGTTTCCAGCTGGCTCAGTTGGCCTCCACCGAAACCGCCGATCGTACGATCGTGGTAGACCAGCAGCTTGGCGCCGAGCGGGGCCAGCACGCCGTCGCTGGCAGCCATCAGTGTGCACGATGCCAGGGCAGGACCTTCGCGAGCAGCGCTGAGCAGCGCCCGCGCGATCTCCGCCTGCAATAGGGCCTGATCGGTCGCTGGTTCACTCATCGCGTGCTCACTGCGTCAGAATAGCGCCGCGTCAGACCACGTCAGGCCGCGTTCGCTCCCGCAGGTCGTAGGTCACACAGGTCAGACGTTGAAGAGAATGTGCAGGACATCGCCGTCCTGAACTTCGTAATCTTTGCCCTCGGTGCGGGAGAGGGCGCGTTTCTTGGCCTCCGACTCAGCCGCCGATGCGCCCACGGCCTCGCCGCACACGAGCAGATCATCCCAGCGAACCACCTCAGCGCGAATGAAGCCTCGCTCCAGATCGGAGTGGATGCGTCCTGCTGCCTGTGGCGCGGTGGCGCCGCCTGGCACCGTCCAGGCGCGGCACTCATCCGGCCCGACGGTGAAGAAAGTGCGCAGGCCAAGCAATCGGAACGTCTCCTGCAACGCCGTCTCGACGGCACCAGCGCCGACGCCGAGCTCCTCGCGGTAGGCCGTCGCTTCCTCAGACTCGAAGTCGCGCAGCTCCTCCTCCAATCGCGCCGAGAGCGCGATGCCGTTAGTTGACGGCTCGCTCGCCGACGCTTCGTCGACATTGAACAGCGTCAACATGGGACGTTCGGTGAGGAAGCGATAGTGGCGAAGGTCGGCGCGTTCGGAGGATGAGATCGGCGCGTCGCGCAGGGCGCCGCCGTCGCCGAGATGCGATTGCAGCCGAGTCAGCAGGTCCGTCTCGCGATCGGCGGCGACACGCTCGGCCGCCTTCATCGACTTCGTCTCGGCCGCGATGCGTTCCAGTCGTTTCTCGATCAATGCCAGGTCGGCGAAACTGAGCTCGAGCTGCATCGCCTCCATGTCGGCGGCGGGATCGATCCGCTCGGCGGGATGCGGCACGGCGTCGTTACGGAAGGCTCTCACGACATGCAACAGCGCGTCGAGCTGTGACAGCTGATCGAGGAGTCGGCTGGACGGCGGCTCGCCCGAGCCGCCCAAGGCGGCGCTGAAGCCAGCGCCGGGAAAGTCCGTCAGATTCAACACGGCTGGCGTAGTCTTCTTCGGCGCGTAGAGATCAGAGAGTCGCAACAAGCGAGCATCAGCCGCCGGCATGACGCCCTCGTGCGGATCCTGGTGCGTCGTAAAGCCGGTCGAACGCCCGGCGCCCGTCAACGCGTTGAACAGCGTCGTCTTGCCTACGCGCTCAAAGCCGACCAACCCGACGGATGTCATGCCGCTATCGTCGCACGACGCCTCGCCAGCGTCCTAGCCACTGCGTCACAGAGCCGCGCTTGACGCTGGCGTGTGAATCGCACGCTCAAGCCGCACAGGACGTGGACGCGGGATACCGTGACGCGATGAAGGCGTTCCTGCGCGAGTTGCTCGCCGTCGCTGCGGCGGCCCTGATCTACTACCTCGTGCGAGGCGCCGTCTCCGATCGCGCCGACGAGGCGTTCCAGCGCGCCCGTGATCTGCTGGCGCTCGAGCGTCGGCTGCGGCTCGATTGGGAAGCGGTGATCCACGAAGCGATCCTCAGTTCGGACTGGCTGATCGACCTGGCCAATGGCGCCTACTTCTGGGGGCACATGCCGCTGTTGATCGTGATCGCGCTCTGGCTCTGGCGCTCGCAGCGCGACGTCTGGCGGGTGTTTCGCAGCGCGCTGCTGATCTCCGCCGCGATCGGCATGACATCCTATTTCCTCTTCCCGACCGCGCCGCCGCGTCTGATGCCCGAGCTGGGCTACCTCGATACGATCGCGATCCGCGCCGCGCCCGCCTATCAGGCGCAGGAGGTCGGACTGTTCGTCAATCCGTATGCTGCCCTGCCGTCGCTGCACGTGGGTTGGGCGCTGCTGGCCGGTATGGCGGTGTGGCGATCATGCTCAAGAAGAGGCGGTTACTTCACGTTCGCCGGGCGGGCGTTCGCCATCGCCATTCCGCTCTCGCAGTGTTGGGCGGTGGTCGCCACCGCGAATCACTGGACGCTGGATGCCGCCGCCGGCATCGTCGTATGCGCGTTCGCCTGGCTGCTGGCCGATCTGGCTACGAGCTGGTTGGATACGCTGGCACGTATGCGCAGGGCTGCTCGCACGAGCAGTCGCACGAGCAGTCAAAGGAGCTGAACATGCTGATCGTGACCACGCCGACCGTCCCCAACCGCGAGATCGACGAAGTCGTCGGCCTGGTGAGCGCCAATACGGTGCGAGCTCGCAATCTGGGGCGAGACATCCTGGCGGGACTCAAGGGCTTGTTGGGCGGGGAGATCGGCGCTTATCGCCAGCTCATGACCGAAGCGCGGGAACAGGTGCTCGCTGATCTCGCGGCAGAGGCGGAGCGACGCGGCGCCGACGCCGTCGTCGCCACGCGCATGAGCACAGCCGATGTCGGGCAGAACATGGCTGAAGTCTTCATGTACGGCACCGCCGTCCGACTCCGGCCGCGCGAATGAGTTTGCGGCCTGAGCGTGACGCTGGATGACTCGCTCAGCGCCAGTCCGGTTTAGCGCCAGTCCGGTTTGCGAATCTCGCTCTTGCGTCGGACGCTCCACAGGCGTTCGATATCGTCGTTCATCTTTTCGTGCAAGGCATCCATCTCTTCGCGACCGGGACGCATCTCGCTCGATTTCCAGCGGCGGATGGCCGCCTTGTCCGACTTGTGCAGATCCACTTCGTTCAGCATGTGATTGACGACCTGGCTGAAAATCGCCCAGGCTTCTTCGACGTCAAGTTCGACTCTGACCATGATGGTGTCCCTCCGGTACCGTTTCGGCAACCGCGTGAGTGTGTGTCAGGGTGCGCAGCGCGACCTGTCAGCACGACCCGTCAGCGCGGGTCAGCGGACGGTGCGGTAGTAATCGCGGCGCTTGATGGTGCGTTTCAGTTCCTCGTCGACGGTGTTGCCGAGCGCCTCATTGACGCCCTGTCCGATCGCTTCCATCGCCGCATTGCCCTCGACGATCCCGGCCCGCCAGTCGCGGATCGCCTTGACCGCCTCGTCGGACAGCTCGACCTGATCGAGCACCTGTGCCGTGATCAGGGTCATCAGTGACCAGGTTTCTTCTTCATCCAAGAGCAATCGCATGGTGAGGCCTCCTTGTTGGCGTCTTGTTGGCGTCTTGTGGCGTCCTGCTGACGCCTTGTTGACATCTTGTGGCGTGCAATAGCGGGATCATGCCCCACTGAATTGCGGTGGTCGTTTCTCGATGAAGGCGCTCACGCCTTCGGCCCGATCGGCGCTGTCTTGCAACAGAATGGTGAGTTCCGTTTCGTAATGCAACGCCTGAGCGAGCGGCATCTCCAGCCCGTGCGCGATCGCATCCTTGGCGTACCGCGTGGCGATGGGGCCGCGCGACGCGATCGATTCGGCGATCTGCCGGGCAGCGGCGGCCGCGTCCTCCGACACCGCGTTGAGCAATCCCCAATCGAGCGCCGTCGCGGCATCGATCGCATCTTCCAACATGATCAGCTGCGTCGCCCTTGAGCGTCCCAGCGCACGAATCAGCCGTTGCAGGCCGCCGGCGCGAGGGAACTCGCTGCTCAGCGGACGAAAGCTGATCCTGACATCGGAAGTCGCCACCCGCAGATCAGCGCAGAGCGCCAGCTCGAGTCCGCCTCCGCTGACGCATCCGTTCAGCACGGCGATGGTCGGCTGCGCCAGCTCAGCCAGCGGAGCGAACAGGTCGCCAATCTGGACCGTCTCGGACGCCTGATCCGCGGCGAAGCCTGACCACACGCTTGCGCTCGGTTGCAGCAGCGCGACTCGAACGTCGTCGCCGATGGCGGCGCAGCAATCGCCGAGCTGTTGGACGAATGAGTCGTCAAGCGCTTGTCCGCCGCTGATCACGGCGATCGACTTCGCGCAGCTCAGCTGAAGATCAGTCGACGGCATGGGTTGCTCGGCCATATGTGTGCGGTTGAACTTTCAGTCTACCGAAGCCTCAGGTTGAAGCAGTAACCGCTGCGCGCGACGCGTGCGAGTGGCCGCAGCTGACGCTTCCACCGCAGAACGGTCGCGCAACAGCGGCAGCGTCCGGCCGTGCAGCCAGGCGTCGGTCAAGGGACCGTTGGCATGCAACGGATCATGTATCTGCTCGCCCGACAGCGCAAACCACGCCTGTGGGTCGTCCGACAGCTGCACAATCAACCGCAGCGATGGAATCGCCGTGGCGCGAGCGAAGTGCCGCAGTCCCAACACGCCGGACTGGGAGACCGTGTCCACCTCGCCGCCGTAAGCGAACGGACCGGGCGAGAGCAGCGGTCCGATCAGCGGCGCATCGGCGAGGCTGTGGCTGAGGCTCAGTTGGCGACAGCGACCCCACGTCCACGCGCTTCGTTCGGAGCCGAACTGGCGTCGCAGAACGCGCTCTGCCCGCTCGCGAGCAGCGCGGAGTCGCGGTTGCGCGGATTTCGGATCCGCGTCGATCCGCGTGATCGCCCAGCGGGTCGCTCGCGCGGCGAAGATGTCGAGCGTCGGTATCGCCAGCATCGGTTCGAGCGCCTGGAAACCGTCGTCCCCGAGCAGACGCGACAGCTCAGCCCGCCGATACTCGATCAACGTCGCCGCCACGATCGCAGCTTCGACCGACGCAGGCGCCATGTCGCCGTCCCACTCGGCGAATTCGTCGTCAGGCAAACGCCGCGCGAAATCTCGCAGCGGCAACGACACGCGGTCCGTCTGGATCGCTGCGAACGTATCCGGGGTATGCGCTGCGCGTTGGCCGAGCAGCTCGCGGATTCGCTGCGCGCGCGCCGGATCGAGGAACTCGGCGCCGACCTCGCTGTCGGCGGCCGGAGTCAAGGCGGCGTTCGCGCTCACCACCACGCCTTGCGGCGGGTTGACGATGTGCGGCAGATCGTTGCCGGAGCGCGTCATCGTCGGGACGCCGCCGTGCTCTGGCGCTTGCCAGCCCGCGACTGGCAGGCGCAGCTCGGCCGCGTCGCCCTGAGGCACGCGACCGCTCACGCGCATGCCGACCTGTTGGCGGTCGGCGTAGGCGAAGCAGAGGTTGAAGTCCGCCATCTCGGACGCCGCCTCGCTGAAGTCGTCCCAGTTGCGAGCGGACAGCAGGTCCGCGATGCCGCCGCCGGCGTGGCTCGGCGAGAGGATGCTGGAATGCAGCGAAATCGCACGCGCATCACCGCCCAGGCGCTCCATCTCGGACGGTGCGATGTCGCTCACGATTGGTCCATGGACCGTCTCCTGGACCGTCAGCGGCTCAGCCTCGTAGCCGCGCACACGGATCGTTTCCTGGCGCGCGCTGAGGTCAACCCAACCGTCTGGCGTGAGCGATTGCACACCGTCGTCAGAGAGCTGCTCAACGACGGCCAGGTTCATCGACATCATCGCAGCGGTCGGTCCCCAGGCGATGTGATCGTTGAAGCCCCAGACCAGTCCCGGCAAACCGGGCACGCTCGCGCCGGCGGCGTTGAACTCAGGGCAATGCAGATGCGCGAAGTAGGCATGCGGCGGTGTGACCGGGTTGAGATGCGGGTCGCAGGCGAAGAGCGGGGCGCCCGTCTCCGTGTGCCGACCGTCAACCGCCCAGTTATTCGAGGCGCCGCGCTGCAAGCCGAGCAGGTCCGACATGCGTTGCGCCGCCCGATGAATGGTGTCGGCCTTCTCGACGACCACGTCCCCATAGGGCGCTCCGGGCGGCATCGCGATGGCGGTTGACGGATCCTCCCGGTAGTCGATCGCCGCGAGCGTCTCCAAGCCGTGTGACTGCGCAATTCTGGCGCGGATCAGTTGTTGTTCCCAGGCTGGTGATAGCAGAATCGAGAGCAACTTGCCCCAGGCGATGCTGTCGCTCGCTTGCCACGGGAAGATCCACTCTTCCAGCATCTGCGCCTCGAAGGGGCGCGGCGCCCGGGCGATGGACGCGTTGATCCCGGCGATGAAGGGATCGAGTTGCCGCTGCTGCGCCTTGGGCGTCTGCGACCAGGCGTCCTCCGCCACTCGGGCGATCCCGAGCGTGCGAGCGAAGCGGTCAGCCGGCAGCGCCAGCGGACCCACGATCTCAGCCAGCCGGCCCTGCGCCGCGCGGCGATTCCAGTGCATCTGCCAGAGTCGGTCCTGCGCCTGTACGTAGCCGAGCGCAAACATGGCGTCAGCGGCCGACTCCGCGTAGCAGTGCGGGATGTCGTGCCCGTCGCGGATGATCTCGACCGTCGCGTCCAGTCCGCGCAGCGTCACCTGGCCGCGTCGGCGGTGCGTTTGCGGACGTTGCAGCGCATTGGCGAGCGTGGTACCCCCCAAGGCGCGCAACAACGAACCGGCCTGTCGCATCGACAGCGCGATGCGACGCCAATCGACCGTCGCCGCTGGATTCCTGTTCGTCTCATTCATGCATTGAGCCTACGCGCTCACTGCGGGCATAGACTGTTCGCGGTCATCGCAACGACGCTGGCCAACTCGGGTGGGCATGCGGCTTGCATCACCATCGCATCAGCATCGGCATGATTTGCGTCAGGAGGCGGGCATGGAACTCGGACTACAGGGCAAGCGAGCCCTGATCACCGGAGCGTCGGAGGGCATCGGCCTGTACTGCGCGCTGTCGCTCGCGGCTGAGGGCGCAGACGTCTCGATCTGCTCGCGCCGTGCCGATGCGTTGGCCAGGGCCGCCAGTGAGATCGATGCGGCTGGCGACGGTCAGGCGCATTGGACCGCAGTCGACCTCGGCGATCCCGACGCCGCCGATCACGCCGTCTCGAGCGCCGCGCAGGCGCTCGGCGGACTCGACATCCTGATCAACAACATGGGCGTCTCGCTGCGCGGCAACGACGACGATGTCTGGCGGCAAATGTTTGACCTCAACCTCATGGCGGCCGTCCGCGCCACGCGTGCCGCGCTGCCGCATCTGACCGCTGCCGCCTCTGGCGCGGATGCGGATAGCGCGTCCATCATCCACATCGGGTCGATCTTTGGCCGCGAAGCGGGTGGATCGGCCCAATACAACGCGATGAAGGCGGCCATCCACAGCCACGCCAAGTCGCTGGCGCTCGAGTTGGCGCCGCGCAACATCCGCGCCAACGCCGTCGCGCCAGGTTCGATCGCCTGGCCCAACTCACGCTGGCAGACGCGCTACGAGTCGGATTCGGAAGGAATTCAGCGCAGCGTGCTGGACACGATCGCATTCAATCGCTTCGGGCGCCCTGAGGAGGTCGCCGACGTCGTCGCATTCCTCTCCTCACCACGGGCGAGCTGGGTCACCGGCGCCTGCCTCAATGTGGACGGCGGCCAAACCCGCTCCAACATCTAACGACGCCTAGACTGACCGGAGGAGTGGGTCATGGACGAACATCGCTACGAACACAGTCGCACGCGGCTCGGGTCCTTGCCGTCGCGGAGCTGGGAGCTGATGGGCCCGCGCATGCTGCGACCGCTGGTCGGCGGAGCCGTGGGCGCCGCCATCGTGGTCTTCTTCCTCGCGCTGCGCGGCGGTGCGGCAGTCGAATTGAACGAACTCACCGGCACAGCCTGGGGCGGCTGGAGTCGGCACGCCGACGTACATCTCCTGATCGTCGTGAACGCCGCTGTCGGCGTCGCGATCGCAGTCAACTTTGCGGCCGAGTGGGTGCATCACTGGCTCGAGATCGGTCTGGCGATCGTGGTCGCGGCGATCATGATCGCGCTGCACCAGCTCGCCGACATCGGTGAGGCCGGCGGGATAGCGCTGTTGGCGCTGACAGCCCTGACGCTGGCTTCAGCGGTCGCCGTCACCGCATGGGACATCCACCGGATCGGTCACCGCAGCGGCTACTAGGCCCCCGCCAGACAAGCCTGCTCCCGCTGGCGCAATCGCCGTCGACCTCACGGCTCGCTCGGCGCCTGCCGCCGATCAGCCGCGTCCAGCGCCTCTGTGGTCAGTAACTCTAGTCTTCCGTCACTTCTGTCAATGAGTCGCGCCGCGTGATCGCGAGATGGGACATCGGTGAGCCGGTGTCGGCCGCGCCGTGATAGTGTTCTTCGCCGGCAGGGATGATCGCAAAGTCACCGACCGAGATCGTGTGTTCCTCATCATCCGTGCCGACCTTGCCAATGCCAGCCACGACGTACAGCATCTGCTCCGATGAGTGCGTATGCATCTTCGTGCGAGCGCCTGCGCCGAACTGGACCACGGCCAGGTTGAAGTCGGCGTCGTCGGCCGCATTCTGCCCGCCGATCGAGCCGGCGAGGGCGCGTACCCAGACGTCTCCGCCTGTGAAGATGGGCGCGTTCGCCTGGTTGGTCGAGCCGTCCGATGAATGTGTGACGCGCATGTTGGTCTCCTGTGTTCGTTCGTCTCGGCCGCATCGTGCGACCCCGTGGTTTAGTTGGTGGTTTAGCTGTTTGCTGAGATGAACGCCTGGATGCGTTGCCAGGCGTCGTTGCAGGCATCGACGTGCTCGTCGTAGCTGCGATCGAAGAAGCTGTGCGGCGCGCCGTCATAGGTGACGATGTCGTGCGCGATGCCCCGATCAGACAGGCCGGCATCCCACTTCGCGACCTCTGCGGCGGGAATGCCCTCGTCCGCGCCGCCCATCAAGCCAAGAATTGGACAGGACACTTCAGCGACTCGTCCAAGCGGCGATGCTCCACCATTCAGGCCTTCCCGCGTCGGGTGGCCGTAGAAGCCGATCGCGCCGGCGAGCGCATGCCCTTCGGTCGACTGCAGCCAGCTGTTGCTGCCACCGAAGCAGAAGCCGACGCTGAATACCTGGCGCTCCGCATCGTTGGCGCGTAACACCGCGACCGCAGCGGCCGTATCGGCGGCGATCCCCTCAGGCGTGGTGGCTCGCACATGCGGCCAGAAATCGAACTCGGCGTCGCGCTTGGCGTTGCCGGCCGTGCGACCGAAGTAGTCGATCGCGACCGCGTCCACGCCGATCTCGGCGAATCGGATCGCCAACTCTTCGTAGAAGCGGAAGAGGCCGCGCACATCGGGCAGAATCACGATGCCCGGTCCGCCGGGAGCCTCGGCTCGGGCGTGAAAGGCGGCGAACTCGGTGCCGTCGGATGCGGTCAGGGTCAGGTCTTCGACATCCACAGCGGCGCCGGCGATGGGGATGATCGCTGGCAGCGCCTCAAATCGATGGCACATGGCGTGGTTCCTCTCAGGACGCGCGCGGCGTCGTTGTTGGCATCTCTGCGATTGAGGATACCGCCCAGCTTGACTTTCCCAACCGAACGGGCTAGTTTCTTATACAGAACAGTAAATGATTGCTATCGCATATGAGGCGAAAGGGCCTCCCTATGGCTACTCAGCCCGACCACCATCGACACACCCGTTCCCAGCAGGCGGATGCTCGGCATCAGGCCTGGATTCTGCTTGACCGCTCCGGCTCCATGTCTCCCATTCGCCAAGCGGTCGTGGACGGCACCAACGAATTCCTGCGCGAACAGTCCGCCGAGCCAGGCCCCTGTCGGGTCACGTTGGCCCAGTTCGACTCCGGGTACCCCTTCGAGCTCATGGTCGAGGGGATCCATATGGAGAAGATGCGGCCGCTCGGATCGGCCGATTACTCACCGCGCGGCGCCACGCCGCTCTACGACGCCATCGGCTCGATCATCGAGCTGGCGGACCGCCGCATCGAATGGTGTCAGCGTCACAGCCGCCCAGACGAACAGCACACCGTCATGATCTTCACCGACGGCCTCGAAAACGCCAGTCGGCAGTACGACCGCCAGCAGATCTTCAATTTGATCACGGACCGCCAACAGGCGGGCTGGGTGTTTGTCTTTCTCGGCGCGAACCAGGACTCCTATGCCACAGGTCAAGCGCTTGGCATTGATCAGCGCGGCATCCAAAACTTCGATCCGACTGAGGACGGCGTGCGCGCGGCCACTCGCTCCGTCAGCCGAGCCCTCTCTCAGCGACGCCGTTTGCGTCGCGACGCTCCTGACGAAGAACGCGCCGACTTCTTCCGCGGCGTCCGCGAAGCCGAGCGGGAGATGCGGCCCAAGCGTCGTCGCTGACGTTGGCCCAGAGCCGGCTCAACCAGGCCAGCTCAACCAGGCCAGCTCAACCAGGCCAGCTCAGATGATGCCGGCAGCCTGTAGCGACTCCCGCTCTGAGGGGCTGAGACCGAGCAGGTCGCCGTAGATCTGATCGTCATGCTCACCGCGATTCGGGATCGGCCCCGATACCGCGGCGGGCGTGCGCTCCAGCTTCCACGGCGCGCCAGTGAACAACGCGCCGCCTCGCACCGATGACGCATCCTCCGCTTCCAGGTCGATCTCCGCGTTCACCAGCGCGTGATAATCCTCATCAACCAGTAGCGAGGTCGGATCCATCAATGGAAAGGCGGGTACGCCCGACCCTTGCAGCTGGATGCTCAGCTCCATCGCGTCCTGCTGCGCGGTCCAGTCGCTGACGGCGGCGGCGAGCGCCTCCTGATCGCGCAGCCGACCGCGCATCGTCAACCAGCCAGTCCGCGCCAGGTGCGGCGCGAACTCGCACAACGCCGACCATTCCGCGTCCGAGCGTACCACAATCGCGAGCCATTGGTCCTCGCCCAGCGCGGGGTAGACCCCGTGCGGCGCCGCCGCCGATCCGCGATTGCCGCGCGGTCGCGCGTCACGACCGTTGAGCAGCCAGTCCATCAGCGGCGCGGCCGCTCGCTGCAACGTGGCCTCGCCCTGCGAGAGGTCGATAAACTGCCCGCGCCCCGTCCGCTCGCGGTACTCCAACGCCGCCAGCAGCGCAACGAAGGCGTGTCCCGCCGCTGTCGGATCCAGATCGGCGGTGTCCTCGCGCGGCTGCGGATCGTCGGGGTAGCCAAGCAACGATTTGAGCCCGTAGAGCGCCGCCAACGACGGTCCATAGGTAACCAGGTTGCGCCACGGCGCCTCGCTCGCGCCGGCTGCGGACAGCGCGATCATGATCAGGCGTGGATTGACCTCACGCAGCTCCTCGTAGGACAACCCCAGCGACGGCATCACGCGCGGCGAGAAGTTCTCCAGGACCACATCCGAATGCGCGATCAGGCGCAGATAGAGATCGCGCCCGCGCGGATCGCCGAGGTGGATGGCGATCGATTTCTTGCCTCGATCGAGCCCGTGGAAGGCGCGCGGGTCATCCCGCTCGGTGGTGCCGCGGTCGCCGCCGATCGATCCGACCGGCGCCTGCTGTCCGCCGATGGACACGCCTGAGCGTCGATGCGGCGCACCGACCTTGATCACCTCTGCGCCCAGATCGGCGAGGAACATCCCCAGCAACGGTCCCGCCCAGACGTGACCGTGATCGAGCACCCGTAGTCCAGTCAGCGGCGGCATGCACCTGAGTCTAATCACGCCGAGCGCCGAGTCTGCGCTTCGTTACGCTCGATACATGGCCGTGTATCTGTTTCATGGGACTGACCGATTCGCGCGACAGGAAGCGGTCGCCGCCTTGCGGCGCGAACACGACGCGGACGGCTCGCTCGCCAACAACTCGGTCGAGTTCGAGGGCGCGCGGCTGAACCTCGCCGAACTCTCGGTGGCGGCGTCGGCCGTGCCGTTCCTCGGCGCGACGCGTTGGGTGCGAGTCAACGGGCTCTGCGCCCGCTTCAGCGGCGGCGGGCGCGGGGCGCGGTCGCTCGGCGATTGGAGCGATCTCGATGAGCTGCTGCCCAACCTCCCGCCGTCTACCGCGCTGGTCTTCGTTGAGGATGATCTGCGGCGCGGCAACCCGATGCAACGCCTGATCGAGCCTCACGCCGACGTCCGCGCGTTCTCCCCCTTGAAGGCGGAAGCGGCAACTGAGTGGTTGCGCAGCGCCGTGCGGTCACGCGGCTTGCATCTGACTCGCAACGCTGCCCGCGCCCTGGTAGAACGCAGCGGCGGCGATCGCGGCGCGATGACGCAAGCGATCGAAAAGCTGTCGCTGTACGCCGGTGACGCCAATGTCGATGACGCCATCGTCGAGGCCATGATTCCACAGGTGCGCTCGGTGACGATCTTCAACCTGATCGATGCCGTCGCGGAGCAACGCATTTCGGATGCCATGCAGCTGCTTGACGCTGTCCGCGCAGACGGCACAGCCGAGCAGGTGATCCTGCAGATGTTGGCGCGCACGTATCGGCAGATCATCATCGCCCGTGACGTGCTCGATCGGGGCGGGTCGCAGGCAGACATCCAGTCCGCCATCAAGTCGAACTTCAGCTGGCTGGCTGGTCGGTTGCGTCGGCAGGCGCAACGCTACAGTCAGGCCTCGGCCGACGCCACGCTCGAGCGCATCCTCGAAGCTGAAACAGCCATCATCGACTACCGCCAGGGCCAGGGCGGCCTACAAGAAGACATCGCCGTCGAGCTCCTCATTGCAGACCTGGCCGGCTCTTCCCTCCGCTAATCCCTACCGCTAGCCCTCTCCGCCTCGGCGTCTTCCACCAGAGAGTATGGACAGGAAAGTAACTGGCGCCTGGCTCTCGAACTGAAGGATGCGCCAACAAAACCAGACGACTGCCAGTCCCTACAACTCAAGCACCGGGTTGTAGCAAGCCAGCCGCTGACCCAGGCGGCCCTCCGCCACCGCCGTCAGATCCGGTTCCGGCGCCTCCCGACACTTCGTCAGCGCCTTCAGGCAGCGTCCGAGATAGGCGCAATGCTCGCCGATCGCCTCATCCGCCAAGTCTGGTAGACCACCGGGAATCTGCCGCAATCGCGAGCCGCGACGCCGGTCCAGTCTCGGCAACGTCTCGAGCAGCGCATACGTGTAGGGATGCCGCGGCTGACGATAGAGCGGAATCACATCGTCCACTTCCATCATCCGACCCGCATAGATGATCGCTACCCGCTCGGCGATCTGCGCCACCACGCCCATGTCGTGCGTGATCAGCAGGATCGACGTGCCGCGCTCGTCGCGCAGTCGCTCGAGCTCATACAGAATCTGCGCTTGCACGGTCACGTCAAGCGACGCAGTCGGTTCGTCTGCGATCAGCAGCTTCGGGTCCAGCGCCGTCGCGATCGCGATCATCACGCGCTGACACATCCCACCCGAGAGTTCGCCGGGATACGATTTCGCGATCCGTTTCGGATCGGGCAGTTGCATCGCGTCGAGCGCGTCGAGCGCCCGCTCGCGCGCTTCCTTCTTCGGCACGTCGCGATGCGACGTGATCACCTCTTCAACCTGTTGGCCGACCGAGATGATCGGGTTGAGGCCCGCGATCGGATCCTGGAAGATCATCGAAATCTGGTCGCCGCGCAGCGTCTGCATCTCAGCCCGATCCATCGCGCTGATGTCGCGGCCTTCAAACTGGATGCGTCCGCTGGTCTGGTCGGCATTGCGTGGAAGGATGCGCAGGATCGCGAGACCGAGCGTGGTTTTGCCGGAGCCGCTCTCGCCGACGAGCGCCACGATCTCTCCGCGCGCCACGTCCAGGCTCGCGCCGCGAACCGCTTGCACGCGACCTTCGCGTGTGCGGTACTCGATACTCACGTCATCCATGCTCAGAATCGGCGGCACGGGAGTAGCCTACGCGCCGCCACGCGGGTCGAAGCCGGCGCGCGGCGCACCGCCGAGCGCGCTCACGATCTGCTCCAGTCCGACCACGCCCAACAGTCGACCGCGCTCCACCACCGGCAGCACGAACAATCGCTCGCGTTGCAGGCGCCGCAACGCCTCATCGGCGCCCGTCTGAGTATTGATCGGCTCGACCTGACTCGCTTCCACCATGATGTCGCGCAGACGCGCGGTCTGGTAGCGCTCCTCCTCCAACAACAGAATCTGCACCGCAGACGTAATCCCCACCGCTGCGCCTGACTCGGTCACGATGAAGACGTCCTGTTGGTCAAGTTGCGCTCGGGAGGGCGCCAGCACCTTGACGGCCAGGGCGGCTTCGGCGGTGCGGGCGATCGGCGGCGCCAGCATCAGCTCGCCCACTCGGAGCAGCGAGAGGTCGCGCTCCAACTCCGCTGCCTTGACGCCTTGCGCCGCCTGAGTCAGCAACAGAAATCCGACCAGCGCCACCCAGATCGAATTCAAGCCGCTGTCAAAGAAGGACACGTCCGTCAGAATTCCGCCGATGCCGTAGATGATCATCACCGCGCCCAGCATCTGACCGAGGCGCGCCGAGGCGCGAGTGGCGCGATGTCGCGATCCGGTGACGCGCCAGATCGCGGCTCGCGCGACGCGACCGCCATCCAGCGGGAAGCCGGGCAGCATGTTGAACGCCGCGAGAAAGCCGTTGGCCAGTCCCAGCACAAAGAGCATCTCAGCCAGCGTCGTCTCGCGCGCGAGCACGAACAGCGCGACGGCCAGAAAGATGGCTGCCAGCAGCGCTGACGCCAGCGGTCCCACGACCGCGATCCAAAACTCCTGCCCCGGCCGCTGCGAATCCTCGCGGATCAGGGAAACGCCGCCGAAAAAGAAGAGTGTGATCGAAGACACTTCCATACCGTAGCGCCGCGCCCACAAGGAGTGCGCCAGCTCGTGTACGAGCAGCGAGGCGAAGTAGACGACGCCTCCGACCAGGCCGTACAGCCAGCGCTCAGCGCCGCCGAGTCCGTCAACCGAATCGGGCAGGATTTGCGTGGCGATCAGGAAGACGAGCAGCGCGAAGACGAAGAAGAAGGAAATGTCCAACTTAATCGGGATCCCAAGCACCCGACCGATCTGAATTCCATTCCCGCCGAACATTCCGAAACGCATATCTACATCCTATGCAGTTCCGCTCAGCCACGTAACGCCGACCCTCGCGCTCCCGTCGCAACCAGTCGAACCAGGCGCAGTCGCAACCAGGCGCAGAGGTGGACCCGCGCTCGGCGTGGAGTGATGAGTCGCTGCGGATATGCTCAGAACACATGCGACGCACTGCTGACCGAGTCTCCGTGTTTGGCCTGGCCCTGATCCTGCAAGGCGCTCTGCAGTGGCTGATCGGGCCTCCGCCCGAAGGCCGTCCGACGTGGCTCGCCTGGCTGCTGTCGAAAAGCACTCGGATCGCCACGCTGCCGCCGCGGCTGCGCGTGTTTGCGCCCTTCGCGGCGTCGTTCGTAGCGATTCGGGCGGCCGCGCTTGCCGAAGGCTCGCGACCTGAAGGCCGCGCGCGACTGTTGGCGATCCTGCTGCAGGCCGCATTATTGGCCATCACCTTCGACGCCTGGCGCGGAGTCCGTACGTCCACAGCGTTCCAGCGCGAGCTCGAACAGGCACCGCTGGATGACAGCGGTCGCCCGCTCGCCGCTTTGGACGCAGATCGAGTCGAGGCCGAGATCGGTCGACTCGCCAACGCCACCTCCGAGAGCGTCGTCGGCCCCTGGGCGGCGTACGCCGCCTTCGACCTCGCCGGCGCCGTATCGTACGCCGCCGTCGAGTCGCTCGGCGGTCCCATGGCTGGCCCCGGCACCGACGGTCCGTTGGCGGCGATGTTGGACCCGCGCCGACAGCTCGTCTCCGTGCGTCGCGGGCGCGACGCCATCGCCGCCGCCGCCACGTTGGCCGCGCGCGGACGCGCGGACTTGCAGGCGCCCGACCTGGAAGACTTGGCGATGGGCGCGGACATGCCCATGCCGGTCACCGCCATGTCGGTGGCGCTCGACCGCCGCGCCTCATGGAATGGCCGCTCGGTCGGCTGGCAACGCCCCCCGCCCAAGCTCGAAGACCTGTCGCGCGCCCGTCGACTACACCTCAAGTCGCTCGCGTTACTCGCCATCACCGCAGCCGTCGTCGCCTCGTTGAGCGAACTCTTGCATCCCCCAACTCACCCTGCGGGCAGTGACCATTAGGATGATCAGGTTGATTGATACACTCTGAACCGATCGACGAAACTAGACAATCGGAGACCGATGATGCCCCAGTTCCCATCCGTAGAGTGGTTTGAAGCGCTTCGCGACACCGTCGTAGATGACCCGCATTGGCGCGACTTCGGCATGATGGACTGCGCCATGGGCGTCAACGTGGGCGACGCTACCATCAAGCTCGTCTTTGACGGCTTTGACATCCCCGAAATCGCCGACGTATCCGGACGCGCGGATGGTGAAGACCTCGACTTCACCCTGGTGATGCCGACCGAACGCTGGCAGGAAATGCTGGTCAACATCCAGCAAAACGGTCACGCGGACCTGCACCACACCCTCAACACGATCGACCTGGAGAGTCCGGAAGAGCTCGCCAAAGGCGAGGACTACAACCGCCGCGACCTCTTCTACCGATTCAACCAGACACTGCAAGACTTCTTTGACGCCTCGTCGTCGGTCGAAACCACCTTCGCCGAATAGCCCGACCGAGCCCGGCGCCGACAAACGGAACCACATCCACATTGACCATCGCTGAACCTCGCCTCAGAGAGATCATGCGCGCGGCCGGCTGGTCCGAGCGCGAAATGAAGGACGTGCTCAGGATTACCTATCGCGAAAGTCGCTGGAACCCGCGCGCGATCAACCGTAACGATCCGTTCGGCGGCAGCTACGGCCTGTTCCAACTCAACGGGTGGTGGGAGCGATACGGCATCGAAGAAGTGGGCGAACAGCTCAATACCCAGTTGGCGCTGCGCCCGATGTATAACGCGCGCTACGCTCGCAAAGTCTACGAGCGCTTCGGCTGGAAGCCCTGGAGCACGGCCTGACAGAGGCGCCGCAATCCAGCTCTTGCCAGCTCTTGCGGCGACTAGACTGCTTATGATGCCCATCTCCGTCACGCTCATCGACTACACGCCCGATCCAATCCGCACCCTCTACATGGCCTACCGAGTCTGCTACTCGGCGCTGACGCCCCAGCAGGTGTTGGAGCGCATTGATGACGAGCGGATTTCGCAGAGCAAAATGTTGGAGTTCGTCGAAGCGCGCCTCCAGACCGGACACATGTCGCCCCTGGAGCAGGTGCATTTCGAGTTCGGGATATCCGGCGTCTCCCGCGCCTTCTCGCACCAGTTCGTGCGACACCGAATCGGCATCAGCTTCGAGCAGCAGTCGCAGCGCTACGTGACCTACAAGGACGGCGAGTTCCCGTACTCCGTGCCGCGCACCGTTGAGCGGGCGGGGATGCGCGACGACATGGCCGCGCTCTTCCAGCAGGCGGGCGCCTTGTACGAGAAGATGGTGGCCGCCGGCGTGCCGGCGGAAGACGCACGGTTCCTGCTCCCGAATGCGACCAGCACGAACTTCAAAATCACCGTCAACTTCGCCTCGCTGCTTCACATCGCTGACCTGAGACTATGCACACGCGCTCAGTGGGAATTCCGCAAGGTCGTGTCGCTGATGCGGGCAGCGGTCATCAAGGTCGCACCTGAACTGGGAACGCACCTGCAACCCAAATGCGGAGAGCGCCGGATGGGATATTGCGACGAGGATTACGAGGCCTGGGAAGACTGCCCCATTGGGCGCAAGCGTCCGCACAAGCGAGAGCTGTTTCAGCTCTACGATTCGTATCGCCGCGGCGAGTTGGGCGATCTTGCCGCCGAGGACATGGAATTGATCGCGTCTGAGGGCTAATCCGCGACCAACTCCAGCAACTGCACGAAGTTGCCGTCCGGATCCAGCAATGTGGTCACGTATCCGCCCCACGACTCACGCTCAGGCTCGCGATGCACACGCATGCGCGGGTCGGACGCGCGGACACGCTCGTATACGGCCAGCACGTCGTCCACAAACAGATTGATCTGCATCCGAACCGGCTCCTGCGTCGGCCCCGTAATCCCTGAGTGATCGAGGATGCGGATAAATCCGCCGGCGGCGGCGAATACCGGATCGCGGAACCGATCGACCCGCTCGAGCCCGAGCGTCTCGCCATAGAAGCGCGCGAGCGCCTGCGGCTGATCCGTACCGATCATGATGGTGAACTCGCGGACCTGCATGGCAAACTCAGACCTCCAGCGACAGACCGTCCGAGGCGACGATGATCGTGCCCGCAAACGCCTGCCGCGCCTCAGCGACGAGCTCGGCATCCCGTTCGTCCGGCGTGAGATGCGTGAGGATCAGCGTGCGGACGCCGGCCGCAGCGGCAATCCGTCCCGCGTCCACGGCCTGACAGTGCGATCCGCGCATGGCGTCATACAGACCCTCGCGTCGCCCAGCCGGAATCCGCTGCGCCAGCCGCTCAAGCGCCGACTCCGTAAACCCCTCGTGGATGAGGACATCCGCGCCCTCCGCGAGCGGAACCATCGCCTCGGGCGCGTAGATGCTGTCGCCCGAGTAGACCAATGTGCGACCGCCAGCCTGAAAGCGTCGCGCCAGACATTCCAGCGTGGCCGCGTGCGGCACCTCCACCGCGCGCACCGCGATCCCGTGCAGTTCTCGCTCATCGCCCGGGCGCGTCAGGCTGACCGTGACGCCATCGAGCCACTCGCGGATGCGGTCATTCGTCGCATTCGCGCGCGCGAAGTTGAGCGCCGACTCGGTGTAGCTGTCCGTGTCACGCGGGCCATAGATCGCGACCGGCGGCCCGGAACGCGAGATCAAGCGGGAGAACAGCTCCACCACTCCCATCGCGTGATCAAAGTGCAGATGAGAGAACAGGACCGACTGAATCGCGTCCGGGTCCAGCCTTGAGCTGACCAACCGCTCCATAAACCCTGGCCCGGTATCGAGCATCAGTTGCGCGTCGCCGTGCGCGAGGTGGATCGCAGCCGCGCCACGGCGCGGATTGACCGCCGCGCCCGCTCCTGACCCACAGAAGGTAATCCGCATAGCAGCTCCCAACAGCCTGCGCGCCGCGCCACAACGCGCTGGCGACTTGCGCAGGCTACTCTCGCGGCGCCGTAACTGCGCCGTCGCATCAGCGGAACAGCCCGTGTTCGGCCGCGTAGCGAATCACGATCGGCGATACATCCGCGGAGACATCCTCGCCCCTCCCCAGACGGGCGCGCAGCTCCGTCGCCGAGAGGTCGACCGGGTCCATCGGCACCCAGTCGAGCCAGCGCCCCAGACCAGGCACGATCTGGTCCAGCTGGCGCCGATCGAGCTCCGCACCCGGACGCACAGCAGCCGCAATCCTGGCGCACGCCAGGATTTCCTTCGCGCGACGCCAGTGGGGCAGGTCCAGCACCGCGTCGGCGCCCATAATCCACCACAATTGCTCAGCTCCGCGATCGCGCAGCCAGTTCACCGTGTCCAATGTGTACGTCGGCCCCGCGCGCCGCACCTCCACATCCGAGACCTCGAGTCCACCGCCGCGGTCCGCAACCGCCGCGCGCGCCATCGCCAGCCGGTGTTCGGCCGGCGTGATCTTCCGACCTCGCTTGCGCCACGGATCGCCGGCCGGGATCAGGATCAGGCGGTCCAGCTCCAGCGCCTGCGCCGCGGCATCCGCCAGGTGCAGGTGCGCTCGGTGGAGCGGGTCGAATGTGCCGCCCAACGCGCCGACCCGCTGGTGCGGCTCGAACCGCAGATCGCACGCTTCCGACATCGACTTCAGCGCTCCCAGTCCCAGCGCATTCGCGACCGCCCGATTCGCACGACATCGCCGGGCCGGCAGCCCGCGCGGTATAACGCCGACGCCACGCCGCGCCGGTCAAGCCAGCGGTAAGTCTCCGCCAACGATTCGTCCGCGCCGAGTTCCATCATCGCGACAAACCGCTCGACCGACTCGCCGCGCACCTCAAACACACCCGAGGCCGCCTCTTCCACTTCAAAGCGCCGCCCGTCCTGCTTCGGGCGCACCACCGGGATGATCGGCGGCCGCTGCGCGCCCTGCGACTCCGCCTGCGCGTCCAGCTCCGCGAGCGCGGACGCGCAGGCGCTCGCAACCGCGTCCGCGCCTTCCCCGCTGATCGCCGAGCAGAACATCGGCGGCGGCGCCAACTCTGCAAACAGCGACGAGATCTCGTCGCGCAGCAACCCAACCTCTTCCAGGTCCAGCTTGTTGATCACGACCATCTGCGGACGCGCCGCCAGCTCTGGCGAGTAGCCTGCCAACTCGCGGTCAACCAGCGCCTTCGCCGCCAGCGGATCATCCTGCGAACCATCGATCAGGTGCAGTAGCAACCGCGTCCGCGACGTGTGACGGAGGAAGTCATGGCCCAGCCCGGCGCCATCCGCAGCGCCTGCAATCAGGCCCGGCAGGTCCGCCATCACAAACTCGTCCCAGCCGACGGACACCACGCCGAGGTGCGGCTCCAGCGTCGTGAACGGATACGGCGCGACCTTCGGGTTGGCCGCCGACAACCAGCGCAGCAGCGACGACTTGCCAGCGTTCGGGAGTCCCACAATGCCGACGTCGGCAAGCACCCGCAGCTCGAAGCGCAGTCGCCGTCCCTGGCCCGCCTCGCCCTTCTGCGCGACGCGAGGCGTCCGGTTGGTCGCACTCTTGAAGTAGACGTTGCCGTGTCCGCCGCGGCCGCCCCAGGCCACCACGTGCGACTGACCATCCTGCTCCAGGTCGACGAGTCGCTCAACGCCGTCGCCATCCACCGCTGACACGACCGTCCCCAGCGGCAGCTCAAGCAATAGCGTGGCGCCGGCCCGTCCGCGACGCTGGTTGGTCCCGCCGTTGCTTCCCGGCGCCGCTCGAAAGTGCCGCTGACGGCGGTAGCGGCGCAACGTATTCAGCTGGCCGTTTGCCACCACGATCACATCGCCGCCGCGACCGCCGCGACCACCGTCCGGGCCTCCGCGCGGAACGAACTTCTCGCGCCGAAACGACACGGCCCCGCGACCGCCCGCGCCGCCCTCTACTTCGATCTCGACCGTATCGATCATGCTTCGAGTCTATTCACAGCTTCAAATGCGCTTCTGGATCGGATCATGATCGTATGACAGGTGGTTAAAAAACTATTGCCTTCCTCTCTTGCGCAATGCAAGATGTGGAAGGTCGGCCAATCGCGCACGTTTTACCGAGAAACGTGGCTCAGGAGCGGTGGATACTGCGTGGGTACAGGCCGCGAAGCGCTGGATAGCCTCTGGACGCAGTCTGGACTACGCCTCCAGCCGCAGCCTGGAGCGCAGCTCGGCGATCTGCTGGATCCACATTTGCCCATTCGGATCAGACGGTCGCTTGAGCTGACCCGCGACCTTGTCGCGACCGTGCAGCACGGTCGTGTGGTGTCGGCCACCGAGCGCCGCGCCGATCAGTTGCTGCGACAGGTCAGTGTGCTCGCAGGCGAGGTACATCACGAGTTGCCGGGCCTGCGAAGTGCGGCGGTCCTTGCGCTTCGAGGTGAATAAATCAGGCGCGACTCCGGTGAGTTCGGATACGGCAGCGATCAGTTCTGCCACCGTTGGCTGCGAGCGCCGCCGCTCCTCTGGCGCGCGATCTCCGAGCGCACGCAGGACGAGGTCTCTCGTGACCGGCGCACGCTCCAGCTCCGAGTACATGCGCACGCGGTTCAATGCCTCCAACAGCGACCGCACTTCCGGTCCGCCGCGCGCGGCGATCAACTGAATCTGCTCCTCGGGGACGTCCAGGCGCAGCATCCGCGCGTGCTGTGCGAGGATCGCCTCACACAACTCCACGTCTGGCGGCGTGATCTCCACCACGAGACCGCCACCGAACCGCGTCACTAGCCGATCGGTGAGCCCGGTCAGCTGGCGCGGCGGCACGTCCGATGCAATCACGATCTGCCGCCCATGTTGATGCAGCTCGCTGAAGACGTTGAAAAACTCTTCCTGCGTCTGGACGCCGCGGTTCAGGCCCTGGATGTCGTCCACGATCAAGACGTCAAGCGATTCGTACTTCTCCTGAAAGGTCGCCCGCGTCCCCTCGGTGACGGAGGACACGAACTCGCGCAGATAACGCTGCGCCTGCACCACGGCCGTGTGGTAGCGCGGCATCAGCTCGTGCCCGATCGCGTGCAGCAGGTGCGTCTTGCCGAGCCCTGAATCGGCGTAAATGAAGAGCGGGTTGAGGTCTTCGCCCGGGTGCCGCGCGACGCGTCGCGCAGCCGCCAACGCAAACTGGTTGGACGTGCCCTCAATGAAGCGATCGAAGGTGAACTCTGCCTTCAGCACCGGCCGCATGCGGCCCTTCCGCGCCGAAGCCCCATCCTCCGCTTCGGTCTGCGGCGCTGGAATGGCCAGCCCCGGGTCGGTCCGATCCGTGCGCGCCGCCACGCGCAACTCGACTTCCATGGGGCGGCCAGCGGCCTGTTTCACGGCGGATGCCAGGATCGGAAAGTAGCTGCCGCGCAGCGTGTCCAGGTGGATCACGGTTGGCACGTTGATGTGCAGCACCCCGCCGCGAATTTCGTGCGGGGACGTGCCCGCGAACCACGTCTCGTACGCCTGAGTCTCAAGCTGGTGTCGCACGTGCTCGAGCGCTCGTTGCCAGATCGCGCGCGCATCGGGCCGTGGATTGCGCTCCGCACTCGTTGACCGGATGGCCATGGCGCCTCCGCATTCCTCACTCGAGCCACATCGGCGAAGCGATGAGGCCGCCCGCCCTTGGGCCGCAACAATTGCCGGCGGCATCGCTGCAAAGGAAGATATCAGCCTTCCCTCGCAGGAATGTTACCCGCTGGCCGCAGCGATTCGGGCTGCCGGCGACACCGAGCCGCCACTTATCCAGAACCTATCCACAGCCCTACACTGCAGCCAGCGATGTGTGCGCAAGGGCGCCACTCGCGCGTCACCAGAGCTTGGGGCAGCGCCATGCTGATCGCGATCGATATCGGCAACACCACACTCCAAGTCGGGGTGTTCAACGACCGTAAAATCGTCCACACCTGGCGGCTCGCCACGAATCACGATCGCCTCGCCGACGAGTACGGCATCTTTGTCGCCTCGCTGCTGCGCTACGAGGGCATCCGCACCGAGCAGATCGATGGCGCCATCATCTCCTCCGTCGTGCCGGCGCTCGCGCCGATCTTCCAGGAAGTCTGCCGCAAGTTTCTCCGCACCGAGCCGCTGCTCGTCTCACAGCACATGCGCAAACCGGTCCGCATCGGCATTGAGCACGCCGAAGAGCTCGGCGCCGACCGCATCGTCGATGCGGTCGCGGCGGTCAAGCGCTACGGTCCGCCGCCGCTGATCGTGGTCGACTTCGGCACCGCGACCGTCTTCGACGCGATCAACGAGCACGGCGTCTACATCGGAGGCGCCATCTCTCCCGGCATCGGCATCTCCATCGATGCGCTCTTCGACCGCGCCAGCCGCCTCGCCCGCATCGATCTCGAGCGCCCCCCGACCGCGATCGGCGCCCGCACCGAGACCGCCTTGCAGAGCGGCATCCTGTTCGGCTACGTCGGTCTCGTCGAAGGCATCATCCAGCGCTTCCGCGCCGAGCTCGGACGCGCGCGCGTCGTCGCGACCGGCGGTTGGGCGCCGCGCATCGCCCAGGAAACCGACATCCTCGATGTCGTCGACGAAGACCTCATCCTCTGGGGACTACGTGAACTCTTCTACTTCAATGCCGAAGGCACCCCGTGACCGCTGAAGCCGTCCCTACGCCGCGCCCGCTCGCCGGCCGACGCGTCACGCTCGGCGTCAGCGGCTCGATCTCCGCCTACAAGAGCGTCGAACTCGCGCGCCGACTCGAAGACGCCGGCGCGATCGTTGACGTGGCGCTCACTCCGGCAGCGGCGCGCTTCATTCCGCCGCTCACGTTCCGCTCGCTGGTGCATGGCGAGGTCGCCGCCGATCTCTGGGACGCGGCCGCGCCAGCCGAGCAGCATGTCGCGATGGGTCGCCGCGCCGACGCCATGATCGTGGCGCCGGCCTCGGCGACCACCATCGCCAAGCTGGCTATGGGCATCGGCGACAATCCGCTGACCCTCACGGCGCTGGCCAGCGCCGCTCCGCTCGTCGTCGCCCCGGCGATGGACGCCATCATGTTCCGCCAACCCGCCGTGCAGGCCAACCTTGAGCGGCTCAAGGCGCGCGGTGCCTTCATCGCGGGTCCTGCCATCGGACGACTCGCTTCCGGCGGACAGGGACTCGGACGCCTGCTTGAACCGATCGAGCTCGCCGCCGCCGTCCGCTCCGCGATCGGGCGCAGCGTTGGCGAGCTGCGCGGTCGACACATCATCGTCACCGCCGGCGGCACCCGCGAGCCGATCGATCCGGTCCGCTTCCTCAGCAACCACTCGAGCGGCAAGATGGGCGTCGCCGTCGCGCAGGCCGCCCGCGACCAGGGCGCCGCCGTCAGCCTGGTCACGACGCAACCGCCGCCCGCCGGACGCTACGGCATCGTCGTCCGCTCCGTCGCCACCGCCATCGAGATGCAGCAAGCCATCCAGAGCGCCGCGCGCGGCGCGCACGCACTGATCATGGCGGCAGCCGTCGCCGACTACCGGCCGGCCGCCGCCGCCGAGTCCAAGCTCAAGAAGCAGGACGCCGCTGAAGACCGGATGAGCCTCGAACTCGTTGAGAACCCGGACGTCGTGGCCTCAATCGACGCGCCCCACCTGCTCAAGGTCGGTTTCGCCGCTGAGACCGATGACCTGATCGCCAACGCCCAGGCCAAGATCGCCAGGAAAGGCCTCGCCTTCATCGTCGCCAATGACGTCACCCAGCCCGACGCCGGGTTCCAGGTCGACACCAACCGCGTCGTCCTGCTCGACGCCAGCGGCAATCCCGAGCGTCTCCCGCTGCTGCACAAGTACGATGTCGCTCTTGCCATCCTCGATCGTCTGCGCCAGGATCCGAACTGGCCGCAACGATAACGCGCAGTCAACATGAGGCCAACATCAGACGCTGTTCTTCAATAAGATCGACAAAGTGGCACGTTGCAGGTATGCTACCCAATACGATTTGTGCGAGAAACGGAGTGCGGCGATGAACAATCTGGACTCAACCGGGACTGACGTTGGCGGCCTGAGAAGGACGGTCCTCGTCGTAGCGGCAGCCGCCGCGGCGCTGGTAGCCGTCGCGTTCGCCATAATCGGAGGGGGGGGGGTAGCCGTCGCCGCGACGCCTGGCGGCAACACGCCAGGCGTCTCTCTCACCTGCGAGCGTAGCCACTCGCTGGTCGGCTGCACCCTGATCACCGACCGCGACCTGGACCTGGACGAAGGCGTGCAGTTCTCGATCTCGATCGGTGGACAAACGCAAACCATCACCGCGACGAGCGAAACGAACCCTGTCTTCCGCCCCAATTCGCACTGCGGCAACAGCGATGGCGCCTGTTACGTCTTCTCCTTCACGCCAGAACAGTCAGACAGTGACTCAGGCAGCGGCGAGGATGTCCAGGTCAGCGACGTCACAGCAATCGTCTCGCCATCATCAAACCCGCCGACCGCGGTGAGCATTGCGTCCGCCGTCTCGCCGACCGATCAGTCCGGACAACAGCCGCAGGCCGATTCACCGACCGATCAGGCCCCGACCGATCAGGCACTGCAAGCCGACGCTGCGGCTGGTGGGAGCAAATGGGATACGCCTGTCGTGACTTGCACCGCGCCGTGCAACGCGCCAGACGGAGATGTGCCTCAACCCACCGGCGATGACGTGGTCGAAGTGAGCTACGACGGCTCGCAGATCTCGATCAGCGATAGCGAAGACACGTCGACTCACGTTGCGCCCATCTACCCGACCACTCTTGATGAGGTCGATCAGGTCAATACCTGGACGCAGGAAGTAGAAGACGAGGTAGACGAAAAACATGTCGTGATCCACAGCCCAGGCACCATCAGAGGTGACCCGGATCATGAGGCGAACTGGGAAAACCAGCGCAAAACCGAAGAGGCGCTCCAGGCGCGCGGTCGGCCCTACACGGTCTGCTTCCCGTCGATCACCTTCACCAATAAACACGGCGAAGAGATGACCACGTTGGCCGGCTGCGTGCTCGTCACCCCCGACTAACTAGCGAGCGCCGCAAGCATCAGCTCGCCTGATCAGGGCTTCGGCGCTGAGCAATCGATGGCGTTGCTCAGCAGCCGGCCCAGCAGCCGGGCCGAGACACGCGATACAGTCGAAAGCGTGACTCGCTCCGCTTCCCTCAAGCTCATCGCCGCGATCGCCGCCGGCAAGACCGTGCGCTCAGCCATGCGCGCGCTCGGCACCGGCGGCACCGCGCTGCCAGGTCTACTCGTTGAGCGGTTCGATCCCCACGCGGCAGCGGCAATCGCCGCCAACCTCACAGACACTGCGCTGATCACGGGAACCAACGGCAAGACCACCTCAGCCGCGATGCTCGCTCGCATCCTGCGAGCCGACGGGCGACGCGTCGTCCACAACCGCGCCGGCTCCAACCTGTTGCGCGGCGTCACCGCCACCCTGGTTGAGGCTGCCTCGCCGCTCGGCGGACTGCCGGCCGACGCCAGCGCCGTCTTCGAAGCCGACGAGGCCGCCTTGCCGTCAATCGCTCAGGTGGCGCCGCCGAGCGTGACCGTCTTCACCAATCTCATGCGCGACCAGCTCGACCGCTACGGAGAAATCGAATCCATCGCGCGGCGCTGGATCGACACACTGCCGGCGCTGCCCGCCAACGCCTGCCTGGCGCTCAATATCGATGATCCACTCGTCGCCTCGCTGGCCCAGCATTGGTCGGGACGCTGCCTCCGCTTCGGCGTCGAAGATCCGGACATTCCCCCCGCGCCAGAGGGCGAGATCATGGATGCGGTCTGGGACCCTGAATCGCAGGCCGACTTCCGCTACCAACGCCGCTACTTTGCCCAGCTCGGACGCTGGTACACCGACGGCGGCCTCCAACGCCCCCAGCCCGATATCTGGGCGGACCAGATTCGCCTCGCGCCGGCGCCCGATCCCACCAACTTCCGACTCCACCTGCAGGACGTTGCCCTGCATGTTCGCTTACCCGCCGAGGGACTCTATAGCGTCTACAACGCCCTGGCGGCGGCGACAGCCGCCGTCGCCATGCGCGTCGATCTCTCCGCCATCCGCAATGGCCTTGAAGCTCACGAAGCCGCGTTCGGCCGACAGGAGACGCTCGAAGTCGATGGACGCCGCGTCCGCATCCTGCTCGGCAAGAACCCGTCCGGACTGAACCAGGCGCTGCGCACCTTGCAGCAGCGCGGCCAACGCCATCACCTGCTCGTCCTGCTCAACGATGGCGTCGCCGACGGCGTTGATGTCTCCTGGATCTGGGATGTGGACTGGGAGTCGCAGGCCGACCACTGCGAGAGCCTCAGCGTTGGCGGACGCCGCGCCGCCGACATGGCGCTAAGACTGGAATACGCCGGCCTGCCCGACCCACAGTCGCCGCTCCGCAACGAGATCGGTGCGGCGCTGCGCCAGGCGCTCGATCGCGTCGCGCCCGGTCAGGAGCTCGTCATCCTGCCCACCTACACCGCAATGCTTGAGGTGCGCCAACGACTCGGCAGCCTCGGCGCCGCGCCGCTCTGGGATGTCGCCTGATGCCCGCTCCGCTGTCGCGACAGCTGCATATCGCGGTGCTGTATCCGCAACTCCTCAACCTCTACGGAGACCGCGGCAACGCCCGCGCGATCGAACGCCGCTGCGCCCGGCGCGGCATCGACACCAGCACGACCCATGTCGAGATCGGCGACCGCTGGTCGCCACACGACGCCGACATCATCCTCGTCGGCGGCGGACAGGACCGCGAGCAGCGCCGCGTCGAGTCCGACCTGCAGCAACGCGCCGACGACCTGCGCAACTACGTCGCGGACGACGGCGTCACGCTCGCCGTCTGCGGCGGCTTCCAACTCTTCGGGCAGCACTATCGCGGCTACGACGGCGATGTGATGCAGGGAATCGGCGTCTTCGACGCGGTTGCGACGCACCCAGGCCCGCAGATCGCGCGGTGTGTCGGCAATGTCGTCGCGCTCTGGGAGGGCGAGACGGTCGTCGGGTTCGAGAATCACGGCGGTCGCACCTACCTCAACGAAGGCCAGCAAGCCTTTGCCGATGTCGTCAGCGGATTCGGCAACAACGGCGGCGACGGCCTCGAGGGCGCGCGCGTCCGCAACGCGTTCGGCACCTATCTGCACGGCGCCGTCCTGCCCAAGAATCCGCATCTCGCCGACCGCCTCATCGCGCTCGCGCTGGAACGTCGCTACGGCGCCGCCTCCGCCCAACTCGAACCGATCGACGACCTCGCCGCCGTTCGAGCGCATGCCGAAGCGCTACACACCGCGCTCTCGCCGACTCAGTCGCGACCGTCGCCACTGCGACGGCATTTGGCATAATGTAGTAACCACCCGTCCGCTATCAGATAGACATTTGAGGAACTGACGTGGCTGCAAGCAATACGCTCACCCGCACATCACCAGACATCTCCTGCGAACACTGCGCCAACGCGATCGAAGGCGCGCTCGGCGCGCTTGCCGGCGTCGAGGCCGTCAGCGTTGATGTCGCGTCCAAGCGCGTGCGAGTCGATTACGACGGCGAGTCCGCGTCAGTGGCGCAGATCGACGCCGCATTGGAGGAGGAAGGCTATCCGCCGCTCCGATAGCCCGTGGGGTCAGCGACCGTCACGACGATCCAGCGTCGGCGTCCGCCGAAGTCGCTATGCCGCTCAGTCGCGCGACCGCGGCGGCTGGCTGATCGGTCCGACGTGGTTGTATGTCGCTGTCGCCGTCATCATCTTCATCTTCGCCGTGGTCGTCGCCATCGTCCAGGCCGCCAGCTCGGACGACGCGGTGACGCCGTCCGCCACCGTTCCGACGACCTCAGAGCAGGCCGCGGTCGCCCAATCCAGCCAGACCGTGAACTCCAGCGCGAGCCAGTCCCCGAGCCAGGCGCAACCCGCCGTCTCCAGCGACCCGAGTGCGGGCGTCCAGTTGCAGCAGTCGCAAGCGGCGTCGCCCGCTGATTCAGCCGCGACCCCGTCGGACCTCGCCCAGTCGGACCAGTCGCAGTCGGACCAGTCGCAATCGGCGGAGCAGCCAACAACCGCGTCGGACGGCCAAGCGCAGCCCAACACAGCGCCGGATGGCGACGCGAACCCCGGCGAGTCCGCCAGCAACCCGTTGCGCGGATTTATCATTCCGATCGCCGGCGCCTGCATCAGCGAATTTGAAGGCCACCTGCCTTCATCCCCGCGCGGGTACCGCAACGACGGCGTCCACGAAGGCCTCGACTTCTACCAGTGGGCCGTCTGCACCACCGTCGACTATCGCACCCCCGTCCTCGCCGCCAAGGCAGGCGTCATCATCCGCGCCGACCTCGACTACACCGACATCACCCCCACCGATTGGCAGCGCTTCACCAACGCCAACTGGGAAGGCGCTGACATCCTTGACGAGCTGCGCGGGCGGCAAGTCTGGATTGATCACGGGCGCGGAGTCGTCACCCGGTACGCGCATCTCTCCGCGATCTCAGGCGACATCGCCGTTGGCGCGGAAGTCACGCAGGGACAGCTGATCGGCTTTCCCGGCGAGTCTGGCCAACAGGAGGTCTACGCCGCGCCAGGTACCGATGTTCATCTGCACTTCGAAATCCGCATCGCTCATACATATCTCGGGCACGATCAGGCGCCCCAAGTCGCGCGACAGCTCTACTTGCAAGCCTTCGGTCTCGCCAGCGCGGTCGCCTCCAGCGAGTAACCCCGCCCCGACCGTCCGCCTAGCGCCTGTTGACTCTATTTCGTCATGCAGTGGATGCCGGCGAGGATGATCTGATTGAGGTAGACGTGGGCGAGTTTGTGATAGTGGCTGGCGATGCCCCGAAACCGCTTGATGCGACCGAAGTAGCGTTCGATCGCGTTGCGGGCTCGGTTTGCGATCATCTGCGGCTGACCAGATACGAGGCTGAGCCGCTCCAGCAGCCAACGTCCCCAGAGCGCATCACCCCAGTGACCCGGCGTCAAGGTCATGATCAGCGGCAGCCGGTCTTCCAGCACGAGCGCGTGCAGCTTGGTCGTCAAGCCTCCGCGCGAGCGCCCGATTGCCTGTCCTGTCCCCATCTTGAACGGGGCGCCCCTGTTGGCGGGCGCCTCCGTCCCGTCCTGATGCACCTTCACGATCGTGCTGTCGGGCAAGGCACGCCCACTGTGCGTCGGTCAATTGCATGAGTCGCCTGTAGCCCGGCCGCGAGACCGTGCCTCTACTCTGACTAATGCTCGATGAGAGTGAACAGGCCCCAGCCTGCCTACGTCGCCCTCGCCAGGCCAGCGACCACGCCCGCATCCAACAGATCCTCAACCGCTGCCTCGCTCAACCCGAGTACTTGTTGCAGCACCTCTTGCGTATGCTCGCCTAATCGCGGCGCTGGACGTTGGCACGATGTCGGTCGACGCCGCAACTGCCAGGCCGAGCCTTGATACTGGCGAGTCCCGCTGTCTGGATGCGTCAAGTAGCGCCACCAGCCGCGCGCCAACAGATGTGGATCTCGCAGGTGGCTCAATGTGGTGTGTACGACCGCCGCTGCGACGCCTCGCGTCTGTAACTGATGTTGCAGCGTTTGCGCGTTCCAAGCCATCGTCCACGCGGTGATCGCCGCTTCCAACCCTGACTCGTGCGCTCGCCGACCGCTGAGCGTCCGCCATTCGGGACGATCCAGTCCGGCGAACTCAGCGAGCCGCAGCCATTCGGCGTCGCTGCGAACGGATATCGCAATCCATTCATCGCTGCCGTCAATCGCGTCGGCGCAGCGAAAACACTCGTGCGGAACCGATCCCGCCATCCGGTTTCCGTTGCGCGGCGGCGGATCCTGACCGAGCGAGGCGGCGATCATGTACTCGTCGATATAGGCGACCGCTGACTCAAACATCGACCCCTGCACATGAATCGCGACCTGCTGCTGCCTGGCTCGCCAGATCGCCGCCAGCGTGGCCGCCGCCATCTGCGCGCCGATCATCGGATCGGCCTGCATGGAACCGAGCACCATCGGCGGACCGTCTCGGTAGCCCATCAACAGATCCCAGCCGGCATTGCCTTCGGTCGTGCCGCCGTTGGCGCGAAAGTTGTCGTACGGACCACCGCTGCCGTAGCCCGAGAACGACACCAACGCAATTTGCGGATTGACCTGTCGCATCTGCTCATGTGTCAGCCGCAGATTCTCGAGCACGCGCGGGCGGAAGTTTTCCAACACGACATCCGCCCACGCGATCAGTCGCAACGCCAGATCGCGACCTGACTCCGTGTCCAACGCGATCGAGACGGCGCGCTTACCGCGATTGACCATGTTGAAGTTGCCGCGCACGTTGAGCGGATGCGCGTCAGGCGCCGCCACTCGCAATGAGTCAGCCGGGTTGAAGCGCCAGATGTCTGGACGATCCGGCCCCTCGATCTTGATCACGTCCGCGCCCAGATCGCTCAACAGCGTCGTCGCGTACGGCCCCAACCAGGCATGCGTCAGGTCCAGGACACGCAGGCCATCAAGTGGACCGCTGGAGGTGTCGGCATCGGACACATCCGTGCTTCGGAGCGGATGCTCCGGCTGTTCGCTCGGTCTCGCCACCGTCTCGCTCACGCGCATCGCTCGGCCGGCGCCCGTTGCCGTGCGGCCAGCCACCGCTCGCGACTCCCAGAAGTCAAGCGCGGCGAGCTGCGGATCATCCAACAGCTGCTGCGGTGAGCGATGCAGCGCCATCACGCATCCGAGCTCCGACAGGCCCGTCCAGACCTGCTCCGCATCCAGCGACTGCACGATCGGCAGTACATACTCGCGCGACGCGACGCGTTCGGCGATCCGCCCGTCGCCCGCCAGCAGCTCGTCTGGCGGCGGATCGCAGCCGAGCGCAATCGGCAGATTCTGCAGAGTGTCCTTGGACCACGGCGCCAGCGTGATCCAGTCCGTCTGAGTGGCGATCACCTCAGCCCATCCGACCGGGCCAGGATTGCGCGGGACCGCGCGGCCCGAGAACTCCGACCGCAGCGCTTCGATCAGCGTCGAGCAAGCCTCCATCGAGGACAGCTCAATCCACTCGCCGCGCCCGGACGCTTCGCGCTCCAACAGCGCCGCCAACGCCGCCACGGCTCCCAACACGCCGACCACGCGGGGCGCTATCGCCGCCGGCGCTGCTAACGGATGCCGATCTGCCAGCCCATTCGTACACGCGAATCCGCTGACCGCCTGCACGATCAGATCATCCGCCTCGAAATCCGCATACGGACCGCTCGTCCCGAACGGGGTCACGTGTACGACCACCAGTTGCGGATGCTGATCCGCGATTCCGTCCAGGTCCGCCAGCGCAGCGTCTGCAATCAGGACATCCGCGTCATTGAGCGCGTCACGCCAGTCTCCTGACGCCAGCGTCTTGCGACGCAGCAGCGACGCTCGCAGCAGCGAGACCGTCTCGCCCGAACGCTCAAGCGTGGGAGGCGCGTCGCGCAATCGCGAGCCAGCCGGCTCGAACACCTGCACCGCGGCGCCCCAACGCGCGAACTCCAGTCCACAGGCCGCCGCTGGAACGTCAGCGCTGAGCTCGACCACCCGCAGCCCGGCGAGCAGGTCGCCGTCCGACATCGGCTTAGCTCCCGTGCGGCTTGCGCAGCTTTGCGAGCGCTCGCGCCACCGGCGACAACTGTCGCTTGCCCGACACCATGCGCGGATCGGGTTGACCGAACCGCGCGCCCGTCGCATACGTCATGAAGCTGGCATTGATGTGGGTCGTAAAACCCTGGCTGTCCTGCATGTTGTTGATCGAGTGCTTAATCTGCCGCAGCGCCATCGGCGAGTGCTCCGCCACCTCGCGCGCATATGCCAACGTGTAGCGCTCCAGCGCCTCCGCTGGATAGACGCGATTGACGAAGCCCAGTTCCATCGCCTCGCGAGCCGGGACAAATCGATTCTGAAATAGAATCTCCTTCGCCTTGCGGACGCCGATGTCCCACGGCGCGGAGAAGTACTGTGTATGCGACGGCAGGAACAGTGCGTCGTCGGAGGCGAAGATCAGATCCATTGAGGCCGCGACCATCCAGCCGCCGAAGATGCACTTGCCCTGCACCATCGCGATCGTCGGCTTCGGCAGATTGCGCCAACGCATCGTGTTCGTAATCCGCGTGTCGCGCTGCCGATCAAACACACCGACCAAGTCATCAGCCCAACCGCGAATCTCGCGGTCCGCCAACTCGGACGGCGAGCCCAGGTCATGTCCGGCCGAGAAATCCGGTCCATTGCCCGACAGCACCACCACCATCACCTCTGGATCAGCCGCCGCTTCCGCAAAGGCGTCATCGATCTCTTCCAGCAAGACGCGCGATTGCGCATTGCGATACTCCGGCCGATTCATGATCACCCGCGCCACCGCGCCGGGCTCGTAGATGATCTCGTGATACGTCATACTCGGACTCCCATGCGATTGCGATGCGTACGGATCGCGGATTCAGCCGCGAGCTGAGCGAGCAACAATCGGAGGCTACCAGCGACCGGCTCGTGTCCCGCTCGCGACCCGTCAGCTACGACTTTGGCGGTCGTTGCAGCTTCGCCAACGCCGTCGCGACCGGTGACAGCTGACGCTTCCCGCTCACCCGACGCGGATCTGGCCGGTCCAGCTTTGCGCCTGCCACGTAGGTCATAAAGCTCGCGTTGATGTGCGACGTAAAGCCCTGCGCGTCCTGCATGTTGTTGACCGAATGCTTGATCTGTCGCAACGCCAGCGGTGAATGCTCTGCGACCTCTTCGGCGTAGGCGAGCGTCGCCTGCTCGAGCTGATCGCGCGGATGCACCTGATTGACGAAGCCCAGTTCGAGCGCCTCCTGCGCCGGGATGAACCGATTCTGATACAGAATCTCCTTCGCCTTGCGCGCGCCGAGGTCCCACGGCGCCGAGAAGTACTGCAAATGCGACGGCAGAAACAGGGCGTCGTCCGCCGCGAAGATAATGTCCATCGCCGCCGCGACCTTGTAACCGCCAAAGATGCACTTGCCATGCACCATCGCGATCGTCGGCTTCGGCAGGTTGCGCCAACGCAAGGTGAACTTCAGCTTGTTGTCTCGCTCGCGGTCCAGCGCGCCGACGAAATCTGTCGCATAGCCGCGCGCTTCCCGATCAGCCAGCTCCGCCGGCGACCCGAGGTCGTGTCCACCCGAGAAATCCGGTCCGTTGCCCGATAGCACCACCACCTGTACCTGCGGATCGGCGCCAGCCTCGGCGAACGCCGCGTCCAACTCCTCCAGCAGCACCCGCGACTGCGCGTTGCGATACTCCGGTCGATTCATGATCACCCGAGCGACCACGCCTGGTTCATAGACCACCTGCTGATACGACATGCGGAATCCTCCCTCGATACGGCTCGCTCAGAGGCTACCAGCGCGCCGCCTCGGCTCGCGCTCAAACAGTGCTCAAGCCGCTCCCGATCCAGGCGGACAGACGTCAGTGGACCGTCAGTCAACCGCCGGACAGCCCTCACTGCGGCCAGTAACTGCAGGTAGCATGAGTCCATCGCGCGGGTACGAGGGAGCAGCCGATGTTCACAGGCATCATTGAGGAAGTCGGCGAGATCGCTGAAGCCGATGCGGGCCTGCTGCGCATCGCCGCGCCTCACATCCTCGTTGATGCCGGACTCGGCGACAGCATCGCCATCAACGGCGTCGACCTCACCGTGACGCATATCGAAGACGGCCAGTTCCTCGCCAATCTGATGCCGGAGACCTACCGACGCTCCAATCTTGGCAACCTGCAGGTCGGAGACCGCGTCAACCTGGAGCGCTCCGTGCGACCGATGGACCGACTCTCCGGACACATCGTGCGCGGCGTGGTTGAAGGACGCGGCGCCTTCCGCAGCTCGCGAGCGGAAGCCGATGCGATCGTCGTGTACTACGACGCGCCTGCGGATCTGCTGAGCCACATGATCGTCAAAGGGCCCGTCTGCATCGACGGCGCCTCGCTGACCATCATCGACAAGGACGACGCCGGCTTCGCCGTCTCGCTCGTGCAATACACTCAGGAACACACCAACCTCCTGGACCGACAGCCGGGCGACGCGGTGAACCTGGAGACGGACATCCTCGCCCGATACATTGACGAGCTGCTCAGCGCCAAGATTGATCAGCTCCTGGACGAGCGATTGGGGGCACGCGATGCCTGAGGAATCCACTGAGACGACAGCCAAGCCGCGGCGAGCTCGCCGCCGCACGACTCAGAATCCACAGTCCCGTCGATCGCCATTCTGCAGCGTCGAAGAAGCGATCGAAGCCTTCGCCAACGGCGAACCACTGATCATCACTGATGACGAAGACCGCGAGAATGAGGGCGATCTCGCCCTGCCAGCTCAGTTCGTCACCTCCGAGACGATCAACTTCATGGCTACCCATGGCCGCGGGCTCATCTGCATCGCCATGGACGGCAGCCGACTCGACCGACTCGGTCTGCGCCTGATGGTCGATCAAGGTTCCAACACCGCTCCGCTCGGCACCGCATTTACCGTCTCGGTCGAGGCTCGCTCCGGCGTCAGCACCGGCATCTCCGCGCCTGACCGCGCCCGCACCGTCCAGGTGCTCATGGACCCCAATGCCACTTCGGACGATCTCGTCCGACCCGGGCACATGTTCCCGTTGCGTGCGCGCGACGGCGGCGTGCTCGTCCGCGCCGGTCAGACGGAAGCCTCCGTTGACCTCTGTCGCCTCGCCGGACTACAGCCCGGCGCCGTGATCTGCGAGGTCATGAAGCGCGACGGCGACATGGCCCGCCTGCCCGACCTGATTCGCTTCGCCAAGCGACACAGCCTCAAAATCGTCTCCGTCGAGCAGATCATTCAATACCGACTGCGCACCGAGCAGCTCGTCGAGCGGGTCTCGGAGGCCAAGCTGCCCACCCCAATGGGTACCTGGCGACTGATCGGCTTCCGCACCAAGGACAAGTCTGAAGAGCACGTCGCCCTGGTCATGGGCAACGTCGGCGGCGACGAAGCCACTCTCGTTCGCGTCCATTCACAATGTCTGACCGGCGATGTCTTTCAATCACAACGCTGCGACTGCGGTGAACAGCTCGACATCGCGATGCGACGCGTCGCTGAAGAGCGGCGCGGCGTGATCGTCTATATGGCGCAGGAAGGTCGCGGAATCGGTCTGCACAACAAGATCGCCGCCTACGCGCTTCAGGATCAAGGCATGGACACGGTCGAAGCAAACCTCGCGCTCGGTTTCGCAGCCGACCGCCGAGACTACGGCATCGGCATGCAGATTCTGCGCGACCTCGGCATCAGCCGCATCCGACTCATGACCAATAACCCCTCCAAGCGGCACGGTCTCGCCGGTTACGGCCTCGAGATCGTCGAACGTGTCCCGGTGATCGCTTCGACCAACCCGCACAACGTCCGCTATCTCTCGATCAAGCAGGAGAAGATGGGCCACCTACTCGACTCCGACGCGATCGATGCGACCGATCCGATCGATGACGGCCAGCCACCCAAGCGCCGCGCCGCCATCGGCTAGTTGAAACCGCCCAAGACCGCCCAAGACCGCACAGAGACCCGCAGAGACAACACAGAGACAGAGAACCGGCTGCAAGATGGCCAATGTCCACGACGGCGCCGCCAACCCGAATCCAGAGCTCGGACCCGCCAGCGGCCTCCGCTTCGCCGTCATCGTGAGCCGATTTAACGACTTTGTCACCGCCAAGCTGCTGGACGGTTGCATCGACCACCTCGAGGCGAACGGCGCCGACTCAGACCAGATCGACATCTACTGGGTACCAGGCGCCTTCGAGATTCCGATCGCCGCCCAACGCTGCGCGCGAACCGGTCGCTTCGACGCGGTGATCTGCCTCGGCGCGGTGATCGAGGGTGAGACGGACCATTATCGGCTCGTGGTTGACGGCGCGATGCAGGGCATCGCCCGAGTCGGCCTGGACACTGGCGTCCCTGTCATCTTCGAAGTGTTGGCGACCTCATCGGTGGGACTCGCAGTCGCGAGAGCCGGCGGGTCAGCCGGCAACAAGGGCGAAGAAGCCGCCCAAGCCGCCATCGAGATCTCCCGCCTCCTCCAGGCCATCGACTAGAGCGCATTGACATGAGGGCCGGGAGGACGAGCGGGAGTTTCACCGGGTTGCCGATGGCGAGACGGACCCCCTCAGCCTTCGGCAGCTCCTCCTGCAAGGGGGAGCGGGGGATAAGGATGCGCTTGGCCCGGGCCTCTGCGCAAAGCCGAGGCGATCCTGCTAGTACGGTCCGCGACTTCGACCAACCAGCCAGGCGCCAAGCTGCGCACGGCTCGTAACGGTTTGCGCTCGTCGGCATCTCTCGAACTCGTTGCGACGACCTGCCAGCTATCGGCCATTGATCCGCCCGTCATCCGAATGTGTTGGACCGGCTGCGGAAGTTGTCGATGCCCAGACTGTCCCGCCACTTCTCCGACTCTCGACGCGAGAAGGAATCCAGCGGAATGCCGCAGCCGTCGGCGATCCTGACCATGCGCTGGAAATTGGCGATCGTGGCCGCGCAGTCCACGACGGCGTCGGCGCCCATCGCGTTGTTCAACGCTGCCCGAGCTGACGCAAGGTCGTCGCTGCGACCAACAGACGCGTTGCAGTATCGGAGCAGCATCTCGCCATACTCAACGCCGCTATCGACCTCGTTGCGAACCGTGCCATCCAGATTGAGCGCGGCGTTGCCTTCGCTGCTCCGACCGAGCAGCATCACGTGTGAAATCGTTCAATAGAAGCACTCGTTGAGAGCTGACACTCTGGCCGCGACCAACTCGCGCTGCGGGCGGGTCAGCACGCGGAACGACTCTTGCTCGCCGCCGATCTCGACCCAGCTCAAATAGTGCGCGTCGAACAGATCGCTGAGCCAGCGCACGCTGTCGGGGTGCAGACTCATCGCCTCGCGCACGTTGGCCGCCCCAGACTGACCGTCGTAGATGTCCGCCTCCGACTCGGCCAGATCCTCAGCAGCGAGCGTCGGCGGCCAACTGCCGTGATCGGCGAGACCGACAGGTCGGCGTTGCGTCGGCGCGCCCGCGATTGGGTCGGGCAGCGGCTCCAGCTCCAGGCTGAGCGCGCGATGAAACTCGTCCACCGACCAGATGTGCGCCACGACGCCCAACAGCTCGATGTAGCGCGCGTCGGACATTCCCTCTGCCCGGATCGTCTGCTCGTACCAGTCACGTGAGACGTTGGGCAGATCGCCGACCAGTTTGTGTACGGCGAAGGTCGCCGCCTCTGGCAGGCTGACCGGGCCTGGGCCAGGATCAGGCGAGCCGTCAACGAGCGCCGAGGCGCGTCGACTCTCCGCGGCGATGCTGATCCGCTCCGCGCCGCTCCACCATTCGCCAGGCGCGGCCAGACGCTCCCAGCTGCGGATGTGAGCCTCCCGAATGCGCTCAAGGATCGGCCAGTTCGCCTGGCGATAGGCGAATGGTGCGGTGGTGGTGGTCATGTCCGACTCCAATGCTTTGGCCCGGTTGGGGGGTTAGGGACGCTCGATCTAGACCGTGTTCGCAGCTGAGGCAAACTCGTGCAAACCCAGTTCTTCGCGCCAGTCTTCGCTGGCTCGCTTCGTGAAATCATCCAGCGGGATTCCGCAGCCGTCCGCGATCCTGACCATGCGCTGGAAGTTGGCTACGACGCCGGCAGCGTCGACCAGTTGCTGCGCGCCCAACTCGTCCTGGATCTGTTCACGCAATCCAGCGAGCGCGTCGGTTTGCCGGACGGCTGCTTCCGCGAATGCGGTCAGTAAGCCGCCATGCGGGACGCCGCTGTCCGACTCGGGATTGACCGCGCCGTGCATGTCGAGGCTGTCGAGCGTGCCGTTTTGATCGCTGCTCTCACGGAGCATGCGCACGTGCGACGTCGTTCAATAGAAGCACTCGTTGAGCACCGAAACGCGCGCCGCGATCAGCTCGATCTGCGGTCGTGAAATCGCACGCAGCGGATCGGGCATACGCATCTCCGCGAAGGAGAGATAGTGACCCTCAGAGAGGTCGTGGAGCCAGCGCACGTTTTCAGGAATCAGCGAGAGCGCCGAAATGACATTGGCGCCCCACTCCAACGGACCGTAGAACTTCGCGTCGCCTGGCTGGAGACCATCACGCGGCACGATCGGCGGCCAGGAGTCACGCTGCTCCGCCTTGGCCGGACGCTGACCGGTCGGCTCGCCGGGCAGCGGCAAGGGCAGCGGTTCCAGATCGAGGCCGAGCGCACGGTGAAACTCGTCGATCGACAGTGCATGTACGACCACCGCGACCAGCTCGACGTAGCGATCTTCCGACAGGCCGTCAGCGGCGATCACGTCCTCATACCACTCGCGATTCAGGTTGGCGTTGTCGACGACCAGCTTCTGAATCGCGTAGACGGCTGACTTGGGCAGGATATCGCTGCCAACCGCCTCGAACGATCGCGCGGCGCGTCCAACCCTGGCAATCTCAATTCGCTCCTGACCGTTCCACCAGCGACCGGCTCGCGCGATCCGATCCCAGCTGTCGCGGTGCGACGAGATAGTGGCTGCGCGAATCGGCAAGTCCGTATGCACGTACTCAAATGCCATGACGACCACTCCTGTGCTTCACTGTGTTTCAACACCGACCTGCACACGGTCAGCCCGAATTGAGAGTAGCTGCTCGCGACCCCGTTGGCCCCATCAGCGCGGCGCGTCCGCAGACAGATTCGAGATCGCCGCCAGCTTCCACTCGCCCTCGCGGCGCACGGCCAGCACAATGGCGTGGCCGGCTTGACCGCCATAATCGACATCGATCGCGACGTTGGCGCCCAACGCGCCGCAGTTGACGATCCTCGCCGAACCGGCAATCGCGCCGCCGCCCGCCGGCGGACGCATGGTCTCCAGGAACTCGTCCCGCGACTCTGCCCGCGTCAGCTCTCCCACGCCGACCACGGTGTACGGAAACACGTGCATCCGCGACCAGGCATCCCAGTCGCCGGCATTGAGCAGCGACATCGAACGCTCGGCGGCCTCCAGCGCGCCTGCCGCCGACGCCGAAGTGTCAGCACCGCGTGACCAGCTGTCGACCCCGAACCTCGCCTGAATCCCCCATCCCTCAGCTGTGCGAGTCATCACGTACAGCACCCGATTCGACACAATCTCCGAGTCGTCCGCGCGATGCCGTGTCCAACCCCCGGCTAGATGCGCCTTGTTTGCCGCCCTGCCTGCCGCCTTGTCTGCCGACTTGCCTGCCGACCAGTGCGCCAATCGCGGCGTAATCCCTTGCGTCCGCACCCAACCTGTCGCTTCAAATCGCTCCCAGCCGGCCTCGGTCGCGCCTGCGGCATAGTCGGCCGCAGTCGGATAGACCCGTGACGCCGTGCGCGGATCGATTTGACCGCGTTCACCCGACGCGATCGCCGCCGAGACGCGCACGTGCGGATACGACATCGCGCCCGCCCAGCCTGCGGCGTCCCTGGCGTTGAAGCGTTCGAAGAACGACCAGTATGCATCGCTCGGCTGTTGATGAGCACCCATGTCGCAGATCCGTTCCGTCCTCGGAAGAGCCAGCGGCCTGGTCCACTAGCTGGTCCACTAGCTGGCCCGCTACCATCGCACCCTACATCCCGACGGCTCACTCAAGCGGGAAGACAGGCCGATCTCAGCCGCTAAGCGGGATCCCACGCGATCAGACCGGCGGCATTCGCTTGCAGCCCAAGGGATGGCGCCTGGGGGGATGGCGGCGGCGAGAGTTGGATCTCGGAGCCAACCGGGCGCGACAGGAACGCCCTCCCATGGCTACCGATCTGCGTCCGGAGTGTTATTCAGCCCACTGACCGTAGTTCTCGTGCCCAAGCGCATTGCCGTCTGGGTCGAGCAACGGATCGACTGCTGGCAACGTCTGGAGCCAGGCCCAGATGTCGGCGACTGCTTCGACTGGCACATCGTCCGGATCCTGCTCAAGCATGACGCCGCGCGGCTGTCGGTACTGGGAGATCACTTCCTGGATCGTGAGTCCAGTGCGGGCGATGGTGGGTCCAACGATGCCTTCGCCGGTCTCTCCATGACAGACCTGACAGCCATTGGCCACGTAGAGTTCGGCGCCGCGAGTGGGATTCGCCTCAGCGCGCACCGCCTCTTCGTCAATGACTTCAATCGGCAGCGGCTCCGCCTCTGCGCAGGTCTCCGGCGGTCGTTCGGTCAGCGAGAGCGAGGGATGGTCTTCCTTGCCGTCCTCAATGCAGAACAAACCGGTTTCCCAGCCTTCGGCGCCGGCAATCTCCGACAGCGCCGCCGCTTCAACGACGTTGCGGTCCGCACCCTTATGGATCGCGAAACCGACCAACGTGAAGACGCCCGCCGCCAGCAGGGCGAACACCATGATAATTCCGAACGACTGCGGGATTCCACTGCGAGTCGGCATCGGCCTCTATTTCATTTCTCGCTGCGCCTCACGTCAGCAATTATCGTACCCCAGCCGCGTATTAGGCGGAAATCTGACCGTTCGGGCTGGAGCGCTCAGCTGGACGGAGATGATGGCCGCGTCTTTGCGGCACCGTAATCCTGGAACGGGCCGTCGCGCCAGTCAAGAGCGGCCTTGAGCCCCTTTTCGCGCGCGATCCGCCCGAAGTCACCCGCCGATTTACGGAAGGTCGACAGCGCCTGCATGTCCGCTCCGACCTGCAACGCCGTGCGAAAGCCCATCACCTCGTAGGCGCGATTCAGGCCGCGTTTCGAGACCATCACCATGTCCGGCTCGATGTTGGCGATCCGTTCGCCGAATCGTTCCGTCTCTTCCGCCAACTGATCGACCGGGAAGGCGCGATTCGCCCAACCGAGCTCGACCGCTTCCTTACCCGTCACCGAGTCGCCGGTGTAGAGCAGCTCGCGCGCCTTGCGCATGCCCATGTGCCAGGGGTGATAGAGGACATCCACCGTCGTCATCGCGCGCACCGGCGGATAGCCGATCACGGCGTCCTCGGCGACAAACATCAGGTCGCACATTGACGCCAGCTCGGAGCCGCCTGCCAGGCAGTAACCATGCACCTGCGCGATCACGGGCTTCGCCAATTCCCAGATCTGCCAGTAGCCCGACAGCAAGTGCTGCGGCCACTGACCCTGACCAGGATGGATCGGTCCGACCGACGGCAACCCGGAGCGATAGTCCAGGTAGTCCGAGTCTGACAGGTTCTGGACCGGCGTGATGTCGTAGCCAGCAGAGAACGTGCGCCCGGCGCCGCGAATGATCACCGCATGGACGGCGTCATCGGCCTCCGCCACCTTGAGCGCGTCAAACAGCTCCGCCCGCAGGCGATGGCTGAGCGCGTTCATCTTCTCTGGCCGATTCAGCGTCAAAATCGCCAGTCGACCCTTGTTCTCGTACAGGATGTCTTCGTACTCAGGCACGGGATGCTCCTTCTCTGCTGCGAGCAGGTTATCCGACGCAGGCTATTGCGTGGAACGACGCGCCGACTCAATCGCGCGACGAATCTGCGATAGCGGCGCCGCGCCGCGCACGACCCCGCGGTAGACGCCGTCCGAATCGATCAAGAACATCTCAGGCAAACCGTCCACGCGATAGTGCCGCGCGACCTCGCCGCTGCTGTCGGCCAGATGGAGCAGGTCGTAGTTGACCTCTTCCAGCAACCGCTCGGCGGCGCTGAGCTGATGCTGGTACACATTGATCCCGACGACATTGATCCCGTCCTCCAGAGCTATCCGCCCGAGCGCGTTCAGCGTGTCTGCGGCCAACGGCGCCCAGGACGACCAGAAGACCAACAGTGTCACCCCCCGGTTACTTTCCTGGTGACTCGCTCGCGTTTCCGAGAGCGTCAGCATCCGCGTGTCGTCGCCCAGTACGGACAGACGGAAATCCGGCGCCTCCTCACCGCGCTCCAGGCGTGGCGTGTTGCGCTCCAGGCCGATCCCGGACCACAACTCCTCGCCGGTGCGCAGATTGAGTCGCAGCGGCAGGCTGAACTCCCACGCGCTCAACAGCGCGCCTTCCCAACTGAGCCGCCAATCGTCTTGCCTGATCCGCTGTTCATCTCCGTCCTCGCCGTGGCGCAAGACCAACTCGAACTCGATCCATTCTGAGAGCTTGCGCGCGCGAATCCAGGCGGTCAGATCAGCCGTGATTTGCATCTCGCTCGTGCGCATCCAGCTGCGCTCCCGCGCGGCTTCGTAGTCAAAGCGCCGTCGCTCCGGACAGTGCCGCCGCGCTGTCGATTCGTCCACCCGCACGTACAGGCACAGCGAGACGCGACCGGTCGCCGACTTCCACGTCATGACGCGAATGGTCCCCAGCTCCGCTGCGTCGGAGGCATTGGCCGATTCGTCCCGGTCGTTGGACCCATCGCTCTGCGCATCAAGCGCCACCGTGCCCAGCCACAGCACTGAGATCAGAGCCAGCAGGCTGACTGCCAAACGTACCGTTCGCATTACGACTCCATCATCGAAAAGTTGTGATTACCGAGAAACGCTCCCGCGCCGGCGACCGCCAGCGTCGCCAACAGTCCCAGCACCGAGAGCGCGATCGTGATTTGCCGTACGCGACGCAACTCGGCTGAGTCCTCCTCCGCCGTTGCGGACTCACGCGCCAACTGCAGCTGACGCGGACCGAACACGAACTGATGCAATCCGATCAGCGCGATCATCGCTGCCCAGAGCCCCATCTTGACCACGAAGATGTAACCCCAACGCGCGTCGTAGATGTCGGGGCCGAAGTTCTCCGCCTGATCGAGGCGCGGATCGACCATCAGCCCGCCCGTGATCACGATGATCACCATGGCCGCAATGCCCACGCGTCCGAAGCGCTGCGTAAAGCCCTCCAACGCCGTCAGCCAGAGCGTACGGTCGCCCACGGCCCGCAAGGCCGGAATGACGCAGGCGGCGGTCACGATCTGTCCGCCCAACCACACCGCGACGCCGATCACATGCAGCGTCACCAGAATCGAGATCACCGTTTCCGACATCGTCAGACTCCGCTGTTCCGCTTCGTATGCCGCTAGAGAATCGGATCGACGATGATCGCCTGATCGCGCTCCGGTCCGACGCTCACCAACGCCGCCGGGGCGCCGATCAGCTCTTCGATCCGTCGGACGTAGCGCTGCGCATTGATCGGCAGGTCGTCAAAGCGCCGACAATGGCTCGTGTCCGCCTGCCAGCCCGGCAGCTCCTCATAGATGGGTACCGCCGCCTCGAGCAACAGGCGCGAGCTCGGGAACGATTCCACGCGCGTACCGTCAATGTTGTACGCCACGCAGACCTTCAGCATCGGGAACCGATCCAGCACATCGAGTCGCGTCAACGAGATGCTGTGGCATCCGTTGAGGCGAATCGTGTACCGCCCCGCCACCGAATCGAACCAGCCGCAACGTCGCGGCCGACCGGTGGTCGTGCCGTACTCCTGCCCGGCCTCGCGCAGACGGTCGCCCTCTTCGTCAAGCAGCTCTGTCGGCATCGGACCGTTGCCGACGCGCGTCTGATACGCCTTGTAGACGCCGATGACCCGGTCGATGTCGCGCGGCGCGATGCCAGCTCCGACCGCGGCGCCGCCGGCCATTGAAGTCGGCACGGACGAGGTCACGAAATCGTAAGTGCCAGCGTCAAGGTCCAGCAGCGACCCCTGCGCGCCTTCGAGCAGAATCCGCTCGCCGCGCCGCAGCGCGTCATGGCAGATCAGCGACGTGTCGGTCACGTACGGCGCCAGACGCGCCCAGAAGCCGCGATATGTGTCGTAGACGGTGTCGAAATCCAGAGGGTCGACGCCGTACAGGCGCGTCAACATCTGATTCTTGTAGTCCAGGACCAGCCGCAGGCGTCGCTGAAAGCCGTCTGCGTCCGCCAACTCGGACACGCGAATGCCCCAGCGCGCGACCTTGTCAGAGAACGCCGGTCCGACGCCTTTGCCCGTCGTGCCGACCGCTGAGGCGCCGCGAAACGTCTCTTCCTGCTGGTCAATGATCGGATGCCAGGGCATCACCAGGTGGGCGCGATCAGACACGCGTAAGCGCTCCGTGCTGACGCCGCGCGTTTCCAGCATCGTGATCTCGTCGATCAGCGCCTGTGGGTCGATCACCAGACCGTTGCCGATGATCGCCGTTTTGTCAGCGTGAAAAATCCCTGCCGGGACCAGATGCAGGGCAAACTTGCCCTTGTCATTCACGATGGTGTGGCCCGCGTTGTTGCCGGCTGAATAGCGCACCACGATCGACGCATGCCGCGCCAGCAGATCGACGACGCGGCCTTTGCCCTCGTCGCCCCATTGCCCACCGATCGCGACCACTGCTGGCATCGTCGCGCACTCCAAGTCACGCGCCCGTCGTTGCCTGCGAGCGCTGTTAGCTCAAGACCGTGATGAGGAAAGCCACCGCAGTCCTCAAACACGTTACCACGCTCTCGCTCCCGATTCGCTGTCCGCCGACGCCAGGCGCGGCGCGTTCACGCGTTAACCTGCCAATATGCCTGCCGACGCCGACGCTGATCCGCCGCTGCCTCCCGCCCCGTCCGAGACCATCATTGAGCGCAAAGTGGCCTTGGACGGCCGCACGCTCGAGTTTCCGCTCGAACGCTGGCTCGCCACGCCGCAGTTGGTCGTCGGACGCTGGGTCGCTGACCAGGATCCACGCGCCACCAGTCGCTATCCGCGCGCCGCCGGCTACACGAGCTGGGGCGTCTGGTGGCCGCAGCTCCCCTACAGCGCCTACCGACTTCATCGCCCCGACGGCTCGCTGCGTGTCTACCGACTGGACACGATCGACCGTGTCCTCTTTGACGTTCATGACGACCATTCGGTCGAATTCCATGACCTGCTGCTCGACGCGCTGATCCGTCCTGACGGCTCCGTCACCATCGAGGACGAGGACGAGGTCGCCGAGGCGCTGGCAGCGGGACAGTTGAGCCGCGAACAGCGCTGGCGAATCGACTGGACGCGCAGCCTCTACCAGACCAAACCCGACCTGCTGATCGATCGAATCGACGCCGCGATCGAACAGGCGGTTCGCGCGGTCAGGAACGGCGGATCCTGAGATGGCCAAACCCTTCCTCAAATGGGCCGGCGGCAAGACCGCGCTACTCCCACAATTGTTAGAGGCCGCGCCAGCGCAGATCGACACGTACTACGAGCCCTTCCTCGGCGGCGGCGCGCTCTTCTTCGCGCTTCAGTCGGAGGGTCGGTTCCAGCACGCCGTCCTCTCGGACTCCAATCTGCAATTGATCAATGCCTACACGCAGGTCCGCGACTATGTCGACGACCTGATCTACGCGCTATCAGTGCATCAACGCAAGTACCGCAGCGCGACAGACCGCGCCGAACACTACTATACGATCCGCGGCAAGCGGATCACCTGTGATCTCGGCGGCGCCGCCAACCTCATCTTCCTTAACAAGACTTGCTATAATGGGCTCTACCGAGTCAACAGTCGTGGGCAGTTCAATGTCCCGCATGGCCGCTACAAGAACCCAACCATTTGCGATGAGGACCACCTGCGCGCGGCATCGTCCGCGTTGCAGGGCGTCGAGCTTCGCGTGGCCGATTTCGCTGCCGCCCCCGCCGGCGCCGGCCCGGGCGACTTCGTCTATTTCGACCCGCCCTACATCCCGCTGAGTGAGACATCCAACTTCACGTCATACACCACGAAGGAGTTCGACTCAGCTGAACAGAGACGCTTGGCCGAGATCGCCGCAACCCTAACCGGTCAGGGGTCACAGGTGACACTGTCAAACTCAGGACATCCGGATGTGGCGTCCCTGTACATGTCGGAACTGTTCAAACTCAATGAGGTGGAAGTCAGGCGAGCCATTAACTCAGTCGCCAAAGGCCGTGGGCCAGTTCGCGAATACCTCATTCAATCGACGTAATCGGACGAGTCCCCATTCAGGATCATTTCTGCCTGACGCGCCCGCTCTCGCGGCAGACGAAAGTAGAAGCGCAACCACTCTGCGAGTCGATTGAACTCCACGATCCGTCCCCGACCCTTCAAGAACGGCCGCAAATCGCGGGAGAATCCCTCACCGTGCAGCACGACGATGCCGCGAATCGGCCAATCCTCCATGTCTTCCACTGTGAGCGGAATCTTTTCCTCAACGGTTCCTTTGGAGCGTTGATACTTGCACTCGATTCCGAGCATGCGCTCTGTGTCCGGTTTGCTGAGCACAACATCCACGTGGCGTCGCGTTCCCCAAATCCGGTCGCCCATGACGACCTGCGTTTCGACTTCCAGGCCGAGCGCCGCGCCGACCTTTGCCACTGCTTGCTCAAGCTCGGATCCTGATTTGATCTCCATCATGTCTCAAATCCTACTCCGGACGCTTCGGGATCATCACTGCGCGATAAAATGATAGCACTTCTGTACCAGTCTGGTTTGCGGCCGTCGTGTGTACCGTCACAATCCCTCGGTCCGGCTGACTCTTGCTCTCCCGCACCTCCAGCACTTCCGTCGTCGCCTGCAACGTGTCGCCGTGGAAGACCGGAGCGGTGTGACGCAGCTCCGTCGTCGCCAGATTCGCGATCGCCTTGCCCGACACCGTCGGCACCGTCATCCCGAAGACGAGTGAATATACAAGCGGACCAGAGACCACGCGCTGTCCGAACTGCGTGTCCTCGGCGTATTGTTTGTTCGTATGCAGCGGATGATGATTCATCGTCAGCATGCAGAACATCAAGTCATCAGCTTCGGTCACCGTGCGCGAGGGCCAGTGCTCAATCACTTCGCCCACTTCAAACTCCTCCAGGTAACGTCCGAACAGTTCCTTGGTCGGCATCAGTACTCTCCTCGTGCGCTTCGTGCGCTTCGTGTGACTCGTGTGTCTGGTCGCCTGGCGTCCTTGCGCAAGGACCGGCAATGGTTCGATCAGTCGACCTGGTACAGCTCCAACAGCCGACGCGCGATCACGATCCGTTGGATCTCGTTCGTCCCCTCGGCGACCGCCATCAGCGGCGCGTCGCGGTAGAAGCGCTCGACCGGCAGCTCCTTCGTATAGCCGACGCCGCCGTGCACGCGCATCGACTCCAGCGAGCATTCCAGCGCCACCTCGGTCGCGAACAGCTTCGCCATCCCCACGTCGAGGTCGGAGCGTTGGCCAGAGTCCTTCTTGCGAGCCGCGTCGCGGGTCAGCAGACGCGCCGCCCGAATCTTGGTCGCCATCTCGGCCAGCTTCAGCTGAATCGCCTGATGTTGCGCAATCGGCCGACCCATTGTCTCCCGCTGCTGCGCATAGACGATCGCTGCATCAAACGCCGCCTGAGCAACGCCCGTGGCGCGCGATGCTACGTTGATCCGCCCGATCTCCAACCCTGAGATCATCTGTTGAAAGCCGCGTCCCTCTCGTCCGCCGAGCAGATTGTCCATCGGCACACGGGCATCCTCAAGGAATAACTCCGCCGTCTCAGGACCCTTGTAGCCCAGCTTGTCGATCGTCCGCGCCATCGAAAATCCCGGCGTCCCCTTCTCGACCAGGAAGGCCGAGATGCCGCGATGTCTCGGCTGCGCCGATGAGTCAGTCTTGGTCATCGCCAGGTAGACGTCGCCGCGGTCGCCATTCGTCACGAACAGCTTGTTGCCGTTGAGGATGTAGTCATCGCCGTCGCGCGATGCCGTCGTCCGAATCGCCTGCGCGTCGGAGCCCGCGTTGGGCTCGGTGATCGTGAAGCAGCCTTGCGACTCACCGCTCGCGAGACCTGGCAGGAACCGATCCTTCTGCTCCTGCGTGCCATGCTCATCGATGATCCAGCCGTCAATCACGTTGGTATTGATGATCCCCGCGAGCCCCATCCAGCCGCGCGCGATCTCTTCGATCACCGCCGAGTACGTCTCAAACGACAGCCCCAACCCGCCGTGCGACTCTGGAAACGTGATCCCGAAGATGCCCATCTCGCACATGTCGGCGTGGATCTTGGCCGGGAACTCGCCTGAGTGCTCCAGCTCGGTCGCATAGGGGATCACCTGCTCATCAACCCAGCGCCGCACATTGCGCGTGATCTCCACGCCGGCCTCGCCGTCTCCCGCGATGATCTCTCGCACATCGGACACACTGGCCATGACTCTGCTCCTCGCAAATGCGCTCACGGTCAGTGTAGGCCCGCGTTCCAGTTCCCTCTCCTTCTGGGAGAGGGGTAGGGTGAGGGCTCTCCATCGTCTCGCGCCGAGTCACAGCGTCCAAGCAACCGCCAGCAGAATCGCGCAGAACACGCCCCATGAGACGCCCAGCACCGCCAACGCAACTCGTCCACGCGTTGGCGAGAGCCATGCGCCCAGCAGGAACAGCGGCACTGCCCCAATCCCGATGAACACCCCGATGCTGACAATCGACGCGACCGACATCACCAGCGCAAGCGTCGCCAAGGCGGACACCGCAAAGGCCACGCGTTCCTTCTTGCTTGGTCGGCGGACTGCCACCGCCTTCCGGTCGACTCGAGGAAGAGCCATCGCTAGACCCTCTCGTCTTTCGCCAACACTACTCACCAGCTCAAGGCCATGTAGAGCCAGCCGCAACCCATTGCCATCCCGACTGCGAACGGCGCCATTCTCGGCCAAGTATGGTCTAGCAGGATCCCAATGATCATCAACGGGGCGGCGACGGCGGCAATCAGTCCCCCAGTGAGTCCCAGACCAACGAATAGAAAAAAGGAACACAACATCCCCAGCAGGCCGAGATCGAGCAGTGCTGCTCCTATGACTGTTCGCATGGATACCCTCCTTACCACTCTCAGTCCCAGAACCACTGGCCCAACCATGCGGGCCACCACATCAAGAATGTGAATCCCGCCGCCAACCAGAACCGCCGGGTCGTCGGCTCCATCAAGAATCCGACGATGATCGCCACGTGCGCGGCGCCCAGCGCGCCAAAGAAGCCGCCAAGCCACCAGCCAAACGGCGACGCGCCGAGCAAGCCCCCAATGACAATCAGGGAGTCCGGGTGCGTCATTCGCTTCAGCGTTCGACGCCTCTTACGGGGGCGATCGTCGAGCGGTGATGAGGGAAGCATCGTCAGGCCCAGATCAAATCACCAACCGGGGCGATATTGCTGGTCAATACCATGCCGCTCCCTTTCCCCGCATTAGCTCAGGATGAACCCGAGCGCCGTGAACCAGCAGCCCCAGCTTGCCAGTGCCAGCGCGATGCTGAATCGCGACGGATTCAGCATCGCGGCCAGCGAGAACGGCAAGGGAATGAATGCGCCGACGACGATTCCGATTCCGTATGCGGTCAACGCCGCGGCGGCGACTAGCAGCACGCCAGCCCAGTAGCAGACCTCTGCCCAGAGCTTACGGTTGACTCGAATGGCCGTCATGGAGGGATTCACGTTCTCACTCACTGCTCACAAGGTCAGGGCCATGTAGAGCCAACCGCATCCCATGGCCATTCCAACCGCGAACACCACCATCCTCGCCCAGGTGTGGTCCAGCCAGATTCCGATGACCATCAGCGGAGCGGCAACTGCCGCAATAAGACCAGCCGTGAGTCCCAATCCGTAAATGAACAGATACGAAAACAGCATCATTATCAGACCGAGATCAAGCAGGATGATCCCGATAACTCCCTTTTCCATCTCGCACCCCAGTCCACTGGTTGAACATGACAGCTCGGGCTTGATCAAGCCCGAGCTGTCGACTTACCTGGCTTTAGTGCTTGAGGCAATCGTGTGTGTAGTTGAATCCGGCTATGCCGCCTGAGAAGTCGACACGGCCATAGCAACTGTAACCACCGCCTGCCCGTCCGGTGGCATTGGCCTTCGATACCGCCGTCGCATCAGGCAAGGGCCCGCAATCGGCGTACCATGTGGAGAAGTGCTCGCCGAAGAAGCGGGCCGAACCCATCGAGGTGCGCTCGGATTCGGATGTCAGTTCCCAACCGCATCCGCCTTCCCAGTAGTCGGTCGTCAGATTTCCACTGAGAACGCGAGTGAGATCGTATGACCAGGTGATCCTCGCAGAGTGCCAGAACAGTTTGATGCCGGGCAGGGCGCCCTGTCCGTAGTGCCATGCAGTGGTCAACGACTCAACCGCTGTAAATCCGCTGGATGCCGTCAGAGATCCGGATCCAGAAGGATCAACGGTGATGGTTGATTCGACTGCTACGCCATCGCAAGTCCCAGATGCAGCGATCGCCACTGAGATATCTGAACCGGTCACGACCGGGGTGTAGCGGACCTGGCAATCGCTGTTTCCCTGAGTGGCCGGCGAGACTACGACGGTTACTTGGCAGGCGCTGTCTGAGGAAACGGACTTTCCGTTGACGCTGCTCGTGGTCACATCAAGCGTGCCGGAACTCATTCCTGCGCAAGCGGTGACGCTGCTGGTCTCTTCTCGAGGATCGACAGCCTGAGCGGTCCCGAAGCTCCCGAGGAACAAGACGACCGCCACGAGCGCGGCGGCCGCCAGGCTGATTCCGGGGCTGATGATGCGTCTCTGCTGCGTCGCGTGCTTGTGGATGAGGGTGGCGTGTCGGAACGTCATGACGTTCCTCCTCTCTGTTGCCTCCTCAGTCCTGCCGTCACACTACGCTTCTGAACGCGGGCCTGGGTCGATCACCAACATTGCTACGCCAGGCCGTACATTTCGTCGGGACACGATGGAAACGACATGGCGCAAAGCCGAATCCGCTGAGCGCGGTCATCAGTCCGAAGATAACCATCGCCCAGCCGACAACGATCAACAGCGTCGAGGCGTAGCGCTTGCCGGCCGGACTATCGGCTGCAGTCATCGTCCACTTGCTTCGCTGGTCAGGCCAAGATCAATCCGAGCGCCGTGAACCAGGCCGTCCAGACCGCCAGCGCCAACCCGATCCGCCATCGGGATCGGGTCAGCGCCGCGGCGAGGGTGACCGGCGCCGAATCAAGCTGTGAGCGCCAAGTCAGATGTTTGCCTCAATAATAATGATGATCCCGAGCACGCCCAGGGCGAGAACTGGAATCGAGATGATCAGCCGTCGTTTGGTTGAGTACAGCGCGAGGGACATACCGAGAATCAAGAGGGCCAGGACCATGAGCGCTGAGCCAATTGTGGCTACTGTTAGGAAACCTATCAGGCTGCTGAAGAAGGGTATGTGAGATCATGGCGGAGGTGTTGAACCGATAGCTGAAGGAGGTTTGCGATGCGCGGCGAGTCAGAGCGACAGGCGACGATGATGTTGGGGCTGACGCCGGACGGCTTCGTGCCCAAGAGTCACCCATTGCGGCGGATCAAGCCCTTGGCCGACTCGGCCCTGCGGCGCATGTCGCCCCTGTTCGACGAGATCTACGCGGACAACGGGCGACCCTCGATTCCGCCGGAGCACCTGCTCAAGTCGAGCCTGCTGATGGCATTCTTTACGATCCGCTCGGAGCGCCAGTTCTGCGAGCAGCTGCGCTATAACCTGCTGTTCAAGTGGTTCCTGGACCTCAATGTCGAGGACGAACCGTTCCATCCGACGACCTTTACCAAGAACCGCGAACGGCTGATGGATGCGGACGCGGCGCGGGTCTTGCTCAAGGAAGCCAGGCGTCGCCGGCTGCTCTCCCCGGACCACTTCAGCGTTGACGGCACGCTGCTTGACGCCTGGGCCTCGCACAAGAGTTACCGTCCGCGCGACGAGCGACCGCCCCGAGGTGGCGGTCGCAACCGCGACGCGGACTTCAAGGGTGAGCGTCGCAGTCGCGACACGCACGCCTCAACGACCGACCCGGAGGCGCGGCTCTACCGCAAGGGCAAGCAGCAGGCGGCCAGGCTCTGTTATCTGGGTCATGTGCTGACCGAGAATTGTCACGGCCTGGTGGTCGATGTCGAACTGACCGAGGCTGACGGCTACGCCGAACGGGACGCCGCCCTCGCGATGCTTGAACGCAGCGTCCGGGGCCCGGCCACGCTGGGCGCCGACCGGGCCTACGACACGCGCGACTTCGTCTGGGACCTGCGCGGTCTGGGCGTGACGCCGCATGTGGCCCAGAACGAACAAGGCCGGCGCAGCGCGATCGATCGGCGCACGACCAGACATCCGGGCTACGCCCAGAGTCAACGTCGGCGCAAACGGGTCGAAGAAGTCTTCGGCTGGATCAAGACGGTCGGCGCCGGCGGCAAGCTGCGCTACCTCGGACAGGCCCGCAACAAACTCTGGTTCGAACTGACCGCCGCCGCCTATAACCTCACCCACCTGGCCAACATCCAGGCGGCCGCCGCATAGCTGAACCGCGCCGACGCGGCTTCAGGCACTGGATCCAGCGCCCCGGATCACGCCCTCTCACTCACAGGACCTGCCCGCGATCGCTGCTCAGCGTGTGTCCACTCGTCGAAGATGGCCAGTTCTGGCGCGTATCATCCGTAGTTCAGCAGCCTCCTAGTCTCCTTCGGCAAGGTCATGACCAGAAGAGACGAGAACGCCCCAGTCCGGTAGCCGAAGTGAGACCTTTGCATCGTGGTAACGATGCGGACCGAAAGTCGCTTGCGGCAGCAGGTCTCCCTACAGCGGTAGGGCATCGTCTTGTTCGTACAGGGCGCGTTCCTTAGCGATCCGCAATGCGGGGCAGTGCGGACCCCCCCCCGTTCATCTTCGATCCTCAATCCATCTCTGAGCCGTCTCATCGTCGGGGAACCTTGAGAACAAGTCGACTATTCGTTGACACAGCTGCTCGGCTGGCACGGCTGGTACGAGGGACGCCAATCAGCCGGACTGTTCGACTACGAGCCCCGCCCGCCCGAACCCAGCCGTGCGATCGAGCAACCCTTTCCATTGCTCCTTGGTCGTAGCGCACGGCGCCAGAGAGAAGCCACTCGCCTACCGCACCGATCGCCACGGCGAAGTGTTCTATTTTGCCGTTGTCCGGTCCGTTCCAAACCGTTGTAGCGTCCTGGTTCGTCACGGGCAGCTGCCTTCCTTCGTTCTGCTCGCAGCTCGGAGATCCCGTGGGCGCAAGCTTCTTCACTACCTTACGAACCAACAATCAGGTCGCATGCCCCCTATCAGCGGTAGGGCCGCCCTTGCTATCACACCTGACATGGTCCACGGGCCACATCGCCGCCGTGCCTCTTCGTCACTCTTATCGGGACGCCACTTCAGAACGTAGGGTGATCCATCTGATTGTAGTCACCCGAGCAGAGTCGCGAATCGATCCCCACGCAATCGTGATCGCTGACACTAGCTCGGCCTAAGGACGAACATTAGGTCTTCAGCCGGTGACCATAGCGAGTGCGGAGTCTACTGACTCACGAGTGGGAATCTCTCGAAGTCGCCAAACCCGGCTCTGGCAAATTTGTCAGCAATCGACCGCGCTTGATGAGCAAGGCTCGCATCTTTCATTCCGACAGTGACGATCTGGGACGCGTACTCAGATTGGGTAGCTCTCATCCGTGTCGGTCAAGGTCAACGACTCGCCAAAGGACATCAAGCGTCATTTCCGGGTGAGTAACGGATGCACTCACAACCTGCCTCGTCATTTCCTCCAGTGAATGTAGACCTCACCAGAATCGGTGCCCATTCCGGTTGCGCCTCTCAGACGTGGTGCCCACCAGGCCAAAGGAAAGTTGTCAGAAGCTACAAGCCATCCGAGCATCTGTAGTTCAGTGCGGTCGAGACTTTCCTCGTCGATGCACTGTTCCCGCCACTCGAAGAATTGCCGGGCTCTCTCATACCAGGCGTCAGGCAAATCTTTTGAGCTGCAACTCGTCCTAGCCAGCCAAAGACCCCGCGAACGGATTGTTACAGGCACCCGTTGAAAGAACCTATCGAGGTTGGCGTCGTCGAGCTCAATATCTTCGCACAGGAACATGGTTGCCAAATGAATCCCCAGCAGAACCACACGATCGTTCTGGCCCTCGATCTGGTGATCTTCCTCGACACGGTCAACTGCCGCTTCGTAAAAGGGCCTCATCTTCGTAAGGACGGCTCGTGACAGTAACGGCGAAGAGTGGCGCAAGCAGGCGTCCTATGCGGCCGACCAGTGCTCTGGATTCCTCACCGGGTCAGGGAAGACGCTGGGCAGCAGCCGAATCAGCCATGACTCGTTGACATGCGCGAGTTGGGGCAGCTTGTGAGCCACAGCTGCACGCATCCCGATGAATGGTTCTCTGCCAGGATCGAGAATGCGCTCAAGAAATGCGAGAATGCTCTCCTGCAATGCTGTGGAACCGTTACGGCGCTGCCACAACAGATATGTCACGGCCGCATAGATGGCGCACGACCTGGTGGCATTGACCGCCACTCCGGCAAGCAGCAGCGTGGCCAGCATCGCGCCCACAAACGCGAAGATTGGCAGTGCCAGCGCGAACAGGCTGGTCAGACCGGTGGCAATCGCGATGACCGCGCCCACGGCTCCGCCGGCGGACACGCCGATGATGCCAGGATCAGCCATCGGATTGCGGAAGAGTCCTTGCATCGCCGCGCCGGCGACGCCGAGCGCCATACCGACCGACGCTGCGACGACGATCCAGGCGATGTCGCCGACGCTGATCTCTACCGGTCCGAAGCTGAGCGAGATCAGCGCGAAGCCGACCGTGAGCGACAGCAGCAGTGAACCGCCGATCAGCAGACGCGCGGTGACGCCGCGCCGACGGTACTCGCGAAGATGAGCGGCAGCTGCGAACGGCAACAGAAACGCCTCCAACGGTGCTCCGCTGGAGGCGTCAGAATCGACCGACGGGCTGTGGACCCGGAGATCGAGGGACCTCTCTGAGCGGAGAGTGTTCACCTCAACGTCCAGGCAGGTCTCCTGGCTTGCGGGCGGATGTGGTTGCTGGACCCTTCCCGCCGATTGTCCGCTCGGCAGTGGGTGTCAGCTCCGCGTCTGGCTCGAACGATTCGGGCTCAGACGATCCCGCTTACAGTGGCGCTACCGCGGCGGATTTTCACCGCCTTCCCTATTCTCCCGGGACGGGCACCTGGACGTATGTTGCTGTGAGCCAAAGCCTATCACAGCGATCCCCGGCCTCAGCCTGCTGAAGCTGGTGGGCCTGACTGGACGAAATCGAGAACCGATTCTTGGTCTTGTGTGGCGCCGTCGGAGGGCATGGGGATGGTGTACCGAATCGACACCTCATCCCCTGCGACCTTGATGCCCTTGACGAAGTTGCGGATCAGCGCCTTGCGCTCTGGAATGGTGCCGGCCTGGAGAAAATCGCGGAACTCCGCGACGTACCGCTTGATTTCCGGAGTCGATGGCAAATCGGCGCGCCGCTGCTCCAACTGGTGGACTGCGTCGTCCCTGGCAGCGGCGAGCTGATCCTCCTGCTGCCGCAGCTTGAGAATGCGCGGCGAGAGCGCTTCATATGTGAGGTCGCTGTTCTCAAGTGCGTCGTAGAGCTTCTCCAGCCGGCGGCGGATGTCGTCCAAGTCCGACTCGACGATGGCCAAGTCCGATGCTCGCTCTTCGGCCATGGAGTCGACTTCCTCAGCAACCATCTGGACGAGCTCCGAGATCGTCTGCTCGTTGAGGATGCGTCCCATAATGTTGCCAACGACCTGGTCCTCCATTCGGGTTGCGTTGAGATAGCGTCCGTCGCAGGCTCCCGCGCCCTCGCGCAGCAACTTGTTGCAAACGTAGTAGGCGAACTGGCCGCTCTTGGCGCTCTGACCGGTGTACGGCTTGCCGCAGGTTCCGCAACGTAGAAGTCCGCTGAGCAGGAACTTACTACCTGTTCGAGCCGGTGATTGCACCTTCGGCGCTCGCGCGTGCAGGCCGACTTGGACCGCATCGAACAACTCGCGAGATACGATAGCTGGCCAGGCCTCGGCGACACGCACCGGGTCAGGCGTCTGCCCTTCCTTGGCCGTCCTTCCCCAAACAGCAGTGCCGGTGTAGGCCTCGTTGGTCAGCACGTAGTGCAACATGTTCTTCTGCCAGCGTTTTCCGCCCTTCTTGATGCCGCGCTCGTGCAGGTCTTGGCAAATCTCTTTCAAGCCTTGTCCGCGAGCCGAGCGCTCGAACATCTCTTTCACTATTGGCGCTGTCGCGGATTCAATCTCCAGTGTCGGCCGCTCCTTCTCGCCGTCTTGGACCTTCACTCGCCTGTAGCCATAGGGCGCGCGCGAGCCCAGGAAGAATCCACGCGCAGCAGCTTCGCGCATTCCGCGCGTGACCTCCTGTGCGAGGTTCTCGGAGTAAAACTCGTCGACCGACTCGATGATCGCTTCCATCAGCTTGCCGGTCGGCGTGTCATCGGCGTGCTCGGTGATTGAGGTGACGCGAATCCCGCGCCGACGCAGCATCGATTTGAAGGCGACCGCGTGCTCGCGCTTACGAGTGAACCGCGAGAACTTCCAGACCAGAATCTCCTGGAACGGAGCATTGGCGCTGCTTGCCTCGTCAAGCATCTTGCGGAACTGCGGCCGGTCGGCGACGCGGCCGGACTCAGCTTCGTCGATGTACTCGCGGGCAACGACGTAGCCGTTGCGTTCCGCAAAGTCGCGGAGGGCACGCAGCTGGGCGGCGACGGAGAGATCGACATCCTGCCGGTCTGAGGAGACTCGCGCATAGAGGGCGGCCGGGACGAAATCTGGTTGGTGTTTCATGGGGTGCTCCTCTCAGGTGACGGGAATCGGCGTGCCGGGTTCCGTGTTCGAAACAAGGTTATCCGACTTTGACTGAGTGAGGTGAGACGCAGGCTGATCTTGACGTAGGTCGGCTCGTGCTTCGTCTCAGCCTGAGTCTCGACTGCGGATGCCGAGCTCAGTGAGTCGATAGCGTTGCAGGCGACTGCTTGGCCGATCGGGAATCGTCATTTCGATCAACCCCGTCTCAAGCGCAGTCCGGATATACCCATCGCGGAAACAACGAACGTCAGACAACTCCAGCCTGACCATCAGGTCGTCCCGCGACATCTCTCCGTGCAGGGATTCACGAGGCGTCTGACTAGGGGGGTGTCATGGGGGGTATGTTGCGCAAGACGTCGGAAGGAGATGGTGAACCAGTCATCGGAGACCTACGTGACCGGTGGCTCGACACGGTGTTCAGCGCATGCGTCGATGATGCGAAGAATGCCTCTGCCAATCCGCTCGACGAGCCTCATCCGATACAGGACCTTGAACAGCAGGGGAATGCGGGGCACGCTCTTGCTGCCCAAGTCCGCTTCACTCATGCCCGCCGGAAGCCCAACGGGAGTCACGATCGCAACTCGATCCTGGAAGTCGAGTATTGGAAGCAGTACATTGCGAGGGAGTTGCGGCTGGAGAAAGCGTCCAGTAGGTCTTTCTGCGAAGTGGTCGGGCACAATTCGCTCGTTTCTGTCAGGATCACTCGCCGCTGAACAGGCGTCTATCAGCCCCCCGAGTCCAAGGATCGCTGATGTTGGTCCCTGTTGCCTCTAGCCTGTTGCAGGAGGCATCCGTGACTGAACGACCCAACCGTGACGCGCTCAATCGAGCCATCGACATCTACCGCGACGCGATGCGCCCTTTCATCACACGCAACCTGCGCAGGGTGCGAGGCGGCAGTGTCGAGGATCATCTTTGTGCGGCGCTGCCACGGAAGGATGCACAGATTCGCGCCGACCTCAGCCCGGACCGCAGCAACTTCGATGATCTATTCGATGTCAACGACTTCGCCCGCATTGTCAGCCACTTTTGGCGTGCCTGCTTTAGTCAGGCATTCGCGCATCCACAGGGCGTCGAGTCCGTCCTCAATATCGTGGCAGAAGCACGGAACAAGGCAGCACATCCAGGCACAGAAGACGTCAGCGCAGGGAGTGCCGAAGGCGGACTGGAACAGATCGTTGAGGCTCTCAACCGCATCAATGCTCTGGAGCAGAGAGACAGAGTTCAGCTGATCCTCGACACCTTGCGCGCCGGTCCAACACCTCAACTGATGCCTGCACCTCCGGAACCGGAGCCGGTCACCCAGAGCGCCCCGCGCAGGTCTGACCTTGCACCCTGGCGTGAGGTCATTCAGCCCAATGACGATGTCCGCACTGGCGCGTTTCAACAAGCTGAGTTCGCCGCCGACCTGCAACAGGTCTATGACGGCCGCGCCCATGAGGCCTACGCCAATCCAGTGGCATTCTTCAACCAGACCTACATCACGCCCGGCCTCAGAACGCTGCTCATCAGCACGCTGCGCCGCATCTCCGGACGCGGCGGCGATCCGGTGATCCAGACGAAAACCGGCTTCGGTGGAGGCAAGACGCACTCCCTGATCGCCCTGTACCACTTGGTCAGCAGTTCCCGGGCCTTGCTCGACCTGCCGCGAGAGAGCGCTTACGCCGCCACGCGGGATGCCTTGCAACAGATCGTCTCTGAGGCTGGCTTGGACGGCGAGGACATTAACGCCGAGGTCTCCGTCCTGAGCGGCACCTACATCTCCCCCACCGATACGAATACGACCGAACAAGGGGACCCGCTGAACACGCTCTGGGGAACCATGGCCTATCAGCTGGGCGGACAGGATGCATACAACATCATCGCTGAGGCGGCGCGAGCTTGGAGTGCGCCCGGCGGCGCTCAGCTGGAGCAGCTCTTCGAGCGTGTCGGTCCCTGTGTGATTCTGATCGACGAGCTGGTCGCCTACGCTCGCAACGCGAGTGATCGTCAGGACAACATCTACACCTTCATTCAGAATCTGACCGAGGCCGCTCGCCGGAGCGAGCGCGTCGCTCTGGTCGTGACGCTGCCCGAGAGCAGCCAGGAAGCGGGTGGTGAACAGGGTCAAGCCGTGCTGGCCCGCCTTGACTCCCACCTTGGTCGGATCGAAGCCGTCTGGCAGCCGCTCGAAATCCACCAAGCTTTCGAAGTCGTGCGCCGACGGCTATTCAGCAGCGCGATCAACGAAGCAGAACGAGACCGTACCTGCGAGGCATTTGCCACGATGTACAGCCGCCAGCGCAGCGACTATCCGCGTGAGACCGGCGAAGGTGCCTATCTCGAACGGATGAAGCAGTGTTACCCGATCCATCCTGAAATCTTCGATCGGCTCTATCAAGACTGGTCTTCGATTCACCGTTTCCAGCGCACACGCGGCGTGCTGCGGATGATGGCGAACTGCATCAGCCGTCTCTGGCTCAACGAAGATCCGGCCCCGATGATCTTGCCCGGTGATGTTCCGCTTAGTGATCCGGCGCTGGCCGGAGAATTCACGCCTCTGCTAACCGGCAACTGGAGCCCGGTCATGTCCGAGGTAGATAGCCACGGTTCGCGCGCCGACAGTTTGGACAAGGAACAGCGCCGCTTCAGCGATGTCGGTGGAGCCGCCAGGCGGATCACCCGCACAATTTTCCTCGGCAGCGCCGCTAGCGGCGCGATCAGGGGCTTGAACGAGGAACGAATTCGGCTCGGCGTCGTTCAACCTGGACACGGAGTCTCTGTCTACAACGACGCCCTCAATCGGCTCTCACGCGAACTCTACTACCTATACCAGAGCGACGGCCGACACTACTTCCATGCAGAAGAGAACCTCAACAAGGTCGCGGTCGACCGCGCCAACGACCTCACTGACCGCGAGGTTGACGAGGAGATTGTTCGACGGCTCGGCGCGGCCGTGGGGCGCCGAGCCGACGTGATCGTCTGTCCCGACCCAAATGACCGCAACGCTGTGCCCGAAGGTGAGCAGGTTCGGCTCGTTGTCCTGTCGCCCTCTCAGACCCTGCCCAGTCGTTCGACAGAATCCGACCGGGCAGCCGAAAATGCCCTGAGCATTCTCCAGACGCGTGGCGACGCGCCACGCATACGGAAGAACCTGGTCGTCTTCCTCGCCGCCAAGGAAGACGAGATACGAGCGTTGCGCCGCGAAACGAGACGCTTCCTCTCTTGGAAGTCCATTCGAGAAGGTGACCGACGCCTGACCACGCTCACCGGCGACCGTGAGCAACAGGTGCGCGAAAGCATACGTACCACCGATCAGGCCGTGGACAGTGCGCTCGTTCGAGCCTACCGCTGGGCGCTCTTCCCCTCCCAACCAGACCCGAACCGCGCGAACTATCAGCTCAGCCAGTTCGACTGCGACCCCGCTGTTTTCGGCGATCTCGCCACGGCCGCATTTCGCAAACTGATCGCAGAAGAGGTGGTTGTTGAGACCATTGCGCCCAAGGCTCTGGCGACGATGCTCGAACAGCGCATCTGGAACAGCTCTGCCTACGGCGGCGAGCACATCGCCATCGATACACTTTGGGACTTGATCGCCAGCAACGTCTATTTGCATCGACTGAAGCACCGCCAGGTACTGAGCAACGCAATCGACTCTGGCGTCATCGAGGGTGCATTCGGGCGCGCGGCCAGCTACGACGACGAGTCAGGGACCTATCAGGATCTCAAGTACCGGGAGCCGCCGACCGGCGGCATGGGGCGGTTCGCAGAAGAGCGCCCCGAGCTGCTCGTGCATCCAGATATGGCTCAGTTGCAGACGGAGCTGCAACAAGCTGAGGTTAACCAGTCGTCGCCGCCCGGTGGTGAAGCCAAGCCCGATCCTAGGCCCGGATCGGAGCCCGCGGATACATCAACACCGAATCCTGCCACCACCCATGTCGCGGCCCGCAAAACACTCCACGGCGCCATCTCACTCGACCAGATCAGCCAACTCCAGGAAGAGATCGTCCGCAATCTGAGCGACGGCGACACGGAGATCACGATCACCATCTCGATCGACGCACGCAAACCTGCGGGTTTCTCTGAGAACACGCTCCGAGCGGTACGGGAGAATAGCGAACAACTCGGCGTCCAGTTCGAGCTGCCCTACACCTACGACGCATAGCAGTCAGGCGTACCCATGCCGGAGCCAACCTACCGCAAGAAGCTGATCGAGGTTGATCTGCCTCTGGACGAGATCAACGCCGCATCAAAGCGCGAGAAGTCGATTCGACATGGGCACCCATCGACCCTGCACCTCTGGTGGGCACGACGCCCTCTGGCCGCCTGTCGCGCAGTGATCTTTGCCAGCATGGTTGACGATCCTTCGGCTGTGCCTGAAGAATTTCCTACCGAAGCGGAGCAGCATGCGGAGCGTGAGCGGCTGCACGACTTGATCAAGCAACTTGTGATCTGGGAGAACACCACCAACGAGCAGTTGATCGACCAGGCTCGATACGAAATCGCGCGCTCGGTCGCCCGCAGCCACAATGAAACCGCACCGACGGTGCCGGCAGATGTGCTCAAGTATCTCGGCGACAAGGCGCTGCCGATCTATGACCCATTCGCCGGCGGCGGGTCGATCCCCTTGGAGGCGCAGCGGATGGGACTGAAGGCCGTCGCCTCCGATCTCAATCCGGTCGCAGTCCTGATCAACAAGGCGCTGATCGAGTTGCCGCCCAAGTTCGCCAATCAGCCGCCCATCAATCCCGATGCGGACCCGATGGGCATGACCGTAGGTAGAGGCAAACGAGCGAAGTCAATCCCTTGGCACGGAGCAAGGGGACTGGCCGACGACATTCGCTACTACGGCAGGTGGATGCGAGAACGCGCCCACGAACAGATCGGTCACTTGTATCCCAAGGCCAAGCTCCCTGACGGAACAGAGGCGACTGTGATCGCCTGGCTGTGGGCACGAACGATTCCTTGTCCTAATCCGGCCTGTGGAATCGAAATGCCACTTCTGAGCACGTTCCGAGTCACTCGGAAGCGCGGGAACGAGCACTGGATCAGGCCTCGCTTCGATCGAGAGACTGGCGCTGTTTCATTTGCCGTGCAAGACCACGAAGCTGGCGTGCCAAACGAAGGAACAGTCAACAGGAACGGTGCAAGGTGTGTAGCGTGCATGACCGCCGTCCCACTCCAGCAGATACGCGAGCAAGCCAACAATGGGTCACTTGGGGAGCAGATGACCGCGATCGTCGCGGAAGGAGATCGCGGTCGACTCTTTCTTCCTCCGACTGCCGACCACATCGAGGCAGCGCAAGCGGCGCATCCCACTTGGCGGCCGCCTGGCTCCCTCCCAGATCAGGCCCTCGGCTTCCGGGTGCAGCGGTATGGCATTCGTGAATGGCACCAACTGTTCAGCGAACGGCAGTTGGTTGCGCTTACAACATTCGCAGACCTTGTTAAAGAGGCACATCAGTGCGCCCTGAATGATGGTGCCTCTACCCATTACGCAGACGCCATTGCTACTTACCTTTCGCTATCCATAGGTCGCAGCGTAAACAGTTCTGCGAAGCTTAATATTTGGCAAAACCTGGGCGACTTTGTCGCCCAGGTTTTCGTTCGTCAGGCACTATCTATGATCTGGGACTATGCAGAAACAAACGTATTTTCAGCCTCTACGCAGAACTGGATGGCCCAGATTGAGTGGATAGCGAAATCCATAGAGCATTTGCCCTACTCAGCAAACATGGGCCAAGCGCATCAAGCAGACGCAGCGTCCACAGAGTATGCTGACGGCGGCCCGGTTATTGTAACCGACCCTCCTTACTACGACAACATCGGATATGCAGACCTCTCCGACTTCTTCTACGTTTGGCTTCGCCCGCTATTGCGCGACATATACCCGAACCTCCTAACCGGAATGCTAGTACCTAAGCAAGAGGAGATGATCGCTTCTCCGTTTCGTTTCGAGAATCATCGAGAACGATTTGAAACATTGTTACGGCAAACGCTTAAACTGGTCCGCGAACGCTGTTCGCCTGAGTTTCCTTCTTCCATCTTCTACGCGTACAAGCAGCAGGAAGAAGAGCGAGATGGCGTGATGTCAACTGGTTGGGACACGATGCTAAGCGCACTCATCGAAGCGAAGTTCCAGATCATTGGGACTTGGCCGATGCGCACCGAGCGGTCGAATCGACCGCGCGCGCTCAACTCCAACGCACTCGCATCATCTGTGGTTCTTGTCTGCCGTCCTCGGCCGGAGGAAGCGCCCAGCGCTACCCGTCGCGAGTTCTTCGATGCACTGGAAAAGGAACTGCCAGACGCCCTTGAACATCTCACACGCGATAGCCACATCGCCCCTGTTGACCTCGCGCAGGCAGCGATCGGGCCAGGCATGGAGGTCTATTCCCGCTATAGCAGCGTCGAGACGATTAGCGGCGAACCAGTGACGGTGCGCGAGGCGCTAGCTGCGATCAACAAGGCCATCGCCGACTACGACGAGCGTCAGCAGGGCGAATTGGACGCCGACACCCGGTTCTGCCTCGACTGGCTCAAACAGCATGGATACGCCGAAGGTGGATTCGGCGAGGCCGAGGTACTCTCACAGGCCAAGAACGTCTCCATCGACACGATGGCCGCGCAAGGACTGCTCGAGTCGCAGTCTGGGCGCGTCCGCCTGCGCAACATGGGCGAGTACGACCACCAACAGCTTCCCCTACAGATGTCGGCCTGGGAAGGCTGCTTGCGGATCGGTTGGCATATGAGCGGGGCAGAGGACGCGCTCACGATCTCAGGCGCGGCCGAAGTGGTCCAACGCATGGGTAGCGACGCCGCCTCGCTCGAGCGTCTAGCCCGCATTCTCTACAACCACCACGACCGCAAACGAGACTCGCAAAACGCGGTGCTCTTCAACAGCATTGTCACCGAATGGCCGGACATCATGCAGCAAGCCGACGAGGCACCGCAAGGCCAGCTGTTCAGGTAGCGATGACGCCGTTCACAGCCAAGTATCAGCTGCGGCGAAACCTTCGCCCGTTCACACGGCGAGAGGTGCGCGGTTTGGAGCGCGATCGGCTCGGCCTCTATGCGCTCTGGCTGCCAGCCGCCTCGGAGGACACACCGGAGTGCCTGTACGTCGGGATGTCCGGCACTAGCGTCCGCCGGCGTCTGCTCGACCATCTGAACAACGAAGACAATCCCGAACTGAGACGTGAGTTTCGCCTCTTCGGCCGGCCGCCGACGCAGATCCGTTTCTCGGTCACGTTCACAGAAAACGAAGCTGAAACGCGCGAACTCGAAACGGCCGTGATCGCCGATTGGCAGCCGCGCACTAACCGACGAGGGGTCTAGCAACACAACGTCATCAGCGTCAGGTGACCAAATCTAGAAGATTCCGAACGCTCTCCTGTCCGCACCGCCGGTTCTGCGCTCAGCGTCGGAGCGTTTTACCGGACCATCTTGTCTGGCCAGCGAGACTGATTCCATCCTGACTCATCGCTGATCTGATGAAGATTCCGTCCAACAGGCTTGCGGGCGCCTTCGTGACGGTTGAGGGGGTCTCGACCCTGTCGCTGGTTGCCGTCTATCGTTGAGGCCGAGGAGCTGATTGATGCCTAGCCAAAGGATCACGGTCAACCCAGACGTGTTGGCGTGGGCGCGTCGCAGCGCCGGCCTGGACTCAGAACAGGCCGTCAAGAAAGTTGGCGTCTCCCGCACCACCCTCGATCGGTGGGAGGGCGGCACGCTCGCGCCAACCCTTGTGCAGCTGCGAACGGCCGCCAAAGTGTATCGACGACCGCTCGCAGTGCTGCTTCTCGACAGGCCTCCCAACGAGAGTGGATTCGACGCACTCACGGACTATCGTGCGGCGGGTCTTCGGCCAAGTCGCCTCAGCTACGAACTCCTAAAGGAATTGAAGCGTGCCCGTGGGCAACGCGAGGTGATGCTCGAGCTGCAATCCATCAGTCCCGACTCAGTGCCGCCCTCAAGAGAGCTGCCACTCTTGTCACTTCACTCCAGTGATGTGGACGAATCCGGTCGGCGGTTGCGAGCATTCGCGGGTGTCGACTTGGCGACCCAGGTCGCCGCAAGGGACACTGGCACCGCGCTGAATGTGTGGATCAGGGGAATCGAGTCCGCGGGAGTCATGGTCATCCAGACGAGCCGCGTGAAACCGGCCGAAATGCACGGCTTTTCGCTTCACGGATGGCCCTATCCCGTGATCGCGCTCAACGGGTCCGATCAGCAGCGCCGTCGGCTGTTCACGTTGCTCCATGAGCTGGCGCATCTTGCGCTTGAACGCGGCGGCATTTGCGATCTACACGAGTCGGACGGCCTCGACTCGAACGACCCATCCGCTGTCGAACAACGCTGCAACGCGCTAGCGGCAGGGGCTCTACTGCCAAGGGATGCACTACTGGCCGAAACACGAAACCAGAGCGACTGGACACTGTCGGATCTCGAACGGTTGTCGAAGCAATTCAAGGTCTCATCCGAAGCGATATTGCTGCGGCTGATTGGCCTTGGACTGGCAACCTGGTCGCTGTACCGAGAGCGCAAGCCAGAACTCGACGAGGCGTATGAGCAGATCCGAGAAAGGCAGAAGAGCGAGAGGACATCAACCGCCCCGATCTACTTTCCCGTGAAGGCACGCGATATTGGTCACGGCTACGCATCGAGCGTCCTTGATGCCTACAGGAACGACCGCATTAGCTCCCTTGACGTGGCCGATTACCTGGACATCCGGTTCAGTCAGTTGGAGTCTTTCGAGGCAGTGGCCCGGTGAACAAACCTCGGTACTCAGTCGACACTAGCGCGCTCTTGGATGGCTGGGTACGGTACTACCCCCCAGCACACTTCCCCAACCTGTGGGATCAGATAGACCTTTTGATCCAGGGAGGCAGGTTCCACGCCTCCGAGGAAGTGTTGATCGAAGTGGAGCGGCATGATGAGTCGCTAAACGAATGGATCGAAGCTCGGCGTGGGCAAATCTTAATCGCCACAACGGATGATGTCGCGGCAGTGGTTCAGGACATTCTGCGGTCCCATGAGCGCCTGGTGATGTCCGGCAGCGGACGCAATCGGGCCGATCCGTTCGTGATTGCTGTAGCGCGCCTGCACGAGGCCGTGGTCGTGACTGGGGAGCGTGGCGGAACGCCCCAGAGGCCGAAAATCCCTTCGGTCTGCGCAGACTTTGGCATCCGCAGCATCAATCTCCTTGACCTAATCAAGGAAGAAGGCTGGGTCTTCCGATAGGCATTGATGTACCGGCATAGAGCGGCAGCCCTCTTCGCAAGCTGGCGGTCTCGAACAGTGACTGACCGCACACATTCACCCAGCTAATCCAGCAATGTTCATCCGGCGCTCTCAGGCCGATTGATGTGACAGTCGTCCTACAGTGGTGATGTCGAGACAAGCAGTAGAGGATGCCTGTGGTAATCCACATCGAAGGCTTTGCCGAGACCCTCGCCCGATGTCTGGACTTCGAGGGAATGGATCCCGATGAGCTGGAGGCAGTGCTAGCCGAAGTGACGCAGCCACTAGAGATGCGGTTTGCGGAGCCGTCGGCTGAGGCGCCGTTGATTCGGTCTGGGTCGGATTTCACACACTTGGTCTTTGTCCAGCATGGCGTGGTGACACCTTGGCAATCGCCGCATTCGGAGCTGGCAGCGCCGTTTCTGATTGGCGTGCACGAGTTCCTGATGGTCGCCGAACGGTGGTCGGCGAGCTACTCGGCGATCACTGAAGCCGTCATCGTGCGTATTCCAAAGGAAGTGATCCAACTGGTCACAGAGCGTCTCCCGACGGTACGAGAGCGCATGCACGAGCTGGTGATGCGCCGGCTGGCGCGGTTCTACTGGGTGTCGCTGGCGACCAGCGGTGGGCCGGCGTCTCGGGTGGCGGCGGCGTTGGTGTCGCGACTGGCGCTGGAGGATCGAGACTTTGGCGCAGATCGTGTCATCGCGATTCGGCAGAAGGATCTCGGACGTCTGACGACGTTGTCGCGATCGGCAGTGGCAGTAGGGTTGACCGAGCTGGCTCAGTCCGGCGCGATTCGCTGGGGAGACGAACCGGGCGCGCGATTCAGAGGTGAGGTGCTGGTGCCGGATGTCGATGCGCTGAAGGATCGCGCCTTTGCCGATGTCCGCCGTGAGATTCAGCCACTGACAGCTGACACCGGCGGCGAATAGCTGCGATTTGGCGCTTTCCTGTGGTTCCTACCCGGACTGACTGCCCGTTGTGTGGCCTGGGCGTCGTTTGGGATCGCGAATGGATTGAGTTTTCCACATCAACAGTTATGACGTCGTAACGACATGGCCGATATTGGCCCACTTCGGATACAATCTCCTTACACAGAACATATGAGCATTAGAGGAGCGTGCACCATGACCTTCCATCGACTCAACACTACCCAGCCAGTGCAGTGGAGGGATGATAGTCATGCAGTTGAAGGAGATGACCGAGACAGATCAGCAGAGGCTGCGGGACGGCCTGCGCATCTTGGCGCGGCTGATCGCGCGGCATCATCTGGCTCAACAAGAGGCGGACTTGGAGTCCTGCGCGCCACGAGCGAGCGCCGATGGGGGCGTCAAGGCCGTCGAGACCGAAGGAACAGGATCATGAGGAGACGAACCAGAGCGGGCCAAATGGAGCTCATCGGAGGCGAAGCCCAGCTGCCGGGCAACTTCCCTGAGCGGTTGCTCGGTCTGAAGGAACGGGCCGGCCTGACTTGGGAGTCGATGGCATTGGCCCTCGGAGTTGATAGCCGCCAGCTGCTGCGCTGGCAACGCGGCACCACCCCCAATGGTGGCGCGATGCTCTCCTTGGTGCGGCTCGCCGTCCAAGTGCCTGGCGGGTTGGCTGAGCTGATCGGTGATGAGTACGTCACGAGTCAGAAATCCGTACTGGAGTAACTCAGTGTCGTTCGACTCCCAGCGGCTTGCTGACTCAGATAGATCTGGATTTCCCGACGACCTCCCGCACCGGCTAGAGCGGCTGCGGGAGGCGTTAGGTCTCACCTGGAAGGGTCTGGCCCAAGAGGCCGGCCTCAACGTCCGCGCCATACATCGCTGGCGGAAAGGTACAAAGCCCGACGCGACGCACCTCTTGATGTTGTTGGATTTCGCCGCCGAGCACGATGTGTTGGAGTGCCTCTTGGACAGGCCTCGTACGTACGACAGTCGCCAGGGCATCCTGTTCGACGAAGAGACTTGGAACCAATTGGCCAGCGGCGAGGCATCCATGCCGAACCTGCGCACTGACTTGACCGGTGATGACAACCCTCGGCCAGCGGCCTGACTCGCTCACAGCAGAGATGTTGCCGATCGCTTGCTCAGTGAGCGCCAAGCGGTTCCGAACAGGCCGAGTCGTTCCAGTTTCTCCCTGCACGAGACCATGAGCCGCAAGTTGACGCCGCTCCTCGACTGTTCCCTCCCGGCCAATCCGAGGAAGTGATCCGCCGAGAGCTCGTCCTCAAACACGACCAGCACGTTGGGGATTACGCCGTGGTCTTCGAGCGGTCGGCGGGTGGAGTAGTAACGCAGGTACGGAGCGAGTCGGTCTCGCATGGTGGCGGGACGGTCTGCTCGCCGCTCGTACTCCAGGAAGAACGCCTGCCCGGTTTTGGATGTCAGCAGTTCGAAGTAAGCGTCCGGGTGGATCGAGCGGACCGCGGCCTCGAAGCGGAAGTATCGCGATGCTCGGTGGGGTGGGTCGAGCTGTTTCACGGTTGATCCGGAGCCAGCCGCCTGTCGCGCCACGTGCGCGATGAACCAGTGCACCGACTCAGTGTGCTTCAGATGCCGCAGCAGCTGCCGCGAGCGAGCCCCGTTGACGTTGCGCCAATGCATGGGACTGTCAGGCTCAACCGGCGTGACGCTCCAGCGCCGCTTGGCGATGCCCACAGCGGCGCGGTCTCGCCGGGCGACGTAGGTGATGCCAGCGTCGCTGAGCGCCAATCTCGGACGGCCTCCAGCGTCCTGGCGACAGATGAAGTTGGACGTTGCCAGGCGGTTGAGAATTTGGCTCGTGCGGCGCTGACCGCAGTCGAGCAGGTCGGCGAGATGGGCCAGGCGCAGCCAGGGCCAGTCGCCGATCAGGTCGAGCGCCCGCTGCTCGGCGGCAGTCAGCGAAACGGGGCGCCTTTCTGTGAGCGAATCCGGCATTGACACTCGGCTGAGCGGCTGCTCGATGACCAGATTTGGCGTCGCAAGTGCGTAGCTGAGCGCCTCTTTGAGCTTGAACCGAGATTTGCCGGAGGCGATTCGCCAGAGTGGGAACTCGGCGTCGGTATTGACGACTTCCCGTTCAACGGCGAGGAATGCCATCATCGTGGAGCCGGCGACGATGCGCCTTGCGTGACGCAACCGAATCTCATCAGGCAGGATAATCAGCGCGGCTCCGACTCCCAACGCGTCATCGAGCCGCCGCAAGCGTTTGGCCAGCGCGGTGCGGTCGGTCGTGCGTCCGATCCGCACCAGCGCGAGGCTTCCACCGTCGGGCGGCTCGATCATCGCGTCCATCGCTTGGGCGCGGAACCAGCGAAATCGCAGCGGATGGTGCGACTCGCTGATGGTGGTCGTCAACCGATACAGAACAGCGGCGGCGTCGAGCCGCTGCAGGATGAGCCGTCGCCACTCCTGCGAGACCGGCCAGTCTCGTAGGAGTCTCGCCACCGTCTCGCCGTTGTCCTGCACCAGCTGGCGCACACCCTCTGCGGTGAGGCAGTAGCGGCGGGTGGTCGGAATCAATGTGGTTGCGTGAGCAAGGTGTTCGACCAGGCCTACTTGCTCCATTGACGCCATCTGACGGTATGCGGCTGACTGCGACCAACCGCTCAGTGCAGCCAACTCAAGGCGGTCGGCGAACGGGGTCTGCGCGAGTTGGCGCAGCAAGTCGGACTGACACTCAGTAAGCATCATCCTGGCTGCTCCATCCGACGGCTGCGTATCCGGCGCGGCTTGGACTCGTCAGGCTCCGCATGGGCCTGCGACTCCTCGCGCTCGGCCAACGACTGTTGGAATTGGATCAGCCGACGTTGGCGCTCGATCTGCTGCGCCTCAAGCTGGTCAGCGGATGTGACATATTCCCGTGCCGCTTCGCGGATGCGCTGGGCTCGTTCGGGATCGCTCAGTTCCGGCTTGCGCACAGTCATTGAGAACGCGGGCAGGCGCTCGGCGCCGACCGACGCTCGGACGTAGCAGTGATGAGCCGGCTGACCGACCAGGTCCTCTTCGGACAATCGCTCGCGACCCAGCTCCCAGACCAGTTCACGCGCGTCAGCGCCTGAGACCTGGAAGACGGCCAGACAGCCGACGTTGGCCAACAGCGTGTGCCGCATCGTGGGCGAGAGGTCGTCAAGCTTGCGCAGACTCTGGGTGGACAGCACGAACCGTGCGCCGTACTTGCCGAGCTCGGAGAGCATCGACTCGAACGGGACGCCGGGAATGGTCTGCATTTCGTCCACGACGACCAGTGCGCCGCGTCTCTGGGCCTGCGGCAACCGTTCCTGCTCGCGGATGACCGAGTCGATGAGGTTGAGGAGTGACGCGCCGACGAGGGCCGAGACATCTCTCCCGACTGTTCCTTGCGCGGTCGAGACCAAGAGGATGCCGCCGTCGAGGATGGTCTGTCGGAGGTCGATCGTGGAGCGCGCTTGCCCCAAGATCGCGCGGGCTCGCTTGGAGGAGGCGTAGTAGTTGAGCCTCGTCTGCACCGGCGCGAGCGCTTCGGCGCGGTACTCCTTGCGCCAACCGCCGAAGTCGCGAGCCCACCAGTCCAGCAGGTACGGGTCACTGACGCGGCTCTGGACGGTGTTCCGAAACGGATCGTCCGCGAGCAGACGCAATCCGTCGATGATCGTGTGCTGATCCTCGCGCTCGGTCAGCGGATGACTGTTGGCCTCATGCAACGTCTTGACGGTTTGCTCCAGGATCGACTGCATGCGCGGTCCCCACTGTTCCCACAGACCACGCGCCACGCGGACGACGGCGTCGGCGGTGCGGTCGCGATCGGTGAAGATGTGAGCGTCGAGCAGGTTGATTCCAACGGCGCCGCGGTCGTCGGCCAGGTCGATTAATCGCACCTGATCGGCGAGCGATTCCGGTACCTGCTCAAGAATGTCGGCGACCAGATCAGCGTGCGGGTCAACGACCACCACAGCGTCGGAGTTGAGTCCCTTCGCCTTCTGCTGGAGCTGATGCTCGACCAGGTGCCGCATCAAGGTGGACTTGCCCATCCGCGTGCGGGCGACGTAGAGATGGTGGCGTTGGGTCAGGTCGTCAGGGAAGCGCACCGGGCGCGGCTGTTCTCCGGTCGTCAGGCCGACGTTGGCTCCCGCTCTGATCTCCTGCTTGGGCGGTAGCAGCACCTTGGAACCGCTGCGATCGAGCTCGTGCGTCTCGTCCGACGCGCCCGGTGGATGCCAGAGCGACGCGACTTCGCGCACGCCAAACACGCTGCGTTTCCCGAACAGCCCCCCACTCGCCGGCGCCAGCATTGGCGTGAGCGTTTCTGCTTGCCTGACGGTTCCCGATTCGAACCGAGCTCCGGCCGGATGGTCATAGTGGCGGTAGGCCAATGCGAGTCCATCCAGCAACTTCGCGCCGCGAGATTCCTGCGAGCCTTCGGGCAGGACGGCGATCAGCTCCAGGTCACCCTGGAATGCGACGCGCGAGACCTTCTCCTTGATCAGGGCCGGGTCCCAGACGCGGCGACGACGCGACTTCCACTTGCGCCACAGCCAGCCGCCGCCGATCAGGGCCACGGCAGCGCCGGCGCAGAGCGCGACCAGATTCCAGATCTCGCCGGCCTGCAGCCAGGAGTAGCCGCGGAAAGCGGCGAACCCGACCAGCGCCAGCACGGTCAGCGCCAGCGGGTCGGCGTTCGACTTCGGTTGGGTCGGGTGACCGCTCGGTGCCGGTTTCGGCGGCGATTCATCGAGTAGCGCTTGATGGTGCCGCGACCAGTCGGGGCCCAGCGGTTGCAGCTTCAAGCGGGTGACCACTCGCTCATGCTTAGCCAGCCCGCTGAGCGCTCCTAACGGGGCCAAGAGCGGATCGGAGCCTGGGTCAAGCAGGTCGCGATCACGGAACACACGCAGCGGCAGGAACTCGGGCCCGGACGAACGCAGCCGCGTCGTCCAGGCCTGCTCGCTGTCTCGCACACAGATGGGATCGGATTCTTCGTCGATAGTTTCGACGCGGGCCTGCGGGTAGTGCGATGCGATCTGTCCTCGTACGAGGTCGGGCTGATTGGTACGGATCAGGAGCCGCACCCCGCCGCTGTCTGCCGCCAGCTCAAGCACGAACGGCTCATCTGAAGCAATCGCTTGCAGCAGGTTTTCGATGCCCAACAGGGTGCGTTCGCCGGTGCGCGGCGGGGTGATTTGTAAGAGCACCGGTCCCGGACTGGGCTTGCGGCGGAATGGGTTGAGTCTCACGAGGTTTCTCCTTCGTCTGGGTGTCTGGATTGCTGACCCGGCCGCCACTCGATCAGTTCGGTCTCCTGGGGCGTGGCCTCGATTCGGATTGGGAATCGTTGACCCTGCGCCAGCAGTAGGCCGTCGCCGCGGGGACAGGAGAGCAGCCAGCGCTGGAGGTCCTGGGGCAGGTCGAACGCGTCGCCGACGGTTGAGATGGCTGCAGCGTCTTGTTGGAGCAGCAGCTTGAAGGCGGCGTTCTGGAGCAGGGCTCGGCCCGAATGTCCGGTGATCGTGCGGCTGGTGTCCTCCGATAAGAGGTCCTGCACGTCCTGGGTGATGAACTGCAAACCGAGTCGGTGCTTGCGGGCGCGCTTGGCCATTGAGACCATGAACGCGGCGCCCTCGGGATGCTGCATGATCGACCAGACTTCGTCCACGACCAAGAGCCGCGGCCGCGGGTCGCGAGCGGCGGCGGCCCAAACCGTCTCGGTACAGACCATCGCGGCAGCCGGCCGCAGTTCCGCCTCCAAGAGGTGCAGGTCAAACACAGTGACGAGCGCCTCGTGCTGCAGCAGGTCGTCGCCGTCGTCGGAGAGCAGGTGCTTGAGGCTGCCAGACTCGAACGGCCTCAGCAATTTGGCCAGCGACTCAGGATCGTTCGCCTCCAGGAAGCGGTAGAAGTCGCGGAAACCTGAGCGTTCGTTTGGCTGCGCGTAGTACGAGGCCAGCGCGTGATCGAGCGCGGCGCGGCGTTCAGCCGAGAGCCGCTCGCCGACCATCACCTCGACCAATCTCCTGAGCGAGCCGATGCGTTGCAACAGTTCCTCAGGATCGGCGCGGCCGACGACAAAGGGGTTCATCCCCTGTCCCGGGACGCCGGGCGAGAAGACACGACCGCCTGCGGCGCGAGCAAGGTCGGCGTACTCGCCTTCGGGGTCGATCACGTAGCAGACCACGCCGCGGCTGATGCCCCTGAGCACGCCCAGTTTGGTCGCGAATGATTTTCCCGAACCGGACCGCGCGAGCACGGCGGTGTTGGCGTTGAGATGTGTGCCATCCCAGGGGTCGTAGACGATCGGTGCGCAGGCTCTGAGGTCGATCCCGTAGAGCGCGCCCGAGCGGGTGTCGAGGTCGGGCGGCGAGAACGGGAAGCAGCGCGCCACGGATGAGGTGTCCAACGTGCGCCAGGACGCCACCGAGTTGAGCGCCAGCGGCAAGGTGGATAGCTTGCCCTCGCGCTGGCGGAAGGGCAGCGGATCGAGCTTGCCCAGCGTGGCGGCGAAGTGGGCTGAAGCGCGTTGGGTCTGCTCGGCGAGTTCCTCGCTGCCATCCGCGTGGAGTGTCACTGAGAGCGAGGCGTTGAACAGCCGCTCGCGACCGCGTTGCACATCGTCGCGCAGGCGACTCACGTCTTCGAGCGCGATCTCAGCCTCCGGCGAGAGCGACTTGCCGCGTCTGAGCGACATCGAGCGCGCCGATTCGAAGCGCACCTTCTGCCACTCAAGCTGTCTCGCAGCCTGCGCTGGCGGCACTGGGCCGAGATGCAGCGACAGATCCATCGGCGCGCCGGTCGACATCAGCTGTTGCATGAAGCCGGGCGCGAGCGAGCGCGGCCACTTGGTCAGGTGCAGCGAACGCTGAAGGCGACCATCAACATCCAGTTCAGCACGATTGATTTGGACTGTGGATTCAGCATTGGGATCGCGTTCGGTCGGCGTGCCTCCCAAGGCGGAGGCGATCACGAACCTGCGCAGCGACTCCTCCTGGAGCGGATGGATCACCAGCCCCGCCCGAGCCAGGACGCCGCGCAGTTCGGCGGCGTGCTCGGACTCGCAGATCGCATAGAAGCGCCGATCGAGAATGCCCGGCCGGCCCTCCAGTTCCTCCAGCAGTCGTCTCGACGAGTTTGCCGCCTGTTTCGTTGCGACGGGCAAGTTGTCGGGTTGAGCCGACTTCAGTTCAATCCGTAAGCGACGCAGGTCAGGCGGATGCTGACGTACCAAGAGCTGGAGCGAAAAGTCGCAGGCATTGAGCGCTCCCGCGAAGGCGCCGAGTCTGGCCTCGTCCAACTCGAGGCCCATCAGCTCGGTGACCGCAAGTTTCACGCCGTCCAGTCGGACCGGACCGTCATCTTCAACGTGCGACAGCATGAAACAGAGCGGTAGCTCAGGTGGCGGTTTGGGTGGGGGCGCTTCGCTGGCCTCAAGCTCATTACTGAGTGGTGACGCTTTGTGCCAGCGAAGTTGTTTTGCGAGTAGTTTCATGTGGAATACTCCGTGCGTTAGGGGACGGGAATCGGGATGGCCCCGTCTGACATCAGCGCGGCCAGGCCCTTGGCCGAGAGCGCGATAGCGAGACCGGCGAAGCTGAGGAAGACCGCGGAACGGGCTCGCCCGCCGCGTTCGCCGGCGCCGTCGGCCATGAGTAGGAAGCCGGCCCAGACGAGTCCGAAGACAGCGAGCCCTGAGGCGGCGTAGACGACCGCGGTGAGCGCCGTGTCGAAGGCGTCGAGCATGGCCTGCTCTTCGGGCGAGTCGGCGGCGGTCGTCACGAGCGCGACGGCAGCGAGTGCGATGATCACGAAGATGCGTCGCATCAGTTGAGCTCCCATCCGAGCAGGGACAGGAGATCGGTGAGCTCGCTCCCGCTGACCACGGTCTGGGTTGAGCCGGCGTTGGTCGGCTCGGGCTCGTTGAGAGATTCGTACGATGCATCGGCGGCGATGCTCGTGCTCAACGTCAACTCTTCTGAGCGCTGCTTCTTGAGCGGCGAACGCTGCACGATCTTCGCTTCGACTCGTGCCGGATGCACGACCTGGAACGTGACCGTCTGGGAGACGCTCTCGCCCGACTCGGGGTCGGTCAGCGTGACGGTCTCGGAGAACGTCTCGGTGCGCTGGGGGACGTGAGTGAGCTGTACCAGGGGCGGCAGGGCGATCTGCAGGTCGGCGGTGAGTGTGGCATTCACGGAAATTGCAAGTGTTGTCTCTTCGGAACCCAACCCCAACTCGAACGTCGTAACACCGTCCGCGACAAAGGTTGCGCTGGTCGTCCGATCGCCTGCGCGGACCGCTATCGCGCCGCTGACCGTTTGTATTTGACCAGTCAGCACGACCTCCTGACTCAGGTTGTGATGACCCGAAACGGTCTGCAATTGAACTTGTTCGTCGAGCGAATCGACGCAGTCGGACTCGATCGCGCCAGACAACCTGCCGGGCCGCCATTCGAGTCGTGAAATAGCCAGGTCGCAGAGTTCGCCTTCCACACCCTGCAGCGGAAACGGCAACTGTTCACCCGCGAGCGTCACGGCGCCGGCCTGATGATGATTGTCAATCCAGGCGAATGTGAATGACGGGTGTTCGCCGCTGAGTGGTAGAACTTGCGTTGTCCGCTCGCCTTCGTTGAGCTCAACCGACCGGTTGACCACCAGCAGTTGGCCGTCGGCGCCGCCGAAGGTTTGCACATTCAGGTCAAGGTCGGCAGCGGCCTTGAACACGACGGTTGCTTCCGACTCCGTGACCGTCAGCCGCTCGATGAACAACCGCCGACCCTCAACCAAGGGCGACGGCTCGAACTCGATCTCTTCAGGAACGGTCGGTTGCAGCGAGGGTTCCTGCGCGACCGTGATCGGCGGCGTGCAGGTTCCAAGGCCCAAGACCGCCACGAGGCCGACCGCGCCAAGGAGCGCGGGCCACCGCAAGCGGTGACCTCGGCTCTCTTGGCGGACAGACTGCTTGGCCTCGTCCAGCTCACGCTTGGATGGTCGTTTGCGGTCGCGCTTGCGGAACCAGCCGAGCGGCACGCGCGGCATCCGCTCGCCTCGCGTGCGTGGCCGGCGGGCCGACTGCTCGTTGGTCGCCGGCGGTGCCGGCGGTTCGCTGCGGACCAGCTGAACGACCGGTCCCTTGAATCGCCGCGCGCCGACGCCGAAGCGGAGCAGGTCGGCGAGGACGGCGGGCAGCGGTCGTCCGCCGACCTTGCCCGCGACCATCGCGACGCCGACCGCGGCGACGGCTGCGCCCATCAGGACGCGGACCAGCTCCGAACCGAACGGCGCATAGTGGTAGACGCCGTAGCCGAGCGCCGCCACGACGGCCAACGCGATCAGCTGTGGGAACGTGAACCAGAGCAGCACGCGGTCCTCGGCCTGGACGTGGGTCGGCACTTCGTGTTCATGCATCTGACACCTCCTTTCCAGAGGCTTGGACGGCCTAGCTGCCGGTAGTCGGGTCAGGTGGGGCATCGACGTCGACGACCGGGTTGACGACCGCGTCGATCACGAGCTCAACCACGCCGAATGCGACGAGTGCGAGCACGATGCCGGCCAGCGCGGTGAGCATTGCCGACTTGCCGCGCTCCATTTGATGCGGCGCGCCGGAGGCGGTCAGGTACTGGTAAGCGCCGAAGACGAAGTAGCCGGCGCCGATTGCTCCGACGACGCCGAGCAGGATGCCGACGAGGTTGGAGATGGTTTGAACGAGATCACCCATTGGGTGTATCCTTTCCAGAATGGGTTATGTTTGTTGTTGTCGGTCGTCCTCGATGGGACGTGGTTGCTACTCAGCACATGAGGTGTTCGCTCCTTCCCGTTACTCGTTCTGACTGCGCAGACCGCGGCCCGAAGACTCGGAGCCGCCATTGCCGGCTGCCGGTGATGAGAGCTGGGCCGTTGACTGAGCGGGCGCGCTCGCGGCCACCGCAGCGGCCGCTTGACCGCTTGGCACTGCTCGACCGCCGCCGCCCACACCGCTGAACGCGGCGAAGCTGGCGGCTGAACGAGCCATGTTCATCGGCAGTGAGAAGGCGAAGTAGAGCGTGCGCAGCCAGGAGTCGAAGGGGCCGGAGTTGCCCAACATCGACGGCACACGGGTCGCCAGGTAGACGAACCCGACCGCCATCAGCAGCTTCCAGACGAGGTCGCGGGCCGGCTCGAAGGGACCGATCTCGGCCAGTTCCGAGAGGAACCCGATGCCCAGCGCTAAGGCGATCAGTTGGACCGCTTGTTGCGCCACCGTGGTCGTGAACAGGCGCAGCCACTGCCGACTCCACCCGGCCGTCTGCGGCAATATCCACAGCCCCATCGCCGCCGGCGCGAGCGCCAGGAGCAGGTCGATCAGTGCCAGCCGCAGCACCATCTGCAGCAGCAGGTAGAGGCAGAAGAAGGCGTAGATCAGATAGATGAGCGCGAGCAGCAGGGCGATCCCGACCGAGCCGGACTTGACCGCTGTGAGCAAGGTGTTGACCGGCGCGAGCAAGAGATCGGCGGGCGTGACGTTGAGCGTCGCGGCGATGAACCCAGAGACGGCGTGCGCCAGGTCGATCACCAGTGCGCACCACCAGAGCGATGCGGCGGCTGCGACCAATCCCAAGAGCAGTCGCGGAATCAGCTCGCGCCAGCTCGAACCATGTCCGCCGAGCGGCTCTTCGAGGATCAGCGACAGACCGATCCAACCGATGATCAGCGCGAGCGCCGCCGAGGTGATGATCCAGACGGCGAGCCAGGCCTCCTGGACCAATGCGTGTTCGTAGGTGAGGCCGGCGGGTGTGCCGGTGATGATGTCCGACATTCGGGCCTACCCCTCGCACTGCGCGAGGCCGACGCCCGCGAACTGTTCCAGCACGCCGCACAAGAGCCCGTGCACGCCTTCAATCACCCAGACCGCCGCCGCCCGCGCCCAGCGCTCGGGATTGAGCGCGCCCAGAATCTTGTTGAAGATGCCGCCCGGCTGGTGCTCGGGGATAGTCACGTAGAAGGTGGTCGGTGTGGGATGGCCAACGGCCTGCGCCGCAATCACCAAGAGGTAGCGCTGCTCCGGATCGAGATCGGGCTGTTCATCCAGCGCGGGATAGTCGAAGTCGTACTCCCAGCCCTCATCGCGCTCGTCTTCGCCGCCGTTGACCCGGTAGATGGCGGTCAGCCACTCGCCCGAGTCGGCGTCGCGAATCCCATACGTCAGCCGCGACAGCCGCTGCGAGAAGATCGGACGAGCCCGAAACTCGCCGTTCTTCTTGCGCTCGATGAACGGCTTCTCCTCGTCCTCGTTGGCGATCACCAGGCGCTCAACCACCGGCGGCGTCTGCGCATCTGCCGGTTGCAGCGCCGGTATCGCCACCGCGGCTGCCGCGAGCAGTCCGGCAATCGCCAACTTCAGTCGTCGTCTCCAAGTCGGTGTCACGTCTGAGCCCATCCAGGAACATCTGTTCTCTATCGATGGCTCAAAGTGTGTCCGAAGCTGAACCCCGCGCACAATGGCGCGCGCGCCATGTCACGCGTGACACTGTCCTCGGCGTCCGTGCCTGCCGTTACAGATGGCCGATTGAAGGTGCGGGGCGTGTACAGGAATCTGGCAGTCCGAACAGTTGGACAAACGGGCGTGATCCCCAGTGTTTTCTGCGGCGAACGCTGGACAAACGGGGGGCGGCGGCAGCGGGCTGGGTGGAATAGCTGGTTCCACGCTCGAATGGACAAATCGGCCTGTGTTGTCCACAATCGGGCCGGCGTCTGGGTAGGTTGAGGACATGGAGACGACCCGAAGTGCCCCCATTGAGACGCCAGAAGTAGCGTCGACCGAGACCAATGCGGAGGGCGATGGGCGGCTCGTGGCCCTCCTACAGGACCTGGTCACCCGTGATGGTCGTGAGCAAGTGGCGCGTCGACTCGAAGTCAGTGAACGGACACTCAGGCGAGCGCTGTCGACCGGTCAGCTCAGTAAGCGTCTGACCGAGGCACTGGAACGAGAGTCGAGCGGTTCTGCCGAGGTGCAGCTGGGCCTGCTTCGGCGGCAGGTGAAGGGGCTCGAATCACGTCTGGCTGAACTGGAGCGGTCAAGCAGCGAACAGGCTCGCGGCAACGGCGCTGAGGAGCTGCAGCAACAGGTGGAGGGGTTGCAGGGCCGGCTACAGGATGTGGAGCAGCAACTAGCTCAGGTCATCGCCGTTGTGACGGAGCTGCGGGAGTCGCAACGGCCTGCTGCTCACCCCGGCGTCGCTGAATCGAGACGGCCTCACATTCCCAATCGCATCTACCCCACGCTGGTCGAGCTGGAGCCACAACCCGATGACGACCAGGTCTACGGCTCTCAGGCGTTCGCTCTCGTCACCGAGTGGCGCCAGCAGCACGCCGAGTTCACGGTCCACTGGCCGTCGGTCGAGGGGTATGTCGCAGAAATCCGCATGGTTCAGCTGGAGCTTGAGCTGATCAGCGAGCACGAGCTAACCATGCCGCCCGCCGATCTCCCCTGGCAGGACTGGCAGCGCAAGCGTGAGCTGCGACAACGCCATGCCAGGCTGGACGAGGCGCGCCGCAAACTCCGACGCAAGCGGATTCGTCGGTTCTTCGTGCGGCTGCTGACGCTGGGTCTGCTGGGGTAAGGCACCCGCGTCAGCCCTGTGCGGTCGACGCCTGGCCTGCGTCAACGGCGTGCAGCAACTGGTCAGGATGCCAGATGCGTTCCGCCAGCTGCAGGTACAGCTCGCTGCGGGCGTCTAAGTCGGCCTGTTTGAACTCCTCGTGCGCCCGGAACGGCAGACCGCTCGACTCCACGAACCGCAGAAAACCCGGGTTGCTCTGGTAGGCCTCTGGATGTAGCGAGCACGCAAGCAGATTCTGCTTTACGTAGTGCTTCAGCTTGTCGCCGTATGGCTTGTCACCCAAGCTGCTGTTGATGCTCTTGGGCAGAAGCAGCAGCCCGCCGATTCGATTGCGCGCCGCGGAGAAATCAGCGGCGTGCTCGAACTCATGGGAGTGGCGTTCGGGATGGTCGGCCCAGATGTGCTCGATCTCGTAACGATTGCGTCCCTTCGCGACGTACTCCGGGTATCGCGAAGCCTGCCCGGACTGAGTCTCGACGTACTCAGTCATGCGGGCCAGCAGTCGGTGAATCGCGTAACGATTCTGCTGGTGCACACGCAGCCGCGCGTTGCCGAACGATGTCTCTTGGTCAGCGATGAGTCGCTGATGCAAGCTCGTAGCGAGTTCCCCCGGTTCTAGCTCGCGAATCTCCCGAGCGACGAGAAACATCGCGTACTGCATCGTCAAGTAGGCAATGGAGCGGAAGTTCCAGATGCGTCGGGCGAGGAGAATGTCGACGTAGCGAGCGACCAGGTTGAGCTTGGCGTCAACGGTGACGTGGTCGTCGGTCGTGCACAATGGCGCCATCAGCAGCTGCTCCTGCAAGCTGAAGCCATGCCCGGCGTTGTAGTGGATCTGCTCCAGCCCTGTCGTCAGACGGCGTTCCGCGTTGCGGATACGCATGAACTGGCGACTGTAGAAGTCGAAATCGGTGCTCACGAGGTCGTAGAAGTCGTCGGCCTGGACCAGACTGAGCTGCTCGGCATGACTGCGTACCCAGCAATGAAACTCGCTACCGTTTCGCTCGAAGTCCTCAGGCTTGGCGCCTTTACGGCGTTGGCGGATCGATTGCGCATGCCGGCTGCGCAGCCAGACCTTAAAGAAATCAGCGCCGTGGTCGTCATGCTCGGCATTGAGCTGTTGGACGCACTCTCGCCACTGGTCATTGGCCGCCACACGACGGCGCTGTTCCATGTTGGCCAAGAGGTAGCCCTTGAGCATCTCGGTCGGACTGAGCGAGAGGCCACGGTCGTTCATCTTCTCGAAGATCGTGTAGGCCTCCTCATCGGTGTAGGCGGTGATCTCGATCAGGTGAACATGCTCGATCAGCCAGTCGGAGAAGTAGGGCAGGGCGTCGCCGCGCAACTCGGCCGGGAAGTGGTCGTCAATGTCTTGGTAGCGCTGGTAAAGGTTCTGCACCGACTCGCTCTTGGCGCTTGGGTCGAACGGCTTGCCCGCGAACAACGCCTCCATGCAGTCTGCACGCTCGTCAACCTCAAGGTTGAACGTCCTGCGGTGTAACCGGGTCGAGATAATGAGTGCATCCAGGTCAACCCCGTCGTCGCGATCACGCTGCTCGTTGCGTAGCCAGACCAGCAGGAGCGTGAGCGTGGTGAGCCGTTGCTGGCCGTCCACGATGAAACTCTGATTGTTGCGCTGGCTGATGATGATCGATCCCAAGAAATAATGCGGAAAATCGCCCACAGCTTCAAGAGCCAGGCCAGGCCCGTACTCCTCCAAGAACATCTCGGTCAGGTCATCAATGAGCTCGTGGACCTGCTTCGCCTCCCAGCGATACTCGCGCTGGTAGTAGTCGATCAAGTATTTCGCGCCTTGCAGCAACTCGCGGACGCTTCGCGCCTTCCCTTCGATCGGTCTCATCGTCGCCTCCTACAGGATGTAGCCGCCGTGCTGGCTCGCTCATTGTCCGATCACATGGCAGTCTCGCTCCCCACGGTGTGTTGTGCAGGAGACATGCGAAGTTCCGCGTATCTGCCCAAATCGGACGCCCGAGACATGGCGGACGGCCCATGAACGCGCTCTAATGACGGTGGTTTGCGGTTTCAGCCAGCGGTTCCTCCTCAGAACACTGGTGGGTTTTGTCTCCGGCCCGAACCTGACCCGACGGATTGAGTCTTGCTCTCCCGACGGTCGGTTCAGACAGAGAGACACCCGCGCACTCTTGCAGCGCGAGGTCGGTCGACGGGTTGAGTTCTGCTCCCCTGACGCGCGACCTGAGATTGCAGGAACAGGCATTGCGGTTGGCGTAAAGGCAAAAGTGCCTCCCAATCGCCGGATTTGCCTCTGATCGAGCTCCCTGGATAGGCAGCTCGGTCGCTTCGTGTCCGCGCGAGTTGCCAATCAGGCCTGAGTCGACTCGCGCTTCCCCCTTCCCGCGCTTCGATTCCCATGGTTGACGGCACCCGACCGTGGGCGAAGTGCGTCTCGTTCCACCCAGTTTCAACTCACCAACTGCGCTGACCGTGCGTCTCGATGCCGACGCCGGTCTCCACCTGTCAACCCAGATTCCACCCACTCATTCACACACTCTCGTCACTCAACGACACCACTGGAAGGAGTTTTCGATGAGAGATTTCCACACGCCCACTGCGACACAAGGTCGCTACGTCGGACCGGATGCCTGGCAGGTCGCCGGACGGTTCCCGCACCGGGTCAGGTTCGAGCGCGTCTGGTTCCACACGGCTGCGGTCTGCCATGGCTCGCTCGACGACCGCCTGTCGTTCCGACAGCTGCCCGACGGCGGCGCCATCGACGTTCGCTGTCACTCGGCTGGCTGCTCGCGGCAGCGGATCATCAAGCGGCTAGAAGAGCTGACCGGCGAGTCGATCTGGTCGGCGTACGAACAGGGCGACACGGTTCCACCAGCGAACGAGTCTCCTGCGGCGGTTCACCGCCGGCGCAGTTGGATCGACCTCAGGTTGTTCGTCTTCGGCGCGCTGTTGGCGATGCTTATCGCGCCTCTGGCCTTGGGCCACGGAGTCGAGGTCGTAGCGCTCAACGCGTTCGGTCTCGGCTGGGCGGCGATGTTGGGCTGGCGGCTTCGACAGGTTCGCCAACGTCGGCGACAAGGACGGCACCGTGCCAGTGGCGGCGCCTCGTGATCGCCACCGTCGATATCCCGGCGCTCAAGCGACGCTACCGACTCGGCGATGTCGTCGAGTCGAGCGGAGTCGCGCTGGGCGGTCGAGGCCGCGTGCGACAGGGCTTCTGCCCGTTCCACGAGGAGAACGCAGGCAGTTTCACCGTCTACTCCGACTCGCAGCGCTGGTACTGCTTCGGCTGCGGACTCGGCGGCGACGTGCTCGACTTCATCCAGCGATTGGATGGCGTCGACCTGCCCGAGGCGATTCGTCGGCTGCATGGAGGCTCCTGGGAGCCGGTCGAACGACCACGCGCACAAGTCGACTACCAGTCGGCTGAGGCACTGTTTGCCCGTGACTCGCAACTGCTGACGGCGGCGGTGCGGTTCTACACGGCTGAGCTAAGACGCTCGCCTGAGGCGTTGGACTACCTCGCCTCCCGCGGCATCGACGATGCAGCTGCGCAGCGACTCGGTCTTGGCTACTCGACTGGTCGCGGACTGCGCGAGCACTTGCGGTCGCTCGGCTTCGACGAAGGTCGACTGCAATCGGGTGGGCTGTTCACCGAGCGCAGCGAACGGTTCTCTGGGATGATCATCGTTCCAGAGATCGTCGCGGGGCGTGTCCACTGGCTCGCCGGACGCGCCGTTTCACCTGTCGCCAAGCAAAGATTTACCGCGCTGCCCGGCCCGAAGCCGGTGCTCGGACTGGGCAGTCTACCTCGACCAACACCGTGGATCGTCGTCGCGGAGGGCCTCTTCGACTGGCTCACGCTGGCCAGTTGGGGCATCCCGGCGGTGGCGGCGCTGGGCACCCAGGGTCTGGAGAAGGTCGCGGTTGCGCTTCGAGGACAGCCGCGCAACTTGCTCGCCTTCGACTCCGACGCGGCCGGCCGAACAGCAGCCGCTCGACTCAGCGACCTGCTGGGACAGCATCGTGCGCGAGTCATGGAGTTGCCGGATGGTACCTCCGACCTCGCCGACCTCGCCATGCAGCCTGACGGCCGCGCCGTCTTCCTCGACTTGCTCAAGCGAACCGCTCGCGTTCGCTAACGCATCCATCCACCCAACCCCAATTCATGAACGGAGGGTCACTGGACCCATGCCTGATCGTGCCACTGGCACGACATACAACCCCCACCAAACACAGCTCAACAAAGGAGCACACCACCGTGAAGAACGGTATCCACACCAACGGCAACGGGACGCGCCCCACGAACGGCGCGGCGCCCACCAACATCAACTCCACCGACCTGCACTGGGACGCGCTCTCGCCCAACGTCAACGAGGCGCTGCGGCAGCCTCTCGATCCCGCGCTGGTCTCCGAGCGCAAGGGTCGCGGCGGTCGGCGCTTCAGCTACATCGAGGGCCACACTGCAATCGACCAGGCCAACCAGGTCTTCGGCTATGGCGGCTGGGGCTACGAGCTCGTCGGAGAGGTCACGCTGCGCGAACTGAAGTCGGGCTCGGCCTACTCGGCGACCGTCCGCGTGACGGTGCCGGGCGCACCATCCCGTACCGATGTCGGCTTCCAGCCGGTCTCGGATGACTCAGCCGAGGGTCACGAAACGGCCTACAAGGGCGCCGTCACCGACGCGCTCAAGCGCGCCCTGCGCAGCTTCGGCGACCGCTTCGGCAACGGCCTCTACACCGGGTCAAGTCCGGCGCAGGCGGGTGACCCGCCTACGACCAACACGGGGCAGCATCGACCGCAGTCGGAGCCTCGCCAGCCACGGCCAGAACGTCGGGCAGACCGAAGGCCTGCTGCTCGGTCTGTGCAATCGAACGGGACGCAACCGCGCTCCGACGACTCGGATGCTCGCAATCTGCGGGCCCAGCTGGTCGACCTGAGCGAACAGCAGGGATTCTCGGAGGAGCAGGTTCGCGCCGCAGTGCTGCGCAAGACCGGTCGCGACCTCAACGAGCTCGGCGTCGATGCGCTGACACCACTGATCGCGTCGGCAGCCGAGAAGTTGCAGCAGCGACAGGGCTGACCCCAGTCGTTTCCGCAGCGAAACACCTACCTGAGCGGGGCTGCCTTCATCGCGAGGGCGGCCCCGCTCTCTGCTATCGGACAGAAAGGAATCACCCATGTCCGACACGACAACCACTGCCAACAACCCGTACAACCGACCGATGGCACGGTTCACTGACGACCGCAAGCTCGAAGTCCGCGCTTCGGCGCTGGGACGCTGTCGTCGTGCGCTTTGGTACTCGGCGACCGAGCAGCCGATCACGAACCCCACCAGTTCGGAGTCGCTGACGGTCATGGAGTCCGGCAACGCGCTTGAGCCTGTCGTCATCCGCGCCATGCAGCGGGCCGGCTGGTCGATCCAGCCCATCGACCGCGACTCTCCCACCTCAGTGTCGGTCGAGCTCAGCGACCACCTGGTCGTCAGTGGTCACCCCGACGCGACGGGATTTCCGCCCGCCACCAACGCGTCGGCAATCGACAGCTTCCTCTTCGACGACGAGCCCCTAGTTGACGGCGACGAACTGGTCATCGAAGTCAAGACGCGCGGCCCAGAGGCGTTCAAGCGCTGGCAGACGCTCGGCGCTGAGCGCAGTCATCCCGACTCGGTCGCGCAGGCGGCCTGCTACAACTTGGGACTCTTTGGCGAGTTCCGAGACACCGTGATCGCCACGCTCGATACCGGCTCGCGGAGTTGGGACCACGAAGTCATCCCGGCTGAGAGAGTCGAACGGGCCTGGCAGCTTGCCGGCAACCGGCTCGGCAAGCTCGCCGACCACTGCGAGGTTCATGGGCCAGATTCTGACGTCCTGCCCGAGCGCGACTTCGAGGCGGCTGACTGGCAGTGTCGAAGTTGCCCCTACCTCAACGCTTGCCAGCCGGGGCAAGAGTCCGGCCAACGCGTTACCGAATCGCTTGACGACGCGGCCGAACCAGTCTCCGACGAGGACGCGCAAACGGCGCTGTGGCGATACGAGGAGCTGTCGGAGCTGATCAAATCGCTCAACGCCGACAAGCGTGAGTCGCTTGCGACGCTCGAGGGTTGGCTCCAGACGCAGGGCGTTCCCAAGTCCCTACTCGATGGTCGCGACAAGCCCCGCACGGTCGGGATGGTTACCAGCAAGCGCTACAAGGTCGACCACAAGAAGCTCAACGTGCTGCTTGACCCCGAGCAGCGGGCCGAAGTCGTCACCGAAAGCAGCTCGGAATACCTCCGGGTGAGCTAGCTGCGTCCCTCGCGGGATGCAATCGAGGCCGCGCTCCCATTTCGGGACGCGGCCTTTCCCTACCCAAACAGGCGCGGACGTTTCGCGCCGACACAAGCTCTTTGAGAGGAGCAACCACGATGGCACGCACCATCAACCAAGTCACGCTGCTGGGCCGAGTCGGGGCCGACCCCGAGCTGCGCAGCACCAAGTCCGGCACGGCAGTCGTCCAGCTCAGGCTGGCCACCGACCGCTACAGCAAGTCGAACGGCGGTCAGTCGGAGACCGACTGGCACACGGTCGTTTGTTGGGGCAAGACCGCCGAGGCCGTCGCGCGCTACGTGCGCACGGGCGACCGCGTCCACGTCAGCGGTCGACTGCGGCAGCACAGCTGGCAGACCGAATCGGGCGAGCGCCGCTCCCGCACCGAGGTCCACTCAAGCGAAGTCATCTTCCTCGACTCCCGCTCCGACCGCAGCGGCCGCGGCGACCGTGAGGAAGGCGGTGACTCGCCCTTCTAACGGACTTCCACCACCAACCCGTCCGTCCCTGACGGACACCAACGAGGCCGCCTTCTCTCGTGAGAACGCGGCCTCTTCTCGTTCCCACACCTGAAAGGAACTCACAGATGACCACCGTTCAACCCGAACTGTTCGCTTCTGCGAACGACGACTCCGCGCGGCCGTTGCTGGCCCACGACCAACCGCAGGAGCTGCTCACGGCGCTGCGCACCAACCTCTCGCTGCTGAGCGAGCTGGCGATTCGCTATGAGGTGTCGACTCGGCCCGAACGCTCGACCGATCGGGAGCCGATCACGACGGCCAAGCAGGTCTTCGATCTGCTCCGGGCCGAGATGTCGCCGCTGGCGCAAGAGCAGGTGCGCGTGCTGCTGCTCGACCGCCCGCTGCGGATCGTGGGTCAGCGGACGATCTACCAGGGCAATGCCTACTCCGCGCTCGTACGACCGGCCGAGGTCTTCAAGCCGGCCATCGTCGAGTCGGCGCCCAGCCTGATCGTCGCGCACAACCACCCATCTGGTGACGCCACACCGAGCCAGGCCGACATCAATCTGACCAAGGACTTGGTCGAGGTCGGCAAGTTGCTCGGCGTTGAGCTGCTCGACCACGTCGTCATCGGCGACGGGACCTTCGCTTCGATCAAGAACGGAGGTTTTCTCGACTGAATCCGTTCGCAACTCACAGCCCAATCTGTTCACTAGAAAGGACGAGCACCATGCTCGACACCACCACCGCGCCTCTCGACGGAGGCGCTCAGCTCTACACCATCTCGGCCGGCGGCTTCTCGGCCACGGTCGACGCCTTTGCTCGCGACCCCGAGTCGGAAGGACTCTGGTTCCTCTCGATGCTCGGCTCGCAGACTGCGGTCAAGGCGATCTGGGCGGCCCTGCTCAAGCAACCGCCCGATGCCGCCTTCTTGATTCAGGGCGCCGATGGGCTGCCGCACTCGGGCGGCTACCAGCGCTGCCTCGTGCCTGAGGAGACGATCGGCACTTGGACGACCAAGATTGCTCGGCTGCCATCATCAGGCGGCTGGCAGGCGATGGTCTACACCAAACTCGCCGAGTTTCGCTTTGAGCGCGACGAGTTCCTGCTCCTCGCGCCCGATGAGGAGGCGGCGCCGGGGCTGCATCGACGCTTCCTTGACCGTCGCTCGGACCTGCCGCTGCCGCCTGATTGGGCCGACTGGCTCTGGCAGACCGGCCTGCGCCAGGAGACGATCGTGCCGCTCGAGTCGGTCGGCGTTGCCGCCTATTGCTGCGCACCCAACCACGATCTGCTGCGCGAGGAGCTGTCGCGAGCCGTCGCTTCCGGGCGACTTTCCCTGCCCAAACACACCGAGTCCGCTATCACGAACGGAGCTTCCCGATGAGACTCGCTGCCCAAGCCAAGGGCGGGTTCTACCCGACCCCCATCCGCGTGATCGAGCTGATCCTGCAGCTGATCACACCCGAACGCGCCAGCCTCGGACGAGGCTCGTTACCGCAGACCCTCCGTCTGCTCGATCCCTGCTGCGGCGCCGGCGAGGCCTTGAGCCTCGTCGCCCGCGCACTCAACCGACGCACCAAGCTCGACGTCGAGAGCTTCGGCGTCGAACTGCACCAAGAACGCTCGCTGTTGGCTCAGCAAGCCCTCGACCACACACTTGCAGCGGACATCTTCCGCTGCTCGATCGCCAATCGCGCCTTCAGCCTCCTGTGGCTCAACCCACCGTATGACTACGACTCCGAGGACCAGCGCACCGAGCATGCGTTCCTGACGCAGTGCTCGCGCTATCTCGCGCCGGATGGTCTCTTGGTCTACATCGTGCCGCGCAAACGGCTGCGAGTGTCGGCCAGGTACCTCGCCTCGCACTACTCGCGGCTGAGCTGCTGGGCCTTCCCCGAGCCGGAGCGCGAGGCGTACGACCAGGTCGTCGTGATCGGCGAGCGCAAGCATGACACTTTCACGGATACCTACACGGAAGAACTGATCTCGCGCTGGGCCGACGGCGAGTTGGACTCGCTGGATGCGGCTCAACACTCGCAGTACCAGCTCCGGGCTGAGTCAGCGGGCGAGGTGTTGTTCACGACTCGAACCATCGACCCGGTCGCGGCCGCAACTGAGGCCCGACGATCTGGCCTCTGGCAGAGTCCGCAGATCACCGACGCGCTCTGGCCGCAGGAGGATGCTCGCACGCGGCCGCTGATGCCGCTGCGTCGAGGTCACCTCGCCATGCTGGTCGCGGCCGGCTTCCTCGACAACCTCGAGTTGGAGTCGGGCGATTCGCGCATCCTGGTCAAAGGTCGGACGGCCAAAGAGCTGATCCTGGTCGAAGAGACGCCGGACAAGGAGGTCTACCGCGAGCGGATGCGGACGACCGTCGTCGCGCTCGACCTCCAGACCGGCGAGATCACCGACATCGACGCCTGAACCATCCAGCCCGCTCATCTCTTTCGGTGAGCCGTTCACCCACCAGCCCTCTCGCCACAACAGGCGGGAGGGCTGTTCGCATCCCATCGCCACCACATCAGTCCACGGAAAGGACAATCCACCATGAACCTCGGCGAGTTCGCAGTGACCACATCTCAGACCGGCGCCGAGACGCTGGTCGAGCTGCATGACCTGGACCAGCACACCTACGAGCAGATGCTGGGCCGAGCCCTGCACGACATCCGCGAGTCACTGGACGAGCGGATCAGCCGCGACCAGATTGAGCGGGTGCTGCTGAGCAGCGAAGCGCACCCCTACGACGTGCTCGAAGCGATCCAGCACCTGGCGCTGATCGTCCTCACCGACGACCCGTGTCCGCGCTGCGACGACTTCGACTGCACGGAGGAGCACCGAGCCCCTACCAGGAACAGCGCCTCAGTGAGTATTGGAGACCTGGCATGACCCAGACGACCCAGTGCGGTTACTGCCGCGAGCACTATCAGATTGGCGACCAGCGTTTCACGCCCGACGCCGACGCGCTGCCGCTGAACCAGTGCGCGACCTGCGCTCGGTTGGAGGCCCGCGGCAGCCGCAATCGTGAGTACCCGATGTTCGACGGGCGACCCGACAGGTGGATCGACCCAGTCAACGCCTGATGCACCATCTCCCTCACCTCTATAGGTGAGCTGCTTTCAACCTCGAAACCCAGTCGTTCCCAGTGGACGACGGGGCTTCTTCACGTCCATCGCCACCAATCAGTCCACTGGAAAGGACACTCCACCATGAACCTCGGCGAGTTCATCGACACCTACCGCGACGCCATCACCGAGCGTGTGATCGCGTCGTACCCACCGATCTACAGCCCCGCCACCGACTCGCGGCCGATGCCGCGACTGCTGCGCACCCCGCTGGGAGCGCAGGAAGACGCCATCCGCGGCGCGGCGCTCTCGCTGCAATCGCAGCGCGGCACGACCGTCGTTGGCGAGATGGGCACCGGCAAGACGTTCATCGGCACCGCAGCGGCGCACCTGGCCGGCTTCCGCCGCGTGCTCGTGCTCTGTCCGCCGCACCTCACACGCAAGTGGAAGCGCGAGATCGAGGAGACGATCCCCACCGCTCGCGCCGTGATCGTCTCCTCGATCACCGACCTGGAGCAGCTCCGGCGCGTCTCGACGGTCGGACCGCTTTACGCCGTCATGTCGCGAGAGCGGGCCAAACTCTCCTATCGCTGGCGACCGTCCACGATCGAGCGCCCCGCCGTTTCGGATGGCAAACTGGCGCGGGACAAGGAGACCGGGGAGCCGATCCGCATTCCCTGCTGCCCCGACTGCTTCGGGCAGGTCGTGGACAAGCACGGCGTCCCGCTGGCGGTGACAGCGCTCAAGCGGCGCAAGCTGCGCTGCTCCGAGTGCGGATCCGCCCTCTGGCAGGCCGACCCGTCCGGGCCGAAGCGATTCCCGCTCGCGGACTACGTCAAGCTGCGGATGCGCGGATTCTTCGACCTGCTGATCGCCGACGAAGTGCACGAGTACAAGGGCCGCGGCTCCGCTCAGGGCATCGCCGCCGGCGTGCTCGCCGATGTCTGCGGCAAGTCGCTCAGCCTGTCGGGAACCCTGATGGGCGGCTACTCGTCCACGCTCTTCCACCTGCTCTATCGGTTCTCACCCGAGATTCGCTCCGAGTTCGAGCGGACCGAGGAGTCGCGCTGGATTCAGCGCTATGGGTTCTTGGAGCAATCGATCGGCAAGTCGGATGATGATGACGCCTCAGACGGTCGCGCCAGCAAGCGGCGCAGCTACCGCAAGGTCGTCCGCGAACGCCCTGGTCTCGCGCCCTCGGCGCTGTTCCACCTGATCGGCAACACCGTCTTCCTGCGGCTCGCGGACGTTGCCTCGGGACTACCGACCTACCAGGAGCAGGTGCTGCTGTCGTCGCTGGACTCCGAGCCCGACCCGAAGGCGAAGTCGCCTGAGGGCGTGGCCTACTCGCAACGCTCGGCGTATGCCGATCTCGAAGCGACAATGCGCGCCGCACTCAAGTCAGCTCTGTCGCAAGGCTCGAAGCGGCTCTTGGCCGCCTATCTGCAGTCGCTGCTCGCCTACCCCGACGGCTGCACCCGCGGCGAGACCGTCCTCGATCCCGGGTCGGACGAGGAGACCATCCTCGTCCAACTGCCGCCGCTCGACGGCGATCGGCTCTACCCAAAGGAGCAAGCCCTCATTGACCTCGTGGCGCAGGAGCGGATAGCCGGGCGACGCGTGCTCGTCTACGCGACGCACACCGGGACGCGCGACATCACCGGTCGGATGCAGGCGTTCCTCACTCGCGCGGGCTTCCGCTCCGCCGTGATGAAAGCCGACGCCGTCGCGCCCGACAAGCGCGAGGCATGGGTCGCAAACCAGGTGGCGCAGGGTATCGATGTCCTTATCTGCCACCCTCGGTTGGTGCAAACCGGGCTCGACCTGATCGACTTCCCCACGATCTGCTGGTTCGAGACCGACTACTCGGTCTACACCATGCGCCAGGCGTCGCGGCGGTCGTGGCGGATCGGCCAGACACGCCCAGTCAAGGTGGTCTTCATGGCCTATCGGAACACGCTCCAGGCCGACGCGCTCAAGCTGGTCGCGCAGAAGCTGCAGAGTTCGCTCGCGGTCGAGGGCGAGCTACCTGACGACGGTCTCGCTGCCTACGGAGACGATGGAGATGACCTGATGCTGGCCCTGGCCCGCAAGCTTGTGGCTGGCGACGAGGACGACCACGAGTCGGTCGAGTCCATCCTCGCCCAAGCGCAGCAGGTCGCGGCAGACGCTGAAGCGCTCCTGGTCGACGACTCCTGGCGTCCGGCCGAACCAACGCCGGAACCGCTCGCGCTGCCGGTCGGCGCAACGGTCGACGCAGAGTCCAACATGGCGGTCATCCCATGCGAGCATCCCACGGGCAACGCGCCCGAGCAGCAGGACTTGTTCAGCTGGGCCGAGTTCCTCTCGGATGAGCCCAAGCCAACCAAGGGTCGCAGCCGCAAGCAGGCGCAGCCGTCAACCTCACTCTTCGAATGGGCGCTCGAACGCGAGCAGCAGTCCGGCCTCGCGGCTGCGGGTGGGTAACGGAACGGGGAGGTCGTCGCGCATCAAACGATGTGCGGCGACCTCCCGAAGTCCATGTGTGACTGTCTTTTTTCGTGCCTGCGACCACCGTCAAGGTTCCTTCATCACTCTTCGTCGGACATCAAGCCGCCTTCTGTGCCCACGGTGCCGGCTTCTCCGTCGGCGACTGGTTGTAGTTGTGCATCCGCCGTGTCGTCTTGGGCGCTCTCCACGCCGAGAGCGGACACTCGCAGCGGCTTGAATGTGACCGTGCCCGTGTACAGCCAGCGGTCTACGGTTGCCGTCTTGTAGTAGAAGTTGTTCTGGGACGGACACATACGCTGACTCGCGCCAGCCGGACGGAAGCAGACATCCACGTAGTAGCTGCTCGTGGTCTTAATGTGCTTCACGGTGATCTGGCCCAGCAACCGGTTCTTCTCTGTCCCCGCCGGGCCAATCACGTCGCTGGACGATGCCCACCTGGTCAGCTTCGTCGTGTCGGGCGTGTAGAACCGTAACGTCGGTAAGATCCGGCTGCCGCCCGTCGGTCTGAAGGCCAGCTCGATTTTGCCCGAACTGAGCAGCCGCGCCGCGACCTGGCCGGTCACCGTCGGCGGAGACTTAACTGCGACGGACAAGCTCTCGGAGTCGTTCAGTGTCGTGTGCTTGGTATCAGTCGCCACGATGGCGATGGTCTGTGTGCCCGCCGTCTGCTGACAGGTCACCTTGGCCGAACTGCCCGTCTTTGCGACCCCGCCGACCGTTACCTGATACGTGCCCGAACCGCCCGAGACGCTCCACTGCACCGTGACCGACTCGCCAGACTCGCAGCTGGTTGGAGCGACTGAGGCGGAGAGTGATACCGGGTTCGGTTTGGTCGTTCCTACCATCGGGACCCAGTCCGACTTGCCGCCGCGGCTGGTCGCGCGAACCTCGAGACGATAATCGGTGTTGGGACTCAGCCCCGTAAACGAGTAACTGCGGATTGAGCTGCCTAACGACTGTTGCCGACTCCCATCGATCTGCACGTCGTAGCCGGTGGCGCCCGAAATGCTCGACCAGCTGAGGGTCAGGCTCGTGGTCGTCGCTGTTGTCTGCAGGCCAGATGGTGTTACTGGAGCCAACGGAAGCGTCGTCACCGACGTGCTGCTCCAGCTGGACGCGCCCCAGCCGTCCCGCGTCCGCACCCGGAAGCTGTAGCGGGTGTCCGGGCGCAGTCCGCTCGGCTGAAATGTGTTGGTGGTCACGGAGCCGAGGCCGATACTGCCACGCTGAACGTCATACTGACTTGCGCCTGAGACGGCGGTCCAACTCAGCGTGATCCGGTCCGTCTGCACGTCGCTCGCGCTGAGCCCGCCGGGCGCCGACGGACAGACCGGCGTCCCGTTGGCCTGCGCCTCGATCCTCGCGCGCTCGACCTGATCATCGCTCGGCGCCTCAGCGCTCATCAGTCCACCGTCCGTGCCCGGTCCCGCATTCGTCTGGTCCGGCGTGTCGTCGAGCCAGTCACCGGCAGGCCCCTGATTGTCAGTTGCGTCGACCAACGAGTCCGACGTTTGGGCCACCAGCGTGATCTCGAACGCCGCGCTGGACCGCCATGCGTTCACGGTCGAGTTGGTCTCGATGAAACGCATGCCGGGCGTCAGCCGTGCGCCGCTGGGCGGCAGGAACCCAACCTCCACCCAGGACGGACAACGGTCATTATGCAGCCGCGCCGAGATTCGGCCGAGCGTGTATTCACTGTCGTCGATCGTGACGCTCAGCGTCTCGCTCTGCTTCCATCTGAGATCGGTCACCTTTGGAGGCTGGACGAAACGCTTGCTCAGAGTGCTTAGGGTGCCACGCACAACGCGCAGATCCAGTTCGATCCGATTGTCCGACAGCCGCCGCGCCCACAGCTTGGCCTCAACTGTGCTGGGCGGCGTTGGTTTGGTTACGGTCAGAGTGAGCGTCTTTGTGGCGGATCGATTGGTGTACGTCTTGTCGGTTGCTTTCACCGTGACCGTCTGGGCGCCCGCCGTCGCCTGGCATGCGACCTCCATTGATGAGCCTGTTTGGGCATCGCCGTCAACCGTCACCGTGTGCGAGCCTGAGCCGCCCGTCACGGTCCAACTGACCGTCACCGCTCCGCCGGTCTCGCAACTGGTCGGCGACGCGGTAGCGGTCAGCGTGACCGGGTCCGTTACCGTCAACGTGAGCGTTTCGGTCGCAGTCAAATGTGTGTGAGCCTGATCGGTCGCCTTCACCGTGACCGTCTGCGTGCCCGCCGTCGCTTGACAGGTCAGCTTGGTTGAAGAACCACTCCGCGCCGTACCATCAACAGTCACGTTGTGCGACCCTGAGCCGCCCGTCACGGTCCAACTGACTGTCACCTCTCCGTCAGTCTCGCAACCGGTCGGCGACGCCGAAGCGGTCAGCGTCAACTCGGACACCTGGCCATCGTCGTCGCTCACGGTCACCGCAGCGCTACTGGGCGAACCCGGACGGTAGCCGCTTCCCGCGACCAGTTTCGCGGCGACGACGCTGTCGGACTCGTCTCGTTCATCGTCCTCAGTCGCAACTGTTACGCTCGCGGTGCGCGCTCCAGATGCAATCGTCGCCTCCGTCGGCGGCCCGCCGCTGACCATCGCCCCGCTCTCGGTGATGGACAGCTTGACCGTCAACGCCGTTGTTGTCGCTCGGTCGCTCGCGACCGTGAAACTCGCGTTGTCGCCTTCATCGATCGGCGACGCGCCACTCGTGATCGTGATCACCGGAACGCTCGACACTGTTGTGCGGATGGTCTTGCCGCTCCACTCAGAAGCGCCCCGCCAACTGCGAGCTCGCACCCGCAGCGGGTGATCCGTATCGGCGGCCAGTCCCGTGAAGTCGTAGCGCAGCTGTGCGGCGCCAAGCGATGTCAGCGGATCGTTGTCGACCGCCACGTCATACTGACTCGCGCTCGATACTTTGCCCCATGTGAGCGTTACGCCGCTGCTCGTAATGTTGCTGGTCTGCAGCCCCGTCGGTTGATCGGTGCAGGACACCTGCGCGTTGTCTGCTTGGGCGCTGTCAGGTGCATCACTTGAGTCGCCGAGCATGGCCCCACCGGCGCGGCCGGGACCGTCATTCGTTCCCTCCGGCGCTTCGATCATCCAGTGACCCGCCTCCGACTGAGCAGAATCCGGCACTGCCGACGAAGGCTGGAGCAGCACGGCGAACTCCGTCGTCGTCGCCCAGAGATCGGCCTCTCGGTCGACTGAGAGCTTGTACTTGGTCGGCGTGATCCTCTCGCTGCCGGTAGGTATGAATGTGACCTCAACGAGAGCCGGGCAAACCGTGTTGTCCAACCTCGCCGAGACCGCCCCGAGCGTGTATTCGACGCCTTCAATCGTCGTCGTGAAGGCGCTGCTAGAGTACCAGCGTCCCGCCGTAACCTCGGGTAGCTTCATGTACCGCTTGTCCGTTGTCTCCACCGTGCCGTCTGCGAGACGCAGTCGGAACTCGACCCGGTTATCGGCCAGCCGACGCGCATGAATTTGCGCCGTCACCGTGGCCGACGGCGTTGGCTTCGTCACCGTCAAGCTGAGCGTCTGAGTCGCCGTCAGCTGCGTATAGGTCGTGTCGGTCGCCTTTATCTTGACGCTCTGCGTACCGGCCGTCGCCTGACACATCACCTTTGATGTGGAGCCTGACTGATCATCCCCATCGACGCTGACCGTGTACGAGTCCGAGCCGCCCGTCACGGTCCAGCTCACCGTGACCTGCGCGTTCGTCTCGCAACTGGTCGGCTCGACCTGAGCCGTCAAGACCAGCGGCGGCGGCGACAGTGTGGTCGCTTCGATGCTCGACCAGACCGAATGGTCGGCGTCAACGTAGGTGCGCACTTCCAGTTTGTACTTCGTGCTCGGCGTCAGACCCGGGAACGGATGGCTCAGCGTCGTCGCCGGTAGCTTCGTCTCTGCGCCGCCGTCGATCCGCACCCAGTAGCCGCTCGCGCCGTCCGGACCCTTCCATGTCAGCATCAACTTGGTCGCTTCCGCGACGAACCTGAGCATCGTCGGCGCTTCCACCGTGGGCTGCGTCACTGTCAGCGTGATCGTTTGCGTATCGGTCAGCGTGGCGTGCACCGTGTCCGTCGCCACCACTAACACCATCTGCTCGTCCGGCGTCGCCTGACAGGTCACGTTTGTCGAAGCCCCTGATTGCTTCTTGCCGTCAACGCTGACCTCGTACTTCCCCGAGCCGCCCGTCACGCTCCAACTGATCGTCACCGACTCCCCCGTCAGGCAGGTTGTACTGCTCGGCGTGACGCTAAGCGACAATGGCGTCGGGGCGGGCGCGGCCGGCGTTGTGAACTCGACGCCTACCCACCCTGTCCAGCCGCCCCTCGCGATGCTGTACAGACGCACCTCCGCGGTGTACGTCGTCTCGCCCGCCAGCGAGAGATTGCTCAACGTCTCATACGCTTGGTGCGACCCGCGCTCCGTGGGGAATGCGTTCTCGCCCGACCGCACCCGCGCCTCGTGCAGCACCACACTCTGCTGCGCACCCCGATACGGCTCCAATCCCGTCCAGCTCAGCCGCAACCCGCTCGTCGTCACCTGGCTCACTCGCACCCCGCACGGACCCAGGCAGGCCAGCGCCGCGCCCGGCTCCGATTCCACTGGCTCAGCCTGGTCATCTGCTCGCCTGACGGCGACCACTGAGATTGTGTAGGTCTTTGTCCCGTCCAGCTTGGCGAGTTGTTGTGAAATCCGACCCTCCATCACCTCACACTCTTTGCCTTTCGGCGTCGACACTGAGATGGGATCGCCCGCGCCAGAACCGTCGTCGATTACGACCTCATACCCGGTGGCGCAGTCCACTTTCGGCCATGCGACCGTCGCGGAGAACGTCCCATCGTCGGCGATGGCGCCGAACGCCACAGTCGGCTGCGGCGTGCCTAACAGCGTCGTCACGGGATGCTCGACCCAGTCCGTCCATACCATGTTCGTCACCAAGCGAACGCCTAGCACGTATGGCGTACCAGGCGTCAAGTTTTCGAACGTGTGCGAAGTGCTCTTCAGCTGCAGGGAGCCTTTTCCTCCTTCGGCCGGAACTGTCTTTCCGTCCTTCTGAACCTCGTAGTAATATTGGTCGTCCAACGCTGCCTGAGCATCGACCAACGCAGTTACACCAACAGGAGACCAGTCCAACGTCGCACTGCGAGTGGTCAACCTCGCCACATGCAAGTTCGCGAAGGGATCAGGAATAACGGTGAGGGTAGGCGCGGTCCAGTTTGCGCCGCTGCCCGCCGCGTCCAGGACAAATCCACTCAACGTCAACGTTGTACCCACAGAATTCGGACATGATACCGTTGCCGGAGGCGCACCATTCGTGTCCAGTTCCTCGCCGATCCAGACCTGTTTGCCGCCTGTCCCGCCGCTTACTTCCCAACCAACCAACAGCTCTCTACCTGACGTGCACGAGGTTGGCTGCGGGGACGAGGGCGCCAGGCTCAATGTCGTTGGCTTCTCGTGGACGCTTACAGGAAGGGCAATCGCCGGACTGCTCACTCTCGAGATGCCTGTTCCCCACTGTCCAATCGCGAGAAACTCTTTTGTCCCGACGCCGCTTCCGCAAGGCGCGCTCTCATCATTGAAGCTGTAGCCCACTTCATCAGGCCCTCGCAGTCCTTTGGACCGAGTCGCAGCTCCGCCGCTCACTGACAACGATGCTGTGAGTGTATCTCCCGCCCAGCAGTAACGAGGACTGACACTTGCGCTCAGCACTTCTGGCCTGACTGCGCCGTGTTGACTTCTGTTGTATGCCTCGATCCCTACGATGAACGTCGGATCGCCTTCCGTGTACTCGATCGATCCAAGCGAGATCTCACGATCAAATGTCCAAGTCGTTGGATCAGTCGAAGTCTCTACACGCCGACCTTGCCAACGAATGTCACCTCGGGTCACTCCAACAACCTTGTACAAGTTACCGACCTTGCCGGACGTATCCAACACATCAACGGATAGACGCGCCGCGCCTTGTTCGTCCCGAATCGAAGCTTGATGGATCACGTGCCAATCATCCGAGCCGTTGTCCTGTCTCAGCACGGCGATGTGCGATGCGCCGTGGCTGGCTTCCTCAATGCCGTTTGGTCCCCAGTGCAACGTAAACTGCACCACTTTGGGCAGAATCATGTCGTCAAGCTGCTTCGACCCTACGTAGATGTCGCCGTCCACCGTGACATTAGTAATCGCGCCAACATGGTATGCTTCGTATAGATCACGCAGGTCTCGGCCGGTGATCGTGGTTTCGTCAATCGGTCTGCAAGCGGCCTTACTCTTGGCCATCAGAGAATAGTGCTGGTCGTTAGGGTCCGGATCTTGGTGCGCTGATCCCTGACTGCGAAGCTTACCACAGTCCTTGTAATCGCTCAAGCCAAGCACGTGCCCCAGCTCGTGGACAAGTGTCGAGACTCTGGCGACATTTCCTGTCCGATATATGATCTGCGCGTGCTCAGGCTTCATTTTGGATCGGAAACTCTGGTGCGATGGTTTACTGTTGACTTCGCTAGTCCGTCGATAACAAGCATTCGCATTCGCATTCATACAAGTGCCTCTGAGCACTTGCACGTGTATGTCTAGCTGATTGGTGTCAGTACATAGGCGTGGTACCTTGCCACCGGATGTATGCAGCCGGAGCGGCCCTGCGGGACTTCCGAACTTTAACCCCGCGAGCCTGGAGTTCCAGATATCCACAGCGTTGACGAGTTCGTCAAACAGGGTCGGGTCGCTAGTGCAGATCACCGTGTGGCGTCCTGCGATCAGATTGGGATTGAGAGCAACGCCGATGGCTTCTGTCGACGCATCGCTGTGAGAGGCTGGGTGAGGAGGACCCGATGCTGTGGTGCCTTCTACTATTGCGCGGCTCTCCGGTCGTGTGAGTGCTTGCTCTTGGAGTGCACCTGAGCGCCCTGCGATCTCCGCCCCGACCCCAAGCCAAGCTGCGGCTAAGGCCAACCCTAAGACGAACGCCGTGAAGTACGGCCTCATTCTGTTTGGAAGTTTAACGTTGGCAGGTTGCCGACCGAGTCAATCAGCTCGTCAAACAGCCGGTTCAGGTCGGTGTTAGAGTCCACGCCATTGGTGGCCGCCAAAATCTCGGGGACCTGACGTGAAAGCTCAGCAAATCCATCAAGATCGAGCCACACATCAGCATCGCTGTTCTCAACATAGATCTGAAAGGCGGAATGACCAGTGTCTGCAGTCTCCGTATCGCCGATCCGCATGTTGATTCCGGACGGAATGGTGAGCAGTGTGCCAAAGACACGGTACGTGTGGCCGCCACGCATCACGTGTTCATGTCTGCCGTTCCACAGTATCACGTACACCTCGAGAGTCGCTTCCGCCGTGTTGTCGTGAGCGTCCGTCACCATCCCTCGAATCGTCTTTACGCCGGAATCGATCATGTACTCGCCACGGAGATAACGGTAGGGTTCATCCTGCTCGTCTTCATAGTGCACTTCCCCAGTATGCAGGGCGCAGCTCACTGAGGCAGTGCCTGTTTGGCCCATGTAAGCACCCGAGGCGTCACGCGTCTCGTCATCAATCGCAAGCGTGTAGGGGCCCTTCCCGCCTGTCACCTTCCAGGTGACCGGCGTCTCGCCGATCCTCCAGCCCTGGAAACCATGATCCGTCTCGCAGATGTCCGGCGCGCTTAGCCTCAGGCTCAGGGCGCTAGCAGCGTCCTGACTCTCTGCGGATTCCGCAGGATCTCGGAAGGTTCCTCCGTCTGTCTCATTGGCGTCTGGATTGGCCTCCGGAGTTGCATCGCTAACATCCGCCGCCGCCGTGGCTTCGGCGATGCCAGAATCGACACTCACCTGTTCGAGCGTCGCTGTCGCCTGACCGCCAATCCCCAACTCACGGCCGATCATCACGCCCAAGACCGCCACGATCGCAGCGACGGCCACGAACAGGGCGGCGTCTCGTGGTCTCAGTTGTCGCATTCGGTTCGTCATCGCATGTCTCTCGTGGTGTTGTTCAACCCTACTCCCTTCAACCAGGAGCCGGCCTAATCGCGGCATTCGCGATTTCTCGGACGCGGTCCCACTTGACATAGCGACGCAGTTGATGCGAGGAGGTGTCGAATCGGCGGGTGAGCGCGGTGCTACTAACAGGAACATATGTACTATGGTCTGACGTTCAGCGTGAGCTGAACCTGAGGAGCGTCAGCATGATCGGCTGCCTGATCGTGAACCATTTCCGGGCGCGTGCGGAGCTCGCCCGACGGCCGCAGTTAGCCGACTGCGCTGGAGTGATCGTTGAGCGCTCCGGCCGACGCGCGGTGGTGGTCGATACGCTGCCCGCGGCTTCTGGGCTGAGCGTGGGCGCGAGTCTGAGCGAGGCGCGATCGCTGGAGCCGGACGCCGTCCTGATTGAGGCCGATGAGTCGTACTACCGGCATGAGTTCGAGCGGATGCTGCGCGCGCTCGACGCAGTCAGCGACGAGGTGGAGGGCGCAGAGTTGGGCGTCGCCTACGTGGCCCTGGACGGCGCGGCGGCGCGACAGGATGAATTGCTCGGCCTCCTGCCTGAGCAGTTCAGACCGCGGATCGGCGTGGCTGAGACAAAGTTTCCCGCGTTCGTCGCCGCGACGACTCGGCGCTCGCGCGGCATGAGCGTGGTCCCAAACGACGTTGCCGCGTTTCTGGCGCCGTGCTCCATCGATCTGTTGCCCAGATCGGCGGCGTCCGAGGCACTGCTGGACGACTTGCATCGACTCGACTGGGATCGGTTGGGAACGCTCGCCGCGCAGCGGCGGTCCGATCTGCTGGAGCGCTTCGGTCGCGAGGGCGAGCGCGCCTGGGAGTTGGCCAACGGCATTGACGAGCGTCCGCTGCGACCGCGAACGCGGGAAGAACCGGTCACGGAGAGGCTGGCGCTGCCGGAGGCGTCGGTCTCGCTGGAACTGCTGCGCGCGGCGGTCGAGATGCTGCTAACCAGAGTCTTCGCACAGCCGCGGATGCAGGGTCGCGAGGCGGGTTCGGCGACGCTCTCCTGTGAGCTGGAGGACGGGCCGACCTGGTCGCGCGAGTTCCACTTTCGCAGCGGCGTCGGCAGCTGGCGGCGGGCCGCGGAGATCATCAAGCAGAAGCTGGAGACGGAGCATCCTGAGGCGCCGGTCGAGGCGATGACGATCACGCTGGGCCATCTCTCGGGCGCGACTGGACAACAGCTCTCGCTCTTCGCCGACATCCGCGCCGACCGCGAGCAGCGCATTCTGCAGATCGAGCGTCAGTTGCAAGCGCGACTGGGCGACGCAGCACTGCACCGAATGGTCTCGGTCGCGCCCTGGCATCCCGCGCCCGAGCAGCGCACGTTGCAGGTCGCCATTGACCCCGGCGCGCAGGACGAGATGCGTCCCGTCGCCCGGTCCAGCTCGGTCGAGGTGCGGGAGGGGTCCGCTCAGGAGCCGCTCGCCATCCGAGAGGGCAGGCAGTGGCGCGCGGTGTCGCGAATCGAGGATCAGTGGAGCTTCGACCTCTGGTGGCGGCCGACTCCGATGCAGCGGCGCTACTACCAGGTCAGCGGCGAGGACGGTCGGCAACTGACGTTGTATCGGGATGGAGAGGATCAATGTTGGTATCGGCAGAGTGCATGACCTACATCGAGCTGCACGCGAAGAGCTTTCATTCGTTTGGCGTCGGAGCCTCGCATGGGCATGAGCTGCTCGCGCGCGCGGCTGAGCTGGGGATGCCCGCGCTGGCCCTGACCGACGCCAACCTCTGCGGCGCCCTGGAGTTCGCGCGGCTGGCCAACAGCCTCGGCCTGCAGCCGATCAGCGGCGGCGAGCTGACCTTGACCGACGGCTCGCGGGTCGTGCTGCTGTGCGAGTCGCGCGAGGGCTACGCCAACCTCTCGCGGCTGTTCACCTTGGCCAACGAGATTGATCGTCGCGAGCCGCGGCTCGATCCCGCGCATCTACCTGAGCACGCGGCAGGACTGGTCCTGCTCACAGGCGGACGCGGCGGTTCGCTCGACCGATTGCTCACCTGCGGCGCTGAGCGGGAAGCGCGGGCGCTCTTGGGGCAGTACCGCGAGTGCTTCGGCGCGGACGGCGTCTTCGTCGAGCTGCAGCGCAACTTCCTGCGCGGCGACCGCGAGCGCAATCAGGCGCTGACCGTACTGGCCCGCGAAGTCGGTGCGCCGCTCGTGGCGACCGGCGACGTGCTCTATCATGAACCAAACCGGTATCGATTACAGCACGCGCTGGTCGCGGCCAAACACAACACCACGCTCGATCAGGCGCTGCGCCACATCCAACCCAACTGCGAGCTCTACCTCAAGTCGGCCGCGCAGATGGAGGAGCTATTCTTCGACCTCCCTGAGGCCATGCGCAATACCCGAAACATCGCCGAGCGCTGCCAGTTCAACCTTGACATCGACCTCGGTTACACGCTGCCCGAGCCGCTCGTGCCCGAGGGCTACACGCCCGAGACGTATCTGCGTCGGCTCTGCGATGAGGCGGCGCTGAGACGCTACGGCTCGCTCAGCCCCGAGGTTGAGGCGCGCCTGAACGAGGAGTTCGGCCTGTTCGCCAGACACAACCTGTCGGGGTTCATCTTGCTCTACCGGGAGATCGTGCGGCTGGCGCAAGGCATCCTCGAGGAGTGTGGTCAGGCCGAGCCGGAGACGCCCGTGGAACAGCGCCTGCCCGGTCGCGGTCGTGGCTCCTCGGTGGCGCTGTTGGTCGGCTACCTGATCGGCATCAGCCATGTCGATCCGCTCAAGTGGAACCTGACCATCGAGCGCTTCCTACCCGACGACATGACCTCGCTGCCCGACATCGACCTCGATTTTCCCCGCGGTCTGCGCGAGCAGCTGATCAGGCGAGTGCACGAGTACTTCGGCCGAGACCACGCCGTCCTCACCGGCGCGATCTCCACTTACTCAGTCAAGGGCATCATCCAGGACCTGGGCAAGACGCTGGGACTGCCGCAGGACGACCTGCGCTCGCTCTCCAAGCAGTTGCACTCGCACGACGCTCGCGACCTCGCCGCCGAGATGTCGCGACTGCCCGACTTCCGCCACAAGGTCGGCGCGCACGGTTGGCGCGACCTCGTCGAGCTGGCGCCGCAGCTGATGAACGCCCCGCGCGGACTCGGCCAGCACGTCGGCGGAATGATCCTCAGCAGCTCGCCAATCCCCGAACTGGTTCCGGTACGGGCGGCCGCGATGGAGGGTCGCTACATCATGGACTGGAACAAGGACAGCGTCGCCGACGCCAACTTCGCCAAGATCGATCTCTTGTCCCTGCCGGTGCTGGACCAGCTTGAGGAGGCGCTGGACCTGATCGAGCGGCGCACGGGACAGCGGCCCGACTTGAGTCAGATCGACCCCGAGGACGACGGCGTCTACGACCTAATCAACGCGGGCCAGTCGAAAGGCGTCTTCCTGCTCCAGTCGCCGGCTCAACTGAAGATGGGACAGCGGCTCAAGTCGCGCAACCTGCTGGACTTGGCCTACCAGGTGGCGCTGATCCGGCCCGGTGTGGGCACGCAGGGCAGCGCCGTCTCGCAGTTCGTCGAGCGCTACCGACATGGGGCCGAGTGGGAGTACGACCATCCGCTGGAGCAGCGCGCGTTGGAGCGGGGCTACGGAATCATCGTCTGGCAGGAACAGGTCGTGCAGCTGATCATGGACGTGGCCGGCATGTCGGCGGCCGAGGCCGACGAGGTGCGCCGCGCCTTCGCGCGTCAGAACAATGAGCGCCTGATCGCGATGCACCGCCAGCGATTCCTCGAAGGAGCGCAAGCGAACGGCGTACCGCTGGACGCGACTGAGCATATCTTCGCCAAGATCAACGGTCACTACATGTTCCCCGAGTCGCACTCGCACGCCTTTGCGATCACCGCCTACCAGGCCGCCTGGCTCAAGCGCTATCACCCGCTGGAGTTCTTCGTCTCGCTGGTCAACAATCAACCGATGGGCTTCTACCCGGTCGAAACGTTAAAGGAGGATGCCCGCCGCTTCGGAGTACCCTTCCTCAACCCCTGCGTCAACCGCAGCGAGGTCCGGGCGCAGCCTGCTTGTTCCCCCTCCCCCTTACAGGGGGAGGTGCCGAAGGCGGAGGGGGTTCGCCTCGGCCTGGGCATGATCAAGAACATCGGACCCGAGTCGGCCAAGCTGATCGTCGAGGAGCGCGAGCGCCACGGCCCCTACGCCGACGCGGGCGAACTCGTCCGACGCACCGGACTCAAGCCGCAGGCGCTGCCCTCGCTGATCGAGGCCGGTGCGTTCGACGTGCTCACACCTAACCGCCGCGAGGCGCTCTGGGAAGCAGGACTCTCGATCCGCCCAGCGCGCAACGGTCAAGGCGCGTTCCCGGTCGAGAGCGCCGAGCCGCCGCCTCGCTTCGACGACTTCTCGGACTACGAGAAGATGGTCGGCGAGTACAAGGTTCTGGACATCTACCCCCGTGGTCACGTGATGGAGTTCATCCGTCCGACGCTCGACTCTGGCGTGCTCACAGCGGACGAGGTCTACCGACAGCCCGACGACGCTCGCATCCGCGTGGCAGGCTGGCCGATCGCGCGCCAGCACCCGCGCGGCAAGGATGGCACCGTATTCGTCACCATCGAGGACGAAACCGGCGATGTGCAGTCCATCGTCTGGTCACACGTCTTCGCCAAGCACAGGAACGCGCTGCGCAATCAGCTGATCGAGATCCAAGGTTGCATTGACCGCTGGGATGGCACCACCAACATCGTCGCCGAGCGCATCAAAGCCGTCGGCACCGACATCCCCCTCCCCGACGCCCACGACTGGCACTGATCGAGGCTCGCCCTGATTGGGTCTCGCACCATGCCTAGCCGGATCAGCTCCGTGGTCGGTATCACCCCTATCAGCCGTCTCGCCGGTGTGTAGTCAATACCGCTAGACAATGACAGACTTTGTGAGTCGATGACTGTTTGGCGCTTGGTTCGAGGAGTTCGTGCGCAGCATCTTCCTACAAGTCGGTACGTGGCATTCGTGCGTCGCAGGGCGAGGAAGCGCTGCTCTACCGCCTACGCTCGTCGACAAGCTGGCGAGCCTCCTAAATCTGGCCGCACAGATTGGTGGCCACGACCTTGTGGTGCAGGGAGATAAGCTATATGCGAGACAGCGAGTGAGAGGGTTTCTGGCCTGCCTCGCGCTCATTTGTGAAGCCGGTTAGCGGAGCGCGAGATGCCTAGACGCGGGGGCGAGGCAGACAAGGCCGGTAACATATACGAAGGCCTGTGGATGGTCGACGCGGTTCTCGACCTTTTCGAAGGGAAGTACGTCACTCTTGAGGTGGAACGTGTCGGAGACGAGGCCGCAGGCGTTGAGTTCGTCCTCGTAGATCGTTCTAGCACTGAGGAGTTCCACACCATCAAGCGCCAGCACTCTGAAGGAAACTGGACGGTCAGCAGGCTCCACGATGAGCAGGTCCTCGATTCCTTGTTGTCGAAGGCGCTATCTGGCGCAGACGCGGTGTTCAGCTCAGGCACGAGCGCAACGCGGTTCGAAGTGTTGATTCAATGCGCGACCCAGTTCGCCTCGATTGAGACCTTCAAGCGCCGAATCGGCGACAACGCGCAACTCTCTGCCGACTTCTACGACCGAATCCTTCCCTTGTGCTCAGACGATGAAATCGCCGCCTACGAGGCGTTGAAGCGACTCAAGATTCGCGTGAAGAACGAAACGGAGCTTCGGTTGGATGTCGAGCGTCGGATTCGCTCGACGCTTCAAACGAACTCCGCGGCGCCAATCGACCCGCGCGCGGTGCGGCTCCTGATCGTCGATTTCATGATGGATCGCCTGGGCAACCCGCTTGAGGCCCGCTTCTTTCAGGACGAACTCGCGACACACGGCGTCGTACAGTCCCAATGGGTCGGCGACGAGGCAATCGAAGAGAGCATTCTCCGGCGGAACAGGATGTATATCAGTGCTGTGAAGGACCTCCACATCAACCGAACCGAGATGACTCGCCGGGAAACGGACGTTACCCAAGACGCACTGTTGGGACTGAAGAAGGAAGTCATGATCGAGGGCATCGCGGGCAGCGGCAAGAGCTCTGTGGTCGCACAGGCAGTCGGGCAACTAGCTGTGCGAGGCGTTCCTTCCTTGGTCGTGAATCTGGACCGTCTCAACCAGAAGACCGACACCTCGGCCCAGGCGATGGGTACGAATCTTGGGTTGCCCGATTCACCGGCGATCAGCTTAGGCGAGTTCGCCGGGACGCGGCCTAGCGTCCTGGTGATTGATCAGCTCGACGCGCTCAGCGTAGTCTCGGCCCGGCAGCAATGGGCTTGGGACACGTTGTATGAACTACTCGATGAAGCTCGCAGCTATCCAGAGATGCGTATCTTGTTCGCTTGTCGATCCTTCGACCTTGAACAAGATGGGAGGCTGCGCCGGCTGGCTGACGATCCGAAACGCGTGGAGCGCATCCGTGTGGAACCGCTCGCCGAGGACGCCATCCGAGGTGCTATCGCTGCGTCGGGGATCGGCAATCCGGCGCTGAGCAAAGAGCAAGTGGATGTCCTTTCGACTCCTCTGCACTTGTATCTCTTCCTTGAAGCTTCCCGCTCAGAGAGGGTCGACTTCGGCGCGGCCGGCGATCTGTTCGATGCGTTCTGGAGGTACAAGGAACGGACCGTCATCGCACGGCTCAACGGACCGCAGTCATTGTGGGAGTCGGCTGTGGCTGCTCTTTGCAAGGAACTCAGCGACCGGGAATCGCTCGTCGCACCTGAGTATGCGATGAGCAAGCACCGCCTGACATTGGAAGCGATGGCCTCCGAAGGAGTTGTCACCGCGAGAGACGAGCAAGTGCGGTTCTTCCACGAATCGTTCTTTGACTACGCATTTGCGCGCACGTTCGTCGGAGCGGACGAGGGCCGGGATCTCGCGGAGTGGCTTGCGAAAGACGAGCAAGCGCTCTTTCGCCGGTCCCAAGTGCGCCAGGTGCTGGCGTTTCTGCGTCGCGACCCTCATGATCGCAAACGATACCTCCAGACGTTGGCTGGCGTGCTCTCGGATCCAAGGGTCCGGTTCCACATCAAACGGCTCGTGCTCGACTGGCTTCGCTCTTTGGACGACCCAACCGCTCGGGAATGGAACGCCGTAGAAGCAGCGAGCGATGAGCTTGGCCCGCACGTCTGGGATGTTGTGAGAAACTCGGCACCCTGGTTCGATGTGCTCGCCCAACATGGCAAATGGGACAACTGGTTGAATGCCGAGGGAGAAACTCTGGATCGAGCAATCCACTTGCGGGCGCTACCCGATGGCCGAATCGCGGAATCGACTCGAAGACGAATTCAGGAGTTAGAGCGAAAATTTCCGGAGGCCCGAGAGCATGGTGCACCGGAGCCACCACCGGAAGACGACGGCTTTCGGACGGAGCCTCCAATTCCAGAGCGCGCCTATTCGCATATGTCGGACGACCAATGGCTCGCAGCGATGCGCCGATATACGGACGACTCGAAGAGATTCCGTGACGGGGAACTCATCGGGCGCGCGACTGAGTTGTCCTACGGCTTAGAACGGGAAGCGCGAAAAGCTCCGTCTCGCTTCGCCGCGCTTACAGACTCGATGGATGATTCTTGTAGCAAGGACTACTTCCGAGCGATCCTTCGTGGTTTGACGTCCGATGACACTGGTGCCAGCTCCGGGCAGTTTCACGAGCAAGTGTGCATCGTGTTGCGCAGGATCGCTGAACTCGGAATCGACCTGCCCTCGCGGGAAATCGCTGGGGCGGCGTACGACGTCGCTCAACGTGGACTTCCGGATGACATTGTTCAATCTCTGTGCCGAATCGCCGTTGAGGATTCCGATCCTGAAGAGGACCGCTGGTTCGGTCCTGATGAGGCCACACGGCCGATGACACAAGCAATGAACTCGGCACGGGGAACGGCTGCAATGGCCATCTCTCGATTGCTCTTTGCCGACACATCGTCCTGGCAGGCACTACGGCCCGTTGTCGAACACCTCGTGACTGACCCGGTGCTGGCGGTCCGCTCAGTCGCGGCTTCTTGCTTGCTCGCGGTCATCGATCACGAGCGCGAGGAAGCTCTCGCGCTGTTCGAACAGCTGGCTGAGGGAGCCGATGCGATCATGGGCTCGTACGCTGTCGAACGGTTCATTCACTATGCGATCTTCCGGGACTATGATGCGATGCGGCCACATCTGAGCGGGATGCTGGAGTCATCCTCGGACCTAACCGTTCGGATTGCTGGAAGGCAACTGACCGTTGCGGCCTTGTACTTGGAATCGAAGCAGGCGCTCGACGATCAACGCCTCGCGATTGAGGCGAGGAGCGGGGCCAGAGTTGGCGCCGCGGAAATCTACGTGGCCAATCTGGCTGACCCGACCATCGGCCAGGCGCACCTGCGCAGCTTGTTCGACGATGACAATCAAGCGGTTCGGGCGGCCGCTGGCGAGTGGTGGATGTCGGCTTCTGCCAATGAACTTGCCCTAAGCCGGTCGTTGTTGGCTGATTACACGAGATCGAGGACCTTTGATGAGCACAACACGTCGGTGATGCTCCATCGGCTAAAGGAAGCCACATCCCCTCTTCCCATCGAACTCTGCGATGTCGCCGACCGCGCGGTCGATCAGTTTGGCCCAAAGGCCTCCTCAATCCAGTACGCCGAAGCAGGGGTCGCTCGCAACCTGGCGGAACTGATGATTCGGCTGCACGAACAGACGAATGCTGATCAGCGAAGCCGTGTCCTCGACTCAATCGACCGGATGCTCTTCGCAGACTTCCATGGCATGCATGAGCACCTGGAACTTCACGCGACCCGCTGATTCGCTTGGCCTGCGAGTGGCAGGGCCACCTGTTAGGGGCTGTTCACTCTAATCGAGGTTTGTGTCAGAGTGGGAGGAACGGTCTGGCGGCCGGGTCAATGGGATCATGCAACTGACCGACGCACAATGGGCGCGGATCGCGCCACTCATGCCGACGCCGCGCGGCAACTGCAAGCTGCCCTCGCGCCAGGTGCTTGAGGGTTGGCTGTTCGTGACCAAGGAAGGCTGCAGCTGGCGGGCCTTGCCTGAGCGCTTCGGTCCCTGGCACACGGTCTACATGCGCGGACGGCGTTGGATCGACAAAGGCGTGCTGGAGCGCGTCTTTGCCGAGCTGCAACGGGTTGAACTGGAGGCGCAGCTCGAGCAAGCTGGTCCGGAGCGACCGTTGTGCGTCTCGCTCGACCGCACGATTGTGAAGGTGCATCAGGACGGGACGGGAGCGCCCACCAACAGGGGCTCCAGGCGATCGGCCGCTCACGTGGAGGCTTAACGACCAAGCTACACGCCGTCGTGCTGGAAGACCGCCTGCCGCTCGTCCTGACCCTGACGCCGGGTCACTGGGGCGATGAGATGCGTGCGTTGGCCGCCGAACTCGGCTGGGAGTTGATCACCCCGCCCAAGTCGAATCGAGTCAAGCCCTGGCCGCTGAACCGTGGCCGCTGAACCGTGCGGCCTACCGCGCCCGCAACGTGATCGAACGTTACTTCGGACGCATCAAACGATTGCGCGGCATCGCCAACCGCTATCACAAACTCGCCCACATCTACCTCAACCAAGTCCTCCTCGCCTGCATCCACTTCATGACGAAATAGAGTGAACAGGCCCTAGACATGTCCGAATATCTGCAGATAATCTGTCAAGGGAATCCTCAGACTGGTACAGAATCCTCAGTGGACCGGTCGACGTGTCCGCTCGGCGAGTTTCCCTCCGGCTCTACCAATGGACGAGGAGCAGACCACTCGACTCGGTGCCAGCCGTCAACATCGCACGGAAAGTGATGCACCACGTAGGTGAGGACGTGATCCAGTTAGAGCCGTGGAAGTCGTCTGGCCTGGATTGGCGACACCTCCGTTCAGGCTGAGGCACGGTGAGGAGTCCGATAGGACTGGCCCTTGGTCGTGAGGGTGTGGGGGTATTGGCCGAGCCGGTCGAGCAATGGGTGGTCAGCTCTTCGTCGCCGAAGACCTGGACCCACTCGTAGAACGCGAGGTTGGTGATGACGGTTGTGGAAAGCCGCTCGCAGCGGTCGGCGAGCAGGATGAAGAGCAGATCGCCGTTGGCCCGGTCGAAGGGCACAAAGCCGAGTTCATTGACGATCAGTAGGGCGACCTGGAGGCCGCGCTGGCGCAGGCGCGAGAGTGTTCGTTCGTCGCGCGGCTCGACCAGTTCGCAGACGAGATCGGCGGACCTGACGAAGCCAAACCACTGGCTGCGCGGGGCTGAGGCCCAATTCTGTTTGGCTCCGTTGCGCGACCGGAGGAGTTTCGATCTACCCTGCCTGGACTACGAACGCCGGTACCGCAACTTGGCTTCGAGAAGTTCGACCTGCCTCTCACCTGCAGCATCTACTTGCTAGGGCCTGTTCACAGTAGTTCGTAGATTTGTCAGAGTGTGGTTGATGGCGGTGCGGCCCTGGTGAGCAGATGAGATTGACTGATGCCCAGTAGGAGCGGATCGCGCCGTTGCTGCCGACGCCGCGTGGCAAACTGACGGTTCCCCAGCGCCAGGTCCTGGATGCGCTGTGCTACATCGCCAAAGCGGGTTGCACCTGGCGCGGTCTAGCAGCCGAGTTCGGCCACTGGCACACGGTCGATATGCGGCGCAACCGCTGGGCCAAGGCGGGTGTGCTGGAGCGGGTCGTGAGCGAGCTGCAGGGCGAGCAGTTGGCCGGGCTGGACGCACTCTCCTGAGACAGCACGATCATCAAGTTGCACGCGCATGGCGCGGGCGCCCTGCGAACAAGGGGCGCCCCCCTTCAAGCCGGGGACAGGACAGGCGATCGGGCGCTCGCGCGGCGGCCTGAGCAGCAAGCTGCACGCGCTGGTCGCCGACGAACGGACGCCGCTGATCAGCGGCCTCTCACCTGGTCAGACCGGCGATGCACCGGCTGGTCGCGACCTCTTGTGCCGGCTCGGACCGGTCAGAGGCGGCCCGGCGCTGATCATGGACCGCGCCTATCACGGCGACCAGACGCGCCAGCTGGCGCGCGACCTGGGCTCCGACCCAGTCGTCCCGCCGCCCAGCTATCGCAACCCTCCTGGTCCTACGACCGTGTCCGCTATCGCCGCCGCAACGAGGTCGAACGCTTCTGCTGTCGACTCAAGCGCTTCCGTCGCATCGCCACCCGCTACGACAAACTCGACCTGATCTTCCTCAGCTTCATCCATCTGGCCCTGATCTACGACGCACTCCAACTACTGTGAACAGCCCCTAAAGTCACCGACCGCGACCACCTGCTGGAACGAGGCGAATCGTAGGCGGCCCGGTCAATGATGCGGCCCGCGCGGCGGTGCTCGAGGCTCACCGCCGCGAACTGAAGTTGCCGACCGTGCGCCGCCAGTACCCGGAGCTGGTCCGCCAGGCCGCGCACGACAGCTGGGACTACGCGGTGTTCCTGTTGCAGCTGCTCGAAGCCGAGGTCCTGGTCCACCGCGATCGCGCGGTCGCCTGGCTCTTGCGCGTGGCCCGCTTCCCCGACCTCAAGACCCTGGACCAACTCGATTGGGACGCGCTGCGCGGAATCGAGCGGCCGCAACTCGCCCAGCTGGCCACCTGCGAGTACATCGAACGCGGCGAGGACGTCGTGATCGCCGGATCGATCGGGACCGGCGAGACCCATTTCGAGATCGCGATCGGGTTCGAGGCCGTCCAGCGACGCCAGCGTGTCGCCTTCGTCCGGACCGCCGATCTTGTCCGACAACTGGTTGAGGCGCGCGACGAACACACGCTCACCCGCCTGCATCAGCGCTTCCTGCGTGTCGCGCTGTTCATCGTCGACGAGCTTGGCTTCGTGCCCTTCAAGCGGACCGGCGGCGAGCTGCTCTTCACTTTGCTCACCGACCACTACGAACGGCGCTCCACGATGGTCACCGCCACATTCTCGTTCTCCCCGTGGGTCCAGGTCTTCGGCGAAGAGAGGCTCACCACCGCGTTACTAGACCGCCTCGGCCACTACATCCACTTCCTCACCGCCAACGGCCAGTCCTACCGGCCTCGTCGTCGGACCACAGCCTGAACGGAGGTGAAGCCAACCCCAGCCCGACCACTTCCACCACCCCAAGTGGATCAACCATTCGCCGGTGAAGTGAACCACTTTCCGACCGATGTTGACAGCCTCCCCGGCCTGCGGCTCCGAAACACCCTCCAACTCCACTGCCGCAACTGCGGCACGAAGTGTTCCCCCTGCCTCCAAATCTCGTTTCTCCGGCCGCCGCAAGGCATGTCGGTGGTACGCTGCAACAAGCCGCAAAGAAAACAGGGACCTACCCATGACCTCGCAACCATCCTCCTATGTTGCAAAGTTGTTCTACAGCTATTCCCACAAAGACAGCCAGCACCGACACAAAATGGAGCAATCCCTTTCTATTCTCAAAAGTGACGGGCTTCTTCACGATTGGTCCGATAAGTCAATCCTACCAGGTCAGAACATCACGACCGCTATCGACGCACAACTTGACACATCAAACATTATCGTCTTCCTCCTCAGTCCGGATTTTTTGGCCTCGAAAGCCTGCCTCCATGAGTGGGAACGCGCCAAGACCCTCGCCGATGGGAACGCACCAATCTTCCGTATTCCAATTGTAGTACGTCCATGCGCATGGAACGACTTCCTGGGAGAAGACGATCTCCTCGCCCTACCCTCTGACGGCCGACCTATAGTCAGCTTCCCAGATCCTGACGACGCATGGCTCCAGATACATGAGGGCATCAAAACCGTCGCAGAAGAACTTCGCGCCACCTTCAGTCCAAAGGATGAATTCCTTGCAGCACTGGAATACACAGATTTCATCTCTGAAGGCCACCTTGCCCTCAGCGACCTATTTGTGTTTCTTCCTTTAGCCGAACGAAGTCGGCAAGATGCTTCACTTGGCTCTCCTAAACAAAGGATCCGCTCGGCAGATCAACTGCTCCAGCGCAAGCACGCCATAATCCATGGCGACGACCGCAGCGGCAAAACGGCCTTGACTCGCCACATTGCGTTACTCCTTGTTCATAGTGCGCAACCCGTCATCTTCGTCGACCTTAAACAGATGCCAACGGACGCGGACATTAACTTCCTCAAGCGCACATATCACTCACAGTTCCATGGAGACTTTGACCTGTGGCGGCAACAACCCACAAAAACGCTTGTTGTCGACAACCTATCGGGTCGGCCCGACACTCTCGACTTTCTCACAGCCGCTGCGGAAGTTTTCGACCGCATTCTCATCGCAGCCTCATCGAATATCTATTTCGCCTATTACCGCGATGAAGCCCGCCTCGCTTCCTATCACGAGATAGAGATTCTCCCGCTAACCCATTCCATCCAAGAGTCCTTGATCCGCAAGCGGCTTTACCTCACGAACGGCGGAAAGGAGCCGATGGATGGTCTCGTTGACAGAATCGAAGAACGGATAAACACTGTGATCATAGACAATCACATAGTGCCGCGCTATCCGTTCTATGTCCTTTGCATTTTACAAACCTACGAAGCATTCATGCCGACGGGCCTGTCGATATCTTCCTATGGGCATTGTTATCACGCCCTCATTGTCGCTGGCCTGATTCGCGCCGGCATCTCTCGGCACGACTCCGATATCAATGCGTGCCTTAACTTCGCCGAGCATCTTGCAAGTACACTGTATCATTACAGGGAGACTGAGAATGAGGAAACTTTCAACTTCCAGACCTTCGTGGCTTCATATGGTGACCAGTATCACATGCCTCGCTCAATGGTGTCCCGGCTCACCGCACCAGATTTCGGCCTGCTGAACGTTGACGGCAGCTTTCGGACGGAGTACATGTACTACTTTTTCCTTGGTAGGCATTTGGCTAAGGGTGGCAAAGAGCAGCGCGAGACTATAGCTCGCATGTGTGACGCTACATACATCGATGCAAACTATCTGACCTTATTGTTCACCATCCATCACACTAACGACGAAGACATTATCGACGAGATCTTGTTGCGGACGATGACGGCATTGGGCGGTGTTGACGCAGCAATGCTCGACAAGGGCGAGACGAGGAGATTTCAGGAACTCGCCGCAGGATTACAAGGTGACTTTCTGTCGAGGGAGAGCGTTGGGTACGAGAGACGGAAGGAGAGGGAAGCGCGAGATCACGCCGGCGATTGGGAGGAGGAAGACGCGGGTAGGCCCATAGAGGATGTGCGGGACGAAGACGCAAAGAGCACTGGCATATATCGAGTGTGGAAGAACAATGAAATTATGGGACAGATCTTGCGGAACAAATATGGCAACATCACGAAACAAAGGATTGAAGAGATAGTCAGCATCATGACTGAGGGAGGGCTACGTTTGGTGAACGTGGTCTTGAAGGATGAAGAAGAAATCCAAAAGATGGCGCAATTCCTATGGACGAAGAATCCAGAGTACGAGTTCGAACATATATTGCGAGAGTTGCGAACTTTTGCATTCGTCTGGACTATGCTGAATGTTGAGCACTTGGTGAAGAGTGTTAACGTGCCCGAAATTGCCGAATCTGTTGTTACAGTGTTGAGAGAAGCCAATACACCTGCTTGCAATCTAATAGGTTACTTCGTGCTGCTGGATGCCGCTTTGGAGCTCACAACCAGGGAGAGGGATGCGTTAGCCGACATTCTGAAGCAACACGACGATCCCTTTGTGAAGGGTGTATTGTCTATACGGACCCAGCGATACATGAATACTCACCGAAGTAGAGGGAGTGTAGAGCAATCGGTGTGGTCGTTGCTGGGCATAAAATATAAGGCAGGGATTGTGTCCGATGGTGCATGATCAAAGTAGGTTGCTACAGGCTCCGCATGATGCAGCGGGTCGGTGGCAGAGTTGTGGGGTGGCCGCTTGGGGGCCGGCGATGCAGTGGTCACAGCGGGAGGAATCTATTGACTCCCAAGAGGTGTGCCAGCAGCTAACGGCATAAGCTGAGGTTCATGGTTGAGTGCGGCTGCTAGTGTCCTGAGTTGGGAATACGATTGAGATATCCGGCGAGGTTGTTGAGGATCTGGTCGGCGGTCTTGTGCCAGACGAACGGACGTGGATGCTTGTTCCAGTCGGCGACCCAACGCTCGACGGCGTCGGTCAAGTCGGCCACGCTACGGTGGGCGCCGCGCCGAAGCCATTTCGTGATCAGTTCCGCGGTCCAGCGCCCGACCAGGTTCATCCAGGAGTTGTAGGTCGGAGTGAAGTGGAAGGTGAAGCGGGGATGGCGCTGGAGCCAGCGCTGGATCTCGGTGGTGCGGTGTGTTGCCATGTTGTCCAAGACGACATGCGCCGTGAGCTCGTGGGGCACTTGCTCGTCGATCAGGTCGAGAAAGCGCCGGAACTCGCGGGCGCGGTGTCGCGGGGCCAGGTCGGCGATCACGTGGCCCGAGGCGACCCCGCTTCACGTGCGGGGCAGGTTGTTGAGCGCTGTGTACAGATTGGCGGCCCCGTGACGCACATAGCCGTGGGTCTGACGGCGCGGCACGCCTGGCAGCATGGGTCGCGTTGGCGCGGTGCGGTCGAGCGTTTGGATTTGGGTCTGCTCGTCCACTCGCAGTACGACCGTGGCCTGGGGCGGGTTGAGATAGAAACCGACCATTTCGTTGACCTCTTGGAAGAACTGGGGCGGCCGACAGCTTGAACTACTGCACGAAGGGAGTCCTGGGGCCGGACGCGCACCAGTTCCTGGAGATCGCGGTCTACGACACGCCAATGTCGGCGGCCATCGCGTGGGTCGACCAGTGGGTCTCCTTGCGCGGTTGCGTTTCTAGCGTCTTGTCGATCAATTCTCCCACCTCCTTGTCTCTGATCGTGCGCGGCTCTCCTCGACGTGGCTTCTTGCACGGTCCATGTAGCCGCTTTTGCGCGAAGAGTCATCGCCGCATATCGGTCGCGACCGGGTGGAGAACCGAGCACCGCGCCAATCTCAGCACTGCCTGCCCCGTTCGCCGGTGCACGGGCCTTATAACTTGGAGCCTCTACCCAGAACCGCGCCGTGTCTCGGCCGGATCGCCGCTGAGACCACGGCTGGACAACGCCCATTGCAGTCCCAGTTGTCGCGAACTGGTGCCATCATGCCTCGCCATTGGTCGCTAGGCAGAGGCCAAGAAAGGGGTCTCCAATGATCGCGCGTCCAGCGAGATCAGCGACCACCTTAGTCGCCTTCGTCGGAAGGTGGCGAAGGGGCAGCGGCTAATGTTGTGGGAGCTCTGACCCCAACGAACGTACGGAGCATCCCGATCGGGTGAACTCAAGCCTGAGCCTGAAGTCGGTCGGCGCCAGACTGACAGGGAATGGGATCGAAGCTCAACCGAGCGTCACTCCTGGTCCAAGAGTGTCTCCAATCTCCTGCGGGCTTGTGAATGACCCTCAAACCGATCAGAGGTTCAGGGAGAACGTCAACTCGAAGGTTCTTGATGTTGTCCAGTTTGGTGGCCCCAACGGGATTCGAACCCGTGCTACCAGCTTGAAAGGCTGGCGTCCTAGGCCTCTAGACGATGGGGCCGTCCGTTGACCAGCCTACACCGTGAGCTCGTTGATGGCGCGCGCAAAGCCTGGCGCCGCGCCTTCGAGATCGCGTTGTTCGACACAATAGGAGATGCGGAAGTACCCCGGCATGCCGAAGCCGCGTCCTGGCACCACCAGTACGCCCTGTCGCTGCAACGCCTCAACGAGCTGCATCTCATCTGCCAGCGGCGAGCGCGGGAACATGTAGAACGCGCCCTCAGGCTTGCGCACCTCGTAACCGGCAGATATCAGGACCTCGTAGAGAAAGTCGCGCTTGCGTTGGTAGTCGCTGGTGTCAATCGTCACGTCTTGCAGGTCGCGGACGAGGTGTTGCATGATCGCGGGCGCGTTGACGAATCCGAGCACACGGTTGCAGAAGATCAGCGCGTCCATCAACGGTCCGCCGTCCTCGATCTCGGGATGCAGCGCGATGTAACCAATTCGCTCGCCGGGCAGCGCCAGGTCTTTGGCGTGCGAGGTGACGCTGATCGTACGTCGATACGCCAGTTGCGGGAAGGCATAGACGTGCTCATCGAACAGAATCTTGCGGTAGGGCTCATCCGAGACGAGGTAGATATCCGTCCCGAATTGCGCTGACTTGCGATCGAGCAGCTCGGCAAGTCGGGCGATCAATTCAGACGGATACATCGCGCCGGAAGGATTGTTGGGCGAGTTGACGATCACCAGCTTCGTGCGGGGCGTGAGCTTCGACTCCAGCTCGTCCAGGTCGGGCGCGAAGTTTGCATCACAACCAATCACGACCGGTTTGGCCGCATGGTTGGTGGCGTAGAAGAGGTACTCAGCGAAGTAGGGCGTCAGAATGACCACTTCGTCGTCGCGGTCGCAGAGGGCGTGAATGACGACGTTGAGGGCCGCGGCGGCTCCCACGGTCATCACGATGTCGTTGGCGCCATAGGCGAGCCCGGTCTCGCCGGCCAGCGCGTCTGCGACCGCCTGCCGCGTTTCGAGATAACCGGCGTTCGGCATGTAGCGGTGGACGCCGGCGTCTTCGCTGGCGGCGAACCGCCGCAATGCATCGCGGAATTCGAGCGGCGGTTCGGCGATCGGATTGCCGAGCGAAAGATCAAAGACGTTCTCAGCGCCGAGCTCCTGCCTGAGCTGGATGCCGAGCTCAAACATGCGACGGATCCAGGAACTGTCTTCCATGGCGCGTTGGATATCGGTCGCAATGGCCATCGTCCACCCTCCGAGCTGTCGCTCTCAATGCTCTCCGCAGGCTACTCCAGACGCTGGCGGGATCCGAGGCGCAATGCCCCTCGCGGGCGACATAGACTCCAACGTGGAGGGCTGTGGATGAGTCAGCAACGCGAATATCGTCGCCGTCCTGGTGATGTGATCTTGCGACGCGCGAGGCTGACGCCGGAGCGGATCCGCGTACGCACGCGGCGGCGTCTGCGGGTCCGGCCCAAGTCATGGATGATCGTGGTCATGTTCGGGCTGGTGATGCTGTTGGGCGGCGCGGTGTTGCACCTGCCCGTCTCGGCGCAGTCGGGCGACTCGATTCCGTTCCTTGATGCGCTCTACACGTCCGTTTCCGCGGTCAGCGTGACCGGACTGACCCGCTTCGATACCGCCGATACCTTCTCGAACTTCGGCGAGCTGGTGACGCTGGCTCTGTTCCAGCTTGGCGGGCTCGGCGTGACCATCTACGCCGGCGTGTTGGCGGTGGTGGTCGGCCAACGCCTGGGGATGCGCGGTCGCGCGTTCTTCGGCTTCGAGCTGGGAGTCGCCGGTCAGGGCAGGTGGAATGCGGCATGGCTGTTGCGGCGAGTGATTCTCTATACCGCCCTCGTCGAAACGATCACCTTCCTGCTCATCCTGCCCTGGTTCGTGATTGAGCAGCCGGCCGACGCGTCGACCGCCCGCTCAGTCTGGTTGGCCATCTATCACGCGATCTCCGCCTACAACAACGCGGGATTCGATCTGATGGGCGGCGGCGACAGCTTGCTTGAGCTGGCGGACGATCCATGGCCCGTGCTGGTTCTCGGCGCTTCAGGATTCCTCGGCTCACTCTCATTTCTTACCGTCTTTGACATCCGCCATCCGCGACGCCGTTGGAACCTGGACACGCGCATGGTGCTGTCGGGAATGGGCGCGCTGCTGTTGTTGAGCACGGCGCTGTTTCTGATTGCCGAGTGGTCGGGGATGTTCGAGTCGCGCAACGCCGGCTCAAAGCTGGTTAATGCGTTCTTCATGTCTTCGAATCGGACGACGGGGATGACCACTGCTGACCTGTCGGAGGCGAACGATCTCTCATCGTTGGGCATGCTGATCATGATGTTCATCGGCGGCGCCTCCACGTCGACGGCGTCAGGGATCAAGATCGGTTCGTTCATGGTGGTCGTGTTTGGCGTCTTCTCGGCGCTGATCGGTTCTGGGCGCGTCGTTGCGTTCGGACGCGAGATTCCCGCGGCGGTCGTGTTGCGCGCCAACGCGCTGGTCCTGATCGCGTTTGCCGGATACGCCGCCGGGCTGATCGTCTTCATTGGTGTGGAGCCGAACATCGACGCACTGCCGGCATCGTTTGATGTCATGTCGGCGCTGGCCAATTGCGGCTGGTCGCAAGGTGTGTCTCAGGCCGCGACGCAGACCGGCGCCAATATCCTGATCATGATGATGTTCGTCGGGCGGCTCGGACCGCTGGTGATCACGAATCTGATTCCTGACCGACCGAGCGAGCGTTTCCGATATCCGCCAGAGTCTGTGCGAATTGGCTAGCGGTCAATTGGCTAGCGGCCGATTGGCTAGCGGAATGCGAAGGAGTCTGTGATGCAAGTCGCCGTGTTGGGATTGGGTCGATTCGGGTTGCACCTGGCCGAAGAGCTGGATGATCTCGGCCACGACGTCCTGGCGATCGACCTGGACGAAGGGCAGGTCCACGATGTGGCGCCCAAGGTGACTGACGCCCGGATTGCGGACATCACGGATATTGATGCGCTGCGGGCGCTGTCACTCAGCGAGGTGGATGTGGCCGTCGTGGCAACGGGGGATCTTGAGTCCTCGGTCCTGGCGATGATGAATCTGAAACAGCTCAACGTCGGGATGGTCTATGCCAAGGCGTCGTCGGATCGGCACGAGCGCATCCTGCGGCTCCTGGGGGCGAAACGCATCATCCGCCCGGAGCGCGACGGAGCGGAACGGTTCGCGCACATGATTCGGGTGGCGTCTGCGTCCGACTTCCTGCCGCTGACGAACGCGTACGGGATCGGCATCTTTCCGATTCCGGCGACATGGGTCAACCGCACGATCGAGGCGACGATCTCCTCGGTGGGTGATCGACGTCTGATTGCGCTGGTGCGCGGGGACGAGATTCAGCTCAACCCGGTGATGTCGGAGCGGTTGCTGGCGGGGGATCTGTTCGTGTTTGCGGCGTCGGATGAGCAGCTGGGGGAGCGCCTGGGTTAGGCGGGCTGGATGGGCGGGAGCGGTTAAACGCGACAGCGGCCGATGCTGAACATCGGCCGCTGTGCTGTTGCATGGTAGCGGGAGTGGGATTCGAACCCACGACCTCCGGGTTATGAGCCCGACGAGCTACCGCTGCTCTATCCCGCAACGGGGGTGAAGAGTGAGAGATGCGCGTATGTAGTTGTGACGCATGCTCGGACTGCACTGCGCGTGGCGCAGGGCAGGTCAAGCCATTCGGCCATTAGTACGACTCAGCTGCACCCGTTACCGGGCTTCCACCTGTCGCCTATCAAACGGGTCGTCTTCCCGTGGCCTTATCCGCTCTAAATGGCGGAGGGAGCGCTCATCTAGGGGTTGGTTTCGCGCTTAGATGCTTTCAGCGCTTCTCCTTTCCGGACATGGCTACCCAGCGGTGGAGGTTGGCCCTCCAACTGGCACACCAGCGGTCCGTCCACCCCGGTCCTCTCGTACTAGGGGCAGTTCCCCGCAACGCTCCAACGCCCACAGAGGATAGAGACCGAACTGTCTCACGACGTTCTGAACCCAGCTCGCGTGCCGCTTTAATGGGCGAACAGCCCAACCCTTGGGACCGACTCCAGCCCCAGGATGCGACGAGCCGACATCGAGGTGCCAAACCTTGCCGGCGATGTGAACTCTCGGGCAAGATAAGCCTGTTATCCCCGGGGTAACTTATATCCGATAAGCCACGGCCCTACCACTCGGAACCGTAGGATCACTTTGGCCGACTTTCGTCCCTGCTCGACGTGTCAGTCTCGCAGTCAAGCCCTCTTATGCCAATACACGTGACGGGTGATTTCCATCCACCCTAAGAGAACCGTTGCGCGCCTCCGTTACGATTTGGGAGGCGACCGCCCCAGTCAAACTACCCACCAGACACGGTCCGCGCGCTTGCTCGCGCGTTAGAAGGACACCATACGAAGGGTGGTATTCCAAGGTTGCCTCCACCACGCCCGCAAGCGCGGTTTCACCGGCTCCCACCTATCCTACGCATCGTAAGGCGACCTTCAATGTCAAGCTGTAGTAAAGCTCCACGGGGTCTTTTTGTCCATCTGCGGGAAGGCCGCATCTTCACGGCCACTTCAATTTCGCCGAGCTCCTCGCCGAGACAGTGCCCAGATCGTTACGCCATTCGTGCGGGTCGGAACTTACCCGACAAGGAATTTCGCTACCTTAGGACCGTTATAGTTACGGCCGCCGTTCACTGGGGCTTCGGTTCGAGCCGTGAAGCCCTCCCCTTAACCTTCCAGCACTGGGCAGGCGTCAGCCCCTATACGTCCGCTTTCGCGTTCGCAGAGACCTGTGTTTTTGTTAAACAGTCGCCTGGGCCTGCTCGCTGCGGCCTCCGGCCCAACACCCGAGCGAGTCGGGGCCGAGCCGCGAGGCGTTCCTTCTCCCGAAGTTACGGAACTATTTTGCCGAGTTCCTTAGCGAGGAATCACTCGTCCACCTGGAGGTACTTACCCTCACCTACCTGTGTCGGTGTGCGGTACGGGCGCTGAAGACATTCGCAGCCGGGGGTTTTCTTGCCGGGTCTGTCACACGAGTCGCTTTGACTGACGTCGCCGCTTCCGCGCCGCCTCAGCTTGGCCGAGCGGTCATTACCCCGCTCGATGCTTACACGGCGCGACGGACCATGTCCAATAGGCCCGCTCGCGCTATCGCCCCGGGTCGCCCCTGCCACTCAAACACATCATCAGCGGGGACGGAATATGAACCGTCTGTCCATCGCCTACGCCTTTCGGCCTCGGCTTAGGCCCGCCTAACCCTACGCGGATTGCCCTGCCGTAGGAACCCTGAGGTATTCGGTGGGCGTGGTTCTCACACGCCTTGCGCTACTCATACCGGCATTCTCACTTCTGTCCGCTCCACCGCGCCTCACGGCTGCGGCTTCACTGCTGAACAGAACGCTCCCCTACCATCTGGCTCCGAGGAGCCAGATCCGCGGCTTCGGTATTCCGCTTGAGCCCCGTTGAATTGTCGGCGCCTCATCACTCGACCAGTGAGCTATTACGCACTCTTTCAAGGGTGGCTGCTTCTAAGCCAACCTCCTGGTTGTCTACGCGATGAGACTTCCTTTACCACTGAGCGGAAATTTCGGGACCTTAGCCGGCGGTCTGGGCTGTTTCCCTTTTGACCATGAAGCTTATCCCCCACAGTCTCACTGCTGACGGATCGGCCGTGGCATTCGCGGTTTGATAGGGGTTGGTAGGCTGTCCGCCCCCTTACCCAGTCAGAGCCCTACCTCCACGGTCGTTACCGGCAACGCTGCCCCTAAAGGCATTTCGGGGAGAACCAGCTATCGCCAGGTTCGCTTGGCATTTCACCTCTACCCACAAGTCATCCAATCCATTTGCAACTGAAGAAGGTTCGGGCCTCCACGGGTCATTACTCCCGCTTCACCCTGCCCATGGGTAGCTCACCTGGTTTCGGGTCTACGTCTTGCGACTCGCTTCGCCCTGTTCAGACTCGCTTTCGCTCTGGCTGCGGCACAGAGTGCCTTAACCTCGCCACAAAACGTAACTCACCGGTTCATTCTTCAATAGGCACGCGATCAGCCCGCTGAATCAGGGGCCTCTCACTGCTTGAAAGCGCACGGTTTCAGGAACTATTTCACTCCCCTCCCGGGGGACTTTTCACCTTTCCCTCACGGTACTGGTCCGCTATCGGTCACTTCGAGTATTTAGCCTTGGGGAGTGGGCTCCCCAGCTTCCCACGCGCTTTCGCCGTGTCGCGTGGTACTCAGGGACACTGCCAGCAGGCGCGTCGGCTGTCGGCTACCGGGCTCTCACCGTCTATGGCGGCCCGTTCCAGGGGCCTTCGCCTAGCCGCGCGCTTGTTAACTGCTGTCGCACCACCCTCGGTGCGGTTGCAATGCCCTACAACACCGGCTGAGCAGAGGAGAGGGCTCCATTAGGCTCAATCGGTTTGGGCTGCTCCGGGTTCGCTCGCCGCTACTACCGGAATTGTTTCTCTTCCTCGGGGTACTCAGATGTTTCATTTCCCCCACTTACCTCCACCAGGCCTATGTGTTCAGCCTGGGGTGACAGCGCATCACCGCTGCCGGGTTGCCCCATTCGGGAATCCAGGGATCAGCCTGCTTGACGGCTCCCCCTGGCTTATCGCAGTCATACCGCGCCCTTCATCGGCTCGAAGTGCCAAGGCATCCACCGTGCGCCGTAGTCACTTGACCTGCGCTACGCCACGCGCAGGCACTTCGCGCGATCGGGAGTTCCTCGCCAGCAATGTTGCTGATGCCGACGTTCCCCATCGCATGCCGCGCGCCGCGCTGTATACGTCCCCGAGGCATTCGGGGAACAGCGCAGTCATCATTCGCATGTCATCAAGAACCACACACGTACCTCCCGCGCTCCATAGCGCGAGAGTATCCCGCAGCCCTCTGCTGCACGGAGCCGGCCCCATGGCCTGCTCCACAGAGGGATGCTGTGGACGCATCTCAATCACTCTTCACTTGTCAAGGCGCATCCCCGACCGAGCCTCTGCCGCATTGGCGTCCGCTCTTGGGGCTGCAAGACCCAATACTAGGCAGATGTGGTGTCCGATGTCAACAAGTGGTTTACAGACGCGATTGACCGAGCTGATGTCCGAGCTGATCACGGGGCTGATGTCCGGGCTGACTCACTGGGCGGGCTGACGGAGCAAGCGGATACGCGCGTCGCTGGCGTGGTTCAGGCCGCTCAGTCGGCGACGGTGCCGCCGCCGTCGGCTCGCCGAGACTCGGGTAAGATGCCTCCGCGTTGGGGTTGGCGTCGATCTGAACGGCCTCTAGAAGCGATCCTGGTAGGAGCGCGCGAGCGATTCGGCCGGATCTGCCTGGATGCCGAGCGGCGCGATCGGGTAGCGCAGACCGTTGCGGGACAACGCGGCGAGCCCGTCGATCAGCTTGGGCAGATAGCGCGGCGGGATTGCCATCAGCAGCTCATGGTCCTGGACGCCGCCGAAGCGTCGCTCGGCGAAGCAGGGGATGCTGAGCGACGGCTCGCCCGTACGCAGGGCGCGCCCCCAGCTGTCAGCGCAGGCCGACTCGCCGACCGACGCGAACTCGAATTTCTTGAAGCCGGAGTATTGCAGGCCGTTGATCAGGATGATCATCTGACCGGGCGTCGCGTAGATCAAGACGACATCGGGCGGGTCGAGTCGACCCGTCGCGATCGGCGAGAGCGCCAGGGCGGCGTATCGTCCCGACGGCAAGACGTCCATCGCCTGTTGGTGCGCGATGGAGTCGGCATCCGTTTCGAACCAGACGTTGGTCATGGTCGTGCGCGAACGCCACTCGCCGTCGTCTGCATTCGGGTGCAGCCCAACCGGGGCGCCGCATTGAGCGCCGATCAGGTCGTCCATCGTGACGCCCATGGTGACGTTGTTCCAGCGCGACTGTGCGACGAGCTGGTCAAGTGCGTACTGGATGCCGGGTCGGCGGATGCGCTCGACCGCTTCCATTTCGGCGACCGTCTCGAACATTTTCATGCCGACCGGGGTTGCGGTCAGCCGCAGATATCGCTGCAATCCGTCAACGATGGCGGGCCAGTCATAGGAATCGGGTTCGGGTGGCGCGTCTGGCGCGACGCCAACGGCTGCGGTCGTGGTCATGGATCGTCTCCATCTCTGATGATTCCCTGATCGTTGCGTAGATTCATTGGCATGGTACTGAGGTGACATCATTTGCCAGATGGGCATGACCATGGGCGTAACCGGGCACCCAAGTAGCCAGGCGCAAGTAGCCAGGCGCAAGTAGCCAGGCGGCGGTACCCGGTCGGCCAGTGACTATCCGAGGTGACTATCCTGTTTGAGCGGGCGCCACACGCGCAAGGGAGGTTCTCATGCTGGCTCGATATCGACTGCATCTGCTGCTGATCGCCACATTCGCCATCGCGGTGCTGCTCACGACCGTCGCCAATCAACTCGCCGGTCACCTGATCGTCGGTCCTGCGGAGGCCGAAAATGGAGAATCCGTATCCACCGAGGTTCGGATCAATGCCAAACGACTGGATAACGGAGTCGTCGAGTTTGGCTTGCAGCAGTGGGACGGCAGCGCCTGGGGCGAACGTCTCCTGCCCAGCCAGCGATTCTTTTCGCCTGGCACCGAAGTCGACCGCTGGCTGAGCAGCAGCCCGGTGGAGCTTGCCGTAGCGGTTCCGGTGGTCGAGCCGATGCCGGTAGCTGAGCCGGTGGCAACGGAGGAGCCGGGGCCGAGGCCAACGCTTTGCGTCGTGGTGGACGGGGACTCGACGGCGCTGGTCTGGCAGTTCACTGCCCTCAATGCCCCGCGAGCAGCCGATCTGCTTGGTCTGGACCTGGAGTACTCGTCGCATCCAGATGCCGAGGCTCGGGTGGCGGCGATCGAGAAGTGCGTTGAGGACGAGGTGCAGATGATCCTGTCGACGCTGGCCGATCCCGACATGGTGATTCCCGCGTTGCAGGATGCGGCCGCGCAAGGTATCAAGATCGCCAGCTTCGGGGCGGGCGGCGATCACGCTGATCGCGCCGGTTCCCTGATTCACGTCTCGCTCGACGAGGCGGCGGCCGGGCGTCGGGCCGCCGAACAGTTCGAGTCGCTCGGTGTATCCGGGCTCGTGCTCTGTCTGTTCGACGAAGGCGATCGGCAAGGTCGCCAGCGCAGCTGCGACTCGCTTGCGGAGCACTACGAGAGCGGCGAAGTGCTGCCGGTGCCCTTCAGCCTCAACGATCCACGATCGGAGATCGCCACGATCCTGTCCCTCTATGTCGACGTTGCCGGGCTGATAGTGGTCGAAGCTGACTTCCTCCCGGCCGCGCTTGAGGCGATGACGTTCACCGGGGTGGAACCGGTCCTCGGCGCAATCGGAGAGTATCCGTTGAGTCGGCTCAGGACTGTGGACCGCGATCGGATTGCGTTCACCGTGACGGATCTTGCCCGCTTCGAGGCCTTGCTCTCGGCAGCGGCCTTGCACCTGATGTATCGCTACCACCCCAACGCGCGCTTCTTCGAAGGCGCGATGCTCTTCGACGGGGCGCCCAATGTCCACACGGGCGGCCCGACGGGTGGTCCACGGCCTGTTCCCGAAGACGACGATGGCCAGGACCAATAACGCACGACCCAACGAACGGTCTCGCCCACTTCGGCCGAGAAAGGAATTGACCATGCCAGCACTTGATGGACTCCGAGTCCTCGACATGACCCAGTATGAGGCGGGCACGTCCTGCACGCAGGCGTTGGCCTGGGCCGGCGCCGATGTGGTCAAGATTGAACAGCCCGGCGTCGGCGATCCAGGCCGCGGCGTCGGCAGCGCCGCCGAGTTCGATTCCCACTATTTCATCAACTGGAATTCCAACAAGCGGTCGGTGACGATCAATCTGCGCGATGAGCGCGGCCGCGCGCTGCTCTTCGAGATGCTGCCGCACTACGACGTGTTCGTCGAGAACTACGGTCCCGGCGTGATGGAAAAGCTCGGCTTGACCTACGCGGCGCTCAAAGCGGTGCATCCCAGCATCATCTACGCGCGACTGAAGGGCTTCGGGCTCACAGGGCCGTTTGCGAACTTCAAGAGCTTTGATCCGGTGGCGCAGAATGCGGCTGGCGCCTTCTCGGTGACGGGCGAACATGACGGCCCGCCCATGCGGCCTGGCGCCTGCGTCGGCGATAGCGGGACCGGTATGCAGCTCGCCTTCGCGATTACATCTGCCTATGTCCAGAAACTGCGCACTGGCGAGGGTCAACACATTGAGATTTCGATGCAGGAGGCGATGACGTATTACGTGCGCACGCCGATCGCGGGGACGCAGAGTTGGGGCGACGTCGCCGCCGAGCGTCGCGGCAACGGCTGGAGTGGTCCCACTGACCTCTATCGCTGCAAACCGCTGCCCGGATCGGATGGATCAAACGACTATCTCTACATCATCGCCTTGACGACTCGCATGTGGGACACGTTCTGCGCGGCGATGGGTCGGCCGGACATGGTGGTTGATCCGCGTTTCTGCGATGAGCAGGCGCGCATCGACCACAACGACGAGCTGAAGTCGGAGATTCAAGCCTGGACGATGCAGCACGACAAGTGGGAGGCGATGCAGATCCTGGGTGAGGCCGGCGTGCCCTGTTCGGCGACGCACGACACGCACGACCTGTTCCACAACCCGCACTTCGACGAACGCGGCTTCGTGCAAGAGCTGGATCATCCACAGCACGGCCCGATCAAGCTGCTGGGCTGGGCGCCCAAGATGGAGAAGAGCGATGTGCCGATGACGGCCGCTCCACTGCTGGCTGAACACACGAGGGAAGTCCTCAGCGACGACCTTGGCCTCTGCGAGGACGAGCTCTCGACCATGCAAGCTGAAGGCATCATCAGCCTGCGCAGCTAACCGCCGGCGATCCTGTAGTCGGCGACCGGAGCGACATGTCCACCGCCGATGCCTCATCCAGCAGCCAGACCTTGGTCCTCTTCCGCCTGCCGGAGCCGCCTGAACGGCATCCGGACGAAGCGGCATCCTACAAATTCGTGCATACCATCGGCAACACGATGCATGTGGCCAAGCACCTCGGCAAACCGGAGACGACGATCGTCGGCGCCGAACTCTTCATCGTCGCCTACCGCGGCTATCGTCCCCGCCGCGTCCCTGACTTGCTGAACGCCCTGGACGCCGATCCTGACCTCTACGACGAACAGAACGGTTACGTCATCTCCGATCAGGGCAAACCGCCAGGCTTCATCCTCGAAGTCGCCTCGCCCAGCACGGCGAGGATCGACACCATCGAGAAGCGCCGCGAGTACGCCGAACTGGGTGTGCGCGAGTATTGGCGCTTCGACCACACCGGCGAGTCGCACGGCGCACGGCTCGCCGCGGACCGTTTCGTCGGCCAGCGTTACGAGCCAATCCTGCTCGACGAACGCTCCGCCGATGTCTTGCAGGGTCGCAGCGAAGCCCTCGATCTGATCCTCCGCTGAGATCATGGCCAGTTGGCCTGGATCGATCCTGAGACGGGTGAGCACATCCCCACGTTCGACGGCGAACGCGAAGGCCGCCTGGCTGCGGAAGCCGCCCAACGAGCAGCGGAGGCTCGCGTGCGTGAGTTGGAAGCGGAACTGCGGCGCCTGCGCGACTGAGCTCGAGTCGCGTGAGAGAGGTGCGGAATCCCGTTCCCTATGATGGTGAAGAATTTGACCCACGACGGCGCACTCTTGGCGCCGCGCCTGCAGAAGGACTTGACGATGCCGGCTCTTGATGGAATGCGGATCCTGGATATGACCCAGTACGAGGCGGGCACGTCCTGCACGCAGGCGCTGGCCTGGCTCGGCGCTGATGTGGTCAAGGTGGAGCAGCCCGGCGTCGGCGACCCTGGACGCGGCGTGCGTACCGGCACGCTCAACTCGCCCTACTTCATCAACTGGAACTCCAACAAGCGGTCGGTCACGATCAACCTCCAGGATCCCAAGGGTCGTGAACTCCTGCTGGACATGCTGCCGCACTACGATGTCTTCGTCGAGAATTACGGCCCTGGCGTGATGGAGCGGCTGAATCTCACCTATGAGGTGATGCAGGAAGTCAATCCGGCCATCATTTATGGCCGTCTCAAGGGTTTCGGTCTCTCGGGTCCATGGGCTGACTACAAGTGTTTCGACATGATCGCGCAGTCTGCGGCGGGCGCGTTTTCGGTCACTGGCGAGAGCGACGGTCCGCCGATGCTGCCCGGCTCGACCGTCGGCGATTCTGGTACGGGCGTCGAGTTGGCGCTGGCGATCACCGCCGCCTACGTCCAGCGACAGCGCACCGGCGAGGGTCAGTTCATCGAGATCACGATGCAGGAGGCGATGACCTACTTTATGCGCACCCGAATCGCATACTCCGAGTGGGGTGAGAAGGTCGCGCCGCGCCGCGGCAACTCGGCCGGCGCGCCGACCGATCTCTATCCCTGCAAGTCGACGCCTGAGAGCGAAGCTCGCGGCGGCAATAATGACTGGGTCTACATCATGGTGGTGACGTCGCGCATGTGGGACACGCTGTGCGCGGCGATCGACCGGCCGGAGCTGTTGGTCGATCCGCGTTTCGAGGACATGTGGAAACGTAACGAGAACGGCAAAGAGCTGTATGCCGAGATCTCGGAGTGGACGATGCAGCGCACAAAGTGGGAGGCGATGGAGGAGCTCGGCGCGGTCGGCGTGCCCTGTTCAGCCGTCCTCGACACCTACGACCTGTTCCATAATCCGCACTTCGAAGAGCGTGGCTTTGTACACGATCTCGAACATCCTGCGCATGGCAACATCCGCCTGCTCGGATGGGCGCCGCGGATGTCGAAGAGCGATGTCCCGCTGGTTCGCGCTCCGCTGCTGGGAGAACATACGACAGAGGTGCTTTCCGACGACCTCGGCCTTAACGCCGAAGACCTGCAGGAGATGGAGTCAGCCGGAATCATCGGAGGCGAACCCGTCTTCCCCGCGAAGTGATTCTCAGTCCCCGCTTGACGCGGGGATCGGCCCTCACTCTGTCCCATGCCGCCCAACGATCTCCTCCAGGGCCTCCCGCCGATCCTGCCTGACGGCCACATCCATGCCCTGATTCTCGGTTCATTTCCGAGCGTGCAGTCGCTGGAGCAGCAGCAATACTACGCTCACCCGCAAAACTGGTTCTGGAGGGTGATGCGGCATTGTGGTGTCGTGGAGGACGCAACCGCGCCCTATGAGGCGCGGATCGAGCAGGTCAGGCAGAGGCATATCGCCATCTGGGATCTTTATGCGCAGGTGCGGCGACAAGGCTCGGGCGACGATCAGATTCGCGACGCGGCGCCGAATCCGATCAGGGAGTTGTTGGATTCGAGTGGGCCGTTCCCGATTCTGCTCAACGGCCGGCGTCTCAGGGAGTTTCGTAAGGCGTATTCCAATCTGGAAGTCGAGCTGATTGCGTTACCAAGTACGAGTCCGAGGCCGCTGCACTGGAACACCGAGGCCTCGCGGTCGGCGGCGTTGGCGGAGTGGCGTGAGGCTTTGCCAGGAGGTACAGCGCTACCTATGATTGACCTGTGATTGTCACTATCCGACATCGGGGAATCCGTCGAATGTATGAACGTGACGACTCCAGTTTCCTGCCACCGCAGCATCTCGACAAGATCGAGGATGTAATCGGTCGTCTCGACGTAGCAGCTGGGCCGTCGAATATGGACATCCCGGGCTATCGACTTCACGAGCTTCGAGGCGACCTTGCTGGACACTGGGCCGTCCGAGTTTCACGAAACTGGCGAATCACGTTCCGATTCGAAGGCGGTAATGTGTATGACGTCGATCTGGCCGACTACCATTGAGGAGCGCACGAGGAGCGCACCATGCCGATGAAGCATCCACCTCATCCGGGACGTTCACTGCTCCGCGACTGTATCAAGGAGCTGAAATTGACTATCGCCGAGACAGCCGCGCATCTTCAAATCGAAGAACGCGTGCTTGAAGACGTATGCCACTGCCGTGCCCCGATCACTGCCGATCTGGCAGTTCGGATTGATATGGCCTTCGGCGGAGACGCTGACACCTGGCTCCGGGCGCAGGGCGCATACGATCTGGCCCAGGCGCGCAAGACAGCCTGCGACATCAAGCGAATCGAACGCGCCGCCTGACCATTGAAGCCGCAGCCATTGAAGCCGCAGCCAGGCGCCTTCGTGTACCCACGGAGACACGCTTCGTGATCTGCGCCGACCAGTCACCGATAACCGCCGACATGGCGATTCGCGCCGAGATGGCCTTCGGGAGCGCAGCTGAATTCCGGTTCCAAGCCACCCATGATCTCGTCCAAGCTCGCAAGACATCGCGCAACATCGAGGGGATCGAGGTTGCGGGCTAACTGTCGTGATAGGCATTCCACGGGTAGGTCTCGGCATAGATGTCGCCAAGATCGCGACCGTTGAAACGCCAGGCGTTGTGTCCTCTGGCGTGCTGTTTGCCTGTCGCCTCACGCGAGGCGCGGGTGATGGACTTCACCGCTCCTCGGAAGCTGACGAGGTGTTCCTACACGATGGCGACTTCACCCGTTGCTTGACATTTCAGTTCTGAACCGATGGGAATACCCATGTCTGCGTAGTTGTATGGCGGTCGGCGCGGCATGGCCTCGACTCCTTCGCTCTCCAGCGTCCTAGCTTGCGCTGAGCTTCCCCACCAGCGACGCCAACATTGACATCAGCGGACATGCGATGCCCAGCTCCGTTGCGCGCTTCACTGGCTGCCGGAAGATGGCGTCGACCTCCAATGGCCTGCCTTCGATGTAGTCGATGGTCGTGCTGGGACGATACGCTCCCATGCCGGCGGTCAACGTCAGGTAGAGGCGGCATAGCTGATCGCCGTCAATTCTGAGTGACGCTCCATGCGCGGCGAGGTCGGCGTTGCCGGCGGCGACAACCTCTCGCATGATTTCGTGAGCCGCGTGATGCAGCGCGGGGTCGTGGATGATCTGGTCCGTGGCGACTCCGCCGGCGATGACGCAGAGGCCGTTGAAGGGGATATTCCAGCCCAGCTTTTCCCAGCGCGCCTTGAGCAGGCTCGGCTCGGGACGGATCTCGACGACCGAGCCCTTGAACAGGTCAACGGCTCGCTGCAGTTCGTCCGCATCGTCGCCGTAGTGTCCTATGTTCAGCGCGCCGAACTCCTGGTGAATGACCTGTCCAGGCTCGCCTCGGACGACGCCGATGAATCCGAGCCCGCCGAAGAGCGACGTCGAGGCTGGTAGATGCGCTGCGATCGCTTCGTCAACGCTGAGTCCATTCATGATCGCGAGGACTCGCGTGCGCTCCGAGAGCAGCGGGCGGACAAGCGACGGCAGGTCGGGAATGGCGGTTGCCTTGAGTCCGATCAGCAGCCAATCGAACTCGCCGTGGGTGGACAACGCTTCGGGCGATCGCTCTACGGTTGGCGCAGGAAACGTCAGGTCGCCGAGCGGACTGCTCAGATGTAGGCCGCCCGCCGCAACTGCGTCGTAATCGCGACGCATCAGGAAGGAGACATCGTGGCCCGCCTCGGCGAGACGCATCCCGTAGTAGCTGCCAATCGCGCCCGCGCCGACAGCGGCGATTCGCTCTTGCGTCATCGACTCCATTGACTCCATTGATCAGTCACCTGCCGCAGAAGATTCCGTTCTCTGCGCTTCCGTTCGTTCGATGTAGCGATCAACATGGAAGAGATCGAGGTCATGCTCAGAGCGCCGATCGATGCTGAGATCAGACAAGGCCTCGCCAATCGCTGGTGAGAACTTGAAACCGTGTCCTGAGCAGGCGCTCGCCAGCGCGATATTGGGTCGCTTGGGGTGCAGATCGATGAGGAAATGAGCATCGGGCGTGTTGGTGTAGAGGCAGGTCTCGGCGCGCAGCATGCGACCGCCAACGTCCGGGAAGGTGCGATCGAGCCAACTGCGCATGTTGGCTTCGTCGGCGGCGTTGACGACACGGTCATAGCCGGAAGGATCGACCTCATCAAGCGGCTGATGATGTCCGAGCTTGAATCCGCGACCGATGTTGGGGAAGCCGTACGCGAAGTCTTGCGGACCGCGTTCCCACATCCAGAATGGCAGCGCACCGAGCTCGAACGCTTGCGGGTTCGCGCGCGGCTCGAACCAGAACATCACCTGTCGCGTGACGCGCAAGGGCAGGTTGAGCTTGCCGACCAGGCCCGGATTCCAGGCGCCAGCGGTGATCACGAGACGGTCTGCTTCGTAGCGTCTATTGGCGGTCTGGATCGAGAACGGCGATTCCAGATCGTCCATGTCGAGCGGCAGCCAGCGTTCGACCGGCTCGTCGAAGTGGAGCTCGGCGCCGTGCCGCGCCGCCAGGTCGAGCTGTCCGTTGAGCGCGGTGTCGATGTCAATCATGCCGCCGCGCTGCTCGAGCACGCCGACGAGATCGTCGCTGGCGGCGATGCCTGGGTAGCGGCGTCTGAGGTCGGCGGCATCCATTTGCTCAACAGCGATATCGTGTTCGCGGGCGCTCGCCAACACGCCTTCAACGAGACCCGCGCCTTCGCTGCCGAGTGATAATGCGCCGGTCTGGGTGAAGAGCGGCTGGCCGATCTCGGCAGCGAGTTCGTCCCAGAGTTCGTAGGCGCGGCGCACGAAGGGCACGTACGACGGACCCTCGTAATAGGCCTCGCGGATGCCGCGACTGTCGCCGTGCGTGGAGCCGAACATGTGCGGCGGTCGGAAGCGATCGAATCCGATCACACGCTGCCCGCGCAGCGAGAGCCGCCAGGCGGTAGCGGATCCCATAGCGCCGAGTCCGATTACGGCGACGTCATATCGTTCGCTCATACCAAGACCTCCTCACCAGCGCCACCATGATATCCGTTGTCCGTCGTCTGTTTCACGGCACGCATGCTCGTCCTCAGCCGGAGACATGATGCCGCCATGATCAGACTCGCGACTGCCCTCTGGTTCATCTCAGTTGGAGTGGTCTTGGTCGCCTGCGCGGACGATGTGCCCTCATTTCAGGAGGAGTCGGCGTCGATCTCACAGCCACAGGCGGTCCAGGAGCGAGAGCAAGTCAACGGCTCGCTCTGCGCGTTGCTCAACCCGCTGATTAATCGGCGGTCTATCACTGAGCCACGCGTCAACTACCGGGATGTGGTTGACGCCATCGAACAGGGCGCAACGATCAACGTTCGCTGCGCCGCCGGCTCGTCGCCGCTCCACTTCGCGGCAGCCGCTCACGGCCTGATGGTGGTTGAACTGCTGATCAGCCAGGGGGCCGACATCCCCGCCGTCAATGGCGCCGTGACCAATGCCTCGGTCGATGTCGTACGCATCCTGCTAGGGCCTGTTCACTCTATTTCGTCATGAAGTGGATGCAGGCGAGGAGGACTTGGTTGAGGTAGATGTGGGCGAGTTTGTGATAGCGGTTGGCGATGCCGCGCAATCGTTTGATGCGTCCGAAGTAACGTTCGATCGTGTTGCGGGCGCGGTAGGCCGCACGGTTCAGCGGCCACGGTTGAGCGGCCAGGGCTTGCGGCGATTCGCCTTCGGCGGGGTGATCAACTCCGATCCGAGTTCGGCGGCCAACGCACGCATCTCATCGCCCTCGTAGGCGCGGTCGGCGAGCAGTTGCGGCTGACCGGATACGGAGCCGAGCCGCTCCAACCACCAGCGTCCCCAGGGCGCATCGCCCCAGTGACCCGGCGTCAGGGTCAGCATCAGCGGCAGGCGGTCTTCCAGCACGACGGCGTGCAGCTTGGTCGTCAAGCCCCCGCGCGAGCGACCGATCGCCTGGAGCCCCTGTTGCTGGGCGCTCCGGTCCCGTCCTGATGGACCTTCACAATCGTGCTGTCGAGCGAGACGCGCAACGGTCGCTCCGGACCAGCTTGTTCGAGCTGCGCATCCGGTTCGTCCCGTTGCAGTTCGGCGAAGAGGCGCTCCAGCACGCCTTTGTCGATCCAACGCCGTCCGCGCATGTAGACCGTGTGCCAGGGACCGAAGCGCTCAGGCAAGGCCCGCCAGCTACAGCCTTCCTTGGTCACGAACAGCCAAGCCTCCAGCACTTGTCGCGAGGGCAGCTTGCAGTTGCCGCGCGGCGTCGGCATGAGCGGCGCGATCCGCGCCCATTGTGCGTCGGTCAGTTGCATGATCCCATTGACCCGGCCGCCAGACCGTTCCTCCAACTCTGACACAGGTCTCGATTAGAGTGAACAGGCCCTAGAAGGCTGGAGCTGCATCCAACCCGCTCGGCGAAGTCGGTCTCACCCCACTCCTCCGCGGGGCGCGCGCGGGCGGAGCGTCTCTGATCCGTGTCCTGCTCGAACACGGCGCCGACCCCAGCGCCACTGGCCCTGACGGTCGCACTGCCTTGCACATTGCGGCGCGTCACAACCCGCTGTCGGCCGTCTCCGAGCTATTGCTCAACGCTGGCGCTGATCCTGCCGTGCGCGACCGGCAGGGCAGTACTCCCTGCCACGTTCCAGGCGACCACCTCTCCGATCCCGAAGTCCGGCAACGCATCTGTACGGGTGGCTCACGCGACCGGATACATCAATACTCAATTGTCAATCCGAGCGCGACATCTCCGACGCCACTTGCGACATCGAGTTGTGCTCCCAATAGAGGATATGCTCGACATGCTCGCGAATCGACCATTCGTCATTGGGCGCTTTGGCGTCGAGCAGTGCGTCATCCATATGCAGCAGCTGTCCGACCAGTTCGGCGCGCTGGAAGATCAGGTCGCGCGTGAGATGCGCGATCGGCGACTCCTGCATCTGTCTGGCGGTGTAGCGGGCAGTCGAGACGGCGCCGGCGTGCATGCGATCATGCTCGGCGTTGTGGACGAGTAGACGTCGAACGCCGCCGTTCATGGCGCAGCCGTGTTCAGTCGGGAAGGACAGATCGTCGTCCGTCGAACCCGACAGTTGCTCGACGGTGTCGGTGAGCTGGCGCATCAACTTGAGCGCTAGCTCGGTGGATTCGCTTGTTGGCATGATGCCCCCTCTGCCCCTACAGGGCACCTCCCCCAGAGGGGGAGGTCTTGGATTAGTCGGTTCCTGCGGCGAGGAACTCGAGCAGTGTTTGGTTGGTGAAATCCGGCGCCTCCTCGGGGAAGAAGTGTCCGGCGCCAAGCACGCCGACCGAGGTCAGATTGGGGAAGTACATCGAGAACTGGTCGAAGAACGGATTGCCCGACGGGGTGGAGCGGGCGGCGCCGCTGCCGGGCGCGAGCCGTGCGTTGCCATACATCCAGAGCGCGGGCTTCTGGTAGCGCTTGCGCCGATCCTCAGGGCCGTACTCCATGAACTCGCGCCCCATGGGATGCTCGTTCAGACCGTGTCGCCAGATCTGTCCGACCTGACTGCTCGTCAATCGCTCGCAGCGAAAACCGCCGGCGATCTGATCGTCGGGTCGCATCCGATGGAACGGCAGGGCGTGTCGGTAGTAGGCGATCGCCGCTGCGTGAGAGTCGGGATCGGAGAACGCCTGCTTGTATACCGCTACGTCTTCGTCTGTCGCCCAGCGATTCTGGGTCAAGCGGCGTCCCGTGACATTCCAGGGAGACAGCGGCCAACCTGGCAGCTCAGGGTCGGACGCGCCGGTGAAGATGGTCTCGATGAATTGTTGGTGATACTCGGCGAAGAAGAGCTCAGGCAAAGGTCGCGCCTTGAACCAGAAACCGTGAATGGCGGCCGGCGTCCAGACGCTGCAGAGCGTGTCCAACAGCGCCGCGCGAGCAATCCGGTCGGGCCAGTCGATCAACAGCTTGAAGCCGATGATCCCGCCCCAGTCGTGTCCGATCAGCGCCGCCTCATCCACGTCGAAGTGGTCCAGCACGCCGACCATATCCGCGGCGAGCGTGTGTCGGGAGACTGGGCCGCGCGGCTTATCGGAGGCGCCGTAGCCGCGGGTGTCAGGCGCCATCACGCGATAGCCAGCGTCAACGAGCGCGGGAATCTGGTGTCGCCACTCGTACGACGTCTCGGGGAATCCATGGATCAGCAACACGGGCGGACCGTCGGACGGGCCGTCCGTCAGCACGTTGATGCGAATGCCATTGGAGTCGATGCGCTGGGTGTCCATGAGCTGATCCTGTTCCTTTCCAGTCCGATTCCATTCAGAGTGTCGCGCGGGCGAGGCCTGTTGTACTCAATGTGCAGTCACTTTGCACTCCGCCTGCACTCAGCTTGCACTCAATCGAATGCCGGCAGGACATCGCTGGTGACACGGTCGTACATCGACTGTTGGTCGTAGCCGACCAGGCGCAGCGTGATCGTCGTGGCGCCCGCGTCAATGTAGGACTGGATGTCAGCGACGCACTGCTCAGGCGTACCCATGGCCACCCAGAGGTTGAGCGCCGCGTCGGTGTAGGTGGTGGTGTAATAGGCCTCGAGATAGCGCCGCGACTCGTCAAGCGCAGCGTCGCGGTCTTCGTTGACGTTGATGTTGTAATAGACGGCGACCTCAAAGTCGTCGGGCAGGGTACGTCCCAAATCGTCAGCGTGCCCGCGAATGTCCGCCAGATACGCGGCAACGGTGTCAGGCGGCTGGAAGGTGGTCATCCAACCGTCGCCAAGTCGGGCGACGCGACGCAGTCCGCGACGACGGTTCGCGGTGTCGTCCGGGCGCGGATTGGATGTGACCCAGATGGGCACGGGGCGCTGAACGGAGCGTGGCTCAATCGTGACATGGTCGAAGTCGTTGTACTCGCCGTGGTAGGAGACATCGTCTTGCGCGGTCAAGAGACGCAGAATCTCGATTGCTTCTTCCATGCGCGTCATGCGCGAGTTGGGTGTCACGCAGAAGGCCTCGAACTCGCCAAGCATGTCGCCGCCGCCAGCGGCCGGCTGACCCATGCAGGCAGCGAAGATTGAGCGACCCTGGCTCATGAAGTCGAACGATGCCCATTGATAGGCGAGCAGCAACGCGGGCCGAAGCGGCGTCGAGGCGAAGCAGGCAGGGCCGATTCTGACGCGGTCGGTTTGCGCGGCGAGGCCGGCCATCAGTCCGAGCGCGTCGAGTCTCGGCTTGGCGAGGATGGAATCGCCCACCCAAACCGAATCCCAGCGCTGATCGTCATCGGCGCGTCGGGCGAGAGCGTACATGTCCTCCAGCGTGGACGCGCCGGTGACGACTCCGCGGTTGGAGAGGGTGAGTCCGAATTTGACCATTCTGAATGCCTCCGAAATCTGAAGCGAGTATAGGCGCGCGGCGGAAGGCGGAGATCCGCGCCGATCAGGGCGAATGCAGCGTTTCGCTGGAGCTCAGCAGCGGCTACCTCCGTAATCGCCTCAAGGCAGTCAGACATCTGCGGAGGGAGTCGGAGCGTTCCGCCGCTCGAACAGGGCTCCAGTGGTCGCGCGCGAAGTCGATGAGGAAGTCGTTGTCGCTCTGACCCACGAGGGCGGCCGGGACGGAGGGCAAGATCAGCGTTCGTACGGATTTCGTACCGCAATGCGCACGCACCAGTTCAACGAGGCGTCGTTTTGGGAACGATATCGAGTCAACGTCACCGGGCAAGGTTCGTTGCGGAATGCGCAGGCGGCTCGCGATGCCAGGGTCAGCGAGCAGCCATGACTCTACCAATCAGGACTCTACTTCGTGTACGGCGACCCGCACTTGCATCTCGTGGCGACAGCCAGATCGAGCCGGCCTTCGGTGGCGACTCGTATCGTCTTCACACTCAAAGGGGCAGTTGAGCGCCGCCGGCATGAACTGCCGACGCCAGGAGGATGTCGCCAACGGAGCCTCCGGCCATGGCGATCTCCACGGCGCCTCGGTCATCGGCGCCCGATTTCACCACGGAGCCTTCTTTGCCTGGCAAGACGATCATGACTTCAGCAGGAGCGATGCCTTCGTCTTGCAACAGGTCAGGAGAGTGCGTTGTGACCAGCACCTGTCGTCCGCGCGTGGAGACCGTGTACCCATGTGCTGTAGCGCTCTGGCGAGGCTTGGCGGTGTGCCTCGAAGTCTGTTCCGCTCTGGGATGAGCCTGTCAGCTGGTGAGTCGTTAGGATGGATATGACTGTGGAGTTCGTCGGACGTACTCGCGTACTAGAAGAGATGGACATGGATATTCTCGCAAGCTCGCAGCCAGCATTGGACGCCGCGGCTGACCATCTGCTGATGTTTGCAACCAAGGGTGACGACCTGCTTGAGGGTGGCGCGTTGCGTCGGCTGAACGAGGCGTTGGATGGCGGTCTCGGATCGCTGGCGGCGTCGGGCGAGCTGAGCGGCAAGGTGGATGAGGTGGTGGTGATCCACAGCTTCGGCCGATTATCGGCGGCGCGCGTGGTGATTGCGGGCCTGGGCCCAGCCGAGCGAATGGGCTTGGACGAGATTCGACACGCTGCGGCGAACGGAGCGAGGCGAGCGCGATCGCTGGGCTCGGGCAGGCTGGCGATCGCCGTTGACGGCGAGTCGTGCGGCTTCAGCAGCGCGGAGATCGCAGGTGCGATCGTAGAGGGTCTGGACATGGGCCTGTATCGCTTCGATCGCCATCAGGCCCCGAAAGAGTTGAAGCACGAGTTGGAGTCTGCGACGCTGCACGCGGACGATGTTACTGGGCTCAACGCGGGGATTCGTGAGGGACGGTCACTGGCTGGAGCAGCGAACTTTGCGCGCGATCTGGCGAACGAGCCGTCGAATCTGTTGACGCCGACCGAGCTGGCGAGTCGGGCTGAGGCCTGGGCGTCGTCGCATGGCGTTGAGATTGAGATTCTCGATGAAGAGGGCGCCGCAGAGCTGGGCATGGGGTCGTTTCTCGGCGTAGCGCGCGGATCGCATCAACCGGCGAAGTTCCTGATTATGCGGCATTGCGGCGGCGGCGACGAGCCTGGCATCGGCTATTGCGGCAAGGGGATCACGTTCGACACGGGCGGCATCTCGATCAAGCCGGCGATGAACATGGAGGCGATGAAGCAGGATATGTCTGGCGCGGCCGCTGTCGTGGCGTCGATGGGCGCGATTGCGGATTTGGGTCTGCCGCTCAACGTGACGGCGCTGGCGCCCTGCACCGAGAACATGCCGGGTGGGAACGCGATCAAGCCAGGCGACCTGTTGACCGCCATGAACGGGACCACGATCGAAGTGATCAATACTGACGCGGAAGGTCGGCTGGTGCTGGCCGATGCGTTGTCATACGCGAACCATCTGGGCCTGTCGCCGCTCGTTGATGTGGCGACGCTGACCGGCGCTTGCGCAGTCGCGTTGGGCGATGTCGCAACGGGCGTGATGGCAAACGATGACGAATTGGCGTCCGAGATCATCGCGGTCGGCAAACAGGCGGGCGAGAAGTTCTGGCAGCTGCCGATGTTCTCGGAATACGACGAGCAGATTCGCAGTCAGGTGGCTGACGTGAAAAACACGGGCGGTCGTCTGGCGGGCGCGATTACGGCGGCCAAGTTCCTGGCGCGCTTCGCGGGCGATACGCCGTGGGCGCATCTGGATATGGCTGGCACGGACGATGCGTCGAAGACTCGCGGTACGCAGGTGAAGGGCGCTAGCGGCGTCCCGGTGCGGACACTGGTGCGGTTCGCCGCCGCGCGCGCGGCAAACGGCGACAACAGCATGGACTAGCGGAACGTTTGGCAACGATTGGCACTCTGAGCGGCGCCTGAGAGGACGAACCATGGCGGAATTCGAGCGACTGACTGATCTCCCTGAAGCGGAAGAACGCGCGATGCGCGACCGGTACCGCCAAGAGATGACGGAGCTGGCCGATCAGTTTTGCGAGGAACGCGGCTACATCTTGATGAATGCCGATCAGACGATCGAGGACTTCGTCAACATGCGGATGCGATTCGGCAAGTTCTACTGTCCATGTCAGCCGGCCAATAATGACGACACCATCTGTGTCTGCGAGCCGGTGCTGAATGGTCTGGTGGACTTTGAAGGTACGTGCTTCTGCAACTTCTTCACGCTGCCGGAGGGCAAGACGCCGCTGAAGGAAGAGATGTCGGTTGATCTGTAGGACGCAACGAGGTCTGCGAGGTCTGCCTGGCAGCCCCTGGTCGCTCTTGGTCGCTACGGCGACGCGGTCGTGTTCCAGCGGTCGAACTCGGGTGGCAGGATGCGTATGAGCGCGTCCGGGGTCATGCCGTAGACGTCGTAGGTGCGTTCGAGCTGGCCCATCACGCGCATCAGATGCGCAACCCCGCCGGGTCCGGCTCCATTCTTCGGCTTCTGCCTGGCACCATCGGTGTAGAGCTGCAGCATGAGCGGCACGACGCCGAGCGAGTGGAAGATGCGCGAGACGCCGATGATCCTGGAGCTCAGGTTGGAGAATTCCGTGAGCGGTAGGTCTAACACGAAGGCGGCTTGTTCGCCGTGTGTGTGATAGAGGCTCCAGGCGCCCCAGAGCCAGTGTCGGTAGCGTCGCTGAAAGCGTCTGCCTTCACGCTGGAACACGAACACGGTGTCTTCAGGCCAGCCGCGTGTGGTGCGCATGTCGCCGTCGCGATCCCAAAGCGTCGTGCGGAAGTTCAGAAGTCCCAACCAGGACCAGATACCAGCGTGATCGGCGACCAGGTGGCGCGCATCGCTGAACCTGGGTAGGAAGTAGTCGACGACATCGCGGCGGGTGTGAAACCACTGCGGCTCGACCTCGACGTGCGCGAGTTCAGGCACGACCGAGGTCAACTGCGGATCGTGCAGCAGCCGGTCAGGCACTGCAACGGGCCGGTCGCGAGTCTTGGCTTGAGCAACGAAGCTCAAGGCCTCGGCGATGCCGAGTTCGTTGAGTTGACGCAGCTGCATCAGAGGGCCGCAGCCTTCCAACGGTCGAAGTCAGGCGGGAGGATGTTCATGAGCGCGTCGGGGGTCATGCCGTAGACGTCGTAGGTGCGTTCGAGCTGTTCCAGGACGCGGATCAGATGTCGCAATCCACCCTGAGGTACACTAGTATTCCATAAGGTTATCCATGTTGGGCACCGAATTCGGCAGTCTGACACCAGGCCTGGAATGGATCAGATGAGGATCTCGTTTCGTAATACCGACGGATCGGCAGTGATGCCGTGGCAGGGGATAACGAGACCCGAAGCTGGATTCCATGAGACACAGCTTCTGGATTACACAGTTTTCCCATTTCAAGTGGTTTTCGGCGGGGGGAATGCCCCCTTCGACCCTCCGTCCGTGGTAAAGCTGTCTGAAAGGCAGAACGCGATTCCGCATGCGGAAACCCTAAAGTTAGGAACGCTGGCACATTATCGCCAGCTTGAAGAGGCAGCTGATGGCATCGGTGACGAAATGGAGGGTCGTTTCAACCAAGACCTATTGGACTTTCTTAGCAAATCGGACGATACAACATTAGAGTCACTAGATGGCGTGTCCGGGACAGTAACTTGGCAAGCAGGGGAAAAATGGGTGTATTGCACATCCGTCGAGCCTTCCTCGAATAATGTTCTTCAGAGAATGAAAGAGACATTCGGCGCGGACTACATCACCAGAATCGCGAAGCCCTCCGATTTTGCTATAGAGCTGGGAAATGCCGTCGGCGGCCACGTGCAATGGGCAGACCTCCGGAGGGCTAGCAGACAACGACTGATTCACATGCTTCAGGTCGCCGAGGGTTATGAGCGGATTGTTCATGTCCATCATGGAAGAGTTCTCTACACGGATGACGGCATATCAACGATTGAACCCTTGAATGAGTTAGAGAAATCTGTTGCAGCGTGCTTCATCAAGAGAACGAAGTATGCCTGGCAGCAGGAGTACAGGTTTGCCGTTTCAGTCGGCGCAGAAATTGACCCAGAACCGCTCTTTGCACCAGTATCTCCTGGGCTTAAGGATCTCGCCGTTGCAGAAGACGCTAAGGATTCATAGCCGGTGATTTGAGACTACTGGCTCCGATGCCAGGAGGCGGCGGAGGGGGAGTAGGTCGGGGAGGTCGAGGATGTCGGCTAGGCCGTCGTCGAGCTTGGCGCGGGTTGAGCAATCGACCATGTCGGGGAGGCGCTCGAAGCTGGCGTCGGCCAGATCGTCGAACAGGGTGGAGAGTGCTGTTGATTGGCCGGGCGTCAGTTGGCGTACATCCAGAACTGGCAGGCGCGCCAGATCGGCTTTCTTGAACTTGACCCATGCTCCCATGGTCGTGGTGCGTCGCGCCAGAATACTTAGGATGCCTGGGCTGCTGTTTAGCCACACGGCGAGCGCCTTGTCTTGGTCTTCGCTCTCTGTCTTGATCGGCCAGAAGACATTGGAGAGCACTGGACGATCACAGCGCATCGCGACGATACGGGCGGTGTTTAGGCGAAGGCGCTCAGCAAGCATCAGATGCGCGGCTTTCGGCCACAGTAGGTTGAGTGGCTTGAGTCGCCGTCCCGGACGCGGTTCGACTAGGGGCGAGAGATACTTGTTCGGTGTCGTGCTGAGTGTTGTTCGTACCTGGGTGTCGTTGTTCTCGACCATCGGATAAGGGGTCACAGTGTCCGTGCGGTCGAATCCATCGTGCACATCGCGAACGTCGGGACCGATCTCTCCGAGTTCGCCTAGGGGACTCAGAGCCACCAATACAGAATCGCTGCCGGGTACCCACAACTTGCCGTCATTGAGGAGGCGCACGGCGCTGCGTGCCAGGTCGGCTCGCGCGAATTGGACTCCAGACCACTTGCCACCGTTCAACCTTGCCTCCGGCATCGACAGCAGTTCGCCCATGTGTTGTCCATCGACTGAAAGCAATGCCGAACCTGACTCCTCGAACTTGGCAGGGGTCGTGGAGGCGATGGCGTCGGCGACTCTTCCGGCTTCGAAGACGCTGGGAGAGTTGCGCCACAAGTTGACGAACGTGGTTCGGTGGTCGCCGCCTGAGTCCTCCTGGCGGCGGCGTGTGGCGATCAAGAGGGTTTCAGAGAGATCAGTGCTGTCAGAGAAATTCCAGCGCTGCGGGTCGTGCGACACGATCACCACGTCCAGATTGAAGTCGCGTTCGATCAGCGCGCGGGTCTGATGCCAGGATGGGCCGGTGCAGACGGTCGCAGGCAGGACCAGGGCGATGCGTCCTTCTCCTGGTCGCAGCTTGGGTGCGGCTGCGGCGACGAAGGCAGCGCCGAGTCCGGCGGTAGCTGTGGCCTGTCTCGACTTGAGGCGCTTCGACAGTTCGTCCTGCAGCTTGCGGCGCTCATCTTTGGGCAGGCTGCCGAAGAGCAGATTGCCGCCGACGGAGCGGGTGAAGGGCGGGTTCATGATCGCGAGGTCGAGTTCGGGGAGTTTGGCAGTGACGCCGGCCTCGACGCCCTGGGGGCCTTCACCGGAGACTCGTTCGGCACCTTGCGTCGCGACCTCAGGCGATAGGGCGAACTGGACAGGGACTTCGTCCTGGCCGAGGAAGTCGAGGGAGCCGAGCGCGGCCTTGCCGTCTTCTGCCCCGTAGTCCATCACGTAGAGGTTCATCCGGTCGAACTCGATCTGCGGATTGAGCATGGCCAGGCTGGTGGCGGCGAAGTGGATGGCGGAGAGCTGGACATCGTAGCCATGCAGGGCCTGCTCGACCATCGCTTTGTGCAGTTCGGCGGATTGTTGGCCGCCGGCGGCTTCGTGTCGGCGTTCGGCCTCGGCGGCGACAGCCATCAGCAGGGTTCCGGTGCCGCAGGCGAGATCGGCCACGCTGAGCGAAGCGGGGAACTCGTGGTCGGCCCAATCGACGTTGGGCGGCCAGTTCTCGAAGACGAGTCGTGCCAGCATGGTCGCGGCTGAGACAGAGGTGTAGTACGCACCAGTGAATTTGGCGTCCGAGAGCAGGGTGTGGAAGAGACGGCCTGAGAGGTCGTGTCCTTCAACCCTGTTGGTCTCTTGCACCGCCTGAATCAGTGGCGCGAGAACGGGCTTGTGCATCTCAGGAGGCGCGATGTCGACGATCTCCATGAGTTGCGCTGCTAGGTCGAACACCGGCACATAGTCGATCTCTTCGCTGATGGTCATCCAAGCGTCGCGAAATTTCGCAGGTCCGGCCCTGGCCATCTCGCCAAGGGTTTGCACGTCTTCGTTGCTAGCGGACAGGCGGTCCTGAAACGCCATCGCGTTGAATACGACAAGGCAGCCGATGCGCAGCGCGGCGGCGCGGTCACTTTCCTTGTCGGATTGGGCGATCGCGTCGGCGATACGGCGAGAGAGTCGTGCGTGGCTGCTGAGCGTTCTGGCTGATTGCTCAATAGCCCAACCGATGACTCCAGCGGCGGCAACAACGCGGTCAACTCCTTCCAGTTCCAACGGAAGGAGTCGTAGGTGGTCGGCGAACTGGTCGACGGTTCCCTCCCGCAGAGTTCGGTCGTCGAAGACATGGTCGCGCGAGCTGTGCAGGAACCACTGGAGATTGAGCGTGTATTCGAGCTCGTCAAGAATGTCGTCGACGTGCTTGAACGCCTCGGGATAGAGGACTCCGACTCGGGCGATGGCGTCTGGGAAGTCCTCAACGCGCTGGTCGAGTTGGTCATTCAGGCCCGCGAGGTTGTTTTCCCACTTGCACTCGATGATGACAAGTTCGCCGGTGCGGAGTTCATAGCGGATGTCGGGGGCGTCGCCTCGGCTGCGTCGCTCGGCGCGGGCCTTGATGCCGCGTGCTCGGAGGAGCTGTCCAAGGAGGGGGTTGACAGCTTCCTCGCGGGCGGTTTCGGTGGTCATGGGTTGGATTGTCGCACAGGTTGGGAGCGGGTCCCCGCGTGAAGCGGTGACTGGGGGTGGGCTTGCGGTTTAGGCGTCCTGGAAGGCGGGGCGGCGCTTTTGCATGAAGGCTTGGCGGCCTTCTTTGTAGTCTTGGCTGGCGAAGCAGGCTTGGACCAGGTGGTTGACTTTGTCGAGGTCGCGGCGGTCGGGGTCTTTGGGGATTTCCTGGATGGCGTGGCGGATGGCTCGGATGGTCATGGGGGCGTTCTGGGCGATGGTGGCGGCGAGTTCGTGGACGGTGGGTTCGAGCTTTTGCTTGCTGGTGACTCGGTTGATCAGGTTCCAGCGGGCGGCGTCGGCGGCGGGGAAGCGCTTGCCGGTGAGCAGGATTTCCTGGGCGGCCGCGAAGCCGACGAGGTCGACGAGGGTCTTGACGCCGCCGTAGCCGTAGCCGAGGCCGAGTCGGGCGGCGGGGACGCCGAACTGGGAGTCGTCGGCGGCGATGCGCAGGTCGGCGCGGAGCGCGGTGAGCAGTCCGCCGCCCATGCAGAAGCCCTGGATCATGGCGATGATCGGCTTGTCGAGTTCGCCGTAGGCCCGGCCGGCGGCGGCGCCGATGGCGTCGTACTTCTTGATCGTCTCCGGGTTGGAGCGTTGGGCCTCGAACTCGGAGATGTCGGCGCCGGAGACGAAGGAGCGGTCGCCGGCGCCTTTCATGACGACGACGCGCACGTCGGGGTCGTCGCGGAAGGTATGCATGATGGTGGGGATGGCGGCGTTCATGGCGACGCCCATGGCGTTGAGTTTGGCCGGGTTGTTGAAGACCATCCAGCCGATGCCGTCTTCGGACCAGGCGAGCATCTTGTCGGTTTCGAGTGTGACGTGCTGTTTCATTGGTGGTCTCCTGTGCGGTGGCTCCCGATCACCCTCACCCTAGCCCTCTCCCTCGAGGGAGAGGGGACTTCAGATGACGCCGCGGGCTCGGAGGTCGGCGATGGCTTCGGGGGTGTAGCCGAGGTCGGTGAGGACTTCGTCGGTGTGCTCGCCGAGGGCTGGGGTTCCGAGGCGCATGCGCTCGGGCTGCGGCGTGCGTGCGAGGCTGATTGGCTGTCCGACGACGGTGATTTCACCGCGCTCAGGGTGCGGCGCCTGTCGGGCGATGCCCAGATGCTTGACCTGTTCATCCTCGAAGGCGCCGGGGATGTTGTAGATCGGACCGCAGGGGACGCCGGCTTCGTTGAGTCGCTGAATCCAGTGCTCGGAGGTGTTGGTTCGGGTGCGCTGGTTGATCGCTTCGTTGAGATCGACGCGGTTCCTGGAGCGGCGCGATGAGCTGACGAAGTCGGGATGGTCGATCAGCGCATCGGCCTCGATCGCGCGGCAGAGTCGGGCGTACATGGCGCCACCGGAGGCGGCGATGTTGATGTGTCCGTCGGAGGTCTCGTAGACGCCGGTGGGCATGAGGGTCGGGTGGTCGTTGCCGGCCTGGGGCGGGACCTCGCCGTCGATGGTCCAGCGCGTGACCTGGAGGTCGAGCATCGCGATCTGGGCTTCAAGCAGGGAGGTGTGGACCCACTGTCCCTCGCCGGAGCGCTCGCGTTCGATCAGGGCAATGAGAATGGCCTGGGCGAGGAAGTTGCCGGCGGTGAGGTCAGCGATGGGGATGCCGACGCGTACGGGTCCGTCGCCGGGCATGCCGTTGACCGACATGATGCCGCCGAGACCCTGCGCGATCTGGTCAACGCCGGCGCGCCAGGCGTAGGGGCCGTCCTGTCCGAAGCCGGAGATGCTGCCGTAGATGATGCGCGGATTGCGGGCGCGGCAGGCGTCGTAGTCGATGCCGAGTCGGCGCTTGACGTCGGCGCGGTAGTTCTCGACGACGACATCGGCGCGTTCGACGAGGGTGAGGAAGATTTCGACGGCCTCGGGCTGCTTGAGGTTGAGCGTGAGTGATCGCTTGTTGCGGTGCAGGTTGAGGAAGTCGGATGATTCGCGGCCACCGGTGACGCCCTCGGCCTGCCCGGGCACTTCGGGCTGCTCGACTTTGAGCACGTCGGCGCCCCAGTCGCCGAGCTGTCGGGTGGCAGTGGGCCCGGCGCGCGCGCGGGTGAGGTCGAGGACGAAGAGGTGGTCAAGCGGGAGGTAGGTCATGGTGGGTAGGATAGGAGCCTGGACAGGTTTACGAGGACCAATTGCTTATCGCCATATGCCGCACATGAATACCATCCTCACGCCATTGAGCGCCTGAAACTGCGTGGGATCTCACAGGCCGATGTGGAGTTCACGTTGACAAAACCCGATCGACAACGGCCGGCGCGACGTCGGCAACATCCGTCTACAGTGAGTACTCGCCGCATCGGAGAGCGCACCTGTAAGAACTACACGAGAGACGGCACTGATCCTTGCCTCGTAGTGACGGTGGCCTGGCATGGGGAATGAGAGGAGCACCCTATGACCACTTCAGTCAAAGTCAGCGACGACTTTGACCTCCTGTATGTCACTCTGCGAGAAGGTCAAGTCACGCTCGCCAGAGAGTTCGGCGACCACCGCCTGGTCGACTTCGACGCCAGAGGCGCAGTGCTCGGAGCCGAGTTTATCGGCTTGGACGGTGAAATCGATTTGAGGGGCTTGCCAGATCACCGCAAGCTGTGAGACCTCTTGCTCGCGAAGGCGCCGAATCACATCGTGATCCTCACGAACTGGACTTCAGAATCAATCACGACTGAACGCGTGCCCGTATCCTTTGTGCCGAGTTCAACTACACCGGCCACAACGCACACTCTGGAGTCCTCGTTGACCACCGACGCCTCTTCGGCGGGCTCCACAACGCTGTTCGCTCTCCGATAGGAGATTCACATGATTGAGCGCACCTTCGCATTTCTGTGCGATGCCGCTGTTGAATCCGGAGGAAAATTGACAGCGGTCGGAGTCGGAATAGACACGCTGGGGTCGAAAGAGATTCCGTTTCAGCACCCCCGCATCGCCCTTGTTCTGGGGTTCCACTATGGGGCCGAAGACGCCGGAGAACGGACACTCAGGCTGAAGATAGTTGATGCCGATGGCCACGACCTTGTCCCACGTCAAGAAGGTTCGATCTCATTTCTGGCGCCTTCGGAGCCCAAAGCGACTGCTCGATTCTTGACTGAGTTCAACGGGTTGCAGTTCAACAATTGGGGTACCCATGAGTTTCGCGTGTTCTTGGACGAGGAGCAGGTTGCAGCAGTGCCGCTCAATGTAACCAGAGTCTATGAGTAGGTTGCTGATTCGTTTCAGAGCCTTTTTCACGGAAGTCGTCGTGATCGTCAGGCGGGAAGGGGAGTCGGCGTGGCCGGCGCGAGCGGGTGAGGTGCCAGATCGAATTCGTGGCTCACGCGCTTGACCAGATGAAGGAGCGAGGGGTTGACCAGGAGGCCGTGGAGTTCATCGGAATCGAGCGGGAGCTCGACCTGAGGGAGCTGCCTGACTAACAGCTCATCTGCGAAGCCATCCTTGCGAGTGAGCATCGAGACTTCACCATCTATTGCGACGAGAGTTTGGACTCGGCGCGTTGCGGACGTTATGAACTCCGGGGCCAAGGCGGCGCGCAATCACGTGAGACTGTCTCACTTTCAGGAATCATCTCGCCTTGCGCTCGAACTTCCCGTCCCCGCCCCCGAGTCTGCCACTTTCTTGAATAGGGGCAGGGACCTGATTCGCTCCCGGTATGGCTCGTGGCAGATAGACGCACCATCCCGAGTAGACCCCTGCGTAAAGGGGGATGGGCCAGGGCGATTCGCGCCGACGCGCTCGCGTACGTGGCGGAGAGCCTTGAAGGCAGTACCACCGCAGTCAGCGGTTGCCGCTGGCAGAGGGGGAAGCCTGGATGCGAGCATCATGGCCATGCTTCGTGGAATGCCGAGGCCGCGATCCTTACTGGCACTGACGGCCGGCGCCGTGATCGTTCCATTTGCGCTGTGGTTGGCTGCTGAAGTCGATGTCGCGACGGCCTGTGTCTACTGGTTGCTCGCGGTGGCGATTCCAGTAGCAGCTTCGGTCAGTTGGGCGTATACCCAATTGGCGGCTGAAGCTCTGGCGGATCGTTTCAGCCAACACAGAGTCGAGCCTGGCCTGACCAACGGGAACAGCACTTCAGGTGCGGTCCCCGTTCTAGTTCTGGGAATCGTCAGGCGGGAACGGGAGTCGGCGCGGTGAGTTCGGACTGGTAGCGGACTTCGGCGTTGTCACTGAGGAGGCCTTGGTCTGTCCAATGTTCCAGCCGTTCGGCAATCAGTCGGTTCGCTTCGAGTCGGACGCTGGCGGCGTTGTTGCGCAGGTCGAGGGCTTCGGGGAGAGGTTGGTCGAGGCCCTGGTTGGCTCGCTCGTGCATGGCGCGATGGTCGTCAATGGCGATGAGCGGCTGGAAGTCGGCGCCGTGTTCGGCGGTCGCTGTCCAAAGGGTGTAGAGGGCGTTGTGATTCCAACTGCAAGCGTCGCAGCGCCACTCCTCGAAGAGGCTGAACGCACGGTGGGCTCCGTGTTGCGCCGAGCGCTCGATTCGGATCGCTCGTTCAACGATCTCGCTGGCGAACGGGTCATGCTCTCCGGAGCCGCTACATCCTTGCGACTTCCAGACGAGTCCGTGGCTGGTGTAGAGCAGCGCCATGACTCGGTGCAGTCGTTCAAGGTCGGGATGCGGCGCGCGCCATTGAGCGTCGACTTCCTCCTGGATGCGTCTGAGGTAGCGGAGTTCGTTGAGCGATTCCTGGCTGCGCATGAGTGATCCCGTTCGTTCGTCGGAAGGTCAGGCTAGAGGGTCGAACTCGCTGAGCAGGCGGAGATTCTCATAGAGCGGGCGGGCGGCGCGATGGAAGCGAATGTCGGCGGTCCAGAGTTCGCAGTCCAAGGACTCTGCCAACGCCAGGTAGACGGAGTCGTAGACAGCGCCTTGGCCGAGCTGGTCGGCGATTACCAGGGCTCGCTGATAAGCGCAGCGGAGTGTCGAAACTCAATGCCGGTTGATCTGAGCGCCTGCAGCAGACTCACTGCTGCATCAACCTTCAATAGGTCCTGTCTCACCCGTTGATGCAGCGTATTGGCTGTTTCAGCCAAGAGGACATAGGGCGCTACTGCCCGGACTGTGTCGCGCCTCCACTCGCTCGCAAGCATCTCTGCGGTATCGGAATCGTGTTCGCGAACCAACCACTTCACGGCGATGTTGGCATCGATCACGACAACGCCGGTCACCGCCATTCTTCGAGCTGTTTCGTTCGTTGCTCCCGCGCTTCGCGGATCAGATCGACCGAGTCACCCTCAAAAACACGATCGCCGAGCAGCTCGTTGCGGAAAGCGATCAAACCCTCAATGTCGAAGGGCTTGTATGCCTGTTTCTGTGTGTTGGTATCGTCACTGGCCAATTCGTGCTCGATGGCGTCAAGGCAGTAGCGACTGACTTCGATTCCCTTGCATTCGGCGGCGGCTTGCACTCGCGCCTTGACATCGGCGTTGAGATGAATCGTCAGTTGCTCTTCACTGGTAGTGGTCATGATTGTCTCTCGCGGAGTGGTATCCAGCACTCAGACCCAAGATACCCAGATTGCCTCTACTCGCCCTTGAATTCGGGTTGGCGGCCTTGGGCGAAGGCTCTGGGGCCTTCTTTGGAGTCGGCGGTTTGGCCGACGATCCAGCGCAGGCTACCTCCGAAGCGGTTGGCCTGGGCGAGGGTCATGTCTGCCTGGGCGATGATCAGTTCTTTCATGGCGCGGACGGCGATTGGGGCGTAGCCGGCGACCTGGCTGGCCATCTCCTGCGCGGTTCCGAGCAGCTCGTCCTGGGGGACGAGGCGGGAGATGACGCCCCATTGCAGCGCTTCCTGCATGTTGAGGCGGCGGCCGAGGTAGAGCATCTCGTTGGCGTAGGCCTGAGGGATGGCGCGGGGCAGGCGCATCGGACCGCCGGCGAGCGGGAAGAAGCCGAGCGTAATCTCCGGGAGGCCGAGGCGGGCGCGGGCGTTTTCGGCGCCGATGCGCATGTCGCAGATCAGCGCAATCTCGAAGCCGCCGCCGAGCGCGTGGCCGTTGATCGCTGCGATCAGCGGCTTCTTGGCGTCGAACTCGTCGAAGCGGTCAGCGGCATTGGTGGGGAAGTGTCCGGCGGGGCCGGCGGAGGCAGCGGGGCCGTCGCCCTGGGTGAGGTCGGCGCCGGCGCAGAAGGCGCGCTCGCCGGCGCCGGTGATCACGGCGCTGCGGATGTCGTCGTTGTTGCGTACTTCGATCAGCGCCTCGATCAGACCATCGCCAAGCGCGCGATTGATCGTGTTCATTTTGTCGGGACGGTTGAGCGTGATCGTGGCCACGCGCTCTGAGACGTCAAACAGGACCTCGTCGGTCATCTCGATACTCCATTCGACTTGTTGAGGACACCAAGATCATAGACACAGCCTATAATCGCCTCATTCAGCAGCCACTTCAGAGAGGCGGCGGTATGGCGGCAACACCGATCCAAGCGCTTGAGGCGCTTGCCGAATCGCTCGGCGCCGACGCGTCGGTTGACGAGCTTGAGCGCGCGCTGCCGATCGTCACGCGCATGCTCAAGAACGCCATCTCTCGAGATCGCTTGCCCGATCTCGGCGAGACCGAGCCGGCTTTCGGTCTGCGCTTCGATTCGAGCGAACTCAGCAGCGAGCTCAGTACAGGAGAGTAGGCGTTTGATGGAAGGTCGTAAACCGTACGAACTGACCATAGTGGAGCTCGGCGAGGCGCTGCGCCAGGGCGCGATCACCGCGCTCGATCTCACCGAGTCGGTGCTGGCGCGGCTGGAGGCGACGGAGCCGCTGCTCAACGCGTACATCACGGTGACGGCTGAGTTGGCGCGCGAGCAGGCGTCGGCGGCGGATGACGCGATGCGGGACGGACGTGACCTGGGTCCGCTGCACGGGATTCCGATCGGACTGAAGGATTTGGTCGACACGGCCGGCATTCCTACGACGGGCGGCGGCGGATTCCTGCGTGATCGCGTGCCCGAGGCCGATGCCACGGTGTACCGCAAACTGAAGGAAGCTGGCGCGGTGATGCCGGGCAAGCTCAATCTGCATGAGTTTGCGTTCGGCACGACGAGCGCCAATCCGCACTACGGTCCGGTCTGCAATCCGTGGGACGTGACGAAGTCGCCGGGCGGCAGCAGCGGCGGTTCGGGCGCGTCGGTGGCGGTCGGATCGTCGATTGGGGCGCTCGGCTCCGACACTGGCGGTAGCATCCGCATTCCCGCCAGTCTCTGCGGCGTCACCGGACTGATGGGGACGTACGGTCGGGTATCGCGCCGCGGTGTTTTGCCGCTCTCGTGGACGCTTGACCATGTTGGACCGTTGACCAAAACCGTTGAGGAAGCGGGACTCGTCCTCAACGCGATCTCTGGCTACGACCCATCCGATCCCGGCAGCGCCGATGTCCCGGTCAACGACTGCAATGAGTCGATCGGAGAAGGCGTCGACGGGATTCGGATTGGATTGCCTCGCAAGATGCTCTGGACCGGTTGCGACGAAGACGTCATTGAACACTGCGAGATCGCGGTGGATCATCTGCGCAGCCTCGGCGCGACGGTGATCGAGGTGGAGCTGCCGTTGCAGACGGACCGTCCTCGCGGACTGACGATCATCGCCGAGGCGGCGGCCTATCACGCCAAGTGGCTGCGCGAGCGTCGGGACGAATACGGCGACATCCTGGAGCGAGTCGAGGCGGGGCTCTCCGTTAGCGCAGTGGACTACATCAACGACCAGCGTCTGCGACGGAAGTTCATCGAGGAGACGGCGGCGGTATTGCAGGAGGTGGATGTGCTGATCTCGCCGACCTGCTCGCGGACCGCGCCGCTGATCGAGGATGGCGATCCGACGGCCGAGCTGGCGCGACTGACTGCTCCGTACGACGTGACCGGGATCCCCGCGATCTCGATTCCCTGCGGCTATGACCGCAAGGGGATGCCGATCGGCCTGATGATCGGCGGTCGACACTTCGACGAAGCCACCATCTGCCGAGTCGCCCATGCCTATGAGCAATCGACGGATTGGGTGTTACAGCGTCCAGATCTCGAGCTGGGGAGCTAGTGTGTCCTAATCCCTGAGTTGTGGCGACAGGTGTGGGCCTGGTGCGGTGAGATGGGAAATGTGATTAGCGCGATGCTGGATTGGTACGTGCGATAATGCGCGAAGACGGTTCTGCGGTTGGCCATTGGAGCGACCGTGCGTCTGGGGGTGAAGTCGTGACCAAGACAGCGCGACCAAGTCGGCGGCAGACGGCGGCAGCGACCGAATCGACGGGCAAGCGAGTGTCGGCGTTGGCCATTCCGGCCTGGCTGCCATTGGGAGGGCTGCTGTTGGTCTCGGGCGCGGAGACGGTTCGCGTGACCGGAGCGCATCGCGAGCTGTTCTTCAACATCGATCACTTTTGGGTGCTGTATATGTTGCTGCCCTTCGTGATCGGGATCATCGTCTACGGACTGGTACGGCGATCGCGAATTTGGCGACTGGGTGAAACGTCGTTCAATCTGCGCAATGGCCTGGGCAGCTTCGATCATCTACAGCTGCGATTGACCCGGGTCTTGCGCGGCGGCGCGGGGACCGAACGGGTGTTGCGCGACCCGTACTCAGGCGTGATGCACATGTGCATTATGTCTTCGATGATCGTGCTGTTTCTGGTGACGGCGTTGCTGGCGATCGACGACTACATCCCGGTCGACATCCTGGTCGGGCCGCGCTATCTGGGCTATTCGTTGGTGGCGGACGTCTTCGGGTTGATCGGGATCATTGGCGTGGCGATGGCGGTGGCTCATCGATGGGTGCGACCGCGCACGGCATGGTTGCCGACCTGGGAGGACTGGCTGATTCTCGGCGGATTGGGGTTGCTGTTGGTTACGGGATTCGTTGTCGAAGGGTTGCGGATTCACACGTCGGAGATTGATGTCAATCCGCAGTGGTCGTACTGGTCGCCGGTGGGGTACGTGGTGGCGTTGATGTTCTCGGGCGTGCGGATTTCGGCGGCGTTGGACATCCATACGGCGCTGTGGTGGGTACACATGATCGGCGCGCTGTCGTGGATCACGCTGCTGGGTTACTCGAAGCTGAATCATCTGGTGCTGGCCCCGGCGAACGCGTTCCTGAAGAGCACGGCGGCGCCTGGCAAGCTGGAGCTGATCCAGAACATTGAAGAGCAGGAACACTTCGGCGTGTCGCAGCTGGAGCACTTCTCGATGAAGCAGCTGTTCGAGCTCGATGTCTGCGTGCGCTGCGGGCGTTGCACTGATAACTGCCCGGCCGACATTGCCGGCCAACCGCTCTCACCGATGCACATCATCCAGGATCTGAAGTCGTACGCGACGTCGGTGGGCGAGCGCAAGGTGGCGAATCTGGTGCAGGGCAATGACCTGAATTTCGGGCTGGAGGACGAGGCGGCGATGGTGGGCGGCGTGGTACGAGATGAGTCGCTGTGGGCGTGTCGGACCTGCGGCGCGTGCGTGGAGGCGTGCCCGGTCTTCATCGAGCATGTGCCGACGATTGTGGATATGCGTCGTTCGCTGGTGATGGAAGAGGCGCGGATGCCGGAGACGGTGCAGGGCACGCTGGAGACGCTGGAACGTCAAGGTCATCCCTGGCGCGGGACTCCGTACACGCGGGAGAGCTGGATGGAAGGGATTGAGGTACCGGAGTGGACGGGCGAGCAGGACTATCTGTACTTCGTCGGTTGCACGGGAGCGTTCGTCGATCGGGCGCAGGCGATCACGCGATCGGTTGTCTCGTTGTTGCGTGAGGCGGATGTGTCGTTCGGCGTGTTGAAGGGGATGGAATCGTGCAACGGCGACCCGGCGCGGCGCCTGGGGCACGAGTACCTGTACCAGATTCTGGCTGAAGGGTTGATTGAGCTGTTCAACGAAACGGGCGTCAACGAGGAGCAGAAGACGGTGATCACGCACTGTCCGCACTGTTTCAACACATTCCTGAACGAGTATCCGGAGATGGGCGCGAAGTTCCAGGTGATACACCACACGCAGTTGCTGGAGCAGCTGATGGATCGTGGCCAGTTGGTCGCCCGCGCGGACGGTCCGGAGCAGACGATCACGTATCACGACAGCTGCTACCTGGGTCGGCACAACGACATTTTCGAGGCGCCGCGTCGGATTTTGGAGCAGGTGCCGAACGTGACGTTGATTGAGATGCCTCGGAGTCGCGAGCAGGGACTCTGTTGCGGGGCTGGCGGCGGCAACATGTGGATGGAGGAGCAGGGCAAGAGTCGGGTCAATGAGGTGCGGGTTGAGGAGGCGGTATCGACGGGCGCGGACTCGGCCTGCACGGCGTGTCCATTCTGCATTCAGATGTTTGACTCGGGCATCGGCACGGTGCAACTGGATGTCGAGGACGAGGACAAGCTCAAGGTGCTGGATGTCGCAGAACTGCTCCAGGCTGCGGCCGTCTCGGATTCCGATTAGGGCGCCGCTGAATCTACGCTGCTGCGCAGGGGCGCGGCGAAGTGACGAAGCCGGCTTGCTCGGCGCTCAGTTTGTGCGCACATGTAGGCGGTACTGGATTCTGTATCCCAGCTGATTGCCTGAGCTGGTTGGGTTCGGCACAATATGCGATTGGACGCGCGATTCGCGTCGACGCGAGCATCAGTATGTGAGGAACCGATGAACGTCATCGTCTGCGTGAAGCAGATTCCCGATCCCGAGACGCCTGCGGCGGCCTTCAAGGTTGACGAGCAGGCGATGCAGGTCATGCCGGCGCAGGGAATATCGCCGGTGATATCCCCGTTTGACGCGCAAGCGGTCGAGGCCGCGTTGCGGATCAAAGATGCGGCTGGAGAGGGTTCGGTGCAGGTGATATCGCTCGGGCCCGACTCGGCGCGTGATGCGATCAAGCATTCGTTGGCGATGGGCGCAGACGATGGCTTTCATCTGAAGGATGCTGCTTTTGAAGGCGGCGACGCGTGGACGACGGCGTTGACGCTGTCGAAGGCAATTCAACATGTTGGGCTGCCGGATGTGCTGATCTTCGGGCGTCAGGCGGCGGACTGGGACCAGGGCACGGTCGGGAGCATCGTGGCTGAGCTACTGGACCTGCCGTCGGCGACGGTATTGCGGGCGGTCGAGCTGACGGATGGTGGCATCACGGTGTCTCGCGTGGTGGCGGACGGCTTTGAGACGGTGGAGTTGCCGACGCCGTGCGTGTTGACGATTTCGAACGAGTTCGGCGATCCGCGTTATCCGCAGCTGCGTCAGATTATGCTGGCGGCGCGCAAGCAGGTAGTCGAGTTGGGCGCGTCTGATCTGGGATTGGATGCGTCTGAGGTCGGCGCAGCGGGCGCTCGCATACAGATGCACGCGCTGTTCCAACCGACGAGTGATGTCGAAGTGGAGATCATTGAGGGCGACACGCCGGACGAGAAGGCGGCCGGCCTCGTGAACGCGCTTCGCGCAGCGAAGATCCTGTAGCGCGAAACGCGGCGGTTGCGGCGCATCCGCGCTTGGATTGCCGCAGCCGACGCGACCGTCAGACGACCAACACACGACCGAACTTGACAGACTGGGGCAGAGCACATGGCGCGCATTCTGGTGATTGGCGAAGCGGACGGCGGCGAGCTGACCGCACCGACGTTGGAGATACTGGGCGGAGCGAGGCGGCTCGCGTCCGAGCTGGGCGGCGATGTGGCCCTCGGGCTGATCGGCGCGGGATTGGGCAGTGCCGCGGCGGCGGCCGGTTCGGCTGGCGCGGACACGGTGTACACGGCTGACTCGGAGTCGCTGTCGGTGTACCAGACGGAGAGCTATCTACCGTTGGCGCAGGCGATCGTCGAGCAGTCTGCGCCGTCGGTCGTGCTGATGGCGCAGTCGAGCATGGGGCGTGACCTGGCGCCTCGGCTGGCGACGCGTCTGGGCAGCGCGGTCGTGATGGATGCGTTGGGGTTGGAAGTGGATGGCGACCGAGTGAAGGCGACTCGGAGCTGCTACGGCGGCAACGCGCGTCAGGTCGTGACCGTGCAGACCGATCCGCAGCTGATTACGGTGCGAGCGAAGGCGCAGGATCCGATGGCGCCGGATGCGTCGCGTTCGGCAGAGGTGATTGCGGTGGAGGTGGGTGAGCGGGAGCTGCGCGCGCGCACGACCGGCAAGGAATTGGCCGAGTCGGAAGGCGTGCGGCTGGAGGACGCGGAGATCGTGGTCTCGGGCGGGCGCGGTTTGGGTGGGCCTGAGGCGTTCTCGGATCTGGAGCGGTTGGCGGGCGTGTTGCAAGCAGCGGTCGGATCGTCGCGAGCGGCCTGTGACCTGGGCTGGTATCCACCGTCGCAGCAGGTAGGGCTGACCGGGACCGTGGTCTCGCCGACGCTGTATCTGGCGATTGCGATTTCGGGCGCGAGTCAGCACATGGCGGGTTGCGGGGGATCGAAGAACATTGTCGCGATCAACAAGGATCCGGACGCGGCGATCTTCAACTTTGCGCGATTCGGGATCGTGGATGACTACAAGAAGGTGTTGCCGTCGCTGGAGTCAGCGTTGGCGGCGGCGCTGGAGTAGGTCAGCGCTGCTTTGGCTCTTCTGAGGCGCGTCTGTCCCAGCCAGGCGGAGCGACGCCGAGCGAACTGACTGGCGGCAGGCCGTCGATCGGGCCGCGAGCCGCGCTTCGGTGCAAGCCGGCCACGAGCAACCAGGGCGACGCCGTCAGCTACGTCTCTCGGATCGATTCAGGCGAGGATGTGATCGTGAACTTCCTCACCCATTTCATGCCGTCGGGCGTATTCAGATTTCGCATTCAGATCAACAGATTCATTATCCAGGCCACTGGATTGAGTGATGTCTGCAATGCTTGGCGCGGTCGGGCTGTTCAGTTCGCCGGCTGCGCCTGCCGACGAGTCATCGATTTAGGCGACCGTTGACGCTGGCGTCAGCGACCAGGCTGGAACGTCAACTGAAGATCCACTGGCGGAGTAGAAGTGTATTAGGGCTTCTTCCCTCCGCCAAAACAATGGTCCGTTCCAGGCGGCGCATGAGTACATCGTGTATCAAGTGGTCAGGAACGATGATCAGGGCCCGTTGGGGAAGATTGAAACACGCCATCACAGCTTGACCGTCTCCCATCCGTACGTCAAACAGGTGATCTTGCAGCAACAACATGCCGAAGGCAGGTACCGCGACTGGAACGACCAGATCGCTCGGTGACCACGTGGTCAACATCACCTTGCCAGACCTGCGCAAACCCAATGTGGACCCGGTCAGCAGGGGGTCGGAGTCAGTGAGCGACTCGAGTGCGCCGGCCGAATCTCCGGAGATTCGGGTAGCGAGAATTGCTTACGAGGAGGCCAGCGCGCGCGAGGCGGACGGCGTCGCCTTGTTGGAGCGCAGGACCAGGCAGTCCACGCGGGCGGAACGCGACTATCGCGACTCCGTCACAGCCCTCAAGAAGGCGCGGAGCAAGCGCGATGACGCCAAGGGCCCTGCTTGAACGCCGAACCGCGGTCTGGCAGCAGCGAGCTCAAGAGTGGGAAGCGGGCGACCAGTCCAGCGCAGCGGAGCGTCGCTTGCAGCGCACGCTTGACCGGTAGCTCGATGCAGATTCTGCGTTCGGAGACCGCGTCGCTGAAGTGTCCGCAGCCAAGAAGAAACGAAATCGACTTGAAAAGAAATGGGCCGAGGCGGTCAAGGGAGTGACCAGGGCGCAGGCCGAGCTTGACGCGCTCAAGGTCGAGACGAAACAGGCCCAAGCCCGACTGACAGCGCTGGAGCAACAATCGATCAGCCGATCAGCCGATCAGCCGAACCGGCACAACGATCAGCTCATCAGGGTCGGTGGGCCATAAGTTCGCCTACTGTCAGCTCAACGCCGCGCGCCCGGCGATCATGAAGATCGGCTGCCACGGCGATTGCATCGGCGACTTGGCGGTCAACTGTGCTTTTTCGGTCTGATGCGCGCGGTCTGATGCGCGACATCGCTTCTTCAGGGGGTTGCTAGAAGCCGTGGGTCTTGCGCCAGCTGCGGATTTGGCTGGCGTGCTCGCTGTCGTGAGTGATGAGGGCGTCAACCAGCTGATTGACTGAGATGTGCTTGTCGCCGAAGAGGAGGGTGGGTTGATCGCGTTCCTCGTCGGTGAGTTGGCTGATGCGCGCGGCCATGTCGTCACGCATGTTGCGCAAGGTCGAGATCAGGTCTGGGATGGGGCGATCGGCCCAATCGGCAGGGCAGGCTTCATTGATTTCGCGCTCGGAGGGGAGTGGCGCGAGAGGCATGCCGACGCTGGAGCGTTCGAGCGCGTTGGATGTCCAGGCGTCCCAACCGACGATATGGGCGAGGCAGTCGCGGATGGACCAGTTGCCGATGACGTGCGACTTGTCGAAGGCGGAGTCGGGCAGGCGGTCAACGGCTTCGAGCAGGCCGGTGCGTCCGTCGGTGCAATCGATCGTGTCAGATTTGGCTTCAGCAACCATCGAAGGCTCCTGGCAGGCACGGCGAACTGGGCGTTCGGAGTGTGCGGTGGTTGCGCGGGCAGGGCCCACAAATCGATGCGCGGTTGGCGGCCGAAGTTGGCGACCAACGTGCGGACCGCGTTGATGTTGGTATTCAGGCTACCAATTTGGCGATCCGTCGCCTGCTGACTGAGATACAGATAGATGTTCTGAGCGATGCGCGGCTGAGAGAGTCGGTGGGAGGGCGGTTGGGCGAGGTTGACCATGTTGGCGGGCGTCAATAACCTTTGAGTTCAGCGTGCGTCTGCGCGGTCGGTGGGCGACGGTTCACTTGGCCGGTTTGGCAAGAGGGCGGCGCGATAGATGTAGGGACGCACATCGGTTATGCGCTCAATTGGACTGACTGGCGGGATCGCATCGGGCAAATCGACGGTCGTGCAGCAGCTTGAGGCGCTCGGCGCTGCGACGATTGACGCGGATCTGCTGGGGCATCAGACGTACGAACCGGGCACGGAGACATTTAGGCAGGTCGTGGCGGCGTTCGGCGACGATCTGGTCGCGGAAGACGGCACGATTGATCGCAGCAAGCTGGGTCCGAAGGTGTTCGGGCATCCGGACGGAATGAAGCGGTTGACGGATATCGTCTGGCCGGGGATTCGCGCGTTGGCGGAGGCCGAATTGTCGCGACTCGCAGCGGCTGGGACCGAGGTGGCGGTGTTGGAGGCGGCGGTCATGATCGAAGCCGGTTGGCAGGACCTGGTGGATGAGGTGTGGGTGGTGGCGGTCAGCCGCGAGACGGCGAGCGAACGGTTGATGGCGCGCAATCGCTTTTCGGCCGAGGAAGCGGATCGCCGGATCGAGTCTCAGATCACGAATGACGAGCGATTGAAGCACGCTGATGTGTTGATCTCGAATGACTGCAGCATGGAGGTCGCGGCCGGGCGAGTGGCCCGCGCCTGGGCCGGATTGCAGGCTGAGAGCTCGGCTCAGATAGGCTCAAGCTAGAGGCGCACTGCAATCCATCGAGATTGGGTGCGAGAGAGTTCCGCGAACACAGGCTCGGCGCAGCGATGAGTCCGAGCGGGAGAGCGTTTGATGACGACTGCAAGCCAACCGATCACCGAATACCGCAGCTGGGCGGTGGAGGAGTTCCGCCTTGAGGAGGAGCCGTACTACGTCCCCGTCGCGGACGAAGTCGAGATCTTCCAGGCGGCTTGGAACAGCAAGATTCCGGTCTTGTTGAAGGGCCCGACGGGCTGCGGGAAGACGCGGTTCGTCGAGTACATGGCATACCACCTGAACCGGCCGCTGTCGGTGGTGCGCGATGGTCGGACAGAGATCGAGACTGAGACGAATTTGCCGCTGGTGACCGTGGCGTGCCACGAGGATTTGACGGCGTCCGACCTGGTTGGTCGCTATCTGCTTGAGGGTAACGAGACGGTCTGGATTGATGGTCCGCTGACGCGCGCGGTCAAGGCGGGCGCGATCTGCTATCTCGATGAGGTGGTGGAGGCGCGCAAGGACACGACGGTGTTGATTCACCCGTTGACGGACCACCGCCGGATTTTGCCGATTGAGAAGAAATCGCAGCTGCTGCAGGCTCGCGACGGTTTCCTGTTGGTGATCTCCTACAACCCGGGTTACCAGTCGGCGCTGAAGGATTTGAAGCAATCGACGCGGCAACGGTTTGTGGCGGTCGAGTTTGATTACCCGCCGCGCGAGACGGAGGCGGAGATTGTGCGGCATGAGTCGGGTTGCGACGCAGACGTGGCGTTGAACCTGGCGAAGATGGCGGAGAAGATTCGCAATCTGCGAGAGCACGGCCTGGCCGAGGGTGCGTCGACGCGTCTGTTGATCTACGCCGGTCGGATGATTGCCGAGGGTGTGAGCCCGCGGCGGGCTTGTCAGGTGGCGATCGTCTGGCCGCTGACGGACGACGGCGAGGTTCAGCGGTCGATCGAGGAAGTGGTTTCCTCGATCTTTGAGGAATAGCACGGAATCGCTGTGCGGATTGGCATCGTATCGGACATTCACTGCAATGCGGCGGCGTTGGACCGCGCCGTGGAGCAGATGGGTGACGTAGACGAGATTCTCTGCGCGGGCGACGCCTGTTACCAGTACCGGTTCTCGAACGAGGTGGCGGAGCGGCTGCGCCAGCTCGGCGGTCGCTACGTGTTGGGGAACCATGAGGAGATTCTGCTGTCGGAGGCGGGCGCGCGGGCGCAGGCGTCGCCGACGGTGGATCATGCACTGCTGGAATGGACGCGAGATCAGCCGCAGTTGCTGCGCACGGAGATCGACGGGAAGCGTCTGCTGATGTTTCACGCGACGCCGTGGGCGCCGTACAAGGATTATCTGTTTCCGCACGATCCGCAGCTGCAACGGTTGGCGGAGGAAGAGGCCGACTTCATCATCTATGGGCATACGCATGCGCCGTTGGTGACGCGAATCGGTCGAGCGCTGATCGTGAATCCGGGTTCTGCGGGGGAGATGCGGGGCGCGGAGCAGGTGCTGACTTATGCTGTGTTAGACACGGCTGACGATCACGCAGAGATCGAACAGATCCGATTTGACTGATTCCGAGCGCAACAACGGCGACCGTTGGCTGAGAGCCGAGGGATTGCCGGTTGGGAAGACGCCCATGACCGACCAGACCAACTCCGCCACATTGACCGAAGACGCGCGCGAACAGTTACGCCAGTTTCCACCGGCGTTGAGCCAGGACTTTGAGGCGGCGCTCGCCGCCGTGAGCGAGGTTCTGGAGCCGGACGAGCTAGGGTCGTGGCTGAACGATGGTCTGGACATTGCGCGGCATTCGCTGCGCAGTTGGGAGGCGGCGGCCGAGTACTTCCGCGCCTCAGGGCCGGTGTTGGAACAGATCACATACGACCGCATGCGTGAGTGGTGCGCGGTGGGGATCGAGCTGATGGACACGTCGCCGGCGTTGTCTGGGGCGATGTTCCGCGCCTCGCCGTCGGTGTTGCCGCATCTGTCGGTAGCGCAGGCGAGCGATTGGGCGGGGCAAGGCAAGTCGCTGTACAAGGGGACGTGGAAGTCAGGATCGCTGTCGGCGCAGTACTTCGATGTGGCGCCGCAGATTTTGCCGCATCTGCCGCTGTCGCAGATGCGCCTGTTGGTGGATCTGATTGACTCGCTGGCGTCGCACTCGTACGAGCTGGCGTCTGCCTGTCTGGGGATGGCGCCTGGCGTGTTGTCGCAGTTGGATCGCGGTGATCGGGCGCCATTCCTTGAGTTTGGCGGGATTGTGGCGCATACGGCGTGGGTGGACGCGCGGGTCTACTTCGAGCGTGGGCCGGGCGCGTTGCGGCAGGTGTCGGAGGAGCAGCGTCCGCGCTATCTGTCGCTGTCCGGTCAGGTGGCGATGCAGGTGGGTCGACTTGGGCATCCATACTTTATTGAGGCCGCGCAAGCGTTGGCGGAGGTGGACAAGGAGATTCACGAGGGGTTGCTGGAGCTGTCTGAGCAGTTGGCGCCGCATTCGGGCGACGCGGCGATGGAGTTTCTGAAGTCGTCGCCGCAGGTAGCGGAACGCCTGGGGATTGACGACATCGCTCGCTGGCAGGAGTTCGGACTTGGCATCCTGCAACAGTCGCGCGACGGCGGCGAGGCGTTTTTCCGACTCGAGTCGGCGCGCGGCGAAGAGGTGATGGAGGCGCTGAGCAGTCGTGTGGATCTGGATCGCGTTTCGGAGCTGATTCGGATGTATTGCAAGGCGCTCACGGGCGTGGATGTGGGTGTGAAGGCGTCGGAAGAGCTGACGGCGAAGGGTGTGGGTTGGGTGGACGAAAGCAGTCCGACGACGGAGGGGACGACGATCTATCTGCCGGAGAATGTCGAGCGATACCAAACGAAGGACGAGAATTTCGCGGTCTACAAGGTGTTCGCGACGCATCAGGCTGGGCGGCTGGAGTTCGGCTCGTTTAACTACGAGTCGGCGACTGATTCCGAGCTGTTCCCGCAGCCGTCGAATGGTGCGCAGAACGGCCACGGTCATGGTCGGGGCGCAAGTGTGGCGGCGGTGGTCCAACAGGACGCGGAGAGTGGCGAGATTCACACGGACATGGAGCGATTCTTCGATCAGTTCGAGGATCGAAAGCTGGCGCACGATCTGTTTACGATCGTGGAGGACACGCGCATCGACACGATCGTGAAGCGTGAGTACGCCGGGGTGCGTCGCGCGTTCACGCGGCTACAGCAGTCAGCGGCGGAGCGACGTCGCCCGGTGGAAGATATGCCGGCGAGACAGGCGATGGTGGAGAATTTACTGCGGGCGTCACTGGATGAGGTGGGCCGGATCCGTTGGCCGCAGGAGCTATCTGAGGAGTTGCGGACGCCGCTGCGGATTCTGAATCGGATCCGCGAGGACGGCGCGACGGTGCAGGACACGGCAGCGGCGACGGCGTTGCTGTATGAGTGGTTGTCGAATGTGCCGAATGTGGAGCTGGAGTCGGAAGATTGGTCGGATATTGAGCAAGAGATGAGCGGCGATCCGGATGCGGGCGAGGATGGCGACATGATGCCGGGTTCGGGTTCTTCTGGCCTGGAAGAATCGTTCATGCCCTTCATGCCGGGTTCGGAGGAGCGACCCTACGACAGCCCGGACCCTGTGGATTTCCGCGGCGACTTCAAGCCAGAGTTGGTGCAGTTGCTGATGAAGTTGAAAGGCGAGATCGGTTCGGGCGACGCTCCGCCGATTCCGCTGACGAAGGAGCAGTTGCAGGAGCTGTTGGAGAAGTCAGTTGAGATTTCGATCAACGAGCTGATGGACATGGACTTGGCGGAGTCGTCGGGCATGTTCCTGGACAACCTGTTGAAGGAAGTCAATCAGATTCAGGGAGAGCGGCAAGAGGGTCAGCAGGCGATGGGTGACGACTCGACCGGGGCGGAAGATGATGGGGAGTTGCCGGTTGAGGCGCAGTCGTTCTACTACGACGAGTGGGATTTCCGGGCGGCGGACTACAAGCCGCGCTGGTGTCGGGTGCAGGAGCAGCGCGGTGAGTTGGGCACGACGGGGTACTACACGGAGACGTTGCACGAGCACACGCAGCTGGTCAAGGAGACGCGCAAGCAGTTTGAGATGCTGCGACCGGAGATGTTCCGCAAGATGAAGCGTTTGACGGACGGTGAAGATTACGATCTCGACGCGGTGATCGAGTGGTACACGGAGAAGATTGCCGGCGCCACGTCGGAGACGAAGCTGTTCTACCGACGGAACAAGGTGGAACGTGATGTGGCGGTGGCGTTCTTGTTGGATGTTTCCGCCTCGACGGATGAGGAGATCCAGAAGCATCACGATCAGCGGCAGGACGATCAGTTTGACGATGATCCGCGCAAGTACCTGTCCTGGTGGGCGCAGCGTCGGGCTGAGGCGGCGCGTCATCCGGGTAAGCGGATTATTGACCTGGAGAAGGAAGCGGTGGTCCTGCTGATCGAGGCGCTGGAGACGATCGGGGATAAGTACGGCGTCTACGGATTCTCTGGCTACGGACGGGACAATGTGGAGTTCTTCGTCTACAAGGACATGGATGAGCCGTTTGGCGATCGGATCAAGGAGCGGATCGACAAGATTGCCCCGGTCCGCTCGACGCGGATGGGGCCGGCCATCCGCCACTGTATCTGGAAGCTGCAGAACACGGATGCCAAAGTGAAGATCCTGATGCTGTTGTCGGACGGTCGGCCGCAGGATCACGGATACGGTCGCGACCGCACGGAGAAGGAATACGCGATTCACGACACGAAGATGGCGTTGACGGAGGCGCGTCGTGAGGGCATGGTTCCGTTCGCGCTGACGGTGGACCGGGCGGGGCATGACTACCTGAAGCAGATGTGTCAGGACATGGCGTACGAAGTGGTGGCGGACATTGAGTCCTTGCCGCGGCGCCTGCCGGCGCTGTATCGCCGTTTGACTGGCTAGGTAGCGTTATCGCTATGGGTGCGATCGCCGGGAGCTTGACGGTTGGCGGGATTTCAGCTGCCTTTGCGGCGACGCTGATTGGTCAGGATTCGACGCCGCTGTACATCGTCTGCGTGTCGGTGGCTGGCGCGGGCTTGTTGCTGATGCTGTTGCATGTGGCGCGGCAGCGAGGCGACACGTCGGCGCCGTGGTACGCCTTGGCTCCGATGGCGATCGTGGTGGCCCTGTTGGGAATTGCGGCGTCGGGAGCGACGTGCGGTGTTGCCTGCATCGCCTGGGGCACGCCGGCCGCAGCCGCCACGCTGGCTGTTCCCGATCTGCGAGGTTGGCTAAGTCGGAAGCGTCCGTTGCGAGAGCTGTAGTTCGCTAATCTATATCTATGGTGATGTTCGACAGACTTCCGATGCGCGATGTGTTGGTGGGCCGACTCGGTTGGTCGGAGGAGGACGCGCGGGCTTTCCTCGAGGTGATGGAGTCGCCGACTGAGCATCTCGCCACGCGAGATGACGTTGCCGCGGTGCGCTCAGATCTCGATCAGGCCAGAGAAGACATCGTGCGTCTGAAGGCGGATGTGGCGCAGTTGAAGATGGATGTCGCAGAGCTGAAGGCGGATGTGGCGCAGTTGAAGACGGATGTCGCAGAGCTGAAGGCGGATGTGGCGCAGTTGAAGACGGATGTCGTAGAGCTGAAGGCGGATGTGGCGCAGTTGAAGATGGATGTCGCAGAGCTGAAGACGGATGTCGTAGAGATTCGGTCAGATGTCAGACGGTTGGATGAGAAGGTTGAGTACTTGCGAGTATCGCAAATGGAGATGGAAGAGCGCCTCATTCGATACATCGACAGCAAAATGGCGGATTTGGAGAGAACGATGGCTGCGGAACGGGAGGCCAGCGAAGCGAGATTCATGGCTGCGCTGCGGGACAGCGAAAGAAGAATGCTGATGCTGGTGTCCAGCGTGGGGTTCGGCACGATTGGGATCGGAATCGCGATCCTGGTCCGAGTCCTCTGAGCGTCTGCGCATTTGCAGCGAGGATCAGTTTGTGAGGCGCAGTTCGCGGTTGAGTTCGAGGCGCAGGAACCAGCGCCAGGTCGCCAGGACACCGATGACGAGGACGCCGGCGAGGACGCCGAAGGCGATACCGAGGATCTGCCAGTCGGTCTCGATCTGGAAAGGTGGTAGCACCGTTCGGCCCTTTTCATCGATCTCGAGATAAGCGAGCAGCAGTAGCGAGATGCGGTTGCCGAGCAACACACCGAGCACGAGACCGGTACCGACGATGATGGCGTACTCGAGGGCAATTTGGATGAGGATGCTGAGGTTACCGACACCAACGGTTCGAAGTAGCGCCATCTCGAGCCGCCGTTGGCGGGCGGAAACGGCCATTGAGACAAGGAAGGCGAGCGCAAGAAGCAGCGAGATGGCGATGAAGGCGACGAGCAGGATTCCCGATCCGCCAGCTGTGGTGAGCGGGTCACGCCCGCTCTGTTCTAGCTGCTCGATCTGATCGTTGAAGCGACCGAGCGAGTATCGGGGACGATTGAGTTCCCACTTGATCGCCTCACGGGCCTCAGGATCATCGACGAGGTCGAGCCAAGCCTCGGTGGGCATGATGGATGGTCGCAGCGTGGTGACCGAGCCCAGGTGATAGAGCGCGTCGTAGTCGGCGACGATGAATGGCAGTTCGTCGGGGCGCAGGGTGGGGAACAGGTCAATGATCGACATGATGCGCGCCGAGACCACGAACTGATCGAGGCGTAGCGTGTAGCGATCGCCCACTTCCAGCAGCTGGCGCTCGGCGAAGCTGGCGCTGACGATGGTGGGCAGTGTGCAGCGCGTATTGGAGCAGAACGACGGGTCGGCGAAGTGAGCGGCGCGTAAGCCGGGCGACTGCCCGATGCTGGGATAGAAGGCCATCACGTGTTCGCCGGAGACCGGATCGTCTGCTTGCTCGAAGGCAACCTCATCGCCGGAGCCGCGACGCTGTACGTAAGACAGCCAGCCGCGATGCTCGAAGTCTTCGATGATCAGTTCGCGACCATCGGGTTGGACAGCGGTGACGGCATCGAAGAAGATCGTCGCTGGTTCGGAGGCGAAGAGTCCGTAGGGTTCGCTCATGACGATGCTGTGCAGGGTGTAGGGGCTGGCGGTGCTGGAGCCAACGATTTCGCGTTGGAAATCAATCTCGACGGCGGTCCAGGGCGACTCTGGGCGAGGCATGTCGAGTCCGCCAGCGGTGTGGTATCGGCCGTCGCCGTCTCGGATGCGGAACCAGAGTGATTGGTCGGACTCGCCCAGACCGAGTCGTACCCAGAAGCGGAGGGTTTCGGTCTCTGGCGGGATGCTGATGCCGCGTCCGACGGGCGGCACGTCGATGCTGGCGATCAGGTCTTCGAAGGTCATCAGCGAGAGGTCTTCGCGAAACCACATCATGTCGAGCGCGGCGCGCGGTTCGAGGCCGAGGATGTTGACGCTGGCAGCGGTGCCGACGCTGCGGCCGGCGGAGACCTTGGATCGGTGGACGGCGGAGACGGCGTCAACGCCCTCGAGCGGGCCGAGTCGGTTGCGGACGCCGTTGGCGGACGAATAGCCGCTCTCGCCGAGTCCGACGCGGAACTCGACGCCGGTGTCGTACTCGATGCGTTCTTCCAGGGAACGTTCGATGGTGTCGGCGTAGGAGGCGGCAAAGGTGCCGAGCGCGGCGCCGAGCATGAGCAGGATGGTGAGCCGCGCGGCAGGTCCGACGGTGCGGCTCACGTATCGCAACGTGGAGGCGATGGAGAGCGGGAAGCGGTCGTAGGTCAGCCAGGCGAAGAGTCGGTAGATATAGGGCAGGAAGCGGAGGATGACCAGTGTGGCTGCGAGCGCGAAGAGGATCGGGGTGCTGAGCAGGAGCGGGTCGGCGGCCAGTCCGCCGACGCTGTTGCGCTCGAAGACGGTGCCTTTGAGATCGGCTTCGAAGATCAGGCCGACAGCGACGAGGACGAGGGCGATGTCGAGGTAGTAGCGCTGCAGGGCGTTGGGACCGCTGGGTCGGGCGATGCTGCGCAGGCGCTCGGAGAGGACACGGGTGCGACTGGCGACCACAAGCGGCGCCAGTGTGAAGAGGACCGCAACGATGGCGCCAGCGGCGGAGAGCAGGAACGCCATGTCGGTGAGCGTGGTGGGGATCGTGGCGCCGCCGGTCAGCGGTTCGAAGACGGGCGTATATCCGAGCAGTCCGATGATGCCGATGGCGATGAAGGGCGCCACGGCCGCAGCGACGATCGCGAGCAGGATGCCTTCAATCGCCGTGTGCGAGACGACCTGCATGATCGAAGCGCCGCGGGAGCGCATCGAGAAGAGCTCTTCGCGTCGTTGGGCGACCTGGACCCCGGAGACGATGACGACGTAGAAGAGGGCGATGCCGACCACTTGGGCGAGCAGCATGAGGATCGGGACCTGGGTGAAGCTGAGGTCCTTGACGAAGGTCTCGAGGCGAGGTTCGATCGGCGATCTGACGCCGCCGCTGATTGAACGCAGGTCTTCGCGGAGCAAGTCGAAGGATGCTCTGGTCTGATCGAGGACGGCAACGTTGAGTTGGTCCGTGTCGATCTCGGAGATCCAGGTGGTATTGACGAGGTAGCCGCTCATCACCTGAGGGAGTTCGAGGTCGAAGGCCTGGGACGCGACGATCAGTGGGATGACCTGAGCTCGCGAACTGCTGATGTAGACCGGGCCGGTGATGTTGTCGGGGACGCGAGCCCAGAATGCCTCTGCTGCTTCGCTCTCGGCGGGTTCGACGAACCCGGTGACGACGACCGGTATGAGGCGCTGAACCAGCATGGTCGGTTCGCAGGGCGGTCGAGGCGGCGGCGGCGGCCCACCGGGCGGTGGATCGGGTTCGCGGTCGCACTCGTCGAAGCCGTCGATCAGTTCCCAATTGCTGCCGACCTGGATGCCGTAGCCGGACGCGGCGCGAACTGGTAGTGCGACTTCGATCGGGCCGCTGAGCGCGCCGTCGGCGGTGAGGACGGGAGGATTCGGGAATCGTCCTTCGACCATGCTGAGATGCGGCTCGGCTTGATCGAGGGACGCGAGAAAGGCGGTTGGGTTGATGACCTGACCGCGACGCAGGCCGACATTGATCTGCGTCGGGACGGTGGCGCGGAAGCGCAGGCGTTGGGACTCGAGATCGCCGAAGCGTTGGCTGATTGAGTCTTCGGCGTATTCGCGCGCGGAGTCGTTGGGTCCGCCGGCGAGCGGGATGTTGTTGAGCGAGCTGAACATCTGCCGGCGATCGGTGAGGTCTTCACGCAAGCTGACGGTGAGCGAGAGGTCGGAGACGGCTCTGGTGTAGATCGTGGTGGACGCCATCAAGACGGCGGCGACCAGGATGCCAGCGGCGATCACGAGCTGGAGTCTCCAGCTGTCGCGCATACGACGTAAGACAAAGCCGAGTATCGCGCCGACTGACTCCACCCGCGCCCCCGTTGTCTGAACATCATCCGCCGAAGCTCGGCGGCGATGTTGAATTTCGATACTGCTAGTAGTCTACGAACAACCTTCGGTCTGACATACCTTGAACGCGTCAGCGGCTGGGGGACGAGGCAGTATGGGCGGACTGTTCAGCTCTATTCCGACGGCGTTTCGGATTGCGGTGCGGCGCTTGAACGGCAACCGTCGACTGATGGCGGCGGTTGCGGTCGGCGTGATTCTGGCCGTGGCGTTGATGGCGTCAACGTCGATCTATCGCAACACGCTGCAGGATCTGGGCTTGCAAACGGATCTGAAGCGGGTGTCGGATCAGGATCTGGATGTGCGGGTCCTGAATGCCGCGCACGGGCTCTCGGGCGGGCAGGCGGAGGAGTCGTTTGCGACGATTGATCGCCGTCTGCGGATTCCGCGCGAGTACATCTCGGATACGACCCATTCGCTGACATCGGCGACGTTCTTCATGACCGAGGTCGGGGATACACCGCCCGATGAGGACCCACGCGACCGGGCGCGGGTGTTGTGGTTTGAAGGCGTACGTGAGCATGTTGAGGTGGTGGAAGGTCGTTGGCCGACGGCGGCGCCCGCGGCGACGCCTGAGGATGCGCCGGTGATTGAAGTCGCGATGGGCGTGGAGGCGGCCGCGTCGGGCGGGTATGAGTTGGGGGAAACGCGCGATATCCATGCGTCATGGCGGGATGACGCCGGCCCGATCCAGCTGCTGGTGGTAGGGCTGATCCGACCGATCGATTACACGGAGCGTTACTGGGGAGTTCGGCGCGACCACTTCCAGGTGCCGGTGGAGAAGACGGACGCGTTCGCGTTCTTTGCGCCGCAAGAGACGCTGTTGGCTTCGATGGCGGGCTTCATGCCGGAGCTGCGCGGTCGACTTGAGGTGACGGCACAAGTCGATCGGGCTGCGTTCGTGGCGGATGATGCGGGGATCGCGGCATTGCGCTTCCGCGGCGCGTTTGAGGCGATTTCGAAGGAGATCGATCGGGCGCGGATCGAGTCCGAGATCGTGAACGTACTGAACGACTTTGAGACGAAGGATTTCTTCTCCTCGATTCCGCTGCTGGTGCTGACGCTGCAGATCGTAGGAATTGTGCTGTTCTATCTGGTGTTGGTGTCGACGATGGTGGTGGAGCGGCAATCGGCGGAGGTGGCGCTGTTGAAGTCGCGCGGGGCGGGGTTGGGACACATTATGTCGATTTCAACGATTGAGGGGTTGTTGCTGGTGGCGCTGGCGCTGGGATTGGGGCCGCTGGTCGCGCGCGAGGCGATTGCGTGGCTGGGATACTCGCCGGCGTTCGAGGGTTTGACGGGCGGCGCGCGCCTGAGTGTGGCGTTGGATGCCGAGGTATACATCTGGGCGGCGATTGGCGCGGTGCTGAGCTTTGTCGCGTTGCTCTGGCCGGCCTGGAGATCGAATCGCGCGACAGTGGTGGCGTTCGCTCGCTCGACATCGCGACCGCAGGACCGACCGGCGTTTCAGCGCTATTACCTGGACCTGGTGGTTGTGGGCGTTGGCGCGCTGCTGTTCTTCCAACTGCAGGAGTCTGGCTCTCTGGTGACGGAGGATCTGTTTGGCGGGTTGCAGCAGGATCCGTTGCTGTTGATCGCGCCGGCTGTGTTCGTGGTGACGGTAGCGGTGTTGTTCTTGCGTCTGTTTCCGCTGTTGTTGTCGGGAGTTTCGGCGATATCCCGACTGCTGGGCGGAGCGTCGATGCAGATGGTGCTGTGGCACCTGACTCGGGCCCCGGTGCAGCCGGGGCGGCTCGCCTTGCTGCTGATCATGGCGACGTCGCTGGGCATGTTCGGCGGTACGTTCGGCGCGACATTGGACAAGTCGTTTGACGATCGGGCAGCGTATCAGTCGGGGGCGGCGCTGCGGCTTGGGGATTTGCGCAGTAGCGGTTCGTCCGTCTCGATGTTGGAGGCTGACCTGGCAGATGCGCCGGGGATTGGCGACGCGTCGTACGTGATTCGCGCCAATGCGTCGTTCTCGCGCGGCGCGCTCGACGTGACGGATGCGACGATTCTGGGCATTGAACCAGAGTCGTTTGTAGATGTGTTGTGGTTCCGAGAAGACTTTGCCTCAGAAGACGCGCGCGCGTTGGTGTCGCTGGCGACAGGTCCGGCGTTCGAGGTGGAGGAGATCGTGGTGCCGGCCGACGCGACCTACGTCGGGATGTGGTTCTGGTTGCCGGAGACGAGCGGCGCGATCGCGCCGAATCTTCGCCTGGTGGACTCGTCCGGCCGTTTTCGCGATGTGGCGTTGCTCGGCTTGCCCCGCGGTCGCGGGTTCGGGATTGGTACGGATCATGCGGAGGGTTGGCGGTTTCTGTTTGGTGATCTGAGAAAGGGCGCCGGATCGCCGCACATTGGGCCGTGGACATTGCAGGGCGTCAATGTGCGTACGGCGGGCACGACCAACTTCTCGGGCACGGTCGGTTATGACGCGATTCAGTACACCAAAGAATCGACGCTGCCGGAGGACATTCTTGAGGCGGGTTTTGATGAGGGCGTGATCATTGAGAGCTTTGAAGAGCAGGGGCGTTGGACGGTCCTGACTGACACGACACGCGACGGTCCGTTGCCAGATGACGCGCGGTTGACATCCGCGCAGGCGTATGACGGCGAAGCGGGCATGCGATATGTCTGGAATCGCACGGTACGCAGCGGGATTCCGCGCGGGATTCGGCTGGTGGGACCGGATGATCCCTTGCCGGTCGTGGTGAGCAATACGTTCCTGCGAGAAGCATCGCTGGATATGGGGTCGACGATTTTGCTGGGCACATCAAGCGTGTATGTGCCGGCTCGGGTGGTCGGGAGCTTCGATCTGTTCCCAACCTGGGATCCGGAAGAGCCGCGCTCACTGATTCTGGCGAATCGTGACTATCTGTACTACCGGGTGAATCGGAATCCGACGACGGTGGGCGCGCTGTCGCCGAACGAGGTCTGGATTCAGCCGACGGATGAGGATGGTCTGCGACAGCTGCGCACGTGGTTGGAGGTGGAGTCGCCCTGGAAGCATGATGCGTACGATGTCGACGCGATCCGCAATCTGCAGGACGAGGATCCGTTGGTGGCGGCCGGCTGGGAGGGACTGCTGTTCCTGACGTTCATTGCGATCGTGTTGCTGGCGGCGCTGGGCTTCTTGGTGGCGTCGGTGTTGGTGGCGCAACAGCAGCAGGGAGAGTTTGCGGTGCTGCGGACGTTGGGCTTCTCGCTGCCGCAGGTGCTGTTGATTGTGGGCGTGGAGAAATTGCTGATCATCGCGGTGTCGATGGGCTTGGGCACGGTGGTGGGCTTGCAGCTGGGGACGATGATGCTGGAGTTTGTCGGCTTCGTCGAGACGGGCGAGACGTTGCTGCCGCCATTCGTGACGGTGACGGATTGGGCGACGATCGGCGGGGCCTACGGCGTGCTGGGTATGGTGTTCCTGGGAGCGATCGGGATCATTGTGGCGCTGTACATGCGGATGGCGATCGGGCAGATTCTACGGATCGGCGCGGATTGAGGGCTTCGCTGGCAGCTGGCAGGTCGGCGCGCGCAGGGAAGGTTCAGCAGTCAGCAGCGGTTAGCCGCCGCCCCCACCGCCTCCACCTCCGCTGCCGACGCGTTCCTCAGCGACGGATCGTTGGGGAGCGGGGCGAGCGGACAGGTCGAGTGGTCGTAGCGCCGCTCCAGCGGTGGCTGCTATTTCTCGCACCACTCCCTGCGCCATGCGCCGACCCTCTTCGACAATGCCGCCGTTGCGGATGATCGTGCGAATGCGCGGCAGTCCCAATGCCAGGAGCATGATGACGGCAAAGATGAAGCCTGGTCCGATGAGCAATGGTCGGATGCTGATGTAATCGGCAGCGAGTCCGTTGGCCAGGATCATGACGGCCATGATGCCACCGGCGAACATTGAGTAGAGAGACATAACTCGCCCGCGAAGCGAGTCGGGCAGCACTGCCTGGATCATGGCGCTCGTGAGCGCCATGTACATGGCCTGGCTTGCGCCTGCGAGCACACCGCCAATCAGAGCGAGCAGCAGCGAGTCGGCGAATCCCATCCAGACGAGGGACAGACCGGAGAATATGCCGACGACCATGAAGACGCGGCCGCGGATGGCGCCCAACGGCAGCATGGACAGCGCGATGGTGGAGACGAGTGCGCCGCCGCCGATCGCCATCAGCAGGTAGCCATATTCTGATTGACCGCCGCCGAGAATGAGGTCGGCATAGGCGGGCAGCAGTGAGAAGTCGAACGCCATGGTGAACATGCAGTGGAGAGAGACCATCACGATCATCAGGCGTACCGACGGGGCTTTGCCGAGATAGCTCATTCCTTCATAAATGTGGCGCGCACTGTCCCGCAGGAGTCCGCCGGTGTGACCTTGAATGCCGCCTGTGGAGCGGGTCCGGATGCGCGTCATTTGAAAAATCGAGAGGAAGAGGAAGATGGCGGCAGCGGCAAACACCCACTCGGCGCCGAATGCCTTGAGGATGGGCCCGGCGACAGGACCGATCACTTTGGAGCCGAACTGCATCATGGAGGCCATCGTGATGGCGCTGAGCAGGGCCGTGATTTTGACCGTGTTGGGCAGCAGGGCTTGCTGCGCTGGCATCTCGCCGGAGCGAATGAGTCCCGAGAACGCCGTGATCAACACGAGGTTCCACATGGCGATCAGTCCGCTGAAGGCGAGAAAGGCCAGTGCGATTGCGCAGATGGCAGCTCCGAGTCGGCAGATAATCACGATGCGGGCGCGGTCGAACCGGTCAGCGAGCGCGCCGCCAATCGGCGCGAGGACCCACGGCCCGATCGCGGCGAATGTGACGATTGCCGTGCCCGACGGATTGCCGGTCAGCTCGTAGGCAAGCCAGCCGCGCGCGGTGATCATGGCCCACAGCGAGATCGCCGACAATCCGGCCGCGTAAAACAAGCGGCGATATTCGAGGTACTCCATTGCCGGGAATAGCCGTAACAGCCGCCCCGGCTGACTGCCCGCCACCTCAGCTCTCTGGCTCATCCGCGATCACCTTCACTGTCTCAATTCGCCTCATGCTAAGCGTTGGCATGGAGTTCTGCCATTACGCTAGCCGCTAGACGACGAATCGCCATGAGATGGGGCAATGAGATGACTGCTGCTGACCGACTGCGCGAGCGATCGAGCGTGCTGGTGGATGGGCCGAATCGCGCTGCGGCGCGCTCGCAGCTGTACTCGGTGGGGTACGACGATGAGGCGCTGTCGAAGCCGTTGGTAATGGTGGCGCATTCGTGGATTGGGACGATGCCGTGCAACTTCTCGCACCGCGAGTTGGCGCAGGACGTGATGCGCGGGATCCGCGAAGCCGGCGGCACGCCGATGGAGGTGAACACGGTCTCGATTTCGGACGGGATCACGATGGGCACCGAGGGCATGAAGGCGTCGTTGATCTCGCGCGAGATCATCACGGACTCGATTGAGCTGTGCGCCGTGGGGTATGCGTTTGACGCCGCGGTGGTGATCTGCGGTTGCGACAAAACGATCCCGGCTGCGGCGATGGCGATGGCGCGGATCAATATTCCGTCGGTGGCGCTGTATTCCGGTTCGATTGCGCCGGGTCGGCACCACGACGGTCGTGATCTGACGATTCAGGACGTGTTCGAGGCGGTTGGGCAGCACTCGGCGGGGACGATCGACGACGAGGAGTTGCATCAGGTGGCGCTGAACGCGTGTCCTGGCGCAGGCGCGTGCGGCGCGCAGTACACGGCGAACACGATGGCGACGACGCTGGAGTTCCTGGGGCTGTCGCCGATGGGCTCAGCGACGGTGGGGGCAACGGACCCGCGCAAGCGGAACGTTGGCGAGGACGCTGGGCGGCTCGTGATGGAGGTGTTGGCGCGCGGGGTGAGGCCGCGCGATCTTCTGACGAAGGAGGCGTTGGAGAACGGGATCGCCTGCGCGGCCTCGACAGGCGGTTCAACGAATGTGGTGTTGCATCTACTGGCGCTGGCGCGCGAGGCCGGGGTTGAGCTGAACATCGATGATTTTGACCGTGTCTCGGAGCAGACGCCGCTGATCGGAGACTTGCGTCCGGGCGGACGATACGTGGCGCTGGACATGGATCGGGCAGGCGGGACGCCGCTGTTGGCGAAGCGATTGTTGGAGGCGGGCAAGCTGCATGGCGATGCGATGACGGTCAGTGGGCAGACCATCGCGGAGGCAGCCTCGGACGCTGAGGAGACACCTGGCCAGGACGTGATTCTGCCGGTCGAGCGAGCGTTGAAGGAGACGGGTGGGTTGGTGATTTTGAAAGGTTCACTGGCGCCGGCGGGCTGCGTAGTGAAGGTGGCGGGATACGAGCGTTTACTGCAGAGCGGTCCGGCGCGGGTGTTTGAGCGCGAGGAGGACGCAATGGCGGCGGTCACGAATCACGAGATTCAGGCGGGCGACATCGTGGTGATCCGATACGAGGGTCCGAAAGGCGGTCCAGGGATGCGCGAGATGCTGGGCGTCACGGCGGCGATCGTCGGCGCGGGACTGGGCGAGTCGGTGGCGCTGCTGACGGACGGCCGGTTCTCTGGCGCGACGCGCGGGCTGATGGCTGGCCACGTTGCGCCGGAGGCGTTCGTCGGCGGACCGATCGCGCTGGTCAAAGAGGGCGATCTGATCACGCTGGATATCGCGAATCGCGAGCTGAATCTGGAAGTCGAAGAGGCTGAGCTGGCGAGTCGACGGGCGCGTTGGAGTCGGCCGCAGGCGAATTACGATCACGGCGTCTTTGCGAAGTACGCGACGCTGGTGTCGGGCGCGGAACGCGGCGCGGTGACGAGCTAGGACTTGTGCGGGCGCCGAGCGGTTGAGCGCTGCTTCAATACCATTTGCGTTTGCGCCTGCGTTTTCGGCGCCCGAAGCCGGGGCTGCTGCTGCGGGATGATGACCCCATGAGGACGGAGAAGAGGCTATTGCGACTTCTGCGACCGAAGACAATCCTGCTGAACATGTTGAACACTTCGAGCCAACCGATGGACTTGGGCTGCTTGCCGGCGGCGCGACGATGTTTGCGGAAGTCCCACGGATACACGATCTGGTCGTCTTGCCAGACGCCGAGTCCTTCTTTGCGTGCGTAACGTTCGAGGTTCTCGAACTCGCCGAGCTTGTCGCCGTATTCCTTGTACCAATGCGCCCAGCCGGTGCGCACCATTTCATGGTTCGCGGAGAGGATGCCGACGCCGTTGGTGCTTCGGTAGACGGACGAATCGTCCTCGCAATAGATCAGGCCGACGAGGCGTTGATAGTGATCCTTGTCGATGACGTGGAGTCTCCAGTCGCGACCACGGCTCAGGATCTGGTTGAGCATCTTGGTCGAGGATGCGCCGCGCTGTTGGGCTGTTTCGGGGGCGTCGATGCCATACATGCGAACCGATTGCTCGCTGCCGTCGGGGAGTCGCACCTTGACGGAGTCGCCATCGATCACGCGCAGAATCTTGACGGGGTAATCCTCGGCCATGAAGCGATGTTACTGGATCAGGGACGAATGCGGTACCCGATCGGGATCAGCAGAGGTTACCGACTCAGGATTGCTAGCCTCCGTTCATGGCTCGCATGCAGGTGACCGCAGATCTGTCGTTGGATGTGGTGGACGAGGGTCAGGACGAGCTCGTGCTGTTGATTGCCGGCGGATTCATGGATATGGATCAATGGGCGCCGGTAGCGGAGAGGTTGGCTGAGAGTTGCCGCGCGGTTCGTTACGACCAGCGGGGGATTGGCGCGTCGGATCAGACGACTGAGGGCTACACGATCGAGCAGTTTGCTGAGGATGCGATCGGCCTGATCGAGGGGTTGGGCGGCGGTCCGGCAACCCTGGTCGGAAATTCGCTGGGCGGATCGGTTGCGATGGCAGCCGCCTTTGCAGCGCCGGAGTTGGTGAAGGGTCTGGTGTTGTGCGCGACGTCATCAGGTCCGCAGGGCCCACCGACGCCTGTGGAGACGATGCAACGGATGATGCGTGGCGCGTCGTTGCCGGTGCCGCAGGCAGCGTCGGCGATGATGGATATTCTGTTCGCCACTGATTACATTGATGAGCATCCGGCGATGTTGGACGCGGCGATTGAGAAGCGGAGTCAGGGATCGCCGATGATGGCGGCGCTGGGACCGTTGCAGTCGGCGCTGGTGTTTGATCCACTCGAGCGGTTGGCGGAGATCGGCTTGCCGTTACTGGTGTTGCACGGCGAGGAGGATGTGGTCGTATTGCCGGAGCATGGCGAGCGGTTGGCGTCGGTTGGAGGTGGTGAGCTGCGGCTCGTGGCGGACGCGGGCCATGCGTTGGTGGTTGAGCGCGAGGAGTTGGCGGCGAGGGCTATTTTGGGCTGGTTGGGAGAGTGAAGGAATTGAGGGACGGTAAGGGAGATACCTCTCCGCTCCTGGGTCCCCTTCTCTGAGAGGGGGAGGGGCTACTTCCCTGTTCTCCCCCGTGATGGGGACGAGGGGGAGAGGTTAGGCCTCGGCGGCGGTGAGGTTTTCGAGGAATTCTGAGTTCGACTTGGTGCGGGCCAGGCGATCAAGCAGGCGCTCGGTCGGTTCGGTGGCGCCACCGCCGGAGCCGGCGAGGACGGACATCATGCGCCGCAAGAGCCAGACGCGTTGCAGCTCCTCGCCAGAGAGCAGGAGCTCCTCTCGGCGGGTGGAGGAGCCGGCGATATCGATCGCGGGGTAGATGCGACGCTCGGCGAGCTTGCGGTCGAGTCGCACTTCCCAGTTGCCGGTGCCTTTGAACTCTTCGAACACGACGTCGTCAAGCCGTGAGCCGGTGTCGACGAGGCAGGTAGCGATGACGGTGAGGGAGCCGCCTTCCTCGGCCTTGCGGGCGGAGCCGAAGAATCGCTTGGGCGGGTAGAGGGCGACCGGGTCGATGCCGCCGGAGAGCGTGCGGCCAGTGGAAGGCATTTCGAGGTTGTAGGCGCGAGTGAGGCGCGTGATGGAGTCGAGCAGAATGACCACGTCACGGCCCATTTCCATGAGCCGCTTGGCGCGATCGAGTCCGAGTTCGGCGACGCGGGTGTGTTCCTCGACCGGTTCGTCAAAGGTGGAGGCGATCACTTCGCCGCGCACGGAGCGCTTCATTTCGGTGACTTCTTCGGGCCGCTCGCCGATCAGGACGACCATGAGGTGTACCTCAGGGTGGTTGACGGCGACGCCGTTGGCGATGGATTGGAGCAGCATGGTCTTGCCGGCTTTGGGCGGGCTGACGATGAGGCCGCGTTGCCCGCGTCCCATTGGCGCGACGAGGTCGATGACGCGGCCGGAGAGTTCGGCGGGATCATCGGTCTCGAGCTCGAATCGTTGGTGTGGGAAGACTGCGGTGAGGGTTTCAAAGTTGGGTCGTTGGGCGGCGTCAACCGGGCTGACGCCATTGACGAGATCGACACGCGCCATGCCGTAGTACTTTTCGCCTTGGCGAGGTGGACGCACGGAGCCGATCACGTAGTCGCCGGTACGCAGGTCATTTTTTCGGACGAGGTTTTGGGCGACGTATACGTCAGTGGGGGCGGGGAGCAGCGATTCGCCGCGTAAGAATCCGTAGGAGTCGTCAACGATTTCGAGGACGCCGCCGGAGAGGAAGTGGCCTTCGGCCTCGGACTGCGCTTGCAGGATGCGAAGGACGATGTCCTGCTTCTTGAGTCCGGAGAGGCCGTTGACATTGAGATCGCGGGCGGTGGCGAGCAGTTCATCGCGGGTGAGGTGCTCTAGATCGGGAATGTTCAGGCTCGTCATCGCTACCTCGTCAGGCGTGTGCTGTTGCGGTTGGGTTGGGGCGTGTTGGTGTCAGGACTGTGAACGTGCAAATGCTGCACCGATCGTCGTTGCCGGCTCCCAATGCGCGATGTACTTCCGTGCGCGAGTGTCGGGTGGCCCTTGGCAAGCAAACTGAACGGGTCATCTCAAATGGTAATCGTGAATGGCACGCTTCGCAAGCATGGCATCGAAAGTTTGTACAGGAGCGTCCGGTCGCGCTGACCTGGTCGGTTGATCACGTTAGCTGACTGGTTGGGCGCGGAGTTGGGCTTCCGCCTGATGCCAGTCGGCGAGAAAGGCCTGGATGCCCTTGTCAGTGAGCGGATGCTGCTGCATCTGTTCAAGCACGGAGAAGGGGATCGTGGCGATGTGGGCGCCCGCGCGCGCGGCTTCGGCGGTGTGGTCGGTGTGTCGTAAGGATGCGGCGATGACCTGGCAGGGAAGGTTGAAGCGGTCAAGCAGGTTGACGCAGTCAGCGACGAGTTGGATGCCGTGCTCGCCGATGTCGTCAAGCCGCCCGACGAAGGGAGAGACGTAGGCAGCGCCGGCGCGGGCGGCGAGGAGCGCCTGGTTGAGCGAGAAGATGAGCGTGGTGTTGATCTGGATGCCTTCGTCGGAGAGTGCCTTGATCGCGGCGAGGCCTGGTCCGTCGATCGGAATCTTGACGACGACGCTCGGGTGCCAGCTGGCGAGTTCGCGAGCTTCCTCGATCAGTTCGGCGGTGCTGCGTGACACACATTCGGCGGAGATAGGGCCGTCGACGATCTCGGCGATGCGGAGGATGCGTTCGCGGTAGCTGAGCGCGTTGGAGTCCTCGTGAGCGACGGCTCGGGCGTGGAGCGAGGGATTGGTGGTGATGCCGTCGCAGACGCCCCAATTGACGGCCTGTTGGATTTCGTCGAGGCGAGCGGTGTCGAGGAAGATTTGCATGTCGTTGGGTTCCCTTGACAGACGAGTGGGTGGCGGCGAGGCGTGGGTGCAGCGATGGTTGGCTGTGATGGCTGCGAGTTGGATGAGCAGCTATGGCTGCAGGGTAACGAGCGCGAGCTGGATGGGCAGCAGCGCGGACATGAGGATCGCGAAGACGAGCGGTCCGCGGTCGTTGAGGGCGTCGGCGAGTTCGTCTGAGACCTTGCCGCTCTTGCGCGCTGCGAGTGAGAGCAGTCGGACGCGTCGGACGCCGGCGAACATGCCTGGCACGAGCACGAAGAGCGAGATCAGGTAGATGATTTCTGAGGCGAGCAGCCAGCCAGTCTCAATCGGGTCGACGCTCTCAGCGCGGATGCCCCAGATCGCGCCGAGCACGCCGGTGGCGATGATGCCGGGCAGGAGCAATCGAGTGTGGGCGTGGTCTGCGGAGCGGAAGAGGACATCCCGCTCGATGGGGTCGTCGGTCTGCCAGGCTCTGGTGAGGGCGAGGGTGAGCGCGGCAACGCCGCCGGCGTAGAGGAAGGCGGCCATGCTCGTGAGCCAGCGGAAGATGTCGTCTTCGCTCATGATCCTGCGTGGTTGGCGCCGACAGGGTGTCGCAGAGCGGTCTCGGATTCCGCGAGGACGGAGTCGATGAAGCCGAGGAAGAGCGGGTGAGTTCGTTCAGGGCGGGACTGGAGCTCGGGATGGAACTGTGAGCCGAGCATGAAGGGATGATCGTCGACTTCGGCGATTTCGACGAGAGCGCCGTCGCGCGAGGTGCCGCTGGCGATGAGTCCAGCTCGCTCGAAGCGATCGCGGAAGACTGGATTGAACTCCCAACGGTGGCGGTGTCGCTCATAGGCCAACTCGGCGTTGTAGAGGCTGCGAGCGCGGGTTTCAGGCAGCAGTCGGCAGGCGTATCGGCCGAGCCGCATGGTGCCGCCCTTCTGGGTCACGGCGCGTTGATCATCGAGCAGGGCGATGACGGGGTGCTCGGTGTGTTCGTCAGCTTCGGTGGTGTTGGCGTCGTCGAGTTGGAGACGGTCGCGGGCGAAGGCGATGACCATGTTCTGCATGCCGCGGCAGAGTCCGAGGTAGGGGATGCGCTGTTCGAGCGCGAATCGGGCGACGCCGACCTCGCCTTCAATGCCGCGCTCGCCGAAGCCGCCAGGCACGATGACGCCATCGACATCGGCGAGGGCGGCGGCGATCTGCGGCTGGTCGGCGGCGTCCAGGCGATCGGATTGGATCCAGCTGATTTCGACGCGCGCACGACGTTGGGCGCTGGCGTGGATCAGGGCTTCCTTGACGGAGAGATAGGCGTCGCGCAGCTCGACATACTTGCCGACGATGGCGACATGGCAGGTGCGCTCGGCGGAATCCAGCCTGGAGGTCCAGTCAACCCAGGCTTCGATCGAGCGTTCGGCCGGGCAGGGTCGCGCGGTGAGCTGGAGTCGGTCGAGCGTGAGGTCGGTGAGGCCGGCGCGGTCGAGCATGGCGGGAACCTGGTAGATCGAGGGGACGGTTTCCAGCGTCATCACGGCTTCGGTCGGGACGTCGCAAAAGAGGGCGAGTTTGTCGGTGATGGAACGGTCGGCTGGGATGTCGGTACGGGAGATGATGACGTCAGGTTGGATGCCCATGCTGCGCAGCGTGCGAACGGAGTGTTGGGTGGGCTTGGTCTTGAGCTCGTTGGTCGCCTGGAGGTGAAAGAGCGGCGTGACATGAATCGCGAGCGTGCTGTGTCGCGGCTCTTCGTAGCGCATCTGGCGGATCGCTTCGAGGAAGGCCTGGCCTTCGATGTCGCCGACGGTTCCGCCGACCTCAACGATCAGGACGTCAACGCTGGCCTGCCGGGCGAGACCGCGGACGCGTTCTTTGATCAGATCGGTGACGTGCGGGATGGTCTGGATGGTGCCGCCGAGATAGTCGCCGCGCCGTTCGCGTTCGATCACTTCGGCGGAGATCTGACCCATGGTGACGGAGGCGGCGGCAGACAAATTCTGGTCGAGGAAGCGCTCGTAGTGGCCGAGGTCAAGGTCGGTTTCGGCGCCGTCGTCGGTGACGTAGACCTCACCGTGCTGATAGGGGGACATGGTGCCGGGGTCAACGTTGAGGTAAGGATCGAGCTTTTGGACGGTGACGGAGAGTCCGCGCGACTGGAGGAGACGACCGAGCGAGGCGGTGGTGATGCCCTTGCCGACGGAGGAGATGACGCCGCCGGTGATGAAGATGTACTTCGGCGAGTCGTCAGCGGTGCTCACTGGAGGGCTGACCCTCCCTGCAGATTGACGAGCAGGTCTACATGATCGCCGTCATTGAGCGGGTCGTCGGGTTGGGCCTGCGTGGAGTTGATGACCACGGCAATGGCCTCTTGGTCCTGGGCGGAGAATGCCTCGTCGTCAAGGATGTGTTGAGCGGTGATGCCCTCATACCAATCGATCGCGAGTTGGGACTGCTTGGATTTGGAGAGCGGCACGAGGGTCATGAACAGTTTGACGTTGATCGCCATAAAAGGACTCCGAAGCTGGCTGTTGCGAGTGTATCAATAGTGCCCAACGCATGGCTGCAATCTGATTGACGAGATCGGCCTGCTGCCCGCTGATCGCGATGCTGCGCCCGCGTCAAACCAGCTTCGTGTCAGTTTCGATCCGACGACTGATCGAGGGTGGATACCACCTCTTGCAGGATGCGTACAGCGGTGTCGCGGAAGGCGGGGTGGTTGGGTTGGCCGCCCATCGGATAGGGGAACAGGGTGGCGAAGCGCGATAGCGTAAGGGCGACCTGTCTGGTGGTGCGGGCGAGCTCCGGATGCGCCTGGCTGCGCCAGAAGCTGGCGCCTTCGCCCCAGTTGGCAGCGAGCGACTGGGCATGATGGGCGTGGCGTTGGGGTTCGAGTTCGGTGTCGCTCTGCAGGATCGCGATCTGTTCGCGCAGATGCCGCAGCGCAGCCGGTCTACTGAAGGCGAACGCGTCTATTGCGACGGCCAAGAGCTCGTGACCATCGCTCGTTGCGGCATCAGCGGCACCTTTGCGATGGCGCAGGAAGATCGCGCGTAGCGGCGTCAGCTGATTGAACTGTGACTCGGCGATCCAGGGCGAGATCTGTTCGGTCATCGGTCCGTCGCGTCGCCAGGCGCGACGCTGGTCGTCGCAGCCGACGATCAGGCCGAAGTCGGGTCCGAAGGGTGTTTCGCCGCAGCCGAGCGCGGTGACGCAGCGACGGTGACTGAGCTCTCGGCGGATGCGTCTGTGCGCGATCGCGCGCTGGAGACGGTTGGGCGCTTGCTGTTCAATGGTGGTCGCGTTCGCGCCGAGCGCAGCGAGCCCATCCTTGAGGGATCGAGGGAGCTGTTGACTGCCTGGCGGCAGGTAGAGCGCACCGGTTGCGGCGCCGATGGTTGCGCTGTCGGCCTCAAGTCCGAGCGATTTCAGCTGTCCGACGAGGCATCCGATCAGCGGAGTCCAGTGGTACTCGTAGTGAGTGTCGAGGAAGGCCTGCATGCGACGCAGCGGCCTCAGAAGACGTTGGCGGGTCGGCGTCCGAGACGGAAGGCGCCGGACTGCTCGTAGGCGCTGTCGGCTACGTAGATGTGTTGGCTGGCGACGGTGAGGTCTCGCAGGAGTCGTTGCAGCGGATGGTCAAGGAAGGCGGCTGCGCCGCCGCCGTTGTGGTGAGCGAAGCGGACGATGTCCAGACAGGCGTCGGTGACCCATGTCACCATGCCGCGAATGTGGGCGTCGTGGTCGTCGGTGATCTCGCCGCCGGCTTCGCAGCGAGCCATGGCGTCGTCGAGTGTCGTCAGGGCGTAGGCGCGGGCGGCCTCGTATCGGCAGTAGTGTTCGCCAACATCGCGCTGGAACGCGCCGCGGTCAGCGATGGCGCTGGTTGATCCCATGCGGGTGCGTTCGGTGATCTCGCTGCTCAGCAGTTGCAGGGCGCGACGGGCGGAACCGAGCGCGATGCCGGTGTGTCCAGGGCTGAGGAAGGTGATCGTGGGCAGGTAGAACCAGGGGCCGCCGCGATTGGCGTGGCGTCCGCCGAATGGCGTGATGTAGGGCGCCTCAACGACGACGTCGTGCGCCTGGTAGTGGCAGCTGCCGGTGCCTTCGAGTCCCATGACGTGCCAGCTGTCCTCGACTTCGAGTCGCGATTGTTCGACGACGCAGCCGACGATTGGCGGGATGCTGCTGTGCGGGTCGGGGCGGGATCCATCCTCGCGCAGTACGACGGCGTTGGCGAGCACCCAGCCGCAGTGTTGGATGCCGCTGGCGAAGGACCAGCGTCCGTTGAGTCGGAAGGCACCGTCGGCAAGCGGAGTGGCGACACCTTGCGGATTGGCGGTCCCGGCCACACGAGGGAACGGCTCGCCGAAGACGGCATCGAGGGCGACGCCGTCGTTGAGATGCGAGCCGACCATGCCGGCCGTTTCGGCCTGGATCATGGCGACCCAGCCGCTGCTCACGTCAATGCTCGCCAGATGCTCGAAGACTTCGACCTGCGTGGCGGGATGCACGTCGAATCCGCAGACCTCCCGCGGAGAGGCCATGGCAAAGGCGTCCACGCTTTCGAGTACCTGGAGCAGCTCGGCTGTCATCGAGCGGGCTTGGGTTGAGGCGTCGGCGTGGGCGTTGATGGCGTCGCTGACGGACTCGGCTCGTTCGAGCCAGTCGGTGCGCTCGCGAATCCGATCGGGCGTGGTTCGTGACATCTGGCACCTCTGTGGCTTCCCTGCTTGAGGATATCGAGCTTGGCGGGAACGAGAAGGCGGCTCAGGGACGAGAGGCGGCTTGAGTCTGACGGGTAGAGGAGTGGAAGGGCAGAAATGCGATAGCGTGACGGCAGAGCTGATGGCTGGAGTCGAAGATGGACAGCGTTCGCGCCCTACTGATTCTGCTGCCGGATGCGCAGCTGCCAGAAGCGTCGAGTGTTGAGCATGCGGACGCGATCGTGCTCGCGCCGCCGACGGACGAGGCTGATTTCGCCACAGCTGCCGATCGCGTCGCGGACGCGCTGCTACTGGGTCCGCCGATTTATCTGGTGATACCGCCGCTGGAGTCAGGGCTCGCGCGACGCTATCTCCAATCGGCGTTTCAGGCAGGCGTGTACGGGATTGCGAGCCAGGCGTTGAAGAGTGTGGATCAATTGCGCTATCTCGAGAGCCTGATCGAGGAACTCGAGGTTCGCGCTGGGGTTCGGGCGGGGCTGACGGCGATGGCGGTGGGCTTCGATAGTCCTCGCGCGCTGACGATCATGGCTGAGGCGCTGTCGGCGATGCGCCACTCTGCGGATCGGATGACGTGGATCGCGTTCAATCATGTCGATTTGGCGGCGATCCTGGGTGTGGAGCCGGAAAGCGCGACGGTCGCGTCGGCGAGCGCGAGTGTCGTGTTGACGGCGGCCGGGTTTGAGCTTCCCGTGGTCTATGGGTCGCCGGGCGATGCTGAGCTGGCCGCGTCCTTGGGGTTTCGAGGTTGCGCGACGGTTGATGCCGCCGATCTTGAAGGTCTGCGGTCTTTATTCAGTCGGTCAGAGACGGAATCAGTTGCAGCTGAGGAGAGCGCGTAATGGCAGATACGGTGATGCGCACGATGTTGTCGGTGCCTGGTATCCGCGAGCGATTTATCGAGAAGGCCCGCGGGGCGCCGGCCGATGTGCTGTGCTTTGACCTCGAGGACTCAGTGGCCTGGGACGACAAGCCGACGGCGCGGGCGTTGTTGGCGAGAGTCCTGCCTGAGTTCCCGAAACGTGGCCGCAAGATCTTCGTCCGCACGAATGGCTATGACACGGGCTTGATCGAGCAGGAGCTCGACGCGCTGGCGCAGCCGTGGTTGGACGGTGTCAGCGTCTCGAAGGTGGAGCGCGCGCGGGATGTTGAACGGATTGATGACTATCTGACGCTGCTGGAGCGCTCGCGCGGTCTGGTGGATGGACAGGTGAAGATTGCCGCCTGGATCGAGAATACGCACGCGGTCGCGAATGCATATGAGATCTGCGCGGCGTCGGAACGCTTGGTGGGGATCTGCGTCGGGGGCGAAGACTACGCGGTGAGCATCGGGGTGCGTCGGACGAAGGGCGGCGCTGAGTTGGAGCTGGCGCGACGCGTTGCGGTGAATGCTGCTCATGCGGCCGGGATCGCGCCGTTGGATACGCCGTGGACTGACATCCGCGACGCCGATGGCTTTGAGGACGAACTTCAGCGGATGAAGGAGATCGGCTTTCGCGGCAAGTTTTGCATCCATCCGGATCAGTTGGAGCCGGCGAACCGTGTGTTCAGTCCGCCCACAGATGATGTGGAATGGGCGCGGCGCGTGGTTGATGCCTACGAGGATGGCGTCAGCCGCAATCTTGGAGCCGTGGCGTTGGATGGCCAAATGATCGATAAGCCGGTCCTGGAGCAAGCCGAGAACGTGATCGCCTGGTCGGAACAGATTGCCGCGATGGAGTCGGCGCGAGAGTCGTAGGCTCAGGGGCAAGCCCGATCCGAGATCGAACGAAGGAACAGGCAGGAGCAGTACGGTGGCTCAGATTGATACGGTGCTCGGTCCGATCGATGCGCGCGAGCTGGGCTTCACGTTGTCGCATGAACACGTCGCGATGACTCCGAGCGTGATCACGCAGCACTATCCGTGGCTGATTGACAAGGCTGGGGTGCTTGAGCGCGCCAAGCAGGAGCTCAGCGAAGCAAAGCAGGGCGGCGTGGATTCACTGATCGAGCTCTCGACACCGGATCTGAATCGCGATGTGGAAGCGATGCGGATTGCGTCGGAGGTGTCGGGTCTGAACGTGGTGTGCGCGACCGGGATCTGGCGCGATGTGCCACGTTGGATGTGGTCGAAGGAAGCGGACGAGATTGCGGACATCTTTGTGCGCGAGATCGAAGTGGGGATTGCGGACACGGGCATCAAGCCGGGCGTGATCAAGGTCGCAAACGATGCTGAAGGCGTGACCACGCAAGGCGAGTTGATCTTGCGGGCGGCGGCTCGGGCGTGCAAGCGGACAGGTACGCCGATTTCCACGCATCACTGGGCGCCACTCGAGGTTGGGCGTCGGCAAGCGGAGATCTTGATCGAAGAGGACGCGCCGATGGATCGGGTCTGCATCGGTCATACGGCGGACACGGTCGATGCGGATTACATCGAGGATCTGCTGGAAACCGGGGTGTACATCTCGATGGATCGCTATCCAGGCCCGGAGGATGGTCGCGAGCGACCGAACTGGGTAGGGCGAAACGCGACCGTGAAGGAATTGATTCGTCGCGGCTGGGCAGCGAAGTTGATGTTGGGGCACGATTACGCGCCGCGGTTGGAGACGCCACGTGATGATCCGACTCGATACCTGTTCCTGAGCACGGTGGCGATTCCGGCGTTGTTGGCTGACGGCGTGCCGCAGGAGACGATCGATCTGATGATGCGGGAGGTACCGAGGGCGTTTCTGAGCGGTGAATCGGCGCCGTGATGATGAACCGGGATGCGGTGGCGGAGTATTGCGCGTCGTTGCCGGGATCATGGCCGGATTCGCCGTGGGGACCAGACGATCTGGTCTACAAGCTCGGTTCACGCAATGACGAAGGGAAAGGGGGCAAGATCTTCTGTTTCGTGGGCGGAGGGACGACGGACGGTCAGCCGCATGCGATCAGTCTAAAGGCAGATCCGGCGATTGTGCCGGCGCTGCACCAACAGTATGAGGCCGTACACTTGCCGCGTTATCTGAACAAATCTCACTGGATTGCGGTGACGCTGGAGTCTGACTTGCCGGATGAGGAGTTGGAAGACCTGATTGAGGATTCGTACCGTAGGATTCTCGGTTCGTTCAGTCAGCGTCAACAGCGGTTGATTGCGGGAGTTGACTGACGCGAGCGAGCGGTGATCGATGGTGATGGGTCGCTCACGGATGCGTTGCTATCCGGGCATGTCTATCCCGGCATGACGGAGAGTTCGACGCGAGAGGCGTGCTCGGTGTGGTGCCAGACGGTGTTGAGCGCGGTGCGGGTATGGGTATGCCGACCGATCGGCTCGCCGGTGTTGGGGTTGATGTCGAAGCGAGGATAGTTGGATGAGGAGAGCTCGATGCCGATACGGTGTCCGGCCTTGAAGGCGTTGGCCGTCGGGTAGAGTTCGATGGTGACTTCAACGATGTCGCTTGGCGCCACGAAGTCTTCACGGTCGTAGCCGTTGCGGAAGCGGAGACGCTTGATGCTGTCGGAGATGCGGAGCGCGTAGCCCTCAGGGTAGTCAGCGTTGGCGGGATAGCAATCGAGCAGCGCGGCGGTGAAGTCGGTGTCGGGGGCGTCGGATGAGACGAACAGCCTGACGGTGACCGGTCCGCAGACCTCAATGTCTGCCGCGAGCGGCTGCGTGCGAAACGAGATCACGTCTGAGCGTGAGGCGGTCGGGAGGTGCGGCGGCTCGGCGCCGATCACGTCGGGACGGGTGCGTTGATCGGCGCCGCCCGGCAGGATCAGTTCGCGCGAGCGTTGCGTGGGCGGCCAGATCTGTTGCTTCAGCGTGGGGTCTTCGGGCGCGAATTCGCGCAACGAGGAAACGTTGGCTGAGATCGATGGTGTGGGATTGGCGGGATCGTACAGGTAACGGGATGAGCCGCCGTCTTCGTCGGGCGGCTCGGATTCGAGGCTGCCGTCTGCCTGGAGGTACCAATTGAGCTGTTCGGCGGCAGCGGGCGGCCAGACGGAATCGTCGCGCCAGTGTCCGCCGTGATCCATTCGTCCGGAGGGGAGTCGGCGACCGGAGCCGCCGCCCATCAGGAACATCTTGACGGGCGGCATGTTCGACCAGCCGCTGTCGTGGCCCTTGAGGAAGTGGTCGAAGAAGCGCAGTCTCAGATGCGAGACGCTGTCGGCGAGGTTGCCGGAGGTGGGCGCGGTGGGGCCGAAGTCGACGTCGCCGGACCAGGTTCGGTCGAGCGTGGCCTCACCGTGCGTCCAGGGACCCATGAGCAGATATTGGGGCGAGGACATGGCCTCGGAGAAGGCGTTGAAGGATTCGCAGGTGGCGCGTGTGTAGCTGTCGTACCAGCCGCCGGAGTAGACGCTGGGCACGTCGGCGGTCGCATCAATGAACCGCTCAAAGTTCATCGAGGGGAGTTGCCAGAGCCAGTCGTCTGTTCGGGCGAGGGTGAGCAGGTCGATGGCCCAGCGTTCGTAGTCATCGGTGAGCGAGAGCGGTGTGTCGCCCGGCCGCCAGGGCAGACGGTCGAGGTAGCCGCGCAGGTCGACGGCGGCCTGGTCCAGCGCGGCGTAGAGGGTGGGGTCGGCGAGGGCTTCCGGGCTGACGGGAGCGTTCCAGAACGCCCAGGCGAGCCAACGCAGCTCCAGCGCGCCGCCCTGTCGCAGCGACGAGGTGAGTCCGTTGAAGGCGCCTTGATTGACCCACATGGCCGAGAGATGCGGTGGATTAAGGGCGGCCGCGGCGGACTGCACCCAGCCCATGTAGGACGTGCCGACGGTACCGACCTGTCCATCGGACCAGGGTTGATCAGCGAGCCACTCGATCGTGTCGTAGCCATCCTCGGCTTCGTTCTTGAGCAGGTAGAAGTCACCTTCAGAGGCGAACCGGCCGCGCACGTCCTGGAGCACGCGGGCGTAACCGCGTTTCGCCCACCATTCGCCATCTGCGGCGAAGCCGAGTTTGTCGTAGGGCGTGCGGGTGAGCACGGCGGGCCATGGTTGGTCGATCGGCGCGCCGTCTCGGGCCGGCAGGTAGATATCGGTCGCGAGGGAGACGCCGTCGCGCATCGGAGCGCGGCGATTGCGTTGGATGATGACTTCGTATTCGGGCTGCGATTGCTGCGATGGTTTGGTGTTCACGGTCTGCTCGCTGTCTTACTGTCTGACGGTCTGCTCAGCTCAAGCTCCACGAGCCAGCAGCGGCATCACGGTGGTGGCCGACGGAATCGAGCTTGAGGTCAGATTGACGTGGTTTTCCGTGGGTGGGTCAGTGCTGACGCCCATTTCGCGGAGGAGGTTGGCGAGCGGTTCGAGGCCGGTGTCCCACTCAGATTTTTCAGGCTGGTAGAGCATCGGAATGACGACGGCGGCGCCGATCTGTGCGGCAATATTGGCGGCCGACTGGGGCGAGAGGTGCATGCCGCCGCCGCATGGTATGAGCACGACATCGGCGCGTTGCAGCTCTTCGAGCGCGTCGCCGCTGGGCGGCGCCTGGAGATCGCCGAGGTGGGCGATGATCACATCGTCAATTGTGACAATGAACGCGACGTTGCGGGATTGGTCCGGGCCAGGCGTGCTGACGCCGGTAGCGAGGACGCGTTTGACTTCGTACTCGCCTGGCGCGTCAAGCGGGCGTTGGAGTCCGGAGCTGTCCAGCGCGACGCCTTCGAGGAAGTTATGGGCCGGATGGTTCGGGCGGGAGATCGTGACGATGTCGGCGTTGGGTCGATTCAAACGGAAACCGGTGTCGGGCGAGCAGGGGTCCATGACGACAGCCGCCTCGCGTCCGCGAAGGCGAAAGGCGGAGTGTCCATACCAGGCGATGTTCATGCCTACAGCTTACGACGAGGTTGGGCCGTCTGACGTCTTAGTTGAGCGCGTGGACGAAGATGCCGGAGCCGACGCCGGCCAGGTGCGCGATGATCGACATGGTCAGGGCGTAGGCGGCGAAGCCGATGCCGACGCTGATCAGCGCGGCGCGGTCATCGGCCTCGGGCGCGGCCGCTCGCAGGGCGATGACCGCAAAGACGACGCTGACGAGGGTTCCGACGAGTCCGACGGCGAAGCTGACCGGGCCGGCGAAGAGCCAGAATTGCCAGATGGCGAATCCGCCGCTGACGGCGAAGGCGCGCATGAGCGACATCGGGTCAACGGAGACATCAAACAGGGAGCGCAAGGCATGCCAACTGACGGAGATCCAGATGGCCATGGCTCCAAAGAGGGCGATCGAACCCAGGAGCAGCACGTTGAGCGCAGGTCCGGCGATTTCCGCGCCGCGCGAGTCGATGACCACGTAGAGCCAGCCGCCGACACCGGTGGAGAGCAGCCCGAGCAGCATGATGATCAGGGACGCCGCATTGTCGGCGGGGCGTAGCGCCACCTCGCGCATGACGCTGAGATCGCCGGTCAGCAGTCGGCGATACAGCTGAAAGGCGCGCCGCCAGTCGAACGATCTGAGACCATTGGCGAAACTGTACCAATGGCGACCCGCCTGGCGTGGGTCGTAGGGTCGTTGACGAAACGCGTCGTCGTGAGTTGGGAGCTGTGCCATGTCGTGCCTGTGCTCCCGCCACCAACTCCACTATGACTAGTAATCGGCGTCAGTTGCAAGCTGCTGCGCGCCAGAATGGATCAGATTGGAGATTGGATCGGTGAGTAGTGATACATAGCGATCCGCCGCCGCTCGACTCATCTAGCCAACTCGACCGTGAGGTGGGCGACTGTCGGCGTTGTGAGCGACTGGTTGCATGGCGCGAGGAAGCGGCGCGCGTGAAGCGGGCAGCGTTTCGCGAGGAACGCTATTGGGGTCGGGCGGTGCCGTCATTCGGGCCGATTGATGCGAGCATTCTGGTCGTGGGGTTGGCGCCAGCGGCGCATGGCGCGAATCGGACGGGACGAATGTTTACCGGGGACCGGTCGGGCGATTTCCTGTATCGAGCGCTGTGGGAAGCGGGGTTGGCGAGTCAGGCGACGTCGCAGTCTGCGACTGACGGGTTGGAGTTGGACGGCGTGCGGATCACGTCGGTGGTGCGCTGCGCGCCGCCGGACAATCGTCCGTCGGTGGTCGAGCGAGATCGCTGTCTGCCGTTTCTGCGGCGGGAGTTGGCGTTGATGACGGGAGTGGCGAGTCTGCGCACGATTGTCTGCCTGGGCGCGTATGCGTGGGAGAACGTGGCGCGCGAGTTGGGAGTTCGACCGCGGCCAAGGTTTGGGCACGGACTGGAACATCGGGTTGGAGAGCTGAGCCTGCTCTGTTCCTATCATCCGAGTCAGCGCAACACGTTTACGGGACGGTTGACGTCGGAGATGTTGACGGCGATCTTCGAGCGGGCGCGAGAATTGGCGCGGGCTTGACGGTTTGGGAGCGATTGACAATGGAGTGGCGGTGGAGCGGTTATTCTGATCGGAGAGGGAGGCTGACATGCCGCACGACGAAGTCTATGAAGCGATGGCGAATGCGGTGGCGGTGGGTGCGCCGGTGGTGCTCGCGACGGTCGCGCAAACGTTGGGATCGACGCCGCGCAAGACGGGCGCGAAGATGTTGGTGCGTGAAGACGGGACATTCGTCGGCACCATCGGCGGTGGTTGCGGTGAGGCTGAGGTCTGGCAAGAGGCGATGGATGCGCTCGAGGACGGCGCAGCGCGGATGGTCACCGTGGACCTGACTGAGCCGGTGGACGGTGAGGACAAGATCTGCGGCGGGGTGATGCGCATCTTTGTGGAGCGGTTGCAGTCGTAGGTCGCGTTGCTGACTCACCCACTCACTCACTCGCATTGCTCATTCATTCAATTGCCATGTTTACGCGCCAGGTGACGGGTGGACTGGCGGCTGGTCGGGTCGTTGGGGTGCCTGTGCGGGTGAGGGCCGGGATTTAGTCTGGAGAAGAACGACTCGATTCGCGGAATGCTGGTAAGATGGTGGAGAACCGCCAAGTACCGGGTCTCCGCCGACCAGGCGTTGGCGAGACAGTCCGAGGCGACGCGACGCAGATGCGGAAGGCGCGCGCTTAGCATTGGTGGTTCTGCAGGAGTTCGGGATGGATATGGCACTGATTGGATTCGGTCCGGTCGAGGCGATTGTGGTGGTGATCGTCGTGCTCGTCGTCTTCGGCGCGGGTCGACTGGCTGGCGTCGGCAAGGCGCTCGGCACTGGTCTGCGCGAATTCCGCGAGGAAGCGCGCGTCCCCAACGGGGAAGAAGACGGCACGGAAGAGGACGGCGAAGTCTCCGCCACGGCCGACCGCGACGACCAGCCTCGCTCCGGCTAGCGCCGACCTACGGCATCGTTGGCTTCGCTACAGGCGGTCGCGCTCGATCTGTGGGGCACGTTGATCGTTGACGCGCCCGGCGGCGGTCGTCGACGGATGCGCCAGCGCGAATCCCGACTCTCACGCGCGTATGAGCGCGCGGGCGCAGGCAGTGGCGCCGTTGCAGCCGTTCCGATCGCCATTCGCGCCGCGATCGACGAGTTGGTTCAGGCGCATCAGTCCAACGTGGATCTATCGGGCGATGAGCGGGTTGATGCCGTGCGTCGGTTGATGCTGGCGCAGTGTCCGGAGACGGTTGAGGACGAGGACCTGATTCGCGAGCTGACAGCGGCGATCTGCGAGAGCGCGACTTGGGAGCCGCCGGACCTGATCGCGGGTGTATCAGCGGAGTTGACCGAGCTGAAGCGTGGTGGGTTGCGGCTCGCGGTGGTGTCAAATACGGGACTGGCGCCGGGACGATACGTCGAACAGGCGCTGGTCGGTCGCGGCTTTGATCAGTGGATCGATGCCTGGATCTGGTCCGACGATGTGCGCAGTTGGAAGCCGGGCCGGGCGATCTTTGAGGCGGCGCTGGAGGCGCTCGGTACGACGGCGGCCGAGACGGCATTCGTAGGCGACACGCCGGAAGCCGACATTCTGGGGGCGCAACATGCTGGTTTCGCGCTTACGGTGCTGGTCGGCGACAAGTCTGTTCCCGCGGTTCAGGCCGACCTGAGCTTGCCGTCAATTGCGGGATTGTGCGCTGCCCTGGCAACAGTCCGTCCAGACTGAAGCCAGGGAGTCGCTGCGTTCTCGGCCAGTTGCTCGGCCAGGCGGTTGGCCAGGCGCTCGGTTAGGTGATGGTGAGCGGGACGTTCGCCTCGCAGAGTGCGCAGGCGTCGGCGGGGTAGCTGGCGACCTCAATGCTGAGGCAGGCGAAGAGCGGAAGATCGTCGAAACTGGTGGCGCCGTTGGTCCGATCGACGATCAGGCCGACGCCGATCGGTTGTCCGCCGAGCGCTCGCACGGCGTGAAGCGTGTCACGGATGGAGCCGCCGGTCGTTAAGACATCATCAACGACCAGGGTGGGTTGGTTGGGACGGATCTGGAATCCGCGACCGATGACGCGGCCGCCGTGTTCGTGCGACTCGGCGAAGTAGGCCCGCACGCCGGGGCCGAGTTGTTTCGCGGTTTCGTGCGCGAGGAGGATGCCGCCGGTCGTCGGGCCGACCACGATCTGAGGCTCCTGGTCGCGGAAGTGCGCGGCAATCTGGCCGCAAAGCTGTGCGGTGACGTTGGGCTGTTCCAACAGTCGGAACTTCTCGATGTATCGGTCGCCGTGACGGCCGGAGGTGTACTGGAAATGGCCGTTCAGGACGGCGCCGGCGTCTTGCAGGAGGGAGATGGCGTCATGGTTGGTTTGGGTCACGGCAGAATGTTGCCTTCCGGATCGACTGCGTCCATTGAGATATCGCTGCTGATGCGATTGAAGGGGAACCAGCGGAACAGCACTTCGCCGACGATCTGGTCTTCATGAATCGGACCGAAGGCGTGGGAATCCTGGCTGTTGTTGCGATTGTCGCCGAGCACGAAGTAGTGCTCAGGCGGGATCACGGCGGGTCCCCATTGATAGTTGGGTGGAGCGAAGGTGTAGTCGTGCTCGCTGAGCTCGAAGCCGTTGACGAAGACGCGCCCCCCGGAGACTTCGACGTTGTCGCCGGGCAGCCCGATCACGCGCTTCACGAAATCGTGAGCGCTGCGGTAGGGCGGCGAAAAGATGATGACCGATCCGCGATGAGGACCAGTGATCAAGAAATCGCCGTTACTGCGACCGGGCAGGAGCGCGTCGAAGGGGCCGAGATCGACTTCCCAATAGCCGATCTTGTTGACGAGGACGAGCTCGGAACTTTCGAGCGTGGGTTGCATGGAGCGTCCGTCGACCTGGAAGTTCTGCACCGCCTCGCGGGCGAGGAGGAAGACGATCAGGCCAAGGATGGCGGTCTCGATGATTTCACGCAGCGTGCCGTGTTGCAGGCTCATGAGCTGAGCTTATCCCTCAATTCCAGCACGTCGCGGTCGCGGTCACGTTGATGCGGATTGCATGCCATTACTATGAGGCGGTATGCGCGCAATACGCCTCTGTCACGACGGACCGTTGATCTATCCGCACATGGATGAGCGGATGGGTGAGAACATCAACGGGCCGTCGCTGATCCGCGCGCCGCAGTGGCTGCCGAATCGGATGGCCGAATTCTATCTGTACTTTGCGGACCATCTCGGACGCTACATTCGGCTGGCATTGGCTGACGATCTGCTGGGTCCCTGGCGGATGTACGAAGCGGGCACGCTGCGAGTAGAGCAAACGACCTTTCCGGCGCAGCTCGATCAGTTCGATGACGGGTTGGATTGGATGATCGAGCGCGGGTTTCTCTATCCGCACGTGGCGTCGCCAGACGCGATCGTCGATCACGAGACGCGGCAGATTCGATTGTATGTTCATGGTCAGCTGGCGAATGGCAAGCAGGTCGGGCGGGTAGCGGTCTCGGGCGACGGCGTTGCATTCGAGGCTCGCGACGAGGATCTGTCGACGAGTTATCTGCGCATGATCCGGCTTGACGAGGTTGACGAGCCGGGCTGGTACGGGATGTCGATGCCCGGCATTCTGTATCGCTCGGAGGACGGACTGAGCGGGTTCGAGCGAGGTCCGCAGCTGTTTCCAGACACGATGCGGCATTGCGCGCTGTGGCGCGAGTCGGACACGTTGTGGGTGTTCTGGACCAATGTGGGAGACGCGCCGGAGCGAATCTACGCTTCGCCGATCGCGCTGCGCGGTCACTGGCAGTCGTGGACAGCGGGAGATCGTCGGGATGTGTTGCGACCGGTTCACGAGTGGGAGGGCGTGTCGTTCCCGATCGCGCCGAGCGTGCGCGGGGCGTCGCATGAACCGGTGCATCAGCTGCGCGATCCGGCGGTGTTCGAGGACGACGACGGTGTGTATCTGTTGTACACCGTGCAGGGCGAGCGTGGCATTGCGATCGCGCGGCTGGAGACCGCAGCGACGACGTGAGCCAGCCCGATGCCGCCAATTACTATCCGCTGTTTTTCGACTTACGCGGCCGCTCGGTGCTGGTGATCGGCGGCGGTGAGACGGCGTTGGAGAAAGTGAACGGTCTGCTCGCCGCCGAGGCGAAGGTGCAGGTGGTGGCGCCGACGCTGTGTGATGGGTTGGCGCAGCTGCGCGACGACGGACTGCTGAACCATCTGCCGCGCGAGTACCGTTCCGGCGACATGTGTGGCCAGGCGATCGTGATGGCGGCCTGCGACGATGGATCAGCCCACGAACGTCTGCAGTTGGACGCGCGCGCGATCGGTGTGCCGATCAATGCGGCTGATGATCCGTCGCATTGCGATTTCATCCTGCCGGCGGTTGTGCGGCAGGCGCCGCTGACGTTGGCGATTTCGACGGGCGGCGGATCACCAGCGATCGCGCGGCGGTTGCGCGAGGAGTTGAGCGACTATTTGAGAGCGGATACGGCGTCTCTGGCGGACGTGGTGGCGGAGCTGCGTATGGAGCTGCGGCGGTTGGGCGCGTTCAGCGGTATTGAGGCGGACGCCTGGCAGGCCGCGATGGATGGTGAGGTCCGCATCCTGCTCGCGCAACGCCGACGAGGGCAGGCGAAAGCGCGATTGCTGGATCGTCTGTGCGTGGCGATCCGTGCGGTGAACGGGGAACCGTGACGGATCGGGTACGGCTCGGCGGACGCGGCAGCGAGCTGTCGAGGGTTCAGGCGCAGCTGGCGACAGACGCCATGTCGCGAGTCGGGATTGAATCTGAGTTCATCGCCATCCGCACTGAGGGCGACCGCGACCGCCGCAGCCTGCGGACCATTGGCGGACAGGGGCTGTTCGTTCGCGCGGTGGAGGAGTCTTTGCTGAACGGTGAGATCGACATCGCGGTTCACTCGGCCAAGGATATGCCGCCGCAGATGGACGACTCAGCGCCGATCGTGGCCTATCTGCCTCGCGGAGACGTACGCGACGCCTTGGTCAGCCGAGACCATCTGGACCTGTTCCAGCTGGCGCCGGCGGCGCGAATCGGCACAGGATCGCGGCGGCGAGCGGCTCAGCTGCGACGCTTACGGCCGGATGTGGAGGTGGTCGACATACGCGGCAATGTCGACCGTCGCGTGGCGAGGTTGTCTGAGGGGTCGTATGACGCGGTCATGGTGGCGGCGATTGCATTGCAGCGCCTGAATCGGTCTGCGAGCGCCATCCTGCCGATCGACCTGATGATGCCGTCGCCGGGACAGGGAGCGTTGGCGTTGCAGTGTCGCACCAACGACGTGGGGCGCTTCCGTCTGCTGAACCATGACTCGACGTCGCGGGCCGTAGCGGCGGAGCGGGCGATGTTGCGCACGTTGGGCGCTGGCTGCTCGCTGCCGCTGGCGGCGTTGGCGCACGTGCGCGGAGGCGAGGTCCTGCTGGCGGGGAGACTGCTGAGCGTTGATGGATCGGAGCGAATCGATGTTCAGCGCTCTGGCGACGATCCCGAGCGCGTGGGCGTGGAGGTGGCAGAGCGCCTGTTGGAGCGCGGCGGCCAACACCTGCTTGACGACGCAAGCTTGGATGACGGGCCATGATCCCGCCCGTCTGCCTCGTGGGAGCAGGGCCTGGCGATCCAGAATTGATCACGGTTGCTGGAATGGAGGCGTTGCGGCGAGCAGAAGTGGTACTGAGCGATCGGTTGGTCTCGGCCGATCTGCGACGTCTGGCGGAGTCGGCGGAGTGGATCGACGTAGGCAAGTCAGCTGACGCACCGTCGCGCTCGCAGGAGGCGATCGACGCGCTGATGGTCGAGCGTGCGCGGCAGGGTTACCGCGTGGTGAGGCTGAAAGGCGGCGATCCGTTCGTCTTCGGTCGCGGTGGCGAGGAGGCGTCGGCCCTGGCGGTGGCGAGCGTGCCATTCAGGATCATTCCAGGTGTGACGAGCGCCGTCGCGGCTGCTGCGGCGGCGGGTATCGCGGTCACAGACCGGCGGGCGAGCTCGGCGCTGACGATCGTGACCGGATCCGAGGGAGATGGCGGCGCGCCACCGATTGACTGGCGAGCGGTGGCTGCGGTCGGCGGCACGATCGTGATTATGATGGGTTGGCGATCATTGCCGCGCGTGATCGAGCGTCTGCAAGAAGGCGGACTCGCAGGGCAGACGCCGGCGGCGGCGATCGAGCGTGCGACGACATCTGAGCAGCGGACGGTCTTCGCGCCGCTTGATGCCCTGGCTCAGCGCGCAGGCGATCTGAGCGCGCCGGTGACGGTGGTGGTCGGTGAGACGGTGGCGTTGGCATCGCCGCCGGGCAAACGTCCGCTTGATGGCTTGCGAGTGCTGGTGACGAGGCCGAAGCGGCAGGCGGAAGCGTTGTCGAGCCGTCTGCGAGCGCTCGGCGCGCAGGCGATCGAGCTGCCGACGATTGAAGTCGTCCCGAAGGATGCGGCAACGATCGCGCCGGCACTGGGCGACCTTCAGCGGGGTAGCTACGACATCGTGGGACTGACCAGCGTGAACGGCGTGGAAACGCTGTGGCGGTCGCTAAGGTTGCAGGGACTCGACGCGCGGGCCTTCGCTCACACGAAGGTCGCGGCGATCGGTCGTGAGACGGCGCGAGCGTTGGCGGATCGCGGGATTGTGGCTGATGTGACACCGCGCGAGTACTCATCAAGGGCGTTGCTGGCCGAGCTGACTCGACCGGAGACTCGATCGGATCTGAAGGGTCAGCGCGTGCTGTTGGCGCGAGCGGCTCAAGGCAGCAGTTTGCTGAGCCAGGGTCTGCGCGAGGCCGACGCCATCGTCGATGATCTCGCGCTCTACGATGTCGTCACACCGACGCCTGAGCCGCAATCCCTGGCAGAGCTGGAGCGAGGAGTTGACCTGGTGACGCTGACGTCTCCCTCGGCGGCGCGTGGGTTGGTGCAGATTGCTGGCTCGCGCGTCGACATACACTCGATAGAGACGGTCTGCATCGGACCGGTGACGGCTGAAGCGGCGCGCCAACTGGGATTGAACGTGGTTGCGATGGCAGACACGTACCACATGGATGGCCTGGTCGCGGCCGTGCTTGGCTATGTGACGGCAAATGATGATTCAACGCGATAGCCCGATTGTCGAAATCGCCGGCATTCCCTCCTCGCACCGGATGCGGCGCTTGCGCCGATCTGAAGGATTGCGTCGGATGCTGCGCGAGACGCGTCTGGCGCCGTCCGACTTCATCTATCCGATGTTTGTGACCGCTGGAGTGGGCGTCAGTGAGCCGATTGCGTCGATGCCTGGTCAGCGACGGCTCTCGGTCGATCAGTTGCCGCGCGAAGCGGCAGAGCTGAGGTCGCTCGGTATACCTGCTGTGCTGCTGTTCGGCTTACCGGAGTCGAAGGATGCGCAGGGCAGCGGCGCCTGGATTGCGGATGGCGTCGTCCAACAGGCGGTGCGCGTGCTGAAGGAGGCGCAGCCTGAGCTGGTAGTGGTGACTGATGTTTGCCTCTGCGAGTACACCGATCATGGTCACTGCGGTGTCCTGGATGATGACGGCAGCGTGATCAACGACGCCTCGGTCGAGTTGCTCGCGCGCACGGCGCTGAGTCAGGCGGAAGCGGGCGCCGATGTGATTGCGCCGTCGGACATGATGGACGGTCGCGTGGGCGTGATTCGTCGGGCGTTGGACGCGGCAGGCTTCGCCGAGCGCGCCGTGTTGGCGTATTCCGCCAAGTTTGCCTCGGCGTTCTACGGTCCCTTCCGCGATGCGGCGGATTCGGCGCCACAATTTGGCGACCGACGCGGATATCAGATGGATCCACCGAACGGACGCGAGGCGATGCGCGCAATTGAGCGTGACCTCGCCGAAGGCGCGGATATGGTGATGATCAAGCCGGCGCTGGCCTACCTCGATCTGGTACGAGCAGCTCGCGACCGGTTCGACGTTCCGATTGCGGCGTACAACGTCAGCGGCGAGTACGCGATGCTGAAAGCGGCCTCGCAGCAAGGTTGGCTGGACGAGGAGCGCGTCGTGCTCGAAACGTTGACCGGGATCCGGCGCGCGGGCGCCGACGTGATTCTGACCTATCACGCCAAGGAGGCGGCGCGATGGTTGGCGCGACAGGCGGACTGAGCACAGATTTCCTGCGAAGGGATGGGAATGGACATGGTCGACGAACAGCGCGAGACGCCGCCCGAGCCGACTCCGCCGGCGGTCGGACCGGAAGCGGCCGTTGGCTCGGTCCGAGCGGTGGCGTTTGATTGCTACGGCACGCTGTTGCGGCTGGAAGAGCGGGAGTTCGCATCCTTGATTCAACAGATGCTGCTGCGGCACGGCGTCGAACACGCGACGGGTGAACAGGTCTGGGAAGCGTGGCTTGAGGCCTCGCGAGAGATGTCGAAGCGCGAGGGTCGCGATCCCGAACGACCGCTCGACGGTCCTGAGCCGGTCTTCCGCCCTTTCTCGGAGACGTGGCCGCAGTTCTTCAGCGCGGCCTTCGCAAAACATGCGGTCGAGACGATCCCGGCGGCCACGGCGTTCCAGCATCTGTGGGACGAACTGTCGCTGGCGCCTGCCTATCCGGAGGTGTCGGAAGTCTTTGCGGAGCTTCAGCGCAGAGGGTATCGAGTCGCGATCGGCAGTAACGCGGACGACGATCACCTGGAGCACGCGTTGGAACGGGCTGGGATCGAACTGCAGGTAGTGCTGTCGTCGGAGGCGGCGAGGTCGTACAAGCCGCGCAAACCGTTCTTTGATCAGTTATGCAGTGAGTTGGGTCTGGAGCCCTGTCAGGTGTTGTATGTGGGTGACAGTCCCTGGGCCGATGTCACGGGCGCGAATCACGCGGGGCTGCCGGTCTATTGGGTTTCGCGATATCCCGATCCGGAGCGCGAGCGGCTGATGAAGTCGCGTCCGACATGGAGCGGGTCCGATCTGCGCGGGATTTTGGAGGCGCTGCCGGCTCGGGCTCCTCAGGGATAGCGTCTCGACCGTCCCTGCGGGGCACATCCCCTCTCTCTTCCTTCCAGAGGTTGATTCGTAACTGTCTGTGCTGGTCAGGCTCAGGCTGTCGTTGGCGTGTCGGCGAAGTTTACTTCTGCGCCGACACGCCTTGCTGTCGCTCTGCCGCTTTTGAGAAGGGGCTTAGGCGCCATGGCGCTAAACGGGTATTTTCTCTTCCTCGACCGCATCGGGCATGCCGGCCCATTTGCGTAGTTCCTCATTGAGCCGAGACTCGCGGTCGGACAGGTGGCATTGGCGGAGGTAGCCGAGATAGGTCTCGACCTGTTCGCGGCGTAGCTCCGCGACATCGGCCATGGCCTCGGGCGCGCCTTCGCGCCCGTCGCCGAGTATCACGCCGAGCGCTGAGTAGAGCGTGTCGTCTTCGTCTTTTGCGAGGTACCACTCGGCCTTGTTCAGGTAGCGGTGGATTTCTTCACGTCGGACGGGTTCTTTCAGCAACAGGTAGCGCATGTGGTCAACGAAGTACTGGAGGTGTCGTTCGATGTCCTGGGCGCAGAGTTCGTAGATCTTACGCTCGGCTTCGGTCTGCGCGAGCCGCTCGCCGTTTCGGAGGAGAGCGATCAACATCGCGTCGTGCATGATCGAGGCGACGGTGAACTCGGAGAAGGTATAGCTCTGGGTGAGCGGCAGGAACTTCCAGTTGCGACCGCCGCGTCCGAGTCCGCCGCCATTGGCCAGCGCGCGTTTGCGCCAGACTTCGTAGAGTCGTGCGCCGTCAAAGACGACGGTGCCCAAGAAGAGCTTGACTTCGATGTAGCCGTAAGAGATCTCTTGCAGCCAGCGACCGGTGGTTTGAGCTTTGGTCCAGGCGTACTCCGAGATCAGCGTGGCAATTTGGCAGACGGCGCGCTCGAGGTCGGAGCCGATCGGCGCCAGCGTGTCCCAGGGGATGTCGGCAGAAGAGTTCCAGCGATCGGCGATGGCGTCTTCGTAGAGGCTGGCGCAGAGGTCGGACCAGACTTCAGATTTGTCGAAGATCGAGTAGCCCATCTGCTCGGTGCGAGTATCGGGGATCGCGCCGCGCGGGATTTCAGTGTTGTTGTCCCAGTGCTCGGGCACCTCGCCGTAGACATCGACATTGAGGTACTCAAAGCGCAGTCCGCCATTCTCGGGCGTGGCTTGCTCTTTGGCCTTGACGCCCCAGTGGACCGGAATGTCCAGCCAGTCGGAGGGCAGGCCAGACTGCTCCAGGCGTGCTTTGGCTGCGGCGACGACATCGGTGTCTGGCATTGACATCTTCTCCTGCGAAATCCGGATACTGGTCGTTCAAGACGTCCCCCTCTGGGGGAGGCGCGGCGTAGCGGCGGAGGGGGCTCCGCTGACAGGTGGAGCGAGCCCCCTCAGTCCCTTCGGTCAGCTCCCCCAGAGGGGGAGCTCTGATCGCCGAAGTCGTCTAGTTCTCGTCGAGTGCACCGGCCAATGAGGGGTGCAAGCGTCCGCTTTCGAGTCGCCCGCCGAGGCCGGCGACATCAAGGCGGTGCAGATATTCGAGCACCTGCTTGCGGCGGACGTGCCAGAAGAGGCGCCAGCCCTCGTCGACATCACCGTCGCCGAGCAGGTAGACCAACGCACCGGCGAGTCCGGGGTTCTGTTGGTCAGGGTCAACCAGGGTGTGTTCGAACATGTCGAGCGACCAGTGGACCTCTTCCGCCTTGTCAGGGTCGTGCTCAAGCGTGTACTTGAGGTGCGTGACGCCGTAGGCGACGTGGCGGGATTCGTCCTGCGCGGCGAGTCGGAAGATGCGCTTCTCGGCCTCGTTGTGGGCGATCAGCTCACCGAGACGGAAGAGCGACTGGACGAAGCCTTCGCCGAGGATGTGCAGCATCGAAGACATCTGGGTGAAGTCTTCAGCCTCAAGAATCTGACGCAGTCCACCGCCGCCGCCCTGCAGCAGCAGTCCGCCGCCGTTGGCGAGGGCGCGCTTGCGGAAGACGTCGGTGTGGCGAGCCTCGTCCATGACCTGCGACATCAGGAACAGGCCTGACTCGAAGTGGTCGGCTGCGACGCGGGGCAGCCACTTGCCGGGCACGTCGCCGGCAATAAACTCGACCTCGGTCAGCGAGGTGCAGAGCTGCGCCATCGCGCGTTCGATGTCCTCAGGCAGCTCGTCCATCGTGTCCCAGGGGATGTCGGTGGCGGAGGACCACTGCCGCGAGACGGCTTCGTCGTAGAGCAATGCGGCCGAGTCGGAGAAGGTCTCGGTCGCGTCGCCGAGCACCCACGGAGTCATGCGCGGGGCAGCGCCCTCGGGCGGCGCCGCGCCGCGAGGACGGGCCGAACTGTCCTCGGAGGTCGCGGGGATGTCGCCGTAGACCGACTTGTTGATCTGTTGCAGGGTGAGTCCCTTGCGGCCGGGTTCGGCGCTGACGCCCCACTCGGTGTCGAGGTTGAGCCAGGACAGGTCCAGATCCGGCACCTCCGGTTCCAGTCGCAGTTCGTCAAGTTTGTGCTCGGTAACCATCGAATTCTCCCTCAGATGCCCCTAGCAGGCTGCTGGGCACTCGGCTGTGGATTTGGAGGCATGGTAACGACTGCAACAGACACTGACAAGAGACGCTGATAAGGCGTGATGCGTGCCCGTTCGGGCATTGCTGTCGCAGTTGACGACGATTGCGATCGTTGTGGTTGCCTGCTCAGCGGGTTGCGCCGACGGCGAACCATCTGTTGGCGAACCGGTTGACCTCCTGGAGGCTGAAGCGTCCGATGGCTGGATGCGCGCGGGCGGCGTGGAAGTCGAGATGTCTGATTTGGCTATCACCCTCTGGACGGAACAGTCGGGCTGTATCTCGAAATCACCTGATCCAACCCCGACGTTGCAGCTGGAGTTCATTACGAGACCCGTACCGAGCCTGGTCGGCCTGAGCGCTACTATGGAAGCTCTTCCGACAGTCACGTGGAGGACACCTTGCGCGTTCGCTGGGAAGTGAGCGGTGGCGTCGCGCCGAATCGCATTTCGGTTGAAGGTTACGAAGGAGACCATCGAGGTGCGTTCAAGCGGCCAACCGGTTGGGCTGACATCCCCTGCTCGCTCACTCCGGGCCAACCGTCCTTCTACTACTTGACCACACCAGACGCGCGGTCATTGGGCGATTCATCGCCGAGGACACGGTCGTGGGATCAGGACTTAAATCCATTGTTCTACAGTGACAGACGCGCCGGCCATCAGGCTGATGCGGATCTTGACGTGTACATCCTGCACGACTTTGAGCAAGAGAGCGTTCTACTCCTTGCTGGTGAGCAATACAGATCAACTTCTCGAAGCGCTGTCTTTCGGTTGCGCATACCGCAGGGCCTCGATCTCGAATTTTGCTGCCTGGAAGCTGAATCAGGCGATGGGGATGACTACTCTTAGAGCTGGACTGGGGCGTGTTTCAACTACCGCAGCGGTGACCCTGGTGGTTGGATAGTGGTCACAATGACATTCGACTCGTCGGAGAACAGCCGTCTGGACTGTCCGGGTTATGAGTCTGGGAGAAATCTTAGTGGTATCCGTAGTGCTGATCTACGACGCGCGGTCAGCGCAGCACTCGACGAGTTCGTCGAGTCGATTGAAGTGGCGGCGGCGGTGAGCAACGACCCACTGTGTCCCTTGCCTGGCCCGCCCCCTGATTGACCTCTTGGACGCGATGTCGATTAGGCTGATCCTGACTGCTTGCAACCTCTCCAAAGGAGTTTCCCCATGACACTGCCCGAATTTGAGAATGTCCTGCTGAATCGCACTGGCACCGATGACCGAATCGGTGTGATCACGCTGAACCGGCCCGAGAAAATGAATGCGCTGTCGCAGGAGTTGATTTACGACTTCCGCGACGCGCTTGAGTATTTCGAGGCGGACGATGATGTGCGGGTGCTGATCGTGAAAGGGGCTGGCCGCACGTTCTCGGCTGGCTACGACCTGACGCCTGCCGGCGGCTACGGCGCCGACGCCGTGCATCGACGCTTCCGCACGGTTGACGACGACGGCAACCGCCTGATCATGGGCATTCGCGGCGGTATGGCGCGCGTCACCGACATCTGGATCTATTTCTGGAACATGCAGAAGGTGACCATCGCGCAGCTGCACGGCTACGCGATCGCGGGCGGCTTTGAGCTCTCGATGATGGCCGATCTCGTGGTCGCCGCCGAGGACACGCAGATCGGCCATCCTGGTCTGCGCTTCGCGGGCTCTCGGACGTCGGCGATCCTGCCCCTGCTGACCAACATGCGCAAGGCCAAGGAGCTCTTCTACACGGGCGACCCGATCCGCGCGACCGAAGCGGCCGAGCTCAACCTGATCAACTACGCGGTGCCGAAGGACGAGCTCGAGGAGCGGACCCTGGCGTTGGCGGAGCGAGTCTCGAATTTGCCGGCCGACCACTTGGCGCAGCTCAAGGTGCATATGAACCGCTTCTACGAGAATATGGGGATTTACTCGTCGCTGCGCTCCTCGACCGATCTTGACGCGGTGGGCACGTTTACAAGCCAGCACTATGAGTGGTCGCGGCGAATGCGAGACGAAGGTCTCAAGGGAGCGCTGGCCTGGCGAGACGGTCCGTTTGGGGACTACTCGCAAGCGCCTCGCAGCCGGTAGGGATAGCGCCTTGTAGGACTGCGCTTTGTAGGACTGCGCTTTGTTCACGTCCTGGCTGGCGGTGGGTACCCCGGTCACAAGGTGACGGTTCTCCCAACGAGGAGCGAGATGACCTCGTCGCCAGCTCCCAAGGGGGCGGACTTGCTCGCAGGAGGCATGAGGAGGTGTCAGGAGTCGGACGGGGAGGGTTCGAAATGGCCGGTGACGAGGAATTCGGTGCGTTCGCAGATATTGAGCGCTCGATCGCCCATGCGCTCGAGGTTGTGTGAGCACCAGAGGACGTGCGTGATGGCGTCGAACTCGGCTGCGTCTGGCTCGATGTCTGCCAGACGCACGATCAGTCGCTCGTGGATGGCGGCGTAGAGGTCGTCGACTTCGTCGTCGCGTTCGGCGGTCTGACGGGCGCGGAGCAGGTCCCATTCGAGGAAGGAGCGGGTGGCGGACTGCAGCATCTCGCGGACGACATCAGCCATGCGCCAGAGGTCTGGTTCGGTGGCGGCGAGGGGATTGTCTTCGAGGAAGATGGCGATGCGGGCGATGCCTTCGGCGTGTCCTGCGATCCGCTCCAGATTGAGGGCGATCGGCACGATCGACATGAGCTCCCGAAGATCACTGGCCACCGGCTGCTGCAGCGCGATGATGCTGGTGACGGCTTCCTCGATGCCGTAGCGCACCACCTTGGCATCGCTGTCGGCCTGCTCGACTCGCCGCGCCAGAACCAGGTCGCGCCGCAGCAGCGCCTGCATCGCATCGACGATCGCGCGGTCAGCGCGAGCGTGGAGGAGGCGTAGTCGGTCAAGGACATCCGCGCGGTCGGCGGAGTAGGTCAATCTCACGGTTGACACGGCGACCTCCCGCAATCGGCGTCGGCGGCGCGGGACAACCGGGACTGAGCAAGCAGGTTAGCCATACCTGCCCGTAATGTAGTCTTCCGTACGCTGGTCCAGCGGATTGGTGAAGATGTCCTGCGTCGGCCCAAATTCGACCAGTCGGCCGACGCGTTCTTCGCCAGCGAGGAGGAAGGCGGTGTAGTCGGAGACTCGTCCGGCCTGCTGCATGTTGTGGGTGACGACGACGATCGTGTAGTCCTCTGCCAGTTCCCGCATCAGGTCTTCGATTTTGAGCGTGGCCACAGGGTCGAGCGCGGAGGCTGGCTCGTCCATCAAGATGATCTCCGGCTGCACGGCGATCGCGCGGGCGATGCAGAGTCGCTGCTGCTGCCCACCAGATAGAGCCAGGCCAGACTTGCTCAGGTCGTCCTTGACCTCATCCCAGAGCGCGGCGCGGCGCAGCGAGTCCTCAACCAGCCGGTCCATGTCGCCCGAATAGCCATTGATTCGCGCGCCGAAGGCGACGTTCTCGTAGATTGATTTCGGGAAGGGATTCGGTTTCTGGAAGACCATGCCGATGCGTCGGCGGACGTCGACCGCGTCCACGTCGGGATCGAGCAGGTTCCGACCTTCGAACTCGATATTGCCCTCGACGCGCGCGCCGGGGATCAGGTCGTTCATGCGATTGAGACAACGCAGCAGCGTCGACTTGCCGCAGCCAGACGGACCGATCAAGGCGGTGACACGGTTGCGAGGCACCGGGATGGTCATCTTGTCAACCGCCTGGAACGTTCCGTAGTAGGCCGAGACGTCACGGAGTTGTACCGCCATCTCGACTTCTTCGGTGAAGTCGTGACGAACGGCTTCCAGCGTCGGGTCGATGTGGACGCCGACACCGGCAGCGGCGTCCTGCTTCGTGTTGGGCGGCGGCAAATTGGGCGGCGGCGGCGCCGACACGGAAGATCGCTCGGCCGTGGCGGCTGGCGTACTGGAGCGCATCACAGTGAAGATGTTGCGTGCCATTTCGGCTCCAAATGCGGCTCTCTGGATTGGCCTGTGAACGAGGCTCACCGGTCTATCTGATGCTACCAATCGGTGCGGGTGCGTTGACGCATGATGATCGCGGCGGCGTTCATCAGCAAGAGGATCAACAACAGCACGATGATCCCGGCAGCGGCGATCTCGTGGAATCCGCTCTGCGGTCGTGAGACCCAGTTGAAGATCTGAATCGGCAGGACGGTGAAGTCGTCTGTGGGCGAGTCTGCCAGGAACGCAATGAATGTGAGCGCGCCGATCGCGATCAGAGGCGCTGTCTCACCGATTGCTCGGGACATCGCCAGAATGTTGCCGGTCAACATGCCGCCGAAGGCATACGGCAGCACGTGATAGCGCACCACTTGCCAGCGGGTCGCGCCGACCGCGTAGGCTGCCTCACGCATCGACGGCGGCACGGTACGCAGCGCCTCCTGTGCGGAGACGATGATGATGGGCATGACCAACAGCGCCATCGTGCAAGCGCCGGCGAGCACGGAGCGTTCGAATTCCATGACTCGGACGAATACCTGTAGGCCGAGCAGTCCGTAGATGATCGACGGCACGCCGGCCAAGTTGGCAATGTTGACTCGAATGATGCGCGAGAACCAGTTTTGGCGCGCGTATTCCTCGAGGTAGATCGCTGCGCCCACGCCGAGCGGGAAGGCCAGCGCGGCGGTGATCGCCATCATGTAGAGCGTCCCGGTCACGGCGGAGAAGAGGCCGGCCTCCGCAGGCTTGCGCGAAGGGAACGAGGAGAGGAACCATGGGTCGATGAATAGGTAGACGAGCCATGCGGCAATCAAGATCGCGGAGATGAGCAGACTCGGTCGGCGCATCCGCGGGGCCCAGCGAGCGCCGAAGACGAGGATCGCGATCGGAAGCACGAGCCCCACGATGATCAGGCGCACAAACTGAAAGCCGGATGCTTCAGCGAAGAGCTGGATGATGTTGCCGCTGGCGCCGCTGATGTCAGTCAGCTTGGCGTAATCGATCAAGTAGGCCGACTCGAAGCGGACATACAGGATGTGAATGAAGATCGCGGCGGGCGCAACGGCGAGCAGGCCGAGGATCCGCTCCATGTCGCGTGACAGCTTGGGCGCGAGCCTGCGCAGCAATCGCGGCCCGATCGCTGGCAGCAAGATTGCCAGAGGTACGGCCCAGCGCATCCAGCCCATGCTTTCGGGCGTGGGCAGATCGGAGACCAGCCCGGACCGCGTATCGCGCTCGACCGCGCCGCCATCGGTGAAGAGGTGCGCCGCGCCGTCGAGCAAGATCTCCACAATCAGCGCGCCCAGCATCACCATTGAGGCGAGGATGGCCAGCATGGCAACAGCCATGAAGCCGACCGAGGCGCTGCGTCGGAGGCCAATGCGTGGGGAGTACGAGGACGGTCGGGCGGTCGGAGCTGCTGCGCTCATTCGTATTCCTCCCGGAAGCGCCGCGAGATCCACTGGGCGATGATGTTCATTCCCAGAGTCAGCACGAACAGCGTCATCGCGACGGCGAAGAGTACCTTGAACTCGATTGAGGTGGTCGGCGTATCGCCCAACGAGAGCTGAACGATCATCGCCGTCATCGTCTGCACAGCTTCGAGCGGGTCAACGCCGAACTGAGGGTTGCCGCCACCGGCGATCGTCACGGCCATCGTCTCGCCGACCGCTCGCGACGCGGCGAGGATGACAGACGCGACGACGCCCGAGAAGGCGGCGGGCACCACGACCCGCAGCGACACTTCCATCCGCGTCGCGCCGAGCGCGTAGGCGCCTTCGCGCAGGGCGCGCGGGACCGCGTTCATTGCGTCTTCTGAGAGCGAGGCGATGATCGGCACGATCATCAGCCCCACCACGATGCCTGCCGAGAGCGCGTTGTAGATGCCGACATCCTCGCCGAAGATGCTGCGGATCACCGGCGAGACGGAAGCCAGCGCGAAGTAACCGAAAACCACGGTCGGCACGCCGGCCAGCACTTCTAGCATCGGTTTGACGACCGCGCGTAGTCGCGGCGGCGCGTACTCACTGAGGAAGACCGCCGCCATTAGTCCGAGTGGAATCGCCACGATCAGCGCGACCAGCGCGATCATGCCCGTGCCCCAGACCAGGGCCCAGACGCCGAACTGCTTCTCAGCAAACAGCGCAGACCACTTGGTCGAGCCGAAGAAGTCGAGGAATGGGACTTCACGGAAGAACTCGATGGTCTCGAAGATCAGGACGAGGACGATGCCGATCGTGACGAACGCAGTGAGTGTCGCCGTGATGAATAGCAAGGCGTGCATGACGCGGCCAGTTCGCGTCTCACGGCCGCTGCCTGGCCGCGACGGCTGCAACCGGTCGCGCCACAGCTCTCGCAGGAGTGAGCGGACGGTGTCGCGCTCGGGACCATCCATGCGCGGAGCCTGTGCAGACATCTCAGCGTCTTCCTCATCGCGCGATGCGGTGGATCAGGTCTGAAGGCACGTTATGCAGGTCGGTTATGCCTGCGGTTAACAATGCGTAAGCGTCCAACGCTTCTGATCACGCTGGCTTGGCGGCTGGATCCAGATGCGACAGCGCCTCGCCCATGTACTCGGGCGAGGCGCTGACTGCCAATGATGCTCTCGCTAGTTGGCGCCGAAGGTCTCAGCCAGCGACATGCCCTCTTCCGCCTGCGCCATTGCTGACCCGGTGATCAGGTCCTTGACGCGTTCCAGCGCGGCCGCGTAAATCGCGCTGGGCAGCTGGACATAGCCGACCTCGGGTGTGTCGACGAGCCAGACGCCGTCGGTCAGGTAGTACTCGACGAACGCTGCGACTTCGACGCGATCAAGCGAATCGGTTGCGACGTAGATGAACAGCGGTCGGGAGAGCGGATTGTAGGAACCATCGTTGATCGTCTCGTTGGATGGCGTCACAGCGGCGTCGGCGTCGTTGATCACGGGCACGGCCAGCAGCATGTCGGCGTTGTTGGCGTAGTAGCTGAAGCCGAAGTAGCCGATCCCGCCACGGTCAGCGGAGACGCCCTGCACGAGCACGTTGTCGTCCTCGGAGAAGGTGGTGTTGTCGGAGCGGTGGACGCCGCTGTCGCCGTTGATCGCCTCGGTGAAGTAGTCGAAGGTGCCGCTGTCGGCGCCAGGCGCGTAGAGCGCGATTTCGATGTCGGGGAACCCGTCGCGGACGTCAGCCCATGAGGTGGCGAAGTCGTCGGGTCGGAAGATGTGGTTGAGTTCGTCAACGGTGAGGAAGCCGACCCAGTCGTTGTCTGGGTGGACTACCACGGTCAGGCCGTCAAAGGCGACTGGCACTTCGATGAATCCGATTCCGGCATCGGCGCAGAGTTCGACTTCGGCGTCTTTGATCGGACGCGAGGCATCGGAGATGTCGATTTCACCGGCGCAGAAGCGCTTGAATCCGCCGCCGGTACCCGAGACGCCTACCGTGACGCGCACGCCGCGGTCGGTGAGGATGCCGAATTCCTCGGCCATCGCTTCGGTGATCGGGAAGACGGTCGAGGAACCGTCCACGGCGATTTCGCCCTCAATGTCCTCAAGCTCCTGCGCCAGCTCTGGCGCTTGCTGTTGCTGGGTCGGTTGGTCGCGCTGTTGGTCGTCGCGGCTCGGTGAGTCCGACGAGGCCGCCGTCCGCGATCCTGACTCCTGCGGTTGATCACCGTCGCTGCTGCAGGCGATCGCCAACATGGCTGCCGCCAACAGCGAGACGATCAACAACGGTAGCCACCGCGTTGACGATCTGGCCGAGATATGATGCGCTGTCTCCAAGACGATCACGCTCCTCTCGCTCGTTCGATGCGCCCGTCGGCGCGCCCAGGATGAGCGCTTGGCGAGCGGCATTCAGGTACAGCTTCGACCCCGGATGGAGTGTCGCGTTAACGAACCGGCTAACGCGACGTTAAGAGCGGGTTATCGTTCGCGGCGCGCGCGATCGAGTGATCGTCGCTCTGTTGCGCCAGTGGCACGCTGAAGCCAAAGGTGGAACCGTCACCAAGTGCGCTGTCTAGCGACACAGCGCCTCCGTGCACCTCGGCGATATGTTTCACCACTGCCAAACCCAGTCCCGTGCTGCCGCCGTTGTGCTGTGAGTTCCGCGCGCGGTCAATGCGATAGAAGCGCTGGAAGATGCGTGATTGCTCGGCCGGCTCAATGCCGATGCCCGTATCACGCACTTGAATCCAGATCATCGGCGCGGGATCAGCGTCCGATCCGCGCACGGCCAGCACGTCCACGTTGCCACCTGAGGGCGTGAACTTGACGGCATTATGTAACAGATTGATCAGCGCCCGCTCGACTAACTCGGGATCGGCCATCAACCGGGTCTCGCCGTGACCGTTGAGCGGTTGATCAGCCAACTGGCCGCCAAGCGTCAACCCGGCCCGCTCCGCCTGCGGACGAATGCTCTCTAGCGCCTGTTCGATCAGCGGCTCGAGTTCGACCACTTGCATCTGGGGCTCGGTCAATCCCGATTCCAGGCGGGCCAGGGCCAGCATCTCCTCAACCAACTGGCCCATCCGTCCCGCTTCTGACTGGATCATCGAGCGGAAGCGCTGCGCATCCTCCAGTCGGCTGACGAGTTCCAAGGTCTCGGCGGCAGCCGAGATCGAGGCCAGCGGCGTGCGCAGTTCGTGCGAGGCGTTGATGAAGAAGTCTCTCCGCGCGATCTCCGCTTCATAGAGATCGGTCAGGTCGTGCATCGCCAGGACGACCGACCAGGGGCCGCTGCCCGACTCGACCGATACCGGCGCGACGACGGTGCGGAAACGGCGCTCGCTCCGTTGCACGACCAGCACGGCCGGCAATTGGTCATCGATTGCACGGCGCACGGCGCGATACAGGTCAGGATCCTGCACGACTTCCAGGACCGGGGCGCTCAGCGGCTCGAGGTCGCCTGCGCGCAAGCTCAGCTGCGCGGCCGGATTGAGGTAGCGGATGCGCGCCTCATGGTCGAGCGCCAGCACCAGGTCGCCAGTCGAAGCGAGGGCCTGCTGCAACTGATCGCGTTCGGCGGCGCGCTGGCTCAGCTCGGTCCGCAGGTGCTCTGCGCGAAGCCGCTCTTGCTTCGACTGTTCCTGGAGCGCGTTGATCGATCCGCGTTGGCGAGCGATCCCCAGGCTCGACAGACTGGCGCCGCCAATCAGGATCAGCAGTCCTGCCCACCACAACAGACCGCCGGCGAGGACAGCGACCCCCGATAACAACAGCGCGACGCCCAGTGCCAGCGTGCGCATCTCATCGCTCGAATCGGTAACCTGCGCCGCGCACTGTGATGAGATGACGCGGCGCCTCGCCTGGTTGCTCGATCTTCATGCGCAGCCAACGGACGTGCACATCAACGGTGCGAGTACCGCCGGCGTAGGAGATGTCCCAGACGTCGTTGAGCAGTTGGTCGCGGGTGAAGGCGCGGCCGTCGCGTTGGACGAGATAGGCGAGCAGTTCGTATTCCTTTGGACGCAGCGCAATCGGTTGGCCGTGTTGGCTGAGCAGTCGGCGATTGAGGTCGAGTACGAACTCGCCGAACGCGAGCGTTCGCGGTGCGATGGCGCTGTCCTGCTTGCGCCGCAGGTGGACGCGTATGCGCGCTTTGAGTTCGGCCAGAGAGAACGGTTTGGTGATGTAGTCGTCGGCGCCGAGATCGAGTCCCTTGACTCGATCGGCTTCGGCCGTGCGCGCGGTCAGGAGCAGGACGGGGGCTTGCGAATGCTCGCGGATGCCGCGCAGGACATCAATGCCACTCAGTCGCGGCAACATCAGATCAAGCAGGACCAGATCAGGTTGCAAGGCCCGCGCCATCGAGAGCCCTTCGACGCCGTCTTCGGCTGTCCGCACGCGGTAGCCCTCGTGCTCCAGATTGAACCGCAGCGTTTCCGCCAGCGGTCGTTCGTCCTCGACTACCAGGACTGTGCGCATTGCTCAGCCTCCGCTGTTTCCGCGTCGTTGGTCGAGGCCGTGAACGTGGCGATCGCGTGATCGTCCGAAATCCGCCAACGCAATGGTACGACGCCGCGCAACAGGCGGGTGGTTGCGATTCGGTTAACGCCCTGTCGGCGCTGCGTTGGTCGATATGCTGCAAACAACACGACAGTCACCAGACGATTGCCTCAATGTCTAGGGAGCAGCGAGATCATGCGATTCGGATTTTGGCCTGGAGCGTCTAACCCGTGGGCGGAGGTCTTGACGGTTGCGAGACATGCCGAGGCCAGCGGCTGGGACCGGATCTGGTTCGCCGACCATTTCATGCCGAACAAGCCGGTCGGGGAAGATGCCTCGGACGGGATTGTGCACGAATCATGGACGACGCTGGCAGCATTCGCGGCGCGGATTCAGCGCGTGCCGCTGGGACACATGGTCAGCGGCAACACCTACCGACACCCGGCGCTGACGGCGAAGATGGCGGCGCAGATCGACATCATCTCGGGCGGGCGATTCATTCTCGGTCTGGGAGCGGCCTGGCAGGAGAACGAGCATCACGCCTATGGCATCCACTTCGGCACGCTGAAGGAGCGGATGGATCGCTTTGAGGAGGCCTGTCAGCTGATCACGGAGATGTTCCACTACCAGAAGACGAACTTCATGGGCGAGTACTACCAGCTCACGGACGCGCCGTTGGAGCCGAAGCCGATCCAGACGCCGTTGCCGTTGATGATCGGCGGCGGCGGCGAGAAGCGCACCCTGAGGATCACGGCGCAGTACGCGAACGAATGGAACGTCTGGGGGACGCCGGAAGTGCTGATCCAGAAGCAGTCGGTGCTGGACGCTCACTGCCGCGACGTCGGCCGCGATCCGGCTGAGATCGAGCGATCGGCCTGCATGTTGCTGATGATGACAGAGAACGAAGCGGCGCTTGGACCGGCTCGGGCGAGCGGACGCCCGGTGCTCGGCGGTTCCAACGACGAGATCAAGCGCACGGTGCAGGCCTACATCGACGCGGGAGTCGACGAGCTGATTCTGCCCGACTTCACGCTCGGCGCGAACGCCTTCGAGCGCACCGAGCAGATGGATCGCTTCATCAAGGAGATCGCGCCTGAGTTTCGCTGAGGCGGCGTAGCCTGACGCAACCAGCAAACGACGATCTGGATTGAGCGATGCCCAGCAACCCAACGTTTCCGTCCTCCGAAACCGCCTTACTGCTCGTTGACGCGCTGAACGAGTTTCTCAAGCCCGGCGGCAAGCTCTATGAGATGACCAAAGGCACTGCCGAGTCCTCCAACACCATTGCCAACTTGCAGCGGGTGACGGAAGCGGCGCGGGCGGCGGGCATGCTCGTCGTCTATGCCAATCATCACCGCAACCGCGGCGGCGACTATGACGGCTGGAAGCATCCTGCGCCTGGTCATGTCGGCATCCAACGCATGAACATCTTTGAGGCCGGCAGCTTCGGCGTTGAGGTGATCGATGAGGTGGCGCCGCAGCCGGGTGATGTGTTGGCGCAGGAGCACTGGACATCAAGCGGGTTTGCGAATACCGATCTCGAATTCCTGCTCGGCCAGCGCGGTATCGAGCGCGTGGTGGTCGCGGGCAACCGGGCCAACACCTGCATCGACTCGACCGGCCGCTACGCGGTCGAGCTGGGCTTCCACGCGACGCTCATCTCGGATGCGATCGCCGCATTCTCGCAAGCTGAGATGGACGCGACGATTAACGTCAACTGGCCGGCCTTCGCGCACGGCGTGGTGACCTCCGATGAGTTCATTGCCGCAATCACTGGCGACAGCGACTGAGCCCGTGTCCGAACGTGATGTTGCCGGATTCGCGGAACGCACGCGCGCAGAGTTCCTGGAGGGCGCGGCGACACTGTCGTGGGACGCGATCTGGCTGCGCATGGCGCAAGCGCGATTCGCGCTGATTGACGCCTTGCAGGACGTCGATCAGGCGCAGGCGGAATGGTCGCCGCATCCGAAGACTGATCCGGACGATGAGGGCGGCTGGAGCATCGCTGAGATCATGCGCCACGTGATCACGGCGTCGCCGAATGTAACGGAGATCATCGCCGCGACGGCGAACGGTCGCGCGGTGGTCAAAGGTCCGCCGGGCGAGATCAAGGCGCCCGCTTCGGACGTGGATGAGCTGCGCGGTCAGGTGACACGGGTCAGCGAACGCTTGCTGAGCGTCGCCAATGCGTTTCCAGACGAAGTCGACCAGGTGGTGACGGTACCGCACGCCTTTTTCGGTGACTTGCCGTCAATGGCGTGGCCGCTGTTTCAGGCGTTTCACGACGGCGATCATCTCGAGCAGATTGAAGCGCTCAAGTCGCATCCGGACTATCCGCACGATTGAGCCGCACGATTGAGCTGCGGGTATGAGCGCGCGGCTTGAGATGGTCGCGGTGCGACGATGTAGCCGTTCCGGTCACCGATCATCTCCCAGCGCGCTGGCTCTTTCCACATGAGCCAGGCAGCGAGCGCGCAGGTGAGGCCGTCGAGCGTGTCGTCGAGCCGCTTGAGGCTCTTGCCCCTGGCATCGAGCGTCGTTCGCGGATGCAACAGTCGCTGCACTTCCGAACAGTCCAACACGCCGGGTGCGACCCGCTCCAGCAGGTTCTGCAAGTGGACCTGATACTCCAGCAGCCCCTGCCTGCGGATTGCCACGATGCCCTTCTTGTACAGAATCCGTTCGCAGAGCCCGAAGAGGCGCACATGAATCGTGTGTGGATAGACCTCGACGGCGTGGCGACCGTTGCGGTCGCCATTGAGCAGGCGCTCCGGATAGAGACAGAATCCCTTGGAGTCGAGCGCCTTGCCGAGATCGATTCCTGTTTTGAATCCCCTCTTGACAGCGGCGTGCGACGAATGAGCTGACGCCTTGTACTTGCCAAAGCGACGACCGATTTCAGGCTCTACGCAACGCTTCGGCGTGTAGAGCAGCGGCGCGTCGATCGCGACGACCACGTCCCCCGTTGCCGTCGCGACTTTGTCGGCCAGCTTCTGCATATCCCAGACAGCGGCTTCGATGCGTGTGCAGCGCATATTCTCGCTCGATTCGCCTTCGAGCCAGCAGATGCCGCTTTCGTTCTTCGTGGTCCAGGCGAGGTCGAGTCCGACGAAGGTGGGCATGGGGTGTCAAGGTAGCAGTGTGGACGCGCGGCCCCTGGCTCGGCGCAGGGCCGATGTGAGCGACTTAGGCTGCCGAGATGGAAGCGCTGGTCATCGCGCTGATTCGTGTTGCGGGTTCGCTGCCCGTGTTGCGTTGGGCCTTCGTCGGAGGGCTGATCGCCGTCTTTACTGACCTCTCAGACCTATTCCTGCGCCAGGCGATCGATCTCGGTGGACTGTCGAACTATCAGGAGTGGGACAAATGGGTCGATCAGGTCTACATCGGGCTGTTCGCGGTCGTGGCGCTGCGTTGGCAGGGTTGGGAGCGACGTGTCGCGTTGTCGCTGTTTGGCTGGCGTCTGGTGGGATTTATCGCGTTCACGATCGGCGCGGGACGCGAGATCCTGATTTATTTTCCGCATGTCTTCGAGTTCTGGTTCCTGTTTGTGGCCGCGAGGCCGCATTGGCCGTCCCGACTGCGTCCGGGCTGGGATGCTGCGTCCGACGGATCGCCGGCCCCGCTGTCGCGCAATGAGGCGATTCGTTGGCTGCTGTTTCTTGGCGCGTTGAAGACCTTCCACGAGTACACGCTGCATACGGGCAAGTGGTTCGACAGCTTTTCCGCCTTCGATGCGATTGATGCGATCGGGGACTTCCTGACAGGCCCATTCTGAGCCGATTGCGAGAGTCGGTCAGCGAATGCGGCGTTGGGGAGTATCCTGAACGTGTTGTGTCAATCTGGAGGGGCCGATGACCACGAACGCGGCGATGCCACCGATCCGTCCGGATGAGATGGAGAATGAGCAGCACGTCATCTGCCGTGACCTGTTCAAGATCTACAAGATTGCCGATCTCGAAGTGGTGGCCTTGCGAGGGCTCGATCTGACCGTCGGCCGCGGCGAGGTGTTGGCGATCGTCGGCGCCTCCGGCTCTGGCAAGTCCACGCTGCTGAACGTACTCGCGGGACTTGATGTGCCTTCGGCCGGTCAGGCCTTCGTCAATCAGGCTGACCTGCTGGCGCTGACCGAGCAGGCGTTGGTCGACTACCGCCGCGAAGAGGTCGGATTCGTCTGGCAGCAGACCGGTCGCAACCTGATTCCGTATCTGTCGGCTCAGCAGAATATCGAAGTGCCGATGATTCTCGCCGGACGCACGCGCAAGCATGCTCGCGAGCGGGCGCTGAATCTGCTTGAGGCGGTTGGGTTGATGGACAAGCGACGGCAGCGGCCGGACCAGCTCTCGGGCGGCGAGCAGCAGCGCGTTTCGATCGGTGTGGCGCTGGCGAATGATCCGCCGCTGTTGCTGGCGGATGAACCCACGGGCGAACTGGACACCCACACGTCGGAGGAGATCTTTGAGCTGTTCCGGACCCTGTCCAATCAGTACGGCCTGACGATTGTGATTGTGACTCATGATCCGGCGATCGCTGCGCGGGTCGATCGGGTCGTGGCGATTCGAGACGGCACGATCGCGACGGAGACGGTGCGGCGGGTTGAGAATGCCGGTACGGAGATCGCGGAAGTGGTACACGAAGAGTTCGCCGTCGTTGATGGCGCCGGACGGCTACAGATTCCGAAACCATTGCTCGAGCAAGTCGCGCTCGGGCGTCGCGCCTATGTCGATTCGCGTGAAGGCCGGATCGTGATTACGCCCGCGCACGAGGCGGACGCCACGGGTAAGGATGCAATACCAAGATGACCACGATGACTCAACCGGATCACCGCGACGCAACGGACGGGCGAGACCTTGTGGTTGACGTCCATGGCGTCTCACGCAAGTTCGTGGTCGGCGGTCAGGACATTTGGGCCGTTCGAGACGCATCGCTGCAGGTCGCGCGAGGCGAGTTCGTGGCCCTGATCGGTCGCTCCGGCTCTGGCAAGACGACGTTGCTGAATCTGATCGCCGGGCTCGATTCACCAACCTCCGGCCACGTCACGATCGATGGCGAGAACATCACGGAGTACTCCGAGCGGCAGCTGACACAGTTGCGTCGGCACCGGGTTGGGTTCGTCTTCCAGTCCTTCGGTTTGTTGCCGCTGTTGTCGGCCTACGAGAATGTGGAGCTGTCGCTGCGGATTGCCGGCAAGGGCATGCGAGAGCGACGCCGGCGCGCGGATGAGCTGCTGGAAGCGGTCGGTCTGGCCGGACGCGCTCGGCACCGACCGTACGAACTATCGGGCGGCGAGCAGCAACGTGTCGCGATCGCGCGCGCATTGGCCAATTCGCCGGCTCTGATCCTCGCGGACGAGCCAACGGGAGAGTTGGATTCCACCACCGCGGTATCGATCTTCCGCCTCTTGCATGACCTGGTCGCGGAGCAAGGCGTGACTATCGTCACGACGACGCATGACCGCACGGTGATGGAGCTGGTCCCGCGCGTTGAAGAGATGAAGGATGGTCGCTTGCTGGCGCCTGACGAGCAAGAACTGTTCCGCTACACGGTGCGCGACCAACGCTCGCGCTTCGCGGCGGATCTACCGACCGATGTCCAGGATGAGGTGTCAGCGGTTCGTACGCATGGCGCCGACTTCGCGCCGTCGGTCGAGGAACGTGTAGCCGCAGAGCTCGCGGCTCACCCGGAGATCAGTGAGCAAGATGCTCGCCGACACATCCGCGGCGGCAACGGCGCCAGCCAACGCGAGGCGCAGCCTGAGGTGGCCGCGGCGTCGGACAGCTCCGACGAGTCATGGCGGCCGCAGATTCCCGAGGCGGACCCGCCGTCGGACGATGACGCGGCGTTTGCGCCGCCAACGGGAGTGGATCGACCGATCTGGGCGCGTCCGCGCGACGAATAGCGGACGAGTACTGGACAATGTCGTTCAACCTGCGTTAGTGGCGGTTGCCGGCAGGCGACGCAGTGTTCACTGTTCGGGTCGATCGGACTCTGGTGGCGTCAACCAGGATGTCGCCCATGCACTGCTCCTCGATCTGTCTCGATCTACACGCGGCATGTGATCAGAGCGATTCAGACACGATTCAGACAGTAGTACCTGCGTTTAAGGTTCAGACTCAATCCTGGTGAGGACGAAGCGGCGTGGTTGTTGGTCCCAGCGGATCAGTCGGTGCGGCGGATCGACCTCGTACCAGGTGCGCGAGACTTCGACGCCCGGTGTGGCGACGACCTGCCAGACGACCACATCGCCGTCCGGTCCACGTAACGTGTCCTGCCCGCGTACGGCAACCTGTACGAGTTGGCTGCGGGCCTGGACGACATTGACGGAGCGGTAGGTCAGCTCCAGGTCTTGCGCGAAGGCCAAGCTGCGCCAGAGCCAGGCCGAGGAATCGTTATCGAAGGCGAAGCGTCCAGCCTCAATGGTCTCTGCCAGGATCTCGCCGTTGTCATTCAGGTTGATGTCCGCAGTTGCCTCGCCCGCTGCATTGAACGTATAGGTCGCTGAGGCGTTGAGCGACTGTTCAGCAGACGTGGCGATTCGTTCATAGCTGATTGGCTGCAACGTCTCCGCGTCGACCCAGACGCGTACTCGATCGCTGACCGGGCCGTCTTCGTTCTGCAAGGCGAACTCGAGCGTGAGTCGGTACCGATCGTCCTCGCGGGCAGTTTCCAGGATGAGCGTGCCGAGCTTGCTGTCGGTCTGATCGAGCATGTCGTAATGCAGGCGCTCGAAGTCTGGCCAGGGCACCTGGGCGACCGGGTCAGTCGGCTCTTCGAACTGGCTATCAGAGCTGCATGCGGTCAGCAGGCTCAGATTGAGGGCGAGTAACGAGACGATCAGCAGGGCGAACCGCGCTTGCGGGCGGATCATGGGCCGATTCCCGCATCGGCCATGCGGAGCAGCGCGGCTGCGCAATCCTCGCTGCTGACATCGGCGTGAGTCACGAGCCGAATCTTGGTCCGATCGGGCATGGTGACGAGGACGCCAAGTTCGGCCAGGCGATCGCGCAGCTTGGCGGCTGGCGCCGGATCTTGCGAGGCGTCGAGTTGGACGATGATGATGTTGGTTGCCACGCCTTCAGGGTTGATGTCGAAGCCGAGTTCCGCGAGGCCGCGCGCGAGCTGTCTCGCGTTGGCGTGATCATCGCGCAGGCGCTCGACCATTTGGTCGAGCGCGACCAGACCGGCGGCTGCCAGAATGCCGGCCTGTCGCATGCCGCCGCCCACGAGCTTGCGAACGCGTCGCGCTTGTTGGATGAAGGCATGATCGCCGCAGATCAGCGATCCGACAGGCGCGCCGAGTCCTTTGGAGAGACAGAATGTGACGCTATCAGCGGGAGCGGCGAGCTCTGCCACGCTATGGCCTGATGCGGCGGCAGCATTGAAGATACGCGCGCCGTCGAGGTGGACGCGCAATCCGTGTTCGCGCGCGATCTCCGCCATATCTGTTGTTTGCTCGAGCGATACGACGCTACCGCCGCAGAAGTTGTGGGTGTTCTCCAGGGCCAGGAGCGAGGTGCGAGGTTGGTGTAGGTCGTCGGTGCGAACGGCGCTGGCGATGAGCGCAGGTTCGAAGCTGCCGTCGGGCTGATTGGGGAGCGTCGTCGCAAGCACGCCGCCGAGTCGGGAGATGCCGCCGGCCTCGGCGCGGACGATGTGCGCGCGATCGCCGACGAGGAGTTCGTCGCCGGCCTGTGTCTGCGCGAGCAGCGAGACCAGATTGGCCATGGTCCCGCTGGCGACGAAGAGGGCGGCTTGCTTGCCGGTGCGTTGCGCGGCAACGCGTTCAAGTTCACCGATGGTCGGGTCTTCGCCGAAGACGTCGTCGCCGACCGAGGCCTCAAACATGGCCTGACGCATGGCCGGTGTGGGCTTGGTGACGGTGTCGGAGCGGAGGTCGATTGGCGGTTGCTGATTCGCAGTGGCGTCGTCGGATTCGGCAAGGGTCACGCTGCAGGCTCCTCTGGTTCGCGCGGACGTTCCCAGATCGTGCGAAAGCCCTCGCCGCCGGTGATGGCCGCGACGGTCACAGCGCGCTCGCCGTCCAGGAGCTGTTGTTGGATGGCCTGGATGTGTTCGGTGTCGGCGCCCAGGCTGTCCAATCGCGCCGCCATCTGATCCCAGATACCGGAGTCGATGAAGGCGCGAATGCCGCGCGGCCAGGGGAACGACAGTATTCGCTCCGGCAGCGGCATCCGCGGTCGGAGGGACTTGAGGTGTCGGAAGCGTTCCTCGGCCGAATTGACGCGGTCGACGAGGCGAATGATCGGCATATCGGGAGGGTTGGTGCGGAAATCGACCAAGAGTCGCGGTTCCAGGACATCAAAGCGGACGATGAGCACGGCGGCGCGATCGATGACACGCAAGATTTCGTCCAGGTCGACACCGTAGTCGTCGCTCATCTGTGTCCTGATTTCAGTCGCTGGTCAAGCGAGCGCTGGGTGGTCGGCTTGGTTCAGAGTCTATGGATGGCGGCGGAACGCGTCCAATCCGGCCGTTCGGCGCGCCTGCCCCGACCTTGCTGCTCTGGCCGATGCCGAGCAGGGCGCTGCGGGCGTCGTCATAACGCTGCTTGGATCGAGCTTCGCGGTTGAGCAGACCTTTGAGTTGCGGCGGCGGCATGCGTTCACCGTCGAGGAATACGTCATGCAAACGCCTGAGCTGGCGCTGCCAGGCGTCCCAGGCTTCGCGGTACTCGGTCTGACGATCGGGGTCAACGCGCACCATGTTGCTGCTCCATTACTGCTCCATCACGTGGCAAGGGTGGTAGCTGGCGTCGAAGCTGGCGTCCTGGTCAGATCAGGTTGCGATAGATGTTGATCTCGGCGGAGTCGAAGACCATCGCCTCGCGGACGCCGCGGCGCAGTTCTGCAAAGTGCTGATCCTGGGCGGCGAGTTCTTCAAATTGCTCGAGTTCGACGAGGCTGTCGAATTCGGCGATGATCTCGACGAGTGAGGCGGCGCCGGTGATGGCGTCCCAGACCGAGAAGCGCGCTTCAATGCCGCGTTTTGATTGATAGTCGAGCGCGGCCTCGACTGCGCGCAGAAACTCTCCGTGCCTGCCTGGCGCGACTTTGCCAGTGAGCACGCGACGGAACATGGCCATTGTGGATTCCCTTCAATTCTGGGCTGAGGTTGATAGCAGCTGACCGACCAACTCAAGGTCGTCGGGACGGTTCACGTTGGTGAATGACTGGAGATCCGGGTCGGAGGAACGCAAGGTGTCCGCTTCGATCAGGCGGTGGTTGCAGTGCGGCAAGAGCGCACGCACGCGACCTTCGCCTGAGTTGAGCAGTTCAGTGGCGATCGGCAGGATGCTGGGTCGGTAGGCGGCGAGCAAGGGTTGGGGCACGTCGTCGATGCGGGGCATCGCAATCTGGACGCCCTGGCACGCGGCAGCGACCTGTCGCAGCAGCGAAGGTTGGATTAGCGGCATGTCGCAAGCGATTGCCAGCGCCAGCTGGTGCTGGACCAACGGCAGCGCGGCCTCAAGGCCGGCGAGCGGACCGCGATCATGTCGTTGGTCGATTGCTTCGCGCCAGCTGACCGTCGTCAGGTCGCTGGCCAAGGGCGGCAGATGTTGGTCAGGACGGCGTGCGACGACGAGGTCGTCGCTGACGGCGGCCGCGGCGAGCACGCTCCAATGCAGGAGCGGTCGGCCGGCCGCTTCGCAGGTCGCCTTGTCGCGACCCAGTCGGCGTCCGAATCCGCCAGCCAGGATGATCACGGAGAATGGCTCGGCCATACTTGGAGTTTAGGCTGCGCAAGCGCCGATGAGGGAGGATCGTGATGCACTTGCCACAGGACTACCCGTTGCACGAGGCGTTGGGCATCCGCCGACCGGCGGTGGTGGCCACGGTCGGCGGTGGCGGCAAGACCACGATCCTGTTCGCGCTGGCGGCGGAATGGGCCGCGGGTCGCGGCGAGGGTCTGAGCGTCCTCTGCACGACCACAAAGATGACCATCCCACGCGAGGGTCGAGCGTTGCCGCTGGTGATCGGACGCAATGAGGCGTCCCGCGCGGGAGCGCTCGCCGATCTCAGGCAACGGGATGCGCCGACGGCGATCGTGGGCTCTGGTCGCGGCGATCGCGAACGTGTGCTCGCTGTCGAGGCTGATTGGCCTCGCGCTGCGACGCAGGCTGGACTCGCTTCGCTGGTAGCGGTCGAGGCTGACGGATCAAAAGGTCGTCCATTCAAGGCGCCGGCGTCGCATGAGCCGGTCATTCCGAGCGATGCGCATGTCGTCGTCGTGGTGATGGGCGCTGGCGTGTTCGGGCGTCCGCTGGACGATCGCGCGGTGCATCGGCCGGAGCGAGTGGCCGAGATTGCGGGTGTGAGGTTGGGCGCCGAGGTCACGCCGCAGGTCGCGGCGGCGGTGCTCACTTCCGACGAAGGCGGGCGCAAGAACGTGCCTGATTCGGCGCGATTCGTGATTCTGATTTCGAGCGCTGCCCGCAACATCGAAGCATCGCGGCAGCTCGCCTCGCTCTGTGATACCGACGCCGTGCTGTGGGATGTCGGTGCCGACCTGCTTGAAGCGTGGCAGGATGGACAGCCTTCAACTTGAGTTGCTTGACCAAATGTGGCATGTGAGGTCGCCGCAGCGTGTCGGCGACGCGGCTGGGCGGACAGGCGCGCGATTTCGGTAGCGCTGATCGCAAATGTTGAGCCGCGCGGCCTGTCGAGCTCAGTCTCGAGCTGGGTAAGGTAGGAACAGTGCAGGACGCAACTGAGTTCGGCGCGTCCGATTGAGAGGTTGATTGATGACCCACGTGAGCGATTATCGACTGTACGCGGCGATTCAGGCGCAGCCGTCGGAGTCTGCGAAGGTCCTGAGCAGCGCGCAACCGTTTGATCGCGCCGCTGGGTCGCTGGCCAATGCGTCGCGCGTGTGGACTGTGGGCATTGGCACGTCGTTTAACGCGGCCAACGTCGCCGCCTGGATGTTGCGCAGCGCAGGCCTTGAGGCGCGGCCGCTGACCAGCTACGAGTTTGCGATCTATCCCTCGCTGAGCGAAGGCGACGCGGTGCTGCTGTTCGCGCATACCGGACAAAAGACGGCAAGCGGTCAGGCGTTGGCGCTGTGCATCGAGCGGGATGTCCCCGTCACCGTGATCACGAAGATCGAGACGCGGTTTGACCTTCAGTCATTTCCTGACTCGGTGACCGTTCTGCACACGACGACACAGGACCCGTCGGCGATGTACTCGGTCTCGCACACCGCCGCGATGTCAGCAGCGGCGCGGATCGCTGATGCGGTGGCGCCGGGATCGCTGGGGGAGATTGGCGAGATTCCGTCAGCGTTGGCGTCTGCTTTGCAGCTGGAAGACGAGATAGCGGAGCTGTCGCGGGAGTGGTCGTCCGGCGCACTGATCGCGTTGGGGGCAGGTCCGATGCTGGCGGCCGCTGAGGAAGCGCATATCAAGATTGCTGAAGCGTCGCGTCGCGCGATTCGGCATCAGGAGCCGGAGTCGTTTCTGCACGGACCGGCCGTGCAGATCGATGCATCGGATCTGATCCTGACGTTCTCGGACGCTGATACGGCGCCGCGGAGCCGTGCGATTACGCAGTTCGCGATGGATTTGGGATGTCAGGCGGCATGGGTCGCGCCGCTGCGCGCGCTCGGTCCGGAGGCTGCGCGGACGCTCGCGCTTGAGGATCTGCCGCCGCCGCTCTTGCCGATTGCAGCGGCCGTGCCAGCTCAATTGTTGGCGGCGCACCTGGCCGCCAACGCCAACGTCAACGCGGATGATTTCCGCACCGACGTACCCGCCTTCCAGCAGGCGCTGATCAAGGCGGGTCTGTAGGCGTGTAATGCTCCTTGCGGACGAGCACGGTGACGCGCGGTCCGGGCGGCCAGTAGAAGGGTCGCAGCGGCAACGTCTGCACCCAGGCGAAGCCGGCGTCGTAGGCGAGCCGGCCGATCTCAGCGAAACGTCGCAAGTGCGGCGCTTGCGGATGCATGCCTGGTCGGCTCCCTTGGCCTGTTCGGCCTGGTTGCTGCAACATTGCTGACCAGATTGCGTTGATGCGCGGCGATCTGGACGGCGCAATCTCCCAGCAAATCGCGACGCCGTTATGTGTCAAGACGCGCCACAGCTCCTGTAGCACCCTGAGCGTCTGCCGATCGTCCCAATGGCGAAGCTGATGAGGCAGGATCGCGATGTCCACGGACGCATCGGGCAACGGCATCCGATCTGGCTCGCCGATGACGGCGTCAACCCCATCGGCAGGCGCCGGAGCGAGGTCGTCGGGCACGAGCACGATCGGTCGCGACTCGAGCGCGGCGGTATCGGCGATCAGGGCGGCGAGCGGCGGCGCATCGGGTCCAACCACCAGCAGTCGCTCGAGCGGCGCCACGGCGGCGAGATGCACGAGCTGTGAGGCAGGGGCGTCCTCAAGGGCGAGGCGAGGCTGTCCGCGCCACCAGCGTCGCAGTGAGCTCGGCCAGATGAGGGTGTGTGTTGGGCGTGAAGGATCAGACGTCAATCTTGGCCAGGCCCGCGTTTTGCTCAATGAAGTGTCGGCGTTTGGACGGATCATCGCCCATCAGCTTGACGAAGAGGTCGTCGGCGGCGTGTTCGTCGGCAATATCCACGAGCCAGAGCACACGCGCCTTGGGGTCCATGGTGGTTTCCCAGAGTTGGTCGGCGTTCATCTCGCCGAGGCCCTTGTAGCGCTGCACATTGATTTTCTTCGTTCCTTCGCGATGTTTGGCCATGAAGGTGTCGAGGTCCTCGTTCTTGAACAGCCATTCGGGGGTCTGACGCCCGACCTGGACGCGGAAGAGCGGTGGTTGCGCAATGTAGAGTTTGCCAGCCTCGAGCAGCTCGCGCATGTGGCGAAAGAAGAAGGTCAGCAGCAGGGTGCGAATGTGGGCGCCATCGGAGTCGGCGTCCGTCATGATCACGACTTTGCCGTAGCGCAGCTTGGCGAGGTCAAAGTCCTCGCCGATGCCGGTGTTGAGCGCGGTGATCAGTGTGCGGAAGGATTCGTGGTTGAGCAGCTTGTCGAGTCGGGCGCGTTCTACATTGAGCACCTTGCCGCGCAGCGGCAAGACGGCTTGAATGCGTCGATCGCGTCCCTGCTTGGCCGATCCGCCGGCGGAATCGCCTTCGACGATGAAGATCTCGGTCAGGGCCGGGTCGCCTTCAGAGCAGTCTGCCAGCTTGCCGGGCAGGGAGGCGCCGTCGAGCGCGCCCTTGCGTTGCACGAGTTTGCGTGCTTTTCGAGCGGCCTCCCGCGCGCGCGCTGAGGTGAGGCATTTCTCGATGATGCGGCGACCCTCGCGCTGCTGACCGTCGAAATACTCGGACAGTGCTTCGGCGGTGACCGATTCCACGATTCCGCGCACTTCGGGATTGCCGAGCTTGGTTTTGGTTTGACCTTCAAATTGCGGGTCGGTCAGCTTGACCGAGATGATCGCCGTGAGTCCTTCGCGCGTGTCCTCGCCGGTGATGTTGGCGTCCTTCTGGCCAAGCTGTTTGCTGCGCCGAGCGAAGTCGTTGAGCGCGCGCGTGAGCGCCGCTCGGAAGCCGGAGAGATGCGATCCGCCCTCAGGCGTATTGATCGTGTTGGCGAAGGCGTAGACTGCGTCCTGGAAGTCGACGTTGTATTGCAGCGCGACTTCGACGGCGACGGTGCGGTCCTTCCATTCCATTTCTCGCTCGGCGTAGAACGGCAAGGGCTGGAGCACCTCGCGGTCGCGATTGAGATAGCGGACATATGACTGAATGCCGCCCTCGAAGTAGAAGTTGTGCTCGGAGGCGGGCTCAATTCGGGCACGGTCTGCCTCGCTCGCATCGAGCGGGATGTTGCGTTCGTCACGGAAGCGGATCCAGAGGCCTTTGTTGAGGTACGCCATTTCACGGAAGCGTTGCGCAAGGGTGCGCGGGTCGTACTCAAGCTCGCTGAGGATGTCGCCGTCGGCGATCCAGCGGATTGCGGTGCCGCGTGTCGGCGAGGCGTCGCTCGGCAGCGGACTGATTTGCATGTCCGTGGTCGCGGCGCCGCGTTCGAAGGTCTGAGTAAAGGATTGGCCGTTGCGCCTGACTTCGGCTTCCAGGCGCTGAGAGAGGGCGTTGACGACAGAGAGTCCGACGCCGTGCAGTCCGCCGGAGACCTTGTAGGCGCCTTCATCAAACTTGCCGCCGGCGTTGAGTTTGGTGAGCACCGTCTCGAGCGCGGGCCTGCCGGTGTCCTTGTGCAGATCGGTCGGAATGCCGCGACCGTCGTCCTGTACCCGCACCCAACCGTCGGGCTGCAGGGTGACGTCAATCCGCGACGCTGAGCCTTGCAAGGCTTCGTCGACCGCGTTGTCGACGATCTCATAGACGAGGTGATGCAGGCCGGCGCGACCAGTCGAGCCGATGTACATGCCTGGTCGCTTGCGGACATGCGACATGTCGTCGAGGGCGGAAATGTTCTCTGCGGTGTAGTCGTCCGACGCCGCGGCGTCGCTGAGCGGTAGTTCTGGCTGATCAGTTTCGGGCAACACGATGTTCTGGGATGTCCTCGATGGTTGGGGCGCACTCGTGCGAGCGAGTACGCTGACTACGCTCAGTTTACCACTGGGATTGGTCTGAAGGGACGGCTTGATGCCCAGTTGGCGAGAGCGATTACGGCTGGTCAATCCGTCTGTCGCGCGTGACGCGGCGTTGCGCTCGCTGCCGGAGGAGATCGGCGATCTGACGCCGATCGCGGTAGTCCGAAACGGGATCAATGACACCTCGGGTCGGGTTTGGGCGCAAGTCCGATCGGAGCTGGTGTTTCGGCCTGAATTCGGGCCGGCATTGGAGGGTCTGGACGGGTTCTCGCATATCTTCGTGATCGGCTGGATGGGTGAGGTGAGCGACGAAGGACGGGCGTTGTTGCGGCTGCATCCGTCGGGCGCCAGTGACACGCCTGAGATCGGCGTCTTCGCGACCAGGACGGCGCATCGTCCAAACCCGCTCTCGCTCTCGATCTGTCCCCTGGAATCGGTTGACGGCGAGATCGCGAAGGTGGTCGGATTGGACCTGGTGAACGGGACGCCCGTGCTGGATGTGAAGCCGTACGTCGCCTTCTACGACTCGTTCGACGCGACCATTCCGAAGTGGGCGGAGTAGTCGCCGTGCCGCGACTGCGCAGCAATCTGGTCGCGGTCTACATCGCGCGTGAGACGGCGGGCGGGATTGAGCTGTTGCTGTTGCAACGTCCGACGGGGCATCGGTTTGCCGAGGCCTGGCAAACGGTCGGCGGACACGTGGAAGAACGTCGGGGCGAAACGGCCTGGCAAGCCGCGCGACGTGAGCTTGATGAGGAAACCGGACTGAGCGTCGAGCGCTGGTTCCGTCTCGATCGTCCGGAGACGTTTTACAACCCCGAGAACGACACGATTTACTTCGTCGCCGCGTTTGTGGCGGTGGTCGCTTCGGGATCGGATCCGATCCTCTCGGACGAGCATCAGGCCTGGCGCTGGGAGGGGCCGGAGTCGGCGTCGGCGCTCGTGGATTGGGCGGCGATGCGCGATTCGCTGTTGCTGGTCGGTACGGCGCTCGCTGATCTGCGCGCTCCCGGACTTGGCGTCAGTGAGTTTGATCCGACGAAACTTACCGCGCCGCATACGATTTGAAGCTTCCGAAGAGACTAAAGTGTCACTAGCGGTGGTCGGAGGAGGGTTGCTATGCGACGGATGATCTGGTTTCCGATTGGCGCGCTGCTGGCGCTTGTCCTGGTCTTCGTCGCCTGCAGCGACGAAGACTCGACGCAAGAACAGGTACAGCAACAGACACAGCCAGACGCGGCGGCACAGACCACCGCGCAGCGATCGCAGGAGCAGGCGCAGTCTGCGACCGCAGGGGCGGAATCCGACAGTCGCGAGGCGCAATCGTCAGCGGACGATGCTGAGGCGCAGCCTCAGGAGGACTCGGGCGACGGGGAGCCGAGTTCAGCGACCAGCGACGAGTCTGAGTCTGGCGCGGAGGACGCGATCCAACGCGCCGCATTCGAGGCGGCGGACAAGTGGTCGGAGCATGTGGAGCAGATGTCGATGACCGCGTCGATCAGCGTGCCGATCCTCGGGCAGGAGCTTGAATACCAGGCCGAGATCGCGCTGCGCCTCGATCCATTACTCGTGCTCATGAGCGTCGATCTGAGCCCGCTGATGACGATGTTCCGGGCTAACCAGGACGAGTCTGAGGGAGAACCTGAGGGAGAGTTGCTGATGCGGCTCCTGCTCAGTGAAGACGGCGTATATGTCAATGTCTCCCAACTTGACGGTTGGATCGATATGACGGACGAGCTGGGCGTCGGTGATTTAGGCGATCTGATTGGCCTTGATCCGGAAGAGTTTGCGGATCCGACCGCGTTCATGCAGGCGTTTGAGTGTCTGGATGTCGCAGGCGGCACCGTTGAGAGCGGCAGCTACGCCGGTGAGCTGGTTTGGGATCTGAACTGCGAGGTTGATCTGGGCGAGTTGCCTGCGGCGATCTCGCTGCTGGGCGACTCCGCGCAGGGCATGGATCTCGAGTCGATTCGCGGGTTGCGGATGCGGTTGCAGATCAGCCAAGCGAGCGGCGCTCCGCTGCTGACCGAAACGGCTGTGATCCTCTCCGGCCTGCTGTTGGGCGCCGAGGATGGCGAGGATGTGGAGGTGTTGACCGTCACGGAGCTGACCAGCTGGAATGAACCGATCGACTTTCCGACGCCAGAACCGCTGATCGAAGGCAGCCTTGAGGATTTACTCGGCGGCGGCCAGGCGGAAGCTCAGGAACCGCCGCCGTTGCCGACGACCGGCCAGCTGCTTGAGCGCGCCGCGGTCTGGCTGTTGACGGTTGATGAACTCCACGCGGATCTGGACCAGCAGATGAGCGCCACAGGCGAAGTACACCGTGTGAAGACCACGATCGCCGGCTCGCGCAGCCGCGGCGCATTCGAGACGGCCACCAGCATTGATGACGATGCATTCTTTGGCTTGCTGTGGACGCGCAATGGGCTCTGGACCAGCGAGGGCGCAAACTTCGGACAGGTCTGGCAGGAAGTCACACCGTCGCTGTTGGGCTTTGAGCAGGAGAGCGTTGATGACCTGCTGGCTGAGCCGCTGCTGTTGGACATCCCGGGTTATCGCCGACTGTCCGAGTTTGCTTCGGTCAGCCGCCTGATCGAAGGCGGCAATCCGGCGATGTATGAGTTTGCAATCGAGACGGGCGGTGATGTGGAGGGCAACCCGCACATTCAGGCGATTGTCGATCTGCTGAAAGAGGAGCATGCCGAACTGTTCGCCGCTGATCTGGAGATCAGCGTGGTCGATCGGTTTTTCACGAAGCTGAGCTTCGTCGGCGAGGAGATGGCGCTGCTGAGTCGGGAGACGATGGCTGAGCTGATCACGAGCGAGGGCGAAACGCTGTCGCTCGAATCGACGCTGAAGATCGATGCCACCACTGCGCCGTCCTTTTCCGAGCCTGACTCGGAGACGGGCTCGGAGCCAGCGCAATGAGGCAAGGTTCGACTCTTTGCACTATCCTCTTTGAAACACCTGTGTATCCCGGGTAACGCGGGAAGGAATCAGACATGACCGCAAGGAACTACTGGACGCGAATGCGTCGATCGAAGATGTCGCGACGCTCACTGTTGCGCGCCTCGGCCCGAGCCGGTGTCGGCGCTGCCGGCCTGGCGCTCGTTGGCTGTGGCGACGATGACGACGATGGACAGGCGGCGGCTGAGGTTCAGCAAGATGCCGCGCAGCAACAGGCCGCAGCTGACCAACAGGCGATGCAGCAGGATCAGCAAGAGTCGGCGACGGACCAGCAGCAGGAACAGCAGGCGGTGGTCGCCCAGGCGGACTCAGGCCCCGGCATCGCGCCGATGTGGAATGCTGGCGTGCATCTCAACACCACATCGCTCGACCCGCATACCGGCACGTCAGGCACGGACGCATACTTTTTCCAGCCGTTCCATGACTACCTCGTGATGCACGACACGGAGAACAATCAGCTCGGCGACATTTCGCTTGCCGAGTCGTGGGAGTTCCCCGACAACACGACGATCATCTTCTCGCTGCGCGACGGCGTGAGCTTCCACAACGGCGACTCGTTCACATCTGAGGATGTCAGGCTCAACCTTGAGCGCGTCACCTCGCATCCGGCCTCGACGCCGAAGGCCAATTTCGAGGTCGTGCGCATGGTTGAAACTCCGGACGCCTCCACCGCCACGTACATGCTGGACGAGCCATCCGCGGCCGTCATGCATTTGCTTGGCGACCGCGCAGGCGCGATGATTCACGTCCCAACCGCCGAGGAATTGGGCGACGAGTACGGCCTGAACCCGGTTGGCACGGGACCGTACTCATTCGTCGAATGGGTCGACCAGTCGCACGTGCTCGGCAAGCGCAATCCGAATCACTGGATGCGTGGACCGGTTCCCGGTTCAGCGACCGGCTCTCGACTGCCGTTCTTTGAGGAGATGCGCTACGACATCATCACCGAGAACTCGACATTGATCGCCACCGGCCTGGCAGGCGATCTGGACACGATGTTCATCCCTGAACCGCAGTTCAACGCGCAGGTGGAGGAGCATCCCGACTGGCGCATCGTCGAAATGCAGGGTGCGTTCGTCTCGGAAATCCTGGTCTTTAACTCTGCCAAGCCACCGCTCGACAACATGAGCCTGCGGCTCGCGTTGATGCATGCGGTTCACCCCGAGGCCGTCAACCAGGCTGTACACGACAACTTGATGATTCAGGCGCTCGGCGGTCAGTGGCCGAATGGGACGCTGGCCTACTCGGAGGTGCCCGGCAACCCGCAGGTCGCCTATCCAAACATCGCCGACCGTCGTGAGCGCGCCAAGGAGCTGCTCGCGCAGTCCGGTGTGGACGTCGAGCAGCTCAACGCTGACGGCGGCCTCTCGCTGACCACGTACGTCAACCAGGTCAAGATCGATTCCTGCCAGATCTACGTTCAGCAGATCAAGGACGTGCTGGGCATTGATGTGGTCTTCGAGCCGCTGGAGTTGGTCCAGTTCATCCCCTCGTTCTTCGAGAACGGCGAGTATCACATGACTCTGACGGGTTGGAGCCGTTACCCGGAGCCGGACTGGATCGCGTCGCTCGCGTACACCGAGACCGGCGTCTACAACCCGACCGCGGCCCAGGACACGCCCAGCCCGATCCATCCTGACCTTGATCAGCTGGTCTCCGACGCTCGCGCTACCTTCGATGTCGAAGAGCGGCGTCAGTTCTACGGGCAGATCAACGACATCATCGTCGGTGAGGGGCACTTCTACACGATGCTCTACGGCGTCAACTTCACTGGCGTGCGCAATGCCATTCAGAATGCCGAGGAGACACTGTTCAACGGTGAAGGCAAGTGGCAGAGTCGTTGGCTGTGGAGCGACGAGGCCTAACGAGTCCACGAATATCAATCCACGCTCCCCTCACCAACAACCAACAGCGGGGGGGGGGGGGGAGCGTGACGTGGGCTGAGCGGCTAAGCCGCTACAGCTCCTGTCACTAGAGGGTGCGGGCGAACGCCAGATGTGGACCTACATTTCCGTTCGTGTGATTCAGTCGGTGGTGGTGATCATCCTCGTCGCCATTGCATCGTTTGCGATCTTTCGCATTCTGCCCGGCGATCCGGTCGCGGCGCTCTCTGGTGAGGGCGAAGCGATCTCGGAGGAACGCCGCGCGATCATCGAAGAGCGATTGGGGCTGAACAAGTCGGTTCCGCAACAGATGGTGAACTGGCTCGGCGACATCATCACCTCCGGCGACTTCGGGCAGTCAACGCTCACCAACCGCGCTATCGGCCCTGAGTTGCTGCAACGGTTGCAGAACACGCTGCATGTCGGCGTGGCCACGATCGTCGTCGGGATGCTGATTGGCGTCCCCGCCGGCGTTCTCTCCGCGATCAGACCGAACTCGATCGCCGACCGATTGGTGACGACCCTGTCCGTCGGCGGCGTGGCGATTCCCGACTATCTCACAGGCCTGATTCTGATCCTGCTGTTCGTGGTGACGTGGAACGTATTGCCGGCGGCGGGATTCGAGCGTGTCTGGGTGGATCCGGTGGCGTCGATCAAGTCGCTGATCATGCCCACGCTGGTGGTTGGATGGGTGTTGTCCGCGATCGTCGCGCGGCAGACGCGCTCCTCGATGCTTGAGGTGATGCGGCAAGATTATGTCCGCACGGCGCGCGCCAAAGGATTGCGCGAGCGTCGCGTGATCGCCCTGCATGCATTGCGCAACGGACTGCTGCCGGTCGTCACGATCGTGGGTCTGCTGCTCGCGCGCGTGTTTGCGGGAGCCGTGATTGTCGAGCAGATCTTCAACATCCCGGGTATGGGCCGCTGGCTCGTGCAGGCCGCGCTGCAACGCGACCTGCTCATCGTGCAAGCGATGATCCTGGTCATCGCGATGGCGATCGTGATTGCGAACCTGCTCACCGATATCTCTTATGGCGTGCTCGATCCAAGGATTCGCTATGGCTGAGGCGACCGCGGCGACGACTGCGTATCCGATACCGGACGATAGCGGACGGTTTGAACCGTTCTGGTTCTTCATGCGACGGTTCCTGCGCGTGCGGTTGGTGAAGCCGGCGATCGTGATCCTGATTGCGTTCACGCTGATCGCCATCTTTGTCGATCTGTTCCCGATTCCGGGCTACGAAATCCAGGCGACCGACGAGAACGGCCTCTACCTGAGTCGGGTGAGTCCGACGTGGGATCATCCCTTCGGCACCGATCAGATCGGCCGCGACACATTGGCCCGCGTCCTGTATGCGACGAGGGCCGCGCTCGCGGTCGGATTCGGAGCATCGCTGTTGGGCGCCGTGATCGGATTGCCACTGGGGATCGCAGCGGGATTCTCGCGCGGGGCGATTGACGAAATTCTCATGCGTCTGATGGACGCGGTGTTGGCGTTCCCTGGCCTGATCCTGGCGTTGGCGCTCGTCTCTGTGCTGGGCCGAGACATCATCAATATCATCGTCGCGGTCGGGATCGCGAATATTCCGTGGGTGGCGCGGATCGCGCGGTCAATGGCGCTGTCCGTCCGTGAGCAGGACTATGTCCTGGCGGGCCGCACGATCGGCGCCGGCAATCTGCGCATCATGATGCGATACGTGCTTCCCAACAGCTTCCAACCGGTGATCGTGCAAGTATCGCTCGGCGCCGGGTTCGCCATCATCTCCGAGGCGGGACTTTCCTTCCTGGGGCTCGGCATCCGACCGCCGGAGCCGACCTGGGGCGGGCTGGTCTCGGATGGACGGCAGGTGATCATCACGGGCACGGGCTGGTGGCTCTGGGTGTTCCCTGGCGCATGCATCGCGTTGCTCGTGTGGAGCTTGAACATCATCGGCGATGGTCTACGCGACGTGCTCGATCCGCGTCTGAGAGGCGCACTTGAGGGCGATTGACCGACCGGTCGCGCCGGTCGCGCGGCTCTGCTAATCAGGTCTCACTGCCGATACAGCGGATGCAGCCCAGAGCCCGTCTCGTTCCACGACCAGGAATGACTGCTGGAAGGCATCGCCGCCGCGCGAGATCGATTGCTCAACCAACGCGCCTGAGGGAGCGGCTGCGGTCACGCGGGCCTGCTGTGAGATAGGCAACGGCTCTGCGGCCCACTCGCGATAGGCGGCGTCCACTGCCGCTTTGGTCTCGTACACCTCGATCTGTCCTGGCGCGAACACGATCATGGCCGGATAGTGGAAGCAATCGAGCCAGGCGTCGACATCGCCGGCCTCCAGGGTGGACATCGTCCGCTCGATCGCTTGCATGGCCGCTGCGTGAGTCGCTTCGGCCTCGCGGCCGCGCAGATCGCCCTCAATGCCGAACACAGCCTGAATGCCCCAGCGGTCTGAGATCATGGTTGCGATGTAGAGCAGGCGGTTGCGTCGGATGATTGAGCCGTCTGCGCGAAATCGCGTCCAACCGCCAGCGAAATGGACCTTGTCAGAGGAGCGATGGACGACGCGCGGTGTGAGCGGCTGAGTCCATTCCCAACCGCTCGCATCGAAGGCGTCCCACGACGCGGCTGCTTCGAATTCCTCGGCGGTGTGTGTGATGGATGGTTCTCGCTGCGCGGCGGAGACGCGTACGTGTGGGTAGGACATCACGCCGGCGCGACCGGACGCTGACCGCGCATTGAAGGTCTCAAAGAATCCCCAGTATGCCGATTCGGCAGTTTCATAATGGCTCACGTCGGCCTCCTGAGTGTGTGGCTGTTTTCGCGATCATAGGAATGTCGGAACCAGGGACATTGGAATTCCGATACGGGCGGGCCGACTGGTCGCCGAAACCGCGCCCTTCCGCAAGATTTCCGCAAGATTGCTGAAACGCTCGCGCTACGGCATGTAAGGATTTGGACAGGGACCGAGCTGAGTCCTGAGAATGGCTTGCGCGTCTTCGACGAAGTCGCAGAGCAGCGGTCTGGTGTCTGCAGGATCGATAATGTCCTGGCCGGTTGCCTCGGCGGTGCGGAACGGTGAAACGAGGTCTTGCAGACGCTGTTCGATCTCCGCCTGCTTGGCCTCAGGGTCAGCGGCGGTGTCGATCTCTCGGCGGTAGGCGGCCATGGCGCCGCCTTCGATGTGCATCGATCCCCAGCGTCCAGAGGGCCAGGCCCAACGCTGGAACATGCCTGTCGGTCGGTGCTGACACTGTCCAGCTACGCCGAAGACGCGGCCCATGACGACGGTCGCCCAAGGCATACGCGACTGACAGGTGGCCATGACTAGCCGCGCGCCTGCGCGTTCGATGCCGAGCTTTTCCGACTCGAGGCCGACCATGAAGCCGGGCTCGTCGGCGAAGGAGATCAGCGGCAGATGGAACATGTCGCACAGTTGGATCAGTCTGATCACCTTGCTGCCGCCCTTGACGTCGGTCGAGCCGCCCTCGTGAATCGGGTTGTTCGCCATTACTCCGACGGGATAGCCGTTGATCCGCGCCAGACCGGTGATCCGCGAGCGTCCGTAGAACGGAGCGATCTCGAAGAACGAGCCTTCGTCGACGCACCAATTGATCGCGCGGTGACCGTCATAGGCGCGGCGACGGTCGCGCGGCACGAGCCGCCTGAGGCGCGTCTCGCGACGGTCGGGATCGTCGGTGGGTTCGATCCGCTCGGGCATCTCGTAGACGCTCTGCGGTAGATAGCTGAGGAACTGTCGAATTTGGCGGAAGGCGTCCGCTTCGTCCTCAGCCAGATTGTCGACCGATCCAGACTGATAGACGTGGACGCGCTCGTCGCCGAGTTCTTCCTTGCTGATGTCGTAGCCGAGCGCCGCCTTGACGACCGGCGGTCCGCCGGGGAAGAGCTGTGAGATGCCCTTGACCATGATCGCGAAGTGAGCCATACAGGCATTGACCGCCGGCAGTCCGGCGACCGATCCCATGACGGCCGAGACGACGGGCACGGCGCGCAGCAGGTCGGTGTCGATGGTGGACCAGGTGTTGCCGTCGGGTAGGTAGGTGCGGCCCAGCGTCTCGAATCCACGCACCGATCCGCCCGCCGAGTCCAGCATGCGCACGTAGGGCACGCGCCATTCGAGCGCTCGCTGGTTGGAACGTTTCTCAGAGCCGAGACCGTCGGCGCCGTCACCGCCGCCGGAACCGCCGCGCACCGTGAAGTCGCCGGCCGAGACGACCACCTTGCGTCCGTTGACCTTGCCGTAGCCCTCGATCGCGCCTTTGGGCGTGAAGCCGACCAGCTCGCCCGAGTCGTCGTAGCTGGGGCGTCCAACCAGCGACATGAACTCTTGCAGCGTGTCGGGATCGAGCAAGCCGTCGAGCCGCTCGTTGACGAGCAGTTTGCCGCGTCGTCGTTGTCGGGCGACGCCTTCGGGGCCACCGCGGGCCTTGGCGAGCTCTTTGCGCTTGGCGATCTCGGCGATTTCGCGTTCCCAGGTCATAGTCGATTCCGTCCTTGCTACGCTTCCAGCAGGATAAGCTGCAGGCGCACCTCTAAGCTCAGAGGTGCGCCTGCCAAGATGGTCTACTGGCGCGACGAGGACTGGTGGCTGGGCTACCTGGAGGAATCCCCGGACTAGTGGACGCGAGGTGAGACGTTCGAGGATTTGCCAGAGCACCTGCGCGGCCTCTACAGAGACCTAACCAGCGGTGAAATCCCCTATGTCCGCAGACGGGGAGAGCTCGCAATCGCGTGAAGCGACGAGACTTGATCAGGCGCATTGAGGCGGACGGCGTTCGGCAAATGCGTTGATTCGGCGAGCGAACCCTTACGCGCCAAGCAGTGCATTCAGAGCGTCCCGCCACTCGGCAAAATCGTACCATCCGCAGCCCACGCAGCCAGTAGGATCACGTCTATCAGCGGGTTGCCATTTTGGGCCACCGCTGTAGAAGTAAGAGATTCCAAAAGGTTTCCCTCTGTTGCCAGTCTTGAAACATTTCTCGCAGGCACGGCTCTTCAACAGGTTATGGCTCAGGCTTCCGTTGGAAGCCCTCAGCAGCTGGAAGCGTTCACGAATATCATCATCGGACATTGACCCATAGCCGCTTTGCCTCATCGCCTCCTCCGAGCTCCAACGAATCATCGGCAGTTTATGGTCAACGGTCAGTTGATTGGGTGGGCGGGCAGTGTCGTCCACCACGTCCCGAGAGCCAAGCAACGTCACGACTCGAAGCGCAAAGTCCGGGGGCATCGATGGTGCTGGGATCGGCTCTATGACTCCTCCGGTCCACCGGTCATGCCTGGTCGTTCGCTCGCATGTCGCACATAGGTGATTGGCGCTCTCGATTTCCATGCCCGGCCGAGATTTCGTCCCTCGTTGCAGCCCTTGTATCCCCGAGCCTCCAGCGATCTGTGAGCTTTGCACGTGAGAGTATTCGCACTCGCGACAGTGCCACTGCTGGTCCTTAAGGACTTGGTAGACCAGGTAGACCTTCGACCCTTCGGCGAACGCCGAATCCAATCCCTCGGCCACCATTACATGAGCCCAATCTTCGCCGTCAGCCGATCGGCTGCCGCAGCGAAGATCCGCTTGTCCTTCTCGTACCCAATCGCTCGCCGCCCCATCTGTGTCGCTGCTAAGACAGTGCTGCCGCTGCCCGCGAAGGGATCGAAGACCAAGTCCCCAGGAGCACTGAACAGCTCGACGAACTGCGCGAGCAACTGCACTGGCTTCTGTGTGGGATGAATACGCTCCTGTGGAGATGGTGACTTACAAACAAACACGTTGTGAACCACGCGACCATTGAACTTGGTCCCCGATCGCTTGCCGATCACGATTGCCTCCCACGCGTTGATCGGCTTGTGTGTGTGGTTGAAGGGCACAGGGTTGGTCTTCTGCCACACCATAGTTCCAACGGCAACGAATCGATGCCCTTTCAGTGTTTCGATGTACTCACCGATCTGCGCTTGAGCGCAGAAGATCACAGCCCAACCTCCAATCTTCGGAAGGACTTTGTCTGTCCACTCCTTGAGGGAAAAGTTCTGATCCCAGGATCCAAAGTCCCCCCTCGGCATGATGAAGTCAGCGCCGTTTTTTCTTAGCCGTCTCTGAACCTGCGACTCGCTGGTATACGGACTGCTGATTCCATAAGGAGGGTCTGTCAGGAGGAGAGGCACCGAAAAGTCGTCCAGTTTCCTGGCCCCAGCGATTCCATCACCGAGCCGGAAGTCGTATCCCCGCCCCGAGAGAGCCGTGCTCAAGAGGGTCACTTCTTCCACGGCATCGTGCTGCAGTCTGGCCAGTTCTTCGATTGCCCGGTGCCGCTCCGAGTCATACAGGACATCGCCGTCCGCATTGATGTGCAGCGCGCCAATTCGCGATTCTTGCTTGCCCACGCTTGCCACAAGAGGAACAATCCAACCGCCGTTGTTGAACTGCGGCTGAATGTGTCTGATGTACATCCGCTCAGTTGGGAAGTTTTCGGAGATCCACCTGTTCGCGGCAGCGCGAATCGGGATGGTTTCCTCGCGAGAAAGAGAACTCACAGGCCGCGCTCCTTTATTCTGAATGAAAGCTGTTGTAAGGCTAGCGAGGGGCTACCTGTTTTGCGTAGCCGCCGCAATCGCCTGTTGGGCGCGATCTGCGAGTTCGGGTTGCGGCGACCACTCAGGGTCGATCTGTGATCGGATGTTGGCGGACCGGGTTGCGATGGCGAACTCTTGCAGTGCCAGTGCCTGCAACGATTCCGTCAGCGTCTGCGCCGGGTCTTGTGCAAGCCGCCTGGCTCTGGTCCACCAAGCCTGCTGCATGGTGGAGTCGGACGCCTGCATGAGGACCTCCTCGGTGACCGCACGATGTCGGACGAGCGCGTAGAGGATTTGCACTGGCGTCTGCGGTGTACCGAGCTGCGCTGGCGGGAGGTCTTCTGGCCAGATCAGGCTGGCTTCCGCGGCGCAGGCTTCGCTGGCGCAGTCGGCTAGCGATCCGATTGGCGTGGCGGCGTGCAGCTGTTGCTCGGTGGCACCGGCCAGTGCCGTCGTCAGCACGCGACGCGTGAGCAGGAGCGCGTACCCCCAGGCTTCAGCAGCGTCCGATTTCATCCTCAAACGCGCCCGGCTAAATCAGGTCCTGGCCGCCCGCAACCTCGAGAGCGGAGCGGATCGCGGCCTGGATGCCTTCGTCCGGATCGACCAGCGGCGCGCGCAGCGGGCCGGCGTTGAATCCGATGTCGTTGAGCGCCCACTTGACCGGTGCCGGGTTGCCGATCAGGAACAGCGCTTTGACCAGCGGCGCGATCTTGACCTGGAGTCGGCCGGCTTCGGCGGTATCGCCGCGCTCCCAAGCGTCGTACATGGCCTTGATCTGTCCACCGACGAGGTGCGACAACACGGAGACCGCGCCGTAGCCGCCCATGGCCAGGATGGCGAGATTGTCGCCGTCGTTGCCGCTCCAGACGCGAAAGGCCGGCGGCGCCGTGCGGATGATCTCTGCAATCTGCTCAAGGTCGCCCGATGCCTCCTTGACGCCGTTGATGTTGGGGCAGCCCTCGGCGAGGCGGACGGTGGTCTGTGCGGTCATGTTGAGGCCGGTGCGGCCGGGCACGTTGTAGAGCATGATCGGCGTCTCGGGCACGGCGTCGGCGACGGACTTGAAGTGCTGGTAGAGACCTTCCTGCGAGGGTTTGTTGTAGTAGGGCACGACCTGTAGCAATCCATCAACGCCGAGCTGAGCGGCCTGCTCGGAGGCATCAATCGCGGTGTTGGTGCTGTTGGAGCCAGTGCCGGCGATCAGCGTGCCGCCAGTGTCGTGGACGACTGGCGCCAGCTCACGGAAGAGGGTGCGTTCTTCCTCGTGCGTGAGCGTGGGCGACTCGCCGGTGGTGCCGGCGACGACGACGCCGTCAGAGCCCGACTTGAGCAGCGCGCTCGCGAGGTGTTGAGCTTGCTCAACGTCGATGCCGCCGGCTTCGGTCATCGGCGTGACCATCGCGGTGTAGAGGCGTCCCCAGTTGGGCGCGTCGGTCGGGTCGGTCATGGTGCGGGGCTTTCCATGTGTCTCAGTCCAAGCATCAAGGCTACTAGGTTGGAGAAGCGAAGGCGCAGACACGGTTACGTGAATGGAGAGCCTGGCCGCTACTGTCGTCGAGTTCCATACATAAAGGCGGCCACCAGCGCTCCTACTTCCAGACTGCCCAAGACAGCACCGGCAGTGGGGTATCCCGCAAGAACGATTCCGAGAGTGACGCGGGCGAACGCCAGGGCGACAACGCCGCCGATGATAGCCCCAAGCCGCGAACGAGACCATGCCTCACGATTCGAAGCAACCTCGCTGCGAACTTGCTCTGCCTCTATCTCCTGGTTGTGGCTCATGGCCCGCTCAGCCATATCAATGATTCTCTTGGCTGATCCCGGCTCTATCTCCTCGTACGCCTTGAGAATTGCGGGATGTGGCAACGGACCGCTAAACGTCTCTTATCGGACCAACAGGCCGAGTTGAGTTGCCTCGTCTTCATCCTCCTCAGGAGCGACAAGTTCGTCCTGATCCTCCACAAATGTTGGCCTCTCACTGGTTAGCAAGCACCTAGCTGTCATCCCGCGGCAAGACGGCTCGTAAGGACTGGCCAACAGACTTCCAAGCTTGCGCAACCGCCTGCTCTGGCGGCAATAGAACGACGCGCTTCGCAGACACTTCGCGCACCGTCGCCTTGCCGCTCAAGTCGAGGAGACTACCGACGCCCGATACGAATGACGGGCGTCGGAGCGTGGGCCGCCGACCTCGTCTCCTCGCACCAGGGACGGTCTCATGCTCGGCGCCATTGGCACGCTCCGGGGCTGTAGGCGTTGCTTTCATGCTTCCTGCCCTTACCAGACGGTCGGACTTGCGCCGATTCTACATCGCCACTGGTGATGCTGAGGGAGAACCGCGTCCCGCCTTCAACGTTCAGCGTACGACGAACTCGCGGAGCCAAAGACTAGAGGCAGCCGTCTTCGAGCATCCACTCCACCATTTGGACGATGTTGAGCGCGGCGCCTTTGCGAAGGTTGTCGGCGACAACCCAGTAGGCGAGACCGTTTGGGTTCGTCACGTCAACGCGGGCGCGTCCAACCAGGGTGTCGTCGATGCCGTCGGCGTCAAGCGGCGTGGGCCACTCGCCGGCGGCGCGTCCGTCGATCACCGAGAGTCCCGGTTGCGCTGCCCAACGCTGTTGCGCCTCCTCGGCCGTGATTGGCCGGTCGAAGTCGGCGTGGACGGCGATCGCGTGGGCGCGCTCGGTCGGGATGCGGACACAGGTCGCGGAGAGCGGTAGATCGGGCTGATGCAGAATCTTGCGCGACTCGACCCTCATCTTCCACTCCTCCTTCGTGTAGCCGTCATCGAGAAAGATGTCGACCTGAGGGAGTGCGTTGTTGGCGATCTGCTTGGGGTATTCGCTGATCTGCTTGTCGCTGACGGCGGCGCCGTCGGCGATCGCCGCGTTCTGCTTGCGCAGTTCGACGACGGCGGCGCCGCCGGAGCCGGAGGTAGCTTGGTAGGTGTCGGCGATCACGCGGGTCAGGGAGCGGTCCTGAATCAGCGGGTGCAGGGAGAGGACGAGCGGCACAGTCGTGCAGTTGGGTGTGGCGACGATCCCATTGTGGTGACGCAAGTCCTCAGGGTTAACCTCAGGCACGACGAGCGGGACGCCCTCTTGCTGACGGAAGGCGGAGGAGTCGTCGAAGGCGACGGCGCCGTGCGCCACGGCGACGGGGCAGAGCTCCTTCGAGGCGGCTGTCGAGGCGGAGATGAAGGCGACATCGGCGCCGTTGAAGGCGTCGTGTGTGGTTTCGTGGACGATGTGCGTCTGGCCGCGGAAGCTGAGTTCGCGCCCTTCGGAGCGCTTCGTCGCGAGCAGACGCAGTTCCTTGACCGGGAAGTTGCGTTCTTCCATGCACTTGATGAACTCAGCTCCGACGACGCCGGTCGCGCCGACGAGGGCGACGGTCAGTTCACGTCCCACGGTCTTACTCCCTGCCTCTGTGTGTTGTTCGTGGTGTGGGTTGATTGGGTCAGTTAGTCCGTGCGCAGGCCGAGCAGGCGGTCCAGCCCGATCACGAGATGATCCAGGTCAGGGACGGCTCGGGCGGCACGGAGGATTTCCGGAATGAAGGAGGCGCGGCTCATGGAGTCGTGGCGAATGGTGAGTGTTTCATCGTGTCCACCGAAGACGATGACCTGATGCGCGACCAATCCTGGCAGACGCACCGAATGCAGCGAGGCGCCGCCGAGCTCGGCGCCGCGCGAGTCGTATCCGTCGATGTTGTGGCGCTCCGCCTCGTTGCGAATGAAGTCGCGGTCGCGAGCGGTGCGCATTGATTGCGCGGTCGCGACGGCGGTGCCGGACGGCGCGTCGACCTTGCCGTCGTGGTGCTGTTCGATGATCTCGACGGAATCGAAGAGCGGCGCGGCGATGTTGGCGAGGTGCATCATCAGCACTGCGCCGAGCGCGAAGTTGGCGGCCACGACTCCGCCGAGTCCAGCGTCAACGACGCGCTGGGCGGCCTCGGCGACGAAGTCGCCGGCGAGTCCGCTGGTGCCGATGACCGGTCGCGCGCCGGCGTTGATCGCAGCGGGGATGAGCTGTGCGGTCCACTCGGCGTTGGAGAAGTCGATCACGACATCAGGCGCCCACTTGGCGAGCGCGTTCAGCGAGTTACTGAGCGGTACCTCGCGGCCGCTAATGGTGACGGAGGCTTCGCTGGAGAGTCCGTCGAGCGCGCCAACGAGTTCGAGGTCGCCAGCGGCCTCAACGGCGGCCATGATCTGTTGGCCCATATTGCCGGCGCCACTCATGACGATGCGGATCATGCGGGGCTCGTTGTCTTCGTCTTTCGACGCCTGCGCTAACGACTCGGGGCGCCGAAGTCGCTGCGAGGTGGCGGCGGCGGTGGCGGTGGGCCGTCGTTGTCGGTGGGATTGGCGCGACGGATGTTGACGCGAGAAAAGATGCCGCTGCGGCGGCGGGGCGCGACGTTGCTATCGGGCTGTCGCTCGTCGGACGGTTCGCTCGGCGAGTCCGAGTCATCAGCGAGCGGTTCAGGCTCGTCGTCGGACGGTTGGCTCGGCGCGACGCCGGATTGATGCGCGGCCCCGCGCCGACGCCGTCGGCGACGCCGTCGGGGAGCGCCGTCGCGTGGCGGAGCGACGGTTGCGGCGGGGTCCGAGTCCGAGTCGCCTTCGGTGACGGCGTCGGCTGTGGCCTCTGTGGTGTCAGTGGTCGACATGGTTGTCTGCACGGCCACCGGCTCGGGTGCTGACGAAGGTGAAACGGCGGCTGACGGTGAAGTCGTGGCGGACGGCGCAGCGGGTCGCGAGCTGGAGTCGCCGGCTTCGACGCGTTGGCGGCGAGGGCGAGAGTCACGTTCGCGTCGCGGCGGACGATCCTCGCGCTGGCGCCGCTCTCGTGGCGGACCGTCGCCATCGCCACTGAGCAGCGCTTTGCGGGAAGCGTTGACTCGACCGAGATTGTCGACCTCGATCACGATGATCTGCATCTCGTCGCCGAGCGAAACGATGTCTTCGACTTTGTCGACGTGGTAATCCGCCAACTCGGAGATGTGGACGAGGGCATCTTTGCCGGGCACGAGTTCGACGAAGGCGCCGAAGGGAAGGATTCGGACGACGCGGCCGGTGTAGACCTGTCCCGGCTCAATATCGCGCGACATGGCGGAGACACGGTCGTAGGCGGCCTGGCCGGAGGCCTGGTCAACGGCGGTGATGAAGACGGCGCCGTCATCCTCTACGGAGATTTCGGCGCCGGTGTCTTCCTGGAGCGCGCGGATATTGCGACCGCCAGGGCCGATCAGCTGGCCGATTTTGTCCTGCGGCACGTCAACGCGGAGAATGCGCGGCGCATGCGGCGACATCTCCGTGCGCGGCTCTGAGATGCAGGCAGTCATGACGTCCATAATTTGTATGCGAGCGTCTCGCGCCTGTTCGAGCGCGCGTGTAAGGATCTCGAGGTCAATGCCTTTGACCTTCATGTCCATCTGCAAGGCCGTGACGCCGTCGCGCGAGCCAGCGACTTTGAAGTCCATGTCGCCGAGGTGGTCTTCCATACCGACGATGTCGGTGAGGATGGCGATGTCGTCATCTTCCTTGATCAGGCCCATCGCGATACCGGCGATTGGCGTCTTGATGGGCACCCCTGCGTCCATCATCGAGAGCACGGAGGCGCAGACGGAGGCCATAGAGGTAGAGCCGTTGGATGCGAGCACCTCGGAGACGAGTCGGATGGTGTAGGGAAATTCTTCGAATGGCGGCAGGATGGCAGCCATCGCTCGCTCGCCGAGCATGCCGTGTCCGATGCTGCGACGGGAGGGATTGCCGACGCGGCCGGTCTCGCCGGTGGAGAACGGCGGGAAGTTGTAGTGATGCATGAATCGCTTCGAGTCCTCGGGATTGAGGTCGTCAATGCGTTGCGCCATGCCAGAGCCGGCGAGGGTGGTGAAGCTGAGCACTTGAGTTTCGCCGCGCTGAAAGAGTCCAGAGCCGTGCGTGCGCGGGACGAGGCCGGTTTCCGCTGAGAGCGGCCGAAGGTCGGCGTGGCCGCGACCGTCGGCGCGGACGCCGTCGTCAAGAATGCTGCGACGGACGACCTGCTTTTCGAGCGCGTCGAAGGCCTCGGTCCAGGCGTCGGTATCCGCGCCGTCTTCGAGCTCTTCCAGCAGCGCGGCCTTGACTGCGGCGCGACGCTGATCGCGGTCGGCTTTGTCGCTGGCATCGCGGAGGGCGGCGCGCAGGTCGTCGGCGGACTTGGCATCAACCTGAGCCAGGATGTCCTGGTCCACAGATTGCGCTTCAAAGGCGCGCTTCTGGGTGGCGATCTCTGCGGCGAGCGCCTCTTGCATCGCGCAAATTTCGGTGATCGCGGTCTGACCCATGGCGAGCGCTTCAACGAGGAGCGACTCAGGCACTTCGCCGGCTTCAGCCTCGACCATGGTGATGGCGTCTTTGGTGCCGGCGACGACGAGATTGAGGTCTGAGCGTTCGAGCTGGGCGAATGTGGGCTGGAGGATGAGTTCGTCGTCCACGTAGCCAATTCGGACAGAGGCGACGGGACCGTCGAAGGGGATGTCGGAGACGCAGAGCGCGGCTGAAGCGGCGATCGTGCCCAAGGTGTCGGGCGGATTCTCCATGTCAACGGCGAAGATGGTGATGATCAACTGGGTGTCGTCGTTGTATCCCTTGGGGAAGAGCGGACGGATCGGACGATCGGTGAGGCGTGCAGAGAGGATGGCGGTGGTGGTGGGACGGCCTTCGCGTCGGAAGAAGGATCCGGGGATGCGGCCCGCGGCGTAGAGTCGCTCTTCGAACTCGACGGAGAGGGGGAAGAAGTCGATGCCGGGCCGCGGGGTTGAGGCCGTGGCGGTACCGAGCATCATGGTGTCGCCGTAGCGGACGGTGACGGCGCCGCCGGCTTGGCTGGCGAGCTTGCCTGTTTCGATCGTGAGGGTGCGTCCAGCGATCTCGTGCTGGATGGTTCGGGTGGTGATTTCCATCAGGTGTGTTGTCCTGTGCTTGCTGCGTCGGCCGTCGCTCTTCGACGGCTCAGACGTGTGATGCGCCTCGTGGGGACACGTCCCGCCACTGCGCAGAGGCGAGGGTCGAGGCTGGGGAGTTAGCGGCGCAGACCGAGTGAGGCGACGATGGTTCGGTAGCGGTTGACGTCCTCGCGGTTGAGATAGGCGAGTTGGCGTCGGCGATGTCCGACCAGCTTCATCAGCGCTCGACGTGTGTGATAATCGTGCTTGTGCTCTCGCAGGTGGTCGGTCAAGCGAGCGATTCGTTCGGTCAGCTGCGCGATCTGGACTTCGGGCGATCCAGTGTCGTGTTCGTGCTGTCCGAAACGGGCGGCGATGCCCGCCTTTTCTTCCTTACTCAGCATGTGTGCTCCGCGCCGTCAGGCGATGTAGGCGGCAGTATTCTGACGATCTGAAGGTCATGTGAAAGCGGCTGTCCAAGCCGTCTGTTACCCGCCGCTGCGCTTACTCCTCGTGTCCTCACTTTACGCTACCAGAGTCAACGCGATGGGGCTTGGCGGCAATCTCGACGGCGATGCTGTCAAGTGGTGTATGCGACACTGGGGACATGGCCGTTTTGATGAGACATCCGATCATGATCGTGAGGGCGCGGTTGGATCCGACGGTGCTCGGATCATTCGAGGCGTGGCATCGTCGGACGCATCTGCCGCACGTGCTCGCGATACCGGGGATCGTGTCGGCCTTCCGCGTCCGAGCGTCCGATCCGATCGCCGGGGCGCACCTGATGGGCTACACCTTCGAGGACGAGAGTGTGGTGCAGCAGGCGCTGTCGTCAGAGCAGGCGCAGGTGGCGCGTCGCGATTGGGATGACTGGGCTGATCAGGTCTACGAGCTGTCAGTCGAGATCTATGCGCCGCTGGCGCCGCTGCCGATTTTCCAGCATCACAACTGAAGGCGCGCTGAATGAGCGCGGCGCTGGAAGTCGATAGACTGAAGAGCGTTCCGCGAGCAGAAAGAGGACACAGGATGCCTGTTGAGTTTCTCGGCATGATTGGCGTCAAGCCGTCAGAACAGAATGCCGCCGTTCACATCATCGGCGGCGGCATTGACCGCGATTATCTGTGTCGATTCAGCAGAGCGCACGAGGACTCGGATTTCGACGGCGTGCTCGTCGGCTACACCTCGGCCTCAGCGGATGGATTGCACGTGGCGCAGGCTGCGGCGTCGTGTACGGAGCGGATCAAGTTTTTGATCGCGCATCGACCGGGTTTCGTCGCGCCAACGCTGGCCGCGCGCAAGTTCGCCACGCTCGATTATTTCACCGGCGGACGCGTGTCGGTACACATCATCACTGGCGGTCACGACGTTGAGCAGCGCCGTGATGGTGACTGGAAGGACCACGACGAGCGATATCGGCGCACGGACGAGTATCTGAGCGTGATGCGTCGGACGTGGGAACACGATGCGCACGGTCGCGAACCGTTCGACTTCGAGGGCGAGTTTTATCAGGTGGTCGGTCAGAATCCTGAGGTGTTGCCGAGTCAGGAAGGCGGGATTCCGCTGTACTTCGGCGGGGCTTCTGACATTGCGTTTGAGATCGGCGTCAAACACGCGGATGTTTACATGATGTGGGGTGAACCGCGCGCGTCGATTGCAGAGTCGATAGAGCGCGTGCGCGCGACGGCAGCACTCTACGGGCGAGAGCCTCGCCTGTCCGTCTCATTCCGTCCGATCATCGCGCCGACCGAGGCGCAGGCGTGGGAGAAGGCGACCGGCTATCTGGACCGCGTGTCGAATCTGTCGAAGCAGCCGCTCGACTTCCGACCGCAGTCGCGCGGTTCGCAACGTCTGCTCGAGTTCGCCGCGCAGGGCGATGTGCATGACGAGCGTCTCTGGATGCCGATCGCCGGCGCGACCGGCGCGGCGGGCAATACGTCGGCGTTGGTCGGCACGCCTGAACAGGTGGCCGAAGTACTGCTCAAGTACATCGATCTCGGCGTTTCGACGATCTTGATCCGTGGCTTTGATCCGCTGCCAGACTCGATAGATTACGGTCGTGAGTTGATTCCGATGGTCAAGGCTGAGGTCGCGCGGCGCGATGCGGAAACCGCGAGAACGACGGACCCGGTGGCCGTCGCGGATTGATACAGCGTGATACAGGGCAACGTGGGCACAATATGCAAGACGCTGAAATGCAAGACGCTGAACGTCGGATTCGCGCTTATGAAGCGATGGGTGATCACCGCACTGGTCGCGATGCGGACCGAGCGGCGACCTGGTGGATGATTGAAGAGCTGGGCAAGGTCGGTGTCGAAGCCGAAGCGCAGACCTGGCGCTTCCCGCGCGTCGAGATACACGACGCTTTGGTTCGAGTCGACGGCTGGGACATTCCCGCAGTGCCCACGTTCGACTGCGCCTTCACCGATCACGATGGAGTGAGCGGTGTCCTGCGCAGCGACGGCGGACCGGGAATCGTGGTCTGGGAATTTGGCCCCGATCAACCGGATCGGATGGCGGCTGGAATGTACTCGTCCTTCGAGTTGGCGCGCTCGGACGGCGTGGACGGGATCGTCATCGTGATGGGTGATCCGGATGGCCATCCGGTCGTTCGCAACGCCGAGCGTCCGCTTGACCCGATTCCGCTGCCGGTCCTGCAGGTGGCGCCGATCCATGCCGCTCCAATACTGGACGCCATCGGCGCCGAGGCGACGATGATCGTGGACGGCGGACGGGTTGAGGCGCCGGCCGACAATGTGGTGGCATCGATTCCCGGTACCGACTCGGGCGCGGCGCCTGTGGTGCTGATGACGCCGAAGTCGGGTTGGTACACGTGCGCCGCTGAGCGCGGCGGCGGGATTGCGATCTGGCTGGAGGTCGCGGGTCGGATCGCGGCTGAGCCAGGCAGGCGCGGGCTCAACCTGGTCGCCTCAAGCGGTCACGAGCTGCACCATCTCGGCCTCGATCACTACATATCCGAGCTTGGCGAGGAGGCCGCCAACGTCCATGCCTGGATGCATCTGGGAGCCTCAATCGGATCGCGCAACGGTCAGCCCAGCTATGCCGCCTCAGATGCGGAACTGTTCGATGTCGCCAGCAGCGCGCTCAACGAGCAGAGCGTGGAGCGACAGGCCTTTCCCGTCGGCAACGCCGGCTTCGGTGAGGCGAGGAATATCGGCGAGATCGGCGGCCGATTCGTCTCGTTGCTCGGCGGCCATCCCTATTTCCACTCTCCGCAGGACACCTACGACCGCTGTGTCGACGAGGAGTCGCTAGCCAAGAACACTGAAGCTGTGGAGCGGATTGTCCGTTACATGTTGCAGTAGCGTTCCGCTCTCTGCGTGATTCCTGCCGCGCAGGAATGACGAAGAGGCTATATGACTCCAGATTTACGAAACCTCTGGATGTCGGCGCTGCGCACGTCAACCTCCGACAACACCTCCGCAGAGTGCTCGCCCAGCAGCGGCGGCCTCCGACGTAACGACCAGGGACTCTCGCTCAGCTTGTAGGGAGCGCCGGGCAGGCGAAGCGGGTCTTCAAACTCGGGATGCTCAAGCTCCGCCCAGAAGTCTCGTGCGGCGAGCTGTTCTGACTCCGCTACCTCGCCGATGGTGTGGACGGGCTGGAATGAGATGTGGTTCTCGCCGAAGAGCTGCATCAGCTCGGCCTTCGTGCGCTCGGCCATCCAGGGATGCCAGAAGGCGTCGAGATCGTCTACGTGTTGGAAGGCGAGCCAACGATTGTTGAGTCGCTCGTCGTGTTGCCACTCCGGATCGCCGAGCAGCTCCATGAAGCGATTCCACTGACGGTCGACCATCGTGATCACTTCGTAGTAGCCGTCCTTGACCGGGGTGACTTGCCATGGATAGAACGCGTTCATGTGCGTGCCGGCGCGACCTCGCGATTGTCCGGTGAATACGTAAGCGGCGACGCCGGCGCCAGCCATAACGTTGCTGATGATGTCCACGATTGACAGCCAGGCGTGCTGCCCGACGCCGTCCTGTCGGGTGGCGCGGCGCTGTAGCAGCGCGGCGATGGCGGCGTGGATGCCGCCCTGATATTGCGGCGCGTCGAACGGCAGGCCGAGCGGCGCGCGATCTGCGTCGCCGATGCGGTACGAGATGCCGCTGGCGAGCGAGGCGATCAGCGAGGTCGATTGCCAGTCTTGGCGCTGGGTGTCGACGCCAAAGACGGTGATGCTGACTTGATTGAACGTGGCTGAGTCGGCTGAGAGATCTTCCCAGCTGAGTCCGAGACGGCGCTGCTCCGTGATCGAACGCGATGTGATGAGCATCCCCTTTTGGTGGGCGAGCTGTTGGAAGAGCCTGCGGCCGGCTTCGGTCTGTACGTCAAGCGTGATGCTGCGTTTGTTGGTGTCGAGGAACAGGTGGAGTCCGCTGCGCTCGCGACCTGGATTGTCGGCGGCGAAGGGTGGGAGTCGGCGCACATCACTGCCGCCTGGCGGCTCGACCTTGATCACATCGGCGCCGAGGTCGGCGAGCAGCTTGCCGGCGTAGGCGGCCGCGATCCCACCGCCGTCCTCGATTACGGTCATGCCGTTGAGCGCACTGGTCATGCTGGCATCAGTGGTATGAGACGTCATGTTGCGGAGGGTAACGCTAGCCTCTGGGCAAGCCTGGCGTAGCGAGAGAGAACGTGACATGGACAATCTGAGCGGCAAGGTGGCGCTGGTGACGGGCGCGGGTTCCGGGATCGGACGCGGGATCGCGCTGGCCTGCGCCAATGAGGGCATGCACGTGGTTCTGGCTGATGTTCAGGCCGGCACGGCGCAGGCAGTTGCGGCGGAGGTTGAGGCGAAGGAAGTTCGCGCCTTGGCTGTCGACCTCAATGTCACGGACGCTGTTAGCTATGAGCAGTTGGCGGAGCAGGTCTACGCCGAGTTCGGCGAGCTCAACCTGCTGATCAACAACGCCGGCGTGATGACCGCGGGACCTGTGTCGCAGGGCACCCAGTCCGACTGGGAATGGACATTCAGCGTCAACCTGTTCGGGGTGATCAACGGTGTGCAGACGTTCCTGCCTCGGATGCGTGAGCAGGACGGCGAGGCGCATATCGTCAACACGGTCTCCATGGCTGGGCTGCGGCTGAACGAAGTGGTTCCGCTGGGCGTCTACAGCAGCAGCAAGCATGCGGCGTTCGCTTACTCGGAGTCGTTGCGTGATGAGCTGGCGGCCGAGGGTGTCGGCGTCTCTGCGCTGTGTCCGGGCGGCGTCGACACGTTGATCGGAGTGGCTGAGCGCAATCGACCGGATGAGTTTGGCGGACCTAGCGATCAACCGGCGCGCGGATTCAGTCCGGGGACAATGTCGCAGCAGATGGATCCTGAGGATGTGGGCCGCGTCGTGGTCCGTGGCGTGAAAGCCAATCGCTGGTTGATCTTTTCGCATCCAGAGCTGCGTTCGCATGTCGAGCGGCGCTACCAACGAATCATGGACGACTTTGCGTTCTTCGCATCAGAGGAGTAGATCATGAGCAGTGAGCACATTTCCGAAACGGACGTCCTGCCTGACCCTGAGATCGTGGAGGTCTCGGAGGGCATCTTTGCCTACATTCAGCACGATGGATCGTGGTGCCTGAACAATCCGGCGTTCGTTGATGTCGGCGAGCAGGTGATTGCGATCGACGCCTGCGCCAACGAGCGCCGCACACGCCTCTTCCGCGAAGCGATCGCGAGCATCTCCAGTAATCCGGTTCGGACGCTGGTCAACACGCATTCGCACATGGATCACACCTACGGCAACTGCCTCTTCGCCGCCGACGCGGTGATCGTCGGGCATCGCAATTGTCGCGACGCCATCCTGCGCGAAGCGCCTGGCCAGCGAGAGCGCGTCGAAGTGATGTTTCCGTCGGTTGAATGGGGCGACGTGACGCCGGTCGCGCCGAACGTGGTGTTCGACGACAGCATGACGCTCTACGCGGGCGACCTCGAGCTGCAGTTGATTTATGTCTCGCCGGCTCACACCACTACCGACGCGGTGGTCTGGATTCCCGAGCGTCGGATACTGATCGCGGGCGACATCATCTTCAATCAGGGGACGCCGTTCGCGCTGATGGGTTCGGTCGCGGGATGGTTGACGGCGTTGGACCGGCTACGTGAGCTGCCGATCGAAACGGTCATCCCTGGTCACGGTCCGGTCAGCGACGCCTCGGTGCTGGACGACGTCGGCGACTACCTGAAGTTCGTCCAAACGACTGCCAAGTCAGCGTTCGACGGAGGCGTCGATCCGCTCGATGCGGCGCGCGACGTCGATCTGGGGCGGTTTGGCGAATGGACTGACGGCGAGCGGATCGTCGGCAACCTGCATCGCGCCTTTAGCGAGCTGCGAGGCGAGGAGTTGGGCGCGGAGATTGACATGGCGACCGCGTTCGGTGAGATGCTGGAATACAACGGCGGCCAACCGCTGAGGTGCCTGGCGTAGATCTGACTGCTGCTTGACAGCGGCTCGGGCTCTATTGTCCACATATTTTCCACAGTGAAGCGAGCGTTTCGGGTGTGTGCCTGTGCATCAGATACAATAGGGATATCGATCAACTAAGTGATCAATACTTCGGACGCGACTGAGATCAGGACACAGACATGCGCATTCAGACTTCGCAGGCGGCGTTGCAGCACGGACTCGGAGTGGTCTCGCGAGCGGTCGCGGCGCGGCACTCGCTGGATCAGTTACGACACGTCCATCTTTTGGCCGACGAGGACGGCGTGCGCCTGACGGCGACCGATACCGAGATTGCGATGATTTGCACGATTGATGCGATCGTGCATGAACCTGGCTCGCTCACGGTGCCGCATCGCTTCATCAATGATCTCGTTTCGGCGCTGTCGTCGGCGGAGATCACGATTGATGTGGCGGATAGCTCGCTGGTCGCGCAGGTGCGGGCGTCGGACTCGAATGAGTCATCGATTCACGGCATGTCGGCGGCGACGTATCCAACGATTCCCGGCGTCGGCGATGGCGATTGGGTGCGGATTGTGGCTCGCGATCTGCGGGAGGCGTTGCGGCACGTGGTCTTCGCGGCGGCGACTGACGATGGTCGCCCGGTGCTGACCGGCGTGCATTTCCGCTTCGATGGCGACAAGATGACACTCGCGGCGGCGGACGGATTTCGGCTCGCGGTGTATGACATGAGTGTGGCCTCGGAGCTGAGCGAGAAGCTCGAGATCACCGTGCCGGCGCGCGCCTTGCAGGAGCTTGAGCGCTTGTTGAGCGATGATGACTCTGCGGTCGAGATGTACATCCACAACGATCGGACGTACGTGCGCTTTCACGTCCGAGCGGTGCAGATGACGGCTCAGCTGATTCAGGGCAACTACCCAAGCTACGACCAGCTGATTCCGTCGGAGTATCAGACGCGGGCGATGTTGCAGGGCGCGGTCTTGCAGGGCGGCGTGCGATCGGCCGCGGTCTTTGCGCGTGAGTCAAGCGGCATCATTCGATTGCTGTTCAATGGCGACGGAGACGATCAGCACATCACGCTGACAGCGCGAGCGGAGGAGTTGGGCAACCACCGAGGACGCGTTGATGCGTCGATTGACGGCGAGGACTCTCGGATCGCGTACAACGTGCGCTACCTGCAGGATGTGCTACAGATCGCGAGCGGTCCGGCTGCGGCGGAAGTGGCGATGGAGACGAGTGGTCCGAGCAATCCGGGCGTGTTCCGCATTGTCGGCCGTGACAACTATGTACACGTGCTGATGCCGATGTTCGTGCAGTGGGATGATTAGTGACTGACTGGGAAGTCAAGGCGGTGAGTCGGGACCGGGCCGGCAACTCACTGTCATTCTGCGGCGACGAGCCCTTCACCTGGCGGGTCTGGATTCATGATCTGGTGGACGATATCGAGGGCGGCAGGCATAGTTACTTTGTGGCGGGCGAGCTGGGGCGTCGGGTTGATGTGATGGTCGTGCTCGAGGACAGCGGCAAGGTGGTGCGCACAGATCCGAGGTTGGGAGACGATCTGCTGACGCGGCTGCCACGCTGCTAGGAGGACTGTGTCAACGAATGACATGGAACCTGCAGGGTGTTCTGGATCGCGATCTGTTAGCGTTGCGTATCGAGGTTGACTGATATGCCGATTCGGGTGTCGTCGCATCGGGGAGGGCGCGAGGCGTTTGCCGCGCTGCAGGACAGCGTGGCGCGGTTGAAGCATGACAACATTCTGGAACCGATCACGATCATCGCGCCATCTGCGCTGGCTGGGTACAGCATTCGTCGAGCGCTAGGTCGGGCCACCGGCGGGGTCGTCAATGTGCAGTTCAAGCCGCTGCCGGCAGTGCTGGAGCTGATCGGGTCCACGGCCATGGCGGAGAGCGGACGGCGTCCGCTGCATGATGCTTATCGGGTCGAAGCAATTCGTACGGTGGCAGAGGCGGCGGAGTCTCCGTTTGGCGATGTACCGATTGACGGTCCGTTGTTGCGCACGTTGGAACAGCGCTTCGCGGAATTCGATGACTGCGACGACAGGCAGCTGGAGCAGATTGAGCAAATCGGCGGAATGGCGCAGTATCTGGTCGGTCGCTACCGCGACTTTCGACTGCAGACCGCAAAGTATTACACGAACCGCGACTTGGTAGAGTCCGCGACCGCATCGCTCCAGCACGGCGATGCGGAGAGCGTGCTTGAGGACATCGGTTCAGTGATCTGGTATCTGCCGCTGGAGCCGACACGCGCCCAACTCGAATTCACGAAGGCGCTATCGGAGCGGGCGCAGGTCGAGGTGATGCTGGGTCTCAGCGGCGACATGGAATCGGTCGATGCGCATATGTTGGCGAGCTGGCAGCAATCGATTGACGAGTTGGCGTCGAAGCCGCCGACGGCCCAACGGATCGTGCAGGCTCCTGATGCGGAAGAGGAAGTCCGAACCGCAATCCGTTCGATCGCTGAGGGCTTGCAAGCCGATCCGCCGATCCCGCTGTATCGCACGGCGATCATGTTTCGCCAAGCGGAGCCGTACGCACGAATTGCGGCGGAGCAGATTGCCGCTGCCGGCCTGACGTGGAACGGGCTCAATGCGAGCACGTTGGGACAGTCGCTCACGGGCGCGGTGCTTTCGGGGTTGTTGGGGTTGTGGGACCAGGCGAGGGCGGGCAGTTTGACCTGGCGGTCGCACGTCGCGCCCTGGCTCGGTTCCGCGCCGATCCGCAGCGGCGACGGTTGGATTGCGCCGATTGCGCGCTGGAATCAGGTTGCGCGTCGCGCGAACTTGCAGCGCGGTCCCGATGAGTGGCTGCCGAGGTTGGAACGCTATCGCGCCACCTGCGCGGATGATCTGAAGCGTATGAGCGCGGATCTGGGCGGAGATGGCGAGGATGTGAAGCCGGGACGGACTGCCTGGTTAGCGAACGAGATCGAGCAGGTTGAGAGCTTGGCGGTGTTCGTCGAATCATTGTTGCGATTCATCAGGTACATGCCGGCCGAGGCGAAGTGGTCAACATACGGGCGCTTGATGCAGCGCGAGATCGAGCGCTTGTTGGGTGATCGGACGGCATTTGCGGCGGCTGGCATCGGCAACGATGAAGCGGAGCTGGCGCGTTGGGACGACGTGCGGGCGCTGTTGGGGTCCCTGGACTGGTTGGACGAACTGGGAACGACGACCATCCAGCTGTTCGCGAGCACGGCGCGTCGCGGGCTCGATCGGCAGGCAGGCCATCACGGTCGCGTTGGCGAGGGCATCTACGTGGGACCGTTGAGCACGGCGCGTGGGATGGACTGGGATGTCTGCTACATACTCGGCGCATCAGATGGCGTGTTGCCGATGGTGCGACGAGAGGATCCGCTGATCACGGACGAGATTCGCGACGCGCTGTCGCTGTCGGGCACGAGTGAGCATGCGCGCCGCGAGCGCGCCGCGTACCTGTCAGCGCTTCAGTCCGCCGATCGGCGAGTGCTGAGCTACCCGCGCGCGGATGTGCGGGCTCAACGGGCGCTGTTGCCGAGCCGATGGTTGCTGGAGTCGGCGACCGCGTTGAACGGCGGCCGACGAATCTACGCGTCGTCAATTGATGAGGCGCCAGGGGCGGTGATTGCGACGACGAAGTCATTTGAGTCCGCAGTCATCTCGGCAGGGGAGCCGGCGGACGCGCAGGAGTTCGATCTGCGCCGATTGCGGCTGAGCGTGGATCCAAGGTCTCACTATCTGACTGACATGTCAGCGCCGTTGGCGAGGGGATTCGAACAGCAGCGCGAGCGTCGCAAGGCGGAGTTGAACCGTTGGAACGGTCTGATTGAGGGCGGCGCCGGTTGGGCGCTCGAGCGTCCGCATTCGGCAGGCGCCTTACAGGATTGGGCGACGTGTCCGTATCGCTACTACCTGTCGCGCGTGCTGCAGATCGAGGAACAGGACGACGCGCGAGATGACTTGCGGATATCGGCGCTCGATCGAGGTTCGGTCATTCACCAGGTGTTGGAAGCGTTCTTCAGTGGTGGGTCGCAGCAGCCCGCGCCCGAGCAAGAGTGGACGAACCAGGATCGTTTGCGTTTGCATTTGCTTGCGGTGAAGGAGTTGGACGCGTTACACGACCGTGGGTTGACCGGTCGAGAGTTGCTCTGGCGGCACGATCGCCAACGCATTCTGGAAGACCTGCAGCAGTTCCTCAACGAGGATGAGGAGTGGCGCGCGCGCGAGCACGCGAAACAGGAAGCAAGCGAGTTGGCCTTCGGAGATTTCGGTGCGCTCCGTGATTCGGTAGGAGAGATAGGGATGCCGCTGTCGGACGGCAGTGTCCTGCAGCTTCGCGGGATCATCGATCGGCTGGATCGGTCCGATCTTGTCGTCCAAGACGATCACGAGGAGCACGATGAGCACGATGAGCACGATGATCACGATGAGCAGATTGAACTGATCACCGTGATTGACTACAAGACCGGTCGTGCCTACCCGCCCCAGCGAAGCCTGACTGCGGATCCGCTGGTCAACGGCAAGTACTTGCAGTTGCCGCTGTATGCGTATGCGGTGCGTCGATTGCTGGATGACGACGACCTGGTGCAAATCCGATCAGCCTATTGGTTCATTACCGAGCGCGGCGAGTTTCGATTCCATCATGTCGATTGGGGCGAGGCGGCATGGGCGAGGTTCGAGTACGCGGTTGGACTGATCGCGGACGGGATTCGAGCGGGTCACTTTGCCGCCAATCCGGGTGGACAGGACTTTCGCTCGCGTGGCGAGCACTGCACGAATTGCAGCTTCGACGCGATCTGTCCGGTAGACCGGAACCGCAACTGGGATCGGGTGAAGAAAGATCCTCGGTTGTCTGCTTACCGGATGCTGTCGGAGGGTCCAGAAGAGGAGCCGGATGAAGATCTGGTGGTTGTTGGGGTTGATATGGAGGTCGACAAGGGGATGGGCAAGAAGGCTGGCAAGAGCGCCGAAGGGGGAGCTGAGCAGATATGAGCATCGCAGATCAGGCTGAGCGCGATCGGATCACCGAGACGGGGCTCGGAGACACGCTGTTCGTGGAGGCGGGGCCGGGAACGGGCAAGACCGAGGCGCTGGTGCAGCGGATCGTCAATCTGATTGAGTCTGGCGAGGTCCAGGCGAATCAGATCGCGGCGATCACCTTCACGGCCAAGGCGGCGGCGGAGTTGTTCGACCGTGTGACTGAACGCCTGGACCAGCGGCGCGAGCAGGAGACGGATCCGAGTCAGCAGCGCTGGTTGGCTGCGGCGATTGAGCAGTTGGATCAGTCTGCGATTGAGACGCTGCATGCCTTCGCGTCGCGTGTGCTCGGGCACAATCCGATCGAGGCCGGTCTGCCGCCGGGGTTCGAGGTTGTGGATGAGGCGCAGGCGGCGGTCGAGTTCCGCGAACGCTGGCAGGCGCAGCTTGATGAGCTGCTTGAGCATCAGGAATTGGCGGATGCGTTGTTGGATGCGTTCGATGCAGGCATCGACATCAATACGTTGGAGCAGGTGGCGATGGCGTTGCATCGAGATTGGGATCGGACTGAGGCTGATGTGGCGCAGATGGACGCAGAGGAGGTGGACTTCGAGCCATTCCTGGAGGTGCTCGATGACGCGATCTGGAAGCGCGGCCTCTGTTGGGACGAGACCGACAAAGCGTACCTGCGGTTGACGCAGTTGGCGTCGTTCGCCGAGCAGCTGCGCGAGGCGTGGGAGGCGCAACGATACGGTCGGTTGATCAAGCTGTTGAAGCACACGACTCCGACCTCGCTGCGGTTCGGCAATGCCGGATCGATGAAGAATTGGACTCCGTCCGGTCAGGGCGACGCGTCAGAGAGCGATTTACCGGCAATTCGGGCGCAGATGAAAGAGCTCAATGAGCAGCGCGAAGAGATGCGGCATGCGTTCGTGCAGTTGATTATTGAACCGATCTTCAATGAGCTGCGCCGATTCGTGTTGGAGTATGCGGACGAACGTCGGCGCCAGGGCCAGTTGCAGTTTCAGGATTTGTTGGTGCGAGCGAAGAAGTTGCTGACGGAGCATCCAACGGTCGCGAACCAGCTCGGCCGGCGTTTTCGCCGCGTGCTGGTGGACGAGTTCCAGGATAACGATCCGCTACAGACGGACATTGTGAATGCGATCACGCGGGGCAAAGCTGGTCGATTGTTCCTGGTGGGTGATCCGAAGCAGTCGATCTACCGCTTCCGGCGGGCGGACATTCGCCAGTTCAATCGAGTGAAGGCGGAGCAACATCAGGGCTTGGTGCGGCTGTCCCAGAACTTTCGCTCGACGCCAGGCGTGACGTCGTTCGTGAACGAAGTCTTTCGGCCGTTGATGTTGGCAGGCGGCCAGGATCAGGCGGAGTGGGAGACATTGGCGGCATTTCGCGAACCGTTGGAGCCGCAAGGAGCAGATCTGAATGGATCGGCAGGCAAGCAGCCGGCGCCGGTCACCGTGCTTGTACGGCAAACACCTCTGGCGCAGCGACAGGTACTGGAGCGAGAGGCGCGCGAGCTGACGCAGCTGATCGCGACGATCCATGCGGAGGAATGGCCAATCTACGACAAGCCGGCGCAGGCATACCGCGCTGCCAGGTATGCCGACATTGCCATCCTGGCGCCGTCCCGCAGTGGCTTGAGACAGTTGTTGCCGACCCTGGAGGCGAACGACATTCCCTATCGGCTGGAGAGTCGGTCGTTGACTTATGACACGCAAGAGGTTCGCGATCTGTTGTGCTTGCTGCAGGCGTTGGATGATCCGACCGATCAGGTGGCGTTGGTGGCGACCTTGCGGTCGCCCGGATTCGCGTGCGCCGACGATGATCTGAACCGTTGGCGACGCGCGGGCGGTCGCTGGAGCTATCGCGCTGCTCGACCAGAGGCGGTTGCGGAGGATGACCCGGTTGCGGAGTCAATGGCGTGGCTAAAGCGGGCCGCCGAACGACGCTGGGAGTGGTCAGTGAGCGAGCTGTTGCTGCATGCGATCCGTGATCGGCGTCTGCTGGAATTGGCGGTGACGCAGCGGCAGCCTCGAGAGTGGTGGCAGCGTTATCGGTTCATGCTGGACCAGTCGCGAGCGTTCGCTGATCGCGGCGGCGCGACCTTGAGCGACTTCCTGGAATGGGCCAGGCAGCAGGCTGAGCAACATGTACAGGTGATCGAATCAGTGGTGCCCGAAGAGGACCATGACGCAGTCCGAATCATGACGGTTCACGCTGCCAAAGGTCTGGAGTTTCCGATTGTGGTCTGCGCGGGGCTCAACACGAGGCTCAACACGCAGTCGCCGGCGCTGTTCTGGCAGGATGATGGTCGCCCTGAGGTCAGACTGAGCCAGGGGCTGGAGACGCCGGGCTATGCCGGCATGCAGGAGCGGGACAAGCAGTTGGCGGCGGCGGAGCAGACGCGGCTCATCTATGTCGCCGCCACGCGCGCTCGCGACTATCTGGTCATGAGCCTGCACCGGCGCCAAATGAAGAGCGAGGGAAAGACATCTGCCGATCTGATTGCGAAGGCGCTGCTCGAATCCGAAGCGGAGTATGTGAGCTATCAGCCCGATGAAGAGGCGCTGAGCCGATTGGCCAGGGCGGCGAGACCGCAGAGTTGGGAGCCGGTGGACGACACGCCGGAGGATCGCGGTCGCTGGATTCAGAGTCGAGCAGACGCGGTGAGTCGATTGACCATGTTGCCACGGGGATCGGCGACCGGCGTGGCCCGACAGTCGCATGACGAGTTCCAGTCCACGGGATCGCGGCCGAATCATGAGCCGCGCGATGATCTGCCTGCGTGGCGTCGCGGGCGCGCCGGTACGGCGATCGGTCGCGCGACGCACGCGGTGCTGCAGGTGATTGATCTGTCAGAGGCGGACGACGCGAGCATTGAGGCGGCTGCGCAAGCGCAGGCAGCGTCGGAGTCGCTTGGCTCTGAGGCGGCGCAGGAGATCGCGAGACTCGTGCGGCGCGCGCTCGACAGCGAGACGGTACGGGCCGCGACGCGCGCGCCGCGCCGTTGGCGCGAACTCTATGCCGCGGTCGAAATCGACGGCGTGCTCCTGGACGGCTTCATCGATCTGCTCTACGAACAGGCGGATGGCAGTCTGGTGGTAGTCGACTACAAGACAGACGCCCTGGCAGATGAAGAGTCGGTGCAGGCGGCGGTTGAACGCTATCGGCTGCAGGCGGCGGCGTACGGGCTGATGTTGGAGGCGACGCAACCGCAACCGGTATCGCGTTGCGTGTTGCTGTTCTTACACGCGGACGCGGAGCGCGAGGCGCCGAATCTGGAACAGGCGATGGCTGAGGTGCGGGTCCAACTGCAGTCGCAGCGTCATCGTCCAGCGGAATGGATTGAGCGTGGCTTCGAGAACGAAACAGCCTCCGCTTCCTTGGAAGCGGAGGCTGTCGGATTGACTTCGAACCCGGTTGGGTTCTAGCTGGTCGGACTGAGGCTAAACCTAGTAGTCCATCCCCATGTCGGGCATGCCGCCGGGAGGCATCATCGGAGCTTCCGGGATGTCTGCAACGAGCGTCTCCGTCGTCAGGACCATACCGGCGATGGAGACGGCGTTCTCGAGCGCCGAACGGGTCACCTTGACGGGGTCAACGATGCCGAACTCGAGCAGGTCGCCATAGCGATCCATTTTGGCGTCGTAGCCGTAGGAGTCGTCTTCGACCTTGCGGATTCTGCCGATGACGACTGAACCTTCCTGTCCCGCGTTGAAGGTGATCTGTCGCAGCGGAGACTCAAGCGCGGTGCGGAGCAGTCGCACCGCGGTGCGCCGGTCGCCGGTCGAGTCTTCTTCCATCGTTGAGAGGGCGCGGTCGGCGCGCAGCAGAGCGCATCCGCCTCCGACGACGATGCCTTCCTCGACCGCGGCACGGGTCGCGGAGAGCGCGTCTTCGAGCTTCGCCTTCTTTTCCTTGAGTTCGACCTCGGTCGGCGCGCCGACCTTGATCACTGCGACGCCGCCAGCGAGTTTCGCCATGCGCTCTTGCAGCTTCTCGCGGTCAAAGTCCGACGCGGTGACGTCGATCTGGGCCTTGATTTCCTTGATGCGGTCCTGGATCGCCTCGTCTGAGCCGGAGCCCTCAACGATGGTGGTGTCGTCCTTCGAGGAGACCATGCGACGGGCGCGACCGAGGTCGGCGACCTGAGTCTGTTCGAGCGTGCGGCCGAGCTCTTCGGTGATCAGCGTGCCACCGGTGAGGACGGCGATGTCCTCGAGCATGGCCTTGCGGCGCTCGCCGAAGCCCGGCGCCTTGACGGCGAGTACGTTGATCGTGCCGCGCATCTTGTTGACGACCAGGGTGGCCAGCGCTTCGCCGTCCACGTCGTCGGCGATGATCACGAAGTTTTTCGTGATCTGGAGCAGTTTCTCCATCAGCGGGACGACATCCTGCACGGCCGAAATCTTGCGGTCGGTGATCAGGATGTAGGGATCGTCAATGGCGGCTTCCATGCGCTCGTTGTTGGAGACGAAGTAGGGCGAGACGTAACCGCGGTCGAGCTGCATGCCGTCGGTGAACTCGGTCTCCATGCGCAGACCTTGTCCCTCTTCGACGGTGATGACGCCGTCTTTGCCCACCTTTTCCATGACGTCGGCGATGATTTCGCCGATTTCGTCGTTGTCGCCGGAGATGGTGGCGACGGCGGCGATTTCTTCCTTCTTCTCGACCGGTTCGGCCATGTCGCGCAGCTCGTCAACGACGGCGCGGAGGCCTTCGTCGAGTCCGCGCTTGAGCGCCATCGGGTCGGCGCCGGCGGCGACGTTGCGCAGGCCCTCGGTGACGATCGCCTGAGCGAGGACGGTGGCGGTGGTGGTGCCGTCGCCAGCGACATCATTGGTGCGGATCGAAACCTCTTTGGCGAGCTGTGCGCCCATGTTGCGGAAGGGCTCTTCGAGCTCGATCTCGCGGGCGATGGTGACGCCGTCGTTGATGATCAACGGCGCGCCGAACTTCTTGTCGAGGACGACGTTGCGTCCGCGCGGTCCGAGGGTGACTTTGACGGTGTTGGCGAGGGCGTCAACGCCTTCGCGGAGGGCCTTGCGCGCGTCCATGTCGAACGCGAGTTGCTTACTGGCCATGATTGCTCCTGATGGTGATGCGGGCTGGTTGGTTGCCGAACTAAACGAGCAACTTGGCCAAAACTTCGCGCTCCTCGAGCACGATCAAGTCTTCGTTGTCGATCTGGATTTCCTGGCCGGTGTACTTCTTGTAGAGGATGCGGTCGCCGAGGAGGATGTCGAGCGGGACGCGGTTGCCGTCGTCGTCGCGCTTGCCGGGGCCGACGGCGACGACTTCGCCCTGCTGCGGCTTTTCCTTGGCCGAGTCGGGGATGACGATGCCGGAGGAGAGCACCTGCTCCTGCTGGAGAGGCTTGATGACGAGGCGGTCGTTGAGTGGTTGAAGCTCGGTGGCCATAGCGTGGTCTTCCTTCTGTTCTGGACTGGGTTCTGCTTGTGCTTGAGGTTAGCACTCTCTGGCTGTGAGTGCTAATGAGTGCATCGTAGGAAACGACGGCCTCTGCTGCAAGCAGATTGTGACAGCCGAAGCAGCAAACGATCTGTTGCCTAATCGACAACCGAAGCATTGGCGCGGGCTACTGAGGCGCCGCAGGTCCCGCTCTGCTGATCCTGGACTTCGTGGACTGCTGACCTTGCCGGAGCCGATCTCAAGACGTTCGGCGGGGTCGTGGCGGCGTCTGGATGTGGATAGCCTCGTGCGGCCGGCGAGGCTGTGGGATAACTTGAGTGCAGCAGCGGAGCTGAGAGGTCAAGCTGATGAGCCGCTACGTGGGTGAACCGATCGTCTTTACGGGCAACGCGCATCCACAGTTGGCGGCCGATGTGTGCGCGGCGTTGGGCGTTGAGCTGGGCCGCGCCAACGTCTTCGACTTCGCCAACGGCAACACCTTCGTTCAATTCCTCGAGAACATCCGCGAACGCGACGTATTCCTGATCCAGTCTGGCGCGAGACCAGTCAACCATCACCTGGTTGAGCTGCTGATCATGATCGACGCCGCTCGCCGGGCGTCGGCGGGTCGGATTACGGCGGTCGCGCCGTACTACTCCTACGGTCGGTCAGATAAGAAGGATCAGCCGAGGGTGCCGATCACCGCGCGGCTGTTCGCCGATCTGATTCAGACGGCGGGCGCCAATCGCATGCTGACGATGGACTTGCACGCAGGTCAGATTCAAGGCTTCTTCCACATCCCGACGGATGAGCTGACTGGCCAAGGGTTGCTGGTCGAGCACTTTGAGGCGGCAGGGTTTGATGGTGTGGTGGTGGCGCCGGACCTGGGTTCGGCGAAACGGGCGCGATTGGCGGCCGATCGGTTGCGCGTGCCGCTGGCAATCGCGGAGAAGCGGCGCAGCGGCAACGAGGATCGCGCGGAGGTGATGCAGCTGATCGGCGCGGTGGCGGGCCGCGATGTGCTGATCATTGACGACGAGATCGATACGGCGGGCACATTGGTGCATGTGGCGCAACTGCTGCGCTCGGAGGGCGCGCAGGAGATCTATGGCGCGGCGACGCACGGTGTGTTTTCGGATCCGGCGCTGGATCGACTGGCGGCGAGTCCGATCTGCCAAGTGGTGGTGACGGATACCTTGCCGCCGTTTCCAGCGAGCCCGGGCTGTGGTCTGGAGATTGTGTCGATCGCGCCGCTGTTGGGCGAGGCGATCCGTCGGATCCACGAGGGTGACTCGGTCGGCGCGCTGTTCACGTAGGGAACAAGCTGATCGTATCTCTAAGCCGCTCCCCCCGCTGCTCATGGCAGGGCGAGCTGCAGCAGTCTGAGGGTTGCCCTACCAAGTTTGCGAATTGCTTGCTCCGAGATGACTCGGAACATTCCATCGCCCGTGGCCGTCTTGTCGTCATGAGACGTTCGTCTGCCTACGCAGTCATGCTGATCGGTCTGTTCATCCTGGTTGGGTGCGCAAGCGACGCTCCGCCGTCGTACGAGCCTGTGCCTGCTTCTGAACCCATCGTCAGAGTGTCGCCAGAACTGCCAGAGCTGTCAGAAGTGCCTGCGCCGACGGAACAATCCCAAAGTTCGCAACCGGTCACGATCACGCCAGGTCGCTCTGGCGTGACCAATTCGAGTCTGATGATGGCCCTGGACGATGAACTCGATGTTTATCGCTGGCCTGGCGATGATTGGCAACCGTTTATCTCGTATAAGCCGTTGACCGTGGTGAGCACCGATAGTTGGACAGAGCTTGAGAACGGCGAGATCTGGCTGCATATCGCCTTGAGCGGCGACCTCAGCCAGTTGCCGGTGTACACAGGACCGGTAGCGGGTGAGTTGGCTGCGTGGAACCCAAGCGTGCCGGGCGGCATTCATGGCGACGTGAACGGCTGGGGCGTATCGTTCTCAGCTTGGCCAAACGGGCCGCAACACCGCCTCGCTCTGGCGAATGGGCGCTATCCCGTGTTGGGTCGGTCACTCGACTCGGAGTGGATCGCGCTGCGCGTGGACAGTCTCCATCCGAGTGATGTCTGGCTGCCACTGAGCGAAGTGAATCTTGAAATCGAAGTTGCGGCCCTGCCGATCTACTTGAGCCGAGGAGCCGAAGTGGTCACCCTCGACGCGGATGGCCGAGCAGTGGCTTCCATCTTCTTCTCGGAGTGGTCGGACCTTGAGATGTTCCTGAACGACAGAGAAGTGCTCCTCAGAGTGACGGAGCGAGGCACCTTGGTCTGGGATGTGATGGAGAACGAAACGCGCTGGCTCACTGATCGCAGACTCTTCAACCTCTCGCCCGATGGCCAATATGCTGTCGGCCTCTTTTGGGATGACGAGAGCCTGCCGGAATATTGGCAGCAGCCGGCGCGAGTTGCGCTGGTATCGATAGAGGATGGCAGCGAGGTTACGTTTACTGATGTGACGCTGCCTTGGCCATTGCCACCTATGGAGAGGGAAGTTGGACCGTTTTGGTCGGCTGATTCTCGCTGGCTGATGAGTAATGCAAGACAAGTAGACGGACCTGATCGCTACGTTGCTCTGTCTGTGAACGGCGAACAGGTCGAGATCGTTCCCAGCGGCTATCTGCGGAATTGGAGATCGCTGCGGGAAACGGAATCGGCAGACGAGGCGCTGGTTTATCTCAGTGCCAACGGCGAGGAGATCGCACGCCCGTGGTCGGATGAGGTGTTCGAGGCTGCCGCACCGCAATGGCGTCCGTTTCCTGAAGTACCCGAACGATGGGAAGCAAGGACTTGGTCGCCGGATGGGCGGTTATTCCTGGCCGAGCGGTTTCGTTATTCGGAGGAGTTTGATGAGAATGGGTTCGCCTCCACCTTGCCCGGACTCCTGAACCGGCAATGGTGGTACGGGAAGTGGGAACTGAAGGAGTGGCGAACCATTGACGTTGGCGTCTTTGACGAGCAGGGCCGGCTGCGTCAAGTGTTTCGCGGCTACGGTGCGCATTGTGACGAGGTACATAGCAAGGCATCCTGGTCGCCCGACAGCAAGCGACTTCTGTTTCGACCATTCTTCGAGCGGTGCGGCTGCTGCGCCTAGACGCCGATAGGCAGCCAGCGCAGCCGATGGCGGGCTACACTGGAGCTGAATGCCCTGTGGTGGGGCTGACGTTTGACTGAATCGGAACTGAGGGCACTGGATGGGTTTGTTGGATCGGGCGAAGAAGCGAGCGGGATCCCTGATGGGCGATGCCAACGCCCGTGAGGTGAAGCGTCTCGACGGCGCGGTGAGCGCGGTCGCTGACTGGGAGCCGCAGATAGAACGCCTCAGCGACGATGAGCTGCGGGCGACCACCTCAGAGTTCATCGCGAGGCTGGAGGATGGCGCGTCACTTGACGACATCTTGCCGGAGGCGTTTGCGGTGGTGCGAGAATCGGCGCGTCGGCAGGTCCAGATGCGCCATTATGACGTGCAGATGGTGGGCGGGATCGTCCTGCATCAGGGCAAAATCGCGGAGATGCGCACGGGTGAAGGCAAGACTCTGGTGGCGACCCTGGCGCTCTACCTGAACGCGCTCGAAGGCGACGGCGCGCATCTGATCACCGTCAATGACTACCTCGCCAAGCGCGACGCGCAGTGGATGGCGCCGATTTATCACGCGCTGGGGCTGTCAGTCGGCGTGTTGCAGCATCGCGCCGCCTTCCTCTTCGATCCGTCGGCGGACGCGACGGTGGATGTTGAGAATCCTGACGAGCTGGACGCGGAGGAATTGCAGCGACGGCGCGAGCTGGGCGACCTGAAGATGCTGCGTCCGGTGACGCGCCAGGAGGCCTATCGCGCCGACATCACCTACGGGACGAACAATGAGTTTGGATTTGATTACCTGCGCGACAACATGGTGATGTCGCAGGATGAGAAGGTGCAGCGACCGTTGGCGTTCGCGATTGTGGATGAGGTCGACAACATTCTGATCGATGAGGCGAGGACGCCACTGATCATCTCAGGGCAGGCGGAGGAGTCGCTGGACACGTACCGCGTCTTTGCCAATCTGGTTCGCAGTTTGCAACCTGAGATAGATTTTACGCCCGATGCGAAGTCGCGCACGATAGCGCTGACGGAGGGCGGGATTGGCAAAGTGGAGGATGCGCTCGGCATCGACAATCTGTTTGAGGGCGAGAACGCTCGCTTGACCCGTTTCCTCGACTCGGCGCTGAAGGCGACCTTTATGTACCAGCGTGACCGCGACTATGTCGTGCGCGGCGGCAAGGTCGTGATTGTCGACGAGTTCACGGGTCGGATGATGGATGGCCGGCGGTACTCCGAGGGGTTGCACCAGGCGATCGAAGCGAAAGAGGGCGTCTCGGTCGAGCGCGAGACGGTGACGCTGGCGACGATCACGTATCAGAACTACTTCCGCATGTACAGCAAGCTGGCGGGCATGACCGGCACGGCGGAGACCGAGGCTGAGGAGCTGCACAAGATTTACAGCCTTGATGTGGTGGTCGTCCCGACGCATCAGGAGATGATTCGCGACGATCATGCAGATCTGGTCTTCCGCACAGAACAGGCGAAGTTTGATGCGGTGATTGAAGAGGTCGCGTCGCTCTCAGAGGCCGGCCGGCCGGTGCTGGTGGGTACGGCGTCGGTGGAAACGTCGGAGCGCGTGTCGTCAATGTTGCGGCGACGTCGCGTGGGGCATGAAGTGTTGAATGCGAAACAGCATGAGCGCGAAGCGCACATCATCGCCAACGCGGGCGAGCCGGGATCGGTCACGATTGCGACCAATATGGCTGGTCGCGGGACGGACATCAAGCTCGGCGACGAGGTAGCGAAACGCGGAGGCCTGGCGGTGATCGGCACCGAGCGGCACGAATCGCGTCGCATCGACAATCAGTTGCGTGGTCGCTCTGGTCGACAGGGCGATCCTGGATCGTCGCGCTTTTACGTCTCCTTTGAAGACGGGATCATGAAACGCTTCACGCCAGACTGGTTGCCGGGGATGCTGGAGCGCGTGGGCCTGGAGGACGGTTCGCCGCTGGAGTCGGGGATGGTGGGCAAGGCGTTGGAACAGGCGCAGCAGAAAGTGGAAACCTACCACTTCGACATTCGCAAGCACCTGGTCGATTACGACGACGTGATCAATCGGCAGCGTGAGGTGATCTACGCGGAGCGCCACAAGGTGTTGACGGCGACGGATGACCTGTCGCTGATCATTGAGGACATGTTGCTGCACACGATCGAGGATCTGAAACAGACGACTGCGCAAGAGCTTTGGGACGAGACCACGGCCGATGAGTTCTGGCAAGAGGCCGCCAGCCTGTTGCCGCTGACGGATCTGGACCGCGAGCCGCTGTATGGGGCGGAGCTTGATGAGTGCGTCGAGGCGTTGCAGGAACATGCTTCGAAGGAGCTGGGGCGGTTGGCGGAACGGATCGACTCGGAGACATCGCAGGGGACGTCCGTCGAGCTATTGCGCGGTCTCGTGTTGCGGACGATGGATCGCCTGTGGATTCGGCATCTGACGGAGATTGACGGACTGCGCCAGGGGGTCGGACTGCAGGCATACGGGCAGCAGGATCCGTTGGTGACATACAAACGTGAAGCATTCGACATGTTCGACCAGCTGGTCGCGTCGTTGCGGCGTGAAGTGTCGGCATCGGTCATGCACGCGACGATTCGCGTGGAGCAGGCGCCCACAACGCCGGTTCGCCGTCGGGCGCGAGGTGTGTCGCCGGTGGCGAGCGGCGCGGGTGTTCGCGTGAGTCAAGTGAGAGAGTCTGGTGGTGGCGGTGTGGCGGTCGCGACGCGTCCATCGACCGTGAGCGGACCCAAGGTGGGTCGCAACGCGCCTTGTCCGTGTGGCAGCGGCAAGAAGTTCAAGCGATGCTGTGGCAAAGCAGCGTGAGCGGGTCGGCATAGCGATGGCACGCACGGAAGCATCTGGTTCCTCCAACAGCTCAAGCGGGAGCGAGGTCCCGTTTCCTCATTGGGGCGGCGGCGATCAGAAACATGAAACAGGGTTCGGACCCGATCTGGAAGGTGGGCCGGCGCTTGAGATGGGGATGGTGGAAGCGAACAGCGCCGCGCAGATCTCCTCCTTCCTGGCAGCGCTACGACAGGGCCAGGACTGGTTTGAGGCGTTGTTGGAGTGCATCCGTGATTGGGAGGCGCCAAGGGAGACGATTGGCGGTCGGGAGTATGTCTACCTGATTGAGCAGGAGGCGTTTGATTGGCTGCTGCTCGCGGAGCGGATCTGCGATTCCGCGCCGGGGATGTTGCCGCGAGGCGAGGTTGAATCGCTGTTGTTGGATGAGTCGCCGCCGCTGCCCTTGAGTGAAGCGGAGTTTCAACAGCGCTTGGGTACATCGAAATATTGGGCGCATCTGAACTTCCTCTACGGAGTCCGGGTCGAACAGGCCCTACAACTGGCGATCGAGCGAGTGGTACAGAAGGAACGTAGCGGTCTGGCGTTTTCGCACGCGCGCGAAGAGTTGGACGCTGACGTATTCGGTCGAATCTACGGCTCGCGTCAGGCGGACCTCTTGCGGGAGTACCGTGCGACATCGGGCAGGGAAGGCGCCGATCCGGAGCGGATCGAGCATGCTGAGTGGCAAGCGTTCACCTACTGGCTGTTTCGTCGACGCCTGGAGCGACAGGATCCGGCCCGAGTCGCGAGCGATACTCGTCAGGGGTTGGAAATGCTGTATGAGTTGGAAGTTGCGAAGCAGCGTCGGCGACGGCGTCAGGGCGCAATGGCGAATCCGATTGCCAACGAGGCAGATGTGATCGACGGCGTGTTAGTCGCTGTAGGTTAGGTTCGGCGCGTTCTACGGCCCACACGCGTCGGACCTCCTTTCGTTTCCATTGGGTACCTGGTCATCGGGACATGCGGTCGGTTTGTCCGACACGACAACAGTGTGGAGTACAGCTGTGACAACCACAGAGCGAAGAGCGCATGATCTGTCTTTCCTGTCGAGCTTGATCGGCGCCTATGACGGATCACAGGTCGAAGACGCGATGTACGCGTTCTGGGAGGACGGAGGCTGGTTTCGTCCGAGCGAGGCTGTGGATGAGGAGGCGAAGCCGTTCACGGTCATCATGCCGCCGCCGAATGTGACCGGCGCGCTGCATCTGGGCCATGCGGTGACGCTCACGATTGAGGACGCGCTGATTCGCTGGCATCGGATGCTGGGCGATCCGACGTTGTGGCTGCCCGGCCTGGATCACGCCGGGATTGCGACGCAGAGCGTCGTGGAGGCTCAGTTGGCGCGTGAAGGGATGTCCAGGCACGATCTCGGCCGAGAGGCGTTCGAGGAGCGGGTCTGGGATTGGGTCGGCCGGACGCGTCCGCGGATCACTTCGCAGGCGCGTCGGATGGGAGCGTCGTGCGATTGGGAGCGAACGGTGTTCACGCTCGATGAGACGCCGCGTCAAGCCGTGCGCAAGACCTTCGTTGCACTGTTCAATGATGAGCGCATCTACCGCGGCGCTCGGATCATCAACTGGGATCCGCAGATGCTGACGGCGCTGTCGGATGTGGAAGTGGAGTATCGCGAGGATGAGGGCAAACTCTGGCATGTGCGATATCCGTTCGTCGATGCGCGTGGCAATGAGCTTGATGACGGCGTGGTGATCGCCACGACCCGACCAGAAACGATTCCGGCGGATGTGGCGATCGCGGTGCATCCTGAGGATGAACGCTGGCAGCCGCATCTCGGACGTGAGGTGCGATTGCCGTTGCGCGGTTTCAGTCGCCTGATTCCACTCGTCGCTGATGAAGCGGTGGATCGTGAGTTTGGCACTGGGGCGCTGAAGATTACGCCAGGACATGATCAGCTGGACTTCGAGATCGGGGAGCGACATGGTCTGGAGCCGATTCGAGTGGTGGACTGGGACGGCGCGATGACATCGGAGGCGGGATTGTACGCCGGCCTCGATCGTGACGAGGCGCGCGTGACGGTCGCGGAGCACCTGGAGGAAGATGGCTACCTCGTCCGCACTGAGGCGCACATCCACAATGTGGGACATTCGCAGCGTTCAGGAGTGGTCGTCGAGCCGTTGGTGTCGAATCAGTGGTTTGTGGATACCGACGCGCTCGCGGCTGAGGCGGCGCGAGTGGTGCGCGACGGCGAGGTGAGGATCGTGCCTGAGCGATCTACATCGGTGTATCTGCAATGGATGGACAATATCCGTCCCTGGTGTATCTCGCGGCAGTTGTGGTGGGGACACCGGATTCCGGCCTGGTACTGTCGCGATTGTGACTCGGGGGCGCTCATTGAGAGTGAGGATGGCGAATTCACGGTCGATGAGGGATCGCATCCGATTGTGGAGATGCAGGATCCGACGGTCTGTCCGAGGTGCGGTGGTCGTGATCTGGTGCAGGACCCTGACATGCTGGATACGTGGTTCTCGTCAGGGCTGTGGACACACTCAACGCTTGGTTGGCCGGATGAGACGGATGATCTGAAACGGTTCTATCCATCGTCAGTGATGGAGACGGGCTACGACATCCTCTTCTTCTGGGTGGCGCGGATGATGATGTTGGGTTGCTACAACATGGGATCGGCGCCGTTTGAGACGGTGTATTTGCACGGCCTCGTGCGTGACGCTCTGGGGCGCAAGATGTCAAAGTCGTTGGACAACGTGATTGATCCGTTGGAGAAGGCGGATCAGTTCGGGATGGACGCGTTGCGATTCACCTTGGCGACGGGATCGACGCCAGGCCACGATATGCGACTCACCGATGAACGGTTAGAGGGCTCGCGCAACTTCGCCAACAAGTTGTGGAACGGCGCCAGGTTTGTCTTGGGCGAGGTCGCGCAGGCTGAAGGCGCGATCACGGATGCGTCTGCCGCGACGGCGCTGGAGGATCGATGGATTCAGTCTCGGTTGGCGGCGGTCACGGAGTCGGTGGACGAGCTGCTGCGACAGTTTCAGCTGGGCGAGGCCGCTCGACAGATTCAGGACTTTCTGTGGAATGAGTTGTTCGACTGGTACGTGGAAGCGAGCAAGGTTCGGCTGCGTCAAGGAGATCTGGCGCCACTCGGCGTGTTGGCGCGCGTGTTGGATGCCGGCCTGAGATTGTTGCATCCGTGGATGCCGTTCATCACGGAAGCGATCTGGCAACAGTTGAAGCCGTACTTGCCAGATGAAGGCGGCTGCGCGGCGTTGATCGGCGCGCGCTATCCACAGCCGGGCGACGGGACGCGGGATACAGCGGCGGAATCCGACTTTCAGGCGGTGCGAGACGTGGTGACGTCGATTCGGCAGCTGCGCGCGGACTATCGGGTGCAGGCTGGTCAATGGTCGGAGGTGTACGTGCAGCCGCAGCCGGAGACGACGCAACCGATCAGTGCGTCAACGGCGTTGATTGAAGTGCTGGCGAGATCGCGTCCGCTGCATGTAATCGGCGCGGGAGACGCGGCGCCGAGCGATCAGGTGGCGACCGCGGTGTTGCCGTCGGCGGAGATCATCGTCCCGCTTGGTGGACTGGTGGATGTGGAGCAAGAGCGAGGGCGCCTGACGAAGGATCTGGAGCAGGTCGGCAAGCGGCTGCGCGGCGCGGAGGCGAAGCTGTCGAATCCAGGATTCCGCGCGAAGGCGCCGACGGCGGTTGTCGAACAGGCGGAGGCGTTGGCGGCGGAACTGCAGCGTCAGCGGACTGAGCTGGAGGCGCGGATCGCGTCGTTGGGATAGCGCGGTACCGATTCGGCTTGCGGCGCCTCCCCCTTCACACGCATGAGAGGGGGAGGCGGGCAGGCGCGGTCAAGCAAGTTACCGGTTACTCCTCGGGGAGGGCGACGTAGCCGCCTTCCTCGTCGTAGCCGCTGGCGGCAGCGGCGGGTTGCAGGTCGTCCTCTTCCTCTTCGTCGACCGCGAAGCCGTAGTCGTCGAGGTCGGCGTCGTCTGCGCTGAGCACGCTGGGGCTGGCCATCGGCAGACCGGCCGCGAGCGGCAGCGGCTCGGGCTTGGGCAGCGGCGGCAGCTCGATGTTGGCCTTGGCCGGGATCATCTTGCCAATGATCACGTTTTCCTTGAGTCCGAGCAGCTGGTCAACCTTGCCGGTAATCGCGGCTTCGGTGAGCACGCGCGTGGTCTCCTGGAAGGAGGCGGCGGAGAGCCAGCTGTCCTGGCCGAGTGAGGCTTTGGTGACACCGAGCAGGAGAGACTTGGCGGTGGCCTGTTCCTTGCCATCTTCGGCGAGGGCGCGGTTGCCGAGCTCATACAGGTGTCGGTCGATGTGGTCACCGGCGAGCCATTCTTCGGAGTCGCCAGGATCCTCGATTTCGACCTTACGCAGCATCTGCCGAACGATGACCTCAATGTGCTTGTCGTGGATATCGACGCCTTGCGAGCGATAGACGTCCTGTACTCCTTGTACGAGGTATCCATGCACGGCGTTTTCGCCGAGGATGCGGAGCCTGTCCTGCGGGTCGAGCGGACCCTGGGTGAGCGGCGTGCCGGCCTCCACCTCATCGCCGTCGGCGACTTCGAGTCGGGCGGTAGCGGGCAGTTCGTACTCGCGAGTTTCGCTGGTCTCGTAGGAGATGGTGAGCAGTCGCGAACCGCGTCGGCGGCCAACGCGACCGCCGACCTGGGCGCGAACCTGGCGGGCCTCTGGCTCTTCGTCTTCGTCGTTGGTCGCGGGCAGTCGCGCGATGCGCTGGCCGGCCTCGACTGCTTCGCCGTCTTTGACCAGAACTCGGGTGCCGACGGGCAGCTCGTAGGGGTCGTTGTGGATTTCGTCGGAGGTGAGGCGGATGCGTCGCAGCTCACCATCGGTGAGGACTTCGACGCGACCGTCGATTTCGGCGACCACTGCCTGTCCTTTCGGCGATCGCGCTTCGAAGAGCTCGACCACGCGAGGCAGACCGGAGGTGATGTCTGACACGCCGGCGATGCCGCCCGTGTGGAAGGTGCGCATCGTGAGCTGTGTGCCCGGCTCGCCGATGCTCTGAGCGGCAATGATACCGACCGCTGCGCCAATCTCGACGAGCTCGCCGGTGGCGAGCGATTGCCCATAGCAGCGTTGGCAGAGTCCGCTCTGCTCGCGACAGACCATTGGCGACCGGACGTGGAACTCCTTGACGCCGTGATCCATCACGAGACGCTCGACGGTGGGTTCGTCAAGCAGCCCGTTTGCGCCCAACAGTTCCTCCGAGGGATCGGTCGGGTTGAGGACCGGCGCCGCTGTGTAGCGGCCCATCACGCTCTTGCGGAAGTTGGTGATGACGCGATCGTTGTCCTCGGCGCGATCTTCAATCCTGACGCCGGGAATCATGTCGCCGTCGCCGATGCAGTCTTCGACGCGCACGATGACGTCCTGTGAGACGTCGATCAGGCGTCGGGTGAGGTAGCCGGAGTCGGCGGTTCGGAGGGCGGTGTCGGCGAGGCCTTTGCGCGCGCCGTGTGTGGAAATGAAGTACTCGAGGACGGAAAGTCCTTCGCGGAACGAGGAGCGGATCGGCAGCTCAATGATGCGACCGGAGGGGTCGGACATGAGTCCGCGCAGGCCGGCCATCTGCGTGACCTGGGCGAGGTTTCCCTTGGCGCCTGAGGTGACCATGAGTCGGAGCGAGCCGGGCTCGTTGAGCTGCTCGTCGATCTTGTCCTTGACCTGCTGCGTCACGGCTTGCCAGACATTGACAGTGGCGGTGTAGCGCTCGTCTTCCGTCATGAGGCCGAGTTCATAGTCCTCGCGGATGGCTTGTACCTGCTTTTCGGCGTCGCGCAGGAAGGTGGCCTTGGCGTCGGGTGAGCGCAGCTCGTCAATTGCCATGGTGGTGCCGGACTGGGTCGCGTAGCGGAATCCGATCGACTTGATGCGGTCGGCCATGGTCGCGGTCTCTTCGGGACCGAGCAGGCGGTGACACATCGTGATCAGCTCTTTGAGCGACTTCTTGGCGAGTTCGTGGTTTACCTCTTCGAACGGAATGGCGTTGGGGATGACGGAGTCGAAGATGACGCGTCCGACGGTGGTCTCGACGAGTTGTCCTTCGGTGCGGACGGTATCGCGGGCAAGGATGCGGTCATGCAGTCCGACGGCGTGGAGGTCGTAGTGCAGTCGCACGTCTTCGAATGATGGGAAGCTGCGCGGTGTGCTGCCGTTCTGGTTCTGTTTGGCGTGATCGGCATACGGCGCGGTTTCGGGCTCGAGGGTGAGGTAGAAGCAGCCGATCACCATGTCGAGCGTTGGCGCCACGGTGGGCTCGCCGTTGGACGGGAGCAGCAGGTTCTTGGTGGAGAGCATGACCTGTCGAGCCTCGGTGACAGCCTCGTGGCTGAGCGGGACATGGACGGCCATCTGGTCACCGTCGAAGTCGGCGTTGAAGGCCGAGCAGACGAGCGGGTGGATCTGAATCGCGGAACCGTCCACGAGGACAGGTTCAAAGGCCTGGATACCGAGTCGGTGCAGGGTGGGCGCACGATTGAGCAGCACAGGGCGTTGTTTGACGATGCTATCCAGGACTTCCCAGACGTCATCATGGGCGCGCTCGACCATGCGCTTGGCCGACTTGATGTTGGCGGCCTTGCCTTCCTTGACGAGGGCGTACATGAGGAAGGGTTTGAAGAGTTCGAGCGCCATGCGTCTGGGGAGGCCGCACTGGTGCAGCTTGAGCTCGGGTCCGACGACGATCACCGAGCGGCCGGCGTAGTCAACGCGTTTGCCCAGCAGGTTCTGTCGGAAGCGGCCCTGCTTGCCTTTGAGCATGTCGGAGAGCGACTTGAGTCGGTGGCTGCCGGAGCCGGTGACGGGTCGACCGCGGCGCCCGTTGTCGATCAGGGAGTCGACGGACTCCTGCAGCATGCGTTTTTCGTTGCGGATGATGATGTCGGGCGCGCCGAGCTCGATCAGCCGCTTGAGTCGGTTGTTGCGGTTGATCACGCGACGGTAGAGGTCGTTCAGGTCAGAGGTGGCGAAGCGGCCACCGTCGAGCTGGACCATGGGCCGCAGGTCGGGCGGGAGCACGGGCAGGGCGCGGAAAAACATCCATTGCGGTGAGTTAGTGGACTTGCGCAGGCCGTCGACGACCTTGAGTCGCTTCATCGCTTTCTTGCGGCGTTGGCCAGCTTTGGTCTGGACTTCGCGTTTGAGCCCTTCAGCGGTGGCGTCAAGGTCCATGCGGGAGACGAGCGAGAGGATCGCTTCGGCGCCCATTTCGCATCGGACGACGCCGGGGTAGCGCTCCATCAGCGCCTCGCCGCGCTGTTCGGAGACGATGGCCGCGTCGAAGTTGCCGGTGGTGACTGGGTCGACGAGCGGATCGAGGTCGGCGCGGATGCGTGCCTCGAGTTCTTCCTGGGCGCGCTGCTCAACCTGCTCGAGCTGCTCTTTGAGGCGTTCTTCCTGTTCGGCGACGTTGTTGCGAACTTCTTCCTGCTCACGCTCGGCCAGGCTGTTGAGTTGCGCGATCTCGTCGTCGCCGAGCGCCTGTTGTTTGGCAACGGCGGCGGCGAGTTTGACGTCCAGTTCGGGCGACATGAGCTCGGAGATGATGGGGTCGCCGCGCTTGGCGAAGAGGTCGTCTTTGAGCTTGAGGTTGCGGCGCGCCTTCTTGCCGTCAAACTCTGCGATGTTCTCACGAATGACGGTGGCGTCATCGCGCAGAGACTTGACGTCGGCGCGGATGCGCTCTTTGACCTCAGCGGTGTCGGCCTCGAGTCGAAGGTCGATTTCCTTGAGCAGGCGCTCGCGTGCCTGGACGAGCTTCTGCTGGGTCTCCTGAGACTTTTCGCGGAAGTCCTCGATCGCGTCTTCGGCGTCCATCTTGAGGTACTCGCGCGCCTGCTCCTTGGCGTCTTCGTCGACCTGGGTGATGATGTACTGGGCGAAGTAGATGACCTTCTCAAGCTTGCGCGGGGAGAGGTCAAGCAGCAGGGCGATACGGCCAGGTGTGCCCTTGACGAACCAGATGTGAGAGACGGGAGCGGCGAGCTCGACGTGCCCCATGCGCTCGCGGCGGACTTTGGCGCGGGTGACTTCGACGCCGCACTTGTCGCAGATCACGCCCTTGTATCGGACACGCTTGAATTTGCCGCAGGTACACTCAAAATCTTTCTGAGGGCCGAAGATCTTCTCGCAGAAGAGGCCGTCTTTTTCGGGCTTGAGGGTGCGGTAGTTGATCGTTTCTGGCTTCAGCACCTCGCCGTAGGACCAGTCGCGGATCTTCTCTGGCGAGGCCAGGGTGATCTGCATCGTCTCCGAGTTGCGGTTCTCAAGCACTGGATAGATCCTCTCCTTCGAAGCCGGACAGGTTGACGCCGAGCTGCGGCATATCGTCGCGGCTGGGCACTTCAAGCACCATGGCTTCGTCTTCTTGGTTGCGGACTTCGACGTGCAGACCGAGGCTTTGCAGCTCCCGCAGGAGGACGCGGAAGGACTCGGGCATGGCGGCGTCGGTGACGGACTCGCCTTTGACGATGGCCTCATAGGCCTTGACGCGGCCGACGATGTCATCGGATTTGACGGTCAGCAGTTCTTGCAGGATGTGGGCGGCGCCGTAGGCTTCGAGCGCCCAGACTTCCATTTCGCCGAACCGCTGGCCGCCGAACTGGGCCTTGCCACCGAGCGGCTGCTGGGTGATCAGGGAGTAGGGGCCGGTTGAGCGGGCATGGATCTTGTCCTCGACCATGTGCGAGAGCTTGAGCAGGTAGATAAAGCCGACGGTGACGGGCTGGTCGATCGGTTCGCCGGTTCGCCCGTCGAGGAGTCGCTGCTTGCCGAAGACGGGACGCGAGACGCGTTGTTCGCGTTCGATCGTAGTTGCATGCTCGGCGAGGGCGGGTCCGCTCCAGTGGCGGGCGTTGCGGGTCTCGCCGTGGTCGATCAGCCACTCGGCGAGGGCGATGCGGCTGGCCGCGCCGGTGTTGGCGCGGTCGCTGCGGTCGAAGGCGACGCGGATGGTGTCGGCGTCGTAGCCACGCTCGGCGAGCCAGGCCGCGCTGCGTGAATCGGCGCCGGCGCCGATCACCGCCTGTTCGGCTTCGCTGTTGCTGGCGGGCTGATGACCGTTGGCGCCGTTCTGGTTGCTGTGCGCGGCGTGTGCGCTGCGCACGATCCAGGCGCGGGCGAGGGCGTCTTGCAGCTCGTCCTCAGAGGCGCCGTCGAAGACGGGGGTGACCGCGCGGAAACCGAGTTCGTGCGCGGCCCAGCCGAGCTGGGTTTCAAGAATCTGGCCGAGGTTCATGCGTGAGGGAACGCCGATCGGCGAGAGCACGACATCGATCGGCGTGCCGTCTTCGAGGTGCGGCATGTCTTCGACGGGGAGGATGGTGGAGATCACGCCCTTGTTGCCGTGTCGGCCGGCCATTTTGTCGCCCACCTGGAGTTTGCGACGTTCGGCGATGGTGACGCGGACGAGCTTCTGCATGCCGGCGGGCAGTTCATCGTCTTCGTCGCGGTTGAAGACGCGTACGTCAACGACGACGCCGCGCACCCCGTGCGAGACGCGCAGGGAGGTGTCTTTGACTTCGCGCGCCTTCTCGCCGAAGATGGCGCGCAGGAGTTTCTCTTCGGCGGTCAGTTCGGTTTCGCCCTTGGGCGTGACCTTGCCGACGAGGATGTCGCCTGGTCGAACTTCGGCGCCGATGCGAACGATGCCCTCAGCGTCCAGGTGACCGAGCGATTCGTCGGCCACGTTGGGGATGTCACGGGTGATCTCTTCGTCGCCGAGCTTGGTCTCGCGGGCGCCGACCTCATGCTTGGACATGTGGATCGAAGTGAATTTGTGGTCCTGGACGAGTCGCTCGGAGACGATCACAGCGTCTTCGAAGTTGTAGCCCTCCCAGGACATGAAGGCGCAGAGCACGTTCTGGCCGAGCGCGAGGTCGCCCTGGTCAGTGGAGGACGAGTCGGCGAGCGGTTGACCGCGGCGGACGCGGTCGCCGGTCGAGACGATCGCGCGCTGGTTGATGCAGGTGCCCTGGTTGGAGCGCAGAACTTGAGCAGCGATCTGCTGTGCAGGTGCTCGCCGCGGACGGGTTCGTCGTAGTGGACGATGATCGTTTCAGCGGTGACCGCGCGGATCTCGCCGTCAGCTTCTGCGGTGAGCACCTGGCCGGAGTCGCGCGCGGCGGGTTGTTCCATGCCGGTGCTGACGAGCGGCGCTTCCGGTCGGACGAGGGGGACGGCCTGGCGCTGCATGTTGGCGCCCATCAGGGCGCGGTTGGCGTCGTCATGCTCAAGGAAGGGGATTAATGAGGCCGCGACGGAGACGATCTGCCGCGGCGAGACATCCATGTACTCGATCTCGTGGCTGGCGAACTCTTCGAAGCGGCGACCGAGCCTGGCTTCGACGCGGTCGTCAAGGAAATAGCCGCTCGCGTCGAGCCGAGCGTTGGCCTGGGCGATGATCGAACCGGCCTCGTCATCAGCGGTGAGCTCGACAACGGCGTCGGAGACGTATGGTCGGATGCGAACGGGGGCGTCATTGGCGGTGACGATGCGCTGGGCGATCTCGGCGTTGACCTCGGCGCCGATGTCGCCGATCAACACGCCTTCGCGGTCTTCGATCGGCTCAGCGAGGATGCGGCCGATCAGGTCAGGGTGGTCAGGCGCCAGAGAGGAGATGACCGTTCGGTAGGGGGTCTTGATGAAGCCGAATTCGTTGAGTACGCCGTAGGTGGCGAGTGAGCCGATCAGTCCGATGTTGGGACCTTCAGGGGTCTCGATCGGGCAGATGCGACCGTAGTGCGAATAATGCACATCCCGCACCTCGAAGCCGGCGCGGTCGCGCGAGAGGCCGCCCGGTCCGAGCGCGGAGAGGCGTCGCTTGTGGGTGAGTTCGGCCAGCGGGTTGGTCTGGTCCATGAACTGGGAGAGCTGATGGCCGCCGAAGAACTCTTTCACCGCCGCCTGGACGGGGCGGATGTTGACGAGCGCGGAGGGAGCGGCCTGCTCGGGGTCAATGATCGTCATACGCTCGCGGATCACGCGTTCCATGCGGACCATGCCGAGCCGGAACTGATTCTGCAGCTGTTCGCCGACGGCGCGGATGCGACGGTTACCGAGGTGATCAATGTCGTCGTGCTGTTCGATGCCGTTGTTGATCGCGACCTGAGTCTTGATGATCGAGAGGAGGTCGCGCATCCAGAGGGCTTGCTTGCGATTCTCGTCGGCCTCGTGGAGCTCGCGGTCGAGGCCGAGCTCCTGGCAGCGCGGGGCGATCTCGTCGTGTCTGCCAGCCAGGCGCTTGTTGACCTTGTAGCGTCCGACGCGGCCCAGGTCGTAGCGGCGAGGGTTGAAGAACTGGCCTTCAAGCATGGCACGGGCCGCATCGAGCGTGGGCGGGTCGCCGGGCCGAAGCCGCTTGTAGACCTCGATCATGGCCCACTCTTTGTTGCGATCCTCAGGCGCGACGCCGGGCGATTCCTTGTCCAGCGTGGTTTGCAGGAACTGATGCGGTGAACCTTCGATGTCGATCCCGCTGAGCATGGCGATGATGCGCTCGTCGGTGCCGAGCCGCTGTTCAAACTTCTTGCCGTGCTCGACGTCGCCGTGTTCGTAGAACTCGGGATCGTCTGAGTCGTCGAGCGCGCGCAGCAGGGTGGTGACGGCGATCTTGCGTTTGCGGTCAACCTTGACGGAGAGGACGTCGCGGTTGGAGGATTCGAACTCGAGCCAGGCGCCGCGCGACGGGATCAGTTTGGCGGTGCAGAGCGGTCGTCCGCTGGCCGCGTCAGGGGTGGAGCCGAAGTAGACGCCGGGCGAGCGCACGAGTTGAGAGACCACGACGCGCTCGGCGCCATTGATGATGAAGGTGCCGGTGTCGGTCATGTGCGGCATGTGCCCGAAGTAGAGCCACTGCTGCTTGCTCTCGCCGGTCTTCTTGATGGTCAGGCCGACGCTGACGCGGAGCTCGCCGGCGTAGGTCTTGTCCATCTGGCGGCACTCGAGCGGCGTGACGGTCGGCGGGATGTACTCGAAGCCGGGGGCGCCGTCGTCCGTGCCGTCATTGAGGAAGTAGAGCTGCATGCGGTTGCCGGTGAAGTCCTCGATTGGGGACATCTCCTGCAGCAGCTCCTTGAGTCCCTCGTTGAGGAACCAGTGGTAGCTGTCGCGCAGCAGTTGGATCAGGTTGGGGAGCGGGTAGGTTTCAGGTAGTCGCGAAAAGTCGACGCGGTCGGCGGTTGGCGGCGCGTCTTCGAGGGGCGCGAGTACCATGAGCAGGTCTCCTTGGTGCGGGGCTGGTCTGGGCTGGTGGGTCGGAGTGTCCGACGAATCGGCAGCGCGCTCGTCCCATCTGCGCACGCGGGGTCGGCCTGGCGCAGTTAAGCTGTCGCTCAGGATCGCCGCAAACGCGTGATGGATTTGCCGTAGCGTGATGGGGCATACGTCGGAACCTCAGCATATGACGCGTGCTCGGCTGCGTCAATGCATTGCGCTTAACTTGCTGCCGACGGGTCATATCTGTTCCGCAATGCCCGCCGCAGGGCGCGGCGTTACACGGTATCGTGTATGTTGGAGCTGGGAGGACGGTGGATGTCGGGAGATCGTCGGCAGCAGGACGAGCGTTGGGACGCGGCGTACGTGCGCCGGTTGCGCCGACACGCCGGCCTGAGCCAGGAGCAGCTGGCGCAGGAGTTGAACACGCGTCAACAGACGATCTCGGAGTGGGAACGCGGCGCCTATCGTCCGCGCGGGATGGCGGCGCGGTTGCTGACCAGGGTGGCGGAGGATGTGCAATTCCCCTTTGAGTCTGGCTCACAAGCTGACTTCCAAGCTGACGTGCAAATTGACGCTGACGATGTGGCGCGGTCGGAGGGCGAAGAGGAGGTGGAGGATGGCTGAGCGGTCGAGCGCGACGGAGCGAGGCGAGCGCGCGTTGCAGCGCCGCTGGGCGGAGTCGAGTTGGGCGGCGCCCTTCATTGACGATGGCGGCGGCGGTCAGTTGCGCGTCATTTGGCCCGGGCGCTGGAACCATGGGCCGGGGCCGGATTTCCATGGGGCGCAGCTTCTGGACGCCGGCGGTCGGGCGCTGCGCGGCGATGTCGAGCTGCACCTCCGCGCCGCCGGCTGGATTGCGCACGGCCATCACGATGATGCGGCCTACGACCGCGTGGTCTTGCATGTAGTGGAGCGACCGGCGACCGCGCGCTCGCGTGATGATCCGCGGATTCCGCAGGCATCGCCGCTGCCGATGCCGCTCGGCGAAGCGGCGGCGACTGCGTTGCCGTGCGAGGGGATTGTCGAGCATGCGGGCGCGTTGGCGGTTGAGGCGCGGCTGTTGCAGGTGGCGGAGCGACGTTTTGCGCGTAAGGCGCGCGAGCTGACCGCGTTGCTCGCGCCGAACGGTCCGGGCGACGAGGCCGATCGGCGGGCGTTACTGGCGACGGCGCGGGCGTTGGGGCAGCCGCACAATGCGGAGTTGGCGCTGGCGGTGGCGCAGGCCGCGCTGGACGGCGAGGAAACCTGGTCAGCGGCGGCGTTGAACTGGAACCTCGGTTTGCAAGCGGCCGCGAGCGCGGGAAGTTGGCGGCGCGGGCGCGGCGTGTTGGGCTCAGCGGCGGGCATGGGCTCGGTTCTGACTTCTCTGCTGGAGCGCTGGAGCGAGGGGACGAGTTCGCCGTGGACGGCCTATGAGGCATTGGCCGAACTGGAGCTCCCGGAAGCGCTGGGTAGATTGCATCTGCCGCAGCGGCTCGGGGCGGCGCGGGCGCGACAGCTGCTGGCGGACGCGGTGTATCCGCTGACCGGCGCATGGTCGCGCTGGCTGGCCTTGCCGGGCGCGCGCTATCAACGCACGGACGAGCTGCGCGAGCGGATCTCGGGCGGTCTGCGTTGGCGGCACCCGCTGACGCAGGCGCTGCTGGAGCTGGAGGCGACGCGCTGTCGGCAGGCGGCGTGTCGGATCTGTCCGTTGGGGCAACTGTCAACCCGCCGCCAGGCGTCAGCGGCCGGCTGAGAAGACGCCGGGGCCAGAGGTGGAGAATACATCAATGTCGAGTTCGGCGTGACTGCGCCGATAGCAGGCGGCAGCGCCGATCATGGCGGCATTGTCAGTGCAGAGGCGCGGCGGCGGCACGCGCACCGGTACGTGGCAACGCTCGCGTAGCGCATCGCAGAGCGCGCGGTTGGCGGCGACGCCGCCGGCGACGATCACACAGGCGGCGTCGCGTTGCGCGGCGGCGCGCGCGGTCTTGGCGGAGAGCACGTCAATGACGGATTCCTGGAAGCGGGCGGCCATGGCGGGCACGTCGATCGCTTCGCCCTGCGCCTCGGCGCGTCGGACGCGGTTCAGCACGGCGGTTTTGAGCCCGGAGAAGGAGAAGTGGTCGGTGCCGCTGAGCCAGGCGCGCGGCAGCGGCGGCAGGGCGGCGATTCGCTCAGGCGTGGCCTCGCGCGCCGCGCGTTCGATCGCCGGGCCGCCGGGGAAGGGCAGGCCGAGCAGGCGGCCGACCTTGTCGAAGGCTTCACCGGCGGCGTCGTCGAGCGTCTGGCCGATCCGTTCGACGCGGTCGTGGTCTTCCATCCAGAAGAGTTCGGTGTGTCCGCCGGAGACGACGAGCGCGACCATGGGAAAGGGCGGCTCGGCGTCGTCCCAGGCGTCGCGCGACGGTCGCAGCCAGTTGGCGTACAGGTGACCGGCGATGTGATGGACGGGGATGAGGGGCAGTCCGCGGGCCCAGGCAACCGCTTTGGCGGCATTGACACCGACGAGCAGGGAGCCGCCGAGGCCGGGTCCCTGGGTGACGGCGATCGCGTCGAGATCATCCCAGCCGAGGCCGGCTGATTCGAGCGTTGCCTGCATGACCGGAGTCAGGTTGCGGAGATGCTCGCGCCCGGCGACTTCGGGCACGATGCCGCCGTAGCGGGCATGGATCTCGGCTTGAGAGGCGACGACAGAGGCGAGCACCTCAACGCCGTCCTCGATCACGGCGCCGGCGAATTCGTCGCAGGACGATTCCAGCGCCAACACGCGAAAACTCATGCCCGCGCCCTCCACTGAGCCCAAATGTCAACCTCAAACGATGTCGAATGGACAGTCCCGACCGTGACCGGCTGGACTGGCCGACTGTGCATAGCGTAGGCCGAACCCTGCATTCGATCATGCGGGCGATCGTGTGGGGATCATGGGTGCTCTATTGCTGACCGCTGGGCAGTCGACCGATCAGCAGGGAGTCGGGCAGTGCATAGATGATCTGGCCGGCCGCCTCGCTCACCCAGACGCCGCGCAACTCTGCCAGATCGGCAGATTGGATCTGGCTGCTGACGGCGCCGTTCGGGTGGATCGCGAGCACGCGGTCGTGACCGCGATCGACGAGGTAGATGAGTTCGGAGTTGGCGCCGAGCGAGAGTGAGGCGGGCGCGAGCAGGTCGCGTTCCAGCTGCAGGTCGATCGGCTGCTCGGTGTTGCCCAGGAAACGTTGCACGCGACCGTCGCTGGTGGCGACGACGAACTGGACGGCGCCATCCTCGGACTGGGCGGCGACAAACTCGCTGGCGCTGTGCAGATCGGTGCGGCCAACCACGCGGGCCGGCCTGTCCAACGCGGTCGGGCCGATCTTGAAGGCCCAGATTGCGCCGCCGGCGCGATCGAGCAGGTACAGGTTGGCACTGCTGGCCGCCACCGCGTCGACAGAGCCGAGCCGATCGAGATCAGGAATTGGCATGAGCAGGACGCCGCTCGCGGTCCATTGATAGAGCCGTGACTGTGCGTCGAGGATCCAGAGCGTCGCCTGGTCGCCAGCGCGCGCCTGTTGATAGGCGATGGAGATCGGTTGAGTGGCGCGCGACTGGTTGTCGATGCCCAATAGCTCGCCCTCCAGGAAGATCACGCGGGCGGCGCCGTTGCGGTCGATGGCGAAGACGCGGCCACCGGCGTGATCGAGCGCGAACAGCTGCTGATCACCACCGCGCAGGGCGCCGAGCGCGATCGTGGGTCCGAAACCGCTGAGGTCGACGAGCGTTTCCAGCGCGCCCGGCGCGAGCACTCGCGTGAGCTCGGCGATCACCGCTTCAATGTCGCTGCGCAGCTGCAATCCGTCGGGCGCGAGCGGGTTGATGAGGAGCGCGGCGTTGACCTCGTTGAGCGCCTCGCTCAGCGCGAGGCGAGCCGACTGGGTGTCGGTGGCGAGTCGAGCGGCTGCGAGCCCGGTCTGGGCGCGATCGATGTGGAGACGGAGTTGGTCGTCGTCAGAGCGCAGCAGCGAAGGCCCCAGGAGCGCGAAGCCCACTCCGATCAGGATCAGCAGCATGACGATCAGAGAGAGCCCGACCCGCGGCCACGTCGCATCGCGCATGGGACGACCGGTTCGAACGCGCGGCGCAGGCAGGCTCGGTCGCTGGATTGGCGGCTTGAGCGATGGCAGCGCCTGCTTCAGTTCCATCAGCGGGCGATTCAACGACGGACGGGCAGTGGGCGTGGCGGCTGTGGCCAGACTGTCGACTCGCTGGGCAGCCGGCAATACGAAGGGATTAGCGGGCCAGACGATTTCGGTTTCGGACAGCGGGATTGGATCGAAGTGGACGGTCTGGATCAACGGACTCGCCGCGGGGCTGCCGATCCCTCCAGTCGGAGCCCGAGGTTCGGGCGTGGCAGAGGCGCGGGAAGCCTGTTGCTGCGAATCTGGCGGCTGTTCGATCGGCGGGTCGGGCGCTGGGTGGCGCTGGATGTCGTCTGGCTGCGGCTCCTGCTCGCGTTCAGGTTGACTCGGCGGATCTGGCGGCGCGCGGCCGATCACGATCGCAGCGGCGTCGCGCAACTCGATCATGACCGGGTAGAGCATCGGCAAGGTCTCTTGGGCCGGCAGGCGGCTGAGTTGGACTCGGCGTTCGGCGTTGAACAGCAGCTCGGTGTTGGGGGACAGCAGCAGCGCCCATCCGTCGGTCGACTGCGGCGCCGATGCGAACTCGTAGACCAGCGGGGCGGAGCCGCCGATCGGCGCGGCCAGGTCCTGCGACGGAGTCTGACCGGGTTGTTGCGTATAGGTCAGGGTGGGTCGAGATCCCGCGGCGCCGGGGTCACCGGCGAGGATCGCGAGCGATGGACCGACCTGACAGAGCAGGGCAGGTTGATCGTTGCGGTGGATCAGACAGGAGAGGCCGTACATCGCGTGCTCAGAGGCGACGCGCTGCCGATTCCAGTTGCGCAGGTCGAGATGCGCTGTCTCGATCGCGGCCTGAATCGCGCCGGTCAGGGAACGGCTGCCGGGATCGAACAGGCTGGCTACGCGCCGCACGAACAGGTCGGCAAACGCGTCGGCGCCGTCGGCAACTGGCTCGGCGAGGAGGAAGAGTTGAATCAGTCGGCCGCGCGGATCGACTCGCTCGCTGAAGCCGATCTGCGGCACATCCTCCACCGCTCGACCGGTCACGATGCGGAGTTGGGAGCTCCAGATCGGCGCAGTGTCGTTCATCACAGTCCTACATATCGCCTACATATCGGCGTCGCTTCTCTGCCAGATCATCCTACCGATCAGGTGTGATCGCTCTGGGAGTTCGATGCCATGAGAGAGTTGCGCGGAATAGGCGAGGAGCGAGCGTGTTCGCTCCTTCGCAGACCAATGTCAGGACGCTGCGTATACTGGTGCTTCAGACAGACGAACGATGGGCGCGCTGGCGCTGAACCGAGCGAGGCGATGAGCGAATCCGAAACCGCAACGCAGCGCGCCGTGCGCAATCAGGTGCGGCTACGGTTGGCGCAAGAGGCGCTGTCGGCGGCGAGCGGCCAGGTTGAAGCGCTGTTGCGCGAAGCGGCGATCGAGCTGCGCCCGTTTCCGCCTTTCCCGGGCGCGTTCTTCACGATGGGTGTTGAGGTGGAGCCGGATGGGGTACGGAACCGGAACATCGGCTGTGTGATTGTGACCGAGGAAGGGTCGCTGCGAGAGCTACAGCTTTCCTTCGACGATGACGGCCCCGGCGCGATCCTGGGCGCGAATGATCCGGTGTCGATGCGAGATGAAACGTTGGTTGAACTTGAGGGCGTGTCAGCTCAGGATCGACTGACCTTGGCCATGAACGGACTGGACGCGGTGAGCGCCTTGCTCGATCAGCAATCCAGCTAGCGGCGCAGCTGCGCAGCAGAGGAGTCTCCCTTGCAATTCTTCGCCACTGTCTTGCGTGTGCTGTTGCCGTGGGCGGCGATTGTGTGGATCTACCGAGCGCTGCAATCGCAACAGCGCCTGGAGCGCGAGCTCACGGAGGAACGGATCGATCACCTCGAGTTGCAGTTGCGCAACGAGCGTTCGCGCCGCGAACAGGCGGAGCTGATGGCGCGTCAGATTGCGCAGGCGACGGGTCAGCCGACAGAGTCGCAGCCGCGAATGTCGATGCCAGCGATCCCAACGATGCCTCCGATCTCGTCGGCCCCGCCCGCGCCGCCGCCCACTCCAGCACCTCCTCCGCCGCCGCCTCCGGCAATGGCGGCTCCCGCACCCCCGCCAACCCCACCACCGCCGACAGCGACTCCAGCGCCACCGACTGCTCCGCCGCCGAGCGCCGTGGCGCCGCCCGCCGCCGCGCCAGAGCTCTCACCCGCTTCCGCGATGCCGTCGGCGCCCGCGCCGAGCGCCGCGCCAGCCGCTGCGCCCATGGAAGGACGCAGCGCTGCGTCACATCTGGATGAGGGCAATACGCACTTCGGAGTCGGCAACTACGATGCCGCGGTCGGGCAGTATGCGCGCGCGATCGAGATGGATGCGAACTCAGCGGCGGCCTACTACAACCGCGCCAATGCTCTGGTTCGCCTGGATCGCAACGATGAGGCCGCCAACGACTACGAGCGCGCGATCGAATTGGCGCCGGATGATCCGGATATCTATGTGAATCGCGGCCTGCTGCGACTGTTCGGTCGTGAGTTTGACCAGGCTGAAGGAGACTTCCGTCACGCGCTGCGGTTGCGGCCGGACGATGGCGCCGCACACACGAACCTCGGCTTGACCTTGCTCTACGAGGAGCGCGCGCAAGAGGCGTTGGAGTCGTTCCAGACGGCGGTCCGCCTGGAGCCGGATCAGCCGGGTGCGCACTACGGATTGGCATCGGCGGCGGCCAAGCTCGGTCAGGCCGAGAATGCGGTAGCCGCGCTGCGGCAGGCGACCACGTTGAACCCCCGCTATGCGGAGGCCGCACGCACCGACGATCACTTCGACAGTCTGCGCGGCAACGCGGAGTTCGAGGCGTTGATCAACGCTGGCGAGTAGTCAGAGGCAGGTCCAGCGCTGCGTCTTGCTGAGTCAAGAGTCAACGTTCGATTGCCATCACACCGTTCACCCGCGAAACGAGGAATGGGGAAGGCGATCTGTCGCCGGTCTCGTGCCGCAGGCCTGACTGACGATCAGCACTGACGATCAGTCCAGGAGGCCTGGATAGAGAATCTGCTTGATCTGACCGCGGAAGTTGAAGGTGCCGCTGGGCATGAACTGGGTCAGGAAGATCACGATCATGTCCTCGGCCGGATCGATCCAGAAGATGGTGCTGGCTGCGCCGCCCCAGTAGTACTCGCCGACTGATCCCACATTCTGTGTGCGTGGCAGGTCTTGCAAGACGGCGAAACCGAGACCGAATCCGATGCCGTCGTTGGCGGTCTCTGAGAACGTACCGAGCGCGCGCGTCGACAGATCCTCGCCGTTGGGCAGGTGATTCATCGTCATCAGCTCGATCGTCTTGGGACCGAGGATGCGCTCACCATCGAGTTCGCCGCCATTGAGCAGCATCTGGCAGAAGCGGTGGTAATCGCTCATGGTGGACACCAACCCGCCGCCGCCCGAGAAAAAGGTCTGTGGCTCGCCGTAGTGGCTGGTCTGAGGATCGTCCAGCAGGCGCAACTGGCGATCTGGGCCGCGCTCGTAGTTGGCGGCAAACCGTTCCAGTTTTTCCGCTGCTACGTGGAAGCCGGTATCACTCATGCCAAGTGGGTTGAAGATGTGATCCTGCAGGTACTCGTCGAAGCGCTGGCCGGAGATGGCCTGCACCAGGTATCCGCAGACATCGGTTGAGACGCCGTAATTCCACTGGTCGCCGGGAGAGAACTTGAGCGGCAGTTCGGCGAGTCGGTCGATCATCGATTGCAGATCGCGACCGCGCATAGCAGCGGCCTGGTAGACCTCGGCGCGGTTGTAGGCCTGCTCGAGCGCGCCTTCCATAAAGCCATAGGTGAGGCCGCTCTGATGCGAGAGCAGATCGCGCATTGACATTGGCCGGTCGGCAGGTTTGGTTTCGAAGTTGGGCCACTCGCCGCCGCGCATGACCTGCAGATTGCGCCATTGCGGGATGAAGCGGCTGACCGGGTCAGAGAGCTGGAACATGCCGCGCTCGTGCAGCTGCATCAGCGCGACCGACGTGATCGGCTTGGACATGGAATAGAAGCGCATGATCGTGTCGGTCGCCATCGGCCTGTTGCGCTCGCGATCCATCGATCCCATCGCCGAGAGGTGAGCGATCTCACCGCGCCGTGAGACCAGTGTGAGGCAGCCGGCGATCTTTTCGGGTTGGATATAGCGATTGAGGAGGTGTTGATCGAGTCGCGCGAGCGCGTCAATGCTGATGCCGGTTTGGCCAACTGTTGCCGTCATGGTGATGTCCGCTTCGGGTCGTTCCTGCGCAGGCAGGGCGTCGCTGGATTGTCGGTTTGGATAGAGCGTAGCCTGCGCCGCCGTCAAGGCAGCGAGTCGTCGCTCACTGGCGACGGAGCGAAGTGGATCGTCAATGTCTAGTCTGTGCGCATGGTCCGGTGCACATGGTCCGGTGCGCATGGTTCTGGTGCGCATATGCGGTGCTGGACTCTGAACCAACTCGTTGCTGTGCGCTCCAATGCGTTTGGCTGCTGAGTAGGAGGTTGGCGTGCAATATGTGCAGCATCTGCAACGACTGCTGAAGTGGCTCAGGACGACTCGGAGCGGTCGGATTGCGAGCGTGGGGTTGTTGGCGATAGCCATTGTTGGGGTCTATGCGGCCTATTGGTTGGTGTCGCCGCTGTTCATTGATGAGACGGTGGACGAGGCGTTTCCACTCAGCGCGAGTGCGGTGATTCCGGACGGCATGTCGCGCGCGGAGGCGGAAGAGACGATGGCCGCGGCGGCGGAGCTGGAAACCGCAGTCTCGGAAACGATGTCGGAGGCGATGGCGTCGGCGACTGCGCTGCGGTCCGGGATGTTCGTTGACGCTGACGCCTTCCATAGCGGCGAAGGCGCCGCGACGCTGTATCAGCTGGAGGACGGTTCCTACGTGCTCCGCTTCGAAGCGTTCCGCGTGACGAACGGTCCGGATTTGCGGGTGCTCGTCAGCTCGCATCCAAATCCGAGCGGGCGGGGCGACATCTCAGCAGCCGGCTATACGGAGCTTGACAGACTGAAGGGAAATGTGGGTAGTCAGAACTACTTTCTGCCGGCCGAGCTCTCGCCGGACGACGTGCAATCGGTGATCATCTATTGCAAACCGTTTCGTGTGGTGTTCAGCGTCGCTGCGTTGAGCGAGGGCTAGCCGACTTTGATGCCTACGCGCTTGCCGGTGATTCGGGTAGTCTGCATCTGACGCAAAGCACAACTGAGGCAACGCACAACGCGGATTGGAGCTGCGGCATGGCAGCGATTGTTGATACCACGGCGGGACGTATTCACGGATCATCGGAAGATGGGCTGAGTGTGTATCGCGGCGTCCCATTCGCGGCGCCGCCTGTTGGCGACCTGCGCTTCCGTGTCGCGCGACCGCATCCTGGTTGGGACGACGTACTCGATTGCGAGTCGTTCCGCCCGATCGCGCCGCAGGTTCCAAACGAGGCGCTCGATTCACTGCTCGGGCTGGAACCGCAAGAGCAGTCGGAGGACTGCCTCTTTCTCAACATCTGGACGCCGGGGACCGACAACGCGGCGCGGCCGGTGATGGTCTGGATTCACGGCGGCGCCTTCACGCTTGGATCGGGCAGCGACGGCCTCTACAACGGCGCGATGTTGGCTTCGCGCGGCGATGTCGTGGTCGTGACGATCAACTACCGACTGGGCGCGCTCGGATTTCTGCATCTGCCTGCGCTGGAAGAGTCCAACTTCGGCATGCGCGATCAGGTCGCGGCGTTGGGTTGGGTCCGAGACCACATCGTCAACTTCGGCGGCGATCCGAGCAATATCACCATCTTCGGAGAGTCGGCCGGCGGTATGTCCGTGAGTTCGCTGATGGGATCGCCTGAGGCGCAGGGATTGTTCCACAAGGCGATTCCGCAGTCGGGCGCCGGGCATCACGGCATTGAGGACGCCCAGGCGGTCTCGCACAGCGAGCAGTTCTGCGAGTTCCTGGGCGTCAATGCAGAAGATGCAGCTGGGCTCCAGTCAGCCTCGGTGAGTGACCTGCTCGCCGCGCAGGCGAAGCTGGAAGAGCGAATGCTGTACACGGCCATGGAAGCGGGCAACCAGCCCGAAATGCCGTTTCGACCGATCATTGACGGCGGGTTCTTGACCGAGATGCCGATTGACGCGGTCCGAGCGGGGCAGGCGCGCGGCGTCTCTGCCTTGATTGGCTGTCTGGACGAAGAGAGCAAGCTGTTCGCCGCCATGGTCCCGACGGAGCCGCCGAACGAAGAGGATGCCATCGCGGTGATGGACGGTCTGCACGGCGACGGTCGACATCTATATGACCTCTATCGCGCCGCGCGCGAGGCGCGAGGAGAATTGACAACGCCGTACGAAATCCAGACGGCGGCCTCGGGCGACGAGCTGTTCCGAGTCCCCGCGCAACGTCTGCTCGACGCGCAGGCGCCGCACAGCGAGCAGACGTATTGCTACCTGTTCGATTGGAAGTCGCCGATGTTGGACGGTGCGCTCGGATCGTGCCACGCGCTGGATATCCCGTTCGTATTCGGCACGCATCAGCTCGCGGCGACATTCGCCGGCGAAGGCGTCGCGGCCAACGCGCTCGCCGAGTTGACGATGGACAGCTGGCTCGCCTTCGCGCGCAGCGGCGATCCATCCACCGACAACTTGCCGTGGCCGAAGTGGGACTCCGAGAGTCGGCAGACGGTCGTGCTCGGCGAGTCGGCGAGAGTTGAGAACGACTTCCGCGGCGAGGAAGTGGCCGCCTGGGAGGGTGTGCTCTAGGCGACTCAGTCGCCTCGGGTGGCGCGAGTGGCACGATCGGCATGCGCAATCGCATCGTCCTAGGCGACAGCCTGCCGATCCTGCGAGCGCTGCCGCCCGAGTCGGTGCAGCTGATATACATCGATCCGCCGTTCAATACGGGCAGGCGACAATCGCTGCGGCGGATGCGGGCGACAGCTGACGAGACGGGGGATCGCGTCGGCTTTCAGGGTCGGCGCTATCGAACCGAGTTGGCGGACACTGAGTCGGCGTACGCGGATGAGTTTGAGGACTATCTCGAATTTCTGCGTCCGCGACTGAATGAACTCAACCGCGTATTGGCGACGGATGGTTCGCTCTTTTTCCACATCGACGCGCGGGAGTCGCACTACTGCAAGGTGCTGTTGGACACGATCTTCGGGCGCGAGTCGTTTATGAACGAGATCATCTGGGCGTACGACTTCGGCGGTCGCAGCAAGTCGCGCTGGCCGGCCAAACACGACGCGATCTTCTGGTACGCGAAGGATCCACAGCGTTATACGTTCCGCTACGACGAGATCGATCGGATTCCGTATCTCGCTCCTGGTCTCGTGGGGAAGGAGAAGGCGGCACGGGGCAAGACGCCGACCGACGTCTGGTGGCAGACGATTGTGCCCACCAATGGGTCGGAGCGGACTGGGTATCCGACGCAGAAACCGCTGGCGATTCTCGAGCGGATCGTGAAGGTGCATTCGAATCCGGGCGATCTGGTGTTGGACTGCTTCGCCGGCTCGGGCACGACGGGGGATGCGGCCGCTCGGAACGGACGGCGGTTTCTGCTGGTCGACTCGAATTCAGAGGCGGTCGAGGTGATGTCGCGTCGGCTCGCCTATGCAGAGCCGGAGTACGTGGGATTTGCAGCAGCGGCACCTGGTCTACGTTCGAGACAACAGCGGCTCATATGACGCTGGTTGCCGAAAACGCAGAATTCGAGAGGCTTTCAAGCAAGAATCTCCGAGAACTTGAAGGCAGAGTACGAAGCTCGTTCCAACCCAAATTGGAAATCGAGCCCGTTCGGTTGGATCCTCAAAACCCCTTCGCGGAGGCGCGGGAAGATTGGTGAACATAAAGTCGAGCGATGGTTCCGTGCTGCAGGATTCCAGATTTCCTCTCCACCGAATTCGGACTCGGACCTGATCATCGCCTCTCGGCGAGTCGAGGTGAAGTTCTCCACCCTGTGGGAAGGGGGCGCCTACAAATTTCAGCAAATTCGAGACCAAGAGTACGATGTTGTCGTCTGTCTGGGTGTTTCTCCGCAAGAGGTGCAACTGTGGGCGATACCCAAGGCGGTGTTGCAGCAGCAACCCGGTGGAGTTCGGCCGCAGCACGGAGGTGCGGCTGGTCGAGACACGCTGTGGCTACGTGTCACCGCAGGTGCGCCCCATCATTGGCTTGGTGAGTATGGGGGACACCGAACGAAGGAACTTCCGCATTTGAGCGACTAATCGGCTAAGGGTGGCTTACGCGATCAGGCCGCGGCTGCGGAGGTCGGCGATCTCGGAGTCGCTGTAGCCAGCGCTGATGACGATCTCGTCGGTGTCTCGGCCGAGCGGTGGTGAAGAGCCTTGCGCGGCGGTTGGCGTGGCGCTCATCTTGAGGAGTGGACCGACCTGCCGCTGAGGCCCTGAGAGATCGTGGTTCAGATCGACCACCATGCCGTTGGCCTCGATCTGCGGGTCGTCTGACAGCTCTTCGGGAAAGCGAATCGGACCGCTGGGGACGCCGTGCGCCTCGAATCGTTCCAGCCAGTAGTCGGTCGTGTGTGCGCGGACGCGCGCCTCGACCTCACGCACGCTGGCAGTAGCCTGCGCGAGCTGCTCAGGATCGGTTGGGTCAAGGTTGGGGTCGGCGAAGCCGAGGAACTCAGTGTCCAGCGCGGCCCTGACTTTCGTCCAGAGCGACGCGGAGAGCGCGCCGATCGCGACGGCGCCGTCGCGCGTTTCGTAGCAGCGGTAGTAGATGTTGAGCGCGCCGAGCGCGCCACGATCCTTGTAGACATCCTGCAGCTCGGCGTAGGGCGCACCCTGGTTGCGCAGCTCTTGCAGGCGCGCCATTTTGGCTTCAGGCAGGGCGTCGGCGGCAGGCAGCTTCATGACTGAACTGCCCTGCATCGCCAGAGCGGTGTTGAGCAATGTTGTCTCGACCATCTGACCCTCACCGGTCTGCTGTCGATGGAAGAGCGCCGCACAGACGCCGAGCGCGATCGCGATTCCCGTGCCGTAATCGGCGACCGGCGACGAGACGGGGGAAGGCGCGGTGCCGTTGTCGTCCAGTTTGCCGTCGAGTGCCATGAGTCCAGATACTGCCTGCGCGACGATGTCGTAGCCGGGGCGCTGGGCCCAGGGACCCTGCCGACCGAACGCGGTGTTGTCGACGTAGATCAGGTCTGGGCGGATGGTTCGTAGCGTGTCGTAGTCGAGACCGAGTCTGGCGGCGACGTCCGGGCGGTAGTTGATCACGATGACATCAACGTCAGGGATCAGCTTGTGGATGATCGCCTGCGCCTCTGGATCACGGAGCGCGAGCGCGAGCGATCGTTTGCCGCGATTGAGCGACTGGAACCATTTCGACTCGCCTGGCATGAATTGCGAGAATTGACGCCATGCTTCGCCATCGGGCGGCTCGACCTTGATCACGTCCGCGCCCATGTCGGCGAGGTTCTGGCAGCCGAACGGTCCAGCGATAATCTGCGAGAACTCGAGGACGCGGATGCCGTTGAGCGGTCCGCGATGCGGCTGGCCCTCGAATGTGGTCGTCATAGTCCTACCCTTCCTCTTGTGCGATGTGCGCGTTGCGTGCGTCGGACGCCGCTGACGGGTGATAGAGGCAGTATCAATGATGATCTCATTACGAGTGTTGGGACGCACGTTTGGACAGGTGTGTGGACTGTCGCTGTTGGTTGGGCTGTTGCTGTTGACGGGCGCGTGCCGCGATGCGATCCCGCAGGCGACCGATGTATCCGCGCCAGTGGTCACGCCGCCGCCGACCAGCTTCCGCGACGCCACCCTGGACGCGGGACTGGTCTACCTGCAACACAGCGCTCGCGCGCCGGGTGACTGCCTGTTCGATAACATCTCGCAGGAGCCGGGTGAGCGCGCCGGCATGCTCTGTGACGCAGAGCGGATGACGGGCGGCGCAGCCGCTGGCGACTTCGACGGCGATGGCGCGATCGACCTGATCGTCACGCGACTTGATGGACATGACTTGCTCTTCCGAAATCGCGGCGACGGACGCTTCGACGAAGTTTCTGCCGACTCAGGGCTGCGCGGCTGGAATCTGGCCTCCAACGGCGCCACCTGGGGAGACATCGACAACGATGGCGATCTCGATCTTTTCATCACCACGGTCGGCGATACGCGGCACTACCTGTTCATCAACGACGGCGCTGGCGTCTTCAGCGAGCAAGCGCTCGAACGCGGCGCGGCGGTTGACAGCGGGGACCGACGAATCGGATTCTCTGCGACATTCGGTGATTACGACCTGGATGGCTTCCTGGACCTACACATCACTGAGTGGCGACCGTCGCAGCTGGTCGGTGAGGCGACAGCCGGGGTGCGCCTGTTACGCAATCGCGGATCAGATGCTCCCGGTTACTTTGAGGATGTGACGGAGGAAGCGGGTGTCGCGATGGACGGCGTGGTCTCGCAGACCCAGCGCGACTTGACTGAGGGCACCTTCGCGTTTGGCTCCACCTTCGTCGACCTGGACCGTGATGGTTGGCCGGACCTGGCGGTGGCGTCAGACTTCGGCACGAGTCGCCTGTTCTGGAACAACGGCGATGGCACCTTCAGCGATGGCACGCTCGACGCGTATGTGGGAACGGCGCAGAACGCGATGGGTACCACGTTCGGCGACTACGACGCCGATGGCGACCTCGATTGGTTTGTCACGTCGGTCTTCTCGCTGCGCACTGGTAGTCCAGGCGCGGCGCAGCAGGGATCGCGCAACGGAAACCGACTCTATCGCAACGACGGTGGCCGCCGATTTACCGATGTCACGGATGTCGCAGGCGTTCGCAACGGATCGTGGGGTTGGGGCGCGGCCTTCTTCGACGCGGACAATGACGGCGATCTGGACCTGACGATGACCAATGGTATGGAGATGATGCCTGGTTTCGACGCTGACGCGATGCGCTACTGGGAGAACGTGGAGGCTCGCTATACCCAGCAGAGCGCGGAAGTTGGACTCGACGACATTGAAGACGGCAAAGGGCTGCTCGTCTTCGATGCTGACCGCGACGGCGATCTGGACGTCTTTGTCGTCAACAACGCGTCCGCGCCACGCCTCTATGTCAATCAGGGAGGCAGCGCTGGCGGCTGGTTGCGCGTGTCGCTGGAAGGGACGATCGGCAATCGACAGGGTCTGGGAGCGCAGGTGACGGTGATTGCGTCAGGCTTGGCGGAGCAGATTCGTGAAGTGGGCGTGTCAACTCACTTTCTCGGTCAGAGTGAGGACGCGCTGCACTTTGGTCTTGGACGGGCAAGCCAGGCGGATCTGATCGTTCGCTGGCCGGTCAGTGGCTACGCGACCACACTGACGGATGTCCCGGTCAACAGCTGGATCCGTGTCATTGAAGGTCAGGGCGGTTACGAGCTGGTCATGTCTCCGCGTTGAGCTGATTGACGAGGTGCATGAATCGCTCAAGGTTGGCGATGCGCTCATTCACGGTCGCGCCGGCGATCCCGGCGCGTATCGTGTTCACACCGGCGTCGCGGTAGACCCGCAGCCGCTTGAGGACTTCAGCATCGTTGCCGATCAGATTGACCTTGAGCGCCAGCTCGACAGGGACTCGCTCGCGAGCTAAATCGCGTTCGCCGGAGACCCAGAGTCGCTGCACTTCCTTGGCAGAGTCTGCCCAACCTTGCCGACAGAAGGCGTCGTTGTAGAAGTTGGTCTTGGCAGATCCCATGGCGCCCAAGGTGAACGCGATGCCTCGAGCGTGCAGCGCCGCTGCACGCTCGACGTCGTCTGTGAACTCGACGCCTGCTGCGGCTTCCAGGTCGATATCGTCGAGGCTGCGGCCAACGGATTCAGCGCCCGCGCGGATGTCGTCGAAGAAGACGTCCGCGGTCTCCGGGATGAACGAGGTGCCGAGCCAGCCGTCGGCGACTGCGCCGCAGATTCGCAGGCTGCGCGGGCCCAGTGAGGCGAAGTAGACGGGCGGTGGCGCGACCGCAGGCGAGGCGGAGCGCAAGGCTTTCCCCTCGCCGTCGGGTAATGGCAGCGTGTAGTGGCGACCGTCGTAGACGACTCGCTCACCGTTGCAGACCATTCGCACGATCTCGGCGGTCTCTTGCAGTCGTGAGACGGCGCCAGCGAACGGGACGCCGTGCCAGCCTTCAACGACCTGTGGTCCTGATGTGCCGAGTCCAAGCATGAACCGTCCGCCGGACATTGATTGCAGACTCATCGCTGTCATACCAACGAGTGCCGGCGAGCGGGTTCCGCCCTGAATGATGCCGGTGCCGAGCTTGATTGTGTCGGTCTTGCCGGCCAGGTAGGCGAGCGGCGTGATACCGTCGTGGCCCCACGCTTCGGCCGACCAGATGGAGTAGACGCCCAGGCGCTCGGCCTCACGGGCGTAGGCGACGGCGGAGTCCCAATTGTCCACGCCGTCGCGGTGCAGGCCGATGGCGACTCTCACGAGTAGGTCCTTTCTCAGGGGCCGGCTCTCACCCTCGCCCTCTCCAAGAGGGAGAGGGAACTTGCTGCCCGGCCCGCTTGCAATGGAGCTATCAGGTTGGGTAGCCCTCAGTCTCCTTGATTGCGGCGACCTGGTTGGCATGGTCGATGTCGTGGACGCGCTGAAAGATGAACCAGGCGCGTCCGTGCAGCTCGCCGAAGAATCCGTGCGGCGAGGTGGGTTGCCAGGCAGGCGGCTCCGGTAGACCGTCGATCACATTGGCGAAGATGCGCGAGTCATCGATCAGCGCGTTGACGAGAGTCGGGAAGGGCATGTCCGCTTCGCGCTGGGCCGGATCGACCGCGCCGATTCCTTGCGGGGTGGCGGTCGGTTGACGGCCATTGGAGAGATCGGTGACCAGGCTGGCGACGCGTCGCGAGCCGTCCAGCACGTGCTGCGCAACCTCTTCGATGCTCCAGTCATCTGGTGCGGGTTTCCAGGCGGCTTGCTCGGGGGTCACGCGATTGAGTGAGTTGATGAATTCGAGTCGGCCGCTGACGACGCGAGGCCAGAGTTCGCTCCAGGTGTACTTCTCGGCCTGCGCGATCATGTATCCGGCGACGCGCTGGCGTTCGTCGTCTGCGATTGGTCGTTGTGGCATGTTTTGGCTTCTTTCCGGAGCCCCCTCTGCCTTCGGCATCTCCCCCAGAGGGGGAGAAAAAGAGAGGGACTGCATCTCTCGCCAGAAAGGGAGAGAAAACGAGAGGGGTGGCATCCCCTACCGCTAGCGGAGGAGAGGGATGGCATCTCCTGCTACTGGTGAGGATAGGAGTGGCATCCCCCTACCACTAGGGGAGGATAGGAGTGGCATCCCCCTACCACTGGGTGAGGATAGGAGTGGCATCTCCTTCAACTGGGGGGAGGACAGGAGAGGGAAGGGGATATCCACTCGCCGGGAGTTTCTTGAGTGTCTCTGTTGGCGGGATGCTCCTCAGTCACTTTGTGGCAGCTCCCCCAAAGGGGGAACGTTTAGCGGCCCTGGAAGTTTGGGTCTCGCTTTTCCATGAAGGAACGGACGCCCTCTTTGAAGTCGTCGGACTGGAAGAGGGGGAGAAGCTGGAGGTAGATGTGGTCGACGGCGGCCTCGAAGGGCTCGTCCATGCCGAGGCGCATCATGCGCTTGGTGGCCTGCACGGAGAGCGGCGCGTTGGCGGCGATCTCTTCGGCCAGCTCCATGGTGCGCGTCATGAGCTCGTCGTGCGGCACGACTTCGTTGACGAGTCCGACTTCCAGCGATTCTTCGGCGTCGAGCACGCGGCCACGGAAGGCGACCTCGGCGGCCCGCGCCCAGCCGAGTAATCGCGGCAGAATCCAGGTGCCACCGGACTCGGGCAGGACGCCGCGACGCGCGAAGACGGCGCCCATTTTGGCACGGTCGGAGGCGATGCGGATGTCGGCGAGCAACGCCATGTCCATGCCATAACCGGCCGCGGCGCCGTTGAGCGCGCAGATGACGGGCTTGTCCATCTTCTGCAGCACGACCGGCGGAGCGTCGCGCAGGTCGAACAGCGAGTAGCCGGGCGCGCCAATGTTGCTGGCGCCGGTTCCCTGCAGGCGCTGCTGCTGGTCTACGAGGTCGAGTCCGGAGCAGAAGCCGCGGCCGGCGCCGGTCAGCACGATGACACGAACGTCAGGCTCGCGTTGACAGGCGATCAGCTGTTCTGACAGCCCGTTCAGCATCTCGCCAGAGATCGCGTTCAGCCGTTCAGGACGGTTGAGCGTGATGATCGCGACGTGACCGCGCTGTTCGACCAACAGCGTCTCGGTTGCGGGAGCGGTAAGCGTAGTCATCGGTCCTCCTCAGGTGATTGGGTGTTGCGAGCCTTGCAGCGAGTGTAGACGGAGACCGTCAGCTGCCGACTGCGCCACCCATGTGAACTAACCAGGCGAATTAGGCCAGCGCCGGTTCAGCAGCACTCGCCTCCTGCTCCGATGTCAGTACGGCGTTGAAGACGTACTCGCCGTCGACATAGTCGACGTCAACTGTGGCATCTTCGGGAAACTCGTCGCTGATCAGCATCTTGCTGAGCGGATTCTCAATCCGCCGTTGGACGAGGCGTCGAAGCGGGCGCGCTCCGAACGCCGGATCGTAGCCGTCGCGCGCGATCTGTCGTCGGGCGGCGTCGCTGAAGCGGATCGCACGGCCGATTTCGGCGAGGCGCTGCGACTCTTCATCCACGATCAGGTCGACGATCTGGAGGAGTTCCGCTTCGCTGAGCGGATCGAACACGACGATTTCGTCGACGCGATTGAGGAATTCGGGACGGAACCACTCACGCAGCGCCTGCTCGGAGTTGCGGGCGCGCTCGTCGTGCGAGCCGGCGAAGCCCAGCTTCGTTTCGACACGCGATGTCGTACCGAGGTTGCTGGTCATGATCACGACGGTGTTGCGGAAATCGACCGTTCGGCCCTGTCCGTCCGTGATGCGACCGTCGTCGAGCACTTGCAAGAGCAGATTGAACACGTCGGGATGCGCCTTTTCGATCTCATCGAGCAGTACCACGCGGAAGGGTCGGCGCCGAATGAGCTCGGTGAGACCGCCGCTGTCGTCGTAGCCGACATATCCGGGAGGCGCGCCGACAATGCGGCTCACGGAGTGACGCTCCTGATACTCGGACATGTCGAGACGCACGAGCGCATCTTCAGAGTCGAAGAGGTAGTCGGCGAGCGCCTTCGCGAGCTCGGTTTTGCCGACGCCGGTCGGACCGACGAAGATGAATGATCCGATTGGCCTCGTCGGATCGTTCAGGCCTGCGCGGGCGCGTCGAATCGCATCGGAGACGACGCTGACTGCCTCATGCTGACCGATGACGCGGCTGTGCAGCTCCTCTTCGATTCGCAGGAGCTTGACGTCGTCGTCTGTTAACAAGCGGCTGACGGGGATGCCGGTCATGTCACCGATCAGTTCGGCGATGTCTTGTTCCAGGACCTCGTCTCGTTGGACGTGGGATGTATCCCATTTGTCGCGAGTGTGGCGCGCTTCCTCCTGGATGGTCAGCAGTTCCTGTTTGATACGCGCCGCGACCTCATAGTCTTCGCGTTGAGCGGCTGATTCCTGCTCGAGCTTGAGCTCGTTGACCCGGCGCTGTAGCTCGACGACTCGGTTGGGCGGTGACTGATTCGCGATCACGAGGCGCGATGCCGCCTCATCGATCAGGTCGATCGCCTTGTCTGGCAGCCGCCGCTCGGTCAGGTAGCGATGTGAGAGAGTGACGGCGGCGGCGATCGCATCGGCGCTGATACTGACGCCGTGGTGCGCTTCATAGCGCGGTTTCAACGCGCTGAGGATCGCGATGGCGTCCCCGGTTGACGGCTCCTCGAGGTAGACGGGCGCGAAGCGGCGCTCGAGCGCGGCGTCCTTTTCGATGTGTCGGCGGTATTCGTCGAGCGTGGTGGCTCCAACGACCCGAAGTTCTCCCCGAGCGAGCGGAGGTTTCAGCATGTTGGCCGCGTCGATCGCGCCTTCGGCCGCGCCAGCGCCCACGACGGTGTGCAGCTCGTCAATGAAGAGGATGGTCTCTCCTTCAGACTCGCGCACCTCATCGATCACGGACTTCAAGCGTTCCTCGAACTCGCCGCGGAACTTGGCGCCGGCGAGGATGCTGCCCATATCGAGCGCCATGAGTCGCTTGCCGCGCAGATTGTCGGGCACGTCGTCGGCAGCCATTCGTTGGGCGAGGGCTTCCGCGATCGCGGTCTTGCCAACACCGGCCTCACCGATGATCACTGGATTGTTCTTGGTTCTGCGGTTGAGCACCTGCAAGACTCGGCTGAGTTCCGTGTCGCGCCCGATTACCGGGTCCAGTTTGCCTGCGGCCGCGAGTCGAGTGATGTCGGTTGCGTAGCGGTTGAGCGCGTTGTAGTGCGATTCCGCGTCTGGTTGGTCGATTCGCTTTGAGCCGCGAATCTCTCGCAACGCCTGGTAGAGGCGCTCGGTGGTGATCTGGTGAGCTCGCAGGATCTGAGCAGCTGGCCCGCCAGAGTCGCCGCTGATCGCGATCAGCAGGTGCTCCACACCGACGTATTCGTCGTTGAGACGCTCTGCTTCGACGTTGGCGCGCTCAAGCAGCTGTACCACCCTCGGCGTCACCGTTAGCTGGACGACGTCGTACTCGAGTCGCGGCGCGGCGTCCAGCGCGGAGTCGGCGTCAATGCGCAGGCGGCTGCGGTCAACGTTGAGGGCGTTGAGCAAGTCGTGAGCCAGTCCGTCCTCGACACGGGCGATGCCGGCCAACAGATGCTCCACGTCCCATTGAGCGTGTCGCTTCTCGCGTACCAGCTGCTGCGAGGACTCGAGCAGCTGCTGAGCCTGTTTCGTGAATCGGTCTCTTCGCATCATGTTCATGGCTCCTGTCTCCGCCAACCTGGCGGTCGGATGCTGGGCAAGCGCTGATCGCGCTGCCGCTGTAGTTCTGCCTGCAAGCGCCGGTTCTCTGTCGCCAGTTCGTCAATCCGTTGGCGCAGACGCAGGATGATGTCCGCGCCGGCCAGGTTGACGCCCAGTTCGTCGATCAAGCGGCGAATGAGCTTCAGACGCTCGATGTCCTCCTCGCTATAGAGTCGTTGCCGACCAGCGGAGCGGGCCGGGGTTAGTAATCCCTCGCGTTCGTAAGTGCGTAGGGTCTGTTGGTGGACGCCGACGAGCCGCGCGGCGATGCGGATGGTGTAGACGGGACGATCGTTCACGAAGACTCCCCTTCCAGCTCTCGCAGCTGGCGGAAGAGCTCACGTTGTTGATCGCTGAGCGTCTCTGGCAAACGCAAGCGGGCTTCGGCGAGGAGGTCGCCACGACCGTCGCGCTTGAATCGGGGCATGCCCTGCGCGGCCAGTCGGAAGACGCGACCGTTCTGGGTGCCGGCGGGAATCCGCAGCGCCAGGCGGCCGGAACCGCCCAGCGATCGGACGGAGACCTCGCCGCCCAGGGCGGCGGTGGTAACGGGGACGTCCACGTGGACGTAGAGGTCGTCAGCTCGTCGCTGAAAGAGTGGATCGTCGTCGACGTTGACGGTCAGAATGAGGTCGCCCGGCTCGGCGCTCGCTGGCGTTTCGCCTTTGCCGCTAAATCGAATGCGTTGTCCATCACCGACGCCCGGCGGGATGCTTAGCTCGAGTCGCGATCCGCTGGCGCCGCGCTGCAGGGTCCGAGTCGCGCCACGAAACGCTTCGCGCAACGAAATGCTGACTTCGTGCTCGAGATCGCGGCCGCGTCGCGGCAGTGGAGGAGCGCCGGTTCGACCTCCGAAGATGCTGCCGAAGATGTCGTTGATGTCGCCCAGATCGCCGATGTCACCGAACTCGACGTGGACGTTGCCGGGCTGGCCGCCGAAGCCCGGGAAGCCGCCCGGACCGCCGGAGCCTCGCTGGCGCTGCAGTTCCTCCAGCTGATCGGCGTGCTCCCACTGGTCGCCCCACTTGTTGTAGGCGGCGCGCTTGTCCTCATCGGACAGCACGGCGTGGGCTGCGTTGACTTCTTTGAATCGGTCCTCGGCGACGGCATCGCCGCCGGTGACATCAGGATGGTACTGACGCGCCAGTCGGCGATAGGAGCTGCTGATCTCTTTCTGGGAGGCATCTCGCTGGACACCGAGCACCTGATAGAAGTCCTGAGCCACTTCTGAATCTCCTTACTTGAGTGTCATCCTATCAGAATTATGATTGACGTGACCAGAGAATCAGAATATTGCGCGCGTTACACTCAGATATCTTGTGAGTTTCCTTGACAATATTGATAGGAGCTGTATAAGGTTTCTTCAATGCCGGTGAACAATCATCACTCAACCACAACGCATCGGCTTGGAAGGAACCTCTGATGAGCAACATCGCCATGACGCCGCTCCGCGATCCCTTCGCCCCCTTCGTTGGGCAACTCGACAGCCTGTTCAACAGTCCGCTGACTTCGTTCGGCGGCGGATTCCCGCGACGCGCCCGCGCGGCGTGGACGCCAAACCGCGAATGGAACCTGCCGGTCAACGTCTTCGAAACTGACGACGGGATCGGCATCGAGGCGTGGTTGCCAGGTTTCTCGGAAGACGAGATCGCGGTCACCGTAGAAGATGGACAATTGCGCGTCCATGCTGAGCACGCCTCGGCCGAAGCGTCGGGGGACGGTAGCGGCGAGCAGCGCCAGTACCGCCGCCGCGAGGTCGAGCGCACCATGCTCACACGGCAATTCAAGCTCGATCCGTCGTATGACGCTGCCAGGATCAGCGCCAGGCTGAGCAACGGTGTGTTGGAGCTGTCGCTGCCAATCTCCGAGGCCGCGCAGCCGCAACAGATCGCGATCAACGTTGCGGCTGACAGCGACGAGGTGGATGAGGCGTCAGCGGCCTCCGCAGGGTAAGCGGTTCGGCTCGACTGCGGACTCAATCGCCAGTCGGCATCCCGAGGCGGCGCCCCGATCGAAGGGGCGCCGCCCTTGCGTTAATCTGAGCGACATGGTGCAACGCAAACTGGCCCTGGTGCCGGATGAGCTGGCTCGCGCGCAGATTGATCTCGTCCGAGCGCTCTACGACCGTGATCGGGTGGACGCCACGCCGCCGCATATTCCGTTGACTGATCAGTTTGACGACCATTACGGACTCGAAGATCTGCAGCAGATGCTGGAGATCATTCTGGGGCTGTTTCAACCGTTCATGCTTGAGTTGGGCGCACCGCAATCCTGGTATGACGACGGCGAGCATCTGTTACAGATGGTTGCCGAGCAAGGCGCGGATGAGGCTCAGCGGATCGCCAGCTTCGTCTACCGCGATCTCTATCCCGAACAAGCGCCGAATGCGCTGATTCGATCGCGATCGCCGCTCGAACGCACTGCGTTAACGCTGGGTCGATTCCGACGCGAAGCAGAGGCGCTCAGCGCGGCGGAGTCGCTGGCGAGCCAGCGCTATTTTCTCGTCGTCACGCACGTGGGCGTCTTCGACGCGATCGAGCAGCAAGAAGGTCCCGCCAGCTGGACGCTGCGGCGAACGTTGTCGCTCGGCTCAATGATGGCCGACTCCGCCGTCCCCTAGCCGTCGCTCCAATTTGACATCCAGGCGAACTCCAGGATCGCACGGCGGTTGGAGTAGCCTGTGACCAGCAAGCGCCAGTTCAAGCGCGCAGTTTTGGAGGTGTCCGATGCCGGTCGTCACGATCTCCAGTCAATATGGTGGCGGCGCCCGCGATGTGGCGCGTCGCCTCTGCCGTGATCTCGGCCTCGAGTACATCGATCAGACGGTGTTAGTGGACGCGTCACGGCAGCTCGGACGCACCGTGTCAGAGGTGGCGGAAAAGGACGAGCGCACGGATTCGCTGCGAGCGCGGCTGGGACACTTCCTGCAGCGGGCGCTGGAACGTTCCGCGGCAGGCGGCGCGATCGATCCGATGCTCGGCTCCGGCAACCTCGAGCTGATGCTGTCGCAGAGCTATCAGGAGCTCTCAGATGGCGGTTCCAGCGTTGTTGATGACCGCGCCATCCTCTCCACGACTTCACAGATCATGCTCGACATCGCCCGGCGAGGCAATGTCGTGATCATCGGTCGCGGCAGCCAGATGGTGTTGCGTGAGTTTCCGGAGGTGAGCCATGTGCAGCTCGTCGCTGAGCCCAGCGTGGCGCTCTCGCGGGTGCAGGACTGGGAAGGCATTGACGAGGTCCAGGCCGCGCGGCGCATCACGGAGTTCAACAGCGGTCGGGCAGACTTCCACCGTAAGTTCTGGCAGGTTGATGTCTGGTCACCACTGCTGTACGACGTGGTCGTCAACACGACCCATCTCACCTACGTACAAGCGGCAGAGTTGATCGCATCGGTCATCGAGAAGAAGTCAGCGGCGTTGGTCTAGTCGGCGTTCGGGGCCTACTCGGGGCCCACTGTCAGTCAGCGTCGGTCACGAGCTGACGAGGCCGCGCAGCACGTCTTCTGCCGCGATCAGGCGCGGCGACATTCCGTACTGTCCGTGGATCTGCAAACCTTCCGCGTCGAGCCGCTCGCGTGGACCGATTGCGGCGTGGAAGTTCGACATCGCCGGATGAACTTCGCCGACGACATCGGTCAGCAGCTCTTCGGCGGCATCGCGCCAGCGCATGAAATCTTCGGTCGTGGGACCGACTGCGCGGATGTAGCGCGAGCGCTCCAGCAGCGCCGCCACCTGGTCGTTGACGTTCATGAGGCCAAGTGTATCGCAGCCGGTGTTTCAGTCGACGCTGTCGTCAACCATGACTCGTTTAGCTGGCCGCCGCGATCGTCCCAGCGGAGCGCGAGCGAACCTTGCCAGCGAGCGTCCAGACAGCGCCGCAGCGAGACGTCAATGGCATCGCCGCCGGCGAGTTCCATCAGCACCCCGTCTTCGCGTGGATGATCGTAGAGATTGCGGCGGATGCCTTGTTCGACGAAGCCGCGGCTGTGGTAGAGCGACCGGGCGCTGGCGTTAGACGATCGCACTTCGAGCTGAATCGTCTCGCACTCCAGGCGTTGCGCCAGGCGCAGGACGCATCCGAGCAGGATGGCGCCGAGTCCGTTGCCTTGTTGCAGTGGATCGATCGCGATGGTGCACAGGTGCAGCTGATCGACGATGTGCCAGACGCCGAAGTATCCCACCAGCCGCTGCGACGGATCTGGCTGCGACCGATCGACCAGTACGGCGAGGACGCTGATCGGCGACTCGGTCAACTCGCCGACGAAGTGATCTCGACTCCAACAGCTGTCGCCGAACGCGATTCGGTCCAGCGCGGCCACAGCGTCAACGTCTGCCAGGGTCATCGGTCGGAGCTCGAGCGCGGTCATCGTCCGCCTACTGTAGGACGCCGCAGGCGCGGCCGCGAACTCCGCCGCCGCGCCTGCGGGACTCGCGGACAGGTTGTTGCCGATCAATAGTCGTTGCTGAGTCGGTAATGAACACGACAGTGAGGCGAGATCGCGGACTCGTCGCGCTTGCGAGGAGCAAGGTCGCCGATTATGCTACGCCGCAGCTATGTGTATCACTCTCTGGCGCATCCCCAAGTCGGTGATGCGGCCAATCTGCCCTATCGGGAGCCGAAGTTGACCGCCGCACCTGCCAGCGTCCCAGCCGGACGCCGTTGGGGCGTGCCCGTTTCGCTGGTCGTGCTCGGCCGAGTGATGCGGTTCGCACTGCCCTACTGGAGAGGGCTCGGCGTGACGACGCTGGCGATCTTTGCGACCGCCGGTTTCGCGATCGCGACGCCGTGGTTGCTCCACTTCGCCGTCGATACCGCGATTTCGACTCGCCTGGTTGAAGGCGAGACGATCGTGGAGATCAGCACGTGGCTAGTCGTCATTGCCGGACTCTCGCTGATCGGAGCGGCGCTGCTTCGCGGCCTGTCAATGTTCGTTCAGCGATATCTCGCGGAGTGGGTTGGCCAATCCGTTGCGTACGACCTCAGAAATGCGATCTACCAGCGTCTGCAGACGCTCTCATTCCGCTTTCATGACGGCGCAGAAACCGGACAGATCATGGTGCGCGCCACGCAGGACGTCGAAGTGCTGCGGATGTTCATCAACTTTGGCGGCGTGCAGCTGAGTTTCACGCTGGTACTCGGCATCGGCACGCTGGTGATCATGCTGATCATCCACTGGCAGCTTGCGCTGATGGTCTGGGTGATCATGATCGTGATCGCTTTTCGCTCAGCCTTGATTGCGCGGCGGCTGCGACCGATCTGGAACGATGTACAGGAGTCGCAGGCGCAGCTGGGTACCGTCTTGCAAGAGGCGCTGTCCGGGATTCGCGTGGTGAAAGCGTTCGGGCGGGCGGAGTTCGAAGGCCAGAAATTCGGTCGCGCTGCGAGCTGGTTACAAGATCGTTCCTACGACGCCTCAATGGTGCAGGCCGTCAATATGCCGTTGATGACCGCGCTCGGCGCCGTCACGATCGTATTGACGATCTGGTACGGCGGACGCGAGGTCGTGAACGGCAGCTTCAGCGTCGGCGAACTGACGATGTTCCTGATGTTCCTGACCATCTTGCAGATGCCGATCCGCGGGCTCGGCTGGATGGTGATGATGGTGCCGCGGGCAGCCACGGCGGGGGTGCGGATATTCGAGATTCTGGACCAGGAGTCAGAGGTGAAGGACCGGCCCGGCGCCGAGGCGCCGCGAGCGCCCCAGGGACACATTCGCTTCGAACAGGTCAGCTTCGCTTACGATCCACGCTCGCCGGTGCTGCGCGATATCGACCTCGATGCGAAACCGGGTGAACTGATCGCGCTCCTGGGTCTGACCGGCAGCGGTAAGTCGACCGTGGTCAATCTGATTCCCCGCTTCTATGACGTCAGCGCCGGCAGCGTCACCTTCGATGGTCAGGATGTCCGCGATTGGCCGCTCGAGACGCTGCGACAGCAAGTCGCCATCGTGCAGCAGGAAGTCTTCCTGTTCGCGGCATCGCTGAAGGAGAACATCGCCTACGGTCGGCCCGATGCAACCGATGAGGAGATCGAAGCCGCGGCGAAGCTGGCGCGAATCCACCATTTCATCAATCGTCTGCCGGAGAAGTATGACACCTGGGTCGGAGAGCGCGGGGCGAACTTTTCGGGTGGTCAGAAGCAGCGGATCGCGATCGCACGGGCGCTGTTGATGGATCCGCGCGTGCTGATCTTCGACGATTCCACGTCTTCCGTGGACGCAGCGACCGAGTTTGAGATTCAGCAAGCGATGGCGGCTCTGATGCGAGGTCGGACGACGTTTGTGATCGCCCATCGCCTGCGATCGCTGCGAGATGCGGACCAGATATTGGTGCTCGATCAGGGCGGAATCGTGCAACGTGGCAGACACGAAGAACTACTGCGCGCCGGCGGCCTCTATCGCGAGATCTATGAGCTCGAATTGCGCGACCAGGAATCGGCGACGCCGTCGCTGATGGAGGCTGCCGCGGCAGCCGGAGGGAGCGGCTGAGATGGGCATGATGGGCGGCGGCATGGCAGGCGGTTGGACGTCCAACCTGGGCGGCGGCGGTCACGGTCCGCGCAGCACCTGGGCTTCCTCAGCTTCAATGGCTGACGGCTGGGACAAGGAATACGGATCGCTCTACAACCCGCGACTCGTACGTCGCTTCGGTCGCTACCTGTCCCCGCACAAGCGCCGGCTCTCCGGTGCGATCATCGCGAACGCGATCTTCGCCGTTGCGTACAACATCCAGGTTCTGATCGTCTACGAGGCGTTGCAGGGCGCGCTTGAGAACGGTGTCGCATCTGAACTCGACCGGATCGCCGTCATGTTCGGCCTGATTGTCGCCGTGTCGTGGGGTTCCGAGTTCTTGCGTCAATGGCTGATGGCCAACGTCGGGCATCCGATCCTGCGCAAGATGCGCCAAGACGTCTTCGATCACCTCATGCGGCTCGAACATCGCTTCTTCGACCGCGGCGAGGTCGGCGCGATCATGTCTCGCGTGACATCCGATGTGCAGGTGCTGCAGGAGATGCTCACGTCTGGCGTGCTGACGGTGGTCGGTGACATCTTCGGCCTCGTGATCATCATGATCGTCTTCCTGCATATCGATTGGATGCTGGCGCTGGGCGCGTTCTCGGTTCTGCCAATCCTGGTCGTGGCGATGGCGTTCTGGAGCACGCGCGCCCGCCGCGCCTTCCTGGAAACCAGAGTCGCGATCGCGGCGGTCAACTCCACGTTGAACGAAGATCTCAATGGTGTGCGCGTGGTCCAGAGCCTGAACCGCGAGTCAGAAAACGCGCGTCGCTTCGACCGCATCAACAACTGGAACTTGCGCGCGACGCGGCGAGCGGGCATGCTCTCGGCCGCGATCATGCCGCTCGTCGAGATTCTGATCGCGTTGGCGACCGCGATCATCATTGCCATCGCGGTCGCGCAACTGAGCAACGGCACGTTGACCGAAGCCGAAGGCATTGCAGGCATTGTCGCCTTCGCGATCGGCATCCAACGATTCTTCGATCCGGTTCGCGACCTCGTGTTGCAGTACACGATGTTCCAGCGTGCGATGGCTGGCGCCGAGCGCGTCTTTGAAGTGCTCGATACTAAGCCGGAAATTGAGGATGCGGGCGACGCGCTCGATCTCAGCGACGTGGACGGACACGTGAAGTTTGACAATGTCTCGCTGGAATACGTGGACGGCGTGCGTGTGCTCTTCAACCTCGACCTGGAGGTACAGCCAGGAGAGACCGTCGCGCTCGTTGGTGAGACCGGCGCTGGCAAAACCTCGATTACGTCGTTGATCACTCGCAACTACGAGGTCACCGAAGGATCCGTATTGATTGATGGACATGACGTTCGCGGCATCAGCCGCGCTTCCTTGGTGCAACGCGTCGGCGTCGTGTTGCAAGACCCATTCCTGTTCTCAGGCACCGTGCTCGACAACATTCGGTACGGCAACCTGGAAGCTACGCGCGAGCAGGCGATTGCCGCTGCAAAGGTGGTAGGCGCCGATCAATGGATCGAGCGTCTGTCTGAGAGCTATGACACGCCGCTTGCGGAGCGCGCGCAGAATCTCTCGATTGGACAGCGTCAGTTGGTGGCATTCGCGCGCGCCATTCTGAGCGACCCGCGCATCCTGATCCTGGATGAGGCGACGGCCAACGTTGACTCCCAGACGGAAGCGCTGATTCAGCAAGCTATTGCACGGGTGCTGCATGGCCGCACCGCGTTTGTGATCGCTCATCGACTCTCCACGATCCGCTCGGTTGATCGCATCATCGTGCTTGAGTACGGACGGATTATGGAGCAGGGATCACACGAGGAGCTGCTCGCGCTGGGCGGCTATTACTCCAAGCTGTACAGCATGATGTACGCGGCGCAGGAGTCGGTTGAGTTTGACGAAGAGGCGGCGCTGGCCGTGCTGGATCGGATGCGCGATCGGGTCAGCGGCAACGGTCGTCATGGCGCGAATGGTACTGGCGCCTCAGGCGCCGAGCCGGCGCTCGCGCTGGACTAACGCTTCTCAAGCGGTGGAGAGCCGGCGAAGAGCGTGCCCTGATCGGTCCGCTCTGACGGTGGCGTCAGGCCCAGGTGCGCCCAGGCGGCAGGCATCGCGACGCGACCTCTCGGTGTACGCGCGAGAAATCCTAGCTGGATCAGGTACGGCTCGTAGACGTCCATCACTGTGTCGGCGTCTTCCGCGACCGCGGCGGCCAACGTGTCGAGTCCGACGGGCCCGCCGCCGAATCCCGTGATCAGTGCGCGCAACAGGCCGCGGTCGTGTTCGTCCAGGCCCAACGTGTCGACTCGCAGACCGCTTAGCGCGAGATCGGCGACCGCGTCGCTAATCACGCCATCAGCGCGAACCTCCGCGAAGTCGCGCACCCGCCGTAGTAACCGGTTGGCGATTCGCGGCGTTCCACGCGCGCGTTGCGCCAGCGTGCGAGCGCCGGAGGGTTCAATCGGAATCTGGAGCGCCTCGGCCGAGCGCACGATGACTCGCTCCAGCTCGTCCGCGCTGTAGAAGTCCAGTCGCTGCACCATGCCGAAGCGGTCGCGGAGCGGCGGCGAGATCATGGCGTAGCGGGTCGTCGCGCCGATCAAGGTGAAGGGCTTGACTGCCAGCTGCACGCTACGGGCGGCCGGTCCGCTGCCGATCATCATGAAGAGCTGAAAGTCCTCCATGGCCGAGTACAGGACTTCCTCCGCTGAGCGCGGGACGCGGTGGATTTCGTCGATAAAGAGCACGTCATGCGTCTGCATCGTGGTCAGAATCGCCGCGATGTCGCCAGCCCGTTGGATGGCTGGACCGCTTGTCGGGCGCAGATTCACCCCGAGCTCGTGGGCCACAATGCGCGCCAGCGTGGTCTTGCCCAGACCGGGCGGTCCGTAGAGCAATAGATGATCGAGCGACTCTTCGCGCTTCTTGGCGGCGTCAACCGCGATCCGCAGCGACTCATGCACGCTTTGCTGACCGACGAAGTCAGCCAGCCGGGTCGGTCGAAGGGCGCGGTCGTGGACATCCTGCTCGGTTGGCGCCGCATCAATGACTCGGCCGCTGGCAGCGCCTTCCTCGCTTGGATCGATGCTGGCGGAATCGTCACGCTCAGTCATGCAGATTGCCGCAGAAAGGCATTTCGGCTGGCAACCGCCAAAGGATGCAGCGTCTGACCGTGTTGCAGCTGGCTGGTCAGTCGACGTTCCAGAAACAGGGCGGCCGCGGCGTGAAGGTCGTGCTCTGCCGCCGCTGCGACGGCGATCAATCCAGGATCTCGACTCACTTTGCGCGGGTCGATCTTGTCGGCCAGGAACATGGCGAGCGATTCCAACGAGTAGTCAGGGCGCCCCGTGGTGTGGAACGCGATGGTCGTCAGGATGTCGTCGTGCTCAACGCCTAGCTCGCGGCGCGCATACTCGGCAGCCAGCGGTCCATGCAAGATGATCGGCGCTTCAAGTTCCTCCGAGCCGATCGGCAGGCTGAACTCGTGAGCCAGACTGAGCAGCTCTTCATCGCTCAGGTGTCGGAAGAGGTCGTGACCTGCGGCGGCGGCAGTGCAGATGTCCGCATCGAGCTGATGGATCTCGGCGAGGCGGCGCGCGCCCGCAATCACCCGCAGGACGTGTCGCTGGAGCTTCTTGGGGCGATCCAACATGGCATCTGCGAACCGGGCTCGAATGCGAACGGGATCGGTCAGCGCAGCCACGATCAACTCCGGCGCGAACGTGTGCCGCCAGGTCGTTCAATCTGCACGCCGATGAAGTCTGAGACGGCATGCGCGACATCCAATGCTTCTTGCTCGGTCGGGAAGCGGCCGATCCGCATCAGGCGTCCGTCCGCCAGCGCCAGGTGAGTGCTGTGTGAACCGTTGAGTTGCAACAGCAGCGGACGCGCGCGCCGCTGGGTCAGTTGCACCGTTTCGACGTCGTAGAGATCGAAGCTCCAGTTGCGGTTGATCAGCCAAAGCAATGATTGATGCACTTGCGCGATATCGTCGCTGAGATCGAAGTCAATCTCCAGGACGTCGCCTCCGATCACGCCGAGGATCGCCCAAACAATGCCGCCGCCAAAGTAGCCGGCCACGGCGCCGATGATCGCGGCGCCGGCGAGGTCATCGGCGCCAATGACAGCAATCGCGACTACGGCGCCGATCACCGCAGGAATCATGCCGTAGGCCCAGTTCGGCAACGGCGACCAAAAGGTGCGCAGCCGCAACGTATCCTGATTGAGATAGGAGAGCCGCACGATGGAGGATCGCGTCTTGGGCGATACGGGTTCAGATGCTTCGGCCGGTCGTCTGCGTCGTCTGCGTGCCATGTTCAGAGGCTATCCGATACGGCGCTGGCAGGTATGGCTATCGATGGCGATGATTGGCCTGTTTTGGGCATCGCCGGCGTTGGCGGAATCGGGATCGCGATATGCGGCGCCGCTCTGGAGCTGGATCGCCGCTGTCCTCATCTCGGCCGCGTTGAGCCTGGCCGGACTCGTTATCGGCGTTTGGTTCCTGCGCAAGCGATCTCGGATCAGTGGATCCGATTAACGGCGAGTCCCTGCTCCCGATTCGTCGGGAGCAGGGACTCGTTTGTGTGATGTGAGCGCAGAGCGACTCTAGATTTCGAGCAGCTCGGCGACCTTCTCGCGGTGGTGGTCGGCGTCGCCCCACATCAGCTCTGCCATCTTCTGACGGCGGAAGTAGAGCTGGATGATGTATTCCTTGGTGAAGCCGATGCCACCGTGGATCTGCTGACCGTGCGCGACGACGCGCCGCGTCGCGTCAGAGCACCAGGCCTTGGCCATGGCGACCTGCAGCGCAGCGTCGGGCTCGCCTTCGGTGACGGCCCAGGCGGCGCGGTACATGATGAAGCGCGAACCGTCGACATCGGTGATCATGTCCGCGGCCTTGTGTTGGATCGCCTGGAATGAGCCGATCGGACGACCGAACTGGATTCGTTCCTTGGCGTAATCGACCGAGATTTCAAAGTCACGCTGGGCCAGACCGACGAGGTATGCGCAGTAGGCGATGGTGAAGTATTGCTTTGAGATCTCAATCATCTGCCAGGCGGCGCCAACCTCGCCCAAGACAGCCTCAGCTCCGACGCGCACGCCGTCGAGTTTGACTTCGCACTGCTTGTCAGCCGCGATCGTCTGCAGGACGGTGGTCGACAGACCCTCAGCGTTGCCTGGCACGAGGAAGAGCGAGATGCCGTCATCGCCCGAGGAACCCGGCGTCCTGGCGACGACCAGGATGGTGTCGGCCACGTGTGCGTCGGGGATGAAGAGCTTGACGCCGTTGAGCACGAAGCCGTCGCCATCAGCCTCAGCCGTGGCTTCGATACCGCTGCTGTCGAAGCGAGCGGACGGTTCGGTCAAGGCAAAGGTCATCACGTGCTGCCCGGCTGCGACGGCGGGGCAGTATTGCTGCTTCTGCTCGTCAGTGCCAATGGCTTCGACGAAGCCGGCGGTCAGGACGGTGTTGATGAATGGTCCAGGAACCAGGGCGCGGCCGAATTCTTCGAGCAGCACGCAGAGGTCGAGGAAGTTGAGACCGGCGCCGCCGTACTCCTCAGCCGTGATCAAGCCCATCCAACCCTGGTTGGCCATGCCGTTCCAGAGGTCGTCGGTATATCCGCGCTCGTCTTCCTCCATGTCGCGCACGAGCTTTTCCGTGCATTCATTGGTGAGGAAATCGCGAGCAAAGTTCTTCAGCAGTTCCTGCTCTTCAGTCAGTCCGAGGTCCATGTCTTCCTCCGTCGCGGCCCGATCTTGGGGTCCGCGGGCTTACGTGACGATTGGGCACGATGTCCGTGCACAGCATTTCTGAGGCTATCCCAAACGAAGCGCTAGCGCTAGCCATTCACTGGTCAGTGGGCGGCCAGTGAGCGACCAGACGCCTCCGCGCAATAGCTCGAACACCTATGCGCTAAGCTGAGCGTGCGACCGTTCACTGTCGTGCCACTGGCTCATCACTATCTCGCTTCCGAGAGGAAATCACATGGTACAGAACCCGCCTGAAGGCAGCCAGCGCATCATTCCCTATCTGAACTACGCCGATCCGCGCGCCGCGATCGATTTCATCAGTCAGGCCTTTGGCTTTGAGGTCAGCTCGGTGCTGGAAGGTCCGGACGGATCAGTCGGTCACGCTGAACTGCAACGCGACAACGAGATCATCATGCTGGGCGGCGCCTATGAGCCGCACGGCCTCAACGGCGCCGCCAATCTCAGCGCCCGCCACGCTTCCGTCTGCCTCTATGTCGACGATCTGGACACACACTTCGAGGTAGCCAAGGCCGCTGGCGCCGAAGTCGTGCAAGAGCCTGCGGAACAGTTCTACGGTGACCGCACCTATCGCGTCAACGATCCTGAAGGCGTTGGCTGGGACGTACATCAGCATATCCGCGACGTGACGCAGGAAGAGATGATGGCCGCCATGGCCGACATGTTCGAGCAGAGTGAGTCATGACGGAACCACCTTCACGCACGTTGCAGGCGATCGTGCCGGCGCTTTCCTACGATGACGCGCCAGCGATGATCACGTTCCTTTGCCGAGCCTTCGGCTTTGAGGAGCGATATCGGTTGGAGATGCCTGACGGCAGCATCGGTCATGCCTCGCTGACGTTTGGCGATTCAGAGGTCACGCTCGCCAGCGCCTATCCAGAGGGCGGATTGGGCGGTCCCGGCGGACTGCCGCACTTGCACGCGAGCGTGATGGTTTACGTTGACGACGCCGATGCGCATCACGCCATCGCTGCCGCGGCAGGCGCCGAAATCGTGCAGCCTCCTGAGGATCAGTTCTACGGCGATCGCACGTATCGGGCCCGTGATCCTGAAGGTGGGCGTTGGTGGTTCCACCAGGAGCTGCAGGCGCTGGACCCAGAAGAGATCCAACAGCGCGCCAGCGAATGAGCTGAGCCGTCAGTCGCCGAACGTGATTCGCTTGTGCGCCCGCACGCGGATCACGACGCCGGGCATCGGATCATCGCCCTCGGCGGGATACTGGTCCAGATGCCAGTAGCGCGGCGTCAGTTCATTGAGCAGCCCATGATGCTTGACCGAGACGAGCTCGGCCGTGCCGCGAAGCTCGGTGTAGCGACCGCCATTGGCCTCGTCATGGATGCTGACGGAGACGGCAGGGTTATTGCGCAGATGTCTGGTCTTCAGCGTGGCGGCGGAGGTCCAGAACTCAATGTCATCGGGGCCGCCGTCGACCGCGCGTCGATGCCAGACAACCGATGATCGCGGCTGTCCCGTCGAGCTGACCGTTGCCACGTGCGCGAAGTGCGGCGGATTGAGCAGATCGCTGCCCGGCGCTTCGGGTCGCACGAGTTCCGGCAGCTGCATCTCATGCGGCGTCACGACACGCTCGATTGCGATCGTCACGTTGTAGCCGTCGCCGGGACCCTCACGGTACGGATAGTCGGTGCCCAGATAGGTTCGCGAGATCTCGTCCACATCCGACCAACCGGCGCGCCGCTCCAGCGTGGCCGTGCCCACCACCTCCAGCACCCGGTAGGGATTGTTGAGGTCGTGGACCGAGAGCGCCACCCGTGGCTCGCGCTGCATGTTGAGCGATTTGCGAAAGTTGAGCCCAGTGGAGAAGCGAATGGCTGTCACCGAGCCATCGTCTTCGACATGTCCAGGCATGATCCAGATCGGCGATGACTGCGGGGATCCGTCGGGATTGACGGTGACGATGTGGGCGAAATGTGGCGCGCCACAGAGATCGGCGTGCTCGGCTGGGACTGGCGCCATGTTGAGACTCCTCTATTGGCACTTGGCACTGACATTGCGACAGACAGAGGCGGGGTTTGCGGCCCGCCTCTGTGTGATGTGACTGTGATGACTGTGACTGCTCGACTATCGGCTGAGGGTTGCCGAGTAGCCGCCGAAGCGCGCCTGACCAGGCATCGCGTGCTGCTCAACCTCGACGTTGACGACGGCTGGCTTGCCTGACGCCATGGCTCGCTCGATCGCCGGACCGATCTCCTCAGGCTTGGTCACGTGTTCCCCGTGTCCGCCGAGCGCGATGGCGACATCCTCGTAGCGCTGGCCGTATCCGAGCGGTCGGCCGGGCGTGTCGTTCGAGCCCGCGGTCCAACCGGCATTGTTCGAGATCACGATGGTGGCTGGCAGATCGTGCCGCACCATGGTGTCGATCTCCTGCACGTTCATCAGGAACGAGCCATCGCCGACGAAGCCGATCACCTGACGGTCAGGCGCGGCCACCTTGGCGCCGAGCACAAAGGGCAGTCCGACGCCCATGCAGCCGTTCGGGCCGGGATTCAGGCGTCCACCCTCCGCGTAGGAAGGAATGTACTGCCGCGCGAAGGCGAGCGTCGCGTTGCCGTCGACGCAGACGACGGCGTCGCGGTCCATGCGCTGAACGACTTCATCTGCCAGACGCAACGGGTGAATCGGGACGCTTGACGACTGCGCCACCTCGAGCGATTGCTGACGACGGTTGTCGTCCGATTCGCGTAGGTCGGCGATCCAGTCGGTCGGCGGCGCGAGGTTCGCTTCCCGAGCCGCGGCGGTCAGGGCCACCAGGGCGCGCTTGGCGTCGGCGACCATGCCCACGGTCGCTTCCTTGTTGTGACCGATCTCGGTCGGGTCGGTGTCCACGTGGATGACTTTGAGGTCAGGCGACCAGCGCGGCGGCAGGCCGGAGCCGACGACGAAGTTGAGCCGCGTGCCGACCACGAGCGCCACATCGGCCTCGCGGAATGCCTTCGAGCGAGCCGCGATGAAGCAGAGGTCATGATCCTCCGCGATCACGCCGCGACCCTGAGGTGTCGTGTAGAAGGGGATGCCGGTGGCCTCAACAAACTCTTGCAGCTCCGGCGCCGCATTTGACCAGAAGACGCCGGTACCGGTCAGGACAATCGGGCGCTCAGCTTGGGCGAGCAGTTCGATCGCCTGTTTGACCTCGTCCGGATCGGCTGCCGGCCGCGAGCGCGGCGTGCCTGTGTTCGGGAACCAGACCACTTCGTCATCCGACTGCTGGTACAGTGTGTCGCCGGGCAGATCGAGGTAGGTCGGGCCGGGCTTTGGTCCCTGCGCCTCGCGGTAGGCGAGATTGAAGAACTCGGGCATTCGCGCCGAGTGAGTCACACGACTCGCCCAGCGCGTGACCGGTTGCGCCATCGCGAGCTGGTCATATTCCTGGAAGTCGTCGCGCTCAAAGGACGAGAACGCCGCCGCGCCGCCGAGGGCGACCATGGGCACGCCGTCGAGGTAGGCGTTGGCGACGCCGGTCAGCAGGTTGGTCGTCGCCGGGCCGGAAGCGGCCATGCACACGCCGGGCACGCGCTTGACGCGCGCGTATCCATGCGCGGCCATGGCGGCGCCCTGTTCATGGCGGCAGTCGATCGTGCGGATCCCGTGTTCGGCTGCGAAGCCAGCGGCCTTGATGATCGGCCCGCCCATGATGTAGAAGAGGTCTTCAACCCCCTCATTCACCATCTGTCTGGCGAGCAGTTCCGATCCCATCTGATCAGGCATCGTGTGTTCCTTTCCTCATCTTCCCGCTGCCGTGCGAGGAGCAGCGCTCGATCAGTTTCAGTTCTTAGTCGTCAACGTCGTAACGGTGCAGGACAGGACGCGCGGTGGTGAACTCACGGATCCCGGCCATGCCAGCCATCGCTGCCGATGTGCCGTGCGCGGTCAGATCTTCTTCGGTGGCCCAGTTCTCGAACAGGATGTAACGAGTGTCGTCCTCGATGCAGCGGAAGAGATCGTAGTTGTTGCAGCCGGCGTCTTCGGCCTTGACCTTGGCGGTGGCGCCGGCCATGAATGCCTCAAATGCCTCGTTCTTGCCTTCCGCGATCGTGAATTCGACCGTCAGTCCTTTAGCCATCTTGTACTCCATTCAGTGCATGGCACGGACAACCGTGCCCTGTTGGCCAGTTTCAGGAATGATAACGCTCAGGGCTGAGCGATACACTGAGGCCATGCTTGAATCGCTCAGCATGGAGGGCAAGCGGGTCATCGTGACCGGCGCTGGCCGCGGGCTCGGCCGACAGATGGCGTTGCATCTGGCGCGGGCCGGCGCGGACATCGTGTGCGCGGCGCGGACGCGGTCCCAGATTGAAGCGGTCGCCGAACAAATTCGTGCGCTCGGTCGAGCCGCTCTCGTCGCGCCGACCGATGTCAGCGATTCCTCGCAGGTGGACGCGCTGGTCGATCGCGTGATCGCGGAATGGGGCGGATTCGACGTGATGATCGCCAATGCCGGCGGTGGCGGCGCCGCTTCGCTCAAGCACGTCACCGACGTCTCGGACGACGACTGGCACGACACCGTCAACCTGAACTTCTCCAGCGCTTTCTTCTGCGCGCGCGCCGCGACACGACACTTTCGGGCGGAATCGAAACCTGGCAACATCATTACCGTTGCCTCTGGGACGGCGCTGCGCGGCGATGCCCGACTGTTCGTGTACGGCGCGGCGAAAGCTGGCGTCATCACGCTCACGCAAGCGCTTGCGACCCAGCTCGCGCGTGAACAGATCCGCGTCAACTGCATTGTGCCCGGCTTTGTCCTGCAACAGGACATCAGCGGCGACGACGACGCCATCGCGCGAGCGCGTTATCAGGGAGCACGGATACCGGCGGGTCGTGTCGGCGAGGCATGGGAGCTCGGACCGCTCGCCGTTTATCTCGCCTCCGAAGCCTCCAGCTATATGACAGGCGAAGCGATCGTGATTGATGGCGGTGGTCTCGCAGGCGGACTCGCGCCGAGCGGTTGGGATGTCACGTCAGGGATCGGCGGCGTCGGGGCATGAGCCTTCAGAATCCTGTGCCGCCACCCGATGTCAGCGCCGGCCGACTGGCGGGATTCGATCTGAGTGGTCGGCGCATCATTGTCTATGGAGCCGAATTTCCCGCCGCAACCGCGATCGTTGAGGCGCTGCGCGAGGCCGGCGCCAACGTCGGAGTGACGAGCGCCAGCACGGATGGCACCGCGCTCTTCCGACTCAAGAAGGCTGCTGCGGGCGGCCCGGCCGAGTCCGTGGACCTGGCCAATGGCACCAATGTCCACGTCGCGACACGCAAGCTCAGCAAGGCGTTGGGCGGCGTTGATGCCGCCATTGTGGCGCCACAGATGTATTACGCAGGACCACTACGCAAGACGCTCGACGCCGACGTCCAGCGACTGCTGTCCGCGAACTTGGCCGGCGCGTATGCCGCCTTTCGCAGCGCTTCACGCGAGTTCAAAGGCGACTCAGGACGCCTCGTCGCCGTGCTGGATGCGACCGCGGTGCGCGGGCTGACCAACCTGAGCCTGTACAGCGCCTCCCAGGCGGGCGTGATCGGACTGGTGCGGTCGTTGAGTCAGGAATTGGCGCCGCAAGGCGCCACCGTCAATGCCATCGTGCTCGGCTGGAACGATCAGACCCCTGGTCGAGGCGGGTCATCGGCTGAGAACAATCTGTTGCTGCGCTTCATTCCGATGCGTCGGTTCGGCGCAAGCTGGGAGGCGGCGCCGTTGGCCGTCTACCTCGCCTCAGCAGCGAGCGGTTACATCAACGGTCAGGCAATCCAGGTTGACGGCGGTGTGCTGAAGCATCTATAGGCCGACATGTCTGGTCAAGGCTCCAGGCCGATGTGTGGGGTTCGGAACCTGTCCGGATCAGGATCACGTTGAACCTGATCCGGGGCCCGACTGGTTGGCGCCAGGTTGACGAGCAAGGGCGTTGACGAGCCAGGGCCGTGAGGGCGAGACGAGTGTGGTCTGACGCCTCAGCTAGACTGGCGGTATTGACCATTGCAATTCAGGAGACCCCCCGGTGACTGATTTCGAAAACATTCTCTACCGCGTTGAAGATCGCAAGGCTTATGTGACGCTCAACCGACCTGAGAAGCTGAATGCCCTCTCGATCGCTCTGCAGGACGAACTCTCGCAAGCGATGTGGGAGGCCGATAACGACACCGCCGTCCACTGCGTCATCCTGAGTGGAGCGGGACGCGCCTTCTCCGCCGGCTACGACTTGACCGGTTCGACACGCGACTCACAGGAGACGTACGACAAGGTGTATCGCGGGCGAGTCAGTTTCGACGACGATACCTGGGGGATGGAAAAGGCGCAGCGCGCCCGCATGGCCATCTTTGACATGCACAAGCCGGTCATCGGCAAGGTGCATGGCTACTGCCTCGCAGGCGGCACTGACCTCGTCCTGCTCAGCGACATCATCATCGCTGCCGACGACGCCGTGATCGGGTTCCCGCCGGTTCGCGCGATGGGCGCGCCACCGGCGCACATGTGGCTGTATCACGGTGGACCGCAATTCGCCAAGCGCATGCTGCTGACCGGCGATAGTATCTCGGGCGCTGAAGCGGCCAGGCGCGGCCTGGTCTACGACGCCGTGCCGGCCGACCAACTCGATGACGAAGTCGAATCGCTTGCCGACAAGATGGCGATGATCGACCATGAGCTGCTCTCGGCAAACAAGCGGATTGTCAATCTCGGGTTGGAAATCATGGGCGCCCGCACGTTGCAGCGGATTGCGTCTGAGAATGACGCCCGCGCGCACCTCGCTCCCGCGGTGCAGGAGTTCGGGCGGAAGTCGCGCGAGCTGGGACTCAAGGCGGCGCTCGAATGGCGCGACAACAAGTTCGGCGACGGTCGCGGCTCAGCCGCCGCTCAGCAGCGCAAAGTGTCGACGAGTTCCTAGATCACAGAGCAGAACGGTTCCGATTCGTGGCTGTCAGTGAGCGCTTCCGACTCGATGGACAGGTCGTGCTGCTGACCGGCGCCGGACGAGGCCTGGGCCGCGCGATGGCGCTCGCCTTCAGCGACGCTGGCGCCAGGATCGCAGGCGCGGCGAGGACGGAACATCAGCTGGCGGAGACTGCCAGCATGGTCAAGGCTCGCGGCGGCGACGCGATCTCGATCGTGACTGATGTCAGCGATTCCGACGCGATCGAGCGCATGGTTGCGCGGACGCTCGACCGATTCGGACGCGTTGACGTCCTCGTCAATAACGCCGGCGGCGGCGCCGACGGCGATGGATCGCCGTTGACGCAGCTCACCGATCAGCAGTGGCGCAACGGGATTGAACTCAACCTGAGCTCACAGATGTACTGCGCCCGCGCCGTGTTGCCGACGATGACCGAACAGGGAGGCGGCGTCATCATCAATGTTGCCAGCGGATTCGGATTGCGCGGCGGTCGTGACAACTGGATGTACGTATCTGCGAAGGCGGGAGTGGTCAACCTGACTCGCTCGCTGGCCGTGACCTATGGACCGCTCGGCATTCGAACGAACTGCATCGCGCCAGGCATCTTCCCGCATACGCCGCAAGCGCTCGAACGTTGGCGCGGCGGACGCTATATCCCCGTCGGACGAGCTGGTGTGGCCTGGGAGATGGGACCGCTCGCGGTCTTCCTCGCGTCGAACGCGGCCGCGGGCATTAATGGTGAAACGATCGCGCAGGATGGCGGCGGCCTCGCTGCGATCGGGCCGACCGGCTGGGCGCCGCGCGTCTCACTGACAGAACCACTCTAGAGGGCCGCGCATGTCAGATTTTGTGCCAACCCCCAATCCTGACCAGCCCGATGATCCGTTCAACCTGCGGGGGCGAGTCGCGCTCGTGCTCGGCGCCGGCGATCCGCTCGGCCGCGCGGCGGCCGTTGCGCTGGCGGAGTCTGGCGCTGATGTCGCGGTGAGCAGTCTGCGCGGCGGACCGCGAGAGATCGTTCGCGTGCAATCGGTAGCCAACGAAATCTGGTCGCTCGGACGGCGCAACCTCGCGCTCGAGCTTGATGCCACGGACGAATCTGCGGTCGACACCGCCCTCGCGCAGGTCGAATCCGAGCTCGGCGGTCTCGACATTCTGGTCAATGCGGCCGACCTCGTTGCAGCCGCGCCGATTGAGGCGCTCCGCGCCGAGGATTGGCATCAGCTGCTCGCCGCAAACCTGCTCGCGCCGGCCTCGGTTGCTCGCGCGGCGGCTCAGGCGATGAAGCGGCGCGGATTCGGACGGATCATCAACGTGGTCTCCATACTTGCGGCGCGCGGGGTGGCTCACACCAGCGCCTACGCGGCCGCACATGCTGGCGTGCTGGCAATCACGCGAACGCTCTCGCAGGAATGGGCGCGTGACGGCATCACGGTCAATGCATTGCAGGTCGGCGTGTATGACGGTCAACACGGACTCGGGGACAGCGCGGAGGCAGCCCAACAGCTCGCCCGTATGCTGCCGGCCAAGGAGCTCGTCGATCCCAGGGATGTGGGCGCAGCGGTCGTGGCTCTCGCCGCCGACTCCGGCTTTGTCACTGGCGAAACGATTGCGATTGACGGTGCCGCGAGCGCCCGCGTCTAAGGTGCCTAAGGCGCACGGAGCGCTTCACTGTGGCATCTGCTCATTGTGTTGAGGTCAGCAGCGCCTCTGCGGCTGATTCGATTCGCGAGCGTTGCGGGATGCAGTCCAGCCACTCGCTCGGTATCGCCGAGGCGCCGAATCGCGCGCCCAGGACCGCGCCGGCGACTGCGCCGTTCGTGTCCGTATCACCACCGGCGTTGACGATCCGAATCAGTGCGCTCTCCAGGTCATCCGACGTGTTGACGCACCAGAGCGCTGCCTGCATGCAGAGGTAGGTATGCCCGATCATGGGCTCGTCATCGATGCTCTGCTCGATCTGCGGGGGAATCTCTGCGATCCACTCGGCGAGTTCTGGTGGCGCGCCATCGGCGCTGGCTGCGTCTGCCAAATCAGTCAGGCTTGGACTGACGCCGCGTAGCAGCAAGGCGATCGCGGCATTGACCACGATGCAGGACCATTGCGCGCCCGGCGCGTAGTGGGTCACCGCGCAGGTCTGAGCCGTCATTCGAATCAGTTCTGAGGGATCGTGCGCGTATCGCAACGCAACCGGCGCACAGCGCATCAGACCGCCGTTCGGTTGAGTGCTCGGTCGACCGTTCGCTTCCCAATAGTCCCACGCCGCGTCGTGCACATCCACATCCACGTCCATGTTCAAGTTCATGTCCATGCGGTCTTCCAACTCCCGAATGACCACACTGGACATAAAGCCCATGCCGCGCCCGTTCTCATGGCTCCAACGCACGAGGCGCGCGGCGAAATCGACTGTTGGGTCGTGGTCTTGTAGGAGCGCTTCGGCGAGATCGACCGCTTGGGCGAGATCGTCATCCATGAAACGCACGCGCTCGAGCGGATCAATGTCGCGCAACCCGTCGCGATAGACATCGTGAATCTCGTGCTGAGGCCAACTTTCGACGGGAAGTCCGAGGAGATTGCCGACCGCCAAGCCGAGCATCACGCCGAGCGCCCGGTCCTCCGTGACTTGACCAGCTGCGGACGATGCAAGTGACACCGCGAGCATTTCCGCGAGCTGCGGCGCGTCCTGCACGACGCCTGATGCAGAATGTGGAGTCATCCAACTGCTCCTGTCGTTGGCGGTTTCAGGAAGGGGGACGACCGCCTCGTTTTCCAAGTTACTCTGTCCCATATCGCTGAGATCAGGAGCCACGATGACTCTGCCGAATGACGCTTGGGGCCTACCGCTCACGACATCTGACGACGCTGCGGCCGCCTATCGCGACGGCGTCGACCGGATGCTCTCTTATCAGCTGGGCGTCGCTGAGGCGCTCGATCACGCGATTGAGCTGGATCCGCACTTCGCGCTCGCGCATTCCCAGCTCGGGCTGTTCTACCTGTTCCGTGGTGAAGGTCGGAGGGCGGCCGAGCTCGCCAATCGCGCCAGCGAGCTGGCAGAGCGCGCCACGGCCCGGGAGCAGCGTCACGCCGCCATTTTGGGGGCCAGCGCCCGTGGACGCGCGGCCGACGCTCCTGCCCTGATTGACGAACACCTCCGCGAGACCCCGCGCGACGCTCCGATCGTGCTGCAATGGTTGGGTGGCAACTTCTACGGCGGCGGCGTCGAGAAGCGCGAGCGGATGCTGGAACAGTTCGACCGGCTCGCGCCCTCGTTCGGCGATGATTGGTGGTTCTTGAGTTGGCATGCCTTCGCCAATCACGAAATGGACCAGCTTGAGCCGGCGCGCCGATTGGTCGAGCGTTCGCTCGAGTTGCGCCCCATCAACGGTCAAGCAGCCCACGCGATGTCGCACGTCTTCTTCGAGGAGCATGACATCGCCGGTGGTCGAAGATTTCTCGGCGACTGGCTGACGGACTTCCCGCACCGAGCCGGGTTCCATCGCCACCTGACCTGGCATCAGGCGTTGTTCTTGCTCGCCGAGGGTCGGCGGCAGGATGCGCTCGCGTTGCACGACGATGTGATTCGACCCGGCGCCGATGAGGATGGTGACGCGCTCGGCGGGGTTGCTGATGCCGCCTCGCTGCTTTGGCGCTGTCGGTTGCACGATACGACTGGCGTCAGCAACGGCGAGCATCGCGACTGGAGCGCCATCGCTGAGCTGGCTGAGAGCGCCTTCCCGCGCGCGGGCACGGCCTGGGTTGACGTGCATCGCGCGATGGCGCTCGCCGCCCTGGGTGACACGGTCGGGCTGGGACAGCTGATGGATGGCCTGAATGAGGCTGCAGAGCGCGGTCACCCAACGGCAGGGTCGGTGGTTGCGCCAGTCGTGGAGGCGTTGTCCAGCTTTGGTCAGGGCGATTATGAAGCGGCTGCCAATGGGCTCGGATCAGTGCGCGAACTACTGGTCTCGCTCGGCGGTTCCAACGCGCAGCGAGACGTGTTTGAGGAGACGTTGATTGAAGCGCGGTTGCGGGCCGGTCAGAGCGAAGCGGCGCTGGCGCTGTTGCAAGAACGGCTGGATCGCGGTGCGAGCGCGCGTGATCTGTTCCGTTGGGGGCGCGCCCGGACGACCCAGGGGGCATTGAACGAGGCGAAGGCGTCGTTCCGTCGAGCCGCCGATCTTTGGGCAAACGCTGATGCGAACGCTCCTGAATTGCAAGCGCTCCGCGAGGCTGCCGCATGAGCTCGCAGCCGGCGCTGCCGCGCCCAGACATCCTCGTCCAGGAGGAAATGGATGCCTCGCGCGAGAGTGAGTTGGAGAAGCGCTACCACCTCTTCCTGCACGATTCGGACGACCACTCCTACGACTATGTGATCGAACTGCTGGGCGACGTGTTCGGCTACTCGCGCGAGAAGGCGTTCGCCATCGCCTCAATGATTGATGGTCAGGGTCGCGGCATCGTGGAAACCGCCGATTACGCCACGGTCAAAAAGCACCAGGATCAGATTCACGGTTGGGGCCCAGATCCACGCATTCCGCACTGCAGGGGATCGCTCTCGGCCACGATTGAAGAGGCGCCGTGAGCAGCCGGCTGGAGCTGGACCAGGCGCTGAAGCAGTACTTCGGACACGGCGAGTTTCGCCCTCAACAGCGTGAAGTGATCGAGCATCTGGTCGGCGGTGGCGACGCCCTCGTGTTGATGCCAACCGGTGGCGGCAAGTCGTTGTGCTATCAGTTGCCCGGCGTGCTGACGCAGGGACTCACCGTGGTGGTCTCACCGCTCATCGCCTTGATGTATGACCAGGTCACACAACTGCGGGAGGTCGGGATCGAAGCCGCCTACATGAACAGCACGCTGTCTCCCAACGAGCTGGCGGCTACTGAACAGCGGGCGGCGAATGGCATGATTCAGCTGCTCTACGTCGCGCCAGAACGGGTCAACACCAACCGCTTTCGCAATCTCATGCAACATCGCCAGCCGAGCCTGATCGCGATCGACGAGGCGCACTGCATCTCCGAATGGGGTCACGAGTTTCGTCCTGACTACCTCGAACTGCACACGTTGACCGAACGATTTGTCGATGTCCCCGTCGTAGCGCTGACGGCAACCGCCACGCCGCAAGTGCAACGTCAGATCATCGAGCGTCTCGACCGACCGCAGATGCGCCGCTTCGCGACGGGATTCATGCGCGATAACCTGACCTATCGGATTGTGCCGAAGCGAGACTCCACGGAACGACTGATTCAGCGACTCAAGCGACGACCCGGTGAAGCCGCGATCGTGTATTGCGGCACGCGCAACATGAGTGAGAGCACCGCCTCACGGTTGCAGGCGGCAGGGATCCGAGCCGATCATTATCACGCCGGTATGACGCCGAAGCAGCGCGCCAAAGTCCAAGGGGGCTTTCAGAGCGGGGAGATCACGGTAGTTTGCGCCACGATCGCGTTTGGCATGGGCATCGACAAGCCGGACATCCGCCTGGTTGCGCACCTCGACATGCCGCCGTCAATGGAGAGCTTTTACCAGGAGACCGGGCGCGCCGGGCGCGATGGCTTGCCAGCCGAATGCATTCTGTTCTATACGCCTGGCATCTGGCAGCAGCAACGTCGCTTTATCGACCAGCTGACCGATCCGGATGAGCGAGAACGTCGAGTCAAACGCTTACGTCAAATGATGGACATGTGCGAGCAACGGACGTGCCGCTGGGGCACGGTGCTGCGCTACTTCGGCGAGGAGCGGCCAGCCGAGCGTTGCGGCCACTGCGACAATTGCCTGGGTGAGGCTGAGTCTCAGCCCAAGGTCGTCGAGACGGATCAATCGGCGCCGTCATCACCCATTCTCAAATCGAATGAGACCCTGCTGACATCGGATCAGACCATTTTGTACGAACAGCTGCGACAGGAGCGAACGCGAATTGCAGCCGAGCATGCGCTGCCCGCGTATGTGGTGTGCAGCAATCGTACGCTGGACGACCTGGTGCGATCCCTCCCGACGACGCCGGAAGCGATGCTCAACGTGAGCGGATTCGGTCGCAAACGGGTTGAGCGATACGCAGATCACTTTCTACCGCTGATCCGGGACCACCTGCATACGCATCCTCAGCAGTCTGAGTTCGGAGTCAGTTCGGAGACGGCGGCAGTATCCGTCGCGACCGCTGACCGATCAGGAGAAATGACGATGTTGGCAACACAACCGCCTGCAACGTTGAACGCTGATCGCAGCGATGCTGCCACGTCGGAGTCGTCGGCTGATTGGGTGCAACGATTCAACGATCTGGCGGCGTGGCGCGATGCGGCGGCCGCGAAAACGGAGCGCGATGGATCATCGATTATCAGCTTTCCGGCGATGAGAGAGATTGCGCAGAATCCCCCGACCGATTGGGAAACGCTCGCGGCTCAGATTGCGATGGATGCGGAGGACCTGGAGGAAAGACGCGATGAACTGCTTGATCTGCTCGGGATCCCGAATGTGGCCAAGACAGCCGAGCCAAGTGAACCTGTGGCGGAGGTGACGGACGTGACTGACCTGGCCGTCGTACCAGCGGTCGCGCAACCGAAGAGTTGGATGACGTCGTTGGCGCTGTTTGAGTCGGGCCACACGCCGCTGGCCATTGCGGAGCGACGGATGCTCTCGCCGGGAACAGTTGCCGGCCATCTCGTGACGGCGGTTAAGGCAGATCCAGAGCTCGACCTCAGTCCAGCATTGCCCTCCGCTGAGTATGTCGCCCAAGTGCAAGCGCTGCTCCGTCAGGAACCAGAGGCGCCGCTATCGCAGCTCCATGAACAGATTGACTACCGTCTCTCTGCCGGCGAGCTAAAACTGGTTGTGGCATACCTGCGTCCGGACCTGTTATAGGCCGGTTTGCCCGATAGAACGGCGGCGCGCCACGGCAATCAACGCTAACCTCGGCGCTGATAGACGAGCTGATGGAGGCTCAGGCACAAGTTGCCAAGGAGGGGAAGGAAGTGGTGTATCAGTCTCTGTTAGGGAGCGATCTACTGTTTGATTGTGAATGCGACACCGATCTGATCCTGGCAGAGTGGTTATCTATAAGGGAGCAGTTAATCGGCTGCGGCGGAGCTGACCAAGACAGGTTCTTCAGGAACTCCGTCTCGCAAGGTGAGTGTGGCGCCGAGTCGGGATGGCACTTTGGGGCCGGGGAGCAGGATGCCGACGAGGTTGCAGGGGTCACTGGCGGCGATGGTGAGACGCAGGCCGTCTGGTTCTCGCCGACGCAGGGCACGGAGTTGGTCGAGCGCCTCGGGCAGGGCGAACTGCTCGCCGAGCAGCCCTTGAATGAAGCGTCCGCCGCGAATCTCGCCGCGAGCTTCAAGTCGACGCAGGGCGCGCAGCACGTCTCGCCACTGAATGGTCAAGCTTTCGCGCGTGGCTAGCTCGCGCGAGACCACGCCGTAGCGTCGCAGCAGGATCTGCGCGATGCGCTCGGCGAGGTCATCCGTGAGCTCGGGATCGGTGGCGTCCTGAACCAGTGGCGGCAGGGCGGCCCAGCGACCGGCCACGCCTTCACCGATAAACACGCCGCCGCCTCCATAGCGAGGTCTGCGAGCGCGGCGATTGGGACGAATCAGCTGCCGCAACCCTTGAAAGCCGTCGGCGTGAGCGAGGCCGCTCGCGACCAGTTCGCGCAGACCGTTCTCGACATCTGTGGCGAGTCGGCGAGTGCCATCCACCAGTTCATCGAAGAAGAGCGCCCCGCGCTGGTCAAGCAGGTTCAGGATCTGGCTGGCGGCGCCGCCGTCTGCGTGGAGCTGCGCGGCGACGTCTGGCTGTGGGGTTGGGGCCGCTCGTCCGCGCGAGGGCGGCAGCGGCGCGGTGCGGCGCACGGCGGAAAGCAACGAGCGGAAATCGCGGCGCAGCGCCAGGGTGATCGGAGTCGTCTTGGTCGGGGCGCGTCTGGCGCTTCGGGGAGCCAGTCTGGCCCAGGCGACATCGCCGGCGAGGCAGAGCTCATCAAGCCAGGCTTCGCGGTAGTCGGCGACCCGCGCAGCCAGGAGGTCGCGTTCCCACGCGGCGGCTGGCGCTTCGAATCCTTCAAGCTGCTCGATCACGGCCCTGACGCCGGCTTTGCCGGATAGTCGCGCGTCTGGCGTCAGATGCTGCCAACGCAGCAGGAATCGGAGATAGTGCTGCACGGTGACGGGCTCGATTGCGGCGCGAAGACGCGCAATCGTGTAGCGATGAATCCGAGCGAGCAGTCGTCGATCGCAATACTCCTCGTCGTCGTCGGGGGTGAGCGCCGGCGTGAAATTGCCGCGCATGATCTCGCCGTACGCCTCAAGCTGGGCGAGTCCATAGCCGCAGTCAGCGACGCCAAGTCCGCAGCGCCGTGCGAGTTGGGCTGCCGTAATCGGAGCGGAAATCTCGAGATGTCCACGGGTGAGGCGTAGTCGCGCATCCTCGCGGTCAGTCGACTTGATCAGGGCCGATTCAGGTACCTGAAACGCGGGATCGACGGCATGGTCTGGGAAGAGGAAACGGATGCTGGCAAGCTGTTCGGCGGCGAACCAGATGGCGCCGCTCGGACCGTCAGCGCGAGCGGCGCGGCCCTGCCTGACAAGGTCGCCCAACAATGACGCCAGATCGACGGTCGCAAGCGACGCCGACAGTTCGGTCCAGTCGCCGTCCTGAATGGCGACCAGCGAGATCAGCAGCTCATGTAGTTCCTCTGCGTCGCGAATTGGCGGGAAGGCCTCGTCGCGCACGCGAATGATGGCATCGAGATCAAGCTTGCCCAGGTCGCGTTGATCGCTGGGCAAGGTGCGCCGGGTCATGACGGCGCGCGCACGCCGTTCTTCCAACGGCGCGTCGTCGAGGAAGCCGAAGGGATTGATGTTGATGATGCTCTGCGCCATCGCCGACGGTGTCACGGAATCGCGCGCGTGCAGCCGAATCTCACCTCGTTCGATTCGCTCGAGCACCTCAACCAGGCCATCGGTGTCGACCGCCTCGTGCAGGCAATCGTCCATCGTCTGGGCGATCAACGGGTGGTCGGGCACTTCCAGCGGTCCCGAGAGGTTCTCCTGGCAACCAACCTGGGCCGGGAAGACGGCGGCGAGCAGATCGTCAGCGATCATGCGTTGAAGGTAGGCTGGCACTTCTTTGCCGCCGCGCCGTCGCGGAACAGCGAGCGCGCGAGTTGCCGCCCAACGCCAGCGCGTATTCCAGAACGGGGCGTAGAGGACCGCTTGGCGCAATGATTGCTCCGCGTTGTCCGATTTCAGGTAGTCAAACGCTTCTTCGAGCGGGAATGACTGTGATGGTCCGAGCGATAACAACACACCCTCTTCGTTAGCGGCCGCCTGCAATTCGAAGTCGAAGCGCACGCAGAAGCGTTTACGCAGCGCGAGTCCCCAGGCGCGATTGATGCCGGATCCGAATGGAGCATGGACGACCAGCTGCTGCCCACCCGCCTCGTCGAAGAAGCGTTCGAAGACCACGTCGGTGTCCGAAGGCATCACCTGCAGGGCGTCCTGCGTGTTGGTGAGGTATTCGATCATCTGCTCGGAGGCGACGGCCGTCATGTGGCAGTCGCGTTGGAGCATGGCCGCGGCCGATTCGACGTCATCTGACAGCGCTGCAATCTGGCGACGCAGCGCGCCCACCTCGGCCGACAGCTCGATGCTTCGTCCCGGCGCCTCGCCGAGCCAGAAGGGGATGGTCGGAGGAGCTCCATGCGCGTCTTCGACTCGGACGACGCCCTTATTCTCCACACGACGGATGCGCCATGAGGTGCTGCCCAAGAGGAAGATGTCGCCGGCCGCGGTCTCAATCGCGAAGTCCTCATTGACGGTGCCGATGAAGGCGCCCTCAGGTTCCTTGACGACGCGGTAGTCGCCGGTTTCGGGGATGGTGCCGCCGTTGACGATTGCGGTGAGCCGCGCGCTACGGCGGGGCCGCACGATGCCGTTGATGCGGTCTCGATGAATGAGGGGATGCGAACGACCGCCGCCTTCGCCGACTCCCGTGTTGAGCATCTCCAGCGTTTCGTCAAAGTGGTCTCGTTCGAGGCTGCGATAAGGCGCGGCGCGGCGGATCAGATTGAAGAGCTGGTCCTCAGACCATTCCTCTTCGGCTGCCGCCTCAGCGACGATCTGTTGCGCGAGCACTTCTATCGGCGCCTTCGGTTGGCGGATCCGGTCGAGATGGCCGCGCTCAACGGCGCGCACCATCGCGGCGCATTCAATCAGTTCGTCGAGCGAGGTGGGGAAGAGCGCGCCGTGGGGCACGCGTCCGAGCGCGTGACCGGAGCGCCCCACCCGCTGAAGGAATGTCGCGATCCGTCGTGGAGAGCCAATCTGGCAGACGAGGTCTACCGAACCGATATCAATGCCAAGCTCGAGTGACGCGGTCGCTACGACGGCCTTGAGATCGCCGTGCTTGAGGCGTTGTTCCATGACGTGACGTCGATCTTTGGAGAGCGAACCGTGGTGACCGGAGACGTGCTCCTTGCCGATCCGCTGCCCGAGTTCGTGCGCGACACGTTCTGCCAGAGAGCGTCGGTTGACGAAGATCAGCGTGGTGCGGTGTTGCAGGATGAGTTCGGTCAGACGGTCGTAGACGGCGCCCCAATGCTCGTGGGTTGCCAGCGACTGAAGCGGTGTATCGGTGGTTTCAACCCAAAGAGTCAGTTCGCGACGGTGGCCGAGGTCCAGAATCTGACATGGACGCGGTTGACCCTGATCATCCAGTCCGGTGAGGTAGGCGGCGATTTCCGCCATCGGACGCTGTGTCGCCGATAGCCCGATTCGTGTCGGACGCTGCTCCGCGACATGGTCCAATCGGGCCAGGCTGAGCGCCAGGTGAGAGCCGCGCTTGTCGCGCACGAGGGCGTGAATCTCATCGACGATGACGGTGCGTACCGTGCGCAGGATTTCGCGCGACTGTTTCGCCGTCAGCATCAGATAGAGCGATTCGGGCGTGGTGATCAGAATCTGTGGAGGACGCTTGACGATGGCGCGACGCTCCGCCTGTGTGGTGTCGCCGGTTCGCAGGCCGACGCGAATCTGAGGCAGTTCGACGCCGCGGTCCTGGGCGTGGGCGCGGATCTCGGCGAGCGGTTCTTCAAGGTTGCGGCGGATGTCGCTGGACAGCGCCTTGAGCGGAGAGACATAGAGGATGCGAACCTCGTTGGGCAGCTCCTGCGAGACGCCGATGCCGGGCAGCGTCGCGGCGTCGCCTTCGCGCAGCAGATCGTCGATTCCCGCCAGAAAGGCGGTCAAGGTCTTACCAGAGCCGGTCGGGGCAGCGAGCAGGCAGTCGGCGCCTGCCCGAATGGCTGGCCAGCCAGCTTCCTGGGCAAAGGTGGGATCGACAAAGCGATCACGGAACCACTCAGCGACGACAGGGTGGAAGTCGCTGAGGAGATCTGCGGCGTCGGCGGTCTGCGTCATATGTTCCGTATCGTAGCGGGAGCGATCTCTCCTTATCAATGGACCTTATGGGCTGTGCGGGCTACCGCGTTTGTTCAGATATCGTGGGAGAAGTTGAGCGTTGCTGAGGATGGACGGCCGGTATGAATCTTCACAATCGGACCATCTACATCGGCGACAACCTCAAGCGGCTGCGAGGAATCGACAGTGAGTGCGTCGACCTGATCTATCTGGACCCGCCATTCAACAGCCGAGGCGAGTACCAGTGGCTGATAGGAAAGGACGACGATCGAATCGATGATACCTCCGTCGAGGGCTCCGCCGATTTGGATGACGACGCACTGGAGGGTCTAATCGAGGGAAATGGCCTAGACAAATTTATTGACGCATTCACGCTGGATGATCTCGATCAACGCACACTGCAAGAGCTGCTCGACAACGGTGAGCCGGCTGGTTACGTCATCGCCGCGGCAGGGGCTGCGGTCGGGTCGGGCACACAGGCTTATCTCACGTTCATGTGGGAGCGGTTGGTCGAGATGCGCCGCATCCTCAAGCGCACCGGCAGCATCTATCTCCATTGCGACGACACGGAAGGTGGTTGGCTACAGGCGTTGATGGACGCGATCTTCGGGCGGCCCAACTTTCGCAACGAGATTATTTGGCAGCGTACGAGCGCGCATAACGATGCCCGTCGATTCGGGCGAATCGCGGACAAGCTCCTCTTCTACGCCATGTCAAACGACTCTCTCTTCGATCTTGAAGGCGTGGCGCGCGCGCTGGATCAAAGTTACGTGGACAAGGAATACGCGCGTGGGAAAGGCGATCCGCGAGGTCGGTGGCGCCGGAGCGATCTGACTGGACCCGGCATCTCGGAAGGAGAGAGTGGTCAGCCTTGGAAAGGCTATGACCCTACAAGCATTGGGCGTCATTGGTCGGTGCCGCGCGCGGCTGGTAGCGACGATTACGCCGATTGGATCACCGAGCACATCATTGACGGCTACGAGCAGATCGAGGGAGTCCACGCACGGCTTGCGGCGCTTGACGCCAACGCTCTCATCCACTGGACGAGGACGGGAACACCCGAACTCAAACGTTATCTTGCGGCAACAACAGGACAGGTGCCAGGAACAATCTGGACCGACATCAACCCGGTGGTTGCAGGCTCGAAAGAGTGGCAACCTTGGGATACGCAAAAGCCGCTGGCGCTGCTTCGACGCGTAATCGCCGCGTCTTCACAGGAAGGCGACTTGCTGCTGGACCCCTTCTGTGGATGCGCCACTGCTTGCGTTGCCGCAGAACAAATGCATCGCCAATGGGTAGGCATGGACCGATCGCCTAGAGCTGGCATCCTCGTCCGCAAGCGACTCAGGGAACAGGATGAGGGCATCGCCATTTGGGCCCACGCTGTCAACGTCACCAGAGCGGTACCCGTGCGAACCGACATCACGGAACCGCCCTTGACCAGGGCACAACTGAAAGCCGCCTTGTTCGAGCGTCAGTCGACTCGTCCTGGCAACTACCCCATTCCCCATGCACTCTGTGCCGGCCCAGACTGTGATACTGCGCTGCCCATCCACCTGCTGGAGATCGACCGGATTCGCCCCGGCGCTGCCGGGGGAGAATACGCGCTCGACAACACACAGCTCCTGTGCGGATGGTGCAACCGCGTCAAAGGCAACCGCGACATGGACTACCTCGCCGGCCGAATCGCGCAACGGCGACAAGCTGAGGTGGAGGCCTAGCGCCCTGCATTGATGGTCCTCATTCACACTGCACGCCACCGATCAGCTCTGCGCAGAAAGTCCGGCAATTCACGGACTGCTGCGACGGAACCCCGAAATTCCCTCTCCCGCTAGCCTCCTGGCAAGGAGCCCGCAACCATGACTACTCAAATCGACTGGCAAGCGACCTTTGGCGAGGCGCTGGACTTCTTTGTCAAGTACCTGCAGATTGACACCTCAAATCCTCCCGGCAATGAGAAGCCGGCGGCTCGCTGGCTGGGCGGCATCCTGGCCTCAGCGGGCATGGAGGTCGAGTATGTCGAGATTCAGCCCGAGCGCGAGGCCGTCTTTGCCTGGCTGCGCGGCGACGGCTCGAAGCGGCCGATGATGCTCTGCAACCACACCGATGTCGTGCCGGTCGAGGAGGCGTACTGGACCAAGCCGGCGTTCGAGGGCCGTATCGAGGATGGCAAGGTGTACGGGCGCGGCGCGGTCGACATGAAGGGCTGCGGGATCATGCATCTGATGACGATGCTGTTGCTCAAACGCAACGAGGCGCCGCTCAAGCGCGACCTCGTCTTCTGCGGCGTTCCAGACGAAGAAGCGGGCTCGGTCTGGGGTATGGACTGGCTCTGCAAGAATCGCCCCGATCTGGTGGACGTGGAATTTGAGCTGTCGGAGGGCGGCTCAGGCTCAACGCAACTCATGGGTGAGGAAGCGAACATCTTCTCGGTGGCGACGAACGAGAAGGACATCTGTTGGCTGCAGCTGACTTCAGTTGGTACACCGGGCCACGGATCGCGCCCGCACTACGACAACTCGGCCGTTCACCTCGTCAACGCGCTCTCGAAGCTGGCCGCCTGGGAGCGACCGGTGACGATCACACCATCAACGCGCATCTGGCTCGATCGGTTAATCGAGGAAGGGCACTTGCCGGCGATCGAGGATGAGGCGGAGCTGTCGGCGTTGATCACGGAGCATCCTGGAACGCACGCCATGTTCATCAACACGTTGAATGTGACGATGGTCAACAGCGGGATCAAGGCGAACGTGATTCCGGCGAAGTCGGAGGCGGTGATTGATTGTCGACTGCTGCCGGGTCAAGACCGCGAAGACTGGCGGCGACAGGTGATCGAGGTGATCGATGACGATCGCATTTCGGTCGAGTTCTCAGGTTGGGATCAGGAGCAGCCAGTGGAGGTCGATTGGGATACTGAGCTGTACCGCACGATTGAGGTGGTCGTGAACGAAGCGGTTGAGGACGCGACGGTGGTGCCGTCCACCTGTGTGGGCGGGACGGATAATCGATTCCTACGTCAACAGGGAATTCCGGCGTATGGGTTCATTCCGGTGCTGCTCAGTCCCGAGGAGGCGTCGGGATTCCACGGCAACGATGAGCACATGACGATCGAGAATCTTAACATGGGCGTGGAGCTGACGTATGAGATCGTGCGTCGGATGGTGACGTAGATTGTGCTGGCCGCGCCTCTTCTGTTCTCCCCCCGCTCGCGGGGGAGCGGGGGATGAGCGTGCTGAAGGTTGCCTTTACTGCAGCTTGGAGTAGGGCAGCGGATTGAGGAAGTAGAGTTCCTCTTCTGGCGCATGCTCACGCAGCGGGCCGATGATGTCGGCGAGCGGGTCTCCGGGCTCGTAGGGCATCATCACGTCGGGTCCCTGCGGCATGACATACAGGTCCGTGAGTTCGCCGCTGCGGCCGATGCGCGTTGCGTAGGCCGTCACCAACTGGAGGGGCAGGGCGCCGCCTTCACTCTTGCCATCGTTCAGGTTGCCGAGCATCTCGATTGCAGGCAGCAGTCCGCCGCCTGCGCTTTGCAGGACGGCCAGCATGTATTGACGGGGCTGGTCGGGATCGGCGTTGAGCGCCGCCTGGAGCCGCTCTTCGGTGCCGTACGAGACGCGATTGGCGAACTTGGTGATCTCTTCGATCTCTACCTCGCCGCGTATTTTCTCAACGGTCGACCAGAGCGCTCGGTCCTGTCCCAGCGAGGCAAGGCATTCTTCGGCATGGGCCATGCTCTCGTAGCGCTGAATGGAGAGGTCCCAGCCCATCTGGCCGCCGCTCAGCTTCCAGGCGCCGATCAGGTCAATGCCGTGCCGCTCCATTGCGGGCGCCACCGTGTCGGCGTAGAAATCCACGAACAGGTCGAAGGCGGTGTTGGTAATTGGCTTGATTCGGTGTCGAACTTCGAGATAGACCGGCATGCGTGGAACCCCATTCCGTGGTCGGTCGGCGCTCTGAGGCGGCGTCCGTTGACCATCCAGCTTTTTCAGCTTGCTGCTCAGGCTAGCCGCTGGGAGCCGCGTCTTGACTGAAGGACGGTACGGGTGCGGAGCGCGCGGCGTCGAGCGGGTAGACTGCTGGCAACAGAAGCTCAAGCACGGCAACATTGTTGACAGGCCGCCTGATGTCCGAGATTCCAGAGATGCTACCGACATATGATCAACTGCCCGTGAAGCCTGGCCATCCGGCCAAGACGGCTTGGGGGTTGTTTGGCGATGACGATCAGGTGGGGATGTTCAACCTGCAAACGCCGGAGCGGATTGCGCAGGCGGCGTCGCTGATTCGCAAGGGGGCGATGTTTCCGATGAACTGGGATCAGTCCATGCCGAGCCCACCGCTCTACAACCGTGGCGCGGTGCGTCACACGGTGATGCGACAGGCCGGGTTCGGACATCACGGCGACGATGTGTTGGATAATTTTTACACGCAGCAGTCGTCACAGTGGGACGCACTGACGCATGTCGGCGACTTTGAGCACGGCTTCTGGGGCGGCGTGACAAACGAGTGGCTGCTCGCCAATCGCGATGCGCCAAAGCTGGGGATTGAGCATTGGGCGCGGCGCGGCATTGCCGGTCGCGCCGTGCTGCTTGACCTCGGCCGCTGGTTCGAGTCGCAGGGTATGGCGTTGCCGATGGATGAGTATCGGCCGATTACGCCGGATGAGGTCGAGGCCTGTCGAGCGGCGCAGGGTGTGGAATTGCAGCCGGGCGATGTCCTGCTGATCCGCATCGGTTGGATCGGCTGGTACGAGCAGGCCAGCATGGGGACTCGGATGGCACTGTCGCAGATGCCGAATCTGGCGTTTCCTGGCCTGGCATGCTCGGAGGAGATGGCGGCATATCTGTTCGACCATCATCCATCGGCGGTCTGTTCCGACAATCCGGCGCTCGAGTCGTGGCCGCCGCCGAACTTTGCCGACCCGGATGGTTTCCTGCATCACTGGATCATCGGACGCTTTGGCATGGCGATCGGCGAGATGTTTACTCTGGACGCGTTGGCCGACGATTGCGCTGCTGACGGGGTCTATGAGACGTTCTTCGCGGCAGCGCCGCTTAACGTGACCGGCGGGACTGGCAGTCCGCCGAACGGTCTCGCGATCAAGTAACGCGCAGGTTCTGGGAGCGCGAAATGACCGATACCAAGATCGAAATTGTGCAGGGTGACATCACCAGGCAAGAGGTTGATGCGATCGTCAACGCGGCGAACAACTATCTCTGGATGGGCGCTGGCACGGCGGGCGCGATCGTGCGGGCGGGTGGTCGCGAAATTGAGGATGAAGCGATTCGTCAGGGCCCGATCGAGGTGGGCGAAGCGGTAGTGACGGGGTCGGGCGACCTACAGTGCCGACACGTGATTCATGCGGCGGCGATGGGACAGGATCTGCACACATCTGCCGATAAGATTCGCGCCTCGACCGATAACGCGCTGAAGCGCGCGGAGGAACTGCGATTGTCGTCGGTGGCGTTTCCAGCCCTGGGCACAGGCGTCGGCGGATTCGACTACCACGATGCCGCCGAGATCATGATCGCGGTCTGCCGGAGGCGCTCAGGCGACGCGCAGAGTGTGCAGACGGTGCGGTTCGTGCTGTTTGATCAACAGGCATTCGCGGCGTTCACGCAAGTGGCTGAACGCTTGCTCAGCGCCGTTGATGCATCATAGTGAAGGCGAGAACACGCGATGTCACGGAAGATTGAAGCGGCGCGACTGGAGACGCAGCTTGAGGTCGGCTCGGCTGACTGGACCTCGGTAGGTCTGCTGAGCGAGGCTGAATGGACGGGCTTCGCTCCGGCGGGTTGTGGAGTCGACCAGGGTCGGGTGATCGCCTGGCCGGACGAGCTGGAGTCGAAGCTGCTGGATCCTGATGCGCCTGATCGGATGTGGCGGCTGGCGACGCTGGCTGGCGAGCCGCTGTTTGAGTTTCTGGGTTATGTCGATGATCGGCGACCGCGGGCGCGCGGCAAGATCATATTGGGAATCAGCACGACGCCTGTGCTGCTCGGTTCCTGGAGCGAGTTGCAGCCCGCACACGCCGACTAGCCTGTCCGAACGGCGATCGGCGGATACACTTTCGCCATGCCGCATTACACGAGATCGGGCGACGACGGTTCCACGACGCTATGGGGTGGTGGTCGGATACCGAAGGATCATCCACAACCGGAAGCGTATGGCGCGATCGATGAGGCGTCGGCGGCGCTTGGTCTGGGCCGGGCGTTGTCACGAGGCGCGCGAACGGGGGAGATCGCGATAGGGATGCAGCGACGCCTCTACCTGATCATGGCGGAGTTGGCAGTGGCGCCGGGCAAGCCGATCCCTGACGAGTTTCAGACGAAGCGTGAAGATGTGGATCAATTGGAGCGCTGGGCGGAGGAGTTGGAGCGCTTGGCGCCGCCGCCGAAGGAGTTTGTGTTGCCGGGTGGATCGGCCGGATCGGCGGCGTTGGATCTGGCGCGGACCACGATTCGCCGGGCTGAGCGCGAAACGGTGCGCCTGCGCGCGCACGGACATCCGGTGAGCGACGCGACGATTCAGTATTTGAACCGCGCTTCGTCGGTGTTGTTCGATCTGGCCCGTTACGAGGATCAAACGTCAGGCGTGGAGGCGATCCGCTCGCGCGCTGAGCCGCGTACGCCATGACATCGACTCCACTCGCATTGATTGGAGATGACGCCTCGTTGCAGATCGCGCGGATCTCGGCTGAAGGAGCGGACTGGCGGGCGGAGTTGGAACCGCGTCTTGATATGCGCGAGCAGGGCATGGTGTTCATGTGGCCGACGTGGTCGCCGAATGGCGGCGAACTGACGGTGTCCGCTTCGTCGCAGCGGCGAGATGAGCCGAAGCTGGAGCTCTGGCGAGTTGCGCTGGAGTCTGGCGAGCCGGAGACGCTGTTCCAGAATCCGCGCGACGGTCGACAAGTGATTGCGGCCGGATTGGCGCATTATGTGCATTGGTCGCCGTCCGGCAAAGCACTGGCGGTTGTGGGCCACGTCGGCAGTGGGCTCGCGGTGAACCTGGTTGCCGCGGGCGCGGCAGGACATCCACAACGTTTGGTGGACGGCGCGCCGTTGTACTTCGATTGGGCGCCTGATGGGCGAGCGATCCTGGTGCATCGCGCCGCACAGTTGATCCTCTTCGATCTGAGCGCGGAGTCCGACGGTCCGATTCAGATCCAGCGGGTTCGCCCAAGTTTTCGCTCGCCGGCATGGTCGAGCGATGGTTCGGCATTCTATTTTGCGCGACCACGTCCAGGCGGTGGATCCCAGCTGGTGCGTGGGCGACGCAGCGAAGTCTCGTCCAATCGACAGCCGGAGGAGTTGCTGGAGTTGAAGGGCGCGATGGCGTTCGTGCCGTCGCCGTGCGATGATCGGTTGGCGTTGTTGACGCTGGAGTCGAATGACGCGCAGGGCCGAGCGCTGAGCGTGTTCGATCCCGATAGCGGAGTGCGACGCACGGTGTTCGAACGGGCGATCAGTGGCGTCGTTTGGGCGCCCGATGGGCAGGCCTTGTATGTGTTTGAGCCGCAGCCGTCGAGCACGATGATTTCGCTCACGCGGTATAGCCTGGATGCAGACGCTGGCGTCGGCGGCGGTAAGCGATTGGCGCGCTTTCAGCCGTCCGCAGAGTTTGCCACGATGCTCAGCTTCCACGATCAGTTCGCGCACTCGCACCAGATCGTGAGTCCGTGTGGCCGCTGGATCACATTTGCAGGGCTGGCGCTCGGAAACGGTGGATCAGGTCGTCGGGGGTTCGGGCCGCAGAATGGTTGCTACATCGTGCCGACCGACGGATCAGCGCCTCCACGTCGTATTGCGGCGGGCAGCATCGGGTTCTTTCCGCCGATCGTGGCTGGAGATTCGGACTAAGCGGATGGCATGCACGAGTGAGTCGACTCGGTTGTTGCGCAACAACGATCTGCGTGTGACGCGTCAGCGGTTGGCCGTGCTCAGCGTGTTGAGGCATTCGGAGCAGCACATTTCGGCGTCGGCGGTGTACGAGCGCGCGCGCCTGGAAGCGCCGGAGATCAACGCGTCCACCGTTTATCGCACCTTGACGCAATTGCGGGATATCGGGCTCGTGTCGCAGACAGATTTAGGCAGCGGCGAGCGCACCTATAGCTGGCGCACTGAGCGACCGCATCATCATCTGATCTGCGCCTCGTGCGGCGGAATTGGCGACTTGAAGCATGATTTCCTGAGCAGCTTCGTCGAACGCTTGCGACATGAGTACGGATTCGAGGCGGACCCTGATCACTGGGCCGTCTACGGACGCTGCGAGTCCTGCGCTACGACGGAACCTTACGATGCCTGACACACCTTCCGCCCTGACTCGATTTCATGAGGCGGTGCAAGCGGAAATGCGGGCATCATTTCCTGCGTCGAATTGGCCGATCTATGACATGGCGCGCTATGCGCTCGGATGGATAGATGAGCATGGCGAGCCGGCTGACGCGTCGGGCAAAGGGGCGCGGGCCGCGCTGACGATGCTGGGCGGTGAGGCGATCTCCGCTGCGGAGAACGTTGCAAGCCGTGTGGCGTCCGGCGCGGCGGCGGTTGAGTTGGTGCACAACTTCTCCTTGGTACATGACGATGTGCAGGACGGTGACGAGGAGCGAAGAGGCCGCCCGACCGTTTGGCGTGTGTGGGGAGTCTCGCAGGCCATCAACACCGGCGACTTGATGCGAGAGTTGTCGGACGCGGCGCTGCGCCGCGCGTTGCTGCATGGCGCAAGCGCTGAGTCGGTGTTGGAATCGATTCGGCGGCTGAATTCGGCGACGATGCAGATGATCGAAGGGCAGTATCTGGATATCACCTTCGAGCAGCGGCTTGATGTCGGCGTGGATGAGTACCTGGCGATGGTTGAGCGCAAGACGGGCGCGATGATGGGGGTCTCGTTGGCGATCGGCGCGACGTTGGCTGGCGGATCGCGCGAACAGGCGGATGTGTTGGATCGCGCGGGCCGACGGTTGGGGCGATGTTTTCAGATGCGTGACGACTGGTTGGGCATCTGGGCCGATCCCGAGGCGCTCGGCAAGCCGACCGACGCGGATATTCGCAGGCGCAAGAAGTCGTACCCGGTGCTCTACGCCTTGAATCAGGCTCCGTCGGCTTCACGGCGTGAACTCGCGCGGATCTATGATCCATCGCATGCCGCGGACGGTGCTGACCTACCGCAGGCGGAAGTTGACTGGGTTCACCAACTGTTGAGTGAAATCGGCGCGGATCGGGCGACGGACGAAGCGGCGAACGAGGAGTATGAAGCGTTTCAGCGGGAGTTGGCTGCCAGCCGGCCGCGAGCGCAGGCGGTGGCGGATCTGGAAGCGCTGGCGCGATTCACGCTCGAACGCGATCGCTGAAGCGAGGTTGGGATGCCAGTCAGGGATGAGCAGCTCAGCCGCACGATCCAGCATGCGACGGACTGGTTGCTGGCAGAGCAGGATGCGGCCGGTTTCTGGTGGGGTGAGCTGGAGTCCAACGCGTCGATCACGGCGGAATACTTGCTGTTGACGCACTTCTTGGGAATCGGGGATCGCGAGCAGTGGAACGGGATTGCGCGCTATATCCGCGCGCAACAGACCGAGCCGGGCTATTGGGCGCAGTATCTGGGAGGGCCGGGTGACGTTTCGACGTCAGTGGAGGCTTACTTCGCGCTCAAGCTGGCAGGTGATGAACCGGACGCTCCCCACATGTTGCGCGCGAGGGAATGGATTCTGGAACAAGGCGGGATCGTCGCGGCACGCGTCTTTACGAAGATTTGGCTAGCGCTGTTCGGAGAATTCGACTGGGAGCGCTTGCCCTCGATGCCACCGTGGATCAATCTGCTGCCGTCGTGGTTTCCGATCAATCTGTACGAGTTTGCCAGTTGGGCGCGGGCGACGATCGTCGGAATTACGGTGATCATGACGCTGCGCCCCACGGCGTCGCTGCCGGCTGGCGCCGGTGTGCCAGAGCTGTGGGTCAGACCATCAGATCGGCGCAAGTTTGCCGTGTCGGCGCCGAAGAATCCCGTTTCGGCCCAGGGCGCGTTCTACGCGTTCGACAGTTTGCTGCGGCTGCTGGACCGCAATCACATTCGTCCGTTTGAGCGTCGCGCGTTGGCGTACTCGGAGCGATGGCTGTTGGATCGGCAGGAGGCGGATGGATGTTGGGGCGGCATTCAACCACCGTGGGTCTACGCGATCCTGGCGTTGCGAGCGATGGGTTATTCGTTGGAGCATCCGGTCATCCGACGGGCGTTGGCCGGATTTGAGCGATTCACCTGGAAGCGCGGTGACGGCGGTGAGGCGCAGGTCTGGACGGAGAGCTGTCAATCGCCGGTCTGGGATACCTGTCTGGCGACGGTTGGGCTGCTCGACGCGGGCCTCGATCCGCAGCATCCCGCGTTGCAGCAGGCGGCGCGTTGGATGTTGCGCGAACAGGTCCTGGCTGGCGGTGACTGGCAGGTGAAAAATCCGCAAACGCCGCCCGGTGGTTGGTCGTTCGAGTTCGACAACGATGTCTACCCAGATGTCGATGACACGGCGGTCGTGATGATGGCGCTGGAGCGGATTCCGATACCGGGGTTGGAATCGGAGCGACAGCTGGCGCTCGATCGAGGTTTGCATTGGATGATCTCGATGCAGTCGTCGAACGGAGGTTGGGGCGCGTTCGACGTGGATAACGAAAAGGCGTTTCTGGCGGAGATTCCGTTCGCCGACTTTGGCGAGCTGCTGGATCCGCCGACAGCGGACGTGACGGCGCACGCCTTGGAGTACATCGGTCAGTTGGGCTACAGCGGACAGTATCCGCCGGCGAGCCGTGGGTTGCAGTTTCTGTATGAGGTGCAGGAGCCGGACGGGTCATGGTGGGGACGGTGGGGGGTGAATTATCTGTATGGCCTCGGCGCGGCATTGCCGGCGTTGCAGGCGTTGGGCGAGCCGATGTCGGCACCGGCGGTGCGGCGCGCGGTCGAGTGGTTGTTTCGGCATCAGTTGGAAGACGGCGGTTGGGGAGAGTCATGCGACACGTATGCGGATCCGTCCTTGCGAGGATTGGGGCCATCGACGCCCTCGCAGACGGCGTGGGCGCTGATGGCCTTGATTGCGGCCGGCGAAGCAGAGCATGAGTCAGTGGCGAGAGGGATCCAGTATCTGATCGATCGACAACGAGAAGATGGCACATGGGACGAGGCCGAATTTACGGGTACTGGATTTCCGAGCGACTTCATGATCAACTACCACCTGTATCGGCACTACTTCCCGTTGATGGCGCTGGGACGCTACGAGCGCGCCTTGGCGCCGCGCTGAGCGGTGGATTCGAGTTCTTGCGCGTTGCTGAACAGCTACCATTGCGGCATTGCGTGATATTGCGTGCAAGAAGGATCGGGACAGCATGGCCACGACTACAACGGACATCGAGATTCGCCGACTGCCGCTGAAGATCAAGCTGGCTGAGCACACGATCCTGCTTCGCGAACTGGCCAGCGATGATGGCAATACGTTGCTCGAATTCGGCCACCGTCAACCGCCGCAGGATCTCCTGTTTCAGGAGCGAGACATCACGAACGTTGCGGATATCGGCCAGTGGATTCACGACACCGTGTCCGGCCGGATTCGATCGGTGGTAGCAGAGGAGGCGGGGAAGATCGCGGGCTATGTGACCATCGAGCGAGGACGGCTGCGTTGGTCGCGTCACGTGGCAGAGATTCGCGTGATGGTTGATGTCACCGCGCGACGGCTCGGGTTGGGGCACATCCTGTTGGGATTGGCCTTCGAGAGTGCGTTGTCGGACGATGTGGCGAAGATCATTGCGCAGATGACGCCGAATCAGGTTGGTGCTCGCAAGATATTTGAGCGTCTCGGGTTCGTTGAAGATGCGGTCTTGACGCGGCATGTGGCGTCTGGCGACGGCGAGCTGCATGACCTGGTGGTGATGCGTTTCGACACGAAACAGCGCCTGGTCTGCGAGGAGTGCGGCCAACCCGTGTTGACGCTGATTCCGATGCAAGGTAAGCAGATGTGCTGGGCTTGCTACGAGATTCTGGATCACGAACTTGGCGCCGGCTAAGCCGTCGCGAACAGCAGACTGAGGAGGTTCAGCATGTCGGAACACAGAGACCACACGTACAAGATCGTTGAACTCGTCGGGTCGTCGCCGGACGGCGTTGATGCGGCGATTCGCAGCGCGATCGATCGGGCTGGGGAGACCTTGCGCAACCTGGACTGGTTCGAGGTGCGCGAGATCCGCGGCGCGATGCAGGACGGCGAGATCGGCTGGTTTCAGGTCAAGCTGGGAGTCGGCTTCCGCGTGCAGGACGCCAAGGATCTTGAGGCTGAGTAAGCGCGACTGATGTCTGTGCCAGTGGCGCTGGTTCACTCGGGCGATGTCGCTTCGGCGTTGCGTTGGTGCGAGCGTTACACCCGACGGCACGGCGAGAACTTCAGCGTCGTGAGCTGGTTCCTGCCGCGCGAATTGCGGGCGCCGATGTTCGCGGTCTACGCGTATTGCCGATTCACGGACGATCTTGGCGATGAGTTCGATGGCGCGCCGTCGGATCGATTGCAGCGCCTAGACGGCTGGCAGGCGGATCTGGAGCGTGCGTTCAGTGGGCAACGACCAGAGCATCCGATTCACGTGGCGTTGCAAGGAGTCGCTGATCAGAAGCCGCTTACGCTCAGTCCGTTTCTGCGCCTGATCGAGGCGAATCGCGCCGATCAGTTGCAAAATCGCTACGAGACGTTCCAGGACGTGTTGGATTACTGCGACCTTTCAGCGAATCCGGTCGGCGAGATGGTGTTGGCGTTGTGGGATATCGATACGATCAGTGCGGAAGGGCGCTACCGCCTGGATCTCTCAAACGCGACCTGTACGGCGCTGCAGATAGCGAATCATTGGCAAGATGTGCGCCGCGACTTCCTGGACTCAGGTCGGATTTACTTGCCGCAGGAGGACTTGAGGCGCTTCGGCGTATCGGAGGCGGACATTGCCGACGGGATTGAACGGCGCCGGTGCTCGCAGGCGTATCGGACGATGATGCGCTTCCAGGTTGACCGCGCCGAGGCGTGGTTCCGCAAGGGTGAGCGCCTGATCGACGAGGTACCGCGCGAGCTGGCGATCGATCTGAGGCTATTCACAGATGGCGGTCGGACGGTGCTACGCGCCATCGAGCGACAGGGCTACGACACGTTGAGTCGGCGTCCGCGTGTCGGCAAGCTGACGCGCGCATGGTTGGCCTTGCGCGCAGCGGCGCAGCTCAAACTAACCTAGCGACACGATGTTGCGGCGCTCTGACCCGGATCTGTCGAAGGCGTACGGCGAGTGCCAAGCCTTCACGCGTCAACGGGCGACCAACTTTTATGTGGCGTTTGCGGCGTTGCCGTCGCATAAGCGGCGCGCAATCTATGCGGCCTACGCCTATGCCGGCACGGTGGACGATGCGGTAGACGACGCCGGAAGCGCTGAGGAGCGAGCGTTGGCATTGGCGAGCGCGCACCATCTGCTGGCGGCGAGCTATGGCGGTGGCAATGCGGAACCATCCTGGCTGGCGATGGGTCTGGCTGACGCGGTCGGCCGTTTCCATGTGCCGCGGCGCCACTTCGAAGAGCTGGCGCTGGGGATGGAGCAAGATCTCACCACGACGCGATACGAGACGTGGGAGGAGTTGGAGCAGTATTGCTACCGCGCGGCGTCGGTGATCGGGCTGATCTGCATCTGCATCTTCGGCTACGACCGCGGGCAGACTCAGCTGGCGATTGACTCGGCGGTGGCGATGGGCAAGGCGCTTCAGATCACGAACATCATGCGCGACGTGCAGGAGGATGCGGAGCGCGGTCGGATTTATCTGGCTCAAGAGGACCTCCGACGCCATGGCGTTGAGGAAGCGGATATCCTGAACAGCGTCGCGACGCCCGCGTTTCGCGCGTTGATGGCGGACTATGCGCAGCGAGCGTATGCGTTCTATCGGCAAGGCGAGCAACTGATTCCACTGCTTGACGGGGCGCGGAGTCGGGCCTGTTGCAATGGCCTGCAAGGGGTCTATCGGATGATCCTCGACGCGATCGTGGCGCGGGAGTACGACGTCTTCAGTGAACGCGTCTCGCCATCGCGTGTCGGGCGAGTCTGGCGATTGCTCGAACTGTGGCTGATCGGCGCGTTACCGAACTTCACCCGAATCGCTTGATGACTGACTCAACCCTGGAAGCGGGCCAGAGCGACCGCCCGATCGCGGTGATTGGCGGTGGACTCGCTGGTCTGTCCGCGGCGCTCGATCTTGCCGACTCGGGAGCGTCGGTGGTGTTGTTTGAGCAACGACCGTTTGCTGGTGGAAAGGCGTACTCGTTCCAAGATCCGTTGCACCACGTGACGCTTGATAACGGACAGCACATCACCATGCGTTGTTGTACGTCGTTTCAGGCGTTTCTGGAGCGTCTGGGCTGTGCTGACATGGTGGAGTATCAACCGCACCTTGAGGTGGCGGTGATCGATCCGTCTTCGGAGGGGCGACACGTCAGCGTGATCGCGAGTCGCCGTCTTGGCATCGTGGAGCGGTTTGGGCGTCGTTTGGGCCAGACGCCCGCGCCCTTGCAGATGCTGTCATCGCTGGTGACCTTTGAGCATCTCAGCGTCGCGGACAAGTCGCGGCTGGCGCTGGCGTTTGAGCCGATTCGTCGGATGACTTTGTCCCAACGCCGTGTGATCGACCGAATCTCGTTCGGTCAATGGTTGCGGGATCATCATCAGTCAGAAGCGGTGATCGAGCGGTTTTGGGACCTGATCGTACTGCCGACGTGCAATGATCGTAGTGACGACGTATCAGCGGCGCAGGCGGTGCAAGTATTCCAGGACGGGTTTTGCCGCGATCCGCAAGGGGCGGACATCGGACTCTTTCGGCGCGGGTTGGGAGAGGTAGCTGAGACGGCGGTTCTGGCGTTGCAAGCGCGAGGAGTGAGGTGTGAGTTCGGGTCGGCGGTGCGGCAGATGCTGATTTCGGATCGTCGGATTGAAGCGGTTCGCTGGGGTCGAACCGGGCGGATGGACGTGTCAGGCGTGATATTGGCGTTGCCGCCTCATCGGGCGCTGTCGGTGTTGCCGGTCGCCTGGCGCGGCCGCGAACCGTTTTGGCGCCTGGGACAGCATGATGTCAGCCCGATTATCAATCTGCACATGCAGTGGGACCGGGCAGTGATGCGTCGCGACTTCGTCGCGTCGCTCGATCTGGATGCGCAGTTCATCTTCAATCGATCGCAGCTTCACGGATGGGACACGCCGCCGCATTGGATTACCGTGTCGCTGAGCGGAGCGCACGACCTGGTAGATCGACCACAGCGCGAGATCGTAGCGCGGGTTGAGGCGGCCGTACGACGATCGCTGCGGCGTACGGAAGGGGCGGCGCTGCTCGCGACTCGGGTAGTCAAGGAGTCCGAAGCGACATTCCGTTCCAGGCCGGGTATGGGCGCGCATCGAGTTGGGCCTCGCACGCCGATTGAGAATCTCTACCTGGCAGGGGCGTGGACCGGGACGGATTGGCCCGCGACGATGGAATCGGCAGTGCGTAGCGGTCAGGCAGCCGCCAGGTCGCTGCTGGAATCGGTAGTCAGCGCGTGAGCAGACGTCGGACGCAGTCGGCGAGCCCCTTTGAGGAGCAGTTTGGCTATGCACGCGCGGTTCGCGCGGGCAATCAGATTCTGGTCAGCGGCACGGCCGCAATCGAGCCGGATGGGACGGTCACGCGCGGCGATGCGCGAGCGCAGGCTGAGCGTTGCCTGTCGATCATCGAGACGGCGTTGCGCGAGCTCGGCGGTTCGTTGCGAGACGTCGTGCGCACGCGAATCTATGTCACGGATGTGTCGCAGTATGCATTGATTGGCGAGGCGCATCGCGCGGCGTTTGGTGAGACCCGTCCGGCAGCGACGTTGGTGGAGGTGTCCGCTTTGATTCAGCCGGAGATGTTGGTGGAGATTGAGGCTGAGGCGATCATCGACGCAGCGGATTGAGTCGGTGACGCGCTCGGATGGCGTTGGCGGCGGCCCAGAGGTGCGGCTCGGAAGCGAGCAGCTTGGTGAGTTGATTGCTGGAGCAGCCGAGCACGGCGGCGGTTTCAGCCAGCGACCCGTTCAGCGCTTCGAACAGGTCGAGCAGGCGTTGGGCGCCGTTCCAAAAGCCTCGGTGCTTCGCGCCGATTCGATCCCGCCGTGAAGTCTCCGCCGCAATCGAGCGAGGCAGGATGCGTTGCAGCGCCAGCGGCGGGTGATACAGGTCGAGTTCGACGCGAGAGCGGATGCTGAGCGCCAGCTCGCGGCGAAGGCGACTGAGGGCGACGGCGCGATTCTGGTGTTGGGAACGGCGCTCAGCCGCATATCCGACCGCTCCCGTGGCGGAGTGCGTGAGTCGGACGGCGGAGTCGGTCTTGTTGCGATGCTGTCCGCCGGGGCCAGAGACTCGGAAGCGCTCGAGTCGGCACTGTAGGAGCAGCTCGTCGTCTGACAGGGCGAGGAGATCGCTAACTGATTGCGAGCTGTGCTGCGGCGCGTCGGTCGATGATGAACGTGACATATTGCCAACCCGAGATCGTGGTGTGGCTCACGCGCGTGGCCATCTGACTCAGGATCACCAGTCCTAATTCTTGCAGATCGTCGGTCTGCGCGAGTAAGAGCTCGGTAGGGACGTGCGGCATCTCCAGATCATCGAGTTCGGCGCGATCGGTGACGGCCACCTCGACCTCTTCTTCAGTCGTGGTGATTTCCACCCTGATGGTGCGCTGCGGTGATCCACGGTCGATCAAATGGACGATCAACTCTTCGAGGCAGACTTCGAGACGGTTGGCGGGGACTGGTTCGAGGTCGAGCTGTTTGGCGGCGCGTTGAGCGAAGCCGGTGATCTCGGCCAGCGAATCGGCGTTGGCGGGTCCGCGCCAACGCTGACGCCGTCGCGGCAGCATGTGGAAGAGCAGAGAAATGGAGACGGCGATGACTGACCCGGTGGAGATGGCGTTGCCGAGAATAGGTTCTGCAGCCTCGGGCATCAGGCCAGGGAAGAAGAGGTCTTGCTCGGCGGCGAATCCACCCCAGAATGCGAGCGAGACAATGATGGCGGAGCGTCCGTCAATGCCAGCGTCGACCACGACTCTCATACCCATGAAGAAGAGCAGCAGCATCGAGACGAAGGTGATGCCGCCGATCGCCGGAGCGGGCAAATCGAGCACAAACCCGGTCGTGAACGGCAGGAAGGCCATGACGATCATGATGCCGGCGCCCCAGAGTCCGACGCGGCGCGAGGCCACTCCGACGACGGGGATCAGGCCGGTTGGCGTGGAGTACGTAGTGTTCGGGGTGGTACACATGAGGCCAGCGAGCGCGTTGCCCAAGGCGTCCGCATTCAGCGCGCCCCTGACAGACTCGTAATCGATCTTGCGGAAGTTACGGAGCGAGACCTTCTGCACCGCGATGGCGTCGCCGATCGTCTCGAAAGCGCCGGCCAGGGTCGCGATCACGAACGCGCCGAGAATGGCGAAGGCTTCAGACGATACCGGGAACCTTGGCGCTTCCCATTCGTTGATCGGGAAACCGACGATGTCGGCGCTCGAGGTCTGGTCGAACGTCCAGTGACCGGTCGCGAGCGCGACGAGACAGCCAGCAGCGAGCCCGGCGATCGGCGCCCAGAGGCGAAGTCGCGCGGGCGCGGCGACGATCATCCCAATCATGACGACGACCGCCGCGCCGCCGATGGCGAGGTACGCGAGCGATCCCTCGTGCTCGGAGCCGACGCCTTGCCAGGAGTCGATTGTGAGCGGCACCACAGTGATGGCGACGCACATCACGATCACTCCGCCGACGGTCGGTGTGAAAATGTTACGGAGGAAGCGATAGAGATAGGCGGTGATCAATTCGGTTGGCGCCGCGATCAGCGAGAGCGCAGCCACGAAACCGATGCCGGCGAGCTCGACGGCGTCAATGGTGGCGGCGAAGAATGCGCCCGATGTGCCCATGAAGAGCAGAAACCCAGAGCCGACGAAGCCAACGCGGATCACCTGGATCGCGGTGGATAGTCCAGCCGTCAGGAGCGTGGCGGAAACCAGGAACGCGGTTTGGTCGTCGTTGATGATGTCCAGCGACCGCAGCAGAATCGGGAGAAAGATCGCGCCAGAGATGACGAACAGGGCGATCTGCAGGCCAAGTCCCGCAGCGATGACCGGTGGCGGATGCTCGTCAACGCTGTAGCGAAGGATGGGGCCAGGAGGGGCCATGGTGCGCGTAGTCTAGGTGCAGACCGAGCCTGTCAGACTGAGCTCAGCAGACTGAGCCGAAGGGAGGTTGGCAGATGGCGACTGATGGAACGATTCGGGTGAACGGACTTGAACTGCATTATCTGGATCACGGCGGCGAGGCTGCGGTTGACGCGGTTGCGCTGCATGGCTTTGCCCTGAACTGTCACTCCTTCGATGAGGTGGCGCCGGCGCTGTCCGATCAGCTGCGCTGGTATGCGCTTGACCAGCGTGGTCACGGTCACTCAGAGCGCGCGGCTGAAATCGAGGACTATTCACGCAATCACATGGCGGATGACATTCGCGGTTTCATTGCCAGTCGTGGCCTGGAAAGGCCGGTGGTGTTGGGACACTCAATGGGCGGCATGAATGCGATGACCTTCGCCGCGGCGCATCCTGATGCGCTGAGGGCGCTGGTGTTGATCGATGTCGGGCCGGGCGTGAACGTGGACGGCGCCCAGCAGGTGCGGCAATTCGTGGCAGGACCGTATGAGTTGGACTCGCTCGACGAATGGGTCGAGATGACGCATCGCTACTATCCGTTTCGCACCAAGGAGGGGATTCGCAAGCGTCTGGAAGTGTCATTGCGGGAAACACCCGAAGGCAAGATGGCGAAGATGTTTGACGAACGCTTCCGCGAAGCGGACTTCCGCGGAGTCGCCGAAGATCGGGACGGGATCTGGGAGATCGCGAGGGCGTTAGCGGTACCAACGCTGTTACTACACGGCGAGAAGAGTCCGGTGCTGAAACGGGAGCAGGCGGAGGAGTTTGCCGCACGCGTCCCAGTCGTTCGTCTAGTGACGATTCCTGAGGCTGGACACTCTGTGGCGGGAGATCAACCGTCAGCGTTCGTGGAGGCGGTTCGCGACTTTCTGAGCGATGTCCTCTAGATCGCCTGATGCGGGGTCTAGCGGGCAGCGACGTTCGAGTTCGCTGTTGATCCCGCTGATCGGTGGGGTCATCGGATTCATTGCGGCGCTGTTTCTGCTGCGCGCGTTGGACATCTTCGAGAGCGATCCGCCGTCAGATACGTCGCTGAGCGAGGCTTGTGGTTACTCGATGGGAAGCTACTTCGATCAGCTTTGCAACCTGGTCAGCAGAGCGACTGAGGAACTCCAGAGCGAAATCGCACCTCAAACAGCACTCAGTTGTGTGGACTCGAATCTGGATTGCCGAGAACATCGCGAGCATCTGCGGGTTGGCTTGCCGACGAGTGAACAGTTTCGCGACGCCTTGTTTGAATTGGAGCCGCCGCAACATGCGGTTGATTGGCACGGACGATATCTGACGGCGATTTCGCAGTTACACAGCGGGTATCACGCGCAGTTCGTTGCCTTGCAGGACAGCGATCGGGAGGCATTTCTCGTGGCTCACGAGCGGACAAGCATGGCAGCGTCTAAGGCAGGACGGCTATTTGAGGACTTTGAGATCGCGTTTACGGACGAGCTCGCGCGTTAGCAGTCAGGTGGTCTTGGCGCGGCGGCGACGGAACGCTCGAACTTAGCTGGCTTCGAGTATGTCTTTCAGCTGACGCAATTCCTTGCGCAGTTGACGCGTCATCATCCACTTGGTGAGTGGACGCAGGACGACAAACATGATCGAGGTCACGATGTGGTCGCTGCCGGCCGTCATGGCGTTCGTGACGGTGGCGCCGCTGCTGGAGCGCTCCAATGTCAGGACGCTTGCGAACGGAAATGGCCCCTCTGATGCTTCGGTGGAGAGTGTCCGACCCTCGCGAAAATTGGTGATGGTCATCAACACCGGCGCGGAGCCGCCGCCGTAGCTGTAGACGCCGCGGACCTGCGTCCCGCGACCGATGGGGCCGTCGCCGACGATCTCGGAGTCGGACATGCCGTCAACCCATGCGTCCTGGTTGGTCAGGTCGGAGACATATGCCCAGACCATCGCGGGGTCTCGATTGATGGCGATCTGCGCGCTGGCGCTCAAGCTGACCATCAGCTCGACTGACTCAACGCCTCGCGCAGCTGTGAAATCTCGTCCCTCAGCATCCTGTTGGCGACGAGACTGCCCAACGGCTTCAGCGGACCCATCATCAACTTCATCATCGAATCTTTGGGGTAGAGGGTCACTTCGTACCTCATTCGCGATGATCTGTCGTTGCCTGAGCAGTTGATCACCGTGAGGAACGGCGTGTGGCCGTCTGTGTTCTGCCAGGAGACTCGGGAGGGCGGTTCGAATTCGTTGATCAGCATGGTGGCTCGCAGCGACTTGCCACGCTCAGTCGAGGTACCAACGATCTCGGAGCCGACACCGATCGCTCCGCCGCCGACGACTTCGGAGTCGGACATGCCGAAGATCCAATGATCCTGGTTCGGCACATGAGAGACGAATGCCCAGAGGCGATCGAGCGAGCAATCGAAGTCTGCTTCGATGCTGAATACGGCAGCCATATCTGTTCCTGTCTGGCGCTTATCTGAAGAGATCCATTTCGGCCGGGCGGACGAGCGGGGTGTGGTCGTAGTCCTCAAGCGGAATATCGAGGCCGCGAACCACGGCGACGGGGATGGCGTCGAGTTTGTTCATCACAGGTTCTGCGGCGGAGGCCAGCTCATCCACGATCGCCATTTCGGTGACGCGCAGGTCGTAGCCTTCGGCGTCGACTTCACCGATGTACGAGCGGATCGGGTTCATCCCGCTGACGCCGATTGCGACGTTGGTGAGACCGTTGCGCCAGGGGCGACCGAAGGTGTCGGTGACGATGACGGGCACGTCAACCTGTTCACGGGCCACGAGTCCCTGCCGGATCTGCTGTGCCGATGCGGAGGAATCGAGCGGCAGCAAGGCGACGGCCAGGCCGCCGCCGACATTGGACTGGTCAACGCCGGCGTTGGCGCAGACCCAGCCGTGGCGAGTCTCGGAGACGATCAGTCCGCGCGTCATGCGGACGATGCGCGAGGACTCTCGCAGGACGAGTTCGACGGCTCGCGGATCCTTTTCCCAAGCTTCGGCCCACTCCTCGGCGAATTGCCCGGCGGTCACATCGTCAAGCGGAATAACGCGACCCTCGGCCTTGGAGATGATTTTCTGTGTGACGATGAGGACATCGCCGACCTCCAGCGGGGTTTCTTGAGCGCGGAGAGCGTCGTCGATCAGTACGGCGAGGTCGTCGCCGTCAACGACCTCGGGGATGCCGCCAACGGCGAATACTCGATATTCGGATGGGGCGGCCATCAGTCGATGCCTACGATTCGCACGGCAGCCTGTGTCTTGTAGCGCATATTCATGCCGATGATCAGCGCGGTCAGATCCTCGACGAATTTCGACATGGCCAGCGGGCCGGCGTCGATCGGGCGTAGATCGGGCATCTGCTGAACCAGTTCGAAGACGGTCTGCCTGGCATCGGCGTCGTCGGCCGTGATGAGCACGTCGCCTTCCATCGCGTCGCTGAGCTTCTGGAGTTTGCGCGCGCTGAGGTTGTGGAAGGCGCCGACGACCGTGGCGTCGGGCAGGAGCGCTTGCGCCTGCTCGGTGGCTGAGCCTTGTGGGACATCGGAGATGCCTGGCACACGATTCTCCATTGTCAGCGGGACGGCGGCGTCAATGACTAGTTTGTCGCCGATCGCGTCACGCAGATCATTGAGCGTGGCCTCATGTCCATCAAAGGGGACCACGATGATCACGATGTCGGATTGTTCGACGACATCTCGGTTGACGCCGCCGCCGGCATCGGCGCTGGCGCCGGCCGCCGCGACGGCGTTACGTACGGTCTGAGCCGCTTCTTCCGCGCGTTCGATCCGGCGGGAGCCGATCAGGACTCGTTCGCCGGCGATTGCGAGTCGCATGGCGAGGCCCAGCCCTTCAGGTCCGGTTCCGCCGATGAAGCCAATGGTTGCCATGCCACTCCCGATCTACGCCTACACTGAAATCCGAAGCCGGTCGCGCGAAGTCGCGTCCGATCGATCACAGGTTAACGCCGAAGTTGCGATACGCGCGCAGAGCGCTGCATCAACCGCGAACACTGCCATGTCCCAGCTGCCGCCGTTGGTCATTAAGCATCCGATCGAGCCGGACGCGGAGCCCGCGATCCGCTTGACTGACGTGCGATTGACATATGTGACGAAAGACGGCGGTGCGCTGGAGGCGTTGCCGCCCACCTCGTTAACGATTCGGGCAGGCGAGTTTACGGCGCTGGTCGGACCGTCGGGTTGCGGCAAGACATCGCTGATGCGCATCGTGGCCGGTTTGACGGCGGCAACCGCCGGCGACGTGCAAGTGTTCGGACAGCCGCCCAAGCAGGCGCAGCGACACAAGCAATTGGGCCTGGTCTTTCAGGATGCGGCGCTGCTCGCCTGGCGCAGCGTTGAGGACAATGTGCGGCTCGGACTGCAGCTGAATCCGCGTCAGACGCATTCTTCTACCGAGATTGATGAGCTGCTCGAGATCGTGGGTCTGAGCGCGTTTCGGCGATATCGACCGGCCGAGCTGTCGGGCGGCATGCAACAGCGCGCCGCATTGGCGCGAGCGCTGGCGATCGATCCGCCGTTGCTGCTGCTGGACGAGCCGTTCGCGGCCCTGGACGAGATCACTCGCGAGCAGATGCGGTATGAACTGGAGCGGCTGTGGAGCATTTCGCACAATCCGACCGAACCGCCGCGATCGGCCGTGTTCGTGACGCATTCGGTGACTGAGGCCGTGGCGATCGCGGACCGAGTGTTGGTGATGTCGCCGCGACCGGGTCGGATCATCGCCGATATTCCGATCACGACGCCACGACCGAGGCGGCCAGAACACGAGCACTCGGATCGGTTTATGAATGATGTGGCGAACGTGCGATCGGCTCTGCGGGCGCCGACGACACCGGCCGTCCCGCTAGATGCAGCTTAGGGACGTCATGGTCAGCGAACCGCTGCGTGAGGTTGAGTCATTGCCGGTTGGGTCCGTCGTGGCGTCGTCGCGGCGGATGGCGTTGTCATTGCCGGAGCTTCGGCCGTTGTTGCAATGGATCGCGCCTCCGCTGGTGGCGTTGGCGTTGGTGGCGATTGCGGTGGAGGTCTGGGTACGGGTGGGCGACGTGTCGATCTGGCTGATGCCGCGTCCGAGCATGGTCCTGGAGAACTTCTTCGGCGAGTTCGGTCGCTACGTCTCCGAAGGGTTGCGGACGCTCGCGGTGTCATTGGGCGGTTTGGCGTTGGGTACCCTGGCGGCGACGCTGTTGGCGGCTGGAGTGGCTCATTCGACACTGCTCGAACGCGCGATCTTGCCGGTCGCGATCATGGTGAAGGTCACCCCTGTGGTAGCGGTGATTCCGCTGCTGATCGTGTGGTTGGGCTATGGCTGGGAGCCGAAGATCACCATTGCGGCGCTGATCACCTATTTTCCGGTGCTGATCAACGCGATAGCCGGTTTTCGCGATGTCGATCCGCGCATGCATGACTTCTTTCGCTCGGTTGACGCGTCAACCTGGGAAATCTTTCGGCACTTGCGCTGGCCGGCGGCGGTGCCGTTCCTGTTCGCGGCGTTGAAGATTTCGGTCACGCTGTCGCTCATCGGAGCGGTGGTAGCCGAGTTCTTTGCGGCGGGACAGGGCGGCTTGGGTGGAGTGATCTGGGTCGAGCAGAACAATCTGCGGCTGGAAAAGGTGTTCGCGGCAGTGCTGATGTTGACCTTGATCGGGATCACGCTTTCGACCGCGGTGGTCGTGGCCGAGCGACTGTTCTCATGGCGAATCGACCAATCGGCGACATCCACATAGGCTTGCAGCGCGTAAGCTGCAGACAGTCGAGACTTGGCCGATCCTGAGACTGGCCTGCTGTTGAACGGCGAAGCAGCGGCCCAGCTCGGACGGTCCGCTGCGAGGGAGTGGAGCGACCATGACGACACCTGCAGACTCGTCCTCTGACGAGGCCAACACGGACAATCGTTTGCCGCGGCGGCAAGCGGCGGCGGAGATTGATGCCGTGGTGATCAAGTTCTCGAACGATGGGCTGCTGTTGGAACTTGAGGGCGATGACGTGGACTTGGGCACTGACCTCAAGGTGCGGCGTGAGCATCGCTTGATTGCGGAGTTTCGGCGGGATGCGGTTGATGGCTGGTGGTACAAGTCGGCAGTTCTGGCTGATCCGCACAAGACCTAGCCAGAGGCCTGAGGCGTTTGCAGCTAACGGCGGCGTCGATAATCTGGTGAAGGTCGCTATCACCGTGGTAACCCGACGGAGGCGGCTCCGGCTTGCCGGCCCGGCAATCAGAGTGCCCGGCGTGCGCAAATCTTGGAGCTGTTTCCGTGTCCCTGTTTCTCCGTTCCCGTTCCATTCCGTTCATGATCGCGTTGCTCGCGCTCGCCGTGTTAGCGGCAGGCGTGCTTGCCGCCTGCGGCGGCGACGACGAGGAAGCGCTGTCGATGACCTACATCGCGGGCTTTGTCCCGCAAGCGAATCTGCCGTTTGTCGCCGTGTACGTCGCGGAAGATCGCGGCTATTTCGAAGACGAAGGCCTTGAAGTCGATATCCAGCATGCCGGATTTACTGGCAGCCACAAGAATCTGATTCTTGCGGGAGAGGCAGACATTACGACGCTGCCGGCGTCGGAGTTGCTGCAGACACGCGCCAATGCGGGCGCACCCTATGTGGCGGTGATGTTGTTTGGACAGCGCGGCGACTTCGGTTACGCCGTATTGAATAAATCCGGGATTCAATCCCCGCAAGACTTCGCCGGCCGCAAGGTTGGCTTCAAGGGCATTGTGCAGGCGGAATTCCACGCGATGTTGGCTGCGCACAATCTCACGACGGATGACATGGAGATGATCTCGGTCGGCTTCAACCCGGTGGAACTGGTTGAAGAGACGATCGAGGTGTATCCGGTGTTCCTCTCCAATGAGCCCGACACGTTGACCCGATCGCTGAATCAGAAGATCACGGTGTTTGAGGCAGCGGACTACGGCGTGCCGACGCTAGGCGTGGTGTATTTGGTGACGGAAGAGTTCCTTGAGGACGAGACGAATCGCGAGAAGCTGGAGCGTTTCCTGCGCGCGACGGCTCGCGCGACTGAGTTTGCCGCCGAGGATCCGGCAGCGGCGATTGAGTCCACGGCCAAGTTCTTGCCGGACGACGGCTCGGTGGATTTGGTCCACGAGCGGTTCATTCTGGACACCGAGCTTGCCAACGCGACGAGTGATCTGACGCGGGCGAACGGACTTGGATGGTTCACGCAGCAGCAGTTCCGCGGGTTGGCCGACGTGCTGTTGGAGTACGGCGCGTTGGAGAACGACATTGACCTTGAGGCGGCGCTGGATCGCTCATTCCTGGAGACGGTGTATCGGTAGGTCTGCCGCTTGCGGTTTCCGTCCCGCACGACGCAGGGACGGAAACCGCATAGGGCTCTCCGGGATGAACGCCGGTTGCGGGGCTGCGGTCAGGGTGTCGCTAGCGCGAGCCGGCTTTGCTGCGGACGAACTTCTCTTGGCCGGGCGTTGGCTTGTCGTTGGGGTAGTGGAGCTTCTTGAGCAACGGCCGTTGTGGGAAGATGTGGACGGCGTCCCAGCCGCAGGACTGTTCGCAGAGGCGGCAGCCCGTGCAGTTCTTCTCGATCACGACGGCCTGCCCGAAGAAGTCAGAGGCGGCGTCGGTGAAGTCAAGCTCAAGCGCTTCGAAGGGGCAGACATTGATGCAGATTTCGCACCCGGAGCCGATGCATTTGTCGGCGTCAACCTGTGCTTTGGGCCACTCTTTCTTGGCGAACTTGCGGCAGATGTCGCCGTCCTCATCGAGGATGCACTCGACCGGACAGACAGCGCCACAGGCGCCGCAGTCGATACAGAGCGCGGGGTCAATGTAGTGGATCGTGTTGCGTTCACCCCAGATGGCGTTGGTTGGGCAACGGTTGGTGCAGGCAGTGCAGCCGATGCACGTCTCGACAATCTCGTATGCCACGGTTCGCTCCTCTGTGGGCTGTGCAAGGGACCCAGTGTTGCCCACTGTTGCGGTACCAGTATATCTGCCACGCGGTTTGGGTATCAAAGCGCCTCTAGTTGACCATTTACGCCTATAGTGGGAATTGGTGCGGCAGGGTCTGGAATCCCCATGTCATATACATCCACTCGTGCCCGCTGGACCGTGCTGGGCTTGGTGCTCAGCGCATTGCTCGTGGCATGGTCGGTGGCGTGCGGCGGCGACGAAGCTGACAGCACCGAGCAAGAACAGACGCAGCAGCAGGCCTCGGGCGCTGATCAGCAAGCGACTGAAAGCCAGCAGACTCAAACCTCAGAACAGGACGCGGCGACGGCGTCGCAGACCGAGCAGGCTGACGCCACAGCAGTTCAAACGCAGCAGGCTGAGACGCAGTCGGCTCCGCAGCAGTCTGCCGCTGGCCAACAGGCCGAGCAGACCCAATCCGAGACGCCGCCAGCAGCGTCGGATCTGCTGCGCGATGGCGTACAGGTTGCGGACACGATCCAGCCTGAGGAAACCGAACGGGTCTTCCGCTACGGGGCGTCAACCGGAGCCTGGCTGCGAATCGCGGTTGACGGTCTCGGCGGGATGGATCCGGTGCTGACTCTGTTGCAGCCGGATGGCACAGAAATTGCCAGAAACGACGATCTCTCTACCACCAATCGTGACTCTCTGATCATCGCTCAGGCACCGGTTGAGGGCAGCTACTATCTGCGCGTCGAGCCGTACAACAGCAGCAGCATTGGCAACTTCACGATTGAGGCGCGAACGCTCAACGTTGGGGCGGATGAGGACAATGCGATCCTGACAATCGGATCGTATGCAGATGGTCGGCTGGACACGCCGGGCGATGTCGATGTGTTCGAGTTCCAGGTGAGCGTCGGCCAGCGCGTGTTCGTGATGGTCGACGGCGACACAGGCGTTGACGTCTTTTCCCAGGTATTTGATCCGAACGGGACGCTGCTCAGGATCGACGATGACGCAGGGCACGGTCTGGATGCCGAGTTCGATTTTGTCTCTGACGTTGCCGGGCTGTGGCGTGTTGAGGTGTGGCCGGCTGAGAATCGCGAGGGTCAGCGGCAACTGATTGGCGCCTATCGCGTGAATGTCGGCGAGGGCGCTCCAGCTCGCGAGGTCGAAGAGGCGGTCGGAGCTGACTTGGCGGCGGCGGCGCTGACGTTCCTGGAAGCGCTGCGCGCCGGTGATGCGGGAGCGGTACTGGCCCTGGCCGGTCCAGAGGCGCATTCGATCTGGGGTTGGGACGATGCGGCGGATGTTGGCCGCGACATCTCCAAAATGCAGTCGATCGGCCTCGGTGGCGAGATTCTGCAGACCATTCCGCTGGCCGATGCGTTGCATGCGTCGCGCGGACGCGTCTACTTCCAGCTAGCCGAGGACGACTGGTTGCGAGTTGAGCTGATTCAACTGTCGGGACTCTGGCTGGTCGACGACTGGGCGCACAGCACGGGGCCGCCTCGCTGATATCGTGACGCCAAGTCAGATGCGAGGAGGCAGCATGACTGATCAGCACGAGGACGGCGAAGCGCCGCTGGACGGCGTGATCGTGATGACCAACGGCGCAGAGGCGTCGTGGTCGGAGCATCGTTCAGGAATGGCGATTCAATTCGGGGTCTCAGGAGACCTGTCCGGCTCCGAGCAGGTGTTCATGACGCGACAGAAGATTCCGCCGGGGATGTATTCGACGCCACACTGGCACGTGAATTGCGAAACGGCAATGTACATCCTGCAGGGTCCGATCGTGATGTCCTACGGCGAGCGACTTGAGCACGTACACGAGGTCGAAACGGGCGACTTTCTGTATGTGCCGCCGCGGTCGATTCATCAGATCAGCAATCCGCGAACCGATCGCGACGCGGAGGTTGTGCTCTGCCGCAATGCGGCCGAGGAGATCGTGGCTGAGGTAGACATTCCGGGCGCGCCCGGTTGTTCGCCGGCCGAGTCTTAGCTGGCGACCATCGCATAGGCGCGGGACTGCTGTAGCTCGGCAAGGTAGTCGAGCATCGGTCTAATGGCGGTGTGAGCGCCGCGCAATGCGGTCACGACGAGGTCCGCGCCGCCGACATTGTCTCCGCCTGCGAAGACGCCGGGTCGTGAGGTGCGGCCTTGTGCGTCGACGAGCACTTCCCCCCAGTCATTGACATCAATGCCTGAGTCGGCGTACAGCTCGCGCCCGACGTCATACCCGACGGCGACAATGAATGAGTCACAATCGAGGATGAACTCGGAGCCGGAGACAGGAATCGGTCGCCGTCGACCGCTGTCGTCGGGTTCGCCGAGGCTCATCCGCACACACTCGACCGCGACGATGGCGCCGTCGCGTTGGATCAGACGGACAGGCGTGGTGAGGTATTCGAAGCTGACGCCCTCTTCGCGGGCGTGGCGTCGCTCTTCTTCGCGGCCCATCATTTCGTTCTCGGAGCGGCGATAGAGCAAGGTCACGCTCTGCGCGCCAAGTCGGATGGCGGAGCGCACGCAATCCATCGAGGTGTCACCGCCGCCGACGACCACGACCTTGCGGCCGACGTCAGGCACGGTTTGGAGCGCTGTAGGCAGGTGGTCGTCGCTGAGGTTGGCGCGGACGAGGAATTCGGTTGCGCCGTAGACGCGAGCGACGCGTTCGCCGTCCAGGCCGAGACGTTTGCCGACGCTCGCGCCGTGCGCCAGGAAGACTGCGTCCCATTGAGCAAGGTCGTTCCAGTCGAGGTCGACTCCGATGCGGGTCTCGAATCGGAACTCGACACCCGCGGCGCGGAGCGCGTCAACCTTTTCGTCGACGATGGCCTTGGCGGACTTGAAGTTGGGGATGCCATAGCGGAGCACGCCGCCAGCAGACGGCCAGGCATCGAAGACGGTGACGGCGTGGCCGGCTGCGCGGAGATGTTCAGCAGCAGCGAGTCCGGCCGGCCCGGCTCCGACGATCGCTGCGCTGAGACCGGTTTCACGGTCTGGCGTGGGCACGGGAAAGCCGCCGCGTTGATGGCGGTCCCAATCGCCGAGGAATGCTTCGAGTTTGCCGATTGCGACCGGTTTGGCGTTCTTGCCGATGACGCATGAGCCTTCGCAGAGCGCTTCCTGAGGACAAAGTCGCCCGCAGAGCTCTGGCATTTCGGATGTGTGCCGGAAGACGGCGGCCGCTTCGGCGAGTTTGCCGAGTTCGAGGTACGCCAACGCGCCAGGGATGTCATTGTCGATAGGGCAGGCTTGGGTACAGGGAGCGGCAGGGCATTGGATGCAGCGCTGCGCCTCGAACATCGCCGGTCCGGCGGTGTAGCCGTAATAGACCTCATCCCAATTGTGGACGCGGTCGTGCGGCGTCTGCTTCGTGACGTGGTGTGGGGGGATGCGCAGCCGCTGGCGACGGTCTATGGGTTGACCGGCCCGTGTGAGCTGTTGCTTCTTGGCTTTCGCTCGTGTGCGTTTGGCAGGTGGTGGTTGAGAATCTGTCTCGTCAGCCATGGCAGCAACTCGCTCCTCGCTCTGAGCTGTCGTGCTTGCAATCATCATACGTCTCAGAAGCGGGTGTTTGACTGCTAGGCTCGAACCATGATCGAAGATGTGGAGCAAGGTTTTGTAAAGCTTGACCGAATCCAGCTGGCGCGACAGTTTGGCCAACTCACTCGCGGAGCGGATCGCGCGGTGCGACTGGACCTGTGCTGTCTGTTGATCGGTCGGATCGTCGAACCGGCATTTGACCAGCTGCAGGCGCTCAGTCGATTGGATGAGCTGGCGCGGCAGGTTCGCGAGCATGGCAATGGGACGGTGGCGGAGCGCGTTGGTCAGTTGCGAACTGTCCTGTTCGAGTCCGAGCAATTTCGCGGCGACACCGAGACCTATTACGAGCCGTTGAACTGTTGCCTGCACGCCACGCTGGCGAGCAATCGCGGTATGCCGATCACGTTGGCGGTGGTGATGATGGAGGTGGCGCGGCGGGCGGGATTGGAAATGCAAGGAGTCGGCGCGCCATTCCACTTTCTGGTCAAGTATCTGGATCCTGATGGACAGCAAGAGCGATTTCTGGATCCATTCCATGCTGGTCAGGAAATCGACCGAGCGGCGCTCTCAGATCGATTGAAGGCGACGCATCGCGGTCACGGTCCGAATCCGGATTCATTCCTCGCGGCGGTCACGAAACGCCAGATTTTGCAGCGGATTCTGACCAATCTGAAGGGCGCCAGCGTCCGTAAGCGCGATTATGATTCAGCGATCGCGGCAACGGACTTTCTCTTGGCGCTGTCGCCGTGGTCGCTGGAGGACCGCCGAGATCGCGGGCTGCTCTGCTATCAGACAGGGCAATACATTGAGGCGTTGGATGATCTGCTGCAATACCAGGAGCACGCAACGGACGCGCCGGACGCGGAGCGGGTGGCGGACTTCATTGAGCGCGTGCGGCTGCGGATTGCCGAAGGATCGGGCTGAGCGGGGCGGTCGCGCAAGGCAACGATCCGGAGTCGGCGTCGCGTGCGGTAATGCGAGGCGCGAGGTCACGGATCAGGGATTGACTCTGTCAATTCCGCTATAGTCAGTGAAGCGAAGCCGTGACTGCTGCACGCGTCAACGCTGCCTTCATTCTTCTGATTCCATCATCTCGCAGCTTGAGAAACAAAGGGGAATGGCGAACGCGACAGCCCTGCGCACGGTCGGTGTGCCTGTCGTGGATGACTTGATACCTGCCAATGCATTTCGTCACGTGCATGACGAGCTCCGCTATCGCACAGCGGACGGCCCGTCATTCCGTGACATCACCGAGGATGTCCGCGAGATCGTGCATCGATCGTCGGTGGGGTTTGGGCAGGTGTCGGTCTTCTCACAGCACACGACCGCTGCCATCATTCTGCAGGAGCACGAACCACTGCTCCTCAACGACCTGCGCGATCGACTGATCGCGTTGGCGCCGGCCGATGCCTATTATCGGCACAACGACTTCGAGATCCGCACGGTCAACATGCACGAGAATGAGCCAGAGAATGGCCATTCGCACGTGCAGCACCTCATGCTGGGCACGTCGGAGACGATCCCAGTGCTGGGTGGCGAATTGCACATCGGTGAGTTTCAATCGATCTTCCTGGTCGAATTGGACGAGGCTCGCGATCGATGCGTGAGCGTGACGGTGTTGGGAGTCGGCGGCGAGTAGCCACGGCGCAGGTTCATCCGACGACCGCCCTGCGATTCGCGGGGCGGTCGTTTCTATACTCGGGACATGAGCCAGTTCAGCCAGTTCAATCCGCTGGCCGTGGCCCAATCGGCGCTCAACACACCACTTGCGCAATTGCTGGCGGCTCGGATTCAGTCTGAAGGCCCGATCACGTTTCGCGACTGGATGGATGCCTGCCTCTATCACCCGCAACACGGCTACTATCGACGCGGTCGTCCGACGGTGGGTCGCGATGGCGATTTTCTGACCAGTCCGGAAGTGCATCCGCTGTTTGGCGCGTCGATCGCGCATGTGGCCGTATCGCTGTGGGAGCAGCTCGACCGACCTGCGCCGTTCCGCGTCGCTGAGATCGGTCCTGGCACTGGCGCGTTGGCGGAAGCCTTCCTGCGTCACGTGAAGGAACAGGCGTCTGGACTCGCAGCGTCCCTGGAGTACACGTTGGTGGAGCCGAATCAACAGTCAGCGCGGATGTTGCCGCAACGATTGGACGTGATCCAGCGCATTCAGGTGATGCAAGAGTTCGAGGGAGGAGTGGAGGCCGGTAGTGGGTACCACATGGTGGTGGCGAACGAGCTGCTGGACGCGCTGCCGGTTCATCGTCTGCGATTCCAGTCTGGCGATTGGCGGGAGCTCTGGGTGGGCTTCTCAGCCGAATCGCAATTCACCGAGGCGCCGCTGCAACTGTCTGATATGCGACTGATCGAGCCGCTGGAGGACACTCGGCCAGTGGAAGGGCAGATCGTCGAGGTGAGCCCAGAGCGAGCCGAGATGACGCAACGCCTGGCCACGGGATTGATTCCCGGCGGCTTGCTGTTGCTGTTTGACTATGGCTATCGGCGCGAACGCCTGTATGCGTCGTGGCGACGTAGCGGCACGCTGATGACCTTCTCGAGGCATGTGCCGGGCGATGATCCCTACCTGAGGCCGGGCGAGATCGATCTGACCGCCCACATTGACATTGATCAGGTGGAGACTGCGGCCCGCGAGACGGGTCTGACCATACTGCCCAGCTTGAGCCAAGCTGAGTGGCTGCATCATCTTGGCGCTGACGTGTTTCCAGGCGTCGCCGAGGCCTCTGCTGATCCGGGCAGTTATCTGTCGGCGCGGCGAGCCATCGAGCAGCTCACCGATCCGGCCGGGCTAGGGAGAATCAGTGTGCTGGGCTATCGACGAGACGACCTGAGGCCCTTGGCTGGTTGGGTGATGTCGTGACGGTTGGTTCAATCCGGGTAGGCGATTCGCTGCCGGATACGGCACTCGCGTTGCGTAGCTATCTGGGCAACGGTCCGCTGTTGGTGCTGTTCTACAGCGAGGCCAACACGCCGTCGTGCAGCCAGCAACTTGGCGCATTTCGCGACGACTATGAGCTGATTCAGCAGATCGGCGCGTCATTGCTGGCGATCTCGGGTGACTCGCCAGCCGAGATTGAGCGATTCATCGAGCGCGAGCGATTCCCCTTTCCGCTATTGAGCGACTCGGAACTCGAGGCGGCGACGGCATTCGGTGTATTGGATGAGGTTGGACGACAAGCGCAGCGAGCGGCGTTTGTGTCGGACGCCGACGGAACCATCACGCTGGCGATCCCGTTCTATCAGCCGAGCAACCTGGACCACTTCATTCAGGTCTTCAAGGCCTTGGGAGCAGAACTGTGACGCTTGGCCGTTTCGAGCAAGAATCCGACCGAATCCTGGAGGAACAGATTCAGATCTGCGAGATCGCAGCGCCAACCGGTCAAGAGGTGGAGCGCGCACGATTCGTCGCCAAACGGCTGCGTGAACTTGGGCTGGACGTGTGGTCTGACGAAGTGGGCAATGTGATTGGACGGCATCCGCATGCCCTGGGCGAGCCCTTGGTTCTGAGCGCGCATCTGGATACGGTTTTCGGACCGGAACAGGAGGTCGCAGTGGCGCGACCGGGCGAGCCGAATCCATATCGACCGGGAGAGATCGTTGGACGTGGGGAGTATCACGCGCCCGGGATTTCAGACGCGGCAGCAGGATTAGCGGCGATGTTGGCAGTGGCTCGGGCGCTGCAAGCGTCGGACGAAGCGCGGCAGGTGTGTTTCCTGGCGACCGTCGGAGAGGAGGGACGTGGTGATCTGAAGGGAGCGCGGCATTTCTGCTCGACTGCGCTCGGTCAATCGGCTCGCGCGTTCATCACGATTGATCACTCCGACGCGGCAGCGATCGTTCACGGCGGTATCGGTTCGCAACGATTTCGCGTCACGTATCGCGGCGAGGGCGGTCATAGTTGGGCGCATTTCGGTCGCTACAATCCCGCATTCGCGCTGGCCGCTGCGATCAATCGGTTGGCGGAGATGCGTGGATCGCGCGATCCACGCACCACGTTCAACGTGGGAGTGATGCGTTCTGGCGATACCGTCAATGCGATTCCTGAGTTGGCGGTTATGGAGCTCGATCTGCGTAGCGAGTCGCCACAGCAGCTCGCAGAACTGGTGACGGAAGTGCGAGGGATGATCGAGTTCGGGCATCAGCATGAGCGACAGCGCCGCCGAGCTGGAGCGCTCGATCCGTTAGTGCAACAGATCGGAGACCGACCTGCCGGCGCGACGCCGATCGAATCTGAGTTGGTGAGCAGCGCTCAGGAGGCGATCTCGGCTGAGGGGTGGACACCGCGCCTGATTTCGGCGTCAACCGATGCGAATGCGGCGATTGCAGCTGGCATCCCGGCGATTGCGCTGAGTTGGGGTGGGAGATCGGACAATCAGCACAGCATCCGCGAGTGGTTCGATCCGACGGATCGGAGCCGCGCTTTGCGGGTCATCATGCGGCTGCTGATTGATCTTGCCGCGCGATCCGCTGGGTAGACTAACGGCATGCCAAGCGAGGACCTGCGCGCGTATAGCGAGACCGTAATCGATCATTTTCAGCGTCCGCGGAACGCTGGCCAATTGGCTGATGCGAACGCGGTGGGCGAGGATCGAAATCCGGTCTGCGGCGATCATATGCGTCTGATGCTGCGGATCGATGACCGCACCATTCGTGAGGCGCGATTTCAGACTCGCGGGTGCCCAGCCGCGATTGCGACGAGCAGCATGGCGACGGTGATGTTGACGGATATGTCGCTAGACCAGGCGTCCACTCTGAAGCGGCAGGACTTCGTCGAGGCGGTCGGTGGATTGCCGAAGGCGAAGGCGCACTGCTCCGTCCTGGCGGCTGCGGCGCTCAAGCGAGCGCTGGCCGACTATGAGTCTCGAACGTTGGGCAGCGTTCGCTCGTGAACGAGCGTCGGCTACCGCTTTCCTGGTCGGTATTGGATCTGCAGACGGCGGGTGATCATGCGCTTAACGACTGGTTGGCGACCAGCGGCTCGGCTTCCACGATTCGGATTTGCCTGGAAGATCCCGATCAGCATGGCTTGGCTGCGGCGTTGATCGTGCTTGAGGGGCGGCTCGATCTGGATGACGGTAGCAGCGTCCCGCTCGATCAGCGACTGCTGGTCAGCGGAGGCGTGGACGTGGATGGAGCGGAAGGGGCATCGGCTGCCCGCTCGCTAATCATCCCGCGACTCCCGCGCGGGGCCGCGACGGCCTACAGCGAGGCCAAGTCTGAGCCCGGCTTTGGGGCAGCGGCGAGGCTGTCTCGCAATGGCGATGCGGCGGTGATGCTGGTCGGCGTGGCGTCGCACCCGATTCGGGCGCGTCAGATCGAGTCGGTCGTGCGCGGTCGGACGATCAACGATCGGATCATCGATCTGGCAGGTCAGACCGCGCGGTCGGAGGCGCAGCCCTACGGTGTCGGTGATCTGACGGATGCTTCAACGGTCTCGGCCGTCGAACATGCCGTGCGACGGCTCTGCCGATTACTGCGAGATCGGCTGGACGAAGGAGAACCGCGTGGTCGTCGGCCTCGTACTCGCCGCTGGTGAATCGTCGCGGATGGGTCGACCGAAGCAGTTGCTCGACTGGCACGGACACCCGTTGGTGGCGGCGCAGACCGAGGCGCTACTGAGCGGAGGTTGCCGCCTGGTGGTCGTGGTGTTGGGAGCGCATCGATTTCTGGTCCAACCGGCAGTTCCCTCGAAAGCGAATGTGCAGATCGTGATCAATCATGCCTGGCGATCGGGTCGCGCATCGTCGATTCGCGCTGGAGCGCGAGCTGTGCCGTCGCGCGAGGATGCCGTGGTGGTGTCCTCCGTTGATCAGCCAACGAGCGATGTCGTCGTAGGCAAACTGATTCTGGCATTGGCGGAGATGCCATCAGCGGCGATGGTGGTGCCGCGTTATGACGGTCGGAACGGTCATCCACCGATCCTGCGAGGTGGTCTCGTGGCTGAGCTGCGTGAAGTGAGTGAGCGCGGGGAGGGTTTGCGGCGGCTGCGCAGGCGATACGTTGAGCAAACGGCCTTTCTGGATCTAGACGACCCGATCATTATTCAGAATTTGAACACGCCGCCTGCCTATCAAGAGGCGTTGGCGATGTCCCACGAGGTCCACGGTGACTCAACAGGCGGCAAACGAGAGAGACGGCCGCCTGCTGAGTCGAAGGCGTTAGCATAAAGCGCATGGCTACACCACTGAGACAGACCATCCAGGTTGGCAAGTATGTGATGGGGCAGCGTCTGCGACGCGTCGAGCGATACCCGCTGGTGTTGATGCTGGAGCCACTGCTGCAGTGCAACCTTGAGTGCGCGGGATGCGGCAAAATTCAGCACCCGACCGATATTCTGCGCCGGCGTCTGTCGCCTCAGCAATGCTGGGATGCGATTGAGGAATGTGGCGCACCCGTGGTGGCGATCGCCGGTGGTGAACCACTGATCCATCAAGACATTGTGGAGATTGCAAACGGCTTCACGGAGCGCAAGAAGTTTGTCTACCTCTGCACGAACGCGATTCTGCTCGAGCGTAAATTGGCGGACTTCGAACCGAGCCCTTATCTCACGTTCTCGGTTCATGTGGACGGTTTCGAGCAGGACCACGACGATTCCGTCTGCCGAGACGGCGTCTGGGACATCGCAATACGGGCGATTGAGGCGGCGAAGGCTCGCGGATTCCGCGTGACGACGAACAGCACGTTCTTCCTCGGCGCACAGCCTGAGCGGATCCGGCTGATGTTCGACAAGCTGATGGAGATCGGCGTTGATGGTCTGATGATCTCGCCCGGCTATCCGTATGAGAAGGCGCCGGACCAGGAGCACTTCCTGGCGCGAAATCAGACGAAGGAACTGTTCCGCGACATTCTGAGCGACCCACCGAAGCGCTGGAACTTCAATCACTCGCAACTCTTCCTCGATTTCCTCAAGGGCGAGATCGAGTATGACTGCACGCCGTGGGGTAATCCGACATACACCGTGTTCGGTTGGCAGCGGCCGTGCTATCTGATGGATGAGGGCTACGCTGACAGCTTCCAAGAGCTGATCGAAGAGACGGAGTGGGAGAAGTACGGCGTCGCTTCGGGCAATCCGAAGTGCGTTGATTGCATGGTGCATTCTGGTTACGAGGCGTCGGCGGTGATTGACGCGACGACGAACCTGAAGGCGGGGTTGCGCAGCTTCGTTGGCTCGATTCGGTAGCAGTCAGCAGTTCAGACGAGTCTAAATCGGACGCCACAGAGCATCACGAACGATGCATCTTCGTCAACGGTGAGGTCGTGGTGCCTGGCGGTGCTGAAGACGTGCTCGCGATCCACGGTAACGACATCGAGTCCGCACAATCCGTCGCCGCGACCGTCGGTCGCTTCCACGAAGCGGATGACGGCATCGTCAAGCCTGATGATCGGGTGCGCGTCCGCGTCAGAGTCGAGCGGACGTTGAAGTACTTCCGACCATCGCGCGGCCATGGCAGGCGGGTCATCGCTTTGCAGTTCGGCGGCGGTCATAGCGGAGATCACGTGCTCACGCTTGGCGGGCAGCCAGTGATCGCCAGCCGGATTCCAGGGACCATCTGGTTGCTCACCGGCGTTCCAACGCAGTTCGGCGATGGCGCCGGGCATGTCTTTGGGGTGTAGCTGAATGCCATCAGTGTGTTCGGCCGAGGAATCCTGCACCAGTTGGATGCCGAGTGAGGAGACGTGGGCGCGACGGGCGGCAATGTCGTCGCACTGCATGATGACCATGTATCCGCCGTCACCGTCGCGACGCCGAAGGAAGCGTCCGCCAGCAGTGCCGGGCATCATCGGTGAAACGACCTCGAGGAAGGAGTTGCCGACGGGCATGAGGAAGTTGTGCAATCCGAATTGCCCCACGCCAGGATCGCGGTGACAGACTTCGAGACCGAAGACGCCTCGCAGATGCGACTCGATCATGTCGAGGTCTTCGGCGACAAGGCATATTTGCCGCATTCTCAGCATGATCGGTTCCTTTCGGCGTAGGCGAGGCTCCTGGCGTCCGGTTGCTAGTGCCCAGTGAAGACTGGGCGTCGCTTCTCAACGAAGGCGCGTCGCGCTTCGATTGAGTCTTCGGACTCGCCGACTCGTCGCATGCGGTCTGCTTCGCGTCGGACCGCTTCGGAGAGCGGTATGGAGAAGGCGTCGTTGAGGTTGTTCTTGATCTGGGCGACGGCGCCGGGATGGGAGTCGCGCAGCTGCTCGGCGATCTGACGGACGCTGGGCACCAGTTCGTCAGGGTCGTAGATGCCGTTGGCGAGGCCGAGCGATTGCGCCTGCTCGGCTGAGACGCGGTCGGGCAGGAGATACATTTCGCGCGCGCGACCCATGCCGACGAGTCGCGGCAGAAGCCAGGTGCCGCCGAAGTCACCGGAGAATCCGACCTTGAGGAAAGCGGTGTAGAGGTAAGCGGAGGTTGACATGTAGCGCAGGTCGCAGGCGAGCGTGATCGAGCAGCCGGCGCCGGCGGCGCCGCCATTGATCGCGGCGATGGTCGGTTTGGGCATCTGATGCAAGAGGATCGAGGTGCGTTCCTGGTAGGTCAACGAATAGATGCTCTGCTCGAGGTTGCGGATGTCGCCGCGACCGGTGTCTTTGAGGTCGCCGCCGGCGCAGAAGAGGCGTCCCGCGCCGGTGAGGATGACGACGCGCACGTCATCGTCGGCCGCTGCGGCCTCACACGCGAGAGGGAGTTCGGTCAGCATGACGCCGTTGAGCGCATTGAGCGACTCGGGGCGATTCAGCGTAATCGTGCAGATGCCGTCGTCAACGTCGTAGAGCAGTGTTTCGTACATCGGAGAGCCTTTCACGCACGGTGCCAGTGTAGAACCATGAGATGCTCGAAGCGGCGAACGATCGGCGCTGCTCCATTGGCTGGCGTAGACTGTGCTGATGCTGACGATCACTGCCGCATTGCCATGGGAGACGCAGGCCGCCCGAGCGGGAGAAGCGATCGCGGGTCGTGGTCGGGTGCAACTGATTACGACGGGTGTCGGGCCTGATCGGGCGCGGGATCGGGCAGAGGAAATGCTCGAGCGATATCAGCCGTCGCACGTGATCAGCATCGGCGTGGCTGGTGGTCTGACCAATACGTTGCGTCGGCCTTCGATCACGGTGCCGACCAGCATTATTCGTCAGTCCGATGGCGCCACCTTTGAGCCGGACGGCGAGTTGCGGAAGCAGGCGATCCGATTGCTCAACCAGGCTGATATCTTCTGGCAGTCGGTGACGAGCATTACGACGCCGGCGATCCTGTTTACTCGGTCCGAGAAGCAGGAGGCGGCAGAGACAGGCGCCGAGATCGTGCAAATGGAAGACGCGGAGTGGTCTGAACTCTGTGCGGCGGCAGATGTGCCGTTCCTGTCGATTCGTGTGGTGATGGATGCGCTTGACGACGATATTCCCACGGAAGTGGTTCGTTGGCGCGGCAAGCCTTCAGCTATGGACGTGGCGATCGGCACGATTCGGCGGCCTCAGCTGCTGCGCGACTTGATCGGGCTGGGATTACAGCGACAGTCTGCGATCCGTGAACTTGAGCGTGCGATGACGCTGATCATTCCCTCAATCGCGCCGCCACGGGCAGAAGCGGCGGAGTAGCGCGAGTTGACGTGAGGCGCGCCCTCGTCACGGGAGCCAACGGGTTCATCGGTTCGCACGTTGTGCGATCGGTGCTGTCCGCTGGCGCCGAAGTGCGCGCTCTAGTCCGCGCCAAGAGCGACACGCGCAACCTTCACGGTCTGCCGATTGAGCTGGCGTACGGTGATCTGCGCGATCAGGCATCGCTGGATCGCGCACTCGCGGATATCGACACGCTGTTTCATGTCGCTGCGCGATATGACCTCAGCCGTCGCGCTCGCAACGACGCATATCGGGCGAATGTGGACGGAACCCGATCTCTGATGCTGGCTGCGCTTCGAGCACAGGTCGAACGTGTGGTACACACGTCCTCGGTCGCAGCGATCGGTCCGCCACGCAGCCCGCATACGGTCGCAGACGAGTCACAATGGGCATCGCTCGATGGCGCCCCCGGTCCCTACGAGGAGACGAAAATCCTCAGCGAGCAACTCGTCCATGCTCTGGTCCGCGATGAGTCGCTTCCAGCGATCTGCGTGCTACCGACCGCGCCGATCGGTCCGCTGGATCGCAAACCTACGCCGACCGGCCGCATGATTCGCGACGCAGCGGCTGGCGCGATACCGGCCTACATTCGGACGGCGGGGCTGAATATCGTGCATGTCCGCGATGTAGCCGAAGGTCATGTGGCGGCCGCGCGGCACGGTCGTGTGGGTGAGCGATACATCCTGGGGCATGCGCACGGCAATCTGACGCTCCGCCAGATCATGGCACGTTCCGCAGCGGCGGGCGGACGAGAGCCGCCGAGGTTGGCGATTCCTGTTTCGGTTGGTTATCTGGCTGCGCTGATCGATGAGTACATCCTGTCGAGCGTGTCCCAACGCGAGCCGCTCGCGACCGTCGCCGGCGTTCGCCTGGCTCGACATCGACAGTGGTTCGATCCAGGTAAGGCGATCCGCGAGCTCGGACTGCCGCAGACCGGACTCGCTATTGCGTTTACGGAATCGGTCAATTGGTTCTGTAGACTTGAGGCATGAACAACCACACAGACAAAACAGCGGTCGTTACGGGAGCGAACAGCGGTATCGGCGAGGCGGCGGCGACGGAGCTGGCGCGTCGTGGTTGGCGAGTGTTTGCGACGGCGCGTTCCCCGCAGCGAGGAAGAGACGCTCTCGCGCGGATTCGCAAGGCCAGCAACTCCGATGCTGTCGAACTCGTTGACCTCGACCTTGCTTCTTTCGCGTCCGTGCGTCGCGCCGCCGATGACTTGCTCGATCGCGGCGACCGCATAGATGTCCTGATCAATAATGCTGGCGTCATCCTTTCGGAGCGCCGGCTGACTGAGGACGGCAACGAATCGACGATGCAGGTCAATCACTTCGGAGGATTCCTGTTGACCTCGCTGCTCTTGCCGACACTGTTGCAAAGCGACGATCCTCGCGTCATCAATGTCAGCAGCGTTCTTCATGACCGTGCTGACCAGGTGCCGCTTGACGATCTGACGCTGGAGCATCATTGGGGGCAGGTGTACCCCTACGCCGCCAGCAAGCTCGCCAATGTTCTGTTCACGCGTGAATTGCATCGACGTTATGCCGACCATCATCTCGCCGCATTCGCCGTCCACCCTGGCGGCGTACGCACCGGATTTGCCCGTGACGGCGATGTTAAAGGTGTGATGGGACGCGTCATGTCATTCATGCAGCGGTTCATGTTGACGCCAGAGAAGGGCGCCGCGCCGGTCGTCGAGTTGGCGGTGCAAGCGGAGCGTCGCGAACAGTCGGGCAAGTATTTCCATCGACACGAACTGCGGGAACCAAGTCGGGCGGCGCTCAATGGCGATCAGGCGCTAGGTCTCTGGGACGCCTCTAACGAGATCACGAAGGCGGAATGGCGCGTCGCATGAGCGTCTCCTCGCGCGAAGCCCTGATCGCCGCGCTGCAACAAGACTGTGATGCATTCCAGCGAGCAGTGACTCAGTTGCCGGAAGAGGCGTTTGAGCAGGGCGTCTATGAGCATGGCTGGAACGCGCGACAGTTGCTCGCCCACATTGCCGCGATTGAGTGGACCTACCCCAGGCTGATCGAACGGGCTGAACAACGGGCGAGAGGTGAAGATACTCAGCAGGGCGGCGGCGCTGGGTTCGACATGGATGCCTACAACGCCAAACAGGTCGCCCGCCGCGACGACCAGCCTGTCGAACAGTTGTTGACGGAGTTTCGGCGCAACCGAGCCGAAACGATCGACGCCATCCGAGCCGCTGATGAGGAACTGCTCAAGCAAGCAACCCGTTCCGCCGGAGGGGTGGAAGGCACATTGCTCCAGGTTCTCGAAGGTGTCGCGGTCGGGCACGTGCGTGAGCATGTCGATGATCTGCTCAGAGGCGCCGCGTAGGGCTAACTCTCCGCTTCACGGTCAGCGAACCTGGCCTGTCTGCGCCCATTTGAGATATGTGAAGCGCGTTCGCTTTCACAGTTGCTCATTGATCCCATATTGAGATAGTGAATCCAGATTGGCCAGGCCATCTTCCAATGATTGCTTTGCGGTGGTAGTGCTTGCTGGAAGATGTAGAACGACGGTACGATCAAGCGCGGTCCGCCACGGTCCTTGGTTGCTTGCTACCGAGCTATCGCACGCGCCTTCGACTTGATCGAACAACTCACCCAATGCGCTGACTCGGTATTGCAGCCGAGCAGTTTCTCGTCAGCAAATTGGCCGTCCGCTGTGAGTGTACGTTTCTTCATCCTGCCACCTACTAATTTGGCAGGATGAAGAAACCGGGGATGCCACTCTACTGGCGGGGGAGTTGCAGGCCTCGGGTGGCGATGATGTTGCGCTGGATCTCGCTGGTGCCGGCTGCGATGGTGCTGGGCACGCTTGACATGTAGGAGCGACCGATTCGCGCGGCGATGGGCGCTGCCGGGTCCTCAGGGTCGATTCGCTGTGAGTGCAGACCCATCATGTTGACGCCGAAGCGCGCGACACGCTGGCCAAGTTCGGAGCCGAACATTTTGGACATCGACGCCTCGTGATTGGGGACGAGGTCCTGCGACTGCATCCAGACCACTCGGTAGGAGATGAGGCGAGCGATTTCGGACTCGATCATCAGGTTGGCCAGGCCGTTGCGGACACCTGGGTCGTTGATCAGGTTGGTTCCGCCACGCCGCCCTGGCTGCTCGGTGGCGTATTCCGACATCAGCTCGACGCTCTTGCGGGAAGTGGCTGACCAGGCGACGCCGGAACGCTCGAAGTCGAGCAGCGTGGCGGCAACGTACCAGCCGCGATTGTACTCGCCCATCATATTGGCGGCGGGAACGCGGACATCGGTGAAATAGACCTCGTTGAAGCCGTGCTCACCGAGCATATTGATGAGGGGTCGCACCTCAATGCCGGGTGTGTCCATGTCGAGCAGGAAGTACGAGATGCCGCGGTGCTTGGGCGCTTCCGGATCGGTGCGCGTGAGGACGTGAATCCAGTCGGCATGGTGCGCGCCGGAGGTCCAGATCTTCTGTCCGTTGATGACGAAGTCGTCTCCGTCGCGGACGGCGCGCGTTTGCAGGCCGGCGAGGTCGGAGCCGTTGCCTGGCTCGGAGAATCCTTGCGCCCAGTAGGATTCAGCGTTGGCGATACGCGGGAGATGTTCCTTGCGCTGCTCTTCGGTGCCGTGCAGCATCAGGCAGGGTCCGACCATGGAGATGCCCTGACCGCCGGAGCCAGGCGCGCCGCGGTAGGCGGCTTCCTCGCGATAAATCATCTGTTGGATGTGGCTGGCGCCGCGACCGCCGTACTCCTCGGGCCAGGCCATGGTGAGCCAACCCTTGGAGGCCGCCCGCTTCTCAAACGCGCGCTCTGCCTCGAAGTGAGAGTCGTCGCCAGGTTCGTTCGTTCCTGAGGCCGGCTCCCAGTTTTGCTCGATGAAGTCGACGACTTCGCCGCGGAATGTTTCGTCGGAGGTGGTGAATTGGTAGTCCATGTCTGGCTCCTGCACAGAGTGACCTGCGACCTGCTCGCAGGCGTGCCCAGTATAGCTAATCCGCTGTCTAAGCTATCGCTATGACGCGGTCTGCTACTCCGAGTTGGGATGCGGTTGTGATCGGCGCGGGTCCGGCGGGCGCGACGGCTGCGCGACGGCTCGCTCGTAGTGGGGTAAAGACGCTGCTGCTGGAACAACGCCTGATGCCTCGCTACAAGGCTTGTGGCGGCGGCGTGCCCGCCCGCACGATGGAGCTGTTGGATGACGTGGATGTCTCAGCGGTGTCGGAAGGGGCTGTGTACGCGATCGAAGTGTCGCGATTCGGCCGTCGCGCGTTTCGCAAACACTCGAGAGCGCCGCTTGCGCTGATGGTGATGAGAGACCGTTTTGATCAGCTGCTGGCGGACGCGGCGGCAGATGCGGGAGCGGTCGTCCGTGACGGCATGCCGGTCCAGGCGATTACTCAAGGCGACGAATACTACGAGTTGGAGACGCCCGTTGGGGCGCTGCGAGTTCGGTACGTGTTGGCAGCGGATGGAGCCGTCGGTCCGACAGCTCGATGGCTGGGGATTGCGTCGGCGAGAACGCGCAGCGCCGCATATGAAGTGGAGGTAGCGGCGCCGAGCACGGTGCTTGATCACTGGCAAGGAGCAGCCAATGTCGATATCGGGTATCGCCCCTGGGGCTACGGTTGGGTGTTTCCGAAGGCTGGCGTGCTGTCGGTGGGCGTGGTGATGGCGCCGAAGCATGGTCGCAGCATCCGGCGTCAGACTGACCGCTATCTTGATCGGCTTGGACTCGCGGATGCGCAGGTGATCGGCGTGCAAGGACACCCGATTCGATACCGGCGACATCGCGGTGAGCCGGTGGCATCGGGGCGCGCGTTGCTGTTGGGCGACGCGGCAGGGTTAGCCGATGAGTTCACGGCGGAAGGCATCGCATATGCGGCGCATTCGGCGCGACTTGCTGCAGATTCGTTGCTGAGCGACGGCGATCCAGCGTCTACCTACACGCACGCGATCAACCGTGAGATTCAACCGGAGCTGGACGCGGCGCGGACGATCTCGAAGCTCTACTACTGGTGCGTGACGACGTGGCCCTGGTTGGCTTTGACGGTGTCGAATCAGATCGACTACCTGTGGCGCGCGTTCTTCCGGGTGATGAGAGGAGAGAGCACGTATGAGGCTGAGCTGTCGCGTTTGCCGGGCGGAGGAATGGCACAGCGGTTGATTGCAGCGTCTTAGCATCAGACACGAGACGGATGCGCGCGAACTGGAAGATGAGGTTCGGCGATGCCACGCAGACGACGAACGCCGCAGCCGCTGCGACCGACGGCGATCATCAATCGGTTGGTGAAGGAAGCGCCGCTGACGCCGTGGCGGGCGACGCACGATCCGGTGACCGAGCTCGTGCTGACATTGCTGTCGCAGAACACGTCCGACACGAACTCAGGACGAGCGTTTCAGCAGTTGTTGAAACGCTATCCGAGCTGGGACTCAGTGCTGGCGGCGCCTACGGCAGAGTTGGAGGAGACGATTCGTCCTGGAGGGCTGGCGCGGACGAAGGCGCCGCGAATGCAGGCATTGCTGGCCGAGTTGCAGGCGCGGCTTGGGCCTGAATGGGACGGATCGAGATTGGCGACGATGCCGATCGCCGAGGCGAAGCGTTGGCTGACGGAGCTGCCCGGCGTCGGACCGAAGACGGCTGCCTGCGTGCTGCTGTTTTCGTTAGGACGTCCGGCGCTGCCGGTTGATACGCACGTGCATCGCGTCGCGCAGCGGTTGGGACTGATCAGCGAACGGGTTGGCGCGCTCGCCGCGCACGAGCTGCTCGAAGCGCAAATGCCAACAGAGCGTTACTACGCGTTTCATGTCACGCTGATTCGGCATGGACGCCGTGTCTGCCAGAAGCAGCGTCCGAAGTGCGGCGAGTGTGTGCTCTTCGACCGTTGCCCCGGCGCTAGCCTTGAGCAAGTTTGATTTGCCCAGATTGACGATGGAACAGCGAGGACGGTCCGATGCCACTGACTCCGATTCGTAAGGAAGAGCTGTCGAAGGTTGGAATAGGCGTGCAACGTCCGGAAGACGTGGTTGTCTCCCGCGACGGACGGGTATGGATGTCGGATCAGGCGTCGGCGGCGGCTGAGGCATTGGCGGACGGCGGGCTGAATCGGGTAGGCAACGCGGGCGGCGCGCCGAATGGGATCAACATGGACGCCGAAGGTCGAATCATTATCGCCAACGTCGGCGGGCTCGATGGCGATGGCAGTTCTGGGCCGGTGCAGCGACTGGATGTTGAGACTGGTGAGATCGAGGTGTTGGCAGATGAGATTGACGGGATGGCGTTGCTGGCGTCGAATTATCCGCATATCGACTCGGCGGGTCGGATTTGGGTGACGCATTCCACTTCTCGCAGCGGTGGCGACGCGTTCTCAGGCGGGCCGGACGGATTTCTGTTCCGGATCGAGACAGACGGCTCCTTGACGATGCTGGCAACAGAGATTGAGTTTGCCAATGGGATCACACTCGATCCGGCGGAGCAGAACGCCTACGTTTGCTCAACGACCGGCTGCCATGTGCTGCGTTTTCCGATTCAGGCTGACGGCAGCCTGGGCGAACGTGAGGTGTATGGCCCGCAGCTCGGCAAGACGGTGGCTGATCTGGCGTCCATGCGACCGCTCAGCGCGGAGCAGCGTGGCGAGCTGGGATTGACCGACGGTTGCGGCTTTGATCAGGAAGGCAACCTGTGGGTGACACTGCCGATGTCGAACAAGGTGGTGGCGATCACGCCGCAGTTTGATGTCGTCACGATGATTGAAGATCTTGAGGGTGAGATCATGCAGGCGCCGACCAACGTTAGCTGGGGCGGAGACGATATGCGCGACCTCTATGTTGGCTCCATTCGCAGTGACTATGCGGTGCATGCTCGCTCTCCGATTCCTGGCGAGCGCCTGATTCATCAACGCTAGGCAGATGGCGAGACTGCGAGGTTGGTTGTGGTCGCGAGATCGACTGGCGATCGCGGTGTTGTTGTACGCGATCTGGATTCCATTTCTGGTGGCGTTGGCGAACAATGTCGATGGCCACTCTGGATCGGGGCCCAACGACGGCGCTGACTGAGGGCTAGAACGATTCGAGTGATGTCGCAGCGACGGTGGGTTGGACTAGGGTGGAGGGGTGGAGGAGTGCTCTGGATTGGATATGCGTCGTTGGCGGCGGCGCCGGCGCCGGAGATTCGGCGAGGCGAGCGGCGTTCTGGCATACTGTGCTCGTCAAGACACATCCGCAGATTCGCGGAAGGAGTGATCATGCATGATCTGGTAATCCGAAACGGGCTCGTGGCCGACGGCACGGGCGCGAGCGTTCGTCGAGCGGATATTGCGATTGACAACGGTGTCATCGCGGCTGTCGGCGAAGTCAATGATCGGGGTCGCGACGAGATTGACGCCGAGGGGTTGTTGGTCACGCCCGGCTTCGTCGACATTCACACACACTTTGATGGCCAGATCACCTGGGATCCGTTGCTGACGCCGTCATTCTGGCATGGCGTGACGACCGTGGTGATGGGCAACTGCGGTGTGGGATTCGCGCCAGCGGCGCCGAACCGACGCGATTGGTTGATCGGGTTGATGGAGGGCGTCGAAGACATTCCGGGCTCCGCGTTGGCTGAGGGGATGGAGTGGGGTTGGGAGTCGTTCCCTGAGTATCTGGACTTCCTGGATCAGTTGCCGAAGGCGATCGATATTGGCACGCAGGTGCCGCACGGTGCGGTTCGCGCGTATGTGATGGGAGATCGCGGCGCGCGCAACGAGGATGCCAATCCTGAAGACATCCAGGAGATGGCGTCGATCGTGAAGGAGGGCCTGGAGGCTGGAGCGTTGGGCTTCTCCACATCGCGAACCCTGGCACATCGCGCGATCGACGGCGAACCGGTGCCAGGAACATTCGCAGCCGAGGATGAGCTGTTCGGCATCGGCCAGGCGTTGAAGGAGCTCGACACTGGTATCTATGAGGTGGCGCCGGCCGGAGTGACGGGCGACGATGCCAACGCGCCAGAGCTGGAGATTGCCTGGATGCGCAAGCTGTCGGCGGAGATTCAGCGGCCGGTGAGTTTCGCGATGGTCCAGTACGACAACGAACCGGAAGCGTGGCGGGAGGCGCTGGATCACTCGCTCGAGGCGTTGGAAGATGGCGCCGAGCTCTACCCGCAGGTGGCGGCGCGCGGCATCTCGATCTTGCTGACGCTGCGCGGTCGACATCCCTTCATCCACTCGGCGAGCTATCGCGAGTTGGACGATATGGACTGGCCGGAGCGCGCGGAGGCAATGCGCGACCCGCAGCGGCGCGAGCGGATTCTGAGCGAAGTTGCGTCGCCGGACGCGGCGCTCGGGTTCGTGATGTGGGACAAGCTGTTCCCGATGAGCGATCCACCGAACTATGAGCCGACATCGGATGAGTCGGTCAGCGCTCGCGCGGCCGCCGCCGAACAGACGCCGCTGGAGTACGCATACGACTTCCTCAGTGATGGGGACGGTCGGAACGTGCTGTTCGCGCCGCTGTTCAACTACGCGAACGGCAATCTCGATGCGACCCGTGAAATGATGTTGCATCCCCGCGTGGCAATGGGATTGTCCGACGGCGGCGCTCACTGCGGCGTGATTTGCGATGCGTCAATGCCGACGTTCATGCTGACGCACTGGTCGCGCGACCGCAGTCGCGGTGAGACGCTGCCGCTCGAGTGGATCGTGAAGCGGATGACGCAGGACACCGCTGAACTGTACGGCTTGAGCGATCGAGGGACGCTGGAGGTAGGAAAGAAGGGCGATGTCAATATGATCGACTATGAGTCGTTGCAGCTGGAGCGTCCTCAGGCGGTCCACGACCTCCCGACCGACGCGATGCGGTTGATCCAGAAATCGCGGGGTTACGTGGCGACGATTGTGTCGGGAGAGGTGATCAGCCGAGACGGTGAGGAGACTGGCGCGCGTCCTGGTCAGCTGATTCGCGGCGCGCGCTGACTTGAGGCCTTGAAGGTTTCGAGCGTTTAGGAGATCTGCCTCGGCGCGTCGGATGCGGGTCGGCGGCAAGTGCTGCCGACCCGCTCTGTAGAGGCTTGATGGCCCCCGACAGCTTGGCGGGCGGCCCTCGGTTGCTCTGCCTCGACGTGTCTGCCAGCTGGCAGACTCGACGATCGGCCGTATCGTCCAACTCCGTGTGTACATCAACTGGTTGAGCAGCGGCTGACTGACGTGCGCAAAACAGCCGTCGTTGAGCGCGCGCGCAAAGAGTTGCGGGCCTGAAAGCGGACATCTCACGAGTCGTTGACGACTAATCAATACGTATGTACTATGTATGCATGATGCAGTTGTCACTCTTCGATCCGAATCCATCTCAGCAGCGTCCGGACAGTCAGGGCGCCTCTGATGTCATATACGCGGACGCCTCGGCGATTCTCGCCCGACCTACCGGCCGTCTCGCGGGGCTTGACTTCGTTCTCAATCCGTATCAGGGATGCACCTTCGCATGTTCCTATTGCTACGCGGCGTTCTTTGTTGCGGACGATGATCTGCGCGGACGCTGGGGTGAATGGGTACGCGTGAAGACGAATGCCTTGGTGAAACTGCGCAGATCGCGGCAAGATTTGCGCGGCAAGTCAGTCTTGATGAGCAGCGCGACGGATCCGTATCAGCCGCTGGAGGCGAAGCTGGAGCTGACGCGTTCGCTGCTGCCGATTCTGGCGCGGCGCGGCGTTCACTTGTCGGTGTTGACTCGGAGTCCGCTGGTGACTCGGGACATCGATCTGTTTGAACAGTTCGAACGTATCCACGTCACGATGAGCGTGACCACCGACCGCGACGAAATCCGCAAGCGATTCGAACCGCAATGCGCGAGCATTGAGCGGCGCTTGACAGCGATCGGCGCGCTGGCTGACGTGGGAATCCGCACGGCGGTCAATGTGTCGCCGCTGTTGCCGTTGGACAATCCAAAGTCATTTGCTGAACGCATCGTGGATACAGGGGTGTCGCGCGTAAACGTGGGCACGTTCCACGAGTCGAGCGGGCCGTTCTCAGCGGGGACTCGTCAAGGCGCGCTGGATCTGGCTCGCGAGCTCGGTTGGAGCGAAAGCCATCGGCAACAGGTGCGTGCAGAACTGCGCGGAGAGCTCGATCGACTGATGGAGACTCGCGACTCCGCGGCGTAAGTGTTGCTCAGAGGCTGGCGTAGACCGCGTCGATCATCGGTTTCCAACGAGGGTCAGCTCCGAGTCCGGCGGACATCTGATTCATCACGTAGCCAAAGCCGATTTGCGCATCAGGGTCGGCGAAGGCGAGGGAGCCGCCGGCGCCTGAGTGTCCGAAGGTGCGGGGATTGGGTCCCCACTCGTAGCGGCCCCCGGCGGTGCTGAGGATGAATCCGAGCGAGCGGCGGACGAGGAATCCGAGCACCATGTCCTCGCGGGCGGTGTGTTCGGTTGCGCCACAGGCGTTGATGGCGTCGTCCGACAGCAGATCAGCGCCGCCCTGTGCGAGCGATGAGTAGATCGTGGCCAAGGCGCGTCCGTTGCCGTGACCGTTGGCGGCGGGCAGCTCGGCGGCGCGCCATTCGCGCGAATTGACGCTGCCGGCCAGCCGCGGCGCGGCGAGTCCGAGCGCTTTGGCGGCCAGATTGTCTTGCGCGCTCACGCCGATCGGTCCTGCGCCGGGCGCGGGGAGCAGGTCGGCAGTGCGAGCGTCTTCCGATGCGGGCAGGCCGATAAAGAAATCAACGCCGAGCGGGTTGGCAATTTCTTCGCGGACGAATTGGCCGCAGGTACGACCGTCGATTCGGCGAATCACCTCGCCGACGAGCCAGCCGTAGGTGATGGCGTGGTAGCCCATGCCATCGCCGGGCGTCCAAAGCGGCGCCTGACGTTCCAACGCGCCGACCATGAGGTTCCAGTCGAGTGCGGCTCCATCAGGAAGCTCCGCATCGAGGCCGGCGAGACCTGCTTCATGCGTGAGCAGATGGCGGACGGGGATGTCGGATTTGCCAGCTTGCGCGAACTCGGGCCAGTAGCTGGCGACCGGCTGGTTGACATCGAGCTGTCCGCGATCCACAAGCATCGCCGCAGCGGTAGCGGCGATGCCCTTGGTCGTGGAGTACACGTTGGCAATGGTGTCACGCTGCCAGGGTGTGGTGTGATCAGCGTTGATATGCCCGCCCCAGAGATCAACGACGGTTTCGCCGCCAACGATGACGCAGAGTGAAGCGCCGACTTCGGCATGATCGCGCCAATTGGCGTGAAACGCGTCGCGGACGCGGTCGAATCTGGGGTCGCAAGCGCCCTGGAGGTCAACGCCGGTCATTCGGCTAGTCCGCCGAGACCGGTTCTGCCAGCGGACGGCCGGAGAGTTCCTCGGGCATGACGCCTTCCAGATCGTGGATGGCGGGCAGCACCTCGGAGGCGAAGAGACGCATGCTGCGCTCAGCGGTTCCGGCAGGCATTCCGCCTGAGATGCGGAAGTTCATGACCATCTCTTCGGCGGCGGTCATTTCCTGGATGTGCTTGAGCTTCTCGATGACCTGGTCAGGGGTTCCCCAGGCTTGCGGCGTGGCGGCGAAGCGGGCGCGTTGTTCGGCGTTGGTCTTTTCGTTGGTCTTGCCGAACTCGGCGTAGTACTTGTAGCCCTTAGTGGCGGCGAAGCGAGCGGACTCTGAGAAGAGGTAGTGTCGCTCGACACTCTCCTGGAACTCGCCGGTGTGTTGCAGCATCACGTCCCAGGCCTCGGCTTCAGAGTCGAAGCAGGCGACATTGACGACGACGGTTGGTTGTCGAGGCTGCCAGCCGTTATTGACGCGGATTTCATTGAAGCGCTGCACATCAATGCGGTAATCTTCCCACTTTTTGGAGTTGGTGAAGAGCATGCCGAGTCCGGCATTGGCGGCAATTTCGAGGGTTTCGGGAGAGATCCAGGCGACGCGCATGGAATCGAGCAGCTGTTGCGGATTGCGCGGTCGCGGGCGGATGGTCGTCTCAGGGATGGTGTAGTAGTCACCCTCGTGCGAGAAATATTCTTGCGAGAGGCCCTTCCGCACGACCTCGAGCGATTCCAGGAAGCGGTCGCGAGACTCGCCCATTGGCGAGCGGAACGCTTCGAATTCACGCTTGGCGGCGCCGCGTCCGAGTCCGAGCGTGAGCTTGCGGCCCTGCAGCATATTGTCGAGCACAGTGATCTGTTCGGTGATGGCAACGGGGTCGTACCAGGGCAACACGACGACCATGGTGCCGAAGTCGATGCGCTCGGTCTTGCCGGCGAAATAGGTGAGGTTCTGCAGCGCGCCAGAGGTCATGATGTAGGGAGAGAAGTGGTGGTCAATGCACCAATAGGAGTCGTAGCCAAGCGGCTCAACGAGTCCACCAAGATGCAGGTCCTCTTCGTAGATCTGCTGGTCGCTGACGGCGGGTTGGTCGGTGACCGCGTGGGACTCGAAACGGTCCCAGTCGGAATAGTTCTGGAAGTTGAAGTGAACGCCGACTTTCATGGATGTCCTCGGTTCTACGCGCTTGTGGGGAGGGTGAGATGCGCGATGGGTGCAGGATACGCGAACACGGTCAAGCGCGTCATATGGCGCGCTCGACCGTCAGGAGACGTGCGATCAGGCGAGCTAGGTGAGAACTTCGTCGAGTCGCTTGGCGAGGTCGCTCTTGGGGCGGAAACCGACGACCTGACCAGCAACTTCACCGCCCTTGAACACGAGCAGCGTGGGGATGCTGCGAATGCCGAATTCGGTGGCGATGCCGGGGTTCTCGTCGGTGTTGAGCTTGTAGAAGGCGACTCGACCGTCGTATTCCTCTGAGAGCTCGTCCACGATGGGGGCGACCATGCGGCAGGGTCCGCACCAGGGGGCCCAGAAATCGACCAGCACGGGCAGGTCGTTGTCCTTCACGTCGGTCTGAAAGCTGGCGTCGGTGACTTCCTGAGGCTTTGCCATCATTCACTCCAAGGGTGGCTGTGCGGGGTGTCTGGAAACGTTATCAATGTAGCGCACTGTAATGCATTGCGAGTGCGACTGACTACGGATTAGCGGCGATCGTAGCGCCAAGTGTCGCTGAGCTGACCCTGAGATCGGCCTTCGGAACTGGTTGATTCCGCAGGATCATCGCGGTCGAGCGGAGCGGTGCCGGCGACCGCGTTGCGAATGGCGTCAACAACCCCGGATTCGACCACGCTGACGGCGGATCGAATGCCACTCGTGACGGCCTCGGCGTTGGCTCGGCCGTGCCCGACAAGGACGGCACCATCAATGCCGAACAGTGGGGCTGAACCGACTTTGGCGTAGTCCCAGTGAGATCGGAGGCTGCGGAACGTCCCCCGCATGAGCCAGGCGCCGGCAGTGTGGATCGGGCTGGATTCGATGCCGCGTTTGAGCTCGCCGAAGAGTTGCTCGGCGATGCCCTCGGTGAGCTTGACGGCGACGTTGCCGGTAAAGCCGTCAGAGACGATCACATCCGCCACGCCGGCTACGAGCCGATTGCCTTCAATGTTGCCGACGAAGTTCGGTTCCTGGCGCTCGAGCAGTTGGAACGCTTCTTGATGGAGGCTGGTGCCCTTGACCGATTCTTCGCCAACATTGAGCAGGCCGACGCTGGGATTGCGGTGTCGCAGCACGCGTTCCACGTAGGCGCGACCCATGGTGGCGAACTGCGCGAGATGCTGGGGTCGAGCTTCGACATTGGCGCCGACATCAAGCAGCAGTGATGTGGCGCCTCGCCCATTGCGAAAGAGCGCACCGAGCGCTGGTCGGGCGACGCCAGGAATGCGTCCCAGCGTAAACAGTGATCCGGCCATGATGGCGCCGGTGTTGCCGAAGGAGACGAAGGCGTCGGCCTCGCCTGTGGCAAGTAGTTTGAGTCCGACCATGATTGAGGAGTCAGGCAGGCGTCGAACGGCCGTGGGCGGCGCATCCATCGTCAACGCTTCGGATGCCTCCTGGATGCGTAGATTGCGCTGTGGCGCTGGCAGCAAGCTACGCAGCTCGCTGCCGCGTCCGACGAGGACGATGTCGATATCTGGATCGCGGGCGACGGTGAGCGCGCCGCGCACGATGACGCCGGGGGCGTAGTCGCCACCCATAGCGTCTAATGCGACGGTGACGGGGCGAAGGTTGGCTGGCTGAGGGTTGGCTGGCGTGGATGCATGGCCGCGCATGGCGTTCCTCTCTGCTGCTGGCGGCTATTGATCGACAGCCTCGTCTGCGCTCGCGTTGCAGAGGAAGCTCTCGATCAACGGTAGCGCCACTGTTTCGGGATCATCGGCATCAAGTACATGCAGCGCGAACTCGCGGCCGAGATCAGGACAGTACCAGGCGAACGATTGGATCTGCAGGGTACCTTCTGCGAATTGGGTCTCGGACTCGCCGGTTCTGGCGGGGAGGCCGTCGATCTCGCCCCAGTCGCGGAAACTGGTGGCGCTCTCAATGCCGAGCGATTCGCTGAGCGATTGCTCAATGGCGGTATCGCCGTCGTAGAAGGCTTCACCGAGCACTTGCCAGGTTAGGACGGCCTTCAGGGAGGTGGAGGATTGCAGGACGAAGATGCCGGCTTCCTCGCTCGGCGGATTGGAGGTGGGCTGGCCGAATTCCTGGGCGGTGTCGTCTGGGTTGTAACTGATGTGAAAGCCGAATCGCTCGTATTCACCTGGACGAGTCTGGACCTCGATTGGGAGAATGAAGGACGTGATGACGCGCTCGAGCGCAGGCTCGACGGCTTCATAATCCTCCAGCACGGCGCCGGCTCGCAGGATGAACGCGAGATCGTCGACAGCGACCCAGAGGGCGTTCCAGCGGACCTGGAAACCGCCGGTGGCGCGCCGGTCTTCCTCCCATGTGTAACGAACCGCTGGCTCGCCGGTGACGATGGTCGTCTCTTCACGGGCGGTAAATTCTGTGCCTTCGTCAAGCATCAGCGCGGCGATCACGGCGGCATCAGGCTCGGTCGACTCGGTCAGCACGACGTTGACGCCGACCAGGGCGCGGCCGGTGTCAGACAGGAAGGAGACGGCGTCAATGCCGTTCGAGGTCGGCGAGCAGAATGGCGAGCAGATGAGTTCAAAGGAGTACCCGTAGCTGGGGTTTGAGTATCGCCGAATGATGTCATCAGATGTCTGTAGCGGCGCACCGGTCTCATCCTCATCCTGCGATTGGCTGGGTTGAGTTGCCGATTCCGATTGTGCCTGTGGATCGTCGTCTGCAGATTGTTGCTGCTGTTCCTGCTGGGCTGTGGCGCCAGTCTGCTGGGACTGGTCGTTGGTTTGGGCCTGGTCAGATTGCTGTTGGACGGGCTGCTGGGTCTGCTGTTGCGATGGCTGGTCGGCGGCGGCTACCTGTGCCTGTTGAGCCGGGGAGGGGCGAAAATACTCGTTGGACTGGACGAATTCGTTCGGATTGCTCTGGCAGGCGATGAGTAGCATGGCCAAGACCGCCAGGAGCAGGGTCGCCAAGGCGATGATTGGGAGGCTGACAGGGAGAGCGCGGCGCGTGCGCGTGATGGTCACGATGCTTGCTCCGCTACGACGATGAGTCGTTCGCCGATGCCTGGTTCATCCAGTTGCCATGAACTGAACCAGTTCGTCCCACGTAGACGCGACTGGCTCAACAGTCCTGCCATTTCACCGGTGTTGAGGTTGACGCGCAATGGAAAGCGGGCGAGCGCGCGTTTGAGGTCGCCGTCCTTGTTGACGCGGTCGTATTGGTAGGTGATCCAGGCGATCGGGGAGGCACGGTCAAGCGGGCAGCCGATGGTACGGTCGAGCGCCAATTCCTGGGCGGCAAGCTTGGTCACGGTGTCGCCTTCATCGGTGCGGCGTACCCACTCAAGATGAAAGGTCTGAGCCACTGGCTCGACGTCGTCGGGGCGCGGTGCGGTCCAATCGATGATGAGACGTCCCGTCTCGGTCAGATGCCGTTGGGCGCAGCGGAGGGCGGCGAGTTGGTCTTCGCGTCGGAGGAGATGTTGAAAGGTGGAGAGGCCGATGATGATGGCGTCGAAGCGTCGGTTCAGGTCGAAGCAGCGCATGTCAGCACGGATCACGTCGATCTGTGCGTCGCGCATGGCTGACTCCGCGTCGGCCAGCATGTGGTCTGAGGGCTCGATCGCAGTGACGTGACAGCCATGCGCGGCCAGAGGTCGCGCGATGCGTCCTGTGCCGGCGCCGAGCTCAAGCACGTTGGACATCGGCTCGATCAGCGTTTGGTACATCTCGATGTCGTCCACGATGGGGCCAAAGTCGAGTTGATACCACGACGCGATGGCAGCGAGCGCTCGATCTTGATCATCGGCTGACCAACGTAAGGGATCGTCCACGCGACCTCTCTCTAGCTGCGCGATAGCGTTCTCTCAGCTCAGTGGCCAGCTCACGGTTTGAGGTCAGCCTATCAGTGAGACGGATTGATATGCTCCGTGCATGACAGACACTCCGACGGCCGCAGACTTGGTGCGGCAGTACATACGGGCAGTGCCTGACTTTCCTGAGCCGGGCATTCTGTTTCGCGACATTACGCCATTGTTGGCTCAACCGTCTGCATTTGAGGAGTCCGTGCGATGGTATGCCGATCGGTGTGAGGGCGCTGATGTGGTTGTGGGTGTGGAATCGCGAGGGTTCATATTCGGCGCTCCGGTAGCGCGACGTTTGCAACTGCCGTTCGTGCCGATTCGTAAGGCCGGGAAGCTGCCGGCGTCCAGAATCTCGCGGTCGTATCAGTTGGAGTACGGCGAAGCGACGATTGAGATGCACGCGGACGCGCTGCTCAGCGGTCAGCGAGTCGCCCTGGTGGACGACCTGCTCGCAACCGGCGGGACGGCAGAGGCTGCGGTGCAGCTGATTTTGCAGGCGGACGCCGAGATCGCCGCAATCTCGTTCTTGATTGAGCTGGCAGCGCTTGCTGGTCGTGAACGTCTGCAACCGCATCGGGTCGAAACTCTGCTGGTTTACGAGTAGGCGCCAATTGACGAAATGGCCAACGAGGAGATGTGATGACGACGAAACAGCCGAATGCGGAGTTGGCGGTGATCGGTGGATCAGGCTTCTATCGGATGCCTGGACTGAGCGACGTCACGACGTGGTTTGAGGAAACGCCGTTTGGCCAACCATCGGACGAGATCGTGATCGGGACATTGCATGGACGGCGGCTGGCATTTCTGCCGCGGCATGGGGTGGGACATCGGTTGATGCCGCACGAGATTCCGGTGCGAGCGAACATCTGGGCGTTGAAGACGCTCGGCGTGCAAGGGATTCTGGCGGTGTCTGCGGTGGGATCGTTGCGCGAAGAGATCGTACCGGGCCAGATGGTGGTACCGGACCAGATCATTGACCGAACGCGAGGCGCCCGACCGACAACGTTCTTTGGTGATGGCCTGGTGGTTCACGTGGGCTTTGCCGATCCATTCTGCGCGGACTTGAGCTCGCGCTTGGTGGAGAGCGCAGGAAGGGTTGGGCAGGTGGTGCATCAGGGAGGCGCTTACGTTGCCATGGAGGGGCCGCTGTTCAGCACGAGGGCTGAGTCACGTCTGTACCGCTCGTGGGATGCGGCGATTATCGGTATGACAGCGGTGCCAGAGGCGAAGATGGCGCGTGAAGCGGAGATCGCCTACGCGATGTTGGCAACGGCGACGGACTATGACGTATGGCACGAGTCTGAGGACGATGTCTCGGCATCGGCGGTCGCTGCGATCGTGGCGCAAAATGTGCAGTCCGCGCAACAGATCGTGTCTGATCTGGCGCGGCATCTGCCCGAAGGTTGGCGGTCTACGGCGGATGGGGCGTTGGCGGGCGCGATCATGACGGATTCCCGCCGTGTACCTGCGGCGACCCGAGAGCGTTACGCGCTGCTAGTGGAAAAATACTTGTAATGACGATGGGTGAGCCGCCTGAGATCGCGGTGGTGGGCGCGGTGGTGCTCGACGAGATTCATAGCGCCGATGGTGAAGTGATGGAACAGGTCGGCGGCTCTTCGTTGTACGCGGCGTTGGGAGCATCGCTGTTGGCGGACGCTGCGCCGGTTTCGCTGATCGGTGATGACTTTGCTCCGGCGAAGTTGCAGCCGTTTGAGGATCGAGGCATTCGCCTGGATGGCATTGTCCGGGTGGACGGACCGAATTTTCGCTGGGCCTGTCAGTACTCGGCGGACGGCGACGACCGCGAGACGCTGTTCACCCGCGGAGGCGTGTTCGACTCACACCCAATTGTGGTGCCCGAACCGTTCCGCGATGCCAAGGTGGTGCTGCTGACATCGGGCAATCCGATGCAGAATCTGTGCGCGTATCGTCAGATGCGTTCGCCGGCTTATGTCGCATTTGACACGATCGAGCGTGAAGTGGCGCAGCATACGGATGAGCTTCGTTCGCAGCTTCATGTTGCAGACCTGGTCTCAATCAACACGCGGGAAACGGCGGCGCTGATCGGCTGGCCGAGCCACCACCTGGATCCTGCGATGCCGATTGCGGCCTGGCGCGAGATCAAGAGGCTCGGCGCCAGCGCGTTCGTTCTGAAGCGCGCGTCACAAGGAGTTGAAGTGTTTGAGGCAGGGCGGCGCACGATCGTGGACGCAGTACCGAATATTGCGGCGACCGATCCGACAGGAGCGGGAGATACCTTTCTGGGAGCGCTGTTGAGCGCACTGGTTCGGGGACGAGATCTGGTGGAGGCAGCGGTGTGGGGTTGCGCAGCGGCATCGTTTGCGATAGAGCAGTACGGATTTGCGGGATTGTTTCAGGCGAGCCGCGAATCGGTTGCGGCGCGGGCGGCTCAGATCAGCGTGTCGGAGTGGGGCGAGATCGACGCGACGTCGGAATAGGCGTTAGCGTTGCCGCTATGGCGCTTTCACTCGGGTTTGGCGCGGCGCGCAGGCCGATTGAGATTGTGCGTGAGTACGATCGCGAACGGATCGCTGACCTCTTGATCAGCGATCGTCACATCGCGGCATACGCGCTGGCGCAGCTCGACGATGACGCGTGGCCAGACGCTGAGTTCCTGGTAGCGCGCGGGCCGAGTGGTACGGGTCTGCTTTGCCATTCACGGGGCGGGCTGGGCTTTGCGACGACCTTGTCGGGTGCGAAAGAGGCGGTCGCCGCGATCTTACGGCTGCATCCGGGGTTTGCGCGGACTTTCGCGATTGCGGGCGAGGAGCATCTGGAGGCCCTGGAAGCTGTGTACCATTTCCAGCGAGTGACGCAGATGGTTCGGATGGCGGTGACGCGGGAAGGGTTTCGGCCGGTCAGTAGCTCGGCAATGGAGGCCGCGCAGCCGATGTTGTCTGCGCACGTCGATCTGGTGAACATGCTCTACAACGCGGAGGGCGATCCGACCCACTACCGCCCGGAACATATCAGCGATGGCTGCTATTGGGGTGTGACCGATGAAGAGCGTCTGGTCGCGGTGGCGGGCACGCATGCGATTGGTTGGAGGCACGGGATCGCGATCGTCGGCAATGTGTTTACGCACCCCCGATTTCGAAGTCGCGGACATGGAACCACCGTGACGTCGGCGGTGACCGCGGCGTTGTTGGAGCAGGTGGATGAGGTGGTGCTGTCTGTCAAACGCGACAACGTACCGGCGCTGAGGGCGTACAACCGGCTAGGCTACCGCGTGGTCGGCGAGATTATTGAGGCGTCGGCCGTCAGGGAGACGAGTACGCTGATAACTGCGCTCCGTCGGTGGGCCGCGCGGCGGCGCGGTGATGACGGAGAGCGGGAGGTCGTGAACGCGTGACAGACCACGAGATCGCGGATCTGAGGTTGGCGGAGGCGGGTGAACGTCGGATCGCCTGGGCAGCGCGAGAAATGCCGGTGACGGCACAGATCCATCAGCGGTTGGCAACCGAGCAACCGTTCGCAGAGCTGCGAATCGCCGGTTGCCTGCATATCACGTCGGAGACGGCAAATCTCGCGCTGGCGCTGCAAGCGGGAGGGGCAGAGGTCACGCTGTGCGCGAGCAATCCGCTGTCGACGCAGGACGAGGTGGCGGCGGCGCTGGTGGAGCGAGCCGGTATTGCTGTATTTGCGATCAACGGGGAGTCGAACGAAACGTATTATGAGCACATTCATCGCGTGATTGATCTGCGACCGCAGATCACGATCGATGACGGCGCCGATCTGGTGTCAACGTTGCACCTGGAGCGTCAAGATGGTTTGCCGGACGTGATCGGCGGTTGCGAAGAGACGACGACGGGAGTGATTCGCCTGCGCGCGATGGCTGCTGACGGCGCGCTGGCATATCCGATCATGGCGGTCAACGATGCCGCCACGAAGCACTTCTTCGACAATCGCTACGGCACCGGACAGAGCGCCCTGGACGGGATCATCCGGGCGACGAACGTGTTGCTGGCAGGCAAGACGGTAGTCGTGGCGGGTTACGGCTGGTGTGGTCGCGGGGTGTCGTCGCGTGCGGACGGGTTGGGCGCGAATGTGATTGTGACGGAGGTGGAACCGCTACGCGCATTGGAGGCGCTGATGGACGGCTTTCGCGTCATGCCAATGCTTGAGGCGGCCGCTGAGGGCGATATCTTCATCACCACGACCGGTGATATCCACGTGATTGACGAACCGCACTTTGCGGTGATGCGGTCTGGGGCCATATTGGCGAATGCAGGCCACTTCAATCACGAGATCAATCTTGACGCCTTGTCGGCAGTGACCGAGCATCAGCGCGAGTTGCGGCCGTTCGTCAGATCGCATCTGACGCTGGATGGGCGTGAGCTGCTGGTGTTGGCGGACGGCCGATTGGTGAATTTGTCCGCGGCCGAAGGGCACCCGGCCAGTGTGATGGACATGTCGTTCGCGAATCAGGCGTTGGCTGTGGAGCATCTGTTGAAGGCAGATCCACCGCTGGCGGCTGGGGTACATGAGGTGCCGCCGGAGCTGGATCAGCAGGTCGCGCAACTGAAGCTGGCCAGTATGGGCGTGCAGATTGATGAGTTGACCGACCAGCAGCGCCGCTATCTGAACTCTTGGGATGCAGGCACATGACCGACTTCACTCAATCTCTGGCTGTTGACTCGGCTCGATCGGAGTCGTTGGCTGGGCTATGGACCTCCGAATCGGTGACTGAAGGACACCCGGACAAGGTCTGCGATCAGATCTCTGATGCGGTGCTGGATGCGTGCCTGGCAGAGGATCCGGAGTCGCATGTCGCATGCGAGACGGCGGTATCGTCCGACCTGGTGATGGTCTTCGGCGAGATTACGACGGATGCTCAGCTTGATCTGGATCAGATCGTGCGGGAAACGTTGCGTCGGATTGGCTATGTCGATCGGGCGTGGGGGATTGATGCGGATACGTGCAAGGTGTTGCTGTCGATCAATCGCCAATCGAGCGATATTGATGCCGGCGTGCGAGGATTGGCGGGCGAAGCCTCTGGCGAGAGCGACGATCCATTTGATCATCACGGCGCCGGCGATCAAGGCATGATGTTTGGCTATGCCTGCGATGAAACACCGAGTCTGATGCCGTGGCCAATATCGCTGGCGCACGGTCTGACGCATCGATTGATGGAGGTACGCCGAGCGGGCATCGTCGACTGGCTGCGTCCGGATGGCAAGGCGCAGGTGACGGTCGAGTATGCGCACGGTCGGCCGAGTCGGATTGACACGATCGTGGTCAGCACTCAGCACAGCGAGGAAGTGGGACAGGCTGAGATCGCCGCGTCATTGCGCCGACACGTGATCGAGGCTGTAATTCCGTCCGAGATGATCGACGAAGCAACGAATGTATATGTCAACCCTTCGGGACACTTCGTGATCGGCGGGCCGTTGGCGGATGCGGGGTTGACGGGTCGGAAGATCATTGTGGATACGTATGGCGGGATGGCTCGACACGGCGGAGGGGCGTTTTCCGGCAAGGATCCGTCGAAGGTGGATCGCAGCGCAGCCTATGCAGCGCGACATGTCGCGCGGAACATTGTGGCGGCCGAGCTTGCGGCGCGCGTGGAGCTACAGGTGAGCTACGCGATCGGCAAGCCGTCGCCGACGAGTCTGGAGCTGCATACGTTCGGCACAGGGCGTCTCACGGATGCTGAGTTGACGGCGCTGGTGGTCGAGGAATTCGACCTGCGTCCGGCGGCGATCATTGATCATCTCGACCTGAAACGTCCCATCTATGAGCCGACGGCGGCGTACGGTCACTTCGGACGCGACGATCTGGACCTGCCCTGGGAGCAGTCGGATCACGTGGCTGAACTGCGAAACCGCGCTGGGCTGACAGGTTGAGGTTGACAGGTTGAGCGCAGTGCGGTCGCTGCCCGGCTAGCGCTTGGTGTACTGGGGAGCCTTGCGCGCGCGCTTGAGGCCTGGCTTCTTCCGCTCCTTGGCGCGCGGGTCGCGAGTCAAGAGTCCCGCATTGCGCAAGGGTCGGCGCAGCGTGTCGTCGCTGGCGAGCAGCGCTCGAGCGATGCCGAGTCGGATGGCGCCGGCCCAGCCGTTGATGCCGCCGCCGCTGCAGCGAACCTCTGCTGAGAAGCTGTTTTGCATGTTGGTGTGACGCAGCGGCTCTTCGATGAGTCGGCGCTGTTCGGGTCGGCTGAAGAGCGCCTCTGCGGGCTTGCCGTTAACGGTGATTTGGCCGTTGCCTGGATACAGTCTGACACGCGCGATCGACGTCTTGCGACGGCCCAGTCCGTAGTAGTAGTGGCCAGCGTTGGTAGTCATCGGCTATTCCTCTTTCGCGTCGGCGAGCTGGCCGGCGTGTGGATGTTCAGGTCCGGCGTAGACCCTGAGGTGTCGGTACTGGGTACGGCCGAGTCGATTCTTGGGCAACATGCCGCGAACGGCGTGCTCAATGACGCGTTCAGGCCGACGGGCGAGTACCTCTTTGAGCGAGGCCTGTTTGAGGTTGCCGAGGAAGCCGGAGTGTCGATAGTACATCTTTTGCTCGAGCTTGCGCCCGGTGACGGCGATCTTGCTCGCGTTGACGACCACCACGTAGTCTCCGATGTCCTGCGAGGGATGGAAGGCAGGCTTGTGCTTGCCGCGGAGCAGAGTGGCGACTTCGGTCGCCAGTCGCCCAAGCGGACGATCGGCGGCATCGATTACATGCCAATGGCGCGGCACCTGATGGGATCCAAGAACAGTGGTTGACATGTCGACATCTTCCTATTGGGGTCGGCCAGTGTTGCGGGTTGGCTCATGTTGCGAGTTGACTAGGGTGGTGGATTGACTGCTCGCTCGCTGGAATGCGGAGTGAACAGCGGTGGGTTGTATTGCACGCTGGCGAGGGTGAGTCCCGCGGCGGGCGCTGTGGGACCGGCTGCGCCAGGTTTGGGGTTGATGAGCAATTGTTGGAAGGCATCGCCTGTCTGACGCCCGCGAGCGACTTCGATCAGCGCGCCGACCATTCGTCTGACTTGGTGATGCAGGAACGATTGCGCGGTCACATGGATGCGCCAGACATTGCCTGATTCGACTATCTCGAGTCGGGCATCGGTCAGCGTGCGCACGGTCGAACGTAGGCTGGTTGGCGGAGTGAAGGCCGCGAAATTGTGTCGACCGATCAAATGAGGCAAGCAGTTGCGTAGCGTCTCGCTGGAGCAGGTCGGAGGCACGATCCAGGCGTCGCGTCGTGAGAGCGGCTGACGCTGTTCGGCAAGTCGCAGCTGGTAGGTGTAGGTTCTGGCGTAAGCGTCGCGTCGTGGATCGAATGCGAGATTGACAGCTGCGGCTGCCTGGACGGCGACCGTGTCGGGCAGGAAATGGTTGATCCCGCGAATCCAGCGGCGGGCAGGCATGACTTGGGGCGACTTCTCGGTCAGGAAGGATGCGACCTGCCCCATGGCATGGACGCCGGCATCGGTGCGTCCAGCCAAAGAGACGTTGGCTGGCTCCCCGCCTAGCTGAGTGATCGCCGTTTGCAGCGCGTCCTGAACGGTGGGACGATTCGGTTGCCATTGTGATCCTGCGAACTCCGAACCGTCGTATTGCAGTAAGAGCGCCCAGCGTTGTGTGACCAAGCGCGCAATCTCAGCTATTCGTCTGCTGCGTCGTCGCTGGGTGGGTCGGCGGCTGGTGGCTGAGCTCGCTCAACCAGCTCAATGTGCGCCATGTGCGCTCCGTCGCCGCGGCGCGGTCCGAGCTTGATGATGCGTGTGTAGCCGCCGTTACGGTCGGCGAAGCGAGGGGCGATGTCGTCAAAGAGGGTGCGCAGCACCTTGCGATCGGTCAGCACGGCGCTGGCCTGTCGGCGAGCGTGAAGATCGCCTCGCTTGCCGAGTGTGATCATGTTCTCGGCGACGGGTCGGATCGTCTTGGCCTTGGCCTCGGTGGTGACGATCGCCTCGTGACGCAGAAGATCGGTGACCTGGTTGCGCACGAGCGCGGCGCGATGTGATCGGCTGCGGCTCAATGCGCGTCCGTGTTTTCTGTGCCTCATCGTCCACTCCTCAATCTGTCTGCATGGTCTGCGTCAGCGGCGAGGTTAGCGGGTTTCGTCGACGCCGCTGCCGGCTTCACGTAGGGCGTCTAGCAGCGCCTTGCCGAGCGAGCCGGTCACTTCGGTATCTTCGCTGTCAGTGTCCTCTGGCTCCGGCGCTTCGTCCGTGGGCGCGTTGAGCGATGGGGTGGCTTCAACCGGTTCGGTCGGCGGCGGCAAGGTGGAGAGCACTTCGTCGCCGCTCGGGGCGAAGACGCCGTCGCGGGCGCGTCGGACGCGCGGGTCATCTTCATTAATCAGGCGCAGGTCGAGCAGCTTGTCGATCAGCTCAATGTAGGACTTCTCGCCGAAGTTTCTGAGCGTGAGCAGTTCGTCGTCCGACTTCTCAAGGATCTGACCGACGACCATGAGGCCGCTGCGCTTGAGGCAGTTGTGAGCCCGGACGGAGAGCTGCAGATCCTCGATCGGCATGTCGTACTGCTCGGCGCTGAGTCCGACGAGGGCGTGCGCGGGGAGCTGAGGAGAGACGATGGGCTGACCCATGCTCTCGAAGAGTTCGAGTTCGCGCCGCAACGAGCGGGCAGCAGCCTGGATGGCGTCGACCCCGCTGATGGTGCCGTCGGTCCAGACTTCCAGCAGTAGCTGTTCGTACTCGCTGCCGCGGCCGCCGGAGGCGGGCAGCACTTCGTAGGCGACTTTGCGAACGGGAGTGAAGACGGCATCAAGCGGGATGACGCCGAGCACCTGCTCGCCGTTGGTGTTGTGTTCGGACGTTTGAAAGCCAAACCCGGTTTCGACGTCCATCACGACGTCGAGTCGGCCATCGTTGCTGTCAAGCGTGGCGAGGTAGAGATCGGGGTTGACGATGTGGTAGTCGCCGGGGACTTCGATGTCAGCAGCGGTGACTCTGGAGGCGCCGGTGATGTTGAGGTGCATTTCTGCGGGACGGTCCGCGAGGGCGTGGATGCGAATTTCGCGCAGATTGAGCAGGAACTCGGTGGTGTCTTCTTTCATCTGCGGGATGGTCGAGAATTCGTGCTGCACCTGGTCAATGCGGACAGCGGTGATGGCGGCGCCTCGGATGCCGCTGAGCAGGACGCGGCGCAGGGCGTTGCCCTGCGTATGAGCGAAACCGCGTGAGAGCGGCTCAACGGCGATCCGCGCATAGTCGTCGCGCTCGTCCTCGATCGAGAGTTTGGGAGTGTCGGTAGCCAGGATCACGTGTGGTGTCCCTCCCTGGGACTGGAGGTTGGGTTCGCGCTGTCGGTTAGCGGGAGTAGTACTCAACGATGGCGTTTTCGTCGACTCGCATGTCGAGGTCATCACGCGCAGGCAGGGCGGTGAGTTCGCCCTCGAGTTGGATGGGGTCGATACGCAGCCAGCCGGGTACTTCGCGCGAGCCCTGCCAGGTGCGTGCGTGCTCGTAGAATTTGCTGTTGCGGCCGCGGTCGGTCCAGCCGATGCTGTCGCCGACGCGCATCTCGATGGATGGGATGTCGGCTTTCTTTCCGTTGAGCATGATGTGACCGTGGCGGACGAGCTGCCGCGCTTGAGCTCGCGATTCGGCGATGCCGAGTCGGTAGACGACGTTATCGAAGCGCAGTTCGAGCATCTGCAGCAAGTTCTCGCCGGTGGCGCCGGGGCGTCGATTCGCTTCGGCGAACATACGTCGGAACTGACGCTCGAGGACGCCGTATGTTTTGCGGACCTTCTGCTTTTCCTTGACTTGCTCGCCGTAGTCGGAGATTTTGCGACGGCGCGGTGAGCGCTGTCCTGGCGGTTGGTTGCGGCGCTCAATGGCGCACTTGGGTCCGACGCAGCGCTCACCCTTGAGCATCAACTTCTCGCCGGCGCGACGGCAGATGCGGCAGACGGGTCCGGTGTAACGAGCCATGGCAAGTCTCTCTGTCGTTCGCTTGGTGGGATTAGACGCGGCGACGCTTGCGTGGGCGGCAGCCGTTGTGTGGGATGGGTGTGACGTCACGGATCGACAGCAGGACGAGGCCTTGTGACTGGAGCGCTCGGACCGCGGACTCGCGACCCTGACCAGGGCCTTTGACGTAGACGTCGCACTGCCGCATGCCGTGAGACATGGCCTTTTGGGCGGCATCCTCTGCGGCGATCTGCGCGGCGAAGGGGGTTCCTTTGCGTGAACCGCGCGTGGCGGCGGTGCTGCCAGCGGAGGCCCAGGCGAGCGGATTGCCGGCCAGGTCGGTCATCGTGATGATGGTGTTGTTGTAGGTGGACTGGATGTAGGCGCGACCGTGCGGCACATTCTTGCGCTCGCGGCGGCGGCGGCTGCGTTCTCGTTGCTGTCGACTGCTCATCTGCGCGATCCTGACTACTACTTAGCGCTTGACGGCGCGACGGCGCCCGGCGACGGTCTTCTTGCCGCCGCGCCGCGTGCGCGCGTTGGTGCGGGTGCGTTGTCCGTGCATCGGCAAGTTACGACGGTGCCGCTGACCCCGGTAACAGTTGATGTCGATCAGACGCTGGACATTGCCGCGCACGACGCGTCGCAAATCGCCTTCAACGAGGTAGTCGCGGTCAACGATTTCGCGGATGCGCGCCAGGTCGGCGTCGGAGAGGTCGCGGATGCGCTGGTCTGGGTCGATGTTGGCTTTGGCCACGATCTCACCAGCGCGGGTGGGCCCGATGCCGTAGATGTAGCGCAGGGCGTAAGGGGCTTTCTTGTTGTCGGGCACGTCCACGCCCGAGATTCTGGCCATGAGCTACTCCTTCGCTGGTTAGCTTTTGAATCGGTAGACGACGCGTCCACGGGTGAGGTCGTATTCGGACAGTTCGACCAAGACGCGGTCGCCACGCAGGACGCGGATGTGGTGCTGCCTCATCTTGCCGGCCAGATGGGCGAGGACTTCGTGACCGTTGGGCAGCTCGACCCGGAAGCTGGCGTTGGGCAGCAGCTCCTTGACGACGCCTTCGACCTCGATCTTGTCCTGTTTGGGTGGAGGAGAAGTAGACGGCGCTGATCGATTGCGCCGACCGGATCCTGTGTTGCGATTTCGAGCCACCAAGCCTCCGTTGCGTGCGTCAAGCCAATGTCAGAATTTCCGCGGCTGCGTGTTCGCGCAGCGCGACGGTGTGTTCAAAGTGCGCCGACAGGCTGCCGTCGGCCGTGACGACGGTCCAGCCGTCATCAAGCTCGGCCGTTGCGGGGCTGCCGGCGGTCGCCATCGGTTCGAGGGCAACGACCATCCCGCGAAGCATGGACATACCGGCGCCTTTGCGGCCGTGGTTGGGCATGCTCGGCGCTTCGTGCATGTCGCGGCCCACACCGTGCCCGACGTAACCACGGACAACTCCGTAACCTGCTGATTCTATCACTTCCTGAATGGCTGCGCCGATATCGCCCTTCCGAACCCCGACTCGGGCCGTATCGATGCCAACCTGAAGTGATTCCTGGGTGACATCAAGCAGTCGCTGCGCGTCGGCGGAGATGCTGCCGACGCCGACGGTGATCGCCGAGTCGCCGACCCAGCCATTGATGGTGGCGCCAAGATCGATCGAGAGGATGTCGCCGTCCTCAAGCGCACGCTCGGTCGCGAAGCCGTGCACGATCTGGTCGTTGACGGATGCGCAGATGGTGTGCGGAAATCCTTGATAGCCGAGGAACGTGGGGGTGACGTTGAGGCGCTTGAATTTGTTGATCACGAACTGGTCCAGTTCAGACAATTTGCGTCCCGGTCGGACCATCTGGGTCAATTCCGCTAACGTTTCGCCGACCATGCGGCCGGCTGGCCGCATCTGGTCGATTTCGGCCTCCGACTTGAGGATGACATTGCGCGACTGCTGAGGCATGGGTTAAGGCTGCTACTCGGTTCGAGCCTGGAGCGAGGCCAAGACGTCGTTGCCAACGGCTTGGGGCGGTTGCTCTCCGTTGACGGTGGAGAGTTTGCCGGCTTGCTGGTAATAGGCGACGAGCGGTTCGGTTTGATTGGCGTAGACCTGAAGCCGGTTCGCGATCGCTTCCGGCTTGTCGTCGTCGCGTTGGACGAGATTGAGATCGCCGCAACAGGGAGCGGATTCGTCGGGCGGGTTGAATATCTGATGGAACACGCTGCCGCAGGAGGCGCAACTCACGCGACCGCCCAAGCGGCGCGTAATTTCAGCGTTGGAGACATCGATCAGGACGGTGACCGCGATGTCGTCTCCTTGTGCCTGCAGCGCGTCGTCCAGCGCTTTGGCCTGCTCGACGGTTCTGGGGAAGCCATCGAACAGGCAGCCGGCCCTCGCGTCGTCGCGGTCGATACGTTCGAGCAACATGCGGATGGTGACGTCGTCAGGGACGAGCTCACCCTGGTCCATGTAGGTCTTGGCGAGCTGGCCGAGCTCGGTGCCGTTGCGCAAGTTTTCGCGGAACATGTCACCGGTCGACAGATGCAGGAGCCCGGTGCGCTCGGCGGTCTGGACGGCCTGCGTGCCCTTGCCGGCCCCTGGCGGACCGAGCAGGATGACGTACGTGGATCGGTCGGTCATGGCTAACGGATGAACCCTTCGTAGTTGCGCATCAGCAGCTGCGCTTCGATCTGCCGCATCGTGTCAAGCGCGACGCCGACGACGATCAGGAGTCCGGTTGAGGAGATGGTGAGCGCGGTCGAATCCGGGATGAACTCGGTCGCGAGGAACGGCACGACAGCGACAAAGCCGAGGAAGAGCGCTCCAGCCCATGTGATTCGCGCGAGCACTCGGTTGATATAGTCCTGCGTCGGACGGCCGGGACGGATGCCGGGGATGAAGCCGCCCTGCTTCTGCAGGTTCTCGGCGAGATTCTGCTGCTGGAAGGTGACGAAGGTGTAGAAGAAGGTGAAGCCGACGACGAGGACGAATGAGAGCCCCCAATAGGCAGGGCGTCCTGGCGACAGATTGAGCTGTACCCAATCGGCGGCTCGGATGATCCAGCCTGGTCGCTCACCCAACGTTTGACCTTCGGCGATGTCTGGCGTGAGTGGGTTGTCAGATGGGTCCTCATGCGTCTTGATCTCTGAGTTGGCAATGAAGTTGCCTTCGCTGTCCACCAGCCGAATGGGGTCTTCGGAGATTTCGTTGGCGTCAATCCGCCAGGCGTAAATGGTGTCGCCAGAGATGGGGTCGGAGGTGGTTTCGACCTGGGTAAGCACGTTGGAGTCTGAGTTGGAGTTGATCCGATCAAGCACGGTTTGGAAGGTGTCTTCGCTTTTGTCCCAGCTGACGACGCCTTCATTGACGATAAATTCGCCGGAAGCGTCAAGATCGGGGAAGAGGGTGGCGAGCGGTTGGTCGGCGTCCTCGCGAGCGAAGGGCAGTTCGACGGCGACCTGCGTCTGCGATTCCTCGCCGGCGGCGCCGGTCACCCATCCAGCGAGCACGGAGGGGAAGATGATGATCGAGAACGCGAAGATCAAGGGGATCATGCCGGCTGAATTGACGCGTAACGGGACATAGGATTGCCCGCTCTGCCGATACATACGGCCGCCTCTGAAGACGGATCGGGCGTATTGCACGGGGATGCGGCGCTGCGCCTCCTGAAAGAAGACAATGAGCGCGACCAGAATGATGGCGATGGCGATGACGACGGCGATACCGGACCAGCCGATGTCGGAGAGTCGGACGGAGTTGAAGAGGGTCGGGAAGCTGGCGACGATTCCCGCGAAGATGATCAAGGAGATGCCGTTACCGACGCCCTTTTCCGTGATCAGCTCGCCGAGCCAGATCAGGAACATGGTGCCCGCGGTCATGGTGATGAGGGCGGAGATGGTCGGCAGCCACTCTTCGGCGCCGAATCCGATCCCGGTAATGGCGCGCGCGTTTTCGAGCAGGAGCAGTTGGCCGTAGCCCTGCACGAGCGACATCGGCACTGCGAGCCAATAGGTATAGAGCTGAATCCGATTGCGTCCTGATTCACCCTCCTGCGCCAACGCTTGCAGGCGCGGGATCATGGGCTGCATCAGATTCATCACGATGGAGGCGGTGATGTAGGGGTAGACGCCGAGCGCGACGATGGAGAGATTGTCGAGGCCGCCGCCGGAGAAGAGGTTGAGGAAGCCGAGGACAGGGTTGTTGTCGAGGGCGTTCTCGAGCTGGGTTTTGTTGATGTCGGGGATGGGAACGTGTGCGACGAGTCGGAACACGACAAGCATGGCCAGCGTAAACGCGACCTTCTGGCGGACATCGGGCTGTCGCCAGGCGTCAACCAACGCCTGCAGCAGCTTGGGTCTAGTCGGACCCGCTGCTGTCTGCGTTCGCTGCATCGGTTACCTCAACGCTGCCGCCGGCGGCAACGACTTTTGCTTGCGCGGCTGGAGAGATTCGTGTGATCTGCAGGTGCAGAGCATGGCTGAGATCGCCACCGGCGAGCACCTTGTAGCGCTCGGACGCTCGTCTCAGCAGTCCCGCGGCGACGAGCGCGTCGGTGTCGACGGTGGCGCCATCGGGGAACCGTCGGCCGAGCTCGACGATGTTGATCGGCGTGGACTCTTGGCGAAATGGCGCTTTGAAGCCCTTGCGACGCGGGAGTGTCCGCATCATCGACATGGCGCCGCCCTCGAACACGGAGTTGTAGTCGCGTCCGGAGCGGGAGAGTTGGCCCTTCAGGCCTCGCCCGGCGTAGGTGCCCTTGCCGGAGGCGTTACCGCGTCCGACGCGTTTGCGCGGACGCCTGGAGCCCGGTGGCGGGCTCAGATCATTCAAACGTAAGACCATCAGGCGTCCTCGTGTTCCGTGTGTTCGGTGAGGGCGGTCACTTGCACGAGGTGCGAGACTTTATGCACCATGCCGCGAACGTCCGGTGTGTCTTCCTTGATCGTGCTCTGTCCCAGCTTACGCAGGCCGAGCGAACGGATCGTATGGACTTGGTCCGATCGGTAGCCGATCGAGGATTTGGTGTAGGTGATTCTGAGCTGCGCCATGAGGACTACTCGCTCGTGCCGACGGTCGCCAGTTCTGCCTGTGGCTCGGCTGGCGGAGGGGTCTCGGTGGGGATGCGGCCGGCGAGGCGCATGCGTTCGCGCCGAACCTGAACCGGGTCGCGCAGCTCGAGCAGCGCCTTGCGCGTGGCCTGAACGACGTTGACGACGTTGTTCGAGCCCAGCGATTTGGTGAGCACATTGCGTAGTCCGACGGCCTCAAGGACGGCGCGCGCGCCGCCGCCGGCGATCACGCCGGTACCGGGAGCGGCGGGCTTGAGCATCACTTTCGACGCGCAGAACTGCGCAGTGATCGGGTGTGGAATGGTGCCGTTGCGAATCGGTACGCTAATCATGTCGCGTCGAGCGATGGTGGAACCCTTACGGATCGCGTCGGGTACCTCATTGGCGCGACCGATGCCGATGCCGACGCGCCCGTTGCCGTCGCCGACGACGACCACAGAGGTGAACGAGAATCGCCGCCCGCCTTTGACGACTTTGGCGACTCGGGAGACGGAGACGACTTTTTCGATCACATCGTCTTGAGGCTCTTCACGATCGCGTCGACGTCCACGTCCTCCACGACCTCTGCCGCCATCACGTTGCTGGACCATGGGCTACTCCTGTCTGATCGCCGGGTATTCGGTCGCGCCGGACTGGGGACATGCTGTTAGAAGATGAGTCCGGCTTCACGGGCTGCTTCGGCCAGGGCGCGGACGCGTCCGTGGTACTGATAGCCGGCGCGGTCGAAAACGACAGTGGAAACGCCAGCAGCCTGGGCGGCCTGTGCGAGTTGCCGACCCACGGCGCGAGCGTTGGCTCGCTTGCCTGATCCGTCGTCTTCGGTCGCGGCTGGCGCGGCTGCGCCGAGGTCGGAGGCGCTGGCGATGGTGGCACCGGCGTCGTCGTTAATGATTTGACCGTAGATGTGTTTGGCCGAGCGAAAGACGCATAGTCGGGGACGCTGAGCTGTGCCCCGCACCCGCTTGCGGACTCGGAGGTGCCGACGCTGGCGCGCGGCATGCGTGGTGCGCCGCTTGCGGCGTATCGTCATCTCATCTTCTCCCGATCAGCACGTCGCGACGGTTAGTTAGCCGACCGCGCTCTTGCCTTGCTTGCGTCGGACCCATTCGCCTTGGTAGCGGATGCCTTTGCCCTTGTAGGGCTCGGGCGGCCGCACCGCGCGAATTTCTGCTGCTTGTTGGCCGACGATCTGTTTGTTGTTGCCGCGGACGTGAACGAGCTGGCCCTGTACGGTGAACTCGATCCCGTCCGGCGGTTCTTTGCGGACGAGGTGCGAAAACCCGACGCGCAGGACCAGCGTGGTTCCGTCCATTTCGGCGCGATAGCCGGTGCCCTGGATCTCCAGAGTCTTGGACCAGCCTTCGGATACGCCAGTGATCATATTGGCGATCAGGGCGCGCGCAAGCCCGTGCTGGGCGCGATGTTCCCGACGGTCGCTGGGACGGGTAACGACGACGCTGTCATCGTCGCGCACGATGTGCAGTTCTGGATGCACGTGTTGTTGCAAACTGCCTCGCGGCCCTATGACCTCGACTTGGCCCGGCTCGATGGAGATGTCAACTCCAGCTGGGATGGGGACTGGTAGACGTCCGACTCGACTCATGATCTTGCTCCGCTCCGGCGCTTGAGGATTACCAGACGAAACACAGGACTTCTCCGCCGACGTTTTCACGTCGCGCCTGGGCGCCGGTCATGACGCCGCGCGGCGTGGTGAGAATGGCGACGCCCAAGCCGCCGTAGGGGCGAGGAATTTCACGCTTTTGTACGTAGACGCGCAGTCCAGGTCGGGAGACGCGTTTGAGGCCGCTGACGACGCAGGCGCCGGATTCGTCATAGAGCAGTTCGACATCAAGGTCGCGACCGGCGCGGCCGATGCGTTGCTTGACCTGATAGGAGCGAATGAAGCCCTCTTCGGCCAGCACGTTGGCGATCGAGATCTTCATGTTGGAGGCCGGGATCTCGACGCGCGGATGACCGGCGTGAATGGCGTTGCGGATGCGCGTCAGCATGTCGGCGACGGGATCAGTCACTGGCATTGCGATTCCTGACTGTCAGCACGATGTCTGGCTGTTCCTGATAGAGGCTCACTGCGTTCGCTCGAAGGGGAAGCCGAGCAATTCCAGTAGCCGACGGCCTTCGGCGTCGTTGCGGGCGGTGGTGATGATGTTGACCTGCAAGCTTCGGACCTTGTCGACATTGCCGTAGTCGATTTCGGGGAAGACGATGTGCTCGCGGATACCGAGCGAGTAGTTGCCGCGACCGTCGAAAGCGGTTCGTGAGACGCCCTGGAAGTCGCGGATGCGCGGCAGGGCGGCGTTGATCGTGCGGTCGAGGAACTCCCACATGCGCGCGCCGCGCAAGGTGCAGGAGACGCCCACGTTGTTACCCTCACGCAGTTTGAAGTTGGCGATCGATTTCTTCGCCTTGTTGATGACCGGCTTCTGGCCGCAGATGGCGGTCATGTCGGCGACGCAGTTTTCCAGAATCGCCGCGCCGCCTGGTCCGAGCGCGTCGCCGACGCCGGCGTTGACGACGACCTTGGAGACACGCGGCACCTGCATGGCGTTCTGGTACTGGAATTCCTCGAACAGGCGCGGGGCGATTTCCTCACGGAAGCGCTGCTTGAGCCTCGGACTGGCGATTGATGTTCCGTTCGTGGTCATTAGTCGATATCCCCATCGCAACGGCGACAGACACGCGTCTTGACGCCGTCGGCTCGCATGCGAAAGCCGACCCGAGCCGGGCGGTCGCAGTTGGGGCAGACGACGGCAACGTTGGACTCTTGCAAGGGCGCTTCGCGCTCAATGATGCCGGCTGGCGCGCCCATCTGTGTGGGGCGCATGTGGCGCTTGATCATGTTGACGCCGGTGACGATGACGCGACCGCGCTGGGGTAGTACCTGCCGCACTTGACCACGGCGGCCGCGGTCCTTGCCGGCGCGGACTTCCACCAGGTCGTCACGCTGAATGCGACGCATCTAGACCACCTCCGGAGCGAGCGACACGATGCGCATGAAATCGCGCTCGCGCAGCTCGCGTGCGACCGGGCCGAGGATGCGCGTGCCGGTCGGATTCTGACCGTCCGCGGCGAGAATCACAGCGGCGTTGTCATCGAATCGAATGTAGGAGCCGTCAATTCGGCGATACTGCTTGGCGACCCGCACGATGACGGCCCGCACGACCTGTCCGGCGCGAATTTCGCGGTTCGGATCGGCCTGTTTGACGGTGGCGACGATGATGTCACCCACGGTGGCGTAACGCCGCTTGGTGCCGCCCAGGACTCGGATGCACTTGATCACGCGAGCGCCGGAGTTGTCAGCGACGCGAAGCGAGGATTCTTGCTGAATCACGCGCTGCCCTCACCGTCCGCGTCGGGCTCAATCGCTGGCGCGCCGATCTCTTGTGGCTGGATATCCGCCACTTCGCGCCGTTCGAGTACTTCAATGACTTTCCAGGACTTGCGCTTTGAGAGTGGTCGACACTCCTCGATCAGGACGCGGTCGCCGTTGCGGCAGTCGTTGCCTTCGTCATGCACGAGGTAGCGCTTGCGGCGGCGCATGATTTTCTTGTAGAGCGGGTGTCGGACCGTCCGCTCGATCCGCACCGACACGGTCTTGTGTCGGGCGTCGGCGACGGCGAATCCGACGCGTCGTTTGCGGGCCATCGTTATGCTTCCTCGTTCGCTGAATCGGAATCGGATTCAGGCGTGGTCGGTTCTGCTGGCGCGGCGACGACCGGCTCTGAGCGCGGGGCGCCGAGCTGTCGTTCGCGCAACACGGTGCGCAGCCGCGCGACCTGACGTCGCGCCTGGCGCATAGCCATCGGATTTTGCAGCTGTCGCGTCCCCTTTTGGAACTGCAGATTGAAGACCTCGCGGTAGGCTTCGTTGATTGCTTCTCCAAGCTCGCTGTCGGACATGGTGCGCGCTTCGTCGGCCAGAGGGTTGGGCATGACTAAACGACCTCCCCCTCACGCACGACGACGCGGGTGCGCACGGGCAGCTTGTGGCTGGCGCGGCGCAGCGCCTCACGCGCGTCGGCTTCGGGTACGCCGGCGAGTTCGATGAGCACGCGTCCGGGCTTGACGACGGCGACCCATTTTTCGGGCGCGCCTTTTCCCTTGCCCATGCGGGTTTCGGCAGGCTTCTGGGTGACCGATTTGTCGGGGAAGACGCGAATCCAGACCTTGCCGCCACGGCGGACGTAGTGTGTGATCGCGCGACGGGCGGCTTCGATCTGCCGTCCGTCAACCCAGGCGGCGTCAAGCGATTGCAATCCGATGTCGCCGAAGGCGACGGAGTTACCCGTCTGGGCCATGCCGCGCCGGCGGCCGCGGTGATGTTTACGCCACTTGACGCGTCGTGGTTGCAGCATCAGCGACCTCCCCGTCCACTATTGGAGGGCGGTTCGATCGCTTGCGCGGGGCCGCCGACCAGGTCAGGTTCTGCGCCGAACGGCAAAATCTCGCCCTTGTAGATCCATACCTTGACGCCGATGCGACCGAAGACGGTTCTGGCCTCGGCGAAGCCGTAATCAATGTCGGCGCGCAACGTGTGCAGCGGCACTCGACCGGACATTTCCTGTGCCTTGCGGGACATTTCGGCGCCGCCGAGTCGGCCGGAGATGATGATCTTGGCGCCTTCAGCGCCGCGTTGCATCGTGCGTTGGACAGCCTGTTTGATCGCGCGACGGAAGGCGATGCGACGCTCCATCTGTTCGGCGACGTTGCGAGCGACGAGCTGGGCGTCAAGCTCTGGTACGCGGATTTCGGAGACATCCACGCGCAGCCGGATGCGACGGGAGATCAGCTCTTCGAGATCGCGACGCAGTTCTTCAACATTCTGACCGCCGCGTCCAATCACGATGCCAGGTTTGGCGGTATGCAGTTTGACGCCGAGCTGGTTTGCATTTCGCTCGATGTCGATGCGTGAGATCATCGCTTCGGAGAGTCGACTGTTGATGTAGTCGCGGATACTGCGGTCTTCAGCGAGCAACTCGGCGTATTGCTTGTCGGAGTACCACTGCGAGCGCCATTCGTAGATGGTGCCGATGCGGAAGCTGGTGGGGTGAACTTTTTGGCCCATCGGGTTATCCGTCCTCTGCGTCCTGGCCGTCGGACACGACGACGGTGATATGCGCGGTTCGCTTGAGGATGCGTCCGACGCGACCGCGCGCCTTGGCGCGGAATCGGCGCAACGTGCGACCGTCGCCCGCGTGGATTTCGTGAATGCGCAGCTCGCGCGGGTCGAGACCGAAGTTGTTTTCCGCGTTGGCGACGGCGGAATCGAGCACTTTGGCCACATCGCGCGAGATCGGCTTTGGCGTAAAGCGGAGTTGGAGCCGCGCAGTCTCAACCGGCATGCCGCGCAGTCCTTGCATCACGAGGCGCACCTTGCGCGGTGAGGTGCGAACGAACTTGGCTGAAGCTTGTACTTTCATTAGCGTGCGCGCGTTCCCCGGTCAGAGCGACCGATATGACCTCGGAAGGTGCGCGTCGGAGAGAACTCGCCGAGTTTGTGACCGACCATGTTCTCTGTGACGAACACCGGGATGTGCCGTCGACCGTCGTGTACGGCGATCGTGAGCCCGACCATTTCGGGCACGATCGTTGAGGCGCGCGCCCAGGTCTGGATCACGGTGCGAGCGCCAGAGGCGCGGATACGCTGCACCTTCTGCATGAGCTTGTGGTCCACGTAGGGACCCTTCTTGGTTGATCGAGACATCGTCCAACTCCTCTACGTTCTTCGCTATCGCCGTCGGCCACGGCGGCGGACGATGTACTTGTCTGATTGCTTCTTGCCACGCGTTCGGCGGCCGAGCGTGTACCAACCCCAGGGCGATTTGGGTCCTGGCAAGCCGATCGGCGCCTTGCCTTCGCCGCCACCGTGAGGATGGTCGACTGGATTCATGACCGAGCCGCGCACCTGCGGCCGGCGTCCGCGATGTCGGTTGCGGCCAGCCTTGCCGAGCTTGATGTTGGAATGCTCAACGTTGCTGACCTGGCCGATGGTGGCATAGCAGGCGGAGCGGACCCGACGCATCTCGCCGGAGGGCAAGCGCAGCAGTGTGTAGTCACCTTCTTTGGCCATAATTTGGGCGGATGCCCCGGCAGAGCGCGCCATCTGTGCGCCGCGACCTTCGGTCAGCTCGATGTTATGCACCTGGGTGCCGTTGGGAATGGCGGACATCGGCAAGGCGTTGCCGACTCGAATCGGCGCTTCCGGGCCGGACACAATGCGGTCGTCAACCTTGAGACTGCTGGAGGCGACGATGTATCGCTTGACACCGTCGGTGTAGAAGATCAACGCGATCCGGGCGGTGCGATTGGGGTCGTACTCGATCGCGGCGACGCGGCCTTCGATCCCGATTCGGTCGCGACGCTTCCAGTCAATGATGCGGTAGCGGCGTTTGTGGCCGCCGCCTCGGTGCCGGACGGTGACGCGACCGGTGTTGTTGCGGCCCGATTTCTTCTTGAGCGGCGCAAGCAGGCTCTTCTCGGGTCGCTTCTTGGTGAGCTCCTCGAAGGTATGGCCGGAGGCATTGCGACGACCGGGCGAGGTCGGCTTGAAGTTCTTGAGCGGCATCTCAGACCCCCTCGAAGAGACGGATTTCGTAGCCCTCATCGAGAGTCACGATGGCCTTTTTCCAGTCGCGTTCGCGACCGGGCCGGCCGCGACCGATCCGTCGTGTGGTGCCGCGCACGTTGATCACGTTGACTTTGCGGACCCGAACGGAGAAAGCGATTTCGATCGCTTCGCGGATTTGCAGCTTGTTGGCGCGTGGATCGACCTCAAAGACGTACTTGTGATCTTCGGCGAGTTCAGTCGATTTTTCTGTGATGATCGGCTGTCGCAGCACGGCATAGGGATGAATGTCCTTAGGCATCGTCGGAGTCCTCGCGAGCTGCGACTGCCCACAGCGCTTCGCAGCGGCGCACGGCCGCTTCGGTCAGGATGAGTTGGTCGTGGGTCAGAATCAGGTAGGTATTGAGCGTATGAGCGGGCATCGCCTGGATGTTTGGTAGGTTCCGAGTGCCTCTGACGAGCGCGTCGTCAACGCCGTCGGTGACGATCAGCGCGCGGCGCTCGACTCCGATGTTGGCGCAGAGACTGTGCATTGCGGATGTCTTCGATTCGAAGGCAACATCGGATCCGGTGACGAAGACGCCGCCCTCGGCGGCTCGCTGCGAGAGCATGGAGCGGATCGCCAAGCGGCGCATTCGCTTGGGCAGTCGTTGCCGATACGAGCGTGGATGTGGACCGTGAGCCACACCGCCGCCGATTCGAGTCGGTGAGGATGGCGTGCCGAGTCGGGCGCGACCACCACCCTTTTGGCGGCCCGTTTTCTTGGACGCTTGACGGATGTCCGAGCGATTCAGAGTGGAGTGGTTGCCCTGTCGGGCGTTGGCACGCTGCGCCGTGACGGTTTGATGCACGACTGCCAGGTTGGGCGTGATGCCAAAGACCGAGTCGTCAGCATCAATCTCGCCGGCAGCGTTGCCCTGGGCGTCGATCAGCGGGAGTTTCATCGCTTGCCACCTCGCCGCTTGGTTTGGCGGATCCGTACGAGCCCGTTCGTGGCGCCCGGTACAGAACCCTTGACGTAGACCAGATGTCGATCGGCGTTGATGTTGACGACTTGCAGGTTCATGGAAGTCGTCGTTTTGCCGCCCATACGACCGGCCATCCGCGTGCCTTTGAGGACGCGGCCGGGCGTGGTCCCGGCGCCGACAGAACCTGGCGCGCGATGCCGATCGCTCTGACCGTGCGTGCGCGGGCCACCTCGGAAGCCGTGTCGCTTGACAGAGCCCTGAAAGCCCTTGCCTTTGGAGAGACCCTGAATGTCGACTCGGTCGCCAGGAGAGAATATCTCGCTCGCGTTGATCACGGCGCCGACCTCGACATCCATGAGGTCGTCGGGCTCAGTATGGAAGACGGCGAGATGTCGCAGCGGCCCGTTGGCGCCGGTGTGACCGCGTTCGGCCTTGTTGATGCGCCAGGGTGGAGCTTCACTGAAGCCAACCTGTACGCCGTCATAGCCGTCGCGTTGCTCGGTCATGATTTGGGTGACGGGACAAGGTCCGATCTCGAGCACCGTGCAGCCGACGACCGCGCCGTCCTCGCCGATCACTTGGACCATGCCCAGCTTCGTACCGAGGAGTCCGGGTATCGCCATGATTAGAGCTTGATCTCCACGTCAACGCCGGATGAGAGCTGGAGTCGCATCAGCGAATCGACGGTTCTGCCGGTGGGTTCGATGATGTCGATGATCCGCTTGTGGGTTCGCATTTCGAACTGTTCGCGGCCGTCCTTGTGAACGAAGGGCGAGCGGATCACGGTGTACTTACGAATCTCGGTCGGCAGCGGGATCGGACCGGCCACACCGGCGCCGGTCTTCTCGGCGGTATCAAGAATCTGGGCGGCGGACTCATCAAGGATGCGATGGTCGTAGGCCTTGAGTCGGATGCGGATCTTTTGCCGAGCCATGTCGCTGTCTCTCTGCCGTGAGAATGTGGTGTGGCGGCGCTATTCGAGGATGGAGGTAACGGCGCCGGCGCCGACGGTACGGCCGCCTTCGCGGATGGCGAAGCGGAGTCCGGCTTCGAGGGCGATTGGTGAGATGAGGCGGACGTTCATTTGGACGTTATCGCCGGGCATGGCCATTTCGATGCCGTCGGGGAGGCCGATTTCGCCGGTGACATCGGTCGTTCTGATGTAGAACTGTGGTCGGTAGCCGGGGAAGAAGGGGCTGTGTCGGCCGCCTTCGTCTTTGCTGAGGATATAGACTTCGGCTTCGAAGGCGGTGTGGGGGGTAATGGAGCCGGGCGCGGCGAGTACCTGACCGCGGGCGATATCGTCGCGGTCGACGCCGCGCAGGAGGCAGCCGACGTTGTCGCCGGCTTCGCCGGTGGAGAGGGTTTTCTTGAACATTTCGACGCCGGTGACGACGGTGGTGCGGGTGTCTCTGATGCCGACGATTTCGATTTCCTCGCCGGAGTTGACGATGCCGCGTTCGATGCGGCCGGTGGCGACGGTGCCGCGGCCTTTGATGCCGAAGACGTCTTCGATGGGCATCAGGAAGGGTTGGTCGACGGGTCGCGGCGGCGTGGGGACGTAGTCATCGACGGCGTGCATGAGTTCGCGGATGGAGGCGTACTCATCGGCGTCGATGTCGGTTGCGTCGGATTCGAGGGCGTGCAGGGCGGAGCCGCGGATGACGGGGATGTCATCGCCGGGGAATTCGTAATCGGAGAGCAGTTCGCGGACTTCGAGTTCGACGAGGTCGAGCAGTTCTTCGTCGTCCATCATGTCGACTTTGTTGAGGTAGACGATCATGCGGGGGACGCCGACCTGGCGTGCGAGGAGGATATGTTCGCGGGTTTGCGGCATGGGGCCGTCGGGCGCGGCGACGACGAGGATGGCGCCGTCCATCTGGGCGGCGCCGGTGATCATGTTTTTGATGTAGTCGGCGTGGCCGGGGGCGTCGATGTGGGCGTAGTGGCGGGCTTCGGTTTCGTACTCGACGTGCGCGATGGCGATGGTGATGCCGCGGGCGCGTTCTTCGGGTGCGTTATCGATCGAGTCGAAGCTGGAGAAGGCGACGTTGTCGTTGGCCAGGGCGAGGACTCTGGTGATTGCCGCGGTCAGGGTGGTCTTGCCGTGGTCAACGTGGCCGATCGTGCCGACGTTCACGTGCGGCTTCGTCCGCTCGTACATCTTGCGCGCCATCTGGTTTCTCCTCTGGTCGAAATTGGCTCTGCGGTGTGGGCTAGCGGGCTTCCGCTAGCACGCTCTGGGGGACTTCTTCGTAGTGGTCAAATTCGATGCTGGCCGTGGCCCGGCCCTGCGTCATTGAGCGCAGGGCGGTGGTGTAGCCGAACAGGTTGGCGAGCGGCATTTGCGCCTGGATGATTTGGGCGGTGCCGCGCTCCTCGGTACCGAGGACTGATCCGCGGCGACTCGAGAGGTCGCCAGCGACCTCACCGAAGTACTCGCGCGGCGTCGAGATTTCGACCTTCATCATTGGTTCCAACTGCACGGGAGCGGCTTTGCGCAGTGCGTCGCGGAAGCAGATCGAGGCCGCGGTATGGAACGCCAACTCGCTGGAGTCAACCTGATGGTACGAGCCATCCGTCAGCGCCACCTTGACGTCGACGACGGGGAAGCCGCCGACCACGCCTGAGCGCATGGCATCTTCAATGCCTTTGCGCACCGAGCTAATGTACTGCTGCGGCACGACGCCGCCAACGGTTTCGTTCTCGAACTCGAAGCCTTCGCCCGGCTCGTTCGGTTCGACTCGCAGCAACACATGCGCAAACTGGCCGCGGCCACCGGTTTGTCGGACAAAGCGGCTTTCGGCTTCGGACGTACGACGGATCGTTTCGCGGTACGAGACCTGAGGTCGGCCGACGTTGCACATGACCTTGAATTCGCGTCGCAGTCGATCGGCGATGACGTCAAGATGCAGTTCACCCATGCCGGAGATGACGGTCTGGCCGGTTTCGTCGTTGTACTCCACCTTGAAGGTGGGATCTTCTTCGGACAGCTTGCGCAGCGAGGCGCCGAGTCGGTCCTGGTCGTCGCCGCTTTTCGCTTCAATGGCGACGGACACGACTGGCTCCGGGAAGCTGATTTCGTCGAGCAAGATGGGCGCCTGGCGCGCACAGAGCGTATCGCCGGTGAAGGTCTGTTTCGGTCCGACGAAGGCGGCGATGTCGCCGGCGGTGATCGAGTCGATGTCTTCGGGCGAGTCTGCGTGCATGCGCAAGAGGCGTCCAACGCGTTCGTTCTTGTCACGCGAGGCGTTGTAAATGCCGGAACCCTTGTTGAGAGTGCCTGAGTAGATGCGCACATAGGCGACGCGACCGACGAAGGGGTCGGTGACGATCTTGAAGGCGAGCGCGGTAAGCGGTTCGTCGCCGTTGGCGAGGCGTACTTCGACGCCGTTGGGCCCCAGTCCTTCAACTGGCGGGACCTCATCCGGCGCGGGCAGATAGGCGACGATGGCGTCGAGGAGTCGCTGGACGCCCACGTTCTTCAAGGCTGAGCCGCAGAAGACGGGGGTGAACGAGTTGGTAATCGTGCCTCGTCGCACCGCTTTGACGATTTCTTCTTCAGATACCTCGTGGCCTTCGATGTACGAGATCATGATCTGTTCGTCGAAGTCGGCGATGCGTTCGATCATGGTTTCGCGCCAGCGACCGGCGTCGGAGATGTAGTGTTCTGGGATATCGCCCTCAACGGGGGCTGCGTCGCGGTCAGAGCTGAAGAACCAGGCGCGCTCTCGGATCAGATCGATCACGCCCTGAAATTTATCCTCAGATCCGATGGGGATCTGCAACGGAACGGGTGTCATGCCGAGTCGGTCGCGGATCATTTCCATGGTGCGCCAGTAATCGGCGCCGATGCGGTCCATTTTGTTGACGAAGCAGATGCGCGGCACGCGGTAGCGGTCGGCTTGACGCCAGACGGTCTCGGATTGAGGCTCGACGCCGGCGACGGCGTCGAAGACGACCACTCCACCATCAAGCACGCGGAGTGACCGTTCGACTTCGACCGTGAAATCGACGTGGCCTGGGGTGTCGATGATGTTGATGCGATGGTCGTTCCACTCGCAGGAGGTGGCGGCGGCCATGATGGTGATGCCGCGCTCGCGCTCCTGGTCCATGAAGTCCATCACGGCGGTGCCGTCATGGACTTCGCCGATCTTGTAGGTGCGACCGGTGAAGTACAGGATGCGCTCGGTGACGGTGGTTTTACCGGCATCGATATGCGCGATGACACCGATGTTGCGGAGCGACGAAATGGGCGGGTCAGCGGGCATGAAGTGGTGTCCTCTGGTCTGCGCTCAGGTCAGAATCGCTACCAGCGATAATGGGCAAAGGCTCGGTTGGCCTCGGCCATGCGGTGGGTTTCTTCGCGTCGTCGGACGGCGGCGCCGGTATTGCTATAGGCATCAAGCAATTCGTCGGCCAGGGACAGATAGGCGGGCCGACCCTTGCGCGATTGAGCGGCGTTGACGAGCCAGCGGATGCCGAGCGAGGCGCGACGATCATGTCGAATCTCGACGGGAACCTGGTAAGTCGCGCCACCGACGCGGCGCGGGCGCACTTCCATCTCAGGCGTGATGTTGTTGAGCGCCTGCTCAAAGACTTCGAGCGCGTCCTGACGCACCCGCTCCTCAAGCACGTCAAGCGCGCGATACATGATGCGCTCGGCGACGCCCTTCTTGCCATGCTGCATGAGGCGATTAATCACCATCTGGATGCGATGCGATCCGTAGACCGCGTCGGGTCGAATTTCGTGTCGATCAGGACGTCGTCGTCGCGGCACGGTATGTCACCTGTCCTTGTGCTGGCGAGCGGAGCGCTGCACGTGAAACAGCCACCCGTTAGTGGGTGGCCGCTGTTGATAGTCCTGCCGACTTGCGCGTGCCGTACTTGGAGCGGCCGCGCTTGCGTTGGGCAACGCCGAGCGCGTCAAGCGCGCCGCGTACCACCTGATAGCGCACGCCGGGCAGGTCGCGGACGCGACCGCCACGCACCAGCACGATGGAGTGCTCCTGGAGGGTGTGTCCTTCACCGGGGATGTAGGCGGTGACCTCGATCCCGTTGGTGAGTCGGACGCGGCACACTTTCCGCAGCGCGGAGTTGGGCTTTTTCGGTGTCACGGTTCGCACGGCGGTACAGACGCCGCGCTTCTGGGGCGAGCCGGTGTCTTGCGTGGTGCGACTGGTGAGCGCGTTGTAGCGGAACCGCAGCGCCGGCGCTTTCGCCTTCTTGCGGGAACGCTTGCGTCCCTTTCGGGCGAGCTGGTTGATCGTTGGCACGTCGAACTGCCTGTCCGCTGGCACACTGGCACAAATACAGGGTCAAAGCCACTGGTTGATCGGACCGATTGACACCGGTGGTCATCAACCGTAGGTGGGCCTCAACCCTTCGCTCCCCAAACCAGGTGGGCGCGGGGCGCGTGAACCACCACAATAGCCCAAGTAGACATCGGCCTGCAAGCGAGATACCCAAGCGTCATGGAATGTGGTGTGTAGTGGAGGCGTCAGACATCGGTTGTGCGCCCTATACGCCGGCATATGAATGCAGGCCAGAGATCACGAGATTGACCCCAAGATAGGTGAAGAGGACGGCGACGAAGCCGAGCACGACGATCCAGGCGCGTCGGGCGCCGCGCAGTTGCCGCAGGCCGCGTCCGTGGATGTAAACCGCGAAGATGAGCCAGGTGACCAGGGCGGCAGTTTCTTTCGGGTCCCAACCCCAGTAGCGTCCCCAGGCGTCGTTGGCCCAAAATGCGCCGAGCGCAATGCCGGCTGCAAGCAGTGGAAATCCGACCAGCACGGCGCGATAGGTCAATTCGTCACAGCGCTGAGCGGACGGCAGCCAATCGAATCGGCCACCGCTGGTTGCGACTCGGTCAGGCATGCCTTGCGCGAGATGCATGATCGCGCCGCCGAACGCGACGGCGAGCACGGCGTAGGAGAGGATCATCAGGGCGACGTGGATCGTCAGCAGGGTGGGGCTCTGAAGCGCCGGCACCAACACCTCTTGCCCTCGGCTGGGGAAGGCGAGCGCTGATGCGTAGAGTCCACATGCGACCGGTAAGACGAAGGCGCCGGCCAACCGAGTGCCGGCTCTCAGCTCGAAGATGCCGTAGAGCAAGACGATGGCGACGCCGAATGACATCGAGAACTCGAAGAGATTGCTGTAAGGGGCATGATTGAACGCGATTGATCGCATGACGAGGCCAGCGATCCCGAGCGTCGCGGCGGTCCAAACGCTGAGCGTGGCGATACCGCCCAGCGTCGCGGAGCGCTGGCGCACGGGTGGAGTTGCGGGGATTGCGGGCTCGGTTGCGGGCAGCGGCGGGGCGCCGAGGGCGAATCGCAGGCGCGGCTGAATGGCGTATGAGATCGAGGCGAACGCGGCGCAGCCGGCTGCGACGAAGCTGGCCCAGAGCAGGAAGAGCGCGCCATCAGCCATGAGAGTCGCCGGTCTCTGCTTGAGCGGCCTGCGCCTCGTCATCCGCCCTGGCTTGCGCTTGTAGAGCGTGCGAACGCCGTGGCTGCTGTGCCTCACCGAAGGTCATACGACGAAATGCCTCAGCCCAGGGCACTCGGCCGGCGCGGGCGGCTTCCTCCGAGCGACGCTGCATCCGCTTGACCATCTCCTCACGATTGGCTGCCTGGACCTGGGACGCGTGTCGCAAGAGCGCGTCAATTCGGCGGTGTTGTTGGTCAGATACGTCTACGAAGAAGTTGGGTTCATTGCTGCCGGCCAACAGAATGGTATTGACACGCACCGGTTCGAGTCCGCTGGCGACCTGTTCGGCGTACGAGTTGGCGTTGCGGGCGAGCGGGAAGGCCGCGTCCAGCGCGGCGATGCCGACGGTGCGGTGGTCGCGGTGATTGAAACCTCGATAGCCGTCCCATGTGATCAGCAGCTCTGGCTGGACGGTGCGCAAGACCTGGACCATCTGGCCGCGGAATTCGGATCCGTCCTCGACGTGTCCGTCGGGCACGCGAAGGAAGATGCAGCGCTTGATGCCGAGTTCGCTGGCAGCCGCCTCCTGTTCGGCTTCGCGCAGCGCGCCGAGATCGGCAGGGCCGAGCAGTGGATCCTTGGTGCCCTTGTCGCCGCTGGTGACGAGGCAGAAGGTGACATCCCAGCCGTCATCGGAGAGTTGTGCGACGGTGCCGCCGCAGGTGAACTCGATATCGTCAGGGTGCGCCATGACGACGAGGGCTCGTCGGACGGGTGGCGGAGCCGCAGCATCGGGCATGTCGGTTCCTTCGCGTCGAGCGGGCCTTATCAGTAGCCCACAGCGGCCAAGAGCGATTCGACGGCGTCTGGACAGCAAGGCTCTCGCATGGCCTGAGCTCTGACGCTGAGCAGATCGGCGTATACGCCGAGAATACTGTCTGCGACGTTGCGCCAGGAGAATGTGGCCACGTTCTCAATGGCCGCTTCGCTGATTCGGTGTCGCCAGGCTTGATCGGCGAGCAGACGCTCCAGAGCGGCTGCAAAGTGTTCGGGAGTCCGTTCGTCAACGAGTAGTCCGGTCTCACCGTGCGAGATAGTGCTGGCCAAACCGCCGATCCTTGTGGCAACGACCGGCGTCCCGACGGCCATCGCTTCGACCGCGACCAGTCCGAACGACTCGTAAGCGGACGGCACCGCGCATACAGTTGCGGCGCGGTAGAGATCAGGTAGCTGATCGTGGTCGATCGCGTCCAGCATCCTCACGCGATCCGCCACGCCGCAATCTTCAGCGAGTTGCTGCAGGCGCCGGCGCTCACGGTCATCTCGCTCGTCGCCGCCGACGATCCACAGCGTGGCCGGTTCTGGCGTCTGGATCATGGGTAAGGCGCGGACGAGCAGGTCGGCGCCTTTGGCTGCTTCAAGGCGCCCAAGGAAGAGGATGCTTGGTCCCGCGGCGGATGCGAGCTGGCGAACCGTGTTCGCTGGCTGCTTGAGCTGCACCTCGGCGCCATGCGGGTGGAAGCGGGACAGATCGATGCCACAGGGAATGACGCGGACACGCGATGGTTCGGCGCCGTACTGACTGATCAGGAAGGCGCGTTCGTGCGCGGTGGCGGCGATGACGACGTCAGAACAGTCCACGACGCGCCGCTCGCCTTCAATCCGCAGTTCCGGTTCTGGCTGTTGGTAGACCTGTTTGATCGCGCCCAGGGTATGGAACATGGCGATGTGCGGACAGCGCCAGCGTCGGGCGAGCTCGATCCCGCTGAGGCCGGACAGCCAATAGTGCGAATGCACCAGGTCATATCCGCCACGGGCGGCGGTCATGTGCATCACCTGTTCGGTGAAGGATGACACGAGCGGAGCGATCTGCATGGGAGTGAGCGGTTCTGGCGGTCCGGCATCGACATGGAAGAGTTGGATGCCGTTTGCCAGACGCTCCGATTGCGGCGCGTCCGGACGATCGCGCCGGGTGAAGACATCAACGTCCCAGCCGGCGTCGGCGAGCGCGTGGGACAGGTCGGTGACATAGACGTTCATGCCACCCGCCTTCTTGGTGCCTGCGCGAGCCAGGGGCGAGGTATGCGTGGAGATGACGGCGAGACGGGGACGCTGGGGCATGGTTAGGCGCTTGTCCGCTGTAGCTGTACATGTCGCACGACGGCGTTGACTCCACCCAGTTCGTATTTGTACGGTTCGTCGCCACGCAGAAAGTTCACGCTGGTCATCCCTTCTTCCACGGCATCGCGGATGCAGAGCACTTTTGAAGCCAGTCCGACCGAGAGATCGCGGAATCTCGCCGCATAGCCACTGTTGTACAGCAGCAACTGGTTGCGCGCGACGAAGCAGAACACCATCGCCGCCGATTCGTCGGCGATCGAGAGGTGGTACAACCGCACGCGTTCGATCTCCGCGAGTGAGCTGCTGAGCCGCTCGAAAAAGCTGCGCATCTGATCCGTCAGGAAGACGGCCTTGTCGCCGCGCGACTCGGCCATCATGTCCATGAAGCGCGGCATATGGGCGGCGATTGCATCTGGCGTCGTCAGCGCCTCAAAGCGGACGGCGCCTCGCAGTTGGCGCAGCGGACGCAGCTTGCGTCGCACTTCGCGTCGGTCGCGGGAGCGAAGCGCGCTGAGGTAGCCGTCCCAACCCTCGCTGACTTCGACGATCGGGCAGACCGCTTCGTCCGCTGCGGTTACGCTCCAACCGCGATCCGTCGCTTGCGTGAGCAGCGACTCCCACTCCGAACCGGGCTCGAGTCCGCGGAAGTCGGCGCTCAACGCATCAGACGCGTCGAGCAGGTCGAGGATCGCGGTGACGAGATCCGCTTCATGTCCTGGCGCAGCGATCGGGCCGAGGTAGTCGGAGACTTCGTGGTCGCCGGCGAATGACCAATGGGAACCGCATCGTTTGAGCGGCGCCAGGCCGACGAGTGCTCCGGAATCCCGCTGAAGCGCGACGATTTCGCGTTCGAGTGAGGATTCGGCGGCAAAGGTGGACCACCATGCTTGATGAAACTCCGGGCTGGTAAACGGCGTCGCGTCGAGCGAACGGGCGAGCTCGCTCCAGCGCGGTTGCATCGATTCGAAACTGCATTGGACGACGGTGAGGGTCACAACCGTTGAGCCCCTACTAGCGAAACAAATTCCGCACGGGTTTCGATCTGGTCGCGGAAGCTGCCGCGCATGGCGGATGTCAGCATGCGCGAACCCGGTTTCTTAATGCCTCGCATCTGCATGCAGAGGTGCTCTGCCTCAACGGCGACGCCGACGCCCTGCGGTTGCAAGGTAGCTTCCAGCATGTCGGCGATTTGCGCAGTGAGGCGCTCCTGCAGCTGCGGACGGCGGGCGATCGCATCCACGACCCGGGCGAGCTTGGAAAGTCCGACGACGCGTCCGCTGGGGACGTATCCGACGTGCGCGATTCCGTGAAACGGCATGAGATGATGCTCGCAAGTGGAGAAGAAAGGGATGTCGCGCAGGATCACCATCTCGTCGTGGCCTTCTTCGAAGCCGACTGAGAGCAGCTCGGGCAGATCGACTTCGCGGCCACCGAGCGTCTCTTCGTAAGCCGCGACGACGCGACGCGGCGTGTCGCGAAGTCCCTCGCGGTCCGGGTCCTCGCCGAGCGCGAGTAAGAGTTCCTTGACGGCCGCTTCGGCGCGCGCGCGGTCGAGCAAATGGGACATCAGAGTCCCTCCTGAACCGCTGCCGCGACCGCATCGAAGTCGCAGCCGATCTCAATCACATCTGCCTCGATCGACTCGATGGCTCGCTCCGGATCCTTGAGGCCGTGTCCGGTGAGCGTGCAGACGACGCGTTGACCTTTGAGCGATCCATCGCGGTGGCAGTGCAGCAGTCCTGCGACGGCGGCTGCGGAGGCGGGTTCGCAGAAGATGCCTTCCTGGCTGGCGAGCGCGCGGTAGGCATCAAGTATTGCGTCGTCGTCGACAGCGATGATGGCGCCGCCGGAGGCATCGCGGGCGCGGACCGCGCCGTCCCACGACGCGGGATCACCGATTCGAATAGCCGTCGCGATGGTTTGAGGTTCAGCGATCGGATGGCCATGTACGAGCGGCGCGGCGCCGGCGGCTTGAACGCCGAGCATCCGCGGCCGTTGTGAGGCCTGCTCGGCCTGGAAGTACTCCTCGTAGCCGCGCCAATAGGCGGTGATATTGCCGGCGTTGCCGACCGGGATACAGTGCAGGTCCGGCGCATCGCCGAGCGTGTCGACAATCTCCATGGCGGCGGTCTTTTGACCCTCGATTCGGTAAGGATTGACGGAGTTGACGAGCGCGATCGGGAGTCGTTCGGTGAGCTGTTGGGCGACGCGAAGGGCATCATCGAAGTTGCCTGCGATCGCCAGCACTCGGGCGCCATGGGCGGCAGCCTGGGCGAGCTTGCCTTTGGCAATCCGACCGTGCGGCACCAGGACGAAGGCTCGCAACCCGTAACGGGCTGCGTAGGCGGCGGCCGATGCGCTCGTATTGCCGGTCGACGCGCAGAGCACAGCGGTGGCGCCGTCTTCGACCGCTTTCGCGACTGCGACGACCATGCCGCGATCCTTGAAGGATCCGGTCGGGTTGCAGAGTTCCAACTTGAGCCAGACCTCGTCGGCGCCGGTGGCGCGCTCAAGGCTGCGCGCGCGCACGAGTGGCGTATTGCCCTCGCCCAACGTGAGCCGCGGCGTGGCCTCGGTGAGTGGAAGCCATTCGGCGAAGCGCTCAAGCAGCGCCTGGCGATTGGTGCTACTGGTCATCGGCGCGCATCCGCAGGTAAGACTTCAATTCACGTATCTCCTGCTCGAGAGCGTCAATCTGGCGGCGACGGATTTGTTCTTGCAATGCCACGAAGCGCGCTTGTTCTTGCGTCGCCTGGCTGGTCTCGCTCTCGATCTGGTCACCGAGTGAGGCGACGTCTCGTTCCCGTCGCGCGTCGCGCGCGCGCAGTTGCTCGGCTACGCGCTCAACGCTGCCGATGCGTTCTTCGGCTGACTCGAAACCGCGTTGGACGTTGGCGACGAGCGACTTCGACGCGTCAAGCATCGTGAGCGACTCATCGAGGCGTCCACGCAGCGATTCAACCGCGGTCTGCAGATCCTGCCAATGTTCCGCCGTCTCTTCGACCCTGCGCAAGGCTTGAAACGACTGCTCGACTCGCTCGCGGTTGTTCTGCACCTGTTGCTCGATGGCGTCAACGCGATGTTCGAGCGTGCTGTGCGAGCTTGATGCGCGTCGCAGGCCGTCAACATTGGCGGAGATGCGCTCGCCGAGCGTGGACTGACTGTTCTGAACCTGGGCCAGGCTGTGGCTGATCTCGCCGGACTCGGTATTCAGTCGGCGCAATCCCTCGTCGAACACATCGAGTCGGTCGCGCAGGGTGTCAACTCCCTTTTCTTGAGCCACAATTCGCCGAGCTGACTCCTGCGACGCTTCGCGTTGCGCATCTGCATCTTGCCGCAGTTGCCGCATGGCGCTTTCAATGAGGTCCTTGTTCTCGTCCTGGCTGGCGCCGAGTCGAGCGATCCGCTCGCGCAGGGTCTGAAATTCCTCCAGTTGTCGGATAGTCGATTCGGTCTTGCTGCCGAGCGTGATGGTGCGACCTTCAAGTTCACGAAGACGCTGATCCAGCGCGACGAGTTCGCGCTCCTCCCGACCCTGGGCCTGCGATAGCTGGTTGATGCGGTCGCGTAGGCCGGCAACTGACTCTTCCAACTGCAGTCGTTGGCGGCCAGCGGCCTCGATCGGATCAGTGGTCGCCACAGCGATGCTCGATCCGTAGGCGAACGCCGAGTTCGATCACGGAATCTGAATCGGCGAGGCCGTTCAGCACGCGGTCAATGGCGCCGTCGGTGCAGCGATGTGTGGTGATGATCAGGTCTGCGGTTGCCGTGCGATCCGGATGTGGAGTCTGCAGCACGGAGGCGATGCTCACGCCTTCGCGAGCGAAGACAGCGCCCAGCTCGGCCAGGACGCCAGCCCGATCCGGCACTTCGAATCGCAGATAGGTGCGGACGTTGAGTTGCGCCAGCGGGACGAGTGTCGGATTCGATTCGATCTGGCGCAGCGGTCTTGGGGCGCGATTGCTGGCGATGCCGCTGGCGACATCGAGAATGTCAGCGACGACGGCGCTCGCCGTGGCGCCCGCGCCTGCGCCAGGTCCTTCCAGCACCACGGAGCCGATCAGGTCGCCCGTCACTTCGACGGCGTTGAGCACGCCGTCGACGCCGGACATCGGATCGTCGCTGGGGATCAGGCTGGGATGTACGCGAAGGTCCAGTCCCGCTGCCGTGCGCTGCGCGGTGGCCAGCATCCGAATGCCGTAGCCGAGGCTGCGGGCGTGCGAAAAGTCGCGCGCGGTGAGCGAACGGATGCCTTCGCGATAGACGTTCGTTGGGCTCACCTCAGCGTGAAAAGCGAGCGAGGCGAGGATTGCCAGTTTGTAGGCGGCGTCAATGCCGTCCACGTCATTGGTGGGATCAGACTCGGCGTAGCCGAGCGCCTGAGCATTGGCGAGGGCGTCTGCGTAGGCCATGCCGTCGCGTGACATGGCGGTGATCATGTAGTTGGTGGTGCCGTTGATGATCGCTCGGACGGATATCAGGCAGTTGGCCTGGAGATCGCGTTCGAGCACGGCCACGATCGGGATGCCGCCGCCGACGCTGGCTTCGTAACGCAGTTCCGCGCCATGTCGATCGGCGAGGCCCAGGAGCGCCGGGCCTCGCTTGGCCATGACTTCTTTGTTGGCGGTCACGACCGACTTGCCAGCCGATAGCGCCGCCTCGATACAGTCTGCGGCTGGCGACTCGCCGCCGATCAGCTCGACGACGATATCAACATCGTCCCGGGTTGCGACGGCAAGCGGATCGTCCGACAGGTTGAGTCCTGTGGCAGCGAGTTCTGCGCGACGGCTCAGGTCACGGACAGCGGCGGCGCGGACTTCGAGCGGTCGTCCGCAGCGGGCGGCATAGCCTGCTGCATTGCGCTGCAGCGCCTCAAGTACTCCGCTGCCGACGACGCCGAGTCCCAATAGCCCGATGCCGAGCGGCTCCGGCATTAGTTGTCGGACTCTTGCGTTGCAGCGATGGGCGCGGCAACCGGGTCTGCAATTTCGTCGCCAACTTGGCCGGCAATTGGGTTGGCGGTAGGCGCAGCGTCGACCGGCGAAGGCGTGGTCTCAGGGCTGGTATCTGGCGCCGGGGCTGCGGTCTGCGTGGGGGCTTCGGCACCGTCGGACGTCGTCGTCGGCGCGTCATCAATTTCGGCGCGCATCGCGCGCTGGGCCATCCGCGTGACCATACGGAAGCGCGAGGTCTGGCGCATGTGCTCGGCGGTGTAGGGCAGTAACGCGACCAGTCGCGCGCGCTTGATCTCTCGCGCGATCTTGCGCTGGTCCTTGGCGGTGAGACCGGTCTTGCGGCGCGGTTCGATCCGACCGCGATCTGAGATGAGTTTCTTGAGGCGGTCGACATCCTTGTAATCGATCGTCTTGACCTCTTGCGGGGTGAAGACGGGCGCGCGGCGGCGACGACCGCGGCGGCGCGTGCGTTCGATCATCTGGGGCAGTCGTTCGCCAGATTCGGTGTCGGGCCGAATCCTCGGCGGCGCTTCAGCTTCGTTCATGGGTTCTGAGTCGGTGGACATTCTGGGCTCCTATTCGAACGGTAGATCGCCGGCATCTGGGCCGCCGTCAAAGTTGCTGGGTGGATCCTGCCAACCACCGCCGCCACCGCCACCGCCGCCGTCAAAATCGCCCCCGCCGCCACCGCGACTGCCGAGCATCTGGAAGTTGGTGGCCACGACTTCGGTCATGTATCGCGTCTGCCCTTGTTGGTCTTCCCACGAGCGCGTCTGCAAACGGCCTTCGACAAAGACCTGTGATCCGCGCTGGAGGTATTGTCCTGCAATCTCGGCCTGGCGATTCCAGCAGACCACGCGGACCCATTCGGTTTCTTCTCGTTGCTCGCCGTCGCGAGTCTTATAGCGACTGTTGCAGGCGACGCTGAAGGTGGCGATCGCTGATCCGTTGGGTGTGTAGCGCATCTCGGGATCTTTGCCGAGATTGCCGATGATCATGACTTTGTTCAGGCTGGGCATGCGGTTACCTCGCGATCTTGCGTTCGCGGCTAATCGTCTCGTTTGACGATCAAGTGACGCAGGACCTGTTCATCGATTCTGAGCGTCTGGTCCAACTCGTCGCGTCGCGAGTCTGCGCTGCTCTCGTAGTGCGCGATGAGATAGTGGCCCTCGAACGCCTGACTGATGGGATAGGCGAGACGTCGTCGGCCCCAGTCAATGACCTCGGACACATGATTGCCATGCTCAGTGAGCGTGCCGTGCAGCTGCGCCATTCGCTCTTCAATGAGTTCGCCGGCGATATCGGGATGCAGGATCACCATCAGTTCGTATGCCGTTGCCACGTTCGCTCCTCTGAGATTGTGTTGGATCGCGTACTGCTCGAGTGCTGCTAGCTGGCGATGCCTGGGATGGGAAAATCTCCGGCGAGGTCCTGCACGTCATGGTGGACGCGCGCTTGCTCGGCCGTGTCATCGATCTGGTTCAGCACGCGACTGATCAGTCGCGCCACCTGCGTCATCTCGGATTCTCGCATGCCTCGCGTGGTGAGCGCAGGCGTGCCGATGCGAATGCCAGAGGTCACGGTCGGTCGCTGCGAGTCGTAGGGGATGGTGTTTTTGTTGACGGTGATGCCCGCGGCGTCAAGCGCTGACTCTGCGGCCTTGCCGGTGAGGTTCTTGACGCCGACATCAAGCAATACGAGGTGATTGTCTGTGCCTCCGGAGACGAGCCGCCAACCGTCCGACAACAAGCCCTCAGCGAGGGCCTGCGCGTTGGCGACGGTCTGGGCAGCGTACGCGGCAAAGTCGGACGTGGCCGCTTCTTTGAGCGCGACGGCCTTGGCTGCGATCGTGTGCATGTGCGGCCCACCGGAAGTACCGGGGAAGATCGCGCGATCGATGGCGCGCGACATATCGGCGTTGGTCAGGATCAATGCTGAGCGTGGTCCGCGCAGCGTCTTGTGAGTCGTCGTGGTCACGATCGGCGCGAACGGCACGGGCGACGGATGCACGCCGCCGGCGACGAGTCCCGCAACATGCGCCATATCGACCATGAGCACTGCGTCGACCGATTCAGCGATCTCGGCGGCGCGGGCGAAGTCGTAGATGCGCGGATAAGCAGTTGCGCCGACGACGATCACCTTGGGTCGATGCTCGCGCGCCGTTGCCGCCATCGCGTCGTAATCGATCTGTTCAGTCTCCTGATCGACGCCGTAGGAGACGAACTCGAACCAGCGGCCGGAGATGTTGACGGGCAGACCGTGCGTGAGGTGGCCGCCGTGATTCAGCTCAAGGCCCATCGCGGTGTCGCCCGGTGACAACAAGGCGAAATAGGCGGCGATGTTGGCTTGCGTGCCAGAGTGCGCCTGGACGTTGGCATGGTCGGCCTGAAACAGCGACTTGGCCCGCTCAATGGCGAGATTCTCGACGACATCAACGAATTCGCATCCGCCGTAATATCGCTTGCCTGGATAGCCTTCGGCGTATTTGTTGGTAAGCACCGAACCCATCGCGGCGAGGACCGGTTCGGAGGGATAGTTCTCGGACGCGATCAGTTCGAGACCGTCGCGCTGCCGTCCTGCTTCTTGCTCGATCGCTGCGGCGATTTCCGCGTCTACCGCGTCAAGGGCAGCGCCCGCCAACGTCAATGCCATATTGCACCTATTCGCGTCCGGAGACCCGCTGCGGCGGGACGTTGCTGCGTCTGCCGAATCGGTGACGCGAGGCAACACACGAATTGCCCGTTCCTGGCTAGCTTACACGCGCGCCCGCGCGAGCCGTCAATCCAACTGTTCACGCCGCGACCAAGCAGTGTCGACGCCGATGCGCAGCCCGCCGCTGACGAGCGAATGTCCGCCGATCACGATGCGCGGATCTGCGCAGGCTTCCACCAACTCGCGCAAAAGTTGCGATTGGATGGCGTCCGCGTCGCCGAGGTCGGCCGCGAAACGGTCCGCGATCGGCAGCCGCCAGGCGAGATGTGAATAGAGTGGTCGAGTGTCCCACAGGACGGCGGCGGCGCTGATGGTCAGTTGAGAGACCAGCGCAATCGGGCCGACTGCTTCCAGCAAGGCGCCGATCAGCGAATTGGCGCGTCTACCGCTGCCGCGTAGGCCGCGCTCTTCAGAGAGCACGCGCACCCGACAGGAGGTGTCGCGGTCAACGATCGACCAGTCAGATCCGCTGACGCGGCCCATCAGCATGAGCTCCGCATCGCGTCGCGTCATAACGTCGAAGGCGTGGCGGACTCGCTCAGCCAGGTTCGTCAACCGGTCCCGCCAGTCTGTGAGCACTCGGGAGAGCGCGGGTCCGATCTCGGCAGCGCCAACTTCTGATGCGACCTGAAGGATGGCGAGGTCAGTCGGCGTGTCGAGATCGAGCAGGGAACGCGGCGAGCGGTCGAACGGTTGGACGCTGAGGCCGGCGTCATTGCGCAGGCGCAGTGCAAAGCTGTTGTCAATTGTCTCAGCGGACAGCCGCGAGAGAGCGCGACCGTCCGGCACGGCGAGCCAATCGCAGGAAAAGATGCGGTTGGAGGTGGCCTGACTCTCCTGAGCGGTCGCCAGGATTCGGCTCCAGTCCGCAATGGTCATTGCGGGCATTCCGCTGCCGGCGTAACAGACCGGACCGCGAGCACGCTCGGCCGCTGTTGCGACGATCTGGCCGATCGGCTGATCACGTTGCGTTTGCTCCGTATGCAGGCCGGCGAGCGGTGTCGTGGAGAAGATGCGGACACGGTCAAATCCTGCGGAACGGGCGCGCTCGGCGGTGTCTCGCAAGACAGCTTCGCGCGCCTCGTCCACCATCCGCACCGAAGGTGAAGGATCGGTATGAGGGCGAAAGCAGAGCCAGAATTCTGATGAGGTCGCCACGATGGACCTACTCGGTCCGCGCGACGGTCCAGGCGTCGACCGCGCGGGCGCCGGCCGCGCGCAAAACTCGCGCCGCCTCGGATAGCGATGCCATGGTGGTGGTCACATCATCAACGAGCAGGATGCCACGTCCTCGCACGCGCGCGGGTTCGACGATGAACGCGTCTTCAACGAGGCGAAGCCGCTCGCCGCGAGACCGTGCCTGGGCCTGGCGCGGACTCCACCAACCGCGCCGCCTGATTGCGCGCGAATCGAGTTGCAGACCGCTGCGTTCGCTGATCACGCTGGCCAAACGCTCAGCCTGATTACCGCCGCGTCGCCGGCGGCGCAGGAGTGGAATCGGAATCGGGACGACGAGGTCGATATCGCCGGCGGGCTCGATGCGAGCCGAGCGTTCGACCAGTAACGGCGCGATGTCGTTGACAGCGCGATGCTTGAGCGCCAACACGGCGGCGCGCGTGGGGCCGTCGTAGACGAAGCCGGAGCGGAGCTCGCGTACGCTCAGCGGTCGTGAGCGGCATGCGTCGCAGGCGGGTGCGGGCGAAGGCAGCCAGCAGTGGCGACAGCGTGGGCCATCCGCGCGACGCATCAGGCCGAGGCAGGTTGAGCAGAGGAGCTCGCCAGCAGTTGCGCACGATACGCAACGCGGAGGCAACAGCAGGTCGAGCAGCGCTGCTGCGCAATACTTGGCAAGCTGCAGCGGCGGATAGACTGCATGCATGCGACTGACCGTTCAACTCTTCGCAAATCTGGCAGAGACTTGTGGCGCCCGCCAGATTGAGCTGGTCGATCTGCCAAAGCAGCTGACTGCGTCAATGGTGATCGATGCGCTGGTTGACCGCTTTCCACAACTCGATGGTATGCGCGATTCCATCATGTTTGCGGTCAATGCAGAGTATGTGACGGCGGATCACCTGGTCTGTCCCGGTGATGAGGTGGCGCTGATACCCCCAGTGAGCGGCGGCGCGAATGACGATCCGTACTTTCGGATCACCCGCGAGCGATTGGACCCGACGGCGCTGCATGAGTTGGTCTTGACGCCGCAGGCTGGAGCAGTCTCCTTGTTCCTGGGTGTCGTGCGCAACAACAATCTAGGTCGAGATGTGGCTTACCTCGAGTACGACGCCTACCCGGAGATGGCTGTGCGCGTGTTGCGTCAGATCGCGGAAGAAATCCGCACCCGTTGGGACGTGCTTGATATCGCGATGCATCACCGCATTGGCCGCCTGGAGATTGGTGAGGCGTCGGTAGCAGTGGCGGTGGCGTCTGCGCATCGTGGCGAGGGGATTGAGGCCTGCCACTACGGCATTGATCGCCTGAAGGCGATTGTGCCGATTTGGAAGAAAGAGGTGTGGGAGGACGGCGAGGAGTGGATTGAAGGATCGCTCACGGCCGCCGCCGAGCTCGACGTTTCGGTTGATTGACTGACGCTGACTCAAGCTTGGTTCGGTAGTCGAGCGCCCGCAGATACAGCACTTTGCCGAGCTGGCTATCGAGCAGACGCGATGCGATCCGCGCGTCGAGATCTTCCGGTCGGACATTCATGGTGATCAGGGTTGGCGATCGCTGGAGATAGCGGTGGGCGCATAGCTGGTAGAGCTTTTCTGTAGCCCATTCAGTGCCGCTGTGCGCGCCCAGATCGTCCAACACGAGTAGGTTGACAGACTTGAGCCAGGCAAACAGCGACTCGAATGAGGCTTCGCCTTCGTCGCGGTAAGAGGCGCGGAGCGCATCGAGCAGCTCTGGTACGACCGCGAAGCAGACGCTGGCGCCGTCAATGAGTCGGGCGTTGGCGGCCGCGGCGGCGAGATGCGTCTTGCCGACGCCGACGCCACCGACCAGTGTCAGCCAGCCAGCAGGCTGTTGCGCCCATTCGCGGACTTCGGACTTGGCTCTGTGCAGGTTTTCGGCATCGCTCGAGCCGCCCAAACCCTGTTCGCGAAACGACTCGAAGCTGAATTGCTTCAGTACCGCCTGACTCATTCCGCCGAATTCTCGATAGCGGTTGAATGACTGGGCGCCTCCAAGCGTCAGATTCAATAGCTGTGGTTGGCGCAGCATCGATTGCAGGCCGATGCCCGACAGATCGGCCGTTTCGGAGACCAGAACAGTTCGCAATCCGCTGTTTCTGCGATGGTTGAGCAGCTGGAACAGTTTTTCACGCGCCCAGTCAGTTGGCGAGACGCAATCCAAGTCATCAAGGACCAGAAACGGGGCGTCGCGCACATGCTCAAAGAGCAACGCGAAGGAGAGGTCGCCTGCGGCTGGCGCGTTCATGGCGGCTCGCAGTCGATCGAGCAGATCGGCGGCGACGAAGTACAGCGCCGGCCGGCCGGCCGCGATGCGGCGGTTGGCGAGTTCTGCGCAGAGCTGCGTTCTACCGCTGCCAGCGGCACCGGTCAACAGCAACCAGCCGTGTTGGTCGTCCGACTCATCGGCGAACTGACAGGCGGTCGCAATGGACGGTGTTGACTGGTCGCCGTCTCCGATTCGCAGTTCGGCGAGCGGGCCCAGGTTGCTCAGTCTGAGTAGGCGTTGAGCGACCCGCGACTGATGTTGTTCGCGCTGACATTGGCAGGGTTCGACGCGGCCGAAGTCAGGATCGGTGAGAGGACGCGCGACTCTGAGGTAACCGGCGCCACCGCAAACCTTGCAGTCTGGCGTACCCTCCGGCGTCCATAGCGAGTCGTCGCGCTGATCAGTCCTTGAAGAGGTGTCTGTAGCGCGAGGTCTCCAAGCCTGGAGCAGCGAATCCAGCCGCCTGATCTCGCTCATCGCGTCCCTCTCGTTCCCAGTGATCGAGGATTGCTCTGACGTAACGCCAGTTTCGGCCATTGTTGGCCGCTGCTTCGCGCAAGGCGTCGCGCAGCGACTCGGCGCCGAATCTTGCCTCCGCCGCGGCAACCTCGTCGGCCAAGATGGCGGGCAGAGGTGTGCCGAGCGCCTCTTCCCAGAGCGCGGCAATCCCACCGGACGGGCTGCGGCCACTCAAGAGCTCCGACTCGACGGTCTTGGCGCTCACGGTTGGCGCAGACATCGCGCGGCGACCGTCTTGGTCGTTGAGGGCTAGCCGCTCCGACCATTGCCCTCGGCTGACAAGCTGCCCGCGCAACAGCGTGCCGCGAACGACCGCGGCGTTGAGACCGTCCTCAAATGCGGCGCTGACCGGACGTGGTTGACAGAGTGAATCCAGGGCTTCGATCAGCGGCCGCGTCTCGCGCAGCGTTAATGCTGACACCGATCGCGGATAGCGACGCTGTTGGGCGATGGCGGCGCACGCATAGAGCGTGACGATCAGCTCGGCCGGGTCAGAGATTTGAGGAACGACATCATGCAGCAGCGCCTGCGGGAGCGGGATGATCGGAGCGCCTGAAGCGAAGCCGTCGAACGTCATCTGAATTCGTCCACACCTGGCTCTGGCTGGAGGTAAAAGTCTTCGAACTTGGCAACAGTTGAGACGAAGCGGATGTCCACGCGTCCGACCGCGCCATGACGATGCTTGGCCACGAGCAGTTGGGCCACCTCGTGTCGACCGCTCTGTGAGGCGTTGTCGACCAGATCATCCTGGAAGTCGTCTCGTTCGTACATGTCCTCGCGGTAGATGAAGACGACGACATCTGCATCCTGCTCGATCGAGCCGCTCTCGCGCAGATCAGAGAGCTGCGGGATCGGAGGATGGCGGCGCTCAACCGCTCGCGACAGCTGCGAGAGCGCGAGCACAGGAATATGCAGCTCGCGCGCGAGTTCTTTCAGGGTGCGAGAGATGAGCGAGATCTCGCTCACGCGATTGGAGTCAGCCTGGAATCGCGACCAGCCATGCACGAGCTGGATGTGATCGATGATGATCAACCCCAAGCCGTTTGCGGCCGCGTTGGGGTCTCGTCGGCGCGCCTGCTCCTGCAGACGGGTATGCAGATTGCGCGACTTGGCGCGGATTTCAGCCAGCGTTTGACCAGCGGTGTCGTCAATGTGGATTTCGGCTCGGCTCAGCAGGCCGATCGCTCGCGAGATGCGGCCTTCCTGCTCCTCGGTATGACGCCCGATCGGGAGGCGTCGTTGATCGACGCCTGATTCGGCGGCGACGAGGCGTCCGGCCACCTGGCTGGCCGACATTTCGAGAGAGAAGACGGCGACGGGCAGCTGCTGTCCGAGCGCGGCATTGCGCGCGATCGTGAGCGCCAGAGCGGACTTGCCAACCGATGGTCGCGCCGCCAACACCACGAGGTCGGACGCGTGCATGCCTTCGTTGAGAAGATCGTCGAGTTGAGCGAAGCCGGTGCGGGTTGGTCCGCCAGACTGGCTGCTCGGATCGCTGCCGTCGCTGAGGACATCACCGAGCAGATCCTGAAGCAGTCGGAAGTCCTGGCGACGGTCAGCGCCGCGCACGCCATAGAGCAACTCGACTGCGCGTGTGAGTGATTCGCCGACGTTCGGGCCCGCCTGGTAAGCAAGTTCACCGATCTCACCGGCGGCGCGAATCATGTCGCGATAAGTGGCTGCGCGCTGGACGAGTTGAGCGTAGTGCTCGGCGCCGACGGTTGCGGGCAGCTCGTAGACGAGCTGGTTGAGATAGGCGTGACCGCCGGCGGCCTGGAGCTGACCTTGCGAAGCGAGCTCGGTTGCGACGGTGATCTGGTCAATCACTTCGGCGCGGTCGAAAACAGCGAGAACGGCGCTGAAAATCGCACGATGGCGAGGATCGAGAAAATCCTCGGGTTGCAGCATGCCGGCGAGGCGCTCGTAGACGCCTGGCTGCGCCAGGACTGCGCCGAGCACCGATTCTTCGGCCACCTGATTCTGCGGCACGCCGCGCGGCGCGGGACCGGAGCGACCGTTGCCGCTGAAGTCGACTGGCGGCGCGTCCAGAGTGGGATCAGAGGAGACCATCGCCGCCCTCCGTTCGGAGCGGGGCGAGACAGCCGTGTCTTAGGCTTCGACTGCTTCGGTCTCGGTCTCGGCTTCCGTGGTCGTCTCTTCGAGGCTGGCTTCGTCCGACTCTGAGATCGCTTCGTCGAAGCTCAGGTTGAGGCTGTTCGCGTCCGGCTCGACGGTCACGCGGACCTCGGCCGAGACATTGCGCGTCAAACGCACGCGGACATCCTCGCTGCCGAGCGAGCGCAAGGACTGCGGCAGCAGCACCTGACGGTGATCGATGACAGCGTCGGATACCTGCGCGACTGCAATCTCGGTCAACCGCTCGGCGATATCGCGCGCGGTGATTGAGCCGAAGAGCCTGCCCTGCTCGCCGACCCGCGCCTCGAAGACCAGCTCGGCGCCGGCAATGGCGAGCGCGACAGGCGAGGCTTCGCCGTCGAGCCGTTCCTGCCGAATGGCATCGGCCTGGGCGAGGCGCTCGGCTCGGGCCAGGTTGTTCTTGGTGACGGGACCGGCCAATCCTCTCGGCAAGAGGAAGTTGCGGGCAAAGCCATTCTTGACATCGCGGGTTTCGCCGACGTGCGCCGTTCCCTCGACCTCTTCGAAAAAGACGACCTTCATCAGAAATCTCCGCTCGAAGCATTCGCGATACCACCTCACGATACCGACCTGCGCGTTCGCGCCCAAGCGACGGCGATACAGTCGTACTGACGTTCAGTATAGAAAAGGATTGCGTCATTGACAATCTCATCCCAGCAGCTTCATGAGTCTCTCCAACCGCTCCTGCTTCTCCAGCGCTTCGGATGGCTATATCCCGGCGGCGCCTTCGGAAGCGAGCTGATGGCGAGAGCCGCGCCGTCGTACCTCGACGCTGCCTTGTGAGTTGAGCGAACTGGAGACGATCTGGACGACCTGGTTGTTCGCTTCCAGGCGCCAGTCATCGGCGCAGACCATGACCTGCTCTTCTCCGTTGTGTTGAATGCGCAGGTAAACCGGATCGCTGCCGCGGTGGATCAGTTTCATCGATTGGAGGCTGCCCTCCAGTCGTTCGACGAGTTGAAGATCGGCCTGCTCGTTACCTGTTGCCTTGATCGAGATCCACAGCTCTCGGTCCTGCTCGGAGTCAAGCTCAGCTTCAAGTTCAGCTTCAAGCTCAACATTTGACCCTGCCTGAGCAGGCGAAGTCGCCTGAACAGGAGTTGGAGAGTTCGTTGTGCGCGCTGCGGGTGGAGCGGTCTCGGGCCTGGGTTGACGCGGTTTACTCATCCAGGGCGGCGCTGGCGCCTGCTTGATCGGAGGGATGGACGCCGCAATCGAGGCTGATGGGCTGGACGAGTTTGCCCGATCATCTTCACGATCGTCTCCAATGGTGGCTGATTCCGTGTCCTCGCTTGCGGTCAGCGGCTGCTCCTGCCAGGCCTCGACCGAGTCCACGGCCAATGTCAAGCGATCGCCGCGCAGGCGTACGTTGATGGTCGCGATGACGATCTGGTTTGGCTGCCACACACTTTTCGTAGCTGCCCATAGATCGGGCCAAACGGTGAGCTCCGCCGAGCCTGACAGGTCCTCAATGTTGACCGCGGCAAACGACTCACCTTTCCGCGTCGTTAGGGAGCGGATACTGCCGACCATGCCGATGACGGTGTGCGTATTGCCGCTGTTCTCTTCGGTCAGATCGGACAGCTGGGCGTTGACCCGACCTTGCAGCGCTCGCGCAGCCGATTGCAGAGGATGCTGCGAGACGTAAGCGCCGAGTAGCTCTCGCTCCCAGTTCAGCTGCTCCTGAGCGGTAGCGTCGATGCCGGCTTGCAGCTCCAGAAGAGCAGTCGGTGTGGCGACCTCTTCACCGAAGAGGTCAAACATCGTGGACTGTCCACTGTCGCGCAGTTCCTGCGCCTCTCGGGCGCGCTTGAGGATGTCTTCGGCGGACGCGACCATGGCGCCGCGCGACTCGATGTCATCGAAGGCGCCGGCCTTGGCCAGCGCCTCCAACGCGCGACGGTTCATCGCCCTGGAATCGAGCCGCTGGATGAGATCGTTGGCGCTGCGAATGTCGCCATGCTCCCGAACGTCGCCGATCAGCGGCTCAATCGCTGCGCGGCCCACGCCCTTGATGGTGGCGAGCCCGAAGCGGATCGCGCTGCGCCCGTCGGCCATTCGCTCAAGCGTGAAGGTGGCCTCCGAGCGGTTGATGTCGGGCAGCAGCAACGGAATGCCGAGTCGACTGCATTCGGCGGTCGCCGCTTGCAGTCGATCGCTGTTGCCGGCGGCGGAGCGTAACACCGCTGCCATGTACGGCTCTGGGTGATTCGCCTTGAACCAGGCGGTCTGGTAGGCGATGGCGCCGTAGGACACCGCGTGCGCCTTGTTGAAGGCGTAGCCGGCGAACGGTTCGATCAATTCGAAGATGGTCTCCGCGTCGTGTCGGGAGTAGCCGTTTGCGAGCGCGCCGTCAACGAAGTTGCCGCGTTCCTCTCGCATCACTGCGGGGATCTTCTTGCCCATTGCCTTACGCATGACGTCCGCCGCGCCCAGGGTGTAGCCACCAAACTTGCGAGCGATGTGCAACACCTGGTCCTGGTAGACAATCACGCCGTAGGTGTCGTCCAGGACCTCTCCCAAATCTTCGTGCGGATGTACAACTGCCTGTTCGCCGTGCTTGCTGGCGATGAAGGTGGGAATGTGGTCCATCGGACCGGGTCGATAGAGCGCCAGGAGCGCGGCTAGGTCGCGGATCGACGTCGGCTTCAACTCCTTGACGACATTGCGCATGCCACCGGACTCGAGCTGAAAGACGCCGAACGTCTCGCCCTTGGCCAACATCGCGAACGTCTTGCTGTCGCCGTCAGGCAGATTGAGATAGTCGATCGCGACATCTTCGTGGTCCTGAACCAGCTTGACGGCTTCCTCCAGGATGGTCAGGTTGGTCAGGCCCAGGAAGTCCATCTTGAGCAGACCGACGGCGGCCACTTCGTCCATGCCCCACTGCGTCATCGGGATGAAGCGCTCCTCTGATGTGTCATTGACCGGGCGGCGCAGAGGCACGTTGTCGGCGAGGGGTTCCTGTGAGATCACGACGCCGGCGGCGTGGGTCGACGTGTTCCGCACGACGCCGTTGAGCCGCTGTGCGAATGACAGCAGCTCGTCGACCGTGGGGTCCTGTCGCGCAGCCTGCAGCTCGGTTGACTTTTCGATTGACTCAGCGACGGAGATATTGAGCTGGTTCGGCACCATGCGCGCGACCCGATCGGTCTCGCCGAGCGGAATGCCCAGCGCGCGCCCGCTGTCGCGGATGGCGGCTTTCGCGCCCATCGTGCCGAAGGTGATGATCTGAGCGACCCGATCGTGGCCATACTTCTCGGCGACGTAGCGAATCACCTCGTCTCGCCGTTTGTCGGCAAAGTCCATGTCGATATCGGGCATCTCGCGGCGTTCGAGGTTGAGGAATCGTTCGAAGACGAGTGAATGCTCGATCGGATCGATGTCGGTGATGTCGAGGCAGTAGAGCACGAGGCTTGCCGCTGCCGAACCGCGCACCGCCTTGGCGATGCCGCGATCGCGGGCGAACCGCGCAAAATCCATGACGATCAGGAAGTATTCTGCGAAACCTGTTTCCTCGATCACATGGAGTTCGTAGGCCAGGCGATCGCGATGAGCCTGCGTCGGTACGGTGTAACGCTGCTCCAGTCCGCTGTAGGAGAGGTCGGTGAGATGCTGCAGCGCAGTCTTGTGCTCGGGCAGATCCGGTTGCGGGAGTCGCAGACGGTCGAAGTCGAGGCGCACATCGCAGCGTTCGGCGAGGAGTTGGGTGTGGCTGACCGCTTCGGGCAGGTCGTGGAAACGTTGCGCCATTTCCGACTCTGATGTGAGATAGAAGTCCTCGCCGCTAAAGCGGAATCGCTTTTCGTCGCTGCGCACTGCGTTCGTGCCGATGCAGAGCAAGAGGTCATGTGCATCGTGGTCGCCGGGTTGGCTGTAATGCGCGTCCTGCGTCGCTACCAAGGGCAGACCAAACTCGTGTGACAGTTCGACCGTCTGGCGCAGTTGAGGCTCGAATTGCGGTAGCTGGTCATGCCGCTGAATCTCGAGGTAGTAGCGGTCGCCAAACACCTCTCGGTACCAACCGATGATGTCGCGCGCCTCGTCCGTGTCGCTGCGCTGCAGCGCTCGTTGGAGCTCGGATGAGGGGCAACCGGAGAGCACGATGAGTCCATCGGAGTATTGAGCCAAGAGCTCGCGGTCGACGCGCGGTTTGTAGTAGAAGCCCTCAAGGTGACCGCGTGTCGAGAGCTGGATCAGGTTGCGCCAGCCTTGCTGATTGCGAGCGATGAGGACGAGGTGATACGCGTTGGACGCGGTCTCGCGAGCGCTTGAGCGATCGCGTCGGTCGGCGGGAGCGACATAGGCTTCCATTCCCAACAACGGGCGCAGTCCCTCGCTCTGGCAGGCGCGGTAGAACTCGATCGCGCCGTAGAGATTGCCGTGATCGGTGATGGCGAGCGAGTCTTGGCCGAGCGCCTTGGCGCGCGCGCTCAGCGCGGCGATCTTGGACAGGCCGTCAAGTTCCGAGTATTCCGTATGCGTATGCAAGTGTGCGAACATCGCCATCGCCTCCCGCTGATGCCACTGACGCCGGCTGCGCTCTCAGCATCGCCTAATGCGACGGCGCCGTCACTGCCAAATGTCTCTGAAGCGACGACGATCCACCACATGCCCACATGCAAAGTGTGCGTGGTATGGATTGCGGGTTACAGCGCTTCGTCGAGGTGGAAGGCGGCATGGAGCGCGCGAACGGCATCCTCGCCACGATCAGCGCGCACGAGACAGGTAATGCGTATCTCGGAGGTGGTGATCAGCTCGATGTTGATCCCGGCCTCTGCGAGGCATCGGAACATGGTGGCCGCGTAACCGGGCGCCGACTGCATGCCGGTACCGATCAAGGAGACCTTGACCAGATCCTGGTCAAACAGCACATGAGCGGCGCCGAGCTCGGCAGCGAGCGGTCGGCTCAACTCTTGTGTCTGATCCCAATCGTCGCGTGTGACAGTGAAGGTGAGGTCAGTGAGCTGCAGCTCTGATGCATTCTGGACGATGGTGTCGACGGAGACTCCAGCGTCGGCAAGCGCGCCAAAGACCTGTGCGGCGATCCCGGGTCGATCGGGCACATGTCGAAGGGTGACGGACGCAACGTCGCGGTCCAGCGCGATCGTGCGAACACGATTGTCAGGCTCCATAGCAATCTCCCTGCGAATCAGCGTGCCGCTGCCGGAGCCGAATTCGGCCTGCGACGACGCAACGAGGATCGGCATGTCGTAAAGCAAACCCAGCTCAACGGCGCGTGGATGCATGACGCCCGCGCCTTGCTGCGCTGCCTCGATCATTTCCTCTGATGCGATCTCACGAAGGCAGCGAGCTGAAGGATCGATGCGCGGATCGGCAGTGTAGATGCCCTGGACGTCGGTGTAGATTTCGACTCGCTCGGCCGACAGCGCCGCCCCGAGCGCGACCGCTGACGTGTCGGAACCGCCGCGTCCGAGTGTGACGTAGTCACCCTGCGGGCTCTGACCTTGAAAGCCCGCCACGACGACCACGTTGGCATTGGCGAACTCTGCCTTGATGCGCCAGGTGTCGATGTTGCGGATACGGGCTCGGCCGTAGGTGTCGTCGGTGTAGACGCCAGCCTGCGCCCCGGTCAGGGCGACCGCGGGACAGTCCAGTTCGATCAGGGCCATCGCCAGCAATGCGCTCGAGACCATTTCGCCGGTCGCCATGAGGAGATCGGTTTCGCGGCGCGGTGCACGTGGATTCACTTCGCGCGCAAGATCGAGTAGCTGGTCGGTCGTCTTTCCCATCGCTGATACGACGACGGCGAGCTGGTCTCCGTTGCGGGCGCGACGCGCGACGCGTCCGGCGACATTGCGCAGCCGCTCGACACTGGCCACCGAGGTGCCGCCATATTTCTGAACGATGATCACAGCAGGTGAGCCCCGCTGGCGTCGATCTCGGCAACAAATCCACTTCCGCCGATGTTGCGCTCGGCTGCTGCCAGCTCGAAGGCTGCTCGGACGGTCGGTGCCAGTTCTACGTTGGTCAGCGCCATCAGGGTCGAACCACCGCCCGACAGATACGCGGCGAACGCGCCAGCGTCCTCTGCCGCAGCGAACAGCTCGAACATATTCGGGAACAGCTTGGAGCGTGGAATCTGATGCAGCCGATCGTCGACAGCAGTGCGCAAAGCTTCCCACGAACCGGTCGTCAGCGCTGCGGCCAGGAGCGCTGAGCGGCACGAATTGTGTACCGCGTCAGCCCGCGAAAGACGCTTGGGTAGCAGAGCTCGCCCCTTCTTGGTCGACATGTTGAAGCTCGGCGTGAATCCGACGAATCGGAGACCGTCAGCCACGGGCAGGGCGACGCGTGACACGGAGGGTCCGTCCATCGCAACGATCTGACAGCCGCCGAACAGGGCGGGCGCCATGTTGTCAGCGTGCCCCTCAAGTCTTGAACCGACTTCCAGGACCTGGACGTCGCTGAGAGGATTGCCGAGCAGGACATTTGCTGCGATCAGTCCGGCTCCGCGACAGGCCGCGCTGGCGCCCAATCCTCGTCCCAGCGGGAACTGTGACGAGATTTCAACGGAGATCTCCTCCGTGTCGGGGTGCTCAAGGTCGAGTTCTCGATACACCTCGCGTACTGCCTTACGCACATGTCGCGACATGGGGGAACGATCGCCCTCGTGACTCGAACCGATGTTGACGGTTGCGGTGACATAGAGCTGTAGCGCCACGCCAACTGCATCGAAGCCGGTGCCGAGATTGGCTGTCGAGGCAGGTACTCGAACGGTGATCGGGCCGAGCGGCTCGACGGTTTCGCGTTGATCGATCGACCAGTTCTCAGAGGTCATCACGCCTCACTTCCCGATTCATTCTACGATCGCGTTTGCCGACGTCGAACCACTCGTTGGCGGTTTGCAGCGCGTCAATCAACACTTCGTTGAGCGGTCGGGACGCGTCAATGACGACCGTCCGATCGCGGTTGCGTTCAGCGATCCGGCGAAAGCCTGCATTCACTCGACGGTGGAAGGCGAGCTCCTCGTCCCCGATTCGATCCGGGCAATCGCCTCGTCCGCGCGCTCGCGCCAGCCCGAGCTCGGCAGGAAGATCGAGCAGCAACGTCAGCGACGGCTGTAGGCCTCGAGTGGCCTGGCGATTCAGGTCAACCAAGGCGGTCAGGTCTAAGCCTCGCCCGTAGCCTTGATAAGCGAGCGTGGAGTCGCTAAATCGATCGCTGATGACGATGGCGCCGTCCGCCAGGGCCGGCCGCAGCACTCGATCGACGTGGGACGCGCGCGCTGCGAGAAACAACCAGGTCTCTTCCCAGTTCGACAGTTTGATCTCGGGATCGAGCACGATCCCGCGGAGGCGTTGACCGAGCGGCGATCCGCCGGGTTCTGCGGTCAGACGGATCCGGTCTCCGCCAGGCTCGAGTTGTGATCGGAGTTTCGCGGTGAGTTGCCGCGCCAATGTGGTCTTGCCTGCGCCGTCGCCGCCTTCAACGGTGATGAACAGCCCTGACCGAAGCGCATCACCCTGCTCAGCCGACATGAATGCGCACCCGGCGGTTAGGATCTCGCCCCTGGCTGGTGGACACCAGCGCGTGGTCGCTGGCGAGCTGGTGTTGCAGGCGTCGGATGTAGGGATTCTGAGGGGCGAGGTCGATTGCAGATTGTCGACCGGCGTTGATCTGCGAAATCGCTTCTTCCGCTTCCGACAGGGCTGATGTGACCGCGTCATTGGGAGTGGCGCCACGCGCCAGGGATCGGAGGCTCTTCTCCATTTGGAGCACGGTGTTGTGTTTCAGAACGACAATCGGTAGTCGTTGTTCTTCCGCCAGACGTAACTCTGGCGGCCGACGGCGAAAGGGTGCCCGCAAGGTGAGCAAGACGTCGGCTTCTTCCACGCGTTCGGAGATCGAGACATTGACGCCGCTCTCGCGGATTGCCTCGCGCAGCCGCGAGAGTGAGACGCCAAGCGGATAAATCTTGCGATGCGGGCCGCCTGGTTGTTGTCGATTGCGGGCGCCGCTGCGATGTAGCAGTGGCGCGTCGTGCGACGTTCCGTTGCCGAAGCTGGGCCCGCCACGCGCATCGGAACCGAGGCCAAAGGTGCGCTTGAAGAAATCGTGCGTGGAGCTGTCGAAGCCGGACGACGCATGATCGGATTCGGCTGGCGCCACTTCGTCGCTGGACGTATGCACGGAACCTTCGTCGTCCACCTCGCGGATTTCAGCAGCGACAGACCCACCGCGCAGCAGCGCGTCAACGGTTTCGCCGATGTCGGAGTGGACCGCGACACGCGTGAATGACTGGATTTCGACCAGCGCTTCGAAGGTGGGTGGCGCCTTGCGTTCGAGGACCGACTTGCGCGTGCCGCGCCGGCGCGCCTCTTCGTCTGAGAGCGTCACCGTCTGGATGCCGCCGATCAGATCGACCAGCGTCGGGTTGAGCATCAGATTGGCGAGCGTGTTGCCATGAGCGGTGGCGACGAGTTGGACGCCTCGCTCGGCGATGGTGCGGGCGGCCTGGGCTTCGAGCTCGGTGCCGATCTCATCGATCACGATCACCTCGGGCATGTGGTTCTCGACGGCCTCGACCATCACGGCATGCTGAAATTCAGGGCGTTCCACCTGCATCCGACGTGCGCGTCCGATGCCGTCGTGGGGGATGTCGCCATCCCCGCCGATTTCATTTGAGGTGTCGACCACGACCACTCGCTTGCCCTGTTGGGCCAGCACGCGGGCGGTTTCTCGGAGAATGGTGGTTTTGCCGACGCCAGGCCGTCCCAACAGCAGAATCGACGCGCCGGCCTTGACGAAGTCCTCAATCACGGCGACTGACCCGGAAACGGCGCGTCCAACGCGCATCGTCAGCCCGACGACGTCTCGCTGGCGGTTGCGGATGCAGGCGATACGGTGCAGCGTGCGAGGGATGCCGGCGCGATTATCGGCGCCGAATGCTCCGAGACTGGATACGACCCTGGTCAGCTCATCGGAGGTCACTTCACTGGCGCGAATTTCGACTTCGCGATCGAGGAACCGGGCGTACGGGGACCGCCCGAGGTCAAGCACGACTTCAAGCAGGCCGTCAGCGGCGCCTTGCGCGGCGATCGCGCCCTGGATGTCGGCAGGTAGTCGCGACAGCAACGCCTCCAAATCTTCATGACAGGCGGGCGTGGCGGTAGCGTCTTCCATCAGCCAAATCCTCCTGCCGCCTCCGAGCTCTGAATCACGTCTCGTTCGGCGGCGTAGAGCGCACAACGTTCGGCGAAGCGACGATGCAGTCGCACGTCGTCGGTGAGCTCGGGATGGAATGTGGTGGCCATGAGCGAATCGCATTGCACGGCGACTGGCTCATGGTCGAACTCAGGACCGAGCCGAAGCAGGACCTCGGCCGAGTCGTCTACGGCGCGAATCCGCGGTGCGCGGATGAACACAGCGTGGAGCGATTCGCCACCCAATACGCCAGGGTCGAGTTCAGCTTCGAAGGAGTCGATCTGTCTGCCGTAGGCGTTGCGTTCGACCGTGATCGGCATCAGAAGCAGACCTGGCCGATCGAGCGTGACAATCTCCTGGGCGAGCAGAATGGCGCCGGCGCAGGTACCCCAGATGGGCAAGCCGGCGCGTCCCAGGCTGATGATCGGTTCGCGCAGATCGTACGCGATCAGCAAGCGGGCGATGGTGGTGCTCTCGCCGCCCGGGATGATCAGGCCATCGACCTGATGGAGCTGATCGACGGTGCGCACTTCTCGCGCTTGAGCGCCGCTGCGGCGCAGCGCGACGGCGTGTTCAGCGAAGTCTCCTTGCAGCGCCAACACACCGACGGTGGCCAAACTGGTTTCTGTGCGTGTCAAGTCTGTCTGTGACTCCCTGCTGGTCGATCAGTGATTTACCAACCGCGTTTGGCGAGCAGCTCTGGTTCCGGGATAGATGCGATTTCAATGCCGGGCATTGCCTTCGGCAGGTTGGTCGAGACCTCGGCCAGGATGTCGTCGTCCTCGAAATGGGTGACGGCGCGCACAATGGCGTTGGCCATGCGGGCCGGTTCCTGTGACTTGAAGATGCCCGATCCGACGAAGACGCCATCAGCTCCGAGTCGCATCATCAGGGCGGCGTCTGCGGGCGTCGCCACGCCTCCGGCGGCGAAGTTGACGACGGGCAAGCGACCCATCTCGCGCGTTTGGCGGACCAGCTCGACCGGTGCGCCGATATCTCGCGAGAATGAGACCAGCTCTTCGTCGCCCATACTTTCGAGGCTGCGGATGGCGCCTTGCACGGCGCGCATGTGCCGCACCGCCTCGACGATGTTGCCAGTACCGGCTTCACCTTTGGTGCGGATCATGGCGGCGCCTTCAGCGATCCGTCGCAATGCCTCGCCGAGATCGCGGCAGCCACAAACGAACGGCACTGCGAACTGATGCTTGTTAATGTGAAACGCCTCATCGGCTGGAGTGAGTACCTCAGATTCGTCGATGTAATCGACTCCGAGCGCCTCGAGGATCGATGCTTCGACGAAGTGACCGATTCGCACTTTGGCCATGACCGGAATCGATACCTCGTCAATGATGCCGCGGATCAGCGAAGGGTCAGACATGCGGGCGACGCCGCCCGTTGCGCGAATGTCTGAGGGCACGCGTTCGAGCGCCATCACGGAGCAGGCGCCTGCTTCCTGTGCGATGCGCGCGTGCTCGGGCGTGACCACATCCATGATCACGCCGCCCTTGAGCATCTGCGCTAAACCTGCCTTGACCGTCTGCGTCGCCGTCTCTACGACCATCAGAACCCCTCTCAGCGTTTGTCGCCGTTAGTCTATCGCGATTGTGATGCGTGGAGGCTCAACTCGATATGATCGCGGATTCCAGCTGATCAATCTCGCCGGCGCCCGCCATGAGGTAGGAGAGCTCATCGAGGGACAGCGTCTCCTTGCGACGGTCTTCCAGCAGGTGTCCGCGCTGGAATACCAGGAAGCGGTCGCCGACCCAATAGGCGTGTTGCGGTTTCGGGGTGACGAGGACGACGGCGGTGCCGCGCTGAGCGGCGCGCCGGATCAATCGCAGGACCGCGCCTGATTGGCGCACGCCGAGAGCGGAGGTGGGCTCGTCGAGAATCAGCACGCGGGCGCCATAGTAGAGCGCTCGCGCGATGGCGAGCGCCTGCCGCTCGCCGCCGGAGAGCGTGTGCGCGGCGCGATCGGGATCTCCCAGATCGGCGCCAAGTTTCTCGATCTCGGCGCGCATCGCCTGTTTGGCGTAGTGGACATCGAATCGCTGGAACAGTCCCCAACCCTTGACCGGCTCGGCGCCCATGAAGAAGTTGCGCCACAGCGACATCATCGGCGCGAGCGCCAGGTCCTGATAGACGGCGACGATGCCTTGCGCGCGCGCCGCGCGTGGCGAATGCAGCTCCGTGGAGACGCCATCCAGCAGGATCTCTCCGGATGTGGGGCGAAGCAGACCGCAGAGCATCTTGATGAACACCGACTTGCCGGCGCCGTTGTCGCCGACTACGCAGGTGACATCACCTGCGTGTAAGGGGACGCTGACCTCTTCCAAGGCGACCACCGAGCCGAATCGCTTGCCCAGATCGCGCGTCTCCAGTACGGCAATTTCCGATGAACCTGCGCTTGCGGTCGTCATGGTGGCTCCAGGTTGGCTTTAGCCCGAGCGAGCGGTGCGCACACGTTCGCCCACGATGTGGTTGATCAGTGTTGAAATCAACAACAGGACGCCGAGGAAGGCCCAGCGCCAGTCCGAGTTCCAGCCGGCGTGCGGAATACCGACGAACGCGATGCCCCAGATCAAGGCGCCGATCGCCGGACCGACCGCCGATCCGTATCCGCCAGCCATCCGACAGCCTCCGACCACCGCCGCGATGATGTAGAAGAATTCGGCCCCTACTCCTTGTCCCGCTTGCACGGATGTATAACGCACGGCATTGCTGACGCCCACAAACCAGGCAGCGCCAGCGGTGAGCATGAACAGGCCGATCTTCGTGCCGTTGACCGGCACACCGACCGCCCGAGCTGCCTCGCGGTCGCCGCCGGTGGCGAAAATCCAGTTGCCGATCTTCGTGCGCCACAAGATCCAAGTCGCAATCAGCGTGAAACCGACCCACCAGATCAGCGAGACCCGGAAGTCGGACGGTGCGGTCCCGAAGACGGTCGCGACGATCGCGTGCAGCGAGTCGTAGCCGGCCGCCTCGTCAACGTTCTCGATGAGGGCGTCGCCGGTGATGTATTTGGACAGGGCGACGTTGGCGCCGCGAAGGCCGAAGAAGGTACCCAGGGTGATCACGAACGAGGGCAAGCCGGTCCAGACGACCAGCACGCCATTCCACAATCCCAACGCCAGGCAAACGCCGAGCGACAAGACCAACGCGAGCCAAAGGTTCATGCCCCACTCGGTTGCCATGACGCCCAACAATGCACCAGCCGTTCCCACCATGACGCCAGCCGAGAGATCGAACTCTCCGCTGATCATCAGCAATCCGACGGCGACGGCAATGATGCCGATGGGCCAGGCAGTGTCAAAGACGCGAGCGATGGTCGGCAGCTCGACCATCGCGCCGGAGCTGGCGATGCTGAAGAAAATGAACAGGAGCGCCGCGGCTACCAGCGAGCCGAGCTCTGGCCGCAGAATGGCTGAGCGTAGCCAGCGGCGCTGTAGAAGCTGCCCTCGGATCAGCATCGACTGCTGCATGCGTGACACCGATGTCCGTCCCTTCAATCGATCAGTCGCAGACTACTCCGCAGCGATGCGGCTGAGTGCTTCACGAACGCGGGCGACGTTGGTCGCATCGACGAATCCAGGCCCCAGCAAAATCCCACGACCTGCGATCCATTGCAGTAAGGCGTCTGCCAGCTCGTCGCCTTGCGTTCGCTCCGAGTACTGGGTCAATCGTGCATATGCGATCGGTAGGTAACCCTGCAGATATGGCTGTTGGTCGACCGCAAAGGCGACCCGCCCGTCTTCGATCGCATTGAGGACGACATCGTTCAATTCGAACACTCCATGCACGATCGTGCGGTCTTCGGGCTCCTGTTGACGCACGATGTCGAGGGCTGTTGAGGCCGACTCCATCACGGCGGTTGTCATCGTCAGCAGCGCGTCAATCGAAGGATCGCCGATCAGTGCAGCCTCGATCAGCGCTTCGACATTCTCATCGGGCGCGACCTGCAGTGAAGTGACGCGGCCAACCCGCGATCCGGCGCGCTGGCATCGGGTTTCGAGCGCCACGTTGTTCGCTTCGTGTTGGACGCAGAGCAGGTGGGTGCCTCCGGCTTCGACCAGACGGTCTCCGACGGCTAGCCCGGCGATCGTTTCGACCTGTCCGAAATAAGTAGCGGCGCCCAACTCGACGCCAGCCTCGGCGCCGACGTTGATGACATAGACGGTGACGCCGATCAGAACGGCGTCGCGAACTACATCGGCCAGCGCCTCAGGATCGGAGAGTGTGACGACGAGCACGTCGAAACCCTGTTGGACGGTTTCGTTGATCAGTCGAATGCGTTCGGCGCTATCTGGCGTGGAGCGCCAGAAGAGGTTCACATCGAACGCGCGCGCAGCGTCTTCGGCGCCAGCCAGCACCTCCGTCCAGAAAGGATCTGCCTCGGCGCCGTGCACAATCATGGCGACGGATGTCGGTGGAGCTGTGCCGAGGCCGAGCCGCTCGCGCGCAGCTTCCGCGCAACCGATCAGCAAGGCGGCAGCGGCAATCAGCGCTATCGCGGCAAAATGGCGATGACCGCGCATCAGTCCACTCCCAACTGTGGATAGCGTCGCACGTTCGCTTGATCGACGAAGCCGGGTCCGGTCACTAACCGCCCGGAGGCAGCCCAGCGGTTCATGCCGGCCAGTACGCCACTCGTTTCGGGTTCACCGTCGAGCGATTGCAGGTAGGCGAATGCGATCGGCAAGAACCCTTGCAGGTAAGCCTGCTGATCGACCGCGAAGAGGACATCGCCGGCCTCGATCGCTTCGAGGATGGCGGGCGAGATGTCGAAAGTGGCCAGCTGCGCTTGCGAACCCGAAGCTGCCTTCGCAGCGAGCGCCAATTCGGCGATGCTGGAATTGAGCGCGAGGATGCCATCGATCTCTGAGTCGGCTTGTAAGACGGCGGTAATCTCGCCGGTGGTCGACACGCGATCGGCAGTGCCGGTGACGAACAGCTGCACATTGCTGCCACCCGCGAGTTCCATCGCGAGCGCTGCGTTCGCGCAGCGCGCTTCGAGGCCGACATTACCCGCCTCATGGATGAGGCAGAGCATCTTGGTGACGCCAGCAAAGGCGAGTCTCTCGCCGGCGCCGAGACCGGCTACGCCGTCCGGTTGACCGAAGTGGGTGACCGCGCCGAACTCGCGACTCCGTTCCTCACCAGAGTTGATCGTCATCACGAGCAACCCGGCGGCAACCGCCGAACGGATCGACTGCTCGAGGGCGTCAGGATCCGCCAGTGACACAATCAATACTTCGTAGCCCAGGGCGACGGCGTTGTCCACGAGTCTGACCTGCTCGTTGACGTTGCCATCGCCGTCGTAGAACAGGTCGATGCCGAACTCCCGCTGCGCCGCGAACGCGCCCGCCGCCACTTCGTCCCAGAACGGATCGCCGATCCCGCCGTGCGTGATCATGGCGACGCGAAGATCGGTCGGCGGAAGTACGCCGGAGCCGACCCGGAGCGAGACCTCTTCGTCAACGCGACAGACGTAGGCTGCCAGCATCGTCAGGATGATGACGCCGATGAGTACGATCCAGCGCAACCAACCCTCACTCGCCAGTCGGTCGATTCTGCGCGCAATCACCGTGGTCCTTCGTCTCCGCTGGTCTTTTACTCACGTCATCTGCACGCTAGGCTATCAATTGTGCGTATCGGACTGATCTCAGACACTCACGTTCCCGAAGCGGGCACCAAGCTGTGGCCGCAGCTGTGGGATCGGATCCGCACGGCCGATGTGTTGCTGCACGGCGGCGATATTCATGACATCGCCTTGATCGACAAGCTCGAACAGGTAGCGCCGATTTATGTGGCGCGCGGCAATGGCGACGACGGCTCAGGCGGACGCCCGGTACAGCCCGAGGATCCACGCCTGCGAGAAGCGTGGTCGCTCGAGTTTGAAGGCTTCCGTTTCGGTCTGACGCATGATATGGCGTTACCCGAGTGGCCGCCGTACCGCACGGTCGAATCGATGATGCAGCATTACTTCGGAGCGCCGCAGCACGTCGTCGTGCACGGCGACACGCACGTGGCGTCGATCGAGACGATCCGCGGTGTGCTGCTGATCAATCCCGGCAGCCCGATGTATCCGCGCAACCTCGACACCCGCATGGGTACGCTGGGATTCATCGAAATCGAACACGGTCGTTTGCATGCCTGGCTTGAGCAGCTTGATGAGGACGGCTCGCACGTGATCCGCGAGCAGCCGAAGTATGTCTACTAGGTGAGTAGGCGGGTCGGACCCTGAGCTGGAAACTCGCATAGCGCAGGAACCCAATACGCTACGGCAATGGCAGGCATCACGGTCCTCGTTCCGTTCGATCGGTCGCGCGGGGCTCGAAGGGGCCTGGAGATCGCCTTGCAGTTGGCCAGAGTCGATCGTCGGCGTTCACGAGTGCTTCCCATCTACGTCGTAGAGGTTGAGCGAGCCTTTCCGGTTGACTCTTATCTGCCGCAGTTGTCAGCGCAGGGTGAAGCCTGCCTGGCCGAGGCGGAGGCGACCGCCAAACAGGCAAAAGTGTCTGCCGATGCCACTTTGTTGCAAGCACGCAGCGCCGGACCGGCGATTGTGGATCTGGCAGCGACGGAATCCGTTGACCTGATCGTGCTCGGTGTATCTCATGCGAACAGCGTGCATGGCGGCTTCGGCGAACAGACGGCCTTCGCTCGACACAGCGCGGCCGCGATCGATCTGGGTCACACGGCCGACTACATTCTGTCGCACGCGCCGTGTGAAGTGATCGTGGCGCGCGAAGCGGCCCGAAAGCACGTCGATCACCGGCACGCGATCCCGAGCGACATCGGCAGAGCGGACTAGGTCGTGCGTGTCGTGATCATGGGTTGCGGACGGCTGGGTTCCACGCTCGCTCGCGAGCTGGACAAAGAAGGTCACCACGTCACCGTGATTGATGTCGACTCTGCTGCCTTCAACTGGCTGGAAGACGGGTTTCGCGGCGAGACGATGATCGGCGCGGGCGAGGACGCTGAGGTTCAACAAGCGGCCGGTGTCCCCCAGGCAGACATCTTCCTGGCGCTCGCCAACGGCGATAACCGTAATGCGATGGCCGTACAGGTCGCGAAACACATCCATCACGCTCCACGCGTGGTGGCGCGTATCTACGATCCTGAACGCGCTGAGGTCTATTGTCAGCTCGGACTGGTCGTGGTGAATCCGACGACGATATTGGATCGGATGGTTCGTGAAGCCGCGTTCGGCGTCAGCGACGCCGCGCAGACAGCGGTCTGAGGGTGTACATCATCGTGGTCGGTGGAGGCAAGGTCGGGCGCGGCGCCGCGCGCGACCTGATCGAGATGGGGCACGAAGTTTGCATCGTGGAGCGCGATGCGGATACGGCCTACGCCATCAACAACGAACTCGGCGAGGTAGCGCTGCTCGGTGATGGCGCCGAAATTCACGTGCAACGCGCCGCTGGCATGGGTCGCGCTGATGTTGTCGTGGCCTGCACCGGACGGGACCAGGCAAATCTGGCCGTGGCGCAGACGGCAGAGACTCGCTTTCAGGTCGGCAAGGTGATCGCCCGGATCAATGATCCGCGCAACGAGCAGATTTTCCGTACCCTGGGATTCAACAACACCATCTCGGCGACGGCCGCGATCGTGGACGCGATTGAACGAGAGGTCAGTGCTGGTCTGTCGCGTCTGACACAGCTGCGTTCGACGGCGTTCATACTGGCGGAAGTGATCATTCCGCGATTGGCGCCTGCGGTTGGTTGCACAGTGCGAGACCTCCGTCTGCCGTCTCATACGGTGTTGGCGCTCGTCATCCGAGCGGAAGATGACCCGGAAGTGCCCGGACCCAACACGGTGATTCAGGCGTCCGACATCGTGATCGCGGTCACGCAGCCACAACACGAAGCGGCGCTCCGCACAGCGCTCATCGGAGAGTTCGACGCTCATGACCCATGACGATGACCACTCGATGAAGGTGGCTTACCTGGGGCCTCAGGGGACTTTTTCGGAACAGGCGGCCTTGCTCGCGCGACCGGTTGCGAGCAGTGTCGAGCACGTGCCGTATCCCAGCATTACCGCGGCGGCCGAAGCCGTGGTGCGCGGCATGTCCGACGCTGCGGTGCTGCCATTCGAAAATTCACTGGCCGGCGCCGTCGGCGAGACGCACGACCTGATTATCCACCAGATGGAGTCGCTCTCAATTTGCGACGAGATCATTATTCCGGTTGAACACTGTCTGATCATCCCGCGCGATGCCGACAATATGGTGATCGACGTGGTGTATTCACATCCGCAAGCCTTGGGACAGTGCCAGCGATATCTGCAGCGGCGCTTCCCTGCGGCCAGAACGGAGGCGACGCTTTCCACTGCCCAGGCGGTTGGACGCGCGGTGGAACACGGCGACCACGCCGCCGCGATCGCGCCGCGCCGCGCTGCGGAACGATACGGCGGCCGCATCCTCGAAGTCGGCATTGAAGACGACCACCGTAATGCGACCAGGTTCATTGTCGTTGCCGATCATGATCGGGATCCGACTGGTGACGACCGGACGACGATCCTGTTCAGCACTGCCAATCGACCAGGCGCGCTGCTTCGGGTGTTGCAACACCTCGCGGAGAGAGACATCAACCTCACCAGGATCGAGTCGCGACCTTCTCGCGAGCGGTTAGGGTCGTACCTCTTCCTCGTCGACTGCGACGGTCACCGACAGGACGAGCAGCTCTCCAGCGCGCTCAGCAGTATCTCGCATGAGGTGGAGCGGTTGCGGATTGTAGGTAGCTATCCAAAATCGCCGCGGCCCTGACCGATGCCTGAGATTCCAGAACTCCAGCACGTGGCGAGTGTGCTGACGGCGCACCTCAGAGGACGTCCCATTGTCGCTGTCGACGTGCGCAAACCGATCGTGATTCGCCTACCGCGACCTGAGTTTGAGTCTCGCTTGATGGGCGCCAGCTTCACCGAGGTCACGAGAAGCGGCAAATTCCTGCTCTTCCACACTGATCGCGACAGCGTGATGGCAGTGAACCCGATGCTCAATGGTCGTTTCCAGTGGATCAACGGTCCGAGTGGAGTGGAACGCGCACACGCTCGGACCTGTTTCACGCTTCGCTTCGAGCCTCCCAGCGCCGAGTTTGGTATCCGCTACATTGACGAGCGCTATCTCGGGAAGGTCTATCTCGTCGGACGAGACGATCTCGGACAGGTTCCGGTGTTGAGCGAACAAGGTCCCGACGCGCTCGATCCCGAGCTCAACGAAGCGCTGTTCCTGTCGCGAATGCGTCGCTACCGCGGGCAGGTCAAGAACGCGTTGGTCAATGCCAGGTTCGTGGCCGGCATCGGCAATGCCTATGCGGACGAGATCCTGCTCAGCGCCAGGATTCATCCATTTGCGAAGATCGCCACACTTGATGAGTCCCGACGAGTTCAGCTGTTTGAGGCGATGCGCTCAACGCTTGACTGGGCATCCGCGCAGGCAGCCGAGGAGATCGGCGAGCGGATCGATTTGAAACCGAGAGCGTTTCTGCGAGTGCATCGCAAAGGCGGCCAACCGTGCCCGGCCTGTGGACAGGCGATCACTGAAGTCTCACCGAACCGGCGAATCACCTCGTACTGCCGCAGTTGCCAGCCTGAATGATCAGCTGGATTTTTCACGACTCCGGTCGTGTTCCACGCCGGGAATGAATGCAGCCCAGCCAGGCCGACTCTCGAGATACTGTCCGAACAGGTGGGCCGAAGTGACGTTGGGTCGTCGCGGCGTGCTGCGCAGCGTCATTCTGGCTTCGCGAGGTGTGCGGCCCGCCTTGCGATGGTTGCATCCACGACAGGCGGAGACCAGGTTTTCCCACGTATGGGCGCCGCCGCGATAGCGCGGCAAAACGTGATCCAGCGTCAGATCCTTGAACGCGGTGCGGTTCCCGCAGTATTGGCAGATGAACCGATCGCGGACGAACACCTCGCGCCGCGAGAGTCGCATCACCGGTCTCGGGCGACGAATGAAGTAGACCATGCGAATCACGGATGGCACCTCAAACTCGCCGCTGACGCAGCGCAGTCGCGCTACGGCGCGATCGAGCCGATCGATGACTTCGGCCTTGTCCCTCGCCACCAGTACCACCGCGCGCCGCACATTGCAGACATGCAGCGGCTCGTAGTTCTGATTCAAGACCAAGACTGACTGGTTCAGAACCATCATCTCACCGACCTGGTCGTAGTATCGCGCAGATTGGACGATATCGGCGAACAGTTAGCTGCCGTTGATGCGACGAGCCTCCTCAGCTGCCGTTTGCAGGGCGTCCAGCTCGCCGACGAAGCGCTGAATCGCGAGATCAAACTCGGATGGCAAGAGCGCTCGCACGACCGGCGCATTCTGCATCATTGCGCGTCCGACGACCGATTGTCCGAGCACGCCCTCGGCGTCGTCGAAGTCCGCGAGCACCATCATGGCGATCAGCGCTTGCGCCAACAGCAGACCGATGATGACGCCGAACAGTCCGCCTGCGAGACGATCGGCGCCGCCGAGCAGGAGCACCGACGCTGCCCCTCGCAGCAGCGTCCCGGCCAGATAACCGCCGATCACGACCATGCCCAGAATGACGCTAAAGCTGGCGAGCCGCATGGTTCGGTTCGGCGCTTCGGAGATCGCGAGGTCGATGAACACTCGTTCGTGGTATGCGCCGGCCAGCACCACTCCCGCCACGATTGCCAGCAGGGCGACAGTGGTTCTGAGAATCCCCAGCTGCCATCCAGCGACGCCAATCGCGAGCGCGCCGCCGAGCATAGTGAGGTCAAGTCCAGTCAAGCCGATGATCAGGGGCGAGCCAAACACACAGTCACTGTACAAAGCACTGTGACAAAGCACTGTGCAACAACAGCATCGGCGAGGTCCGGCGCCCAGCGCAGCCAGTGATCGAAGGGATGATCGCTCACTGCAGTGAGCGGTTCACGCGTCTAGCGGCCCTCGCCAAGCAGCCCGAGCTGAGCCATAGAACTGAAATCGGAGCGGGTCACGATGACGTGATCGATCAGTGAGATTCCCATCGTCTGCGCCGCGGACCAGAGGTCTGACGTCATCGTGCGATCGGGAGCTGAGGGCTGGCTGGACCCCGACGGATGGTTGTGGACCACAATCATTGATGGTCCCTGGTGCACGATGACCGGCCGCAGCATCTCCGCCACTCGGACTGACGCCCCGTGGACCATGCCCTTGTAGAGGCGTTCTTCCCGTATCAGGCAATGTTGCTGATCGAGCACCAAGACCCAGACTTCCTCTTGCACCAAATCGCCCAGTAGCGCGCGGAAGCGATCAAACACTTGCTTCGCCGATCGAAACGGCTCACGCGCGGGCCACTCATCATCGGCCATGCCTCGCGCGGCGAGTTGAATCGCAGCCTTCACTCTGGCTGCCTTGGCCTCGCCGAGTCCAGGAAACCGCATCAACTCGTGTACGTCCGAGCGCAGCAAACCGACCAGCCCGCGATCACGCAGCAGACGCCGAGCGGTCTGCAAGGCGTCTTCGCGCGGCTGTCCAGTGTTGAGCAGCACCGCGAGCAGTTCGGCGTTCGACAGCGCATCGGCGCCCATTCGCAGCAACCGTTCACGCGGCCGATCTTGAGGGTCCATGTCGACGATTCGTAGCGGTTCAGGCGAGTCGGTTGACAATGGTGCGGGCGCAGCCTCGCTCAATTGCAGGCTGCTCAACTCAGTCCGCTCCGTCCGCTGATCCTGCTGGACATCTTCTTCGTCCCACTGACGGCGCAGCTCCGCTTCAAAGTCTCGATCAGGTCCAAGCATCAGGCTCAGTCGTCGGGTTGGTCGCGGAAGCTGGGCAATTCCACCCGTTCACGGGTTCTGACTGCCTCACGCTCGCGTTCGAGCCTACGATGTTCCCACGCGTCCTCGACCGATTCGGATGACTCTTCCTCGTCGTCTCGCAAGGCTTCCAGCTCATCAACGCCGAGCGGTCGCCAGGCGACCAACGCATTCGTGTGCGGATAGTGCAGCGTGTAGACCCAACCGCCGGACTCAGGCATTTCCTCATAGACCAGGTGGGAGACTCGGTAGACGCGTCGGGCGACGAGCACATAGTGAGCGCGGAAGAAGATTAGCAAGTCAAACTTGCGCCACTTGCGCGCTACCTGACCGGTCGTTTCGATCGGCTCAGAGAACCAGTCTCGGAACGCGGAGAGCGCCGAAAAGCCGGAGAGCACACCGATCAGCGCGCAGAGCGAGAAGCCGAACCAGGATCCGTTGTTGCCGTCCAGCGCTTCGACCATCAAGTAGACGGCGGCTGCGGTCAGCAACGCAAACGCTGGCGTCCAGATCAGCATGGACCTGAGGATGGCGCGCCGGGCACGCGGATCATCTGGCGCCTGTGTGCCGATCAGCTCATGCCACCTATCCGCCGCCACGGCCACTCTTTCCATTCAGCGATTGATCCAATGATTCATTCGCCACGACGCTCAGATCCCAACGCGGAATCCAGATCTCCTGCGCCTCAGAGAGGGTTTCTGCCGCGGAAAGGTCCCAGTTCCAGCGCAGCAACTCCTCAACCTTGATTCCGAATGACGCCGCAATGTTCGCCACTGACTCGCCACCTGCCACACGATAGCGGTGCAGCTCGATCGGGTGTCCCTGTTCAGCTGGATCGGGTCGGCCCGGCACGATATGGCTCTGGATTGGCAGTTGCGTACGCGACGGACTGATGGCGTCGTCGGCGACGCGAGTCGTTGTCTGCGACGGTGTCACCGTCGCTTGAGTTGCTCGATCTGTGGCGATGGACGGTGGAGACGTCGGCGATGGCTCAACTGTTTCGGACCTGGTCAGCTGAGGTTGCTCAATCACATCAGCATCCGAACTCCACAAGGTGGCCACAATCACGACGGCGACGGCGACTGACGCGGTCACAACCAGCTCCACGAGGCGTCTACGTGACGACCACCCACCAAGGCGTGGCAGTTGGACAGAGGAGTCAAACGCCATCAGTTCCTCGCCGCCGTGACGGTAAACGGCTCATTTACCTACACAAGATAGCGCACTCGCGAGCAGCGCGTGTCCATCCCGGCTTCGAGCGTCCGTTAGCCGTCGGCGGCTGCGAGGCGGTTACTTGACTTCGACCGTGGCGCCAGCCTCTTCAAGGGATGCCTTGATCGCTTCGGCATCCTCTTTTGAGATGCTTTCCTTGAGTGTCTGCGGCGCGGATTCAACGAATTCCTTCGCTTCGCGCAGCCCAAGATCGGTGACGGCGCGGACGGCCTTGATCACGTTGATCTTCTTCTCGCCGAAAGCTTGCAGGACGACATCGAATTCGGTCTGCTCTTCGACCGCTTCCTCAACGGCGGCGGCGCCGTTGCTGGCCATCGCCATGGCAGCCACCGGCGCTGTCGCGGTGACACCAAATTCGTCCTCGATTCGCTTGACCAGGTCGCGCGCTTCGAGAATCGTCATTGAGCTGATCAGCTCAAAGGCTTCATCCACTTTTGACATGTCTGTCTCCAATCCGGTCGATTGACCGTCTGTTACCGGGTTATTCAGCGACCGAGTCGATCGGCTCGCCTGATTCGGTCGATTCCAACTGTTCGGCGCGCGCTTCGACAATCGCGGCGACATCGCGGAAGACGGCGCTCAGGACGCCAGCCAAACCGGCGACTGGCGCATTCAGGCCGCCGGCGACTTTGGCCATCAGCTCAGGCCGACTGGGAATGTCAGCCAGGGCGGCCAACTGGGAGCCGTCCTGCAACTCACCTTCGACGAAGACGCCGCGCAGGGGAATGGTCAGCCGACGTTCGCGCGTGTACCTCTGCAGCGCCTTCGGCGCTTCGGTGAGGTCGCCGAAGCCAAACAGCAGGGCCGTAGCTTCCTCAGCCAAGTCAGCGGCGAGCGGCGCGCCGGCGTTTTCAGCGGCTCGACGCCAGAGGGTGTTCTTGATCACGCGAAGTTCGGTCTCGGGCGCTTGGGATCGGATACCGCGACGCAGTTCCTGCATGTCCTTGACGGTCAGGCCGCGATAGTCGATTCCGATCGTGACCGACGCGCGTTGCAGTCGGTCCTCAAGCAGCGCGACTTGCTCGCGCTTGCGTTCGGTTGGCATGTCTTCCCCGCAAATCTGTCACCCGCGCCACCCAACCCTCACGACCTCAGACTGGCAACCACATGCGCCCGCTGCGGGGAGTCACATTGGTCACGGCCTGCGCTGGACGGTTCAGAAACGGCCTACGAGTCGTTTCGCCAGCGGTCTTGGGCGGCAACACGTTTGTTGTTGAAATTCAGCCTACTCCAACAGCGGTTAGTCAGCCCGCAGCGTCAGCGTTGACTGTTGCTCCAGCTTTACACCTGGTCCCATGGTCGACGCGATATTGAGGGAGCGGATGTAGCTGCCCTTCGCGCCCGAAGGCTTGGCCTTCACGATCTCCGAGACCATGGTCGTGAGGTTGTCGAGCAGCTGCGTTTGCTCGAAGCTCACCTTGCCCAAGGGCACATGAACGGAGGCTTCGCGGTCGGTGCGAAACTCGACTCGGCCAGCTTTCGCCTCAGCGACGGCTCTGGCCACGTCGCCGCGATCGACGACGGTGCCGGCGCGCGGATTCGGCATCAGGCCGCGCGGACCCAGGATGCGTCCGAGCCGACCGACCTTGCCCATCAGCTCGCGCTGCGCGACTGCGACATCAAAGTCGGTAAAACCGCCTTGCACTCGCTCGATCAGATCGTCGGAGCCGACGATCTCGGCGCCGGCGTCGCTGGCAGCGGAGGCGGCGTCGCCTTCGGCGAAGACGGCGACGCGCACTTCCTTGCCCAACCCATGCGGGAGCCGCGCGGTGCCGCGCAGCTGCTGATCGGCGTGGCGCACGTCCAAACCGGTTCGGATGTGCAGCTCAACGGTCTCGTCAAACTTCGCCGTGGCGAGCTGCTTCACCAGCGTGATGGCCTCCTCAGGCGGATAGAAGTTGGTCTTGTCGTAGCTTTCGCTGGCGCTGCGATAGCGCTTGCCACGTTTGGCCATGATCAGCCCTCGACTTTCACGCCCATCGAGCGGGCCGTACCGGCGACCATACGCATGGCCGCTTCGATGTCGTTTGCGTTCAGGTCCTGCATTTTCTGCTCGGCGATCGCGCGCACCTGGTCGGACGTGATCGAGCCCGCGACCTCGCGGAGCGGTTCCGAGGAACCCTTTTCGAGTCCGGCCGCGCGACGAATCAGGTCCGAGGCTGGCGGGGTGCGCAACTCAAAGCTGAACGAGCGATCCTCAAAGATGGTGATCTGCGCCGGAATCAGCTCACCAGCCTTGGTGGCCGTGCGCTCGTTGTAACTCTTGACAAATTCCATGATCCCGACGCCGTGTTGGCCCAGGGCTGGACCTACCGGCGGCGCCGGACTCGCTTTGCCGGCCTCAAGTTGGAGCGTTAAGACCGCTCGTATGCGCTTCGCCATCCAAATGTCTCCCTCAGCAGTTGCGCGCGACTGCGCGCGACCATGCAAACACAAGCACTGAGCTTATTGCTTCTCGACTTGATCAAAGTCCAGCTCGAGCGGGGTATCGCGACCGAACATCGAGATACGTACTCGCACTTTGCCCTTTTCGGTGTTGATCTCTTCGACCTCGGCCACCATGTCCAGGAACGGACCTTCGCTGACGCGCACGGAATCGTTGACCGCAAATCCGACTCGGATCTGCGGCTCTTCAACCTGAGTTTGACCGATGATTTTCGCCACCTGCGCCGCCGGTAGCGCCAGCGCATGGTCCCGCAACTCTTCGCGCCTGCCGACGAATCCAGTGACGCCAGTAGTCCCTTTGACCACGTGCCACGACTGATCCGAGATCTCATCTGTCTCGCTGTCGAGTCGGATTTGGAGCAGGACGTAGCCCGGCAGCAGCTTGCGCTCGACTTCACGGCGCTTGCCACCGCGATACTCGACCTCTTGCTGCGTCGGCACGAGGACATAGCGTCGCTTGGCCTTGCCCTTCTTGGTCTTGCCGACCTGTTCCTGGCTCAGTTCAACAAACTCGCCTGCGGCATCCATGCTGTCGATCCGCTGGTCGAGCGCGTCCTGTACCCGGTTCTCATGGCCGGTGTAGGTATTGATGGCAAACCAGGCCGCGCCAGATTCCTGGATGCCCTCGATTGAGATCGCGGGCTCCGGCTCCGCTTCTTCGGGCTCCTCGTCACGCAGGAAGGTGGGAATCGCGAGCGGCTCCGGCTCAACGGGTCGATCGAAGCCGAGCTCAACGAGCGCCGAAGCCGCTGTCTGGTCCAGATCGGCATCGTCGGCCTTGGCCGATTCAATGCCCAACGAACGCGCTGCGGCCAACACTTCTTGCAGCTCGCGTTCGGCGGCCGAGATCTCGCGCCGCTCAAAGCCGCTCTGTGGCTGTGTGTTCTGCTCTTGGGGATCGGTTGAAGTCGTCATTAGGGCAACAGCGTTTCCTCGACCACTCGGTTCAGACCGAAGTCGATCGCACCCAGGAAGATGCCGACTGCGATCGCGACGACGAGCACGACCACCGTCAGATTGGCGGTCTCATGGCGGCTTGGCCAGACGACTTTGCGTAGCTCATCAATGATCGACATCAGGGCGCGCGGATGGGTTAGCCGATAGAACAGGCTCTGTACGCGGGGCGCGTCGCTCGTCGTCGGCCGTGAAGCGCCGATCTCGCGGCGCGGTCGCGCTGGCAGCGATGCGGCATCGGCGACCGCGTCATGATCGTCCGGTGGCGCGGCGTCATCGTTGGTCTCGTCCGAGAACGCGGGACGGATGGGCCGCGGAGTCGCCGTCGTCGCGCGCGGCTGTCCGCTGCGACGCCCCCGTCGGCGGCGATTGCCGCGCGGTTTAGCCACAGCTCACCGCGTCTCTCGGTAGGACCGTCGGGTACGACAGTTCGGGCAGAATTTCGTCAATTCCAGCCGATCTGCGTCGTTGCGACGATTCTTGGTCGTGTGGTAGGTATGCGTCTGACATTCACGACAGCGCAGCGTGATGAACACGCGGTCGCCCTTGGCCATCGTTTGACTCCCTCTGCATGCGTCAACTCTGTGACGCTTCCCTCATCTTCGCACGTTTTGGTGTGGCGGCGCTATTCGAGGATGGAGGTAACGGCGCCGGCGCCGACGGTACGGCCGCCTTCGCGGATGGCGAAGCGGAGTCCGGCTTCGAGGGCGATTGGTGAGATGAGGCGGACGTTCATTTGGACGTTATCGCCGGGCATGGCCATTTCGATGCCGTCGGGGAGGCCGATTTCGCCGGTGACATCGGTCGTTCTGATGTAGAACTGTGGTCGGTAGCCGGGGAAGAAGGGGCTGTGTCGGCCGCCTTCGTCTTTGCTGAGGATATAGACTTCGGCTTCGAAGGCGGTGTGGGGGGTAATGGAGCCGGGCGCGGCGAGTACCTGACCGCGGGCGATATCGTCGCGGTCAACGCCGCGCAGGAGGCAGCCGACGTTGTCGCCGGCTTCGCCGGTGGAGAGGGTTTTCTTGAACATTTCGACGCCGGTGACGACGGTGGTGCGGGTGTCTCTGATGCCGACGATTTCGATTTCCTCGCCGGAGTTGACGATGCCGCGTTCGATGCGGCCGGTGGCGACGGTGCCGCGGCCTTTGATGCCGAAGACGTCTTCGATGGGCATCAGGAAGGGTTGGTCGACGGGTCGCGGCGGCGTGGGGACGTAGTCATCGACGGCGTGCATGAGTTCGCGGATGGAGGCGTACTCATCGGCGTCGATGTCGGTTGCGTCGGATTCGAGGGCGTGCAGGGCGGAGCCGCGGATGACGGGGATGTCATCGCCGGGGAATTCGTAATCGGAGAGCAGTTCGCGGACTTCGAGTTCGACGAGGTCGAGCAGTTCTTCGTCGTCCATCATGTCGACTTTGTTGAGGTAGACGATCATGCGGGGGACGCCGACCTGGCGTGCGAGGAGGATATGTTCGCGGGTTTGCGGCATGGGGCCGTCGGGCGCGGCGACGACGAGGATGGCGCCGTCCATCTGGGCGGCGCCGGTGATCATGTTTTTGATGTAGTCGGCGTGGCCGGGGGCGTCGATGTGGGCGTAGTGGCGGGCTTCGGTTTCGTACTCGACGTGCGCGATGGCGATGGTGATGCCGCGGGCGCGTTCTTCGGGTGCGTTATCGATCGAGTCGAAGCTGGAGAAGGCGACGTTGTCGTTGGCCAGGGCGAGGACTCTGGTGATTGCCGCGGTCAGGGTGGTCTTGCCGTGGTCGACGTGGCCGATCGTGCCGACGTTCACGTGCGGCTTCGTCCGCTCGTACATCTTGCGCGCCATCTGGTTTCTCCTCGTTATGCTCGGGCTGTTGCTGGAGCCCGCATCCAGATTTGAACTGGAGACCTCGTTCTTACCAAGAACGCGCTCTACCGACTGAGCTATGCGGGCGACGTGTTGCGGAGCGCGGTGACTCGCTTCAATGCCAGAGCCGCCAGCGTCGGTTCTGTCGACCTTGGCGGCTCATCGTTGATTGCTGGTGCCGGGGGCAGGATTCGAACCTGCGAAGCCTTTCGGCGCCGGTTTTACAGACCGGTGGTATTAGCCACTCACCCACCCCGACACGCGATCCATCTTACTCCCCCCTGCGGTGATGTTGTCAGCACACCGCAGGCCGCCTCGCCCGAACCTTCTGTGTCGCAGCACGCAGACCACATGCTGGCGAATCGATTGCTGGAGCCCAAGGGGGGATTCGAACCCCCAACCTGCCGATTACAAATCGGCTGCGCTGCCAATTGCGCCACCTGGGCATGCGTTCACTGTACTGAGACCTGTCTGACGGAGTTTTTTGCACTTGACGCAACAAAGCACATCTCTACGCTGAAGGTCATATACCTTGACGCCACGTGGACGCCGCGTGCCTCTGTCAGAGATTGGAATCCACATGCCCCGCGCGCTCATTGTCTTTGCCAGCGCGGTTACGCTCGTCGTTGCAGGCCTCTTGAATCTGCCTTCGGCAGCCGCGCAACCCGGCATCTGCATCACGCTCCCGGCCGGAGACCATGAACTCACCGCCGCCGCGCGCGACCGCGAAGGCAACGTCACGTTCCGCCTCACGGTCGGAGACGGCGGTGCGGTGAATGAGTTCATCGAACCCGGCGGTCAATCGATCCCGCCCATCGCCATGCTCGACATCTTCGCCGGTGAGGACCCGTATCCGTTGCCGGACAGAGTCGCAATCGTCGACTGCCCCTGGATGGGAGACTCCGCGGCATCGAACGACGATGACGAGGTTGACGCAACGCAAGGTGACGCAGCACCGGAAGCAGCCGCGCCAACCACAGAGCCGGCGTTCTGCATTTCCCTTGAGCCGGGCAGTTACACCGAGACGGTGAGCGCTGGCGGTCGCAGTTATGACGTCACCATCAACGTGGCGCAAGGTCGCCGCATCGCAGATGTTGAGATACTGGGCCGCAGTTACAGCGCCTCTGAGGCGCTGGGGCTGCTGAACGGGTTCGGTGCCTCACTGCCCGAGCACTTTGATGTCCAACCGTGCGCTGCCTCCTATCCGCAGACCGGAAGCGGTGGCTTGGCCGACAGTGGATCCGTTCGCGACACTGCTCTTGCCGTGCTCGTGGCGATCGCGGGCGTCACGATTGCGGCCAGCATTGCGCAGCGCATTCGCCGCCGGCGCGTCTAGAAGCGCAGCGCACTCTCGATCATCGACTCGGCGTCCACATCCTCCTCAACTGCCTCAGCTTCGGGCTGGACTCGTCGCCAACGCGTGCCCTCGCGCGTGTCTTCCAACGCCACGCCCAAGACCGTCAACCGATCGCGCAGTGAGTCTGCCAACTCATACTGTCGAGCGGCTCGCAGCTCCTGGCGAGTCTGTACGAGCAGATCGATAAACGGCTCCGCATCAGACTCAGCTAACCGCGCGACGCCGGCGAAACTCAATCCCAAAACGCCCCCGAGTTCTCGCAGCGTGTCTCGCGCGGCGCTGGCGGGCTCCCCGCTGGCGCGCGCGCGATTGATTGCGCGCGCGAGGTCGAACAGAACCGCGAGCGCCTGCGGCGTATTCAGGTCGTCCTCCAACGCAGCAATGAACTGGGCTTGTGCTGCTGAGGTGTCAATCTCACCCTCGCCTGCTACCAGCGGCAATGTCATGGCGGTGCGCAGGCGCTCAGCGCCTCGCGACGCCGAGGTCAACGATTCTTCCGAATAGGTCAGCGGTGAGCGGTAGTGACCACCAAGCACGAACATTCGCAGACCGTCGGCCCCGTAGCGATCGAGCCCCTCGCGCAGACGCACGATTTTGCCGGTCGATTTGGACATCTTCTCGCCGCCAACCTGCATCATCGCGTTGTGCATCCAATGACGCACAAACGGCTCGCGACCGGAGAATCCTTCCGATTGCGCAATCTCGTTTTCATGGTGAGGGAAGATCAGATCCATGCCGCCGCCGTGCAAGTCGATCTGCTCGCCGAGATAGCGACTCGACATCGCCGAGCATTCAATGTGCCACCCGGGACGGCCTGGTCCCCACGGGCTCTCCCACTGCGGTTCGCCTGGCTTCGCCCCTTTCCAGAGGGTGAAGTCCATCGGATGCTCCTTCGCAACCCCGATATCAGTTGGCTCGGCGGAGATCATGTCATTGAGTGTGCGACCCGACAGCTTGCCATAGCCAGGCATCTGGCGGACGCGAAAGTAGACGTCACCGCCAGCCGGGTAGGCCATGCCCTTGCCGATCAGGCCCGCAATCAGGTCGATCATCTGCGGAATCTCTTCGGTCGCGCGAGGATGTACGTCAGCCGGCGCGATGCCGAGTTCGCGCCACTCGTCCATAAATGAGGCGATCTGGCGTTCTGCCAACTCCGACACACTCAACCCCTCCTGTGCTGCGCGCGCAATCAGCTTGTCGTCGACATCGGTGAAGTTATAGACCAGACGCACCCGACGTCCGCGCCAGACCAGAAAGCGGCGCAGCGTGTCGAAGATGATGATCGACATCGCGTGGCCCAGGTGAGCGTCGTCGTACGGGGTGATGCCGCAGACGTACATCGAGATCGGGTCATCTTGCGGATCGAACGGCGCTTTGCGCCGCGTCAGCGTGTTGTACAGCTCCACTTACCAGCCTCATTCAAGGTGTGATCGCACGATCAAGTCGACATCATCAGCGTAGCCCTGCGATGCGCCCCGGCTCAGCCGGCGGCGGTCTCTCCCGATCGACCGTGCGTTTCCGCCAGTTGGTCTCGCACTCGGCGCATGTCCGAGCGCAGTTCGGTGAATGCGATCTCCAGCGACTCGATGCGGTCGTGTTCCGGGTCTGGCAATCTCAGGATTGTGTCGTCGCCGGGGTCGTAGTAGGCAACCACATGGCCGGGCACGCCGACCACGGTGGCATACGGCGGCACATTGGAGACCACCACAGCGCCGGCGCCGATTTTGGCGCCGTTCCCGATCTTGACCGCGCCAATGATCGAGGCTCCCGCTCCGACCAGCACATCGTCGCCGAACATGGGATGTCGTTGCTTACGCATGGTCGAGGTACCGCCCAGGGTGACGCCCTGGTGCAGGTGGCAGCGTTTGCCGATCTGCGCCGTCTCGCCGATGACCACGCCCATCCCGTGGTCAATCAGGCAAGGTGTCGCGATCTGCGCGCCAGGATGGATCTCAATCCCGGTGAGCCATCGGCCCAGGTGAGACAGGAATCGTGGCGCTACCGGGACCTCAAAGTGAAACAGGGCGCCTGAAATCCGATGCAGAATCAGCGCATGGACACCGGGATACGCGAGCAGCACTTCAGCCCATGAGGTGGCGGCCGGGTCACGTTCCAGCGTGAACTGAATGTCCGCCCAGGCGCCGTCAACAAAAGTCTCGAACCAGGTCCGAATCCGACTCAAGGTGTCCATACGCTCAGCCTATACGCCCTGAGCATGCTGCGGACGCGGCATCCGTACGGTGGCGATCGCGTGCGCGGCCATGCCTTCAGCTCGTCCGAGCGCGCCCATCCCTTCGGCTGTCGTGGCCGCGACATTGACCGAGGTTGGATGCAGCGACAGCGCCTCTGCCAGATTTGCGCGGATCTGCTCAACGTATGGCCTGAGGCGCGGCCGCTCCGCAATGACGGTGGCATCAACCGACTGCACCGATGCGCTGACAGATGCCAGTCGTTCCAGAACGACTCCCAGCATCGACAGCGACCTGGCGCCGACCCAAGCGGGATCGGACGTCCCGAACACGACGCCCAGGTCGCCCAACCCAGCCGCGCCGAGCAGGGCGTCCATGATCGCATGGGTGAGCACATCGGCATCAGAGTGGCCAGCGAGACCTTCGGATTCCACGATCTCGACGCCTGCCAACACCAGTCTGCGACCTGGATCGAAGCGATGTGAGTCAATCCCGATCCCGGTTCGCAGCTCCTGATGTCTGCCGAGCAAGGCTTCCGCCACGATCAGATCAGATGGCGACGTGATCTTCGGATTCGGCGCGCCGATGTCGTAAACCACGACCGGCTGCCCCATACGTTCGAGCAGTGACGCATCATCGGTGGCCGATACGCCATCGCGCTGCGCCGCAAGATGCGCCCGCCGCAGTTGGGCCGCGTCAAACACTTGCGGAGTGCCCACCGCGCGTAAGGTCGAACGCTCAGCAGTAGCGCGGACCGTTTCGGTCTCGTCCACAGTCTTGATGGTGTCCACTACTGGACTGCCGGTGATGACGCTGACCCCGCTCTGCGCCAGCTCGATACAGGCGCTGATGGCGCTCGGCGTGATCAGTGGACGCGCGCCATCGTGAACGGCGACGAAGTCGACGCTCTGCAAGGTGTTCAAGCCAGCCCAGACCGAATCTTGACGCTCGCGTCCGCCCAGAGTGACGGCGCGCAGTTTCCGCAGTCCGCGGCCGAGCTGGGCTATCTCGTTCCGATTCGCCTCGGACGCGACCAGCACCAGATCTGTGACGGCGTCACAGCTCTCGAAAGCGGCGAGTGTCCAGCTGAGGACAGGTGTTCCCGCCAGATTGGCCAGCAACTTGTCTCTGCCGCCCATGCGGCTGCTGCTGCCGGCGGCCAAGACAATGGCGCCAATCCTCACGCCGCGTCCTCAGAATCGGTCAGCCGCGCAAAGACCATGCGTCCAGCTTGCGTCTGGATGACTCGCTTCACGACGAGCGTTCGAATCTCGCCGACGGCTGCCAAGCCATCCTCGACTACGACCATCGTGCCATCGGGCAAGTAGCCGACGGCCTGATCCTCGCCGCGTCCTGGTTCCAGCAACTCAATCGTGAGCGATTCACCTGGTAACACGTTCGTCTTCACCGCATTGGCGAGCACGTTAGGATTCAGCGTGCGTACGCCTTCGAGTTCCGCGACGCGGCTCAGGTTGGAGTCAGTCAACGCCAGTGCCGCTCTTCGCTCCAACGCCATGCGCACCAGTCTGGAGTCCACGTCAGCGTCCGACGCTGGAGCGCCGTCATCAACGATCTCGGTGACCACGATCTCCGAGGCTTGCAGTCGCGCCAGAAGTTCCAGGCCGGCCCGGCCGCGTCCTCGACGCTGGGCGTCTGAGCTATCCGCCACGCGGCGCAGCTCATCGAGCACAAGTCGCGGCACCACAATGTCGGCCAGCAGGAACCCGCTCAACGCCACGTCGATGATGCGGCCATCGATGATCGCGGAGGTGTCCAGGATCACCTCAGCAGGCGCTGAAGGTCGGGTCAAGACGACCGATTCCGCCACCTCATCTGCGCGCCCTCGGACCGTCTGGACGAATCGCTCCACTTCCGCTCGGCGGCCCAGCGAGACGCCAATGCCGATCGGCGCAAGCAGGATCGCCACGCCGATTGGCGCGAAGTCGCCGGCCGCGCCTGGCAACGCGCCCAACACAGGCGACAACAGCGCTGCCGCCACCAATGCCGCGACCAACCCGAATCCACCCAGTAAAATCTCAAGCGTGGAGAGTGAACGCCAGATCCCTTGCCGCAGCCACCAGAGCGGTCGCAGCGACCAGTCCCAGAGCCGATGCACTGCCTCCATTGTCGATGCCCTACTTGCTCGGCGCATCCAGGCTGCATGTCCGACTCAACAGCCCGCCAAACAGAATCGATTCGCGCCCAGATATGGAAATGGCGGCCATGCGGCCGCCAATGAGTCCAGAGCGGTCAGCCGCCCAATAACGCCAGACGCATTCCTGCGTGAAACCATCATACAACAATTCGACGGCGTGGTTGTCGAGAGATTGGCCGCTTGCTCTGATAGCGTGAGCATAGGATCCGTAAGTTGAGACCACCTTTCGAGCCAGTTGTTGCGAGCGCCAGACATGTCATCAGTGGCGATTGAACCCCTCCTTGGCAGCGTTTCCAAACCAGCGCGATATATCGGCGGCGAGTGGAACAGCATTTCGCATCACTGGAACGATCGCGCCGTTCGTTGGGCGCTGATCTATCCCGACCTCTACGACATTGGACAGTCCAACGGCGGACTCGCCATCCTCTACGACATCCTCAACCACACTGAAGACACACTCGCAGAGCGCTGTTACACGCCGTGGCCCGACATGGCAGACAGTCTGCGCCGCCACGGGCAACCCCTCTTCTCGCTCGAGAGCCGGCATAGTCTGCGGGACTTCGACGCGCTCGGCTTCTCCCTCTCCTATGAGCTCACGTACACCAACATTCTGGAAATGCTGGACCTGTCCGGCATCCCCATCCGCAGCCTTGAACGCAGCGAAGATGACCCGATCATTCTGGCGGGCGGCTCCGGCGCGCTCGTCCCCGAACCGCTCGCCCCGTTCATCGACGCGTTCGTGCTGGGCGAGGCCGAGGATGTCATCATCGAGATCAATCAGCTGCTGCATGAGGCGAAATCGCAAGGCGCATCACGACTCGATCTGCTGCGTGCGCTGGCGCGCACGCCCGGAGTGTACGTGCCGCGCTTCTATGAGTGGCGCTACGCGCCCGATGGCACTCCAGCTGAAATCGTCCCCACGGACTCCGCCGCTTCCATCCCCGTCATCAAGCGTTTCATGCAGGGTTTGCCGCCGATCCTGACCAAGCCGATCGTTCCCTATCTGCAGACCGTCCACGACCGCGCCGGGATTGAGATTCAGCGCGGCTGCACACAAGGCTGCCGATTCTGCCAGGCCGGCATGATCTATCGACCGCTGCGCGAACGCACGCCTGAAGAAGTGGTCGCCGGCGCCAAAGAGCTGTTCCGCAACACCGGCTTTGACGACCTCTCGCTGGTCTCGTTGTCGTCTACCGACCATTCGCAGATCAAGGCCATCGTCCGTGCGCTGCGCTCCGAGTTTGGCGACGACCTCGGCATCTCTCTGCCATCGACCCGCGTCGACAGCTTCAGCGTCGATGTCGCCTTGCTCTGCTCGCCGCGCAAGAAGCACTCAATGACCTTCGCGCCAGAGGCCGGTTCCCAGCGTCTGCGCAACGCCGTTAGCAAGGTGGTTGACGAACAAGACCTGCTTGACGCAGCTCGCAACGCCTTTGAGCAGGGCTGGACCTCGATCAAGCTCTACTTCATGGTCGGACTGCCGACCGAGACCATGTCCGATGTGGAAGGCATTGTCGACTGGGCCGCCCAGGTCAAACAGATCGGCCGCCAAATCGTTGGCAATCGCGCACGCGTCCGAGTCTCCACCTCAAACCACGTGCCCAAGGCTCACGCCCCCTTCCAGTGGGCTCGACAAGAGACTCCTGCCGAGCTGGCCCCCAAGCATCAGCTGCTGAAACAGATGACCCGTCGCGCTCGTCTGGACCTGAGCTGGAACGATCCGCAGGAATCGATTCTCGAGGGCGTACTCTCGCGCGGCGACCGTCGGCTGGCGCCCGTGATCGAGGACGCGTGGCGCCACGGCGCCCGTTTCGACGCCTGGAGTGAACATTTCCAGCAGCAACTCTGGTGGGACGCGATGGATAAACACGGCCTCGATCCCGCCTTCTACTGTCATCGCGAACGTGACCTGTGGGAGCGCTTCCCCTGGATGCATATCGCTTCCGGTGTGTCTGAGGCCTTCCTGCGCAAAGAGTGGCAGCGCACCTGGAATGATCTGACTACCGCCGACTGCCGCGACGGTTGCAACGTCTGCGGCATGGAGCACGCGGCGCAGCTCTGCGAACTGAAGCTCGGAGACCTGATCGCCACGCGCCGCGCCCGGTCCGACCAACTGATCAGCGTGCTCTAGGACAGGTCTGAGGGAGGCTCGTCGCCATGGCCCGAGACGTGCTCGAGCATCTCATCTGGAGTCTCGATCAGTCGTTTCAACGCAAACCCGAACACTCACTGCTGGCCAACCTCTCATCGGTCACCACTGATGATCTCGACCATGTAGTGCCCGGCGGCGGTCGTACGATGCGCGACCTGATCGTGCATTGTGGCGCCGTCAAGCTGATGCACGCGGACCACGCATTCGGTGAAGCTCGCCACACCTTCTGGTCTACCTGGCCTGGCGACGAACCGGTTTCAGAGGCATCCTTCGAAGAGCTGTTGGAGTGGCTCGAGGCGGCGCATCAGTCGGTGATCGAGTCCGTCAAGCACTTGAGCGATGACTCTGAGCTGCAGGGCGCGCGACCGACGTATTGGGGAGAGCGTTGGGAGACGCGTCGCATCCTTGATGCCATCGCCATTCACGACGTCTACCACGCAGGCGAAATCAACCACCTTCGCGCGCTCATCCACATCGTCAACTGAGGACCGGTTGCTGCCGTCCGGCAGTGGTAGCGCCCGGCGCGTTCCCAGCCGGCGCGGTCAACTCTAGAAGTGCAGGCGCTTGCCCAATTGCTCAGGGTCGGCGCTTGGACCAACCACTGCCAGACGGAGCGCGTCTTCTCGCAGATAGGTTTCCGCGAGCCGTTGAATGTCGTCGGTGGTGACGGCCCGGTACATCTCGTTGACTTCGTCCACCGATCGCACATCGCCGAACAGCAGCGCTTGGCTGCCATTCCAGGACGACACGGAGCGCGTGTCTTCCATACTCATCAGCATGCGGCCAGCCGCCAGCCGACGGACTCGCCCGAGCTCCGCTTCGGAGACGCCTTCGCGCACGCGCGCGAGTTCGCCCAATGCCGCCTCGAGGGCGGCATCCGCGTTGCTCGGATCCACGCCCATTGACACTTGCATCGCGCCTGAGTCGCGCAACAGCGAGAGCGACGCGTGTACGTCATAGGCGAGGCCGAGCTCTTCACGCACTTTGAGGAACAGGCGCGAGCTCATTCCGTCGCCCAGCATGGCGGTCAGCAGTGAAAGCGGATAGCGATCGGGATCGCGCGAGGTGATTGCAGGCAAGCCGATGCAGATCTGCGTCTGCTCGGTCTCTTTGGCGCGCACGGCGATCCGGTCGCCCTGCTCGGTGATCGGCGCCGGCAATCGTTCATCGGCGTTCGCTGATTGCCAGCCTTCCGACAGCTCCGCCACACGTTCGATCACCGCGTCGGGGTCGATTTCACCCGCGACGGAGAGCAGCGCGTTGTTGGGAGCGTATTGGGTCTGCCAGTATTGCAGCGCCTCGGCATGTGGAATCGACTGAACGGACTCGGGCGTGCCAGCGATGTCCCGACCTAGCGGCGTACCGCGCCACAGGACCTCAGACAACAGCTCGTGTGCCAGTTGGAAGGGTGAATCCTCAATCTGCGCCAGCTCTTCGAGGATGACCGCACGTTCCTTTTCCAGCTCCGCCTGGTCGAACTTCGGGCGCGCGACCATGTCGACAATCACATCCAGCGCGGTCTGCCAGTCTGAACCGGGCGTCTTCGCGTAGTAAACGGTCAGCTCACGGTCGGTGCCCGCGTTGATGTAGCCGCCAGCGCCTTCGACGGCCATGGAAATGTCCGCCGCGCTCGGAAAGCGCTCTGAGCCCTTGAATACGCAATGCTCAACGAGGTGTGAGACGCCTGCCAACTCATCGGTTTCGTATTGTGATCCAGCACCGACATAGAGGCCGACCGTAACCGAGCGGGCCGATGCCATCGGCTCGACCAGGATCCGCAGTCCGTTGTCGAGCCGGGTCTCTCGCATCTCGGCCGCCACTAGGCCGAACCCCAGACGGTATCGCCAGAAGCGTCGTCGCGGACGATCGTGTGCGCCATCGCGCCATGCACGAACTCATCGATTGAGGCGCCGATCGTCGTATCGTCGCCATGACCGTTGAACGTCAACGTGTGCTCAGGCAGTCCGTAGAGCTTGGTCACGATCGATCGCACTTCCTGCGTCACCTGCGGCATCCCGCGTGAGTTGCCTGGACCGCCAGGGAACAGCGTGTCTCCGACCACGCAGTAAGGCTTCTCGGCCTCTGCGATGTAATAGGAGACCGAGCCGCTCGTGTGGCCAGGCGTGTGCAGCACTTCGAGCGTCGTATCGCCAAGCAAGATCAGCTCGCCGCCCTCAAGATGGATGTCGATTTCGAGGTCGGACTCGAGCCAGGAGTGCTGATCATCCGCGACGGTGTCGGAATGGTGCATGTAGAAGGGGACATTGGGGCCGAGCCACTCACGCATTTCGTGGTACGACTTGATGTGATCGGGGTGCGAGTGGGTGAACAGCACCATGCTCGGCTTGGCGCCGGACTGTTCCACGCCGGCCCTGACGAGATCGGGTTGGGCGACGGCATCAATGATGGCAGCGTCGCCGCTGCCTTTGTCAACTAGGACGAATGCGTTGTTCTCAAACGGCCCCCACGACATCTGCATCACGACCGTGCGCCAATAGACTCGCAAGAGACGCGATTCCGCGTGTAGTTCCATGCTCATGACTACCTCCGAACTCTGTTCGTAGTCTAACCAGCCATCTCGCCAGCCTCGAACGATCAGCGCAGAGGAACCCAGATGATGAGCCAGCCACCGATCGACACCCTGCAGGCGGTCATGCCTCTCTCCACGCGCGCTACCGCCGACGGGACGCTCGAGATTGGCGGTTGCGACGTCCGCGAACTTGCCGCCGAGTTCGGCACGCCGCTCTACATTTACGACGAACAGACCATCCGCCAGACGTGCCGCGAGTATCTACAAGCGTTCCGCGCGGAACTGCCCGGCGCTCGCGCGCACTATGCGGCCAAGGCCTGGCTCAGCCCTGCTTTGACTCGACTCCTGGTCGAGGAAGGCTTCGGAATGGACGTCGTCTCAGCCGGCGAACTCCATGTCGCGCTCGCCGGCGGCATGGCCCCCGATCAGATCGGCTTCCACGGCAACGGCAAGACGCGCGAAGAGCTTGAATATGCCCTCGATCATCGAGTCGGCCTGATCATTGTCGACAACGATGACGAACTCACTGTGTTGGACGAGCTGACCCGCGAACGCGCGCGTCCGCAGCGAGTCATGCTGCGGATCACGCCAGGCGTTGATGCTCAGACGCACGCCAAAACGACCACTGGTTTACGTGACAGCAAATTCGGGTTTCCGTTGCCCTCAGGACAAGCTGAGCGGGCGCTGACGCGCGCTCTGTCCGCTGACTTCCTCGACGTGACCGGATTCCACATTCATCTCGGCTCGCCACTGTTCCAGATCGAACCGTATGCCGATGGCATCGCCACGATCGCCCAATTCGCGTCGGAGATGCATGAACGGCACGGCTACGAATGGCGCGAGTTTTCCCCTGGTGGCGGGATGGCCTTGAGCTACACGGCCGATCGTGTCGCGCCGCCGCTCTCGGACTATGCCAGCTGCATCGCTGAAGCCATTCGCACCGCTTGCGATACACACGGATTGCCAATGCCCGATGTCCACATCGAGCCCGGGCGCTCGGTTGTCGGACGCGCTGGCGTGGCGCTCTACCGAGTGGTCAGCCGAAAACACATCCCCGACACGCGCGATTACGTCACGGTGGACGGCGGTATGGCAGACAATATCCGTCCCGCGATGTATGACTCGAGCTATGAGGTCGTTGCGGCTGAACAGTTGACCACTGCGCCCACGCAGACAGTTACGGTCGCAGGTAAATTCTGTGAATCTGGCGACGTGTTGGTGCGTGATGCGCCTTTGCCGCCGCTCAAACTCGGAGAGCTGATCGCAATCCCCGCCAGCGGCGCCTACCAGATCGCGATGGAGAGCAACTACAACCTTGCGCTGCGTCCCGCGATCGTCATGGTGTGCGACGGCGAGGCGCAACTCGTTCGCCGGCGGCAGACGCTTGACGATCTGTTGCAACTCGAATGCTGATGGCAGTTGAGATCGATCGCTGGGGACCGCATCAGGACAGCCTCGCCGTCCGCACGACGGTGGCGATGCTGTCCGCCGAGCGATTGCCGCACGCGCTGCTCCTGGATGGACCCGCAGGAGTCGGCAAACGCGACCTCGCCATACGGGTGGCGCAAGCACTGCTCTGCAACTCCGGCGACGCGTCCGAGCGTGGACCTTGCCGCTCCTGCCGCGACTGCCAGCGGCTGCATGACTCGTCCCAACCGCAACGCGAGCCTCAGCACCCGGATGTCGAAATCGTGTCGCCAGGCTCACTCTGCGCCGTGGCTGAGCACGACCATCGCAACACTCGCACGATCGGCATCTGCATCATCAGACGACTCGAACATGTCACAACCCTCGCTCCGTTCGAAGCCGATCAACGCATCATCATCATCGATCCAGCCGACAAGCTCACACCTGACGCAGCCGATGCCTTCCTCAAGACGCTCGAAGAACCGCCCGATGGCGTGCACTTTTTGCTCGTCACGGCGACCTCGGACGAAATCTCCGAGACCATTCGCTCACGTTGTCGAACGCTGACATTGGCGCCGTTGCCTACCCCGCAACTTGAGGCGTGGCTCAACGCCTGGGCACAGGCAGAGTCGCTCGCCTTGCCTACAGACGAGGCGCGCAGATCTGAACTGCTCCGCCTGGCGCGTGGTCGTCCGGGCTGGCTGCAGCGACAGTTGCGGGACGGAGATCCGGTTGCGGTTCGCGCGGCTCAGATTGACGACGCGGTGCGACTCAGCCAAGCTGATCGGGGCGAGCGTTTCAACTGGTCAGAGCAGATCGTGGGGCGTTCAGCCTCACCACAAACGATTGCCAATCTCGATCTCATCCTTGATGCCTGGCGGGATTGGTGGCGCGATCTGTGGCTCGCCGGTTGTGGCCATCCTGAAGCGCTTACCCACACCTCACAGCAGGATCGCATCCTCGCGACTTGCACGATGTACGATCAAGATGAACTCAGCCAGTGGTTAGTGTTGATCGAGCGCACTCGAGCGCTGATCCAGCGCGGTGTCAATGCCCGACTCGCGCTTGATGTGCTGTTACTCCATCTGCCCAATCTCAAGGATGCTCGATGACTGAAGATGCAGAGGCCGTTCTGAGCGATCTCGCGACCAGCACCATAGAACCGCCAGTTGACGACACACCCAACCAGGTCATGATCGGCGTTCGCATTCGCGAATCGTCCCGCATCTACCACGTCTCAGCGCCGGCTGGACAGGTCCTCGCAGGTGAATACGTCGTGATCGAACGCGGACGCGGCGAACAGCTGGCGCGTGTCGTCACCGTCGCCGACGATGACGCGTCAGCGTCGCCGATCCCACGAGATGTGCATCCGATCATTCGCCTCGCGGACGCTGATGACCGCGACCACGCCAACGCGCAGTCAGAGAGAGCCGATCAGATATTGCAGGACATGCGTACTATTGCGGTACAAGACGACATGGGCATGTATCCGGTAGCCATCGAGCTGAATCTTGACGGCGACCGCGGCTCCGTCTGGTTCCAGGCTCCCGAACATATCGATTTCCGCCCGCTGCTCAATCGCATCCAGGAACAACACGACGTCGATCTGAACATGCGTCAAACAAACCAGCGTGAGCGAGCTCGGCTCGTTGATGGCTACGACATCTGCGGTCTACGGCTCTGCTGTTCCAGTTGGATGACCGATTTTCCGCACGTCGGCATTCGCGTCGCCAAGGACCAGGACCTGTCACTCAATCCCGACAGCATCTCTGGTGTCTGCGGTCGCCTGCTCTGCTGTCTGACCTTTGAACACGAGGTGTACCGCGAAATGCGGGGTAGTCTGCCGCGCGTGGGCAAGCGTGTCAGCACACCCGCTGGGATGGGTAAGGTGATCAAGCTCAACGTGCTGAAGCAGATGGTCACCATTACGCTTGATGATCATCCACAACGCGTTGACGTGCCAGCAGCAGAGATCGGGCTCGCCGTCCGCACTGAGGACGCGCCAAATCAAGCCTTGGTTGAGGCTGAGCGCACCGAAACGGAAGAACGCGCCGCCGCCGAGGCGTTGCGAGACGCCGCCGCTCCAGCCGAGGTGGCTGCGCTGCCCTCCAAACGTCGTCGCCGCAAGCGCAGCGGCGGTGATTCAGCCTCAGGCGCCGACGCTCCGTCAGCTGAGCAAACGCAGCCCTCGTCTGAACGCGCCCAGTCCCAGCCCAAACCGTCGCGCCGTCGCCGTCGCCGTAAAGCGCCGATCGTTAACCAGACTGAGGAGCAGCGAGGGTCAGCGCGCGACGAGTCGGATGTCGGTGATGCGTCGAGTGCGGCGCAACCTGCGCAATCGTCGGGCCGGCGGCGGCGTCGCCGCTCCAGTCGGCCGCGGAAGCAACCTGATCAGTCGGATGAGTAGGGACTGTTCACATTTGGGCGTAGATGTGCCAGAGTGGGAGCGGTAGGCGGCGCGGTACTGGTGAGCAGATGATGGGTCAGAAGAAGCTGAGCGAGGCCCGGCTCTGTGCGCTCGCTCAGGATGTGTCGCCACAATTCGAGGATAGGACACGCTAGATGCCGAATTCGGTGTCCGTATACGCATTGGGCGCCGTTGATGATTCAGCCTGGTCAACGCTCATGCGTGACGCGAGCGCCGTGAGTTGCTCTTCGTCGTACCAATGGATCACGATCCGTCCGCCAGATGCGGGACCCTTACGACTGACACGCACTTCCACTCGGGTACCGAGCGCGGATTCGATCTGACGGAGCGCCGCTTGCACGTGTGGAAATGCCGTTGCGTCGACCTGAGCGGTTTGATGCGTATTGCGTTCTCGGACGATGCGTTCGAGCTCACGCACCGACCAGCCATGTTCAACGGCTCGCTCGGCCAGCTTCAGCTGCTCAGTGGACGCGGCTGCGAGCAGCGCCCGACCGTGACCCTCGCTCAGCTTCGCATTCGCGATCAGCGACTGTACCGTCGTCGGCAATCGCAGGAGCCGCATGGCGTTCGCAACTGCCGCCCGGCTCTTGTCGACTTCAGCAGCGATCCGTTCCTGCGTCCAGCCCGACGATTGCAGTTGCCGGAACGCGGTCGCCGCCTCGATCGGATTGAGGTCGCTGCGCTGCAAATTCTCGACCAGCGCCAGCATCAGCGTCTCCGTCGGATCATCGAGCGGACGTTCTTGCACCACCACCGGCGCGGTCGTGAGCCCTGCGAGCTTGGCAGCGCGCCAGCGTCGTTCGCCGGCGATGAGTTCATATCCACCTGAGTCCAGCACGCGCACGAGCAGCGGTTGCAACATGCCGTGCGACTGGATGCTTGACGCCAACTCCGCTAGCCCAGACTCGTCAAAGCGCTGACGCGGTTGAGATCGGTTCGGCACAATCGCGTCAAGCGATGCCTCGCGCTGCCGACTGATCGGCTCCGTTGGCGCTGCGGGAATCAGCGAGTCCAAGCCTCGCGCCAAACCGCGCCCTGTCGACGGCCTGTCCGATGGCGTCTGCGCCGATTCGCTTGGCGACGTCAAGCCGACACTCCTTTTTCTTCACGGCGGCGGTACAGGAGGGACTGGGGCAACTGGTCCAATCGATCCCAGAGTTCCACCGCGAGCTCGCGGTAGGCCTCAGCGCCGCGAGAACTTGGCGCATAGTCGATGATCGGTCGCTGATGGCTTGGCGCTTCGGATAGTCGCACCGAGCGAGGGATGATGGTGTCAAACGTCGAGCCGATGTGGGACTTCAGCTGGCCAGCTACTTCCTGCGATAGCTTGGTGCGGCCGTCATACATCGTGGCCACCACGCCGAGCAGTTTCAAGCCCGGTTGCAAATGCGTCTGCACTCGGCGAATCGTCTCGAGCAGCGCGCTCAAACCCTCGAGCGCCAGATATTCACATTGGACGGGCGCGATCGCCGCGTCCGAGGCTGCCAGCGCGTTGAGCGTCATCAGCCCCAACGAGGGCCCGCAGTCGATCAACACCAAGTCGTATGACGGCGCGAGTTCGGCGATCGCAGAGCGCAACACGTACTCGCGTTGCGGATGCGTAGCCAGATCGAGCTCTGCGCCGACCAGATCCATTGAAGACGGAACCACGTTCAACTTCGGCCATGCGGTCGGAACGACGCAGTCCGCCATGGTGACCTGCTTGAGCAAGACATCATAAAGGTGCAATGCGGTATCGCCAACGCCCAATGCCGAGCTCGCGTTTGCCTGAGCATCGGCATCGATCAGCAGCGTGTGGCAACCCATCGCCGCGGAGGCTGCAGCCAGGTTCACGGTTGTCGTCGTCTTGCCGACGCCGCCCTTTTGGTTGGCCACCGCGACCACGGTCACCTCAGCCCGTCTCCGATCTGCGCGTCAACGCGTCTGCGCGCGATTCGTTAGCCCGAGTCACCGTCACGGTACCGAATCCGAACGCGCCGCGACGAGCCAGCGCCGAATGACTCGGTCGTCAGCTCCGAGTCTTCTTGCAATTGCAAGTGGACGATCCGACGCTCTGCTGCTGGCATCACGCCCAGGGTGACCGGCTCGCCGTTCTCGCGAACTTCGGTTGCGGCTCGTTGAGCCATCTCGATCAACGCCGTCTCGCGACGTCGACGGTAGCCATCCACGTCAACGGTGATGGGATGATTGCCTTCCAGCGAGCGACTGATGATCACGTTGACCACATATTGCAGCGCAGCGACGTGGGAGCCGTGTCGGCCGATCAGCAAGCCCAAATCGTCTCCCGGCAACGGCTGTAGGTCCAGCACCGACGATGCGTGTCCTTCGCCGTCCATTGGCGTCTCTGGATCGCGGGCCACGACGTTCACATCGAATCCCAATTGATGCACCAGATCGGTCACCACCTCCACGGCGAACGCGCGCGGATCGTCATTCGGCTCAAAGTCTGGATGGGCGAGCAATTCGAAGGGTCCGATGGGATCGCGCGCGGTTCGAGGTGTCCGTTCCTCATCGCGATCGTGATCGCGACTTTGACTTTGGGGCCGGTCGCGTCGTTCAGATCGGCGCTCGCTGCGAGCTGGCTTGGGACCAACGGCGCGAGGACGCGATCGCGAGCGGTGATCGGGCTGTGCCGCTCGGCCAGATTGCCGGCCGCTGTGCCGATCTACTTCGCTCAGATCGGCGTAGTCGTCGATTCTGGGCAGCGCCGGAGCTTCCTCAGCCTGACCGCTCGACGAGGAGACTCGCGGCGTGACTCGCACTAGGGATTGCGCGTTGCCGATCCCGAAGATGCCAGTTCTGCCTTCCTCCAGCACTTCAACCTCAACCTGCGCTCGATTGAGTCCCAGGCGGCGAAGCGCGTATTGCACTGCGTCATCCACCGTGCGACCGGTCTGTTCAATTGCGTCTCGTTTCGACATCGTCACTGCTCAACTCTCAGATGCATCATCTCGTCAGGCGTCTGACCTGCGTCAACTGCATCCGTTCAACGCGACCGGTTCGCGCGGCGTCGCCGCTGCCGACGTCGTCGGGCAGCGCTGGACGACCGTCTCGCCGGACGCTCAGGTTTCGTTGGTTGCTCATCGTCGTCATCTTCGACCGTTTCCGCGCTGACCGCGATCGCGGCGGCGCCCGCGGTCGCTGCGGCGGCGCCGGCAGCTGGCGCGGGCAGCGGTTGCGAGGTCAGCAGCCACTTCCAGGACCAGGTCAGGCCTTGCCGGTAGAAGTAGTAGTACCACGATGTCAGGATGGTAAAGACTGAGGTCACGAGCCAGTAGAGTCCGAGCCCGGCCGGGACCTGCAGGGTGAAGAACCCGAACATGAATGGCATCATCCACAGCATCGTGCGATTCATCGATTCCGAACGCTCGTCGCGCGGACCCATCCGCGCGGTCGAGACCTTCTGTTGAATGTAGGCGGTCACACCGACCAGAATCGCCAGCGGCAGAGACTGCTCCAGCGAGGACGAACCGAGATCCCAGAAGAGAAAGTCACGATTGATCGGGATCGCCGAGGTGATGTAGGACCAGTCGTACAGGTCCGCCGAGAGGCGCAATAGCTGCTCTGGCGTGTCGCCGAGCGTGCGCCGCAGCACCTGATACAGCGCAATCCAGATCGGCATCTGGACCAGCAGCGGCCACAGGCAGCCGAGCGGATTGAAGCCGGCTTCGCGGTAGACCTTCATCAGCTCTTCTTGCCGACGGCGCGGATCCTTGTACTTCTTCTGAATCTCCTGCATGCGCGGCTGCATCTCTTGCATCGACCGCGTCGCGCGCAGCTGCCTCAAGGTCAAGGGGTAGGTCAGCACCCGCACGATCAACGTGAAGAGGATGATCGCGACGCCGTAGTTGTCGCCGACGGAGTGCGCGATCAGGATCAGCCCGTTCATGATCGGGCCAAGCATGATGTCATTCCAGATGAAGTTGATGATTTCCATCGCGATCAATCCGGTGAATACAGTTGCACAGCCCGATTGGCGCCGAGCAGTACCGCGTACAGCGAACCATCTTCGTCGCTGATCAGGATTCGATCATCGCGAAGAATGCCGTTGGCCATCAAGTCTTTTGCCTTCTCGAGCTGAAACTGCCGCAGCGGGGTGCCTGTAGCAGCATCCAGTTGGTGGATCATGCCTGCGCGCGCCACGAGCACCAGGATGGCCGTCTCGTCATCGATTTCGAGCAGCAGCGGTTGCGAGCGAATCCGATCTTCCGCCTTGAACGGCTGCTGCCAGCGCATGGCGCCGCTGCGCGCGTCCCAGGCATAGACCTGCCCTCGCAGATCGGTCGCATAGACCACGCCGTTGTGGACCAGCGGCGTTCCCCACAACCAGTGCGATGCGTCGATCGACCAGACCTGATTGCCGGTGGCGGCGTCAAGTGCGGAGAACGTGCGATCCAGCGCGCCTACGTAGACGACGCCGTCGGCCGAGGCCAAGCCTCCCGCGACGCCGCCTTGGAGCTGAATCTGCCACGCCGGTTCGCCAGTGCGATTGCCGTCTACGTGTAACGCCGTTACACGTCCGTCCAGGCCAGCCAGGATCAGTAGTCGCCCTTGCTCGGTGTCGGCCAGCACGGGCCCGCCCCAAATTTGCAAGTCGGAGTTGCCGTCCCAGGTCCAGACTGCCCCTGTCGGTTGTTCGATGTCAATTGCGTACACCCGGTATCCCGTGTCAGCGACGTACACGCGGTCGCCGTCCAGCACCAGATCGGCGACGATGCGGTCCTCGCTGTCGAAGAGAATGCGCGCAGACTCGCCATCGCGGCGCACGGCGTAGAGCACGCCGTCTGCGTAACCCGCCAGCAACCACTCATCGGTAGACGGCGCCCAGATCGGATCGGCGTAGAACGCCAGAGGTTCGATTTCCTCATCAAGGCCAGGAAATGCGCCATCGTCGTCCGGGAAGTGCCAAAGGGCCGCGCCCAGGTTGCCATCGATCAGTTCGATGCTTGCCACCTGGTCTTCACCGGTCGGTGTGATCAGTCGAGTGTCGGGCGAGATCGGATCGGGTGACGGCGCGGCCCAACCATCGGGTTGGTCGGAAACGCTGCAAGCGATCAAGAGCGGCGCCACGAGCAAGACCGCAAGCAGCCCCAATCCCGAACGAGTCGTACATGCGGAGGCGCGGATTATGGACGCCAATTGTTTCACGTGAAACGTCCCGATCGCGTCGCTGGCGCAGGTGCTGAAGTTGGCGCCGGATCGTAACCGCCGCGATTCAGCGGATTGCAGCGCAACAATCTCCGGATGCCCAGCAGCAGTCCTCGACCCGCGCCGCGCGCTCGGATCGCTTCAATCATGTACTGCGAGCAAGACGGTTCGAAGCGACACTGCGACCCGAGCGCCGATGCAGTCGGAGATAGCGCGCGCTGATAACCGTGTAGTGCCGCAATGATCCAGCGATCGACTGCTCCGGCCTGTATCACGATGTCATGCCCAACTGGGTCATTGATCGCCGAATCAGCCGTCGCAGCGTGGAATCGAGCTGCGCATAGTCGGCTTCAGGCGCCCCGGTCCTCGCGATCACCACCACGTCCAGCCCGCGACACGCGTCGGCGCCATTCAAGTGACGCGCAGATGCGCGAAGCCGTCGACGGATGCGGTTACGCACGACTGCATTGCCAAGCCGTGAGCTAATCGCATAGCCGTAACGACACGGCCTCCCGGCGAATGCGGCATCTCGACGCCGCGCCCTGACGAGCAGTGGTCCGCTTGCGGTGCGGAACCCATCTTTGAAGACGGCATCGAAGTCGGCTCGTCGATTCAAGCGCTGCTCAGGACCCATGTAACGGCGCCGACCTAACAATCGAATCGGGTTGTTCCATGACTCGCCAACCGTGGCTAGACAACGGTCAAACGCCGTCGACCGCGCGCGCGTCGCCGCTTAAGGACGGCGCGACCGCCACGACTCGCCATTCGCTTCAGGAAGCCATGCTCCCGCCGGCGTGGAATCCGCTTCGGTTGATAGGTGCGCTTCGGCATCAGTTCCCCAAACACATCACGGGACAGACCGCCCGATCGGACAAGGAGTAGCAGGACAAGTACGTCAAGTATACGCCAGCAGCGGTAACCAATGCGTTACCTAGACGTCTAGCCCCTATGGGCCAACCTGGTCCAACGCCTCGTAGATCGCGCGATACACGATGATATGTTCTATATATGCGCTCGTGGTCGGAAAATCGACCGACACTTTGAAGCCGTCCTGACCTGGGAAGATCGCTTCCGACTCCCATCGCGCGGCGTTTCCAGGCCCGCCGTTATAGGCCGCCAAGGCCTTCGCTGGTTCGCCGTCGAATCCCAGTAGCTGCTGCCCCAGATACCAGCTGCCGAAGCGAATCGCCAACGCCGGGCGCGCCAGATCATCGTGCTCGTACGCGACCCCAAGCGCGGCGGCAATATCGCCGCCTGTCAGCGGAATCACCTGCGTCAGGCCAACCTCGCCAGCGGCGCCGGTTGCGTCCGAATCGTAGAAACTCTCGCGACGAATCAGCGACCACAACAGCAGCGGATCGGCGCCCGACTCCGCGCTGTAGCTCAAGGCCAACTCATTCCATGGCTGGGGATAGGCGAGGCGCAATAGCTCCGTTGGCGCCTCGGGCCATCGCCAGGCGCCAACGGTCATCCCGATCAATCGGTCCGCCGCGCGAGCTGATGCGCTCACTTCCCGCTCGCTGGCCAAGAAACGTGAGACTCCCAGTAATGACCACGCGTCAACGGCAAGCTCGTCGATCCAACTCAACAGCAGTCGGTCGGCGGCGTCATCGAAGCCGCCATGCCTGAGGTCTCGCGCTGCCAGCCACTTATCAGATTGGTCAAGCGCTTGCGGTGCGGTTCCGCTCTCCTCCACCACCTCGATCAGCCATGAGTCGACGCTCAGCGTTGGCGGGGACATTGACTCGAGATCGAACACAGTGGCGGCGCGCAGCCCATAATACGATCCTGGTGCTCTGTCCAATGCCTTCTGCGCCAGATCGAGGGAGGATTCTGACTCGCCAGCCTCACGGTGCATCAACGCTGACCAATACATGGCCATCTGCCATGTCGTCGCTCCCCACAGATCGACGCCTCGATTGGCGATATTGCGGAAACGTCGCGCCGCCTCTGACCAATCGCCGCCTCTGACCGACTCAAGCGACCAATTGAGCGCCGCGCTCCAACCACGCGACGACTGCGTGTGCTCAGTCAGAATCCATTCCCACCATCCGGCAGCGCCGATTTCGTCCCCGGCTTCGAACGCGAATCTCGCCAGTTGCCAGGCAGCCTCCGCAGCCAACGGATCGGTCGGATCTCTCCCGATCACCACTTCGTATCCCAATCTCGCGCTGTCGAGATCACCGTTCGCTTGATGAATGGCCGCGACGTAGAACTCCGCCGCCACGCGCTCAGCCAGATCGGAGGAGTCGGTCAAGACCCTGAGCATCGCCGCGCGCGCCAATGCTCGTTCGTCCTGTTCGTACAGGATCAGGCCCAGGCTGAGGTCATCGACGGGAGCGTCGTTCTCATTGAGCCGCTCAAGCGCCTCCAGCGCCTCGGGATAGGCGCGGTAATCGTTCACTAATCGGCGCCACGCCTGCAAAGCTTGCTCAACATCGCCGCGATCCGAGCGAATCGCCCCGATTCGACTTAACGCCGCCGCCTGATCGTCGCGCCAGGGTGATCGCTGTAGCAGATCTCCGTAATGCAGGAGCGCACGGTCGGTTTCACCGATGATGTCGAGCTCGGTTGCGGCAAGGTGGATCGCACGCAACCGGTCCTGTCGCGGCAGCGTTCCATCAAGAGCGCGTTCGGCGGCGTCGATCGCTTCCTCGGACTGACCGACAGCCTGCAATAGCTTTGCCGCGTCCAATGCGGCCATGTACCAGGCCGGACTGTCCGAGTTGACATAGTCCATCAGGAGATCAATCGCCGCTTCGCTGGCGCCGAGATCGATTGCCGCCCGAGCGAGCAGCAGCTGTTGCCGACGCGCAGCCTCGGTTGTCACGAGTCCATCCACCGCCGCAGCCATCTCACTCGCATCAGCCGGCCGCCGCAGCTTGAGCAGCAGTCGCGCCTGATCGAGCTGCAGATCGGTTCGCGCAGAGGGTTGCAGCGAAGTCCCTGCGGCCAGCGCTTGATTCCGCGTAGCCAGCGCTTCTTCCCAGAATCCGTTCCGCTCTAATGCGTCCGCTTCCACGATCAGGAGCAGGATCGGATCGCGGACTTGGCGTTGGCGACGCTCAGATGTCTGTTGCGATGGTTGCTCCGCGGCCGCGGAAATCGGCGAGTGTTCATCAACCGCTTCGGTCTCTGCCACTTGCGAATCAGGCAATGTTTCTGTCGGCGCCGATTCTTCACCAGAGCAGGCCGCGCTGAGGACGGCCACAACCGCCGTCAGGACCGACCAGACGACCCACTGAGTGCGCACGCGTGAGCAGATCACCGCAAGGGCTACCATCATCATGAGTCCGAGACCGCCCTGCCGCGCCCACACTCACTGTAACCCGCACTCAAATCTGATGATCGATCGCACCAACAGAACGGAAACCGTACGCTCTGCGACCTCGTGGGTCGAGGTCGATCCGTCGGCGGTGCGACACAATCTGGCGCTCCTGCGACAAGCCGCAGCGCCAGCCGCGGTTGCCGCGGTCGTCAAGGCTGACGCCTATGGCCACGGCGCCGTGACCGTTGCGCGCGCCGCGTTGGACGCGGGAGCGAGTCGTCTCTGTACCTTCACCGTCCGTGAAGCGATCGATCTCCGCTGTGCGGGCATTGACGCTCCCATCCTGTGTCTTGGACCAGTGCTCTCTGGCGATTGCAGCGGCATTGCCAAACATGACATCAGCTGTGTCGTCGACTCGGCCATCACTGCGCAACGGCTAGCCGTTGCCGCTCGCTCCGTCTCACGACCCATCGCGGTACACATCAACCTCGACAGCGGGATGCATCGCTACGGCCACAGCATGGATCAAGCGATGGTCCTCGTTGAAGCAGTGCGGTGTCACGCGGAGCTGCTTCTTGAAGGCGTCTTTACACACTTTGCCGATGCCTCAAATCCCGATCAGACCGCAACGACCGTTGCGCTCGACCGCTTTCATCGCGCAGCCGACCGGATTGGCGCGCCGATCCGACACGCCTCAGCATCCGCCGCTACCTTTCTCCTGCCGCAGAACGGGCTCGACTTCGTTCGAGCGGGCATCGCCCTCTATGGCATCGATCCTGCTCCCGAACTCACGACTGCGCTGACAGGACAACTGCAACCCGTCCTCTCATGGCGCACGCGTATCACCGCCACTCGGCGCGTCAGGACTGGCGAGACTGTCTCCTATGGAGGACTCTGGACCGCGCCCGCCGATACGCGAATCGGCGTCATCGGCGTCGGTTACGCCGACGGACTCCGACGTAGCCTCAGCGGCGCGGACGTGCTGATTAGGGGTCGGCGAGCGCCAATCCGAGGCGCCATCTGCATGGACAGCGCCATGATCGACTTGACAGACATTCCACAGAGCGAGGCCGGCGATGTCGTCACCATCATCGGCGACGACGGCGACAACCGCATCACCGCCTGGGAGCTCGCCAACCGCATTGATACGATCCCGTATGAAATCGTGACGGGAATCGCCGTGCGGGTTCCACGAATCGCGCCGCTGAATGAAACTGAACTTGTCGACAAGCTGAAGCCTGCCTAAGATCAGCATCGGAGACTACTCATGACCATTCGAGTTCGTCGTATGTGGATCCTGCTCGCGCTGGTGGGCAGCCTGACCGCCGTGTTGCTGCTCAACTCGAGCAGCGCCAGCGAATACCTCATTCAAGAGCACCCGGAACGCAGCCAAACGGTTGCCGAGGCGCCGCATCAGCTCATCCTCACCTTCGACCGACCACTAGCCCAGCTCAAAAATGCGCACCACGTTGAGGTCGTCAACGAAGAGGGCTACCGAGTCGACGACGAACTTCCCGCGATCGCCACCTACAGCCAACGCACGTTGATTGTGCCGATCCACGCCGAAGGCGACGGGGTTCTTGAGGTCGAATACTCAGTCCTCCTGGTTGAGGCTGACGACTTCATTCGCGTGGAGTCCGGTTACCACTTCAATGTGGACCACTCGCTACCTGCCGGTGGCGGACCATCAATGGACGCTGCAACAGCGGTCAAGTCGAGCCAATCGCTCGTCCTCTGGACGATCGCGATCCTGATCGGCATCGCCGCTGCCGGCTCGATGCTGTACTTCCTGCGCATGGCCACCGGCAACTCGCGCAGCTCGCTCGAGCCGACCAATCGCAGCATTTTCCGCGATTGATTGCGGCGTCGCTCACTCTTCTTCAAACTCAACGCTGGTTGATTGCGTCGTCGGCAGCATCGGCTGCGCGTCATCGTCGCGCTTCGACTTGTGCTCCGGCAGTCCTGCGACCAATTGCCGCACCGATGACACATCTTCAGCAGTCGCGCCTGCCTCGATCAAGATGGCAGCCACGCCCGCGTCTCGCAGCGCCTGCAGATTGCCCGCCGAGATGTCAGACGGACAGATCGCGCCTAACGGCGATGACGTCAGCAGTGACAGCCGCCGCAAATCAAGCGCAGACCTCAGACTGAGCGGAAACGACACCTGTGGAGCGATGACGGACGGTCGCAATGTCGCCAGGGCGCGAGCATCTGGCTCATCGATTCGCGTATCCGAGAGTCTCACCACATAGTCAACGTCTTCATCAAGCGCGGCGTCCGCCATGCCGCTATCGACGTCAAAGGCGACGTAGGCGGCGCCGGCATCTTTCGCCCGTTGGACGCGGTCAACGGTCAGTGACTCTAACCGCACACCCCACAGTTCCACGTCGGAGGCCGCGACCTCATCAATGGCCGACTCAGAAATGGCGAGTGCGATGTCTGCGCCCGGCACGGCGCCGACGGCGCCGACCAACATTGACGGCTGCGGCTGTTCCGCCGCCGCGCCAAACCCCAGGCGTCGCTGACTGCGCTTGCGTCGATCACGAATCGCGTCCGTTAGCTTGCCCATCGCAACACATCCTCTCGGCTACATGGCTGAAAATAGTTCAACTAGAATCAGCTTAATTCAGCCTCGGTACGGGACGTTGAAGTGGAGCAGATCATGAGCGTGGGCGACTGGTTGGCGGCGCCGTTTGGTTCCGAGCTGATCGAGTGGGCCGCCATTCCGCTCCGCATCGTGCTCGGCGTCATCTTCATCGATGCCGGACTCGGCAAATTCCGACGCGGCATCAGCGGATTCTCCGGCTGGCTCGAGTCGCTCGGAGTGCCGTTTCCAAGACTCGCCGGTCCTGGCGTCGCCACGATTGAGCTCGGCGGTGGATTGCTGCTCCTCGCGGGACTGATCGTGCCCTGGATCGCGATTCCGCTCGCCATCAACATGATGGTCGCTGCCTATGTAAACAAGTTCAAGGAAGGCCTCCCCTTTCAAGGCTCATCCGACAAACAGGGCTACGAACTCGACATTCTCCTCGTGTTCGCATGCATCGCGCTCTGCCTGCTTGGCGCGGGACCAGCCTCGATCGACTCCATCCTCTAAGCGTTGCCTTCTCAGCATTGCCTTCTCAGCGTCGCCATCGCAGCCAAGGCGATGTGTCGTCGCCAACGTTAGGGATAGGCTGACTGAGACAAGCCAACCTGCGGAGCGTTGATGGATCGCTGGGCAAACTTCGTCGCGCGTCATCCGTGGCGAGTGATCGCAATCTGGATTGTGGCGATCATCTTCGCGCTGTTCGCGGTCCGCAGCTGGGGTGGCACACTCACCGACTCGTTTACCGTCCCCGGCACCGAGTCTCAGGCTGCGTTCGACCTGCTCAGCGAACGGTTCCCGGCCCGCTCCGGTTCGGAGCTGCTCGCTGTCTTTCACACCCTTGACGGCTCCACAGATGCACCAGCCGTTCAACGCTCGATGTCCGACTTTGCTCGGCAGGTTCAGGGCATCGATGAAGTCGCTTATGCGGCGCTACCGGAACAGCGGCCAGGAAATCGCTCCGCCGACGGGCGCACCGCGATCGTGCGGGTCGGCTTCGACAAGCTCGCCAACGAACTGAACCACGACAACATCGCCGCCGTGATCGAGATCGGCCAGACCTTCCGCAGCGACACGATTCAGCTGGAATTTGGCGGCGAGCCCGCCCGCGAGTACGAGACCGAGCCGCCAGGCGCCGCAGAACTCGTCGGATTGCTCGCTGCGCTCATCATCCTGGTCATCGGCTTCGGCTCAATCTTTGCTGCCGGCATGCCGATCATCTCCGCGTTGGTTGGACTCGCTCTCGGCACCGTCGGCATCCTGATCGCCGCTGTCTTCCTCGACATATCCACGGTGGCGCCTACCTTCGGCGCCATGCTCGGAATCGGTGTCGGGATCGATTACGCACTCTTCGTGATTGCGCGCTTCCGCGAACAGCTCGCTGTCGGCGTGTCACCCAGACGGGCCGCCAGCGCGGCCATCACGACGGCCGGACGCGCAGTCAGTTTCGCCGGATCGATCGTCGTGGTGGCTTTGCTTGGACTCTTCGCGATCGGCATTCCCTTGATCGCCAATCTCGGCTTGGCCGCGGCTACGGTCGTGCTGCTCGAAATGCTCGTCGCCGTCTCCCTGCTGCCGGCCTTGCTCGTCATCATCGGCAACCGAATTGACCGCTTCTCGATCCCTGGACTGCGCTACACCGCGGGCGGAGAACACGGCCGCTGGTATCACTTCTCGCGCCGCATCGAGCGGCGACCCTGGCTCTATCTCCTGGGCGGCTCGGCAATCCTGATCATATTCACGATTCCGATATTCAGCATTGAGTTCGGCGTCTCCGACGAAGGAAATCGTCCAACCACGTACACCACCCGCCGCGCCTACGACCTCATCTCAGACGCGTTTGGACCAGGCGTCAACGGCGCGCTCTTCGCTGTCGTGGATCATTCGCAGCAACCGCTGACAGATCGCAGTCTGTCTGTACTGCGGCAATCGCTCCTGGAGATCGACGGCGTGGCGGCTGTGTTGCCGCCCGATCGGACAGAGAACGGCCAAACTGCGCTCGTCGCCATCATCCCCACCACCGCGCCGCAAGAAGCGGCTACGCGCGCGCTCGTGTCCCGACTCCGTAATCAGGCCGTGCCATCGGCCCTTGCCGCTGCTGCGCCCGAAACCAATATCTACATCTCCGGTTCAACTGCAGTGTTCGAGGACGTCACGACAAAGATGATCTCGCGGCTGCCCTACTTCTTCCTGATCGTGGTCGGCCTCTCAGTCCTGCTGTTGATGATGGCCTTCCGCTCGATTCTGGTCCCGCTCAAGGCGGCCGTGCTCAACATGCTCGCGATCGGCGCCGCGATCGGATTCTCCGTCGCCATCTTCCAATGGGGCTGGGGGTTGTCGCTGATCGGCCTCGATCGCACTGGGCCGATTGAGTCCTTCATTCCGATGTTCATGTTTGCCATCCTGTTCGGACTCTCGATGGACTACGAGGTGTTTCTGCTCTCCCGGATCCGCGAGCGCTGGCTGGAGACGAAGGACTCCGGCGAGGCCGTGGCGTTTGGAATCGGCGCATCCGCTCGAGTGATCACTGCCGCCGCCGCCATCCTGATCGCTGTGTTCGTCAGTTTCGCGATCTTTGGCGACGAGCGAGCCGTAAAGGAGTTCGGCATGGGGATGGCGTTTGCCATCTTCATTGACGCCACACTTGTGCGGCTTGTCCTGGTCCCGGCCTTCATGCAGATAGCCGGACCGGCGAACTGGTACCTACCGAAGTGGCTGGACGCCGCGCTGCCCAGACTCACCATCGATCCGCCGGTCCCCGTGCGGCGCGTCTCTGTCCGCCTCACCGCCAGTGCCTTGCGGGCTTTCCGAATCCGTCCACAGAAATCAGTACAGGAATAAGATCCTCGTCGTTCATGTTCCTCGCGGCACAATGGACCACACGTTGCTCTGTGGTCCACAAACCCTTGGACATCTCCGCGGACCTTCAGCGCCGCCGCGTGGTTCGCGCCACGCCGCCCTTGCAGCGCGCTCAGTGATATTGACCTCAAGCGCCGCAGAACTAACTTCACCAGAGACGGCGCGACGGCAGGCGTTTCTACCTGCCGTCGCCCTACGGTTGCGCGATTATCCTGACGCGTGGTGTTTTAGTCGCGTCGGAATACCTCGATCTGCCACTCGCGGATGCCTGGCTCATCAGCGGTCAGTTCGACCAGCCACTCGCCCGATCCTGACTCATTGGCAACGAAGATGGTCCGCGCCAGACAGTCAGCATCCGTCGAGCACGTGACCAGCAGTCCGCCCTCGACTGCGAGCTGGCCGCCGCTATCGACCACGGTCAGCCGACCTCCGGCGCCGTTCACGCCTACAACTGAGACGATGATCTCAAATGATCCGTCCGCATCTGCGATCAGCAGTCCGTTTGCAATCGCCTGCGAGCCCACGCCGATCAATGTTGCCTGCAGACCCTCTGCGGTTCCTATACCGCGAATGGAGCTGGCCGGCGGAGCCGCAGGAGTTGGCAGCATCACCGTGCTCATTGCCATTGCGGCGTCTTCTGATGGCTCATCGTCCATCGTTTCGCCGCCGCCCGTCTGTACGACGCTGAGCACGTAGGTACCGGTGGAACTACCGGCGTAGTCAGAGACCTTCAGTTGTGCAATCCCGTCGCTCTCGGGCATCAGCACCAAGACAGAGTCGCTGCCCGAAGGTCCACCGCCGGAGTCATCATCTGTAGCATCGATCCCGCCGCCCACGGCCCGGAGGACGGTGTCAACCAAGAGGCTTTCCGCGCGCACTTCATAGGTCGCGCCGGCCTGCAAGTCGAGTGTGAACGTATCCACATCACCTGCGATGTCGATGTTGCCGAGCAACGGCTCTTCCGGCGACAGCAGCAGTTGCTCTTCCGACTCAGACGTTCCGAGCAGCGGCACGTCGGCCCTGAACTGGATCTCGGCTGTTTCCGCCTCCAGCGATTCGCGAATGACCAGCAAGCGATAGGGGCCAGCCGTGTTCGGCTCGAGAGTCAAAATCGTGGAACCGGCGCCGATCGCCACCTCTTGCAGGGCGTCGTCGTTGGAATCCAGCATCTGCAATGTGGCTGGTTCGGTGGTCGCGACCACCAACAACACCGACTGGCCTGTGGCCTGGTCGCCCAAGAGCACCTCGGCGGTAGCTTGCTGAGGGCCAAAGCTGAACGTGTGCTGGTTGGCTGCCGTTTCAGGACCCAGTGATCGTCCTGGTGTGACCGCATTCGGCGGTCTGCCCCGGGCCAGATCTCCTGTAGACACATAGCGTCCTCGCGCAACCATCGCGAGTGGCGCCATTCCGATCACGGTGCCATTGCCATCAAGCAGCACCATGCCGGCAGATTGGCCGTCGGGACGGGCGTCAGTCCGCAACATCGTGCGACCGCCGGTCTCCCATTCCTCAAAGCCGCTCAGCACGCCGGAGTAGACAGAGGGAATTGATGAGCTCGTGTCTGATTGCAGATAGCCGACCGCGTAGACCGCTGAGCCAGGCCGCAGATTCTCGCCGTCACCCAATCGGGCCCCAGGCAACAAGCGAATCAGAGCGCTCTCAACCGGGCCGTAGTACGCCAATCCGGTCAACGCGTCCCGACCAGCGAGCGGCAGTGACACGAGAGTGTCACCATTCGACAGCGCCACGTCTACCGTTTCGGCGCCATCCAGCGGTTGTCCATCGACAGCCACGAATCCGTCGCTGATCACCAACCCGGTCGCCGTCAACTCACCGGCCATCACCAGAGCGAGGCTCGGGAAGACGATGTTGTAGGCGGTCACCCCTTCGCCGCCGCCGCGCGCCTGTGGTGGGGGTGGCGGACCGCTGGGCTGAGGCGTGGGCGCCGCGGTCGTGCTGGCGGGCGCTGTGGGCGCCTCTTCAGCCTGCTGCTGGTCCTCCGCTGTCGCTTCGGACTGCTCCTGTTGCGCTTGCTCGTCCGTGTCGTCACCGACGAGGTCGCAACCGCTCACCACGACTGCGGCCGCTACCGCGAACAGCAACAACCATCGGATTGGGACTGCCAAGCCGGTTGAGGACATCTGATTACGCATCTTGGCTCCCGTCGCTCTCACGATTCCGCCCGACGATTTGCGCGTCGCAGCGGTCTCGAGCCCTGAGTCGAATCACGAGGGCTGTGATCGGATTGTATCTCACAATCTCCCACGCCTTCCGCCACTCCTGCACCATCTGACCAGCCGCGCCGAAACAGCGATACTAGCCTCGATCACGCGTCCAGACGATCACCAGATTGGAGCAGTTCATGCAGTACATCTTGCTCGTCCGACTATCGCCCGAGGGCATTGACCGCACCGTTTCGAATCCTCGCGCCCCGCTTGAGGCCGAACGTCGCGTCAACGTGGCCAATGTCAGCGCGCTGGGCATCTACGCCGTGCTCGGACCTTACGATTTCACCGCCATTATTGACGCGCCCGACAACGACGCCGCGGCGCGCTGGTCGATCGCCTTTGCAGCCGAAATTCGCGGACAGGTCACCACCATGCCTGCCGTCCCGATCTCGCATCTGCAGGCCGACGACGGGAGCACCCATGAGACCCATACCTCTGAACCGCTGCCTGGTTATACAAATGATTGAGCCTGGAGCCGGCGGGGGGATTCGAACCCTCGGCCTACGGTTTACGAAACCGTTGCTCTACCACTGAGCTACGCCGGCGTCCTGCTCAGATCGTATCGCACATCCGGTGTCCTCTCTGCCACGACGGAACAGATTCACCACTGCGCGCAATGACCGTGCGCAATGACCGTGCGCAACGATGACGCTTCGCGGGACGCATTGACCGCCCAACCGCCGCCCTCGCGGCTCCGGCGATCGAAAGCGATATTGTGAGACCATGTTCCGGCTCACGGTCTTGACGCTTGACGACGAGTTCATGGATCCAATCGCGCCCGCGCTTGAGCGGGCCGGACTACAGGTCGTTCGCTATCTGCCCGCCGAAGGCGCCGAGCCAGATCCAGCGGCTGCGCCCGATGTGGTCCTGTTCGACTGGCGCATGTCGGTGCCGCTCACTCGCCCGGCCGAAGTGCGCGCCTGGCCAGAAGCGATGCGACTCGCCACCATCTGGCCCAGGGACACCCAGCGGCTCGCGCCGAGTCATGAACTCGACGACTTCGTCCTGGCGCCCGTTCATGATGCGGAACTCGTCGCGCGTGTTCAACTTGTCCTCTGGCGGCACGGCCGCGCGCTCTCTCGCAACACACTCGAGGCCGGCGACCTCGTCGTCGATACCTCCAACTACCAGGTCTTCGAGAGCGGTCGCTCGATCCCGCTCACCTTCAAGGAGTTTGAGCTGTTGCGCTTTCTGATGACACACAATCAACAGGTGTTCACGCGAGAAACCCTGCTCAATCGCGTCTGGGGCTACAACTACTATGGCGGATCGCGCACGGTCGACGTCCACATCCGACGCCTCCGCTCCAAGCTGGAAGCTGGCGGTCAACGCTACGTGGAAACCGTTCGCAACGTCGGCTATCGCTTCGCCCTCCCCCTGCGCTAAGTCATCCAGTGCTCAAAGGCGCGTACGTAACTCATTCGTAACGCGACGGCGCTGAGTGTGGCGGGTACCAGTCATAGGCTGGATTCGACGATTCAACCAACCGGAAAGAGGCTACGCCCATGGCAACTCTTGGCGACATCCAGGCGCTGATCCAGGACCAAGGCATTCGACGCGTCGATCTGCTCGTGACGGACCTGATCGGTCGCTGGCAACACTTCAGCATTCCCGCATCCAGCGTGGATGAGGGCTTGGTCGAACGCGGCCAGGGCTTCGACGGCTCCTCGTTGCGTGGATTCCAGAGCATCGACGAATCCGACATGTTGCTGCGCCCTGACCTCGACACGGCCTATCTCGACCCCACCGAGCGCGCGCCAACGCTGAAGTTCATCTGTGACGTACACGATCCGCTCAGCGGGGACCGGTACAGCCGAGACCCTCGCTACGTCGCGACCAAAGCAGAGCAGCACCTGATCGATTCTGGCATCGCCGATCAAGCGTTTTTCGGACCAGAGCTTGAATTCTTCCTGTTTGACCACGTGCAGTTCCAGATGTCGATCAACCAGGCGTTCTATCTGGTCGAGTCCGATGAGGCTGACTGGAACAGTGGCCGCGACGAAGGCGACAACAACCTCGGCTACAAGATTCCGCCGAAGCAGGGTTACTCGCCCACAGCCCCGTTCGACACGCTCTCCGATATCCGTTGGGAGATGGCCGACGCGATGAACGCCGTCGGCATGGAGTTGGAAGTCCACCACCACGAAGTCGCCACCGGCGGACAGGGTGAGATCGCAACCCGCTTCAACACCTTGCTCAAGAAGGCCGACGAAACCCAGTGGTACAAACACATCGTCCGCAACGTCGCCAAGTCGCACGGCAAGACGGCCACGTTCATGCCGAAACCGCTCTACGGCGACAATGGCACGGGCATGCACTGCCATCAGTCGCTCTGGAAAGATGGCGAGCCGCTGTTCTACGAGGCCGGCAACTACGCAGACCTCTCCGATATGGCGCGACACTACATCGGCGGGCTGCTCAAGCACGGCTCCGCGCTGTTGGCGTTCTGCGCGCCCACCACCAATTCCTACAAGCGCCTCGTGCCGGGCTTCGAAGCGCCGATCTACCTTGCCTACTCGCAGCGCAACCGCTCGGCGGCAGTTCGCATTCCCACGTACGAAACCTCGCCCAAGAGCAAGCGGCTGGAATTCCGCCCGCCCGATCCTTCCGCCAACACCTACCTCGCCTTCTCGGCGATGCTGATGGCAGGGTTGGACGGCATCCGCAATCAGATTGAGCCTGATGATCCGGTTGACGCCGACATCTACGAGCTGTCTGCTGCCGAAGCGGCCAACATTCCTTCCGTGCCGCATTCGCTCGAAGGCGCCCTCCGCGCCCTTGAGGACGACCACGAGTTTCTGATGGCCGGTGGCGTCTTCACGCAGGACCTGGTCGATCACTACCGCGACTTTAAGCTCAATGAGGCGCGAGACGTGTTCATGCACCCCGTCGCAGCGGAGTTCTTCCACTACTTCCACATCTAGAGGCTGAGCAACCGTCCGCTTCCCGAACTCGGGAAGCGGACGTGAGTCGGCATATGACCAACCTCGACGACACCAGCGGCGCTCTACCCAGCGAGCATCAGCACGTGCTCAACGCGTGCCGCGAGCACGATGTCCGCTTCGTCCGACTCTGGTTCACCGACCTTCTCGGTCAGCTCAAGTCAGTCGCGATCACCATTGACGAGTTGCCGCACGCTCTCGATCGGGGCGTCGAGTTCGATGGCGCTGCCATTGAGGGCTTCGCCCGCCACGACGAATCGGACATGGTTGCGCGGCCGGATCCAGACACATTTGTCGTCCTGCCGTGGCGGCCCCAACAACATCGTGTCGCGCGCCTGATCTGCGATGTGTACCGCCGATCAGGCGAACCGTTTGAAGGCGATCCGCGTCGCGTCCTGAGGAAACAACTTGAGCTCGCTCAGCAGCGCGGCTACACCTTCTACGTAGCGCCGCAGATTGAATTCTTCTACTTCAGAGCCCCCGATGATCCGTCGCCGCTGGACGCTGGCGGGTACTTCGACCTCTCGCCGCTTGATTCGGCCACAGACCTACGCCGTGAAACCGTGCTCACGCTGGAAGAGATGGGCATCGGCGTCGAGTCGTCGCATCACGAGGCGGCGCCCTCTCAGCACGAAATTGATCTGCGTTACACCGATGCGCTAACCATGGCGGACCAGGTCATGACCACCCGTCTCGTCGTCAAGGAAGTCGCGATCAAACAGGGTGTCCACGCCACGTTCATGCCGAAGCCGCTCAATGGTGTCAACGGTTCTGGTATGCACGTCTATCTCTCGCTCTTCAGCCATGAGCAGAATCTCTTCTACGAGGCGGGCGGCGGCCTGTCGCAGACTGCGCGCTCATTTCTTGCCGGACTGCTCGCATATACGCCGCAGTTCACGCTGATCACCAACCAATGGTCGAACAGCTACAAGCGTCTCGCGCCCGGTACCGAAGCGCCGGTCTACCTCACATGGTCGCATGCCAACCAGTCAGACCTCATCCGTATTCCTGAGTATGAGCCAGGTGACGCCGATGCCAGCCGAATCGAGTATCGCGGCGCCGATTCCGCCACCAACCCGTATCTCGCCTTTTCCGTCATCCTCGCAGCCGGGCTGCAGGGGATCGAACAGTCGCTTGCGCCGCCACCCGCAGCTGAGGACAATGTGTTCGCGCTCAGTCCCCAACAGCGCGACGAACGCAACATCCATGCCATGCCCACGACACTCGGTCGCTCAATCGACGCATTCGCGGCATCTGACCTCATGCGCGACGCGCTCGGCGAATACGTGTGGTCCACGGTGTTGGAGAATAAGCGGCTGGAGTGGGACGAGTATCGCTCGCACGTGACGGATTACGAGCTGGGTCGGTATCTGGCGGTGCTGTAGCTCAACAGGGCGTTGAGGTCGGCACTTCGTCGATCAGGCCGTCGGCGAGTTGCGTCTCTCGGATGAAGCAGATGACGGCATGCACATCCTCGATCGCCAAACCCTCGACCGCGGGCATGTTGCCGAAGTTCCAGTGGTGCTGCCTGACCCCTAGTAAGACGGCGATGACGAAGCTCGCGTTGGAGTGGTGATTTGGCTCGTAGTACTCATGCAATAGTGATGGGCCGGTACTGGTCCCGCGCAGGTCAGCTCCGTGGCAGAGTGCACAGTTGTTCGCGAACAACTCCCGACCATGTTCGACGGAGTCGCGCGTTTGAGGCTGTTCCGCTTGCTGGACGTTTGCGGCTGTCTGCGGATTGGGCACGGATTCCTCATCCGCACCACAACCGACGACAACGGTGACGATCAGGAGCAGTCCGAGCGCGAATAGTGGAGCCATGAGCGAACCTGCTCCAACTCAAGCATGGAGACCTGGAAGCAGTCTACTGGCCAGAGACTGTCGCAGACAGTGCGGCGGCTTGCTCAAAGAGGCCTTCGGTGGAGCTGTGGATCACATCGAACAAGGGCGTCGGGTAGAGCCCGATGAACAGCACGCCCGCCACCAGCACGACCAACGCGCCGGCCAGCGGCCGTGACACGTGGAATCGTTCGCGATCCGAACCCTCAGGTTCGTAGAGGTACATCTGCTTGATCACCATCAGGTAGTAGTACAGCGAGACGAACGAACCGGTAACGCCAATCACGCCCAACCAGAGAAATCCGTTGTTGAAGGCCGCCTGGAAGATGATGAATTTGGTCGCAAATCCCGCAAACAGCGGCATGCCCGCGAGCGAGAACAGCGCCGCCGCGATCGCAAAGGCCAAGAACGGCTGCCGTTCCGCCAAGCCGCGTAGGTCGACGATGTCGTCGCGACCGGTGCGGTTGTAGAACGCGATGATCGCCGCGAACACGGCGATATTGGTGGTCACATAGCCAATCAGGTGCAGCACCAATGCCGACGCCGCGTCCTGTGATTGCGCAATGTTGCCTGCGTCAAGCGCCACGATTCCCACCAGCAGATATCCGACCTGCGAGATTGACGAGTAGGCCATCAGTCGTTTGAAGTTGGTCTGCTGCAGCGCCATCAGGTTGCCGACGATCATCGTGGCAGCCGCCAGAATTGCGACGAACCAGACCCACTCGTGCGCAGCCGGCAGGAAGGCCTCGGAGAATAGCCGCAGGAAGAATGCGAAGGCTGCGGCCTTGCCGCCCGCGCTCAGGAATGCCGTAATCGGCAGCGGCGCGCCTTGGTATGCATCGGGCGTCCATTGGTGGAACGGCACCGCCGAGACCTTGAATCCCAAGCCTGCCGTGATCAGCACGAGGCCGATCAGCAGTCCGGGCCGCGCGCCCTCTGGGTCGACGCCGCCGCTCAAGCCGGCGAATGAGGCCAGTTGGTCCGCAATGTTGCGTCCCGCGGCGACCGCGTCCGGCTCGATGCCCGAATACGTCGTCGTTCCTGTCACGCCGTAGATCAGCGAAATCCCGTACAGCATCAGCGCCGACGAGAAGGCGCCGAGCAGCATGTATTTCAGCGATCCCTCGTTCGAGAACGGATTGAGCTTGTTGAATCCGACGAGGATGTAGAAGCTGAAGGACAACAGCTCGAGTGAGAGATACGCCGTCAACAGCTCACGCGACGCGGCCAGCAGCATCATGCCCAACGTGGCGAACACGATCAGGCCGTAGAACTCGGCGTGATTCTTCAGCCGATCGCCGGCGAACTGCACCGAGGCCATGACGGTGAAGAACGCAATCCCCAGGAAGAAGACGCGGAACAGCACGGTGAAGTGATCGACTGCGAGCACGTTCGCAAAGTCGTCGTTGGTGTTCCAATACGCGATCGCCGTGAGTACCGCGATGATCGCCAGCGCTGCGGCGGTGGCGTAGCCGAACCACTTCTGGTCAACGTTGCGAAATGCCAACGCCGCCGCGATGATCAACACGGCCAGTCCGGCCATGACGAACTCGGGGACGATTAGCTGATATTCGAGATCCATCAGTTCACCGTCCAGTCAGCGAGCTGAGCGTGAAGTAGTTGCCGATCTGGTCGACATTGGGTAGGTCGGCAACCGATTGCGCAATGCGGTCGATGAAGGGATCTGGCCAGACGCCCATCGCGATGATCGGCGCGATGAGCACGATCGCTGCGGCGATCTCCCAGCGCGAGAGGTCCTTGAGGCTCTCCCAGCGTGGATTGAATGGGCCGAGCGCCGCTCGGCCCATCAGTCGCAGCACGTAGATCGCTGTCAGCGCAGCCGACAGAATGCCCAGCGCGGCAAACAACGGGAACGCGTCGATCGCGCCGACGAAGATGTGGAACTCCGCGACGAATCCTGATAATCCCGGTAAGCCGAGCGATGTCAGTCCCGCGATGCCGAAGAAGATCACGAACAGCGGCATCTTGCGCACGAGGCCGCCAAAGACTCGGATATCCCTGGTGTGCGCCTGGTCATAGAGCCCGCCAACCATGGCGAAGAAGAGTGCGGTCATCACCCCGTGCGAGAACATCTGCAACACCGCGCCGTTGACCCCGATGTTGTTCATCGTGCCCAAACCCATCAACACGAACCCCATGTGTGAGACCGACGAGTATCCAATCACAAATTTGAGATCCGTTTGGTGGATCGCGGAGATGGCTCCGTAGACCGCTGCCACTCCGCCCAGGACCAGCAGCACTGGCATCCAGAAGTCGGTGCCGGCGGGCAGAATTTCCATCCCCAGCCGAATCACCCCGAACGCGCCCAGCTTCATCAGCACGCCAGCGTGCAGCATCGAGACGGCGGTCGGCGCCGCTACGTGACCATCCGGCGACCAGGTATGGAAAGGAAACAGGCCCGCCAGGATGCCGCAACCGATCATGAACAGCGGGAAGAACGTGGTGGCAAAGCCGCGATCGAACTCAATCTCTCGCAGTACCGCCATATCGAATGTGCCTGCGCCTGCCTCGGCGAAGACCGCGAAGATGCCGACGAAGATCAGCACCGATCCGCCGACCAGCACCATCGTCAGCTTCATCGCGCCGTATTCCTTGTTGGTCGATCCCCAAATCACGATCAACAGGTACATCGGCAAGACGGCCAGCTCGTAGGCGAAGAACCAGAAGAACAGGTCCTGTCCGATGTAGACGCCGTAGACGCCGGTGAACAGCGCCAAGAACAGGATAAAGAAGTCTTTGACGCGGTATTGAATCTTCCAGGACACAAGCACGCCGGCGAATCCGACCAGTCCGTTCAGCAGGACCAGCGGCGCGGCAATTCCGTCTACTGCCAGGTGCAACGAGATGCCGTTCTCGCCGAGGAAGGCGATGTTCTCGATCCATGGGTACTGCAGGTCGAACTGGTAACCGCCTTCGGCAAAGTCGTAGACGGCGAACACGTAGATCGAGTCGATCAGCGTGGCAATGGTCGTGACGAGGGCGATCATGCGGATCGCGTTGGCGTGCCGAGATGGCACGAACAGCGTCAGCAGCATCGCCCCGCCAGGGATCAGCAAGAGCAGAAGGAGGGCCTCGCCTGCGTCCACGCCGTCCGCCTCTCGTTTCGATTCGCTCTATTGATCAGCGCAGGAGAAACGCCAGCCCGCCGGCTAGCGCTACGCCAATCACCATCAACAACGCGTAGTCAGGAATCCGACCAGTCACGTGATATCGCAGCCAGTACGCCGCGTATCGCGTCGCATCGGCAGGCGCGTTGATCCCGGTGTCATTCACAATCATGCGGTCGAACCAGGAGACGATCCGCGCCAGCGGCAGTACCGCGCGGTCAATCGCCCACTGATATGCCTCATCGAAGTAGAACTTGTTCTCAACTGCAGACGCCAGTCGGGGCTGGAACTCGCGCACTGCCTGTGCTCTGCGCGCATTCTTGCCCCAGAAGAACCACCACGCCGTGAGGAATCCCAGCAACGAGACGGTACCCGTCACTGCCGCAATCGAGTTGGAGAAGTGGAAGCTCTCCGGCTCAGGGAAGTAGACATAGCTGTTGATGCCGCCAGGGAATCCCAGCGCGGAGCCGACCTGATCAAAGGCCAGGAACCCAACCAGGAAGGTCAGCACGGTCAGGAACACGAGCGGAATCAAGATGGTCGGCGCTGCTTCACGCGCGCGCTTGATCACGGCCAGATCCTTGGGCGGCCCGAAGAAGGTGATGATCACCAATCGCGCCATGTACAGCGCCGACAGGAATGCGGCGAATCCCAGCAAAATCGCAACCGCCGTGTTTGCGCCGCCGAGCGTCGCCACGAAGATTTCATCCTTCGAGAAGAATCCGGACAGCGGCGGGATACCCGCGAGCGCAACTGACGAGATGATGAACGTGGACGCCGTCACCGGCATCCGCCACCAGAGCCCGCCAAGCTTGCGAGCGTCCTGTTCTTCGGTCATGTGAATCACCGAGCCTGAGCCGAGGAAGAGACAGGCCTTGAAGAAGGCGTGTGTGAGCAGATGGAACATCGCGATCCCTACTGCCCCAACGCCCAGGGCAACGAACATAAAGCCCAGCTGCGAGACAGTTGAGTATGCCAGCACACGCTTGATGTCGTTTTGGGCGAGCGCCATGATTCCCGCGAGCAATGCGGTAGTCAGGCCGACGCCCAACACGACGTTGGAGGCGCCGGGGGCGACCTCAAAGACCGGCAGCAGTCGCGCCACCAGGTAAACGCCGGCCACGACCATCGTGGCGGCGTGAATCAGCGCGGAAACCGGCGTCGGACCTTCCATGGCATCGGGCAGCCAGACGTGGAACGGCACTTGGGCCGATTTGCCCGCCGCGCCGAGGAAGAGCATCAGCGTCGAGAGCGTGAGGTAGCCATCGCCCATGACCTGCGGCAGGTCATTGACGCGACCCGCTTCCGCAGCAGCAATGATGTCCGAAATCTGGAACGAGCCCGTCGCTCGCCAGAAGAGGATGATGCCGATAAACAGTCCCACGTCACCGAGTCGGGTGGTGACGAATGCCTTCTTGGCCGCTTCCACAGCCGAGCGTCGCTCGTAGTAGAAGCCGATCAAGAGGAATGAGCAGAGTCCCACGCCTTCCCAGGCCACGAACATCAGCAACAGGTTGTCGGCCAGGACGAGCGTCAACATCGCCGACACGAACAGCGAGAGCACGGCGAAGTACCACCAGTAGCGCGGTTCCGGGCGACCGTGATGACGCAGGTAGTTCGTCGAGTACAGATTCACCATCAACGCCACAGTGGAGACCACAAAGATCATCACGATGGCGATCGAGTCAACGGTGAATCCCAGTCGGACCACGAATTGATCGAAGTTGATCCAGTCCGTGCCGACGTTGCGGATGCCACCGAGTCCAGCGCCGAGCCAGTCGAGGTGCGACTCCAGGACGAAGAAGAACAGGACGAAGACGGCGAGCGCAGATCCAACGGAGATGAAGTCGCCGCCTCGCGGCAGGTGACGCCCAACCGCAAACAGAACCAGAAATGCAATGGCCGGGATCGCTGGCAGAATCCATGCGTGGTCAGCCCAGATCATGTCTGCTTGCTCCCCGCTACCACTTCAACAGGTTCACTTCGTCAACATTGGCCGTGGCGCGGTTGCGGAAGGTCCGCACCACGATCCCCAACGCCAACGCGACCTCAGCGGCGGCAATCACGATGATGAAGAACGCGAAGACGATCCCCGTAATGTTGCCGAATTCGATGTGTCCGTAGACGGCGAACGCCACCATATTCAGTGAGACGGCATTCAGCATCAGCTCAACCGAGAGCAGGATCAACACTGCGTTGCGGCGCGTCAGCACACCCATCGCGCCGATCGCGAACAAAATCGCATTGACCACGAGGATGTGTTCGAGCGCGGGCATCAGTTGTCGTCCTCATCCGGCGAGGCCAGCATGATTGCCCCGTCCAACGCGATGGACAGCAATATGCCGACAATGATGAAGGGCACAATCCAAATCGTGAAGATCGCGTCGCCGATCGCCTGAAGGCCAATCGGCTCAATCGCGGATGATGTTTCGGGCGTCGTCCATGATGTCCCTACAATCCCGCCGATCAGCGCCGCGAGCAGGCCCAGCGACGCCGCAATCCCCAGCGGCCGCGAGCGTCCGAACAGGGCCTGCGGCCGCTCCCTGGCGCGAGTCAACATCAGCGCGAACAGAATCAGAATCACCACCGCGGAGCCGTACACGAGCAGTTGCACGAGGGCGATGAACTCGACCGTCAGGATCAGATAGATACCGGCCACCCCGGCCAGAGCAGCGATGAAGAACAGTGCGGCATAGACGATGTTCCCCGCCGTGACCACGCCGATCGCTGAGACCAGCATGACCACAGCCAAGATCCAGAACACCACCTGCGTCGCGGTGATTCCATCCTCCACGCGTGCGCTCCTCTGCTCTCTCTAAATCTGTTAGTCGCCGCCCGCTTCGAGCGGGGAAACCTCGCCGGTGATCACGCGCGGCGTGGCCGGCATCGTCTGAACCGTCCGTGCGCCCTCGCCCCTGCGCTGCCGCATCAGGTAGTACACCAGCCCGAACAGCGCCGCGAGCAGCGCGAACGACACCAGACCCACTACCCAATCAGGACCGCCGTAGGCGAGGATGATGCCATTCGCGAGCACTTGCACGATCGCGAATGGCAGCAGCACTTTCCACGAGAACGACATCAGCTGATCAATCCGCAAACGCGGGAACAGCGCCCGAGATCCGATCACCAGCACGATCATCACGGATGTTTTGACTAACGTCAGCACAATCTGCAATGCCAGCCCGACATCGGCGCCAAAGGGCCAGTTCCAGCCGCCCAGGAACAGCGATGAGGCCAGCATCACCAGCAGGAAGAGCGCGGTGTATTCGGCCAGGAAGAACATGCCCCAGCGCATACCCGAGTACTCCACGAAGTAACCGCCCACCACCTCCGACTCGGCGATCGGCATATCGAAGGGCGGTCGGTGCAGTTCCGCCAGCATGCCGATCAGGAAAATCACGAAACCCAACGGCTGCAACAGAATGTACGGCGTGGTCGTCTGATCGCCCACAATCGCGTTGATCGAGCCGGCCATGGATGCGTCCCCATCGGTCGCTAATCGACCTGCCGCCACCATCACCACCGCCACGACAATCAGCAGCATCGGAATCTCGTAGGAGATCGCCTGCGCGGCGGCGCGCACACCACCGAGCAGCGCATATTTGTTGTCCGACCCCCACGCCGCCATGACCACGCCGACGATATTCAGTCCCAATACGCCGAAGACGTAGAGCAGCCCCAGATTCAGGTCGCGAATGAACCACGTTTCGGTGAATGGTATGGGCACGAAGACGAGGAAGACCGGCACAAACGCCATGTAGGGCGCCAACTCGAAGGCCCAGCGGTCTGCCGTGATCGGGCGCACATCCTCTTTGGTGACGAGCTTGAGCGCATCCGCGATCGATTGCAGCGTGCCAATCGGGCCGGTCCGAGTCGGACCGACGCGGGCCTGCAATCGCGCCAGGATCTTGCGCTCGAGATAGATCAGAGCGAACGCGTTGATCGTCATCAACCCAACGATGAACACGACACGCAGCAGCGCGTCGATCCAAGCTGGCATGCTGACGCCGGCGAATTCGCTCAGCACCATGTCGGCATCACCTCACGTTGCTTAGGCAGGGTACACGCAGACCCGCTTACGCCCATCCCCCCAACGTCGGGGATGGGCAGGCGATGCGGCATCAACGGTCCACCTCGCAGAGCACGATGTCGATCGACCCCAGCGCCACCACCGCGTCCGCCAGATAGCTGTTCAGCACCTGTGGACGCAGCGATGAGAGGTTGTGGAAGCATGGTGAGCGCATCTTCACCCGCCACGGCTGGTCGGTCCCGTCCGAGACCATGTAGATGCCGTACTCGCCACGTGGATTCTCTTGCCGCATGTAGATCTCGCCCGGCTCGGGCCGCAGTCGGGCCGGCATACGCTCAGGCATGATCGGGCCCGAAGTCGGCATCTGTTCCAGCGCTTGACGAAGAATCGTCACCGATTGACGCATTTCTTCCAGCCGTACGAGGTAGCGATCGTACACGTCGCCGCGCTCGCCCACCGGAATCTCCCAGTGGAATCGGTCGTAGATCGAGTAGGGTTCGTCCACTCGCAGGTCGAAGGGCACGCCGGCGGCGCGCAGCATCGGACCGGTCACGCCGTACGAGATCGCGTCCGCGGCCGACAGCACGCCAATGTCCCGACAGCGCGCCACGAAGACTTCGTTGTCAGTCATCAGCTCGTCGACGTCGCTGATCCCGATCTCTGCCTGGTCCAGCACCCATTGCGAGTCTTCAATGAACGTCTCGTGCGGTTCCCAAGCCAGTCCGCCGACGCGGAAGTAGTTGTACATGATCCGGTCGCCGCAGACTGCCTCAAAGAGGTCCTGAATCCGCTCGCGTTCCTTGAAGGTCCAGGTGAAGGCCGTGCCGAAGTAGCCGACATCGGTCCCGAATGCGCCCATGAACATGAAGTGGGACAGGATCCGATTGAATTCCGCCAGGATCAGGCGCACGTACTCGGCCCGCTCGGGAATTTCGATCCCGGCCAGGCGTTCGACCGCATTGACGTAGACCCACTCCGAGTTGAACGCGGCCAGGTAGTCGGTTCGATCCTGGTATCCCAGCGCGCCGCGATAGTCGAGGCTCTCAGACAGCTTCTCGCCACCGCGATGCATGTATCCGATGTAGGGAATCGCGTCCTTGACGATCTCGCCGTCAACGGTCAGCACCATCCGAAAGACGCCGTGCGTGGCAGGGTGTTGCGGACCGATGTTGATGTTCATGTCGACGGTCTCGAACTCGCGCTCGACGACGACAGGTTCGGTCAGCACTTCGCCTTCGAAGGTTCGCTGGACCATGCGTCACTCCCTGTCTTTCGTCAACTGCTCTGCGCGCGACCGACGGTTCAGTCGCCGCGCAGTTGAGCGCGCCGCGCGGCGGCAAGCTCACGACCGAGTCGAACGCGTTCGGCTTGCGCCGCCGCCCGACCTTCTGGATCTTCTTCAGCGTCGGGAATGCTCGGCAGCTCCGGCGGAGGCGGTGCAGGAGGCCGATCCGCGCTCGGCCCGCTGCTCGGCGCTGCTGAGGCCGGCGCAGCCGTGGCCGTGGTTGCGGCTGGGGTCGGCGGCGGCGCGGAACCAGCAGCGCGTGGGCCGCCGGCTGGCGGCGCTCCCGCCAATCGTTCCTGGCGTCGGGCCGCCGCCAACTCGCGCGCTCGCGCGACCCGCTCCGCCTGCTCCGCCTTGCGCGCCTCCCGCTCCTCCGGCGTCATGTCCTCCACGCGCTTGCGCTCTGGCGCGGCCGCGGCCGCCGTGGGAGCCGCTTCCTGCTCAACCGCCGGCTCCGGTGGCGGGAACTGCTTCGTGAAGTACTCGACATCCACCCCTTGCTCGATCTCAATCGGCGCCAGGGGATGACTCTTCCGCAACGGATGAATGTCCAAATCCTCATCAAGCAGCAGGTTGCGCGGATCGGGGTGTCCGATGAACTCGATCCCGAACATCTCGCGACATTCCCGCTCCGCCCAATCGGCGGTCAGATACAGATCAGTCACCGATTCGATCAGCGCGCCTTGAGACGGCAACCATGCCTTGATCGTCACCGCCTGGCGAAGCGGAATCGAATAGAGGTGATACACCATCTCCAGGCCGCGCTGTTCCCAATCAACCGCCGTCAGATTGCGCAGCAGGTTCATGTGCAGGCGCGCGTCATCGCGCCCGCGCTCCAGGACCTCGTGGATCGCATCGGCTGCAATCGTGAGCGCCACGTCGCCGCCCTTGGTCATCGCCGCGTCGAACTCGACCAGCGGCAGCACCAACCGATATGTATCAGCGATGGAGCCGGCTGGCGGCTCATTGCTGGGCGGCTCTTCGGTCGCGGCAGGCGTGCGGCGAGTGGTCATGGCGCGTCAGTACCCCCGAGCTCGCTCTTCAACGATCTTCTCCTGTAGCGCCAACAGACCATCGATCAATGCTTCCGGTCGCGGCGGGCAGCCTGGCACATACACATCCACCGGCACAATGTTGTCGACGCCTTGCACGACGCGATCATATTGTGTGTATGGACCTCCGTTGGTCGCGCATGCGCCCATCGAGATGACCCATTTCGGATGCGGCATCTGCTCGTAGAGCAGCTTGACGGCCGGCGCCATTTTCTTCGTCACGGTCCCCGCCACGATCATCACATCTGATTGGCGCGGTGACGGCCACGGCACAATCCCGAATCGGTCCAGGTCATGATTCGCCATGTAGGTGGCGATCATCTCGATCGCGCAGCAGGCCAAACCGAACGTCATGGGCCAGAGCGAGGACTTGCGCGCCGCTGAGATGAGCGCCTCTGCCGGCGCCTGCATCACGCCAGGCAGCACCACCTTGTACGGCACGGTCGGCGCGACATCGTCGATCGGATACAAGCGCAGCGATTCCGGCGAAATGATCGCCGGGGTCGGATCATGCATGTGTGGAGGCTGGGAAGTCATGGTCGGCGCCCTCGCTGCTAATTCCGTTGCCAGTCGAAGACGCCCTTACGCCACGCGTAGGCGAGCGCCACCAGCAGCGTGCCGATGAACAGCACCATCTGCCAGAGAATCACTTTGCCGAAGTCGCCCTCGCCGATCAGGCCCAGGAAGGAAACGGCCCACGGCAGCAGAAACACGACCTCGACGTCGAAGACGAGAAACAGCAGCGCGTAGGTGTAGTAGCGCACGTGGACTTGCGCCCAGTTGCGACCGATCGGCAGCATGCCGCACTCGTAGACCTGGCCCTTGAGCGCGGTGCGACGCTGCGGCGCCAACAACTTCGACGCCAACAGGGCCGATAGCACCAGCATGATCCCGACCGGGATCGCCACCAAGACGGCGCCGTAGTTCTCAAACAGCTCTGACACGTCGTCCTGCCGTTACCCCTCTACGCGGACATGCTCGGAATGGCGGGTGCGAACAGATCGTACCTTCGCTCAGTGATCATGGTCAATCTTTGCTGCACCTGATTCCGAACCTAGCTGGCGCTCGTACCGATATTCTACCGTCTGGTTGACATCGGCGAGCCGCCGCTCGCCCGTTCGGGCGTAACCCAGACGTTCATACAGCCGGTGCGCGTCGAGGAACCTCGTGTCTGACCAGAGCACGATGCGCCGCATTCCCTTGCGCCGCGCCCAATCCACGCCGAGCAAGAACAGCTCGCGTCCGTAACCCGAACCGCGTAGCCGCGCGTCGAGGTAGAGCCGGTGCAGCTCCGCCGTCGAATCATCAAGCTGTTCTACGGCAATTGATCCAACCACCGCTTGCGTCTCGTCCCGCATGACCCACATAGCGCCTTGCGGATCGCGGTAAGGGAATGCCTCTGGCGAGGCCAGCAGGTCCCAGAATTCCTCCTGTGGCGCCCAGGTAAAGCCGTACTCGACGAAGACGCCGTGGATCAACTCCATCACCTCAGCCGCCTCCGCGAGACCGGCGGCTTCAATTCGTACCCTCATCGACATCACTCCAGCGCGTTATCCTGCGAGCAACTGCAAGCTCAAACCAGTCAACCAGTCAGGAGCACGATATGGGACCCCTGAGCGGCATTCGCATCATTGAGTTACAGGGCATTGGTCCAGGGCCGTTCTGCGGCATGATTCTGTCCGACATGGGCGCCGACATCATCCGCATCGACCGCGCGGCCAATGCGCCATCCGAGCCGCCCACAGATCCCCCTGGTGATCTGCTCGCGCGTGGCCGCCGTTCCATCGCTCTCGATCTCAAGAATCCTGAAGGCGTCGAAGTCGCGCTCAAGCTAATCGACGGCGCCGACGCGTTGTTCGAGGGCTTCCGACCTGGCGTGATGGAGCGCCTCGGGCTCGGACCCGACGTCTGCCTCGAACGCAATCCGAAACTCGTCTACGGCCGCATGACCGGCTGGGGCCAGGAAGGTCCCTACGCGCAGATGGCTGGCCATGACATCAACTACATCTCGCTCGCGGGCGCCCTGGCGCCGATTGCGCGCAAGGGCCAGGCCCCGGTGCCGCCGCTCAATCTGGTCGGCGACTTTGGCGGCGGCGGCATGTACCTCGCCGTTGGCATGCTCGGCGCGCTGATCGAAGCCCAGCGCTCAGGCAAGGGACAGGTCGTCGACGCAGCCATGGTTGACGGCGCCTCCTCGCTGATCACCTCAGTCCACGCCGGGCTCGCGACGGGCGGTTGGCGCCGCGGCCGCGCCGCCAACATCCTGGACACCGGCGCGCACTTCTACGACGCCTACGAAACGCTCGACGGCAAGTACGTCTCGATCGGCTCGATCGAGCCACAGTTCTACGCCGAACTGCTGCATCTGCTCGGGCTCGAGGATGAAGTCCTGCCGCGTCAAATGGACAACACGCGCTGGCCGGAACTCAAGGAACGCGTCACCGCAATCTTCCGCACCAAGACGCGAGTCGAGTGGGAGGCCATTTTCGAAGGCTCGGATGTCTGCTTCGGCCCGGTGCTCGAGCCGTGGGAGGCTCCGAATCATCCGCACGCCAAGGCGCGCGGCGCCTTTGAAGAGGTTGCCGGGGTCGTGCAACCCGCGCCCGCCCCGCGATTCAGCCGGACGAAGTCAACGATCCAGGGTCCGCCCGCCTTCGCTGGTCAGCACACAGATGAAATCCTGGCCGAGATCGGGCTCAACGGCTCTCGCGGCGACTCACTCAAGACCGCCGGCGCCGTGCGCTAGCGCAACCTCTCCGGCAGCGCGTCACACGTCCCGTCTCTATGTGTAGAGGCGAGGACGGCGGCGCGTCCATGACGGCGCAGAACGACACAGGCGCGACGTCGTCAAGTCGGCAAACTGCGCTGGTAAGCGCGCCCGCCGATTCGTAACGGCGCGATCCCGATCCAAGCCGGAACGAGCTCGGTACTGGTTCAGAGCGCGAGCGGCTCACCTTGCGCGACCTGCTGTGGATCTGTCTTCCAGACGTCAGAGCCGTCAACGTACAGCTCGACTCCGTTGCCATCCGGGTCGGTCAGATAGAGCGACTGCGACACGGTGTGGTCGATCACTGCGCCCACCTTGACGCCGGCGGCTTCTAGCTCGTCGCGCGCGTCGCGCAGCTGATCCAGATTGTCGCCGATGCAAAATGCGAGGTGGTACAGGCCAGGCGCATTCGGGACGGCATCGGGGCCGTCGGCGTCGACTTCCAGCAACGCCAGGTCGTGGTGATTGCCCAAGGTGTAGAACGTCATCGGCATGGAATCATGACGCGCCGCGAGTTCCATCCCCAGCAGATCGCCGTAGAACGCTTCCGCGCTCGCCATATCGCGCACCTTGATCACCGCGTGGCCAAGTTCTCGCACTTTCATGAGTTGCTCTTTCTATGGATGATCTGCGCTCATGTGAGCCGGCCAGATCGCCAGTCAGGTCGTTCGCGTCGCCGGTGGCGCTAAGTATAGAGATTGACAACGGTGCATCTTGTCTATCTTGGATCGCGACTGGCAGCCAGCGCCGATCTGACGCGTCGGAGGCCCGAATCCGGCGAGCTGAACCCAGAGGACTCAACATGGACGAAATCGAATACACCGTTGACGGGCACATCGGCTTCATCAGGCTGATGCGTCCTGAGAAGCTCAACGCCATGACCGACGAGATGTACCACGGGATCGGCGACGCCCTGCGCGAGGCCGATCGCGATTCCAATATCCGTTGCGTGATCATCAGCGGCAGCGGTCGGGCATTCTCGTCTGGCCATGACCTGCTGGAGTTCGGCGAGCGGCAGGCCTGGCGGCCGTGGTCTGGCGAGCGCTTCGACAACGGCCTCGAGACCGCCAAGCCGGTCATCGCCGCGATCACCGGCTATTGTCTCGCCGGCGGCCTCGAGCTTGCCCTGTTCTGCGACATTCGCATCTGCGACGAGACCGCGCAGTTCGGCTGTCCGGAGCCGCGATGGGGGATCTTGCACGGCTACGGCGCGTTACGGACGCCGGGGCTGGTCGGCAGCTCCGACGCCATGCGGCTGCTGCTCACCGGTGAATTCATCGACGCCGACGAGGCGTTGCGGTTCGGGCTGGTCAGCAAGACCGTCGCGCCGTCGGAGCTGCTCTCGACGGCGCGCGATTGGGCAGACAAGATTGCGGTCAACAGCCCGCTGGCGATGCGTCTGACCAAAGAGCTCGCCCGACGCGGACGCGATATGTCCCTGCCTGACGGTCTACGGCTCTATCAGGAATACCAACGCATTGCGTTCAGCTCTGACGACGCCCGCGAAGGAACCCGCGCCTTCCAGGAGCGCCGCGACCCGCAGTTCGGTGGTTAGATTGGCGCGTGTACCGTAGCTACAGACCGTTCGCTACCCAGATTGATCGAGTGACGGAACAGCACATGACCGACACACCGATCCGCTTTGGCTGGTACATCCCCACGCATGGCGACCTGAATCGCTTCGGCGAGCCGCGCGAAATCTATCCCGCTTCGATGGAAATGTTCGACCGCGTGGCTCATGCCGCCGAAGACGCCGGCTTCGAGTACGCTCTCGTCCCGGTCACACCGACTTGCTGGGAGGCCTGGATCTCCACCGCGATGATGTCTGCTCGCACACGCAAACTGAAAATGCTCGTCGCCGCCCGACCGGGATACATCCTGCCGACCCAGATGGCGCGCATGATCGCCGCCTTCGACCAACTCTCCGAAGGCCGCGTCTATGTCAACCTGATCGCCGGTGGCAATCCCCGCGAGCTCGCGGGCGACGGCATCACCTTCAGCCACGACGAGCGCTATGAAGTGATGGACGAATCGGTCCAGATCATGAAGGCGCTCTGGAGCAACGAACAGCGGATCGATTGGCAGGGCAAGCACTTCCAGCTCGAAGGCGCCCACGCCTACCCGAAGCCGTTCCAACAGCCTTGGCCTCGCTTCTACATCGGAGGCGAGTCCGACGCCGCCCGCGACGTCGGCGCCAAGCACGCCGATTGCTACTTCTTCTGGGGTGACACGCCCGAAGCCACTGCCCAAAAGGTGCTTGATGTCCGTCGCCGCGCCGAACGGTTTGGGCGCTCCGAGATCACATTCGGCATGAGGCTGCAGGTCTGCGTTCGCGAAACCGAAGCGGAAGCCTGGGCCGCCGCTCACGACCTCATCGCTGACACGTCAGATCAGCAGCGCTCACTGCGCAAGAACTGGCGCGGAGATTCGATGGCAGACAGTCGCATGTGGCAACTCGCGGACGAGTCGCAGGACAACGACTATCGGATCGCGCCGCACCTCTGGAGCGGTCTCAGCACCGTACGCGGCGGCGCCGGCCTCGCCGTGGTCGGTAACCCTCAGCAGGTCGCCGACACGCTTCAAGAATTCATCGAAATCGGTTGCACTGAGTTTTGCCTGAGCGGCTACCCGCACGACGAAGAGGCGAAGCGCTTTGGCGACTGGGTCATGCCAATCATCCACGAACGCAATACCCTGAGCTTGACGAGTGACGAGCCCGCCCTCGCCGTCGCCGATTAACGCATCTCATTGCAGCGGTAAGGAGCCCTGACATGTCACGAGTACAGCTCGCCCTGAACGTGGCCGAGATCGACACCGCGATCGACTTCTATTCGCAGATGTTCAAGACTGAACCGCACAAGGTGCGACCGGGTTACGCCAACTTCGAGGTCGACAATCCACCGCTCAAGCTCGTGCTGATTGAGAATCCGGCTGCCAGCGCGCCACTCAATCATCTCGGTGTTGAGGTGGACACCAGCACCGAGGTGCATGCCGAGACCGAGCGCTTCGGTCAGCTCGGTCTCGACATGGAGATTGAGGATGGCGTCGTCTGCTGCCACGCCGAGCAGGACAAGGTCTGGGTCAACGATCCCTCAGGCACGCGCTGGGAGGTCTACACGATCACCGACGACCAGCCGGCAGTCTCCATGATCGAGCTCATGCCGCTGGAGACGGTCGCCGTCTCACCAGGCGGGGGATGCGCCGCCGTCGATGTTGATGGCGCAGCCAGAAATGAAACTTGCTGCTCCTGAGGCCAGGAACACGATCAGGTTCGCCGCCTCTTCCGACGTGCCAATCCGCTGCACGGGGATACCCTGACCGACGCTCGCCAGGAATTCCTCGTACGTCGCGTCCGGCATGCGCGCCTCGTGGAATCCGTGCCACTGCGCGGAATCGACCGATCCGATGCAGGCCGCATTGACCAGAATCTGGTCCGCCGCGACCTCCTTCGACAGCGCTTTGGTCATCGCCAGACCTGCCGCGCGAGATGCGGCGGTCGGCATTGAGCCTGCGCCAGGCGTCTTCGAGCCAATATTCAGCAAATTCACGATCCGACCACTACCGCGCTCGCGCATCAGAGGAATGCACAGCTTCGCCAGTCGAACCGCGCCGTAGAGCTTCAGGTCGAGGTCGACTGCCCACGTCTCGATGTCGTGGGACTCAATCCGCCCCGATGACGATTGACCGGCATTGTTGATCAGAATGTCGACGCCGCCAAAGCGCTCAACGGCAACCGCGACGATGCGCTCGCAGTCCGCATCGGACATCACGTCCATCGAGACGGCGACACACTCGCCACCGACCGCTTCGACCGCGGCTTTCGCTTCGTCCAGCGGCCCCTGTCGGCGTGCGCCGATCACCACTGAGGCGCCCTCTTGCGCGAATAGCACCGCGGTCGCCCGGCCGATGCCCTCCGAACCGCCGGTGACGATCGCCACCTTTCCTGTCAGACCGAGATCCATGATCCGCCCGTTTCCAGCGCAACTCTGACCCACCAATGGATCGTCAATTGCGCAGTTTGATGCTTGCTGTCGCGAGTCTACGCCCGCTTCGTTGAAACCCTGATTACCCTCATGCCATGGCATCAACGAGCATTGAATCGACCGCCGACGAGGGTCAGCTCGGACGGATCCCTCGCTACTTTCTGGACGATCAGTCAGAAGTCGTCGCAGACGCGGTCACGATCCGCGGCCAGCTCGCTCAACGCATCGGACGCGTCATGCGCGCCAAACGCGATGATCCACTCGATCTCATTGACGCCGCATCTGATCAACTCTTGCGAGCGCAGATTGTCCAAGTCGCGCGCGACGAGTTGCAATGCGGCATCATCTCAGCCCGCCCAATCACACCTCTCCCGTCGCCAACCATTGCGCTCGTTGTTGCGCTCATCCGTCCGCAGCGTTTCGACTTCATGATCGAGAAAGTGACCGAACTCGGCGTGGATACGATTCAACCCATGATCACCGAGCGGACGATTGTTCGCGGCAACATTGACCAGCGGCTCGATCGCTGGAGACGGATCGCGACAGAGGCTTCAGAGCAGTGTCGGCGCGAGCGGCGACCGATCATCGCGGCGCCTGCTCGCTACGCCGATGTGCTCCATCAGAGCCGGAATGCAGACGGAGCGCGTTTGCTCGCTTCCGCAGTCGAGCCTAAACAGCGAATCGCCCCGTTGATCGCGGACCGCCGCAGCGAGGATCCAGCTTCCGCGGTTCAGCTGATGATCGGACCAGAAGGAGGCCTCACGCCGGACGAAGCTGATGCCGCGCGGCGCCTTGGTTGGCTGCCGATCTCGCTCGGCGATCGTCCGCTGCGCGCCGAAACCGCCGCCATTGCGGCTGTCGCCCTCTGCCTCGACGCCGCCCGCAGCTGATCAACCGCGGAGCATCAGCCGGGCGACCGGTTCGACGCCAGATTCGTCGTCTTCAACGCCTGCGACGGATTCAACTCTTGATGTGGATCCGGAAACTCCAGTAGCCGCAGCCACGGCAACGGATTGACCGTCACGCCGCGCACCACCACCTCCCAGTGGAGATGCGGTCCGGTCGCCAGTCCCGTTGCGCCCATTCGACCGATGACGTCGCCCTGCTCAACTACCACACCTGCGGTCTCCAACACTTCAGACAAGTGGTAATAGCCCGAGAACACGCCGGCGCCGTGATCCACGATCAGGCCGTTGCCTCGACGCTGCGTGCGACCGGCCCAGCTCACAATACCCGCGTTTGCCGCTCGCACGATCGATCCCGTCTCGCCGCCAAAGTCGATGCCCGTGTGATACTCCGCGATCGGGCCACCGTTGAATGAGCGTTGCTCACCGTATAGCGCCGTGATCGCGCCATCCGTCGGTGGATCAAACACCCCCAACCAGTGCAGTCGCGGCGTCAGCGCCGTCTGGAAGCGTTGCCGAGCGGACTCGTCTGCCTCTCGAATTGACGGATCCAACAGCGCGGCATTCGGTCCGTCAATCTGAATGTCGTCAACGGTCCAATCGGATGCCAGAATTTCGATTACCGTTTCTTGCCACAGCAACTGATCGCCGTTCGGCCCCCAGACCGAGACGCCGAGCGCCCGTGGTCCCACCGACGCATTGGCATCAATGCCAAAGAAGCCTAGAAACCGATTCTCGTTGCGCAACAGCGAGAACAGCTGGCCCTGCCACGACATGGTCGCGACTTCCGCGCCTGGCGCCTCGATCAGCAGCAGCACTGTCTGCCCCTGCGCAGCCGGATTCGGAATCAGATAGACCCTCGGTTCGGGCAACGCGGGCGCCGGTTCCAGCTCAGATTCCGTCGCTGCCGGCGTATCAGTGGCGGATGCTTGTTCCTGAATCTGCTCTGCGACCGACACGTCCGCGTCATCTTGCGGGAGTTTCGCAGCCGGCGGCGCGAACGGCTCCAGATCATCACCGCCGCAGGTCGTCAGCAAGACGCCAGCCCCGGCCACCGCGATGGCGCACAACACCGTCCGCCGACTCAGCCGAGTCGGTCCGGTCAACAACTTCTCGGACTCTTCGAACCGCCTCATGTCAATTGCTTCACTTTGCCATATATCAGTTACGCTCTCAATAGCGCCTCGAACTTTACGGAGTGCCCCTATGGACGATCCCCGAACCGTATTGCTCAGTGTCGTCGCCAACGTGGAGCGCGTCATTCTCGGCAAGACCAGTGAGGTCCGACAGGCCGTGGTCGCGCTCGTCGCTGACGGGCACCTCTTGATCGAAGACGTGCCAGGCACTGGCAAGACAATGCTCGCCCGCGCCCTCGCCGTCTCCACCGGCTGTAGCTTCAACCGCATTCAGTTCACCCCGGACCTGCTGCCCTCCGATGTCACCGGCGTCTCGGTCTACAACCAAAAGACGCAGGACTTTGAATGGCGGCAAGGACCGATCTATTCACAGATCGTACTTGCCGACGAGATCAACCGCGCCACGCCCAAGACCCAGTCGGCCTTGCTCGAGGCGATGGAGGAGCGTCAGGTCACCGCCGACGGCGTCACCAGACAGTTGCCGCCGCCATTCATGGTCCTGGCTACCCAGAACCCCGTCGAGTACGAGGGCACCTTTCCCTTGCCTGAGGCGCAACTCGACCGCTTTCTACTTCGCATCCACCTCGGCTACCCCGACGCCAACGATGAAGTCGCTGTGCTCGAAGGCCAACAGCAGCGCCATCCGATCGAATCGCTGGCGCCCGTCACCTCGCCCGAGGAGGTGCGAGAGATCCACAGGGTCGCGCGTGACATCTGGGTGGATCCGCAGCTCAAGCAGTACGCGGTCCAGCTCGTCGCCGCGACGCGCTCACATGAAGCCGTCTATCTCGGCGCCTCGCCGCGCGGATCGCTGGCGCTGTTCCGCTGCGCCCAGGCGTCGGCGTTGCTGGCCGGCCGCGATTACGTGATCCCCGACGACATCAAGACGCTCGCCCACGCAGCGCTCGGTCACCGAATCATCCTCAGCCCTTCGGCTCAGGTTCGCAACCAGGACGCGCGCACCGTGATTGACGACGTACTGGAGCGGACCGCCGTGCCAGGCGCGCGAGCCGCTTCTTGACTCGCGCATCTGCTCCGGATGACAGAACGGACTAGCACGTGCGCGGCCTCGGCGCAGCAGCATTCCAACCGCTCCGCCAGGCTTGGCGCGCCAGTTTCGGGACGCGCCGTTCACTCAGCCTCGTCGTCAGCCTGACCATCATCGCCTTCGCGGTCGGTTTCGCTTCCAACTACTGGCTTCCGCAACGACTCGGCTACACGCTGCTCTTCGGCATCATCCTCGCCGGACTCTGGACCTGGTCGGCCGGCTACGGCGTGCGCGTTCGGATGTCTCGCACCCGTGACCGCGTACAGGCTGGCGAGGCGATCATTGAGCGCTTTGAGGTGATCAACGATTCCGCCATCCCCAAGCTCTGGCTCGAGGTTGAGGAGGAGTCTGACCTGCCGGGTCACAGCGCCCGCTTCGTCACCTCGCTCGGACGCACCGGTCATCGCAACTGGCGCGTCCAGACCACCTGCAACCGTCGCGGCCTCTACCACCTCGGTCCGATCACCGTGCGCAGCACCGATCCGTTCGACATCTTCCGCCGTGAATTGCGCTTCGGGCATCGTCGCGGACTGGTCGTCTACCCGCGAGCTCTCGAGTTACCGCGCTACTCCGCGCCTCCTGCCAATCTGCCGGGCGAAGGCCGATTCCGGCGTCGGACACACTACGTCACGCCGAATGCGTCCGGCATCCGCGACTATGAGGCCGGCGATTCAGTCAACCGCATCCATTGGAAGAGCAGCCTGCGCACTGGATCGCTCAAAGTCAAAACGTTCGAACTCGACCCTGCCTCTCACCTCTGGGTCATTCTCGACCTGTCCAGTCAGGACCACATGGGCACCGGCGACGACGCCTCGATCGAGACTGCCGTCACGGTCGCCGCATCGGTTGTCCGACTATTCATCAACCAGAGTCGTTCCGTCGGTTTGATGATGTTTGGCGAACGACTTGAGGTGATTGAACCGGATCGCGGCTCCCAACATTTCGGGCGGATGCTGGAAGCATTGGCAGTCGCTCAGCCGACCGGCAGCGTCCCTGTTGCGTCAATCCTCTACCAACAATCGCGCCGTTGGGGACGTCACACGACCGTCATCATCATCACCGCCTCCACAGATCCGCGCTGGCAAGGCGCGATTCGCACCCTCACGCGCCGCGGTGTCAAGGTGGCCGCCGCGTTGCTCGATCTGTCGTCTTGGGGAGGAAGAAGTGGCGCCGTCGCAACCGCCGCCGAGCTGCGCGCGCTGGGTGTGCAGGTCAATCTCATTCGACAGGGTGATCATATTCCGGCGGTCATGGTGGGACAGATCCCCGGTGGCGCAGCTCGCTCCGCCGCAGTCGAGGACTCGCCTGGCAACGGCGCCGGCCTGGCCCGGCCGAGCCCGGCCGCCAATCTGCCACTCGAAGAGGCACAATCACAGACCCAGGCGCCAACAGTCGAAGCCGCCAGCGAAGAGGCGCCAGTGTCATGAGCTCGCAACCGCCTTCGGCAGGCTCAGAGAACCCATCAACCCCCACTCTCGCCGCTGAGGCCGAGCGTCGATTCTTCGCCCGACGCAGCCAGGCTGAGACCCTGGTGGTGTCCGGTGAAGAGCGTCCGTTCAGTGGGACTCAGCGCACACTCGAAGCGGTGATCACCTTCGGCATCCTGCTGCTGGTGGCGCTCTCAACCGCGAACAGCATCTACATCGCCGGTTGGGTCGAGCAGATGCCCGATCTGCGCATCACCGCCACTGCCGCGGTCATCTTCGCACTGGTGCTTGGGCGCATTCGGCGCTTGCATGCCGTCCTGGCGATCATCATCGGACTACTGCTCGGCACCCTGATCATCCTGGCTCAAATCACCCAGCTCGAAACGCTCGGCGGCCAACCGCTCTTCTGGGATCGATTCACCGACTTCGGCTTCCGCTTCGAAGACTGGTTCCGGCAGGCCTTCAGCGCTGGACTGACGACCGACAATCTACCGTTCGTCTTCTTCACCGACGTGCTCGTCTACCTCGCCGCGTTCTTCGGCGCTTACAGTGTCGCGCGATGGCGCAACGCCTGGATCGCGATGATTCTGCTCGGCGCTCTGCTCGCCGTGAACATCTCCTATCTCTCCGATCGGCAGTGGAATCTCTCCTACGGATTCTTCCTGACCGGCTCGATGCTGCTGCTCATGCGCGCTTCGCTCCTCCGTCGCATGGACCGCTGGCGCCTGCAAGGCTCTGCCTACCCCGACTGGATCTCGCTCTCCTTTCTCGGCGCCACCATGCTCGCCATCGTGTTGCTGCTCACCCTCTCGCGAGCGCTTCCGCGCCCCGATGAGTCGCAAGCGCTGGAAGATGCCTGGTCAACCCTCGCGGAGCCTTTTGACGGCCTCAACGACGATTTCCGCCGACTCTTCAGCGGCATTGATTCGCGCCGCGGCGTCCCGGTGCACTCGTTCGATAATTTCCTCGTGCTGCAGGGCGACGTCGATCCTGGAGACGCCATCGTGATGCGCGCCGCCGCAACCGAGCCGGGACTCTTGCGCGGAGCCGCCTATGACGAGTACACCGGCCGCGGCTGGAGGCAGTCACCCTCCATCGCCCGCACGGTCCCCGAGCTACAACCGATCAGCGGTCAAATCGCCGAAGACGACAGCTCCCTCGGCCGCTCGGACGATGTCACCGTCACCAGCCAATATCTTGATCGCCGTCCGGTCGCCGCCCAGATCTCCGTTGAACAGTCGCCCGCAGTCCTGTTCTCGTTTGGCGCGCCGGTCATTGCCAACAAGGACACTCGCGTCGACACCCTCGAATCGGTCGAGTTTCGCGTCGATTTCAGCCAACCTGAACGATTCGCCAACACCGATCTGGAGCCCGTGCTTGACGCCATCAGCGACCGCATCGCCGACGCCAACGCCGATCCGACCGACGACGTTGAGCTGCCCAGCAGCGACGAAGTGGCCTCGTACGTGCCAGCGCAGTATCCACTGATCGACGTCGAAGCTGATGCTAAGACCGGCGCGCCGGTTGGACTCCTCCTGCGGTCGCTGCCAGAGGAGTCAGATGTCCTCTCACTGCGCCCGCTGACTCGCCGCGTCAGAGCCGGCTTCACCTACCAGATCACCGGGACGGTCTCTGGCGCTGAAGAGGAAGCATTGGCCAACGCCGGCAGCGACTACCCGCTCTGGGTGCGAGAAGCCTTCCTCCAGCTTCCCGATTACGACGACAACGAACTCGCCAATCTTGACGCCCTCCTCGTCACCATCGCAGACAGCTTCACCCTCGGTGCGGATTCCGAACGTTCGGACGGCGGCTACAATCCCTATGCCATCGCCTCAGCGGTCGAGACGTATCTGCGTTCCGCGCCCGCCGTTGATGAAAACGGACGCATCGTCCGCGATGACGACGGCAATCCCGTCCCGCTCTACCCTCTGACCACCGAAATCGACCTACCACCCGCCAGGTCCGACGCCGTCCACTGGTTCCTGTTCGAAAACATTGAGGATGGGTTGCCAATTGGCGGCTATTACGACTACCACGCCTCCTCAATGGCGATTCTGCTGCGACGCGCTGGCGTCCCCGCCCGAATCGCCACCGGCTTTGTCCTCAGTGGTCACAACTTTGACGACCGCACGCAAAACTACATCGTGCGCGGACACGACGCGTACGCCTGGGTCGAGGTCTACTTCCCCGATTACGGCTGGGTCGACTTTGATCCCACGCCAGGCACGTCCGCAGACGAGGCGCTCGCCGCGATCGCCGCCGGTTCGGGCGGTGGACGCCGCATCGCGGCGCAGCGGCTCACCACGCCACGTTTCGATCTGCGACCCGGCGTCGGCGGTCAGAGTCTGGCAGATGTCGTGCTTGACGATATTCTCCAGTACCTCGCCGCAGGCACCCTACCGGGTGATAGTTCCCAGTTCGAACCTGGCGTCAACAAGTGGTACTGGCTCGGGCCAGTCATCGGGGTGGCGTTGGTCGTGGCCGCCCTCTTGATCATCTGGATCGGATGGCGAGTCTCACTGCGCGGCCTCGAACCGACCGCCAAGCTGTGGGTTTCGACTGCTCGACTGGCGCGCTGGACCGGGATCACCGCCGATCCCTCCGTGACGCCCCAAGAACACGCCCGCATGATCGATCTGTCGCTTGCCCTCGATTCGCTCGCGCTCGATCTGGCCAATCACTACACCGCAATCCGCTTCGGTCGCAAGACCCTGAGCGACGATCAACAGCTCAGCGCGCGCCAGACCTGGAAGGCGCTTCGCGCGCGGCTGATCAGGCGCTCACTGCGACTGCCAGTGCGAGTGCCCTCAACTGAGTCCGAAGTCGCCCAACCAGCGCTCAGCGGCGACTAGAGCGGTACTCCAATAGCCAATAGCAAGACGGCGTGGCCAGCATTTCGGGAGTCATCGCTCGTCTGACGTATGGACCTATTGAGCAATGAGGAGCGCTATGCGAGCAATGTGCAGCATCGCGCTCTAATGCCAAACGCCAACTCGATATCCGATGGATCGGTTCACCAATCGTTTGGCGCCGAGCCGTCGGCTCTGCGGCCTGCGGCCAAGCCCTCACCCGGCACCGCGCGTAGCGCGTCAAGCACAGCCAGCGCCTGTTCCAGGCTGGCAAATTCCAGCGGCAATTCGTCTAGCGCGGCCTCAAGCTCCGCCTCTGCTGCCAGTCGACTCTCGACCGACGGGATCGCGTCTCCCAGCGTCGGCGCAGAAGGACCAGGCGTCCCCGCGCCTTCGCTATCAGAGTCTCCTGGCGCCGATCCTGGTTCACCTTCTCCATCCCCGTTTGGTTCCGCAGCGGACGACTGGTCAGCCAGTCCAGTTTCATTCGATTGCTCGCCGGTCCCCGTAGGTTGGTCCGAGGCCTCCAACTCCTCCAGAAGCCGATTGACGATCTCCAGGTTCCACTTCGCTGACATCAGATCTGGCTGCTCACGCAGCGCTTCGATGAACGCCGCCTGAGCGCCGAGCAGGTCATCGTTCGCCCAGCGATGCTGTCCAGCCAACGACCAGGCCGCCGCCCGTGTTGCTGGATCCTCAGCGCGCAGCGCGCTGAGCGCCTCAGTTTCTGCCCGCTGATACTGTCCCAGCTGATGCAACGCCCGTGCCACATTCAGATTGAGCGCAGGAATGCCCCCCGTCTCCGAGTTTCGCGCCAGGCGCTGTGCCTCCCGCCAACGATCGAGTGACCGGGCGTAATCTCCTGACTCGTACAGCGCGATCGCTTCGCGATTCACGCCTTCAATACTCGGTCCGCCGCATCCGCTCGCCGCTAGCACCGCGCTGACCGCCGCCAACGGCAACCAGCGACGCCAGTTGCCAGCGCGAGCCGCGATCGAACCCAACAGCGCCACGATCGCCGCAAGCACCAGCCACTGGAATTGCTCCGCGTTCTCCGTCTCAACCACTCTGACCGGTCGAATCAGGTCCAGGGCGGCCAGGTCAGCGTTGATCGGCGCCATCGAACCGGGCGCATCCAGCTCGATGTAGCGTCCGCCGCCCGCCGCCGCGATCGACCGCAACGCGTCGGCGTTCAGACGGGTCTGCACCAACCGCCCGCTACGACTATCAGTCATCAACTCAGATGAGTCTGGCAACGGTATGCCAGCGCCTTGATCTGATCCCACGCCGACGGTGAATACCTGCAAGCCCGAGGATTGCGCTTCACTCGCGGCGGCAACGGCGTCGCCCGAATGCGTCTCGCCATCGCCAACCACCACGATCGCGCCCGTCCATCCGCCTCCAAGGTCATCCTCCATCCTTCGAACGATGCTCTCCGTGGCGATGTCGATGCCTGCGGCGATGTCCGACCCTGCCGCCACCAATGCTTCGCCCGGCTGCAACGCTTCCAACACCGCGAGCGCCGCCGAATGATCCCGAGTCAGGGGAAAGCGAAGAAACGCGTCGCCCGCGAAGATCACCAGCCCGACCGGATCGCCTCGTCGAGCATCGACCAGACGCCGAATCTCTGACTGTGCGGCGCGGAAGCGACTGATCGTACCTCTGGCGCCATCGTCGACATCCTCAGCCGCCATACTCAGCGACACATCCAAGGCAACCACCAGCGCCGATTCCGACTGACCCAGGGTTTGCTCACCGCTGTTCCACAACGGTCGAGCGGCTGCCAGCGCGATCAGCAGGATGGCGGCGCCCAACAACGCTCGCGACCACCGAAGGCCTGGTCTCGTACCCTCGACTGCAGCTCCAACCGCGTTCCGATGCAATCGTCGCGCCCGCCACAGCCACCACCAACCGGCGCCCGCGACGAGCAACACCCCCAGTAGCCACAGCATCCATCCTGCTCCGAGCGCCATCAGGGCAGCCTCCGCCACCAGGTCGCGCGCAACCACACCTCCAGAGCCAACAGCAGCCCCGCGACCGAGAGCAACCACGGCGCCAGCTCCTGCGTGGTCAGAAACACCTCATCGCCCACCCGCGCGCGCTCCAGTTCTCCGATCCGCTCATACGCTTCCGAAAGCTCCGTCGGATCGGTCGCTCGGAAATACACTCCACCCGTTTCATCAGCCATATAGACCAGCGTCAGCTCGTTGAAACCAACCCCGACCTGCTGCACATTGCTCGGCAAGCCGATCGTGTACAAGCGCACGCCAATCGCGCGCGCCACGGCTGCAGCCTGCTGTGGCGTGATGTCCGGGACATTGTTTTCGCCATCGGTCAGCACGACGACGAGCCTCGACGCGGCGTCCGAGTCCCGCAACAGGTCGATCGCCTCCATCGTCGCCACCCCCAACGCAGTTCCATCCGGGATCAGTCCACTCCGCACCGACACATCGATCATCTCGTCGACTGCGCCAAGGTCCAGCGTTAAGGGACTCAGCACCAGGGATCGCCGTTGGAACATCACCAACCCAATCCGGTCGGATCCATTCAGCTGCCGGTCAGCGACGAAGTCGCGCGCCACGCGTCTCGCGGCGTCCATTCTCGATTCTGAGTCCGACAATCGCGCATTCGACATCGAGGACGACGCATCGATCACCAGGACGATGTCGATCCCCTCTGCCGGCCGCACCGCCTCGACGGTCGTCGCCTGCGGCCGCGCCGCCGCCACCATCAAGAGCGTCAACGCGAGGAGTCGCAGTACACCCAGGAATGGCCACACCCGCAATCTCCAGCCTGCGGATACGACATCGGTTCGGCCGACGATGAGCTGCGGCAATAGATATCGCGGTCGCGTCGTCCGCGCCTCACGCCACAACAGCCAGGCTCCAACAGGCAGCAACAGCAGCAGCGCCAAGAGTTCCGGATCGTCAATCCGCATCGGAGTCGCCGTCCTCCCAGATCGCCGCAGCCAGCTGCCGATATCCACGGAGTCGCTCCGCGGTGGGCTGCTCACCGCCAAATTGCACTCGATCGCAAGCCTCAAGCAGCCGACTCACTCGCTGAACCACTACGCCGGGAGCGCCGGCCGCTGCCAACGCCGGCCCGATCTCCAAACTTGTCAGCGCCGAGGCAGGGAGCGACCAGTCTTGTGCCAGTCGCGACCGCACTGCCGACGACAACTGCCGACACTGCTCCTCTGCGGCCAAGCTCTCATCCATCGCAAACGAGGTGCGCTCGGCAGCCTGAACCTGTTCGTCAAGGGTCTGCGAGATGCCTCGTTGCGGACGCAACCGCGCGCGAACCAGCCGCGCCAGCACGAAGCCCAGCCCAATCCCAACGATGGCGACTATCCATGGCGTCAGGCTGCGAGCATTCGTCTGTAGCAGGCCAGGAGCACTGAGCGGCCATGGATCGGCATCAGGCGGCAGCATCGATGCGACGGCGATCGGAAAGCTATCCAACTCCAATGAGCTACGTGTTCCTTCCACTGGTTGGATGAGAATTCTTGGCAGCTCAACGGTGTAGACGCCGACGCTGAAGGCCCGAGTCTGTAGGACGAACTGCGTCTCGGTCTCCGAGATCTCGGAGATCACGACAGCCGCTGGTTCCATCCCGCCCATCTGCGCGACCGATAGTTCCATCCAGAGACGATCTCCCACATCGTGCGTCACCGTGATTCGCACTTCAACGGGATCGCCGACCGTGACACCGTGTTGCGGCACGATGTCGATGTTGGCGGTAAGTTCCTGCGCCGCCGCAGATGCATGGATCATGAGCGCAACCGACACGATCACCAGCTTGGCAGTCATCGTCGTCCTGGCAGTCAAGGAAGCGGCGATGCGCCTGATCATGGGCGTTGCCGCCTTTGCCGAAACAGTGTCACGATCGCACCCAGCCAGTCATCGCCCGTCGTCAACTGCGCCACGTCGCAACCGCACGCTCGCAATCGCGATCCGACTTGCGATGTCGCAGACTCCAGCGCCCTCTGCTGCGCTTCGGCGATCGTTCGATCGGTCGACAGCCCGATTGGACGCTCCGAGTCGCTCCATTGCACGATCCCATCGGTGGCGGCCGATGCAACACTCGTCGCACGAGCATCACGGAGCGCGATCGCGACGACATCGTGACGGCGGCTGAGTCGCGACATGCTCGCCTGCCAATCGCTTTCCCCCTCTGAACCAATGAAGTCCGAGATCAGGATGATTACTCCGCGACGCCGCATCACGCGACCGGCGTATCGAATCGCTCGCGCCAGATCGGTTCCTCCGCTCGGCTTGAGGCGGATTAAGTCGCGGATGATACGGAGTACGTGACGCTGGCCCTTCGCTGGCGGCACGGCCAAGCGAACGTCATCCGCAAATGCCGCCACGCCCACTCGGTCATTCGATGACGCTGCAGACAGCCCCAGCACGCCCGCGATTTCGACCGCCCGATCCTGGACCGGCGATCCAGACGCTGCAAATCCCATCGAAGCTGAGCAATCCACCATAATCAGCACGCTCTGCTCTCGCTCCTCGACGTATCGCCGCAGCATCGGCTCCCGCAACCGTGCAGTCGCCTTCCAATCAATGCCGCGCACGTCGTCGCCAGGGATGTAGGGACGCAGTTCCGCAAACTCCAACCCACGACCGCGGAACGCCGTCTGATATTCACCGACGAGTTCAACCCGCCTCGCTCGCCTCGCGCGAATCTCAATCTGCCGCACCTGACGACGAATCTCCTCTAGAGACTTCCCAGTCGTGGGCTCGGGTAGCGACGGCGGCAACATCCAACTTCGAATCTGCGCCACTCGAGACTGCCGCGCGGTCATCGCTCGGCCTACGGCATCGGCAGCGCGTTGAGCAACTGGCCAACCACATCGTCCGCGGTCACCTCATCTGCTTCGGCCTCATAGCTCAACACCAATCGATGTCGGAGCACGTCGTGCGCAATCACTTTCACGTCATCCGGCGTGGCGTAATCGCGACCAGCGAGCCACGCCAGCGCTCGCGCGCCGAGCGCCAATGCTGTCGTCGCCCGCGGCGAGGCGCCAAACTCCACATAGCTGCCCAACTCTCGCACCCAGCGCGACGGCGACCTTGTCGCGCGCACGAGCTGCACCATGTAGTCCCGCAAGCCAGCTTCAACCCGCACGGCCTGAACCGCGCTTCTGCCAGCCTCCAGGTCTTGCAAACTCATGACCTGCCGCACCGTTTGAGCATCACCCATCAGCGTCCGATCCAGCACTTCCCGTTCTTCCAACTCGCCCGGGTAGTCGACTCGCACATGCAGCATGAACCGGTCCAACTGCGCCTCCGGCAACGGATACGTTCCTTCCTGCTCGATCGGATTCTGCGTTGCCAGGACCAGGAACGGCGACGGCAACGCAAACGTGGTGCCGCCAATCGACACCTGACGCTCCTGCATCGCTTCCAATAGCGCCGACTGCACCTTCGCCGGCGCTCGATTGATCTCATCCGCCAACAGGACGTTCGTGAAGATCGGACCTTGGCGCACCACGAACGACGACTCTGCCTGGTGATAGATCTCCGAACCCGTCAGATCGGCCGGTAGCAGATCGGGCGTGAACTGCAGTCTCGTGTAGTCAGCGGCCAGGCAGCCCGCCAGGCTCGACACGGTCAACGTCTTCGCCAGTCCCGGTACGCCTTCGATCAGGCAGTGCCCGTCCGACAACAGCGCCACCAGCAGTCGCGTAACCAGCCGATCCTGGCCAACGATGACACGTCCGATCTCCGCGCGCAGCTCCGCGAACGGTCCACCCTCGCTCGGCGCTGGATCAGGAATTGCACGCAGCGTCGCCTCGGCGAGCGGCGGCGGCCGCTCGCTCGATTCTGGTTGACCGGTTCGCGCCCACTCCGACACGTCTGACCTCCGCGCCTAACTCAGTCTACCGACGAAGTCTTAGCATGGCAGCCAGCACGATCCTGCGGCATGACTCGCGGCGAACGGAAGGATCCCACATGCGATTTGGCGTCACCGTTGGCAACATGAACGGCTTCAACGACGAATCCGGCCCCACTGCCTGCATTGATGTAGCCCAGACTGCTGAAGACCTGGGTTTCGACTCAGTCTGGACCAACGACCACATCGTCGTCCCCAGCCAGATTGAATCGCGCTATCCCTACAACGATCTCGGTGAATTCCCTGCGCCGTCGACCATCCAGTGCTTCGATCCGTTGAGCGTCATGTGCGCCCTGGCCGAAGCCACGCAATCAGTGGATATCGGATGCTCCGTGTTGGTCATCCCCTACCGACATCCGGCAGTCGTCGCCAAAATGCTCGCCGCGGCCGACCAGATCTCGGGTGGACGCATGGTGCTCGGCGCCGGCGTCGGTTGGATGCGGGAAGAATTCGAAGCGCTCGGCCTGCCGGCGGAGCACTACCGCCGACGCGGCGCCGTCACCAATGAGTACCTCCGCGCGATGCGCGAAATGTGGCACAATCCCGGCCCCGTTTCCTTCCACGGACAATTTGTCCAATTCGAACATGTCGGCGCTTATCCCAAGCCCGTTCGCCGAGAAGATGGCGGCCTCATCCCGATCGTGATCGGCGGCAACGGCATCAACGCCTGGCGCCGCGCCTCGCGTTACGGCGACGGCTTCCACGCCGCTTTCCAATCGATCGAGAACCTGGCGATTGAGGTGGATGGCGTCCGCCGCGCCTGCGAACGCGATCGTCGAGATCCGGACGAGATCGAAATCTCGATGCTGCAGAACCTTCGTCCTGCCACCACCGCGCTCGACGAGGATGAGCGGCCTCTCCTGCACGGCTCCCCCGATCAGATTGCCGCCGACCTGCTCGCGCTCGGACAGGCCGGCCTGGAACACCTCATCGCCACTCCGATGATGGTCAGTCCCAGCGGCGATACCACCGTCGAACGCGTTATCAACAGCATGCAATTCGTCGCCGACGAATTATTGCCCGCGTTCGCCTAAGTCAATCATCCGCATGACCAGGAACCTTCAAGGAGCCCATCATGAAATTCGGCATTCCGATCGGTAACTTCGGCACCGCCGGCAAGTATGGCGGCGTCAACGACGTGATCGACATCGCAGAACGCGCCGAGCTGCTCGGCTTCGACTCCGTTTGGGTCCACGACCACATCTTCATGCCCGCCGCAATCAAGTCGCGCTATCCCTACAACGACTCTGGCGTCGCCGGCTTCGCCTACCACCAGGACATCATGGACCCGCTTGCCGTCATGTCTGCTGTAGCGGTCCGCACATCTGAGATTCAGATCGGCACCTCGGTCCTGATCGTTCCCTACCGTGACCCGCTCTTCCAAGCGCAGGCGATTGCCACCATTGACCAACTCTCTGAGGGACGAGTCCTGCTCGGAATCGGCGTCGGCTGGATGGAGGAGGAATTTGAGGCGCTCGGCCTGGCCGGCGAACCGTTTCAACGCCGCGGCGCTCTCACCGACGAATGGATGTCGATCGCGATCCGCGCCTGGACGCATGGCGCCAACCGCGAACCGATGACGCATGAAGGTCACTTCCGACAGTTCGAGGACATCGGCGGACTGGCCGCCTGCTATCAGCAGCCTCACGTGCCGATCTGGATCGGCGGCAAGGGATCGATCGCCGCCCGCCGCGTCGCTCGCTACGGCAGCGGCTATCACACCATCACATCCACGCCCGACCAAATCCGCGACGAGCTTGCCATCGTCCAGGCGGAGATGGAGCAGGTTGGTCGCGACCCCAGCGAACTCGAAGTCTCCATGCTCGGTCCACTCGTCCTGCTCGACGATGACCCCGACGCCGTGCGCGGCTTCCCGGCCGTGGTCGGCGGTTCGCGCGATCAGATCGTCGAACAGCTCGGCCAGTACCAGGACGCCGGCCTTGACCACGCCCTCACGATCCCTGCCTATCGCACGCCCAACTGGGACGTCCCGCCCGACCAACAGATGCAAGCCATGGCCGAGCTCGCCGAACTGATCGACGAATTGCGTTAGGAACCACCGAGCCTGCACACACTGGATCGGAACCATCATGCCCAAGCCCGTCGTGATCGAAGCGGCGATCAACGGCGCCACGCCGAAGTCACGCAATCCTCACTCGCCGCGCAGCGTCGAAGCGATCGCCGCTGACGGCATTCGCGCGCTCGACGCCGGCGCCGCCATCGTCCACAACCACAACGATGATGCGGTGCTCTCGTCCACACCGCGAACCACCGCTGGTTGGCACAACCCGCAGCCCTACATTGACGCCTGGCGCGAAATCCTCTCTCACCGCCCTGACGCCATCTGTTATCCCACGATGGGCTCCGGCGGCCCCGATTCCGACATCCGCGTCCGATACTCGCATCTGCCCGCGCTGCACGCCGCCGGCGTGCTCGGACAAGGACTGATCGATCCCGGCTGCGTCGGACTCGGCGGCGCTGACGAGCACGGCCTGCCTCTACCGACCGACAACGTCTACATCAACACCTACCGCGACGCTCGCTACATGTTCGAGACCTGCAACCGAATGGGACAAGGCGCTTCGATCTCCATCTTCGAACCCGGCTTCTTGCGCGTCGTGCTGGCCTATCACGCGCAGGGTCTGGTCCCCAAAGGCGCATTGGTCAAGCTGTACTTTGGCGGCATGGATCGGGGAGCGCTCGGCTTCGGCATGTTTCCGACTGAGCCCTGCCTCAACGCCTACCTCTCAATGCTCGACGGGACTGACATCCAGTGGTCGGTCGCCATCCTCGGCGGTGACTGCGTCGGCTCCGGCTTCGCGCGCCTGGCGCTGGAGCGAGGCGGGCACGTCCGCGTCGGGCTGGAGGACTTCTATCAGGGCGACCGCACTCCCACCAATACTGAGCTGCTCAACGAGCTGACCAGCCTCTGCGAAGAGGTCGGCCGCCCCGTCGCCACGCCCTCGCAGGCCCGCGAACTCCTCGGCTTGCCCAGCGTCGGCGACTGACTTCGGCGACTCGGAAACTGCTAACTCTTGGGGCAGTCTGTTCGGGAATGTCTCGCTGCTGTGAAGGCGCTTCGGAGAGCGGCGGCCGACGCAGCCATGTAAATTGCGGCGAATATAGAGACCATGCATACGACGATTCCATCAAACAGTCCTCCTCCGATCAATGGGGTGTAGAAGGCGATTACTGCTGTTGCCAGCAATGTCGCCACCATGGTGCGCCAGTGAATAATCAACATTGCCCGACGCTCTGATCCATCAAGGTCCGTCGAGCGGTCAGCCTAACTCGTGTGCGGCGCATGGCCCAGCAGCGCTGGATCTCCGAAAATACATCGGCCAATGTGATCCCGCCAATGACCGGCTGTCGGTCTGATGGGCTGATGGCCTGACGGCGTAAGCATCGCCCATACCGAGAGGGCGATGCCGGGCGTTCGATGGTCAACAGACTTGCTCTACCCTCACGGCACATAGAGACGCCGCGTCAGACGCCGCGGGCGTATGGCTGAGCGATGTAATGGAGTCAGGCGATGCCGCGAATGAGAGCCGACGCCCTTCGATCCTTCCTCCAGCAACCCCACAGCGGCGTCCTCGCCACCCTGCGCCAGGACGGACGCCCATACACGATCCCGCTCTGGTTTCTCTGGGAGGGCGAGATCGACGACGACGCTCACCCCGTCCGCAATCCTCCGCGCGGGCACTTCTGGCTCACCGGCACCCTCAGCCGCGTCTGGTGCCGACAGCTGATTAACGATCCACGCATGTCGTTCTGCATCGAGTCGTCAGGACCTCCGGCGCAGCACGTCGGGATCGACGGGACAGCTGAGGCCCTGACCTTGCCCGAATTCGATATCTGGCCCGTCTCGCGCAAACTCGCCGAGAAGTACGTCGGCCGCCGCGATCCAGCCAATGCCGACGCGGTTGACGCCTTCTTCGCCAACATGCAAACCGAGCCGCGCATGCTGTTTCGTGTCACGCCCGACGTCTGGCGGGCCATCGATCTGACGGTGTATCGCGGCAAGCGCGCAGATCGCGAATTCCAGGCCCAACAGGAGCCCTTGGCCGAGCGGTGAGCCTGAGAGTCGGACGGAGCCGATCCAGCCTGCTCGCAAATCCCTCATTCCGCCGCGTTTGGGCGGCCGGTGCCATCACGGGCATGGTGCGCTGGCTCGACATGCTCGTGCTCACCCTGTACGCCCGCGACCTCGCCGAGGCCGCCGGCTTCGTCGCCCTCGCATTCCTCGTGCGCATGGCTCCCAGACTGCTCTTCGGCATGTTCGTTGGTGCCATCGCCGATCGCTTCGACCGCAAGAAGATCTGGATCGGCGCCCTCATCGTTCTGACGGTCATGTATCTCGCCCTGGCCGCCTTCGTCGCGGTCGTCGGCATCGACTTCTGGCTCCTGCTCGTCTTCGTGTTTATCTCCGGGACGGTCTGGTCTGTCGAATTTCCCACCAGACGCGCCATGATCGCTGACGTGGTCGCCCCTCACCAGGTCGGACGCGCCGTCGGACTCGATTGGTCAACTGACTCGATCGTGCGAATTCCCGGACCGCTGATCGGCGCCGGTCTGCTACAGGAGCTCGGTCCCGAATGGGCCTATCTGTTCACAGCCTGCGCGTTCGTCATCTCCGCCCTGATCGCATCCGGACTGGACTACCAACGCCCACTCCGCCCTGCCTCCGGAACCGGCTTCGCCGCAGTGACGCGCGAGACCTGGCGTGATATCCGCGAAGGCTTCGTCTACATTCGCACGCGCGAAATCCTCGTCGGCACGCTCATGGTGACGCTCGCGTTCAACTTGCTCTTCCCCGCCTACAACGCTGCCTTGCCTGATATCGGCCAAGAGTTACTCGGTGTCGACAAACTGCGGATTGGCGTCCTTGAAGCATTGGTCGGCGCAGGGTCGTTCGTCAGCGCGCTCGCCATCGCCGGCTGGGGTAGTTGGGCGCAATCCGGGCGAATCTACTTCGCTGGGACGACGTGGTTCATCTGTTGTGTGACCGCGATGTCGCTGTCCCCGTGGTATGAGCTCTCGCTCCTGGTTGCATTCTGCATGGGCTTCGGATTCTCCGCCTTTGCGATCATGCAAACCGCGATCCTCGTCACACGCACTCCTCCCGAAATGCGCGGACGCGTGATGGGCGTGCTCTCGATGGTGATCGGACTCGGGCCTCTCACCGGCCTACAGGTCTTTTACATGTTTGACCGCTTCGGCATCCAGGGTGGCGTGATCTCCGTGGCGATCGAGGCTGCCGCATTGATGTTGCTCGCCGTCCTGGTCTGGCCCGTCATCCTACGCCGATTACCAGGTTCTTCCGATCCTCGAACCGCAGCAACCTATGCGCCGCAGCGGAATCGTTGAACGCGTTGAGTAGGCTGAGACTGCTGAGCCGGGAGCTGCCAGATGACCACCATGCGCCGCAGACAACAGTTCAACGCCGAGGTCTTGACCGCGCAAGGCTCTCTGTTGACCGAGTGCTTTGCCATCATCGATATCGAAACCACTCGTGTCGGCGATGTGCGCGAACGCAGTTGGCGCGGCAAACTCTCCTCACTCTCCAATCCGGAGCACACGCTCGGCGGCATTTACCGGCTTCGGGCTCGCGGCGCATCTGGTGACGGCAGCCGCATCGAAGTCACTGAAGGCGCCTCCGAGCGGCTCGCCGTGACCTCAGACGAGTACCGCTTCATCGGCAGCGGTGATCCGCCACCGGCCAACAACGCCAGGCGACGCCGCTGAACTTGCCATACAGGTACGATCAATCCAAGCAAAGGACTCAACGATGACCACCGCAACGGCCGTTGACGCCTCTACCGACTCTACTGAGTTGAGATTGCAGGTTGAGGCCGCCAGGTCGGCGGCGCCAATGCTCGGTTGGGCGACGCGCGAACAGAAAGATGCAGTGCTACTGCGCGCCGCCGAGCTGCTGCGCGCCCGCAGCGACGAGATCGTCGCCGCAAACCACGACGATGTCTCCGACGCCTCCGCTCACCTCAGCGACGCCATGATCGACCGCCTCAAGCTGACCTCTGAGCGGGTGTCCAGCTTGGCGGCATCACTGGAAGACCTGGCGTTGCTTGAAGACCCGGTAGGCGAGACGATCGACTGCCAAGTTGCCGACAACGGCCTTGAAATCACACGCGTGCGAGTCCCGCTGGGCGTGATCGCCTCGATTTACGAATCGCGCCCCAACGTCACCATTGACATCGGCGCCATCTGCCTCAAGTCCGGCAACGCCGTCGTGCTGCGAGGCGGACGTGAAGCGCTCCGCTCCAACCGTCTGCTCGCTGAGGTGCTGCGCGACGCTCTCGCCGACTGCAAGCTTCCCGCCGACGCCGTCCAACTCGTCCGCAGCACCGACCGCGCGCTCGTCGGCGAATTGCTCGGCATGGACGATCACATTGACCTCATGGTCCCGCGCGGTGGGCAGTCGCTGATCAATCGCGTGCGACAGCAAGCGTCCATGGCCGTCGTCGCTGGCGGCGTCGGGATCTGCCATACCTACGTGGACGCCGCCGCCGACCTCAACATGGCGCTCAATGTGGTTGACAACGCCAAACGTCGCAGAGTCAGCATCTGCAATGCGCTTGATGTCCTGCTCGTGCATGAGGCCGTTTCAGAACAGTTCGTCAGCCAAATCGGACGCCGCTGGGCAGCGGATGGTCCTTCCGCGGTCGAGCTCCGCGCTGATCGTCGAGCCGCAGAGCTGCTCAGCCAAACCTCTGCGCGCGTGCAACCAGCCGGCCCCGACGACTTCGACACCGAGTTTCTCTCACTGACCGCCGCCATCGCGGTTGTGGATGATGCCGACGCGGCGCTCAGCCACATCGCGCAGCACGGCAGCGGACACTCTGAGGCGGTAATCACCTCAGATGCCGCGCTCGCCGAACGCTTCCTGCGCGAGGTTGATGCCGCTGCCGTCTACGTCAACGCCTCTACGCAGTTCACCGACGGCGGCGAGTTCGGCTTGGGCGCCGAAGTCGGCATCTCGACCGGCAAACTGCATGCTCGCGGCCCGATGGGACTGCGAGAGCTCACGACGTACAAATGGGTCATTCGCGGCAGCGGCCAGGTTCGCCCCGTCTAGCCCTTGCGAACATTCAGAGGCCCACCGAGGCTCATCAGAGGAATACGCACCATGACCGATCGACCGATTCCAACCGTCGCAGGCGCGGCCATGCGCCGAGCGGCGACCCAATTCGTCGAGAGCCTCAGCGAATCTCAACGCCAGACCGCCATCTACGACTACATGGATGGCGAGCGCATCTTCTGGTACTACCCGCCAACCAATCGACACGGCCTGCCCTTGCGCGACATGTCCGAAGCTCAGCGACAGCTGGCGCTCACGTTGATGCAGGCCGGTTTGAGCGAACGCGCATATCGTCAGGCCGTCGGGATTATCGATCTCGAGCTCATCCTCGGCGAGATTGAGCGGAGCGCTGGTCGAAAGACGTTCAGGCGGGATCCAGAACTCTACTACTGGACCATCTTCGGCGACCCGCAGGACGACGCCTCACCCTGGGGTTGGCGCGTCGAGGGGCATCACATCTCGCTCAACTTCTCGCTCTGGGGCGACGGTCTGCTGGCGCTCACTCCTTTCTTCTTCGGTACCAATCCAGCGGAAGTGCGCGACGGTCCGAAGTCAGGACTGCGCATCCTTGACCATCGCGAGGACCTCGCGTTCGATCTCGTCGACTCGCTCGACGCGGAACAGAGCAACCGCGCCGTCATCTACCCTGAGGCGCCCTGGGACATCCTCACCTTCAACGCCTCACGCGCTGTCCTGCCCGCCTACGAAGGGCTGGCATCCTCGTTGATGGACGACGACCAGCGCGCCCTGCTCGATCGGCTCATCAACGTCTATGTGGACCAGATTCCGCCCGATCTCGCCGCCGAACGGCGCCAGCGCATCAACTCTGCCGGCAGCGAGGGCATCCACTTCGCCTGGGCCGGTCCGTCGCAGCGCGGACTTGCTCACTACTACCGCATCCACGGCGGCAACTTCCTCGTCGAGTTTGACAATCGACAGAACGGCGCCAACCACATCCACTCCGTCTGGCGCGACATCGAGAACGACTTCGCCAATGACGCGCTTGGCGAGCATCTGCTGTTGTACCACGTCCTCTAAACGCGATCGGATTCCGCAATGAGCTTTCAATACGAACGCGAAACTCGCACGCCTCAGTCCGAGTGCTACGTGATCGAGGATCAGTCAGGCGCGCGCGCGCGAGTTGACCTTCACTACACACCTGTGCTGACCTTTGCCACGCTCTGCGTGCCAGAGTCATGGAGTGAAGATGAGATCACGGATCTCATCCAGGACATTGAGGAGCGCTGGGGCTTGTCCGCCAATCTACTCAGCGTCGAAACGATTGTCACCGTCTGGCGCGGACAAGAAGTTGGCGTCTACCAACACAGCAAGGAACCAAACGCATGACCGATGACGCAACCGGACCGGACGATGCACAGTTCGAAACCGAGGCGACAGACGCCTTGCTGCAGCTCTTTGATGGCCATGTCGACGCGATGCTGCCGCCCGAAGAGATCCCTGAGTTCCACGACTTCATCCGCGAAGAGGCGCTGATGCGTCGGCGGTTCGCCGTCTCCTTCCGACTCGAATGCCGCTGCCTCGCCTGGATCGGATATGCGCTCGCCAATGTCGTCACCCATGAGGACGGCATCGAGTTCAGCGCCAATCCGATGCAGACCTATGTCCCCGACCACGAACCCGACGTTGAGCACCCCGAAGGTCCCACGGAAGACCCTCCGGAACAGTTCCTGGACTGGCCCATCTGGCCGCTCGAGATCTACCAGGATGAGTTGGAGGAGGAAGTGTCAGAGGACAACGAAGCTGAGGTACCGTCGTGAACGCCCCCAACGGACGCTTCGCCGCTGTCTTCTTCGATCTCGACGGCACACTCGTGAGCGAGCGCACGGGCGTCCGAGAGGCGCGCGAAGCCGTCGGCGCCCGCCTGATCCAATTCGGCGCTTGGCAACGTCCTGCCGCCGCCTTCGCTGACGTGGTCGAAGTCGTGATCCAGGACATCCTGCACGACAACGACGGCCAATGGCCGCTCTGGCTCGACGCCGAAGAGTGGCTCACTCGATCACTCAAGGTCGCAGGCGCGCAGGTCGACCGGGATGAGTTTGCCGCGCTGACCGACGCCTATCGCGATGAGCGCGCCAACCGAGCGGTTGCAATCCGCGGTTGGCAATCCGCGCTTGACGCCGCGCGCAGGCACGGTCCCATTGGTCTCATCACCAACTTCTCAGACGGCGCCATGCAACGCGAGAAGATCAGAGGCGCGGGCCTCGATGGCGTCTTCGACGGTATCTACATCTCCGGCGAACTCGGCGTTTGGAAGCCGCAACCTGGCATCTTTGAGCAGGCGGCGCTCGATCTCGGCGCTGATCCGGATCGATGCGTCCACATTGGTAACAATGTCGAGTCCGATATTAGTGGCGCGCTTGGCGCTGGCTTCAGCGCGGTGCTCGTTGAAGAGGACGACCGTCCTCGACCTGAACAGCTCGATGACCGCGTAGCCTGGTGCGAGAATCTCACTGAAGTCGCCCGTTGGCTATCCAGCTGACCCCCAGCTGACGTGTTTCGCCGACGCTCACTTGCGGGCGAGCGCCCGCCTCGCTGCCGCGACCACCGCCTCTGCCGTGAGCCCGTAATGCTCCAGCAGCGACTGCCACGGTCCTGACTGTCCGAAGGTGTCCTGAATCCCGACCTGCTCCATCGGGGTCGGCCGATGCAGCGCCAACGTTCGCGCCACCGCCGATCCGAGTCCGCCAATCACGTTGTGCTCTTCCGCCGTCACAAACGCGCCCGTTTCCTCCGCGGCGCGGACAATCGCCTGCTCATCAAGCGGCTTGAGCGTCGCGATGTTCAGGACGCGCGCCGACACGCCCTCTTCCGCGAGAGCATCTGCTGCCCGCAGCGTCGGTTCCAGCATCAATCCACAAGCCGCCAATGTGAGATCGGAGCCATCGCGCAGCTGATCCGCCTGTCCGAGCCGGAACGATGCGCCGTTGCCATACACGATCGGCAACTTCGGCCGACCCAGGCGGATGTACCACGGCAGCTCGTCGTTCGCGGCCGCGCAGATCACCGCCTCTGCCTCAACGGCGTCAGACGGCGCCACCACGTTCATACCAGGCAGCGACGTCATCAGCGCCAGATCTTCAATCGCTTGCGCTGACGCTCCATCCTCCCCAACCGAAATGCCGCCATGCGAAGCGATCAGCTTGACGTTCATCTGTTGCTGAGCGATATGCACGCGAATCTGATCGAAGCAGTGGCCGGGCAGAAACACGGCAAACGATGCCGCATACACCGTCTTGCCCGTTGAGGCGAGACCAGCGGCCATGCTGATCATGTTGGCTTCAGCCGCGCCGACTGTGAACCAACGCGACGGAAACGCCGACGCCAACTTGTTGCCGCCGGTTGACGCCGAAAGATCGGCGTCGAGCGCCACAATGTCGTGGCCTGCCTCTGCCAGCTTGAGCAGCGCCGGTCCATACGCCTCGCGAGTTGCCGCCGCTGGCAGAGTCGATTGTGTCGCCATCAGAGGCCAGCCTCAATCTCCATCAGCGCCTGATCGAGCTGCGCGTCGGACGGTCCCTTGCCGTGCCATCCGGACGGATTCTCCGCCATGAACGACACGCCCTGTCCCTTGACCGTCTCACAGATCACGACCTGCGGCGCATCGCGACGTTCTCGCGCCTTGAGTAAGGCATCTCGCACGGCGATGACATCGTGACCGTCCACATGTTGGACACCCCAGCCGAACGCAGTCCACTTCTCGCCAACCGGATCAATCCGCATGATCTCGTTACCGGGACCGTCGTTCTGGTAGTGATTCCGATCCAGCACGGCCGTAATCCGCTGCAACCCGAAGTGCGAGGCCGACATGATCGCCTCCCAGTTCTGACCCTCATTCAGTTCGCCATCGCCGACGACGACAAAGACATGGCCCTCATCGTCTGCCAGGCCATCCAGCTGATGCCCCAGGGCGACTCCGACCGCAAAGGACAACCCCATCCCCAACGCGCCGCCCGACATTTCTACGCCTGCCGGCCGATTCCGCACCACGTGACCCTGCAACTCCGTTCCCATTGAGCGGAATGTCGGAATCAGTGCCTCATCAAAGTAACCAGCCTCCGCCAGGGTCGCGTACACAACTGGCGTCGCGTGGCCTTTGCTCAGGATCACGCGATCTCGCTGCTTCCATTGCGGCTCGCTCGGATCGTGGCGGACTACCCCGCCGAAATAGAGCGCCGCAAAGATCTCCGTCGCCGACAGCGATCCACCGGGATGGCCCGATTGCGCCGCATGCGTCATCGTCACGATGTGCCGACGAATCCGCTTGCACACGTCGATCAATAATGCGGGATCAGCAGCAGACTCAGTCGATGTCGTCATGTCGCCAGATCGTTCCATCGCGCAGGACTACCTGTGTGGCAAGATCATGCTAGTGCCGCAACGCGATGAGAGATAGCGCTCAAGCTCCAACGACGAAGGACAGAGGATGCGCCTATTCATCGAAGCCCAGCTCGACGCCGATTCGCTGCGCGTCGCCAGCCTGGCTGCTGAACGACTGCGCCTTCAACCGTTCTGTCCGAATCGCGCCCTGCGCTGGGTCAAGCCGAGCGCGATGCACCTCACGCTCAGATTTCTCGGCGAAGTCCCACCCGACGACGCGGAACAGATCAGCAGCGCGATTCGGGCGTTGCAATGCAGTGGAACGGTCGCGTTGCAGCTCGGGCAAGTCGGCGCTTTCGGCGGAAATCGTCCGCGCGTGCTCTGGATCGGCGTAGACGAAGTTGGTACTCAGCGATTACAACACCTCCGCGCCCAACTCGATGACGCGCTCCTGACCGTGGGCCTCAACCCCGAGCCGAGCAGCTATCGACCGCATCTCACGCTGGCGCGAGTCCGACGCCAAGCGAGCAACGCAGATCTGAAAGGCGTGCGCGAGTTGATTCGACAGGCATCGCCATTACAGAGGAGCGCCACCGTCGACCGAGTCGCACTCGTGAAATCCACACTCTCGCCCACAGGTCCGCATTATCAGCGCCTGAGCCGCGTCGAGTTGTAGGCTTGCGAACAGGTACCCACAACGACCGAGATACCAGGTCGAGAGGAGCAGAGCCGTGCAAAGCAGCCTCACCTCGAAAATTGAGAAGGCGCGCATCTACTCAGAAGACATCGGCCGGTTTCGGTTACGTTCGCTGCGCTGTGAAGTACGCGGCGACAACACCACGCACACCGCCGAGCTTGGGCCTGATGGCTGGCGTTGTGATTGCCACTTCTTTCAGGACGCCGATACCTGCTCGCACACCATGGCGTTGGAACGAGTCCTGGATCGCATGCTGCCTGAGGCCTACCAACCGGCATGGCACAGCAGCGACTGAGCAACCCATCTGCCTACCCCACATATGCTCAGCCATTTCTCGGCGCGCGTAAACTCGCCGATCCGCTGAGCACTCTGTGCAGCAGATCGCGCGTTCAACAGTCACCTTCCCTAACGCCCCCTAACGCCTTTGAATGCAGGTGGACGCGGATCGTTGATGACAAGGTCAGGTCGTCCGCATTCGAGGTAACCGACTACGACCCTCACTCGCCTCACCCGACGCGTCGGAAGACCAAACACGCATTCTGACCGCCAAAACCGAACGAGTTCTTCAGGACAGCTTGCACCTCTACTGCGCGAGCTTCGTTCGGCACATAATCCAGATCGCATTCAGGATCGGGCGTTTGATAATTGATCGTTGGATGAATCTGACCTGCCATGATCGACTTGATCGACGCGATTGACTCAAGCCCGCCCGCTCCACCGAAGAGGTGACCGATCATTGACTTCGTTGACGAGATCGGTGTTCGCGATGCGGATTCGCCCAGCGCGACTTTCAACGCCCGCGTCTCCGAGGCGTCATTCAGCGGAGTTGACGTGCCGTGCGCGTTGACGTAGCCGATCTCCGAGGGCGCGATGCCCGCATCTTGCAGCGCCCATTCGATCGCGCGGACCGGACCAGCGCCCTCAGCGTCGGGCATGACCAGGTGATGCGCGTCTGCTGAGGAACCAAATCCCGCCAACTCCACCGCATAATCGACGCCGCGCGCCCGCGCCGACTCCTCCGACTCGAGCACGATGATGCCGGCGCCCTCGCCAGGGACAAACCCGTCGCGTTCGGCGTCGAACGGCCTTGACGCGCCAGTTGGATCATCATTACGAGCACTCAACGCGCGCATCACGGCAAAGCCGCCTAAGCCCAGTTGACAGAATCCCGCCTCTGTTCCGCCCGAAATCACGATGTCCGCCTGACCATTGCGAATCACGTTCGCCGCGTCACCCAACGCTTGCGTTCCCGCCGCGCATGCGGTCACCACTGTGGTGTTGTAACCCAGGAGACCGAACTGCATCGCAATGTTTGCCGCTGCCATGTTCGGCAACACCTTCGGCAAGAACAGCGGATCGAGACGCATCCCGCCACGCTCAAAGAGCTTGCTCGCCGTCGCCTGAAGCTCCGGATAGCCCCCGGCGCCATTGCCCAACACCACTCCGATTCGGCTGCGATCCAGCCCATCCAGGTCGAGCTCCGCATCCTCGATCGCCTCACGCGCGGCAGCCACAGCCAATTGCGTGAAGCGAGCCATTCGCCGCGCAGATTTCCGCTCAATGAAGTCGCGAGGGTCGAAGTCGCGAATCTCTCCACCGATGGTGCAGCTGAATCCGGCAACGTCGAAATTCTCGATTGGCTTGATCGCGCTCGTCCCCGACAGCAGGTTGCTCCAAAGCAAGTCCACTCCCGCCCCGAATGGGGACATGGCGCCCATCCCCGTCACGACGACACGGCGACGCGTGACCGGATCCTGCCCCGATCCCTGTACCGTCACAGCGTTGGATCCTCGGCTCGATCCGTGACCGTCGCTTCCGGCGCCGCAGTCAGGATGCGTCTCATATCGGCAGCGACCGAGAGTGAACCCAACACCAGAATGACATCTGCAGCAGCGCTTGAGCGTCCCGCCTCAGCCAGCGCCAGATCCGGATCGTCGAATGCCAGCACCTGACCGCTCCAATCGGTGTCCCTGAACGCCGCCGCGACCTGCTCTGCCGCCCGAGCACGTGGATGATCCGATGTGGTTGCGTACACCCGCTGACTCCGCGCCTGAATCAGATGCGCCATCTCCTGCAACGCCTTGTCTCCCAACACGCCAATGATCACATGCAGCCGCTCTGACGGAAAGTACTCGGCACATGCATCCAACGCCCGTAGCACTGACTCAGGATTATGCGCGCCGTCGATCACGACCGTTGGCCGCTCCTCCGACGGTCCAGCGGCCAAAGCGGGCGGCAAGTCAAAGGATTCGAGCCGACCCGGCCAGCGCACTGTCGCCAATCCGTGCTGCAACGCTTCACTCGATACCTCGATCACCGCTGCGGCGATCAGCGCGTCAATCGTCGCGATCGCGGTCACCGCATTGTCAATCTGATGACGGCCCAACAGCGGCAGCAGATGCATCGCTTCTGCCAGTTCGCCCGGACGAGGCTGCCGACGCTTCAGCCTGAACCACTGCCCCCACGGCTCCACGCCGGCCGCTTCGTGCGCGTATGCGGCGCCCACATCAACCAACGCCACCGGCACATCATCGGCCGCATTGCGCACTACGGCGGCAGCTTCGTCGTATTGCTGCGGCGCCAGGATCGCATGTTGACAGGCAGCGGTGATGATGCCCGCCTTTTCGGCCGCAATCTGTGTGATCTGATCACCCAGGATGTCCGTGTGTTCAAACGAAAGCGACGTAATCACAGCAGCATCCGTTCGCCTGAATACATTCGTGCAATCCAGACGCCCACCCAAACCGACCTCTATCACCTGCACGTCAACCTCATGCGCGCGAAACGCCTGAAATCCGAGCGCCGTCAAGATCTCAAACGTGCTGATCCGACCAGGATCGGCTGCCAACTCTGCTTCCACCACAACGCGCAACTCTTTACACAGTGTCGCAAATTCCTGCTCAGCGAGCGGTTCGGACAGAATCCTGATGCGCTCAGTAAAATTATGCAGATGCGGGCTCGTGAACAACCCTGTCCGCAAGCCTGATGCGCGCAACACCGATTCAACGATCGCCGCCGTCGATCCCTTGCCCTTGCTGCCAGCGATGTGAATCGTGGTCCGGCCATGCTGCGGATCGTCGAGGCGTTGCAGCAGCGATCGGATCCGGTTCAACGCGAAGTCAGGCGCCGCGCGTCGGGGACCCGAGCCGCGCTCAAAGTCCGCGAACGACATCAGCCACTCGACCGCTGACGCATAGTCCGTGATCGCGCCTGACCCGTTCGGCGTCGAAGGCAATTGGCTCATCCTCCGAGACCTCATTCCACAACACTCACACGGTTACTCTCATCGTACGCCACTTCACCACTTGATCAGGCGAGTTCAGGCTGCGACGATCCTTCACATACCCTCAAAGAGTTCCGTTGCGCCCCAGTCCGTGGAAGGGGCAGCGCACATGTCGCGATCCACCTCCGTCCCTCGTTCGTTGAACGACAGCATCCGCGACACCGCGCCCGCGGATCTCGTCGCAGATGGCTTCCTCACCGTGGTCGGCGCGATCGCCGACGGGGCCAGGCGCGTTGACGCCCTCACCCGCCGCGCCGCGCTCGCCGGCGTGCTCGGCGACACAGGTGAAACCAATGTCCAGGGCGAGATCGTCCAGGTACTCGACGCCGCCGGGACTGATGCCTTCGTCACCAGTTTGCAGGAGTGCGGCGCCGTTGCCGCGCTCGCCTGCGAGGAGCTTGAAGAGCCTGTGTTCGTCTCCAACACTGCTGACCACCCCTATGTCGTCCTCTTTGACCCCGTTGACGGCTCCTCCAATATCGATGTTGCCGTCACGATCGGATCGATCTTCGCCATTTACCGTCGCAGCGATGATTCGCCGCTGAGCGATGCGTCCATGCTCCGTCCCGGCCGTGAGCAATGCGCGGCCGTCTATGTGGTCTACGGCTCGTCCACCGTGCTCGTCGTCGCCACTCCCGGCCGAGTCGACGGCTTTACCCTCGACCCGGCCTCGAGCGAATTCCTGCACTCGCACGACAACGTCCGCATTCCCGCCAAGTGCGCGGCCTACTCCGTCAACGAAGGCAATCAAGGCAACTGGGAACCGGAGATGCAGGATGCGGTCGCCGATCTGCGAGCCGACTACGGGCTTCGCTACGTCGGTTCCCTGGTCGCCGACTTCCATCGCGATCTGCTCAAAGGCGGCATCTTCCTGTATCCCGGCGACGTCAAGTCGTCAGCCGGCAAGCTCCGACTCGGCTACGAGGCCAATCCGCTCTCCTACGTCGCCGAACAGGCCGGCGGAGCCGGTTCAACCGGGCGGGAGCGTATCCTCGATCTGCAGCCCGAGCGTCTGCATCAACGCACCCCGCTGATTGTCGGCAACGCTGACGTCGTCCAACGAGTTGTCGACAAACTGGCCGAGTAGTTCCCCACCAACCCGCGAGAGGGCTCTCATATGTCTAACGAACTTCACCGCACCGCCCAGGCATTGGTCGCGCCGGGACGAGGCATCCTCGCCGCCGACGAATCCGCGCCCACCATCAAACGACGCTTCGACAGCATCGGGCTCGACTCAACCGAAACCAATCGCCGTGATTGGCGGCAATTGCTGTTTACCTCAGCGGGCATCGGCGACTTCATCTCAGGCGTCATCCTCTTCGAGGAAACCCTGACCCAGGACGCCTCCGATGGCCGATCGCTCGTTGACGTGCTCACCTCCAACGACGTCATCCCCGGCGTCAAGGTCGACAAAGGCGCCAAGGATCTCGCCGGTTCACCGAACGAAAAGGTGACCGAAGGCCTTGATGGATTGCGCGAGCGACTCGCCGTCTACCGCGAACAAGGCGCCCGCTTCACCAAGTGGCGAGCGGTGATCGATATCGCCGATGATCGTCCGACCGATTACTGCCTCGACGTCAATGCGCACGCCCTTGCCCGCTATGCCAAACTCTCGCAGGAAGCTGGACTCGTCCCGATCGTCGAGCCTGAAGTGTTGATGGACGGCGACCATGACATCGGCGCCTGCGCCCGCGCGACGGAACGCGCGCTGCTCGCCACCTTCGACGCGCTCGCGCAGCAAGGGGTTGACCTCGCCGGCGCCCTGCTCAAACCCAACATGGTTCTCTCCGGCAAGAGCGCCGCCGACCGCGCGTCCGCGGACGTCGTCGCGTCCGACACACTTCGCGTCTTCGCCAACGCAGTCCCCGCTGCCGTGCCCGGTTGCGTCTTCCTCTCTGGCGGACAATCGGATGCGGAAGCGACCGTCAACCTCAACGCCATCAATCAGGCCGCGGCCAACGCCGCAACTGCTCCCTGGCAGCTCAGTTTCTCCTATGGGCGCGGTCTGCAGGCGACACCGCTTGCCGTTTGGGGTGGCAAGCCCGAGCACATTGACGCCGCCCAGGCTGCATTCCTCGAGCGCGCCCGCCTCACCGCCGCCGCGCGCAAAGGTGAGTACATTGGCTGACGCCGAGCGCAGACCTCATCGTCTCCTCGTCGCTACCGGCAATCAGGGCAAACTGCGCGAGTTCCGTCAACTCTTCCAGGTACATGTCTCTTCCAACTGGGAACTCGTCGCTCCCGCCGACGTCGGTTTGGCGGACTTTCAGGTCGTGGAAGACGGCGACACCTACGCGGAGAACGCCGGCCGCAAAGCGCGCTCCTACGCGAACGCCGCAAACCTCCCCGCCATCGCCGATGACTCCGGTCTCGAAGTCGATGCGCTTGACGGCGCGCCAGGGCTCTACAGCGCCCGATATGCTGGAGACGCTGCCGATGACGCCGCCAATCGTGAGAAATTGCTCTGTGCTCTCGCCAAAGAACCAATCTCATCGCGCCAGGCGCGCTTTCGCTGCATCGTCGCGCTCGCGTTTCCCTTCACTACCAACGTACGATTGGGCGAAGGCGTTGTAGAAGGGTCCATCGCGATGGACGAGCGCGGTTCGCTCGGATTCGGTTACGACCCAATCTTCGCCTTGCCCGATGGTCGCCGCATGGCTGAACTCGCAATCGACGAGAAGAACCGCATCTCCCATCGCGCGCAAGCTCTCGCCAACGCCGCCTGGGCGCTTGATGTGATGGCAAGCACACTGGATCGGATGAGCTGATGGCTTCGGACGCTCCCGTTGACCGACTCGGCCGACGCTTCGCCGACCTCCGCGTCTCGGTCACCGATCGATGCAACTTCCGCTGCCCCTATTGCATGCCGCGCGAGGTCTTCGGTCCCGGCTACGAATTCCTGCCTCGCAGCGCCATCCTCAGCTTTGAGGAGATCGTCCGACTCGCACGTATCTTCGGACAGCTCGGCCTGCGCAAACTCCGACTGACCGGTGGCGAACCGACCGTTCGCGCCGAGCTGCCCACGCTGATCGCCATGCTGCGCGAGGCGCTGCCGCAGATCGACATCGCGCTCACGACCAATGGTTCACGGCTGACGTCGCTCGCATCCGATCTCAAGGCCGCCGGCCTTGACCGTGTCACTGTCAGCCTCGATTCGATTGACCCTGATATCTGCCGCGAGATGAACGGCGTTGACTTTCCGCCCGAACGTGTGCTCGCCGGGATTGATGCCGCCGCCGCCGCCGGCCTCGGGCCAATCAAGATCAACGCAGTGGTCAAGCGCGGTGTCAATGACCATGGCGTCGTCGATCTGGCGCGCTACTTCCGAGCCAGCGGACACATCGTCCGCTTCATTGAATACATGGATGTCGGCGCTTCCAACGGGTGGTTGCTTGACGACGTCGTGCCCGCGCGCGAGATCATCCAGCGGCTCGAGCAGGAAGCCGATCTCGAACCGGTTGCCGCTGCCTATCGTGGAGAGGTCGCCAGACGTTGGCGCTGGCGTGACGGATCCGGCGAGGTTGGCGTGATCACCTCCGTCACGGAGCCCTTCTGCGGCGACTGCACGCGCGCCCGACTGTCAGCCGAAGGCTCCTTGTACACCTGTCTCTTCGCGTCCGTCGGACAGGACCTGCGCGGACCGCTCCGCGAAGGCGCCAGCGATGATGAACTCTTGCGGCGGATATCCGGCATATGGACCGAGCGTGAAGACCGCTACTCCGAACTTCGCGCCGCAATGACCGACAATCTCGATCAGCTCGGCCGAGTGGAGATGTCCCACATTGGCGGCTGAACGACACTCCTCCCAGCTCAGCCACGTCGACGCGCAGGGTCGCGCCCGCATGGTTGACGTTGGCGACAAACCCATCAGCGAACGACGCGCGGTCGCCGAAGGCCGCGTTCTCATGCAACCCGACACCCTCGATCTGATCCGTCGTTCAGCGCTCAAAAAAGGTGACGTGCTGACCGCTGCCGAACTCGCCGGTGTGATGGCCGCCAAACGCACACACGAACTGATCCCGCTCTGCCACCCACTGATCCTCACCAAGATACTGGTCGAACTGCAACTCGTCGATCAACCTCCTTCGGTCGCCATTCGCGCGGAAGTCCGCTGCTCCGGACAAACTGGAGTCGAAATGGAGGCGCTCACCGCCGTCTCCGTCGCCGGTCTCACCGTCTACGACATGGCCAAAGCGGTCGACCGCAGCATGCGCATCGACGAAGTGCGCCTGCGCGAAAAGGACGGCGGGCGCTCCGGATCGATCCGTCTCGACTGAACCGTGAGTCAAGTCTCCATGGCGTCTCGCCCATACAACGCTCGCAACCGACAGGAGGCGGCTACAAACTGGGTGCGAGCGCCGCAATGAACTCGCGCGTCCGCTGGCGTTCATCGGCACTGACACCTTCGAACGCCGCATAGAAGTCCGTCACGCCGATGTCTCGCCAACGCAACAACTCGCGTTCGATCTCTTCCTCGCTGCCGACGATTGCGACACCCGCGGGATCGTCAGCTCCCGAGCCCTGAATCACGCGTTGGTAGGAAGGCAGGGTGTTGTACATCGCGAACGCGCGACTGATCCGCTGTCGGCACGCATCAGGGTCTGACGTCACCGAGATCGGCACGCCGGCAATCACGCGCGGATCGGGCCTGCCCGCGTCGCGGGCGGCGGCGCCCATTTCAGGGATCACGACCTCCTCGATCCACTTCGGACCAGCCAGCCAGAGTGCCGTCCCGTCAGCCAGCCGACCCGTCACCCGCAACATCTGCGGACCCAGCGCCGCGACAATCACCGGCGGAGCCTCGCAATCGGGCAGTTCCAGCTGCGAATGCACCTGGAACATTTCTCCCTCCACGTCGACCTGCTCACCGCGCATCAACGGTTGGAGCACCTCGAGGTACTCACGCGTATGTCGGACCACACGGCTGAAATCCAGCCCCCACGAGTCACGGATCACCACCTCATGTGATAGTCCGATTCCCAGCGTGAAGCGTCCACCCGCAGCGGCGTTGGTCGCCAACGCCTGCTGAGCCATTGCCACCGGATGCCGAGTGTACGTGGGAATCACAAAGGTGCCGAGCTCGATCTCGGATGTCTCTCCAGCGGCGAGCGCGAGCACCGTCATGGCGTCGTGACCCATGGACGGCAGGAAGGCGCCGGCGAAGCCGTCGGCCTCCAGCTCGCGTACCGCCTCAATCTTGCCAGCGAGCGTCGTCCCATTCGGTGGAGCGAGGATGCGCATACGAACTCCTATCGGCTGCTGTCGTCTGCGCCCTCAGTATCGCCGATGCAACCCACTAACCTGCACGCAACAACGCAATCAGCTCCAAACATCAATCCCAGAGGAGACACACATGGCATCGGCAGAACTGCAGAGAGTCCTGGACCTGTTGGCACAGAGCCCGATCGGCGGTGGCGCGCCGACCGTGCAACAGATGCGAGCCGGCATGGAATCCACTGCCTTCCCCGCAACCGACGCTGCGAGTGTCACACCCGTTGATGCCAATGGCGTGCCCGGCGAATGGGTCACTGTTGCCGATTCGGATCCGAATCGGCGCCTGCTGTACCTGCATGGCGGTGGCTATGTAATCGGTTCACCGATCACGCACCGACGACTCTGTGAAGACATCGCCGCCGCGTCCGGCTGCTCCATCCTCAACCTTGACTACCGCCTCGCGCCCGAGCATCCCTTCCCGGCTGCCGTGGACGATGCCATTGAAGCCCTCAAGTTCATCCGTCAGAACGGCCCGGATGGAGAGGAGGCTGCCGACTCCGTGTTGGTCGCTGGAGATTCAGCCGGCGGTGGCCTCACCCTGGCGACCCTGCTCGCCGCTCGTGACCGCGGACTCGAACTACCCAATGCCGCTATCGGTATCTCTGCCTGGACCGACCTCGCCATCACCGGCGAAACGATCCAGACGCGCGCAGAGGCAGACCCGCTGATCACCAGCTCCGACATGGTCAGCAATATGGCGCAGGCCTACCTCGCCGACACCGATGCCTGTGATCCGCTCGCTTCCCCGCTCTACGCGGATTATGCCGGGCTGCCTCCTCTGCTCCTCCAGGTCGGCGATGCCGAGGTCCTGCTCAGCGACACCACCCGCGTCGCAAGGAAGGCGCGTGACGCCGGCGTTGACGTAACCGAAGAAGTTTGGGACGACATGTTCCATGTCTGGCACGCCTTCGCGCCAATGCTGCCAGAGGGTCAAGAGGCCATCAATCGCATCGGCGAATTCATCAGCCTGCACGCCTAGCGACAACACGCCTGGCGACAACACGCCTGGCGACAACACGCCTGGCCACAACAGGCCGGGCAACTTGGGGCATTCACACCGACACAGTCGCTCAACGCTCGCTATCCAGGAACCAGGAGCCTGCCATGCCATCGAAAGAGTATTCAGAAGTCGTCGCCGCAATGCAGGCCTCTGCCGCCAGCATGATCGAAGCCGATATTTCGCTCGCCGAACAACGCGCCGCGATGGAGGAGGCCTTCGTCTTTCCGCTCGGCGATGATGTGGAACTGATTACCACTGCCGCCAACGGCGTGCCTGGCGAATGGACCGTTCTTCCTGATTCTGATCCGAAACGCCGCGTCCTGTATGTACACGGCGGTGGCTACGTACTCGGATCCATCAAGACGCATCGTCGGCTGGTGGCGGACATCTGCCGCGCGGCCGGTTGCGTCGCGCTCAGCCTCGACTACCGCCTGGCGCCAGAGCATCTCTTCCCTGCCGCAGTAGACGATGCGATCGCTGGACTGGAGCACATCTGGACGCAGGGACCCAGCGGCGCGAGCGAGGCCGACCGCGTCTTCGTCGCCGGTGATTCTGCCGGCGGCGGACTCACCCTCGCGACCTTGCTCGCCGCGCGCGACCGCTCTGTCCGCATGCCGAGCGGCGGCATCGGACTGTCGGCCTGGGCCGACCTCGCCGCCGGACCCGAAGAGCTGTCCGCCTTCGGCCTCAACGATCCGACCATCCCGGACAACTCGGTCGCCATCACTGCTTCCCAAGACTGGGCCGCGATGTACGCCGGCGATGCCGATCGCCGCGACCCGCTGCTGTCGCCCGTGTTTGCCGACTATGACGGCATCCCGCCGTTGCTGCTGCAGGTCGGCGCAGTCGAAATGATCTGTCGCGACACCGTCCGCGTGGCGCAGTCAGCGCGAGACACGGGCGTTGAAGTCGTTGAAGAGATCTGGGACGACATGTTCCACGTCTGGCAAGCTTTCGCGCCCATGCTCCCCGAAGGCCAGGAAGCCATTGACCACATCGGCGCATGGATCAGACAGCACGCCTAGCAGTCTGCTCCCTCAGCAGCCAGTTACTCACCAGTCCGCTAGAGGTGGATGATCTCGATCCCGCCCCACTGCTCCTGCAAATACTCTGCCGCGAGCCGTCGGTGACAATGCGTGGCTTCATGCTCGCTGCATAGCAGCACGCCGTCCGCGATGCGCTGGCGATCGAGCAGCGTCGCCACCTGATCCTCATTGAGTTGCGCGCGATACCGCTCGGCATATTCGTTCCAGCCCACATCACCGGCGCGATAGTCCCTGAGAAGTTCTTTGCGCGGCGCCAACTCTGTGATGTGTTCATACTCCATGTCGCATAGCCGCTTCAGCAGGAACTGAAAGTCACCATCAGACTTGCTGACCTTGGCGAAGCCGGCAAGCTGGGATGACGGCCGCAGACGAATGTCAAGGACTCGTATCGCCCCGTTCGTTCCGAGCAGCTCATCAAAGAACTCTCGCGCAGACTTCTTGGTGAACCCGATCGTGTAGAGCTTCACCGCCTCGCTCCGCCGTGCATCGGGTCAGTGTCTCGCCGGACAATCGTTTGCTCTCGCTTCCTCAACGCGTCGTTGATCCGGATGCCGCGAAAGTGACATAAGCCCGACCGGATCAACTTTCCTTCTTCCAATTTGCCGCTCAATCAACTCATCATCTGCGCACACAGATATCTGGCTGCCTGAGTTTGCCTGAGTTTGTCACTACGGCTGGACGATTAGTCGCCGTTCCCCAGCCACGCGGTTCGTTCGTTCCCGCAATGTCCGTCGCTAAGGGTAGAACAGCTTCTGTGCTTCCCGGCGCAGCTCGGCGCGGAAGTCAGGGTGCGCCACCGCAATCAATTCATCCGCCCGCTGGCGAACCGTCTTCCCCAGGAGTCGTGCGATCCCGTACTCCGTCACCACCGTGTCGGCGATATCTCGTGGAACCGTCACAATCTGACCCGGATCAAACTGCGCCATGATCGTCGAGATCGTGCCAGACCGATTCGTCGACGGGATCACTGAGACGTAGCGGCCGCGAGGCGCCAGATACGCCCCAAGCGCGAAGGCGAGATGCCCGCCGACGCCCGCATATACCCGCGGTCCGATTGTGTGTACACCGATCTGCCCGCTTAAGTCCACCGTCAGCGCTCCGTTGATTGCGACCATGTTCTCGTTCCGTGCGATCTGACGCGGGTCGAGCAGGTATTCAATGCTGTACGTCTCGAAGGCCGGATTCCGATGCACGGTGACGTGTTCCTGCGGCGTGTTGCCGATCACCGTCGCGACGAACCGGTCTGGGTGCGTATCGGAGTATTTGCCCGTGATCACCCCCCGTTCGACCAGCGGTACCAGGCCTTCCACGGTCAGCTCCGCGAAATAGGAGAGATTCTCCCGCTCGTCAAAGGCGCCCAACCTCGGCAATGCGCCGGTATGCGAGCCAACGCCGATCTGAATGCAGTCACCGTCTTGGACGAGTTGGCCCACATAGTGCGCCAGTGCCAGGTCCACCTCATTCGGCTCGGGATGCTCCAGGTTGACCACCACTGGCGAATCCGCCGGCACAAAACAGTCAATCTCCGAAACGTGCAGCCACGAATCGCCAAACGTTTCAATCACGTTCTCGTTCACCTCAGCGATCACCTGCTTGGCCCGCTTCGCCGACGTCACCGCGTCCCAAACCGAGGCGCCCATCGAGACAAAGCCGGCCTCATTCGGCGGCGAGCAGCGAATCTGCAAGACATCAACCGGCCACGCCTCATCCTCGCGGCCCGCGTCCCACGCCTTGTGGATCCCGACCAGCCAATAGGGGTGGTAATCCGCCACGCGACTGTTGACCGCTGCACGGTCAAACAACGTGCCGAACTGTGGCGCGAGCTTGAACGCGTCCATCATGTCTTCGGTGAACCAACCAGCGTCGGGCACGATCACGGCGCGAACCTCAACGCCCTTCAGCTCGTCCTTGCGCGCGGCGAGCGCTTCCAGAATCGGCAACGAGGCATGCCCCGGAGGCATCCACAGATGATCGCCGGAGCGGAAGCGCGCCGCCGCCATCTCTGGCGTCGACAACCGCGAAGCGTACGCCTCGCGCCAGTTGATCGTCGGATCGAAACGGGTGCTGCGTCGTTGCTGATACGGAGACGTGGTCATCGCACGGCCTATCGCCTGAATGGGTAGTTAGACTCGACTCAAAGGTAACGCCGACCCTCGGCGAGTTCGACGATCAGTTAGGGGCAGCCGATGGCAACCGATGGACGTATGGACTTTGGCATCTTCATGGCGCCGTTTCATCGCGTGGGCGAGAATCCCTCGCTCGCCATACACCGCGACCTCGAACTGATCGAGTGGCTTGACCAGCTCGGCTACGACGAAGCCTGGATCGGCGAGCACCACTCCGCCGGATGGGAGCTGATTGCATCTCCCGAAGTCTTTATCGCCGCCGCCGCCGAGCGAACCAGCAATATTCGGCTTGGCACCGGCGTGGTCTCTCTGCCCTATCACCATCCGCTCATGGCCGTGGACCGCATGATCCAGCTCGACCACATGACGCGCGGTCGCGTGATGATGGGCGTCGGGCCAGGCGCGCTGTCCTCCGACGCCCGCATGATGGGCATCGAGCCGCTCTACCAGCGACAACGCATGGACGAGTCCTTGCAGGCCATCTTCGCCCTGCTGCAGCAGGACGGGCCGGTCAACATGAAGACCGACTGGTTCGAGCTCAATGAGGCTCGCCTTCAAGTCTCGCCGTATACCAAGCCGCACTTCGAAATGGCTGTGGCCTCCACCGTCTCGCCTGCGGGTCGAGTGACCGCCGGCAAATACGGTATCGGTCTCCTCAGCATCGGCGTCTACCTGCCAGGCGGACGCTCCAACCTCGAAGGTCAGTGGGAGGAAGTTGAGGAAGTCGCGGAGCGCGAAGGTCAGACCGTAGATCGCAACAAGTGGCGCATGGTCATCCCGATGTACATCGCAGAGACGCGCGAACAGGCCTTCGCCGAGTGCCGCGACGGCTGGCGAGCTTGGCAGCTCGACTACTTCCGCGACACCCTGCAAGCTGTCCTCCCGGGCACGGCGGAGTCGCCCGAAGGCGCCGTCGCCACCGGCGGCGCCATCATCGGCTCGCCCGATGATGCGATTCAGGCGATCGAGCAACTGCAGGAAAACTCTGGCGGCTTCGGCGGCCTGATGATGCTGGCGCACGAGTGGGCAGATCGCGAAGGTATCCGCCGCTCCTTCGAGCTCTTCGCGCGCTACGTGGCGCCCAGGTTCCAGGGGCAGCTCGCCTCGGTTGAAGGCACCCAGCAGTGGGTCGCCAGCGGCGGCGGAGCCGTCTCCTTTAGCCGCGTCGATGTGCTCGCCAAAGCCTTCCGCGACGCCGGCCAGGAGGTGCCAGACTTCCTCCAGGAACCCGCCGAGGCCGCGTCCGACTGAGCCTCCAGCCTCGTCAGCCGTCCAGCAGTGTTGTCACCAGCGCAACTGGTCGCCGTTGCGATTCAGCCAGCCACGTCGCTGCTGGTAGTCGGGCAGATGCTCTGCGACGAGCGCCCAAAACTCAGGGCTGTGATCGAGCCGCTTGAAGTGGCAGAGTTCGTGTACCACCACGTAGTCAATGATCTTGGGCGGCGCGAAAACTAACTGCCAGTTCAAACTCAACGTCCCCCGAGCAGAAGCGCTGCCCCAGCGCGTCTTCTGCTGCGCCATGCGCAAGCGCCTCGGCGCCACGCCAACCGGAGCCGACCACTCGGCGATGCGTGCCTGGAAATGTCGCCGTGCAAACGTGCGAAACCACACGCTGGCCTGATCAACCATGTCAACTGCGTCAGGGTTCAGGCGGAAGTATGCGCCGCCCTCGTCCGTTGGTTCTCCAACAAGTTCGAACGTCTTCGGCCCCTGACGGACCGGTCGCGCGCGACCAAGCAGCAACAATTCTCCGCCAGGACGAAGCTGTGCGCGAATCCCGCTCAGTGGGACCAGACGCAGTCGCTCCGCGATCCATTCTTCCCGTTCCTGCAGAAATGCCTCGATGCTTGCTTGGGATGTCCGCTGCGGCGCCAGAACGCGAATGCTTCCGTGCTGCACCTGGAGTGACAGCGTCTTGCGGCGTCGCGCACTGCGGTGAAGCTCGTACGAGACTGACTGCCCACCAATGGTTGCAGGCCGCTGGACCGGACGCCCGCAGGGCACGGTCAAGCGCCGTTGGCAGCGCGATGAAATGCGCGATCGAGCCGCTCAGCGGCTGCTTCCAGTGTTTGCGCTGGCGGCCAGGAGTACGCCAGCCGCAAGGATTCACCGTCGCTACCGGCATCGCTGCCCGGATAGAAGCGATGCCCGGACGGAAAGCTCAGCCCATCCCCGGCTGCCTCGTCACGGACCGCATCGGCTTGCAGCCCTGGCCGAAGTTTGAGCCAGAGGAAGAATCCGCCCAACGGCTCCGTGAGGTCGAAGTATGGTTCGCCGAACTGATTGATCGCATCTGCCAGCGTCTGCGCCTTGAGCTCGTAGAGCTGACGCATTGCCGACACATGCTCGATGAAATCTCCCCGCACGATGTATTCGTGCAACATCCGATGCAGCAGCGGGCTGTTCCCCATGTCGAAGCGGGCCGGCGTCATGGCGCTGATCCACTCTGGTCGCGCCTGCACCCAGCCCACACGCAGGCCTGTCGCGATCACCTTCGAGAACGTGCCCACCGTCAGCACTCCCCAACCGTCAGTCAGCTCCGACAGCGTCGGCGGCGGAGGCTCGTCAAAGTACAGCTCCGAATAGGCGTGATCTTCCATCAGCAGCACTTGCCGCCGCGCGGCAAGCTCAATCAAGTCCAACCGACGCTGGAGCGTCATCGTCAACCCGGTCGGATTGTGGAACGTCGGTTGCGTATAGATCAGTTTGACGCGGCGACCGTCGGCCTCGAGTCGATCGAGCGTCGCTTCCAGCTCGTCGAGATTGAGTCCTTCATCGTCCATATGCACGCCGACGATCGACGCTTGCTTGCCGCGGATCGTGCGCAGCGAGCCGGCAAATGTGGGTATCTCCGTGATCACGACATCGCCGGGATCGAGGAAGGATGCGCAGATCGACTCGATCGCGCCGGCTGCGCCATTCGTCAGCAGATACCATTCCGCGGTCGGTCGCGACGGATGATTGCGCGCGAAAAAGGCCGCAATCTCTTCTCGCAGCGGCGTGAAACCTTGTGGGCCGCCGTAGACCAGCGGTGCATCGCCAGGCGCTTCCAGCACCCGCGACATCGCCGCAAGCAATTGCTCGCGAGGTTGAGTCTCAGCGTCTGGGATGCCTCCGCCGAGCGAGATGGGTGGCAGATCACTGGTCGGCGCCCGACCTGAGAGTCCCCATTCGGTCGCATTGCCTGCCGTCATACCCTTCGTGACCGCGTTCGCGGTATGCAGAGCGGGAAAGCGATCCCAAGCCTCGCGCGCCGCGTCCGCAGCGCGGCTATGAGGCAAATCAAGCGTCAACTCGGACGAATCTGGGCGAACGGTCATCAGCGACTCCTCTGGGCGGCATGGCTGCAGATGCACAAGCTCCAGCTTATGCGAGCACGCACCATGCAAGCACGCGCCTCCCGACCGTGATCGCGCCAGTTGCGAATGTAGGCTGGAGCCATGACCAACTCAATCCGACTCGGTGTGCTTGACCAGATCCCCATCCGCGAAGGCGGAACTGCCGCGACCGCCATCGCCGAAACGTTCGAGCTGGCGCAGCACGCAGACCGACTCGGCTTCTCGCGGTACTGGTTGGCCGAGCACCACAACGCCGGATCGCTTGCCTGCGCCTCTCCCGAAGTCCTGATACCGCAGGTCGCCTGGCGCACCTCTCGGATTCGCGTCGGGTCCGGAGGCATCATGCTGCCTCACTACAGCGCACTCAAAGTGGCAGAGAACTTTCGCACCATCACCACCCAGTTTCCCGACCGCATCGACCTCGGCGTCGGACGCGCGCCCGGTTCGGATGGACGCACGGCGCGCGCGCTCGTACACGGTCCCGGTTCACTAGGTATCGACCACTTCCCCGAGCAATTGCTGGACCTGTACGGCTGGTTGGCGGACGATCTGCCGCCAGATCACGAGTACCGCGACGTAAGCGCGGCGCCACCCAATGCGCCCATGCCGCAACTCTGGCTGCTCGGCTCATCCCATTACGGTGGACACATCGCAGCTGAACTCGGCTGGCCTCACTGTTTTGCTCACTTCATTTCGCCCGACGGCGGCGAACAGGTCGTGCGAAAGTATCGCGAGCGCTTTGAGCCCTCACCTGTCTGCCCGGAACCGACCGCATCACTCGGAGTCTCCGTCACCGTCGCCGAGACCGACGAAGAGGCAGAGCATCTCTGTTGGAGTCGCTGGTGTTGGCGGATCAAGGGCAATCGCGGCATGCGCGGTGGCATCCCTTCCGTTGAAGAGGCGCTCGCGTTTCCCTACACGCAGCCTGAGCTCGATTATCTCGGCTACATGCAACAGCGCAGCATCCACGGATCGCCGCAACGAGTTCGCGAACGGCTTGAACGACTCGCCGCCGCTTACGACGTCAACGAATTCGTCGTGCTGACGATCACACATGACTTCGCCGCTCGCAAACGATCCTACGAGCTGTTGGCGGACGCATTCGCCCTGCCCCTCGGCGAACCAGACGAACCAGGCGCCGCGCATCCTTCTCACGCGCTCAATCCAGCGGAGCCTGAGTAAGCAACGGCGCCGGATCAAGCCCAACGTCGGATAATAGGTCGGCGCAGATCTTGCGCGCCTGTTCATATTCGCTGTCCCTGCGCCCCTCTACGACCACTGTGAGAAACGGCGTCGTGTTCGACGCCCGAATGACACACCATGCTCCTGCCACATCGCCAGACAGATCAACGCGCGCGCCATCGATCGTATTGACCGGCCACATCCGACTCGCTCGCTCCGTAATCACTGCCGCCAGCGCGTGTTTACGATCGTCCGCGCAGGCAATCTTCACTTCAGGTGAAACCGGATAGCTCGGAATCGCATCCAATAACGGCTCGAGGCTGTTGCGAGATGCTAGCTGTGCGATCCGACATGCGGTGCGCACCGCGTCGTCACTGATGTGGTCAGGGGCCGACAATCGGTAGTAGTAGTGAGTGGATGCCTCCCCGCCGAAGTCAATGCCGCGCTCGACCATTGCATATTTCCCGAGCGAGTGACCGACCGGTCCGAAGATCGCCTCTCCACCCAATGCCTCGATGTGCTCAACCACAGCCTGCGACGTTTTGACATCGATCTGTACCTGCGCTTGCGGATGCGTCGAGAGCCAGTCCTGAGCGAGCAATGCCAGCACCTGATCAGGTCTGGCCCGCCGCCCGCGACCGTCAACCAACCCAAGCCGGTCGCCGTCGCCGTCAAAGGCGAAGCCAAGCTCGGCGCCCGTTTGACTCACAAACGCAGCCAACTCGGCGACGTGATCGGCGTGCTGCGGATCAGCCGGATGGGAAGGCTGCGGATCGTCCGGATCGTCGTTGATAGCTTCGACGATGGCGCCAATTTCACGCAGCGCCGCTCCCGCTGTCAACGAGGCGACGCCGTTGCCGGGGTCGATCGCCACGCGGCGCGATCGTTCGAGTTGGTGCGCATCCAACAGATGCTGCAGATAATCAGGCTTTGGATCCCACTCTGTTCTCCGACCGCGCCGTGTTCCCGACGCAATGCCGCGTTCGATCAAGTCCGCAACCCTCTGAATCGATTCAGGCCGCAACGGCATCCCGCCAGCTTCAAGCAGCTTGACGCCATTGTCCTCGGGCGGATTATGCGAAGCGGTGATCGCGATACCGGCAGTTGGACGAGCCTGATGCTGACTCGCGGTCGCCCAATAGACCAACGGCGACGGCGCACGCCCAATCTCAGTCACATCAACACCCGACCGCAGTAACCCGTCGATCACGGCTTCCATCAGCGCTGGAGTCGTCAATCGTTGGTCGCCGCCGATGACTACGTGTCGGATGTGCGCCAAATGCGTCGCGAATGCACGCCCAATCGCTTCCGCCAGGCTGGGCCTGAGCGGCGCGTCCGCGCCGTCAGCGCGTCCGCGGATGTCATAGGCGCGAAATATCTCGCGTGGCAAACCATCTATCGTCACGCCATTACCCTACGACGATGCAGATCCAACCTCTGCCCATTGACTATCAACGAACCCTGTTCCGCTTCCTGTCCAAATCCGCGCGCAAAGGCGAGCTCACCAACCCCGCTCTCGCGGCAGAACGGATCGCCGCAACGTTCGATTCTCCTGACCAACCACCACTCAGCGACATCGCCGCGAGCATGCAAGAGCGCGTTTGGCGGCTCTATCCTGCGTCGCCTGACCTCCGCCAACTGCTGGCCGACGACCCTGATCGCGACCTGTTGCTGCACCAGTCGTTCGATTGGGTCACGGTCGGGATCTACGCTTTCGGACTGCCGCCGACCAAGACGCGCTCCGGCACGGCAGAGAGCGCAGCCCATCGAGCGCTCAAGGAGTGGGCGGCTGCAAACGGTGAACTGCTCGGAGCGCCGCCGGACGCGATCCCCGTAACCGAGCGCTGGTTCCCGTCCGGCGACGAGTCAGATGTGTGCTTCATCGGCGCCTCCTCAGCTCTCATCGTGGAAGTACGACCCGACGATGCTGAACTGCATGAGCTCCAACAGGCGCTGTTCAAACTCGTCGCAATGAGAGCGGTGATGCAAGCGGTCATGCAAGTAGAACGGCGCATCGCCCAGCCTGCACCAGAGCAACCAGACCGCTCAGTGCGAGTGCTGTTGGTAACCGAACGCGCTTTGCCAACGTCCCTCACTTCGCTCGCCGAGTTGCTGAACGCGCGGCACCACGTCAAATTCGTCAAATGAGCAGCTGCGGACCAATGGTCGGTGCAGCGGACAGCTGATCAATACCGCTCACCTGTGGCCATGCAGTCAAGATCTCGTGCAACTGCTGCGCGACACGCGAGTACGCAGCTTCATCATCGGCCTCAAACCTCAGACTGAGCGCCGGCGCCGTATTCGAAGCGCGCGCATGCAACCACGCATCGGCCAACTCCACGCGCGCGCCGTCCCGTCGGTCGATTTGCGCCTGTCGCTCGGCCCCGGCGTACCAATCACCGATCGCAGCGGCGATCCTCTCCTTCTCAGAATCAGGGCAAGGCAGTCTCAACTCCGGCGAGATTGGGCGCGGTTCAATGCTGGACATGGCATCGGCGAGCCGTTGCTCGGAGTCCGCCAGGTAGCTGAGCAGCGCGCAAGCGGCATAAACGCCGTCATCGATCCAGGGCGCATGCTCTCCGGCGCGATAGTCAGGCCCAAACATAATGTGCCCGCTCGTCTCACCGCCGAAACTCATCTGTCGCTCCCGCATCTGCCGGCGAAAGTAGGAGTAGCCGGTCATCGCCGAAGTTGGATGGCCGCCGTGTCGGCGTATGTCGTCGATCGCGCTGCTGCTCGTCTTGAAGTCAATCAGGATCTCGGCGCCGTGTCGACGCGCCAACAGCGGTCGAGCGAGCAGCGCAACCAACCAGTCGGCCTCATAGCGACGACCGAGATGATCGAGTACGCCGATGCGATCTCCATCGCCATCCCAGGCAATCCCCAGCTCCGCTGCTCGGTCGACCGTCACACGAGCGAGCGCTCGCATCGTTTCTGGATTCTGCGGGTCCGCCGCCAAGCCATCCACCGGTTGGGCCGCGCAACGAATCGGTTCCAGGCTCGCGCCGAGCGAGCGCAACGCCTGCGGACCGGTGAGCGACGCCACGCCGTGTCCAGCATCGACCGCGATCCGCATCGTGGCGCCATTGCCAAAGCGCTCGGCCAGCAACTCTAGATACGGCGCAATGGCATCGACCTCGCTACGCGTTCCTCGCGGAGCGAATGCGCTGGTCGGGACAGCCGGCTGAATCTGGGCAACCTCAGCAACCTCGCGCGGCCAAAGCGGCTGCGCCTCACTGGCCAGCAGCTTGAAGCCGTTGTACTCGGGCGGGTTGTGGCTCGCAGTGACGATCAACCCGCCATCCAGACTGAGCCGATCCACCATCCAGCCGATCACCGGTGTTGGCGCCATGCCGGCGGCGTGGACCTCCATGCCCACGCTCTGCAATCCCAGCACGACCGATTCGTACAGCGCCGGCGAGCTGGCGCGCGCATCTCTGCCCACGCCAACCGATCGTCCGCCACGTCGAGCCAGCCAGGTCCCAAACATCGCCCCAATCCGTCGAGCGACCGCCTCGTCGATCTGGTCAGGAGTGGAGCCGCGGATGTCATAGGCGCGCACAATGGCCGGTGGCAGCGCGTCAGCAGGCATAGCATCACTCTATGTTGGACCGTCGCGTGGACGATGGATCGGACGCCTCGTGCCAGGACACGCGGATCCCGAAGACGCGCCATCAGAGAACTGGCGATCTACGCTCGAGCGCTGGCGCTCGGCCGAGTTGCTCGATGCCGAGGCAGCGGAACAAATCGTAGCCTGGGAGGCGCAACAGGCGTCCCAGCCGTTGGTCGTCAACCGAATCAGCGACACCGCTTCTTATCTTGGCGTCTCAATCGTTCTGGTCGGCGCGCTGATGTTGGTCGCGCTGCTGCATGGAGACTCGTTTGCCTCCATGTTGGCGCCGCTAGCGGTCGGCGTTGTTGGAGCCGCAGTCGCTCGTCTCGCAAGAGCGAGCAACTGGACTGCGCTTGCAGATGCCGCCGCCGCCGCGTCCGTTGTGTTGATCAGCGTCGGTTGGGCGCTAGTACTTGATGAGATCGGCGGCCAGGATCAGGAAGCCATCGGCTGGCTGCTGATCTGCGGAGCCGTCTTGCTGATTGGCGCCCTGATGGCGCGACTGGCCCAGTCGCCCCTTGCGACGCTGATTGCCAGCGCGGCATTCACGCTGCTCCCCCTTGCGATCGCGGTCGAGGGCGATGCCTTGCGCAGCGGCATCTTCGGGAGTGGCGGCTACGGACCTCGCCTGATCGAGGATTGGGCGCAATGGAGCGCGTTTACCGTCTCGATATTGACGACCTCGGTCGCCCTGCTCGCGCTCGATCATCCACGCAGATGGCTCCGCTCATCATTGGCGCCGTGGGGAAGGTGGGGCGCCTCACTCGGAGGCGCTTTCGCGCTGCTGAGCTTGGCCGCCGTCTCGCCCGAGCCAGTAATGGACTGGATGATGCTGCTCGCTGGCTGGGTGATCACCGCCTGGGCCATCCGATCCAACCGCGTCGATCTCCTGCACGCTTCCGGACTCTTGCTGATTGGCGCCCTGTCTGGCGGTCTGTCCGACCTTCATGACGGCACGCGGCTCGGACTCACCATCGTGTCCTTGCTGACCACCTTGCAACTCACCGCGCTCGGACTCGTTGGTCCCAGACTGCTCGAACGCCTTGCCACGCACTGGTTGACGCCGATCTGGGAATCAGCCTTGTTGGCCGCAGGCATCATTGGCGCGACGATGCTCGCCGCAACGACTCCTGCCCTGGCCGCCATCGGGATCGTGTGGGCGCTGGCGCTGTTGGCCGCTGGCGCGGTCGCTCAGCATCGCCTCTCCACTGCCTTCGGACTGATCGGCGTGTACGCGTCGGGCTTGATGCTGCTCATTGACGAGCTGCAATCTGGCCTCGCCGCGATCGTCGGCACACTGATCTTCGGAGTCCTGATCGTCTCAGTCGCCGTCGCCGTTCGTTGGCGACGGCGAGCTGCACAGCCATTGATTGACACTGACTCAGGGCGCTCATAGCCTGATCCATGGCCGCAACGTGCGGCGTATGTATGTTGCTGCCGGCTGGAGGATGACATGGAAGACAAGACCATCTCGCTCGTCAACGGGCGGTTCGATGTCGGCTACATGGAGGCAGGATCTGGTCCAGACCTGCTCTTCATCCACGGTGCCGGCGGATTGATGTGGGACCCATTCCTCGAACAACTCTCGCAGCACCATCGCGTGCTGGCGCCGAAGCTGCCGGGAACGGCCAACTCGACAGGCGTTGAGTGGCTGATGGACCATCACGATGTCTTCTATTTCTACTGGGACTTCCTCGATGCCATGGGCGTTGACGAGGTGATCGTGGTCGGTCACTCCATGGGTGGCTGGTTCGCTGCCGAGGTTGCTGCGATGCAGCCGGGGCGCGTCTCCAAGCTGGTCCTGATCGCGCCGGCCGGTCTCTGGAACGACGACTACCCGGTCGCCGACTTCTTCGCGATGATGCCGAATGAACTCGTGCCAGCGCTCTTCCACGACAGCGAGCATCCCGGCGCCAAGATGATGACCGCGCCTCCGCCGGAGGACCCGGCCGAATTGCAGACCGCGACGGTCGAACGCGCCAAAATGCTCATGACCGCGGCTCGCTTCATGTGGCCCATCCCTGACAAGCGACTGGCCGAGCGGATTCACCGCGTGACCTCCCCGACGTTGATCTGCTGGGGCGCATCGGACGGTCTCGTGCCGCCGCAGTACGCCGAGGACTTCAACCGCGCCATTCCCAACTCTGAAGTAGCCATGTTCAGCGCTTCCGGTCACATGCCGCAGGTCGAAGAGCCTGAGGCGTTGCTGGCCAAGCTCGGCGAGTTCCTCAGTACATAGCGAGCTGTCGTTCCGTCGCTGAACCATGCCTCCGCGCGATGGCCTTGATGCGCCGACGGCGGCGCACTATCGCGATCTGTTTCATCGCTTCGCGAGAGTTGAAGCGCCTGACCTCGCCTCGCCCATGTACGCCGAGCTGGCGTACGGTGTGTCACTCGACTGTGAGCTGCTGGAACTGGCGGCGCAGAAGCGTCGTCGCCAACCGGCCCCGAACATGCTTTTCGCAGCAGTGCAATATCTCTTACTCGGCGGTGGAGAGTATGCGTCGCATCCGTTGACGGCGCATTATCCAATTGTCTCAGGGTCAGAGCGACCGATGGAACCGGCGTTCCCCTCATTTCGCGCGTTCTGTCTGGACCACCGAGAGGCAATTCTGGAGCTGGTGCGGAATCGGCGCACGCAGACCAATGTGGTTCGCCGTTGCACCTGCCTGTTGCCGGCGTTCTCCATCGTGCAGGCCGAGTCCGAGCGCCCATTGGCGCTGATCGACATCGGAGCCAGCGCCGGGCTCAACCTGAATGTGGATCGATATCGGTATCGCTACCTGCGGGGCGGCCGGCAGGAGGCCTCGTGGGGCAGTACCGAGGCTCGGGTCTCACTGGAAGCTGAACTGCGCGGAAGCGGCGCGCTTCCCTCTCTCGCTGATGATCTGGCAGTGCAGTTTCGTGGTGGAATCGACATCAACCCAATTGACCTGACCGATGAGTCGGAACTGCGCTGGTTGCAGGCGCTGATCTGGCCAGAGCATGTAGAGCGTCATCAACGCCTGATCGATGGAGCGGCAGAGCTGCAACACTCACCGGTCGATCTGCGATCGGGAGACGCGGTCGAGTTGCTACCCCTGATGATCGCAGATACTCCAGGTGACGCGGCGCTGACGGCTTACTCGACAGTCGCCCTCTATCAGTTCTCGACATCGAGCCGGCAGAGAATCTTCGAGACGCTGTCTGAGACCAGCCGTGAACGCCCAGTATGGTTGGTCACGCTGGAATTGAGGCTCGAAGACATTGACGACGCGCAGGACCCAACGCTCGCCATCACCCGGTTCCGAGACGGTCGGCAAAGCCGGCAGCAACTGGCGCGGTCGTCTCCTCACGGCTGGTGGATCGAGTGGGCGGCGTAATCGCCTAGCTGCGGATGCCGCGGCTAAGCAGTTCGGCGACGAACCATTCCTGGGAGTTTGCGCCTTTCAGCGAATTGCAGGCGTTGCAGAGCAGTTGCAGGTTGTCGAGATGGTCGGTGCCGCCGCGCGAGCGGGCAACGATGTGATCGATGGTCATGTTGCGGAAGGGGAAGAGAGCGCGGCAGCCGGCGCAGAGTCCTTCCTGTCGACCAAAGAGGGTGTGCTTGTGCGTCTTGTACGAAGGCAGGACGCCAAGGTCGGTGCGTTGCGGAATGTCGCTGCGATGGCTGACGCTGAACGAGGTTAGCCCCAGCTCACTCTGGAAACGCTGATGCGCCAGTGCGTGGGCAACGGGAGACAGGTCGATGCCGGCCCAGTGTCGGTCCAGCTTTTCAGCTGCGACGCAGGCGGTGGCGCAGCCGCAGAACGGGTCAAGTACGACATCGCCTGGGTTGGAAGAGGCGAGAATGATCCGTTCCAGCAAACGCAGCGGCTTCTGCGTGGGATAGCCGACGCGCTCCCTGGCCCGCGCGCCCAGCGGCGGGATGTCGTCCCATACGTTACCGGGTATCTGACCGGGTGATGCGTCGAGGTAGCGCTTGAGCTGCGGGACGCCACCAGGTTCCGCCGGCCAGTGGATGAAGCCTGAGGCGTCAAGCGCGTCGAGACGCGCCAGCGAACTCTCGATATCGAGATAACTCGGCAGGAAGCGCGCGAGATAGTCAGCATACCCACCGCGGCGCGGCACCGCCCAGTGCCGGCTGACCTTGGTCGGGTCAATGCCGCGCCACGGCTCTCCCGACTCACCCATCCGTTCACCTGCGGCGGTGAGATCGCCCGCGCGATACCGCCCTCGCTCATCTTCCAACCGATAGAAGGTGTCTACGTAGGTCTGGTCCAAGGGGACGCGAACAGCGTCCTGGTTCTGCGTTGCGCCCTCGCCGGCGTAGTAAAGGATCGTGTCGCAGACGCTGCCGAAGAGCCGGTCGTTGTGGGCCGATGTGCGCTTCCAGATGATCACTTGCTGAAACTGGGCTTGCCCAAAGACGCAATCCATCGCATTGACGAGATATGCGTTCGCGGTCGGGTCACAGTGAAGGTAGATACTGCCACTGCGCTTGAGGATGCGGCGCATCTCGATCAGCCGCACGATCATCATGATCAGGTATGCCTTCATCGGCTTGCTGTGGCCGAGTCCGGCAGCGTCAATCACGCGGTAAAGGGCAGGGTCCGATTCTGCGATCTCTCCGTGCCAGGCCAGATCCACATCGTTCAGGGTCCAGGTATCTTTGAACGCCGCCTCGGCCGCGGCTGAACCGATCGGGGCCGCGTAATCCCTGTTCGAGTTAAACGGCGGATCGAGATAGATCAGATCGACGGACTCGGAGTTCATGCCCCGCATGACGTCCAGGTTGTCGCCGGTCCAGATGCTGCGATTGGCCCAGTTGGGGTCAGCCATCACGTTCTCCGACGCCTTGCGTCGGTTCACTCTAGCCCTTGAGCGTTTCGAGGATCCGGGCGAACTCGGTTGGGTCCTCTTCGAGGATGGCGGCGTTGTGCAGCAGTGCGCCAGCGGCGGCTTCCTGCTCCAGACGCTCGACGCACTCTTCAGTCGTTCCGACGAAGCCGAATTGCTCAAGCATCTCTTCAGGCAGAGACTGCGCCGCCGCGCCGCCGCCGCCCTCTTTCCAGGCCACGCGAGCGGCGTTGGCTTCGTCCTCGTAGCCCATGCGCGACAACTGTCGGTAGTAGAAATCTCCCATCCGCGCGCAATAGAAGGCAAGCGTCCCGGCCTGGCCGGCGCGAGCGCGGGCCTTCGCCTCAGGCGAGTTGGCCACCGTGACGCCGCCCGGAGCTCGGACGGTGAAGTCCGACGGGTCCTTGCCGGCCTCGCGGACCCAATCGTTGATCTGGTCGATCTCTTCCTTCAGCCGATCCATGGGAATCATGATCGGCAGCCAACCATCTGAAATCTCAGCGGTCATTTTCACGCTGATCGGATTCAGCGTGGCCAGATAGATCGGTAATTGCTTGCGATAGGTGTCGAAGCGCAGCGTGAAGCCACGCTGCAGCTTGAAGAGATCGCCGTCATAATTCAATCGTTCGCCCGAGAACAGGATCTTCATGATCTCGACGTATTCGCGCATCCGTTTGAACGCCGGCTGAAACGACACGCCGTGGAAGTGCTCGATCACCTGCGGCCCGGAGTTGCCCAACCCGACGATCACGCGGCCCTCTGAGATCTCATCGATCGTGGCGAAGTGCTGCGCCAGCGCGGCCGGCGTGCGGGAATAGATGTTGACGATCCCTGTCGCGACCTGGATATTGTTGGTGCGCTCGGCGAGCTGTACTAACGTCGTGAACGCGTCCTGACCCCAGGCTTCGGCGACCCAGAGCGAGTCGATGCCCACCTCATCCGCGATCTGCGCCCGCTTCAGCGCGGTTTCGCGATCCATCGATCCTTGCCAATCGAATCCCATGCCAATGCGTCGACTCATGCTGGTTCCTTACTCCAAACTTGGCGCTTACGCATTAGCCTAGCGCTGGTCATCATCGTCATATCTCGTGAAGCGCAAGGCGTTTCACGGTATCAAGGAGAGGAAACGAGCATTGACCGTCAAAACCATGATGTTTTTGATGCTGCTGACTGCGGCGCTGATCGCAGCGGCATGGGGATTGGCGTCCGCCATCGACAATGGGGAGGTCGAGCTACGCATCCAGGCGCGCGCGTTGGATGGCGGCCGAGTTGAAGTCGCCGTGCAACCTCGCGCCGACGAAGGCTGGGGCAATCGACAGCTCCCTGAGCTTCGCTTTCTGCCCGCCGATGCCGAGCTTGGGCGCTGGAAGTCCAGTAGTCCCGTCAGCGTGGCCAAGCCCGACTCCTCGGAGCCGCTGGAGTCCCTCTACTGCCTGGTGACGCATGAGAATCCTGGCGACGAAGAGTTCTGGGGATTGGTCAGCTTCGGCGCGCGACAGTGGGACGAGCTGCACGAGACCATTCGCGTCGAAGTGCACGCCGGCACCGACGCGGATGCTCAATCAGCGATGGTGGATCAATGCATTGAGGCTGGCGCTCTGGCGATCGGGTTGACGCTGCCCGATCCGCAAGGCGTTGAGGCCGCGATCGCGCGTGCGATCGACGCAGGCGTCTATGTCAACTCATTCAACTCTGGCTTGAGCGCGTACGGCGACGTTGGTTCCATTCGCCATGTATCGGTCGATGAAGTCGGCGCCGGTCGACAGGCTGGCGACCACTTCAACGCAGCCGACGCCGGAGGCGTGGCCCTGTGCATCATCCATGAGTCCTCGAACATCGGACTCGAAGAACGCTGCCAGGGACTGGACGACACCTACGAAGGTGAAGTGCGGCGAGTCAATATCGGCGCCAGCGGCCTGACCGATCGCGACGCCTCATCGGCTGCTATCGCTGAGGCGCTGACCGATGACATTGCCGCGGTGCTGTCACTGAACTCTCGCGTCAGCATCCTCGCGATGGAACTGATTGCGGCCACTGAGGCGGACGTCGTACTCGGCACCTTTGACCAGAACGGAGACGTGCTCTCCGCGTTGACCGACGGCCAGATCGAGTTCGCACTCGATACCAGTCCGTTTGCGCAGGCCTGGTACACGCTCAGCACCATGCTCAACAACCAGCCCGCTTTCTCAGTGCTCGTCAACGAAATCGGCGTAGCGGATCCGCAGCAGGTGCTTGGGACCTTTGACATCCAACTCAGCCCGCGTCTGATTACGGCTGAGAATGCTGAGGCATTCATGCGCGTGAACTCGTTCACGGCGGCACAGCGCTAACATCAACCGATCGTCCCGTCCGTCCGCGACAGGAATACGCTGCGGACGGGGCGCCGCCGCTGAAGTCTGAGCATCGGAGGTACACAGTGTTCCGACTTGACCATCGCATGATGCCCCGATCCTTGCTGGCGATCTGCTCCTTGCTCGTTCTGGGAGGAGTCAGCCTCGCCACATTGGACCATGCTGAGGCGCAGGGACCCTCAGGCACCGCGATCAACACGTCAATCGACCTCGATCATGACAATGTGTTGCTGGACCTTGTGATTCCCGCAGTCGGCGGCTGGTTTCGGCAGGAAGTCTCACCGACCGGCAGTGACGTCTCGTTGGTGTTTCACTACACCGGCCTGATTCTGACTTCCGCTTTTGACGCGATCGCGCCGTATCATCCGACCGCGGTCGGGGCATACTCGCGATTGGGCCGACGCCCCGCGTCAGAGTCCGTGACCGATCGCAATGTCAATATCGCGGTCATCTTCGCCGCCTATCGCACGCTGATGATGGTCGCGCCGCACCGCGCCGCCGATTGGCGCCAGATGGTTGAGCGGGCAGGTCTCGATCCCGACAACCACAGCGAAGATTTGAGCACACCGCAGGGACTCGGCAATCTGGCTGCCAAACTCGTCGTCGAAGGTCGTCGCTACGACGGCTTCAACATGTTCGGCGATGAGACCAACGGCTACCCCTTTGCGGATACGACCGGATTCGTCCCGCTCAATACGGCCTATGAGCTGAGCCATCCGTCGCACTGGCAGCCGTTGCTCCGACCCTCGCTGCACGGCAACTACACCATTCAGACGCACGTCACGCCGCAAGCCGCCAACGCGGAACCCTATACGCTCGGCTTCGATCCACGCCAATACCGCTTCCCGGCCCCGGTCGACAGTGATATCCGCAATATCGAGGCGTACCGCGCGCAGATTGAGTACGTGCTTGAGATCACCCCGAAGATTACGGAGGAACAGCGACTGATGGTCGAGTTCTTCGACAACAAGGTGCGCGGCTTCCTCATTCGCCCCTTACTCAAGCAGGTCGATACGCGCGGCATCCTACATATCAACACCATGCTCAACATGGTCTCCTACGACGCCCTCGTCGTGACCTGGCAAGAAAAGATGCGCTACGACGCGGTACGTCCCGTCAGCGCAATTCGCCACCTCTACCCCGACAGAGTCGTCACCATCTGGTCGGAACGCGAGCAAGCCTTCATTGAGGCGCCAGGCAGCGAGTGGACCAGCTACATCGAGACACCCAACCATTCCGAGTATCCATCCGGTTCCACCTGTAACTGCGCGGCCTACGCGCAAGCATTGCGCAGAATGACCGGCACCGATGACACGCAGGGGTTCGAGGGCGTGCGGCCGGCTGGTTCATCGCGACGCGCGCCCGGCAAGGTTCCCGCAGAAGATCTCGTCCTCAGCTGGGACACCTGGACTGAGTTCGAAACTGACTGCGGTGAAAGTCGCATTTGGGGCGGCGCCCACTTCCGACCGTCCGTGGACAACGTCTATGACGTCTGCCACGCGATCGGCGACACAGCGTACGAATACTTCGACTCACTGGTCAACGGTACGGCGCGGACCCGCGGACCCGCGAATCCGCTCGCCCCTGACCCTCTGCTCGGCAACACCAACTGGGCTCCTCGCTAGTCCTCCTGGAATGGTGACTTCTCATGTCAGTCAGCTATGAGGTTTCATACCGCGTCGCAACCATCGTGCTGGATCGGCCGAAAGCCTTGAATGCGTTCGATCGCGAGCAATACGCCGCCTTCGCTGACGTGTGCGCCCGGTTCAGGGACGACGATGACGCCTGGGTGGCGATCATCACGGGCGCCGGTGATCGGGCATTCTCGGCCGGAGCCGATCTGCGCGACATGATTCCGGCGATGATGAATGAGCCCTCCAAAGAGCGCTTCGAGTTGCCGCCGACGATCATGCGCGGGATGTACATCTCCAAGCCGTTGATCGCTGCGATCAACGGCTACGCATTCGGCGGCGGACTCGAGGTGGCGTTGGCGTGCGACATCCGAATCGCGGCTGAGGGCGCTCAGATGGGACAACCTGAGGTCGGACTCGGCCTCCTGCCAGGCTGGGGCGGGACCCAACGCCTGCCTCGGCTGCTGGGGGAGAGTCGCGCCATGGAGATCATGCTGACTGGCGATCCGCTCAGCGCAGAGCGTGCCCACGAGATCGGTCTGGTACACCAGGTCGTCTCAGTCGATTCGTTGATGGATGCCGCCCGAGCGCTGGCCGATCGAATCTGTCGCAACGGTCCGCTGGCCGTCCGCGCCTGCAAGTCGGCTGTCGCGCGAGGCATGCAAACCTCACTGGACGAGGGCTTGCGAATCGAGCAGCTCTACTTCGAGCGTCTCGCCTACACCGACGACATGAACGAGGGCGTCGCCGCCTTCAACGAGTGTCGCAGCGCCGAGTTCTCAGGCAGCTAGCGCGGGCCGTTCGCTACTCACGGTCCGATTGGTGATTCGCTTCTTGCGCGCCAACCTCTGGATGCGCATTCCACGTGTCGAAGGATGCTTCAGTCGCCGGCAACGAGATGTCGTGCCGCTGGCCTGGATCGAGGTCGCGCGGCGGCGTCGGACCGAGTTCGGCGCCGTTGGACAGATGCACTTCCACACGCACGCGAGTCAACCCGCGCTCCGTCGTGTTCTCCACGCTGCCGATGAACGCATTGGCGTCATCGTCGTAGCGCAGGATCAAGCGGGCGCCATTGCGCGTCTGATCGTAGGTGTCCGAGCGCTCATACTGAGTCGCTGATTCCTCGCCCTGCTGTCCCTGATCGTGCCCCGCTTGCTGATCCGCTCCACTCGAGTGTTCGCCTGGCCCTTCACGCGATTGCTCCCCGTGACCGTTGCCAGAGCAGGCCGTGATCAGCAGCGCGATGGCGCCGATCACGACGATTACCGCTTTCAGACTCATCTGCGCCTCCACAGCCTGTAGTTTCGAACATCGCGGCAACGCCGACACCAGCGCGCTACTCGACCTGCTCGCGCAGCTGGCTAGAAGCGCCAACGCGTGGCATTGCTCGGGAAGTTGGACTCGCCCCAGGCGATCGCCTTGTCCAACCTGAGTCGAAAAGCGGGGAAGCCCTCGATCATCGGCGGCATCTCGTACTTGCCGTCGAAGACGGCGAGTACGGAGGACTCCAACTCAACCTGTTCGAACTCGCCGAACAGCAAGACCACCTCATCGCCATCCTCAAGGTGTACTTCCGATGCCGAGTTCTGGATCAGGTTCGTCGCTGTCAGGCTCTTCAGATCAGTCAGGAAATAGAAGGTGTCATCGGTCCACACTCCCCAGACCGGTACAGAGTGCGGCCTACCCGATGGACGAGTCGTGCAGATCCAGTAGTTGCGGGCAGCCGTCAGACGCTCGACGACGGATGACCACTTGATCGGCTCAAAGGGATAGTCAGGATTCCCTACGCCAAAGCTCTCCGGCATCTGCGGACGGTCGGGCAGGGCCAATGGAGCCATCGGTTTATCCATTCTCCGCAAGCGCGTCGTAGGTGCCCAAATGCCATTGGTTGCCTTCATAGTCGGTGACCGTAAAGGCGTGCGAGCCGTATTCCGTGTCTTCCAACGGTTGAATCACGGTCGCGCCAGCCGCTTGAGCGCGCTCGTAGATCTCATCAACCTGCGCCGCCGACTCCGCGGTCAAGTTGACTGAGCCGTGATGCCGCGGCAGGTCGTACTGATCGCCGCGCGCGTCACCCACCATCACCAGCGATCCCCGCCATTCCAGCTGCGCATGACCAACCCGACCTTCCTCGTCCCGAACCACGAAGTGCTCGCTGATGCCGAAGGCCTCATGCAACCATCTGATCGCCTGGTTCGCATCTTGGTAGCGCAGTGTCGGTATCACGGTTTGGCGCGACATGGGGAAGTCCTCTCTTTCCCGTTCAGTCAGAGCTGAGCGGTGACTCGATCGCTTGCTGCAGGGCCGCTGCATCGAACAGCGGAGCCGAGCAGGCAAAGGCCTGACAGACGTACACGGTTGGCCGACCTGCTTGCGCTGGCTTGTCAGCCAACTGCGGCACAGCGCTCACACCGCCCGTCTGCCGCATGATTACCATCGCTCGCGGGATCCCGGTCCAGAGATCACGCTGCATGGCCAACAGTCCCGGATCGTCAGACGGCCCAATCAGCGCGATGGACCGATGCTCTGTAAGCCATTCCTGAACTGATACGAACAGGCCGAGCATGGTCGGCGCCTTGCTCAGATAGGCGGAAAAGGTCTGTCGCATTGCTTCTACCAGGTCGGCGTAGCGACCTTCGGCAGTGAGCGCATAGATTCGCGCCAACGCTCGCGCGGCCAACGAGTTGCCGCTCGGCGTCGCGCCATCCTGCGCCGGCTTCCGCTGCGCGATGAGCTGTTCTCCCTCACGACCGACAGTGAAGAATCCACCGCCCTCGTGGTCCCAGAACCGCTCAATCATCGTTTCGATCAGTGCGCGCGCCTCAATGTACCACGTCTCGTCGCCAGTGGCCTCGTAGAGCGAGATCAACCCGTCAGCGACAGCCGCGTAATCCTCGACAAACGCATCAACGGATGCTCGGCCAGCCGAGTGAATGCGGCACAGTCCGCCATCCGCAGTTCGCATCCGTTCAAGAATGAAGCGCGCCGCAACGGCTGCCGCGTCGGTGAAGCGAGCCTCGTCCAGCACGGCGCCGGCTTTGGCCAACGCATCGATCGCCATGCCATTCCACGCCGCAATGATCTTCGTGTCCGTCGCTGGCGCTATCCGCGTCTGGCGATGCGCCAACAGCAGCGCGCGGCTGCGTTCGAGCGATGCTTCCACTTCCGCCGCCGTTCGGTCGAGCCAGCGCGCGACGTTGCTCGGCGACTGCGCCGTATTCAAGATCGAGTGACCCTCCCAATTGCCGCCGACATCAACACCCCAGCTGCGACAGGCGATCTCCGCATCTGCAGGCGCCAACAGCGTATGCAATTCGTCTCGCGTCCAGACGAAGTACTTCCCTTCAACGCCTTCGGAATCAGCGTCGGTGGAGGCATGGAATGCGCCTTCGGACGTCTGTAACCCTTGTATCAGATAGTCAGCCGTCTCGCGCGCAATTCGGCGGAACAGCTGCCGATCATCCGCCGATTCGACGAGTCGCGACGCGTCGAGGTACAGCGGGATCAGCAAGGCGTTGTCATAGAGCATTTTCTCAAAATGAGGAACGAGCCAGATCTGATCAACCGCATACCGATGGAAGCCGCCGGCCAACTGATCGTAGATTCCACCTTCCGCCATCTGACGCAAGGTGAGCGCGAGCTGGCCGGAGGCGTCGTTGCGATTGCTGGCCGTAGCGTCAAGCGCCTGCTGGATAAGCAGCTGGAGGTAATACGGCTGCGGAAACTTGGGCGCCGCGCCGAAGCCGCCGTGTGTGCGATCAGCGGACTGCAATAGCGCCGTGGCCGCTCGCGACCGAATCTCGGCTGCGCCCTCGCTCAGCTCTTCGCCTGCCAACTCGACGCGCAGGTTGAGGTGTTGCGTCAGCTGCGAGGCCTGCTGCTCCACCTGATCGCGCTGCTCGCGGAATGCGCGTGAGACGCCTTGCAAGACATCCGTCCAGCCAGGCATGCCGGTGCGACGTTGTGGAGGAAAGTACGTGCCGCCAAAGAACGGGCGACCGTCAGGTGTGCAGAAGACGTTCAGCGGCCAGCCGCCGTGACCGTGAATCATCTGCTGGGCGTCCATGTAGATTTCGTCGACGTCCGGGCGCTCTTCGCGGTCCACCTTGATGCTGACCACGAGTTCGTTCTGCAACGCCGCGATCTCGTCATCTTCAAATGATTCGCGCTCCATCACATGGCACCAGTGACAGGCCGCGTATCCGACGCTGACGAGGACGGGCTTGTCTTCCGCGCGCGCGCGCGCCCATGCATCCGCGCTCCATGGATACCAATCCACAGGATTGTTGGCGTGCTGTAGCAGATAGGGAGAGGTCTCCCCTGCGAGTCGATTTGGCATAGCTCAACCTTAACAGCCGAGTGCGGCGGAGGGTGTCACGCCTGTTAGCGTTTCGCGCAGTCCCGTCAACCGCAAGAGAGAGGACTGGCCATGAGTCCGATGGAACAGATGCTGGCGCCGCTCGGTCGCCTGGCGATGCCGCTGTTGCAACCGCTCACCCTCGACCGCGCGAGCTCGCAGGCCAACGTGCGCCAGCTCATGGCCGAGGTCCTGGGCACCTTCGGTCTGGTGCTGTTCTGTGCCGGCTCCGCCCACGTCAACTGGTGGTCTGGTGGACAGCTCGGCGCGCTCGGAGTCGGACTCGTCAACGGATTCGGCGTCGCGGTGATGATCTTCGCCTTCTGGGCCATCTCCGGCGCTCACCTCAACCCGGCAGTGTCACTCGGACTCTGGCTCAGCGGCAAGCTGCCTGGCCGCAAGCTGATCCCCTACGTCGCGGCGCAGATCAGCGGCGCCCTGATCGCCGCCTCAGTCATGCACGGACTCTTCCGCAATCACACCGGAGAGGGCGAATCCTGGTTGGGCGCCAATTTCAGCAACGGACCCCTCATCCAGGCCTTCGGAGCCGAAATCGTCATCACCTTCTTTCTCGTCTATGCGATTCTGCTACTCGCCGATCGGAACCGAAGCGCCACCGTCTTTGCCCTCGCAGTTGGCCTCTACGTTGCTGCCGCCGTCACGATGACCGCAAGCGTCTCCGGCGCCTCCATGAACCCTGCGCGCGCCTTCGGACCGGCGGCGATCGCCTGGTTCTGGACGGATCACTGGATCTACTGGGTCGCGCCCGGTCTTGGAGCCCTCTTCGCCTCATTCTTCTTCACGATCTTCCGAGACCGCAGCGTCTCCGAGCCCAACGAGGCTCAGGGCTGAAAGCTCAGCTCTCGATCCCGCCCGCCCGCAGCGCGATCCGCAGGGCCCGATAGTTGTTTCTGGTGAAGTGATAACCACCCATCCCGATCGCCTGAGCGCCCAGCACGTTCTCCTCCAGGTCGTCGATAAAGAAGCAGCGCTCCGGGGCCACACCGATCTCTGCCGCGGCGTGCTCGAAGATGCGAGAGTCAGGTTTGCGCATGCCGATCTCGCCCGACACCACGATGGCATCCCAGTTGACATCTACGGGCAGGTCGCTCAGAAACCGATCGCGCAGATCATCGGGCGCATTGGACAACACTCCTATCTTGTGGCCGGCCGCTTGCAGATCGCGCGCCAACTCAAAGTTGGGCAGGTGATACTGCCATGGTTGGGCGTACCACGCATCGAGCAACTGCTGCACTTCAGCTTCCGGATCACCAGGCAAGTAGGCGGCCAGGCTCGTCACCACGCCGCGCTGCCAGACCTCCCAGCTGCCATGGCCGGTCTCAATCGCATGCCACTCAGGCGTGCGGTAGAAGGCATCAACCAGTGCGCCAGGCGGTAGATTCCATCGCTGACCGAACTCGTCATAGCCATCCCAATCCATTCGGATGAGGACGCCGCCGAAATCAAACAGGACTGCGCGCTGGTTCATGCCGGTTGCTCCGATCTCAGCTCTCCGACGCTGAGTGTACGCGCGATCTGAACGATGCGGTTCGCCGCGATGCTGAACGGATGCGCTGCGCCCCACGCGGCTGCCGCTGCGCGCCGTTGCCGCATCTCGCCCGTCTCTTCAGCGTGCAGCGCGCGACGGATGGCGCCCGCGAAGGCTGACGCATTCGCTTCGATCATCCAGCCATACGGTTCGTTGATGATGGCGCGCGCGCCTGCGTGCGGCGCCGCGATCACCGGCGTGCCGCTGGCCAATGCCTGCGCGATCGTGAGTCCGTAGGCCTCGTAGTAGCTCGGAGACGCGAACGCGTCCGCCGCCGAACAAAGCCGCCATTTCTGCTGCCCGGCCACGTAGCCCACAAAGCGAACGGCAATCCGATCGAGACGCGCCGCAGCCCGCTTCAAGCTTCGAAAGTACGAGTTCCCACCCATGTAGGCGGGCGCGCCGGCGATCAGGAGTTGCAGCCGATCGGCGGTCGAAGGCGACTGTAGCTCAATCAGTCGCAGCGCATCGATCAGCAGATCAATCCGCTTCTCCGGCGATATCCGACTCAACGTCAGCAAGGTGAAGCGATTCGGATCGGCCCCCACCTCGCGCAACGTCTCGCGCCGCACCCTCCGTAGACCGTGATCGGGCTCGCCGATCACGCCCCAGGCCACGACCTGCGTCCGATCGGCGGCGCCGCTATTCGGATAGCTGTCAGCCAACGATCGCGCAACGGCGGCAGACGGTGCAATCGGCGCCTCAACGTGGCGGGCCAGTTGGCCTTCCTTCTGCCACACCAATCGGGCAACCTCAGGCGCGAAACGCGTGAGCCGATGACGCTCCGCCCGCCGCCAGAGCGCAGCGAGCTGATCGCCGCGAATCGGAAGTCCTGTCGGTTGCGACAGGTAACGTCGGCTGAAGAACTCACTCACCACGACATGCAACAGCGCCATTTGACGGAAGCCGCGTTCGTGCAACTCGGCGAACGGCGGACCCTCCGAGGTGTCGTTGGCCAGTACCACACTGTCCAACGGATCAATGTCGGCAAAGTAGCGCCCCAGCGCCCGTTCCCACTCCAACGCGAATTGCGCATAGCGCCGGGCGTTGTAACGGAGGATGCCTTCGTCGGACGCCTGTCTCAGGGATGGCAGCGCCAGACTCTGCCGAATGCCATCCCGACGCTCAATCGAGCCAGGGGTCAGCAACACCACATCAAAGCCGTCCGCTTGCAGCTGTGGCGTCAATGCTTCGAGCACCGCCACGCCACCGCCAACCGGCGCCGCCTCCGTGGTCAACGCCCCGGTCGCGCTGCAGAGATAAATTCGCGGCATGCGTCGATCGTATGACCTCGCTCAACGGCGCGTTGATACGCTGCGAGCAGCTACGAGCGGAGCAACACGATGGCGCGAATGATCGACCGAGTCGAACGACTTGACGGGCTCATGGCGGCGCAGGTCACCCCGTTCACCGAGGGTGGCCGCGAGGTTGATGTCGATTGGGTCAGTCCGCATATCGATTGGATGCGGACAATGGGGATCACCGGGATCCTCACACTGGGCACCAATGGCGAAGGCCCTTCCGTCGGACTCAACGAACGCAAGCGGCTGGTCGCAGCGGTGAAGCAAGCTTCGTGCGGAATCGGCGGCGGACTCATCGTGGTCGCCGGATCCACCTGTCCAGCCCTGCCCGACACCATCCGCGCAGCTAACGATGCGCTCGATGCCGGCGCTGATGCCGTGGCCCTGCTACCTCCCTACTTCTTCAAGAACGCCGATCAGCGTGGCATGATTGAATGGTTCTGCGCAGTCATCGAATCCCTCCCCAGCGAGGGCCGCGCGCTCCTCTACAACATGCCCGCCCAGGCCGGAATCGACATCCCCGATGATGTGCTGCGACACGTTCTGGCAACACATCCCGATCAACTGGTCGGCATCAAAGACTCCTGCGGTGACGCCGAACGCACCAAACGATACATGGCGCAGGTGCCAGCCAGCGGTCCCGGCTCAGAGTTTCGAGTCATGGCCGGGTCAGACGCCGCGCACGCCGACCTGTATCGAGCAGGATGTGTGGGTGGAGTCTCCGGCATGGCCAACACGGTCCCGGCCCTGGTCAAGACGATCCAGTTCGCTCACCGAGAAGGTCGAGAGCCGCACCGTCCCCAGGCTCAGCTCAACGAGCTACATGCGATCCTCAACATGTTCCCTCGCCTCGGCGCGCTCAAGCAGCTGATTCACATCACCAGCGGACTACCGCTGACGCACACGCGCCCGCCATACCGCGATCTCGATCCGGCCGAAGTGCGGGCGCTTGAGGAGGCGATGGGTCGCTACCTGCTCGGCGAAGCCACCGCCGCGGACTGAGCCGTTCTGGACATGACTGCTAGACGTGCCGGCTAGAAGTGATTCATGCAGTGCATCGCGTAGTCGGTCGCGAAGAGATGGTCCGCGCGCCGAACTGCCGCCGAATCTGTCGCTTCAATCCTGCCCAGTCGCTGCGCGTAGCTCGCGGTCAACGCACCGCTGGCCAGATGCGCCAGCGTGAAGATGTCGAAGCTGAGCTCTGGCGCCAGATCGACCTGACGCACATCCGCGCCCTCAGGTCCCACCGACAGCCGCCACGTGCCTTGATTCCACTCGCAGAGATCATCCGTCACGCGGAATGTCAACTCCGACTCAACGGCATAGCGACGAGTCATCAGCGCGCGCGGCAGATCGACCACGCGCAGCAGGACGCCATCGCCCACCTGCGTACGCAGGGTGCGAGGATCGCGCGCCAGGTGACCAATCGGATCGTCCTCTGGCGCGTCCTGGACGTAGATGCGCCAGGTCAGGTCTTGGCTGGCCGCGAATTGCCAGAGCGCCACATATGCAGCCGGCGTGAGCCAGCCATATTCCCTGATCGTCATCCGATGATCGCGCTGACCGGCGCTGAACTCGTTCAGCGCTCGATCCTCACAGCTCGTGTAGACCATGTAGCCCAATGCCTCGCCGTCCTCCTCGTAGAGCAGCACGCGTACCGGTCCCTCATGAATGTCCTCAGGCTCCGACAACACTTCCGCGTTCCAGAGATTCAGGCCACGATGCAGCAGCCCATTGCGCGGTTGCATGTATCGGCGATAGAGGTCGCGGATCACCTGCGCGTCATCTGGTAGATCGCTCGCATTACTGATGCTCAATGTGCCGCTGGGCGACGGTGCGTTGACGAACGACAGGTCCAGCGGATCAATCTCATACCGGTGTCTGCGAGAGCAGATCGCATATCCGAAGCGCTGGTAAATCCCCGCCTGCGAGGCATACAGCGCAGCCAGCGATTGACCGCGCTCGTATTGCTCGTCAAGCGAGTGTTCCATCGCAAACCGCAGGTAGCCGCGCCGACGCTTGGTCGGCAGCGTCCCGACCGCGGTTACGCCGGCGACGTGAGCGCGTTCACCGTTGAACCGCATCGAAAACGGCCACGCGCCGAATGTCGTCGAGAGCTCTCCGTGTTCAAAGACACAGGTGGACCACTCGGGTTGCAGGAACGTCACCGGATCGCGCTTCGGGTTGCCGTGTTCGGCGAGCGCAATATTGGCAACGAAACGGAAGTCTTCCATCTCTTCCAGATTGGCGGCCCGCACGACCACGCCAGCGGGAATCTTTCGTCGCGGCATCACAGTCTCCTTGTTGTTTCTGCACTGAGCCTACCAATCAGCACGCTCCGCCTATGCGTCCTATAGTGAGAGTCGGGTTGGCTGGTAGGTCTGATCTCGGTCATCAACGACATGAAAATTCTGATCGCCGACGATGAGCCGCATATCCGCGAGTTAGTTCGGCTGTATCTCTCGCGAGAGGGCTATGAGCTGGAATTCGCCTCCGACGGACAGGAGGCGTTGGAAAAGGCGGTCATGCTGCAGCCTGACCTCGTCGTGCTCGATCTGATGATGCCCAAACTCGATGGCTTTGAGGTCACCAAAGGCATTCGCCAAGACTCAGACGTGCCGATTCTGATGCTTACCGTCCGGCGCGAAGACGCCGTCAAGGTGGCCGGATTCGAACTCGGCGCCGACGACTACCTGACCAAGCCCTTCAACCCGAAAGAACTCGTCGCTCGAGTCAAGGCGATCCTGCGCCGCGCCGACGGCATCGCCCGCTCTGGCATTGAGGTCAAGGTGGGCAGCCTCACCCTAAACCGCCAGACCCGCGAGGCGATCCTCGGCGATCAATCGCTCAAGCTGCGCACCAAGGAATTCGACCTCCTCTTCGCCCTCGCCCAGAACTTGCAGACCGTCATGTCGCGCGAACAGCTCCTCTCGCTCGTCTGGGGCTACACCTTCAGCGGCGAGACGCGCACCGTAGACGTACACATCAACCATCTCCGCCAACATCTACGAGACAGCGAGCTGCAAATTGAAACCCTGCGCGGCGTGGGCTACAAGCTCACCCTGCGCGATTCGGCGCCCGGATTAGCAGCCACGATCCAATCCCGGGCGAAATAGCGCGAACCAGGCAGTCGAGATATGACGAACCCGTTCGCGTCATGGCTCGACGAACCGCGACGATGACCCTGCCACGCTGGCCGTGGCTGCAACCCGGCACGATCCGATCGCGGATCTACATCACGTTGCTCGCGATCATCTTGCTCACCCTCGTCATCGTCACACTGATCTATAACGTCCTCCTCGGCGGCTACCAGGACCGCGTTGACCGCTCGCGCGTGCGCGAGCTCGCGACCGCTTGGGGCGCGGAGCTCTTCTCCGCAGAGGGCGACGACCAGACCCTCGATCGGCTCTTGTTCAATTTCGAAACCGTTCCCCTGTTGACCGGCTCAATCGTGGACGAACTCGACGTCACCGTCATGGGACTCAGCAGCGCTGGTCGTGTCGTGCGGGCATTCGAGGCTGAGAATCGCTTTCTCGGTGAGACGCTCGAGATGGACTTTGCCGCGCTCAACCGCGCGCGCTCGGTGGAGGGACAGGTGACCGCCAGAGACGGCGAGCGATTGAGCTACATCCTCGCCAGCCTGCCGCCTGAGGAACAGGAGCATCAAGACTATTGCTGCGTCGCTGTCGCCTTGGTGGGCGAGCCTCGATCCGCTCTCCTGGCCGAACTCACCCCGCGCCTGCTGCTCGCAGCGCTCGTTGCCCTCGTCGTCGCCTCACTGGTCGGATTCCTCCTCTCCCGTTCGATCTACCGACCGATCCAGGCGGTCGCCATCGCTGCCCAACGAGTCGCGCGCGGTCGCCTGGAGGAACGCGTCGCGATCGGCGGTTCGACGGAGGCGCAAGACCTGGCCCGCTCATTCAATCAGATGACCGCCGAAGTCGAGCGACAGCAGACCGCTCTGCGCGACTTCCTCGCCAATGTCTCCCACGATCTCCAGACCCCGCTGACATCCATCAATGGCTTCTCACAGGCGCTGTTGGATGGAATCGTGCCCGACGCCGAAGAGCCCAATGCGTACCGCATCATCGAGGACGAATCGCGTCGCCTGCTCCGACTTGTGGAAGGCCTCCTTGACCTCTCGCGCATCGAGGCCGGCCAGGTGGATGTCGAGTTGGCCCCGGTCGAGGTCGACGCGCTGCTCTCGCAGGTCGGCGAGCTCTTCGCGCTGCGCGCGCAGGAGCTAACCGTTCACCTCAATGTCACCGAGTCGAATGCCGGCGAAGTGCTGGCTGACTGGGACCGTCTGGACCAGGTCCTCGGCAACCTCGTCGACAACGCTCTGCGACATACCCCTCATCAAGGCACGGTCAGCCTGACAGCGCGGCGCGAACAGCGTGACGCGATCTCCATCGCCGTGTCTGACACCGGCGTCGGCATTCCAGAGGAAGAGATACCCAACCTGTTCGACCGTTACTACCGATCGGACCGGCCAGGCGCACAGGGAGGCACCGGGCTTGGACTCGCCATCGCTCGCGAGCTTGTCCGCGCCCAAGGCGGCGCCATCGAAGTCTCCAGTCAACCGCAGGTCGGCACGACCTTCCGCATCGTGCTTCCAGCGGCGAATCACAATTCGACCGCGGTCGCCATGCCGTCCGGAACATCAGATGCCTAGCCGGCAACCCGCCTATCAGCAATGCCAGCGCTGGTTGCGCATGCCGTTGCAGGCGGGTCTCATCGTTCTCGTCGCGTACATCGTTGCGTGCGGAGGAGGCAGCGACGCCAACGGTCAACCACCCCAACCATCAGCGCAAGAAACGGTTCCTTCTTCTCCGTCACAGCAACAACCCAACATGGAGCCAGCCGGCAGGATCGTCCTCGTGATCAGCCCAGACGACGTCGGGGCGCACCTCGAGGCGACTGAAAGCTGGCCCGGCCTCGCGTACTGGCTCGAAGGCTCCGACGATCCATCGATCGCCGCGATGCCTACTCGCGCGCAGACATCCAGCGGCCGCCTGTTTGTGCCCAGTCCGGGCAGCAGCACCGAGGAGACCTTCTGGCTACATGTATTCACTGATGTATCCACCCAGTCTGCTGTCGACTGGGTCAAACATCTTGCCTCACAGCCACCGACCCTCGCGCATCTTATTGTGCCTCACCACGAGCTCTTCAACGCCAGCTTCCGACCCGCCCCACTGATCGGCGACACGGCCGTCTCGATCGAGCTGCTGCATGGACACAGCGGCGGCTGTTGGCGATCCGTGCTGCTGGTCTTTGCCCAAGCAGGCGTGATTGTCTTCCTCAATAGCGCGATCGAGCTGCCGCAACTCCAGGCAGCGGCGACGCGTCCCACAGCGGCCGAGCGCTGCGATCTGGTATCCGCTCCAACCCCGCTCACGAACGTGGAAGCGATCGGCCTGCTGATTTCCGAACGGATTCGCTCGCAAAGTATCGACCCTGCATGAACATTCGTGAACAGAGTGTTAACCTGTGTCACGATGTACGATCTACTTGCGTCGCGCTCGGTCCAGCGCGTTCGGAAAAGGTGATGCCGGTGAGACCGGTGTGGAGACAACACCGCGCCGCAATCGTCCAGTATTCGGCGTGGACCGCCCTCGCAGTGGCGCTCATCGCGGCGATCCTGCGCCAAACGCTGGCGCTCGATCCGTTGGTCTTCGGCGTGCTCGGCGGACTCGGCGCCCTCTCCACCTTCGTACTCGCTCGCCGTTGGGGCGACTGGGGCATCCTCTTCGCGTATCTCGTCTCATTGGGTATCTTCATTCAGCTCCGCGATGCCGCCGACGAAACCGGTCTGCGACCGCTCACCGATTACGTGCTTGACTGGGAGCTGTGGATGTTCGCTGGCATCACGCCCTCCGCGTGGTTGCAGGCGCGGATCGGAGGCGCTCACGCCGATCCAGGCTTCGCGGCTTACTTCTCTGCGATCGTGCATTGGACATGGTTTGTATTCCCGCACGCCGCCGTCCTCGGCGCCTGGCTGTTCGTCCGACGACTCTCCTGGCGCGTCACCATCATCGTCGCCCTGACCTTCTATCTCGGAGTCGCTCTCTATTTCACCGTCCCGACTGCGCCACCCTGGATGGCTGCGGAACAGGGCCTCGTGGATGGCATCGCCAGAGGCATGAATGTCGTCGGACCCGCCATCATGGGCATCGACCTCTATAACTGGGCGTTTGCAGCCATGGCCGAACCCAATCCGATCGCTGCCATGCCCTCCCTGCACTTCGCGGCATCGTTTGTAGTCGTCGGCGTCGGCATTGTGTTGCGTTCTCGATGGCTGATCATCGTCGCCTTGCTCTACTCCGCCTCTCTTGCTTTTGCCCTCGTCTACCTCGGCGAGCACTACATCGCCGACATCATCGCCGGCGCCGCCGTAGCCCTGATCGCATTCAGCCTCGCTGAGGGTGGAAGATACGTCAGCGTCCGCATCTCAAGTCGGCGCGACGCCATCACCGCGCGGGCGCATCGCGTTCGCTCGTGGCTCCGCGAAGCAACTCGAGTCCCGCTGCCACGCATCTTCGTCCGCTAGCCCTCAGCTTGATCGAGTCAGCGAGCAGTGGCGATGCGTCAACGGTTGCCGAGCTGGGCGACCGGCGCGGGTGCGCGAGTCCTGCTCGGCCTCGGCGGCAGCACCGTCTTCCTCCTGCTCTTTCTCAGACATACCGACTTCCATCAGGTCGGACGAGCCTTCAATGACCTGTCAACCTGGTGGATCGGAGCCGCGCTCGTCGTCTACTTCGTCGGTATCGGCGCGCGCTCCTGGCGTTGGCACTGGCTCCTCTGGCATCTCAAACCGATCGCCTGGTGGCGACTCTTTCCGATCGTCGCCATCGGATTCGGAGTCAACAACGTGCTGCCATTGCGCGCCGGCGAGCTCGTGCGCGCGCATGTCCTGTACCAGCGACACGGCATCTCTCGTCTGGCGGGACTCTCCAGCATCTTCATGACGCGCGTCTACGACGGTCTCATGCTGACCGTCTTTCTCGTCATCGGCGTGGTCTGCAGCTGGACCGGTGTGGGCGGTATGTCCGACGCGGGAGCGGAGCTCACCGCCGCGATGGCGTTCCTCATCTTCGGCATGATTGGCGCTTTCCTCGTGTTTGGCTGGATCGCGCGTCAACCCACTCGCGCCGAGCGACTCGTCGGCAACGTGCTCGCCTGGTTCCTGCATCGCGTCCCCGGTCAGCGGGAACGCCAATGGCATTGGCTCGCGCCGCTGATCAGCGGCATGTCAGCGCAAGCCAACCGTCGACAGGTCGTCGGAGCTCTGGTCGCCAGCCTGATCGCCTGGACGCTCGAAGCGTTGATGTACTGGATGGTCGGGCAAGCCTTCCATCTCAACCTGCCGTTCCCCGTCTATCTGTTGGTCAGCGCCGCGGCGAATCTGTTGATTACGGCGCCCTCAACCGCCGGCGGCGTCGGACCATTCGAGTGGGCGACCAAAGCCACGATCCTGATCTGGCTGCCAACCCTCGGCGCCATCGGCGCAGACGCCGCCGAGGCCGCCGCAGTCGCCTATGCCGCAACCCTGCATGCGCTCGTCCTCGTTCCGATATCGCTCACAGGATTGATCTGCCTCTGGCTCTTCCAAGTGCCGCTGCGCGGCCGCGAATCGACTCAGACACAGCCTCTTGAAACGAAACGGAGACTCCCATGACGACTCTTGACGGTCCGCTGGACGGCATTCGCGTGCTCGACCTGTCTGCGCTCGCCCCTGGTCCCTATTGCTCGATGCTGTTGGCCGACATGGGCGCCGAAGTGATCCTGGTCGAGCAGGCCGGCCAGCCGCAGGGTCGGCGCGATCTGACAGGCAAGGATCCGAACGAAGAGCGCCGCCGTTTCTCCTCCTACGCGCTCGGTCGCGGCAAGCGCTCCATCGGACTCAATCTCAAGTCCGACGAGGCGCGCGAGGTCTGCTATCAGCTCGCCGACCGCGCCGATGTCGTCCTGGAAGGATTTCGACCGGGCGTCGTCAAGCGCCTGCGTGTTGATTGGGACACGCTCTCAGCCCGCAACCCGAGGCTCGTCTATTGCTCACTCTCCGGATTCGGACAAACCGGACCGTACGCGTCCCATGTCGGACACGACATCAACTACATCGCCATCGGCGGCGCGCTCGGCATGATCGGCGACATCGAGGCGCATGGGCGGCCCGCAATTCCCGCCAACATCATCGCTGACTTCGCCGGCGGCGGCCTGATGGCAGCCTTCGCAATCGTCTGCGCCCTGCAAGCGCGCGAGCGAACCGGCCTCGGCCAATACATCGATCTCGGCATGTCGGACGGAGTGCTGTCGCTGATTACCTCCGCTTTGGCGGGTTATGAGGGCGCCGGCGCCGACATGTCGCCGGCCGCTCACGTGCTCAACGGCGGCGAGCCGCACTATCAGGTCTACGAGACCGCCGACGGACGATGGTTCTCCGTCGGCTCGATGGAACCCTACTTCTACGCCAACCTCTGCCGCGCGCTCGACCTCGAAGCATTCATCGATGATCAAGGCGTCACCGATCTCGCAAAGCGCCATCAGATCCGAGCAGCCTTTGCGGCCGCATTCAAGACCAGAACGGCGGACGAGTGGCACGAGCTGCTGAACGATGTCGACGTCTGCGCGAAACCGGTCCTCAGCCTCGAAGAAGCCATGCAGAACGAACACAACCTCGCCCGCGACATGATCGTCGAAGTGCCCACGCCGGATGGTGGCAGCATGCGACAGGCGGGCGTCGCCGCCAAGCTATCAGTCACGCCCGGGCGGATTCGATCGGGTGCGCCGCAGCGCGGTCAGGACACTGACGACCTCTTGTCCGCGCTCGGTATCGATTCCGAGACGATCGCCTCGCTGCGCGAGCGCGACATAGTGGCATGACTGCCGTTGCCATTGCTGGTGCCGTTGCCGTTGACCGCGCCGTTCGCGACTGATGCCTGAGACATGGACGCCTGAGGCGCAATCCGCGTACTGATTCGGTGCAAGCTCAACACCTGCTCGCGCCAATGCGCGCGTCGCCAGGCCATCCAGAATCCAACCCCGATCGTCAGCACCACCACCAGTGACAGTCCATACGCAAAGCGGAAGTCTACCTGGTCGGCTGAAGCGGAGATCGCGGGCACGATTAACGCCATCTGCGCCGCCATCGTCAGCTCAAAGATCGACAACACCGTCGCGCGCTGATCGGAGCGGATACGCCGATTGATATAGCCCGTCACAATCGGACTGATCGCGGCATGCAATCCAGCCAACGCCGCAATCGGCGCGATGATTGCGAGATGGTCGAACGCCAGCATCGGAATGAACAACAACACGCCAGTGAACATCAACAGCGGCAGCGCCCGTCGCTCGCCGACTCGCGCTACCAGAGGCGCAGCCAGCAGCGAACCGATTGACATCGCGGCAAACGACGGCACAATCAACGCGCTCCACACCATGCCGTCGGTCAGACTGCCGGACGGATTCAGCCCGTGCTCCCGCAACATCGGCTGAATGAAGAAGTCAGGCATCTCAAACGCCACCGTGACGACCCCGGCGAGCAATACGATCCAGAGAATCGGACGCTGTCGTCCAACGATGCGAAAGCCCTCCGCGATGTAGCCGAGCAAGCCCGGCGAATGGCGGCCCGCGTCCGAGCTTGAGATCGGCGCCGCAAACAATCCGTCGTTTTCAAACTCCGACTCCGTGCGAGGCGGTTCGCGCAGCAGCAGCGCAATGATTCCTCCGAACGCCATCACCCCGGCGCCAATCAAGAACACGGTCTGCAGTCCCCACAGGCCAGCCAACGGTCCGCCGAGCAAGGCCGCGCCCAGCAGCGCCCCTGTCATCATCGCCTCGGAACGCCCGACATGCTTCTCGTACTCCCGCGTCCGACCGAGCACTCGCAGGCTGTCGTACAGCAGGGCATGTCCTGATCCGGAGTACAGCGTGCCCGAAACGGCCATGATCACATAGCTCACCGCCAATCCGCCGAAGCCTTCCATCAGCACGAACAGGATCGTCCCGAGCATGAACATGAAGCCGCCAATGACCAACGACGTGCGTCGACCGAATCGATCCGCAACCGCGCCCGTCGGCACCTCCGCCACCATCATCGTGACCCAGAAGATCGCCTCCATCAGGCCAACCTGCGTCAGCGACAGTCCACGCTCGTCCTGCAGGAAGATGATCCAGACCGGGACCCAGATCAAGAATCCGGTTGCGAACTGGAACAGGTAATAGATGGGAATGTTGCGCGCGAAGCGCTGCGGTTGGTTCATGGCGGGACCGTGCTGAAAACGGGAATTCCAACCCTCTGAATGTAATCAGTTGCCAATCCCGTTGGCAGCCCCGCGCGCCGACGCTCAATCCAGATTCTGCACACTGGGGAACAGTCCGCCGTCGGATCCTGTCTCGCTGTCTGGGTCGGAGCGCTCAATGCGAGGCGCCTGCGGCTTCGGCGCCGAAATCGACCAGCGTCGAATCCGCTCCGTCTGATCGCGCACATGCGACCAGCGCCACAGCAACCACAGCGCCACGCCAAGCGTCACCACGACCAACAACGCCATCGCAAACGCCATCTCGTACGAGACCAAATCCGCTGTAGGCACGATCGTCAGCAGAACAATGCTCATCGCGGCTCCACCCACAAGCGAGAAGATGGACAGCGCCGTCGCGCGCTGATCGGAGCTGATCCGTCGATTGATATACCCGGTCGTAATCGGCCGCAAGGCCGCCTGCGCGATGCTGACCATGAAGATGGCGCCGAGCAAGCCGAGCTGGTTCCAGATCGCCAGCGGAATCATGAAGACGGCGCCAAAGACCAGGATGATCGGAAACGAGCGACGTTCCCCGACTCGAGCCAGCAGCTTGGCTGAGCTCAACATTCCCACCATCGTGCCCAGATAGGCCGGCAACAACAGCGCCGACCAGATCATCCCCTCGCTCACGCTCGTGAGCGGATCCAGACCATGCTGCGCCACATAGGGCTGCGTCAGGAATCGAGGCATATCGAACAACGCGATCAACAGCGCCGCAAACGGCACCAGATATCGGACCGGTCGAATTCGCCAGATGGTTCGCACCCCTTCGATCATCTCGTACCAGATCGGGATGCCTCTCGCCTCCGCTGCCGTCGCATCTTCCGCCGTATGACTCACGCTCGCCGGTGGCGCGTGCAGCGGATCCGGCGGATAGTCCGACTCTCGGCGAGGCGGTTCCCGCAACATCAACGCGGCCGCTCCTGCGATCAGGAAGAATCCGGACGACAGCATCATCGCGGGCGAATAACCAAGCAGGTACGCCAACGGCCCGCCAACCGCCGTCGCGACCACCATCATCGCCCAGAACAGCCCTTGCGAGCGCCCGGCATGATGCTCATACTCACTCGTCCGACCCAACACGCGCAGCGTGTCGTAGAGCAACGCCTCCGATGCGCCCGAGTACAGCGTCATCCCGATCCCAAGTAGCAGATACGAAGCCAGCAGGATCGTAAAGTGGCTGGCCAACGCAAAGATCACCATCGAGATCGCGAACAAGAGCGCGCCCAGCGCCAGCGATATCCGACGCCCGAAGCGATCGGCAATCGCCCCGGTCGGCACCTCCGCGATGATTACCGTCAAGAAGAAGAATGCCTCAAAGACGCCGACTTCCGTCAGCGTCAAACCCCGCTCATTGATCAGATAGATGATCCAGACCGGCAGAAAGACCATGAAGCCGGTCGACGCCATGAACAGGTAGTAAATCCGCAAGTTGCGGCGGAAATAGGCCGGGTCTACTCGCTCGCTGACGGCCCCGCGTGACATCTCGTGCATCGCTTCGTGCATCGCTCAAGGCTAAAGCTACGTAAGCGGTCGGCGCCGAATCTGCGTCCACGAGCGCGGATACTGCGCCGCGCTCGGTCGCAGCTTGGTCACCACCCACAAGTCCGCATCGCCATCAAGCGGCGTCAATTCCGCGCCGAGCTGCTCCGACACGTTGCCAAGCCGCTGCCGTTCCGCCGCGGCGTCATCGCCAGTTCCCAGCGTTCCAATCCAGAGGACACCGATTCCACCGATCTCCAGAAATGGAATCGTCAACTCCAGGGCCATCGCCGGCGGCGCCATCGCTCGCGTCAGCGCAATCGCAAACTGCTCTCGGATTGGTCCACGAGCCTCGACCTCTGCCCGTCCGTTCGAGACGGTCACGTGCTTCACTTGCAGTTGACGCGTGACCTCGCGCAAGAAATCGGTCGCTCCTTCGCGACTATCCAGCAGCAAGGTCTCGCGCGATGGTTCGCTCAGCGCGATCGGCAGACCGGGCGCGCCGTTGCCGCTGCCGAGGTCAATCATGTCTCCATGCGGGATCGGCAAGTCCGCGTCATACAGTCGAGTCCACGCCCGCAGCGGCTCGATCACATGCTTGCTGATCACCGCCTGCGGGTCGCGCAAGGAGGTCAGATTGCGCGGCTGCGTGAGCAACATGCCGAGCCATCCGGCGATCTGCTCCGCGAACATGGGCTGTGCGCGATCGAGATGGCTCAGCTGGGCATCACGCATTGCGTGACGAATCTGCGGAACAGTAGGCAGGTCAGACATCGATTCAGCGTTAGGATAAACGTGTAGTCACAGATACGCGATGCGGACTCGGTAGCCGAGCGTGGAGGATGATTCGATGGCCAGTGCAGAAGACGACCTGAACAGCGACGACCTGCTTGATGACGTTGACGACGTCGTTGAAGGCGATGAAGCACCCGTTGAGTCAGCGCCGACCGCTGCTGCCGTCGCGACCGCAACCGCGGTCGGCGGTCCCATCCTCGGTGACGCCGTCAAGGAATATTTCGATTGGGAGAAGGAACGCTCGGACAAGCGGGTCAAACGTAGCGCCGCTTCCACCACCGCCAAGCGCACCGTCTTCATCCTCGACGACCGCGGACGCAAGTCCGTGACTCGATTCCGAGACTATTTCGGCGGCCAACAGCAGCTCTTGAGCCTGCTGCCGAAGCGAGTCACCGATTTCCAGGAGGAGATCGGCGATTCAGCCATGGATCAGACGGCGCGCCTCCAGCCGGTCAAGGAATTCCTGCGCTACTGCTGGAAACAGGAATATACCGGCGAGAATCTGGGTAACTATCTGCGGATCAAGCGCTCAACCGGCGCCCGACCCAACAATGACCGCCTCCAGCATGAGCAGGCGCAAACCTTCCAGATGACAGCCGACGGACTACTCGCGCTGCAGGAAGAGCTCGGACAGCTCGAAGCAGAGATGCCGGCGGCAGTCCAGGCCGTCGCCGCCGCGCGCGAAGACAAAGACATCCGCGAGAACGCTCCGCTCGAGGCCGCCCGCGAGTACCAAGAGCGGCTCAAGTCAAGAATCAACGAACTCACCTACCAGATCGCCCACGCCGAGGTGCGCGACCATCGCAGCAGCGCAGAGGCCGGCCGAGCGAGACTCGGCAGCCGTGTCTCAGTCGTCGAAATCGACGAACGTCAGCAACCCCTCGGCGAGGCCAGAGAGTACACTCTGGTTGGAACCACAGAGGCGAACGCGACGGCCCGGCGCATCTCCATTGAGAGTCCACTGGGCCGTGGGCTGCTCGATCAATCAGTCAACGATCTGATCGAAATCGAAGCGCCCAGCGGTCGTAAGCGGTTCCGATTGCTCGCGGTCTCCGGCTAACCCCACGCCCGACCTCGAGCAACACATTGACGAGCGAGTCACGCTGCTTCCTCATGCGCGCCGGGAAGTAGACGCGAACGTTAGCCGTGTGCGCAATGGGAAAGGGATGCCCATGTCTGAGCTCCCCACGATCGAATTCACCATCACCAACGCCCATCTCGATACCGGCCTGCGCGGTTACCCGGTGGGTACCTGCGAAACCAGCTATGTCGACCCGCAAGAAGGCGTCTCCTACGTCGGCTATCCGATCGCCGAACTCGCTTTCCTCCCTGCAGAAGACATCATCCATCTGCTCTTCAATAAAACTCTGCCTACCGACGCGGAGCGCCAGGCGGTCGTTGATGACATCGCCGAACGCTCTGAAGTCTCAGCCGACGCTGTCGCCGCCATCTCGGCGCTGCCCGCCTCGGGGCACCCGATGGACCTCTTCTGCGCCGCCATCCAAATCCTCGGCATGACCGGCAAAACTGACGACTACTACGAGGATGCGCTCAACCTTGTCGCGCGCATCCCCACCGCTCTCGCCGCCATCTTCCGCAAGCGAGAGAACTGGGGAGATCCGATTCCGTCCCAGCCCGATCGCGGTTACGTCAGCAACTTCGTCCACATGCTCGGCATGCCCGGCGGCGATGAAGAGAAGCTCACCAGACTGCTCTCCGTCTACTACAACCTGCACGCCGATCATGGCGGCGGCAACCTCTCGACCTTCACCGGCCGCGCCGTCGCCTCTGGACTCGCAGACATGTACCGCTCCATGGCCTCCGGCATGAACGCCCTCGCCGGTCCCCGTCACGGGATGGCCAACCAGGACGCATTCAAAATGGTGCAGGAAGTCAACTCCACCGATCCTGAGCAAGCAGCAGAGACGCTCCGACAGCGACTCGCCGACGGCGGCCTCATCTTCGGTTTCGGACACGCCGTCCTGCGCCAGGAGGACCCGCGCGCCAAGGTCCAGCTCGCCGTCGGCGAAGAGCTCTGCCCCGACGACTACTGGTTCAACGTCGTCAAGGCCGTGCGACAGGCTGGCATCCAGGTGCTGGGCGAGAACCCGAAAGTCTCCAACCCGTATCCCAATGTCGACCTGATTTCCGGCAGCCTCGTCAACGCCCTCGGCTTCACCGACCCGGACTATTACACCACTCTGTTCGGGTGGTCGCGCATTGCCGGCATCGGAGCCCAGATTGTCGACGAACGCCTGCGCGCCCGCAATGGTCGCGGCGTGGCGATCTATCGCCCGCGCTACATCCCCGTCAACCAACCAAGTCGCTCCCTGAGCTAATCCTGAGCTAACACTCAACGGAGCGGCTGGAGCCGGCCTCACCCTTGCCTGACATCCTGATCTGAATGTCGGGATAGCCTCAGTCGCAGGGCTGGGTTAGGATCAGTAATCGATGGCCGCGCATACGCTGCGCGGTTGAGCAACAGAGCGAGAGGCAACTGCGCAGCTATGCCCACGCTGGAATCGGCGCGTCAGAAGCGAGCAACCGTGCTTCAGCAGATTGCTGAAGCCGCCTTCGCCTACCCCAACGCCGACTTCCCCGACCGCGAAGTGACGAGCAACTTCCCCGTTGAGCAAATGGGCGTGCGCGTCAAGCCGAGTGGTTGGCTCTATCCCGATCTCGTCGTCACGGACGAACCCGGACATTTCATCGCTATCGCCGCCGAAGTCGCGCTCAACCACGAAGTCACCAACCAGACCGCGATCGAGCGCTGGCAGCCGATTTCGCAAGCTGCCCCGCTCATCCTCTACGTCCCTATGGGGCAGAGCGGTCGCGCGATTCGACTTTGCCGCATCAACGGCATCAAGCTCCACAAGCTCGTTGCCTACCGTCAACGACCGGCCAGCTTTGGAGTCGATCTGCAGGACGCCTACAGCGGCCCTGACCTCTTCAAGCCAATCGCCGCCTTGCTTCCCTCCGCGCTCAAGCCCATGGTCTATCGCGCTGAGCGCGAGCGTGTCGCGGTCACGTATCTGCAGCCGTTGCCAGCCGCGCGCAGCGGCGGTATCCCCGCCTTGGCGGGACCTGCCGAGCAGCCGGCCGCAACCCTCGCACTGCCTTCCGGCCTTGAGGACGCGCACGGCGCCGAAGAGCACGATTCGCCCGAACTGCATCTGCCGCCGCCAAGCCTGGCGCCGATCCTCTTCGCGCTGGGACTGATCGTCACGGCCGCCGGTGCGGTCTTCGTTGGTGAGCTGCTTGGCGTCGGCATCACATTGATCGTCATTGCGGCCGTGCGCTGGTTGCTGGAAGACATGGGCTACTTCGAGGCTGGCGGACCGGCATCGTTCCGCCAGCATCCGCTCAAAGTGATGCCCGAAGCATCGCCGCCGCCGCCCGGCGTACACATGCCGCCGCCAAGTCTCTCGCCGATCCTGTTCGCCGTCGGACTGATCATGACGGGCGCCGGCGCCGTCTTCACCGCGCAAGTGCTCGGCGCCGGCATCACCTTGCTCGTCTTCGGCGGCGTCGGCTGGTTCCTTGAGGACATTCAAGCCTTTGAGCAACCCGCCCACGACGACCACCATGCCGATAGCCCCGACGGCAGCCACGGATCGCATGACCACGACGCTCCACTCATGTCGAGTGCCGAGTAACCACCCAGAAATGCACAACAGGGAGAAGGGAGCGGGCGCGTGACGGCATACCAACGATTGTGGCGGACCCGCATCGGACGCCTCACGCTCGTGCTCGGAGTAGCCGCGCTAGCGTTGCTGACGCTGTCCGGACTCGCCTCGGCTCAGGTCGCGCTGCCCGAAGCCGTCACCGAGCAGGGCGATGCAATCCGCGACCTCTTTTTCGTGCTCCTGGCGATCGGCATCCTCGTCTTCGTCATCGTCGAAGCCATGATCCTCTGGGTCGTCTTCCGCTACAAGCGCAAGTCCGACGACGAACTCCCTACGCAGGTTGCCCACAACGCCACCGCCGAGGTGCTCTGGACCGGCATCCCGCTCATCATCGTGGTCGTGCTCTTTTTCGTCTCCTTCTTCGTCCTCCAGGACATACAGGCCTCGGCCGAACCCGATGAGGAAGTCACCATCGTTGATGTCCAGGGGCGACAGTGGGCCTGGGCCTTCAACTACGCACTCCCGCTCGGCACGGAGCTGTCCGAACATCTCTCCAACGACCCTGCCCAGACAGAAATGCACCTCGCAGACCCATCCAAGGTGGTCCCCTTTATGACCCTCAAGATGGGCGTTGAGCTCATGCGCGTGGTCGGACGCAGCGGCGATGTCGTCACCGTCGAACGCGCTGTCAACGGTACCGTTCCGATTAGCCACCGAGCCGGCGACGCCGTGATGCGCTCCTTCAACGGCACCGACACCGTCGCCGAAGGCCGTCTGCAAGGCGCCGATAACACGCCGATCGTGACCGTCCCCGTCGGTCAGATGATCCGCTTCAACATCGCCTCCGCGGACGTCATTCACGCCTTCTACACCCCGCAGTTCCTGACCAAACTCGACGCCATGCCAGGCCGTGTCCAGACGCTCTGGATACGAGTCACCGAGGCCGGCGAGTTCAAGAGTCAATGCGCGGAGTACTGCGGTCGCGACCACGCCAGAATGATCTTCACGGTTCGTGCGCTCGAGCTCGCCGACTACGCCGCCTGGTTCACCGACAAGGCCGGCGAGGCGCCTGAGCCAATTGAGGGAGATTTCGGCGGCGAAGAAGAAGCAGAGGTGGAAGAGGGCGCCATCGGCAATCCGGCCAACGGACAGCAGCTCTTCTTCTCACTCGGCTGCAACGTCTGTCACGGCGACCAGGGCGAGGGTCTGGTTGGCCCCACGATTGCGATGACGATCGTCCCGCTTGACCGGGTGATCGAGCAATACCGCGTTCCGCTTGAGGCCATGACCGCGTTTCCGCCAGACCAGGTCTCGGACGAGGAAGTCGCCGATATCTACGCCTGGCTGCAAACGGTTCCACGTCCGCCTGAATCAGAGATCATTCCCAGCAAGTTGGCTGAACTGATCGAAGCCGGCGGCTAGCCCCGCACACGTAGCATCTACGACGACGGAAGACGTAGAGGGAGGCATCACGATGGCGACACTGGCGGGGGCGCAAACCAGCACGTATGCCGGCGCAGCAGCCTGGCGCACAATCCTCGAATGGTTGACCACGGTCGACCACAAGAGGATCGGCATCATGTACCTCTGGTCCGCAGGCGCATTCGGACTCGTCGGCATGGCGTTCTCGCTCGTCATGCGCACCGAACTGGCCCAGACCGGCACCATCATCTCCGCGGAGACCTACAACTCGATCTTCACGATGCACGGCAGCATCATGATCTTCCTCTTCCTCCTGCCCATCGGCGCGGCCTTCATGAACTATTCGATGCCGCTGCAGATCGGCGCCCTCGATATGGCGTTCCCGCGCATCAACGCGCTCTCATTCTGGATCTTCCTCTTTGGCGGGGTGCTGCTGGCGCTCAGCTTCGCCGTTGATGGCGGCACGGCATCTGCCGGCTGGACCGCCTATCCTCCGATCACGCTTGACACCGGCAACAACGCCGAGCCTCCCGGCGTTGGGATGGATATGTGGCTGGTCGGAGTCATCCTGCTTGGCCAGGCGTCCATCTTCGGGTCCGTCAACTTCTTAGTCACCATTTTCAAGATGCGCGCGCCCGGCATGACGATGTGGCGCTTGCCGCTCTTCACCTGGACCACGCTCGTCACCGGACTGCTGATTCTGCTCTCGACCCCCGTGCTCGCCGCCGCGCTCGTGCTCGGTTTCATCGATCGCAACGGCGCTGAAGGCGCGTTCTTCGACCCGGCCAACGGTGGACAGCCGCTGCTCTGGCAGAACCTCTTCTGGTTCTACTCGCATCCCGCCGTCTACATCATGATCTTGCCCGCGATGGGCATCGTCTCCGACATCTTCGGCGTCTTTACGCGTCGCCCCATCTTCGGCTACCGCTCCATGGTGCTCGCCCTGATCGCCATCGGATTGCTCGGCTTCATCGTCTGGGCCCATCACATGTTCACGACGGGCGGCGTCTTCCTGCCCTTCTTCATGGGCGCGACCTTCCTGATCGCTGTCCCGACCGGCGTCAAGATGTTCAACTGGATCTCCACCATGTGGAGAGGCTCCAACATCTACCCCACCGCCATGCTGTTCAGCATCGGCTTCCTCATGTTGTTCCTGATCGGTGGTATCACCGGAGTCTTCCACGCGGCCGTGCCAGTGGACTTCGCGCTCCACGACACCTACTTCGTCGTCGGACACTTCCATTACACCATGTCGATCGCCGCTACCTTCGGCTTCCTCGCCGGCTGCTACTACTGGTTCCCCAAGATGTTCGGCAGGTTCATGAACGAAGGGCTCGGCAAGCTTCACTTCTGGTTGCTGTTCATCGGCGTCAACATGATTTTCTTCACCCAGCTGCTGCTCGGACTCGACGGCATGCCGCGACGAATCAACGACTACGTCGGCAATCCCGGTTGGGAGCTGATGAACATGCTGACCACGATCGGCGCATTCGTCTCCGCTGCCGGCATGATGATCTTCCTCTACAACGTCTTCTACTCAATCAAGTGGGGCGAGCGCGCCGGATCAGACCCGTGGGAAGGCACCACCCTCGAGTGGGCGACCACCTCACCGCCGCCCGCGCACAACTTCGACTCGCTGCCAGAGATTCGCTCCGAGCGACCGCTCTTCGACCTCCGATTCGGTGAGCGGCTGCAAGATGATCCGCACTACCACGTCAACAACGGCCATTCGAACGGCGACGATCGAGCGCGGGAGGAGGGCTAATCATGGCAGCCGGCGCTATCCCGCACAAGCGAGTTCACCCCGTCCGCAACTTCCTCGTGGGCGAAGAGCCGATGACCACCGGCCTCTGGGGGATCATCTTCTTCATCTTCTCCGAGATCATGTTCTTCTCGGGCCTGATCGCCGCCATGTTGGCGCTGCACAGCGACACGCTGTTCTGGGAGCCGACCAACGGTGCGCATCGGCTTGAAGGCGGCGAGCTTCGCCCGATCCTGTTCACCATCATGCTGGTCAGCACCTCAATCCCGATGCAGTACGCAGCCTTCGCAATCCGCAAGGGCAATCGTCGCGCCATGCTGATCAATATGGGCATCGTGCTCGTGATTGGCATCGCCTTCATGATTAACCAGTACTTCGAGTGGGAACACGCCGGCTTCGCCATCTCCGATGGCCCATACGCCGCTTCCTTCTACGCCTTGACCGGATTCCACGGCGCCCACGTGATCGGCGGACTCGTCTTCATCTTCGCGCAATGGCTGCGTGGACTGCTCGGGCACTTTGACGCCAAGCGCAACACCGCCATCGAAGCAGCGACCCTCTACTGGCACTTCGTCGGCTTTGTCTGGCTGCTGGTGATCTTCCCGCTCGTCTTCTTCCTCAGCTGAGTTTGATGCCTCTGTGAAGGCGATCCGACGACCAGCGACTATTGCCGCTTGCCTGCTCGGTATTGCGCTGGTCGCGTTGCTCTCCCCTACCGCGACGCTGGCGCACGACGGTCGCTACGCAGAGTCTGGTGAGTTGCTCACCGCGCTCGGCGTGTGGAGCCTCGATGCGCCCGGCCTCGCCATCGTCCTCATCGTCGGCGGACTCTACAGCTGGGGCTACTTCCGACTTCGGCGTGACTCGCCTGAGTTTCACTTTCCCCGTTGGCATGCTTGGTGTTTCGCGGCCGGCTGGATCAGCATGATCCTCGGACTCATGTCTCCGATCGACTCCTACTCGGACGATCTCTTCTGGGTCCACATGCTTCAACACGTGATCATCACGATGGTCGTCGCGCCGCTGATGCTGCTCGGAGCGCCCGCGACTCTGGCCCTGCGAGCCGCCTCGCCTCGCGTCCGTACCTCCTACCTGATTCCGTTCCTCAACTCACGACTCGTTCGCACCCTGACTTGGCCGCCTGTCGCGATCACGCTCTTCATTGCCAGCGTCTGGTCGTGGCATCTGCCCGCCGCGTACGACGCCGCCATAGCCTCCGAGGCGTTGCACTTCGTTGAGCACGGCATCTTCCTCTTCGGCGCGATCTTGCTCTGGTGGCTCGTGATCGGCGTGGACGCGACGCGGCTCCGACCAAACCACGTCTGGCGTTGCGCGCTGTTGGTGGTCGCGATCCTGCAGAACATCGGGCTCGGGCTGATCCTGATCAACGTCAGCGATCCCATCTATGACACATACGCCACCGCCGCGTCCGTCCGCGAGTGGGGACCGACCGCGCTCCTCGATCAGCGCATCGGCGCCGGAATCATGTGGGTGCCGGGTTCGATGATGTTCGCGCTCGCCATCATCACCACCGTCTATTTCTGGGCCGAGCGGGAAGGATTCAAAGACCGGCGCAACGACGTTGTCCGTGATATGCAGATCCGAGTCCACGGAGAAGTGCCCACACTCGGTCCGAGACCGAGCGAATAGAGAATCTCGACGCCTGTCCACACCGTGCCTGCATTGAGGGATAGCGACTGTAGGTTCTGGAGCGCGACTACCGGGATACATAGCGCAACCGATAGTGGGGTAGTGGGACCTGTGGGATATGCATCGTGGTCAGTACGCCGATACGATCGGTGGTGCGACACTGGAAAGCAACTCAGGCATTGAACTTGCCCTGTAGTGGTGATCAGATGACCGTCGGTTCCCGATTTCGGCGCGTTGGCCTCGGACTGGTGCTTGGACTGCTGTGCCTCACCGCGCTCGGAGGCATCGTGCGCGTGACCGGCTCAGGGCTTGCCTGCCCCGACTGGCCCGCATGTTACGGCGGCCTCATTCCCGCAGGAGATTTCGGCGGGTTCGCTGCGCATCAAGTCTGGCTCGAGTGGTCACATCGACTCGTCGCCGCGCTGATCGGTTTCGTCATCCTCGGTTACGCCGCTGTGGCCTGGCGCCGCTACCGTGAGCGAACTCGGATTTGGCTACCAGCCGTCCTGTCGATCCCGCTTTTGGCATTGCAGGTGGCGCTCGGCGGACTGACCGTCACCGAGCAGCTCGAAGCGCTCATCGTCACCCTGCATCTCGCGACCGCCATGCTCATCCTGATGCTGATCGCCATTTCCTGGCTCGGCGCCTTCGATTGGCGTCCAGTGGGCCCGGATGACGACACTCCGCTCGGCTTGGACGCGCCATCCCAGGCCAGGACATTCGCCCGACTCGCGCTCGTCGCCGCTATCCTCGTCTACGCAGTTGTGGTGGTCGGGTCCTACGTGACGCACGTCGGCGCCAATCCCGACCTCGCCGATCACGTCGGACCAGGCGGTGCTGCCTGCGGCAACCAATGGCCACTGTGTTACGGCGGACTCTTTCCCGACGGCGAGTACGCTCAATGGAACATGGGACACCGCTTGCTTGTATTCATCGGCGGCGTGGCGCTGCTGAGCGCTTCCTTCGGCGTCGTCGGACTACGGCCTCGCGCCAGGACGCTCACCATCTTTACACATGCCGCCAGCACCTTGTTCATAGTCCAGATCGCCATCGGCGCCATGATGATCTTGATCAACTTCGATGCTTGGGCGCGGGCCATGCACCTCTCGATGGGATCCATCGTGTGGCTGCTGGCAACATCCGCTGCCCTTGCGGCTGCCTACCGCGCCGGTTGGTGGCAAGACCGTTCGCGCCTGTCCGAGTTTCAGGCAACGATCCCCACAGCGAACCCCGTCAACACAGCTGATCGAGAGGGCAGCCGATGACCGAGCACCCCATCGTCCTCGACACTCCAACGCCGCTCTCGCTGCCGCGTCGTTCGGTTGACATCGCGCGCGGATTCTGGGACCTCACGAAGCCAGGCATCATCGGATTGCTGTTGGTCACCACCGTGCCGACCATGATCGTTGCCGCCGGCGGTTGGCCTCGCGACAGCTTCGCCGATGGCCTGGCGCTCATCCTGCTGACCCTGCTGGGTGGCATGCTCACCGCAGGTGGCGCCAATACCTTCAACCAGTGGTTCGACCGCGACATTGACGCATTGATGGATCGAACCGCCAATCGACCGTTGCCTGCGGCCGTCCTGCAACCCTGGCACGCGCTTGCCTGGAGCGTCATCCTCGCTACCGCGGGCGGCATTCAACTGGCATTGACCGTCAACCTGCTCTCGGCCCTGCTCGCCGAAGCCGCAGTGCTCTTCTACGTCTTCGTTTACACGATCTGGCTCAAGCGCTCGACGCGCCAAAATATCGTCATCGGCGGCGCCGCCGGCGCGATTCCGCCGCTCGTCGGTTGGGCCGCAGTGACCGGCGACCTCACCTGGACTCCGTTCATCCTCTTCCTCGTCATCTTTATGTGGACGCCGCCGCATTTCTGGGCGCTTTCGCTCAAGTACCGCGACGATTACGCCAAAGCCAATGTGCCGATGCTGCCAGTAGTCTCGGGCGAACGCGAGACACGCCGCCAACTGCTGGTGTATTCCGTCGCTCTGGTGATCGTCAGCCTGCTCGGACCGCTCGGCGGACACCTCAGCTGGTGTTACGAGACCACCTGCGCCGTCTTCGGTCTCGGATTCATCTACATTGCCTGGCAAGTCTGGCGCGAACACGCGCCGCCAATGCGACTCTTCTTCGCTTCGATCGCCTACCTCTTCGTTGTCTTCGCCGCGGTCGGTCTCGACGTCCTCGTCTGACTGACCGTCACCGGCTTAGCTTCCGAGCGCCAGTTCAACCGCCGCCTCTAACTCCTGCATCTCCACAACCACTTCGAATCGCGCGGTCACCAACCCTTCGGCATCAACGATGTAGAACTGCGGCTCCGCCTGAATCCTCCATGCTTCCACCAGGTCGTCGATCGTCCCTTGCAAGGGCTGCGGTTGCGGTCGGCCAAACGGCTCGACGTGGACCACAGCAATGTTCCCGCGCGCGAGCAACCGCTTCGCCTGCTCGACCGCTCGCCGACAGATCGGCAGTCCGGCGCAGCGATCGTATGTCGCAAAGACCAGGACGAACGCCTGCGACTCAGCCAACAAGTGCTCCACAGACGCCCGATACAGCGCCAGCGCTGGCTCCGGATCGCGCGTCAGGTCTCTGATCTCAGCATCGACAAGAGACGGAGATGCCGCATTCGGCGCCAAGTCACCAGCCGACGGCCCGCGCGATTGCGCAGCAATTCGAATCGTCAGTCGCGGACTGCTTGACGACTGCCCATCCTCGAACGCCGCGGTGACCGCGATCGCCCAATCGCCGGCTATTCCAAACGGCGGTGAGTCCGCCACCAAGTACCGCATATCCTCCACCATCACCGAGCGCAGCGCCGCGTCAGAGTCAAACTTCACTCCAGCTTCAGTCGGTTCGAAGTAACGAATCCGGAACTCAGTCGACTCCGCGAAGCTCGGTTCGCGGTCGCGGTCCAGCAAAGTCAGCACGAGGCGCGACATTCCCACCGCGAGGTCTGGAGACTGCACGATCGGGACGAACGCCGCCTCGGTCGGAGTGATCACGAATCGCTCCTCACCCCCGCCGCATGCCGACAACCACGACACCATCACACTGATCACGAAGAGGCAGATCATTCGGTCCGATCGCGACGTCATCCTCTACCTCAGCCGATATATCGCGCTCTATACGGCGCTGGGCGCCCGACGGATGCCGACGGCGAACATCAACACGGCCAGACCGCCGAGTACGAGGCCATCGATCAGCGGCCCAATCAGGCCGTCCGGAGACTCTGCGTATGACGCGTAGTGCAGCAAATCCACCGCATACGTGAGCGGATTCGCATAGCCGATCACCTCCAACCAGGTCGGAACGGCGTCCAGCGGGAAGAATGCGCCCGAAAGAAAGAACAGCGGAAACAGGACCAGATTCATGATCAGGTGGAAGCCCTGCATCGTCTTGATCCGAACCGCCAGCATCAGCGACAGCCCCGAGAGCATCACGTTCAGCGTCAACACGGTCACAACCACTGTCGCAACACCACCCAACCAGCCGAACTGCCAGGCCAGATCAATGCCCGGAATCGCCACCGCCAACGCCAGAACCAGCAGCGCCTGCAGCGACCCGATCAGAATCGCCGCCAGCGCCTTGCCAAACAGAATCGTCTGAGCCGAATGCGGCGACGCGAACAGCGCCCGCAACAGTCCACTCTCGCGGTCGCGATAGAAGCCCGCACTCGAGAACGTGGACGAGAACAGCGCCGTCATCGCGATCATGCCTGGCGCGAGATACGACGTGTAGTCGCCGCCGATGATGCGCGGCGATGTCGGTGAGAGCCCACTCGACACGCCCGTGCCGAGCAATGCCAACAGCATCAGCGGAAACAGCAGCGAGGAGTAGAGCTGCGACCGCGAGCGCGCGACCGCCCGCAGATCGCGCATCAACAGCGCCAGCGACGCGTCCGCTGCGCCGATCATCAATCGCCCTCCAACGGCGTCCCTATGAGCTGCAGCCAGGCGTCGCGCAGGCTGGACTCGCGAATCTGTAGCCCTCGAATCGCTCCACCAAACCGTTGCAACAGACGCGGCGCCAGCTCAGCCGATCCGTCAACCGTGAGCAGCACCCCATCCCCAGTCCGCATCGCCTGGCCAATCTCCGGCCACTGCGATCGCTGAGCCAGTTCGGCCAACTCCGAGTCTGTAACGCTCGGCCAGTCCAGCTCCAGCGCATCGCTGCGCAATCCGGCCCGCAGTTCATCCGGAGTGCCCTCTGCAATGATCTGACCCTCATCGACAAATATCACGCGATCCGTCCAACGTTCCGCTTCCTCAGTATCGTTCGAACACACCACCACCGATACGCCCTGCTCGACGCGCTCATGGATCGCCTTCCAGATGGCGTCACTTGACGCAGGATCAAGCGCCAGCGTCGGCTCGTCCAGCAGCAGCAACTCCGGTTGGTGCATCAACGCGCGCGCAATGTCCAGCCGGCGACGCAGGCCGCCTGACAGGCTCTCGCAGCGATCATCTCGCCGCTCTGCGAGACCGAGCTGATCCAACAACTCATCGCAGCGGCGCGACAGCTCAACGCCTCGTATGCCGAACAACCGACCGTGCAGCTCGAGCGTCTCGCGCAGCGACATCAAATCGTCAGTGCTCGGCTCCTGCAGGACCAACCCGATCCGACGTCGCGTCTCCGCGCTGTGCGCGGCGCCCAAGACCTGCGCCTCACCTTGTTGAGGCAGATGCGATCCCGCCAGCAGCTTCAGGATGGTCGACTTGCCTGCGCCGTTCGGACCGAACAGCGTCAATATCTCCCCACGCTGGACCGTGAGATTCACATTCGAAATCCCACGATCGCCAGGCCAGAGGTACGACGCCGACCGCAGCTCCGCCGCCACGTCAGTCGGTACAGGAACAGTCGGAATTGGAGCGGTTTGCACAGGATCAGAGGTTGCGTAGGCCACGTCATCGAGTCTATCGGGGTTGCGATACGCTGAAGTTCACTCAGCAGTCGTCGGAGGCGCCTGTGCGACGCTTGCGCGTGTCCTTGGCCCAGATCAATTCCACCGTCGGTGATCTCGATCGCAATGCCGACATCATCATTGACGCCATCCACCAGGCCGAGGCGCAGCGCGCCGACCTGATCGCATTTCCGGAGCTCGCCCTGACTGGCTATCCGCCAGAAGACCTCGTGCTCCGACGCGGCTTCGTTGAAGACAATCTCGTCAGACTGGACCGCATTGGCGAGGCCACACGCGGACTGCATGCCGCCGCCATCGTCGGTTTCGTCGACTACCAACACGATGTGTTCAACGCCGCCGCCGTACTACACGACGGCAACCTCGTCGGCGCCTACCACAAGCAGTATCTGCCAAACTATGGCGTTTTTGATGAAGCTCGTTACTTCCGGCCCGGTCAGGGCGTGCGACTCTTCGAGATCGCAGGCGCAAAAGTCGGCGTCACCATCTGCGAGGACATCTGGTACTCCTCAGGTCCGATGCAAGACCAGTGCCTCGCCGGCGCCGAGGTCGTCGTCAACATCAACGGCTCTCCCTTCCACGCCGGTAAGTCACGCCAACGCGAGCAAATGCTCGCGACTCGCGCCGCTGACAATGCGGTTCTCACCTTGTACTGCAACCTCGTCGGCGGACAAGACCATCTCATCTTCGACGGCGGCTCCACCATCTACGGTCCAGGCGGCGATCTCATCGCGCGCGCGCCTCTCTTCCAGCAAGATTTGCTGACCGTCGACCTCGATGTCGAGGAAGTGCGCCAGACGCGCTTGCATGACCCTCGTCTGCGACGCCTGCCACAGACCGCAGCCGAGCGCTTCTACGTCTCCGGCCAGCAAGCGGACAGCCGTGCGGCGATGGACGCGCCGCAGATCACCCCTGAGTTACATCCCGATGCTCAGGTCTATGACGCGCTCGTACTCGGGACCCGCGACTACGTCCACAAAACAGGCTTCCAGGATGTCATCATCGCGCTGTCCGGCGGCATCGACTCCACCCTGACCGCCGTCATCGCCGTTGATGCGCTTGGAGCGGAGCATGTGCGTTGCATTGCAATGCCATCGCGCTACTCATCGGAGGGCAGCGTCGCCGACGCCCGGGCGCTGGCCGACAACCTCGGCATCAAACTCGATCTGCTCCCCATTGAAGGCCCCTATCAGTCCTACCTGGACACGTTGGCTCCACTCTTTGAAGGTCTACCGCCAGATGTCACCGAGGAGAATCTGCAAGCGCGAATCCGCGGCGTGCTGATGATGGCCATCTCTAACAAGACCGGTTCCCTCGTACTCACCACCTCCAACAAGAGTGAATCCGCCACCGGATACACCACGCTCTACGGAGACATGACCGGCGGCCTCGCCGTCATCCAGGACGTACCCAAACTGCTCGTCTATCGGCTTTCTGGACTGGTCAACGAACGAGCCGGCCGAGAGATCATCCCCACTTCCGTCCTCACCAAGCCTCCCAGCGCCGAGCTTCGCCCAGACCAGTTCGACGAACAATCACTCATGCCATACGAGCGCCTTGACCCGATCTTGCAGGCATTCGTTGAGGATGATCGCTCGCTCGACGAAATCGTCGCCGCGGGATTCGATGAGCCTGACGTCAAGCGCGTGATGTCGCTCGTCACCGGCGCCGAGTACAAGCGTCGGCAGGCGGCGCCCGGCCTGCGCATTACCCCCAGATCCTTCGGACGCGACCGCCGCTTCCCGATCGCCAACCGCTACCGCGGCTTCTGACTGCCGCTGACTGCCAAATGACTGCCAGGTGACCGCCGTGTCAGCAGACGAGCCCGTTGATTGGCAGGTCCTCGGGGAGCGAATCGGCGCGCGTCATCGTGGCCGAGACTCCCTGATTCGCGGCGTCGCGGTCGTCGGTGACTACGCGCGCAACCAGGTGTGGGCTGGCTCCGTCCTTCACATCGTCCTCTTTCGCCATCACAGCGAGGCCTTGATCGACGAAGGCGCTGTGACGCAGGAGCGAGATATCTCCGTCACCGTTGACTCAATCACCTCCGGTTACTTCGTTGAAATCGAGCAACGTCTGCACATTGAACCGTTGGCCGGACAGCTCGCCGATCTGCACGCGCTCCGCCTCGCCGATTCAACCTTGCGCGAGGTGCTCTCCACCTTCCGTGATCGCTATTACTCCGCCGAGGGACGACAACACCGCGCAGCGCGAGCGCTTCAGCGCGCGCGCGTCGCACTCGACGACGGCGACGCGACCCAACGGCCATTCTTTGCGATCGATGCTCTGCGCAACGGCATCATGCCAGCTGCCAGCGCGGTCGTCGGTGAGCCTGTTGACCTGTTACGTCTGCCCCGACGCCTGCGCGCCGCTGGTCGCCTCTTGCGCCTGGCCAACCTCTGGCCGGGTGTGGAGGACGCGTTACAGCTCCAGGACACGGACCTCGAACAACGCTGGACATCGGCCGAGGCGCTCTATTCGCTCGCACGAGTCCATCTCGAAGCCCGTCTCCCCGAAGTTGGCGCCGCGCTCGTGCCGCGACTCGAACGCGCGCTGACGCCTGCTCGCGCCGCCAGCCAGGCATTGTCGGACGCAGGAGACCCCGCCGCCGCCGCGTGGACGGCTATCAACGCCGCCGCAGAAATCGATGCAATCATTGAGGCCGCCGCGCCCGGCTGGCGCGAGCGCTCTGACTACGCGCAACGGGCCGCCAGCATCTACGCCGACCCGCAGCGTGCCGCGCTACGTCGCATCTGCGTCGCGCTCAACAACAAGCTGGGCTAAGGCAGGAACACCATCGGGTCGATGTACCAGTCGTTGTGGCGAATCTCCAGGTGGAGATGCGGTCCGGTGCTCTCGCCTGTGCTGCCGTTGTAGCCAATCACCTCGCCCTGCTTCACGAGCGTGCCCTCGTAGACCTCAAAATCCGAGAGATGAGCGTACGCCGTCACCCAGCCGTCGCCGTGATCGATCTCGATATGCCATCCCAGACCAGAATCAGGATCGCCACCGACGAAGGTCACCAGACCGTCAGCCGCCGCCACAATCGGCTCATAGAAATCGAGCGCAATGTCCAAGCCTCGATGCCGATAGGAACAATCCCAGTTGCGACAGAGGCCGAACGGATCCGTCAACAGGCCTTCAGCAGGCCAAATGAAGCTCGGCGTGCTCAGTGGCAGAATGATCTCCTGACCCACCACGATGGCGTTCGGATCTTCCACGCCATGCCCAGGATCAGCCAGGATCGCCGAAATCGAGACGCCATGTCGAATCGCAATTGCTGCCAGCGTGTCGCCCGCTTGCACCGTGACCAGTAGTCCCTCGCGCTTGGGCAAGCGCCACGTCGTACCTTCCGAGATCCATTGGTCCGGTTCCAACCAGCCGTGATTGGCAATCAGTGTGTGCGGCGTCACGCGCAGGCTCGCCGCCGCGTATTGCAACAGATTGCCCTCCCACAACGTCCTCTCCTCCGCTACCACGGGCGGATCAATCTCGCCCGGCAAGTACAACCGCTCACCAATCACCACACGGTCCTTGAGGCGACGCGAATTCAACGCTCGCAGCTCCTCCAGGCTCAAGCCATACAGATCAGCGATCGTGCGAAACGTCTCCCAGGCTTGCACTACATGCACTGGCCGCCGCACCTGCAGCGCGGGCGTCGTCCCTGGCGGCGAGGGATCAAAACTGCCCGTCCACGGCGTATTCAGGGTCTCGCCAATCCGAATCACGTTCAAGTCACGCCCGCCGTTCAAGGCGCGCAGCTCCGCCAGCGTGATTCCATAGCGTTCCGCAATCAGCGTCGCATTGTCACCTGCGCGAACGATGTATGTGCCTGTCAGCGCGCTCGTCGCTTCCGACGGATCCAGCGCCGGCGCATCGGAATCGGTGACCGGAATCCGCAGCACCTGTTTTGGGTGTATTTCTGTCTTCGCGTCAAACTCCGGGTTGTTGGTGAGCAACGTCGCCAGCGAAATCCCGTGCCGCTCCGCAATCACGGACAGCGAATCGTCTGGTTGCACCACGTAGTCCATCGTCTCCCAGACTGACGTCGACACACCTGCCGTGATCCCCGTGAACGCCGGATCTTCTTCCGCGAGATCATCGACTGCAGCCGGAACCCTGAGCACCTGCCCTACCTTGATCTCGTTCGGCTCAACATCAGGATTAAGCCCTACCAACCCTGTGATCGTGGTCCCGTGACGCTCCGCAATCTCACCTAGCGTGTCTCCGTGCTGCACTTCGTACTCCGAGGTCGGAGCCGTCGCCGACACGCTGTCCGGTACCAACAGCCGCTGGCCGACTTTCAGGTTGTTCGGGTCCAGACCGCTGTTGAGCTCTACCAGGACACCGACGCGCACACCGAATCGCTCCGCGATCCCCCAGAGCGTCTCCCCTGACTGCACGGTGTACGTATCCGCCGAAGCCCGTCCGACTCCAAGTATCGCCACACACAAGACCGACAACGCGACGAGCGTCCCGCGCATCAACCATTGCCCAATGCCACAGCGCATAACTCACTCTAGCCAGCTCCTATCCCTTCCCATCAATAGGCAATATCATCTCAGTGATAATTCCTGCGAGCGTGACGTAACGGCGGCAGTTCTGTCCCCCTCTTCATGCTCAAATCACCGAATGGATCCCTCAATGAGCTACGAATTGATCGAAGTCGAACGACGCGGCGCGGTTGGCATCATCCGCAAGAATCGCCCTGAGAAGCTCAATGCGTGGAGCCGAGCGATGGCCAGCGAAGAAAAGCAGGCCGTCACCGATTTCAACAACGATCCGTCCGTCGCGGCCATCGTCTTCGCCGGCAACGGTCGCGCCTACTGCGCTGGTCTCGACCTCCAGCAACAGCAATCAGAGGTCACCAGCGGCGAGGCATCACGGCGCGCCGGTGAGTCGGGTGACCATGACGAAACGTGGGTTGACTTCTGCACCGCCAGCAAGCCAATCATCGGCGCCATCCACGGCTACGCCGTCGGCGTCGGCGTCACCACCGTCTTGCCATTCGACTTCCGGATCGCCGCGGAGAGCGCCCAATTCGGATTCCGCTTCGTCAAGATGGGACTGCTGCCCGAAGCCGCCTCAACCACACTCCTGCCACGCCTGGTTGGTAACGGCCGATCACTCGATTGGTGCCTCACCGGACGCTTCGTCGGCGCCCGCGAAGCGCTGGAGGCAGGCCTCGTCCGCGAGGTCGTCGCCGACGATCAACTCATCGATCGCGCTGTCGCGTTGGGCGAGGAATTGGCCCAGAATCCCGACTCCATCATGCGGCGCGTCAAGTCACTGATTTTACAGAATCAACTAGAAACCGATATCGCGCTTGTCCAACAGCGTGAAGGCAAGGCCCTAGAGTGGGCTATGCAGACACCAGAGCATGCGGAAGCGATCGCAGCCTTCCTTGAGAAGCGCCCTGCGAAATTCCGCTAACTCTAAACACGTTGTGGCCAGTGGGACCCTTACGGCAGGGCATTCGGTTGGGAGACCGGTATGTCCACGCACGAAGCCTCCTCTTCAGGCTCATTCCAACCTGATGGAATGCCGCCCGATGAGAGGCAACGCCAAGAGCACCCCTTCCCTGAAATGCCCGCTGAAGGTCAGATGCCGCCGGACGCGGCGCCGCCGCTCGGCGCCGCGTACGACTTCCCGACCAGCCCCAACCCGTACCAAGTGGGCGAGACCGATATGCACGCCCGGCGACGCCGCGCTTGGACCGTAGTCGGACTTGCCGTCATCGTCCCAGCCGCGATCGCCGGCATCATCGCCTGGCAACTCTTCGGCAGTGATGATCCGACGCCAACCGTCGCCACCACTGCTGTCACCACCACCACGACCTCCGCGTCGGACGCAGTTGACGCCCAAACCGCCACGCCAGCTCAGGTCACGGTCACCGCGACGACCGCATCGTCCGACCAGACGGCCACCAGCGCTGATGGCGCCGACGCGACGACGACCAGCGATGCCACGCAGCAGGCGAGCCAGTCAACGACCGTCGTCAACTCCGACGGTGAGACCGTCAGCCTCGATTCGCTCAGCCCCGCCGAACGCCTCGTCGCCTGGCCGCAGATCGAGACCATTCAGGTGCTGTCCGGCGAAACCCTGTGGGTCATCGCTCAGAGCTACGGCACCACCATCTCCGCCATCGCCGCACTCAACAACATCACCGACACCGCATCCCTGCGGATCGGACAAGAGCTGCAGATCCCAGTCAACTTCGCCGAAGAAATCGAAGTCGGTGCTCTGACCAGCTCCGAAACAGTGGTCACATCCACCAGCGACAGCGCCGACGACACCGACGCCGCTACCGTCAGCAGCCTCGAGCCGGATGCGGCAGCGAGCCTGGAGTCGTGGGCCAACATCGGAACCGTGATCGTGGAAGACGGCGACAGCCTTGAAGCCATCGCCATCGCCAACAGCACCACCGTGGCCGCGATCATGGCGCTCAACGGCCTCACCAACTCAAACCTGATCTACATCGGCGACGAGTTGCAGATTCCTGTCGGCTTCCAGGGTGAGGCGCCTGTCACGACCGACGCCGCGCAGGAAGCCTCCGTCTCGGCGACCTCCCCGGAGCCGGACACAGCCGACACCGCTCCAGCCGTCGTTGATGATCTGGAGTCAGGCGACGCGCCAGTTGACGAGCTGGAATCAGACACCGCCCCGGTTGACGAGTTGGAGTCCCAAACGCCAGAAGCCGCGCAGACCGGTACGGACGGCTCTACTGACGAATCAGCCGATAGTAGTGGCGATCTCTCATCCGACGGCGATACGACGACCGCTCCGACGGGCGATGGCTCCGACGACCTACAAAGCTAACACGGCACCGCGCCCGCGGTAGCCGCGCACCATAATGCGCCCGTTGACCACCAGGTCAACGGGCGCATGCTGATCCTGCAAGCGTGAGCCCGTTGCCCCTTGCCCTTAGCCTTTTGCGTCCGGGGTGACGGTACGGCTCGTGAAACGCCACTGACCGTCCACCTTCTTCAGCGTGTCGTTGTAGACGCCGCTGACGATGCTGCTGCCGCCGTCCTTGCTCTGGACCAGGTCGAGGTAGCACGAGTGAGTCGCCTCTTCGCCGTCTCCGTCAACCACGTGGTTGTTAGTCCAGTGGCGAGCGCCGGCCATGCTGGTTCCGAAGCCAGCTGAGAACTGCGCCAACGCCTCGTGTCCCGTCACCGGCTGCGGACCGCCGTTGAAGATGCCGTCCTCGGTGAACGTGCCCGCCCAGGCTTCCGGGTCGCCAAAGTCGATCGCGTGGTTGTAACGCGCCGCCAATTGCAGAATCTCAACAATGTCCGCGGTCTCGAGTGCCATGTCAGTGTCCTTCCGATCGTTCAGATCGCTCGTGAATCGGTTCCTCAGGCAGGATAGCGAGGTCGCGGGTTACCTGCTCGACCGATCGATGCACGCCATGTTCGAACAGCAGCAACGTCGTCAGATTCAGCGATAGCGCCATCTCGTCCGAGTAATGCGCACGAACCCAGGCTGCCTGTCGCGCCGGATCTGCCGCAATCGGGAACGACATGCGCAACTGCGGCACTCGCGCCAACAGCGCTGGCAATCGCTCAGCTTCCTCGCTGCTCAGTCGGACGCGCGGCGGCATAGCGCGAAGGTATCCTGCATCCAACCCCGATGCCAGCCTGACGACAGGAGCTCGCGTGCCCGGACCGCTTGACGGATATCGCATCCTCGACTTCACCCGCTACCAACAGGGACCGTACGCAACCGTGATGCTGTCCGATCTCGGCGCGGAAATCTGGAAAGTCGAACCACCCGGCGGCGACCCTGGTCGCGACTCCGATCTGTCCCCAGACGGCTTCTCGCGCTACTTCGAAGCCCACGATCGCGGCAAGCGCTCCATCGCCCTCAATCTCCGCGAACCTCTCGCCGTCGAAGCGGCGCTCGCCATGTCCGAGCACTGCGACGGTGTGATCGAAAACTTCCGACCCGGCGTGCTGGACCGCTTCGGACTTAGCCACGCCGCATTCAGCAAGCGCAACCCTCGCATCGTCAAGGTCTCCGCCTCCGCTTTCGGCGCCGATGGACCCCAGTCGGGAGAGCCCGGCTATGACGTGATCGGCCAGGCGACCGGCGGCGTCATGGCATTGCAAGCGCTCGGCGACGATACCGAACCTCGCACCCTGCCAGGCGGATTCGCAGACCAGGTTGGCGCCATGCAAGCATGCATCGCCATGCTCGCCGGCATCATCGCCGCCAAGGACTCCGGCCGCGGACAGCAAGCCGACGTCTCCTTGCTCGGATCCCAAATCGCCCTGCAATCGGTTTACTTCACCGGATTCCTGCAGGACCATGTCCAACCGCATATGCGCCGCCGCCGCATGCCCACCTTCACCTTCTACCAAGCGGCAGACGGCCTCTGGTTGGTGATCGGCGTCGTCGACTGGAGGAATTGGCACGCACTCTGTCAGCTGCTCAAGCATCCATTATGGGAACACGACGCCCGCTTCGTCACCGCTTCCGCTCGCATGGCCAACAGCGCCGCACTCGAGTCGCTGCTCGAATCTTCCTTCGCGACCGCGAACCGGGACGAGTGGCTCAGACGGCTGCGCGAAGTCGATATCCCCGCCGCGCCCGTCAATAGCTACGCCGACGTCATCGAGTCTGAGCAAGTCTGGGCGAATGGTTACCTCACCGAGATCGACGATCCGCGCTACGGCCGTCGTCGCGTAACTGGCTTACCTTGGCGATTCTCCGAAACCCCAGGCCAGGTTCAGGCGCGCGCGCCCGAACTCAACGCGGACGCTGACTCGATTCTCGCCGCCTGCGGCTATACCGTTGAGGAGATCGACGCGCTCCGCGTCAGCGGCGCGTTACTCACGTAATGTTCACGAGCCAGAGCACTCCAGCCAGAAGGGCGAGCCGATGAGCGATTCTCCAACTGATGTGATCGGTTTCTATGCACAGCAGCTCGGCGTAGATGAGGCAGCCGCCGAATCGGTCCTCTCCGCCGCGCTTGGTCGTGGCGGTTCCTTCGCCGAGCTCTACTTCGAACACAAGCGCTCCGGCTCGCTCAGCTTCGAAGACCAGCGCGTCAAGGCAACACAGGCGTCGCTTTCACAGGGCGTCGGCATCCGTGTGGTGGAAGGTGACGCGATCGGCTACGCCTACACCGAAGATCTGTCGCTTGACGCTATGCGCCGAGCTGCCCACACCGCTGCCCAGATCGCGCACGGCTCCGACGACGCCGAACCCATAGATGTCACCGCCGCCTCTTATGACGCAGATCGCTACGCCATTGACGCGCCGAGCACCGCCACACCTTTGGCCGAGAAAGTCGATCTCCTTCGCCGCGCTGACGATGCCGCGCGCGCCTGGAACTCCAGCATCGCCCGCGTCGACGTCAACATGGTTGATGAAGAGAAACGCGTCCTCATCGTCCGCAGCGACGGGCGTATGGTCGCCGATTACCAGCCGCTACTCCGATTCAACGTTTCCTGTCTCTCCGAAATCGATGGTGAGCGGCGCAGCGCGCGCTGGGGCGGCGGCGGACGCATGGGCATGGTCTACTTCGACTCACAGTCGCCAGAATCGCTCGCGGAAGAAGCTGCCAGACAAGCGGTCCTCCAACAGGAGGCGCGTGAAGCGCCCGCCGGCACCTTCCCAGTCGTCCTCGCCGCCGGCGACTCCGGCATCCTCCTCCACGAGGCCGTCGGCCACGGACTCGAAGCTGACTTTAACCGCAAGCAAACCTCCAACTACTCCAATCGCATCGGACACGCGGTCGCCTCAGAACTCGTCACCGTGATCGACGACGCCACCCTCGACCGCTCGCGCGGATCCGTCAATGTCGATGACGAAGGGGAGCTTGCCGGGCGCAATCTGCTCATCGAAAATGGCCAACTCGCCGCCTACATGCAGGACCGCATCTCCTCCGACCACTTCAAAGTCACGCCATCCGGCAACGGACGCCGCCAATCCTTCCGACACGCGCCAATGCCTCGCATGACCAACACCTACATGACCGCCGGCGCAGATGCCCCTGAAGACCTCGTCAGACGCGTCGATTTCGGTATCTACTGCAAAGCCTTCAGCGGCGGTCAGGTCAACATCACGAACGGCGACTTCGTCTTTTCCGTCACCGAGGGCTATCTCATTGAGAACGGCCAGATCACCGCGCCGATTCGTGATGTCAATCTGATCGGCAACGGCCCTGACGTGCTGTCCAAGGTCACCGGCGTCGGTCACGATCTCGAAATGTCGGACGGGCGCTGGACCTGCGGCAAGGCCGGTCAATCGGTGCCCGTTGGCGTCGGCATTCCTACGGTCCTCGTCTCAGGCATGACCGTCGGCGGCACGCAGATGCGCCCGGGCGCTGGGATGTCCGCGTAATGCCCGTCCAGCTTTCCACCGAACCGCTCGAACTCGCCGCTCGGCTGGTCGAGCTGGCCGCCGCCGCCGGCGCCGACCAGTCGGACGCGGTCGCCATCGCATCCACGAATGCCTCCACTACCGTCCGCAAGCAGCAGCTCGAAAAAGTATCGGAATCCACCTCGCGCTCCGTCGGACTACGCGTGATCATTGACGGTCGCCAGGCCACCGTCTCCACCAGCGACGTCAGCGACGCCGCGCTCGCCGAGACCGTACAAACCGCGCTCGAACTCGCTCGAGTCTCCGAACCTGATCCTCACGCGGGCCTCGCCGATCCTCGCGATCAGGCGCGGCAAACCCCACAACTCGCGCTGTTCGACGAAGCGTTACCCAACCTCGACGCCGAGTACCGACTCTCGCAAGCCCTGGCTTGCGAATCGGCAGCGCTCGATGCTGACGATCGCATCGCCAACAGTGGCGGCGCCAGCTTCGGCGCCAATCTCAGCAGCTTCGCATTGGTCGATTCCAACGGCTTTGCCGGAACCTACTCGAGCACCTCTGCTTCCGTCGGCGTGGAGGTGATGGCGAAAGAGCAAGACGGCTCCCTCCGTAACGCAGGCTGGTCCAGCTCCGAGCGCAGCCTGCACCGACTCGATGATCCAGCAGCCGTCGGACGCGAGGCGGCCGCCCGTGCCCTGCGTCAACTTGGTGCGACCAAAGGCGCCACCTGCGAGGTACCAGTCGTCTGGGAACCCCGCATCGCCGCCGGCTTGGCAGGCATCATCGCCGGCGCTGCCAGCGGCGACGCGCTCTACCGACGCGCCACCTTTCTCGCCGATCATCAAGACCAGCAAATTGCGTCGCCGCTACTCAACATCATCGACGACTCTACCCTCAGCGGACGCCTCGGCTCCAGGCCCTTCGACGGCGAAGGCGTCGTCACACGCCGCAATCCCCTCGTCCAGCAAGGCGTCTTCCAGGGCTTCCTCTTCGACGCCTACAACGCGCGTCGCCTCGACGCCGCGACCACCGGCTCCGCTGGCCGCGGGATCGGCGGACTCCCCTACATCAGTAGCGGCAATCTCATCATCGAACCCGGCGATACATCACCCGACGACATCATCGGAGCCATTGATGATGGACTCTACCTCACCACGCTGATGGGTTTTGGCATCAACTACACCACCGGCGACTTCTCGCGCGGCGCGGCGGGCATCTGGATCCGAAACGGGGAGTTGGCTGAACCTGTGCAAGAGGTCAACGTTTCCGGCAACCTGCTCGACATGTTCCAGCGCATTGACGCCGTCGGCTCCGACGCACAATGGTTTGGCGGCGTTTCCGCGCCAACGATCCGCATGTCCAGGATGACCGTCAGCGGCGTCTAGTCCGGCAGCGACAGCACCGCCGACGATCGCACGCTGCGGTCGCCCGACTCCTGCTCGATCCACAGCTCGAGATGAATCTCCCGACCTGGCTCGGTTGGATCGATCCGTGTGATCTGGCCGCCGATCGTGAAGCGATTGCCGTGATAGTCCGGTCGGCGGAACGCCGACTGCAAGCGCACAATCTCCCCGTGCGGCTGCGCCAACTGTCGCAAGTATGCCAACAGAAATGCCGATTTGTACTCAGCCGGAATCAGCGGACCCTCAAGTCCAGTCTCACGCGCTGCCACGGGGTCCAGAAAAATCGGAATGGCGAACCCTGCCGCGCCGATAAACGCTGCCACATCCATGATCGTCGGCGCCAGTGAACGCTCTGGCAGCGAGGCGCCCTCTGAGAGGTCAGCCAAATCAATCAGTCGAGGCAGAGGCATCGGCTATTGCGCGTCGAACGCGATTGTCGCCGCTCCGCGAACCGACCGATCGCCTTGCGGATTGTCGATGTGGATCTCCAGGTCCGCCATCCGGCGTCCATCCGCCACATACGTGCGCGTGATCTCCCCGCCGATCGTCATCTCCGCGTTGTGCACGTCCGGGCGTCGGTGATTCAGCTGCAAGCGAGTGATCAGATGCCGTCCAAAGTGCCGTCGGAGATACTGATCGAGGAAGCCCTGCTTCATGTTCCCCGGCACGATCGGCCCTGGCAATCCCATTCGCTCCTTGGCAAACGCCGGATCCAGAAACTGCGGTCCCTGGTTACCCGTTGCTTCACAGAACGACTCCACCTGTTCGGTCGTCGGCGTCCGCAACTCAATCGGTAGCTCAGTGCCCTCGCTGAGGTTGTCGTAATCGAATGCCATCTCGCCTACTCCCCGCTGTGCCGCTGTCTGAAGTGAGTCACCGTCCGCCGCACGCGCGCCACCTCTACATCGTCCTGATTCGTGTACACCCACTCGTGATGCACGAACAATGAATGCCCCACGCGACCGCCGATCCGCTCCTGGATCTCAGCCAATCGCGGCACGATCGTCATCTGATCGCCGAGGTGAATGTCCGCCTTCACCTCCCACGCGTCCGACGCCATCAACGCTCGCTCCGGCGCGTCCGGCACCGTCAGTTGACGCTGCGACGTGCTCGTGGTCAGCAACGCATACGTAGGAATCGGATGGCTTGCGTCACCCGCCTCCACCGCGGCCATCAACTCCTCATCATCCTCGTCCAATGCCCGCATCAGGCGCAGCACCAACTCCTTGTCAATCGTCACTTCGCGTGGCTCGCCCTCAGAGCCGATCGCCGCTTCCATCGCAGGCGTGATCATGCTTTCGTCGTCGGTCATGTCGGTTCCTCTTCCAGCAGTATCTCAGTCCAGTATCGCCCGATCCCGGCTCAGACGCTATCAGTGCTCGGCGCCAAGAAAGCCATCGAGATCTTCAATGTGCTCTGCGTAATGATGCGTCACAACGCCCTCGACCATCCTGTTGATCGTCTTGCCGTCGCCAAATCGTTCCGCGTCGACCCGTCCCACCACCTCGAGGAACGACTCATGCGCCGATTCGAAGTCAGCCAGAGCCTGTTCATATGTCTGCTCACCGCGATCGGCGACAAATTTCGGATTCCAGTCCTGCGGATCCGAGTAGTCAACCCCGTCCGGCGTCGGCCGCTGTCCCGCGATCATTCGCTCCACCGCCGCATGCATCTCTGACAGCCAACCACTGAGATGTTGCAACAGATGCACCACCGACCACTCGCCGATCGCCCCTTCCCACGTCCCATGCGCTTCATCGATCCGTGACAGCCGCTGATCCAGGTCAGCCTTCAGCGTCGACATTTCATTCAGAGTCGCCGTTCGATCAGGCATCGCCACTCCTTCGGTTCGGCAAGATTTGGTTCGTCACGATCAGTTTGGCAGGATCAATCCGCCCGGCGTTCGGCGCTCGCTAGGGTCGATCCCGCGCTGCTGTAATGTCTGCAAGATAAAGGGATTCTGGACCCGCTCTTCCCCCAGCGTCGTCTGATCCATATGGCCAGGCAACACGATCGTCTCGTCGGGAAGCTTCAGCAGCTTGTCCACAATTGAGGACATCTCCTGCTCGTAATCGCCGCCAGGCAGATCTGTCCGACCGATGCTGCTGCGAAACAGCGTGTCGCCCGAGAACAGCGCTCCATGCCCGTAGAAGCAAACGGAACCGCGCGTATGGCCAGGCGTGTGAATCACCTGAAGCGCAACCCCATCCACCTCAACCTGCTGCTCGTCATCGATGTAATGGTCCGGATCCGGCGGTTGTTCGACCTGCATCCCGAAGCGGGCCGCGGACTCCGCCGCTCCCTGCAGAATGTCCAGATCAGCTTCGTGCAACAGAAACCGCGCATCGCTGTCTGATTGCACGCCACGCACCCCGAGCACGTGGTCCAGATGCGCATGCGAATTCGCGATCAGCTTGATCGTGACGCCCATCTCCGACGCCATATGCACGATGTCATCCGCCTGCTCTCCCGGATCGATGCAGATCGCCTCCCCCGTCCGTCGATTGCCGATCACCCAGCAATTCTCCTGAAACACACCGACGATCAATCCCCGGACTTCAATCTCGTTGACGTACGGCTCATCCGCCATCTCAGCTCGATTCCTCACCGCGAAGCAGCCGATCGACCGCCTCCATAATGTCATCGCTGTCGAGCGGCTCCGGCGCCGCAGATTCGTCAGCGGATTCCTGATCGGCCTGTTGCTCGAGATTGCGCACGTAGTCGCGAATGTCCGGCTTGTCCTGCAACGCCGACTCGATCTGGGCGCGATAGCGCTCCTGCGCGCCATCCAGATGATGCAGGTCCAGATCAAGTCCCAGTACTCGGTCCAATTCCGACAACAGCGCCTTCGTCGCCCCCGGATTATGCCTCGACGTCACGTAATGCGGTACTGACGCCCAGAATCCCATGTGCGATACCTCAGCCAGCCGACAGGCATCGCCCAGCGAACCAACAATCCCGGTAGGTCCTTCGTAACGCGAAGACCGGAAGCCAAACTGCCGCTGCCGTTCTGGATTTGACGACCCGCCAGTCACCCCCGTTGGACGAGTATGCGCCACGTCAGCCAACAACGCTCCCAAGGTCACCACTTCCTCGACCCGCATTGCCTCCACCACCTGCAACAGCGCAGCGCAATATCGCCGCCATCGCAGATCTGGCTCGCGACCCATCCCCAGAATCAGATCATGCTCCGATTCTGGCCGCCGCAACACCGTGAAGTCCGTCACCGGCCAGACCATCTCGCGTCGCGCCTGATCGCCATCGATCCACTTCACCGTGGGACGATGCTCGCTAAACACGAAGAACTCGTCCGGATCAATCGTCGCGAACGCCGCAGTCGGCTCGATGTTTCTCAGGAATCGGACCGCGTCCGTCGCTGCTTCCGCCGCGTCGTTCCAACCAAAGAACGACATCACCAGAATCGGACGACGCAGGTCCTCCGGCAGGCTGTCGATCGTCAGCGCATCATCCATCGGCTCAGTCGTCATGTCCTGAGGGTAGCGCGTGCGCCGGCTATCGGGCGATCAGCGCCTAGAGTTCGACTGCGCCGTATTTCTCACGCAACGCCGGCACTACCTCGTTCACGTATGTCGCCAACGCCTCTTCGCTCCACGGCGCGCGCAAGGCCACGTTGACCCCGGCCGCTCCCGCGTCGCAATACATCGAGACGCGATCAAACGCGTCATCCGGCGTGCCCTGTAGTGACCCTTCCGAGATCCGATCCGCCTGATCGCCCCATTGCGCTTCCAACTTCTCCCGCGCCACCTTCGCCTCTGCTTCCGTCGGACTCAGATTGAACTGCAGGTTGACCGTGCGGTCGATCGTTGATGGATCGCGTCCCTGCTCCGCGCAACGCACATCCAACACGCCTGACAATCTCGCAAACTCCTCCGGCCCGATGTACGGCACATTCCAACCATCGCAGTACTGCGCCGCCATGCGCAGCGTCTTACGCTCGCCTCGACCGCCGATCCAGAGCGGCACGTGCTCCTGAATTGGGCCAGGTTCATTCGTCGCATTGAGCGCCTGGTAATGGACGCCCTCGAAGCTCGTTCGCTCCTGCGAGAGCATCCCCTTGATAATCTGCGTGCCTTCCTCGAGCATTTCAAAGCGAGTCTTCAGCGAGGGCCAGCCGTAGCCGAAACCCTCAAATTCCATCTGATGCCAACCGGCGCCCAGCCCCGGCTCGATTCGGCCGTTGGAGATATGGTCCAGCGTCATCAGCGACTTGGCCAGATAGGCCGGGTTGCGATAAGGCACACAGAACACGAGACAGCCAATCCGTACGCGTTCCGTTTCGGCCGCGATCGTCGCCATACAGGTCAGCGACTCAAAGTGCGGCGACATGCCATCCACCGGCGGCGCCTCATAGAAGTGATCCCAGACCGAAATCCAGTCCATGCCCTGCTCGTCGATCCAGCGCCACAGCTGACGCAGATCCTTCATCGTGACGTTCTGCTGACCGGTATGCACACCAAATGAAACTGCCATCAGAGTCCTCCAGAATTGTCGGCCGCACCCGACGCAAACGCGAGTAGTTCACTCAGAGCGGCTTGCTCGCGGAACACCGCAGCCGTCATACGACGTCACATGTCCCTACGCGCTACGATAACGCGCTCGCCAACCCATCAATCAGGCCCCAGTGGCTCGCCCCCATTAGTCAGGCCCTGGTCAGGCCCTAGTCAGGCAAGGTCACCGGAATCACCTCGCGCCAACCAGGAATCTCGATCCCGTAGTAGCGCGCCAGCAACAGGATCGCGATCTTCTGCTTCGCCGGGCCAATTCCAGGCACGCCGCTCAACCGCTTCATGATCGTCTTCGCGTCTGGCTGATCATCCCAGATATTCCCGGCGTCGTTGTCGTATTCGTCCCGTACCTTCGCGCAGGCCGCCTGGACTCGCTTCCCCATGGACGCGGGAAAGCGATGGATCGCCGGTTTCTCGCGAAACAACGTCAGGAACTCGTCCTCGTCCATCTCCGCGATCTGCGCCGGATCCAAATGCCCCAATCGCTGTTTCAAGTCGCGAGGGCCGCTGAATGCCTTCGTAGACGAAATCTGCTGGTCCAGCACGATCGCAATCAGCAACGCGTTCGGGTCTTCGGCCAGTAACCCATTCGCATCGTCATCGTTGGTGAACTTGATCACCGGCTTGCCTGAGTCCGTGAACTCAGGCGCCAGATCTACGTACATCTCCGGATTTCCCACGTCGCCATTCCTAACCGCAAGTGAGGTCCAAGTGAGGTCCACCTGCTCGAATCTGTCTGATCCAATCGGAAGCTGCTCGTAAACAGACTACAAGCGTCCAGCGGCGACGCGCTGGCTACGATGAACCCCGCGCTACAGCGACAGAAGGTGAGAGCGTGTCCGTGAGCCAGACCAGGGCGCTGAAATCGTTGCTCGCATTGGTCATTCTGCTCGCGGCGATCTACCTCGCCGCTTCGATCTACATTGCAGATCGCGCGCTCGCAGCTGAAGTCAAGCCGCTCACGGAACGACCGAACGATGTCGGCCTCGCCTACGAGGATGTCAGGTTTGCTCCTCGCGATTGGCCTGATCTGCGCTTGCGCGGTTGGTGGCTCCCTGCGCCAGAGCCTCGCGGCGCCGTCATCCGAGTCCACGGTCTCGACGGCAACCGCAGCGCCATGTTAGGACTCAGCGCCGCCCTGACCCGAGCCGGATTCTCCGTCCTCGCCTTCGACCTGCGCGGCCACGGCGAGTCCGACCGCGCCAGGATGGGCGCAGGACTCCACGAACGCGATGATGTGCTCGGCGCCGTTGACTACGTCGTCCAACAGCAAGGCGTCCGACCCGGACGCGTGTTCCTGCACGGGAATTCCTACGGCGCTGCCATCTCCCTCATGGCGGGCTGGCGCGAAGACGCCGTCGCCGGTGTCTTCGCTGACTCCGCATTCGCCTCGCTCTCCGATCTGGTCGCGCAGGAAGTCGCACAGCGCACCGTCGTGCCGTCATGGCTCGCCTCAACCCTTCGCCCTGGCATCGTGTTCATGGGCCGACTCATTCACGGCATCGACATCAGCGACATCCAACCCGCTCTCGACGCCGCAACGTATCGCTATCCGCTCGGACTCACTCACTGCCGCCCCGACGATCGGATCGCAATCGTCCACTTCGAGCGAATCGCCAGTGCCGTCCAGTTCCCGCCCATCTCCCGCGTTTTCGATGGCTGCGAACACAGCGACGCCTGGCTCGAACATTCCGCATCCTACGAAGCGCTCGTGATTGCCTACTTCGAACGCCGCCTGGCCAATCCCAACCCAGTCGCCACTAGCTAGGGAAACAGACCCAGGTCCACGTAGCTCTGCGCTACCAGTTCAAGCGAATACAGATACGCCGCGGTTCGTAGATCCGGCAGCAGACGCTCGCGTTGCAGTTCCGCGATCCGCTGGTACGACTCACCCATCGTTTTCGCCAGCGAATTATTCACGATGTCAATCTCGGCCGGACCGCGTTCGATCATCGCCCGTTCCCGCAGCGGCACGGAACTGCCCGTGATCGCCTGCATGGTGTCCAGCATCCGTCGATTCTGCACGTCCGACGTGCCGATCAACATCCGATCAAACGATATGTGCGACAGATTCTTGACCCACTCGAAATAGGACACCGTGACGCCGCCCGCATTCAGGTAGAGGTCGGGCAGGATCGTGACGCCACGCGCTCGCAGCGCACGGTCGGCCTCCGGCGTCGTTGGAGCGTTCGCCGCCTCGGCGATCAATGACGCCTGGATGCGGGGCGCATTCTCGATCGTGATCTGATGCTCCAACGCCGCCGGCACCAGGATGTCGCAGGGCTGCTCCAACGTCTCCATCGTGTCGGCGAACACCTGACCCGCTGCAAAGCCTCCGATCCCGCCGTGCTCCCAACGATGCTTCGCGATCGCTTCCACATCCAGACCGTTCGGGTCGTACAGACCGCAATCGATCTCGGCGACGCCCACGATCCGCGCGCCATGGTCCGACAGCTCGCGCGCCGCGTGATAACCAACATTGCCGAGCCCCTGCACGATCACGCGCTTGTCATCCAGGCCCGGCGACAACCCGTGTCCGATCTCGGGATCCGCGAGGCAATTGATGATCCCGTGAAACACACCTAGCCCCGTCGCCTCGCGCCGTCCAGGAATGCCGTGCAGCGAGAGCGGTTTGCCCGTCACGCAACCGAGATGGTCAATGTCCTGTGGATTCAGCGTCCGATACATGTCAGCAATCCACGCCATCTCGCGCTCGCCCGTGCCGTAATCAGGCGCCGGCACGTCGATCGCCGGCCCGATGAAACTATGACGATTCATCTCAATCACCAGCCGACGCGTGACTCGTTCGACGAACTCGGGCGAGCGCTGATACGGATCCAGGCAGACGCCGCCTTTGGCGCCGCCGAACGGTACATCCACGATCGCGCACTTGAACGTCATCAGCGCCGCCAACCCCTTGACCTCATCTGCGTCCACCATCGTCGAATAGCGGATCCCACCTTTGGTCGGCAGCCGATGATGACTATGCTGCGCTCGATACGCCTCAATCACCTCAATCTCACCGGCTTCGTTCTCGACCGGAAAACTCATCTGATAGATGTTGTTGCAAGTTTTGACCTGTTCCAGCAGCTTCGGATCCATATCCGAATACACCGCCGCCTGCGCGAAATACTCCAGGAAGTCGTCGTAGAGCGATGGCATGGCGAGCCGAGCTCCGACCAGTGATCTAGGCCCGTGGCAATCCCAACCCGCGCGTCGCGATGATCCCTCGCTGAATCTCGGAAGACCCACCCGCAATCGTCGCCGGCACCGACGACATGTACTGCTCCGTGAACCAACCCTTCATCTGCGCATACGGATCACCCTTGCGGACCTGCCCATAGCTGCCCATCGTGTTGATCCCGAAACGCGCGAAGCGCTGCGACAGCTCCGACGAGAACATCTTCGCCACCGACGCCTCATGGTTCGGCGCCAGGCCGCCCTGCTGCATCGACAACACTCGCAACGACAGCATCCGCGACACCTCAATGTTGATCGCCGTATCCGCGACGCCCAACTTCGCTTCGCGACTTGCGTCAGGGCTGTCTCCCAGATACTCGATGAAATCCTCGAAGTTGCGTCGCAGCGCCGCGGAGCCCGACAGCGCGCTGCGCTCGAAGTCCATCGTCGCCATGCCGACATACCAGCCGCGATTCTCCTCGCCGACCCGATTCTCCACCGGCACCCGCACATCCTCAAAGAAGACCTCGTTGAACCCGTGTCCGCCCAGCATGTTGATCAACGGTCGTACCGTAATGCCCGGCGTCTTCATATCGACCAACAGATAAGTGATCCCGCGATGCTTTGGCGCGTCCGGGTCGGTACGAACCAGCGCAAACATCCAATCCGCGCGGTGCGCGTTCGACGTCCAGATCTTCTGCCCATTGATCACGTAGTCGTCGCCGTCACGGACCGCCCGCGTCTGCAGCGACGCCAGGTCCGACCCGGAGCCAGGCTCTGAGTAACCCTGACACCACGCCGCGCGCGAGTTGACGATGTCGTCCAGGAACTGATCTTTCTGCCCATCCGTGCCATAGACCAACAACGTTGGCCCCACATAACCGACCGAAATGAGGTCCGGTCCTGGCACGCGGTTGTATGCCAACTCTTCGTTGAAAATCGCCTGTTCTGCAAAAGACAGCCCCATCCCACCATGCTCTGACGGCCATGCCGGAGCAGTCCAGCCCTTCTCAGCCAGCTTTCTGCGTATCCCCTTCGAGAACTCCCACGCGTCGTCCGAACCCTCTTCGTCATTGGACACGTCCAGGCCGTTCCAGTCGGCGCCAAACTCGGACTGGATCCAGCCGCGAATCTCTTCGCGCCACGTTTCCTGTTCCGTACTGAATTCGAAGTCCATGCGATTCCCTCACTCCTCTGGATGTCAGCCCCAGTCTATCGGTCAGACCAACGAGCCACCAATTGCGCCACCTAGCGGATGCCAAACTGATACAGAATGTGGTCAGACGACGGCTCGCCTCCAACCCGCTGCCCCGGCTCATCGAGCGAGACCGCAAAGCCGATCAGGCGATCATCAGTACCCAGACGATTCGGATCGATCGAGACCGTCGCGCGCGCCGTTTCGTCCCGCTCCAGGAACGGACCCGGTTCTACCTCACCCGATGCTCGAACCAGCCACAGCTGCCAGCGCTCGTGTTCCTCAGCCTCGGGCAACCCCCAAAACACCAGTGCAAACAGACTGGTTTCATAACGCGGCAGCAGGACACCCATCGTCCCATCCTCATTCAACGCCAGCGCGCGACCATCGATCGGATCGCCCGGCCGAAAAGCCAGATAGCCGAATAACGCCACGACTGCGACGAGCAATCCGATCGCCACAGGCGCGACTGCGCGCCGCGCCGCTCGCAGCGCGCGATGCGTGCGAACTCGCGGAGGACGAATCGCGCGCGCGCGCTGAATGATCCGCTGCTCGCAGCGACCGCGCAGGCCGTTGCCATCGCCAAGCGGCTCCGCGTAGATCATGGCCGCCGCCACGGCCATCCACGTCGACAGCCGATATCGCAGCGCCTGATCGCGCCCCACAGCCGGAAGCGTCGCCGTAGCCTCCTCCTTGCTCAACAGTCCCAAGCCAAACGCTCCCAACGGAAGCTCGACGGCTTGATCCTCTGCATACGCTTCCGTGCCCTCCCACGCCGCGGCCAGCGCGCCAAGCCCCGCGTCCAACGCGGCATCGTTGCCTCGCGCGCCTTCCCACCACGCGCCTTCAACCGCCATGCGCTGAGCTTCAGGCAAGCGCGAGATGGCACGACGCAGTCGCTCACATTCGGGCCCCGATACCAGCACAGGCAGATCCGATCGAATCGGCATCCATGGCGGCTCAATATCTTGCGCCACCCGACTCGCCGGTAACCCGCGTCGTCTCACAGCCAGCGCCACAGCCCGCACCAGATGTATCAGCGAAATGTCAACCGCCTCAGACGACCAAAGGGTCGGCTCGGCCCAGACCAGCACGAACGCCTCCACCACCACATCCTCGACCGCGTTCGGTTCCACAATCCGTTTGGCCAACGCATGCACCGCAGGGAACTGCGCCCGGATCAGTTGCCGCAGCGCAATCTCGCTCCCGTCAAGCAGTCCCTGATAAGCAGCCGCACGAGACACAGCGAGGTCAATCAACTAACCGCGCGGCCATAGTCGTCCTCCAGACGCACGATGTCCTCGGCATCGCCAGGCGCCCGCGACGCCGTCTCCAGGATCAGCGCCCCCTCAGAGCCCGCGCTCAGCCGATGCAGGGTGCCGGCTGCTACCTCAGCCCGCGCCCCAAATGACAGCGGCTCGTTCGTCAACTGCGGCACACTCGTTCCCATACTCAGCACGACCGAACCGCTCCACAGCGTCAACGATTCCGCCTTGTGGCGGTGAAACTGCAACGACAGACGGCAATTCGGATTGATCCGCAACAGCTTGACGACCTCAAACTCCGTCCGCGACAGGATCAGCTCTTCACCCCACGGCTTCGCAATCCGCTCGATCGGCGAACCGCCGGCAACCGCGCCGTTCACCGACCTGGGACCTTGAGATATGGGACTAGTAGAAAGGGGACTGGCAAACAGGCTCACATCATGCTCCCACCGTGCTCCTACAGTGAGAGTACGAGCACTCCCCACGTGATCCAACTATCGCGCACATACCCAACCACCGCACATGCAAGGGAGTTCCTGTTGAGCCTGCGCACGATCGGTCTGCTGATGCTGTTGGCGACGCTCTCCGCCGCGATCGGTATCGCAGCCGCCTGGCTCCTGCAGTCCGACGCGATGTCCACGCCTGATGTCACCAGCCAGACACAGCCCGCCCGCGACATCGCAACCGCATCACCAGCTCAGACGCTGTCCCAGCAGGTCCAATCGACAGAACCGGCGCCACAGGCGTCGGCGCCGGCCGCGACCGAACAGCCAAGCCCAGCAAGCCAGGTAGGACAGCCCGCGCCCGCCGCCGCCGCAACCGAACCGCAGAGCGCGCCGCTCATTCAGCAACAGGAGCAACCGCAGTCCCGTGACGAGGAAGCTCCGACCTCCGCCTCAACGATCGAACTCCTGCCGGACACACTCCGACAGGGTGAAGTCCTCAGCATCTTCGTCCGACACGACACGGCGACCGCTGTCGTCGCGACCGCCCAAGGCCATAGCTGGAATCTCACCCAGCAACAGCCCAACACCTGGTGGAGCATCCTCGCCATCCCACGCGACAGCGAGGTTGGGCCGAGCCCCGTTAGCGTCGACTTCTATGGTCCAAACGGCTGGCTGGAGAGCAGTGTCGCCATCGTCCAGCTACTCGCCAACGACGCCCCACACGAAGACATCATCCTCGGCTCTGACGGTGAGACGCCCGATCCAGTCGCCGTTGAGCGCGACCACGCCGTCCGATTTCTCGAACATGTCGCAGTCAGCGGTCCGCCCCGATGGCGCGAGGCCTGGCGCCTTCCAGTCATCGGCGAACCCTCAGGCGCCTTCGGCGCGAGACGCTCCTACGATGGTCAGCTCTCCGACCAGTGGCATCACGGGCACGACATCGCCGCCCAACACGGCGATCCAATCACCGCGCCAGCCCCCGCTCGCGTGGTCTGGGCTGGTGATCTCGTCCTGCATGGCATGGGCGTCATCCTTGACCACGGTGCCGGTGTTTACAGCGGCTACTGGCACATGTCCCAGATCGGAGTCCGCGTCGGTTTCGATGTCACTCCCGGCGACTGGCTGGGCAACATCGGTACCACGGGACTTTCAACCGGCCCGCATCTGCATTGGGAAGTCATCGTGCGCGGCGTTGATGTGGACCCCTTGCAATGGGTCGGCCAGCGCGTACCCGCGTTGCCCGCAGCTGACGAGTCCGAGTCTCTCGATACAATCGACTGATGACCACCGCTTCAGCCGCCGATCCGCGCGCCGAGACCTTCGCGTTCGCACTCGCGGCAGAGTTTCCCGAGATCAACGCCGCAGAACTCCAGATCACTGAAGACGTCGTTTCCGAACTCAGCATCGTCACGTGGGACGAATGGGTCGTCTGCTTTCCTCAATCGGAGGCCGCCGCCGCCCGCTTGACCACGCTCGCCAACGTCATGCCGCATCTGCGCGGATTTCTCAGCCCCGCGGTTTCGTCTTGGGAACATGCCAGCCTCGGCCAGAGTTGGCAACGTAGCTGGCGCGCCGCCCGACAACTCGACGGCCGTCCGCTCCAACCTGAACTGATCGTCGATCAGAACCGCGAACGAATCGTTCGCGCGCTCGCCAACTTCTTGCACGAACTGCATCAGTTTTCGGTTGAGCGAGCACGCGGACTCGGTCTCGGGCCGGCCCGCGAGTGGCGCGCCGAACATGACCAGCTCGGCAAGCGTTCGCTCGCCATCCTCAGACCGCTCCTCAGCTGGTCCGAGATGGCCCGCACCCGCCGTTGGTGGACCAGGTTCCTCAACGACGACAGCATCTGGCAGTTCCAACCCTGCCCCGTCCACTCCGCGCTCGCAGCCGAGCAACTGCTCGTCGATCCGTTCGTCCGCGATCTCGTCGCGGTTGACGGTTGGTACCAGCTGCGCATCGCCGATCCGGCCATCGACTTCGCCCGACTCGTCAACGCATACGGGGCTGATTTCGGCTGGCGGATCGTGGAGTCCTACGGCGAACTCGGCTCAACCGCTGATGCCGCGCTCTTCCGCCGCGTCCGTCTCCTCTTGACCGCGCGTCGCTATCGGGACGTCGTCCAAGCGGCCGGGACCGGCGTCGACAGTGAAGCCATGTCACGAGCCCTCAGCAATCTGCGCCAAGCCTGAGTTCAGGCTCGCCAACCAGCCTGAAATCAAGCTCGCCCACCAGCATGCCGCTGGTTTGCTAATCTGTATCGCACAGCACAGTCGAGAGTTCCTTCGAGCTCTGCTCGCCCAGTTGAACCAGTTGAAAGAGTGAATGATGAGTGACGCACCTGCTCGCGCGATGACGCCTGTCGGCGTCAATCATCTGGTCTTGAATGTCCGCGACATTGAGGTCGCCCACGAATTCTGGACCGGAGTGATGGGCTTCCGCCACATCGGCTCACTCAAGCCGCGTTCTGAGCGCTCGATGAACATGCGCTTCTACAACGGCCTCTCCGAGAGCCACCACGATCTCGCATTGGCCGAGATCATGGGCGCGTCCGAGGAGTCGGACGACTGGTCAATGGCGCCCAAGCGGCCCGGTCTCAATCATCTCGCTGTTCACTACCCCGACCGCGACTCCTGGCTCAAACAGATCGCTTTCCTGCAATCCAAGGGCGTCAAGTTCAACCTGCGCATCAATCACGGCATGACCCATTCCGTTTACATCAACGATCCAGACGGACACGGGATCGAAGTACTCTATGAGCTGCCCCGCGAGCATTGGCAAGGCGACATTGACGGCGCCTTGAACTACGCCGACATGCTCCCCACCGAAGGCGACGCCGCGCTCGTTGACGAACCAACTCCAGTCTTCTCCGGCGACTAGCCTCGACAACCGTCGCTGCGATCGATTCCTGCAGACCGGGAGGATGCCTCCATGGCGATGCGCGACGGGGCTGTGTATCTCGCGGGACTGAAAGACCAGCGACGCATCTGGCACAACGGCGCCTTGGTTGACGACGTCACCTCAGCGCCAGGTTTCGCCGGTGCGGCGCGAACCATCGCGGCCTACTACGACTTCCAGTGCGACCCTGCCGTTCGCGATGTCATTTCCTACGAAGATGAGGACGGCCAGCGCTCGCACCGCTCGTTCAACATCCCACGCTCGAAGCAGGACCTCCGTGATCGCGGAGCGGCATTCGCGGCGTGGGCCGAACACACCGGTGGACAGCTCGGCCGAGCGCCCGACTACATGAACGCGGCGATCTCTGCCGTCGCCGCGGCCAGGCATCATTGGGGGCAGAACGATCCAGCGCTCGGCGAGCACGCGGCGCAGATCCTCGACCACTGCCGCCGCAACGACGTCTGCTTGACGCATACCTTCATCACGCCGCAGATCGACCGCAAAACGCCGCTTGGCGAACAGGAGCCGTTCCTCAATGCCGGCGTCGTCAAGCGAAGCTCGGACAGCATCATCGTGCGCGGCGCGCGTGTGTTGGGTACGCTGGCTCCGTTCTCGGACGAGAACTTGTCAATGGTGCTGCCGATCGTCAGCGGCGAGAACGAGCGCAAGTACGCGCTGGGCTTCACCATCTCCGTTGATGCCCCTGGCCTGCACTGGGTCTGCCGCGATTCGTTTGACCCCAATCGCTCAACGCACGACTATCCAATCTCCAGCCGGTTCGAAGAGATTGACACCGTGGCAGTGTTCGACGATGTTGAGGTGCCCTGGGAGAACGTCTTCGACTACCAGGACGGGAAGATTCACAACTCGGCGCTGATGATGATGCGGTTCCACGAATCGTTGGGACACCACGTGATTGTCAAGAACGTGGCGAAGGCGCGATTTCTGCTCGGCCTCGCCCACCTGATCGCCGAGAGCTCACAAACGAACTCCTTCATCAACGTGCAGATCCGCCTGGGCGAGATCGTCACCATGCTGCAAACTCTGGAGTCGATCGCGATCGCCGCGGTCGAGGGCGCCGTCGAGAATCCTGACAACGGCGTCTGGTACTGCAACAGCAATGCGATCGCAGCCGGTCTACGGCTCTTCCCTGAGTACTACGTGAACATCGTCGATCACATCAAACAGATCGGCGGCAGCAACTTCATGTCAGCGCCATCACAGACAAACATGGAGGCGATCAAGGAAGCGCTGGGACCGGCTGTCGAGCGTTACTTCTCAGGCGCGGTCGAGACATCGGAATCGGGCATTGAGAAAGTGCCGCTCTTTCGACTCGCATGGGATGTCGTGGGCACAGCGTTGGCCGGCCGCCAGGAGCTGTACGAGCGCTTCTTCTTCGGCGACCAACAAGTCTCCAAGTCCCAGTCATACCTCCGTTACGACAAGACCGAGTCGGTCGATATCGTCCGCCGCCTCTTGGATCCGGACTGGTTGGGCAGTGAGTAGAACCAAGTGAATACTGCAGCAGGATTGCAGTGGTCGCAAGGCAAATGATCGAGAATGCGATTCTCCATTTGGGTTGCCCCAGAGAGTCCAGCCGCAAGTACTTAGGGCGCACAGACAAGGTCAAGTATTTCGTGCGCACGAAAGAAATCAGCTAGAATGGCGGCTAAAGATCATTTTTCTGAGCCATCTTTTGGCCAAGAGCATTTGCTCGATAAGGGAAACTAATGCCAAGAGCGCCATACAAAACCAAGTGCAATGCCTGTCATAAGTCCACTGGCATCTCGGCTGTGAGAAGGCTGTGCGAAAAATGTGGTGGGCAGTACTGCAGACTTTGCGACTCGGCAATTCCAACCAGGCACAAATGCGGATTGTCTATGGACCGCGAATTCACGCCTGAAGAACAGGCGCTTCGAGATGCCTATTGGGAGACGGGATGAACGTCCTGAAATTGAGACGGCGACTACGGTTCCTCTCAGTTTCACCGCTCAACCGCCAATTGTTTGACCCTGCTGCGACTCTGCGCCTAGCCTCCAGTGGACGATTCGGGCAGCGATTGGAGTGCAGCATGGGACATCTAGATGGCAAGGTGGCGCTCGTCACCGGCGGCGCCGGTGGTATGGGCTCACATATCTGCAAGGTGTTCGCCGAGCAGGGCGCGTCGGTCGTCGCCTGCGACACCGGCTTCGACGTAGAAGGACGGGCCGGCATGGACCCATCCAAGGTCCAGGCCGTGGTTGACGACATCGTCGCCAACGGCGGACAAGCGACCGCCGTCGCAGGCGACATTGCTGACATGGATACCGCCGAACGCGCCGTACAGACTGCGATCGAAACCTACGGCGACCTCGACATCCTCGTCTGTGCGCACGGCATCCTACGCGAGCGGATGGTCTTCAACATGACTGAGGATGAGTGGGACGGCCTCGTCCGGATCCACCTCAAGGGCTGCTTCGCGCCGACCAAGTTCGCCGCCATCCATTGGCGCGCGAATCGTGACAAAGGCAACCGGCGGATCATTTACTTCACATCTTCGGCGGGAGTTCGCGGTGAAGCAGGACAGCCCAATTACTCGGCCGCGCATGCAGGCAAGATCGGTCTCTCGCTTTCCAACGCTGAGGCGCTCGATCGTTACGGCGCGACCAGCAACTGTATCTCACCAGGCGCATCGACTCGCATGACTGACCGCGGGCGTGGGATCGATCAATCGGCCGATGCGCCCAGCGCGTCTGCGACCGGTACGGCGATGGACCCCAACAACGTCACGCCCGCCGTCACCTTTCTCGCCTCTGACGCCAGCGCCGACATCAGCGGCCGCGTCGTCGGTACGACGGGCAACAAGATCACGATCTGGAGAGAACCCGAGTGGGAGCAGACGATCTGGAATGTCGAGCCCTACTGGGACATCGACACTCTGTTCGAGCTGATGCCCGAAACCCTCGAAGTGCAGGGCGTCGGCCCACCCCCACGACAGTTCCCCTAGCAAGTTCCCAGCCCTCCCCCTCTGGGGGAGGCGTCACGAAGTGACGGAGGGGGCTCCCCGACGCAACGCAAGGAAGATCATCATGGCAAAGCATCTTGAAGGCCGAATCTGCATCGTCACCGGTGGAGCCGGTGGCATCGGCTCCAACCTCTGCCGAGTCTTCGGCGAGCAAGGCGCCAGGGTCGTCGTCGCCGACACCGGCTTCGACGTTGAAGGTCGATTCGGGATGGACGCGTCCAAGGTTGACGCGATCGTGGCGGAAATCCGCGACGCAGGCGGCGAAGCCGTCCCCTTCGTGGGAGACGTCGCCGACATGGACACCGCCGAGCGCATGATCCAGACCGCGTTGGACGAGTTCGGTGGACTCGATGCGCTCGTCTGCGCGCATGGCATCCTCCGCGAGCGGATGATCTTCAACATGCTGGAGGAAGAGTGGGACGGCCTCATCCGCGCGCATCTCAAGGGCTGTTTCGCGCCGACCAAGTTCGCCTCCATCTACTGGCGCGCCAACCGCGAGGGACAACATCGGCGGATCGTCTACTTTGCTTCCGACGCCGGCATTCGCGGCTCAGCGGGACAACCAAACTATTCGGCAGCGCACGCGGCCAAGTTGGGACTGATGCGATCCAATGTCGGCGCACTCTCACGGTACGGCGTCACCACCAACTGCATCGCTCCGGGCGCGTCAACCCGCATGACTGACCGCGGTCGTGGCGTTGATGCTGATGGACCAGCGCCGTCCGAATCGGCATCCGGCACCGCCCGCGACCCAAAGAATGTCGCCCCAATCGTGGCCTGGCTCGCCTCGGACCAGTCGGATGCCGCCAACGGTCGAATCTTCGGCGCCAGTGGACATCGCATCTCGCTGTTCTCTGAACCCGTCCTCGAGCGCTACCTGCACTTCGATGACAACCGGATTGACATCGACACCCTGTTCGATGTCTGGCCGAACACGCTGGGCGCGGGAGGATTCCCTCGCAACAGCATTCGACCTGGCCTGGTCTGACGTTGTCTCGCGTGAACAGGCCCTACCGCGGCATCGCCGTACCAGCCGTGTGAGACACCAGGTTGTTGCAAGTAGTTGCAATAAGGCTCAGCCGCGCATACGCTGACCCTGCCGCTAAGGGTCGCCCACCATGCGTATCGTCCGTCTCGCCGCCTTGCTTGCCCTCTGCCTCTACCTCGTTTCCGCCTGCGGCAGTGACGACGTCTCCGACGAATTGCTCGTCATCACCACCGTTGCGCCACTCCGCAATATCATTGAAGAGGTCGGCGGCGACCGCCTGCGAGTGATCGCGCTCGTCCCGGAGGGACAGAACAGTCACACATTCGATCCGCCGCCATCCGCGGTCGCCCAGATCGAACGCGCCGACCTGATCGTCATCAACGGCCTCAACCTCGAGTTACCCACGCTCGAACTGGCGGAAGCCAACCGCGCCAGCGGCGTCCAGATCCTCAAGCTCGGCGACCTTACCGTTTCGCCCGAAGAGTATGTCTACGACTTCTCGTTCCCCGAGCAGGATGGCAGTCCCAATCCTCACCTCTGGACAGCCCCGCATCTGGTGGTTGAGTACGCCGAGATCGTCCGCAAGGCGCTCACCGAACTCGATCCCGATGGCGCCCAGGAATTCGCGCTCAACGCCGAGCGCTTCAGCAACCGTCTCTGGGATCTCGATAGCGCCATTCTCGAAGCCGCGCTCACCGTCCCGGTTGAGCAGCGACGCCTGATCACCTATCACGACTCCTTCCCTTACTTCGCTCCTCGTTACGGATTCGAGATCATTGGCGCCATCCAACCCTCAGACTTTTCCGATCCTTCCCCTCGCGAAGTGGCCCGATTGATCGATCAGGTCAGAGACGCCCGCGTGCCCGCAATCTTCGGCTCAGCGGTCTTCCCCTCCGAAGTACTCGACACGATTGCCAGAGAGGCCGGCGCCGTCCAGGTCTCCACGCTCTCTGACGACGATCTGCCGGGTGAACCCGGTGATCCGCAAAATACCTTGATCGCCATGATGATCGAGAACGTCCGCACCATCGTCACCGCGCTCGGTGGTGATCCCTCAGCGCTCGACGACCTTCAGTAGGTAATTGGCAAGTTGGAGCAGGCCGTCTGTGACATCCCGCCCCGTCCATACAATCGACCCGCTCGTTCGTCTCAGCAACGCCGCGCTTGGCTATGACGGCAGCGTCGCCCTCCGCGACATCAACCTGCGCATCGCCAGAGGCGAGCTGATCGGCATCGTAGGCCCCAGCGGCTCCGGCAAGACCACCTTGTTGCGAGCCCTCATGGCTCAGCTCTCAGACAGCGAACTGTATGCCGGTTCCGCCCACCTCGCCGACCACACCCAGATCGGCTATGTGCCGCAAGTCGAGACCGTGGACTGGAACTTCCCGATCACGGTTGAGCAGGTCGCGCTGCAAGGTCGCTGGCGATCCCGACCATGGTGGCCCTGGGTCAGCCGCGCTGACCGCCAGCGCGCCCACGACATCCTCGCCCAGCTTGGCATCGCTGACCTCGCGCAACGACCGGTCCGAGCGCTCTCCGGCGGACAACAACAGCGCGCATTTCTCGCTCGCGCCCTGATCGGCTCGCCCGATCTGCTCTTGCTCGATGAACCAACCTCCGGCGTCGATATCAAGACGAAACACGAGGTCCTGCATGAGCTCGCCGAACTCAACGATGCCGGCGTGACCATCGTGCTGACTACCCACGATCTCAACGGCGTCGCCTCGCATCTGCCGCGCCTGATCTGCATCGGCGAGCAAACCGTCCTCGCCGATGGTCCACCCTCCGAGGTTCTACAGCCCGCCTTACTCGAACGCGCCTACGGTCAACCGATGATCGTCGTCCATAGCGGTCTCGAGACCTACGTCGTGCCCGTCGCCGAGGAAGCGCCCGGCGCCCATGAAGACAACCTGCCAGGCCTCGAATCGATCGATGTCATCGGGCCGGAATCCGAGCATGCTTGAGCCGTTCGAGTTCGGATTCATGCAGCGCGCGATGGTCGCCGCCGCCTTGGTCGGCGCGGTCACCGCCGCCGTCGGCGTCTTTGTCATCCTGCGGCGCCTCGCCTACATCGGACACGGACTCGCGCACAGCATCTTCGGCGGAGCCGTCGTCTCCTTCAGTCTCGGCGTCAATTTCTTTCTCGGCGCCAGCATCTGGGGGGCGTTTTCAGTACTCCTGATCAACCAGGCCGCCCGCCGACCGCAGATCGGCGGTGACGCCGCCATTGGCATCATCACCACCGCCGCCTTTGCGATCGGCATCGCCGTGATCTCACGTGCGCGCAGTTTCACGCGAGACTTCGAAGCTGCCCTCTTTGGCGAAGTGCTCGGTATCACCAGCCAGGATCTCTACGTCACCGCCGGCATGATCGGCCTGATCGCCGTCGTCCTCTTCCTCTGCTGGAAACCGCTCGTCTTCATTACCTTCGACCAGGACGTCGCGACCGCCTACGGCATTCCGGTGCGATGGATCGAGGCGGCATTCTCTCTCGTCCTGGCTGCAACCGTCGTCGCAGCGTTACAAGTGCTCGGCGTGACGCTGATCGCAGCCGCGCTCGTCATTCCGCCCGTCGTTGCGCGGATGCTCACCGACTCCTTCCCCCGACTCTTCGTCATCGCTGTGGCGATCGGCGCGCTCACCGGATTCATCGGCGTATATGTGTCCTGGTTCGTCGATGTCTCGTCCGGCGCCACGGTCGTCCTGGTCCAGGCCGCCGTCTTTGCCCTCGTTCTGCTCTGGGGCAGCTTCGAGTCTCGTCGTGGCCGCAGCGCCGCTCGACGCGCCGAGCGCATCACCGGCCTCGAACGCGCCCTCAACGACTAACGCGCGCGGGTCGGTCGCATCCTAGAGTTGAGCCATGCTTCCCCAACCGCCCGCGTCCGAGCCGAATCCGCTCAACGATCCGCTGGACCAGAGTGACCTCATCTTTGATCTTGCCGCTCTGGAGGAAGGGCAGCCGCCGCTTGATCCGGCCCAATTGGCGCAAGTCACCGCCGCCCTCAATGACAGGGACGACCGCGGCGACAGCAGTTGGACTTCAGACTGGCCGACAGAGCCTACCCAGACCTCGCCGCCGCCTCTCGCACAGGCATCGTCCGCAACCGCAACAGCAGAACTCACCGCATCTCCAACATTCACGTCATCACCGACGCTCGAACCCTCCACTCCAGCGCCAGACTTGACCGGGCTCAGCCACGACGAAGTACACCAGCGCATCATTAACGGACGCATCAATCGCGATACCTCGCGCCAGCGCTCTGACCTTGATGTCGCGGTCGGCAACATCTTCACCTACTTCAACAGCGTCCTCTTCTCCCTCATCGGCATCCTGCTCGTGCTCGCCATCACCGAGCAGAAGACGGACCATCTCCAGGACGCCGCATTCGTCGGCATCATCGTGGTCGTCAATGTGCTCGTCGGCACCTTCCAGGAAATCCGAGCCACGCGTAAACTGCGCCAACTCGTGGCGCTCACTGCTCCAACTGCCACCGTCATTCGCGACGGCAATGAACTCAGCATTCCTGCCACCGACGTCGTCGCCGACGACCTCGTCCTCATCCGCAGCGGCGATCAAGTCGTCGCTGATGGTCCCATCGTCTGGCAGACGGCCGAGTTGGACGAGTCCATCTTGACCGGCGAGACCAGATCGATTCGGCGAGGCCCCGGCGACCTGTTGGAATCAGGCGCGTTCTGCATTGCCGGCGCCTGCTACTACCGTGCAGAGCATGTCGGCAATGAGTCGAGAGCCGTCCGCGAGACACAGGACGCACGCCGCCTCAAGCGCACCGAAACCCCGCTCCAACTCCGCTTCAAACGCATCCTCGGCGGCCTCATGGTCGGCACCGTCCTGCTCGGGCTGCTGATCCTTATCTCATTCCTGATCAGCGGCCGTGAGTTCGACGAAGCCGTCAAAGCCACCATCGCCACCGCCACGTCCGTCGTCCCCGAAGGGCTCATGCTCGGCTTCACCGTCGCTTTCGCGGTCGGCGCGCTTCGAGTCTCGCGATTGGGCGCCATCGTCCAGGACAATACCGCAGTCGAAGCACTCAACTACCTCGACGTGATCTGCCTCGACAAGACCGGCACGATCACCGCCAACGCGCTGCGGGTCGATGACATCCGCTGGGCGCCCGGCGGACGCGCGCTGGCCGGCTGGCTCGGCGCCTTCGCGCAGCTCACCACATCCAACAACAAGACAGCCGAAGCGCTCGCCAGCGCCTTCGCCGAGCAGACCAACGGCGCTCTCCTGATCGACGAAGAACCCTTCAGTTCCGAGCGTCGCTGGAGCGCTGCCCGCCTCCAGCTAGGGAGCGAACTCAGTGGCGCGCCAGGGGGAGCACCCAGGACCGAGCAGCGCATCTTCATGCTTGGCGCGCCCGAGCAGCTACTCCAGCCTGACCCCTCTGTCGAAGATGACGCACAAGGCGCCCTGCTCGACGAGTATCGGCGCGCTACCCAGCAAGGATTGCGCGGCATCGTCTTCGCCGAAGCAGCCGCCATGCCCGACCCACAGGCTGACAACCTTCCAACCCTCCGAATCATCGCGCTGATCACCGTGGCCGACGAACTCAGACCCGAAATCGCCGGTGCCTTCCGCATGATGGACGAGCTCGGCATCGAACCCAAGATCATCAGCGGCGACAACCCGCAAACCGTCTTCGCACTCGTCCAACAACTCGGCATCTCCCTTCAGGGCGGCCTCATCACCGGCGCGGAACTCGAGGAGCTTGATGATGATCAGCTCGCCGACGCCGTCGAAGCCGAGTCCGTCTTCGGACGAATCGCGCCTCAGCAGAAGGAGCAGATCGTCGACATGCTCCAGCGCAACGGGCACTTCGTCGCCATGGTCGGCGATGGCGCCAACGATGTCCGCGCACTGCGACAGGCTGACGTTGGCGTGGCCATGGAGTCGGGCGCATCGACCGCTCGCGGCGTCGCCCAGATCGTCCTCCGACACGACTCGTTTGAAGCGCTCGTTCGTGGAACCGCCATCGCGCAAAACGTGCTCGGCAACGCGTCTCAACTCTCCAAGCTCTTCATCACCAAAAGCTTCTACGCCTTCCTCATCATCTTCATCTCCAACATGATGAGCCTCGACTTTCCCTTCCTGCCTCGTCACGGATCGCTAACCGCCCTGTTCACGCTCGGTGTCCCTGCCGTGTTCATCACGCTGACCAAACCGCCGCGCGCTGCCGGACACGACTTCCTCTCCTCCACCATGCGATTCGCCATTCCCGCTTCGCTTGCGCTTGCCGTCTCGGCCGTCGCCGTCCATCTGCTCACCGAAGGCATACTCGGCCGACCCGTCGAGGATGCCCGAACCCTGGTCTCGACCACGATCGGTATCGTCGGGCTCGCTTACATGGTGGAGGTGATCGGCTACCAGGGTGCTACACGCGACCAACTCGTCCGACCTGCGCTCGTCACGTTCTTCGGCATCGCGCTGCTCGGCGCCTTCATCCTGACGCTCTATACACCGACGCTCCGAGACTTCTTCGACTTCTCCCCGCTCTCCGCCGCCGAATGGGCCATCGTCATCGTCGCTGTCGCTGCCGCTGTGTTCGGCAAGTGGTTGCTCTCCACTTACTCCCACCAGATCTTCCGACGCCTCACCGGTGCCGCCTACGAGGAAGCCGCCGCCCGCGGACGCGCCAACTAGCCGTAGAGCTCGGCAAGCTCCGGATCCTTTGACGACAGCATCTCCGCCAGATCGAGCAGCACTCGGCATTGCTTGTAGGTCGCGTCGTCCTGCATCTTGCCGTCAACCACCGCCACGCCACCCGATCCTCCCGCCTCTTCCATCGCCGACACCACTCGACGCGCAAACGCCACTTCCTCCGCATTCGGACGGAAAACCGACTTCGCAATCGGAATCTGGTTCGGATGCAGCGTCCATGCGCCGACACAGCCCAGAATGAACGCCGCGCGGAACTGATCCTCGCAGCCAACCGCGTCCGAAAAGTCGCCGAACGGCCCGTAAAACGGATAAATCTCGTTCGCCGCGCAGGCATCCACCATCCGCGCCAACGTGTAATGCCACGGATCCTGGATGTACGGCGTCCGCGACACCGCCTCGTCCTCCGGATTCGCGTCGCTGCGCACCACATAGCCCGGATGCGGACCGCCCACGCGCGTCGTCTTCATCCGCCGAGACGCCGCCAGGTCGGACGGTCCCAGGCTCATGCCCTGCAATCGAGGACTCGATTGCGCAATCGCTTCCACATTCGACACGCCTTGCGCCGTCTCCAGAATCGCGTGGATCAGGATCGGCCGCGTCAACCCGTTGCGCGCTTCCAACTGCGCCAGCAACTGATCCAGAAATCGAACTTCCTCCGGACCATTCACCTTCGGCAACATCACTGTGTCCAACACCTCACCGATCTCCGCCGTTAACTCCAGCATGTCATCCAGGAACCATGGACTATCGACCGCGTTGACCCGAGTCCACAGCTTCGCCCCACCGAGTTCCAATGTTTGCCCGATCCGAATCAGCCCTCGCCGCGCGGCAACCTTTGCCGTCGGCGGAATCGCATCCTCCAGGTTGCCCAACAGAATGTCGACCGTCGGCGCCAACTGCGGCAATCTTGCCGCAATCCGCTCGTTCGACGGATCGAAGAAGTGAATCATCCGTGACGGATACGTTGGAATCTCCAGCGGAGGTTGCGGTGCGCCCAGCGCCAGCGGGCGCAGAAACTGTCGCGGCGTCGGCATCGTCGGCTCCCATCATTGGACCACTCAGCTATCTCGAGGCTATGCCCGACAGCCGATACAGTCAGTCCGACCGATATCATCCACCTATCACCTACACATTTACACCTCGTACTCAGCTGAGGAGCACTCATGGCCACCAACCTGACACTTGGCGCCGTCCTGCCGACCAATGAAATCGCCTCCGACCCCTCCGCCATCCGCGACTTTGCGCAAGCCGTCGAGGGACTCGGATTCGACCACATCCTGATTTACGATCACGTGCTCGGCGCCGACCACTCTGTACACCGCCTGAGCGGACCCTACTCCGACGAGCATCCATTCCACGAAGTGTTCGTCACGCTCGGATTTATCGCCGCCTGTACACGCCAACTCGGATTGGCGACCGCGGTGCTTGTACTGCCTCAGCGTCAGACCGCCTTGGTCGCCAAGCAAGCCGCCCAACTCGCCGTGCTCTCTGACAATCGTTTCCGACTCGGTGTCGGCAGCGGTTGGAACCACGTCGAGTACGAGGTGCTCGGCGAGAACTTCCGCAATCGCGGACGACGCCAGGAAGAGCAGATCGAGCTGATGCGCGCGCTTTGGGCCAATCACCTCGTCGATTTCGACGGCGAGTTCCATCAGGTCCGCGCCGCCGGTATCGAGCCGCGTCCGACCGCGCCGATTGAAGTCTGGTTCGGCGGTACCCACGATCGCCAACTACGACGCACCGCCAAACTCGGCGACGGCTGGTTCCCGGCCGGCGCTCCCAATGACGAAGCCGCTGCCATGGTCGACACGCTGCGCGGCTACCTCCGTGACAACGGCCGCGATCCTGACCACTTCCCTATGGAACCACAAGCGCAGTTTCGCGGTGGCAATCCAGAGCTCTGGCGAAGTCACGCGCAGAAATGGGAGCAGTTGGGCGCCTCCGACATCTCCATCGCGACGATGAACGCCGGCCTGCCCGACGTTGATGCGCACATTGAAGCCATTCGCCAATATCGCGAGGCCATGATCGCCTAGCTCGCGCGACCCTGCGCCGCCACCGCTGCGGCCGCAGCCGCTGCGGCCTCCTCGCCAGCCAGATATCGTCGCTCCAACACTCTCAGCTCGTCGTCCAGGCGGTACGCCAGCGGCATCCCCGTCGGTACGTTGAGCGACACGATCTCCTCGTCCGAGATCGACTCCAGATGCTTCATGATCGCGCGGATGCTGTTGCCGTGCGCCGCGATCAGCAGCCGCTGACCATCCCGCAACAACGGCGCAATGTCCGACTCCCAGTACGGCAGAACCCGCTCTAGCGTCAGAGCCAGCGACTCCGCCGATGGCAGCCGCGCCGGCTCAACCTTTCGGTAACGCAAATCGAACCGAGGATGCGTCGCGTCGTCGAAGTCCAACGGCGGCGGCGGCACATCATACGAACGTCGCCAGATCTGCACCTGCGCCTCGCCGTGCTGAGCCGCCGTCTCCGCCTTGTTGAGTCCCTGAAGCGATCCGTAGTGACGTTCGTTCAGCCGCCAGTCGCGATGCACCGGCAGCCAGGCCATATCCATCTCATCAAGCACGATCCACAGCGTATGAATCGCCCGCTTCAGCACAGACGTCCAGGCAGCGTCAAAGCTCAAACCCGCTTCGACGATCTGCCGACCTGCGCTGCGCGCCTCCGCTCTGCCCTGTTCGCTCAGCGGTACGTCAACCCAGCCCGTAAACCGATTCTCCAGATTCCACTGACTCTGTCCATGCCGCAGCAGCACCAGACTTGGCTTCGCGACGCCATCATCAACCGCGCTGGGAATGACGTCCGCCATATCGGCAGGTTAACGTGTCAGTGTGACTGCACCCCGCGCATTCGTAGTTTGCAACCGAGGAGGCAGCGCGTGGCGGACTCAGAACAATCATCCGACACCGTGTTCGGCGCCATTGTGCGCGGAGAGATTCCGGCTGACATCGTCTACCAGGACGAGCACGCGATCGCATTCCGCGACCTCAATCCGCAGGCTCCCACCCACGTCCTCGTGATCCCGCGCCTCGGACTCGCCGGACTCCAGGAGGCGGACCGCGCCGACCCTCAGCTACTGGGGCGTCTCCTCCAGGTCGCGCAAACTGTCGCCAACCAGGAAGGCCTCGCCAACGACGGTTGGAGGCTCGTCGTCAACGTCGGTGAGGCCGCCGGACAGAGCGTCGCGCATCTCCACTTGCATGTGCTCGGCGGCCGACCATTTGCCTGGCCGCCAGGCTGATCGGTGCGCGCCAATCATGTCAGCTCTGCTCGAAGTTCGCGACCTTGACAAGCACTTCGACGGCTTGCGCGCCGTCGATCAAGCCTCCTTCGACGTGGAATCAGGCGTCATCGCCGGCATGATCGGACCGAACGGCGCCGGCAAAACCACCGCCTTCAACTGCGTCGCAGGCTTCCTCAAGCCAGACGCCGGCCAAGTCCGCTTCGACGGACAGGTCGTAACCGGTCTGCCGCCGCACCGCATGTTTGAGATCGGACTCGTCCGCACATTCCAGATCCCACAAGCGCTCGGCACCATGACCGTGCTCGAAAACGTCATGCTCGCCGCTGAACGCCAGTCCGGCGAATCCGTTTGGGCCAACTGGCTCCTTCCGCGACGCATTCGCCGCCAGGAGCAGGCCTTCGAAGCTCGCGCCCACGACATCCTCGAGCAAACCCAACTCGGACACCAGGCATACCTCCGCGCCGACGCGCTCTCAGGCGGACAGCGCAAGCTGCTTGAACTCGCCCGCGCTCTCATGGCCGAACCGAAAATGATCCTGCTTGACGAACCAGGCGCCGGCGTCAACCCAGCCCTCGTCAGACGGCTCGCCGAACACATCCGCACCCTCAGCCAACAACTCGGACTCACCCTGCTTATCATCGAGCACAACCTCGACCTCATCCGACAACTCTGCAACCCCGTCATCGTCATGGCGCAGGGGCGCGTCCTCGATGTCGGATCGCCCGACGCCGTCCTCTCCAATCCTGAGGTGCAAGCCGCCTACCTGCGCGGACAGCGAACATGACCGATCGCCAACCTCTACTCCAGGTTGGAGGCTTCAGCGGCGGCTACGTTGACGGCATCGACATCATTCACGACGTCAATCTCGACCTCTTCGGCGACGAAATCCTCACCATCATCGGCCCCAACGGCGCCGGCAAATCGACCTTGCTCAAGGCGATCGTCGGCGCGCTGCCACATGAACGCGGCGCCCGCCTGTTCCAGGGCAAGGATGTCAGCGGATGGTCCACGCCGCGCATGATCGGCGCCGGCGTCGCCTACGTCCCTCAGGTCGACAACGTCTTTGCCTCGCTTTCGATCCACGAGAACCTCGAAATGGGCGGCTTCATGCGCAGGACTGGACTTCGCCAGCGCATCGACGAAGTCCTCGCCACCTTCCCTGAGCTCGAACGCCGACCGTCCGAACGCGCCAGTCGCCTCTCCGGTGGACAGCGCCAGATGCTCGCCATGGCCAGAGCGCTCATGCTCGACCCGATCATGCTCTGCGTTGATGAACCCACCGCTGCGCTCTCACCCGCCGCGCGCGGTGATCTCTTCAGCCGCATCTATCAAATCCACCAGTCCGGCGTCGGCATCCTGATGGTCGAACAGAACGCCACCGAGGCGCTCGTCTGGTCCGACCGCGCCGTCGTCATGGTCGACGGTGAGTGCGCGCTTGAAGGCTCCGGCCTCGATCTGCTCACCAGCCCTGAAGTCGGCCGCGCCTTCCTCGGCTACGCGGACGATGACAGCGGCTTCGCGCTTGACGAGGGGACCACGTCATAGAAATCGCCCAGCTCGTCACGATCGGCATCATCGTCGGCTCCATCATCGCGCTCGGCGCGATGGGCCTGACACTGGTCTACGGCGTGCTCGGCATCGGCGACTTCTCGCACGGCGACAAAATGGCGTGGGGCATGTTCCTCGCCTTTTTCATTGTCTCCTCCGAAGGCGCCAATCTCGGCTTTGACGGCGGACGCTTCGGCTCCCTCTCCTTCGGCTGGGGACTCGTCGTCGGACTCATCGTCGCCGCGATCGGCGTCGCCATCATCTCCGTCGTCCTCGAACGCTTCGTCTTTCGACGCTTACGCCGCCACGGCGGAAACTTCTTCGTCTTCGGCATTGCCTCGCTCGGCATCTCAATCGTCCTGCGCGCGCTGATTCAACTGATTTGGGGACCATCCAACTTCCGCTTCACGCCTGGCATCTTTCCCGCAATCGAAATCCTCGGCGGCATCCGTGTCAAACCTGACCAATTCTTCATCGTCGGCATCACCCTGCTGGCGGCGTTGATGCTCTATTGGCTGCTCTACCGGACCCGATTCGGCAAAGCGATGCGCGCCACCGCCGACAACCCCGCGCTCGCTGAAGCCTCAGGCATCGACACCGACCGCATCCGCCTCGGTACCTGGATCGTGGGCGGCGTGTTGGCCGCCCTCGCCGGCGTCATGCTCGGACTGCAAGCCGAAGTCCGTTTCGACGCCGGGTTCCGCCTCCTCTTACCGCTCTTCGCCGCCGTCATTCTCGGAGGCATCGGCAATCCATGGGGTGCGCTGCTCGGCGGACTCACCGTCGGCATCACGCAAGAAGTGTCCACCCAATGGATCAACACCGGCCTGAAGCCTGGCGTTCCCTTCGCGCTCGTCATCATCGTCCTGCTCCTACGACCGCGCGGCCTCTTTGGCCAATCACGTTGATATGAGGATTGACATGAGGGCCTGAGATGGACCAGCTGATTGTCACCTTGGTTACCTTCGACGGCGCCGTCAACTGGACCGTCGGATTCCTCACCACTGTTTGCATATTTGCGATCATCACGCTCGCGCTCAACATCCAATGGAGCGTCGGCATCCTCAACTTCGGTGTCGCCGCCTTCCTGCTCGCCGGAGCCTACGTCTCCGCCGTGCTGACACTGCCAGCGCCCGAAGGGCTCGAAGCCTACGTCGCCGGCTGGGGCCTGCCGATCCCCGTTGGTTGGATCATGGCCGCGGTCGCGGGCGCCATCCTTGCCCTTCTGCTCGGCATCCCGACCTTGCGTCTGCGCGACGATTTCCTCGCCATCGCCACCATCGGCGTCGCCGCCATCTTGCGCAGCATCGCCAATTCCGTGGACGGACTCGTCAATCGCAGCCGCGGACTCAACGGCCTCGACTTCGTGCTCGAAGCCGACTCGCCCGGCTCCGACTTCCAGTGGGTGCAACTGGCAATCGTTCTGGTCGTTCTGATCGTCGTCTACTTCCTCGTCACGCGAGCAACCGCCTCACCCTGGGGTCGGACGCTACGCGCCATCCGCGACAACGAAGATACCGCCAAGGCCTCAGGCAAGTACACCGTCCGCTTTCGCATGGGCGCGTTCATCTTCGGAGCCATGCTGATGTCCTTCGCCGGGGCCATCTACGTCCACCGCGGCGGTACCGTCGCCCCCCAAAGCTTCACCGACCTGCTCGGCACCTTCTTCGTCTGGACCATGCTGATCGTCGGTGGCAGCGGCAACCATCGCGGCGCCGTGCTCGGAGCGCTGATCGTCGCCTTCTTCTGGTTCGGAACCCCACTGATTCAGGAAAGTCTGCCCGACTGGCTCGGAAGTCGCGTGCATCAGGTCAGACAGCTGCTGATCGGCCTGCTCATTGTCATCTTCCTGCTTTGGCGACCACAGGGACTGCTCGCCGAGCGCGATCGCGTCAGCCGATTCGTCTCTGTCGGACCTCAGCTCGCTTCCGAGCCCCGATCACCCATCTCGGATTGGATCGCTCTGCTACGCACGCGTATACGTCGAAATCAGTAATCGACTCGCCAACCGACAACGTCAGCTTAACTAAAGTCGTGACGGGTGAAATCACAGGAATCTGTGATGCCTGAGCGACGACTCGACTACAACGGGCGCCATTTCGCTCGGCTTCGGGCTGATAGTGCCGCGCACCCTCACCTCACCACCTGATCGGGGATTCTACCGACGCGGTACCGGACCTCGTTGCTACCGCATTTGACAAGCGCGTCTGAACAGCAACCTCAACGCAAGGGGTGTCCAGTCTGCGGGGCGCGGACGCCCCGCAGACTGATGTGCTCGGTCGCTATTCATTCAGGTTGAACGAGGTGACTCCGACCTCGACGATGGCGCCGTCCCGGTATTCCCAGACGCCGATGTAGCCAGAGGTCACATCGCCGTCCTCATTCCAGTCAAGCGATGTGGCGACGCCCTCGTAGTTGATCGTGTCATCAGATCGGATCGCCGCAAGCGCCGCCGCAATGCCGTCAGCGCCGGCCGCGTACACGTCGCCTGGTGGCGCCGTCGCCACGCGCAACGCGTCCCGAATCGCCGTGCGGTCAAGTGACCCCGCCGCTTCCGCCGCCAGACCGATCGCCATCGCCGCGTCATACGACTCTGCCACAAACGGCAACGGACTGAGCGCGCCATACACCGCGATGTACGCCGCCTGGAACGCCGCAAGCGATTCCGTCTCCGGTCCTGCCGACGGCGCCGTGCCTTGCATGCCGTTCAGGAACTCACCACCGATCGCCTCGATCAGGTCCAGGCTCTTCGTCCCGTCCACAAACAGGAAGTGATCGAACAGCCCCTGCTCCAACGCCTCGCGCACAAAAACCTGCGCCTGAGTCGGGAACGCGATCGCGATCAGCGCCTCGGTGTTTGATTGTGCGGCCTGCTGCAGCTCAGAGAGATAAGACGGCTGCGCATCCTCGATCGCCACCAGTGTGAGCTCGCCATCCCAGGCCGCCGCAAAGGCGTCCGCCAGGCCCTGTCCGTAAGCGTCGTTCAAGTAGATCACGCCCACGTTGGTCAAGCCCTGATCGCGCGCCAAATCCGCAAGCACCGGACCCTGCGCCGCGTCCGATGTCGTACTGCGGAACAGGAAATCGTTGTCCTCAGCGATGCTCAGCTGCGGCGATGTCGCCGATGGCGATATCACCACGACTCCGGCCGCCGCCGCCACCGACTCGACCACCGCCAACGTGTTCGACGACGACAACGGCCCCACGATCGCGTGTACGCCCTCGACCTCGATCAAACGACGCGCCTCCTCGACCGCCAAGGTCGAGTCCAGCCCCGTGTCTCCCACGACGATTTCTACCTGCTGCCCCAACACGCCTCCAGCCGCGTTGAGGTGCAGAATCGCCAAGTCCACACCAGATTGCGTCACCGGCCCGAACTCCGCCAACGCGCCTGAGAAGTCCGCGAGCAGACCGATTCGCAACGGCTCAGACGATATTGGACTCGTCTGTTGCCCTTGCGCGTCGCGCTCCCGAGGCATCGCAACGCTGACGCCGCCGCTCAAATCGAAGGCGGTCACACTGACCTCTTCAATCGTCCCATCGGCATACTGCCACACACCGATAAAGCCAGTCACCACGTCACCGGCGCCATCCCAATCAACCGACGTCGCAGCGCCCTCAAAGTTCACCTCAGCGCCGTTCCGAATCGCCGTCAGCGCCGCCGCAATCCCTTCCGCGCCGGCCGAGAACGTCTCTCCCGGCGGCCCTGCGACCGTTCGCAACGAATCGCGAATCGCCACTGAATCGACCGTTCCCGCACGCTCTGCCGCCAGCATGACCGCCACGGCTGCGTCATACGCCTGCGGAATAAACGGCAACGGCGGCGCCTCGCCGTACTCCGACTCGTAACTCGCATTGAAATTGCGCAACGACTCCGTCTCCGGCCCGGCGACCGGAGCGGTTCCCTGCATCCCGTTCAGGTACTCGCCGCCAATCGCGTCAATCAGTTCCTGACTCTTTGTCGCGTCGACAAACAGGAACTGATCGAACAGACCCTGCTCCAACGCCTCGCGGATGAACACTTCGGCCTCCGGCGGGAAGCCGATCGCCACCAGCGACTCGGCCCCGTTCGACGCAGCCTGTTGCAATTCGGAGAGATACGATGGCTGACCCTCTTCAATCGCCACCAACGTCGCCTCGCCACCCCACGCCTGCTCGAACGCTTCCGCCAGCCCCTGTCCGTAGGCATCGTTGCGGTACAACACGCCAACCCTGCTCAGCCCCTGAGCGGCCGCCAATTGCGCCAACACTGGTCCTTGCGCCGCGTCCGATGGATTCGTGCGGAACAGGAAATCGTTGTCAGCCGCGATGGTCAACTGCGGCGAGCTCGCCGATGGCGAGATCACAGGAACCTGCGCGTCCGCAGCCACCGATTCCACCACTGCCAACGTGATCGTTGAAGCCAATGGCCCCACAATCGCATGAACGCCTTCAACCTCAATCAACCGCCGCGTCTCCTCGATCGCCTGCGTCGCATCGAGGCCTGTGTCACCGACCACTACTTGCACCGGCTGTCCCCAGACGCCGCCAGCATCATTGGCGTGCTTGATCGCCAAATCGAACCCTCGTTGAATGGCCACGCCAAATTCCGCTAACCCACCCGAGAAATCGGCCAGAAAACCGATCTTCAGCGCCTCTCCCGACGCGGCAGCCTGCTCCGAGTCTCGCTGCCCCTGTTCCGTCGACTGTGTCGACCGGTCATCCGCCTGCTGCTGTTCCGTTGACGCCGCCGTGCTCGTCTGTTGCTGCTGCGACTCGTCGTCCGAGCACGCCGCGAACAGCGCTACCGCCAGCGCGGCCAGCAATCCCAATCCCATTGCGCGAAATGCTCGCTTGCTCATGGCCGTTTCCTTCCAAAACCTGAACTGCTCACGAAACGATGACGCTACCGCTTCAAGCAGTCAGCGTATCGGAAACCGAATCTAAGAGATCGCCAAAGCAAACCGCCGTATCGCACGCATGGCAGCCTGACGACCTAATCGTCGAACGCGCTCAACACCTCGGCGTCGAACTGCTCGTACAGCCGCGGATTGTTCGGAATCGACTCAAACACAAAGCCGCTGATCCCAATCGCCTCATACTCCTCGAACAAGCCGACCAGATGCTCCGCCGACCCGATCGGCAGTCGCGACTTCTGCTCGTCCGACATGCCTTCGCCATGAATATCGCGCAGTCGATTGATCTTGTGCTCCTCAACCACCAGCGCCGGACGCATAACCGTCGTCAACACGATCTCCGACGGATCGCGGCCGGCATCCTCGCAGTGCTGATGAATGACGCCGATCAACCTGGCGACCTCCTCTGGCGTGCCCCGCACATTGCAGATATCCCCATGCCGCGCCAGCGTCCTCAGCGTCCGACCTTCACCGTTGCCGCCAATCATGATCTGAATAAAACCGCCAGGATGGTCCGGGTGCGCGCGAGGCGCGAACGGCGCCCGCTCCAACCGGTAGTATTCCCCGTCATGCTGCACGGTTCCATTTGAGTGGAACAGCGCGCGAATCAACTTCGTCGCCTCCTCAAGGCGATCAGACCGCTCCTTGAGCGCGGGAAAATCCCAGCCGTACGCCGCATGTTCACGCTCATGCCAGGCGGCGCCCAAGCCGAGGATCGCTCTGCCACCCGTATTGTGATCGAGCGTCGCCGTCATCTTCGCGAGCAGACCTGGGTTGCGATACGTCACGCCCGACACCAACGTGCCCAGCATCAGCGTCGACGTCGCCTCGCCAATTGCCGCGAGCGACATCCAACCTTCAAGCGAGTCCTGCGTCTCGTCCATAAACACCAGCGGCGGCACAAAATGGTCATACGTCCATGCCGACGACCAACGAGTTGCATCCATCGTCTGCGCCACATCGCGCATCAATGAGAAATCGGTCGAATTGCCGGGAATCTGAGCGCCAAAGCTCATTCGCATCGTCATTGATCTGCTCTTCTCTCTTCGCTTTCTCCCCCGCGCAGCGGAGGGAAATGTCACGGAGTGATAGAGGGGGCTCCCCTTCGCTCCTGTCGAATGCTCAATCGCAGCTTAGTTGCCCTGATAGCTCGGCGCTCGCTTCTCCGCGAACGCCCTCGGACCTTCCCTGAAATCGTCCGTGTTGCGGATGTGCGCCGACAACAATTCTTCCATTCGGATGCCCTCGTCAATCGGCAGCGACAGCCCGCGAACGGCCGCCTCCTTGATCGCGCGCTGAGTCAGCGGCGCGCCGGCGGTCAACCGCTCGGCCCAGGCTCGAGCCGTGGGCATGACATCCGCCGCCCCGACGACCCGATTGACCAGTCCCACCGACATCGCTCGCTGCGCGTCGATCTGCTCGCCCATCAGCAAGAGTTCCATCGCCACCGACCAGGGCAACTGCCGAGTCAGCCGCTGAGTCGCCCCGAGCGTCGGGACGATCCCGCGAATCACCTCCGGCAAGCCGAATCGAGCATGCTCCGCCGCAATCCGCAGATCGCAGGCCGACAGCAGCGTCAATCCCGCCGCCAGACAGTAGCCGTTGACTGCGGCGATCATCGGTTTCCAGATCTGCATGCCGCCGTCAATGGTGTGCCTCAACGACGGCTGAAAGACCGGCCAGTTCACATTCTCCGCGCCCGGCTGAGTGGGGATCGTCTTCTTCAGATCAGCGCCAGCGCAGAACGCTCGATCGCCGGCCCCAGTCACAATCCCCACCCAGATATCAGGGTTGTCGCGAATCTCCCCCCAGATGTCGGCCAGCGACGCAATCGTCTCTGGATCCAGCGCATTCATCGCCTCAGGACGATTCAGCGTCACCGTCGCGATGCGGTCCGACAGCTCAAAGGTGACGGTATCTGTGGTGAGGTCAGTCATCATGTCCGCAGGCTACTGGCAAGCTATGGCGAACAACGGAGACCGGAATGAAGATCGGCAGATGGAACATGCAGCCGGGAGAAACGCGACAGAAGTACCACCAGGAAATCCTGCGAATTCGAGGTGATTGTCCATCGAACGGCTCAACCGCAACGAAGTCGTTGACGCCGCCTCGCGCTGGTAAACGACGATGAACTCGAACTCTGTCTCGTTTGCGTTGTGTCTGGTCACTCGCAGGCGCAATCTTTGCCTTCGTCAGTCTGGACCTCCAGGAATGAGTCTCGGTAACCGCGATCAATAGCCCGGACGAAACATCCACAGACTATTGGAGACCCTCCGATCACTGCCGCATCGCCATTCGCCATTGACGTGTGACATGCGCTGAGGTCCAGCACCTCCTCCTATACTCGATTCGATCTCAATCGCTCTCACCAACGACTCTGAAAGCACCGAGCATGTCCTACGACAACATCCTGTACGAGACCCACGACCGTGTCGCCACCGTGACGCTGAACCGCCCTGAGAAGTTGAACGCGCTCTCGAACGAGCTGCGCGGTGAGATGTTCCACGCTCTCAAGGCCGCCGAAGCCGACGCGGGCATCGGTGTGGTCATCATCAAGGGCGCCGGACGCGCCTTCTCCGCCGGCTACGATCTCCAACCCTCGCCCGATCTCGCCAATCCGCACACCAACGAATGGACCGGACTGCCCGACACCGGCACCACGCATCCGCAGCACTACGACTGGTCACGACACGCCGTGATGGGCAACTTCATCATCTGGGAGCTGGCCAAGCCGGTCATCGCCCAGGTACACGGCTATTGCCTCGCCGGCGCGACCGAGCTCGCCTCCGCCTGCGATCTGCGGATCATCGCCGAGGATTGCCAGGTCGGCTATCCGCCCGTCCGCGCGATGGGCACGATGGACGCGATGTGGGCGCCCTGGCATCTGCCGCAGGCGAAGGCGCGCGAGTTCGCCTACCTCGGCGACCCGCACTCGGGCGCCGACATGTACCGCTGGGGCTGGGCCAACTACGCCCTCAAAGGCGAGGACCTGGACGAGTTCACGATGGAGTTCGCCCAGCGCATGGGACACATCGATAATCACCTGCTGATGTACTCCAAGCGCTCGGTCAACCGCGCCTACGAGATTCAGGGTTACAAGACAGCCATGATCTCCGGCACCGATGTCGAAGCAATGTCGAAGCATCGCCCTGAAGCCGGCGAATGGGGCGAACGCGTCCGACGCGACGGCCTCAAGTCTGCGCTCGAATGGCGCGACGGTCCGTTCCGCGACTTCCGCGGCGCCCGCACGAATGCCCCCCACGACCGTGAACTCATGCGTGGCGCTTCCGCGCCGTCCAAACCCAGCTGGGACTAACGTCTCACCTTCAATCTGGCGCTGGCGGCAGACCGAGATCGCCGAAATCGGTTGCCTGCGGCGTACGTAACCTCTTGGCGCGCCGCTTGCGTCCCGCGTAGTGCCCGGTCCCGGTGAAGAAGTCCAGCAGCGACGCCGCGATCGCGACCAACGGCACCGACACGAACGCGCCCATGATCCCCCATAGCGCGCCGCCCGTTGCGACCGCCAGGATGACCAGCATCGGATGCAGCGAGATCGAACGGCCCAGAATGACCGGCGCCATCACATTGCCCTCGATCTGCTGCACCGCCAGGATCAATCCACCCACGATCAATGCCGCCGTGACCCCCTCAGTCGCCAGCGCAATCAGGAACGCCGCCAGGCCGGCCAACACCGCCCCAATCACCGGAATGAACGCCCCAAAGAAGGTCAGCACCGCCAACGGCAGCGCGAACGGGATGCCGATGATCAACAGGCCAATCCCGATCAGAAACGCGTCCATGAACGCCACAATCGTCACGCCGCGGAAATAGCGGCCCAGCGTGTCGAACAGTCCGCTCGTCAACAGCAGAAAGCCTCGCCGATGACGCCGTTCCAGACGCCGCGCAATCGCGACCTGGATCGATTCCGCATCCTTGACGACCAGGAACACCAGGACCGCCAGCAGAATGAGCCCAGCCAACACCTCCACCGCAAGGCGTACACCCGAGAACACCCCGCCTGCAATCGTGTCCGCATTGCCCCGCACGCTGTTCAAGACATCATCGATCGCCTCATCCACCTCCGCTTCTGACATCCCCGCCCAATCCGCGACCGACTGCAGCACCTCTCGGAAGCCTGCTTCGACGTCAAGCTCCAGCTCCGCGAACTCCGAACTCAGCGTCGAAATGGTGAAATAGCCGATTGCGCCCAACGTCGCCAGCCCGATCGCCACCACCGTGATCGCTGCCAACACATTACTCAGTCCCCGTCGCATCAAGGCGCGCTTCGCCGGCAACATTGCCGATCCCAGAATCAACGCCGCCAGCAGCGGTAGAAAGATCAGCCGCAGGCGATCCATCGCCAGACCCAGCAGAATCAGGAAGCCCGCCACCACCAGCGTGCGCAACGCCAATTCGGACAACACCTGCAGCCATCGCGGAGCAAGAACAGTCATACGCCCTCTTCAGCACACTCTGACATAGTGCGCCGAACATATTGTGAGCTGATCGTAATGCCGCCGCATTTACTCAGCCGCCCGCGCGCCCTCTTTCGGATCGCCCGACTCGTATCCCGCGCAGCGGCGAACCGGTAACGGCGGATACTTCGGAAAGCGCTCATCCTCGTCCGAACGCCCACAACGCAGAAAGCGCGAACCACGGTTCGTCACGATCTGCCGCGCCCAACGACAGCTCTCGCACAGTCCTCCCGGCGCCGCTCGCACTGTCGCCGCCCGCGTCATCACCGCCCTACCAACTGCATACTGGTTTGTTGATGTCCAACCCTCGTCATCGATAGGATCCAAACCATTGCGGTCGCCATTGCGTTGATAGTTGACTCGCCGTCATCAGCTGGGACGGTTCCGTATGCGCCTGACAGTCCTCGGTTCTGGCGCCGCCTGCGCCCCCGCCGGCGGCAACAGCTCCGGCTATCTGATCCAGGACCATCACGACCTCCTGGATGCCAATCTGCTCCTCGATTGTGGTCACGGTATCGCCAGCGCCCTCTTACAACGCCTGCATCCTACCCAACTCCATCACATATTCATCTCTCACATGCATGTCGATCACTTCATCGATCTGATCCCGCTCCGCTTCGCAATCAGCAAGGACATGAGGGGCATTGCCAATCCCGCCGGTTCGCTCTGGTTGCCGCCCGGCGGCCGGGACTGCCTCGCTCAAATCCTGGACGCCATCTGTTTTCCCGCCGATTTCCTGGACAACGTCTGGCAAGTCGGGGAGTACGGACCCCACAGCGATCTGTCGCTCGCTCCCGGCCTCACCGCCCGATTCGCCATGGGCGTCCACTACATCCCCGGTTGGGCCATGCAGATCAATGGCTCTGCCAGCATCTGTTACACCGGCGACACCGCGCCGTGCGAACCGGTCGCCCAGCTTGCCGCCGGCAGCGATCTGCTCCTCGCAGAGGCCACGCTCGACGAGCCGGAGTCCGGACCCGTTCGCGGACACCTTACTCCCAAACAGGCTGCCGATCTCGCCCGCGACGCCAACGTCTCGCAGCTCTTACTCACCCACTTCTGGCATGACGCCGACCGCGACGCCATCCAACACGAGGCGCAGCGCCACTTCACCGGTCCCGTCGGCATCGCCCACGACGGACTCGTGTTGGACCTCCCGGCTCGCGCTCCGCAGCCGCCACGCCGCCATTCCACACTCGGCGATATCTGATCAACAGGTAAGCTACCCACGTGACCACCTCGGATCGCGTCCTGCACGGCGACAGCCTCAGCGCCCAGGTCGAAGGCAAGAGCCTGCTCAACAACGTCAGCGTCTCCTTGCGCGGCGGAGAACTGCTGGCCGTGCTCGGACCCAATGGCGCCGGCAAGACATCACTCATCAAAGCGCTCGCCGGCGACCTCCCGCTCACTGGCGGCGAAGTCCGAATCGACGACCGACCCCTCGCCAATTTCGATCCGCGCGAGCTGGCGCGTCGTCGAGCCGTCATGCCGCAAAGCTCCTACCTGCCGTTCCTCTTCACCGCTCGTGAAGTGGTGCGTATGGGGCGCGCGCCCTGGGAAGGCGAGCGTGGTGAGCGCGAGCATGGCGCCCAACTCACCGACTACGCCATGAATCTCACCGACACCAGCGATTACGCCGTCCGCGCCTTCCCCACGCTCTCCGGCGGCGAGCAGTCCCGCGTCACGCTCGCACGCGTGCTCGCCCAGGAGACCCCCATCCTGCTGATCGACGAACCCACGGCGCACCTTGATCTCCGACACCAACATCTCGTCCTGCAACTTGCCCGCGACCTCGCTGCCGAAGGCGCCGCCATCATCGCCGTCCTGCACGACCTCAACCTTGCCATCACCTATGCCGATAGCGCCATCCTCCTCCATCGCGGCGCCGTCGTCGCGCTCGGACCGAGCGAGCGTGTGCTGCAACCCGAAATCCTCTCGCCCGTCTTCGGCGTCGACTTCGCACTCCAGCCGCACCACGCGCTCGAGCGTCCCATCCTCGTGCCATTGCCCGCATCCGTGTCGTCAGCCCGACATTAGGCGCCATGCAGCCACCATGCCACATCCTCTCGACAACCGGCCTACATATCGCGAGACACGTTGGGCATCATCAGTTATTGCCTATTTTCCACATAGTCTGCAAAAAGCGGATACACTGCGGTTAGTTGTGATCGGAGTGCGAGATGCGTCCCCGAGAAACCCGTACAGCCCTGCTTGAACGCGTCGTCGAACTCGGCGGCTCGACCGTTGCCCAACTCGCCCAACAGCTCTCCATCTCCGACGCCACCGTGCGACGCCACCTCGACCGACTGGAAACCGAGGGCATGCTGCGCGTTGAAGCGCTCCGACGTGGGCCCGGCCGCCCGTCCTATCTCTACCGCGCCACCGACAGCGGCGTCCGCGCGGTCCGCGACCATACGCCCGAGCTCGCCGAGCGCCTCCTGTCCGAGTTCGGTCGACTCCCAATCGAACAGTCCGCGATCTCCGAGGCCCTCGCCAACCAGGTCGCAGACGCCCACCGCTCCGAAGTCCCCGCCGGATCGATCGAGCAACGCGTTGATGCCGTCGTTGACGCGCTCAAACCTGAAGGCATCCTCGACCACTGGCAGCTCGCCAACGGCGAGCTCCGACTCGTCAACAACGCCTGCCCCTACCTGGGCGCCGCCACCACCAACTCATGCGTCTGCGACGCCGACCGACTCGTCATCGAAAAACTGCTCGGAGTCGAAGTCGAACAGACCGAACGGCTCGCCACCGGCGACGACGGTTGCGTCTACATCATCCCGCTGCATCCCACTTCGCTTGATCCCCAGTTCGAACAAGACGCTCAGTTCAAACAAGCCGTTTAAGCAAGACAGGCAACCACGACATGCGTCCCACCGGGCGCGACTGAAGAACCATCCAGCAACAGAAGGAAGCCGGTGAATGACACCGACCCCGCCACTATTCGAGATCGACGCATTGCAAGTCGCCGTTGGGGACAAGCAGATCGTCAACAGCCTCTCGCTGACGCTGAACCCCGGCGAAGTGCATGCCATCATGGGCCCCAACGGCTCCGGTAAGAGCACCCTCGCCAACTCCCTCATGGGGCACCCCAGGTACACCGTCAACGGCGGCGACATCCGACTCAACGGAGACAGCGTGATCGAGATGCCGCCCGACGAACGGGCCCGCGCCGGCCTCTTCCTCGCGTTCCAGTACCCCACCGACATCCCCGGCGTCTCCATGATCAACTTCTTGCGCCGAGCCATCAGCGCCCGACGAGGCGCCGAAATTCCCGTCCGCGAGTACCGACAGCTGCTCAACGATGTCCTCTCCCGACTGCAAATGGACGAGCAATTCGTCCGACGCTACGTCAACGACGGATTCTCCGGCGGCGAGAAGAAGCGCGCCGAAATCCTGCAGCTCGGACTCTTGCAACCACTCGTCGCCGTCATGGACGAGACCGACTCCGGCCTCGACATTGACGCTCTGCGCATCGTCAGCGAGGGCATCAATACCTTCCACTCAGACGACAACGCCATCCTCCTGATCACCCACTACCAGCGCATCCTGCGCTACGTCCAACCTGATCACGTCCACGTCTTGATCGACGGCCGCATCGTCGAATCCGGCGATGCCAGCCTGGCCGAGATTCTGGAGCGGGACGGCTACGAACCATTCATGGAACGAACCAAAGAAGGAGCATTGAGCTCATGACCACCCCCACTGTCGACGCGCCCGTCAGCTCCCGCAGCGAGTACGAATTCGGCTTCCACGACGATGTCGAAGCGCTGGTCAAGCTGCCCAAGGGCTTGTCGCGAGAGGTCGTCAACACGATCTCGGACATCAAGGACGAGCCCGAATGGATGCGCAAGCTGCGACTCAAGGCGCTCGATCACTTCAACGCCCGGCCCATGCCCGAGTGGGGCGGCGAACTCGGCGACATCGACTTCAACGACATCCACTACTACGTCCGCGCCACCGACCGCGACGAGTCGTCGTGGGAAGACGTGCCAGACTACATCCGAGACACCTACGACAAGCTCGGCATCCCCGAGGCCGAGAAGCAGGGACTGCTCGCCGGCGTCGGCGCGCAGTACGACTCCGAGGTCGTCTACCACAACATTCGCGAAGACCTTGAAGAGAAGGGCGTGCTCTTTCTCGGTACCGATCAGGCGCTGAGCGAGTATCCCGACCTCGTCCGTGAGTACTTCACGACTGTGATTCCGCCCAACGACAACAAGTTCGCGGCGCTCAACACGGCTGTTTGGTCGGGTGGTTCCTTCATCTACGTCCCGCCCGGCGTGAACGTCGACATCCCGCTTCAGGCCTACTTCCGCATCAACTCCGAGGACATGGGCCAATTCGAACGCACCTTGATCATCGCCGACGAAGGCTCGCAGGTGCACTACGTCGAAGGCTGCACCGCCCCGATCTACTCCTCCGACTCGCTCCACTCCGCTGTCGTCGAGATCATCTGCAAGCGTGGCTCCAATGTGCGCTACACTACCATTCAAAACTGGTCCAACAACGTCTACAACCTCGTCACCAAGCGCGCCACCGCCTATCAGGACGCCGTCATGACCTGGGTCGACGGCAACCTCGGCTCCAAACTGACGATGAAGTACCCGGCCGTCTACCTGATGGAGCCGGGCGCGCACGGCGAGGTCCTCTCGATCGCCTCCGCCGGTCAGGGCCAACAGCTGGATGCCGGCGCCAAGATCGTCCACGCCGCGCCAAACACAACCTCGGTGATCACTTCAAAATCGCTCTCCATGGACGGTGGACGCTCCACCTACCGCGGCCTGCTGAAGGTCTACGACGGCGCCGACGGCTGTCGCTCCAACGTCCGCTGCGACGCCCTGATGCTTGACGAGCATTCTCGCTCCGACACCTACCCCGTCATGGAGATCGACGAAAAGCGCGTCGACATCGGCCACGAGGCCACCGTCTCCAAGGTCGGCGATGAGCAACTCTTCTACCTCATGGCGCGCGGCCTCTCGGAGGGCGAAGCCACCAAAATGATCGTCAACGGGTTCGTCGAACCCATCATCAAATCGCTGCCGCTCGAGTACGCCGTCGAAATGAACCGATTGATCGAGCTCCAGATGGACGGCGCCATCGGCTAAGGCAACAGCCGCGCCCATCCCGGCTGCGATATGTGGTAGTGAGGAACGCCCAGATGACTCAGGCGACGATAGACGCGTCCGTCGACAGCGATATCAAGCCAGACCTGCTCCGGGCGCAGGTCACCGAACTCAGCCAGGCCAACCGCGAGCCAGATTGGCTGCTCGCCTTCCGCCTCGCCAGCCTCGAACACGCGCTTGCGCTCGACTGGTGGACCGGCCAGGAAGAATCCTGGCGTCGCACACCTCCCAATCGCCTGCCCCGGCGCGCCATTCTTGACCATCTACCCGCCGCGGCGAATGGCGCCCAACCGGCATCCAACGGTGTCAAACCCACGGCCCCTCAGCACGTCTTCGCGCCGCTGAATCACGCAGGACTCGTGCATCAGTACGGCGGACAGCTCGTCGCCTCCGACCTCTCCGACGCAGCCGCGCAATGCGGCGTCATCTTTCAACCGCTCTCCGACGCCGCCCGCGAGCATCCGCAGCTCGTCCAACGATGGCTCGGCGCCGTCGGACCCCCGCTCGATCGCTACGAAGCCTTCGGACGCGCCCTCTGGTCGCAAGGCGCCTTCGTCTACGCGCCGCCAGGAGCCGTCCTCAACGACTCCCTCTTCTACCTCATCACCCAGAACGCAGCCGCCGGCGATCAATGGCACTACGCGCTCGTCGTCGCCGACCGCGAGTCCCAGGTTGCCTTGATCGACGCCGGTGACGCCAACGATCGACGCGCCGATCTCAAACGAGCGCCGCTGATTCACGCCAACGTCGAAATCATCGCCGAGGACGGCGCGCACCTCCAGTTCGCCACCGTCCAACGTTGGCACCGCCAGTCTGCCGCCATATCCTCCACGCGAGGCCGTGTCGGACGCGACGCCACACTCAGAATCACCGCCGCCGCCTTCGGCGCTGACGTCGACAAACAGCGCATCGATCTCGACCTCTCCCAGAGCGGTGGACACGGCGAGATACGCGGCCTCTTCGTCGGAGACGGCCGACAGCACATCGAGCATGTCACGCGCCAGTATCACAACGGCGTCGGCGCGACCAGCGACCTGCTGATTCGCGGCGTGCTCACCGATGATTCGCAGGCCGTCCAGTACGGACTGATTCGGATCACCCCCAAGGGCCAGCAGACCAACGCCCACCAAACCATGCGCAACCTGCTGCTTGACGACGGCGCCGGCGCAGACCCGATCCCCATGCTGGAAATCGAAGCCGACGACGTCAAGTGCTCCCACGCCGCCGCCGTCGGCCCTGTCGACCCGGACCAGCTCTTCTACCTCCAGGCCCGCGGCATCCCGCCCCATATCGCCGAGCGCATGGTGGTACGCGGATTCCTCGCCGAAATCGCCGACGGCATCCCCGACCAGCACATGCGCGACGTAGTTGATGAACTCGTCGAAATCCAGCTCCATCCCCAGCAGACCACCCATCAGCGGAATGGGGCAACCGCATGAGCCTCGAATCTGTCGGCCCGATTGACCAACTCAATCCGGGCACTGCGCGCGTCGTCGAGGTTGACGGTCAAAGCATCGCCCTCTGCCGACTTGAAGACGGCGCGCTCTACGCGATTGAGAACCGTTGCACCCACGACGACGGTCCGCTCGGCGAAGGCGAACTCGAAGGCGACCGCATCGAGTGTCCCCGACACGGAGCTCTCTTCGATGTCACTACCGGCCGCGCTGTCACCTTGCCAGCCATTGGCCGCGTGCGCTGCTTCGCCGTCGAAGTCGCGGACGGTGACATCCAGATCGACGTTGACTGACATGACCACCGTCACCACGACCGCAGCAGCGCCCTTCGACACCGCCGCGATCCGCGCCCAATTCCCCATCCTGTCCCGTGAGATCCATGGTCGTCCGCTCGTCTACCTCGATAACGCCGCCACCACGCAGAAGCCGCAATCCGTCATCGATGCCCTGTCGACCTACTACTCGACCATGAACGCCAACATTCACCGCGGACTGCACACCCTTGCCGAGGAAGCGACCATCGCCTACGAAGGCGTCCGTCAACAAGTCGCCAGCCTCATCGGAGCAGCCAGCCAACGCGAGATCGTCTTCACCCGCAACACCACCGAGTCGCTCAACCTGCTCGCATACACCCTCAGCCCGCGACTCAACGCCGGCGATGAAATCCTCCTCTCCGCCGCCGAGCACCATTCCAACCTCGTGCCCTGGCAGCTCGTCGCCCAACGCACCGGCGCGGTCCTTCGCTTCATCGAACTCAACGAAGACCAGCAGATCGACGTGGACACCGCGCGAGCCGCGATCAACGCCAATACGCGTATCGTCTCCGTTGTGCATATGTCCAATGTGCTCGGCAGCATCGCGCCCATTGCCGAAATCTCCGAGATGGCGCGCGCCGTCGGCGCCAACATGATCGTGGACGCCGCCCAGAGCGCGCCGCATATCCCCATTGATGTCAGCGCGCTCGGCGCCGACTTCCTCGCCTTCTCAGCGCACAAGATGCTGGGACCCACCGGCGTCGGCGTGCTCTGGGGACGCCAGGACCTGCTCGCCGACCTTGACCCCTTTCTCGGCGGCGGCGAGATGATCAGCATCGTCACACGCGCCGAGTCCTCTTGGGCCGCCCTGCCGCACAAATTCGAAGCCGGCACCCCCAACATTGCCGACGTGATCGCCTTCGGCGCCGCCATCGATTTCCTCAACGAGGTCGGCTTCGACGCCATCGCTGCCCACGACGCCGATCTCACCCACTACGCCGTGGAGCAACTCTCCCGACTCGAGGGCCTTGACATCTACGGCCCGGCCGATCCCGACGATCGCGCCGCCGTGATCGCCTTCAACTACCGCGACATCCACTCCCACGATGTCGCTACCATCCTCGACCGTTCCGGCATCGCCGTCAGAGCCGGTCACCACTGCGCCCAACCGCTCATGCGCACGCTCGGCGTGTCTGCCACGGCCAGAGCCTCCTTCTACCTCTACAACGAACGCCGCGAAGTCGACGCCTTAGTTGATGGTCTGCTTGAGGCCGGCGAACGCTTCGGCTACCAACGCGGCGCTTGACCGACATCACTTGCAGACCCTGACCTGAGGAGCCAGACTTGAGCAGCCAAGAGTCCCAGAACCCGATCGACCTTGACGACCTCTACCGCGACGTCATCCTCGACCACTACCGCCGCCCACGCAATCGCGGCGCCCGCGCCGACGCCAACGTCTCCGCTGAGGGCTTCAATCCTTCCTGCGGCGACGAGATTCAGCTCTCCGTCGCCTTCGACCAAGGACAGTTGAACGGACTCGCGTTCGCCGGCAGCGGCTGCTCCATCTCCCAAAGCTCCGCCTCAATGATGACCGAAGCGATCACCGGTCGTTCCCTCAATGCCGCCCGCGACATGTCGCGGCACGTCCAACAGATGCTCACCGACGACTCGTTCGATCTCGATGCCGTCGACATCGGTGATCTCGAAGCCCTCTCCGGCGTCGCCAAATTCCCCGTCCGCATCAAGTGCGGACTGCTCGCCTGGAAGGTGCTTGACCAGGCGCTCGCCATCGCCACCGGCGAACCCGTTGACGACGACTCCGACATACCCACCCGCGTCACCAGCAGTTAGGACCACAACATGGCCAGCGAACAAGACGTCCTTGAAGCGCTCAAGACCGTCTTTGACCCTGAAATAGGCATCAACATCGTCGACCTCGGCCTCGTCTATGGCGTCGAGACGCCCTCGCCCGAAAAAGTCAAGGTCGATTTCACCCTCACCTCGCCCGCTTGTCCCGTCGGTCCCATGATCATGGCGCAGATCGAGCAGGCGATCGCCTCCATTGACGGAGTTGACGACGTCGAGACCGAACTCGTCTTCTCGCCGCCCTGGGACCCCCGAGAAATGTGCTCAGACGAAGCCAAGTTCGAACTCGGCATCTTCTAGCCATACTCCGTGCTCCCGCCCCCCACCCCCTTTTTTGCCGGGGGAGCTGCCGACGGCTGAGGGGGTTCCTTCCTGCCAACGTGAGAGATCGTGCTCCGCGGTTGGCGCCTTCTAGCTTTTAGACCCGCGGCCTCGTCCCTGATTCGGTTGGCAACGAGCCCGGCTCCATCGCTCCCGCGCCATTGGCGGAGGTTGCCCGTACACCGTTCGTGAACTGATGCTGTGGTATCGCGCGCGCCACCAATTGAGCGACCAGCGGTCGGATCAGGCGTATTGCTGGACTCGGGATCCGTGGGTTCGGGATGTAGTGGGCCAGGGCAAAGAATGCCATCGACACCGCCAGGAACAGCATGAATGCGATCAGCAAGAGGTCGTACGATTCCGTCAGATCATAGATCGCGCCAGCAACAGTCGGTACCAGGAACTGCCCGATGGTCTCGATCATGAACATCGTGCCCATGATCGCGCCGAAGTGCGCCAGCCCGAATGTCTTGGGAAGAATCAGCGGTTCCAACACCGGCCCGCCGGCCGATCCGATCAACCAGCAACTAAGGAACAGGGCAATGGCCAGAGCGAGATTTCGGTCGTGAAGCAGCAGCAGGACGGCCATCCCCGCAACCATCGTTAACGCTAGTCCCACGGATGCCAATTCGATTGATGGAATCCGCTCCGCCAGCAGACCAAATGTCGGCCTCGAGATGATGCCTCCCAAACCTTGTCCAAAGACGATCAGACTGATCGTTTCGCGGGACACTCCATACGATTCGTAGACCGGCACGCCATTGAACATCCAGCCGAACATACCGAAGAAAAAAGCCATAAACGCGAAAGCGATCACCCAGAAGTTCCACGTTCGCATCGCCTGCCTGACGGTCAATCCGCTCGCTGCGCTCGGTGTGCTTACCTGACCATTGATGGGTGCAGGTTCTCCGTCTACCTGCAGCCCCTTGTCGCGCGGATGGTCTCGGACGATGAACAGGCCGATCGGCAGGAAGACGACCGCTACGATCGCCGCAGCGAAAATGAACGAGGCGTCCCAGCCGACGTTGTCAATGATCTGCTGCATGATCGGCACCAACACCACCCCAAGTGAGAAGCCCATCGCCATAATGCCCACGGCCCGACCGCGCTTTCGATTGAACCAGCGCGAGATGAGCACCTGGAACGGGATATAGAACATAAACCCGCGAAAGAATGCGTTGATTGAGAAGTACAGATACCACTCGAAGATCGACGAGGTTGTGGCCAACAGCACATACGATCCGCAAGTAAACACTGTACCCCAGATGATCGACCGCCTCGGCCCCCAGCGATCCACGACCTTGCCAGCCAGCGGCGAGCCCACTCCGCTAATCAAGAATGAGACTGAAATCCCGGTCTGCAACAGCGTCCGCGACCAACCAAACTCCTCCTCCAGCGGGGTGACGTAGTAGCCAAGGACCCAAAACGACACGCCCGATGCGACCGCCATTCCGACCACCGCCGCGACCAGCAAATACCACCCGTAATATGCGCTCCGCAGCTTCGTAATCACTCGAGTCCCACGATGCCGTCCATCACCCAAGCCTATCCCCCACGCCGCGCTCCCGACGCGGCCGCTGACACATTGACCCCTGCCAGCCCACAAGCTGTTAGCCTCTCACAAACCGCAGCTTGAAGGAGCGAGTCATGAGCGAACGCAACTATTGGCAACGGATGCGCAGATCTCGACTGAGCAGGCGGGCGCTCCTGCGCGCTTCCGGACGCGCCGGCGTCGGCGCCGCCGGTCTCGCTCTCGTCGGCTGCGGCGACGATGACGACGCCCAGCCACAGGCTGCCGCCCAGACCCAGCCTCAACAGCAGCAACAGGACCAGCCCGCAGCCCAGTCGCAAGCCCAGTCACAACCACAGCAATCCGAGCAGGACGCCGACGACCAGGCGCAGCAGGTCACGCAGCAAGCCGAGCCCGCCGACCAGCAGGAACAGCAGCAACAACAGGTCCAGGCCGCCGTCGGCAACCGCCAATACGGCGGCAACTACACCCTCAACATCGTCCCCAACTGGGACGGATTCGACCCGCATCGAGCCAATCTGGCTACACCGTTCCAGGTCTTCAATGACACCTTGATGCGACTCAACCAGATTTACGACAACCAGGGCCCCATCTATTCCGCTTCCATCGCCTCGCTGCCCGAAGTTCCAGATGACGAAACCTACATCTTCAGGTTTGATCAAGGCGCGCGGTTCTGGGATCGCTATCCCACGGAAGGCGGCCGCGCCTTTACCGCCGAAGACGCCGCCGCCAATATCCAACGCCAAATCGACTCCGTTGACTCGACCGGCGCCCCAGATGCCCGGTTCTGGCGTTCCGCTCTATACCGCGACACCGCCACGACTGATGTGCCTGACGAAGCCACGCTGATCTGCAAGACCGACGGCCCCAACGCGACCTACCTCGAAACCACCCACATGGGTTACTCGTTCATGACCTCGATCGAAGCGATTGAGCTCTGGGACCAGCAGTGGATCGACGAACAAACCAATGTCGAACTGGTCTCTGGCGTCGGTCCCTTCATTCCTACCGAATTCGAGCCAGAGAGCCACGTGCATATGGAGCGAAACCCTGACTTCTGGCAGACGCTCGACGGTCAGCAATTGCCGTTCCTCGACTCCTTGACGTGGCGGTTCCTCGGCGACCCGACCGCGCAAGAGACCGCCTACCGTACCGGCGCGCTCGACAACGGCTCACTCAATGCCGTCGCGATTGAAGCCCTCGAGAACGATTTCCCTGACCACATCCGCTACGACCGCGGCGTCGTGCTGCCGTTGGCCATGCGCTTCAACTACAACCAGGATTGGGACGAAAACCCCTGGCTCGATCGTCGCGTGCCGTACGCCTTCCACATCGCGATGGAACGCGACACGATCATTGATGCCGTCTACCTCGGCAAAGGCAAGCCTTCCACCCAGCAGCACATCAACTGGTATCACGGTTGGTCCATCCCACAGGATGAGATGCGAACCCTACCTGGATATCGCCCAAACAAAGACGATGACATCGCCGAAGCCCGCAAGCTGTTGGATGCCGCAGGCGTTGAACCCGGTACCAACTACCCCATGATCGTTGCGGACATCTTCGAAGGGCTCTACCCCGGCTCATCTGAGCTCTACCAGGCCATGTACGAACAAGCCTTGGGCATCAGCACCAGCATCGAGCTCGTGCCCTACGACGGCATTACGCAACGCCTCGTTGAGGGACAGTATCCCGGTCAATTCCCGATCTGGGTTGGCGCCGGCACCGGCGATCCCACTGGCGAATGGAACTCTCGCCTGGTCTTCGGCGCCTCAGGAAATCTGACTCATTACAACTTCCCGCCGGTCGAAGACATCGTCAAGAAAATGAAGGTCACGCTGGACGCCGAAGAACGTCGGCGAATGGCCAACGAGGTCACCTACATCCTGCTCGGAGAGGATGAACGATACGGCGTAGAGGGCTTCAGTGACTTCTCCATCATGGGTAACGGCATCGACACCGGCATCTACTGGCCCTACCTGAATCTGCCCGAGCGAAGCTTCCTCGTCTGGGAGCGTGAAGGTTGGCACTGGCGCAAGGAAGCCTGGATCGACCAGAACCACCCAGACGTCCCCGAGCGCAGCCGCGTCTAAGCCTCGCAGCGTAAACTGCGCGATGGAACCGGTCTGACGCAGCGGCGCGCTGCTATCCCCACCGCGCCTGCTGCGATACATTGTGCGGAAATTCACTATCCGCGCGCACACGAGAGGCCCCTGCCACATGCCCGATTCCACCGACGCCGCACAACAGCAGATCGCCGTCCGTTACCCACGCACCGCCTCTCTCCGCGACGGACACCGCATCAATCTGCGCCTCATGGCGCCCGGCGACGAAGACCTGATCCTCGACTTCGCGCGCTCGCTCCCCAACGACGACCTCCTCTTCCTCCGACGCGACATCACCCAACGCCCCGCCGTTGATCGCTGGATGCAAGAAGTCGTCGATCAACGCACCTTTACCGTGCTCGGTTTCGACGGCGACGAACTGCTCGGCGAGGGCGACCTCAACTACTCCTCCGCCGACTGGACTCGCCACCTCGGCGAAATCCGCCTGCTGCTGTCACCCAACGCTCGCGGACGCGGTCTCGGACGCGTCCTCGCCGAGGAAATCTACGCCATCGCGCAACTGCTCGAGTTGCAGCTGCTCACCGCCCGCATGGTCCTTGACCAGGCCGCCGCGCAGTCCGTCTTCCGACGACTCGGCTTCCAGCGCGAAGCCGTCCTCTGGGACTACGTCATCGATGCTGACGGCAAGACCCACGACCTGCTCATCGCCACCCGCCGCATGAAATCCCCTCGCTCCGGCTCTTAACCCTCACTCCTCAGGAGGGCCTTCGCGGAGCAACGGAAGCGTACCTCTAGCCGGTCAGACCGTGCAAGCGGTTGAACGCCAAATGACGCTCCACGCTCAGCTCACGACCCGCCAGGCCGGCGTAATCCTCGTCGTAGCGCCAGGCGCGGAACACCCAGTTGCAGTTGTCGCCGCGCTGCTTGACCAGAAACGGTGACACCCACTCCCACACCACCGATCCGCGAGCATCGGTCTCAAACAGTCGGCCTGCCGCCCCCTCGGTGATCAGATGGTTCCCATTCGTCAGACGCGCGACACCCGAGATGTGCGCCGAAAAGAACTGCTCTCTCGGCTCTCCCTGATACACCACCTCAAACTCATCCGTCTCTGGATCGATCGACAGTATGCGTGAGTAGCACAAGTCCTGTAGTCGATGCATGCCGTTGTCGTAGACCAATACGCGGCCATCCGGCTGCCACGTCGCATGATGCTGATGCGACAGCTCAGGCTGCCCGAAGCGCCAGCGCAGCCTGCCCGGACCGTCCCCGTCCGATGGATCGACAATTCCGATCGTGCTTGTGTTGCGAGACGAGAACAGCAGCCCGCCATCAGGAATCCGCTCGATGCTGTTGACGTGCGTCCATTCCCAACGATTCTCCAACGGACAGATCACCGCATCCTCAGGCGAAAGCGCGCGCCACAGCTGAACCCGCTTGACCTCCGCGCCATCCGCGTCGATCTCGATGATGTCGTCACCCATCATGTTCGGCGGCATCGGCTGATCCGGTTGATGCCCTCCGCCGAGCACTCGCTCCTCCACATCCTTGGTCGTCGCCACCCACTCCAACGAAACCGTGTGCCCGTTCGACAACCGATGAAAGTCGTGGTGTATGCCCGCGTTCTCATACTCCCAGACGACCTGACCATCCCAGTCCAACTCCTGTAGTCCGTTGCCGCGACCGCCAAGAAAGTTGAAGATGCCCGGCGGTCCGCCCGGATCAAGCGCGAAGCGCGGCTGATTGCCGCTGGTCCGCGGCGGAGGCGGGTCGTTCGGCGCCACCATCGCCAGCAGGTTGCCATTCGGCAACAACTCCACATTGAAGAAGCGACGGTCATCAGACTGCCAACGATGCACCACCCGACCTTGCATGTCCAGCAGCACCGCCACGCGCGCACCAGTCCCGCACATCAACGTGTAACCCTTGCACGACCGAGACGGATCATGATGCGTCAGCCCCGTTGGACGATCGATTGGCCAGCCCATCTCAGACCTCCTGTGGCTGTGGTTGTCGCTGTGCGCCGCTCTCTACGAGCGGCAATACCTCGCTCGCAATTCGTTCAGCTTCTTCCAGGTGCGGATACGCCGAGAGAATAAACTCATCGAATCCCATTCGTCCATACGCGCTCAGCTCTTCCGCCGCCTGCCGTGGCGTTCCCACGATCGCCGTACCGAGATTCACGCGCACCCGCGATATCCCGTTCCAGAGTCGTTCCGTCAGCCGATCCTCAGCCACTCGCCGCGCCTGTTTCGCGGCGCCAACCATCGCCGTGCCCTGCAACGCAGACGAACGCTGCGCCAACACCTGAGGATGCGCCTCCGACAACAACTCCGCCGCTGCCGACCACGCCTCTGCCTCCGTTTCCCGCACCACCAGGTGCGTCCGCAGTCCGAAGCGCGGTTGCCGACCAGCCAGCGCGAATGCATCTCGCGCCCGATCCAGCAACGCCGTCATCTGCTCCGCAGGCTGAATCCAACACAGCAACACATCCGCTCGCTCAGCCGCCAGCCTCAACGCCGCGTCTGATGCGCCGCCCAGGTACCACATCGGCCCGCTCGGCGTTGGCGTCGGCGACACCACCGCTTGCTGGAGCCGTACCGCCTCGCCTGTGTAGTCCAACGGCCCACCCGATTTCCATAGCTGCGAACACGCCTCGATATACTCGTCCGCCAGACGATATCGATCCGCGTGCGATCCGCCGAGCCCAATCCGCTCGTTGTCCCCTTGAATCCCGCCCGGCACGATGTTGATGTCGATCCGACCGCCAGAAATCTCATGCAACGTCGCCGCCTGCTGCGCGAACAGCCCTGCCGGCGTCACCCCAGGACGCACCGCAATCAACAGCCGAATTCGCGAGGTCACCGCGCAGAGCGCTGACGCGGTCGTCCACGTCTCCGCCAACGGCGCCGATTGCTCGAACGATCCATTGGCAAACCGAGTCGGGATCAGCAACGAGTGAAACCCCAGCCGCTCCGCTTGTCGCACCACGTCTCGGAGGTATCCAAAGGACGGCGCCCGCTGCGCCCGCAGCGAACCAATCCGATCACCATCACCATCGATCGGCACAAACCAACTGAACTTCGGCGCCGCGCGCAACTCAGACATGCCCAGAGTCTACGCGACCGCAAGTCCCTGTCGGCAGTCGCCAATGTTGCCGAAGGCAGACACGCCTGTCCGCTCGCCCAGAGCAAACGTTTGCTCGTGATACCGAAATCCTCACCGTGCGCGGAACATTGCCCGGACCCTGACCAGCATCCTTCAAGAGTAGAGATCAGGGCAGACAGGCTCTCAACCAGCATGCGGCGGGAACACTCCGACAAATGCGACGACCACCAAAGCATTAGCACATACACCGTTGAGAGCGAGCTGTTTGGTCAAGCCTTCAGTCCAGACCGGTGTATCCATTGCGCCAGTGTTTGAATCACAGGGTGCCTTGTAGCAGGATGTCTTGTAGAATGTATCTGAGGCTTGACTCGCAAAGGGTCTGCTCGAACCAACAGTGTAGCGTGGCGAATAGCAAATGACGTCCTGTCAACACGTGCTGTCACCACGTCCTGCAACGCGTGCAGTTAAGAAAATGAATGCTCGATTGGCATATGCGGTTATCTCAAGAACAGTTCGATTTCTTCAAGGAACTTCTCCAGCTGATCGTGGTGGACCCAGTGGCCGGCGTCGGCGACGCCGATTTTTCGGGCCTGCGGAAACGACTCGGTGCGTTCGTCCTCGTTTGGATCACCTTGTGATTCCAGGCCGCTGATCAACAGCGTCGGCATTCGCACTCGGGTCCAGATCGCCTCCGCATCTGACTCGTTGAACGGATACGGCGATGATCCACGTGCGTAGTTATCAAACTTCCAGACGAAGGTGCCGTCTTCATTCTGATGCACCGCGTGCGTCGTCAGATGCAACGCCTGCTCAGCCGACAGGCGCGGATTCGCCTCGCGCATCCGCTCAACCGCGTCGGCCAACGTCGGATATCGCCGCGGCAACCGTCCCGCGAAGCGATGCCGGTCGGAGATCCACGCCGCCATCCGCTGATGCGCCGGCAACTCCGAGTGGCTGCCCGTCTCTCGCCTGGAGGGTCCCAAACCCTCAATCGCCACCAACTTCGTCACTCGATCCGGGTACACGCCCGCATATTCAAGGCAGATCCGACCGCCAAGCGAATGCCCAATCAAGGTCACCGGCGCCAGATGTTGCTGCCGAACCAACTGCGCCAGGTCGTAGACATAATCAATCATCGCATAGCCGGACCCGTTCACCCACTCCGAGTCTCCATGACCGCGCAGGTCGGGCGCGATCACGTGATACCGATCACGCATCGCCAACGCCACCCAATCCCACGACCGACAGTGATCGCGCCCTCCGTGTACCAGGATCAACGGCGGCGCGGTCGGATTCCCCCAATCCACATAGTGCAGCCGCAACCGCTGCGAGAACAAGATCTGCGACGCTGGATAGTCCTGCAATGCCGTGAGTGAATTCATCCCTGAATCGTATCCTGAGTTGACGGCAGCAACACCAAATTATTCCGATGCACCAGGGATGATCCGTACGAGTAGCCCAACTCCGTCGCAATCTCGCTCGAACGCTTGCCCAACAGCCTCATCGTCTCCCACGAGGAATAGTTGCTGATCCCGACCGCTATCGAGGCGCCGTTTCGCCCGTACAGCTCGATCACATCGCCCCGTTCGAACACACCGCGCACAGCTCGCACTCCCGCCGGCAGCAGGCTCCGGCCCTGTTCAGTCAGCGCGAGCACGGCTCCATCATCCAGGCGCACGCCCACACCGGCGTGCAGCCCGGCCAGCAGCCATCGCTCGCGACTGTCTCGAACCGTGCGGTCGGCCGGGATCAACGTGCCCAGACGCTCTCCCGACGCCACGCGGCTGATCACATTCGGCTCGCGACCGGACGCGATCACCACATCAGCGCCGCCAGCAGAGGCTCGTTGCGCCGCCTCAAGCTTCGCGCGCATGCCTCCGCGCCCTCGCATCCCCACGTCTCCCGCCGCCGACATCGCTGAGGCTGGATTCTGCAACACCGGTATCAGCTCAGCATCCTCATATTGACGCGGATCCCGGTCGTACACCCCGTCGACATCGCTCAGCAGAATCAACAGGTCCGCATCGATCAGATTCGAAATCAGCGCTGACAACGCATCGTTCTCGCCGAATGCGCCGCCTCGCAGCTCCTCGTCGGCAACCACATCGTTCTCGTTAATGATCGGAATCACCCCGTATTGCAACAGACGCAGCAACGTGTTGCGGATGTTCAGATACCCGCGTCGCTCCGTCACATCGCCGCGCGTGATCAACGCCTGTGCCGCCGTCAAGCCGTAACGTCTCAGCAGCGAGTCGTATCGTTCAACCAGCTGCGCCTGGCCAATCGCTGCCAGCGCCTGCCTCGCGCCGACGCTGTTGCGCGTCGAACTCGCTCCCACGCGCGCGCGACCCGCGGCCACCGCGCCTGACGTCACGACGGCCACTTCTGACCCGTCTTGCCGCAACTCCGCAATCTGTCGCGCCACCTCCTCCAACACCAACGGATCCAGACGATCGGTCCCCGACGTCAACAGGTTGGTTCCCAGCTTGCAGATCACCCGGCGAGATGCCGCGCCGCTCATTCCGCACCAACCTGTTCCACAACCTGCTCCAACCGGCAGCGTGCGATTCGGCGGATAATGGAACCATGCGACGACCCCAACTCACGCGTCCAGCCTGGCTGCGCTCTCCTATTGCGCCAGTAGCAGTCAATCGCGAGCGACTCCTGCGTTGGCGACACTGGTGGGCGCTGCACTTGCGCTGGTGGCGAGCTGACCTCTGGCTGCTCAGCAAACGGACGGTCGCCGAGTTCTTTGACGACCACGGCCCACAGCTCGCCGCCTCGATCTCCTACTACGTCTTCTTCTCGATCTTTCCTCTCGCGATCCTCCTGGTCTCCATTATCGGACTCCTGCTCACCGACGACCGCATCCGCGAGGATGCGATTGACGGAATCCTTGATCTGTTGCCACTGCAATCCGGGGCCGGCCGCGAAGACCTCGAGTCGCTCATCGACCCGATTGCCAGTGGACGCTCCGCCGTTGGCGTCGTCTCCGTCCTCGGTCTGATCTGGGCCGCCACCGGCATGATGTCCGCCCTGCGCTTTGGACTCGACAGCGTCTGGGACCTCGAATTTCGAAGGCCCTTCGTGCGCGGCAAACTGGTCGATCTCGGACTCGTCGCCGGCGTCGGAATCCTGATCACCATCTCGATCGGCGCTACGGCCGTCCTCCAGGTCGGACGCGACGTGTCCCAGTCGTTCGCCGACCAGCTCGGACCCTTCAGTTCCGAGGCCGGCGGCGTCTTCGCCGTCCTCGTCTGGCTGCTGCCGTTCCTGATGTCCTGGCTCACCTTCAGCGTCGTCTTCACGGTCGTGCCCAGCATCACCGTACGCATCCGCGACGCTATTCCCGGCGCGCTCGTCGCAGCGCTGCTCTTCGAGGTACTCAAGCTCGGATTCTCGATCTATCTTCGCAACTTCTCCAACTACGACGCCATCTACGGCTCGCTCGGCGCTGCGATCGCCCTGCTCTTCTTCGTCTACCTCGGCGCCTGCGTGCTCATCTTCGGAGGCGAGATCGCCGCCGAGTGGCCGCGAGTCATGCATGGCCACTACGACGAAGACGAGGAACTCACTGACCATTCCGGCGACCAGCCCAGAGACCAGGCGCGCACGCCTCTGCGACAACGCGTCGGACGCCTGGTCGCCCGCCAATTCCGACATCAACAGCCCATTCCCAGAAACCTGCCTTCATCGGACGCGCGACAGGCGCGACTCGATCGCCGTGCTGACGAACGCAGACGCCGCCTCGACGATTCCTGATGCCAGCAAACGCGGCCTCATGCGCGCTTGAGCGATAGCACGATCGCAGCCCCGTCAATCTCTGCTTCGACCCGATGCACCTGTGACGATGCCACGCCGCCGTTCAGCGCGACGCTGGTCGCCAACGTTTCCGCCGCAATCAGCGACTCAAACCGCGCCAACGCCGACGCTAAATCTCCGTCGCCGGATGACATCCACAGGCCGATGCGGTCATCAGGATCGAGTCCAGAGTCTCGTCGCAGGCCTTGAACGCGGTTGATCACCTCGCGCGCCTTGCCTTCTGCGATCAGCTCCGGCGTCAGCTCCGTGTCCAGCTCGACCGCGCAATGATCGTCCTCCGCCGACGCGGCCGAGCCGGTCTCTGCGTCCACCTCAATCAACAAATCCCTCGGCTCGAGCAGAATGCCCGCAACCTCAATCGACTGACCCGATTCCGCCGCCTGCGCAATGTGCGCCGCCAGATCGGGCGAGAGAGCGCTCAACGCATTCCGAATCACCGGCAGCTGCGGCCCAATCCGAGGTCCAAGTGTTCGGAAGTTCGGCTTGATCGTGTAGCGGCGTGAGTCAGCGTTTCCGTCTGCCAGATTCACCGCTTTCACATTCAGCTCGTCTGCGATCGTCGCCTCATGGCGTCGCACCGCCTCTGCGTCAGACGCCGATCTCACCATCACCTCAACCGCCGCAAGCGGTTGCCTCACTTTGACTCCCGCCGAACTGCGCGCCGACCGCCCCAGCGACGCCACGCGCTGAACCAACTCCATCTCGCGGTTGAGAGCGGCATCGATCAGCGACTCATCCGCAATCGGCCACTCGGCCAGATGGACCGATTCCGCCACCTCGCCCGCTCGCTCGCCTGACGCCGGCTCCGCAGCCAGATTGCGCCAAATCTCCTCCGATACGTACGGCGTCATCGGCGCCAACAGTCGCGCCAACGTCGTCAATACCGTGTGCAGCGACTGATACGCGCTCTGTTTCGCTGCCATGTCGCCGCCGCGGCTCCGCGCCGAGGACCAGAATCGGCGCCGGCTGCGCCGCACGAACCAGTTCGACAGTGAATCGACGAACGCATCAATCTCCCGCGCGGCGGTCGTCGCGTCATAGTCGTCCAGCGCCGCGGTGACGCGACCGATCAGACTATGCAACTCGCTCAGGATCCAGCGATCCAACTCCACCGTCGGTGTGAATGGTTCCGCAGACGGACGCCAACCGTCAATGTTTGCGTAGGTCACGAAGAAGGAGTACGTGTTCCACAACGTGTGCAGGAAACGTCGCTGCGCCTCCGTGACCAGTCGCTCCGAGAATCGCCTCGGGTTGCCAGCGGGAGATGCCACGTAGCAATACCAACGCAAGGCGTCTGCTCCGTTCTGGTCCAACACCGTCCACGGATCGACCACGTTTCCCTTCGACTTCGACATCTTCTCGCCGCCCTCGTCCAAGATGTGCCCCAACGAGATCACATTCCGAAAAGATGTCGGCGTCGCAACCGCGCCGGCCGCATGTAACAGCACTGCTTCCGCGTGCAGCGAGTAAAACCATCCTCGCGTCTGATCGACCGCCTCGCAGATGAAGTCGGCTGGGAATCGCTCTTCGAACCGATCCTGATTCTCAAACGGATAGTGCCACTGCGCGTAGGGCATCGCGCCCGAGTCAAACCACGCGTCCGCCACCTCGGGCCGCCGTCGAGCTACCGAACCACAACGCTCGCAGCCAATCTCAATTTCGTCCACGTACGGACGATGTGGATCAGACAGGTCCGGTTCCTTGCCACAGAGGTCAACAGCTCGTTGCTTCAGCTCGGCGAAGGAACCGACGCACATGTCGTGGCCACACGACTCGCAACGCCAGAACGGCAGCGGCGTGCCCCAATAGCGCTCGCGACTCACCGCCCAATCGACGTTGTTATCCAGCCAATCGCCGTAGCGACCCGTGCCCGTGTGCTCCGGCTGCCATCTGATCAGTTCAGCGTTCGACCGCGACAGCGACTCCTTCACCTGCGACGTCGCGATGTACCAGCTCGGCTTCGCGTAGTAGAGCAGCGGCGTGTCGCAGCGCCAGCAGTACGGATAGGCGTGCTCGTAGACATCGCGCCGCAACAGATGACCGCGCGACTCCAGGTCCTGCATGATCAAGCGGTCGGCGTCCTTCACCCACTGACCTACGAACGGCGGCGCCGCTGCCGCATGCTCGTCGCCGCTGATCCGACCGCTCAGATCCACCGGCTGTCGGAACAGCAGGCCAACCTCGCGCCCGAGCTGATAGTCATCCTCGCCGAATGCCGGTGCGATGTGAACGATCCCGGTCCCACTCTCCATCTCCACGAAGTCCGCCGCTGCCACGGTGCGGGCAGGTAACGCTCCGTCGCCAGCGCCCCACTCCATCAGCCGCGACCCCTCGAAGCGATAGATCGGTACGCCCCATTGATCTGGTTCGTAGAGGCCGTCGTAGGTGGCGCCTACCAGCTCTGAACCCTCAACAGCGCCGACCACGGTCGGCTGCTCCGTGACATCCCCCAGGTTGGATTCCAGCAGCGGACGCGCCAGAATCACTCGCTCCCCCGCTGCAATCTGCACCACCAGATACGTCTCGCCGGCCGCCAATGCCAGGCCAGAATTCGCCGGCAACGTCCAAGGCGTCGTCGTCCACGCCAGAAAATCCGTCACCCCCTCCCACTGCAACGACTCAGGCAGCGAGTCGTTGTGCGCGCGGAACCTCACGGTCACCGCCTGATCGCGCACACCCTCCTTCATCCCCTGCGATAGCTCGTGACTTGATAACGACGTTTCGCATCGCGGACAATGCGGCGTCGTCCGACGCGCCTCGTAAATCAAGCCCGCGTCCCACAGCGTCTTGAGAATCCACCAACACGACTCGACATACTCCGGCGTGTACGTCCGATACGCATCCGACATGTCGAGCCAAAACCCGATCCGCTCGGTCATGTCCTCCCACTGCTCCACATACTGCATGACCGACTCGCGACAGTGGCGATTGAACTCCGCAATCCCGTAACGCTCGATCGCGGGCTTGCTGTCCAGTCCGAGCGTCTTTTCGACCTCAATCTCGACTGGCAGCCCGTGCGTGTCCCACCCGCCCTTGCGCGGCGCCTGCTTACCGCGCATCGTCTGATAACGCGGAAACAGATCCTTGAACACGCGCGACAGAACGTGGTGTACGCCCGGCGTGCCGTTCGCCGTTGGCGGACCCTCATAGAACGAAAAAACATCGTCCGACGGCCGTTCGTCAACCGAGCGGCGAAAGATATCTCGCTCACGCCAAAATTTGCGAATCTGTGTTTCCAGCTCAAGGTGCGGCATCATCGTGCCGACCGGACGGAACGGGCGTTGATTGTCTGCGTCGGAGTCAGCCATCTTGGTGAGATTCCTCAGGAAATTGTCGCGTCATCATCGCGTCGCTCAGTTCGCGGATGCGCTCGCGCGTGGCGGAGTCAAGTAGCTCGGCAGCTTCTTCAAGCTGCTCGATAATCCAGCCCCGCGCTTCTCGCGCTGATGCCGCCTGACCTCGCCGCCGTGACTGATCCACCAGTGCTTGCGCCGCCCGCTCCGGATAACGTCCGACCGTCTCAGCCACCTGCGCCTCGCTCGGCGGACGCGCCGTCGGACGACCCTGTCCGCCCATCAAGCGCATCCAACGCTGAGCCACGCTCTCTGCCATCTGGTCCTCGCGCTTGCCCGACCGCTCGCCCTAGGAGCGACTGCGCTCAAAGTCCGGCGCCTCAACGCCCGGCTTCGGCGCGATCAGTCCGCGCCGCAAGTCCTGGTTGATCCCGTCAACCTGGCACGGACGTGATCCCCAGCGCTGCTGCTGTTCGTCCATCTGATAACCCAGCGTCATCAGACGCTTCACCGTGGTGCAGAAGACCGGACGATCGCCGCGCGGCAGGAACGGCACCTCGATCATGTCGCCGCACATCGCGCAACCCGCCGGATGCATCTGGCGCGGCGTCCGACCGCCGAATGAGGCCGCGCCGCCGTAACGCACGTAGCCAGACTCCTGCTCTGGCGATGTCTGCGTCGACTTCCGAGCCGTACGACATTCCGGGCATCGCACCGGATCGTTCTGCAGCCCCTTCGACTGGTAGAACTCTTGCTCTCCGGCGGTAAAGACAAACTCGCGTCCGCAATCGCGGCAGGCGATCGATCGATCCTGCAGGGCCATGGTTACTCACAATGTAGTGCTCGTCGGATCATCAATGTATCAGAGCAGCCGCCCGCCTCAACGACGGAATGCGCTCCCCGCAACAGCTTCCAGTCGCCAGACCAGTAGCTCCGCCTCGCGCTGCTGCAATACCAGGCTCAACAGCATGTACAGCGTCCCGCCGCCGACCACTCCCAATACCAGCGCCAACCAGGAATTGACCGCAATCCCCATCTGCGGCAGCAGCTCCAGCAACAGCCACAACAGCTGACCCATAATCACCGTCGCCACCACTGTCTTGCCCAACGACGCCCAGAGACCGCGATTGCACAGACGGTTCGCCAACGCATAATGCAACAACCACGTCAGGAACACGAACTCGCAGATCGCCGCGATCGACAACGCCAACGCCAGCCCTTGCAGGTCCATCGATCCGACCAGCAGCGCCGCCAGCATGATGTTCAGCAGCATTGATGCCACAGCAATCCCCACCGGCGTCCGCGTGTCACCCAACGCATAGAACCCGCGCGAAACGATCTCAATCGCCGCATGAGCGAACAGCCCGATGGAATAGAACAGCAACGCGTCACTGACCTGTTGCGTGGCCGCCGCGTCAAACGCGCCATGCTCCAGCAACGTAGACACGATCGACTCTCGCAACAGCAGCATTCCCACCGTGGCCGGCACCGCCAGGAACAGCGTGAAGCGCAACACCTGCGTGACCATCGTCTGAATCGCTTCAGGACCGTCGCTCGCCGCCCGCTCCGCCAAGCTCGGGAACACGGCCGTCGCCAGCGACATGCCAAACAGCCCGACCGGGAACATCAGCAATAACCAGGCAAAGTTCAACGCCGATATCGACGTGTCGCCGACCAGCGATCCGAAGAACGTCAGCACGATCAAGTTGATCTGAGCCGCCGCCAAGCCCAACGTGCGCGGCGCCATCAGCTTGAGCACCTCACGCGCATCGCGATCGCCCAGACTCAAGTGCAGCCCCATGCCGCCGCCCGATGACGTCAGCGCCGCCGACAGGGCCGGCAATTGAACCATCAGATGCAACCCCGACCCGGCGATCACACCAATGACCAGCGCCTCCACGCCCAGATCCGCAGGCAGCAGCAACGCGCCCAGAATGATCGCCAGGTTGTAGAGCATCGGCGCCAGCGCCGGCAACAGAAAGTGCCGTCGCGCGTGCAACATTCCCGTCAACATCCCGCTGACCGAGAACAGAATCGGTGACAATAGCAACATCCGCGTCAGAAAGATGGCGTCCGCCATCACCTCATCGCGCTGTTCCAATCCATCCGCCAAGCCCGGCGCCAGGGCGGGCACAATCCAGTCAGCCGCCAGGAACACCAACACCGACAGCGCAATCGTGCCCAACAACACCCAGTTGAGCACGATGCTCGCCAATCGCCACGCCGCTCCCTCGCCGCGATCCTGCAACACCCGTGCGTAAACCGGAATGAAGGCCGACGCGAGCGTCGCGCCGGCCAACAGTTGGAAGACGAGGTCGGGCAAGCGCATCGCCACCCAGAACGCGTCCAACTCAAGCGTTGCCCCATACTGATCGGCGATCACCACCGTGCGCGCCGCGCCCAACAGTCGCGAACCCAGAAACGACAAGCCAATCAACAACACGGCCGCGGCCACGCCATTGCGTCCACTCAGCAGCCGTTCGCTGCGCGTTGGTCGTGTGCTGACACTCACTGTTCCACTCTTGCAAATTGTTGGTGATGATGCACCCCCTATACACACGTTCTCTCTCTTGTCGTCCGGCTCACTTCTCACATGAGGTGTCGCCGCAATTGCCCAACCTGCTTAGCTGGACAGAGCGCGATCGCCTGTTACGCTGGTACCGACCGAGAAAGAGGGGTGCTCGTGGCGAACAAGGCAGCTGCGATCAAGTATCTGCGCCAAAGTCATAAGCGGCGCATGCGCAATAAACCGATCCGAACCTACGCGCGCGGCTCTGTCCGAGCTGCGCTCGACGCTATCGAAGACGCGGTTGACTCGCAAGAGTGGACCGAGGCCGACGACGCCATCAAGCGCGCCGTCAGCGCGGTTGACCGCGCGGCGCAACACGGCGTCATTCACGCCAACACCGCCTCGCGCCGAAAGTCGCGCCTGATGCGTCAGTATCACCTGTCGCGCAACCCGGACGCCACCGTACGCAAGGCCGTGCGATCGCCCGAGCCGGCTCGGACACCCTAGCGCCCCTGCGTTGTTCGCCGGCCCTTGCGGGGACGGCATCTGAGCCAGGCGAACTCGCGCGCGATACGCAACCAGGTAAAGGCATTTGCGATGCGCGCGCTGATCTTTGAGCAACCGGGCGACATCAGAGTCGGCCAACTTGCCTCACCCACTCCCGCTCCCGGCGAAGCCGTCATCCGAGTCGGCGCCGCCAGCGTCTGCGCCTCCGACCTGCGCGTCTTCCGCGGCGAGAAATATGCTCGCGCCGGCGTCGTCCCCGGACACGAATTCGCAGGCGAGGTCGTCGCGCTCGGAGCGGGTGTCGACACCCTCCAGTTGGGTGATGCCGTCGCCGTCTACCCGATCATCGCCTGCGGCGGCTGCGACTTCTGCCGACGAGGCCTCCGCAACCGCTGCACCGCGCGCCAGACGCTCGGCTACGACGCCAACGGCGGCTTGGCCGAACACGTGCTATTGCCCGCCGCGCTCGTCGCGCAAGGACATGCCGTCAAGCTCGCGCCAGGCGCCGATTGGGGACGCGCCGCGCTGACCGAGCCTACCGCTTGCGTGCTGAACTCGTTCGAATCCTGCCGCTTCCGCGCCGGCGCCAGCGTCGCGGTGCTCGGTGCCGGTCCGATGGGACTCCTGCACGTGCTGCTCGCCCGAGCGTTGGGCGCCGCCGAAATCATCGTCGCCGAACCGGTCGAATCCAGACGCCAGGTCGCCCTCCAGGTGGGCGCCTCCCATGTCGTCAGCGGAGACCCTGACGAGTTGCACGCCGTCGTCCACGACGCCACAGATGGACTCGGTTGCGACATCGTGATCGTCTCAGTCGGACTCAACAGCCTGACCGAGACCGCGTTGCGCGTCGCCGGCCGACAGAGCAGCGTCAACCTCTTCGCCGGCTTCCCGCCCGACTCATCTGCCGTCGTTGACGTCAACGACCTGCACTATCGCGAAGTCTCCCTCACCGGCACCCAGAATGCGACGCCAGATCAGTTTCGTCGCACCGCCGCGCTGTTGCCAACGCTTGATGCCGTTGACCGCATCGTCTCTCACCGCTTCCCGCTCTCCTCCGCCGATCTGGCATACACCTCACGCGATGATCCCGCGGTGCTCAAAACCGCCGTCCTGCCCGACAACGTCCCATGACCAGCGCGGACGAGGAACTGACCGGCGTCGGCGACGAGCTGCGCCAAACCCGCATCCGACGCGGACGCTCGATCGCGCAGGCGCATCAAGCGACCCGGATCGCGCGCCATTACCTCGAGGCCATGGAGGACGAAGACTGGCAACGCATGCCTGCCGCAACCTTCACCCGCGGCTTCCTCAGTTCCTACGCCCAATACCTCGGTCTCGACCCCGCTGCGGTGCTCGAGCGCTGCCCGTTTCCGGCCAGCTTGCCCGGCGAGGGACTCGATTTCCAACCCGCTGCAACGCAGTCCCAACAGAACCTCGAACCATCCCATTTGCAACGCGACGACCTACAGCCCCCGCGCGTACACCTCGGCGCCTGGATTGCCGCCGCGATCGTCATCCTCGTGATCATCGCCGGCGTCGTTGCCGTGGTCAGCTTGCGCGAGGAGATCGAGCCGGTTGAACCAGAGCGACCCGTGCCTGGCATCTCACAGGTGCCGGAAGCCGTCAGCGCCGCAAGCTCGGCTGCGCCCAGCGTCGCCAGCAATACCAGCTTCGAACCGCTCCCTGACCTCACCGCGTTCAACGCGGGCCAGGCCATCAACTACATCAAATTGCTCAACGCCCCCTACGTCATCGTCAGCGTCTATGACGACTTGCCCGTTGGCAGCGTGCTCGACCAGTCCCCCAGCGTCGGCGCCGATCCGCACGCCGACGATGTGATCACCCTCGTCGTGAGCCGCGGTCCGCGTCCAACTAGTTCAACAGGCGGATAATGCGCTACCAGATCATTACTCTTGGCTGCCCCAAGAACACCACCGACTCAGATCGCATCGCGCGCAGCCTCGCCGCAGACGGACACGCGCCCACGGACCAGCGCGATGACGCCGATCTCGTCATTCTCAACACCTGCGGCTTCATTGACGACGCTCGCGCCGAGTCGCGCCAAGCCGCTGAGATGCTCGCGGCCGAACGTCGCTCCGATCAGCAGGTCATCGTCACCGGCTGCTGGTCAGAGATTGAACATCAACAGGTCATTGAGATCGACGGCATCGAGGCCGCCTTCGGCATTGAGGCTTGGCGCCAGATCACCGATCACGCCGCTGCTGCCGAGCCGCAACGCGACATCCCTGACACCCCCGACCAGACACATTCGCTGGGGCCCTCCGCCTACCTCAAAATCTCCGACGGCTGCGCTCGCCCCTGCACCTTCTGCAATATCCCCGCAATCAAAGGGCGGCAGTTCCGCAGCGCCCAGCCTGACGCCCTCGTCGCGGAGGCGCGCGACCTCGTCCAACGCGGCGCGCGAGAGATCGTCCTCGTGGCCCAGGACAGCACCGCCTACGGCGCCGAGTGGGGTGATGCCAACGGACTGCCTCGCCTGATCGAGCGAATCGCCGCTGAATCCGGCGCCGACTGGCTGCGCCTCATGTACGCCTATCCCGGCTTCGTCACTCCCGCCCTCATTGACGTCATGGCGCAGACGCCGCAGGTGTGTCACTACCTCGACATTCCCCTGCAACACGGCGCGCCCTCAGTGCTCCGACGCATGAAACGCCCCCACAACATGCAGATGGTGCGCAGCACCCTCGATCGCCTTCGTGAGGCCATGCCGGATATGGCGATTCGTTCCACCTTCATCGTCGGATTCCCCGGCGAATCCGACGATGAGTTCCAGCAACTGCTCGACTTCGTGACCGAAGCTGAGTTTGATCGCGCCGGAGCCTTTACCTATTCCCCACAGGTCGGCACTCCCGCCGCCGATCATGCCAATCAACTGCCCGAAGCGCTCAAGCAGCAGCGCTATCACGACCTGATGACCCGATTCGCTGAAATCGCCGACCAACGCAACCAGCTCCAGATCGGCCGCCAATTGCCGCTGCTCGTCGAGTCTGAGCCCGGTCAAACCACCGAGGACGGCGACCCAATCATTGCCGGACGCACCTACCGCGAAGCGCCAGAAGTCGACGGACTCGTTCTCGCCCTTGCCGACGCTCAACCCGGCGATCTGCTCAATGTCCGAATCGTCGATTCACTCGGCCATGACCTCTGGGCCGAACTCGCAGACTGACCACCGACGCGACGTTGGCAGCCCCTCAGCGCGAGTCCTCATAGCGCGATCGTCTCCGTCTCGACCGAGCCCACTTCGCAGTCCAGACGCAACTGCTCCACGAAGGCCAACACCCGCTGTGCGATCGCGTGCGACACCTGCGAGTCCGACGACAGCGCCGCAAACGCCAACGTCGCCCGCGACGCGTCATCCTGCGATCCCACTTCCGCTGCGGCGACATGAAACTGATTGCGTGAGCGCTGCAACACCTGCTTCACCACCGACCGCTTCTCCTTCAGCGAGGCCGCATCGAAGATCAACAGCTCGATAGTCAGCACGGTCACGAATCCCATATCCGGTTCACCCTCACCCGTCTCATGCATCGGCATCGGTCGCGTCAAGCGGCAAGACCGCCTGCTGAGCCGGTTTCGGTAGTTCCTCCAGCGTCGGCAGCTCATCCAGTCCGGCCAGACCAAAGTGATCCAGGAAGCGAGGCGTCACGCTCCACAACAACGGTTGACCGACACTATCCAATCGGCCGCTCGGCGCAATCAGATCGCGCGCGCGCAGTGATCGGATTACTCCTGACACACCCACGCCGCGCACCCGTTCAATCTGCTCTCTCGTCACCGGCTGGTGATATGCAATCACCGCCAACGTCTCCAAGGCCGGCTTGGACAGTCGCGGCGGCGTATCCAACCCCAACATGCGCTCGACATACGGTCCCGCCTGCGGCGCCGAGACCAACGCCACCGTGTCCTCAAATCGACGTATCCGAATCCCGCGGCCCTCCTCAGCCTCAATCGTTGCGAGCACCGCCTCAATCGCCTCAACCGAAACGAAGGCCGCCTGCGCCAACCGACGCAGCGTAGGCGGCGCCTCAGCAACCAACAGCAGCGCCTCCACCACCAACCGCAAGTCCCTGGGCGCCGTCAATTCAGCGGTTTCCGTCGATCTCATCCCGCGAGCGCGCCAATCAGTGAGCCTGACGCGACATCCTCCACGCGAACGCTCCGAATCTGGTTGCGGTAGTCAACCACTCCATCCTCTTCAGGAAGCCGATCAGCAATCCGCACCGGCAGGTAGGTATCGCTCAACCCTGCCGTTGGCGTCTCAAACAGGACCGACTCCATCGCGCCCACTCGCGCCTCAAGCCACTCACGGCGATGAGTCTCGCCCAAATCACGGATCTCCAATGCGCGCGACCGCTTCACCTCCGGCGGAACATCGTCAGCCAACAGCGACGCCGATGTCTTCGAGCGCTCCGAGTACGGAAACACATGCACATCCGTGAACCGCAGCTCGCGCATCAGATCGAGCGTCGCGCGATGATCCGCCTCAGTCTCACCGGGAAATCCCGCGATGATGTCCGTCGTCACGGAGATGCCCGGCGCCGCTGATCGAAACGCGGCCGCCGCGTCGCGAAACTGCGCCGCCGAGTATCGCCGCCGCATCCGCGACAGCACCGCGTCCGATCCGCTCTGTAGCGCCAAATGCACATGCCGACACATCCGCGAGTCATCCCAACAGGCCAACAGCTGCGCGGTCACGTCCTGCGGCTGAATTGAGGAATAGCGAATCCGCGCGGCGTCCGTCTGCGATAACAGCGCCTCAATCAATGCCGCAGCCGAGGAACCGTCCAAACGATCACGTCCGTATGCGCCTGGCTGCGTGCCCGTCAGCACGATCTCCTGCACACCCTCTGCAACCCGCTCCTGCGCCGCCGACACAATCTCCGCAATCGGCGCCGCCCGCTCACGACCACGCACATACGGCACGATGCAGAACGCGCAGACATCGTTGCAGCCCTCCTGAATCTTGATGAACGCGCGCGTCCGATCGTGGGACTGCCTCAGCGGAGCTCGTACGCTCGGAGCCGCTTCCAATGCGGACCACACTCGCCCAGCCGCATCATGCTTGTGCGCGTTGTCGACGAACTGCACCAACTCATCACCCGCCAGTGTGTCGGCCGCAGCCTCCGCGTAGCAGCCCGTCACAACAATCGGCGCCTCGGGCGAGAGCCTGCGAGCCAACCGAATCAACCGCCGCGCTTTCCGATCAGCCACATGCGTGATCGTGCACGTATTGATCAGAAACGCGTCAGCCTGCGCCGGACGGTCAACCGTGACACATCCGCGCGCCTGCAACTCACGAGCCGCCTGCTGCGTTTCTGCCTGATTCAGCTTGCAACCCAAGGTCAGCGTCGCAATCACGCGACGCGCCCCCAATTTGCCGCTGTCGATCTCTGCGCTCACAAGACACTACGATACCCAGATACGCGCAGGTATGTTTCAGGCGCAACGCTTGGAGTCCGCTCATGGTTGAAATCGGCCTCGCCATCCTCTTCGTCAGCATCCTTGTCGCTGCCGATCGTGGACGTTACGACTCACTGAACGAGAAAATGCGCGACTTCGTCGACTGGCTCGACCGTCCCGAAGACCAGCAATAGGCGCCAGTCTCCGTACCGCCCCTGCGCGGGATCACGCCCCTCTTGATTCCACCGAAGGCAGCTCCCGGCACCCTTCTGCCCCTTTCTGTCTCCGTTATTGACATATCAGTACGTTCGTCCTAATCTAGTTCTACAGAACGAACGACCAGTGTCATGATGTCAAGTCACACCAGCAGCACCCAATCTCCTCGCTTCGCCCATGGCGCTCAACTGCCCTTGTCCTGGTCGCCGACCGACTCTACGCCCGTCCAGCCTCGAACCACGCGCCAACCACATTGCCCGCTCTGCGACGGTCCACTCGCTCACCATGGACGACTCTACGCCTGCGTTGTTTGCGGTTGGGGTACCGTGCCTGCCCCGAGCAGGCGCCGCCGCCGCTTCGCTCACCGCGCCGCCTAGTCCCGATCCCTCACTCCGCCTAAAATGGTGTCGTGAACGGCGCCGCCATCCTTTTCATCGTGCTTGGCATCCTGACCGTGCTGTGGATGCGCGGATTCCTCAATCTCGGCGGTGTCATGTCACTCTACCTACGCATCCGACTCGCCGCCCTGCTCTGGGCTGCGGTCATCACCGTCATCGCAGTGTTGCGCATCCTCGGCATCTCCGGCCAAGGCTTCTGACGCATGCGCGTCCTCATCGCGCCGCAGGAGTTCAAGGGCTCTCTGACCGCCGTGCAGGCCGCAGCCGCTATCCAACAGGGAGTCGCCGATACACTCCCGCACGCCACCGTCGATCTCGCGCCGCTGGCCGACGGCGGACCTGGCACCGTTGACGCTCTCCTGCAAGCGGCGAACGGCCGTAGCTCCATCGCGCGCGTTGATGGACCGCTCGGCGCACCCGTTGATGCTCGTTGGGGTCGGATCGACGACGGACGCTGCGCCGTGATCGAAATGGCCTCCGCCGCCGGACTCACCCTGCTCGCGCCACGTGATCTCAACCCGCGTCGCGCTTCCACACACGGCGTCGGCGAGCTCATCCACCACGCCCTTGAGGCCCAGGTCGACCGCATCCTGATCGGTGTCGGCGGCAGCGCCACCAACGACGGCGGCGCCGGCATGGCCGAAGCGCTCGGCGCAGCCCTGCTTGACGACCGCGGCCTGCGACTCCCATCCGGTGGCACCGCCCTCGCCAATCTCGCCCGCATCCAACTGGACGGAATCGATCCGCGACTTCAGCGCGTCGACATCCGCGTCCTCTGCGACGTTCAGAACCCGTTGCTCGGCCCAGAGGGCGCGAGCGCCATCTACGGCCCGCAGAAGGGCGCCGATCCTGCCTGCGTCGCCCAACTCGAACGCGCGCTCGCCAACTATGCAGCCATCCTCGATCGCGATCTCAACGTCCAGGTCGCCGACCTCCCCGGCGCCGGCGCCGCTGGCGGCCTCGCCGCCGGCCTGATCGCGTTCTGCAGAGCCAGCCTGCAATCCGGCTTCGACGCCATTGCCGACGCCGTCCAGCTCGAGGCCCGCATCCGACAGGCCGACCTCGTCATCACCGGCGAAGGACGGCTCGATCACCAGTCCGCCTACGGCAAGACGGTGGCCGGCGTCGCCGCGCTGGCCGCTGAAGCGGACGTGCCCTGCCTCGCCGTTGCAGGACTGATTGAAGGCGCAGAGCCGTTGCCGCGCCTCGTCGACAGTGAGGCAGCCACCCCGCCCGGCATGACCGTCAGCGAAGCCATGTCGCGCGCCGATCAGCTCGTACCCGCTGCCGTGCAACGACTGCTTCAGCGCTATTCGATATAGGGCAGCCGACGCTCGGACAAGTTGATCGCGGCGCGATGCGACTGCTTCGGCGGCGCGATCCCGATCTCGTCCAGGCGACCGTCATCAATCCCAAAGTGGTGCGCCACCTCGTGCAAAACGGTCTCACGCACCTGAACCAACACTTCGTCCTCAGTCCGACAGATGCTCTCGATCGGCTGCTGATAAATCATAATCCGATCGGGTAACGTCTCGCCGTACCAACCACGACTCGTCAGTGGTCGTCCGACATACAGCCCCAACAACGTCTCGCGCGGTCCCAGCCCCAGCGATTCCAACTCTTCCGCCGTTGGCTGATTGCGCAACAGAATCACCACATTGTCCATGCGACTGGCCAGCTGCTCTGGAATCTCTTCGAGCGCGCGCTCAACCAGGCGGCGAAAGCGGGAACGTCGCATGCGCTCAGGGTACCCATTGATTCAACAATGCGCCTTCCAACACGCCACGCGCGATCGGACCCGCATCGTCAGAACCCGACTTGCCGTCATCCAACACCACGGTGACGACCAGCTGCGGATCGCTAAAGTTTGCCCAGGCCGAGAACCAGGCATGCGTAAAGTAGCGCTCCAACTCCTCAGCCTCCTCCGACTCCTGCTGCTCCGCTGATTCCTCTTCCTCCTCCTGCGATGTCAGATCCACTTCGATCTCATCCGACGAATCGCCCGCTGTCAACTCTTCAGCCACCTCAACCGCTGCCAACGTGTCCGCGGCGACGACTTGATCCTCCGCCGTTCCTGATTTGCCCGCAATCTGCAACACCGATCCGCGGAAGACGTAGAACCCGGTCCCGTAGGGCTGCGAGACCGTCGTCCGCAACGCCGCCTGGATCTGCTCCAACGTCTCAGAGGATGTCGGCAACACGCTGATCAGGCGCTGCTCAATCGCTTGCGGCTCGGCGTTCGCCGCCTCGATCGAATGCACAATCAACGGCGTTCCGACCACCCCATCCGTCGACAGCGCCGCATACGCGTTCGCCACCTGCAACACCGTCACCGCCACGAACCCTTGCCCGATGCTCATGTTTAGCGTGTCGCCCGTGAACCAGCCCTCGTTGTACGCCTCCGACTTCCAGCTCGGTCCCGGATTCACCCCTGCTTCCTCATCAATCCCGCGAATGCCCGTCGGCTGACCAAAGCCGAACCCCGCCGACACCGACGGCAGCAGGCTCGGATCTACTCGATCCAGGTGCAAGCCGATTTCGTAGAACACCGTGTTGCACGACTCCGCCAACGCCTGCGACAGCATCAGCCGACCCTGATTCGTGTCCTTCCAGTTGCGCAACGGCTCGTCGCCCACCTTCATCCACTCCGCCGGACACGAGATCCGATCCGTGATCTCGTATCCACCACGCTCCAGGGCGGCTGCCAGCGTGACCACCTTGAAGGTTGATCCCGGCGCATAGAGCTGCTCTACCGCGCGATTGATGAACGGCTGCCGCTCGTCAAAGAAGTATGTGTCATACTCCTCTTGCGACACCCCATCCACGATCGTGTTCGGATCAATCCGCGGATACGACGCCATGGCGTAGACCTGACCATTGCGCGGATCCATTGCCACGATCGCGCCCGGCTGCTCTCCCAGCGCCTCTTCCGCGAGCTGTTGCAGACGAACATCCAACGTCAGCCTGATATTCGCGCCCGCCACCGCTTCGCGGCGCGTCACCTCGCGCACCGGCCGACCAGCCGCGTCGACGATCAGCAAACTCCCGCCACGCCGACCTGCCAGCACACGCTCAAACGACTGCTCGATCCCGTCGCGACCGATCATGTCCCCGGCCCGATAGCCCTCGGAGAACAACTCAGTCAACTCATCCGGATTAATCTCCTGTAGATAGCCCACCACGTGCGCCGCCAGATCACCGTAGGGATAGAAACGCCGTTGCACGCGAGTCAACAGGATGCCGTTCGACGCCAGCTGTTCAAACTCCGCGATGGTTTCGTCCGGTGTGTCGATCGGCAGCACCGCAACCTGAATGAACTGATACGACGGCAGATCCTGATAGACCAGCTCGCGCACGAGATCCTCCTCGATCGCCAGGCGCTCTGTGAAGAACTCCAACATCGCGCCCTCGTCCGTGATCGAGTCCCAATGCACCCCCACGATGGTGACATCCGTCTCGCCCGCCAGCAATGCCCCATTGCGATCCAGAATCAGTCCGCGCGCGGGCATCTCAATCTGCGTGTGTACCAGGTGTCCCGGCGCCCCCAGACCGCTAAACATCAAGTCAGGCGTCCAATTCACGACCCAGTGCGGCTGACGCAAGGTCGGCGCGTTGACGATCTCCTCAATCTCTCCAAAGAACGCCGTTTGATAGCGGATGATCACCTCATGCGACGACGCATTCGCATCCTCCTGCGGAACCACCTCCCAGCCAAACCCGCCTATCGTCGCTTCAGCCCACACATCCACGTAACGCCGCTCGAACGCCTCTACCGAGATGCGCTCCTTCGTTTCCGCCGAGGTGCGTTGCCAGGCGCCGCGAAGATCGCCGCTCGCGATCAGATGAAAGAAACTCTGTACCGCAAACCGCGCCGTCGGCGGCGCCACTTCCAGGTCCTCCAGAGCCTCCGCCGCAGGGACATAGGCTCCGCTCGACCCGGTCGTCAGCTCCGTCGTCCGACCAACCTGACCAGCCGATTGCTCCTCAGCAGCCGCGTCTTCGGCAGGCGGCGGAAAATAGCGTGACAGATCTCGGTCCGACTCGCCGCCAAAGATGCAGCCGCCCGCGACCAACGCGGCGCACGCCAACAACCAGGTCATCACCACCCAACAGCCTCGCGAACGCGTCAGCTCGCGCATGCGGTAGTCCACTCGCACCCCGTTGACCTTCAGGTTACCAGCACATTACCAGCTTCAGCAGTCTTCGACCCCAGCCGCCCGCTTCCCACCATCAACGCTCCTCTGGAACCAGCTGTCGCCTACGCGCTAGAATGCATACGCAGCAACGCCAGCTCTCGCCCAAGGAGTCAATCATGGACTATCGCGAAGACCAAACCGTCGTCGACTTCCGCAACGAAGTCAAAACCTTCATCTCGGACAACCTGCCCGACGACTGGGGATCGAAGCCGCAGGGCGAGGGTTACGACCAGGACGTCATGAGTGTCACACGTGACTTCCAGACCGAAATGGCCAAACGGCGCTGGCTAACCATGGCCTGGCCCAAAGAACATGGCGGACTCGAAGCGCCTCACTCGCAACAGATGATCATGTCGGAAGAGATGGCCTACCACCGCGCGCCCGGCGGCGGCGGCAACATGGGCGTCCAGTGGGTCGGCCCCTCACTCATGCTCTACGGCACCGACGAACAGAAGGAAGAGCACCTCTCAGGCATCGCCGACGCCGAGACCTGGTGGTGTACCCTCTACTCCGAGCCGGGCTCCGGCTCCGACCTCGCCTCGCTCCAGACCCGAGCCGTCAAGGACGGCGATGACTACGTCATCAACGGTCAGAAAATCTGGACCTCCGGCGCCCACGTCTCCGACTGGGGCTGGCTCGCCGCCCGCACCGACCCGGACGCCCCCAAACACAAGGGCATCACCATGTTCATGATGCGCATGGACACCCCCGGCATCACCGTCCAACCGCTAATCAACATGGCCGACGGTCATGGCTTCAACGAGGTCTTCTTCGAGGATGTCCGCATCCCGCAGACGAATGTCGTCGGCGAGGTCAACCGCGGCTGGTACCACCTCGCCGTCGCGCTCGACTTCGAACGCAGCGGCATCGGCGCCTTCGCCGGCGGCCGTCGCACCGTGGAAGAGATCACCCAATTCGCCCGCGACAACACACACCTCACCGACGAGCGCCCCAACGCCCGCTACGAACTGGCTGAGCGAGCCATCGAAGTCGAAATCGGCACGATGATGGCCTACCGCATCGCATACATGCAAGAGCATGGCGTTGTTGCCAACCACGAGGCCTCAATGTCCAAACTCTTCGGCTCCGAGCTCGGACAACGCATCGCCAAGACTGGCATGGAGCTGCTCGGACTGCGCGGCAACGTCTGGTCCGACGGCCCCTACGCCGAGCTCGGCGGTCGCCTCAGCCGCAGCTACGTCAGCAGCGTCAGCGGCACCATCGCCGCCGGCACCAGCGAAATCCAGCGCAACATCATCGCCACCCGAGGCCTCGGCCTGCCGCGCGGCTAAGCCATTCCTCAGGGCGACGTCCAGGTGCATCGCCCAGTACACCAGCAGCGCTACACCAATAGCGCTGCTCGCTTGGTCTTCGCTGTTACCGCCCTGCGCCGTCTCGGTTGACGCCTGCCACTCACGATTTCCGATCTTCAGATCGCTGCTGCCGACGTTCCGGTTTGTCAGCTACTCGCCACACCATTGCAGGACAATCACGACTACTGCGGCGATTACCCCCGACAGATCGGTGCGCGGCCGAGCCTACCTACGCACCCACCATTGATATGCGCGTCGCCGACCATGAAGAGATAGTCCTGCTCGCAGGCCTGCTGCTGGCCGACACAATGACGCTCACCAGCCCGGACCTGAACCCGGACCTGAACATCGGACAGGTGGTCTTCGACCTGACGGGCCTGGTCGACACTCCCGTGCAGGGAAACATCGATCACTGCGGTGCCTGCGCAAGCGCGGCAACTCGGTAATCACGGCCCCGTCCGAGACCATGTTCCGTCCTCCGACCGCTGCTCCTCCGACGACATGATCGCCAGACTCGTCGGACTCCGGGCCAACCGCAGGGCGGAACATCTGAAGTCCGTTCTGCGTCCAGAACAGAGAAGACGGTACATTATTGACCAGTGACAGGAGTTCCCCATGCTGCGCCGACGACCTTGGCTTCTCACCATCCTGCCCCTGTTGATTGCCACCCTCATTGCCGGCCAACTCTTACTCTGGGGCGCCACCACGTCAGCGCAATCGCTCTCAACGTTCTCCAGTTGTACCGATCTGTTGCAATACTTCCGCGCACAGCAACGCGACGCGATCGATCAGCAAACCGACTTCCTTGGCGACTTTGGCGACGAGGACGATTCGGTCCAACAGGACGCAGCGGCGTTTGATGACGCCTTCGACGCGGCGGCCGCAGCTGAATCTGTGGGCCCAGACGCCGCTCAGTCCGCTCCCAGTGATGGCGGTGACGTCTCTGAGACCGGCACCAACGTCCAGGAACGCGGTGTTGACGAAGCCGACATCATCAAATCCGACGGCCGATATCTCTACATCCTCCGTCAGCACGTTCTCGTGATTGCCAGGGTCGTGAAGGATGGACCCGTTGAAGAGATCACCCGATTCTGGTTCGACCGAAGTTCCAGCCGACAGGAACTCCTGCTCGGCGACCAGAAACTGATCGTGGTCCGGCAACTCCCCGGCGTCACTGAACCGATCGAAATCGACATCCCTGCTGACGGGCTCATCCGACCCTTCGAGCCGCAACAGCGGTACCGAGACCAGTCTGAAATCCTCGAATTCGACATCGGCCAGCCTTGGAACCTACGACTCCTCCGCGAGCTCGATCTCGACGGGCGATACCTCACCGCTCGTTTGGTCGACGGCAACGTCCGCATTGCGTTCCAACAGCAGATTGACGTGCCCATCGTCTATCCGTGGCAGTTCCGCTCTCTTGATCCGCAAGACGCCGCGCAGGACTACAACGAAGCCCTGGTCGACGATCTCGGCGCCGGCGACCTCCTGCCGCTCTTTGGCTACCGCGATCACGTCAACAACTCCGCAGCCAGCGGCGTCGCGCTCGAATGCGACCAGATCTACGCGCCAGACGCGGGCCAACACCAGTCACTCTCCTACCTGCTCTCATTCAATCTCAAGCGCGGCATGGGCCAACGCGGTAGCGTCGCAATGCTCAGCAACGAGCCCACCATCTATGCCAGCGCCGACTCGTTCTATCTCGCCGCGCCCCGCTACGGAGGTGAGTGGGACACGCTCATCCACCGCTTCGACATCGCGGACCCGCTCCAACCCACCTATTACGGAAGCGGCGCCGTGCGCGGCCACTTGCTCTCACAATGGGCCATGTCCGAGCACGACGGCTACCTTCGAGTCGCCACCACCATCCGCGATCTCTGGCCTCGCGTCAGCAATGTCTTCGTACTCGAACCTCGCCCGCAAGATCTGGACGAGACGCGCGGCACGCTCGAGCAGGTCGGTCTGGTGAGTGGACTCGGCGTGGACGAGGAAATCTTCGCTGTTCGCTTCAGTGGCAATGTCGGCTACGTCGTCACGTTCCGCCAAACCGACCCGCTCTACTCCCTCGACCTCTCTGATCCGACTATGCCCAAGGCGCTCGGTGAGCTCAAGATCCCGGGCTTCTCCCGCTACTTGCACCCGCTGGGCGACCATCTCCTGCTGGGCGTCGGACGCGACGCCGATCCCGAAACCGGCCGCGTGCGCGGCCTCCAGGCATCACTCTTCGACGTCTCCGAACCGACCAGCCCGGTCCAGCTTGATGTCCTGATGCTCGGCGACGACGCCCAGAGCCTCGTCGAATCCGACCATCGCGCCTTCCGCTACTACAACGGCATCGCCTGGATTCCCGTCGGTCCATCTCGCTGGGACTTCTGGCAGGAACACGACGGGGCCTACCTCGGTATCGTTGTCAACGAGGCCAGCCTCAGCCACCGGGCCACGCTTCGCGTGCAGGGCGCGGCCTTCCGCGTCATCCCGCAGGATGACCTCGTCCATATCCTCTCGAGCGATGAGGTTCGCACCTTTGCGGTCGAGGGCTACGGCGACATCGGCAGCCTCCGCTTCGCCGACGAATGGGACACCAACTGGGTCCCAATCGCGCCTGAGTAGAGAAACCACCTGCCGCTCCCAAGATTCTCCAATTCAGTCGGTCGAGACCGCGAGACTGCCTATCCCGACATGGCAAGACTCTGGCGGACGCAACTGAATGGAAACGAGAATGCGACGCATATCTCTTCGGCCCGGAGCTATCCCGCCCGTCACCCTTGTGTTGGCGCTGCTGTTGGGAGTGGCAACCCTGGGCTGTCGAGATCACATCGATCAAGTCTCCAACGAACCAGCGCAGGACTCGGCCGTGGCGCAGAACAGATCGGTTACTCAGTCGGATCAGCGCTCGCAACCGACTCAGGCTGACCAAGCTGCGCAGGAGGAAGTTGAGTACAAAGAGGAAGAGGAAGCGGAAACGGAGGCGATGGAGGAGGAAGAAGCTGATCAAGCCGAATCGTTGGCAGACGAGGGTGAACGCTCGGACACTGCCGCAAATATCCAAGTCAGCGGTGTGGATGCCCCCGACGTCATCAAGACCGACGGAGAGCACTTCTACGTACTTGACTCGGAACAACTCTCGATCATAACGATCGCCGAAGACGGACTCGAGCTTCGCAGCACGGTGCCCTTTGACTCTCCCGGAGACCTGCACACCCTCGGGGAGCAGCAGTTGCTGCTGGCAGGCAACACTCTGCTCGCATTGCGTACCGTCGGTATCAACTACGACGAATGGTGGTCTCACTGGGCCACACCGCCGCGGGGATGTTCCTCGAATGGTGGACCAGGTTGCGTGTGAACTCCCCAATGGCTCTGGGTTTCGTCGAGCGGCCAGAGACGCAACTCGTTGAAATCGACATCAGCGACCCAGCACATCCGTGGGTTCGCAGGATCCTGGATATCGAAGGCGACCTGCTCGGAGCCCGATTGGTTGACGCCAGTGCCCGGATTCTGTTGAGGTCTACCCTCGAAGCAGTCGATCCAGTCACCTTGTCTCCCAACTACAGCCTCTACGAGTATGAGTCTGCCGCTGCCTACTCGAACGGTGAGCTTGCCGATCTCACCGACGAGCCACTCATCGATTTCAGTCAACCGTTCACCAGCGGACGTGCCGCATTCTTCGCTGACGCGCTCGTCACCTTGCTCACCTTTGACCTCAGCCAAGAGGGATCAGGTTTGGGTCACTGGGGCTCTGTCAGCGTTCTGGCTGATGGAGCTATGACCACTGTGTACGCGTCTGCGGGCTCGCTCTACGTCGCTCAACGAGGCTCCTACTACGGTCCCACGGACATCCATCGCTTCGATCTCAGCGATGCCCCGCCCTCTCACTTAGATGTCTCCGATCTATGCCGGCAGCGCCGAGGCGCCAGGACGCCTGATCAATCAGTTTGCCCTCAGCGAGTTCCGTGGACATCTTCGAGTTGCCACCACCCTTGAAGACGTCTCGCCCGCGCGCAGCGAGATCTCGATCTTCGCGGTGTCTGCTGACGGCATGCAACATCTGAGTACGTTGACGAATCTGGGAACCACAGAGCTCATCTACGCGGTCCGCTTTAAGGGCGATCGCGCGTTGGTAGTGACGTTCCGTCAGATCAATCCCTTGTACATCGCTGACCTGTCAGACCCCCCTCCAACCGTTTGTCGCCGGCGAGCTGAAACTGCCGGGATTGTCGCGCTATATGCACCCGCTTGGAAGCGGTCGCCTGCTTGCGCTGGGGCAAGACGCTGATCCCACAACCGGCTGGCCGTTGGGATTGCAACTGTTGCTGTTTGATGTCTCCGATTCCTACAACCCACGCCTGCTTGATCAACTCAAGCCAGCCGCAGAGTACCGGGGGATCACGGTCGGATGGCCGGAGGTGGACCACCGCGCTTTCACGTATCACGACGGTGTCGCATACGTTCCTGGTCTGATCATCGACGATGATACGCATCATGGAGAAGGCCGAGTTTTCGGTATTCGGGTGACCTGCAACGAGTTGTCCCTGGCGTACGCATTCGGCGGCGAGCTCGACGGCTTCCCGGTGCGGATCCTCCCTGTTGGAGACCTGCTCTACGTCCTCTCCTGGCAGGCAGAAGGATTCCTGTTCCAGCGAATCGTTCCGCCCAATCTGTCCAGCGTTCAATCGGAGATTCTGGAACGTGATCGCATCCATGTGTCCGGGAATTCAGCCGAATACCAGCGCTTCGACGATTGTGACTGAGTAGGGACGATGATTGGTCAAGTAAGAGTAAGCGTGTAAAGCAGCTAAGGATGTCACAATCGTTCACCCCAGACGCTTAATCCTCTCTCAACTGTTGCGTCAAGCCAAGCCCGAAAAGCCGGAGCGATCTGATCGGATCTCGATGTCTCCGCGCCGAACTTGAAGGCGTGCTCAGGAATGGTGTCACTCTCCCAGCGTCGCGACTCTGCGTCCTCGCCACCCTCTAGAGGGTTGGTCAAAAATGCAGTAACTGCATGCAGATCGGCAGACCGACCCACTGCGTGGAATGAAATGACGAATCTTGCCTGCCGTTTTTCGATGGCAGGTAGGCCGAGTTTCAGGGAGACCCATCGTCGGGGACGGTCGAGTTCAGCGAAATAGTTGTGTTGGCGAGCTGCGTCTATGATCTGCCAGGACCACCAATCCCGTCTGTCATCGTCGTCGGCGAATACTTCGGATTGAACTGTGACGCCAGCTTCTCCGAAGGCTCGCTGAATCTCAGCAGCGACTTCTCGGAGGCGAGCATCAGCGATCTGCAACATATCTTCCAACACACCGTCGGTGTGTTGTTGCGATGCTTCCATTCGGCGCTTGGCCCGCTCCGCGATGGTCTCTGTGACCCTGACAAGTGTCTCGCCGCGAAGTTCACGCAATGCCGATATAGCCCCTTGCAAATCGCCGATCTGAACGTCGGCAAAGAGGTCTACTAAGAGCTTCAACTCACCGCGGTCCGCAGCTTCAAGTGCGCTGATATAGCGTTCGCGATGTTCTTCGTCTCGGATTACTAGCACAAGGAAATCCGCTTTAACAAACACTGCTGTAGTAAGTGCGCGCGCAACACGGCCGTTGCCATCCTGGAACGGGTGGATCTGCGTAAATCGATGGTGAAGCCATGCAGCTTCTACTTCTGGACAGACACTGAAGGACTCGTGCTCAGCATGCCACTTGAGTAGTTGATCAATTTCGTCCTGAACAAAGTCCGGCGGGCAATACTGATGGATCGAGCCATCTGGCCGCATCGGATTGTTCGGCTGGCGCTTCCAAGCTCCCTTTAGCAAGGGTACGTTCATCGCATTCCCCTGCATGTCAACGGCTTCAGTGGATTCTTGGCTAAGGGTAAGGCGATGATGGAGTTCTTTCATGTATGCCGCATTCAACTCGCGCTCACCGCCCACTAGGTCCATCACCATCTCAAGTGCTTCACGTTGGTCTTTGATCAGCGCTTGGGCATTTGCTGTCAACATTCCCCGAGCATGAAATTGACCAAGTGCTTCCATGCCGGCCTGGAGAAGTTGAATGGTGACTCCTTTGTCTACCTTGTAAAGGCGCTCAATGATACCGGTTTCGACCGCCCACAGCGTTGCGAGCTGTTCTTGGAATCTCTTGAGCTTCGAGTCGTCCTTTACCAAGGTACGGTCTGAAACCCACTGACGATGTACGGCATGAAGATCGTCACGACAGAAATCTCTCCATTCTGCAGGCAGATCTGCGATGCGTTCCCATTTGTGCGCAATCACGGGTTGGGTGTCGGCCATCTGGGTGAGTCCTTTCCAGGTCACAGACTCCCGCATCGACTGTACCCGGTGCTGCGAGATACAGAAGCATCATTCACACAGCCCAGCTAATCTGCTCCTGAGACCGCTCACCTGGAGAAGACAATGACATCCACGCTGACCGACATCCGAGTCCTCGATTTCTCTTCCGGCGCTGTTGGCGGCATTGCCACGATGGTCTTGGCCGACTTCGGGGCTGAGGTGGTCAAGCTGGAGCCTTCAGGCGGCGATCCGGGACGCTCACTTGCCGCGGCCCCGATGTGGCTTCGAGGGAAACGGTCGGTGGAGCTGGATGTGCTCGCTGATCGCGGGCGGCTGGAGGAGTTGATCCGCGAGGCGGATGTGGTCGTCTCGACTGAATCCCCCGCCCAAGCGAAGGCTCGCGGGCTGGAGTACCGGCACATTCAGGCGCTCAATCCGGCTGCGGTGTTCTGCTCAATCACCGGATTTGGTCCGACCGGGCCCTACGCCGAGTATCCGGCCTATGAGGCCGTGGTCTCGGCCAAGGCAGGGCGGATGCTGTCCTTCGCCGGTCAACGACTGCGTGAGGGTCCCGGATTCGCGGCAGTGCCGGTTGGCTCGCACGGAGCGTCACAGGGCGCCGTACAAGGCATTCTGGCCGCGCTGATCGAGCGACAACGCTGCGGACGAGGACAGATCGTCGAGACCTCGCTGTTGCAGGGACTGATGCCGTTCGATCTCCTCCTGCTCCTGCTGACACAGCTCTCAGAGCGCGAGCCCGATGTCTATCCGCAGCTCTTCAACATCGGCGGCGGCATGCCGACATTGAACTATCACCCGGTGATGACGCGGGATGGTCGCTGGATCCAGCTCGGCAACCTGCTCGAGCATCTCTTCTACGCCTTCATGGACGCCGCCGACTTGACCTTGCTCTTCGCCGAAGAGCAGTGGCAGGGCGGTCAGGCCGAGTGGACGCCCGAAGCGACGGAGGACATGCGCGACCGCATTCTGGAGCGGATGCAGGAGAAGACTTGCGACGAGTGGATGGAAATCTTTCGCGCGCAGGGCAACGTCGCCGCCGAGCCCTTCACTCCGACCCACGACGCGGTCGACAACCTCGACATGGCCGCCAATGGCGACACGATCACGATCGTCGATCCCGAACGCGGCCCGATCAAGCAGCTTGGCCCGATCGCTCACCTCCACGAGACGCCAGCCGAAATCGCGCGCCCGGCGCCTGCCGTCGGCGAGGCCAACGACTGCGCGTGGACATCTCGCGGAGACGCCCCGCTGATGACCGCGCCTAACGGCGTCGTCCCGTCGGGCAAGCCGCTTGACGGATTCACCGTGCTGGAGTTTGCCACGATTATCGCCACGCCGATCGGCGTCTCGATGCTCGCCGACCTCGGCGCGCGCGTGATCAAAGTCGAACCGATCGGCGGTGATCCGTTCCGCGGGATGGGCGGCGGACCGCTTCGCGGACTGCTCGCCTCCAAGACCAACGCAGCCAAGGAGTCAATCTGCATCGACCTCAAGTCAGCGGATGGTCAGGCGATTGTCGCCGACCTGATTGCACAGGCCGACGCCATCGTGCATAACTATCGTCCAGGCGTCCCTGACCGACTCGGCATCGGCTACGAGACCGCCAAAGCGATCAAACATGACATCGTCTGGGTTTCCGCCAACGGCTACGGGCCAGACTCGCCGGGCGCGCGCCGACCCTCGGCGCACCCGATTCCGGGCGCGGCGATCGGCGGAGCGCTCTATCAGGCCGGAGCGGCGATGCCGCCGCACGGCTGCGAGACGCTCGAAGCAATCCGCGAAGCCTCGCGCCAACTGATGCGCGCCAACGAGGCCAATCCTGACCCCAATACCGGTCTGCTCGTCGCCTCTGCGACCCTGCTCGGACTCGTCGCGCAGCGACGCTACGGCATTGGCCAGCAGATATTCGTCAACATGCTGACCGCCAATGCCTACGCCAACAGCGACGATTTCCTCCAGTACGACGGCAAGCCGCCGCGCCGTCAGGTCGATAGCGAGCTGTTTGGGACGGCGCCCTGGCATCGGCTCTACGAGGCGTCTGAGGGCTGGGTCTTCTTCGCCGCTCTGACCGATGCTGAGTGGTCGGCGTTCTGCGCCGAGGCGGCGCCGCAACTGATTGACATCAGCGTCGACGATGAAGCAACCATGGTCGCTGCCATCGCCGAGGTCTTCGCACAGGCGCCGGCGGCGGAGTGGGAACGACGATTGACCGCGGTCGGAGTCGGCTGCGTGCAGGCGGACGCCGCCAACATCGGCGAGTTCTTCGCACACGACGACCATGTCCTCGAAAACAACTTCAGCCCGTTTGCCAGGCATCAGCGGCTGGGCGATATCCGCCGCTGGGGGCCGCTCACCACCATGGCCGGCGGCCGAGATGACTACGGGCCCGGCGTCCTGGCTGGACAAGACACCGACGCCATCCTCACAGAAGTTGGCCGCGACCCTGCTGAAATCGCACACCTGCGCAGCGAGGGTATCGTCTGGTCGGAAGCGGTCGATCTTGAGTGAATTTGCTGCATTGCATCTTCAGAGGTAGTAGAGGATTGTCGATGGGCTGATCGGCGTAGGTGTTCCAGCTGGTCGATTGAGCGAACAGTTGATCCACTCATAGACTCCGCCCGAGCCTTTGCCTCGCTCAGAATACGCCGTATCGATGTGGACATGGAGCCAACCATCCGCGGAGGCGCAATCACTGTCTCCATGCCACAAACTGCCGAGCAGTAGTTGGCGCGCTCCGTATGCAGGCAAGCTGCCTAGCAGTACCCAGTCGCCGTTTCCCCCCGACACTTGAGCGGATGCCTCCATGTGATAGTAGCGCAATCTACGAGTGCCGTGAGTGTTGCCGATACTGACGTCAACTCCGCACCATCCGTCGCCGTACCACTTCTTCCTGGCGTGCACATTTGCAATCATACCTGTTGCATTGTCCAGCCTGGCATACACAGGCCCGAGGCCGCCACCTGAAAGCGTGGCGATGTCAAATGCTCTTGCCTGATAGAAATTGCTCATATGCCAGTACTTGTCGGAGTTGGCTTCACATGGGTTGTTTGCGCCATAGCCATCTGGATCGCCAAGCCAGCCAGTCGTGGCGATTGGGCTTCGAACGTAGAACAGTGCCACTTGAATCCTCATTCCCTTTCCGCTAGAATATGACAGGATTGGATGTTGCGCAATGATCCATTACCTCTCACTGGTTGCGTGGATTACATTAGCTACACTCCTGATGAGTGTGCCAGAATCAGTTCCAGACCAGACACCGCGGCAAGGAAGCATTGGTATACTGGCTCTGAAACACGGTTCAGGCGAAAGAGTCCCCATATACTTCCACCCAGGCACTGGTGAAGACAGTTTCCGAGAGTGGTTGGCGCCCGGTACTGCCGTCCATGTCATTGGCAGGTGGTCCAGCAAGGATGAGCGTTGGCTACTCGCGGCGCGAGAGGATGAGGAAGTGCCAGGGGTTCTGCCGCGACACTTCTGGGTTCTCGAAGAAACAGTTCGTCTGCCAACAGACGTCCTGGATGCACTTCCCTTTGTGCTGGATCGAGGCCTATGGTTGGTGGATGTCTCCTCCACGAGCGAACCGGAGCAACTTGCTATGTGGGCAAGGTGGAACTCCTGGCAATGGGATCCTGGCGGCGGAGGTCTGTGGTATGCCCATTCGGAGGCGTCCCCGGACCCTCGATTATTCGGGCCAGTCAGTCGACTGATCCTCCGTGACAACAGCGTTCATCGAGAGCAGTTGTCAGTCTCCGGCCACCTGCTTGCCGCCCCGACTGGAGGCGCCGTCTTAGTCCGTTCAAGGGACAGGGACACATGGCCGATCGGACGTGTCTACATCGTGGAGTCCGATGGAACAACTCGCCAGATCGGTTCGCAGTGCTGGGTTGTCTTTTCCGATGCATATCATCCGTTCGGCACACATGCCGCTTGGTCGCCTGACGGTCGGCATGTGGTCTTGCGTAACTCATACGAGTATGAACAGGATGAGGGCGTACGTTGCCTCCGTGAAGGCGTTACGATCTACGACCGCAACGGCGTGGTCGAGCCTGACCTCACCGATCCTGACGATCCCTATCGCCAGTCGTGGTACCGCGAGCCAGGTTTTGGAGATCAGGTGGGCACGGACGAGATATGCGAGGATCGGCCGCCGGGTGTCCAGAAGAGTGATAGACGAAACCGCTGCCAATGGTCGCCTGATCGGCAGTGGTTCGCCACGATGCCCGGCACGTCAGACGATCCACACCTTGGCGAGCTGTTGATCTACGCCGCCGACGGCGCGCTAGTACGGCGATTCCTGATCGTCGGATGGCCCTGCAACACATTCCAGTGGTCGCCCGACAGCCAGTGGCTCGCCTACGGCGGGCCATCGAGCTGCGCATAGACTTGGAGTCGCAATGGAAGGAATCTGTCATGGGACTCAGAGGCGACGCAGCGATCGTCGGTATCGCGGAGTGGCAGCCGGAGCGGCGACCAACGGTGCCGCCGATCTTCACGCTGGAACAGTGGGCGCAGCTCACGCGTGAGGCGCTGGCTGACGCCGGCATTGACCCTTCCGAAGTGGACGGCATCTGCTGCACCAACATCCGCGAGTCCGACTCCTTTGTCCCATCTACGATCACCGAATATCTCGGGCTCCAGGTCAACTTCGCCGAAGTCGTTGACCTCGGCGGCGCCTCCTGCGCGGCGATGGTCTGGCGCGCCGCCGCCGCCATCGAGCTGGGACTCTGCAACGTGGTCGTGATCGCCGCGCCGTCATGGCCCTCACCGAGACCGCCGAATCCGCCCACGGGAGCAAGCAGCTGGCGCTATGGCGCATCCTCGGCCAACTACGGATCGCCCCAGGCCGAGTTCGATATCCCCTACGGCAACGTCGCTCAGAACTGCGGCTATGCCCAGATCGCCATGAAATACGGCGCGGAGTACGGCTACGATCCCGAAGCGCTGGCCAAAATCGCCGTTGACCAGCGCGTGTCCGCCAACCACAATCCCGCCGCCGTGTTCCACCACGTCCCGATCACGGTTGATGATGTGCTCAACTCGCCGATGATCTCCGATCCGATCCACATGCTCGAGATCGTGATGCCCTGCGTCGGCGGCGCGGCGCTAGTGGTCGCCGGCAAAGATGTCGCGCGTCGGTCAACGCATCGACCGGCCTGGATCAGCGGCTTCGGCGAACGCGTCCTGCACAAGACTCCTACCTACGCCGAGGACCTGCTCAGCACCGCCTTGATCCCCGCCGCGGACCAGGCCTTTGCAATGGCCGGGCGCTCGCGTGAGGAAGTGGACCTGATCTCTGTCTACGACTGCTACACCATCACCGTGCTGATGACGATTGAAGATGCCGGATTCTGTCCGCGCGGCGAGGGACAGCCGTTCGTGCGCGAGCATGACCTGTCCTTCCGCGGCGACTTCCCTTGCAATACGCACGGCGGGCAGCTCGGTTTTGGCCAGGCCGGACTCGCGGGCGGGATGTCGCACATCACCGAGGGCGCCAGACAACTCATGCGCCGCGCAGATGGGCATCAGGTGATGGACGCCGATCTCGCGTTCATCACCGGGAACGGCGGACTGATGTCCGAACAGGTCGCGTTGATCCTGGAGGGCGACTAATGACCGATGCGTCTCCTGAGCGCCCGCTACCGACGCCAATCGATCGCACGCAACCGTTCTGGGACGGCCTGCGTGAGCACAAGGTCAAGATTCAGTACTCGCCCTCAAGCGACCGTTGGGTCTTCTATCCGCGTTCGCACGCGCCGCTGACGCTGGCAGACGACCTCGAATGGCGCGAGATTTCCGGCGAGGGATCGCTCTACACTTACACGATTGCGCGCCGACCCACCGCGCCCGATTTTGCCGGCGACGAACCACAGATCATCGCCGTCGTCGAGCTTGACGAGGGACCTCGACTCACCTCCACGCTCGTCAATGTCGACGAACACGAGATTGCCGTCGGGATGCGCCTCTGTCCGGTCTTTGAAGATGTTCCTGGAGCTGAATTGACGCTGCTGCGCTATGAACCAGCCACCTAAGCAGACCCACTTCACCCACGTCGCGCTGGCGCTGTTTGCCATCGCGTTGGCCTTGACCGCTGTGCTGGTCGGGTCAGCCTGTTCCGGTGGAGGCTCGCAGCCAAATCCACAGCAACAGCGCGCAGCGCAATCCACGACGCCCTCAGCGCAGTCTCAGGCGCAAGAGTCGGCCAACCGACAGGCCGCACAACCTGATGCCGACCAAGAGGCCGACGCGCGACAAGCTCAGGCGCAGCAGCAAGCGGTGCGCCAGACCAATCAGCAAGCGCCAACCCAAAACGATTCGGACGAGCAGGGCGGGAGCAGCGGCGCCTCCGACACTGACCGCTCCGAGGCCGATCAACCCGCCCAGTTCACCCTGTCCACGCAACCCATCCTCGGCGGCTACCGGTTTGAGCAGCCGATCGAGATGCTGGCTCTGTCCGACGGCTCCGTGCTCGTCGCCGAGCAGCGCGGATCGGTCACGCGATTCGTTCAAGACGACGGCGAGGTCGAGCAGTTCGGCGTGCTCGATCTCACCGATTCGGTCAGCTTTCGCGGTGAGCAGGGACTGCTCAGTATGGCGTTGGACCCTCGGCTGCCGGACAGACCGTTTCTCTACGTCTACTATTCGCCGCGCGGAGTCAACGTCACCCGACTCTCCCGTTTTCGCATTGTGCAAGGAGTGGCGCTCGCGGCATCCGAGCTGATCATCATCGAAATTCCACAGCCCTACCCGAATCACAACGGCGGCGCCGTTCGCTTCGGCCCCGACGGCATGCTGTATCTCGGCATCGGCGACGGCGGCGCCGCGAATGACCCTCACGGACACGGCCAGGACCGCTCCACCCTGCTCGGCAGCATTATCCGGATCGATGTCGGCAACGTCGACACTGACCGCCCCTATCAGATCCCGTCCGATAATCCGTTCCTCGACATCGCCGATGCCCGACCCGAAATCTGGGCGTACGGACTCCGCAATCCCTGGCGTATGGCCTTCGATTCTGACAGCGGCGCTCTCTGGGTTGGCGACGTGGGACAGAATCGATTCGAAGAGATCGCTGTGGTGCAGGCCGGTGAGAATCACGGCTGGAATGTGTTCGAGGGCGAGGAATGCTTCCGCTCGGCCGACGCCTGCGCCGCGCTCACCGATGCCGTGCCTCCCGTCGTCAGCTATGGCCACGACGAAGGCTGCTCGGTGACCGGCGGCGAGGTCTATCGCGGCAACGCGATTCCGGCGCTGAATGGACACTACATGTTCGGCGACTACTGCTCGAGACAGATCTGGACCGTCGCGCCGAACGGCGGCGTCGAGCCGCGCTTGCAGCTTGACCAGGCGATCGCTTCCTTCGCCGTTGACCACGTTGGCGAGCTCCACGTCCTCGTGTTCGGCGGCCCGATTCTCAAGATCGTCGCTGGCGAGCGTTAGGCTGAGGGCGAACCACACTCCGCTCGGAGGGAGCCCTGCATGACCACGTCACGAGCGTTCGGCCAGACACCTGCGCCAGATGTCCCCAGCGGAATGACCTGGCTCAACACCGGCCGCGAGATGTCGATGCGCGACTTCCGCGGACGTCTGCTGATCCTGCACTTCTGGACCTACGCTTGAATCAACTGTCTGCATGTGCTCCCGCAGTTGCGGAAGCTCGAACGACGCTACGCCGACACCCTCCAGATCGTCTCCGTCCACTCGCCGAAGTTCCCGACCGAGCGCGAGACCGAGAACCTGCGTCAGGCCATCCTCCGCCTGCGGATTGAGCACCCGGTCCTCAACGACGCCGACTTCAAGTACTGGCAGAGCTTCGGCGCCCGCGCCTGGCCAACGCTCTTCTTCATCGACCCCAATGGCCACGTGATCGGCCTCCACGAAGGCGAACTGACTGAAGACATGGCCGCGCCATTGATCGACGGTTGGCTCGCCGAGTACGAATCCGAGCAGGTGCTCAGCCGCCAGAGCCTGAGTCTGGTGCGCGAGACCGGCCGCGATAGCGCTCTCTCGTTCCCTGGCAAGGTCGCCTGGGACGACGAGTCGGGAAGACTGGCCATCTCGGACAGCAACAACGACCGCATCATCATCACCGACCTGCAAGGCCACGTCTCACACGTTATCGGCGGCGCAGAGGCGGGGTTCCGCGATGGTTCGGCCGATCAAGCGCTCTTCAATCAACCTCAGGGCGTCGAATTCGTTGGCGATCACGTCTTCGTCGCCGATAACGAGAACCACGCCATCCGCCGTATCGACCTGCGCGACGGCAGCGTCATCACCATCGCCGGCACCGGCGAACAGGCGCGCACGATGCCCTCAGGTGAGCCCGCCGCGCGTACCGCGCTGAGTTCACCCTGGGATGTCGCCACGCACGACGGCGACCTCTACATCGCCATGGCTGGCATCCATCAGATCTGGCGATTGCCCCTGGGCGATCACGCCGGCGAGGGATCATACGTCGGACCATGGGGAGGCTCAGGCCGCGAGGGCATCGTTGATGGCCCGCGCATGCAGTCAGAACTGGCACAGGTCTCCGGCCTGGCGGTCGGGTCCAGCGGCCTCGCCTTCGCCGACTCCGAATCGAGCGGCGTGCGCGAAATTAGCTGGGACCCCGATGGCCGCGCCACCACGTTCATCGGCAAGACCGGCGAGGGCGGCCTCTTCCACTTCGGCGACTCAGACGGCGGCCGCGCGGTCGCGCGGCTGCAACATCCGCTCGACGTCGCCCGAGTCGGCGATGAGCTCTACGTGGCCGACACCTTCAACCACAAAATCAAGCAGGTCTTTCCATTGACCGAGAACGTCAACACTCTGGTCGGAGGTCACGGCGACGCCGCCGGCAGCTTCGCTGATCTCCGTCTGGACGAGCCCGGCGGCCTGACCCACGGCCCCGATCGCTCGCTCCTGGTGGCCGACACCAACAATCATCGAATCCTGCACCTGGACCTGGACACCAGGCAGGCACGAGAGATCGCGCTGAAGTTGCCATAGCAACCCGACGCGCAGCAACATCCCCGCCCCCGCTTTAAGCGGGGACCCGCTCGGGCCGGTGCTCGTCATGGTGAATGCGTTGGCAGGCCGCGGAGGGGGCAAGTCCCAGCATGGGGCGCGGGATGACGGAAATCGTGCTACGAGCCCGAGACGAGATGACCGCGCTGCAGCACAAAGACTGGCTGGTCAAGGTCACGGATGTGCTCCGCCGGGTCGCCAGCGAACGCCGCGAGATCGGCCTCGAAGCCGTTGGCGATCCGACCGACCTCTCCGCCGAGCCCAATCGCCTCGGCGGTGTCGCAAGTCATAATCCGCAACGCCTGCCACCCCGACAGGCCGATCTCATGCACGAATGCCCAAGCCTCTGCTGTCGCCCGATTGAAGTCGGCGTAGGCCATGCCCATATCCAACCCTGACGTGAACCTCACGCCTCGGTCTCGCATGTCGCGCAGAATCTCGAGCCCCTGCTCCCTTGGTGACGGCCCTTGCAAATTTGGATTACGACGCGGCATGGAGTCGCCGCGCTCACGCGCTTCGGCGGCGAGCAACCCCAAACCAATAGTTGGATTGACCCAGATGCCCTCGTCCGCGATCCGCTGCGCCAACTCAAGGTCGTACCTGAAGCCCTCGCTCGGATCCGCCGATAGCCAGCGACAGTGAATCAGATGTCGGACGCCGCCCTCAACCGCTGCCCGAATCCCTTCCGCCGCGTGCGTGTGCGCCGCCACCTCAATGCCCCCTGCCCGACCGACTTCCACAATCTCACGAATCGTCTCCCGCGGATACTGTCGATCGCGCGGATTCGAGGTCGGCGTGAAGTTGCCGCCTGACGCCATCACCTTCAGCACATCAGCGCCCTGATCGACATGGGCCTGAGCAATTGCCCGTACCGCCTCAGGCGAATCCGCCTCGCCGCCCCAGAACCAACAGTGATCCTTCGTTCGCGTGATCGGCGCGCCTGAGGCGAGCAATCGCGGTCCCGGAATCACGCCCGCGTCAATCGCATCGCGGACCGCAAACACCACCTCATTCTTCGCTCCGAGGTCACGCATGGTCGTCACCCCGCTGCGCAGAGCCAGTCCAACCGCGTGCGCCGCGCGCATCAATGCCGGCTCGTTCGGCTCCGCGGAGATGATGTCGAATGCATCCACGCGAGGCGGACACGGAATGTGTGAGTGCCCCTCAACCACACCTGGCAGCAAGGACACGTCGCCGAGATTGAGCGTCGTGTCGGCGGGCGCCGCATCAGACGGAACCACGTCAATGATCTTGCCGTTGACGACGCCGACGGCGTGATCCGGGAGCCATCCATCCATGGCGGCGTTGGCAACCCGGGCAGCGCGGTAGAAACGAGCTTCCGCTTTCAGCACAGGTGATCGCTCCCCTACTCGGCGCACCAGGCGGGCGAGCGCTTCTCGCGGAAGGCCTGCGGTCCTTCCTTCGCGTCCGATGTCTCCCGCGCCACTCGACGCATCGTCTCGCCGAAGCGGATCGCTTGCACAAATGGCAACTCCTGGCCGCGGTGCGCTACTTCCTTCGTTGCGCGAACTGCCAACGGCGCGCCTTTGCACAATCGCTGAGCCAGGGCCTGCGCCGCAGGCATCAGATCGTCGTGCGGGACAATCTCCCAGACCAGGCCCATCTCCTTGGCTCGCCAGGCGTCGACGCGGTCGCCGATCAGCAGCAACTCCATCGCGTAGTGCCAGGCGATGCGCTTGGGCATGCGGATCGAACCCTGAATCGTCGGCACGCCGATCTGCACCTCGGGGAAGCCGAATTGCGCGCGCTCGGAGGCGATCACGAAGTCGCAGGCCGACACGAGCGTCAGGCCAAATCCCAGCGCGTAGCCGTTGACAGCGGCAATCGTCGGCTTCCAGACTTCCATGCCCGATTCAAGCGACGTCAGCGAGGGGACTTCCCAGAAGGTGTGTTCCTCGGGCGGCGCTGGCGAGCGCAGATCTGCGCCGGCCGAGAACGCGCGACCAGCACCGGTGACGATGCCCACCCAAGCCTCGTCGTCATTGCGGAATGCCTCCCAGGCCGCATTGAGGTCTGAGCGCAGCTCATGATTGATCGCGTTCAAGGCCTCTGGTCGGTTGTAGGTGATCGTGGCAATGCGGCCCGATCTCTCGTACGTCACGGTGTCGCCCATCGGCGCCCTCCTGTTCTTGTTACGGCTGTTGCTTGCTTCAGCTTATCTGGCATCTCCGACCGCGCCATGCGGCTAGCGGAAGGAGTCGAGTTCCTCGTTCAGAATCGCCAGGTAGTTGCGGTAAACGTACAGTCGACCTCGACGCCGGCCGGTAATCTCTGCCACAACACCTAGCTCTTGTAGATGCTGAATCGCGGATGCCGCTGTTGTTGCCGGGAGCTGGGTCTGGTTGCTGACGGTCTTGATTGAGCGAAGCGGACGCTGCATGAACTCATGATGCACGCGGAGAGCGGAGCTCGCGCGCCGTCCTGACTCTTCGATCTGCTGGCGGTCGGCCGCGAAACAGGCATTGAGCCGCTTTGCGGTCTCCACTCCGTGTTTCGCAGTCTGCGTCACTCCGTCAAGAAAGAAGAGGAGCCATATCTCCCAGTCGCCATCACTCCGGACTTGATTCAGCAGCTCGTAGTAGGTGGAACGAAATTGCTTGAAATACAGGCTGAGATAGAGGATCAGTTCCGACAGCACCCTTGCTTGCAACAGAATGAATGGGATGAGCATCCGGCCTACCCGCCCATTGCCGTCAAGAAAGGGGTGAATGGTTTCGAATTGAACGTGGGCAAGGCCCGCTCGCACCAGAGCAGGTAACCCATCTGCCTCCTCGTGAATGAATCGCTCCAGATTCGTCATGCAATCTTCGACTCGCTGGTGCGGCGGAGGAACGTACCTCGCTCTCGAAGGACGCGTGCCTCCGATCCAGTTCTGAGATCGGCGAAACTCGCCAGGTAGCTTCTCCGCTCCTCGTCCGCTGCTCAACAAACGTGCGTGCATTTCGCGGATGAGGCGACTGCTGAGCGGAAAGTGGTCGGCCCGCATCCGTCGCAGGCCGTGATTCAGTGCTGCGACGTAGTTCGATACCTCGGTGACGTCGTCGGTTGGGGCGCCTGGTGCGCCTTGCAGCTCGAATTCCAGGAGGTCAGACAGGGACGATTGCGTCCCTTCGATCTCCGAGGAGAGCTGAGCCTCACGACGGACGTATGAGTAGATGAACAGGTCGGGATCTGGTAGGTGAGTCGTGACTGCGTCCAATGCTCCGAGCGCGGCTGAAGCCTGTTCGAGAGACAGTGCGAGGCTGGCCAAGTCGATCGCGGGAGTGGGTGGCAATGAGTTCGGGAGAAAGGCGCGCACCGTTTCGTCGCCATAGATCATCGTCTCGAATTGTCCCTGCTGCTCGCGTTTCATCGGATGCTCCGGTACCTGCCGCTCTCGACCTGCGTATTCGCGACTTCATCGTTAACCCGACTTGCCAGGCGAAAGCGTGATAGCTGGCCTCGTTATTCAAGAAGTCGTGATAAGGATATCCATTATCACGAGATGGTGCACTAACCCGTGATAATGAATCCAGTTGCCTCAGCCCTAGCTCAGCTGCTGTGCAGACCCGGCAGGTGCTTCTCCGCGAACTCCGACAGGACTGCCTCGGCATCCGCCGACGGATGCAGATTCGCAATCGCGAAGTCGAACCCGCGCGACTTGATCGCGCTCAACGCCTCCGCAGCCTCGTCGATCGTGTCCTCGCCGATCACTGTGATGCGGTTGATGCCCAGCGTCAGCTTCGACGAATCGCGGCCCTGCGCCTCCGCCTCCGACTTCAGCAACGCCCAGTCATCGTCCAGGCTGTCCAGCATCGCCGGATTGGCCAGATAACCGTCTGCGAATCGCCCCGCCCGACGCAGCTGCCGACGATTATTCCCGCCCAACAGGATCGGCACGTGACGCGGTGGCTGCGGTCGACAATACCAGCCCGCCGTGTTGTAGAACTCGCCTTCAAACGATCCAATCTCGTTCTCCCACAGGTCGCGCAACACCTGCAGGTACTCATCCATCCGAGCGCCTCGCCGGTCAAATGGCATCGACAGCGCCTCGAACTCTTCCTTCCACCATCCCACGCCCGCGCCCAGAACCAGTCGACCGCCTGCCAGGTGATCCAATGTCGCCATCACCTTGGCGTGCAGGACCGGCGCGCGCATTGGCGCGACCAGAACGGCGGTGCCCAGCTCTACTCGTTCGGTGACCGCCGCCGCATAGGTGAGCAACGTCAGCGGCTCCAGAAACGCCGCCTCCGGCGGCGCCAGGAAGCGGCCATCCTCCGAATACGGGTAATCAGAACCCTGATCAGGCCGCAACACGACGTGATCGAACGCCCACAGTGAGTCGTAGCCGTTTCGTTCCACGGACTGCGCCACACGGGCGATCTGTTCCGCGCTCGCTGCTCCGCCGACCTGCGGCAGATAGATTCCAACCTTCATGCTGTCCTCACTCTCTGTTGTCGCGGGGGTGATAGCCTCCCAGAATGATCGCGTCGCTCATCAGTCACGCTGTTCACGCCACCGCGTGGACATCCGATCAGTGAGCGGCGCTCGACCGCCGCTCTCGCGGCCGCCTCTGCGATCGCTATTCGCCATTCGTGACTATCGTACGCTCTGGGCGGCCGCGCTGTGCATGATCATCGCCCAACAGATCCGGTTCATCGCCATTCCTCAATGGTTCCTCGATCAAACCGGCGCGGACTCGTTCACAGAGGTCGCGATCATCGGCGCGGTGCAGCTGCCGATCCAGGCGTTCGCAGTGCTGTTTGGCGGCGTGCTCGCCGACCGGTTCGACCGCCGCTGGTTGATGGCGGGAGCGAACGTGGCGGTCTTGACCACGCTCATCGTGGTGGCGACGGCGGCAACGGTCGACGTGCTTGAGTTTTGGATGGCCTGGGTGGCGCTCGGAGCACTCGGTGGTTTGGCGACCTTCGTCGCTCCGGCCCGCGCGACGATCACGCCTCGGGTAGTGCCCCCGCGTTATCTCAGCGCCGCCGTGACGCTGGACGCCAGCACTCAAATGGGCGGCTGGATTCTAGGCGGCGCAATCGTCACCGCGCTGGCCCTTGGCCTTGACGCCATCGGCATGCTCTGGGTCGCCGCTGCCTTCGCCGCGATTTCTGCGGTGATGCCGATGCTGATTCGCACACCTGCTCGCGCGGTCTCAACCGAGCAATCCACATTGACCATGGTCGAAGAAGGCGCGAAGTACATCGCCCGACACCCAATCCTTCCAGGTCTCTTCATCCTCGATTGGGGCATCACGGTGATCTCGTACTACCGCGAGATACTGCCGCTGCTGGCCACGGGATTGTTCATGGCTGGGGTCGGAGCGGCAGGGGCGCTGAGTACGGTCAATGCGGTCGGTTCCGCCTGCGGCATGATGTTGGCGCTGTTCCTGGTCAACTACCGGGCCAAGGGCGTCATGGTGCTGGTCGCATCGGGTGTGTACGCGGCGCTGCTCTTTGCCCTCGGCGCGGCGCCGTGGCTCTGGGTTGGGATGATCGTGATTGCCGCACTCGGCGCCGCCGACGCCGTCACGGTCGCCGTCCGACAGGTCACCGTTCACCTCACGACCCCCGACGAGATGCGCGGGCGCGCCTTCTCCGTCATGGTCCTCATGGCGCAGACCGCCAACAACATCGGTATCATCTGGGTCGGATTCTGGGGCGACGAAATCGGCGTCGACAACACCTACTTCATGGGTGGCGCGATCGGACTCGGCGCGACGCTGCTGATCGGCATCCTCTGGCGTTCGATCAGCCGCTACCGTGCGCCTCAACACATTCCCGGCCCAGTTGGCGGCGGCGTAGTTACCGACTCCGACGAACATTCCTCCACATCCGACAGCGACGAACGCAAGGACTGACCTCTCAAGCCTGAGAACGGAAACAACAATGGTCTTCAGCGAGCAACTGATCGACTTCCTGGTCGAACTGGCCAGCCACAACGACCGCGAATGGTTCAACGCCCACAAGCGCGAGTATGAGCAGGTACTGCGCGAACCGGCTTTGGAATATGTCCGCCAGATCTCAGGACCACTCGCTGAGCTCTCTCCACATATGAAGGCGTCGGACCGCAAACAGGGCGGATCGTTGATGCGCATCTATCGCGACGTCCGATTCTCGCGCGACAAGTCTCCATACAAGACCAACGTCGGCATCCAGTTCCGCCACGAATCGGGCAAGGATGTACACGCGCCGGGCTACTACGTGCATATCGCGATCGACGACTGCTTTATCGGCGTCGGCAGCTACATGCCCGACCGCGATGCATTGCTCGCGTACCGCCGAGCGATCGATGAGCACCCGCGAGACTGGTTGCAGATCAAGCAGCTCACCGAGTCGGACGACTGGACGCTGGGCGGACATGGCGACAGTCTCAAGCGCCCGCCGCGCGGCTACAGCGCCGATCACCCGTTGATCGAGGACATCAAGCGTAAGCACTTCATCATCACCCATGAGCTCGAGATTGAGGATGTGACATCAGCAGATTTCGTCGACTACTCAATCGAGCGATTCCGCGAGACGACAGACTGGATGGCCTTCCTCACCAAGGCAATCGGCCTCCCGTTCTAGCGGCGTAGTTGCGCGGCAGCGGCGACCTTGGAGATCGCATCCAGCTTCTCATTGATTTCTGAATCGAGGTCGCCATCATGAATGTGCTTCACCAAGCGATGAAAGTTCTTCTTCGCCATGTCATTGAAGATGCCCAAGCGTCGGGAGTAAGCTCGAAAGACGGGGGTGAGCACCTGATCACTAGCTTTGACATCGGCACTCCATGGCGATAGTCCCTCGAGCGTTTGAAGTGCCGAACCGACTTCAGAAATAGCCTCCCGCATTGCTTTCTCGCGCTCTTCGGCAACGCCGAGAGCAAATAAAGGACCATCCACCGCTTCCTCGGCGGAGCTACGTGCATAGGCGATTAGCGCTTGCTCCGAGCACACGTAGTTCTCTATCTCGCGCCGACTCCACATTTGGCATTCGATAGGCGAAATATCTGGTGGTAGATCTCCAAGCCGATCGAATAGCGCGAGGCCGACTAATCCCGGAGTCGCCTCGCGGAGCGCGTGAAAATGACGGCGCGCCGCTTGAGCGTTGTTCGCCACGTAGCAGACGAACGGCCGCTGCAACACGCTCATGGCCGCGTCGTGTTTGAGTCGGCGCGCGAGGGCGCGCAATAGCTCGAGGTCTGTGGATCCCTCTAGATACAGCGTCCAACCGGTCTGCTCAGCAAGGTAGTAGTCCTCCCATCCGACTTCGCGCAGTGCATTGCGCAGGGGACCTGTCTGGTGGTCGATTCGGTGTGGCTTGCCGACGAAGGCAATGACAGTGTCCTTGCCGGCAGCTTCATTGAGCACCACTTCAGAATGCGTTGCGATCATGATCTGATTGCCGTTGTCGCGACCTGTTTCCGTAATCTGGCTGTACGTCTCACGTTGTCTCAAGATTTCAAGATGCGCGTCTGGCTCATCAATGAGTAATACCACTCCTGGATTGTTGTACATAAATGCAAGAAGTAGGAGCGACTGCTGAAATCCGCGACCGCCTGCTGACAGGTCGAGCGATACACCATGTTCCGCATAGGTCATGACGATTTGGCCGCGCGCCGGCACGAACACAGGAGGCTCGATTCTCATACCGAAGAGCCGCTCAATCTGTTTAGCTAATTTGAGCCATTCCTGTGGTCGATCTTCGTAAATCTGATAGCAGAGATTTCGCAAGACCTCGGCCGTTCGTCCTTGGCCAATACGGACATCAATGGCTCCGGGCTGCAAAAGGTCTTCTGTTTCAGCCAGTCCAGACATCGGTGGCAACAGCGCTGCGCTCACGGTCGCTGCCTGTTCTGGTATCGGCATCCGTTCCGGCGATGGACTTGCCTCCACACGAAGCGGTCGACAGTAGAACGATTCCTCGTTCACGTAGTCGAACTCGAGCCCACAGCTCCACTCGTTGCCGTTGGTCTCACCATTGACGACTATCTCGATGCACACGTTTGCCGTCTGCTGCTTACCATCCGTCATGGTGACATCTCGGATGTGAAGCTGTCTCCAGAGCTCTCTTGCCCGAGGTATTGGAGCGGCCAATAGGTCCCGACGATTTATTGCGACTCCTAGGCGTCGCTTTGGCATGGGCTTGCCGGCGAACTTTTCCATCCAGCGTTTGAGGCCGAGATTCCACAATGCCAACGCTTGCATCGCGCTCGTCTTCCCGGAGTTGTTGGGGCCAACGAACACCACGGGGTTGTCTAACTCGATGGCGATGTCGTCAAACTGCTTGAAGTTTCGGACTGTCAGCTTTGTCAACATCGTTCGGCTCCTTGCCGGTGCTCCTTGCCTGGCGCTCCTTGCCGGCAGGGTATCCTGCGGGTCTAGATTCAAACCAACGAGGAGCAGCCATGACCGAACAGACGCCCGAACGCAACATGCCGCCCGTCGCGCCGGCGCTTGAGGGAGACCCGATTCCGCCGCCCGACGATGCCCGCTTCGTGATCAAGCCAATGGCTGACATTCCCGTCCGCGTCGGACGCAACATCCACGCTCGGCGCATGTTCACGACCGCCGAGGGACGCTTCGAAAGCTCCTTCCAATTCGTGCTCTACAACGTCTTGCCCGTCGGCGAGACCAACGTGCGACACATCCACGAGAACATCGAAAAGGTCTATTACTTCCTCAAGGGCAACGCGGAGATCGACTGCGGTCCCTGGCGCACGACCGCCACGGCTGGCGATTTCCTCTTCTTCCCAGCCGATATCGCGCACCAGATCTACAGCCAGGGCCCCGATGATCTCGAGTTCATCGTGTGCGCCGCGCAGACCACGGCTGAGGCGCGCGGCATGTCAGATGGCGGCCTGCTTGACTCCGGCCAGCTCGACGCCAGCCCAAGGGATGACGACTAATGGCCGACCAGGATGCCAGCGAAGCCGTCCCGCTCGAACCGCTGCGCGAGTTCGGCGCCGCCGTCTATGAGGCCTGCGGCGTTCCCGCCGATGACGCCGCCTTCACCGTCGAGATTCAACTGACGGCAGACCTGCGCGGCGTCGATACTCACGGCTTCCAACGCCTCGGCTGGTACGCCGGACACTTGCGCGCCGGTCGCTACAACGCCGCGCCCAGCCTTGAGGTGCTGAAAGAAACGCCCGTCTCGCATGTGATCGACGGAGACGGCGGGATTGGGCAGCTGATCGTCGCGCGAACGATGCAGCGCACGATCGCCAAGGCCCAACAGACCGGACTCGCGCTCGGCGCCTTGCGCAACTCCAACGATTGGGGCATGGGCGCCTACTACCCGATGATGGCCGCTGACGAGGGGTTCGTCGCCTTCTGCACGACTACGAGCGTACCGACGCTCGCCCCGTTCGGCGCCCGCACTCGCATGACGGGCAACAATCCGATGGCCTTCGCCGCGCCGAGATCCGCCGGGCCGCCCGTCGTGCTCGACATGGCGCTCACCCCGGTTGCCCTCGGCAAAGTCATGCGAGCCCGCGCCGAAGGCCGCGACATCCCCGCGGAATGGGGCTTTCTGGACCTCGAAGGGTTGCCCACGACCGATCCCGAGACCGCCATGTCAGGCATCATCCCGGCGCTCGGCGCTGTCTCCGCCTACAAGGGATCAGGACTCAGCCTGTTCATGAACCTGCTCGCCGGCACACTGCCGGGCGGCTATCACTCCAAAGACGTCAACATCGGCAAGCGCGGACAATTCCTGCTCGTGATCGACCCCGAAATCTTCGGCGACTCCGAGACGTTCGTCGCCGCGGTCGACTCAATGGTCGAACAGATTCAGGCAGCCGATCCGCTGCCAGGTGTGGACGAGGTCTTCGCGCCGGGTGAGATCGAGCAGCGCGCGTTCGACGAGCGTCTCGCCGATGGGCACGTCGTCTATCCCGCCTCGACCGTCCAGGACCTGCGCGATCTGTCATCGGACTTCGGCATCCCGCTCGAGATCTAGCGCTCGCACACGATGCCGTCGCCGTCGCCGTCGCGGCCCGAAGGCACCTGCGCCGCGGGATAGCCAAGCCCGCTCCCGATGCTGCCGCGTTGACGCTGCAACCCGGCGACAGACGCCTCGCGGCAGGACCTGTAGATCGTCAACACCGGCGAGGATTCGGTAGTCGGCTCCGAGGTCAGAATGAAGTCCAGGCGTTCCGGGTGCTCGCTGAGGCGTTCAAAATCCCTCGCGCAGCTGCTGAGCATCGCGCGCAGCGCCGACACTTCCGCCACATCGACCGACAAGCGCCACTTCGCCTTCACCGCGATCCAGTCCCGCGCGTACTGACACCAGGCGCTTCGCAGCGGCGGCTTCCACTCGGCTGGATCGCGGTCGCTCTTTGAACGATTGCTCGAGCTCGACACTGCGGTCAAGGCCGCCTCCAACTCCAGATCATTCGCAAATGCCTGCTTGCGCGACGCCGTCCAGCGTGCGGCGCCCGACGCGTGCGCCTCCGCGAGCGGCACCATATGGTCGATATCGACGAGCGACGACGTGACGATCTTGCGCCCGTCGTACCACGACCACCACGCGCCATGCGACGGCTGACAATCATCATCGATGCCGCTGATCAGCACCGCCTCCGCCAACATCACCATCTCTCGCGCATCGCACTCGCCGCGCGCCAGGCGCCAGCCGTTCGGCTGATAGAGACTGCGCTGGTAGCGAACGCCTTGACTCGACTCCGCGGCCACCGTGAGCTGATCCAACGCGGTTTCCGCATTCTGCTCCTGCGCTCCCGCATCTAATGTGGCTGCGGCTAATGTGACCAGTCCGATCGCTGCCGCGACCAGCCACAGCGGCAACCATGCCATCAAGATTCCTCGCTCCAACATCAGAACCTCCATCGTTCGTAGTATCGTACCCAGAACGTATCGGTTCAGAAACTCATCCGCCGAGCGATGGCCGCGACAGAGTCAATCAAATCGGCTATCCTGCAGAGGAACCCGAGAGGACGCGCGTCATGGTCAGCGAAATTGTTTACTCCTGCGATTCACACGTCGTTGAAGGCCCAGAGGTCTTTGATGGCCTGGTCGAGAAGTTTGGTGAACGCGCACCGCGCGTGGTGGATGGCTGGAAGGGCCGCGAAGGCGTCTACGTGGCCTGGCCGCAGATCGACTTCGCCATGCTCGTCGGCCGCCTCGGTATCGCCGGCGCCAATCTCAACCTGCCCGAAACGCGAGAAAAAATGCAGCGCGGCTGGGACCTGATCAATCCCGGCGTCAAGGATCCCGTTGCCAGGCTCAAGGAACAGGACGCCGATCACGTCGTCGGCGAGGTGATGTACCCCTCGATCAACATGCTCACCTACATGGTGGATGACCTTGAGGTCGTGAATGCCGTGTTCCAGCGTCACAACGACTGGATCCGCGACTACTGCTCACACAATCCTGACCGACTCATCGGCGTTGGCTGCCTGACGCTGCGCGATGTTGACGCGGGTATCGCCGAGCTTGAGCGCTGCGCCAAGATGGGTATCAAAGGCGTCGCGATTCCCTGCACCGCGCCCAAAGACCTGCCCTACTCCGACCCCTACTACGAGCCATTCTGGACGGCCGCCGAAGAGGTCGGCATGCCGTTGACGATGCACATTTTCTGCGGCTCGGAGCCCGGCATGGGCCTGCCCAAGGAGTGGGACGAGGTCGTCAGTTATACGTTGGCGCACTCAGCCGCCTGGAATACGATCTCGAACATCGTCACCTCTGGCGTCTGCGAGCGACACCCCGGCCTCCAATTCGTCATGGCTGAGTGGGAGACCGGCTGGATCGCGCATGTGCTCGAACGCTGGGACCACGCCTACTACCGCGCCCGCGCCGTTGACCGCACCGCCGAGCTGCAGATGATGCCCTCCGAGTACTTCCACCGCAACTTCAACGTCACCTTCGAAGACGACGCTATCGGCGTCCAGACGAGGCACGGCATCGGCGTCGACAACCTGCTTTGGGGCAACGACTACCCGCACCACGACGCCATCTGGCCAAACTCACGCCGAATCCTTGACGAGATCATGGACGGCGTGCCGCAGGAAGATGTCAACAAGATGGTCTGGGGCAACGTGCAGAAGCTGTACAACATCGACCGCGCAGCCCTGCCTGTGTGAGAAACGGTCCAGGTGCTCACGGTTTCACAGAAACCGTGAGCACATCAACAGCACCGGGTTTTGTCTCCGTTGTCGTCTTGGCTGTGTCCGTTACTATTGGTTTCACAGAAACCGTGAGGAAACCGATAGTTAGGCGCACGCCGCACGATGCCGCTTCCCCAGACCGCGCCGTCACAAAAGACGCTAACGGCCGAATTTGTCGCTCTTGATGCCGAGCGGCAGGTCGCTCTGCTGACGGACGCGAGTCCGCTCGACGAAAAGAACCGCTATCTCCCCTGGGAAGAGGTGCGCTACCGCCAACCGCCGGACGGCCTCAGCGCCCGCCTCTATTGGTTCGGCATGGCTATGGCGCGCCGAGCTTCGGCTCGCACCTTGCCGCTCATCGGGCGCGGCGATCAGCCGTTCTGGTACTGCAACGTCCAACCGCTACTGGCCTCGCTCAATCGGCTCGATCAAGCTCAACGCACCCACATCCTCGCCGATGAGACGTTGATGACCAATGCCGCCCGCCGGCGCTGGCTGCAGCGCGGGTTGATGGACGAGTCCATCCAGTCCAGCAGGCTCGAAGGAGCCAATACCAGCCGCCAACTGGCACGCGAAATGCTCAACGACGGCTGGCCTCCGCGCGACAAAAGCGAGCGCATGATTGCCAACAACTTCGCTGCCATGCAGACCATCGAGGAATGGGCGACCAACGGCGAGCCGATCGATCTCGAACACATCCTGCGGTTGCACCGGATCGTCACCGTTGGAACTCTTCGCGATGACAACGATGCTGGGCGATTGCAGCAACCGGGCGAAGCCCGCGTTTACGTCGTCTCAGCGAGCCAGGAGGTCGTCCACAGGCCGCCGCCAGCCGACGAGTTGCCCGAGCGGATGCGGCGCATCCGTGAATTCGCCGATCCGGATTCGGGTAGTGAGTTCATCCATCCGCTCCTCCGTGCGATCCTGCTCCATTTCATGATCGGTTACGACCATCCCTTTGTCGATGGCAACGGGCGCACGGCGCGAGCGCTCTTCTACTGGTCGTTGCTGCGCTCCGGCTGGTGGCTGGCCCCCTACCTGCCCATCTCCCACTTCCTGCTGCGAGCGCCCGCGCAGTACTCCCGCGCCTACCAGTACGTCACCTCCGACGACAACGACGTCACACACTTCCTCCTACAACAACTCGACATCATTGAGCAGGCCGTTGACCAGCTCGGCCATGATCTACAGGAGCAAGCTGCCGCGACCCGACATCTCCTGGAGCGACTAGATGAAGACGGCTTCAGCGAACGCCAGCTTGCGATTCTGCAAAGCGCTGTTGAACAACCCAATCGCATCTTCACCATTTCTCAGCAACAGAACGAGCATCGTGTCTCCTATTGGGCTGCCCGCGCCGACCTCCAGAACCTGACCGAGCGCGGTTACCTCTTGCGCGAGCGCTCAGGCAAGAAGTTCGTCTTCCGACCCGCGCCGGATCTGCAAGAACGATTAGGGCCTGTCACCTAAGGCGATCCGCCGGCGAACCCGATATCGACTCCATCTCCACCTAGGTTGGGTCGTGCCATTCTCAGAACACATGCGCAGATGCAAGCAGAATTCGATATCAATCCCTCACCCATTCACAGCCCTGGCCTCCGCCTCCGCCGAATCCCGCCATTCCCGTTCCCTGCCCAGCTATGTGCTCAGGCCCAAGGCAGGTAGTCTGCATGGAGGAGGAGTGAACGATGGCATCTCGACGAGAACAAGCTGGTCTGCAACTTACACGCCCCTTGCATTGGTACACGCTGCAAGCGATGCAGAAGATGTCGTTGCCGGCGACGAATCAGGAGATCGACTCGGCGGTCGCAGGGTTGCTCAAGCTAACCCCTGCGCAATGTGCAGTGATGCGCTCGGATGGAAGGCAGACTGAGCTCGCCTACCGTGTTGCCTGGGCCCGATCTGTGTTGCGCGTGGCCGGCGCTGTCGATCGTGTTGCGCCAGGCCTTTGGACCCTGACTGAAGAAGGCTGGGGCATCTCGTCCGAGCTCGTTGAGAAGCGATACAAGCAGCATCTCGCTGATAAGCGGGCAGGGCAACCTGATGACAGCGAAGAAGACCACGACGGAAAAGACGATTCTCCCGACGACGAATCTGCATGGTCAGATGCGTTGCTTGATCGGCTAAAGCAAGTGTCGCCCGCAGGCTTCGAGCATCTGTCCGCCGCTCTGCTGCGCGCCGCCGGATTCGACGATGTCGAAATCACCGGACGCTCCGGCGACGGCGGTATCGACGGCATCGGAATCTACCGACCTTCCGGCCTGATCTCGTTCCATACCGCTTTCCAGTGCAAGCGATATCCAGGCTCAGTCGGAGCAGGCTCAGTCCGCGATTTCCGTGGTTCGTTCGTTGGACGCGCCGAACGCGGGATTATGTTGACGACCGGACATTTCACCCGTGATGCGCGTGATGAGGCGACTCGCGCGGGCGCGAATCACGTAGATCTGATTGACGGAGAGACGTTCTGCGAGCTGCTTCGGGAGCACTCGTTAGGCGTCCGCACGACGCAGCGAGTTGTTGAGGACATCACCATCGACGACGCCTACTTCGACCAGTTTGAGGACACCTAATGAACCAGATGCGCGGTGTTCTTCTCGATGTCCTCGTTGCCTTGATCATTTTGCTGGCTGGTGGGGCGATCTTTGCTCGCATTGCCGGCGTCGAGGAAGGCGAGTCGGCGCCGGCCTGGGTTCAGTTTGCTCCTCTCGTGCTGGCGATGCTCTTTCTTGGTTGGCGAACGGTCCGCCGCAACCGGCAGCGACGTGAGGCAGAGGCGCGAGCCGAGCAGGATCCGCTCACAGACCACCGCGAACTCGAACGCGTCGAAGACCCGCCCATGGACGACTACCAATGGCGCTCGCGGCTGGAGTCTTCGATCCGCAACCTGGGTCGCGGTGCCTTTGAACAGTTCACCAGGCGCATTCTGCACGCGATGGGAATCATCGATCTCGAGGTGGTTCGAGTCGCGTTCGATGGGGCAAGCGAGTGCGTCGGCGTCCTGGACGATGAGGAACGCGCCAGCGTCTATGTGATCTGCCGCCGCTCGTTCGGCTCACTCGGCGCCAACCGGTGCGCGAGATGAAGACCTTGATGGCCGACAAAGCCACAGAAGGTCTGTTCATCACGAATGGCGAGTTCTCCTCCTCGGAGATCGACGAGGCCGACGCAGGCGACGAACCGATCGAATTGGTCGATGGTGATGACTTGCTCGATCTGATGCACACGCACCGGCTCGGTTTGATCTTTGACGAGATTGGCCGGGCCACTGCGATTGACGATGTAAGGTTCCAGGACCTGGAACGCGACCACCGATTTGCAGATGGAGACTGAACATGGCCGCTGAAGCAACGAGTGAAGCAACAGTTGGAGTCCTGCCTGGCGATGACGCCGCGCCTGAGGCGGTACACGCCTCGGTGGCCGTGCTGCAGGCGATGGAGCTGCCGATCTCCTTCGAAGTTCTGCCCGACGGTGCAGATCTGACGCGCGAGATGTCTCGCGAAGAAGGCGAGCAACTGGTTATCGACACCGCCGAACGCTGCGACACCGTGCTCTTCGGCTCGACCAACGGACAGACGCCGGGCGTTGGCTACTTCCGCTGGGGCAAACAGACCTTCGCCAACGTGCGGCCGATCAAGTGGCGTCCGGGCTTCCGTTCGCCGATGGCGCAGCCTGAGGGCATCGACTACATCATTGTGCGAGAGAACCTCGAGGACCTCTACGCCGGCATTGAGGGCGACCTGTCAGAAGTCGCTGCCTCGGGACTGGCCGACCGCCCTCGATTTGGCGGAGTTTCGCGCACTCGCGTACCAGGCGGATTCGGACACTTCGCCGAGGCTGAGGGCCGCTACGCGATCAAGTACTTCACCCGCGCCAACGTCGAGCGCGTGGCGCACTTCGCCTGCCGCCTGACTCAGCAGCGCCAGGCGGAAGGCTATCCCGGCAAGCTGACCTGTTCGGCCAAGACCAACGTGCTGGCCAAGACCGATGGCTGGTTCGTCGAGGTCGCGGCTGAGGTCGCCGCGGGATATCCCGACATCGAGTTTGAAGCCTTCATCGCCGACGACTTCGCCCGCCGTCTTGTGGCCTCGCCGGGCGACTTGGATGTGGTGCTGTTGCCAAACCTGTACGGCGACATCTTTTCAGACGAGGGCGCGGGCACGATCGGCGGCTTGGGGCTGGCGCCGTCGGGATGTTTCGGCGAGGACTGGGCCTACTTCGAGTCGGTACACGGGACGGCGCCGGACATCGCCGGGATGCATCGCATCAATCCCACGGCGACGATGCTGTCCGCCGTGATGATGCTGCATCATCTGGGACAGCGCGAGCAGGCGGCCGCGTTGGAGCGGGCCATCGACGCGGTCTACGCGTCAGGCGAGTCGTTGACGCCCGACCAGGGCGGTTCGGCCAGCACCGAAGAGTTCGCGCAGGCGGTGATCGACGCGCTATAGGCGATCCCCAAGCGCTCCCCCTCCGGGGGAGCTGTCGCGAAGCGACTGAGGGGGCCGCCCGCGGCATACAGGCCGGATTGAGGAGTGCCCCCTCCGCCCTACGGGGCGCCTCCCCCGGAGGGGGAGGTCGAGCAGAGACGGCTGCGTCGATCGTCGGTGGCGGGAGCGCATGGGAGTCGAACCCACCCGAGACGGTGCGGACCGCCCCGCATCAGTGTTGAAGACTGTGGGGGACACCGGTCCCCTTCCGCTCCCTTGCTGCTGAGGTTAGCCGACAAGCTGGTGGGTTGGTCAGAACGGGAACTCGCGGAGGTAAGGCAGAAAGACACGCCGAATCTCAAGCAAGTTGCCGACCATCCAGCGCTGAATGTCTGCAAGTGCGTCATCATCTGCATCGATTTCGCCGGGCCGCTCGACACAGATCCTGCAGGCTTTCCTGTTTACAAGCGGGTCCCACATCAACGCAAAGCCCAGGTCTTCTTCGATCGACTCCCTGACTTTCTTTAGTTGGCTGAACAGGCGCTCGTTGACTTCCTTGCCATCGCTTGTTGCTATCGTGACTTCGACACGTGCATTGTTTTCCGCTGTAAATCCCACGCTGTAACTGATGCCTGCGAAACCTGATGCGAAGGAGTACCAGTTTTGCGGCTGCGCCTTACGAGCACGCGTGAATTGGTGCTTTTCGCGCAGCGTGTCCAACAATTGCTGGTAGAAGTCTCTGTATCGAATACGTCTTTCCGAGAGGTTGCTAGCTTCTCCCCTGGTGGCACGACTCGCTACTTCCTTCTGCCAGTCATTGGGCATTGCAATCGCGACAAGTTGGGGAGCCGGGTTGGAGTCATCGATCTTCCACGCCTCCACAACAACACCGAAGAATGCCGTGTCTTCTCCGGTGCGGTGATTGAGCCAATCGAGGGCGGCGCGGTGTTCTGGCCGGAACTCTCGCACTAGCCACACGACGACGCTCGCGTCGAAGCCAGCCGCGTAGGTCAGCAGTTTGCCTAGGTGGTCATGGTTGGTCGCGTCTAGCTGATTCTCGATCACCACGCGGCGATTGCTGCCGAGGTCTCGCGCGAGCAAGTCCAGAGAGAAGGGCCCCACGGAGGCTTCTCGTGTTTCGACCTCCAGATCGAGGCCGAGCACGCGCCCAATTCGTCGATGTTGTCCGCCAGCCATGGGGTGAAGTCGCTTGCTTCGTGCTTCCAGACTTCCCGTAAGTCGACTGCTTCTAACCTGCTCAATTCCACCATTGTGGGCCTCCTGTCGTCTCGTCAGCCACGGGGTTCTGAGGTTAGCCGACGTACAACTCCAACGGCGCTGACACGGCCTCCAGCGCGGCGCGGAACTCTCCCCAGCGGTCTCCGTATCCCGAGCGACGGAAGTTGGCGTGCAGACTCGCGGCGCCCGCATTCTGCGTCATTGACGCGACCTTGAACCCGCTCAGATTCGATTCCAGGAACTGCAACAGCGCGGCTTCGTGCTGCGTATAGTCGGACGCCGGCATCGTAATGATCACGTCACGACTGCCGGCGCTCAGACCGCCCAGCCCGGTTGATGAGAACACTCGCTGCCCGACCAACACCAAGGCCACCGCCGCAAACAGGATCCCGATCAGCTCGTAGTTATAGGTCGCCGCGCCGATCGACGAGGCGATCACCACCAACAGGTAGCCGATCTCGGCCGGGTCCTTGATCGGCGTGCGGAACCGGACGAATGACAGCGCGCCCAGCAGTCCGAGCGAGAGCGGCAGCGACCACTGGATCGCAATGAAGAGCAGGGTGATCGCAGGACCGGCCAGCAGAAACACGCGATGAATGCCCGCTCCGCGCTGCCAGTCGCGATAAAACAGCAGGTACAGCCCATATGCCGCAATCGAGGCCGCCAGCGACACCACCGTCGCCAGCATGTACTCCTCGAACGCGATCTCCGACGTAGGACCCAGGATCTCTGGCCACTCAATCAGCACAATCGGCATGACTGCTCCCTAACAGGCTGCTGAACTACGGATAGCTGGTGCCAGACCTGGCCATCTTCGACGAGTGGGCGCGGGCTGAGCAGGGATCGACTGGAGGTCCTGTAAGTGAGAGGGCGGGATCCGGGGCGCTGGATCCAGCGCCTGAAGCCGCGTCGGCGCGGTTCGGTTATGCGGCGGCCGCCTCGATGTTGGCCAGGCGGGTGAGGTTGTAGGCGGCGGCGGTCAGTTCGAACCAGAGCTTGTTGCGGGCCTGTCCGAGATAGCGCAGCTTGCCGCCGGCGCCGACGGTCTTGATCCAGCCGAACACCTCTTCGACCCGTTTACGCCGGCGCTGACTCTGCGCGTAACCCGGATGCCGGGTCGTGCGACGGTCGATCGCACTGCGCCGGCCTTGTTCGTTCTGGGCCACATGGGGCGTCACCCCCAGCGCGCGTAAGTCCCAGACAAAGTCGCGCGTGTCGTAGGCCCGGTCGGCGCCCAGCGTGGCCGGTCCCCTGACACTGCGTTCGAGCATCGCCAGGGCAGCATCCCGTTCGGCGTAGCCGTCAGCCTCGGTCAGTTCGACATCAACGACCAGCCCGTGACGGTTCTCGGTCAGCAGATGGCCGAGGTAGCAGAGCCGCGCCTCCTGCTGCTTACCCTTGCGGTAGAGCCGCGCCTCCGGGTCGGTGGTCGACTCGTGCGTCTCGCGACGACGGCGCTCGCCCTGGAAGTCGCGCGGCCGGTTACGACCGCCGCCTCTGGGTGGTTGCTCGTCGCGCGGACGATAGCTCTTGTGCGAGGCCCAGGCCTCGAGCAGCGTGCCGTCAACCGTGAAGTGGTCGGCCGAGAGCAGCCGGCGACGCCTGGCTTCCTTGACCACTTCCTTGAGCAGCACCCGCGCCGCGTCCGCTTCCAGCAGCCGTTCGCGGTTCTTCGTGAACGTGGTCGGATGGAACGGTTCGTCTTCGACATTCAGGTCGAGGAACCACTTGAACAGCAGGTTGTAGCGCAGCTGCTCGCAGAACTGGCGCTCCGAGCGGAGCGTGTAGAAGGCCATCAGGAGGCTCGACTTGAGCAAGTGCTCCGGCGGAATCGAGGGCCGCCCGTTGTCCGCGTAAATCTCGTCAAACAGGGGCGACATGCGCCGCAGGGCCGAGTCGGCCAAGGGCTTGATCCGGCGCAATGGGTGACTCTTGGGCACGAAGCCGTCCGGCGTCAACCCCATCATCATCGTCGCCTGTCGCTCTGACTCGCCGCGCATCGCAGACCTCCTTCAGCTATCGGTTCAACACCTCCGCCATAATCTCACATACCCTTCTTCAGCAGCCTGCTAATGCTTTGCAATGCTGCGCTGCCTACTGTTGAGTTCCGTAGAGCCGTTCGAGCGCCAGCGCGTATTTTGAATGCGCAGTGCGACGCAGGCCTAGCCGCTTCAAATGCGCGATCTGAGGCGGCAGCTCCTCGCGAGACTTGAGTTCCAGCACCGATCCGTCAGCAATTGGCAGCCAGATCGGCGCTGCCTGAGGATTGCCCGCTCGCACGTCAGTGTCCAGCGAGGCTCGAAGTGAACCGTCCGACGATTGCCAACGAATTCGGCGATAGCGCACCAGCACCTTCGGCTGCAGCGTCGGATCGAGCGGAGCGTGCGCGAACTCGCTCAGTTCGCGCAGTCCGCGGGTCAGTTCCTCGCTCGACGGAATCACCAGGCCAAACCGATCCAGATCGCCATGAACAGGAATGCGCAGCCGCTGTTTCACCGATCGCGCGCCGATACGCGATTTCAGCTCAAGCCAGACGCCGGCGTAGCGGTCAACCGGGTCTCCATACCAACGCAGCCGCAGCTTCTGCTTGGCATACTCGCCGTCCAGCGACTCCTGGTAGGACTCGTGCTGCGCGGTGTCGTAGTAGCAGCTCGTGATCACGCCCTCTGGATACTGGGCGTCGCGCGACAATCTCGCGTCGATCCAGGCGGTCAGCAGCGCCGAGCGTCTGCTCGGCAACGGATACTTGCGTTCCTCCCGCTGTTGCGCGGGGCTTTCCGCTCCTGACGCAGTCGCGTGTCGCAGCATCAAGGCCATGCAGGTATCCTACCGTCCCATAGGCCCTGCGAAGCGCACTTGATTCCAGCGAAGCGCACCTGAGCCCTGCGAAGCCTACTTGAATCCTGCCAAGCGCAGCTGAATCTGGAGCGGCCAACGTGAGCATGAACTGGCGATGGCTGCTGGCCTTGTCCGTCGGCGCAGCCGTCATCGTCGCCGCGGCGCTGTTCGCCGTGAGCGCCGAGTCGCGACCTCCGCGGCTGCCGCCCGCGGCCGACGCCTCAACGATCGGCGTCGATCAACAGCGAAGCGATCCCGCCAACGTCGTCTTCGATCCGGACACCATTCGCACCTACAGCATTGAGGTCAGTGAGGAAGAACTGGCCAAGCTGAATGCGAATCCAACCGCCGAACTGTACGTACAGGCGGCACTCGAGATCGATGGCGCCCGCTACGAGTCGGTCGGAGTTCGCTACAAGGGATTCTTCGGGGCCTTGCGGTTCTGCTTCTTCGGCGGACGCCAGATCTGCCCGAAATTGTCCTGGAAGTTGAAGTTCAATCACTACGATCCATCGCTGCGCCATCACGGATTGAAGCGCCTGAACTTCCATGCGATGAAAGATGACGAGACGCAGATGCGCGAGGTGTTGAGCTATCAGGTCTTCCGCGACGCCGGCGTTGTTGCTCCGCGATCGGTCTACGCGCTGTTGCAGCTCAATGGCGAACCGCTTGGACTGTTCGCGCTGACCGAGGACATCGACGACCGGTTCATCGCTGATCGCTTCCGTGATCGCGGGCGCGGGATCCTCTACAAGGAGATCTGGCCCGGCAACATTGACGCCAATTGGGGCTTTCAGGAACAGCTCGAAGACGCGATCGCGCGAGGCCCACTGGACGCCTCCAACATGGAAGCCTTCTCGGATGCCGTGTCATCGGCCGCAACCGACCGACAGCGCTATCAGACGCTAATCGATCACATGCAGGAGTCGGATGACCTGTTCAACTACCTCGCCGTTGACCGATTGATCGACAACTGGGACGGGATCGTCGCCTGGTACTGCGTGCCCGAGTGCGGCAACCACAACTATTTCTGGTACCAGGACGCCTTGTCCGGCAACTTCACGCTGATCCCGTGGGACCTGGAACACACCTGGCGATCGCCGAGCCCGATCCGCACTGCTTACAACATGCCGGATTGGGATGATCTGGAGCGCACCTGCCGGATTCGCCAGGTCTTCTTCGAAATCGACGCGCGCGCTCCGCATTGCGACCCCACGCTCCACGCGATCGTCACGATCGGTTGGGAACGCTACATCGAGGCGTCGCGACACCTACTGCAGGAGACGATCTCGCTCGACATCATGCGCGAGCGCGTGAATCGGTTGAGTGAACTGCTCGAAGTTCACGTCCGTGCTGACCGCAAGGGTCCCGGCTACCTGGCCTGGCAAAAGGCCGTGCAGCGTCTGCACGATGAGATCGCTGAGCGATGGGCGTACATCAACGATAAAATTGAGGCGTGGGACGCCTCGGGGGCTGCTCCTGCAGCTGCTTCACCAGAAAGGTGACGCCTTATGCCTGACCTGATCCTTCGCGGCGGCGCGATCGTAGATGGAACCGGCGCCCCTTCCTTCAACGCCGATGTCGCCATTGACGGCGACCGAATCAGCGCCGTAGGCGATCTTGGAGACATGGCCGCGTTGCGCGAGGTCGACGCCTCCGGGCTCACGGTCGCGCCTGGATTGATCGACACGCACGCCCACTCCGACGGCGTGCTCCTGCGAGATCCCGCCCACGCGCACGGTCTGGCGCAAGGCGTGACGACTGAGTTCATCACTCAGGACGGATTGTCCTATGCGCTGCTATCGAAGGAGAACCTGAACTCGTACGGCCGCTACATCGCAGGACTGTACGGGCCGCCGCCGTCCGATCTCGATGTGTCGACGATGGCCGCGTTTCGCTCGCACTACGACGGCAAGGGTTGCAACGTGGCGGTTCAGGCCCCGCATGGTCCGGTGCGATTGGAGAGCGTCGGCTTCCGCGACGTGCCGCTGGAGGGCGCAGCGCTGATCAAGGCCGAGCGAATGGTCAGCGAGGCGATGGAGCAGGGCGCCACAGGATTCTCAACCGGGCTCTCTTACTACCCCAACTCATACTCCAACACCGATGAGCTCGTCGCCCTATGCAAGGTCGTCGCCGCGCATGACGGCGTCTATGTGACGCACATCCGCAATCACAACGACGATCGCGCGCCCGACGGCTCAGGCATCGTCGAAGCGATGAACATTGGCCGACGCAGCGGCGTCAAGGTACACATCTCGCATTACCGCACGTTTCCGAGCAACACCGGCGACATCGACTCGATCATGGTGGAGGTCGACCGCGCCAAGTCGGAGGGCGTTGACGTCACGCTCGAGTGCTACCCATATGCCGCCGCAGCGACCGTTCCCGGCTACTTCCTGCGCGGCGAGTGTCACGTGGGCGGGATTGACCGGCTACTGGAGCGGCTTGGCGACCCGGCCTGGCGCGACCGCCTGGTCGATTCGCTTGAGCATCTCTTTCCCGGCCGCAGCGACGCCGCAACCTGGACCTGGATTGGCGCGCAGCATCTCGAGCATCTGCAAGGCCTCAGCTTCGCCGACGCCGCTGCCCGGATGGACATGTCGGTCTCCGACATGACCCTCACGGTCATGCGCGAGTCGGGCCTGCAATGCGGATTCCGCGACGCCATGCCGGCCAGCCCGTCGATCGTGCAGCAGGTTGAGGCCGATGTGATCGCACTGCTCGGGCGCGATGATTACATGGTTGGCTCTGATGGCATCCCCTTCGATGAGGGCGTCCCGCATCCGCGCGCCTACGGCACGTTCCCACGGATACTGGGACGGCTGCGACGACGCAGCGGCGCCTCGCTGGAGCATCTGGTGCGAGGCATGACCTCGTTGCCGGCGAGCCGATTCGGCCTGACCGACCGAGGCATCGTCGCAGAGGGCCAGTTCGCCGATCTCGCGGTCTTCGATGCTGAGCGCGTGATTGACACCGCCGACTTCAACGACCCGCGCACGCGGCCGGCCGGAATTCCCTACGTATGTGTCAACGGACAGCTCGCCGTTGACCACGGTCGCCCAACCGGAACGCTCGCCGGACGCGCAGTTCCCTGAGCGATGCGACCTCCCCCGAAAGAGACCGATGCGTAACCTCGCAACCGCCCCCGCCTCCGAAAGGGTGCCTGAGGTATGCTTCGGTCTCTGTGGCATCACCCCCGAGGGAGATGTCAACCCTGATTGATCAGGCTGCTATCGTCGCAGCAACCCACCGATAACCCAATGAGGATGACTGCCATGATTGCCCGCAACTACTCAAGCGGGACAATCTGGACCCGAGATTGCATCGAGGTCATGCGCGGCATGAACTCCGAATCGGTGGACCTGATCTACCTCGATCCGCCGTTCAATTCGAAGCAGGACTACGCAGCGCCGATTGGCTCGCAAGCAGCGGGCGCGGCGTTCAAAGACACGTGGTCGCTGTCGGATATCGACGTGGAGTGGATCAACCTGATCGAGCAGAAGCAGCCCGCCGTCCAGCGCGTGCTGCTGGCGGCAATGACAGACTCCGACAAGTCCTACCTGGCCTACATGGCGGCGCGGCTGCTGGAGATGCCGCGATTGCTCAAGCCAACCGGCTCGATCTACCTGCACTGCGACCCGACCATGAGCCACTACCTCAAGCTGCTTATGGATGCCGTGTTCGGGCGGCGCAACTTCCGCAATGAGATCGTCTGGGCGTACACCGGGCCGGGGTCGCCTCGGATGCGCCAGTTCAATCGCAAGCACGACACAATCCTGTGGTATGTGAGGGGGGGGGGTGGACGTTCAACGCCGACGCCGTTCGCATCCCGCACAAGGCACTGAACACGAACAAGAGCGGAGCGGCCATCGCAGCGCCGCTCACCGCGAGCGAGCGCGATGCGTATCTCGCGAAGGGCAAGGTTCCTGAGACATGGTGGCCCGACTTCTCGCCCGTCGGGCGTATCAAACGTGAGCGACTCGGCTACCCGACGCAGAAACCCCTAGCCCTGCTCGACCGCATCATCCGTGCCTCGTCGAATCCCGGCGATATGGTGCTCGATCCGTTCTGCGGCTGCGCCACAACGCTTGTCGCCGCCGACCGCTTGGATCGTGAGTGGGTTGGGATTGACCTATCGGAGAAAGCCGCCGAACTGGTCGTGCAGCGCGTCGAAGCCGACCAGGGCCTGTGGCGCAACATCGTGCATCGCACGGACATCCCCAGACGCACAGACATCGGCGACATCCCGCGCTACAACGCGCTCGAGAATCGAGCCACGCTGTACGGCCAACAGGCAGGCTACTGTGCGGGTTGCGGGACACACTTCGAGCTGCGCAATCTCGAAGTCGATCACATCATCGCCCGAGCGCGAGGCGGGACGGATCACATCGGCAACCTGCAATTGCTCTGCGGAAGTTGCAATCGGATCAAGGGAGATAGGGGCATGGAGTACCTCACCGGCCGGCTCCAACTCGCGGCTGTCGCTGGTTGAGTTTGCGCGTTATCCGATACAGTCCCCCAAAGCTACGCCTCGCAACCGCCCCGCCCCCGAGCGGGCGCCTGAGGTATGCATTACTCCCCACGACGGCGGCGATATCTGGGCGCTATTCGACGACTCCGTCGACCATCAGTTGATGGAACTCTGACTCGCTGTAGCCGCAGAGTTCTCGGTAGACGTACTCCGAGTCCTCTCCCAACAGTGGCGAGCGGCGCGGCATGGGCGGCGGCGTCTCGCTCAGACGCCAGGCTGGGCTTTCGTACGACATCTCTCCGATGACGGGATGGTCGCTCTGCCACCAGTGCTGACGGTAGGCGAGCTGTGGGTCTTCGTGGGCGTCGCGGACGGTCGACGCGCGATGGGCCGGCGCCCCGACGGACTGAAGCGCTTGCTCGACTTCGTCGACCGTTCGCGATGCGGTCCATTGTCCGATCTGCGCGTCCAACTCGTCCTGCGCGGCCAGGCGGCCGTCCAGGCGGCAGAGTTCGATCGAATCGAGCCAGTCGGGACGCTGCATCGCTTGCGCGAGACAACGCCATTGGTCGTCGGATGTGATGGCGATGGCGACCCAACGATCACTGCCACTCGCGTCGGCGGCGCATGGATATACGCCGTGCGGCGCGAAACGGAGGTCTCGGTTGCCGAGCGGCTTCGCGACCCGGCCCGTGTTGGCGGCGTCAATCACGCCGGCGTCGAGAACCAAGGTTGAGGCCTCGAACTGCGAGAGATCGATGTATTGACCCTCGCCAGTGCGGCGGCGATGGTCGAGCGCGGCGAGCATGCCGATGATCGCGACGTGGGTCGCGACCCAGTCGGTGTAGGCGACGCCAGTTCCAACCGGAGGCAGGTCTGGCCAACCGGTCATGCCGGTCACGCCGGCCGCCGCCTGAAGTGTGAGTCCAAAGCCGCGGAACCTGGCATGCGGGCCGGTTTGTCCCTCCATCGACATTGAGCACATAATCACATCGGGCGTGATCTTGCGAACTTCTTCGTAGCTCAGGCCGAGCCGATCCATAAATCCTGGCGCGAAGGACTCGGTCACGATGTCGGCGCTGGCGATCAGACGTCGAGCGACCTCCGCACCTCTCTCGTGGGCCAGATTGATGGCGACGGATCGCTTGCCGCGGTTGAACTTGGCGAAGTAGGCCGAGGCGTCAAGCGAATGGCTTCCCGCCGGTCGGGGACCGCCAGAGCGAAAGGTGTCAGGGCGGCGGGAAGACTCCACGCGGATCACTTCCGCGCCGTGAAACGCCATCTGCATGGTCGCATTCGGACCGACGCCGACCCAGGCAAAGTCGGCGATGCGCACGCCGTCAAACATGCGCGCGCCGGGAGGCTCGTTGCTGCTCATCGGTGGCGACATAGCTCGCGTCGTCTAGCGTCGCTGGAAACTTGGGTCGCGACGCTCCTTGAACGAGCGCGCGCCCTCGCCGGCGTCGAGCGAGTGTCGCAGCCAGGCCTGGTTCAGCTCCTCCAACTGCGCCTGCTGCGTGGCGTCGTTGTTCAGAGCGGCGTAGATCGCGCGTTTGGTCAGGGCGATGGCCCAGGGAGCGCCCTGCGCCAGCCGGTCGGCGAGCGCCAGCGCCTCGCTCATCAGGTCGTCATGCGCGACGACGCGGTTGGCGATGCCAAGTTCCAGCGCGCGGTTCGCATCAATCGGGTCCGACAGCCAGAAGGTTTCCAGGGCTCGCGAGTGACCGACGAGACGGGTCAGCGTCCAAGATGCCGCCCAGTCCGGTCCGAGTCCGATTTTCAGGAATCCAGGATGGAATCGCGCGGCCTCGGACATCAGACGGATATCGGCGGCCAATGCGATCGCGAATCCCGCACCGGCGGCTGCCCCGTTCACCGCCGCGATCACAGGGATTTCCAACTGCTGGAGCTCAGCCGCGAATCCGTAGCGCAGCTCGGTCGAGCCGAGCCCCGGCTGCGATTCAGCGGCGACGCGATCCTCACGATTGGACAGGTCAGCGCCCGAGCAGAAGCCTCGCCCGGCGCCGGTGATCACCAGTGCGCGCGCCTCAGGGTCGGCCTTGAGATCGGCGACCATCTCGCGCAGACCTGTGCGGATCCGGTTCGAGAGCGCATTGAGCACTTCGGGTCGGTTGAGGGTTGCGACCACCACTCCGTTGGCGCGCTTGTCGATCAGCAGGTGGTCATCGGACATTCGGTCATCGGGCATGGTCAAACTCCTTCAGGTTGGATTTGGCTTGTAGCCGAAAGGATCTCGTCGTTGTGTTGGCCGGGCGTTGGCGCGGGCTGTGATCGCCAGGGCGTGGCCGACATCTTGAGCGGGGCGCCCGGAACGGTGAGCGGTCCCAGCGCCGGATCGTCAACCTCGGTGAAGAACGATCGAGCGGCGAGCTGCGGGCTGTCGACGATGTCCTGCATTGTATTGACGGGACAGATCATGACGCCATGGCTCTGACCTGTCTCGTATAGCTCTTGCGCCTTTCGCCCCGCAAAGAAGGCCTCGATCTCAGCCTCCAACGCCGCCGATTCAGATGCGGGCGGCAGATGGCGTCCCGCGGTCGGCGTGCTCGCCCAGAAGTCAGCATCGAAGCGCGGCTCACTACCCTCCGCAGACATCCATCGATGCAGCGGGACCATCGACGCCGGGACTCGAACGAATGCGACGTAGCCGTCGGCGCACGGATAGATGATCCGCGTCGCCTGATCGGCGAAGGCGCGAGCTCCACCAGCTCGTTGAGTGATGATCCCGTCCATCTCCCAGTACAAGCGCGCGTTGCCCAGTGTGTTGGCCATCGCTGCTTGCATGGAGACATCGACATGTTGTCCGCGACCGGTCAGATGTCGCGCGTGCAAGGCAATCAGCGCTGCCGATCCCGCGTTGAGCGCGGTGATGTTGTAAGCCTGTTCGACTGACGGTCTGAGCGGGGCGCGTTCCGGGTCGCCGACCAGCGAACTCAGGCCGCCGGAGACGTGTCCGATCAGGTCGGATGCGGCCCACAGCGATTTCGGTCCATCCTGGCCGAAGGGTGTGATCGAGACGTAGATCAATGCCGGGGCTCGCTCGCATAGGTCGGAGTAGCCGAGTCCACGCGACGCCATCGCGCCTGGCGCGTCCGACTCGAAGAGGAAGTCGGCGCGCTCGCATAGGCGTCGAAGTCGTTCGCGGTCCGTTTCGTGATCGAGATCGAGGATGACCGAGCGCTTGCCGGCATTCATTTGCGCCCAATAGAGGGAGGAATCGGCGCCGTTGCGCAGCATCGGGCCGCGTCGGCGCGATGGATGTCCTCCAGGCGGCTCGACCCGGATCACGTCAACGCCCAGTCCGGCCAGCACCATGGTCGCCAGACCACCAATGGCCGCAGTGAGGTCAATCGCGGAATAGGGAGCCAGCGCGCCGGTCATGCGCACAGGCTAACCGCCGCTCGCATCGCGCCACCGCGCTCCGTCCTACCTCGCTGAATCGGCTTGACTTCCTCAGCAGTCGGCGTAGCTTGGATCGTGAACCAACGGAGTGAAAGGAGTGAGGAGTCGGCGATCTGTTCCGCGCGGAGCGAACTGAGGATGGAGAATGGTGATGTTGAGGTTGACCTTGTTGGGCGTTGCTACGGTCTGCGCCAGCTTGTGGCTGAGTAGCGAGGTCCGCGCCGAAGCGCCTCCGGAAACGCCGGAAGGCCAGTCGGAAACCACCCATCCGTGTCCGGTGTTCGATATGTACCACGTCATCGTCGATGACGTTCGCTTCGATTTCGCCGGCGAGTATCGTCATCTTGCTTCATCGCCCACGGGAGGTTGCAGCATCGAGCTGTTGGTCGTCCGGGCTGAGCCAACGGAGACCGAGTTTCAGCCGGTCCAGTGCGTCATCACGGTCGATCCCACGCAGCACGGGCTTGGTCTGCAAATCGCGACGCGTGGCGAAGGCGCGTGCGATCGACTGACCCTGCGCACTCGCGTGTTCATTGCTGGGGATGGCCAAGTCCCGCCCGGTCAACACGGCGAGCCGCCGAGATCACGACTGGCGTATGCGACGATGGTCGGATTCGACCCAGTATGGCGTCCGATGTGGACAACTGTCGCCCGAGTCTCATGGTCGTACACGCAGAATGCGATCATCGATTGGTCGTGGGATGCGCTGATCATCGAAACCGAAGGCTGGGCTCCGACGCTGCTCAGCGATGGCAGCCGGTACCATTTCTCGGCAAATGAGATTGAGACGTGGGCGGAGGTCCGTTGGTACTCTGAGAATTTGGGTGATGCAATTGATCGCATCGTGCCTGGCGTCGACATAGACATACCTGTCTCGATCACTGCGAAAGCAACGGTCTGGGCACAGCCCAATGGCGCCTATTTCTGTACGTTCTGGGATAGTGACTGGGTGGGAGTGCCTAGTTTGCTTGGAATACCGGTGGTCGATCTTGAAGTGCATTCTGTATGTGCCGCGCAATAGAATGGCGTGATCGGGGCCTGGCTACCATTACACGACCGGTCGTGTGGGCCGTACAGTACCGAGGTTGGTGGGACGATCCCCTGGCGTTTGCGCATTGGGCAGCGCCAGGGGATCGCACGTTTACACGGCGATTGCTCTTGGCATGCACAGTGATAGGTCTGGGTGGAGGGGCACTCCCTCCGCTTTCGGTGGGTACCATCGGCCCCTGCTGGCTTGGAATGCTCATTGCAATCGCCTTGTTTCCAACGAGGCGGCGTGTGATGATCCTGTTCATCATCGTCCCGAGTCTTCTGTGGCCCTATTTTCCGCAACTACTGTTTGAGTCGGATTGGGTCCCATGGTCGTCTACAGGTTCCTAACCAGCGTAAGCCGGTCCGTCTTCGCAGTCCTGCGGCACCGCGATTGGTGGGGCGATCCCCCGGCTTGGGCACGTTGGGCTCAGCCGGGGGATCGGAAGTTCACACGGCGGCTGATGGTGGGATGCGCCGTTATCGGTATTGGCGGCGCCGTGTTGTTTCCGTACTCGTTCCCCATCATTGGAGCTAGTTGGATTGGGCTGCTTGTCGCGTTGGCTCTGTTCCCGACAAGGAGCCGTATGGTGCTGGTCATCCTGTTTGCCGCGGCGATGCTCTGGCCGTTCTATCCAAGTTTCTTGTTCGGCAGGGAGTGTGTGCCATGGCCCGTCACTTGCACGGTGGCGCCTCCGCCGTGACACGTCTACATCGCGGCGTTCGTTCGGTGATGCAACCAATCGATTGGGTCCTGCGGCGCCGCGCTTGGTGGGATCATCCCCCGGCTTGGGCACGTTGGGCTCGGCCGGGGGATCGGAAGTTCACACGGCGGCTGATGGTGGGATGCGTTCTTGTTGGAGCTATTGCCGCCTTTGCGCAGCCGTTCGGCTTCGTGATCGCCGGACCCATGTGGTTGGGGATGACCATCGCCCTCGGGTTGTACCCGACCCGACGGCGCTCCTGCTGGCCGTGCTGGCGAGTCCCGTCCCAATGTGGCCATGGTGGCCGATGATTCTGTTTGACAGCGACTGGGTCCCCTGGTCCGTCAGTGGGAGTTCGATCTGAGCCGCCGATCGAGTACGCTCAGAGGATCTACGGGTACAGAACATGCCCTCCGATCTTCGAACGGAGCAGTCAATGAGCAGCTCGGCGAACGGATCGCCGATCCGCGCGGCGATCATCAATGTGACGGGTTACGTCGGTGCGGAGCTGACACGTCTGCTGGCCCAGCATCCGGCGGTGGAGATCGTCTGCGTCACCGGCCGTTCCGAGGTCGGCAAGCGCCTACCGGAAGTGTTCCCTCACCTCTGGTCCGTCGATCTGCCGATCGTGGCAGAGGTCGAGGAGGAGGTGGACGTGATCTTCTCCGGCTTGCCGCACGCAGCCGCCGCAGAGCGATTGACTCCGTTTATCACGCACGGCACGCCTGTGATCGACGCCTCGGCCGACTTCCGTCTGTACGACGAAGCGACGTATGAACAGTGGTACGGCGCGCATCAGTCGCCGCAATTGCTGGGAGAGTCGGTCTATGGCCTGCCCGAGTTGCACCGCGATGAGATCGTCGAATCGCGGTTAGTCGGCGTGCCGGGCTGTTACCCGACGTCGGCGATTCTGGCGCTGGCGCCATTGGCCGCGCAAGGATGGCTCGACGGTCGCACCATTGTGGATGCCAAGTCAGGCGTTTCCGGCGCCGGCCGCGCGCTGAAGCTGACCTCACACTTCTCCGAAGTTGATTCCAACTTCTCGGCCTATGGGCTGTCGGGACACCGGCATCAACCCGAGATGGTGCAAGAACTCTCGACACTGCAGAAGGCCAGCGCCAGTCAAAGCAACGCCGAGTTGAGCCTCACCTTTGTCCCGCACCTCGTGCCAATGACCAGGGGCATTCTGGCGACCTGCTATCCCGCAATCCAGGACGGCGCGCTTCCAGAGAACCCAATGGAGCGTGTTGAGGTGCTGCGCGATGTGTATGAGTCGTTCTACGCCGACGAACCGTTCGTTCACGTTGCGCCGAATGCTCCCTCGACCAAGCAGACGCTCGGCTCGAACGCGTGCATCGTGTATCCGATCATCGATCCGATGACGCGCGAAGTCACGGTCATTAGCGCAATCGACAACCTGGTCAAGGGCACGGCCGGCGCGGCGGTGCAGTGCTTCAATCTTATGTTCGGCATCCCGGAAGAGGTCGGCCTGAGCAAGATCGGGGTCTACCCATGAGCTCCAGGCGCGACGCATTGGGCGCCGACGAGGACGCCGCCGGCGCCGTCACGAGTGCGCAGGGATTCTCGGCCTGTGGATTCACGGCGGGGATCAAGGAATCGGGCTTGCCAGATTTGGCGCTGCTCGTCTCAGATCGACCCGCGACCGCGGCAGCGGTCTACACGCAGAACCAGAGCACGGCTGCGCCAGTTCATATCAGCAAGTCACATACAGCGAATGGCGCGTTGCGCGCGGCAGTGGTCAACTCCGGCAACGCCAACTGCGCGACCGGCGAGCAAGGGCTCGAAGACGCGCGTGAGATGACTCGGTTGGCAGCCGACCGCGTCGGTTGCATTGCTGAGGACATCTTTGTCAATTCGACGGGCATCATCGGTCATTACCTGCCGATGAACCTGCTGCGCAGCGCGATCCCGCAACTGCAGCCCAGCCCAGACGGCGGCGAGGAGTTCGCTCGCGCGATCATGACGACCGACACGTTCCCGAAGGAAGCGCTGGCGACATTTGAGACGAACGGCGTCACTTACACGGTCGGCGGATGCGCCAAGGGCGCAGGCATGATTCATCCAGATATGGCGACCATGCTCGCCTTCTTGACCACCGACGCCCCGCTTGCAGCGGACGACCTCGATGCCGCATTCCGCTTTGCCATGGACCGCTCGTTCAACATGGTCACGGTTGATGGCGACACGTCGACGAATGACTCCTCAGTCATCCTCGCGAATGGCGCTGCCGGGGGCGCGTTGCTTTCAGGCGACTCGCTCGAGGCATTCGGCTCCGCGCTGCTGGACGTGTCGACGACCCTCGCCCGGATGATGGCTCGCGATGGCGAAGGAGCGACCAAGCGGATTTCGATGACCGTGTCGGGCGCGAAGTCGTGGGAAGACGCCCGTGATGTCGCTCGGACGATTGTCGTCTCGCCGCTGCTCAAGGCGGCGCTGAGCAAGTATGACCCGAACTGGGGTCGGATCCTGATGGCGGCGGGTCGGGCCGGCGTGCCTTACGACCTGAGCCGGGTCCGCATCTGGATCGCTGATCTCTGTCTGTTCGACGGAACCGCCACCAACGTGCCGGAGGCTGAAGCGTCGAGCGCCACACAAGGCGAAGAAGTCTTCCTCAGAATGGATCTCGGTCAAGGTGAAGCCGAGGCCACCGCCTGGGGCTGCGACCTGACCGAAGCATACGTCCGCTTCAACGCTGACTACGTCACCTGACGCGTACCGCCAGCTCGCGCCATTCGGCAGGATGACGGCGTCGCTCGGTCCGAGATGAAGCCTTCGCAGCGATCCTGTTGCAACGGGACTTTTTCAGCGGTCCTGTTGCAACGGTCCTATTGCAACGGCAAGGGCGATTGCCACCAACTCGGTCGGCCGCTGATCTCCAACTTCGTCACCCACTTCACCCATTGATAGCCGCGACGCCCCGGCGCCACCAGGCGCAACGGATATCCGTGCCCGCTGGACAGCGACTCACCCCCGACGTGCGTCGCCAGCAACAACTGCGTCGCATCCTCAATCGCAAAACGTCGACGGAAGCCGGTTGCCGACTCAACCAGCACGCTCTTGGCGCCGTCGTCCACGACAGCCGAGTCGAGCAGGTCCGACACTCTCACGCCGCTCCACTCTTGCACCGTGTACCAACCTCCTGTGCAATCGAGGGTCGTCTCGCTGCGATGATTCGCGATCGCCAGCAACTCCTGTAGCGAGAGCGTGGTCGGTCGCTGCACCTTCCCCTCGATGCTGAGTCGCCAGTCCTGCTCCGCAATGCGTTGGCGCGAGTCAAACAGCCACTGAGTCACCGGATGAGCGTTGCCGCCGCCGCTGCCTTCCTCGCGCGATCCGGTGAACCGCGGAGGTTGGCCGGCGAGCGGCGCGGCCGCCGCAGCGCCCTGCCAGAGCAGGAATCCCGCCGCGCTAATCCCCAATAACCTCAACGCGGCGCGCCGATTCGTAAAGTCAGCCGTCCTGACGCCGCGCGGCCAGCGCATTGCCGCATGGGCGATCAGCGGAATCGTGACCGCGAGTCCCAGCGATGTGTGCACCACCAGCAAGCGCACGTCGCCATAGAAGGGCAGCGCAATCCCTCCTCGTCCAATGATCGCCCAAAGCGAGCCGCTCAGCAGCGCGCCGACGAAAAGCAGCCCCAACAGAATGGATCCAGCGGTCTCCGCTGCGACGCCGCGGCGTCGGAATGATCGCGCGACGATGCGGTACTTCCAGATCACCAGCCCCACCAACGTGAAGCCGCCGATTCCGTGCAGCCAGAACACCCAGACGCCGCCCAGTTGTCCGGACGGGCGGCCGACCGTGAAGGAGATCAGTCCCGATAGCAGTTCCAGGCTGAGCAGGAACAAGATGGCGTGGTTCGTCGCGCGAGGGCTCATATGAGCGACAGTATCGGGTTGGCAGGATCGAGTTGGCAAGCTCCTGTGCGAGCGTGACACCTGCTTCGCCCCGCGATCCGATTCGTCAGCTAGGCTTGCGACATGAGCCTGAGCGCATCCGACTCCGCGCCGATCGTGATCAAGATCGGCGGATCGACGTTGGGCGATCACGACACCTCGCTGTCGGACTGTGTCGAGCTGTATCGCCAGGGACGACGGATCGTGTTGGTGCATGGCGGCGGCGCAGCCGTGACGGACTGGCAACAGCGTCTCGGCGCCGAGGCTGAATGGGTTGATGGACTCCGCACCACCACCGCCGAATCACTCGAAGTCGTTGTGGCGGTGCTCGCCGGCATGATCAACAAGCAGCTCATCCGGCAACTGCTCTCGCTCGGCGCCGACGCCATCGGCCTGAGCGGTGTTGATGGCGGCATCCTGCGGTCGCCGGTCTCAGAGCGGCTCGGACTCGTCGGCGAATCGCCCTGCTGCAATCCAGATCGCCTGCGGCGTCTGCTCGACGCCGAGCTGCTGCCAGTCCTGGCGCCGATCGGGCTGGCCGCGGACGGTTCGACTCTTCTCAACATCAACGCGGACGCCGCGGCCGGGGCCATCGCCTCCGCGCTGAACGCGTCCGACCTCATCTTCCTCACCGACGTGCCGCAGGTTCTGGACGCCGACGCGTCCGGGATCGCGCAACTCGACTCGGCGCAGCAGCGACAGCTCACGGATGCGGGCGTGATCACTGGTGGGATGCTGCCGAAGCTGCGCGCTGGTCGACACGCTGCCAAATGCGGCGCCGCCGTGCGGATCATCGATGGCCGTGAACCCCATGCGATTCGCTCCGCGCTTGACGGCGTCGAGCTGGGAACGTTGCTCGTATGAACCGCTTTTGGACCATCATGCGCAGCCAGGGCGAGTGGCGCAACGGCGGCGACGGCCCACGCGATGTGCCGCCCTCCGACGAAGGACGATCCGGCGACCTCGGCCCGCCGCCGCCGATCTTCCGCGAAGGTTTGGGCGGAGGCGGAGGCGGCGGTGGTGGAGGCGGCGATGAACCGCCCCCGTACACCGCTGCTGAAGGACAACGCGAACCGTCCGGGGGCGCCTGGCCGCGATTGATCGTGATCGGCGTCGGACTGCTCGTCCTGCTGATCCTGCTCAACATCGGTATCGACATCTACGTCGATCGCCTCTGGTTCGGCAATGTCGGCTATCGCGGCGTCTTCGACCTGCGCGTCGTCACCCAGGTCTGGCTCTTCCTCGCCGGAGCCGGCATCTCACTACTGGTGCTGGCGACCACCTTCGCCATCGCCTGGCGCATGCCGGTTGACGCGACCAACCCCGCTGAAGACGATCCACGACTGATCCGCGTAATCTTGATCATCGCCGCGATCGCGATGATCCTGCTCGCCGTGATCTTCGGATCCGTCGCCGCCGGTCAGTGGGACCTGATCCTGCAGTATCTCAACGCCAAGCCCTTCGGATCTACCGACCCACAGTTCGGCCGCGATCTCGGCTTCTACATCTTCGAGCTCGAGGCGCTGCAGTTTATGAAGGGTTGGGCGACCGGACTCGCCATTATGGCGATGCTCACCACGGCCGCCGCCTACGGCGTCCGCCTGATGCTGCATCGTGGCGGCGCCCGCTCAACGATCGGCGTCCGTGTCCACCTCGCGCTGACGATCGCAATCGTCATGGCGCTCTTCGTCTGGAGCTATTGGCTTGCTCGCTTCGAATTGGCGTTGAACCCGGCCGGCTTCGTCTTCGGCGCGACGTTTACCGACGACAACATCCGCTCGCCCGTCCAGATCGTCAAAATGGTGGCCGCGATCGCGGTGATCATTGGCGTGCTCTCGTGGCCCTTCCACGAGCGACTGCGCATCGCCATTGCGCCGATCGTGATGCTGATCCTCGTCTCAATCGTCGGCGGCGCGATCCTGCCAGCCGCAATCCAGCGCTTCACCGTCGAGCCCAACGAGCTCGAACGAGAGACGCCCTACATCGAGCGCAATGTCGCGGCGACACGCAGCGCCTTCGCGCTCAACGAAATCGAAGAGCGCGAATTCGCCGCAGACGACGGAGTCGACGAAGACGATCTCACACGAAATCCCGAAGCCTTGCTGAATGTCCGCCTCTGGGACCATCGACCGCTCAACGACACGCTGAACACGATTCAGACGATCCGTCCGCTCTACGTCTATCCGGATGTCGATGTCGATCGCTATCTCGTCGGAGACGAAGAGCATCAAGTCTTCCTCGCCGCGCGTGAGCTGTCTCAGGCCAATCTGCAGTCCACGCAACAAGGTTGGGTCAACCGACGCTTGCAATTCACGCACGGATTCGGCGTCGTGATGACGCCAGTCGACGAAGTCTCGCCGTCCGGCGAGCCTGTCTTCTGGGTGTCCAACATCCCGCCTGAGGTCACGGAGCAAACCTCCTCCGGCCCGCTCGACCTGAAGATCACCGAGCCGCGTATCTACTACGGCGAAGCCACCGATGCCTACATCATCGCCAACAGCAAGACCGAGGAATTCGACTATCCGCTCAGCGGAGATGAGTCCAGCGGCGAAGCCGATCAGGCGACGACGCGCTACTCCGGACTCGGCGGCATCGAGCTCGGCGGCCTCTTCCGACGCCTCGCCTTCGCCTGGTCCTTCGGCGACGCCAACATCCTCATCTCCGGTTCGGTGGACAGCGAAAGCCGCATCCTCTTCCGACGCCTGATCCAGGATCGCGTCAGCGAACTCGCGCCATTCCTCCAACTCGACGCCGATCCGTACGTCGTCGTCGGCGAAGACGGCGGGCTCCACTGGATTCAAGACGCCTACACCGTGACCGACCGCTACCCCTACTCGCAGCCGCACGGCGTCGGTTACAACTACGTTCGCAACTCCGTCAAGGCCGTCGTTGATGCGTACAACGGATCAGTCGACCTCTACATCGTCGACCCGGACGACCCGATCATTCAGGTCTGGCAGGACATCTTCCCGGAACTCTTCAAGCCGGCCTCAGCATTCCCCGAAGACTTGCGGGTGCACTGGCGGTATCCGCAGGACTACTTCCAGATTCAGGCCGATCAGTATCTGACCTACCACATCGAATCCGCGCGCGGACTGTTCAACCGCGAGGACCTGTGGGCTATCCCGCAAGAGCTGTTGCGACAGCAGGAGATCGCCGTCGAGCCGTACTACGTGACCTTGCGCCTGCCCGATCAGAAAGAGCCTGAGTTCCTGCTCATCCTGCCCTTCACGCCGCGCAATCGATTGAACTCCATCGCCTGGATGGCCGGCCGCTCAGACGGCGAGAACTATGGCAAGCTGTTCGCATTCCGCTTCCCCTCTAACAAGAACGTGGACGGTCCCAAACAGATCGAGAACCGCATCGACCAGGATGTCGCCGTGTCCAGACAGTTCACGCTGCTCGGTCAGCAGGGCTCGGAAGTGATCCGTGGCAACCTGCTCTTCATCCCCGTCGGCGACTCCTACGTATATGTGGAGCCGATCTATCTCCAGGCGGACACCGGGCGATATCCGCAGCTAAAAGGCGTGATCGTCGTCAATGGCGACCGCATCGCCTTTGAGGACACCTTCGTGCGCGCCGTGCAGGTCGCGCTCGGCAATCAGGGAGCGCAGGGGCTCTCCTTCCTGGGTGATCTGCCAGGCGAGGGCGCCACCGAGCAACCAGCCGAGACCGACACTGAGCCTCGCCAGCCGGTCACCCTGTCCGATGACGCCTCCGAGCTGGCCGCTCAGGCGCAGGACGCCTTCGCCGAGGCGCTCGAGCGGCAGCGAGACGGCGATTGGGCAGGCTATGGCGACGCGATCGATCGGCTCGGCCAAATCCTGGAACGACTCGCCGAGTCGCAGCAATAGCCCGCGCTATCTGTTGCATAGACGCGTTTGGCGGCCTCGCGTACGCTGAGTGCGTCCGCGATCGATCCCTCTAAATCGGAGTAATCACGATGCCAACTACCGCTGAACGCGAGTCTGCTGTGTTCATGATGTCGGCCGGCCGACTGCCAGTCACACTCGTTCGTGGCGAAGGCTCAACCGTCTGGGACGACGAGGGCAATCAATACCTCGATTTCGTCGCTGGCATCGCCTCCGACAATCTCGGCCATTGCCATCCACGCGTCGTTGAGGCGATCAAGCAGCAGGCTGAAACCTTGCTGCACGTCTCCAACTATTTCTACACCCTGCCGCAACTCGATCTCGCCGACATCATCCTCGAACAGTCAGGCATGTCGCGCATCTTCTTCTGCAACTCAGGCGCAGAGGCGACCGAGGGTGCCATCAAGATCGGGCGCAAGTGGGGTCAGTCGCGACGCGACGGGGCCTCCGAGATCATCGTCATGGATGAGGCCTTTCACGGTCGCACGCTCGCGTCGGTGAACGCCTCCGGCAATCCGCGCTATCGTGAGCCATTCGGCGCGCTCGACGGATTCCGCCATGTCCCCTTCAACGACGTTGATGCCGTGCGAGACGCGGTCGGTCCGCAGACCGCCGCCATCCTCGTCGAGCCGCTACAGGGCGAAGGCGGCGTCAACGTCGCCGATGACGGCTACCTCGCAGCCTTGCGCGCGATCTGCGACGAACACAATCTGCTGCTGATGCTGGACGAAGTACAGACCGGTATCGGTCGCACCGGCAAGCTCTTCGCCTGGCAACACGAAGGCGTCCAGCCTGACGTGATGGCGCTCGCCAAAGGACTCGGCAGCGGTGTACCGATTGGCGCTATCGTCGCCAACGAGCGCGGCGACATCCTCGAACCGGGCGACCACGGCACCACTTTCGGCGGACAGCCCTTTACGACGGCTGTCGCGCTGGAAACCTTGCGCGTGATCGTCGGCGAGGACATCCCCGCGCAGGCCGCGCAGCGAGGCGAGCAGCTCAGCACCGCGCTGCGCGCCCTTGAGGACCGACATCCGCTCATCGATCACGTGCGCGGTCAGGGATTGCTGATCGCGGTGCAGCTCAGCGCCGACGTGGGGCCAGCCCTCGTCGCCGCCATCCGAGAGCGCGGATTGCTCTGCAACGTGGTCAAGCCCAACGTGCTGCGACTCGTGCCGCCGCTCACCATCAGCGAGGACGAGATCGCGCAAGCCGTGCAGATCATTGATCAGGCGCTCAGCGCGATCACGGAGTAACCGCCGCCTCAGCGGCGCCTGATCAACCGATCGATAGGTTGTGGCAGGCGATCCAGGGCGACAGATTAGCAACCGATCAGCAACCGATCAGTTGGCAACAACGCAGACATCGCAACGTAGGGAACTCGGGATGCCGAAACGAACTGATGACAAGCGCGTCGTGCTCGCCTATTCGGGCGGCCTCGACACTTCCGTGGTGACACGATGGTTGACGGAGCGCGGTTGGGACGTCATCTGTATGACCGCCGACATGGGCTATCTCGAGACCGATGAGGATCTCGAGGCGCGAGCCTACGCCGCTGGCGCCGTCGGATTCGAGATGCTCGATCTGCGTGACGACTTCACGAAGGCGTTCTGCTTCCCCGCGTTGATGGCCGGCGCGCTCTACGAGGGCCGCTATCCGCTCGCCACCGCACTCGCTCGTCCATTGATCGCCAAGTCGCTCGTTGATGTGGCGCGTCGGCACCATGCCTCAGCCGTCGCGCACGGTTGCACCGGCAAAGGCAACGATCAGGTCCGCTTCGACGTCTCCGTCCAGGCGCTCGCGCCTGACCTGCGCATCCTCGCTCCGGTACGCGAATGGGAACTGACCACCCGCGAGTCCGAGATCGTCTACGCGCAAGCGCATGGCATCCCGATCACGGTCAGCGTCGAAAAGCAGTATTCCACCGACGAGAACCTCTGGGGTCGTTCGATTGAGGCCGGCCCGCTCGAGGATCCGTGGACGGAGCCGCCCGACAACGTCTGGGCATGGACCGTCAATCCCGAGGACGCGCCTGATCAGCCGACCTATCTCGAGGTCGGATTCCAGCTCGGACGACCGGTCTCGCTCGACGGTGAAGAGCTCGACCCGGTCACCCTCGTCAGCCACGTTCACGAGATCGCCGCGGCCAACGGCGTCGGCAGAATCGATATGGTTGAGGATCGCCTGGTTGGGATCAAGTCGCGCGAGGTCTACGAAGCGCCAGCCGCGACCACCCTACGCGTCGCCCATCAAGCGTTGGAGACGCTCACCCTCTCCAAGAGCCAAATCCGACTCAAGCATCGACTGATGCAGGACTACGCCGACTTGATCTACGACGGCCTCTGGTTCACCGCGACGCATCAGGACCTCGCCGCCTTCACCGCCTCCATGCAGCGCCACGTCAGCGGCACGGCGCGACTGAAGCTGTTCAAGGGTCAGGCCGTCGCCGTCGGCGTCGAGAGTCCCAACAGCCTCTACGAGTACTCACTCGCCACGTACGACGAGGGCGATGTCTTCGACCAGAGTTCAGCGGTCGGCTTTATCGACATCTTCGGCCTGCCCGTTCGCGTCCAGGCGCAACAACAGCTGCTGAAACAATCTGGCGGCGTCTTGGACGTATCATCAGGTCGGAGCGCATGAGACAGTTGCCGCTGACGTAGACAGGACGGCAGACGATGACGAGCAACGCCGGTCAGAGCGAGATCGCGATCGAATATGAGTCGGCGGTGCCAACCGCCGGCGGACCGGATGCCGCGGACTTCCAGATCCGTCGTCCTGGTCATGCCACGCTCGAGTGCGCGCTCTACCTCGCCCTCGACGCCAAGCAGGCCGTTGCGGCGCTCTGCGGGCCGCTGTCTGACGATCAGGTGCAGGCGCTGCTGCGCGCCATCGCCGATGCCTGTTACACCGCCGTCATCAACGGCGGATCGGAACCACCCGCCATCTGGACGATTCGCGCGCGCGACCTGTCGGGCGATCAGCTCGACGCCGCGATCCGCGCCGCCGGCCTCGTCAAGCTCCCATCGGACGACTAGCCAACATGTCCGGCGACGACACGATCCCGGATTCAGAGCAGCAACGACTCTGGGGCGGACGCTTCGAATCTGCTCCCGATGAACTGGTCCAGGCGTACACCTCCTCGATCCAGATCGACCTCCTTCTGTACCAACACGACATCGCCGGATCGCGCGCCCATGCGCGCATGCTCGGCCAACAAGGCATCATTGATCCCGCCGACGCCGCCAGGATCATCGAGGGACTCGATCAGGTCGAAACCGAGATCGAATCAGGCCAGTTCGAGATAAACCACGAACTGGAAGACATACACACACACATTGAGGCGCGGCTCAGTCAGATCATTGGCGCAGACGCCGGTGGTCGACTGCACACGGCCCGGTCTCGCAACGACCAGGTTGCCCTGGACTCACGCATGTTTGTGCGCGACGCCATCATCCAGTCGATCGGCGGCATCCGCGGCCTGCAAGCGTCCCTGATCGATCTCGCCGAGCGGTCGTTCGATGTCTACCTGCCCGGATACACACATCTGCAGCGCGCGCAACCGATCCTGTTTGCGCATCACCTGCTCGCCTACCTCGAAATGCTGGATCGCGACGCAGCGCGTCTCACCGACTCATTCGAGCGAGCCGACATCATGCCCTTGGGCAGCGCCGCTCTGGCCGGCGCCGCATACCCGCTTGACCGCGAGTCGGTTGCCAACGAACTCGGCTTTGAACACCTCTCCAACAACAGCATTGACGCCGTCTCGTCGCGCGACTACATCCTCGAGTACGTCGCGCATGCCGCCATCTGCATGATTCATCTCTCGCGCCTCTGCGAGGACATCATCCTGTGGAGTTCGGCAGAGTTCGCGGTCATACAGCTCGCCGACGCGTTCACCACCGGCTCGTCGATCATGCCGCAGAAGCGCAACCCGGACATCGCCGAGCTTGCGCGCGGACGCAGCGGCAAGGTGATCGGTCACCTCACCGGACTGTTGAGCATGATGAAAGGGCTGCCGCTCGCCTACAACCGCGACCTGCAGGAGGACAAGGCGCCGCTCTTCGATACCGTCGAAGTCCTGGTCGGCAGCCTGCATGTGCTCTCCGGCGCGCTCCTGACCGCCCAGGTGAATGCGGACCGCGCCCAGGCGATGGTGGATCGTGACCCATTCATCCTCGCCACCGATTACGCCGATTACATCACCCGCCAGGGCGTGCCGTTCCGCGAGGCGCACGCCGTGGTCGGGCGCCTCGTGCGGCTCTGCGAGACGCGCGGGTGCGGCCTTGCCGATCTGAGCCTGGATGATCTGCAACGCGAGCATCCCGCGTTCGACGCTGACGCGGTCGCCATGAGCGTCCAATTCGCGCTGGAATCGCGCGATCTGCTCGGAGGAACCGCGCCGAGCCAGGTTCGCGCGGCTCTCGACCTCGCCAAGCAACGCCTGCAACTCGAACCGACTCGACCGAATCCGGCTGAGACGTCCTCGCCTCCGCCAGAGCCGCTCGAAACCGGACTCAATCGCGCCCAACGCCGCGCGGCCGAGCGAGCTGAACGCAAACAGCGAGGTCGCCAATGACACTTCCGCTCCAGATCGCGCCTTCCATCCTGAGCGCCGATTGGATGCGCCTCGCCGAACAGATCGGTGAAGCCGAAGCGGCGGGCGCTGACTGGATCTCACTCGATGTCATGGACGGCAGGTTCGTGCCGCCGATCACCTTCGGCGCCCAGATGGCGGCAGAGGTGAGATCGCTCACCGACTTGCCAATCGAAGCGCACCTGATGGTCGACGAGCCGGAGCGGCAGGTCGATCAGTTCATCGACGCCGGCGTCAACTGCGTCACCATTCACGTCGAGAGCACCCGACACGCCCATCGACTCTTACAGCAGATCAACGCGCGAGGCGCTGAGGCGGGAGTCACCTTGAACCCTGGCACTCCTCTGAGCGAACTCGAACCGCTGATCCCGATCTGCAATCGCATCCAGATCATGAGCGTTAATCCAGGCTGGGGCGGACAGCAATTCATTCCGCAATCGCTCGACCGCATCCGACAAGCGCGCCACATGCTCAATGACGCAGGCAATACCAGCGCCGCGGTCGCCGTTGACGGCGGCGTCAACGAAGACACGATCACCGACATCGTCCAGGCAGGCGCCAATTGGCTCGTGGCTGGATCGGCCGTCTTCAACCAACGAGAGTCGGTTGCGGCGGCGATCCGGCGACTACGCCGCAGCGCCGCCCAAGCAGGCGCCTAGACCGTCAGAGCGGCTTCTCGTAGACGCGGTAGACCTTGTAAATCTCCGCGTTCGTGCGACGCAGCGTGTGGTTAAGCAACGCGTTGTCTTCCAGCACCCAACCGAGTTCCGCCCAACGGTAACCTTTGGCAGCGCCGAGCACGTGTACCTCCGCCGTCAGCATCACGCCGATTTGCGCAAACTCTCGGATGCGCCACTTCGGTAGCACGCCCAGCAGCATCACTCGACCACTCTGCGGTCGTCTGCGCAGTCGCCAGAGCAGCTTCGCCCAACCGAACGGCCATAGCCGACCATCCAGATCGCGCGCGCACTCGTTCAGATTCGGGATCGAGATCACCATCGCCGCTGGCTCGTCATCAATCTCTACGATCGCGGTCAGGCTCGGGTCCGCGAACTGCACCAGATCCGCCGCCAGGCGGTCTGCTTCCTCATCGGTGATCGGCACTGAGCCCCAGTTGGCGGACCAGGCCTCGTTGTAGATCTCTGCCGCAATTCGCACATCGCGCTGCAACTGACGCCGATTGAACGGTCGCACGCGCACGCGAGGATGCTCGTGAATCTGCTTCCAGGCGCGCTCACGACGGTTGCCGAGCGGCCCAGAGACCGGATAGTGATACGCCCACAGGTCCTTGACCTTGGCGTAGCCGTTCTGTTCAATCAGGTCTGGAAACCAGCTGCGACCGTGCGGCATCGCGATCATCGGCGAGGAATCAAAGCCCTCAACCAGGCAGCCCGACTCATCGTTGATCGTGAAGCTGAATGGGCCGCGCGCGAAGGCGGCGCCGCGCTCACGCAGCCACGACTCCGCCGCGTCGAAGAGCGCCGCCGCCGCTTCAGGATCGTTCAGGCAATCGAAGTGGCCGAAGAATCCGGCGGATTCATGCCACTTCTCATCGTGCAACGGATTGATCTGCGCCGAGATCCGCCCGACCGCGCGTCCATTGCGTTCGGCCAGAAACAGTTGCGCCTGGCCGTAACGCAGGAACGGCGTACGGCGCGGATCGAGGCGTTCACGCTGGACGCGACGCAGTGTCGGGATCCAGTGCGGGTCGTCCGCGTAGACCGTCCAGAGGACGTCAATGAAGGGCGCGGCGTCGCGCCCGAATCCGATCTGACGGATTCGGACGCGATCGGCCACGTTCGTGCGTTGCCAGGTTCGCCGGGCTGGTTACCAGCGGCGACCGCGGTCTCCGCCGCCGAAGCTTTCGCGTTGCCCGCGGTCTTCGTGTCGCGGCTCGCGGAATCCGCCGCCGCCACCACCGCCGCCGCGGTATCCACCGCCGCCGCCGCCACCACCGCGATCATCGCGGAATCCGCCGCGATCTTCGCGCTGGCCGCCACGGTCACGGAAGCCGCCGCCACCGCCGCCGCCACCACTACCGCCGCGAGGTCGCGCCTCGTTGACGCGCAGCTGGCGTCCGTCCATGTCATAGCCATCGAGCGCTTCGATGGCCTGACGCGCTTCGTCCTCGCCCATGTCGACGAAACCGAAGCCGCGCGAGCGGCCGCTGTCGCGGTCGACCGGGATCACGCAATCGATCACTTCGCCGTGTTCGGCGAACAGTTCGCGCAATTCCTCGGAGTTGGTTCGGAAAGGCAGGTTTCCTACGTAGATTCTCATGTTCCTCGTTCTCGTCTGCAGGGTCAGGTTCAGGGACCGGTTCGGGGTGCTATCAGGCTCAGTCGGCAAGTGCGGACGCTTCGTCCGCGGGTTGGGCTGTGGTGCTGGGCTGTTTCCATCTTGGTGAAGCGCGTCGAGCGGGAGTGTGCTGGTTGCGCTAGGCGGCCAAGCGCTTCATCATCGTGCGCAGGCATGCCGTACAAACGTTGAGCCGCTGGATCTTACCGTCAACCGATATTTTGCGTCGGTGGACATTCGGCTTGAACGTCCGTGACGTGCGAGGCGCCTTGCGCTTCCAACGTCCCGAGTGCTTGTGTCGAATGTTGCGACCAAACGTCGTGCGCTTGTCGCAGAGATCGCACTTTCCGGCCATCGATCCGTCCTCAATCCATCAGTCACACACGCGCCTCACACGAATCTCTTGGCACGTAGCAGGTATCATATCAGTTGTTCAGCCCACGTCGAGCCGAACAATCGCGCGAACAAGGCCAAGTATACGCGAGGCTACAGTTGCCGCAGCCAAATCCTGACGCTGATGTGCCCCAGCCTCTCAGCGGCGCCGATCTCCAGCGGATGGCGCAGGGTGCCGCCGGTTGGGTCGCCCTGCACCGTGAAGCACTCAACCAGATCAACGTCTTCCCCGTTCCCGACGGCGATACCGGCGCCAATCTCGGACGCACCTTAGCCGCCGCCTGGCAAGCCGCTGAGGTCGCGCCAGCCGACGCCAGTGCCGCTGAGGTCGCGTCAATCGCCGCATCGGCGGCGCTGCTCGGCGGTCGTGGCAGCTCTGGCGTGATCGGCGCCCAATGGTTGCGCGGATTTGCCAGCGGACTGTCCGACCACGAGTCCACATCGCTCAGCGACGCCTTTCGCGCTGCCGCAGAGGCCGCCCGACGCGCGGTCGCTGAGCCGCGCGACGGCACCATGATTTCCGCCGCCGCCGATGTCGCCGCTGCGCTCGCAGACTCCGCCGCAGACCCGATCGAGCAGTTGCAGATCGCCGTTCAGGCCGCGTATGAGTCTGTCGAGCGCACGCCCGAGCAAAACCCGGTGCTCAAGGATGCCGGCGTCGTTGATGCCGGTGCCAGAGGACTCGAGTTCATGCTGCGCGGGATGGCCGGCGCGCTGGCCGGTGAACCGATCCCCGAGCTTCCCGCCGAACTCGGCGCCATTGACCCCGATTGGCTCGCCAGACGCCTCGACTCCGACGACGACTTCGACGGATTCTGCACCGAGCTGGTTGTCGCCGGCGTCGCTGACCTCGAAGCCTTGCAGCAGGTCCTCGCCGGTGACGATGAGACCGTCATGCTCGCGCCCGACGCTGACGATCTGCGTATCCACCTGCACACCGCAGATCCCGCTGACGCCTACGAAGCAGCCGAACGGGCTGGCGCCATCCGACTCTTCCGCGCCGTCGACATGCGCGCTCAGGCGGCCCGCACCCACGAGGCTGAGGTGGATCCCGCGGTCATCGCCGTCGCGCAAGGCAGTGGATTCGTGCGTGTCTTCGCTGAACTCGGCGCTGCCGCCATCATCTCAGGCGGCGCCGCTGACAACCCGTCAGTCGAGATGCTGTTCTCTGCCGCTGAATCCGTCAAAGGCCTCGACGTGATCGTTCTGCCGAACAATCACAACGTCACGCCCGCCGCCGCCCGCGCGGCCGAGATCGCCATGCAATCGCCGGAACCGCAACATCTGCGCATCCTCAACACTGACAGCCAGGCCGAGGGCGTTGCCGCGCTTGCCGCCATGATCGGCGGCATCCCGGTGGAGGAGGTCGTGGCCGAGATGGAAGCGGCGCTTGACGCCATGTGCATCGGTCGCGTCACCTGGGCCGCGCGCACGCTCGATGGCGATATTCCGATCACGCAGGGCCAACCCTTCGCCATGCTCGACGGCGAGATCGTGGCCGCCGGCGACACGATCCACGACGTCGCCCTCGAGTTGGCGCAGCGTATGGCCGCCTCACTGAGCGCGGCGTCGCTCTTCACGCTCTACGTCGGCAGCGACGTTTCCGAGGACGACGCCAATGATCTCGCCGATGCCATCGCAGACGACACCGAGCTCGAAGTGGACCTGATTGAGGGCGAACAGCCACACTATCCATGGCTGCTGGCGCTCGAATGATCAGCCGCCCGCGCTCAGGCAACAGAGGGATTGCGGCATGACGATCGCCATCGTGACCGACTCAGCATCTGATCTCGGAGCGCAGGAGTTGGACGGCGTCACGGTTGTGCCGCTGCACCTGCACTTCGGCGACGATGTGTATGAGGACGGCGTCAATCTCAAGCCAATCGAGTTCTGGCAGCGCCTCGAACGCGTCGTGCGCGAAGGCGGAGAGTTGCCCACGACCTCACAGCCGTCGCCGGGCGCCTTCCGCGACATCTACCAGCAGCTGATTGACGAGGGCGTTGAGGGCATCGTCTCAGTTCACCTGAGCAGCAAGCTGTCCGGCACGTTCAACTCCGCCCAGCAAGGCGCGTCCCTGATCGAAGGCCGTACGCCGATCCAGTTTGTCGACACGCTGTCGGCGTCGCTCGGCGTCGGCTGGGCTGCTGCCGCCGCGCGATCAGCGGCGCAGTCTGGAGCCTCGGTCAGCGAAGCGGCTTCGGCCGCGCGGGACAGCGCTCGCCGAACGCGCGCCATCCTGTTCGTCGAGACGCTCGACTATCTTTTGCGCGGCGGACGGATCGGTCGCGCGCGACAGCTCGCCGGCCGACTATTGCGGATGCGCCCGCTGTTGGAACTGATTGACGGCGAAGTCAGCGACATTGAGCGTCCTCGTACGCGCAAGAAGGCGATTGATCGCCTCTTCGCGCAGATCATGGCAGCAGGCGAGCCGGAGCGGGTCGCCATTCTGCACGGACAGGCGACATCCGACGCTCAGGCGCTCGCCAGTCGCGTCTCCGACGCTGCCGCCGGCATTGACGACGTACCGGTGCTGCTCGCCAGCCCGGTGCTCGGCGCCCACATCGGTCCCGGCACGGTCGGAGCCATCGTCCGCTATCACGACTCATGACCACTGTTCGATCACCGGCCCAGACCCTGCTCAAAATACTCGCCCTCGAGGCGAAGAATCGCTACAACGATCACTCCGTCGGCGGCGGCCTGGATCGTTATCTCCAGCACGTCCGAGCGGACGGCGTCCAGCGGCAACTCTTCACGCGAATCATCGCCCAACTGCCGCAGGCGGGCTACGCCTCGCTGGCGCCGCGCGAGCGGCAACAATGGGCGACCTGGGTCGAGTCCCAGCTCCAACCCGGAGCGCCGCGCCGCCCGCTGCAGCGCGGACTCTCAAACGCTCGCCTGGCCTCAGGGTCGCACAGCGCCACCGACAAGCCCAGCGCCTCTGCGACTGCGACCGCCGCCGATCGACCCCGACGCTCTCGTTCGGCCAGACCTCGTCCGCCGCGCCAGCTCAATGATGCAGACCCGCTGTCCTCCGATCTCTCCGTGCTCGGCCGCATGCATCCGTCCTGGCGCAACGGCTTCGAAACGCTCGGCATCAAGACGGTCTACGACCTGCTCTGGCACATCCCGCTGCGCTACCAGGATTGGCGCGATGTCCGACCAATCGCCGACGTCTTTGAGGACCAGGTCGTCACGGTCGTCGGCGAGATCGTCAGCATCGCGCTCAAGTTCCTGCGCGGCGGCCGCAAGATGACCGAGGCGCGTGTCAAGGATGCCAGCGGCGCCCTGCTCATCCATTGGTGGAATCAGCCATACCTCAGCAACACCCTCAAGGTCGGCATGCGCGTCGGACTCTCAGGCCGCGTCGTCGTCAAAGGACGCCGCGTCTCCATGGAATCTCCCGAGTGGGAGCGGCTCGACGATCCTGACGACGACACCGTCCATGTTGGACGTCTGTCGCCGATCTATCCCCAGACTGCCGGTCTGCCGAATCGAACGATTCGCCGACTTGCGCACGCGGCTGTACGCGACTACCTGCCGCTCCTGGCCGATTCGTTGCCATCCCGCATTGTCAGCGAGCTGAGCTTCCCGACAGAGGCTGAAGCGCTGCGCATGCTCCACTTTCCCGATCAGCCGGACGAAGTCGAGGAAGCCAGGCGCCGCATTGCCTTCCAGGAACTGTTTGCCATTCAGCTCGCCGTCCTGCAACGCAAGGCGGAAGCCCGCCGCAGAGGCGACGCGCCCTCAATCGAGATGAGCGGCGACTTCCTTGACCAGTTCACGGCTGCGTTGCCGTTCGAATTGACCGTTGATCAACAGAAGGCGCTCACCGAGATACGCGCCGACATGTTGCAACGCGAGCCGATGGCGCGGCTCTTGCAGGGCGACGTCGGCTCGGGCAAGACGGTGGTCGCTGCCGCCGCCATGCTCGCCGCAGTTCGGGCCGGACAGCAGACCGTCCTGATGGCGCCGACCGAAGTGCTCGCCTCGCAACATTTCGACACGTTCCAGCGCATCTTCGGCGGACCAGAGAGCTCGCTGGCCGAGCCGCTCTGGCATAACTACACGCTCAGCACCGCGCTCGATCGTCCATTGCGCATGGCGCTGTTGGTGGGCAGCATGCGCGCCTCGCGCAAGCGCCAAATCCAGCAAGAGATGGCCAATGGCATGCTCGACCTCGTCGTTGGCACCCATGCGCTGATCCAGGACGGCGCTCAATTCCAGCATCTCGGACTCGCCGTCGTCGACGAACAGCACCGCTTCGGCGTCATGCAGCGCGACGCCTTGCGCAGCAAGGGTCGCAGCCCGCACCTCCTCGTCATGACCGCGACGCCGATCCCACGCACGCTCGCGCTCAGCGTCTACGGCGATCTCGACCTCTCCATCATCCGACAGCTGCCGCCCGGCCGACGGCCGGTGGCCACGCAGATCGTCGATCCATCGCAGCGCGAAGAGGTCGTCTACTCCCGCATTCGCGCTGAGGTTGAGCAAGGCCGACAGGCGTTCATCATCTGCCCTCTGGTCGACGAGTCGGAGAGCCTGCAAGCCGAATCAGCGATCCAACGCTACGCCGAGATCTGCGAGGGTCCACTACGCGATCTGGCGCCTCGCATCCGACTCCTGCACGGACGCATGTCGGGCGACGACAAGCGTGAGGTCATGCGCGATCTCGCCGACGGCGCCGCCGCGATCGTCGTCGCCACGATCGTCGTCGAAGTCGGCGTCGACCTGCCGCAGGCCACCGTAATGGCGATTGAGGGCGCGGAACGCTTCGGACTCTCGCAGTTGCACCAACTGCGCGGACGTGTCGGACGCTCCGACCTTGACTCGATCTGTTTCCTCATCTCCGACACGGAGCTGGAGCGCAGCAGCGAGCGCCTCGAGCTGATGGTCAGCACGAATAATGGTTTTGATCTCGCGGAAGCCGATCTGGAGATACGCGGGCCTGGCCAGTTCTACGGCACGCGCCAATCAGGACTCTCAGAGTTGCGAGTTGCCAGGCTCACCGACCACGAAACGTTGCGCAATGCCCGCAACTGGGCGTACCGCGTCCTTGAGGACGATCCTCATCTGCGCGATCCTGAACATCGCATGATGCGGATCCGCTCGGAACAGCTCAACGTCGAAGGCGCAACAGCGCAACACTAGCGAACTGGAGGGACGCTCAACGCGCCGCGTACCCCGGCCAGCGAACGGAGACGGGGAAGGCCGGCGAAGACCGGGGAAGAACAGGGAAACTGTTCGATCCAATACCTGAAACTCGCTGATACCGTCATCAAAGGTATTCTGGATCCTTACTGACCAGCCGTGCTCGGTCAGCGCCACGCAGCCGCTCTGACGGAAAGCATGATCCGATGGCATCTCGATCATGACGCGGACCACCAGGGACCTGGTCGTGAATCTCGTCCGAAACGCCTTGGAGCTGGCGCAGGCAGACGGCGCCCTACCGCCGATCCCGCCCATTGAGCTGCGTATCGAACGCCCTAAAGACCGCACCCACGGCGACTACGCCTGCAACGTTGCGCTCAGACTCGCCAGCGCAGTCCGCATGCCGCCGCTTGATGTCGCCGCGGTGATTGCGCAGCGCGTCATGCGAACCTCGCCGATCGCCGAAGTCAGCGTCGCCAAGCCTGGCTTCATCAACATCCGCCTCGATGCCGACTGGCAACGCGCGCAGCTGATCCACGTCATTTCCGCTGGCGACCAATGGGGCAGAGTCAACCTCGGAGCGGGCCAGCGCGTGCAGGTCGAGTTCGTCTCAGCCAATCCCACTGGCCCGTTGCAGGTTGGCAACGGCCGCGGCGCCGTGCTCGGTGACGCCCTCGCCTCTGTTCTCGATGCAGCCGGTTTCGACGCTCAGCGCGAGTACTACATCAACGACGCCGGCGCTCAAATCCGTCTCTTCGGCCGCACCCTCTTCGCCCGCTATCGGCAACTGTTCGGCGTGGACGCCGCTCTCCCCGATGGCGGCTATCTGGGCGCCTATATGACCGATCTCGCTGAGTCGCTACGGGAAGAGTTCGCAGATCGGCTGCTTGACAGCGACGAAGATCCACCCGCCGCGCTATCTGCTCGCGGCCTACAACTCATGATCGACCAGATTCGGGCTGACCTCGCCCAACTCGGCGTCGAATTCGACCACTGGCAACGCGAGTCCGCTCTGTACGACTCGGCAGACTCCGCTTCCACTTATGACACCGCCATGCAACGTCTGCGCGATGGCGCGCAAGTGATCGAGAAGGAAGGCGCCGTCTGGTTCCGGTCTGACGAACTCGGCGAAGACAAGGACAACGTCCTGATCCGCTCCTCTGGCGAGCCGACCTACTTCGCCTCCGATGTCGCTTACCACTACGACAAGTTCCTGTTGCGCGGATTCGACACCGTGATCGACGTCTGGGGCGCCGACCACCAAGGTCACGTCTCCAGGACCAAAGCCGCTGTGAGCGCCGTCGGCCGCGACGGCGATGCGCTCGAAGTGCTTCTCTACCAGCTCGTCCATCTGCGACGCGGCGGAGAGCGCGTGCGCATGTCCAAGCGCACCGGTGAACTGGTCACTCTGCGCGAACTCGTTGAAGAGGTTGGCGCCGACGCAGTTCGCTTCTTCTTGCTGCAACGTTCCGCCGACGCGCAAATGGACTTCGACCTGCAAGCCGCCGCCTCGGCCGACCCGCGCCAAAATCCCGTCACCTACGTCCAATATGCGCATGCCCGCTGCGCCAGCGTCTTGCGTACCGCCGCCGAGACCGATCTGTCCCCAACCGACCTGCATCTCGACTTGCTGGACGGCCACGCGGAGGCTGACCTGATCAGCGAGATACTGCGCTTGCCAGAACTCGTCGCGGACATGGCGACACGCCGCGAGCCGCATCACCTGACTGACTACGCGCTCAACCTGAGTCGCAGCTTCACCCATTTCTACGACAACTGCCGCATCGTCGAGCCGAGCGAACCGGCCCGTTCGAGCGCCAGATTGACCCTGACCCAGGCCGCGCAGGCTGCGCTCGCGGCGACCTTGCGCCTGATCGGCGTCGCCGCTCCTGAGGCGATGTAATCATTCACTTCCCTCAGGATGCTCATCGGAAGAGCTCACCTGAGCAGCCCATCTGAGGAGCCACATGCACGATCGAGTTTTCGCTGGCATTCGCGCCACAGGCCGCCAGCACATCGGCAACTACCTTGGCGCTATCCAAAACTTCGTCGCGCTGCAAGAGCGCTTTGAGTGCATCTACTCGATCGTGGACCTGCACTCACTGACCACCCTGACCGACACCGATCAGCTGCGAGACCACGTGCGAGAAACCGCGCTCGATCTGCTCGCCGCAGGCATCGATCCAGAGCAAACCATCCTCTACACCCAGAGCCATGTGCCTGAGATCTCAGAGCTTCACCTCCTCCTCTCCATGGTCACGCCGATCGGTCGCCTGATGAACGTGCCCACTTTCAAGGAAAAGGCCAAGTCTCAGCCCGACAATGTTAACTACGGTCTCGTCGGCTATCCCGTTCTGCAGACGGCGGACATTGTGTTGTATCGCGCCAACAAGGTGCCGGTCGGCGAGGACCAGCTGCCCCACCTCGAGCTCGCTCGCGAGATCGTGCGCAGATTCAACCACATCTTCGGAGACACCTTCCCTGAGCCGGAGGCCGAGCTGACCAGCGCGCCGATGGTGCTCGGATTCGACAATCGCAAGATGTCCAAGTCCTACGGCAACGCCGTCGATATCGCCGCCTCACCTGACGAGACCTTCCAGGCCATCCGCAGCGCGATCACCGATCCGCAGCGCGTCCGACGCAGCGACCCCGGCGACCCCGATGTCTGCAATGTCTTCACTCTGCACGGATTTTTCGGGCCCGAGCGGCAGCCTGAGATCGACTCAGCCTGTCGCAGCGCCGCAATCGGCTGCGTCGATTGCAAGCGGCAGCTCAGTGAATCCGTCAACGACTACTTCGCGCCGATTCGAGCTCGGCGCGAAGAACTAGCCGCCAACCCGGATCATGTGGACGAGATCTTGCTCGATGGCGCACGCCGCGCCCGCGTAATCGCGGCTGAGGTGCTGTCCGATGTGAAAGAGGCGATTGGACTGCCAGCGTCGCTGCCCGAAGTTGCCAACGTCAGCGGTTGACTCACCCCTCCCCAGAGAAACTGATGCGCAACCCTGCCCTCCGTCCCCACCCCCGAACGGGGACCCGCTTTGGGTCTGGTCCTCCCGCACATCGACTGTTCGCGCTTAATCTGATGCGTAGGACAGGCATGAGCGGCGAGTGGGAACCGAAGCAGGACGCCGCTCCTGCTCGGAGGCAGGGACGGCGGGTGGTCACTCTCCAGCCTCCCAGAGAGGGAGACCGCCGTTTAGCGAGGGCTACTTCCGATCGAGCACCACAATCGGAATCTGGCGGTCGGCGCCTCCGGCTCGAATCGCGTAGTCCAGATAGGGCGCGAAGTCCTTCGCCATCAACGCAAACAGCTTGTCGCGCTCTGCGCCTTCCGCCGTCCGAGCCGTGGCCTCAAACTGCTCGGTCCCGACCATCAATCGGACGTCCGGATCCGCCGCCAGATTCAGGTACCAGGCAGGGTGACTCCGAGCGCCGCCCTTGCTTGCCACGATCACATAGGCGCCGTCCGACTCACCGTAAATCAGCGGCAATGTGCGCCACTCGCCCGAGCGGCGGCCTTTCGCCGCCAACAGCAGACACGGAATCGCCCCGGAACCGTCCGGGCGGTCCCACATGTGGCCCTCTTCCCCGCCTGAACTCAGATACTGCTCCGTGTGTGAGCGAATCCAGTCCGGCAAGTTTGGATCGATCGAGAACACATCAGACATAACGAGGCTCCTTCGCTAAGGCCAGCCTGAGTATGCCAGCCACTATTGGCGTTCAACTTCAGTCTAAACGCGCAACGAGCGCCATCGAACTCGGCTGCTCCACGATCCCGCTCAGAGCGGAACCGCGCAACCGTCGCTGCGCGGATCGCTGCCGCCCCAGAGCACGCCTGAGTCAGGGTCTCGCACGATCACCTGACCCTTGCCCACCACTCCAGTCCGCATCGCCCCGCTGGCCGGCAACACCGGATGCCCGAGCTGCGCCAGCTCGGAGAGCACTTCGATCCCGAATGTGTCCTCCACGTAGATCCGACCATTCGGTGGCTCTTCGTACATCGAGACTCGCGGCGAGTCGATCGCGCTTTGCGCATCCATGCCGCGATCGATCAGGTTGATCGCCACCTGAGTCTGACCCTGCGGCTGATTCCAACCGCCCATCACCCCATAACTCGCGAACAACGAGCCGTCGTGGCGCGTGATCATCGACGGCATGATCGTGTGATACGGCCGTTTGCCGCCGGCAAGGGCGTTGGGATGGTCGGGATCGTCAACGACGAATCCGGCGCCCCGATTCTGCAAGCTGAAGCCGCACTCGCGCGGGACAATGCAGCTGCCGAAGCCCTCGTAGTTCGAGTTGATGAACGAACAGGCATTGCCATCGCCGTCGGCGGCGGACAGGTAGACCGTGTCCGACTTGCCGGGCAGGAAACCTGACGAGGCCAGTTCGATCGTCTGATCATCACAGATCAGTTCGCGTCGCTTGGCCGCGTACGACTTGCTCAACATCTCCTCAATTGGCACATCGACCTGTGATGGATCGGCGACGAGCGCCCGCGCATCGGCGAAGGCGAGGCGCAGAGCTTCAATGATCAGATGCAGCGCCGCCGGCGATCGCGCTTCATATTCGCCGATCTCAAAGCCCTCAAGGATGTTCAACGCCATCAGCGTGGTGATCCCCTGACCGTTCGGTGGACATTCCCAGATTCGGTGACGGCGATAGCTCGTGGAGATGGGCGAATCGAACGTGGAGGCATGCATGGCCAGATCGTCGAGCGACATCACGCCGCCATGCTCCGACAGCGCCTCCACGATGCGTTCAGCCGCGCGCCCTCGATAGAACGCGTCAGGTCCGCCCTCCGCGACCTCACGCAGAACCCGTCCCAGCCGCGGGTTGGTCCAGACCTCGCCCGCCCTCGGCGCATCGCCATTCAACAACAGGTCATGTCCAGCCGGACCTTGATTGGCCAGCAGTTCGGCCTGACCCGCCCAACCTCGCGCAATCGCGGGAGTCATAACGAACCCCTGCTCTGCGATCTCGATCGCCGGCTGGAGCACATCGGCCAGCGTCATCCGACCGAACTGCGTCACGGTGTCGTGCCAACCCATCGCAGAGCCAGGCACGGTCACCGCATGGGGACCCTGCCGTTGCCAACCGCCGCCGCGCTCCACGACATCGAGATTCAGCGCCGCCGGCGAGCGTCCGCTGCCGTTGATCGCGGAGACGGACTGATCGTCCGCTCGATAGAAGAGGCAGAAGCAGTCTCCACCGATCCCGGTCGACGTCGGCTCGGTCACGGCGAGCGTTGCCGCTGCCGCCACGGCCGCGTCGGCGGCGTTGCCGCCTTCGCGCAGCATCGTCAACCCCGCCAGCGAAGCCAACGGCTGACTCGTCGCCACGATGCCGCGCCGCGACAACACCGGTGATCGGCGTGATTCAAAGCGGAATGAATGGTCAGGAAGTGTCATCATGTGGCCAGTCTAGGCATCGTTTAGAATCTGCCCAACGCACGCCTCGGCTGGGCAAGGAGTTCAGATGACCACCGCAACCGCATCCTCCGCGATCACGCAAGAGCAGGTCGATTTCTACCATGAGAACGGCTATCTGTTGATGCCGAAGCTGTTGCCAGACGATGTCTTACAGGCGCTGCGCGAAGAAACCGACCGCATCGTGGCGGAAGCCGCCGGACTCACCGATCACAACGCGCAATACGACCTCGAAGACTCGCACACGGCGGAAGAACCTCGCGTGCGCCGTCTCAAGTCTCCCTCAACGCACTGGCCCTTTTTCCGCGAGTTGGCGCAGCACCCGTCCTTGATGGACGTGGTCACCGCCCTGATCGGCCCCAACGTGCGCTTGCAGAACGACAAACTCAACATGAAGGCCGCGGAGTACGGCGCTCCCGTCGAATGGCACCAGGATTGGCCGTTCTACCCGCACACCAACGACGACCTGTTGGCAGCCGGCGTCTTGCTTGACGACTGTTACGCCATCAACGGTCCCTTGTTGGTCGTGCCCGGTTCCCACAAACGACCGATCTACGACCATCACCACCCCGAGCAGCGTTACTTCACCGGCGCCGTGGAACCGTCCGAGTTCGATTGGGACATGGACCATGATCTCGCCGCGCTCGAAGGACCGGCAGGATCGGTCTCCTTCCACCATGTGCGAATCATGCATGGATCGGCACTGAATCGCTCAGAGAATCCGCGCCGACTGCTGCTCTACGGCTACGCGGCGGCAGACGCCTGGCCGATCATGGGTTTGGGCAAGATGACCCTGGAGCAGTACCAGAGCTTGATGTGCGCCGGCGAGCACGTCGAACAACCGCGCCAGGCCGCAGTCCCCGCCTACCTGCCATTGCCGCCAGCACCGAAACAGGGCTCAATCTACGAGAACCAGAAGGCGATCAAGAATCGCTTCTTCGAGACGTACGAGGATCGGAAGGCGTAATCACTCAGATTCAAAGTCGAAACTGCCTGGAATGCCTGCATAGTGGTTCAGACTGACGAAGATCACGTTCACGACTAATGGGTCAGCGAACGGTCCAAGCCGTTCCGGACCCCTCAGGCCACGTGGAATCGTCCCGCGCCAAAGTCCTCCACTGCTGCTCGGAGCATCGGCATGGTGCTCGGATTTAGTCCCAGTGCAATCGTTTCGATCCAGTCGTTGCCGACTCCAAGGACAAAGTTGGCATGAGGTGGGCAGACAGGAACTTCTAATTCTGTGCCCAGAGGCATTTCCGCAATGGAAGGACCAGTGCCGTCAACGTTGGCGGGAAGCTCGCATATGTGGTGCATCAAGGCTTGATCTGACCAGGTAGATCGCCACTTCTTGCAGACATGGTCAAGCACCTCCCTCACGGCGGCATGTTCTTCAGCGCATAACATATCTCGGTAGAAGGCGTCCGCGAGATCCGTACCGGCTGGCGTAACATTCCAGACTTCCTCCTCTTCGAGCAATCCGGCCGCTCGCAGACGCTCCCAGGCGTCATACACATCATTGGACATCGGGCCGAACTTCCATCGATAGAAGCTCACGCTCAGCGCGCAGGCGGATGCTTCCTATAACCGTCGGAACAATAGGTAGGCGAGCTTCATCAGGCGAAGCCGACCGCCTGCGCTTCCTTCCTCGCTCGATGCGTGATGCCGAAGGACGAGGATCATCGCCGCATCAACCAGGCGTCGGTCATGCAGATCCTCGGTCTACCCCGTCGTTGACATGAGTCGATCCGCTTTTGCCTGAACTGCCTGATTCACTTCCGGCGATAGCCCAATGCCATGCCGTTGAGGGAGCACGGAGTCGACCTCGCCACAATTCTCGTTTCAAATTCGGTAGCCTCCACGCACCACACTGGAGGACCTTGATGAGCGAATCGACCTATTGGACCCGGATGCGGACGCGGCGGCTGTCTCGGAGGGCGGTGCTGCGTTCTGCGGCCACGGCCGGTGTAGGCGCCGCTGGTCTGGCACTGGTCGGCTGCGGCGATGATGACGACGACCAGCAGGCCGTCGCAGACCAGCCACAGCAAGCCGCGGAACAGACCGCTCAGCAAGCCCAACAACAGGAGGCTCAGCCGCAATCCACTGCGGAGCAGCAGGAACAACAGCGGGCCGTCGTCGCGCAGGCGCAACAGGCCCAAAGCGGCCCCGCGATGGGCGGCGAGCTGCGAATCTCGGACACGTCCGACCTCGCCTCGTTCGACGGCTTCCTGACCTTCGGCTACAAGGCGTTTCTGCATGGACACAACTGCTACCCGATGCTGACCCAGTTCTCGAACGAGCCAGGACAGTCATCGATCGACTTCCAGCCCGAGCTCTGGCTGGCCGACTCGGTCGAGCAACCGGACGACGCGACCTATCTGTTCGTCATCAAGGACAACGCGGTCTGGGAGGATCGCTCCCCGGTTGACGGCCGCAACGTGACGGCTGAGGATGTCGCCTTTTCGTTCGCCGGCGACCGCTATGCGGGATATCCCAACCGCGGCGCGATCCTGCCGAGTCTGGGCGGAGTCGAGGCGACCGATGATCGCACGGTGCGCTTCGACCTGACGGCTCCGCTGGCGCCGTTCATGCTCTACCTCGGCCACCACGCCGGTCCCTACGTGATGCCGCCGGAGCTGCTGGAAGACGAGATGTCGCGGCAGACGATGATCAGCGCCGGTCCGTTCCTGCTGGACGAATATGAGCCCGGTTCTCGCGTGGTCTACAAGCGCAACCCGAACTACTTCAACGCGCCCAAGCCCTACGTGGACTCTCTGGTGATCAACTTCATCGGTGACAACTCGGCGATCGCGGCCGCCTACCTGAGTGGTGAGTTGAATACGAGCTGGTTCGGCGTGGCGCCTCCGATCGTGGAGGAGCTGGAGAACGGGATTCCCGGCGCGACCTGGGAATTTGAGCCGAGCCTCGTGATTGGCGGGGTCTTCCCCGATATCGGGATGGAGCCGTTCACCGATCCCCGCGTACGGCAGGCCATGTCGTCAGCGATTGACCGCGACTCGATCCTCGCCGTCGGCGGCGCGCTCGAGACCGGCAAATGGTCGACAGCGTTGCCGCCGATGCCAGGCTGGTGGGTCGACCCCAAGGAGGACGCCGCGCTGGGCGAGTACTACAACTACGACCCGGAGCGCGCGATGCAGCTGCTTGACGCGGCCGGCATTGACGGCATTGGTCCAGTGCCGCTGCATACGACGACAGCGTACGGACCGATCTTTGCCGAGCAGTCGCAGGTCGTGCAGGCCAACCTGCTTGACGTGGGCATTGAGGTCGAGTTGGTAGTCAACGAACCGACCGTGCACTACTCCACGATCTTCAACGGCAGCACGACCGGCGTGATCGGTCACACGTTGTCGGTGGCGTCGATTGAGCCGGACGAAGCCCTGCGCAACGTCTTCATCCCCGACAGCCCGCGTTCGCCGATTCCCAATGGCGAGTTGATGGCGTCGGACGCGCGTATGTCAGAGTTGCTGAATATGCAGCGCACCGAGAGCGACGTCGAGGCTCGCAAGAAGCAGATCTACGACTTGCAGCTCCACATTGCCGAGCAGATGTACTCGGTGCCGTGGGTCAACGCCGCGGTCTCGCAGATTGCCCGCCCGGAACTGTCTGATGCGCAGTTCATCCAGACGTTCGCGCCGTCGCCATCGTTGGAGGACATGTGGTTCAACAACCTGTAGCCGCCCTTCGGGCGAGGTGGCCGAGGCATCCTGCGCGAACTGACTCGTGATTGGCGGAGAGCGTGCGCGGATATCTGTTGCGGCGACTGTTGCTGGCGGCCCTGACGCTGATCGGGATCAGCATGTTGGTCGCAGGGATGATGCGCACGCTGCCCGGCGATGTCGTTGATGTTCTGGCGGCCGAGGCGTTCTACGACGACCGTGAGAAGGAGCGGTTGCGCGAAGAACTGGGGCTGGAGGACTCGTTTTTCGTCTACTTCGGCAAATGGCTCGGCGATGCGCTACAGGGTGACTTCGGCGAGTCGCTGCGGACGAAACGCAGCGTCGGCAGCGACCTGGGGCATCGGCTCGACGTGACCATGGAGCTGGCGCTCCTCGGGCTGATCATTGCAACCTGTATCTCAGTGCCGCTCGGGATCGTCGCAGCGTTGCGCCGAAGCCAATGGCCGGATTATGTCGCCCGCAGCATCGCCGTGTTTGCGCTCGCGATCCCCGGATTCTGGCTCGCCACGCTGGCGGTCGTGTTCGGCGCCAAATGGTTCAGCTGGTCGCCTCCTCTGGGTTATCAGCCGATCTGGGAAGCGCCGTTCACCAATCTGCAGCAGATGTGGTTGCCGTCGTTGTTGTTCGGGCTGATCCTGGCCGGCGTCCAGACTCGCATTCTGCGGACGGCGCTGCTTGATGTCCTGCGGCAGGACTACATGTTGACCGCGCGCGCGAAGGGATTGTCGCGACTATTGCTCTTGCGCCGGCACGCGCTGCGCAACTCGCTGATTCCCTTCGTCACGGTGATCGGCGTTCAGTTTCCGGTCGTGCTCGGCGGCGCGGTTGTCTTCGAGCTGATCTTTGCGCTGCCCGGCCTGGGAGCGTACCTGCTTGACGGGATCGCAAACCGTGACTATGTCGTCGTGCAAGCGGTCAATGTCTGGATCGCCGGCGCTGTGATCATCACCAATCTTCTAGTGGACGTGTCGTATGGCTTCCTTGACCCCCGCATCCGCATCGGCGCCTGACCGTCCTGCGGCGGCCGCGCTCTCCGGCGGCCCGGGCCTGGCGCGACGATTCGCGCACGTCATCCGACGCTATCCCTTCCCCTGTTTGATGACGCTCATCCTGATCCTGATCGGGTTGGGATCAGGCTTGGCCGACATCGTGGCGCCCGCGGATCCGCTGGCGATCAATCCTCGTGAGCGGCTGTTCGGTCCGACGCTTTCTTACATCATGGGCACCGACGCGCTCGGACGCGACGTATTCACCCGCGTGCTCTACGGCGGTAGAGCGTCGTTGGGCATCAGCGTCGCCTCCGTGGGGTCCGCGATTGCCATTTCCACAGCTATCGGACTCGTCAGTGGAGCGGTGAGCGGCTGGTTTGACGTGCTCGTGCAGCGCGTGGTGGATGTGCTGATGGCGTTCCCCGGTCTGATCATCGTGATTTCGCTGACCGCGTTTCTCGGCAACAGCGTGGGGCTATTGATCGTGGTGATTGCGATCGCGTTGCTCGGCGCCGGGATTCGCGTGGCGCGGGCGGCCGCGATTCAGGTGTCATCGCAGCCGTACATCGAGGCGGCCAGAACGTTGGGCGCGGGTCAGGCGCGGATCATTGCCCGCCACATTTTGCCCAATGCTCTGCCCCCGATCATGGTGATCGCGACCGCGCAGTTGGGCATCGCGATCCTGATCGAGGCGTCGGTCTCGTTCTTGGGCTATGGCATCCAGCCGCCGTCGGCGTCGTGGGGGTTCATGCTGGGCGCTGAAGCTCGGATTCACATGATCGAGCAGCCCTGGTTGTCGGTCTGGCCTGGCCTGGCGATCTTCCTGACGGTGTTCTCCTTCAACATCATCGGCGACGCGCTCCGCGACGCCTTCGACCCAAGACTGCGCGGGGCATGAGTCGGAGCCCCCGTCGTGTCGACTCGCCGTAAACTTGGTCTTGGAAGCGGCGCGTCACGCGCTTGCTGGTGGGTCGTTTCCTTGTGGGCTGGAGCAGTCCAGGTGGGGATTTCGCGACCGCAGGCGAAACTAGTGATGCTGCTGTTAGACTGAAATCGTGGATAGCGGAGTGTCGCTATCGCGAGAGCGCCGCCTACGGGCGGCGTAATCGTTCCCGCCTGCGTTCCCTCTGAGCCTCAACGAGCTCTTCAATACCTGTGGACGGGAACACCTTGAGCCCATACTTGCCGCTACGCAGGTCACCGCGTTGATAAACCTTGTCTTCGAATATGCGCCAACGCGCCGGTTCTCGATCGCAATCAGAGCGAATCCACTCGAACACGTCACGAGCCAGCATGTCACTCAGTTCAATCGGGTGCGAGCCATCCTTTCCGGCAAACCGCAAGCCAGTCTCTAGATAGCTGCGAAAGGCGCTATCTGGAACCCATTGGGTTCCCTGCAGAAGTAGTTCTACGAAGGCTTGCTGGTGCTCGGCGTCCTCGCGAGAGCCTTGTGCTTCCAACGTCACGCGACCACGCCAATCCTGGTCTTCGTGATGGAGGTAGTCGATGTAGCGTTCAAGCAGCAACTGCATACCGATTTCATAGGCGCCCCTAGGTAAGTAAGAATCGTGGTTTTCATCACCCGCCATCAACTCCCATTTCCGGATACCGACGGCGAAGGCGACGAACCCCGCTCTGGTGACCAGCTCGTCCACCGCATCACGGAATGCGCTCTGACGATTCTGATCTCCTCCAAAGCTGAAGTCCTGGCGATGGGTTCGCATCAGCGGTTCATGCAACGTAATGTCGGTTCTTCCGAAGAATCGCCGCTTCAGCGCGTCAGATTCCTCTTGATAGGTCAATGCTTGGCCGGGCGACATGGCAATTCCAGCGAGTGAGAACCAAGCCTCCTTAGTCTGCTCTGAAGGTGGTTGACTGGTACCCGATTCATCGATGAACAACAAGTGACGGGGGCGGTCTTCACGGACCGGATTGCCGCCTGAGTTTGGGCGTCGGAACCGAGATCGCGATTCCAGGCGTCCTTGCGATCTCTGAATCGCGATCGCTTCGGCGGCAGCTATGCTCCCTTCCAATTCCTTGGCATTGGCGGCACTGCTAGATTCCGCTCTCAGCAGCAGCAGGCGCAGCAGCTTGGCCACACGTCCTGCGTGTTCCAGTTCACGCGCCTGGCGTTGGGCGCGGCGCCGACCTTCGGGATCGCCGGAAGCCACGCTCTACTCAACCCACGACGGAGGCGCCCCCCAACGATCCTCCGACACGATGTCCTTCAACGGCTTGCGATTGAGCGGGCCGAAGCGGCCTCGCGGATAACCCAGCGGCACACAGTAGACCACCTGCGCCTCCGATGGAACCGCGAACAGCTCCTTCACTCGCTCATCCACCACGGGATGCAGCGTCGTGATCGTGCCGCCGATACCCAATCCGCGGGCGGCGAGCAACATGTTCTGTACGGAGGGGATGACCGACTGCGCATTGCCGGCGCCCGGCGCCGTCGCGCATAGCAGAATCATCACCGGCGCATTGCCGATTTCATCCGCCAGCCGCATCGCCGACTGACTGACGGGATTCTGCAAACCTGGATGATCACGTCCTTCAATACCCTGATCGGCGCGCTTCGCCCACCAGGCCTCGTGATACAGCTCAGCCAGGGCCCCGCGCTGTTGCTCGCCGCGCACCACCAGGAAGTGCCACGGCTGCATGTTGCCGCCATTCGGCGCCTGCCGAGCCGCATCCAGGATGATCTCCAGATCCGCATCCGCGATCGGATCGGGACGCATGCGCCGAATCGCGCGCATCGTATACATCGCTTCGTACAACGGCAGTCCGAGTCGTCCGTAGCGTGGCATGATCATGGCTCTCCTTCACAGGGCGCCAGGGCGATTGGAGCGCCCAGGGCGCAAATGCTCCGTCGCCGTTATCGTAAGCCCATCGATACAGATCGCCGCACGAGAGTCGAGGAGTCGCGCATGGCACTGGAACACATACGACCCGAAGGGCTGGTCAACGCCCGATCATTCACCCAAGTCGTTGCCGCCAGCGGCAGCCGCACGATCTACATCTCCGGCCAGGTCGCCTGGGATCCGGACGGCGGCATCGTCGGCGTCGGCGACATTGCCGCGCAGGCGACCAAAGCCTACAAAAACTTGGCCCTCGCGCTTGCCGCCGCCGGCGCGACGCCTGCGGATGTGGCCAAAACCAACGTCTATATCGTCAACTACGACCCGTCCATGGGCGCCGCGTTGAACGCCGCTCGCAAGGCCATCTTCGAAGGTACGACCGCGCCCGCCAGCACCTTGATCGGCGTGCAGGCGCTCGCCATGCCCGAGCTGATGATCGAGGTCGAAGCCATCGCCGTCGTTGACTAAACCGCCTCGCAGCCAGGAGACACACATGGCCAATATCTCGCTCGAAGATCGTGCGGAGATCATCGATCTCTGTTCGCGCTATAACTACACCGTTGACCAGGCCGACGGCGCAGGTTGGGCCGACACCTTCACCGCCGACGGCGTGTTTCACGGACCGGCCGGTCACGCTGAAGGGCGTGAGGCGCTGATCGCGTTCTGCGCTCAACTCGCCGCCGCATTCCCCGGTGGGATGCACTTCACTGACAATCACCTGTTTGAGCTTGACGGAGACACCTGCCGGCACAAGTGCTTCCTCGACTTCAAAGTGCCATCGGCCGACGGCGGCGTCAGCTCGACCCTCTTGGGATACGAGGACATTATCGTCAAGCAGGATGGCGCCTGGCTGTTTCAGCGCCGCGATGTCGTGTCTGTGACGGGACATCAGGCCGCGCTCCCGTCCTGAGCTCAGCTCGCTAGCCGCCGCCCAGTCCGCTGCCGCCAGACCGTGTCTGCACGCGAACGCCTGACGGTCCGCGGGCGATCGCGTCAAGGATGACGTTTGCGAAAACGGTCTGCCCGGCCGGATTGAGGTGGGTGCCGTCGTAGGTGAGCTCATCTTCGCGACCCTCAACGATCGCTTCCCAGTCCAAGATCGTGATCCAGCTGTACTTCGGAGCCTCTTCACGCAGCATCGAATTGATCCGAACCTCCAGCTGCGCCACCTCCGATCGGAATGAGAGATTCCGAGTCATCACGATCAGATGCTTGGTGCCTCGCGCGGCGTCGATCAGTCGCTGGAATGCTGCCGCATCGACGAAGTTGTAGCCCAAGGCATGGAACACGACCACGTCGCGTGGCCCGCGCGACGCAAGGTGATTGCTCAGCACCCTGAGCGACACGTCGAAATCGCGGCCCTCAACCGAATCGACATCAATACCGAGCTCGATCAGCGCGGGCTTGGCGGCAGTCATGACCGAATCGCCAATCGCCAGCGGTGGCAAACTAGCGCCAGCTACCAGTTCGCGCTCACCCGCCGACAGCGGCTGCAACATCGCTGCCGTAATCGTGAAACGGTCAGCGACGCTCTGCTGATCGGCCAAGCGCCAGCGCGGCGTGGTCAGAGCGTGATTATCGGGTTGTCGGAAGTGAATCGGGAAGCTCGTGACCAGCAGATGCGCGCGTCTGCAAATGTCGCCCCGAGCGTCTGCGGTGCTCCAGGTCACGCAAATGCCATAGCCCGGCGAGATCGTCACCATGGCGCACGCGCCGAGTCCAGGACATGGAATCCGTATCGTCCGCCCCGCGAGCATCCAGGTGGCCGGATCCTCGCCGTTCAAATCTTGCAGTTGAGCGAAACTGACGCCAAACTGGTCCGCCACCCGAAGCGGATAGTCCCCCTCTCGGACCAGGTACTCAAAGCTCCAACGAATCTCCGGTCGCGCGGATGATTCGGCACTCGGTGAGGCACCCCGTAGAACGCCCTGTGAAGCGCCCTGTGGGGCGCCCTGTGAAGCGGCCAGAGGAGCGACCGGTGAAGCGACCCGCGAATTGATTGCCGTCACTTCGTTCGCGCGCAACTGGTGCGCCAACCTCACCGCTTCGCCCTGTTCGATATCCGTCATCGACCCAGGTTGCGGTTCCGCCAACGCCTCGGCCGGTTCCCGAACCTGCTGAACCTGAACCGCGGCTACCGCAGGCGCTGCGCCGAAACCTGCGAGGCTCGATTCAATCGCGCCGACGATCACACCCACATACAGCTCGATCCCGTCCGGATTCAGATGCGCGCCATCAGTGGTCAGTTCGTCGGTGCGCTCCTCACTGATCGCATGCCAGTCGAGCAGCTTCAAGTTTCCGTAGGTATCCGCCTGCGATCGCAACGTGTCATTGAGACTGCGTTCCAGAGAGATCCATGGTGGTTGCTCAGGAAACTGGTGCGTGAGGATGATGACGTGTTCAACCTGCTCAACCATGCGCATCAGATCGCGGAGATCGTCCGGCGACACAAACTGGTAGCCGATGCCCTGGAAGATGACGACGCGCTCCGTCCCGCCTCGCTCGAGATGTTGCCGCAAGGCGCTCATGCTCTGACGCGCGGTGCGTCCGCCCAGGGCGTCAACCTCCAAACCCGCGTCGCGCAAGGCGAAGCGAGCGTGTCGCATCACGGAGTCACCGACAGCAAGCGGCGGCAGTCCGATGCGTCCTTGCAGATGGCCGCCGCGCGGCGCCGCATCTGACTCCGTCCGCCGCGAGAGCTGCTGCAGGTGCGAGGCGCGCAGCGTGAACGACTCGCCCCGGTACGTATGATCGCCCCACGTCCAGGTCGGAGGCATGTGCAGTTCCGGCGTCGCAATCCTGAACGTGGTCGGCGCTGATATGAAGGTGGTCACGCGCCTGCAGGCCGAAGTCCCCTCCCACGCAATGCAGGTCTTCGCCGCCGGATCGAGATCGATCAGCCCGCAAGCGCTCTCGCCCGGGCAAGGCAACCTCAATACGTCGCCAGGCAACAACGACTCCAGATAACGCACGCCGTTGTACTCGATGTACGCGTCGATCGTGGTACCAAACGTCTCGACAATGCGAATCGGACTGTCGCCTTCGCGAACGACGTACTGAAAGTCGTTCTGCTCGGCTGGCGCTGGATCGCTGTTCGCCGGCGGCCGCTCCAGCAGATCAAAGCCCGAATCGGCGGACGCATCCTCCGTGTCGGCTACTGCCGCGGCCGAGTCGTCACGCTCTTCCGCACCCGGAACCGCGGCGGTTGCAGATTCGCTTCCTCCCGATTGAGGACTCGACACTGCTTCCGTTGACCCGTCGGTCTGCAATCGCTGGTTGCGCTCACTCGCCTGATTCGCAGTGGCGAGATCAGCGCCAGACCGCCTCCTGACCGAGGTCGTCACAATGATCACTGGCTCGTCGTCCTCAGACGGTTGCGCTTCAGTAGCAGCAGCCTGGATACTCGCCGCCGATTCGGCGGACACCGCCTGCTCCCCTACCTGATCCTCCTCTTGGTCCTGGCTGAACATGGCGTTTGCCAGATCGTCGTCTGCCCGCGAGTTCGGCAGCAGCGCCAGGCCCACGGCGCTCACGACCACCAACAGGCAGACCATGGTGTAGATCGCCGTCCGTTCCGCCAATCGTCGCGGTCGCAACAGTTGCCGCCAGAATGACGGACGTCGCAACGGCGATTCGACGAGTCGATAGCTCAGCTCAGCGAGCAAGAACGTCAACCCAACGCAAGCCAGCACCAGCTCAATCGAGCCTGGACGCAGGCCGTACTCCCACGTCAGCGCCAGCACGACCGGCCAATGCCACAGATAGATGCTGTACGACCGCTCTCCCAGCCAGCGCAGCGGTCCGCTTCCCAGTACGTGATGACAGAAGCCAGATTGAAGCGCGACCGCTGCCACGAGCGCTGCCGCGGCGAGCGACAGAGCCAGCAACCCCCACGGATAGAGCCAGGCATCGAGCGAGCTCGCGCTCAGCATCAGCCAGCCCAGCGCCAGCACTGCGCCAAGCCCGACGATCGTCGCGAGCTCGCTGAGCAACACGCCGTCAGACGACGCCTCTCGCCGCTGTCGGAGCCACGGTCGCCATACGAACGCCAACCCGACGCCGATCAGGATCGTAAACGCGCGCGTATCGCTGCCGAAATAGACCCGCGACGAGTCGCCGCCGGGGTCATGCAGCACCAGCATCCAAATCACTGACGCGATCGCGCCCAACAGCACGATGCCCGGCAGCATCCAACTCCGCAGACGCTCGCTGCGCAGCGTCGAGATCGCGAAGAACAGCAACGGCCACACGACATAGAACTGTTCCTCAACCGCCAGCGACCAGAGATGTCGAAGCTGGGACGGTCGCTCGAACAGATCCCAGTACGAAATCTCGCGCAGGATCAGATCCCAGTTGGTCACGTAGATCAACGCGCCTGCCGCTTCGCGCAGATGCGACAGCAGATCCTCGCGCAATTGGATCGCCGCATACAGCGTCGTCGCGAACAGGATCAGCAACAGCGCCGGCAAGAGGCGCCGCGCACGACGTTGCCAGAACTGCGCCAGGCTGATCGAGCCATCCCGCTTCCGTTCGGCCAGCAGCAGAGCGGTAATCAGGTAGCCCGAAACGATGAAGAAGACGTCAACGCCGAGGAATCCTCCCGGCAGCCAGGACACGCCAGCATGAAACAGCAGCACCGCTAGCGCGGAGAGTCCGCGAATACCATCAAGGCCAGCCAGGTGAGGCATGCCAAGATGCCCACGCGACCGTTCCGCCTCGCTTCGATCCGAGCCGTAGTTCACGGGAATTACATGCGGAACACCCCGAAGTTGGATTCGGGGACCGGTGCGTTTGCGGCGGCGGCGAGTCCGACGCCGAGCGCCTGGCGTGTGTCGATCGGATCGAGAATGCCATCGTCCCAAATGCGCGCCGAACCGTAGTACGCGCCGCCCTCTTCCTCATACTTTTCCAACGTCGGCGCCATAAATCGCTGCTGATCCGCTTCCGACATCTCCTGACCCTGTCGCGCCAGCGCGTCCCGCCGGATCGTCAGCAGCACGTTGGCCGCCTGCTCGCCGCCCATCACCGAGACGCGCGCATTTGGCCACGTCCAGAGCAGACGCGGCGAGTACGCTCGACCGCACATCGCATAGTTGCCCGCGCCAAACGACCCGCCAATCACGATTGAGAACTTCGGCACTTCCGCGCAGGCCACCGCCGTCACCATCTTCGCTCCGTGTTTGGCGATGCCTTCGTGCTCATAGCGGCGTCCAACCATAAATCCCGTGATGTTCTGCAGGAACACCAGCGGCGTCGCACGCTTCGCGCAGAGCTGAATGAAGTGCGCCCCCTTCATGGCGGATTCCGAGAAGAGAATGCCATTATTCGCCACAATCCCGACCGGGCGCCCCAATACGCGCGCGAACCCGCAGACCAGCGTCTGACCATACGTCGGCTTGAACTCGTGGAAGCGTGATCCATCCACGACCCGAGCGATGATCTCGCGGACGTCAAACGGCTTGCGAGTGGACTGTTGGACGATGCCGTAGATCTCCGACGGATCGTACAGCGGCGGCTCGATCTGCTCGCCGGGCGTGACCTGCCAGCTCGCCTGCTCCGCCGCGCCGAGATTGGCGACCGCCGCGCGCGCCAGATCGAGCGCATGCTCATCGTCCTCGGCCAGATGATCCGCCACGCCCGAAATCTGCGTGTGAACCAGACCGCCGCCCAGCTCTTCAGCCGAAATCTGCTCGCCCGTCGCTGCCCGCACGAGCGGCGGACCGCCCAGAAAGATCGTTCCGACGCCGTCAACGATGATCGCTTCGTCCGACATCGCCGGCACATAGGCGCCGCCTGCGGTGCAGGAACCCATCACCGCCGCGATCTGCGGTATGCCTTGCGCCGACATCGTCGCCTGGTTGTAGAAGATCCGACCGAAGTGATCGCGGTCCGGGAAGACATCCGCTTGCAGCGGCAGGAACGCCCCGCCCGAATCCACGAGGTAGACGCACGGCAACCGATTCTGCGCGGCGATCTCCTGCGCGCGCAGATGCTTCTTGACCGTAACCGGGTAGTAGCTGCCGCCCTTGACGGTCGCGTCATTCGCGACGATCATCACCTCGCGTCCCGCGACCCGTCCGATCCCCGTCACAATGCCTGCGCCGGGCGCCTCGTCGTCGTACATGCCGCCAGCCGCGAGCGGCGACAGCTCAAGGAAGGGCGCGTCGTGGTCAAGCAGGCGCTCGATCCGATCGCGCGCCAACAGTTTGCCGCGCGCGTGATGACGCTCCACGCTGCCCGCTCCGCCGCCCGCTCGCACGACCGCTTCACGCTCCCGCAGGTCGCTCACCAACCCGCTCATCCAACTGGCGTTCTCGCGGAATTCCGCAGACGCCGTGTTGATCGCGGACTGTAGCTGCGGCGCAGCCTCGATCCGCTGTGAGAGCAGACCTTGCGCCTCAACAGCCGCAGAACGGGACGCTGACAGGTTGGCTGACAGATCGATTGACATACTCATTGCCTATGGCCCTCGATACCGCGCCGCTCGGAACGCAGGACCATTCCGCAGCAGGATATCTGCCCGTTAGACTTCGCCGTATTGACTGCGCCCATTTCTGTGGATAGACCAGCGAGCGAAAGGACATAACGATGTCTGCCCTACTGACGGATGGAACATTCAGCTACCAAGCACTGGATCTCTGGGAACAGCTTCCTGAAGACATCACCCTCGTCGAGTGCCCTGGCGTCGCCGTTGACGCCAACGATCGCGTCTACGTCCTCACGCGCAACGTCGAACATCCCGTAATGGTCTTCGACGCCGATGGCAGTTGGGTCGGCAGCTGGGGACAAGGCAACTTCACCGACCGCTCACACGGCGTCTGGATCGGACCAGAAGGCGATGTCTGGGGCGCTGATGACGGCACCCACACCATCACCCGCTGGTCGCCCGACGGACAGCTCCTACAGACGCTCGGCGATCCCTACCATCCCGCCCCAGCCTGGGGCGGCAAGCCGTTCAATCGTCCCACCCATGCCGCTGTCAGCCCCAAGTCCGGCGACATCTTCGTCACCGACGGTTACGGCAACAGCTGCGTCCATCGGTACGACGCCGACGGCAAGCACAAGCAAACCTGGGGCACGCCCGGCATTGACGCCGGCCAGTTCATCCGACCACACAACATCGCCATCGACGAGGACGGCCTGCTCTACATCGCGGACCGCGAGTGCCACCGCGTGCAGATCTTCTCGGAGTCAGGCCAGTTCGTCACGATGTGGAACAACATTCACCGACCGGACGGCCTCACGCTCGCGCCCGACGGCAACATCTACATCGGCGAACTGAACGAAATGGGCGGCATGCAAGGCGCGCCCGGACTCGGTCACCGCGTCAGCATCTACGACCGCTCCGGCAACCGCCTGGCGCTGCTCGGCCATCCCGACGAAGGCGACGATGCCGGTAAGTTCATCGCCCCGCACGGCATCGCCGTCGACAGCAAGGGTGACGTCTATGTCGGCGAGGTCTGCAACACGATCCGCGGCAAGGCGCTCGGCATTGAGCTCCACTCGCTCAGCAAGCTCGTTCGCCAAACCTGATTCCCAAAGCCAGGCCAGGCCGCGCACCTGCCGTCACAACTCAGGGATAGGACGCGTTAGGTAAACAGGCCCTAGCAGGCTGCTGAAGAAGGGTATGTGAGATCATGGCGGAGGTGTTGAACCGATAGCTGAAGGAGGTCTGCGATGCGCGGCGAGTCAGAGCGGCAGGCGACGATGATGATGGGTCTGACGCCGGAGGGCTTCGTGCCCAAGAGTCACCCATTGCGGCGGATCAAGCCGCTGGTCGACTCGGCCCTGGGGCGCATGTCGCCCCTGTTTGACGAGATCTACGCGGACAACGGGCGGCCCTCGATTCCACCCGAGCACTTGCTCAAGTCGAGCCTCCTGATGGCCTTCTTTACGATCCGCTCGGAGCGCCAGTTCTGCGAGCAGCTGCGCTACAACCTGCTGTTCAAGTGGTTCCTCGACCTCAATGTCGAGGACGAACCGTTCCATCCGACCACCTTCACGAAGAACCGCGAACGGCTGATGGAAGCGGACGCGGCGCGGGTGCTGCTCAAGGAAGTCGTGCGCGAGGCGCGTCGGCGCCGGCTGCTCTCGGCCGACCACTTCACGGTTGACGGCACGCTGCTCAACGCCTGGGCCTCGCACAAGAGTTACCGTCCGCGCGACGAGCGACCACCCAGCGGCGGCGGTCGCAACCACGACGTCGACTTCAAGGGCGAACGCCGCAGCCGCGAGACGCATGAGTCGACGACCGACCCGGAGGCGCGGCTCTACCGCAAGGGTAAGCAGCAGGCGGCCAGGCTCTGCTACCTGGGTCATCTGCTGACCGAGAACCGCCACGGGCTGGTGGTTGATGTCGAACTGACCGAGGCCGATGGCTACGCCGAACGCGAGGCTGCCCTGACGATGCTCGAACGCAGCGTCCGGGGCCCTGCCACGCTGGGCGCCGACCGGGCCTACGACATGCGCAACTTCGTCTGGGACCTGCGCGGTCTGGGCGTGACGCCGCATGTGGCTCAGAACGAGCGCGGGCGGCGCAGTGCGATCGACCGTTGCACGACCCGGCATCCGGGCTACCGCCAGAGTCAACGTCGGCGCAAACGGGTCGAAGAGGTGTTCGGTTGGATCAAGACGGTCGGCGCAGGCGGCAAACTGCGGTACCTCGGACAGGCCCGCAACAAACTCTGGTTCGAACTGACCGCCGCGGCCTACAACCTCACCCGCCTGGCCAACCTCGAGGCGGCCGCCGCATAGCTGAACCGCGCCGACGCGGCTTCAGGCGCTGGATCCAGCGCCCCGGATCCCGCCCTCTCACTTACAGGACCTGCCCGCGATCCCTGCTCAGCCAGCGCCCACTCGTCGAAGATGGCCAGGTCTGGCGCGTATCATCCGTAGTTCAGCAGCCTGCTAGAGAGGCGTACAGAACGATCCGGGCTGCCCGCCGACGAAGTGACACCTTGGCGCCTGCCGCAACTGGTTGCTCTGCTTGGTGAATGTGTTTGGTAGGGGCGTTTGGCATAGGCGCTTGGCGGTATGATCGGCATGGTTGACTCCCTGCCGTCCGTTGCATGCTTGGCGGTTTGGCCGATCTCCCTGTCACGCTCCAACCAGTAGCTCTCAGCACCCAATCTGACGGGAAATGGAACGCGTTGTTGACTGTAGTCAATATGTAACCCTAAGCAACCCGTGCTCTGTTCCAGAATGTGGCGAGGTTGGTGAGGTCGAATGGTGCGTTGCCGATGATCCGCGCGTAGGCGACCGCGCAGCGTCACTGCGGGACGATGCGCCTATTCGGCTGCTGGCGACGCCCTACGCGGCGAAACGCAGACTAACGAGGAACTGCGCCGCCTCTCGACCGCGACGCCCCGTGCCGGGAGTAGACCTTCAGCTACTGACCGGCGCCTGGCGACCATCCGTAGATCTGTTGCAGGGAGCCGCCCATCAGCGCGGACCGTTCGTCATCTGAGAGCTGATCGGTGACTCGGAATGCCTCAACGCCTTGCTCGTAGTTCAGCAGGTTGACTGCTCGCGTCCAATCGGTGCCCCACATGCAACGCTCGAAGCCGTATGCATCGAAAATCTGACCGAGCGGTTGCCAGATGTCGCGGTATGGAAACGGCTCGTGGGAAAGCGTGCATGCGCCCGAAATCTTGATCGCGACGTGGTCGAACTGGGCCAACGCGAGCACGTGCTCAAGGTCGGCCCACGGCTCTGCCGGCGCCGGTGGACTGAATGGCTGCGACAGCCCGACGTGATCGATCACGAGCTGCGTGTTCGGATGTCGACGCGCGATCTCGCTGAAGATCGGCAGTTTGCCTGCGCACAACACATTCACCGGCACGCCAGCGCGAGCGCCCGCCTCAAGAATCGCGCTGATACCGGCGTCGTCCGACGACACGTCTTCGAAGCTGAGCACCACGCGCACGCCGACCACGCCGGGCAACGATGTCCATTCCTCAACCTCCTGCGAGACCGTCTCAGAGCGCGGATCGAACGGGCGGACGAGACCGAAGCGGTCCGGATGCCGCTCGTGTACCGAGAGGACATAACTCGGGTCGTAGCCGTAGATGGTGAACGGCGAGATCAGAATCGCGCCGTCAACGCCGACTTGGTCCATCGCCTCAACCATGTCGTCACCCGTGACCTCGTCCGGGCCGGTCAGTACCGCGCGCCAGGGATGCTCTGGCGTGTTGCGTGCATACGCATGAACCTGGCAGTCAACGGTCGGAGTCGCGGTTGGCATGTCATTCAGCCCCTTCAGCCTCTGTTGACGCGGGCGCGGATGCGCACCAGCGCGCACTCGGATTCTAGAAGAGCGCGCCGTGGTAGCTTGCCTATTCACGATGGAGGTCGCGAGATGACATCTGAACCCGACCGCAGCACATGGAAGCGCACCCCGGACGGGATCGCGATTCCGCCGCCTTCGCCCGACGATGTCCGGTACGAAGCTGCCGACGGCGTCGCCCGCATCACGCTCAATCGACCGATTGTGCTCAACGCGATCAATCGCAATGTCACGCGCCTACTGGACGGCGCGCTGGACCGAGCTGAGGCCGATGACGCTGTGCGCGCCGTGATTCTGACTGGCGCCGGTCGTGCCTTCTCAGCCGGCGGCGACCTCTGGTCGTCGCTCTATCCCGATCACGACCCCGCGCCCGATTCGCTCGACGTGCAGATGCGGATCTGGTCGTTTGCGAAGCCGGTGATTGCGGCCGTGCGAGGCCACGCCGTGGGGCAGGGTTGCGAGTTGGCCGGGGTCTGCGACTTCACGATCGCGGCCGAAAGTGCGCGCATCGGCGAGATTCAGATTCGGCACGGATTCGGCGTTCCCGTGCTGATCACGCCATTCCTGATCGGTCAAAAGCAGGCCAAGGAAGTGCTGCTGCTGGGCGAGGTGCTCACGGCCCAGGACGCGCTCCGAATCGGGCTCGTCAACCGTGTCGTGGCGGACAGTGAACTGGATGCGACCGCCAACGCAACGGCGCAGAAACTCGCCTCACTGCCCGCAAGCGTCGTGCGGATGAACAAGCGGCTCGTCAACCTGGTCTATGAGCAGATGGGCTTGATCGACGCCGTGCGCTATCGCGACCATGACGCGCTGCGCGAATACCTTGAGGCGGAGGACGAGGTCGGCGCCGGGCGTCAGCGGATCCGCGAGGAGCAGGGATGGGCGGCATTCAAGCGCGAGCGTGATCGCGGCTACGACGAGCAGGCGTAGCTCACGCCCTTCAATCAGGGCGATGCCTCGGACTACAGCTCCGGGTGCCGCCTGAAGTCAGTCGCCTGTTCATAGGCATAGCCGGCGCGACAGAGCATGGCCTCGCTGTTGAGCGGACCGACGAGCTGCAAGGCAATGGGTAGTCCGTCGTCGCTCCAACCATTGGGCAGCGTCAAGGTCGGTGCCCGGTTCATGTCCCACGGCGCGGTGTATTGCAGCCGCGACCATTGGAACTCACCGGGCGTATCGTCGTACATCATGTCTTCGTTGACCTGATGCGGCAATGTCGCCTGCGCGGGACACGCGAGTACGTCGATGTCCGCAAAGGAGCGCGCGAGCAAACCGCGAAGCTCCTCTCGGCGGATGCAGGCGTCTGCGTAGTCGGTGGCGCTGATCGAGGCGCCGAGCTCCAACCAGGCGCCGAACCAGTTGCCATAATCGTCGGCCCGACTCGGGTAGTTATCCAGGTGAGCGTGTAGCGCCTCTACAGAGCACAGCGTCGGCCAATCAGCCATGTAGGGAGCGAAGTCAGGCAACTCAACTTCGATGATCTCGGCGCCAAGCGAGGCGAGGGTCTCGACTGAAGCGGCGACCGCCTCAGCAATCGGCGGGATGACGTCATCACTGGCGTAGCGATGATCGAAGCCGATTCGCATACCGGCGACTCCGCCATCAATGCCGTCAAGGATGGTCGGCGCCGGCTCCGGCAGTGTGGTGGGATCGTTCGGATCGTCACCAGCAATCACCTCGAGCGTTGCGGCGCAATCCCAGCTCGAGCGGCACATCGCCCGACGTGATCAAGCGATTGAGCGAGATCAAGCACGCCGTATCGGCTGACGCGACCCCAGGTCGGCTTGAGGCCGACAATGCCGCAGGAAGCCGATGGCGTCCGAATCGAACCGCCTGTGTCGCTGCCTAATGAGGCGTAGCAGAGACCGGCCGCGGTCGCGACGCCTGATCCGCTGGAGGAGACGCCAGTCCAGCGATCGTCAGCCCAGGGATTCACAGGCACCTGTCGGGCGCGGTTGTAGCCGGCCATGGCGCCCTCAGTCAGATTGAGCTTGCCCAGGATCACCGCGCCGGCTGCGCGGAATCGCGCCACAACCGTGGAGTCGAAGTCAGGGACGAAATCCTCCAGCACCTTGGTGCCGCCCATCGTGCGAACGCCGCTCGTGTAGCACAGGTCTTTGACCGCTACGGGGATCCCATGCAAGGGACCGCGATAGCGTCCGCCGTTGATTTCGTCCTGCGCCCGCCGAGCCTCGGCGATGGCGGAGTCGGCCATCACGGTGGCGTAGCTCTGAAGTCTCGCGTCCGCGGCGGCAATGCGATCCAGCTGCGCCTGAGTCAGATCAATGGGCGACAACTCGCCTGAAGCGATCCGAGGCGCCAGTTCTTCGATGGTGGCATAAGCGAGGTCGTCGATCATGACTGAGTCCGTTCTACTCGTTTCGACCAGTATCAGTATGGCCAGTATGGTCTGCCCGCGCCGCCTCGGAGCGGGAACACGTTCTCTTCGCGCGATGTCTGCGCGGGTCAGGCGGCTCCATGCTCAGAGGCGGAGAAGGAACGCACTCCATATGAGGCGAGTAGGCATGAGGCGTGTAGGCGCTCACGGGATCCCAATCATCCGCGTGTCCGATCCGAACCAGACGCTGGATTCGGTGTCTACCATCGGAGTGAATGCGTCCGGTGTGATGGTCTCGCCATACTTCCGCCAGCCCGATGGGTCAGTGAAACAGAGTTCGGCCATGCCGGCGTAGGGCTCGCTGCCTGGATTCATGCTGTGACTGATCACGTAGCGGAAACCGCCGATTTCGCTCATCACCTTGCGGACATTGGGCGCGTGATCTTCGAGCCATGTCCGATAGAAATCCGACCAATCGAGATTCGGCTTGGCAGTGACCAAAAACGTGACCTGATAGAAACCGCTCCCGGTAGTCGGGAAGGGGTCATTGAGCGTCAGGGGTTCGGCAGGCAGTCGGTGGGAGCCATCGATCACCACGTGTTCGGTCGTCGCCCACGGGACATAGGGTTCCACGCGCTCCTGGAAGCTGTCGCGCGGTCTCCAAATGCGGTCGGCTGGCGGCTTCGGTAGCGGTTCGTCCCGCCAGAGTTGAGCCATGCCGTCCCAAGTCTGGCGCGATCCTACCTGCCCGCGCTCATTCTGGAAGAGCGTGACCACGTACTTGCGCGCGTGAGGCTTACCGGCGGCCTCGGCTTCACGCTGGCTCTGGATGACGCCGCGCATGTGGTTGCCGTACCAATGGGCCACCAGCTCATCGCGCGATGTTTGCTCGCTGCGCCGAATCAGATAGACCATCTTGGCGCCTGCGGTTGTGTGGATCGAGTCGCCCATCAGCTTCTCCTTGCAGGCCCCTTGCAGGCCTCTTGCTGGCCACTTGTTGGCTCCTTGCAGGCCCCTTGTTTGCCCCTCGCTTCCGCGATGAGAGGTTGGAGCTGCCGCTGAGTCTAGGCGGCGCGGCCTGCATCCGTCGGCAAGGCACACGGACCGCCACCGAATCGCTGTAGGCGACGGCGCGCTGACGTTACGCTAGACAAAGCGGAGGCGATCAACCATGCAGCAACTTGAACCGGACCTGTGGCAGACATCTCGGCGCTCAATCGGTGAGACGGCGAGCACGCATGCGTACCTGCTGACCAAGCCCTCTGGCAATCTGCTGATCTACGGTATCGGCGACGGACAGGACGACGATCTCAACGAGATTGAACGTCTCGGCGGCATTCAGCTACAGGTGCTGAGCCACCGCGACGAGTCGGGGCCGTCACTGAACGTCATTCGCGATCGCTTCAACTCACGACTCGCCTGTAGCGCGCTCGAAGTATCTGCGGTTGGCGCGGACGCCGAGATCGACCTCGTGGTGGAGACTGGCAGCGACGATCCATCGCTTGATGGCCTGGAGATCCTCAAGACGCCCGGTCACACCGACGGCAGCATCAGCTTCCGCTATCGGTCGCCGCACGGCAAAACCTATCTGTTCACCGGCGACACCGTCTTTCCCAACCACGACAGCTGGAGCGTGTTCGTCTTCGAGGCCGCCGGCGGCGACGCCGAGTCGCTCGAACAGAGCCTCAACCTGTTGCGCGATCAGGAACCTGACCTCGTGCTGAGCAGCGCATTCGTTGGCGAATGCGGCGCGGTTGAGATGACCTCGGCGGACTGGGCCACGATCATCGACGAGCGGATAGAGCGACTGCGTCAATGGTCGACCGCCTGATCGACGCCCCTGCGCAGTGGATCAACCTCAAGTACCCTCAAGTGACATGTGTCGATTGAGCCGCCCTTGACGACATGTTGCGGCGACCTCGTCAGAGGGAGGAAGCGATGACCTCGCGACTGCAGGAATGGATGGATGGACCGTACGCCAAGGCGACCGGCCGGTTTCCGGAGCGTCGAGCGGCGTTCCATCGCTCGTCCGGTGATCCGCTCGCACCGATCTATGTCAGCGGCGATGACGATCCGTTGCCAGGCCAGTATCCCTATACGCGCGGTATCCAGCCCACGATGTATCGCGGGCGGCTCTGGACGATGCGTCAATACGCAGGCCAGGAGGACGCGGAAGCGTCGAACGAGCGTTACCGATTCCTGCTCGATCAGGGCCAGACGGGCCTCTCGGTCGCGTTCGATCTGCCAACCCAGATCGGCTACGACTCGGACGCAGATATGGCGCAGGGCGAGGTCGGCAAGGTTGGCGTGGCAATCGACTCGATCGAGGACATGCGCACGCTCTTCAACCAGATTCCGCTGGACCGGGTCACGACCTCAATGACGATCAATTCAACGGCCAACATCCTGCTCTCGCTGTACGCCGCCGTCGCTGAGGAACAGGGAGTCGATCGCGGCCAAATTGGCGGCACGGTCCAGAATGACATCCTGAAGGAATACATTGCGCGCGGGACCTACATCTATCCGCCCCAGGCATCAATGCGCCTGATCACCGACTGCTTCGACTACTGCACCCGTGAAGTCCCACGCTGGAACACGATCTCGATTTCCGGCTATCACATGCGTGAGGCCGGTTGCACTGCGGCGCAGGAGATCGGGTTCACCTTAGCCAATGCCATCGCCTACGTGGAAGCGGCGCTCGCCAAAGGCATGGAGTTTGATAGCTTCGGTCCGCGACTCTCCTTCTTCTTTGCTTGCCACAGCAACTTCCTGGAAGAGATCAGCAAGTTCCGCGCGGCGCGGCGGCTCTGGGCGCAGATTGCGCGCGAACGCTTCGGCTCCAAGAACGAGCGAGCGCAGATGCTGCGCTTCCATACGCAGACCGGCGGCGTCACGCTGACCGCGCAGCAACCAGACAACAATGTCGTCCGCACGACGCTGCAGGCGCTCGCGGCGGTGCTCGGAGGCACGCAATCGCTGCATACGAACTCGCTCGACGAAGCGCTTGGACTCCCGTCGGAGCACGCCGTCGAGATCGCGTTACGCACCCAACAGGTGATCGGATATGAGTCCGGCGTCGGGGATGTGATCGATCCACTGGGCGGCTCGCATTACATCGAACACGTGACAGCCGAACTCGAGGCCGAGGCGCGCAACTACATCGACCAGATTGACGCGCTCGGCGGCGCCGTATCGGCGATCGAGCAGGGATACCAGCAGTCAGAGATTCTTGAGGCGTCGTCGCAATTCCAGCGCGAAGTGGAAACGGAATCGGAAGCGGCGCGCGATGGCGATCTCTCCGCCGGTAAGACGGGACGCGTGATCGTGGGCGTCAACCGCTTCCAGACCGCTGATCAGACGGATGTGGAAATTGTGCGAGTTGATCCGAGCGTTCGCGAGCGACAGATCGAGAAACTCGAGCGATTGCGGGACAGCCGCGATAGCAGCGCGGTGCGATCGTCGCTTGACGAAATCCAGCAGGCCGCCGTCGGTGACGAGAATGTCGTGCCGCTAATGCTGGACGCGGTCAAGCAGTCGGCCACGCTGGGCGAGATCTCAACCGCCCTGCGCGAGGTCTGGGGCGAGTACCGCGAGCGGATTGTGATCTAGGAGCAGTCATGCCGTTCGGACGCCGAGCGTTAGGGCGAGCCCGCCAGCGTCCTGGTTCGCAGTGGAGCGACGCTGCCCGAATGCGCTATTGGTGGCGCGCCGAACGCGAACTCCTGCTTGAGGCGCTCGATCGAGTTCCGCCCCAGGCGGAGCGCACGCCGCTCGCCGACGATGCCTGGTCGCCAAGCGGCATTGCCGCTCATCGGCTATTCTGGGAGGCTGAGGAGCGCTCGGCGTTTGCCGAGCTGCTCGGCGGCAGCCCACCCGCCCTGCTCGATCTGCCCACTGATCAGATCGATCGAACCAATGCTTCCGCAGTCGAAGCGCTCGGCGATCGGCGCATGACAGCCTTGCTACGCGTCCTGCTGGAACTACGCGAACGCTCCGCCGCCCTGGTTGAGCAGATTTCCGATGATGATCTGAATCAGCACGGACATCCCGCCCGGCTGTTGCTGGGCGTGGCGCTGGAGCATGACCGGGAGCATCGGCAACAATTGGAAGCAGTGTTCGGCGAGCTGACCACACCACCACCCGCTCGCCTGGAGGGATCATGAGCCTGACCAGAATCCATCACATCGGCATTGCCGTGCACGACGCCGACCAGGCGGCAGAAGTATGGCGCGACAGCTTCGGCCTCGAGACCGCGCTGGACACCGAGTTGGAGTCGCAAGGGGTGCGCGGAGTGATCTTCCCGCTCGACAACTGTGAAATCGAACTGTTGCAACCCACCCGCGAAGGCACGGGCATCTCGCAGTACCTCGAATCCAATGGCGAGGGGTTTCACCACATCTGCTTCGAGTCGACCGACGTCGCCGGCGATCTGGCCGTTGCCAAACAGATGGGCTTGCAGATGATCGACGAAGAGCCGCGAGTCGGCCTGACCGGCATGATCGGCTTCATCCACCCGCGCTCAAACCATGGCGTCTTGATCGAATACGCGCAGCCTCCCGACGACGCGCCCACGCATATCGGTCCGACGCAAGGTCCCAGTCCGCACGCGCTGCATCACATGACCGTTGCGGTCAACGAGATCGGACCGGTCCAGCGCGAGTGGAGTGAACGCTACGGCCTCAGCGACGGTCGCCACCTCGAGTCAGAGGCGCTCGGCCTGGAAGCGCAGTTCCTGAGTCTCGGCGCGACGGACATTGAGCTCGTGCGCCCGTTGCCTGGCAGCGGCGGACCGTTGCCGCGTAAGCTGCAAACCAGCGGCGAGGGCATGTTCATGTTGGCGCTGACCGTGCGCAACGCTGAGGCGTCCGTCTCGCATCTACGTGATCGCGGTTGGACCGTGACTGACGCCTCGGCCGGCGGCTTCATCTCGCCGAAGCACACCTATGGCGCCCGACTGCGACTTTCGGAAGCCTAGACTGCAATCGAAGGATGGGACGGACAACATGGGCGATACGGCCACAATGACCGACCAGATCCGCGTCCTGGTCGCCAAACCCGGACTTGACGGCCACGATCGAGGCGCCAAGATCGTCGCCCGAGCGTTGCGCGACGCCGGCATGGAAGTGATCTACACCGGCATTCGCCAAACTCCGGACATGATCGCGGAAGCGGCGCTGCAGGAAGACGTGCATGTCGTGGCGCTGTCGGTGCTCTCAGGGGCGCATCTCGAGCTCTTTCCGCGTGTCGTGGCCGCTTGCCGACAGCGCGGCATCACCCCTGAAAACACCCTCTTTCTCGGCGGCGGGATCATCCCCGACGAGGACGCTGAGGCGCTCAAGCAAGACGGCTTCTCCGCCGTCTTCGGCCCCGGCGCCCACACCGGCGACATCGCGGCATTCGTCCGCTTGCATGTGCCGGAACTTGACCGTTCGTGAGCGCTGAAGCATTGGACGCTCCACCGACGGCGTTGAACGGTCGGCTCGCGGAGCTCGACGAACGCCTACGACAGAAAGATCGCCGTGCGCTCGCCCGCGTCCTCAGCTGGGTCGAGAGCGGCGACGCGCGCGGACGAGCGATGTTGCGCGCGCTCTATCCACGCAGCGGACGCGCCCGCACCATCGGGCTGACCGGATCGCCTGGGGCCGGCAAAAGCACCGTGACCAACGAGTTGGCCAAAGCCTTTCGCGGTCGCGGTCAGAGCGTCGGCATCGTCGCCATCGATCCCTCGTCTCCGTACACGATGGGCGCCATCCTCGGCGACCGCGTCCGCATGACCGAGCTCTACTCCGACGAGGACGTGTTCATTCGATCGCTCGCGTCGCGCGGCGCGTTGGGTGGACTGTCGGCGGCCACACAAGACGTCATCCATGTGCTCGACGCCTATGGCAAAGATGTCATCCTGATCGAGACGGTCGGCGCCGGTCAAGATGAGGTCGATATCGCCGGCGCCGCCCAGACGACGATCCTCGTCAACACGCCCAACATGGGCGACGAAGTCCAGACGCTGAAGGCCGGCATCATGGAGATCGCCGACGTCCTCGCCGTCAACAAATCCGACCTGCCAGGCGCCAATCGGATGGTATCGGCGTTGAAGGCGCTGCTGTCGCTCAACCCGGACCGCGGCTGGGATGCGCCGATCGTGCGAATCATCGGCACCTCCGGCGAGGGCATCGATGCGCTCGCCGCCGCCTGCGATTCCCATTTCGAAGAACTGGAACGCTCCGGCCGCCTCAAGACTGCCGAACGACAACGGGCTCGACAACAGATCACGTCTCTGGCCCGCGCGAACCTGCTGAACCGGCTCTACACGGAGTCCGGCGAGGCGGAGCTCGATCGATGGTCGGAGGAGGTAGCGAGCCGCCGCTCCGATCCGCATACGGCGGCGGCAATCTGGCTAAGCGATTTCGGGCTCGGTGAATCATGAGCCAGCACGAGACCGCGCAACGGTTGCTGATCCGCTTCGGCGCGGATGGTCCGTTGAAGTACGTCTCGCATCTCGATCTGATGCGCGTCTGGGAACGCGTCTGCAAACGCGCCGGCCTGCCGCTCGCCAGCTCGCAGGGCTTCTCTCCACGACCGAAAATTGCGCTCGCTGCGCCGCTGGCGGTTGGCGTCACTTCTGAGGCAGAGCTGCTCGACCTCCAGCTCACATCACGCGTGGAGCTCGCCGAGGCGAGGCGGCGGCTTAGCCGCGAACTCACGCCGGGACTGAAGATTGATGAGATCAGCGAGCGTCCACTCAAAGGCGCCTCCCTGCAATCCATGCTCAGCGCCGTCCGCTATTCGGCTGAGGTATCCGACCCGCGTAGCAACTCTCAATGGCAGGCGGACATCGCCGAGCTGCTCGCGCAACCTGAACTGCCCTGGACCCATCAGCGCGGCAAGGAAAGCAAGACCTACGATCTGCGACCTCTGATTCTCGGTCTGGAGCTGATCAGCGTGTGCGATCGGATCGCGACGTTGCACATGCATCTACGCAACGACGAACGCGGCGCCGGTCGTCCCGATCAGGTCCTGCTCGCGCTCGGCGCGACGGCTGAGCCCGCACGGATGCATCGCACCGCGATCGAACTCTCCGCGCGAGGTGTCCCGGCATGAATCGCATCCTGATTCTGCGTCACGTCGAGTCCGAGGCCAACCGTGACGGCGTGGGCCTCGGCCGCGCAGACTCTGCTCCAACGGAACGCGGCCTGCGACAGCTGCGCGCGACCGTTGACGCGCTCGCGGCCGAGCCCGTTGTTCGCGTGCTGAGCAGCCCGCTATCACGCGCCCGCCTCCTGGCGGAAGCCATCGCCGAATCACACGGGCTCGCGGCCGAATCCCGCGATGAACTGCTGGAACTCGATGTCGGCGAGCTTGAGGGCGTCGCCTGGCCTGTCGTGCGCGAGCGCTATGCCGACTTCCTCGAAAGTTGGCGCGGTCCAGAGTCCGTGCGCACGCCGATGCCCGGCGGCGAGTCCATGCTCGATGTGTTGACCCGCGCCGCGCCCTTGTTCGATCAGGTCGCCGCCGAGCCGTCAGCGGGCGCCGCGGTGTTGGTCAGTCACAACTTCGTCGTCAAGATGCTGGCCGTCCACGCCCTGCAGATGCCTCACGACGCATGGCGCCGGCTCGACACCGGCCTGGCCGGCGTGAGCGCGTTTCGAGTCGCTGACGGCCTCCCCATCCTCGAGCGCTTCAATGACTGCGCGCACGTCGCCGAGATCTAGCGCCGACGGACGGTGTAGAGTGCGAATGCGAATACCAGTGGCGACGGCAGTACCCGATGGCCCAACGCAGCGTTGATTCAGCCGATCAGCAACACCCACGCCCGGTCGAGTCGCCGATCCGGTGGCTGTTGCGCCAAATGGTCTACTTCGGCGTCCTGCTCGTCGTCGGATTCGTGCTCTATAGCGGCGTGGAGGGACTGCTCCAGGCCAACAGCCTCGATTCCCGAATGGCCGAGACCCGCGCAGAGCTTGCTGAACTGCAACAGGACGCAGACCAGCTCGCGGCGCTCGTGGCCTGGCTCGACTCCGATGCCTTCATTGAACGCGTCGCCAGAGAAGACCTCGGCATGGTGCGAGCCGGCGAGGAAGCCTTCGGGATCCGTGCGCCGCGCCGCAACCTGCTCGCGATCGATCGATCGCCCTGGTGGAAAAACCTGCTCCCGCACGAGGATCCCGGCGCGGTACAGCCCATTGCGGAACCCATCACGGAACCCGCCACTGAACCATGACCCTCAGCGCCGACGGTCGCGAGAGCCGAGCGCTCGGCCAGCGAGTCGCGCGATCTCTGATCGATACCGTCGGACTCGGCTGGCAACGGCCATTGATCGTCGCCCTCTCTGGCGGACCTGACTCCTCAGCCCTGCTCCTACTGCTCGCCGATACCGCCGCGCGACACGGTTGGGCCGTCCGAGCCGCTCACATCGACCACCACATCCAGACCGAGGCCGTTCGGGCGCCGTTTCGAGCGGCCTGCCGTGATCTGGCGGCGCGGATCGGTGTGCCATTGGACATCGCTCACGTGGACACGCCCTCTGCCAGCGCCAACACAGGAGATGGACTCGAAGCGACCGCTCGACGATTGCGCTACGACTCCCTCTCCGAGCTGGCGCGCTCACGCGGGGCCGACGTCGTCGCTACGGGGCACACCCTTGACGATCAGGCCGAAACGGTGCTCCTCCACCTCCTGAGAGGCTCCGGACTCGACGGACTGAGCGGCATCCCGCCGCTGCGACCGTTGAGCGAAGGCGTCCGGCTCGCTCGACCGCTGCTGGACCTGCGGCGCGCCGAGACCGAGTTCGTATGTCGCGCCTACGGTTGGCAGCCGATCTCAGACCCGTCCAACGCGGACGACTCCTTCGCTCGCAACCGCATTCGCCGCCGGCTCATGCCTGAGCTGCGATCATTCAATCCACGCGCTGACGAGTCACTGGCTCGGCTCGCTCGCGCCGTCTCGGCAGATCGCGAGTATCTCGACAGCGTGACTGACGCGGCGTGGACGCATCTGTTGGACAGCGGTGGGGCGCTCAAGCGTGGAACATTGCTGGCGCAGCCGTTGGCGATCCGACGACGAGCGCTGCGACGCTGGTGCGCAGAGCAGAGGATCGAGCTGTCGGCGGAGCGGATGGCGGCGGCGTTGGCGGCGATCGAGCGCGGACACGGCTGCGTGCAGCTGCCGCCGGAAGCGGAGCTCTGTGTCAGGCAGGGCACAATCAATCTCAGAGGCGGTTGTCCACCGAGCGGATTGAGTGGTTGACATCTGCTCTCGCGTCAGGTTAGGATGTGTTCCTACGCCAAAGGAGGCTGCGAACGGCAAGCGCCGACGCGGAATCTGGCAGCTAGGCCTTAACAATTGGAGAGCGGAAGTCCAGTGAGCTTGGGGAGCCCCCAAGCAACCGGACATGACCCGGGCTCGCGCAAGCGAGCGCGGAGAAATGTCCACGATCTCTAACACAACAGTCGGTCCGACCGACTGTTCCAATGGAGAGTTTGATCCTGGCTCAGGATAAACGCTGGCGGCGTGCCTTACGCATGCAAGTCGAACGAAGCCTGACCTTCGGGTCGGTGACTGAGTGGCAAACGGCTGAGTAACGCGTAGGTGATCTGTCCCGAGGAGGGGAACAACTCGTGGAAACGCGAGCTAATGCCCCATACGCCCATCGATTCGATTCGATGGGGAAAGTTCCGGCGCCTTGGGAGGAGCCTGCGTCCGATTAGCTAGTTGGTGGGGTAACGGCCTACCAAGGCTGCGATCGGTAGCTGGTCTGAGAGGATGATCAGCCAGACTGGGACTGAGATACGGCCCAGACTCCTACGGGAGGCAGCAGCGAGGAATCTTGCGCAATGGGCGAAAGCCTGACGCAGCAACGCCGCGTGGGTGATGAAGGCCTTCGGGTTGTAAAACCCTTTTGACGGGGAAGAAGATCTGACGGTACCCGTCGAATAAGCCACGGCTAACTACGTGCCAGCAGCCGCGGTAAGACGTAGGTGGCGAGCGTTATCCGGATTTACTGGGCGTAAAGCGTACGTAGGCGGCGTCGTTAGTCTGCCGTGAAATCTCCCGGCTCAACCGGGAGCGGCCGGTGGAAACTGCGACGCTGGAAGGGCGTAGAGGCAAGCGGAATTCCCGGAGTAGTGGTGGAATGCGTAGATACCGGGAGGAACACCAGTGGCGCAAGCGGCTTGCCAGACGCATCTTGACGCTGAGGTACGAAAGCGTGGGGAGCGAACCGGATTAGATACCCGGGTAGTCCACGCCGTAAACGATGGATGCTAGTCGTGGGAGGTATCGACCCCTTCTGTGACGAAGCTAACGCGATAAGCATCCCGCCTGGGGAGTACGGCCGCAAGGCTAAAACTCAAAGGAATTGACGGGGGCCCGCACAAGCAGCGGAGCGTGTGGTTCAATTCGATGCAACGCGAAGAACCTTACCTGGGCTTGACATGTTCTGGACCGCGGCTGAAAGGCCGTTTCCCTTCGGGGCCAGTTCACAGGTGCTGCACGGCTGTCGTCAGCTCGTGCCGTGAGGTGTTGGGTTAAGTCCCGCAACGAGCGCAACCCTCGTCGTTAGTTGTACTTTTCTAGCGAGACCGCTGCGTACAACGCAGAGGAAGGTGGGGACGATGTCAAGTCAGCGTGGCCCTTACGCCCAGGGCGACACACACGCTACAATGGCCGGTACAACGGGCAGCCACTGCGCGAGCAGGAGCGAATCCCTCAAAATCGGCCCCAGTTCGGATTGCAGGCTGAAACTCGCCTGCATGAAGCCGGAGTTGCTAGTAACCGCAGGTCAGCCATACTGCGGTGAATACGTTCTCGGGCCTTGTACACACCGCCCGTCACGTCATGGGAGTGAGTAACACTTGAAGTCGGTGCGCGAACCCTCGGGACGCAGCCGCCGAAGGTGGGACTCGCGACTGGGACGAAGTCGTAACAAGGTAGCCGTAGCGGAAGCTGCGGCTGGATCACCTCCTTTCTAGGGAGAATGCCAGTCCACCACCTGCCTCGGCAGGCGGCGGACATGAGCTCCCAGGTCGATCCGCCAGTCTCAGATCACTCTGAGACGCTTCCACGCCAATGCCCCTAACCCGGGCGGCGGCCGCGAAGTCAATGGCGTGTCCCGGCTCCTCAACCACAGTTCATTGGCTTCCGCTCTCCAACGGTTAAGGCCGCCCTCGCCGGCGTCCCGCCGCCATCCGGGCCATTAGCTCAGCAGGTTAGAGCGCAGTCCTGATAAGACTGAGGTCCCTGGTTCGAGTCCAGGATGGCCCACCAACACGTACCGATTTACGAACTCCTCCCGTTAGACCCACCTCAGCGCGATCTGAGCGCCCGATAGGGCTGTCTTCCGGCATCGGAATGGCGTAACGGATCACGGCTCGGCCTGGCTTTATCTCGATGCGCTGGATGAAGGTGCGGAGGAAGGCGCGGGTCTCGGTCAGCTCACTGGTGAGCAGGAACTTGCTCATATCCTCGGCGAACGTAGCGATCATGTCTTCCGAGTCGAGCAGTTGGCGCCGGTCTTCCAGCGTTCGGCGGGCCGTCTCGGCTGCGACTTCCAGCTGTTCCTTGCGCTGCTTGTGCTCGCGGATGCGGTCGGCGGCATCTGACATCTCGAGGTCGGTCGTCTCGACCAATCGCCAGATCCGATCGAGCGCTCGTTTGACTTCGGCCAACTCGTGCTCGGCTGACTCCAGCTTCTGACGCTGTTCCCGAGCCAGGCCGTCCATTTCCTCATCGACCATCTTGACCAGCACGCGGATGTTGCTCTCAGTCAGGATGTGGCTACGTAGTTGCTCGATAATGGTGCGCTCGAAGTCGCGAGCGCTAAGCCGCGGCGAGTCGCAGGTTTCCGAGCCTTTCTTGATCTTCGATTGACAGACGTAGTACGAGTACTTGCCGCCCTTGGCCTCGGCCGCCGACATACTCACACCACACAACTCGCAGTTGACCAAACCGGATAGTACGTAGGGACTGGAAATGCGCCGTGGGTTTACTTTCTTCGGCGCGCGAGACTTCATGAGTCGCTGTACGTACTGAAAGTCATCCGCGGTCACAATGGCCGGATGTGCGCCTTCGACCCGCACCGGCTCGCTGCCGTCTTTGGCATTGTGACCCCAGACGAGCGTCCCGGTGTAGGCCTCATTCGTGAGCAAGCGGTGCACGGTGGTCTTGAGCCACGGCTTGCCGGTAGTGGTTGGAATGCCCTCATCGTTGAGCGTGCGGGTGATGTCGAGCACACTCTTGCCATTCACGGCCATGTCGAAGATGCGCCGCACAATGTCATCGACGGGCGGGTTGAGAACGAGTGTGGGACGCTCCTTGACACCGTCCCGCACCTTGACGCGCTTGTATCCGTACGGCGGCCGACTCGCCACCCAGAAGCCGCGCGACGCCGCCTCGCGCATTCCACGTGTGACCTCTTGGGCCAGATTCTCAGAGTAGAACTCATCTACCGACTCGATGATCGCTTCCATCAACTTGCCGGTGGGCGTGTCGTCGGCGTGCTCGGTGATCGAGGTGACGCGAATGCCGCGCCGTCGAAGCATTGACTTGAATGCGACCGCATGCTCGCGCTTCCTTGTAAACCGCGAGAACTTCCAGACCAGGATCTCTTGGAAGGGAGCGTCAGGTTGCGCCGCTTCGTCCAGCATCTTGGTGAACTGCGGACGGTCCGCAACGCGGCCCGACTCGGCTTCATCGATGTACTCGCGGGCGACGACATAGCCGTTGCGCTCCGCGAAGTCGCGCAAGGCCCGAAGCTGCGCCGCGACGGAGAGGTCAACGTCCTGCCTGTCGGAAGAGACTCGGGCGTAGAGCGCGGCGGGGATGCAGTCGGCTTCGTGTTTCATGGTGATGCTCCAATCGAGGTACGGGCATCAACGTGCCGCGATCCTTGTTCGAAACATCTTACATGATGGCGGCCCCATCGTTGTCGGTGTTCCGTGCTGAGCAAACGAAGAGGCAAAGCGCAATCAGCCGTCTGCGGACTCGCTCACTGCTCTCCGGAGCTGACCAAGACGGTCCTTGAGCCATTGGACGGCGTCCTCGTCAACCTCCAAGAGTCCAATAGCATCTGCTTCATATTGCTAAGAGTTTGCGAACTCCGGCGCAAGTGGTTCACGATTGGGATCCCAGTGTTTTTTATGGCGTAGCGTTCAATCTGCTTGCCAACGTCCTGCCCCTCGATAGCCTCATTCATCTCTGACTGAATATCCACTCTCAGTTCCTCAACGTCGATGCAGATTTCTATCCGTTCTGTCACATGATCCCCGGCCGGGATCAGACGGTGTGCTCGCTTTCGTGCTGCCTCAACAGGGAACAGGCGACCCATGGTAGTGGGAACACGCCATCACCTTCCAACATGGCAACATCCTCAGGGTTGTCAAAGTCGCGCCCGACGCGTATGACTGCGCGATCCAGGCGATCAAACAGGCCTTTCGTCGGATCGCCACGCCCGAGAACCCGACCGACGACCTCGGCGTCATCCTCACCCACTGGGTAAATCGCCCCGACCTCTGGTGCGAGGGCTACTCCCGCGTTGCCGAAGTCGACACGATCATGCCTGTGCTGGCCAATCTCTGGCAGGGACGTCTGGAAGCGGACAAAGACTTCCCCGTCTTTCTGGAAGAGGCCCGCATCGCGCTCACCATCGCCGAGTGGGTCGTGAGGCTGCTCGACTTGGGGTTCTTCGAACTGCTCGACGAACTGACTCCGGAGGAAGAGGCGGAAGACAGAGCGTTGGCTGAGAAGCGCTGGAAGGAGTACGAAGAACGCAAGCGACTGGGGGTGGCGGAGGAGACCATCCCCTGGGAGGAAGTACGAGAGCGGCTTGACGCTCGGTGGCGGGAAGAATGAGCAACCGTCCTCAGCCAAGCTATCGAGTCACGACGGAGCCGCGAGTGGAGCGCCAGTTGGCGCGTCTTAACAGGAACGACTACCGCGCCGTCAGAAAACGCATCGACGACTTGGCCGTAGAACCACGACCGCGCAAAATGCTGCAACTCCGCAACAATGAACGTCGGGTGCGCCAGGGCAACTGGCGAATCTTCTACGACATCGACGACGACGCGCGTGTGGTGACTGTCACCGACATCCTCCACCGAAACGAGCGCACCTACCGCGATGTCTAGCAACCCAACGTCCGATCCACCCTTTCTCGGAGGGTGGTCAGAGGTCGTGGAGTCAGTGTAGAGGGTGACGGCACGGTGTCTTGCCGCTCATGTCGAGTTGGTACTATGCCAGCAGGAGATGCCAACAACGTGACAACCATCGAGCCGACCCAGAGACTCGGACCTGGACCTTCGCGCACGCCGACGTCGCAGGAACGTGTCGCCTACGATGCATGCGAGCGCAACCACCAGTTCTTTCTCGCAAACAAGTGGGACCTGTTTGACCGCCACCCTGAACATTGGCTGCTGATCTACGGCGACCAAACGGTAGAAGCATTTGCAGACCCCTTGGACTGCATCGACCGACGCGATGCTCTTGAGCCCGATATGCAGGCGACGGTTTGGATCGGCACGCCGGACAAGCCGGGCATCTGGATTCTGTGACCCGCCGAGTCGAAGGCCACTTTCAGGAGCACGATCGCGGCAACATCGCTCCGCCGTCACTGGCCCCCTACCTCGTTGTTCGATTCGGTCCTGAGCCATCCGGCCCTGCAATTGAAGCGTTGATCGACACTGGCGCCGACTGGACCGCACTGGGACCACGCGACGCACTCACCTTGCTGGGGCGAAGCTACCTGGAGATAGACTTCGAGGTCGCTCCCGGCCGAATCGTGATCGCAGGCTTCGGTCAGGGTGACACCGATGCTGTCATCAGTCCGATGGAACTCTGGTTGCGTGATGCAGAAGGCGAAGACTTCTCGGTCTCGCTCCAGGTCGCCATCTGTGAGCCATCTCCAAGGACTCCCGGACCGCACGGAAACTGGCTGATTCCTTCGCTTCTCGGTCGAGACCTCCTTGAATGGTTCGACCGGACCCTCTCCTACAACCCACCTTCGGCGACGCTGACGGAGTCTGCGCCCGTCTGATACTCTAAGCGGCTTCAACGGAAAGACGCCGACTCATGGCACTCCAGCATCCCGTCGACACCACGCCCGCCGACCTCCTGCGCACAGCACGGGAGGCCGCCTGGTCCGACGACGAATCCGCCGCCCCCGACGCCTACAACTGCGCCATCCGCGCCGTCGAACAGGCCTTCCGCGAAATCGCCACGCCCGATAACCCCACCGACGACCTCGGCGTCATCCTGGACCATTGGGAGCAGCGCCCAGACCTCTGGAATTCTTGCTATCCCCGCCTGTCCGACCTTGATCCGGTGATGAGCTTGCTCAACGGTCTGTGGCAGGCCCCAGGCAAGCACGACGATCTCTTCCCCTTGCGTCTGGAAGACGCCCGCATCGCCGTAACGATTGCGGAAGCGGTCGTCAGCCTAGCTGAGCTGGGCTTCTTTGAGTTGCTCGACGAACTCACGCCCGAAGAGGAAGCGGAAGACCAACGCATCGCAGAGGAACATGAAGAGCGTAAGCGACTAGGTGTAGAGGAGGAGAGCATCCCCTGGGAGGAAGTCAGACAGCGGCTTGACGCCAGGTGGCGGGAAGAATGACCAGCGATCCTCCCCGAAGATATCGGGGCGCAACGAAGCCGCGGGTGGAGCGCCAGTTGGCGCGGCTCAACAAGCAGGACTATAGCGCCGTCAGAAAAAGGATCGACGACCTGGTCGTAAATCCGCGGCCTCACGGGATGTTGCAACTCCGCAACAAGGAGCATCGAATACGCCAGGGCAACTGGCGCATCTTCTACGACATCGACGCCGCCGCGCGTGTGGTGACCATCACCGATGTCCTCCGCCGAAACGAACGCACCTACCGCGACCGCTAGCCGCTCGATAAAATTTACGGCACGACTGATAGGAGTTGAAAACGATGGCTGGTACTGGGAAACAACGCTTTATCCCACTCGGAGCTAGACACAATGGTGAAGCGGCGAAGCCGATCGTCCTCTTTGAGGACGCGCCTGCGCACTTGTTCAACCCCCTTGCGGAATGGTGTGCTGGAGCCTTTTGGCAAGACAGTTGGTGGAAGGGTCGAACGAGAACCAAAGCCATCGCTGAGATGTGCCTTGATCTCCAGCTAAAGCGCTCAGAATTTTCCTTCGGCAATGAAGTCGAGGACCTCTGCAAAAGTCATCCCGACCGCTTGATGGACATCGTCGACTGGATTTTGCATCCTCAGAACCGTCACGGAGCAGCCGCAGAGGGTGCCCCCGGGGCTTTTGCGACAGCGTGCACCGATCTGGAAGAAATACTGTTTCGGGGCGGAAGCGCCTGGCAGGTTGCCGATCCGCCGAACCAGGTCATCCGGCGACTTCCCGAAGAGCTGGTTACCGAATTTGAAGACGCGACGAGCCACAACGACCCAGTCAGCGAGCACCTCTGGGATGCCTGGAACGCTGCGTGGCGTCATGGTGACCCAAGCGCCGTAGAAGCCTATGACGGTGCCGTCAAAGCGATTGAAGCAGTCCTGGTACCGATCGTCATACCCAACGATCCGTCGGCCACACTCGGCAAGGTGCTCAGCGCACTGCGGGCCAAGCCCGAAAAGTGGGATACCCGATTCCGCGGCGAGGAGACCGTCGCCGCACTGGCCGCAATGCTGAACGAACTCTGGCGGACTCAGGTGCGACACCACAAGTCTGAATATCTGGAGAACACTCTCGAAGAAGCGCAGGACGCCGTAACCATCGCCGTCGCCGTAGTTGGGTTGTGCCGGCGGGGATTCCTGGAGCGAGTTGAGGACTACACCCCCGAAGAAGAGGCCGAAGACCTGGCCATCGCGGAGGCGGCGTTGGAACGCTACCAGAGCGGAAACATGAAGACCGTTCCATACGAAGAGGTGGTGGGCGACTGGGTAGCCAACGAATCCAGCACGTAGCCGTGGCCGCCCCTGATCCTTTTCGGCTTGAGTTCGATCACCACGCCCGTCGACAGTTGGGCCGAATTCAAGGCAGAGACCGGAGACGCATCGACAATCAGTTCGATGTGCTCCGGCAGAACCCGCGTCCGCCAAGGGCGCTGATGCTCCGTCGTGGCCTGTTCCGCGTTCCGGTGCGCGGCTGGCGCATCTTCTACACCGTTGACTTTCAGCAGCGCGTCGTCACCATCACCGACGTCCTCCGCCGAAACGAACGCACCTACCGCGACCTCTAGCAGGCCGCTGAACTACGGATGATACGCCGGACCTGACCATCTTCGACGAGTGGTCGTAGTCTGAGCAGAGATCGCGCGCAGGTCCAGTGAGTGAACGGGCGGGATCCTAAGCGTTGGATCCGACGCCTGAGGCCGCGGCCGCGCGGTTCAGCTATGCGGCAGCTGCCTCGATGTTGGCCAGGCGGGTGAGGTTGTAGGCGGCGGCGGTCAGTTCGAACCAGAGCTTGTTGCGGGCCCGGCCCAAGTAGCGCAACTTGCCGCCCGCCCCGACCGTCTTGATCCAGCCGAACACCTCTTCGACGATCTTGCGCCGGCGTTGACTCTGGGCATAGCCCGGATGTCTGGTCGTGCGGCCATCGATCGCGCTGCGCCGGCCGCGCTCGTTTTGGGCAACGTGCGGGGTCACGCCTAGTCCGCGCGCCCGCCAGACGAAGTCGCGCGTGTCGTAGCCGCGATCCGCGCCCAGCGTGGCCGGTCCGCAGACACTGCGCTCCAGCATTGCCAGCGCCGCCTCGCGTTCGGCATAGCCGTCGGCCTCGGTCAGCTCGACATCGACGACCAGGCCGTTCCGGTTCTCAGTCAGCACATGGCCGAGATAGCAGAGCTGCGCACCCTGCTGCTTGCCCTTGCGGTAGAGCCGCGCTTCCGGGTCGGTGGTCGACTCGTGCGTGTCGCGACTGCGGCGCTCGCCCTGGAAATCGGCGTCGCGGTTGCGCCCGCCGCCCTTGGGCGGTTGCTCGTCGCGCGGACGGTAACTCTTGTGCGAGGCCCAGGCCTCCAGCAGCGTGCCGTCCACCGTGAAGTGGTCCGCCGAGAGCAGCCGCCGACGGCGCGCCTCTTTGACCACTTCCTTGAGCAGCACCTGCGCCGCATCGGCGTCCATCAGCCGTTCGCGATTCTTGGTGAAGGTCGTTGGGTGGAACGGCTCGTCCTCCACGTTCAGGTCCAGGAACCATTTGAACAGCAGGTTGTAGCGCAGCTGCTCGCACAACTGGCGCTCCGAGCGGATCGTGTACAAGGCCATCAAGAGGCTCGCCTTGAGCAGGTGCTCGGGCGGAATCGAAGGTCGTCCGTTGTCTGCATAGATCTCGTCGAACAGCGGCGACATGCGTCTCAAGGCCGAGTCGGCCAGCGGCTTGATCCGCCGCAGCGGGTGGTCCTTCGGCACGAAACCCTCCGGCGTCAACCCCAACATCATCGATGCCTGCCGCTCAGTCTCACCACGCATCGCAGACCTCCTTCGTCTATCGGTTCAATACCTCCTTCATGGTCTCACACGCTAGATTTTCAGCAGCCTGCTAGGCGTTCGGTAACCGTTCCCGAACCGTCTCGCCGCTGCCTCTCGCACAACCAGTCATCCCTACCTCACTCGAATGGCAAGTCCGAAGCAGATTCCCACTCATCCCCTTCTAGCCCAGCGGCTGGCTCAGGGTCGCCAAATGGAAGTGGATCGTCCCATGGAGGATCCTCCACAGTGGTACCGTTTGATGACGTGTCGGTAGGCCAGTCGAAGGATGCGAATAGTTCATCAGGGTCTGACAATGCTCTGAAAGAGTCAGCCACTTGTTTCACCTTGGGCTGCGCTAAATCTACCAAACGGTAGGCCTCAGATCGATCGAGAATGTACTGCAACAGAGTCATCCCCGCATTGCACAGCAAGCGGGCTTCAGCTTCATCAAGTAGGGATTCCGCAGGATGGGCAAGTGTGTTCTTGTTTCTAGCTGCATTCAGGCCCTCAACGGCCTTTGCCAAGCCTTGCAGGACATCCGCAGCAGGACGGTCTCCCTTTTCGACCTGGAAAGCAGGGTGTCTCTTACGGACTGCTCCGAACTGGTCACGTAATTTTTCGTTAGTGTCCGTGTCGAATCCGATTTCCTCGGCCAGCCTCTTCACATATGCATGGAGAGCAGTGTGAATTCGATCAAGCGCCAAGTACTCCTCTTTCCTCCCCTGGTCACGACGAGCGGCTTCCAAGGCCAGTCTCGCAACGTCGGGTAATGCCAATGCCGAGTCATCGACTTCGACATTGGCCGGATTCAGACTGTGTTCGAGATCGTAGATCCAGCTATTGATCTTGTCCGCTGCGGTGTGAGTTCGGCCTTTAGCTGGATCGACCGGCAACCGCTGCAACACGCCTCTCAAGATGGCTAACTGTTGTTCAGTAGTCCCGCTGTCCAGAGCCTGAATGAATCGGTCTCGCTTTGTGGGTCCGAAGCCTTCCAGCGGCCCGGCGTCCCTCAACACACCAGGATGCGAGTCCGGTAAGCTCGCGTACCGCCGAAAAAAACCGATCAACTCGGAGTGTGTGAATTCCAACAGTTGGCCCTGCTCGATTCCGATCCACTCATGCACCACGAACTCCGCCGCGTTAGGTGGTAGAGCCGTGCTTCGCGTAACCATCGTTTCTCCTGCTTCCGTGATCGTGCCCGAGGCTCAGCGATACCAGATTATCATAACGAGCGATCACTAGGAAATCAGTCAGACAACTGATCAGTACTTTCTCAACAGCCAGTGGATTATGTGAATAACTCTCCGCGATCTCTAACCGCCCAACAACCGACCCACCAACGCCTCCACCCGCTGACCCTCCTCCGACTCCGACAGCCACTTGCGGATTTCGCGGCGGGCGACGGTGACTGAGGTTGACTTGCCCGATGCCTCGCGGTCGGCTCGGATTTCGTTCCAGAGGGCTTTGGAGCCGATGGCTGCGGCTTCACCGGCCTCAGCCAGTTCGACGTGGAGCGGGTTGCAGCCGTCGAATTCGGGAACGGGCAGATGCCACAATAGCTTCTTCATATTCCGTCCACCGAACTGACCCCGTGACATGAACCTTGAAGCCGCATCCCACACAACGTCGCTGTTTATCACTGCCTCCAAGTACTGAGCTTCATCTGTAGTAGCACACGGAATCCACATGAGCGCGTTATCGATAAGTGCTTCGTTATCGAATAGGATCGTGCATGTCGGGCGACCGTTGGCCGAGTATACAACTCGGATATCATGTCTAGGCATAGCCCGTTGGACGCTAAGGTTGCCAACGTAATCGATACGCTCAAGCAGCGTCAATCTGTTGTTGCGCCCCTTCCGCGAATCCCAGATTTCGCTCACAGTCGCCCAGCGTCGACGCATTCGGGAACCTAAAGCCAGCGGATCAACTCCATACCAGCCATCCTCCTTCTTCAAGAGCTCTCCGGTGGTTTTGGATAGCGGCAGAATGGCGTTGAGCGGTTCAAGTAGGACGTACGGCGCAACAGTCTCTCCCAAGTGGACATTGAACACGTGCTCCGCCTCGATCGTCTGTCCAGCAAGCTCCGCCAGGGCCAGATCCTTCCAGGGCGTCTTTTCCTGTTTACTTCGACGCGGGGAAACGCTACGGACATTGGCCGCCTGTACACGAGTTGGTGAATCTTCAAGGTTCACAAAGAAAAAAGGACGAGGATAGATGTCAGCACCTTTTCTGGTTCGTTCTCCGTATGGCGATGAGTAGGCGGCAGAGGTATCCACAAGGGGAATCTCCTCAAGTACAAATGGGCCTCCAACAGGTCCAAGCCAGGAATCCGCGTGTGTTGGCATCGGCCTGCCTGGTGGGTCGGAACGCCTGAGAAATGCAACGCATGCAGGCACGGGGAAGAAATCTTTCGGCTCAACTGCCTCTAAGTCCCAGGGAACATGAAGGCTCAGATCAACTGATAGTTCACCCCATCGGCCGCTGCGCCATTTCTTGTACGGACCAGTCTGCAGTGCACTGTCTCGCAACACCATTCCGGCAGTCCCACCGGGCCTGAGATACAAGTCGACGCATCGAGCAAAGAACAGGCCGGCGATATCCTGATTAGCGGCGTGCCTTCCGCCTACCCAGAGTGAGTAGCGCTCCTTGCTCTGCCGCTCCAACTCGTCTCTCAAGACTGCTTGAGTTTGGCTATAGGGAATCCACGGGGGATTACCCACGATCACGTCCACTGGATCGGCGCGCAGCGCCACCGGACGCACCAGATTCCGGGTGTAGTAGGCCCAGATGTGGTCTCGGCCTTCTTTGTGCAGTTGTTGGAGCAGGGCGGCGGTCCTCTCCAGCATGTCTCGATCCGAGCCGCTGCCGATCTCCTCGTCGTCGAGCGCCCAGGCCGGGTCTTCTCCGTTCTCGATGGCGTTGGCCATACTGGTCATCAGGTTGTCGAACCAGTCGGCCTGCTCGACCAAGGCTCGGGGGAATTCGAGCTCTCGGTTGCGCTCGATGTCGGAGTCGGGCGGGTCGGGAACGGGGATGCTAACGGTCTGCGCGGCGAACATGCCCGAGGTTTCGGCGCGAAGCTGGAGCGAGTCACCGAGGTACACAGGCACGGTGGCGCTGATCGCCTCGCCTTCCTGGACGGCGCCTTCGAGCGCGTCACGAGCAGCCAGAGTCCAGGTCGCGCGGGCGAGGTGCACGGCGACGGGATGCACGTCGATGCCGATCACATGGTCGAGCAGTCCGCCAATCGCCTGAGCCGAGCTGCGTCCGTCGGCCTGAGCCGCGTTGAGATACTTGCGCACGGCGGCGAAGATGAACGAGCCGGAGCCGCAGGCCGGGTCGAGGACTCGCTGGTTGAGCGGGTCGGTGACGACGGCGTCAACGATAGCGCGGGCTAGCCAGTCGGGCGTGTAATACTCGCCCAGGCGGCGTCGGTCGTCGGCCGGAATCACCGACTCGTAGAGGATGCGGGCGATGTCGGACTCAGCTTCGTTCCAGTCGAACCAGCCAATCCGCTTGGCCAAGTCGCGGATCCATTCGTCGCCGCCGATCTCCGCCGGCCAGGTGAAGAAGTCTGACTCGACCACGCCGCTGACGCCGGTCTGGTCGACGAAGAGCTGTCCGCCGAGCAGCGCCGCGGAGTCGCTGTTGGCATTGGCTTCGATCTCGATACCAAATGCCGATTGCACGGCGAGTCCGACGACCACGGAGAGATAGGTGTGTCGGACGAAGAGCCGGTCCAGGTCGGGTTCCTCTTCAACCACCTGCCCCAGCGCGGCGGCAAGCAGGCTGCGCCAGAGGTCGCGCTTGAGCGCGATCGTCGGGTCGTCGCGATTGGCCTGGTAGAGCTCGCTCAGCGCGGCGATGTGCTGCTCGAATCGGGGGCCTTCGCCGAGTCGTGAACGCACCTCATCCTCGGTTGGCGTGAGGCCGCGTTCTTCCAGCGCCTGCGATTTGTCGCGCAGCCACTCGTAGAGGTTGTTGCCGTGACTGGCGTCGGTGAGGGTGAATGCATTGGGCGGCTGCGTTCTGACCGGTCCCATGCCGGGCCAGCGCAGAATCCAGTATTTTCCGTCGGTCAGGATGCCGAAGCGTTGCGGTTGCCCAGCTTCGACGGCGGTCTTGAGGTAGTCGTCGAGTTGTTGGACGTGGGCCGAGTCAGGATTGATTCGGTCGCCGATTCGCACCTTGAATTCGATGATCACGTCGCGTGTGCGCAGATCGACGCGACCCGCTGAGCCAGCGGCCGGGGCCTGTTCCATCTCGATTTCTGCGGCAGGTGCAAGCCCGGTCGCGATCAGGAAGTCGCGGACGGCGGCGCCGATCTCTGCTTCCTTCACGCCAGCCTGGCTGTGTCGATCGAGGATTGCTTCGGCTCGTTCGGCGCAATACTCGGGTGTCGGCATAGACAGAGGCTATCAGCGCAACAATCGTCCGACCGAAGGAATCGGCACCGAGCCAACGTCACTGGCGTTGCCCCCGTTCGTCGCTCCGCCCATCGCAAGCACAAACGCGAGCCCGCGCAACACGACGGCCAACGGGTAGGACCGCCGTCCGCGCCCCGGCTTGGGGTAGACCAGTTCGACCCCCGCCTCCAGCACCGGCCTGGGCATCAGCGCTTCAATCCGCTCCGGGAATCGCTCGCGTCTCGTCTGGCGTTTCTTGTGTCAGAACTCCAGGCTGGCTGACGTTGGTTCCTGCATCAGACCGCTCTCTTAGGCTCTCGCCATCAGGATCGCAACCCTTCTACCGAAGACCTTGATCAGGGTGTTCTTAGCTCCTCGACGATACGCGGCGAGTATCGGATTGATTGGGTGCCAAGTCTGGCACCTGCGGTCAGCCAGTACTGTTCGCTGAATCGAACGCGGCTGTTGGACGAGCGGAGTCGGCCGTGCGCCATGCTCGGCCGAACGGGCCGGTTTGCTCCAGTGCCGCTCGATCTGAGACGAACAATGGCAACTCAACTCCAGCGTGTTCCATCTCCTCGCGGGCGATGCGCAGAAAGTGGTCGGCGGCCAGTTGATTGTCGAACACGACCAGCAGGAACGGGATCGCGCCATGATCTTCGAGCGGCCGCTTGGTGTCGTAGTAGCGCAGGTAGGGCGCGATCCGTTTGGCCATGGTCGAGGGACGGATTGCGCGGCGCTCCCACTCGAGGAAGAACGGCTGGTCTTGGGCATTGCGGCTGAGCACGCCGAAGGCGTCGGGCTGAATCGAGCGCAGACGGTCCTCAAAGCGGAAGTAGCGCGAGGCGCGATCGGGTGGATCGAACTGGACCACGCCCCAGTCCTTCGAACGGGACTGTGCGGCGAGGGTCGCCAGGAACTGGTGCACAGCTTCGGTGTGGGTGAGATTGCGCAGCAGTTGGCGGGTGCGGCGGCCGCGCAGATTGCGCCAGTGCAGCGGGAGTTCGTGATCGAGCAGGTCGGCGCTCCCGCGCTTGCGAGCCGCGCCGACCGACGCGCGGTCGCGGCGGGCGAGCAGGGCCAGTCCCCGATCGCTCACGACGAGCCGGCGTTGGCCCTCGATCCGATGAGCGGCGAGCAGGTCGTGGCGCTCAAGCCCGGTGCTGAGCTGGGAGGCTCGGCGTCGGGCGACGCCGAGCAGCGCGGCCAGGTGATCGGCTCTGATCCAGGGCCAGTCGCTGACCAGGTCGAGCGTGCGTTTCTCAGTCGGCTTGAGCCGAGCCGGCAGCAAACACTCCGGCGCTCGACCAGCGTCCAGTGGGCCAGGGGGGCGAGCGCGGCGAGGCGATGGTTCCCGCGCCCACCATCCCTGGGGAGCCAGATGGTTCAGGGCTTGCTTGAGGCTGAGCCTGACTGTGTCGGTCGGCCCGCGCCAGACCTCCGCTTCAGAGGTCGCCCAGGTGGCATCGCGCTCCAGGGCGAAGAAGCAGATGAAGGGTGCTCGACCGAGCAGCCGGCGGGCGTGGCGCAACCGCACCTCGTCCGGCGCGAGCACAAGCGCGCCTGAGTACGAAGGCCCCTCACGCAGGCGGCGGGCGCGGATCGCGAAGGCGGTCCGGTCGGCCGTGCGGCCCCAGCGGACGACAGCCAGAGTGCGACCGTCTCCGAGTCCTAAAGCCGCGTCGGCCGGTTGCGCTCGATACCAGCGCAGGCGCAGCGGACGCTTCAGTTCAGCCAGCGCGGAGGCGAGCCGGTAGATCACGGCGGCCGAGTCCAGGCGGCCCAGCAGCAATCGCCGCCACCGTTGCGTAAGCGGATGCTCGGCGAGGATCTCCTCGGTACTGCGTCCGCTCTCCAGCGCCAACTGCTCGATCCCCGCTTCCGTGAGCAGGAACCGGCGCGTCGGGCTGATCAGTTCGGAGGCGTGCGCCAGGTCCTCGGCCAAGCCAGTTTGCTGAAGCGCCGCCAAGCGCTGATAGACGGCGCGCTCAGACCAGCGTGAGAGCCGAGCCAACTCGATCCGGTCGGCGAGAGGTAGCTCGGCCAGCAGCCGGAGCAGGTCATTCTCGATCTCTCTCATCAAGCACTCTCTTCGCCGGGTCACCTGCCGCCGGTCACTCTCAGGCAGGGCGATGCGATGAGCCCATCCTATACGACCGTATGTGCTATCTTCTTAACATTGTCCGCTTGGCCGGACAGCGATTGCACTGGTCGGGCATCGGACCCGTGTACAGGAATAGGGAGTAGTGGGACATGGCACCGGAGGCCCGGACACCCAGTGTTTCGCCTGGTGAGGACAGCACGATGAGTGCAAATCAGCAAGAACATTCTGCGCCGGCGGGTTGCACGCAGATTGCAGTGTCCCGTGACAGGCCGGACAGCGAGCGGAGCGGCGAGGAGGACGTGGTGCAGGGCGGAACGGCAGCTGAGAGTGCGGGGCAGGCATCCGGCTCCGCTGGGGGAGAGCAGCTGCGGGGCTTCCTACAGGACCTCGTGGAGCGGGAGGGCCGGGTGCAGGCGGCGGAGCGCTTGGCGGTGAGCGAGCGGACCTTGCGGCGGGCCCTGGCCGCCCCCCAGTTGAGCCCGTTCATGACCGAGGCCTTGCAGCGCGAGTGGGACAAGGCGGACGTGGCGCCGGAAGCGGCGATCGTGCGGGAGCCGGCAAGTCTGCCCGAGCACTTGCAACAGTTGGAGCGCCGATTGGCTGAGCTGGAGCACATAGCGGGTGATCAGTTGGAGGAGCTCTGGTCGCTGGGGGAAGACCTGCGCCAGATCCGCGACGCGTATGCACCGGCAACTGTGGTCGAGGCCGCCAGCAATAGTGGAGGCCTCCGCCTCAACCTGGTCACGGTCGATCCAGGCGTGGACGACAGCGAGGTCTATGGCGAGGCCTTGCCCATCGTGGCTGACTGGCGGCGGACCTTGCGCGCATTGGCGGAGCCGCCCCACACCCTGGCCTGGCTCGGGGCAACGGAGCGGCTGCTGCGCCTGGAGATTCAGTTGATCGACGACCGTCGCCTGACTCTGCCGCCAGCCGACGCCGCCTGGGACGACGTGCGCCGGGAGCACGAGCTGCTGGTCCGTCAAGACCGACTCCGCGAGCTGCGCATCCGGCGCCTTTGGACCGAGCCTCTGCACTGGGCGTTTCGGCTCCTGAGCCTGGGCCGCTGGGGCCGGGGCCTGAGCCTGGAGCAGCAGATTCAGCACGAGTTCGAGGCGCGACGAGCGGAGTTGCTCTCGCCAGATGCGAGCCGTCTCGTCGGCCGGATCAGGAACGGTCGCGGGTGAAGTGAGGTGTGATCTACCGATTGCCGGGCTGAGGCCGCCCTCTTACAGGACTGCACCCGCGCACGTGTGGGGAGCAACGACAGCACCGTGGTGATTCTGGCGCTGGGGCGACCGACGCCGGCACGCGCTGCCGAGACGTTAGCCACCCTGTTATCTACTACACATGTTCTTGCTGAGTAGTTCAGCAAACTGCCCCCTACAGACTGGCAATGCAGTCCGCACAGGTGTACTACTGAAGACTCTGTTCAGGCTTTGCCAGCATTTCCTGCCTTGAAACGCTGGAGGGTTTGTCTCCGACCCGTGTCTGGCCCGTGGGATTTGAGGTCTGCTCTCCCCAGCGCCGGACTCAGTGAGGGACACACGCGCGCCCGCTGCGTGCAGTGGTCACGGGATTTGAGGTCTGCTCTCCCCTGACTGCTCGGAACGCGGGTCACGCCTGAGCGATGCGCTCCACACCACCACGTGTGTGCTGTGTGTCGGCTCAGGAGACCTCTGGCAGCCGCGCCGGATTCGCGCCCGCTGCCCGTTGCGACGTTCCCCATGATCGAGCTCCCAGAATGGGCAGCTCGGTCGCTTCGTGTCCGCGCGAGGTCGTAGATCGTCCCTGATCCGACTCGCGCCTCCCTATCTCCGCACTCCTCCCACACGTGTCACGGCATCTGACCGTGGGCGAAGTGCGTCTCGTTTCACCCCGTTCAAGTCTCCAACTCTCGCTGACCTTGCGTCTCGATGCCGACGCTGGTCTCCACCTGTCAACTCCAGACGACAGTTCACTCACTCATGCACTCTCGTCAATCAATGACACCTCGGAAAGGAGTTTCACCGATGAGAGATTTCCACGCACCCACGACTCCCACTGCTGCGCAAGGTCGCTACGTCGGGCCCGATGCCTGGCAGATTGCCGGGCGGCTGCCGCATCGAGTCAGGTTCGAGCGCGGCTGGTTCCACACCGCTGCGGTCTGTCATGACTCACTGGATGACCGAGTGTCGTTCCGACAACGACCTGACGGCGGCGCGATCGACGTGCGCTGCCATGCTGCCGTTTGCTCGCGGCAACGAATCATCGAGCGCTTGGAAGCGCTCACTGGCGAGTCGATCTGGTCGGCGTACGAGCAGGTCGACGCAGTTCCACCAACGGGCGAGCCTCGCGTGTTGGGTCAGCGACGGCGTAGCTTGATTGACCTCCGGTTGCTAATCGTCGGGGCAATCTTCGCGATGCTGATCGCGCCACTGGCATTTGGCTACGGGCTTGAGGTCGCCACGCTCAACGCATTCGGAGTCGGTTGGGCGGCGACGTTGGGCTGGCGGTTTCGACACGCTCGGAAACAACGGCGACAACGGCGACACCGCTCGAACGGCGGTGCGTCGTGATCGCCTCATCCTTAGTCGATATCCCGGCGCTTAAGCGACGCTATCCCCTCGGCGATTTCGTCGAATCGAGCGGCGTTGCTCTCAAGGGTCGAGGCCGCGTTCGACAGGGCGTCTGCCCGTTCCACGACGAGACGTCGGGCAGCTTCACCGTCTACGCCGACTCGCAGCGGTGGTACTGCTTCGGTTGCGGACTCGGCGGTGATGTGCTCGACTTCATCCAGCGAGTCGATGGCGTCGATCTGCCGGAGGCGATTCGTCGGCTCGACGGCGGGTCGATTCGACCGACGGTTGCACCCGTTCGCACTCCGCCACCAAGGCAGGCGGAGTTCACTCGCGATCCGCAACTGTTGACGACGGCAATGCGCTTCTACGCGGCTCAGCTTCGACGCTCGCCTGAGGCAATCGAGTACCTCGCCTCGCGCGGCATCGACCTCGTGGCGGCGCAGCGACTCGCGCTCGGCTACTCAACTGGCAGCTGTCTGCGCGAGCACCTGCGGTCGCTTGGTTTCGACGACGCTCGGCTGAAATCGAGCGGTCTGTTCAGCGAGCGTGACGAACGATTCGCAAGGATGATCGTCGTGCCCGAAGTAGTCAGTGGACGTGTCCATTGGCTCGCCGGGCGTGCCATCTCGCCGGACGTCAAGCAGCGATTCACTGCCTTGCCCGGCCCGAAGCCAGTGCTGGGAATGGGTCGTCTGCCGCAACCTTCGCACTGGGTTGTAGTCACAGAGGGCCTCTTCGACTGGCTCACGTTGGCCAGTTGGGGCATTCCCTCGGTGGCGGCGCTCGGGACTCAAGGGTTGGAGAAGGTCGCGGCTGCGCTACATGGGCAACCTCGCATCTTCCTCGCCTTCGATTCTGATGTAGCCGGTCGGGAGGCCTCGACGCGACTTCAGCAAATGCTCGGTGAGCACCGCTCACGCGTCGTCGAACTGCCCGATGGCATCAATGACGTTGGCGATCTCGCCACACTCCACGACGGTCGCGCCGCCTTCCTCGATTTGCTGAGGCGAACTGCACACGTTCGCTGAAGCATCCATCCACCCAGCCCCAACTCACGAATGGAGGGTCACTGGACCCACGCCTGCTCGTGCCCGTGGCACGACATCCACCCACTCCATCTCAACGCTCAACGAAGGAGCAACACCACCGTGAAGAACGGTACTTCCATCCACACCAACGGCAACGGCAACCACAGCAACGGGACGCGACCGACGAACGCCGCGGCGCCCACCAGCTTCAACCACCTCGGAAGCGCGTCCCACTGGGACGCGCTCTCGCCCAACGTCAACGACGCCCTGCGGCAGCCGCTCGACCCTGCCTTGGTCTCCGAGCGCAAGGGTCGCGCCGGTCGCCGGTTCTCGTACCTCGAGGGCCACACGGCCATTGACCAGGCCAACCAGGTCTTCGGCTACGGCGGCTGGGGCTATGAGCTCGTCGGCGACGTGACGCTGCACGAGCTGAAGTCCGGCATGGCGTACTCCGCGACCGTCCGCGTGACCGTCCCTGGTGCACCCTCGCGCACCGACGTCGGCTTCCAGCCGGTCTCGGATGACTCCGCCGAGGGTCACGAGACCGCCTACAAAGGTGCCGTGACCGACGCCCTCAAGCGCGCCCTGCGCAGCTTCGGCGACCGCTTCGGCAACGGCATCTATGGCGACCCGCCGACCGCGACTAGTCAGCCTCGGACACGACCACAGCCTCGACAGCAACGTCCTGATCCAACGCCTACTCGCCGAGAGCCGAAGTCGAACGGAACGCAACCGCGCTTCGACGACTCGGACGCTCGCAATCTGCGCACCCAGTTGGTCGACCTGAGCGAACAGCAAGGCTTCTCGGAGGAACAGGTTCGCGCTGCCGTGCTGCGCAAGACCGGTCGCGACCTTGACGAGTTGGGTGTCGCCGACCTGACACCGCTGATCGCATCAGCGGCAAACAAGCTGCAGCAGCGACAGAGCTAACGCACGTCGTTTCCGTAGCCAAACATCCACCAGAGCGGGGCTGCTCTCTTCACCGAGGCAGCCCCGCTCTTCTCTATCGGACAGAAAGGAATCCACATGTCCGACCACACCAACCCGAGCCCCTACAACCGACCGATGGCGCGGTTCACCGACGACCGCAAGCTCGAAGTCCGCGCCTCGTCGCTGGGCCGCTGCCGACGCGCGCTCTGGTACTCCGCGACAGAGCAGCCAATCACCAACCCGACCTCGCCAGAGTCGCTCACGATCATGGAATCGGGCAACGCGCTGGAACCGGTCGTCATCCGCGCGATGCAGCGCGCTGGTTGGGCGATTCAGCCCGTGGACCGCGACGCGCCGACCAGCGTGTCAGTCGAGCTGGGCGACCAACTCGTCGTCAGCGGTCACCCCGACGCAACAGGTTTCCTGCCCAAAACGCCCGCCGAAATCATGGCCATCGAAGACTTCCTCTTCGACGGCGAACGCACGTTGACCCCAGATGACGATCCGGTCGTGATCGAGGTCAAGACGCGTGGTCCGGAGGCGTTCAAGCGCTGGCAGACGCTCGGCGCTGAGCGCAGTCACCCCGACTCGGTCGCGCAGGCGGCCTGCTACTCGCTCGGGCTGCTCGGCGAGGTCCGTGACGCTGTCATCGCGACCTTGGACACCGGCTCACGGAGTTGGGACTACGAAGTGATCCCTGCCGAGCGAGTCGAACGGGCCTGGCAGCTTGCCGGCAACCGGCTCAGCGAGCTCGCCGACCACTACGGGGTTTATGGGCCTGATCCTGACGCCCCGCCGGAGCGCGACTTCGAGGCCACTAGCTGGCAGTGTCGCAGCTGCCCGTATCTCGATGTCTGCCAGCCGCCCGTCCCAGAGGCATCACCGGCAGAGGCATCCGCCGACGCAGCGGTTGAGCCGGTCTCCGATGAGGACGCACAAGCGGCGCTCTGGCACTACGAGGAGCTGTCGGAGCTGATTAAGTCGCTCAACGCCGACAAGCGTGAGTCGCTTGCGACGCTCAAAGGCTGGCTCCAAACCCAAGGCGTTCCCAAGTCCCAACTCGACGGTCGGGACAAGCCCCGCACGGTCGGGATGGTCTCAACCAAGCGCTACAAGGTCGACCACAAGCGGCTCAACGCGCTGCTCGACCCCGAACAGCGGACCGAAATCGTCACCGAATCCCACTCGGAGTACCTCCGGGTGAGCTAGCTGCAACCCAACCCGGTTGTACCACAGAGGCCGCGTTCCCACTTCGGCGCGCGGCCTCTTCTGTACCCAAACAGGCGCGAACGTTTTGCGCCAACACACGCTCTTTGAGAGGAGCACTACCGATGGCACGCACCATCAACCACGTCAACCTGCTGGGCCGAGTCGGGGCCGACCCCGAACTGCGCAGCACTAAGAACGGGACGGCGGTCGTCCAGCTCAGGCTGGCCACCGACCGCTACTCCAAGAATGGTCCCGCTGAGACGGACTGGCACACCGTCGTTGTCTGGGGCAAGACCGCCGAGGCGGTGGCGCGATACGTGGCCAAGGGTGACCGCGTCCACGTCACGGGTCGGCTGCAGCTGCACGGCTGGCAGACCGACTCCGGAGAGCGGCGCAGCGCAGTCGAAGTCCGCGCCACCGAGGTCATCTTCCTCGACTCGCGCAGCGACCGCGACGACCGAGATGATCATGAGGAAGGCGGTGACTCCCCCTTCTAACGAACCACCACCGCCAATCTGTCCGTTTCGACGGACACCAACGAGGCCGCGTTCTCTTTCGAGGACGCGGCCTCTTCTCGTTCCAAATCCTGAAAGGACACACCGATGAACACACTCATCCAACCCGACCTGTTCGCGCTCGCGAACACCGATTCCGACCAGCCGCGGCTGGACGACGGCGAGCGGCGGGAGCTGCTCAACGCCCTGCGATCAAACCTCTCGCTGCTGAGCGAGCTCGCGATCCGCTACGAGGTCGAGACTCGACCCGAACGCTCGCCGGAAGCGGACCAAATCACGACGTCGAAACAGGTCTTCGACCTGCTCCGCACGGAAATGACGCCGCTGGCGCAGGAACAGGTGCGCGTGCTGCTGCTCGACCGCCAGCTGCGAGTTGTCGGTCAGCGCACGATCTACCAGGGCAACGCCTACTCGGCACTCGTGCGGCCGGCGGAGGTCTTCAAGCCAGCGATCGTCGAGTCGGCGCCCAGCATCATCATCGCGCACAACCACCCTTCCGGCGACGCCACACCGAGCCAGGCCGACATCAATCTGACCAAGGATTTGGTCGAGGTCGGCAAGCTGCTCGGCGTCGAGCTGCTCGATCACGTCGTGATCGGCGACGGGACCTTCGCTTCGATCAAGAACGGAGGCTTCCTCGACTGACTCCGTTCGCACCTCCAAACATCTCTGGTTCATCAGAAAGGACGAGCACCATGCTCGACACCCCAACCACGCCTCCCGAGGGAGGCGACCAGCTCTACACCATCTCGGCCGGCGGCTTCTCCGCCACGGTTGACGCCTTCGCCCGCGACCCGCAGACCGATGGCCTCTGGTTCCTCTCGATGCTCGGTTCGCAGACTGCGGTCAAGGCGATCTGGGCGGCGCTGCTCAAGCAACCGCCCGAGGCCGCCTTCCTGATTCAGGGCGCAGACGGGCTGCCGCATTCCGGCGGTTACCAGCGCTGCGTCGTGCCTGAGGAGACGATCGGCACTTGGACGACCAAGATCGCGCGGCTGCCTTCATCAGGCGGCTGGCAGGCGATGGTCTACAGCAAACTCGCCGAGTTTCGCTTCGAGCGCGACGAGTTCCTCTTGCTCGCGCCCGATGAGGAGGCCGCGCCAGCCTTGCACCGACGCTTCCTCGACCGTCGCTCAGAGCTGCCCTTGCCGCCCGACTGGGCCGATTGGCTCTGGCAGACCGGCCTGCGCCACAAAACGATCGTGCCGCTCGAGTCGGTCGGCGTCGCGGCGTATCGTTGCGCGCCCAACCACGACCTGCTCCGTGAGGAGCTGTTAGAAGCCGTCGCCTCCGGGCGACTTTCCCTTCCCAAACACACCGAGTCCGCAATCACGAACGGAGCAACCCGATGAGACTCGCTGCCCAAGCCAAAGGCGGGTTCTACCCAACCCCGATTCGCGTGATCGAGCTGATCCTGCAGCTGTTCGCACCCCAACGAGCCAACCTCGGACGGGGTTCGGCGCCGCAGACCCTACGTCTGCTCGACCCCTGCTGCGGCGCCGGCGAGGCCCTGAGCCTCGTCGCCCGCGCGCTCAAGCGGCGCACCAGCCTCGACGTCGAGAGCTTCGGCGTCGAACTCCATCAAGAACGGTCGTCGTTCGCTCAGCAGGCGCTGGACCACGCCCTGGCCGCGGACATCTTCCGCTGCTCGATCGCCAACCGCGCCTTCAGCCTCCTGTGGCTGAACCCACCGTACGACTATGACTCCGAAGACCAGCGCACCGAGCACGCGTTCCTGACCCAGTGCTCTCGCTATCTCGCGCCTGACGGGTTGCTCGTCTTCATCGTGCCGCGCAAACGGCTTCGTGTCTCGGCCAGATACCTCGCCTCGCACTACTCGCGGCTGAGTTGCTGGGCCTTTCCTGAGCCGGAGTGCGAGGTGTTCGACCAGGTCGTCGTGATCGGCGAGCGCAAACACGACGCGTTTCCGGACTCGTACACGGAGAACCTGATCGGTCGTTGGGCCGACGGCGAGTTGGCGTCGCTGGACGAGGTTCGCTACTCGGAGTTCAACCTCCGCGCGGAGGCGGCGGGCGATGTCCTGTTCACGACCCGAACCATCGACCCGGTGGCCGCCGCGACTGAGGCTCGGCGCTCAGGCCTGTGGCAGAGTCCGCAGGTCACCGACGCGCTCTGGCCGCAGGAGGACGCGCGCACTCGACCGCTGATGCCGCTGCGACGCGGCCACCTGGCGATGCTGGTCGCAGCCGGCTTCCTCGACAACCTCGAGCTTGAGTCGGAAGGCTCGCGCATCCTTGTGAAAGGTCGCACGGCCAAGGAGATGATCCTGGTCGAGGAGACGCCCGAGAAGGAGATCTACCGCGAGCGAATGCGCACGACGGTCGTTGCGCTCGACCTCCAGACCGGCGAGATCACCGACATCGACGCCTGACCCACCCAGCCCGCTCATCTCTACAGGTGAGCCGTTCTCAACCTCAAAGCCCCGTCGTTCTCAGTGGACGACGGGGCTTCTGCACGTCCGTCGCCACCAAATGGGTCCACGGAAAGGACACCCGCCATGAACCCCCTTGAGGCCAGAGCCGAGTCTCGGTCCAACCAGTTGGTCGAACGGAACGACCTGGACCACCACACCTACGAGCAGCTGCTGGGCCGCGCCCTGCGCGACATCCGCGAGTCGTTGGATGAGCGGATCAGCCGCGAGCAGCTGGAACGCGTCCTGCTGAGCAGCGAGGCGCACCCCTACGACGTGCTCGAAGCGCTGCAGCATCTGGCGCTGATCGTCCTCACCGACGACCCCTGCCCGCGCTGCGACGACTTCGACTGCACCGAGCATCCCCGCCTCCCGACTGAGGTCGGGAGATCAATCCGAAACGGAGACCTGACATGACCCAGACGACCCAGTGCGGCTTCTGTCGCGAGTTCTACCCGGTCGGCGACCAGAGCCTCACCCCTGACGCCGACGCGCTGCCGCTCAACCAGTGCGCGACTTGCGCACGACTGGAAGCCCGCGGTATCCGTCAGCGCGCATACCCGCTGTTCGACTGGCGGCCCGCCGACCGGTTGGATACCTGACCCACTCAGCCAGCTGATCTCTACAGGTGATCCGTTCTCCACCCAGAAGCCTCGTCGTTCCCAATGGACGACGGGGCTTCTGCACGTCCATCGCCACCGATCAGTCCACAGAAAGGACACTCCACCATGAACCTCGGCGAGTTCATCGACACCTACCGCGACGCCATCACCGAGCGCGTGATCGCGTCCTACCCACCCGTCTACAGCCCGGCAACCGACTCGCGCTCGATGCCTCGACTGCTCAGACAGCCGCTGGGAGCGCAGGAAGACGCAATCCGCGGTGCGGCGCTCTCGCTGCAATCGCAGCGTGGCACCACCGTCGTCGGCGAGATGGGCACCGGCAAGACGTTCATCGGCACGGCGGCCGCGCACCTGGCCGGCTTCCGCCGCGTGCTCGTGCTCTGCCCGCCGCATCTGACCCGCAAGTGGAAGCGCGAAATCGAAGAAACGATTCCGATGGCTCGCGCCGTGATCGTCTCCTCGATCACCGACCTCGAACAGCTCCAGCGCGTCTCGACGGTTGGGCCACTGTTCGCCGTGATGTCTCGCGAGCGAGCCAAGCTGTCCTATCGCTGGCGACCGGCCACGGTCGAGCGACTTGTCGTTTCCGATGGCAAACTCGCGCGCGACCAAGAAACTGGCGATCCGATCCGCGTCCCCTGCTGCCCAGACTGCTTCGAGCAGCTCGTGGACAAACACGGAGTCCCGCTGGCTGAGTCTGCGCTCAGGCGGCGCAAGCTGCGTTGCTTGGAGTGCGGCACCGTCCTCTGGCAGGCCGACCCGTGCGGGCCAAAACGCTTCCCGTTAGCCGACTACGTCAAGCTGCGCATGCGCGGCTTCTTCGACCTGCTGATCGCGGACGAGGTGCACGAGTACAAGGGTCGCGGTTCGGCGCAAGGCGTCGCCGCCGGCGTGCTCGCCGATGTCTGCGGCAAGTCGCTCTCGCTCTCCGGTACCCTGATGGGCGGCTATTCGTCCACGCTCTTCCACCTGCTCTATCGGTTCTCGCCCGAGATTCGCTCCGAGTTCGAGCGCACCGAGGAATCGCGCTGGATTCAGCGGTATGGCTTCTTGGAGCAGTCGTTGGGCAAGTCCGACGACGATGACGCGGCTGACGGTCGCGCCAGCAAGCGTCGCAGCTACCGCAAGGTCGTGCGCGAACGGCCTGGACTGGCGCCGTCGGCGCTGTTCCATCTGATCGGCAACACCATCTTCCTGCGGCTGTCGGACGTGGCTTCGGGTCTGCCGCCATATGAGGAGCAGGTGCTGCTCTCGTCGCTGGACTCCGAGCCGGACCCGAAAGCCAAGTCGCCCGAAGGTGTTGCCTACTCGCAACGCTCGGCGTATTCGGAGCTCGAAGCGACGATGCGAGCGGCGCTCAAGTCGGCGCTCGCGCAGGGCTCGAAGCGGCTGCTCGCCGCCTACCTGCAGTCGCTGCTGGCTTACCCCGACGGCTGTACTCGAGGCGAAACGGTCTTCGATCCACAGTCCGACGAGGAGAACATCCTCGTCCAACTGCCGCCGCTCGACGGTGATCGTCTCTACCCGAAGGAGCAGGCGCTGATCGACCTGGTCCCGCAGGAGCGGATGGCCGGGCGACGTGTGCTCGTCTACGTCACGCACACAGGGACGCGCGATATCACTGGCCGGATGCAGGAGTTCTTGACCAAGAACGGCTTCCGTTCAGCCGTGATGAAGGCCGACGCCGTCGCACCGGACAAGCGGGAAGCCTGGGTCGCCAAACAGGTAGAGCAGGGCATCGACGTGCTCATCTGCCATCCGCGACTGGTCCAGACCGGCCTCGATCTGATCGACTTCCCCACGATCTGCTGGTTCGAGACCGACTACTCGGTCTACACGATGCGGCAGGCGTCGCGCCGAAGCTGGCGGATCGGCCAGTCGCGACCCGTGAAGGTCGTGTTCATGGCCTATCGGAACACGCTGCAGGCCGATGCGCTCAAGCTCGTCGCGCAGAAGCTGCAGTCATCGCTCGCGGTCGAGGGGGAGCTGCCCGACGACGGCCTCGCTGCCTACGGAGACGATGGCGATGACCTGATGCTGGCCCTGGCCCGCAAGCTTGTCGCGGACGATGGAGACGACACAGAGTCGGTCGAGGACATCTTCGCCCAAGCGCAGCAGGTCGCGGCAGACGCCGAAATGCTCCTGGTCGACGATTCCTGGCGCCCCGTCGAACCGGCGCCCAAGGCGCCAACGGTCATTGACCTGCCGCCGGTGAGCGTCGAAACCGTGGTTGCTGCGATCCCGTGCGGGCACCACACGGTCAACGCGCCCGAGCAGCGAGACTTGTTCAGCTGGGCTGAGTTCCTCGCGGACGATGCGCAGCCGACCAAACGCCGCAGCCGCAAGCAGGCGCAACCCTCGGCTTCACTCTTTGAGTGGGCGCTCGAACGGGAGCAGCAGTCCGGCATGGCCGCTGCCGGCGGGTAAGGAGGAGGGAGGTCGTCACACAACAAGTGTGGCGGCCTCCCCAAGTCCATATCTGACCGTCTTTTTTCGTGCCCGCCGACCGATGGTAAAGGGAATACACGCAACTGTTGCATCCCAGCTGAGGCAGCTTCCTGTTCCTCATACCTATCTAGATCCTGAAACGCCGTTCGGAGCACACTAATGATGACACGCAAGCCCTCCCAGTCGTACATCGAGATGCGATTGGGATGCGCTTCACATTCAGCAGTCTTTGCATCAAACCTCCATTGGATGCGGACGTTATCGGCCTGCGAGAACGATCCCTGGTACTTTTCACGGACTCCGAACCCCCTGTCCACCGAATAGCCATCAGCCCACAGTCGTCTGACGCTAGTAATTCCTCTCCGAGATCTCGCTGAGCAGGGATTCCGCGCAGGTCCTGCAGTGGGAAGGCGGGATCCAGAGTGCTAGATCCGATGCTTGAGGCCGCGTCGGCACGGTTCAGCTATGCAGCAGCTGCCTCGATGTTGGCCAGGCAGGTGAGGTTGGAAGTGGCGGTCAGTTCGAACCAGAGGTTGTAGCGGGCCCGGCCGAAAGCCGGCGCCGCCGCTCCTCATTGACTACTTCCTTTGAGTAGCAGCCGCTCGCGGCTCTTGGTGATGGTCGGTGGGTGGAATAGCTCGTCCTCGACCCCGCATCAGGTGCGGGGCAGGCCATTGAGGTCCAAGAAACACTTAAACAAGAGGTTGTAGCGCAGCTGCTCGCAGAACTGGCGCTCCGAGCGGATCGTGTCAAACACCATCAAGAGGCTCGACTTGACCCGATGCTCAGGCAGGATCGAGGGCCGCCTGTTGTCCACGTAGGTCTCGTCGCACAATGGCGACATGCGCCTCAATGCTGAGTCGGCCAAGGCCCTGATCCGCCGCAGCGGATGGCCCTTCGGCACGAAGCCGCCTGGCGTCAACCCCAACATCGTCGATGCCTCCCGCTCAGTCTCGCCGCGCCAGCTGGCGGGCCGACTCGCGCGGAGCGGCAACGGGTCCCCGCTCGGGGGCGGGAACGGGACCGGAATTGCGGCTGGCCGGCGTCGGTGCGGGGTTGCGAGGTTGCGGCGTTGGATGTAGGCTCTTGGCAACGATGTCGTATCCAGAAGGATTAGGCGTTTCCGCAATGACCGCAGCTACCCCCCCCAACATCACACTCGCGCGCTAACTAAGCATCTATCCCTTCTGCGGGCGCTCCCTTTGATCGGAGCGCTCGCCATTGGCTTGATCGGCGCCGCATTCGTTTCTCTGGAGCCCGCTGGCGCTGAAGATCCCCAACATCCCCCTTACACCGTTGTGACTGGGACAAGCACGACCACGGTCACCACGCTCAATCCGTACCGAAACTCGGAAGAACGGGTGCATCAGGTCGAAGCGCGGCTAGACGTGTGCAATGACGTTGGGGTGCATTGCGAGTACTCCGAAGGCCGCCCCGTCAATGTTGTCGAAGAAGGGTATGTCGTCACGACGTTCACTCCACAGATCGTGAAAATCACTACATACACGTACGGCAATACGCCGGAGGAACCGCCGATGCCGGAGTGGACGGCGGAAAGCAGCGGTTGCAGAAATCCAACAGAAGGCGTGTGGTGTGGATACACGACCAATCCAAGGGATCAGCGCGCACAGATCGGCTCCCAGTCGCGGCCGCGCAACCAGTCTGTGACCTACACGCAACAAGAGGATCATGACGACGATCCTGACACCCCTGTGGTGAACCGTCGTGTGCGCACGGAGGTCCCGCCGGTGTTGCGAAACACCTTGGCCGGCTGTGAACGAGTAACAGCATCAACAACGGTGGTGCCAATAAGTGGAAGCAGCCCAACGATTGGCTACCAGGACACAGATGATGATGGGGATGTCAATTGCGAACCGGTGAATCAGTTCCATGCTGATTCATTCGATCAAGCGCAGCAGTACGGCACGCTGCGCCGGATCACGACGCCGGAGCCATTCGACTTCGATGAGTACGTCGGCGACGACGGCGAGTGGACCCACGAGGAGAGCGACCGAGCGAATCGAGCCTTCGAAATCCACAGCAAAAAGTGGGACGCCTACGAACAGGCCGTTGACGACGCGTACGAGCGCGACCAGCCGTTCTGGACCTGTACGCATGAATCGCACTACGACGGCTACAACACTGACGCCCACGATGGTAGTAAGGTCTATCCCCAGTGTTCGCTGCAGAATGTGCCGTCGTCGTAAAGTCTCGATCGGAACGGAACCTCGACTGAACACCTAGCGTTGGTCGGTACTGCAAGATCGACGAGGGCGCGAACGTGGAGACTGATCCCGCCGGCCTGCGCGGCAGTAAATCGAGGGCGAGCGCCGCGGCGCTCGCCCTCGTTATCGCTGTCTTTGCTGCTCTACTGTTTGGCCCCTCGCCGGTCGCGGCCGCACCGTCGCTCGAACTCGCCATTGCGGACTTCGGCGATGGCCAAGTTGAGCCGGGCGTCTATCGACTCACGCTGCGGGTCGTGGATGGAACCAGCGACCAACCGTACCGCATCGATCTGGTCGAGGCCGACCCCGGCCTGGTACTGACGCGTAGCGATATCGACCTGACCGAGAACGGTCGGCAGCCGGCGCCAATGACGCTGATCGGAGACCAGGCGGCCCATGCGCGAGGGCTGGTCGTCCCGTCCACGGCGAGCGGCGACTACCGCATTCGGGCCCGCGTCAGCGGCGGCGACCTGGAGGAACCGCTGGCCGGCGAGCTGCAGGTGACGGTCGTGAGGGAGCGTTCGTCTCCCATCGAGGACGTGATCGTGTCGCTGGGTCCGGTTGGACACAACCCGCGCCCGCACGCGCTCACCGATCACTGGATCGCCGAGTCCAACGACGATCTCGCGCCGCCCAGTCACGCGGACTGCGTCGACGCCGACCCCGATCGGGTGGGCGCGCAGCCGCATCCGAACTGCATCGCCATCGTGGTCGAGGTCAGAGGCGCGGACGGCTTGCCGGCCCAACGGGATGATGTGCAGGTGATTCAGGTCTTCGCTCCGTTCGCGACGGTGTTGGCGGGGCCAACGCCCGGCGTGACGGCGTTGGCCGACGGCAGCGGCGTCCGCATCCTGATCGCCGATACGCCCGCTGGGTCCGACGAGCGGCAGACGCTGAGTCCGATCGATCTCTACGTCGTCAGGGCCGCGCCCGGGCCGGTCAACGTGACGGCGTTGGCGGGTGGGGCGGGGTTCGCGCGCTCGGCCCCGCTGCGGCTGGCGTTCGTCGGCGACCCGGTCGCGATTGAGCTCGGCGCGGTCGGCGATCCGCTCGAAGTGGGCGGCGTCGCCTCGGCCGAGGTGACGGGGATCGGAGCGGACGGCGAACCGGCGCGGCTCAGACTGGTCGACCAGAGCAATCCAGTCTCGGCGGCGGTGATCGATGATCGAGGCAATCAGGTCCCAGCGATCACGGCGACCGTGGCCACGCATGAGCGCAATCCGTCGGCGTTGACGATCCAGCTGCGGGCCGAGGAAGAGGCCACGGCCGGTGACTACCGGCTTCGCGTGTCGTTCGCCGATGGGGACGCAGACGAGCCGCTGACGACACCGCTGACCGTGATCGGCGCGCCGGCCAAGCTGAGCCTCGACCTGAGTCAGGATGAGGATTCGCAGGTGATCACGTTGACCGCGACGCTGACCGACTCGGCCGGCCTGCCGGCGTCTGTTGCGCGCACGGTTGAGTTCCAGGTCTACGGCGATCTGGAGTTGGCGGCGCTCGACGGCGACGGGGCAGTTCGACGACAGTTGAGCGACGGTCGGGCGTCGAGTCGGTACGTGATCACGGGCGAGGTCGGCAGCGCGACGGTGATCGCTTCGGTGCTCGGTCGCCGCGACCTCCAGGCGTCCGTCGCGATCCCGCAAGTCGGCCTCGACTGCCTCAGTTCGACGAGCGAGCTGGCGGTCTGGACCTGCCCGGTCGAGATCGCCGCGTCGGAGCTCTTCCCACTGCTCGCGGTCGAGGGCGCCTCCGCGGTTCGGCTCTGGGACGGTGCCTCGTGGGTGCTGTATGGGCAGGTCGACGGAGCCCCGCTGCCCGGCGCGCGCGACTTCACGGTCGCGCAGCACGCCATCCTGTTCGTCAATCGCTGATGTTCCTCGTCCTCAGCGCCCAGCATGTCGATAGCCAGGGTCTTTTGACCACCCGTCGCCACAGTCATTTGACCTGGTGAGCGGCCGGTAGATGGTTGGATGTTAGCGGGCTGTTTGCGGGTCAGGCACCCTCCTGGTGTTCGAGCAGGGCGAGGCGAGGCGAGAGCCGTTGGCGGTAGCTCTCGCTCTCGACCACGATCTGGTAGCTGGCGTTGGCCAGCCGGTCGAGGGTGCTGCCCGAGAGGATCGGATCGTCGTAGAGGTCGATCGACTGCTGGTGGTCAAGCCGGTGCGGGCCGAGGTCGACAAGGGTCAGCAGGTCAGGGCTGAGGAAGCTGCGGATGTCCTGGTCTTGGAAGTGTTCGGCCCTCACTGGTCTTTGGTAGCCATCCTCACCGACACCTGTGTAACTTGGCGCGGTCAGCGAGAGCGCTAGAGTTGGCACGGTCGGGTTGCTCCCGAGCCTCCGCAGGCTACGACGCTGAACGGTACGGCCCCGAGCCGGGGCGGCTCAGGGTCGTATCGCTCACCTCGAAAAGCGGGCGGGGGTTGCGAACGCGCTGCGACGCGCTCAGTTGAAGCCGATCAACGAGCTTTGCAGCCAGCCGCCGCTACTGGAAGCGGGGAAGTACCGCGATCCGGGCAGGATGCGCTCATCGCCGCTGGGTGTGAACGCGAACTCGATCCGGCCGTCGGCCAGCAGGCGCGCGTTGATCCGCCCGACATCTTCGCCATCCACGATGACCGAGCCGGAGTTGAGCCAGGCACCAACCGTCGCATCGGTGGGGAAGTAACGCGAATCGGGCAGGATGCGCTGACCGCCCTGTGGGTGGTAGCCGAACTCCGTCCGCCCGTCGCCCAGGCGTCGGGCGACGATCCGCCCCGCGGGGAAGTAGGCGCTCATCGCGTCGCTTGTGACGGACACCGTAGCCGCGCCGGCAGGAGCCGCGCCAGCAGGAGCTGTGCCAGCACGCACGCCGCTCGCCGCGATCGCGGCGGGCACGTTCAGCTGGCCGTGGCTGTTGTCGCCCCAGCAGGCGACTTTGCCGCTCTCGTTGACGGCGCAGCTGTGTGAACCGCCGGCCGCGACCAGCGACCAAGTGTCGCCGGCGACCGCGTTGGTCTGGCCGCTGTCGTTCAGCCCCCAGCACTGCAGCTCGTTGGAGTCGCGCAGGCCGCAGGTGTGGCTGGTTCCGGCGGCGATGTCCAGGAACTTGAGGCTGGTGGGGACGGCGGTCTGGGCGTGTCGGTTGCGGCCCCAGCACTGCACGGCGCCATTCTCATCGCGCACGCAACTGTGGTTGGCGCCGACCGTGAGCTCGCGATATCGCCCATCGACTTGCTCCGTCTGACCGTACACGTTGTCGCCCTGGCAAGTCACACGGCCACCGCTCAGCCAACAGGCGTGCTTTGACCCGACGCCAACCGCTTCAGGGGCGCCGTTATATCGCAAGCCGACTGCACTGCCTACCGGCAGGTGCGCATCGTCACCCCAGCACCAGCCACGAGCCGAGCCGGAGACCGAGCATGTATTCCGACCGTCGGCGGCTATTGCTCTGTATCTGGTGTTATCCGACTGTGCTTCTTGCGCTTGCGGGCCGTAGCTGTCGTTGCCCCAGCAGACGATCTTGTTGTTGCTGGTCAGGGCGCAGGAGTGCTTCGAACCGGCGGACACGAACGTCAGGGTCGATTCGGCCGCATCGGACTGACCATCGTCGTTGCGGCCCCAGCAGATCGCCGTCCGCGCCTCGGTGACGACGCAGGTATGGTCATCCCCGGCGTCGATCTGCGTGACGATCCCGGTGGGCTGCGCTGAAGCCGTGCCTGGTACCGCCCAAGCCGCCACGAGCCAGGCCGCGACGAGCACCAGTCCGACTGTCGCCGCTAGGAGAAGGAGTCTACCCCCCCCCCGTTAGCTCAGATATTCTTGTCATGTCGATCTCTTCCATTCGGCATGCCCGAAGGGCCCGGGCGCGGCTTGATGGCTGACAATATAGCGGACGACGATCTCGTTCGTAACGCATAGGCGAGGCACGGCCTTCAGGCTCCGCCCGTTACCACGGAGCGACCAGAACCCACACCCGCAAACCCGTTACGCCGCGCCTCTAGCGCCTAACCGGACGCCGACCTCTCCGTCGCACCCTGAGTGCTGGGACTGTTTCGCAACTCAGACGCTCTGCAGGGCCACACCTGAGTGTCGTGCCCATTGCGACATGCTCAAGGCAATCTGGAGAGGTGTTAGTGTCCGGGAGTCGGGAACGCGGATGAGATATCCGGCGAGGTTGTCGAAGACCCGGTCGGCGGTCTTGCGCCGAACGAATGGACGCGGACTCCCGTCCCAGTCGGCGGGCCAGCAGGACCCGAACGTGAAGGTGCACATCGTCGACGACGAGTGGGAGTAGACCATCGAGGTCGCGTCCTACGAAAGCGCCACCAACACCACCGGCGACTGGCATCTGCTGGAGCGGCAGAAAGCCTGGATCAGAACTTGGGGTGGGGGAGCCGTACCGAACGGGGGCGAACGACCGGCCCTACGGGATCGATATCCAGTGGAGCCAGGGCGCCATACCCCTGAATCATGAGGTGGTCGTTAACATCCGCGCCGAGGAGCGGACCTCCAAGGGTGACCTGGTCATACGCCAGCGCGACATTGCCCTGCGCTTCCGCACCGACACGGACCTGCCGGAGCGGCTGGACGCCGACATCAACGACCCCGTCACCAGGATCGGGACCGACGCCTCGCGGACGAGCAACCGTTACTGGTTCGAGAACTTCGAGCACACGACCTGCGTGGCCTGCAACCTGGTGAACCAGTCGACTCCGGTGGTCAACATCACCGGCAACATTGACTTCCCCGAGGGCGATTCGGTGTTCTTCTGACTGACGGTGGACCCGCCGGGCCGGGAGGTGCCGGTCAACGTCGAGAGCGCCGCTCAGGGCGACTTCGCCGTGGTCACGGGCTACCTCACGGTCACGATTCCGGCCGGCGGCATCAAGAATCTGTTCCTGTCCACGGAGAACGACCAGAAGGACGAGCTGGACGGCTCGGCGACGCTCACCATCCTGCCGGGCGACGGCTCCAGCGTCGGGACGACGTCGACACAGACCTCTTACATCAGCGACAACGACGACTATTCCGAGTCTCCGATGGTCAAGTACGCCGCCTTGATCGAACGGATCAAGACGGACCTGCAGAGTCCGAACTATGACAATGAGGCATACGACCTGAAGCGGGCGCTGAAGACGCTGGGCGTGCCGGCGTATGCCGATGCACCGGGCCCAGCGGTGAGTGTGGGCGAGGCGACCAACCGTCGCACCTTGCCCGCCGACAACCCGCACCGGGAAGCATCGCCGAGGCGCTGCTGTACAAAATCGCCTACGACGTGGGCACTCTCGTGGCGGCGCTGGAGGTCAGCATCAGCGCTGACAACGGCGGCAACGGCATCACCGAGGGCGGCACGGCCAGCTTCACGATTACAGCCATTCCCGCGCCGACCAGTCCGATCACAGTCAACGTGGGCGTCACTGAGACCGGCGACTGGGGGGCGACGGTCGGCGTCAGCGGCGCAACGACCAGCTACACCGTCACGACCAGTGATGATCAGGTGGACGAATCCAACGCTTCCGTGACTGCCACCGTCCAGTCGGGCAGCGGCTACACGGTGGGGAACGCGTCCTCAGCGTCGGTCAACGTGGCCGACGATGACGACCCGGTCGTGGAGCAGTCGGTGACCGTTTCCATCTCGGACGCCTCAGCATCGGAGAGCGCTTCTGACCTGGTGTTCCGCGTGACCCTGTCCGAGGCGTCGACGATGGACATCTCGGTGCTTTGGAGCACCCTCGGGTCAAATGATCCAGACCGCAGGGCGCACGCTGGGCAGGACTACTGGGCAATGAGCGGAGAGGTCCGGATTCGCGCGGGCCAGACCAGTTGAACGGGGGCCGTGTGGCTGAATCGGGACTCGCAGGTCGAGCCTGACGAAGTCTTCACGGTCTACCTCCACTCCCCGATCGGCGCCACGATCGACCGCGACGAGGCAACCATGACCATCATCGACGACGATTAGTTCCAGGAACTGGAATCAACCTGAGTCAACCAAAGGGCCGCCAGCAACGTCGCTGGTGGCCCTGAACGTTCTAGCGGACTGAGGTGCTCTCGGAGATCTTGGGTTGAGCGGGAAGCCCGGTTGAGCGACAATCCGCAGGTCTTCGGCGGCCTCGACAGCGTGACCGTTGCCGCCGTGGCTTCGGGGCGTAGAATCTGCGGGTGAGTATGGCGCTGTGGTCAGAAACATATGCACTATGAACCTGACGTTGAGCGTGAGCCGAACCTGAGGAGCACCTGCGTAAGGCGCTGGAGGCAGGCCTCGCCGAGGGCGGCTTCGACGAGTTGGCACTCCGCCGCTCGCTGGCCGCGGCGCAGGTGCCGGACGAGGTGACAGTGCCAGAACGGCTGCGCGGCTCTTACGCGCGGCCCGTTTCCCCGACCTCAGGACCCCGGACCAACTCGACTAGGATGTGCTCCGCAGGATCGAGCGGGTGCGACGCCTACTGACGACTTCCATCAGTCCGGCGAGCTGCTTCGGAGAGCAGAACGACCAGCCTGCCAGCAGGTCGAGCACTCGCTTTTCGGCGCGACTCAAGCTGAACGTCAGCGCGTGGTCGAACTGCGCTGTCGTGTCTGGCAAGGCGGCGCGTGAAGCGTCTGGTATTCGTCGCTTGTTGGGACGATTGAGACAGGGATAGGCAGCGCCCAATCGATGGGTATGGCTGACTATGTCGGCCAGTGAGCGGGTCGGATCGAACATGGGAATCGACGCGTATCCGTACTCGCCCGGCTGCCAGGCAGAATGCTTGGCTTTGCCGATGATCGCCTCGGCCGTGATGGTGACGCAGGTCTCTCGATGTTCTGATGGGTTTGCGATGGTGCGCAGAGTGGGACGCATGTCCTGTTCGGAGTCAGTCAGGATCAGCGTGACCAATGGTCGCTCTGTGACACTCATCCGTTCGATAGTGCGGACGCGGTAGCGCAGGCTGGCACTGGTCAACGTCGGGCCTTGTCGGACCAGTCCAATCGAGCCTCCGCTGGGCGGTCGCAGCCGCATGTCGAAGGGTCCTGACCGGCAATGGTCGACGACGACCGGGGCCTCGATGGAGTCGCACTCTGCAATCATCGATGCCACGCGATACAGCACGGCCACAGCGTCGAGACGCTCGGCCAGGACACGAAACCACTGCCGCGACACCGGGTACAGTCGCATCAGTCGCTCGACGCCAGCCTCGCCACCGGCCGTCGCGACGCTGCCGTCGCGTGTCGGAAAGAACCGACGCTGCGGCCGCGCTCCAAGCATCTGCAACCGATGCGGACGCGACTCAACCAGTCCACGCTTCGCCAACCGCGACAACCGCTCCCGCAAGGTGTTCGCAGGCAAACGAATGAACGCCGCCAGCTCATCGACCGTCGCCAATTGCGTGTGGCAAAGGATTTCGAGCGTGTCAAGGTCTGTCGCCGTGGGCCGTCGACGCACAGCGTTCGTCGTGAATGGTTTCCGGACGTCGTCCAACCGCTCGGTCTCCCAGCGCAACGGCAAGATCGAGTCGCCCGCTTTCGCAGAGACAGCGGCAACGAGCCTCGGGCTGACGTGCTTCGTCCACAGGAATCGCCACAGCGTGGAGCGCGACACGCCGTACTTGTCCGCCGTCCGCTGCTGCCCATGCCTCCTCGCGTGGACGCGCAAGTACTCTCGGACTGCGTCAAGTAGCTCTTTGTCCGGCCGTTGTTTCATGCGCACTCGAATCTCTCCCGCCAGTGGGTGTTGATTCGACTCTGTACACAGAATCCAGACCTCCGCAATGGCGCCGGCGTCGGGCTGTGAAGCTGATCGCACCCCTTGTGAGACACTGGCTACATGAACGAACCGAAATCGACCGGCCACGCAAGAGAAACAGCGCGAGAAGAGGCGGTCAACGTGCCGCTGGGTGCAGCGCTATGGAAGCGCGGCATTCATGCCCGCGCCGAGCGACGCAGCGGCGGCGATGCCCCCGACATTCGCTTCGATCTCCCTTCCGGCGATCAGGTGATCGTCGAATGCAAATGGGAGACCGGTCGCACAGCTCTTGACGCTCAACTCGACCAACGCGTCCACGACTTTCCCGAGTCCCTTGCTCGCGTTGGCATCCTTTACCCGGACGAACTCAAGCACATTGACGATATCGCTGGCGAACTTGAGCGTACCGTCAGGCTTCGGTGGTTCCTGCACAGCACCAAGCAGAACGTGTACGAGAATCCCACCGTTCATGACGGAGGACTTGACCAACTCGCCGACGATCTGCGCACGCTGCCTCAGCAGATCGAGGGAGCTGATCAAGTTTCACGAGCCACCGAAGATGTCCGTCTGGCGCTGAACGATGCTGCCGCCGCAATCAACAAGCACGCCAACATTGGTCGGCGCATCGCTGACGTGATCGCCCAAGCGGACCAGGAAGACGATCGCGCGGCAGCTTTGCGGATTGGCTGCCTGGTGCTGTTCAACGCCCTGGCCTTTCAGGAACGACTGTCCGCCATCAACGAAGATGTTCCCACAGCCACTCAGAGCGCAAAACCGGGAGCGTCCGAGCTCCGAGAGGTCTGGGACACCATCTGCAGAGAAATCGACTACGTGCCGGTTTTCGAAATCGCAATCGAAATCCTCCGCATTCTTAGCGACGCACCGTTCGATCTGCAGCACGGGGCTATCGAGCCGCTCGTCAAGGCCGTCAGGAAGACGGACCACATTGAAGGCCACGATCTCGCCGGCCGCCTCTTCCACACGCTGCTCACCGACGCCAAGTTCACGGGCACCTACTACACCTCCATCCCCGCCGCGACGGTGCTGACCAGACTCGTTTTCGATGGCTGGCCGCCCAACGTCGATTGGTCTGATCATGAGTTTCCCGCTTCCCTCAACGTCGCCGATCTCGCCTGCGGCACAGGAACCCTATTGATGGCCGTCGCCGCAGAAGCCGAGCGCAGACATCTCAACGCTGGTGGAGCGAACGCGCCGTTGCTCCATAAGGCAATGGTTGAGGAGGCGCTACACGGTTACGATGTCCAGCTCTCCGCCATCCACTTCGCCGCGACGAGCCTCGCCATGCTCAATCCGCGCATCGAGTTCGACTCCATGAACCTCTACGTGATGTCCCTGGAGGCGAAAAGAGATGCTGTCGCACTCGGCTCTGTTGATTTCCTTGGGGTTGACTCTGCTCCGGTGCAACACTCGATCTCCGCTGAGGCGTTCGGCATCGAAACGCCTGAACCGGAACAAGTCACTGGCGGCGGCGTGCAGACCGCGACAGGCAGCACCGTCCGACTGCCCGAACTCGACCTGGCCATCATGAACCCGCCCTACACCCGCCCGGGACTGATGCTGCTTGGCATGAAGTCGGCCGATGAACGACGAAAGATGCAACAGGAGCTTTCCAGACGCCTCAAGAAGCGGCGAGGCTCAGCAATCTCAGGACTTGGCGCTTCGTTTGTCGCGACCGCTGCGCCGAAGCTGCGGCAGGGACAGGGCAGGCTCGCCTTGGTTTTGCCCATCACCCTCTGTACCGGCTCGTCATGGCAGCAGACTCGCCAGCTGATCGAACGCGATTTCAAGCTCGAAATGGTGATCGCCTCTCACGATCCGGAACGTTGGCTGTTCTCCGACAGCACAGATCTTTCGGAGCTGTTGCTGATTGCGACCAGGCGAGCCGACGGGGATGTCGACATGGGGCATCGGACCACCTACGTCAACCTCTGGCGCAATCCAGACGCTGTGATCGATGCACGGCGAACCGCAGACGCCATCGCTCGCACGTCGCCAGCTCAGATCGAAGATCCCGGCACAGCCCTGCTCTCCCTCGGCGGTCAACACGTCGGCGAAGCAGTCTCTGTGCCCATGTCTCGCTTTGCCGATCGCAAATGGGCCGGCATCCAGTTCGCCCGTGCAGACTTGCTCCGAGCCGCGCTCAGCCTCACTGAGGATGGGGAGGTCCAACTGCCCGGCATCACAGAGGTTGGCTCCATCCCGATCTGCCAACTGTCTGACCTCGGTTCTATCGGACCGGATCGCAGGGACATTCTCGACGGCTTCGAGCAAACCAAGTCCGTCACGGCGTATCCGATGGTGGCAGGCAATGACACGGATCAATGGCGCGGGCTATCTGCAACACCCAACCGCTACCTATCGGCGCTATCACGAGCACGACCAAGAAGGCGACTCAAGCCTGCTCCCGGACTCTGGGCCAAATCAGCTCGACTCCTAATTGCCGAGCGCATACGGCTCGATACCATTCGACTCGTTGCGATGTGCGCAACTCAGCCAGTTCTATCGAACGTCTTTTGGGAGGTGAAGGCCGAAACTGAACAGCAAGAGCAGGCATTGGCGTTGTGGCTCAACAGCAGCCTGGGCCTATTGACGCTGATGGCGACTCGCACCACCACCGAAGGCGGCTGGGTGTCCATCAAGAAGGGCGACCTTGGGCGAATGCCGGTCCTCAATGTCCGAGCGCTCTCCGCCAAACAGCTCGCGGACATGTCCACACTGTTCTGGGTCCTGGCCGAAGACAGCTTCGAGCGCCTCCCCAACATGGTCGATTGCCCAACCCGCACCAAGCTCGACGACGGATTGGCAGAAATCCTCGACCTTCCCAACCTATCGGTCTTACGGACACTACTCGCATCGGAGCCGGTCGTATCCAATCGGCGACTGTAGGCGCTGTCTCTGCGCGAAAATTCATGCTGCCAATTCCTGGGAATAGTACGATTAGGCTGGACTACATCAGCGCAACCCTGGCGAGGAACATGATGGATCCATCAGGGCAAGAACGCCGCTGTGCCTCCGCAATCTGTCGGCATCTCTCAGAGCAGGTGAATAGAGAGTGGACTCCCGACACTTGGCTTGATTTTGGTCGGGATGCGGAGCGCAGTCCGGATGTGCTGCTCAGCGACGGTGTCAACAAGATTGCTATGGAGATCACCCAGCTAACCGCGGGGCAACGATTCGAGGATCACGACATAACCGAGTACTCACTGCATCGGAAGCTGGCGCCCGACCAGACCTGACGCTTTACTCTGTTTCCGCCTGTAACTTGCCAGGAACTATTGACCACTTCGCCAGGCGCGAGACCAGGTCAGCTGCCGGTCAGACGACGATCGCTGCATCCGAGAGGAGCAGCGATGGCCTACCAGGAGGTGACTCGCGTGGAGATCAACGAAGTGATTCGACGCTGGCATCTGGGCATGAGCCAGCGCCAGATAAGCCCGCGGCAAGGGGGTGTCGAGGCCAACGGTGCGGCGCTACTTAGCGGCGGCTGCGGAGCTGGGTCTGCCAGCGGACAGGCCCGAGCGGGATGAGACCCAACTGGCGACACTGATTCTAGCCGGTCCGCGCTGGCCGGATGCACCGAGCGAAGAGCAGCTGACGCCCTGGGCGGAGCAGATCCACGCCTGGCTTACCAGTCCTCGGCTTCGATGAACAGCGGCACGTAGCGATAGACGGCGGCGAAGTCCTTCGCGGCGTTGCGGGGGATGCCGGCTTGTTCTGCGGCTTCTTCGATTGCGGCAGACGTGCCTGGCATCGCAGCGAGGAGATGTCTTACCTCACGCCGCGTGAGTAAGGGGACGTTGACGGTTAGTGCTTCGTCTCCAGACCGGGCGTACTCGAGAGAGTCGATGCCACACGATTCCCAGTCCTCGTTGCGGGCTTCGGGAATGAGCGCTCCGCCAACCGTCAGCATCGTGGCGCCGTCGGCGTAAATCATATGGAACATCTGGCGGAAGGCCAAATGGAGGTCACGGTTATGTCCGGAGTTTCGGAGACCGAGTGCATCCTCGATTTGAGCACGCAGAACCCGGTATGAGAGCAGAGCGAACTCGGCCTTCGTTCGAGGCTCCCGGGGTTCCGGCCTGTCGTCTCCGAGGTCGCTGAGCCACTGCTCGGGGTCATGTGGCCTCCCGGCATTCGTGGTCACGATCAAGACACTGCCAGGGGCGCAGCGTCGAGCGAGCTCCTCGATATCGGAAAGAACGCCCTGGTTGACGTTGCTCTCGTAGTCCAACCACACGATGTGAGGAGCGTCCTCGACTCGAATCTTCGGAAGTGCATCGTGGGTTCTGGCCATCATGGGCTCGATACATGACAGCGGTAGGTTGAAACGGACCCTGTCCGCAGCGTTGGGGTGGCCCTCGATGGTCACCATCTGATCTATCCCGAGCCGGCGGTGGACGAGCTCGAAGTCGCGAAAGTAGATCGATCCCATGCCGATGTATCGGTACTGCTCGACAGGTGCGATCGGACCGAGTCGAGCCAGCGCTTCGACGATCATCCTGCGCGTGGATGCCTTCGCCGGCCGGAGTGCGTAGTTGACCTTGGGACTGAAGGATGGCGTGGGCACGTTCAGTCGATCTCCTGGTCATACAGCCGCATGAACGCCGTCTCGCCAACTTGACGGTTGGTACTGAGCCTGAGCGCCTTCTTCAATTCGTCCACGCGGGTGACCTCGGCCCTGAACTGGATGCTCGTCATGTTCGGTCCCGGAGGTGTCGTGGGAGGAGTGCTCCGATCGGGCACCTTGAATCGGCCGGCTGGGATCTCGCTCACAGCCATGAAGGCCGCACGCTGCATCGCTTCCCGGATCGGCTCCTCAGCTGACCCGTCGCTTTCTTCGGCGTGCTCGCGCTCACGATCAAGTTCGTTCGTGTAGCTCGTGAACCTCCGGATGAGCGACCGCATCCTTCCGAGCGCGTTTCGGTAGACCTCGGCAGACTCATCGATCTCCGTCTTTGTCGTCGTCCACGGTAATGCTCCGGGAAAGTCCGAAGTGAAAAAAACAAACCCGCGGAAGCGTGCGTATTGCGGATGCCAGGCCGGAGTTCCCGTTTCGCCGCTGGCATCGCCTTCTCCCCAACCCGTTAGCGAAGTACGGTCTGCCTTCACGACGAGCCGACCGTTGCAGTAGATATACCAACCCGACTCTGCAACGGGACGGCGGTCGCGGCCGATGCCGGCCACGATGCGCAGCGTGACCGGTCGCTCACCAGAAAGCAGCTCTTCCGTCTGATGTTCGGGCTCGATCCCGAAGCCCCTAAGCAATTCATGTAAGTGCGAGTCGGCCGGGTCCTCGTTCACTGTGATCTGCAGCCCCTTCCGAAGCGCTTCGCTGTACCTGTCCGCGATCTCGCGTAGCAGCCCCGAGGCATAGGTGTCTCGTGAGAACAACTCACGCACACCGGCATGCAGGTTCTGTACTTCGACGGTCGTCCCGGTCTCCCCTTCGGAAGCGTCGACAATCTCCATCGGGAACGTCCAGTCGCCTTCTTCACCACGCCACTCGTTGACGTTGACGTCGACAACGAAAGCTGTATTGCTGGTCGCCGACTCGACCCGGAAATTCCTGCCCAACCGGAAGACGGCGCGCTTCATCCCAATCCCGAATTCTCCGATCCTCGTATCAGGTTGGAAGCCAGGCGCACGGCCGAACCGGAACGCGTAATGCTGCGCCGTGTCGATGTCCATACCCACGCAGTTGTCGCTGATGGCGAACCGGTCAGGGCTCAGTGTCAACTCCACGCGGTACTGACTGAGATTGTCGTCGGATGCCGCCCCTTTGTAGGCGGAGTCGACGGCATTGTCGACCAAGTCAAGGATCGCGCCATCCACTCCGATGTCACGAACCAGCATGTCGACAAAGAACCCTCGCGTCGCGCTCGCGTCCGCAGTGAGTCTGTTCGTCATGGGGAAGAATCGTTTCCTTGTCGAGCTGCGTGCCGGATGGCACCAGCCACGGCGCGGGCCAGCAATGGAGGCACTGCGTTGCCCACCTGCATGTACCCTCGCCATTTGGTGCGATCCACCCAGAACCAATCTGGAAGGGACTGAAGTCTAGCAGCCTCACGCACCGTGATGCAGCGTGGGAATGCGTAGTGGATAGGTCGCGGCGCCGTGTGCCCGCCGCGGCCCGACAGCGTGCCGGCGCGGATCGTGGGCGCGGATCGATCCGGATGGAGCCGCAAGAAACGACTGATCGGCTCGCGCGCGCCAGGCTCCACCCTCTGGAACCGCTTCTGCACGGCGGCGGAGTGTGTCACACGCGCGCATCCAGTGAGGGCGGTGAGTTGCGGTCGGGAACGAGCGCGATCCATTGGGTCGGGCACGTCGCCACGGAGCCGCAGCGCATAGTCACTAGCTGCCCCGCGCACAGCTTCCACGTCTCCGTTCAGCCCCGGCGGATGACGCTCCAGCGCTTCGAGGTCGCCAATCGCCTCACGTACGGTCGGCACCGCCAGGTTGCACGGTTCTGGGGCCCGAGGGATCGATTCGCCTCGCTTCGCGCCTGTCATGAACACCCTGAGCCTTCGCTGCGGAACTCCGAACTCAGCGGCGTCGAGCACCCAAGGGTCTGCCAGCTCGTAGCCCGCCTCTGTCACTTCTCGTCGGAACGTGTCGAGTATCCGGCTAGTGCCTGGGAGCAAGATGCCAGGTACGTTCTCCATCGTGAAGTAGCGCGGCTGAGCCTGACGCACGAGTCGAGCAAAGTCCATCACCAGGTCTCGGCGCTCATCGTCTGCACGTCGGGTGCCTCCAATCGAGAACGCCGCGCATGGCGGGCCACCGATCAGCACTGTGCAAGCGGAGAAGTCCGCTGCGGCCAGCAGGTCCGACCCTGAAAGGTCCTCCACCGAGGCAGTGAGCGTGGTCGCAAAAGGGAAGTTCTGGGTGAAGGCAGCAGATGCACGCGGGTCGCCGTCGACTCCCAGAACCGGCGTGAAGCCAGCTTGCTCGAACCCGAGCGAGAGCCCGCCCGCGCCGGCGAACACGTCAATTGCGGTCAGATCTTCTGTCATACGCTGGATCGTAACGGCTCCTGGCCATTTGTGTTGATCGCCGGTGAGTGTAAGCCACCAAGCCACCTCGCTGCCGAAGATTAGACCGAACCGGGTGCTTCCTGCGAGCGCCGCCTCTTTCGAGTTCCCGATTCAGCTTAGGTCCTGTTTGCTCTAATCGAGGCTTGTGTCAGGGCTGAGGCATGGTTTGGCTGCCGGGCCACTGAGAACATACACTTGACTGATGCGCAATGTGCGCGGATCGCGCCGCTCAAGACCTCACCCTCTCATATGCAGAGCTCACTCACCACTTCCGCTCCGTAAGCGGCCTGGCTCGAATCAGAACTAGATCTGACTCCTTCAATCCTTTGTTCAGCAGCCTGCTAGTGTCCTGAGTTGGGAATACGGTTGAGATATCCGGCGAGGTTGTTGAGGATCTGGTCGGCGGTTTTGTGCCAGACGAATGGACGCGGATGCTCGTCCCAGTCGGCGACCCAACGCTCGACGGCGTCGGTCAAGTCGGCCACGCTGCGGTGGGCACCGCGCCGCAGCCATTTCGTGGTCAGTTCCGCGAACCAGCGCTCGACCAGATTCATCCAGGAGCTGTAGGTCGGGGTGAAGTGGAACGAGAAGCGGGGATGGCGCTGGAGCCAGCGCTGGATCTCGGCGGTGCGGTGGGTGGCCACGTTGTCCAAGACGACATGCACCGCGAGCTCGTCGGGCACTTGCTCGTCTATCAGGTCGAGGAAGCGCCGGAACTCGCGGGCCCGGTGTTGCGGAGTCAGGCCGGCGATCACGTGGCCCGAGGCGATATCGAGCGCTGCGAACAGATTGGTGGCCCTGTGACGCACATAGCCGTGGGTCTGACGACGCGGCACGCCGGGCAGCATGGGCCGCGTTGGCGCGGTGCGATCGAGCGCCTGGATCTGGGTCTGCTTGTCCACGCACAGCACGACGGCCTCCTGTTCAAGCCAGGGGCAGGCGCCCCGGGCGGGTTGAGATAGAGACCGGCCACGTCGCGCACCTGATCGATGAACTGCGGGTCGGGTGAGAGCCTGAACTGCTCGACCAGGTGCGGGTTGAGCCCAAAGGCGCGCCAGATCCTGGGGACTGCGGTCTGCGACATGCCTATCTCGGCGGCCATCGAGCGGGTCGACCAGTGAGTCGCGTTGCGCGGTTGCTGCTCGAGCGTCCTGACGATCACCGCTTCCACTTGTTCATCGCTGATCGTGCGGGGCGCGCCGGGACGCGGCTCGTCGCTCAGACCATCGAGCCGCTGTTGGGCGAAGCGCCGCCGCCACTTGCCCGCTGTGACCGGATGGCAACCGAGCGCCGAGCCAATCTCAATATTCGCCTGCCCGACTGCCGCCGCGAGCACGATCCGACTGCGCAGGGCCAGTGCCTGCGCCGTGCTCGGTCGGCGCGCCCAGCGCTCCAGAGTTTCGCGTTCCTCCGCAGTCAGCACAATCGTCACCGTCGGACGGCCCCGTTGGGTACGCATGACACTCCACCGAGAGCCCCGGACGGCCAAACCAACTCCACCAACACCATACCTGTCAGTTCATCGCTTTAGCGACTCAGGACACTAGAGGGGCTTGTGCAACGGATCGAACGATTCTACTGCCTTAAGGATGGAGGTTCTCCACACCACCAGTTCATCAGCAAACACCCACAAATGCGCCCAGTATGCGTGCTTCATCCTCTGCAAGGCGAGTTCCCAAGAGAAAGTTCGCAGTTCGGTACACGACGGTCTGCCTCTGTAAACCAGACATCTTCGAGTTGACCTACAAGCGCGCCTAGGCACTCGCCATAAGCTACTATATTGTCACATTATGAGGAGTTGGGGTACCGTCCCTGCAAAGGAGGGCCGCCATGGTCAACACCAAGAATCTGTTTGTCAGCCACTCGTGGAGCTACGGGAAGGACTACGACAACCTGATTGCGTTGCTGAAGAAGCGGCCTTACTTCGACTTCAAGGACTACTCGGTCCCGAAGAACGATCCCGTCCACAACGCTCCGACTCAAGCTGCCTTGAAGACGGCGATCAAGAACCACATGCAGCCCTGTCACGTCATCCTGATCATGGGCGGTGTCTATTCCACCTACAGCAAGTGGATCAACATCGAAATCGAACTCGCCGAGTCTGGATTCAACAGTCGAAAGCCGATCCTCGCTATCAAGCCACGGGGAAACACCAATATCTCTTCAAAGGTGCGCGATGCCGCCGATGAGATCGTCAACTGGAATACCGAAAGCGTGGTGGATGCCATCCGTAGGCTGAGTTGATGGCCAGACAAAAGCAGGCGCGGCTGCTCGAGATTTACAGGATCCACGCGAATCTTGCCGACCAGGTCAGCAATCGACGTGAAGGCGCCAACCGTCTCTACGTGAGCCTGTTGGTCGGCCTGCTGTCTGTCTTGGCGATCGTCATCAGGTTCGGTCCGGTGGGCGTGGTCGAATGGGAACTCTTCGTACTCGTCGGTCTGTTCGGCTCCTTGCTTTCCCTCTCCTGGTGGGGCGTTATTCAGTCGTACCGGCAACTCAACCGGGAGAAATTCCGGGTGATGCGTGACCTTGAGGAGAAGCTCCCTTTTCAGTTCTTCAAGCGGGAGTGGGACACCAAGGGCGTGGGCGGAAAGAGCAACGACTACGTCCAGCTAACCAAGGTCGAATCGCACTTGCCAACGCTGTTCGGCCTCTTCTTCCTCGGCATTTTCTCCTTCGGCCTGTACAGCGCCTGCCAATAGATCCAAGTGTCAAAGAAAGATAGGACTTCATCGTGACTCAGAATCGCCGACCATTCCCATCCCCCCAGCCTGAGCGCCCAATGCCTCATCCAACACCCGACAGACCGATGCCGCCTCAAGTGCCCACGCCACCACAAAGGCCAGATTCAGAACGGTAGCAAATGTTCGGTTGCCCACTACCAGAGTCTCACTTGGCCTCGGGGAATCAGATCCGACTGCGGCGCTGCTTCGCGCTCGCCGGACGGCTCACCCGTTCGGCCCGGCGCTGGCCCTGGTCCAGTCAACTCGCAGCCGCGCTCGCGCGCACCCCCACGCTCGTCCCTAAGCTCCCCTGGCCGGCGCTGAGCCACGGCTTCCCGGCTCCGCCGCCTGCCGGCGAACGCCGGCACACCCGCTCCACTCCTCGGCAGTTCCGCATCCCGCCCCGTCACGCTTCTATCGGTGGATTCGGGCTTAGCCTCCTGCGGTGGACGCTTGCGATACAGCCGTGACTTGGGATTGGCTGCCGACTCATGCGTCTCGGGGCGGCGGCGCTCACCATTAGGAACGCTCTGAACAGGGGTCGTTGAGGGTGTTTCGCGCCGATTGGGCGTGTGTGGTTGCTGGACGGTGATGAGTGGTGGTCTGAGGACGCTGGGTCAGGGCCGTATTCGGGGTTCGGTTGGCGCCGTGCTTGGTGTCGAGCCGGTCGGCGGGCGCAGTTGGCCCAGGACTAGGCCAGTTGCGGCTCAGTGATCAGCAGGTTGGTCAGGCCGAGTAACAGGGCCAGACGGTTGTGGTTCTTGGCCAAGCCGCGATAGCGCACCTTGTCGTATCCGAAGCGCCGCTTGATGAACAGGACGGGATGCTCGACCTTGGCCCGCAGGGACGCCCGCTCACGCTCGCGCTGAGCGAGTGGGTGGTCCGGCGAAAACCGGCACCGGCGTCCAGGACGCATCGCGACCCGCCACCCGACGACCGATTCGGCCAGTTCGGGACGGCGTTCGACGCCCTGGTAGCCGGCGTCGGCCCAGGCCTCGCACTCGTCGCCGCGCAGCAGTTGATGCGCCTCGGTCACGTCGGCTCTGTTCGCCGCCGTCGTGCTCAGGCTGTGCGTCAGGCCCGTCTCGGCGTCGACGCCGATGTGCAGCTTCATCCCGAAGCGCCACTCGTTGCCCTTCTTCGTCTGATGCATCTCCGGGTCGCGCGCGCGGGCCTGGTTCTTGGTTGAGGACGGCGCCGCGATGATGCTCGCGTCGACGATCGTCCTCGCCTGCAGCCACAGTCCCTGGCCGGCGAGATGTGTGTTGATCGTCTCCAGCAGCGCCGCGCCCAGTTGATGCCGCTCCAGCAGGTGGCGAAAGTGCAGGATCGTCGACTCGTCCGGGATCGGACCGCTCAGGTTCAGTCCGCAGAAGCGGCACACCGACTCAGCCTCGTAGAGCAGGTCCTCCATCGCCGGGTCGCTGAGGTTGTAGCAGAACTGCACGCAGTGCACGCGCAACATGACGGCCAGCGGGTAGGGCCGCCGTCCGCGACCCGGTTTCGGGTAGACCGGTTCGACCCGCGCTGCCAGCGCCGCCCGCGGCACCAGCGCATCGATCCGCTCCAAGAACCGCTCGCGCCTCGTCTGGCGCTTCTTCTGCTCAAACTCCGAGCTGGCAAACGTCGGTTCCTGCATCAGACTGCTCCCTTCGGCTCTCGCCATCAAGATCGTAACCCTCAACCAGAGACCTTGATCAGAGCGTTCTTAGAGTCAGTGACGCGGTTACGCCCGCCGGCCTGTGGTGGAGTCGGTGGTAGCGTGGGCGGTAGCCACCTATGCGATCCATAACCTCCAGCGGCGGCGGCCCCGGTGACGATGGCCCAGTCAAGAACCGAAGATCTACACCAACGTCCCAGACAGTGCGGCAAGCACCGCCGGAGCCTCGTTTGCCGGGTCACAATGCAGCGCTCGGCTCAGAGTGCAGCCGATACAAATCGCGTGTGCGACGCGCTATACACTTGTGATCGAAAATGATCGGAGGTCGTCGGTGCGCAATGTGTTTCTCAGCTTCGCGATGGAGGATCAGTTGCTGGCGAACGCGTTCCGCGCACAGGCTCAGAGCGGCGGTTCCAACCTCAAGTTCCGCGACTACTCGGTCAAGGAGCAGTTCGAGCGAGCGTGGAAGTTGAACGTTGAGCAGCTCATCCGGAGATGCTCGGCCACAATCTGCCTCATAGGGGAGTCGACCTGGAGCAGTGACGCGGTGGACTGGGAGATCCGCAAGAGTGATGAACTCGGTAAGCGGCTCATCGCGGTGCGTTTACGCCCGGAAGTTCGGCGACATCCCAGGGCAGTGCATGAGTTAGGAGTTCAAGTCGTTCCGTGGGACATCGAGGCAGTTGTTCGTGAGCTCGGCGGTGTGAACGCGTGACTGCTGGTGACGATCCGCTCGAATCGCAACTATTTCCAGCAGGCCCCCCGTCGCCGGATGACTGGGCTCAGCAGTCGCTCGTTGAACAGTACCGCTTGCTTGTGGAGTCGTCAGAGCGAGTGATATCCCGGCGTCAGACGGCGAACACGTTCTTTCTCTCGATCAACTCGGCGCTGCTGATCTTCGCCGGCGTGCTGTTTCGCGAGACGGATCTGACCTCAGTTGTGGCTGGAGTTGGAGGAGCGGGGCTGAGCCTGATCGGCCTCTTTATCAACTTCGCTTGGCGGCGCATGGTGACATCGTCGCGCCAGCTGAATGATGCGAAATTCAAGATCATCCACCTTATCGAATTCCACCTGCCGGCTGCGGTCTTCACCGCAGAGTGGGATGCGCTTGGCCGAGGAACAGATCTTTCGCTCTACCACCCCTTCACAGGCATCGAGACCCGAATTCCAGTTGGGTTGATGATCCTCCATGCGGCTGCGGCCGTCGCGTCCGTGGCCGTAGCAGTGTTCCGCGGAGTCAGCTGACGCTGTTGCGGAGGCGGTCCGAGTGGTATTCGTGCCGTTAATCTCGGCGGGTTCATAACGGGCACCAAAAGCCATGGCTCAGATCATGCGCTAAACATCTTGAGCACCTTGAGGAAGTGTGTACGAGCGGCCTCGGCGGCGATGTCAATGTCTGGCTCTCCCAACGCGGTCTGATTTCCTCAATCCTAAGCTGGTTGAACGCGCGCTGCGCGTGTGGCTTGGTGAAGCAAGCTGTGGGCACAGCCGAAGGAAACTGCAGCATTCAGGTGGCTCCCGTGGCCTTCCCTTTGACCTGTTGTCACGCCGCGCGGACAAGCTGGGTCGAGATACGAGCCACCCAGGAAGGTCGACGACGAATCTGGGCGATTAGCCTAGGTCCCATAATGCAACCTCCCACTCGAAAGTTCGCAGTTCGGTAGCGTTTCGCCCACCAAACTGGACAAAATCGAGAACCTTCGAAATCCGCTTCGCGTTGGAGTTTTAGGGCATATTCACTCTATCTCGTCATGAAGTGGATGCAGGCGAGGAGGATTTGGTTGATGTAGACGTGGGCGAGTTTGCGGAATCAGGTGGCGATGCCGCGCAGTCGTTTGATGCGTCCGAAGTAGCGTTCGATTGCATTGCGGGCGCGGTCGACGATCAGCTGGGGTCGACCAGATATCGGGCCGAGCCGTTCCAGCAGCCAGCGTCCCCGGGACGCATCGGTCCAGTGTCCCGGCGTCAGGGTCAGGATTAGCGGTACGCGGTCTTCCAGCACGAGTGCGTGCAACTTGGTCGTCAAGCCTCGGCGCGAGCGGCCGATCGCCTGTCCTACCCCAGGCTTGAACTGAAGAGGCCCCCTTTTCTCGGCGCTCCAGTTCCGTCCTGATGCACCTTCACGATCGTGCTTTCGATCGAGACACGCAGCGGCCGCTCCGGCTTGCGGTGTTCGAGTTGCATCTCCAGTTCGACCCGTTGCAGCTCGGCAACGACACGCTCCAGGACGCCCTGGTCGATCCAGCGCCGTCCCCGCATGTAGACACCGTGTGACAGGGGCCGAAGCGTTCCGGCAAGGCGCGCCAGCTACAGCCCTACTTGGTCACAAGCAGCCAGCCCTCCAGTATATGTCGCGCCGGCAACTTGCAGTTGCCGGGCGGCGTTGGCATGAACGGCTCGATCCGCGCCCACTGTGCGTCGGTCAGTTGCATGAGGCGCCAGTGGCCCGGCCGCCAAACCGCCCCATTACTTATGCCACAACTCTCGATTAGAGTGAACAGGCCCCAGCGTTCGCGTTTCCTTTGCCGGCGCTGGCGCGGTCTTGCGGCGCTTACCGGAATCGCCGGCGAGGCGGCTTTGCGACTCGACGATCTCCTGAAGCGGGATGAGATGTCGGAAGGCGAGAATCTGCTCCTGCGCGGCGCGCGTTGGGTCGGGCGCGCAGCAGCGGCGCATACGACGGAGGATGGGATCATGTATTCCGCTACTGCGGTTGACTGCATGATACTGCATGATGAAGCCACTTGAACGTCCAACGCGAACGCTGATTGATCGCGCAGTACATCTGCTCCGTGATTTCGTCGAACCGGATGATCTTAAGCAGCTGTGGATTGTCCGCAATGACCGCGTACACGATGGCAGCTTGGAAGTCTCGGAGACCGACAGGCGGGAGCTGCATGCAATTGCACTTAATCTCCTCGCCAGACCGTTGACCTGCAGTGAAGTGTCCGCGATCAAGACGCTTGTCGGGCTGGACGACCACCGTGGTCGGCTTCAAGCGAATGACGATCTCTGAGTTTCGCCACTCAAGCCAGCTCCTCATCCGACGTTCAGGAGTGAGGATGGTCCCGCGCACCAAGTCGGAGGCGTTTTCTGATTTCGGACAACCGCGTGATGACAACAATCATGACCACTCGCAGTTGCCTCGACAAGTTCCAGATTGGGTAAGCTCAGCGCGAGCCGCCGAATGGACAGGTGATAGGGATGCGATGCGAAACGCCCTCTGAGCAGTGGTACCGCGGTCCAAAGAGGAAGTTCGCTCTCGTTGTGCGGGCCGGCGCTCTGATGTTAGAGCGACGCCTCCTCGGTGGTGGTCCCCGGAAAAAGCCCGACTCTCCCTGCGCGTGGCTCCTACCTTGGGTGTCCCTCAACCCGAAATCTCGTTCTTGGGTCTTGCTTGAATCGCTCGATCTCTCCGAGATGGCATCGCTTGTACTTTCGTCCGCTGCCACAGGCGCAGGGATCATTCCTACTCAAACTCTGCTTGGCGACATCGGCAACGACGGACAGGTACTGCTGGAAACCGAGCTCGCCATGGCCGTACTCATCCCAGAGGTGCTGCCTGGAAGCCTGAATGCCGTAGCGATCGGTGTACGCCAATCGGTAGAAGAACGGCACTACCATTTCGTCCATGAACTCCCTGAGCGTCGTGCGACGCTCCGCCAACAACTGGAGGCCCAGGCAGCAAGAACCATCCCGATAGAGGTGCAGATCGAAGCAGTCGATGCGTTCTCTCTCAGCGATCCGCTCATGCTTTCCACCGACTTCGTAGACCTTCGGCCAACCGTTCTGGTCGAGGGAGTCGAGGTCGATTCTGATCGAGAATGAGTCGCAAAGGTACGATTCCATGTTCGCGGTTGCATCGTCGCTGCCGATCAGTAGCTTCCCTGCTTCGCCGTCGTACGCGGCCCGCAACTCCAAATCGCCTTCGATGAGTGCGGCCTCCGAGTCGCAACGGAGGCCGGGGAATTCCGATGCCAACCACTCAAGCTCGGCTTGGCTCAAGCTGAGCCGGCCTCGGGCCGGAGGAGCATCCACAGCGGCATACGGCCTGCTCGGCGTGACTACCCTCGGCGCTGCCTTCGATACGGAGCGGCCTGTTGTAGTGCTCAGGCTGCCGAACGCGTCCCCGAAGAGCACCCGCCACTTTCTGATGCTTGACTGCTCGTCATTGTCCTCACATGCCTCCCTGATTCTCATGGCGTAGCTGGAGATCATGTCCCTGAAACGGTCGTACTTGTCTTGGTCCCAATGCCGCGTGAAGGTCTCGCTTGGCAGAACGGGATTATGGATATCGGGCATGATTGGATGAGACTGGAGATATTTGTCGACCCGGTTGATCACGGTCAGCAGCGCATCAGGAATGGTCCTAAATTCTGTGCCGTCTTCCCAATGGTGAACCGTGCTGCCGATCAGCGTTGTCAGCAGGATTGACGGCGCAGTGAAGGTTCTCTTGTGGTCCCTTAAGTATTTCAACAACCGCGTGACGAGCTTGAGATTGCCGTTGGTGATCCCGTTCTTCTCGTTGAACCAGTCGCGGTATCCGTTACCGTCCGTTGGCTCGAACCCGTTGGTCTTGCGGTTGCAGATGAAGTGGCTGCCGTTGAGGGTGATGCAGGGAACGAGGTCGATATTGAAATCGCTCGCATAGTTGACGGTGATGCACCTGGTCTTCCTCTGCACTTTGTCGGCATAGTTGCCGTTGTCCTTGAGACACTGGTATACGTCGTCGATGTAGTCCTTTGCCGACTTGGTCTGATCGAATGCCAAGTAGACGAGGCGGTCCACGTCGAACTCGTCGTTTTCTCTGACCGGTCTGATCGTTGTGCGGAGGGCGTAGGATCCTTGCCGCTCGGTCCTCTCGTACCCGACCAGATGCTGGGCCAGATACTCGCTCACGGCTTGATCGCTCTTCTTCAGCCTCTCGTATCTAGATGAGTTGAGACTCACATGCTCACTCATGAATTGACGGAAGTCGTCGACTCGCCTTGTCATTCGCTGTCCTCCAAACTGGTCAATATGGTCTTGCCGTACAAGCTGAAATCCCGGTCGGCTAGCGCTTTGAGGGTCTGCAGGTGCGTCGTGTCATCCAGCCTCCAGGACTGAATCTCTGGGTCGAGCCGTATGTGGCGGTCGCCGAGCAGCAGCTTTGCCATGTTGGTTGACGCCTGAGACTGCAGGCCCAGCACGTAGCCGACCAGTTTTTCGCCACCCCAGCCGGTCAGCAAACCCCAGGATCTGCCCTCAGTGAAGAAGCTGGCAGTGCGCCCGGTTCCGAGAGAAAGCACGCGAATCTGCCCGAGTGGTCGGCCGAACCTGGACAACGCCTCGGTGACCGCAATGATCGTCGGGTTATTGGCCCAGAGTCCGCCGTCTGCGAGGAGGTATTCGCCGACCCGCCTGGGGTTGAAGTATGTTGGCGCGGCGCAGGACGCCAAGATTGCGTCTCTCAGTTGAACATCACCATCCCGCAGGTAGGGACCGCCCAAGTCCTTCAGGTACCGTGACTTGAAGACATGCACCTTGCCAGTCGAAATGTCTGAGCTCGTGATCATCAGCGGGGTTGTGATCTCACCCAAGGTGACTGGCGGCAGGTATTGGCCGATTGCACTCTTGAGGGGCTCAGTTGAGTAGCGGCTGCGTAGGAAGGGGAAGCAGTTCAGTCTCTTCGTCTTGAAGATGCGGCCGGCCTGACTCTCGAAGAGTTCGACGACTGTATGCATCGGGATTGCCGTCGCCGCGGCGCCCGCCAGGATCGACCCGGTGCTGGTTCCCGCGATGAGGTCGAAGCAGTTACCCACGGGCAACTTGAGCGCGTCTTCCAATTTGGCGAGTACGTGCGCGGTATACACCCCTCTGATGCCGCCCCCGTCTAACGCAAGGATGCTGAACGAGTCGTTGGGTCGCATCACGAACCACTCGTTTTCCGATTCGCTGCTGGTCGCCGGCCGTGGATCCACGAATGTTCTTCCTCTCTTCTCCTTTGGGCAGATCGCGGCAAGAGTCCGGTGGTTCCGACATAATCCAGAGGATGAGCGGGCTCAAGCGGTTTACACATGCTGAGAGTGTACCATGATCTGTAAACCGAATGGAGGAACTCCAATGTTCAGTGAACGTCTCAAGCTCGCCCGAAGACGCAGCGGCCTGTCGCTACGCGCACTGTCCTCGGTCGCAGGGGGCATCGTCTCGGCCCAAGCAATCGGCAAGTACGAGCGGGGAGAGATGATGCCGAGTTCGACCGTGACGATCGCCCTCGCGGAAGCACTCGACGTACCTGTGAGCTATCTCTTGAGTCCGACGAAAATCTCTTTGAACTCGGTCGAGTTCAGACAGCCGACCTCAATCAAGGTTCGGGAGAGCGCGTCAGTGGAGGCAGAGGTCCTCGATCAGGTGGACCGTTACTTGCAGGTCGAGGAGATCCTCGGGATCGACACATCCCGGCACGACAACCCAGTTGGCGCTCCATATCCGATCGCCTCCGTGGAAGAGGTGGAAGTGGCCGCCCAGCGTCTTCGCGACGCATGGAATCTTGGTGGCGGCCCGATCCCGGACATGCCTGAGCTGCTAGAGGAACGCGGCATTAGGGTGTTCAGGCTGGATCTGCCTGGATCGGTAGATGGCCTCTCTTGCCGAGTGCGTCAAGCGGACGGAGACGACATTCCTGCAGTGGTCTACTCAACCGGTACCACCCTCGAACGAGAACGATTCACGATCGCGCACGAACTGGGTCACATGGTCATGGACATCCCGCCCTCGGTAGACAAGGAGCGAGCCTGTCAACGCTTTGCCGGTGCGTTCATAGCACCCGCAGAAGAGTTGATTCGCGAGCTCGGACGCCACCGGCACAACTTCGGATTCGCTGAACTGATCGAGATCAAGCACATGTTCGGCATCAGCGCCGCCGCGCTCGTTATGCGGATGCGGGACCTGCGAATCATTACGGATACCACCGTCACCGCCATTTTCGACGGCATCGGAAGCAGTTGGAGAACCGATGAGCCAGCTCCACTAAAGGAACCCGAAAGCCATTCGCGGTTCCGGCGCCTGTGCCTCAGAGCTCTTGCAGAGAATGAGATTTCGCAATCCAAAGCTGCGGAGCTGTTGAGGATCAAGGTCAGCGAAATCGAGAAGATCATGGCCGGCTCGAACGTCTTAGCAGGCTGCTGAACTACGGATAGCTGGTGCCAGACCTGGCCATCTTCGACGAGTGGGCGCAGGCTGAGCAGAGATCGCGCGTAGGTCCAGTCAGTGAACGGGCGGGATCTCGAGCGCTGGATCCGATGCCTGAAGCCGCGTCGGCGCGGTTCAGCTATGCGGCGGCCGCCTGGATGTTGGCCAGGCGGGTGAGGTTGTAGGCCGCGGCGGTCAGTTCGAACCAGAGTTTGTTGCGGGCCCGGCCCAAGTACCGCAGTTTGCCGCCGGCGCCGACCGTCTTGATCCAGCCGAAGACCTCTTCGACCCGTTTGCGCCGACGTTGACTCTGGCGGTAGCCCGGATGCCGGGTCGTGCGACGATCGATCGCGCTGCGCCGGCCGCGCTCGTTCTGGGCCACATGCGGCGTCACCCCCAGACCGCGCAGGCCCCAGACGAAGTCGCGCGTGTCGTAGCCACGGTCGGCGCCCAGCGTGGCCGGTCCGCAGACACTGCGTTCGAGCATCGCCAGGGCGGCGTCCCGTTCGGCGTAGCCGTCAGCCTCGGTCAGTTCGACATCGACCACCAGCCCGTGACGGTTCTCGGTCAGCAGATGGCCCAGGTAACAGAGCCTGGCCGCCTGCTGCTTGCCCTTGCGGTAGAGCCGCGCCTCCGGGTCGGTGGTCGACTCATGCGTCTCGCGGCGGCGGCGTTCGCCCTTGAAGTCGACGTCGTGGTTGCGACCGCCGCCTCTGGGTGGTTGCTCGTCGCGCGGACGGTAACTCTTGTGCGAGGCCCAGGCGTCCAGCAGCGTGCCGTCGACGCTGAAGTGGTCCTGAGAGAGCAGCCGGCGACGCCTGGCTTCCTTGACCACTTCCTTGAGCAAGACCCGCGCGGCATCGGCTTCCAGCAGCCGTTCACGGTTCTTCGTGAACATCGTCGGGTGGAACGGCTCGTCTTCCACGTTCAGGTCCAGGAACCACTTGAACAGCAGGTTGTAGCGCAGCTGTTCACAGAAGTGGCGCTCTGAGCGGACCGTGTAAAACGCCATCAGCAGGCTCGACTTGAGCAGGTGCTCGGGCGGGATCGAGGGTCGCCCGCCGGACGCGTAGATCTCGTCGAACAGGGGCGACATGCGCCGCAGGGCCGAGTCGGCTAAGGGCTTGATCCGCCTCAGCGGGTGGTCCTTCGGCACGAAGCCGTCCGGCGTCAACCCCAACATCATCGTCGCCTGTCGCTCTGACTCGCCGCGCATCGCAGACCTCCTTCAGCTATCGGTTCAACACCTCCGCCATGATCTCACATACCCATTTTCAGCAGTCTGCTAGGCGTGGAGACACGACGCATCCACCCAGAGTTGCCAACCCTTGGTGGAGATTGAGGCAAGTGTGCGCGAGTCGGAGCGCGACGTTGTCCGCCAGCGCACGTTGGTAAGCCGCCTGTAGCGCAGACGTAGGGCCATGTTCTTGTTTCAGGGATTGTCTGATCGGTCCGCCTGATAGGACACTGAGGATGGAGGGACTTGTGAGCGACGCCAACCTGAACGAGTAGGTCCACTAGTCGGTCTCGTCGCTCAACGTCAAGCTAGGGTCCGACCTGGGCGAGCTATCCGCGCAATACCTGGGGTAGGGCCGCGAGGAAATGTACCCAGGTGAACAGGGAGACCATTCTGTATATCGGCTGGACTTTCCATGCGGCAACGCCTCCGTCGGGATGACCGTCAGGATGGTCCACGATCGAGTTGAGGAACACATAGGCGGCGGTGCGTTTGGTTCCCGCAACACCAGGGTCGGTTGGGAGGTGCAGGCGCACGGCGAGCCGGCCGTCTCGGTCATTGTGTCTGGACTCAGTCGGGATGAGGCGCGGCGCTGGGAACTCGTGGCGATCAGCCGAACGCCGCGAGGTCTCAGGTCCAGATATGGGGTAGCCCAGATCGACTGCACAGAGGCCTGCGAAGACGCACTGAACGCATGCGGGATCGCAGTCGACGTAGTCGCGAGCTGGGCGGAACGACGGCTTCGACCGGGTCCGACCCTGAACTGTCCCGAATGCCCCGATGATTTCGGCGCGTCTTCTGCCGGCGTTTTTGACCTCGAAGGCAGTCCAAGGGATTCGGAAACGGTCGACGCAATATCCAACGGCCGACGGCGAATCCGGGCTGATAGTGAACGAACTTGTCGAGCAGGTCAGGAGCAAGTTGCTTGAAGCTGCTTAGTCATCCTGCCGCATGACCTCATGCCACCAATCGAAATGAGGATTTCTGCGCCCGGGTACATAGCTCGCACTGGATATCATCGCTTCAAAGACACTTCGTAACTCGGCAGCCGAAACATGTGCGACCTCAACCCAGTTGCTGAGCAAGTCGAGAGTCGACGCCAAATCCACAGAGGGCGCTTGTTCCGCAATCACTCGTCGCGCTTTGCGATCGTCGGTGGCGAGGGCAGAGTCTCGATGCAGGGCTAAGGCCGCCGTGATCGCCTCCCCATCATCGATGGAGATCGCGAAGTCGACAAATGTTGCGACTTCTTCGCTGGTGTCGAGTTGCATCACTTCAAGCAGTCCATCCTCTATCAGCTGGTCCAGATCCAGCGGGACCCGCTGTGGTTCGGCGTCGGCCGAGCCTAGGGCCTGTTCACTCTATTTCGTCATGAAGTGGATGCAGGCGAGGAGGACTTGGTTGAGGTAGATGTGGGCGAGTTTGTGGTAGCGGTTGGCGATGCCGCGCATTCGCTTGATGCGTCCGAAGTAACGTTCGATCGCGTTGCGGGCGCGGTAGGCCGCACGGTTCAGCGGCCAGGGCTTGCGCCGATTCGCCTTCGGCGGGGTGATCAACTCCCAGCCGAGTTCGGCGGCCAGGGCGCGCATCTCATCGCCCTCGTAGGCGCGGTCGGCGAGCAGTTGCGGCTGACCAGATACGGAGCCGAGCCGCTCCAACAACCAGCGTCCCCAGGGCGCATCGCCCCAGTGACCCGGCGTCAGGGTCAGGACGAGCGGCAGGCGGTCTTCCAATACGACGGCGTGTAGCTTGGTAGTCAAGCCCCCGCGCGAGCGACCGATCGCTTGGGGCCCCTTTTGGTGGGCGCTCCGGTCCCGTCCTGGTGGACTTTCACAATCGTGCTGTCGAGCGAGACGCGCAGCGGCCGATCCGGTTCAGCTTGCTCAAGCTGCGCTTCCAGTTCCATACGCTGCAGCTCGGCGAAGACGCGCTCCAGCACGCCTTTGTCGATCCAACGCCGTCCGCGCATGTAGACCGTGTGCCAGGGACCGAAGCGCTCAGGCAAGGCCCGCCAGCTACAGCCCTCCTTGGTGATGAATAGCCAGCCCTCCAGCACCTGTCGCGAGGGCAGCTTGCAGTTGCCGCGCGGAGTCGGCATGAGCGGCGCGATCCGCGCCCATTGTGAGTCGGTCAGTTGCATGATCCCATTGACCCGGCCGCCAGACCGTTCCTCCAACTCTGACACAAACCTCGATTAGAGTGAACACGCCCTAGTTCCCAGACGAAGAGGGCTTCCTCGTTGAGGACATACTCCGCTACTGCGAGTTGGTACGGTCCGGCGCTCGTAATCTCCCGGAGTCTTGGCGTTGCATAGAGGTTGAGAAGGGTGCTTGCATCGAGGATTAGCGTGGCCGGCATGCTATCCACGAGGCTTCTTCCTAGTCATTGCTGCGCAGTAGGTCGTACGACATGTCGATTGGGAGCGAGGCGAGCTCACCCTGTTCGAGGAGGTAAAACTCGTTCGTCAAGCGCTGGACGGCTCTGCGCGTGCTGACCCGATCTGTGCGCAGGTAACGGGCCAGTTCACCCTCGCTCAGGTCTCCCGACTCGAATGCGCGCACTGCCAAGAACTCATAGCGGGCAGGTAGCGCTCGTTCGACAACGCCTTGCGGCGCCAGACCGAGCTGCTGCTGGGCTTCGCGCACTTTGAAGCCTTGGCTGCGGAGACGATCCCACGTGCCGCGTGGGAGCACGCCCAGTTGCTCCAGGCGGAGCATCATCGCTTCGACCGACACCATGTAGTGGTGGGCCTGGCGACATACGTCGGCGGCAGTGAGCCTTCCTTCGCCAGTGCGCGCCAGTTCGTTGAATCGCCTACGCAGACCGGTTTCCGGCATCAGGAAACAGCCGGCGAATGCGTCCGCAAGTCGCTCGGCGGCCGGCTGCCGATCGTAGGCACCCAGTATTGCCACCTCGGACTGGTATCGAGCGGTCAGAAAGTGGCCGTACTCGTGAGCGAGCGTCCAGCGGCGCCGCTCCAGGGGGTGCTTGGCATTGATGGCGATGCAGCCGCCGAGTTCGTCGGTGTAGGCGAATCCGCCAGCGACTCGCGAAGGCAGGCCGATTGAGAAAATGCGCAAGCCGACATCTTCTTCGAGCAGTTCGCGAAGCCGGAGCAGAGGTCCGTCGCCTAGCGCCAGACGGTTCCGTTCAGCCGTTGCGATGTCTTGCGCGGCGAGATCTGGGGAGACTCCGGGTACGGGATACTGGTTGGGATACGTGCGGTCGGTTACCATCCCGATCAGGCGTTCCAACTCGCGATAGTCCTCGCAAAGGCGCTGGAAGTCTCGGATGGCCACGCTCACGTCTTCTTGCAGTTCTGCCGAGCCGGTTCTTGCCGTCGCAGCTCGAAACTGGACAGCGAAATCAGGGAGCGGCTGCCGTGGTCCAACGAGTTCATTGACCCGCTGGCCATAGATCTCGGCCAATCGCACCAGTTCCTCCGCGCGGGCCCGCCGGTCGCCCTTTTCGATGGCCGTGACTGTGGTCCGTGCGATCGACAGGGCCTCGGCTGCGTCCTGTTGAGTGAGACCGCGCGCCTTCCTTGCATCCTGCAAGCGTCGGCCTAGTGCTCTAGGGTCCATTGACTCCAGACTCAGCGGGGACATGACTGTTCCTGTCTTATCGGTGTGGGAACTGGGAGAGGCTTTGCCACTCGTCAACGTAGGTTTGAAGCATGGCAAGGTACTTCTGGCGGATGTGGTCATGGTCAACGCCGGCGTGCTGGGACAGCTCCCACGATGTCCGCTCGAGCTCGGGATGTAAGCCGGTCAATGCCGTCCATGGTTCACCCTGGTCCAAGCAGTCCTTGAATCGGTACACCTGATTCAGCATCGCAAGCTTGCCGTGTTGCTGACCCGGGGAGAGCGCCAAATCGTGGTTCCAGATGTCCCGCCGGTAAGCGCTGTTGCAATCGAGTACGCCTGGTCCTGCGGCACGGAGCGCATGTCGACGGAAAACGCAAGAGGTGCAAAGTCCGCACTGAGGCGGTTCACCTGGAATCCGAATCGGGAAGCTGTCGAGGAAACCGTGTCGCCAATGAGACCAGCAAGTCCTGCCGCAGGCAACGCGCGGCACATCTCGGCCTTGGTGCGGAATAGGAAGGGATTCTTCAAGAGGACGGGCGCGCCCAGGACTTTTGGTAGGAGAGCTTCAAGCAACATCAAGGATCGCGGGTGCACACCCCGATAGTTGTCGACTCCAAGTTGCGTCTCGTTCAGCGGGAGGTTGAGGGCTCCTAGCCCGTTCTCATAGACGCGAAGGGTGTCGGACTCGACTTGGATTGCAGCGGCCACCCCAAGTGCCAAGAACACGAGCGCTCTGGTCCGTTGGCTCTTCTCCGTTGCGCGTCGATCTGGCCGGTTGAGCCCGAACCCGACCGCCACATGCCAGATCGACGCACCGGCGCCGTGCGTTCGCCTTTCGAGCTCGGATCTGATCTGCCGAATCTGCTTCCGTTGTCGTTCAAGCAGTCGAGTGTTCGTGTACGCGGATACCAACACGTGCGACGCGCTCGGCGCGTTGATGGCGGTACAGGCAAAGCCAGCCAAGGAGTCCAGACCGCCACTGAAGAGCGCAACGTAGTTCGGCTCTCCCGGTCGCATCGTGAAAAGGGACGGCTGCGACTCCGCCTCCGAAGGTATCGAGAGGCTCTTGCTGAAGCCGAGTGCCCATTCGTCACCGCTCAGCCAATGAAGGTACTCCTGAAGGCACTCCATCACGCCAGGCGCCTTCCAACGGTCGGGGTTCCGCAGCGGAAGTTCAACCGCAATCGAACGCCGACCGGTGCTGCTCCCTCTAAAGTCCCGTTGGCAACTCCGGTCGGCGGAATAGACCGCAACCGCGACATCAAGGAGGTCCGCCACGTCGGCCGTTACGTGTCTACCAAGGGCCTGGCGAATACGCGATACGTCGATCCAACTTATACCTGGCGTGTCAGTAGGCCGAGGGAACACAGCAAGGTCGTGTCGGTAGATCATGGAGTCCCCACCTGGAGCAAGACACCCGCTGGTTCTTGTTCCTCGGACAGGAGATTGTCGTCGAGAAGATCTTCTGTCGACCGTCGGGGCGCGGTCCGCTTCGGCGCTCGGAGTGCAGTTGCCCGCGGGTCGTTGATCAGCTGCTTCGCGATCTGCTCGATCCTGGAGCTGAGTAGGTCTTCGGCCCCTGATTGCCATTCTCGGGCCGCTACGTGATCGATGTGAACGCCCTGGGCAATCAACTTGCTCCGAGCGTCCGCAAAGAAGTAATGTTCGAGCAGGCTGTGGCAAGTCCTAGTAGCAAACTCTTCGACCAAAGATTGGTCACTACGGGGACCACTTCCAGCGGCCTGCTGGACCAGTATCGATCTAGCTGCGTGAGCTGCGATTTCCGTGTGGCGATGCCCGCCGTACATCTTCAGCGTCTCCTCGATGGCAGCGAACTGCGTCCAAGCAGGACGGTTTCCACGGGAATCAAGAATCTTAGCCATCTCTTCAAATCCTGGCTCGCCTCCGAAGTCTCGGAGTGACTGGCACAGGGCTGTGATGATGGCGTCACTCGTCTCGTGATCAGACGCAGTCTCAGAGCGAGCCAGTCGATATGGTCGAATCCAACCGCGGCGGAAAGACTTCTCGAACCGATCAAGTTCCGGCATCACTGCGTCCCGTGTCGGAGATGGCTACTCTGCTTCATTGACGCCAGAGTATCTGCTTCATCTGACATTGTCAAGCACTAATCCAGCACGAGGTGGCGATCTGTCACTGGCGGCGAAATCGGACCGTTCGAGGGAATCCCGGGATCCCTCTTGGTGGCATTCGGCCACTAACTCGAAGCCCGTAGGTTTCGGATAGTGGAACCCACTTGTGTAGTTGGTGCATCGGGCGCTCAAGCGTCGTGCAACTTCCTCTCTTCGTAGAGCCACCAAACTGGACAAAATCAAGAACCTTCGAGACTCGGTTCCCGATCGAGCTGTAGAGCGCCGCCCGCCTTTGCCACCTGCTGAGCCTCGGAATCTCCATCTGTGCCGTGTGGATTCCAAATCCTCACGTGGCGAGGCGTCCTAGCCGCCCAAGTCAATGTCTTGGGACCGTCGTGGTGGATGCATTGAGGTTCTATTGCACATCCAACAGAAAGCGTCTGGGCGGTAGTCGTAGAATGATCAAATGCCTACCTTGCTTCACATTTCAGATCTGCACCGAACGAAGGGACCTCGCCTGTACAACGAGGAACTCTTGCCCGCGATGCTCAACGACTCCAGGTGATGGTCTGACGATGGCGTCCCGCAGCCAGACCTACTCGTTGTCAGCGGAGACCTGATCCAGGGGGTCTCAATGGACGCATCTGACGCGGATCGCGAGATTGAGACGCAGTACGAGGAGGCTGGGGAGTTTCTCAGTGAATTGACGAGAAAGTTCTTTGGTTCAGATCTAGCTCGAGTGGTCATCGTGCCCGGCAATCACGATGTGCATTGGAACCGGGCAAGGCAAGCAATGAGGCCCCTGCAAACTGCGCCTCCCGAGATTGCGAAGAGAGCACTGGAACCGGAGTCTGGTGTTCGTTGGAACTGGAGGGAATAGCAGGCCTACGAAATCTGCGATGGCGGCCGCTACGAATCTCGCTTCGAACATTTCCGTCGATTTCATGCCAGTTTCTACGCCGGGCTAGAACCGAACCCCATCGCCGAGGGGACTACCGGCCTCGTTTTCGTCGAGTATCCGTCACTCGATCTCGCTGTTGCAGGATTCGCTTCCTGGCATGGCAACGACTACTTTTGCCACGTAGGGGCCATTCACCCATCGTCACTGGCAAGGGCGCGAGACCTGTTTGACGAGTCAAAGGCTCGCGTTGGCGTGGCGGTGTGGCACCACAGCGTCGTCGGCGGGCCGCGCGCGCAGGACTACATGGACCAGTGAGTGATTCACAGACTCATTGACTCTGGGTTCACGATTGGCCTTCACGGTCATCAGCACTTCCCTGTCGCCGCCCCGTTTGACCTACGGCTCCCGAACTTGACGTCCATGGTGGTGATTGGAGCTGGTTCGCTCGCAGTCGGCGATCTGGATCTCCCAATGGGGGAGCGCCGCCAATACAACATCGTCGTGATCGATGAAGAGAAACGAGTGGTGAGGACGCACATCCGCTCCATGTCCTCTGCGGGCGTGTTCACGAAGTCCCATCGTGATGATTTCGGAGGCCGAGACTTCACGGAGCTACCGCTGCTTGAGTCTCCTGCAAGACCGAGGGGCACCAGAGACCTCCGTGATCTTGATGATGCCATGGCGGCTGTGCAGCTTGAAGAACATGACGAGGCTTTGTCACTCCTGGCAGCGAGCGTCAGAGCTTCGTATCCCGCTGAAGCACGGCAAATCACCATTCTGGCCCTAGCAGGCTGCTGAAAATGGGCGTGTGTGATCATCGAGGAGGTGTTGAACCGATAGCTGAAGGAGGTCTGCGATGCGCGGCGAGTCAGAGCGACAGGCGACGATGATGTTGGGGCTGACGCCGGACGGCTTTGTTCCGAAGGACCACCCGTTGCGGCGGATCAAGCCCTTAGCCGACTCGGCCCTGCGGCGCATGTCGCGCCTGTTCGACGAGATCTACGCGGACAACGGGCGGCCCTCGATCCCACCCGAGCACCTGCTCAAGTCGAGCCTCTTGATGGCGTTTTACACGGTCCGCTCGGAGCGCCAGTTCTGCGAGCAACTGCGCTACAACCTCTTGTTCAAGTGGTTCCTCGACCTGAACGTGGAAGATGAGCCGTTCCACCCAACGACCTTCACCAAGAACCGCGAGCGGCTACTGGAAGCGGACGCGGCGCCGGTGCTGCTCAAGGAGGTGATCAAAGAGGCGCGCCGGCGCCGGCTGCTCTCGGCTGATCACTTCACCGTCGACGGCACGCTGCTCGACGCCTGGGCCTCGCACAAGAGTTACCGTCCGCGTGATGAGCGACCGCCGGATGATGGTCGGCGCGGCGGTCGCAACCGACCCCGCGACTTCAAGGGCGAACGCCGCAGTCGCGAGACGCACGAGTCGACGACCGACCCTGAGGCGCGGCTCTACCGCAAGGGTAAGCAGCAGGCGGCCAGGCTCTGCTACCTGGGCCATGTGCTGACCGAGAACCGTCACGGGCTGGTCGTTGATGTCGAACTGACCGAGGCCGACGGCTACGCCGAACGTGAGGCCGCCCTGGCGATGCTCGAACGCAGCGTCCGGGGGCCGGCCACGCTGGGCGCCGACCGGGCCTACGACACGCGCGACTTCGTCTGGGACCTGCGTGGTCTGGGGGTGACGCCCCATGTGGCACAGAATGAGCGCGGCCGGCGCAGTGAGATCGATCGTCGCACGGACCCGGCATCCGGGCTACCGCCAGAGTCAACGTCGGCGCAAACGGGTCGAAGAGGTCTTCGGCTGGATCAAGACCGTCGGCGCCGGCGGCAAACTGCGGTACTTGGGCCGGGCCCGCAACAAACTCTGGTTCGAACTGACCGCCGCCGCCTACAACCTCACCCGCCTGGCCAACATCCAGGCGGCCGCCGCATAGCTGAACGGCACCGACGCGGCTTCAGGCGGCGGATCCAGCGCCCCGGATCCCGCCCTCTCACTTACAGGACCTGCCCACGATCCCTGCTCAGCGTGTGTCCACTCGTCGAAGATGGCCAGGTCTGGCACGTATCATCCGTAGTTCAGCAGCCTGCTAGGGCTCAACCTCTACAGCAACGTTCCCGCTGTGTTATCAGAGATTGTAGCGAACGCTTGGGATGCCGATGCGTCTCGAGTCGTAATCGAATGGAACCAAGACACGGAGACAATCATCATCGAAGATGATGGGGTTGGCATGACCCGGCAGCAAGTCAATCGCCGCTTCCTGACAGTAGGATACAGACGACGGGACGCGCAGCCAGGGCGAACACCGATCTACAACCGCAAGCCAATGGGCCGCAAGGGAATAGGAAAACTCTCTCTTTTCTCGATCGCAGGTGAAATTAAGGTAGAAACGGCGCACGATGGAATCGCGAGCGCTTTCACAATGCGACTCAAAGACATCGAAAATGAGATCAGATTGGCTGAAGACGAGCAACGACCAGCACGCTATCTGCCCGATGAGCATGTTAGCAGCAGTTGCACGGAGACCAACGGCACGCGAATCACCTTGAGAGACCTTAGAAGGCGCCAAACTATCAGATCGCCCAAGTATCTCAAACAGAGGGTGGCTCGCCGTTTTTCGATTATCGGCTCCAACAATTTTCGAGTCTTAATCAACAATAGTGAGGTGCATCCGAAAGACAGAGGATATTACGGACAGATCTAGTACCTATGGACCTATGGCGAACAACCTCGTGTGTTGCAGCTGTGCGACGAAAGGGAACAACATGAAGCGCGTCCGGACATAGTGAGTGTTGCTGGTCTTCGAGTATCCGGATGGTTAGGCACAGTCAAGGAGGCGAAGGATCTCAAGAATGATGAAGGGGAGAACATCAATCAGGTATCGATCTTTGTCAGAGGAAAGGTAGCCCAGGAGGATCTCCTAGCAGGCTGCTGAAAATCTAGCGTGTGAGACCATGAAGGAGGTATTGAACCGATAGACGAAGGAGGTCTGCGATGCGTGGTGAGACTGAGCGGCAGGCATCGATGATGTTGGGGTTGACGCCGGAGGGTTTCGTGCCGAAGGACCACCCGCTGCGGCGGATCAAGCCGCTGGCCGACTCGGCCTTGAGACGCATGTCGCCGCTGTTCGACGAGATCTATGCAGACAACGGACGACCTTCGATTCCGCCCGAGCACCTGCTCAAGGCGAGCCTCTTGATGGCCTTGTACACGATCCGCTCGGAGCGCCAGTTGTGCGAGCAGCTGCGCTACAACCTGCTGTTCAAATGGTTCCTGGACCTGAACGTGGAGGACGAGCCGTTCCACCCAACGACCTTCACCAAGAATCGCGAACGGCTGATGGACGCCGATGCGGCGCAGGTGCTGCTCAAGGAAGTGGTCAAAGAGGCGCGCCGTCGGCGGCTGCTCTCGGCGGACCACTTCACGGTGGACGGCACGCTGCTGGAGGCCTGGGCCTCGCACAAGAGTTACCGTCCGCGCGACGAGCAACCGCCCAAGGGCGGCGGGCGCAACCGCGACGCCGATTTCCAGGGCGAGCGCCGCAGTCGCGACACGCACGAGTCGACCACCGACCCGGAAGCGCGGCTCTACCGCAAGGGCAAGCAGCAGGGTGCGCAGCTCTGCTATCTCGGCCATGTGCTGACTGAGAACCGGAACGGCCTGGTCGTCGATGTCGAGCTGACCGAGGCCGACGGCTATGCCGAACGCGAGGCGGCGCTGGCAATGCTGGAGCGCAGTGTCTGCGGACCGGCCACGCTGGGCGCGGATCGCGGCTACGACACGCGCGACTTCGTCTGGCGGGCGCGCGGACTAGGCGTGACCCCGCACGTTGCCCAAAACGAGCGCGGCCGGCGCAGCGCGATCGATGGCCGCACGACCAGACATCCGGGCTATGCCCAGAGTCAACGCCGGCGCAAGATCGTCGAAGAGGTGTTCGGCTGGATCAAGACGGTCGGGGCGGGCGGCAAGTTGCGCTACTTGGGCCGGGCCCGCAACAAGCTCTGGTTCGAACTGACCGCCGCCGCCTACAACCTCACCCGCCTGGCCAACATCGAGGCAGCTGCCGCATAGCTGAACCGCGCGGCCGCGGCCTCAGGCGTCGGATCCAACGCTTAGGATCCCGCCCGTTCACTCACTGGACCTGCGCGCGATCTCTGCTCAGACTACGACCACTCGTCGAAGATGGTCAGGTCCGGCGTATCATCCGTAGTTCAGCGGCCTGCTAGGTGATTTTGCAGAACGAGGAGTTTACGCAAGCTACTTGATTGGTGACTTGCATGTGGAGGAATTGGATCTGTATGACGGGGACGGGGAAGAGGATGACGATGCGGCGACGACCAGCCGGCAACAGATAGTTGAAGGAGACCCTCGATATCTGGAAATTCGGAAACTCGTGCAGGTAGAGCTTCGACACATCCAGTTGCGGTGGGCGGAATGGCGTCCCAAACATGGGGTCGAGGAAGCGAAGCGGATCCCGGAAATCGCACAATGGCTGGAAGGATTGAAACCTGCCGAACGAAGGGAGGCGGAGCGTTGGATCGGCCGGATCTACCGGTATAGGTTCAATTCGGAGTTGACACGCACTGAACTACTGAAGCATACGATTTTGGTGTTCGAGATTTTTCGGGCCAAGGGAAACTTGCAGGCGCTTTCCCAGATTACGGAGGAGTCGTGGCCTGATGTTCTTAAGGTTATTGGCGACTTCGACACACTCGAAGAGACTCTTTATGGGCAAATTGTGCGCCAACGCATAGGTGTAATCGACAAATTGGAAGCCTTGACGGACGATAACGAAATCGAAGGTGTCATTCAGCGATATCTGTTCGAACACCTCTGGTTGCTAGACCCAGCTTGGGAACGTGCGGATGGTACTGAGATCATGGAGCGGGCAATCGACACTATCTTTGGGCAGGTAGACGAATCACTGACGGCAGAACAATTGAACGGACGGCTTGACATTCAATATCGAAAGACTGCTGGGCAGCATGTCATCATTGAGCTGAAGCGTCCTGGGCGCGAGATCAGTTTGAAGGAAGTGCTCAGCACCCAAATCGGCCCGTACTATGATCGAACCAGGGCAGCGTTGGACCAGTATGGTGAGAGCGATGCGCCCGTAGAAGTTGTGCTCGTTCTTGGGAAGTTCCCGAAGGAATGGAACAACCAGGGCGAGCGCGAGCGGGCGTTGGATTCATTAAGGCCGTATCGGGCGCGTGTCACGTTTTATCAGAACCTATTGAGGGATGCCAAACGAGCGTATGCGGATTACCTGAAGAAGCGATCTGAGAGAGACTCGCTCGGCTTGATTGTAGACGCGTTGGAAGACTTTGGGCTTGATGATATTGAGATTGACGAAGAGTGATGTTGATGCGGATACAGCGGATGGTCGTCGCTAGAGGACCGTTTCGAACCCTTGTCTACACAGACCGTCTTGCGGGCAAGTTCGAGGACATGCTTCGTCCGCAGACGTAATGAGGTTTCGGCTGGTTCCCCGAAGGCCGGCTCCGGGTGCATCGCGTGGTGGGTGGTGATCCGCAGATGCCCGCGGCATAGCTCCGACAGCTACTCCTCCTCCATCTTGAGGTGGACCGTTGCGTCGGCGGTTGAGAGTTCAAACGTCTCGTAGCACAGCACGAACACGGTTTCATCGGGGTGCGGCGGATCGCACATCGGCATGATCACGCCGCCCGCTCGATCCGTTTGATGTTGAATCGGTCGAGCATTTGCTCGGCCCGGGCGGCGTCGTAGTTGGCCTGCAGTTGGATCCAGAATCGAGGTGTGCTGCCGAGCGCTTTGGAGAGGCGCACGGCCATTTCCGTCGTGACCGGCGCCTTGCCCTCGCAGATGTCCTCCAGCGACTCGACTGGCACCTGCATATGCTCAGCCGTCGCCTCCACGCTCAGATCGAGACCGCCGATCCAGTCGTGCAGGATCAGCTCGCCTGGATGACAAGGGTTCTTGAGCGGCATGGGACTCTCCTTTAGTGGTAGTCGAGCAGGTCGATGTCTGTGACATCCTGGTCTTCGAATCGAAAGATCATGCGCCGGTTCGCGGTCACATCGACTGCCCAATAGCCCGCAAGGTTTCCCCTCAGCGGATGCAGGCGGTAGGTCGGTGCGTCCAAGTCCTCTGGTCCGGCTGCTCCTTCCAGTGCTGTCAGGATACGGAGTATCTTCGGGACTTCGTGCGGCGTCAACCCGCTTGGGTCGCCACGAAGATGGAAACGCCGCAAGCCACGATGCCGAATTCGCAGGATCATTGGTTGAGCGTATCCCGTTTGCGCTCAGGAGCAGCGCACCATGCGACGCCGAGACTGCCGACCTCCCAGTAAGGCATCCGACAGAACGCAAGGAGCCCGATTAGCTCGATGCCGCGGTGGAACACCCGTGCCCCTCTCGGTGCCCCCGCAATGTAGAATGTTCCGAACAAAGAGCGCGGCACGACGATGCCCGCAGCCCGGGAGGAGCATCCCATGAAACACCAAACCGACCGAATCCCAGCCGCACTCTATGCCCGAGTCTCCTCCGACCGCCAAGACGTCGACCTCTCCGTCGCTGCGCAGCTCCGTGCGTTGCGCGACTTTGCCGAGCGCAATGGCTACGCTGTTGCACGCGAGTACATTGACGAGGCCGAGTCGGGCCGCGTGGCGGATCGACCTCAGTTCCGCAAAATGCTCGACGAGGCCAGCGGAGCGGATGCGCCGTTCCAGGAGATTCTGGTCTGGAAGTTCTCACGCTTCACTCGCAAGCGCGAGCACGCGGTCGCATTCAAGTCCATGCTTCGACGGCGCGGAATTCGCGTCACCTCGATCACCGAGCACGCCGACGACACACCGACCGGCAAGCTGATGGGAGCGATCATCGAGTCGGTCGACGAGTTCTACTCCGAGAACCTCGCTCAGGAAGTGACGCGTGGGATGCGCGAATCGGCTGCGCGGGGGTTTTTCCTGGGCTCGCGCGCGCCCTACGGCTACAGGCGAGTGAAGGTCCAAGACGGCGCCAAGGAGCGGCCGACACTGGAGATTGACTCCGCGACAGTGCGAATCGTGAAAGAGATGTTCGAGCGCTCGGCTCGCGGGCAGGGTCTGAAGGAAATCTGCCAAGGCCTGCATGAGCGTGGCATCAACAAGGGTGGCAAGCGCTGGCAGAAGAACATGCTGCACTACGTGTTGACCAACGAGGCCTACACTGGCATGGCTGTTTGGGGAAAGACGGCCAAGGAAGGGCAGACGCCCGACCCTGTACGGGTTTCCGATGCCTGGCCAGCCATTGTGTCGCGAGAGCTGTTCGACTCTGTTCAGGTGGGTCTACGAGCCAGAGCTCCGAAAGTGCAATCACCGGCTCGAACAGGTAGTAAGTTTCTGCTCAGCGGACTTCTACGTTGCGGTACTTGTGGCAAGCCGTACACCGGTCAGAGCTCCAAGAGTGGTCAGTTCGCCTACTACGTCTGCAACAAGCTACTGAAAGAAGGCGCAGGTGTTTGCGACGCTCGTTACCTAAACGCAACGCGCATCGAGGACCAGGTCGTTGGCAACATCATGGGACGCATCCTCAACGAGCAGACGATCACGGAGCTCGTGCAGATGGTCGCTGAGGAAGTCGACTCCATGGCCGAAGAGCGAGCATCGGACTTGGCAATCGTCGAGTCGGACTTGGACGACATCCGCCGCCGGCTGGAGAAGCTCTACGACGCACTTGAGAACAGCGACCTCACATACGAGGCGCTCTCACCGCGCATCCTGAAACTCAGACAGCAGGAGGATCAGCTCGCAGCGGCCAGGGACGACACAGCCCGCCAACTCGAGCAGCGACGTGCCGACCTTCCCTCGACCCCCGAGATCAAGCGGTACGTCGCCGAGTTCCGCGAGTTCCTGCAAGCCGGCACGATCCCCGAGCGCAAGGCGCTGATCCGCAACTTCGTCAAGGGCATCAAGGTCAATGGGGATGAGGTATCGATTCGGTACACCATCCCCATGCCTTCCGACGGTGCCACGCAAGACCAAGAATCGGTTCTCGATTTCGTCCAGTCAGGCCCACCAGCTTCAGCAGGCTGAGGCCGGGGATCGCTGTGATAGGCTTTGGCTCACAGCAACATACGTCCAGGTGCCCGTCCCGGGAGAATAGGGAAGGCGGTGAAAATCCGCCGCGGTAGCGCCACTGTAAGCGGGATCGTCTGAGCCCGAACCGTTCGAGCCAGACGCGGAGCTGACACCCACTGCCGAGCGGACAATCGGCGGGAAGGGTCCAGCAACCACATCCGCCCGCAAGCCAGGAGACCTGCCTGGACGTTGAGGTGAACACTCTCCGCTCAGAGAGGTCCCTCGATCTCCGGGTCCACAGCCCGTCGGTCGATTCTGACGCCTCCAGCGGAGCACCGTTGGAGGCGTTTCTGTTGCCGTTCACAGCTGCCGGTCATCTTCGCGAGTACCGTCGGCGCGGCGTCACCGCGCGTCTGCTGATCGGCGGTTCACTGCTGCTGTCGCTCACGGTCGGCTTCGCGCTGATCTCGCTCAGCTTCGGACCGGTAGAGATCAGCGTCGGCGACATCGCCTGGATCGTGCTCGCCGCGCTCGGTATCAATGTGCCGGAGTTCGGGCTGACCGATCAGCTGGTGATTGAACAGATTCGCCTGCCACGCATTGTCGTCGCAGCGTCGGTCGGTATGGCGCTCGGCGTCGCCGGCGCGGTGATGCAAGGACTCTTCCGCAATCCGATGGCTGATCCTGGCATCATCGGCGTGTCCGCCGGCGGAGCCGTGGGCGCGGTCATCGCGATTGCCACCGGTCTGACCAGCCTGTTCGCGCTGGCACTGCCAATCTTCGCGTTTGTGGGCGCGATGCTGGCCACGCTGCTGGTCTATGGCATCGCGATCGTGGGCGGTCGCTTCTCGATGGCGACGCTGCTGCTTGCCGGAGTGGCGGTCAATGCCTTCCTCGGCGCCGTGATCTCCGCCATCCTCATCGCCCTGCCCGATAACGCCGCATTGCGCGAGGTTCTGTTCTGGTTGGCTGGCGGGCTGGATTCGCGTTCCTGGGAACACGTGCGAATCGCCACCCCGCTGATCGTCGCGAGCTGCGCGGTGCTCATGCTGCTCACCCGCGATCTCAATCTGCTCACGCTCGGCGACGATGAAGCGCGTTCGATGGGCGTGCGAGTCGGTCGCACGCGCCTGACGATGCTCAGCGCCGCAGCGCTGGCGACTGGCGCCGCGGTGGCCGTCAGCGGCACGATCGCCTTCGTCGGACTCGTCGTGCCGCATGTCTTACGTCTGATCGTCGGACCAGACCATCGCGTCCTGATCCCGCTCAGCGCGCTGACCGGAGCTGCGTTGATCATTGCCACCGACACCGTGGCGCGCACAATCGTGCAACCGGCTGAGTTGCGTGTCGGGATGCTGACTGCCTTCATCGGCGCGCCGTTCTTCATCTTCCTGCTGATCCGAAACAAGCAACAGGTCTACTCGCTCTGAGTAGTACGCAAAGGATGCCTCATGCCGCTCATGCCTGCCCCATGGCTCCGTCGAGTCACTCGCTGGTCCGCTGCGACGATGATCGCGATCATCGTCAGTCTGACAGCGCTGTCCTGTTCTGACGACGGCCCCTCCGACGCCAGACAGCAACAGCAGACAACGGTCGAACGATCGTTGCTGGGCGTGCCCGGCATCGTCGATCCTGAGAACGATGGTTGGCCGCGCGAAGTCGAAGGATTCAACGGCGTCATCAGTATCGCCGCCAAGCCCGAGCGCATCATCACCGCCTCGATCGGGCATGACGAGATGGTGCTGGCGTTGGTACCGCATGATCGACTCGTCGCCGTCGGCGCGGTCAGCAAGGACGAGACCTATTCCAACGTGGCGCAGCTCGTGAGTGATAAGCCGGAAGTCTCGCGCGATCCGGAGACGATCATCGCGCAATCTCCCGATGTCATCGTCACGAGTCCGTTCTTTCCCAGCGAAGGCATCGAAGCGCTTGAGCGCGTCGGGATTCCCGTGATCCAGACGGAACTGGAGCAGGGTACTCAGTCCCGGATCGACAGCATTCTGCTCATGGGATACATCTTTGGTGAGGAAGCGCGAGCCTTTGAGTTTGCGGAACAGGTGCAGACCCGCTTGGAGGCGGTGACAGCGATCACGGCGGACCAGTCGAACAAGCTGAGCGTGCTGTCGCTGACCAAGTACTCCGACACGATCTGGTTGGCCGGCGCCAACTCGACCGAAGGAGGCGTGATCGTGGCGGCAGGCGGCATCAATGCAGCCGAGACGGCCGGCATCGAGAGTAACCAGCCAACCAGCCTTGAAGGCGTGATCGCGATGGCGCCTGAAGTGATCATTATCCCGCAACCGGTCGCCTTCGGCGCAGAAGAGTTTCGCCAGAGCTTGCTCGACCATGAGGCCCTGGCGGAAGTGCCCGCGATCCGGAACGAGCAGATCTATCTGGTCGACAGCAAGCTCTTCACGACGCTGTCCTACTGGAACATTCGCGGAGTCGAGGACTTGGCGCGCCTGCTCTGGCCCGACAACTTCACTGACGCTCCCGAAGAGAGCTTTCAACTCGCTGAGTAGCTCATGAACACTGACGCCAACCCTCAGATCGACGCACAGATCGACGCTCAGTCGCTGACGGTCAGCATCGACGCCCAAACGTTGCTCAAGGGCGTTGATCTCCATGCCAAACGCGGCCAGTTCATCGGCCTGATCGGGCCCAATGGCGCCGGCAAGTCGACCCTGTTGCGGACTCTGGCTGGAGTGTTGCCGGTTCAGCTCGGATCGGTCTGGCTCGGTGGCGCAGAGATGAGCTCAATGTCTGCCAGGTCGGTCGCTGAGACGTTGGCGCTGGTTCCGCAGATCGCGCCGGCTACCTCAGGATTTACCGCTCTTGAGCTGGTCCTGATGGGCCGCTATCCGCATCTCGGACGCTTCCAGGTTGAGGGTTCGCGCGATCATCAGATCGCGTCGTCAGCCATGCAGCAGACAGAAACGGTTGAGTTCGAACAGCGCACGCTCGACACGCTCTCTGGCGGCGAACGCCAACGCGTGTTTCTCGCTCGCGCGTTGGCTCAAGAACCGCAGATTCTGCTGCTGGACGAACCCACCGCCAATCTGGACATCCTGCACCAACTCACGATCCTGTCGCTGGTCCGAAAACAGGTAGATGAGGGATTGACCGCCATTGCGGCGATTCACGACCTCAGCCTGGCGGCGCGCTTCTGCGATCGTCTCGTGCTGTTGCATCACGGCAGCGTGATCGCCAACGACGAACCATGCGAGGTGCTCACGCCGGACCTGATCGCCACCGCATTCGGGGTCGAATCTGCGGTCTACCGCGACCCGGTCTCGGGCGCGATTGCGATCAGTCTGATCGGTCCGCTGAATGGCAAGCAACGAGCTCTGGTCAGCTGATCGATGGACACGCGACCGACACCTGATCTCGCCGCAGCAAGGGCGCCGCGGGCGCTTAGTCTGAAGGTAGGATCAGATCCGCACCTGTCGCGCGAGGTCGGAGGCTGGCTCGCCGCTTGCCGCGCACTAGTCCAAACGTTGCCACAGCCATCTGGCAGTGATGATCGGAAAGGTTGGCCATGTCAGCGCGATTAGTCCTCGTCATCGGCGGTCAACGAGCAGGCAAACGTCGCTATGCCCGACAGATCGCCACGCTCGACCAGCGAGTCCTCGTGATCACGACTGCCGATGCCGAGCACGCAGACCAGTCCACGCAACCTGCCGCCTCAGAGACAGTTCAGCCGAGCGACTGGCAGACGATCAACGCTCCGCGCGAGATCGTCGAGTCCATCGCTCCCATGATCAGCCAGTACGATGCCGTGCTGCTCGACAGTCTGGCGTCTTGGAGCGCGAATCTGATGCGGCAGGGCGAAGGCGTTGACCTCGTCGGCGAAGTGGATCGACTCAACCGCCTGATCAGCGAGAGCGCGGCGACATAGATCCTGGTCAGCGACGAGGTCAGCTCGGGTACTTTGGCGGATCATGATCTGGGGCAGCAATTCGTCGACGAATTGGGACGCGTCAATCAGCGCATCGCCGCAATCGCGGACGACGTATTTCTGATGATCGCCGGTCTGCCGCTCAACCTCAAGCGTCTGAGTTGAGGCGCGTGGGCTGTCAGAGCCGTCAAGCGCTAAGCTGGAACGGCTGGGATCTCGTGGGGCCGTAGCTCAGCTGGGAGAGCGTCGCCCTTGCACGGCGAAGGCCAGGGGTTCGAGCCCCCTCGGCTCCACCAACATGCACTGAACTGCGAACACTTTCTGCAAGCGCCACTTCGGCGGCGTCCGAGTGCCCGATCGGGCTGTCCTCGGGCTTCGGGCTCGTGTAGCGGATTGTGGCCCGGCCGGGCTGGACGACGATCGACGACCTGTGCGCGGCGGCGCAAACGATGCACGATCACGCCCGGGTAATCCGCCAGCGCTGGCCGCCGCGCCAACTCCAGGCGCGCTCGGAAGTGATTCACCAGGACCGAGCGCGTCCGAGCAATCGCGGATCCCAATTTCGAGCCGGCTACCCGCTAGCAAGTGTTAGGTTCATCTGACACCGCGAAAGGCGTCACGATGGTGGCAAGATGGCGGAGATTGCGGCTGCGGGATGTGGCCTTGTTCGTGGCCGTCGCGGGACTCGTCGCGGTGCTGGGCGTGGTGATCGGCCGCGAGCTCGGCGTCGGCCAACAGAGCGGCGCGAGTGTAGCCCCCGCTCAGTCCGACCAATCCGCTCCTGCCTCTCCGCAGCAGTCTGAAGAAACCACCGCGCTGACCCTGACCCTGTCCGCACGCGAAATCTGCGAGACGGACCGCGGCCGAGGCTACTCCGGAAGCGAGCTGGTCTACGACGACGATGGTAAGGCGATCGGCACCCGGGACATCAGTACAGGTTGGGATGGCGTCGCCGAAATCCCTGTCAGGTGGGAGGTGACAGGCGGAACGGCGCCCTACACGCTCGTGATCGACAACGAGACCCGCGATGGCGATGGTCCGTATGAGGGTGCCAGTGGCACGGCGTCTGTCAGCTGCGCACCCAACCCCGGCAAGGTGACTTACAACGACTACGACCAGCACCGCTGGTATCAAGCTAACCCCGAAATCGATTCAGGACCCAAGACGATTCGCGCCACCGTGACCGATGCGAAGGGCGTCACTGCTGAGGCGTCGGTCGGCATCTACGTGATCCTCAACGTCACGGCTGATCTGTACCTCGGACCCGACGGAACCCCCGTGCACCATCGATTCAACAAAGGGAGGACATACCGCATCAACGGGTTCCTCATGACGTTTCCTTCTGATGCATTCTCCAGTAGCTCTACGGAATCGGATGGAGGCCGGAATAGCTTCTCAATCCAGTTTTTTTCTTGATGGACATCGTGGCCTAGTCCATATCGGAGCTGACACAGGAATTGAGTTAGGTCGTAGGATCGAACCGTACCCCCGAAAGACTGACTCCGTGCGCGGGGAAAGTGAGCACGACAACCCTGAGGCGGCATTGAACTCGTTCCTGACCGAGCTGGTCGAATCAGTTGGTCAACCAGCCGCTGTGACTTCTCCGTAACGTGCATCTCACACTTATCGCAATTGCGTTAGGCCTGGCGCTCAGTGCAGGCTTGCTAGGGTTCTCTGTTGACAAATCGTCGGGCACGAATCGTACCACGCCTCGGCCCAGCCAATCGTCCTTTTCGGCTGATTGGCGATTGCCGCCTTCGTCACCACCTTCCGCATTCCCAGCGGCGCACGACGATAGCAACACCGATAACGACGAAACCGTCTACCTGAACCAGAATGTCATTGATGGGCGAGCGACGACGATCTGCACGCGCAGCACGAATCCTCGATTGGTACAGGTGCTGCAACAGGCAATTGGAATCTGGCACGAAACTCTCAGCCCGGATGCGAATGACGACGGAGACATTGACGCTGACCATGTAGCCTCACAAAGACCCGCAGGTAGTCTCGGACCGCTCCAATCAGCTCCGTGTCCTGAAGTTACTCCATGTGCGCTCGAGCGTCTTCCACCAGCAAGTGTTGATTCCAGTGTGTACCCAGATTCCCGACCCACACAATGACGCACGCCTCCGGTTGCGAAGCCGATCTCACATCTTGTGAGACACTGGTTACATGAGTCAACAGAAGTCGACATTGGGGCAGACAGGCGAAACCGCTCGCAAGGATGCGGTCAATCCGCCCCTCGGACACTTCCTCCGATCGCGCGGCATTGCCGCCCGCGCCGAGCGCCGCAACCGTGGCGACCCTTCCGACATTAGGTTCAATCACTGCTAGGCAAGCACGCGTTGATTGACTACAAATGGGATGACGATCGGGCCTGCATCGGGGTGATGTTTCCGAACTCACTTCAGCAGGTGGACGACGCTAAAAGGGCGCTGCACCGTATCACGAGTCTTGCTGGCTTCCGCAAAATCCGAAGGTGATGTTCCGGGCTATAGGCGAACAGCATCGAAGTCGCGGAAGGTTGCTTTGTGCTTTGGCTGCCTCTTGCCAATCCATCTGCCCACTCTTTTTCGCCGACCTTGTACGCGATGCACGAGGCGGCGCGGCGCACATGGTGTGCTGTTCGGAGGACGTTCATCGACGCACGGAGTTCGGATGCTGCTAAGGACGTTGGTATCGATGCGCCACCGTTGCAACAATGCTCTTCTGGGGCTCGTCGTAAGATTAGTGAATCGGTCCGACCGTATCACACTCGCAGTCAGCCTTCTGCTTCTAGGAATGCTCTGAATAAGTATCTGATTGAGGGTTACGACTCTGTTGGCGAGAGCCTGAATGAGTTCCTTGATGCATGAGTCGACGTTTGTCGTCCTGGACTTCCAACAAAGGAAACACAAGACCCGGTGCGAACTGCTCCTTGAGCGAATCGACGGCTTGGTACCGTAGTCAGTGTTGGAGGGGATGGTCGAGCCGCACTACCCAAGTCGGGCCGCCGACACCGACCTTACCGTTGGCCATGATACTGCGGTTTCACTGCGTACAGCTCTGTTACAATCACAGCTCTCGCGAGGGCTGGTTCTCCTTGTCCCCGCAACCGAGCGGGTACCTGCTCCCTGTCGAAGGACCACTTCACGCCTGCCTTCGCTTGAAGAGGGAGCCACGGCGCGCGTTGGACGCCTGTGCCAGCACAAGAGCTACCAACCGCGCAACCAGTAGGCGTGGCTGTATCAGTAAGGCAAACAGCAGTGCGCGCTGCTCTGCTATCTCGGTCATGTGCAGACCAAGAACCAGTCCCCCGTGCGCGACGCTGAGATGCATCAGACCCGCAAAGGCAACAAATGGCGCTTCGGATGAAGCTGCAGACCGGCGTGGAGGCTGCGCGCGGGTTGACTCACAGTCTGAGCGCCAGAGCCGCGAATCATGCTGGCGTGACTGAGGCGCACAGGCTTTTGCGCGGCGACAAGCGTGAGCGATAGTGCGCCTCACTGTGAGCCAAGGTTAAGCACCGGTCCTTTACATAAACTGATACTTCGGTTACGGCAACAGCCTGCTCCCTGAAAACAGGGACGGGCCACCGCGGCCTGAGCATTAACCATGACCGGCTGGCCGTGTTGCTCGGCTTCAGCAATCTACTGATCGCCGTGCCGCGGCTGGAATGTGTCTGTTCCGCTCCCCGAGCGACCATCGGGCAACGCTAGGCCACGACGAGCGATCATTCCTCACTCACCGCTCAATGTATCAATGCAACTACGCACGCTCAGTCAACATGACATCCACTCAATCGCCCATAGTTCAGAGCGTGCCTAAAGGTAAACAAAGTATTCGGCCGACGTGCAGTTGATCTGACAGTTGCGGGATTCCAACCGGATTGAAATTCAATGTTCACCAACCCCTTCCTGCTTCCGTTACTTCCGTCGATGTGGACCCCGGACGGAAAGTGCCGCTTTTGCTTCTGCCCGGAATGGTGATGGTTGCGCGTGATGTTTCCACCAAAAGCCCAGCGCGATTTTGGGTGGTGATATGCACGGATGTCAAAGTCATGCCGCTTGGAACCGGCTTGGCGACGTTGACCGTGACCAAGGTGGACTAACCCTCCGTGACAACCAGGGCCACGGGGTGTTGAGGATATGCCAGGTTCAAGGTTAGACCGCCGCCGGTAGAGAAGTGGTGGCAAGTAACGGTGTTCTCGGAAGGAGGAACCTGCCGATACGCGACGACAAGGCGTACGCGACCATATTGTATTCTTCTGGTGAATGGTCCTCGCCCAGACATGGGCGAGACGCAGGTCGACAGGGTGGTGGCGCTCTATCCGCTGCGGCTGCGGTAGGTCTCGCGGTTGGCGATCGCATGTGCTGGCCGGTCTAAAGCAGCAACAGGCAAGTTCCCAGTCTCGCCCTTCACAGACGATGGCACACTGCCGGTTAATGGTGATGAGCTAACTCCGCCGTTCGCTATGACACGCGCAACTTCGTCGGACGTATAGCGCGATTGACGGCCGAACCGCACGGCATGACTGCTGTCGCCAGAATCAGCGTCGACGCAAACGGGTCGAGGAGGTCCGTCGCGTACGCAACGAAACTCTCGGCTGGATCAATGCGGTTGGCGTTCAAGCACCAGCGCTACTGCTGGTATGACACTGCGGTCCGAGACTCAGCTGTGTCGCTGTCAAGATAAGAGTCTCTCCGATTCCTCCGCGGTGACTGGCAAACCAGCCTCCGAGAAGTCAGGCCAAGCACAACCCATCCGCCTTCGCAACACCCTCCAGCGCCTGATCTAGAATCTGGAACCCAACCAGCTTGTGTGCAACGGCACCGGAGTCATCGCCCAGGCCGTCCGCCGGGATGCCACCCTGCCGTAGACTTCGATATCGGCCGCCTGGATCGAATGATTCACGTCTTGAACGCGCCAGGCCCAGGGGCGACGGCAAGTTTGCTCATCGGCGAAGAAATCGTCGCCACGGCGGAGTTGGCTTGGTTTAGTCGGTAGGTCCGTCGGCGGGTGCTGTAGAGGGCGAGAGTTCCTCTTTTGCTTGCGCTACAGCGTCGGCTGCGAAACCGATCAGTTCTGACCATTCGAGGGCATCAAACATTAAAGCAGGGCCTCGTCTAGCCAGTATCTGCATGGCCAGTTGCATCTCTCTGGCGTGCACGGCGTTGCCAGCTCGGTCAGCAGAACTGTACTGGCTGAACAATGCCGCTCGCAGCCGGGGATGGTTAGCCACCGTGATCCGATGTACAGAGTCGCCGACGAGCCGAGCCCAAGCGTCATTGTTCGAATGCAAGACGCCATGAATAGTGCCTGAATCCAGCGTTCCTTCGGACGATTGGGACACAACTTCCGCCATCTTCCCGCGCCACCACGCCCGTGAGAGAGGGCAGTCGCTCAGTACTGAGATTTTGCCTCTCACGTGTGGAAGACCGCCCATTCGGCGCAATAAGTTCCGGGCTGCAGCCTCCGTCTGCTTCTCTGCCGTGCCGCTCGAAAGCGTACCCAGGAACGCTTCGTCCAAGCGCTCACCGAACTGACCCTGCTCAATCCACTGCAGATGGCAACGCGTCCACAGCAGCGGTTGCGATGCCTCGCGAGCGCTCAGATCGTTAGACCATGTCTCGAACAAGTCGCGCTCCAACTCGAACGGAGGATTGCGAAACTCAGACGGATCGAGCTTCCGCGGTAGTTGTGGCCCGTCGAGGTGTGCGTCAATATCAATCCCCAATTGTGTGCGCAGATATGCCGCAAATAACGTAGATCCGCCTGTTACTGCTTCAATCAGTTCGTTTTGACGATCTGCGACATGCTGCTCCGACTGATTGCGCTTGTCGATCAGGGTGAGGCCGCGTTGCCAATCGCTAAAGCGCTGCTCCAATTCCGGTGTGGGGCGGTTCACTGATCTTCTCCGGAAGCTGGAATCCGGAACCGTTCGATCGCGGTGGCTGCTCGAGCCGGGTCAAAGTCGGCATTGAGTTCGGGTCCCCAGATCGGCACTTCTGCCTCTTGCAGAGCAGCCTTGATTTGGGTGAGGATGGCGTACCCTCCCCTCTCGTCACCAGAATCGATGTGCGGTATGCGACCAAAGGCTGCGATGAGAGCGGCAATCTGAACGTCGCGGTTGGTTTGGATCACTTGATCGAAATAGCCAGGAGCAAGGTAGACCTTGAACCGCAGATCACCACTTCCTGTGTCCGGTTCGACCCGCATTTCACCTTCGGAGAGCCCAGTGTTCTTGTGGAACTCCAGCAGCGAAGATGCCAACGATTGCGTGCGGAGAATCATACCTCGCGCCAGCCAACGTCCTGCCTTAACGCCAATGGGATCGTTGCCCCAAAGGTCATTTAGTCCATCGGTCGGAAGTTGACAATCTCTGACAGCGACCAAGCCAGAGGTGAGAAACATCTCACCATCAACATCGTCTGGATTCCACTTGCTCCGCACATTCGCACTGACGGAATAGGCGACGCGCGCGTACAGCGTTTTCGGGCAGCGGATCTCAATCGCCCATTGCACGTGGCCTGCGGCGATCAGTGCATCCAACTGCGGCGCACCGATCAGTTTGTTGGTAGATATCGCAACGCGACCGCTGATCTTGATTTCAGCCTGGTAGGTTGCCGAGAGCCAGTCAATTGAGGCTGAATCTTCGCGCAAGAGGGGGACTGCTCCAGCAGAACTCACGATTTGGCTCCGCTCCGGCCGCGACGCACGACATCCACCTCGAATTGAGCGGAGGCTGCGGCTGGTTCGTCTAACTCGATGTCGATCACGCCGGTTGCAGAGGAGATAAGCACTTCTGCGGCGCCCTCCACATCAATCACCTGGTCGTTAATGTTTACCGACCGAATCGATTGCCAAACAGGGGCAATCGGTTGCTCGCAGGTCTCGTCAGAGCCGGATTCCACATAGACTCGCAGCCCCAGGTTGCCGCCTGCCGTAGCGCCAGGGTCAATCTCCAGCAAAGCGCGGAGCCGACGGACACGACCGTCAGGATCCACACTCGGCACCAGGCTGCGCCGCAACTTCACAGCCGTTCCCGCGGCCGGCGCACGCCTGCTGTGTCGCCGCTGGCGGCGTCGTCCCTCGCGTCCCGGAGACTGCCGCTCGTTGGCGTCAGCACCCGCTGGATCAGTCGAGCGCTCTGAGCCGTCCTGTTCCGCTGCCATCATGCGATGGCGAACCCTGGGAAGCTTCTGAGCCTCGCGTGTGGCGTCCATGCTGAAGACCGCAAATCCGGGCGGGACAAACCCGTCCGTCAGATCACGGCTGCCAGCTTCGGCGCGCAGCCGGTCGGCGAGTTGCCGAAGTTTCTTACGCAGATTGTTCTGACGGCTCGTCGGCATCTCGCGTATCTTGCGTAGGCCGCGATGCTCAGGACCCTCCGAGTTGCGCACCAAGTCGTAAAACTCCGTGTGATCTTCGGGATCTGCGTCGCTCAAGCTCACTACCGCGTCGAACGGCTGCACACCGTTGAATGCGCCGGTCATGAGCTCTGGAGCTTCGTTGGTAATCCACATCCCATCACGAAAAATCTGCACCCGCGAGCGTTCGGAAGAATTCGGCCCAAGTGGTCGGAAATGAACACGGATCGAACGATCAATCAGCAGATCGAGAACTCGCCCTTCTTCCAACGTTCGCAGCGCGCGGTAACCCTGTTGTCCTGCGAACCATCCTGCCACGGCTGCCCGTTGGTCATTTTGGATGGGTTCCAGGAACTGCCGAAGCGATGTGGTATCGACAGTTTTCGATTCGTTCGACCTTTCGTCGTGGACGTGAACGACCATGGCGCCGTCGTGGATCGCGCCCATGAAATTCAACGCAGCGACCTTACAGATGTCATCGGCTACTTGGCTGGGCGGATTGTGGAAGTAGTTGAAGCCGAGAATCGCGACCACTGAACCCGATTCATCAATCTTCGCGAGCTCGTCGCGCATCAGATCCGGAGCGCTGCGGGGAAAGTCGCCGTCTTCCAAGCTGAAGACATCAGTCGGAGCGCGCCAGTAGCCATGGGAAGAATGACGCGTGTTGCTCTGTTTGTGTGACGCCAGGATCGCGTGACCGCTGGCAATCTGTTGTAACTCCTGTTGCAACTCTCGCACGCCGGCATAGAAGACGTATCGCAAGTCCGAGGCTGCGTATGCAGTCAAATGTCCCAATCCGTAGGAGCCAGCTCCCTCATGTGCCTTGTCACTTTGCCCCTCCGAGAGCAATGCCGCCATGCGATCTTCATCTAAACCGATCCCATTGTCACGGCAAAAGAGGACGTTCATTGCGGGGCGGTCTAATGCCGCTTCGATTCGACTGACGGCTGATCGCACATCATGCGTCGCTCGCTTTTCGTCTCCTTGCTTTGCAGCCGCGAATGCCCGACTATAGGCTTCCCGACCGGGCAGTTGCGACAACGTGCGTTCAGCAATGGTGAAGTGAATCTCTGCACGATCACGCCCGGCTTCCCGGATCGCCGCGTCCAGGCCATTCTGTAGCAGCTCTCGTACGACCGGGTCTGGCTCGCCGGCCTGCCGTCTGGTCACGTTGGTTGTGAAGCCGTCCAGTTGCCAGGTCTCCGGAAAAATCAGATCGGGTTCAGACATCATTCAGTCCGTGCAATCGCAGGCGGGCGAGCCGGTCGAGTAGCGCCCACTGAGTTCGGCCTGCGGGTCAGCGATGTCCATAAACGTCGGACCCCTCACGCCGAAGAAGCCGAACTTGCTGACTCCGCAGCCATCCCGCGCAGGCGCTTCGCGCCGATAACGAGTCTCCATTTCCTCCCACCAGTGGATATCTGACGGTGCGCCCTCCACCCGTTGAGGATCCGGTTGTTGGGCTTGTCGCTGCAGATCTCGCGTCCCTTTCATGAAACAGAAGACACAGTTTCCGGCCCCCACGGGGATGTCAAGGCCGAAATCCCGCGACCGCCAAAACTCATCGACCTTGTCCGCTCCCCAGTCCGCGTCATAGAGCGGGAAATACGGACGCTCACCAGGCGGCTGTGTGCGGATAGAACACTCCCGCCCGCGCGCGCCCTCAGCAAACAGGCTGCGGCTCAACACTCGCTTGACCCTGCGCTCCTCGTCTCCGCGCAGGCCCAAGAGCGTGACAAACTCGACTGCATCTGCGCCCCAGATTGGCGCTTGTCCAGCTGGACCGATAAATGGTCGTCCAGCGATCGGCGCGGCAGTGAAGTCTTCCCACCGCTGCTCGGGACGCGCCGGCGGACAGTCGGTCATGTAGCCGATCCTGCGTTCGTAGGACTCCGGAGAGGCAACACCTCGGTTTGCCCGATAGCGGCGCTCCGCCGCCTCAGGCGTAAGGTACGTCTGGTCTCCATAGTGGCCTGCATGCGAGGGTCCATCCGCGCCGCCTAGCCACTCTGCCAGGAGCAAATGTGCCGGATACAGCTTGAGTTTTGCCGTGCAACTCCGTGAATGTGGATTCGGCAGCATGCCCTGATAACTCAGCATCTCCTCAAAGACTTCACCCTGTGAGCGATAGCCGTTCGGGTCTTCCTCAATAGGTCGTCGCGTGACCAACCGGTACGCTTGGCGACGCCGATACACGCCGCGCCAAGCGTCTTCGACCGTACAGAACTCGTACCAAAGGCACGGAAGTCCATAGTCGCGTTCGAGGCGATCACAACACTCGGCGGCAAATTCCCAAGTATTCGGATGCTCCGCTGACGTGTTCGCGAACAGCACCACGTCGCCGCGTGATGGATCAAGCGCTCCGGCCTCTGCAAGCGAGAATGCAAGAACGGCCGATGATCGCCCACCAGAGAACTTGACTACGTGGGGAAGATCAGCGTGGTGTTCGTCACGGTAATCGAGCAAAACAGGGCCCCGTTCTTGATGTAGAACCTTGCGTAGGCCAACATCGAACATCAAGCAAGCGATCAGCGGCTGACACAATCAAACGAGCCTCGCCGAAACCATGGCTCCGCCCTGATTGCTCAGTCCGTCGCGCCCTACGACTAGCAGGCTGCTGAATTGCTGACTGATCTGACCAAGCGGGGCAGATTTGGCTGCGGACGCGTGCCGATCAGGGATGGCGAGTTGGTTCTGCAGATCTGAGAGAGAGCTCCTGGAGCGCGCGGTCAATGTCGTAGGCTGTGTCTGCGCCGTGCGGCAATGCGGCCGCTGCCAGATCCGGCCAGAGCTTGTTGCGGGCTCGGCTGAGATAGCGCAGCTTGCCGCCGTCGATCGTCTTGATCCAGCCGAAGGCCTGCCCCCCGCATAGGCGGGGGCAGGCTACGAGGGTGGTGAGATGTAGGCGTTGGCTGCGCAACTCGCTCGGAGCTGGTCGCACCGACCAAGGTCGCCGCCAGCCATGGCCAGTCAACAGCCATGCGTCTTGGGCTCGCAACGCGATCGAGCGCTACTTCGGTCATCAAGCCGCTGCACGGCAGCGTCAGCAGGCATCAGCAGCGCAAATGCAGCTATCTCAGCCCAATCGTCCTCACCTCCATCCACCGCATAACGAAATGGAGCGAACACGCCCTGGAGCAATCACTGATCGAAGGACTTGATGACCGGCTGAGCATCCAGGAATGGTGGCAGAAATGGTGGAAAGGGCCGGCCAGTGCGCGAGGACCAGAGTTGGAGGCCGGATCAGCTTGCCTGAATTGCGTTTAGGCGCCTGGTCGCGACACCTTGGGCACTGACGGTCAGCGAGCAGGAGTCCGGCGTGCCTCTCAGCAGCTTTGCGACCTACAATCTGACGCTCATTGCGCCGCCGCAGCGCATGCAGGCTGGCGGTTCGTCGGATGAACTTCTGAACATCACGGCCATGATGCCGCAGCCGTTCCGAATCTACGAGGTCCCCGGCGGGAATGAGATTGCAAATCTGCAGCAGGGACTCACAATCGCGTTGACTCCTCCGAGAATCGTGATTGCCGATCACTCAGGACAGTCCCCGCCGCAAGCGCAGATGATCACAGCCGCCAAGGTGATCATCGATGCGCTGGTGCTCACCGAGACCCAGGTAGAGTCTTATGGCTGGAATGTCGATTTCTTCGTAGGCGGATCAGGGATTGATCGACTGCTGTGGGAGATGTTCAGCGAAACCCGAATTGAGGACTTCCTTGGCTCAGAGCGGACTAGCCCTTGGTCAGCCGACCGAATCGAGTTGTCTGCCCCAGCCCAATTCTCCAATCAGGTCAAGCTCGTCCTTCACCCAGATCAACAATCGGATACTGTCGGCATCCGCATGCTGCTCAATGCCCACTTCGACTCCACCCCAGACTCGGCAGATATCGAGCGTCAAGCGCAGGAATTCGCCAAGCTGTCACAGGAGGTCTTGGATTCCCTTCCGCAAAAGTCGATGGAGGGGCGAGTATGACCACAGCACGAACCCAGCCTGAAGGCGAAATCTGGCAGTACGGCTTTGAAGTGCCTGCGGATATACCGCATGGCGCTCGTGGGACTGCTTCCGGCCCAAGCACGACTACGAACTTGCGACGCCGTAATGCCTATGGGTTGACTGGCGAATTCTATGAGGGAACGGCGGAAAATGGGCTGACCAGCCTCGGGGCGGCGCAATCCTTCTTCCAGACGTATCTGCAAGCCCAGCTAAGCCCAGACCAAGGTATGCCCGAAACGATTAGCGAGTTGCTCGCAAGCAAGCTAAGGACGCTCGCTGACCCCATGACGACGATGTCTGTGCCCGGTGTTATTCCAAAGCCCTTTCCGGACAAGACTGACTTCGTCATCTCCCGCGAACTCCAGTACGACGCGTTGCGCTTCGTATCGTGGCCTGATGGCTGGGACGGCGAGAGTGGTGAGCGTATTCACTGCGATGTGGCCTTCCGCGCCCTCGAGATTGTCAGCCGGTTGAAGCCGGAGTTTGACGAGCCGTTCTTTGCGCCGGCTCCGAGTGGCGCCCTCCTGCTCCAGTGGAAATTCTCGGACGGAAATGTGATTGATATTTTCGTGGAGAGTGCAGATTCATTTCCTGAATGCGCGGTGCTGACAGGAGATGACTCTGTGGACGAGGTCGAAATCTCGAGTCTCTCCGACCTGCGTTCACTGCTCCGCGATCTCGAATCGGCGTCGGCTCCGGGCTGATGCCTATGGTCGACCACGAGCAAGCGATCAGGCTGCTGCTTTCCGAATGGATCCGCGAGAACAAGGTCACTGCCGCTGCATTCCACAATCGGCCTCCTGGTCATGAGAAACGTGTTGAAATCTCGATGTTCATTCAAAATCGACTTCCTGTACCTGAGCCGAGCTGCACAGCAAGATGCGTAATCTCGCCGCCAAGCGGACCTCACGGTTGTCCCGACACGTGGCCCGGCCTGGCCGAGTCTGCCTGCCATTGGCCTGAACAGGGGGGAAGCTGGACCCGCGGTTGCGCTCCTGAAACCAGGGTCGGCCAGCTTGCGAACCAGGATCAATTCACGGCAACCCATCGTTCGATATCCGACGGTGCGCGCTCTTTAAATTCGGCGAGGGACGGATACTGAGTATCAGCGTTGGTCATCAGATAGCGTTGTTCGCGCCTTCCAAGCGCCTCAATGTCCTCGTGGACCACGAGACTGATAAAGGGCAGACTCGCCTGTTGAAACTCCAGCAATGCGATCGTCACGTTCTTGGCCTTGTCGTTTCCCAGAACTCCGAATGTGTAGAACTGCCGACCTTGATACGTCAACGCCCAATCGACGGTCAATGGATAGTCAGGCAGCGGCGCCGTATCCGCAGTCGGTGAGAACGCCAGTAACTCGGTCGTCACATACATGTCGAAATCCTTGTAGAACGTGCGCCTCACCGTTTCCCTGTTCCAGTATGTCATACTACAGGCCTTTTGCACGCATCCTGCGAATTGGAGAATGCCTTCATAGATCCGTTCCACAGGCGTATCGATATAGAACTGATCGCCGTCACGTTCCGTCCGGTTGTTGATCAGAATGCTATCAAGAATCGACTGACGCGTATCAGTGCTCACTGCAAAGGTGTACGACAGGCGCATGAGCGTCATTCCGAAGTCGCAGATGCGAACGAAGCCGTCCCCTCGAGGGCTAGCTTGAAGATAGATATCGATCATATCTCCGTCTTCGTGAATGATGGGGACGATCAATTGATAGTCGCCCGTTCGGCGTTCATACAGGTCGAACCCGGCCGCTGGGGTGCCGCGCAAGATAGCGCGCATTGTCTCAATTGTCATTGAACATGTCCAACTGAACCAGCTCTGGAAAGAAGTCACCGAAATTGCGAACTCCCGCATCCAGGAAGAACGTCCTCAATGCCCGTTCAAACGTGTCGTAGCGGTCCGTGGTCTCCCGGTGCCGCTCCGTAGGATGCAGGCTGCCGCGCTGAAGCTCGTCGGATGTTAGCCGGTGGATGTGTGGTTTGGCGTAGTGGCCATCGGGATGACGGCTGATATCGCCATGCGGTCCGTTGTATCGCACGACTGTGATGGTTCCAAGATCAAGCGCCTCAGTCCGATAGCGCAGTCCGACCGAGAAGTTCTCGATGAATCGCAGGTGTTGACGGACGAACACTGTGAATGCGCCTGCGTGGAGATCGGTTTCCGCATCCAATTCGAGATCGCAGCGCCGTTGTGCGCCGTCGCGGACGTAGCCCCGTGCAGGACGCTTGTCGCGTATCGCTTTCGGCATAGCGAGCAGTTCCTGGAGCTCTGAGTCGCTGAACATATGGCGCTCTGTCGGCACTATCCGTTGGCATTCCAGGTCGAGTTCCCGCCTCGGACCCGACGGCGTCGACCTCGCGACCAGTGACATCCAGCTTAACAGAGGCATTGCGATGGGGCACTTATCCTGCGGCGCGTTCGAGGTTGAGCGCCAGCAGACGCTCCAGCATCTGCTCGTCGCTGATGTCGGGCGGCCAACCGTAGGCGGCGAAGACGGCGGCGTCGAGGTTGGTGTGGAGGTTGGCGAGCCAGGTGGGGCGCTCGTTGTAGAGGTTGGTCAGGGTTCGCTTCTTCAGTTTGCCGGCTGCCTCGTCGTCGACGGGCAGGAGACGCGGCGGGAGCGAGGGGATCACGTCGGGGACCTCGCGGACCCACTCGGGCGGGTTGAGCCAGCGCCGTCGCTTCTCGTCGAGCTCGCGGGCGGCCTCGCCGATGGCGTCGCGGTGCTCGCACTGTTCCGGCGTCAGGGCCTCGTCGGGGGTGTTGAGCGGCCAGGGGAAGGGGAAGGTTTCGAAGGTGGTGGTCGGCGTGTAGCGCGGAGTATTGCCGAGGCTTGTACCCATGCGAAGCGCCCACAATTCGTGTGGACTTGAGTGCAGCACCCCAAATGCGTAGTCGTCGTCACGGGCGATGACGATTACAACATTGTGAGGGTTGGTAAGGGGATCCAGCCAGACGAATGCTCGGTGCTTGCCAACCATCGACGTGGCAATATAGCGGGACAGTATATTCACAGCGTTTCGCATTGCAGGTCGAGGACGCTCGTGAAGCCACCACTCAGAACGAGTGGTTCGGCTCTTTGCCCTGGCCTCCCTGACATGGATGGACACGAACTCATACGGAGCCTCATACTCGGCGGCGTCCAATTCGGTCATATCTGTTCCAAAGTCGACAATGAACATGCCCCGTGGACGTCTATTGATGTCCATCCCGTTGACCCAGGGAACTACTACGTCAGCATTGGGTCTCCGGTTAATGTTTGATGGCTGTCTCAGCATGTGCCGTGCGATTTCGCCTTCGCATTCGAAAGCCCCTCCCTTGGTATCTCCCATGAAGGAGACGCCCAAGTTTTCTGGAAGCGCGTCAGCACGAGTCAAATCAACTCCAACTGTCAAGTCCGTATTGATGGCGGGAACTTCAGTGCCGTCAAGGATGCGCTCATACTCGCTCCCGTCATCCTGACCCACGATTGAGACCCGAACGGCTGCACCTTCAACCACCCATGGCTCGTCCGACCATGCCAGGAACAACTCACCACTCTCCTTGATCGCATTGAGCACAGCGCGATTCGCACCGCCTCGGATGGAATTGGTCGCCAGCATGCCAGCCCGGCAACTCTTTCGCAGCTGAATCTGTCGACGGGCTTGTTCATGCCAGTAGCAAGCGAGATCGGAACTCCGGTCCACCGAGTCCTCCCAAGCGGAAAAGACATCATCAACGTACTCATCGGACAGCGACAGCCGCATGAGTTTGGTCCCAAGAAATGGCGGGTTGCCGACGATGAACTCCGCCTCCGGCCAGGTGGCTGGGATGGGGTTGTCTTCTTCGTCGTAGGCGAGGATGGCGTCTCGCAGTTCGATGTTGTCGAGCGGTTGCAGGACGGGGTCGCGCGGGAATCCGTAGCCGTGGTCAAGCATCCACTGGATGTGACCGATCCAGATAGCAACGCCGGCGAGCTCCTTGGCGTAGGGGTTGATCTCGATGCCGAGCACGTTGTGCGGGTCGACGCGGGGGAACTCGCCGCTGATGCGCAAGCGCTCGGCGCCCCAGCGAATCGCCTCCTGCTCGATGTCCTTGAGCAGTCGCAGCGTGACGTAGAGGAAGTTGCCGGAGCCGCAGGCCGGGTCGAGCACGCGCACGTCGCGGAGGCGCTCAAGGAAGCCGCGCCACTCGGCCTCGGCGTCTCGCTCCCACTTCGGCAGATTGGCGCGGCGCAAGCCCTCGCGGGTCAGCGGGCTGGGCTCGCGGTCTTTCATCAGCCCGTCGACACGCTCCCGCATCGCGGAGAACTCGCGGCGCAGCGGCGTCATCACGACGGGCTCGACGATCATGAGGATTTTCTCGCGGTCGGTGTAATGCGCGCCGAGCTGTCCACGCTTGGCCGGGTCGAGTCCGCGCTCGAAGAGCGTGCCGAGGATGGCCGGCTCGACCTGCGACCAGTCCAGCGTCGAGGCCTCGGCAACCGTGCGCAGCTCGGCGCGTGTGAAGCTGAGCGCCGAGTCGTCGTCGAAGAGTCCGCCGTTGAACCACTCGATGCGGTCGTTACCGAAGAAGCGGCTGGCGTCGCGGTCGGACATGCGACGGAAGACATCGGCGATGCCCTCGGCGAAGGCGGCGGGATCGTCGGCGCGTGAGGTGATCATGTTGGTCACGAGCTGCTTGGGCAGCAGGCCGACATCCTCGGCGAAGAGGCAGAAGAGGACGCGGTTGAGGAAGTGAGCGACCGCTTCGGGCTCGTGTCCTCGGTCCTGCATGGAGCGGGCAAGGTCAGCGAAGCGTGAGGCGGCGGCCTGGGTGACTTCGTCAGGGGTCTGGCTCGGACGCAGGTCTTCGGGAGCGACCAACGGCGCGGAGGATGCGCAACGCCTCGGCGGTTTCGTCGCCTCCAGCGGCGAGGAGGTCGAGTGTGATCTCATAGAACGCCGGACGGGTATTGGTGAAATTGGTGCGGACCTGGATGCGGTCCATGTCGCTGACGACGAGCGCGGGCGGGTTCTCGAGGTCTTCGCGGTAGTCGAGCAGTTGTCGATAGGCGGCGGCGAGGTCGGCGCGGTCGCCCTTGTACTCCCAGCCGAAGTGTCCGCGCTTCCAGACGTCGGCCCAGCCTTGACCGCCGCCTAGCTTCTCGACGCCAGCCTCGAAGGTGTACCAATCACCCGTTGGATCTGCCTCGGCGGGCTTCTGCACTCCGAGCAGTTCGCACAGGTCGAGGAAGTGTTGCTGGGAGGAGGCGCGCTCACGCCGAGCGTTGTCTCGCCACTTGGCGGCGAACTCAGCGGCGGAAATGGCCCTGGCACTCATGATGGATACGCGAGCAACGCGGTGAGGTCGTCGTCAGTCGCCACGCAACTGGCGTAACTCGGCATCCAGCTCGCGGACCCGCGCTTCGGCGGCATTGGCGCGTTGCTCTGATCGCACAAACGCCGCGTGCTCGGCATCCGCCCGCGCGCGCTCAGCTTCAAAGGTCGCGATGTGCCGACCGCCGATCGGGTCGTGCCAGCCGAGTCGTCCGGCATGCCAGCGAAGGTTGAGTTCGAGCGCCTCGCTGTAGCCCTCCAGACCGCCGTCGGCCAGTGACTTGATGGGAATCGGCTGGTAGCGCCCGGCGGCCAGGCGATCGCCTGCCAGTCGCGCGCCGTGACACTCGCCAGTCTCGTCAAAGCGCCAGTACTCGCGGATGCCGAAGGCTTCGTAGTCGTCGCGCTTGGCGCCGATGTCCGTCTGTCCCGTGCTGGCCGAAGCGATTTCAAGCACAAAGTCGGGCGCTTTGCCCTGTTCGGCGATCACGTACCCGTTGCGGGTTCGGTACGCATCTGGATCGACACCGAACGCGACCAGCAGGTCGGGATATCGGGCGCGTACGCGGAAACTGGCCAGATCTTGGACGATCCAGCGGTCTGCGGTGACGAGTAATCTTTCAGGATCGGCACCCTGAGCGACCAGGCGCTGGGCCAGATGGTGTGCGTTGCCCGGTTGGTGCAAATGGTCGTAGGCGGTCACTTCATCAGGCTCCCGCCAGGGAATGTCTGGCAGCCGCAGGCGGCTCCGGTACGCAATCGGCTTGGCGGTCGTCATCGTGCATCCTCTGGCAGGCATGGTAACGCAGTTACGCCAAGGCCGGCGTCGCCGCCAAGCAAGGCTTGCAGTTCGGATGCGCCCATCGCTGACCAATCGCAGTCGTGTCGCAGTCGCGCACAGATCCCGTTAGCGCTTCATCCGTGTCTGGCGGCCGCAAACCAATGGCTGTGTCGGTGAACCTGAGCAACAGGCTGTTTCAATCGGGTTGACGAGCGCTGACTCAGGTGCTGCCTTCAACCTGCACCGTGACGATGTCCACTCCGTAGAACTTCTGGTGCTGCACAGCGGACGCGTAGTACCACAACAGACGCAGTGAGAGATCATCCACTGTTGGAATCGGGGCTTCATCTGTCAGATACGCGAGCTGGTCCTCAATGTCCTCCTGGCGCGTCGTCGCCGCGAATTCCAACTCGACCATCATCGTCCGAGGCCGGGCAACGATAATCAATCGCATCTGCTCAGATGCATCGGTGTCCTCATCATCCTGCACCAGCAAGGCGGCCAACGTCTCCTCGCCGGCAGCGAGGCCATGTCCAGTGTCACTTTGAGGCGGGAGCGATGGGATCACATCGCTTCCAGTAGCAGCGTCATCACGATCGCGACGATAGCTCCGATTGTCAAGCTCCGATTGTCACGCCGTTGCCGATCAACCCACCCAGCACAATCTGAACCAGGCTGCAGGTGACCAACAAACTCGCGAAGGTCTCCGGAGCGCCCGCCGAAACGGCCGCCACCATGATCGCGATGAACATGGCCGCCGGCCAGGTGAGCACAATGTGACCGGCTCCGAACCGCCGGAACTGGAACGCCGGCAACGCCGCTACTGCCGCGCAAATCAGCATGGCGGCAAAGACGCCCCAGGTCAGGTAGGTGTCGTTGAGCCCCGACGCGCGAAACGCGATCACCACATTCAGAACGGTCGGGGCGAGTACGAGGACGCATCCCTGGAATCCAACCGTCAGGGCAATGGTCGGAGGACAGGCTTGCTCCGGCTCGAACTGGACTGGTTGGTCAGCGCTCCGGGTCGCCAATCGTGAGCCAATCGCCCAATCATCCTGTCAGGGACGTTTTCCACGGACGCTATCTTGTCGCGACCTTCCGCGACGCAACGTTGGAAGGGCGGCCTGGTGGCGGACCCCTCTGAGAGCCGCGTACCCGCGGAGCCGACAATCCCTTGCGCCCTTGCGCAGCATCAAGGCTGTCCAACTCGATGATCAGGAGGCGTTTTGACGCCCTGTCGCCTTCGACGGCCACGGCGTCGCGGTCGCCGATATCGACGCTGAGCGCCGACCAGCTTGCCTGGCAACGCGCCGGTCAGTCCGTCGTCTTCAAGGATTACCGCGCCTGCGCAGATCGCCGCCAGACAATAGACTCTGTTGACAGCGACAGGAGCTGTTCGCACATGACCACCGCCTCCGACGACGAGACCACCGCCGACCCGATCGGCCTGCCCGAGCAGGAGCAGCGCTTCCGCGCGCCGGTGCGCTTCGGCAACATCCCGGTCGAGAGTGCGCCCAAGGGCTGGGACCCCAAGAATCCAGGCTTCCGCAACCTCTATCCGGTGATTAACCTGCCGACGCAGATCGTCGACCGCGTCAGCTTTGGCGCGCCCGATCTGGAGCCGAACCGCCTGATCTGGGGCGACAATCTGCACGTGATGCGGCAGTTGCCGTCGGAGTCGGTCGACCTGATCTACATCGACCCGCCGTTCTTTTCGAATCGGACATACAACGTAATCTGGGGCGACCAGAACGAGGAGCGCAGCTTCTCGGACATCTGGGAGGGCGGATTGGACGGCTACCTCGTCTGGCTCAACGCGCGCCTGTACGAGATGAAGCGAATCCTCAAGCAGACGGGCTCGATATACGTTCATTGCGACTGGCACGCCAGCCATTACATCAAGGTGGAAATGGACAAGATCTTCGGGTATGAGAATTTCAAGAACGAGGTCATCTGGCACTACGGACTTGGTGGCTTCAACGTCAAGCGATGGTTCCCCCGCAAACATGACGTACTCTTCTACTACGCAAAGTCTTGGCCCAACCACCACAACAAGATTCGGGGTCGTGTCTCGAAATGGATGGAAGCAAAGTACTCCCTAGAAGATGAACAGGGCAGGTACTTCGTTCAGGACGGTACAAAGTACTACCTCAAAGGCGGCAAGCCTATCGACTCCGTTTGGGACAACGACGAATTAATCGAACACACTATGTCACAGACATCCTCGGAGCGAGTCGGCTACCCGACTCAGAAGCCAGAAGCGGTGATAGCACGCATTGTAGAAGCAAGTTCAGATGTAGGCGATGTTGTACTTGACGCATTTTGCGGAGGGGGGGGGGGTAGGCGTTGTAGCTCAGCGATTGGGACGCCGATGGATCATGATCGATCAGTCGCGCGTGGCCGTCGCTGTCACTGCGGAACGGTTGAAGAACGACGCCGTCACCCGCGAGCTTGGCTCAGATCCGCTGCCTGACTTCAGCGTCGAACACTGGGGCATCTACGAGGCCGACAAGCTCTCGCGGATGCCCCAGGCCGACTTCCAACAGTTCATCCTGCACTGCTTCGACGCCCGTATTCGCTCCGACGATCGCGGCATCCACGGCTACAAGGGCGGTCGCGCGCAGGTGCCCGTCTGGGTCGGACCGGCCAATCCGCGCCAGCGCGTCACGGCGCAGATGGTGAACGAGTTCGCCGAGGCGATCACGCGGCTGGATCGCTACCGCTCGGACGAGGCGCTGCGCGACGGCGCCATGCTCGCCTGGGGTTTTGCTCCAGAAGCGAGCCGCGTCGCCGAGCAGCTCAAACAGCGCGACCAGCTTGAGATCGGCTTCGTCCGCCTCGATCAGGTGCGCTTCGACTCCCAGCAGTTCCGCTCGCACATCGCGTCGCAGTCGACCGAACGCGGGGATTACTCGAACTTCCTCACCTTCGTCCAGCCGCCATCAGTTGAGATCGACTATCACCAGGTGGGCGGTCACGGTCGGACGTACCACTTCGACGCCTCGGGGACGGACGTGATGAACGCGGGCGCGGAGATTATCAACGTCCAGTGGGACTTCAGCTACGACGGTCAGGCATTCCAGGCCGCGCCGTCGGAGTGGTTGGGCAGAGACAAGAAGAAGGGCATTCTGCTCGCTGCGCAGCACGAGTTCCCGCGTCGTGACCGCTTCGTCGTCGCCTGCAAGGTGCAGGACGATCACGGCGGCGAAGGCATGCAGACCATCAACGTGGAGGTGCGGTGACCGATGCAGAACGTATTCCTGTCCTACGAGGACGACTTCCGTCTCTGGGTTGAGAGCGGCTTTGCGCCGTCCAAGCCGGAGACGCAGGACTACCTGCGCTTTCTCGCCGATCCCGCCGATGAGCGTCAGCCGCGGCCTGGCGGGCTCTGGCGGCATCAGTGGGAGGCGCTGCTCCGCGTCGTCTATTCGCGTGAGGTCGCCGGGCGCAAGCTCTACGGCGACGGCGTCCTCACCAACATCGTCACCGGCGGCGGCAAAACGGCATTGATCGCCGCGACGATGGTCTGGCTGCGACTCTCCGAGGACGTGCAGCGGTATCTCATTCTCTGCCCCAACCTGATCGTGCGCGACCGACTCGAGGATGATTTCCGCGATGGCAAGGTCTTCGTCGATCGCGGCCTGATCCCGCCCGATGCGGTGCTCAGCGCGAGCGACTTCGCGCTCACGACGCTTGGCGGGAGCTCGAGGAGCACGGCGGCGCAGCTCTTCGGCGCCAACGTCGTGCTAGCCAATATCCACCAGTTCTACGAGAGCAACACTTCAGGCAAGGCGAATCTGCACGCGTTCCTCCAGATGAATCAGACGCCGTTCGCCGTCTTCAATGATGAGGCTCACAACACGCCGGCGCCCGAGTACGACAAGACGCTGCGTACGCTCTCGGAGCACGGCGCAATGAAGTTTCGGCTCGATACCACCGCTACCCCCGATCGGGCGGACGAGCAGGCGCTCGACAGCCAGATGATCTATGAGTACGACATCCCCGCCGCGCTCAACGACGGCATCATCGCGACGCCGGTGGTCTACCAGCCGAGCATCGATGTGGTCGAGCTCAAGTACCGCGACGCGCAGACGGGGGAGACCAAGCGAGTCGAGGAGATCGACTGGGACGAGGTCGATCGACAGGGCCTCTCGTCAACGCAGTGGGTGACGGACGCGAAGCCGATGTCGCAGCAGATCAGCATCGCGACCAAGCGCCTCAAAGAGGCGAAGCGCAATGCGGCCGGCCGCTACCGGCCGATTCTGTTCGTGGTCGCCGTCTGTAAGGCGGACGCGCAGGCCGCGAAGTCGATGCTCGAGTCCGAGTTCAAGCTGCGCGCGCTGATTGTGACCGAGGACGAGGATGAGTCGGCGCGTCACGAAGCGGCGACGATCGCGCGCAAGAACAGGTATGACGCGGTGGTCGCGGTTGCGATGCTGCGCGAGGGCTGGGATGTGCCCGAGGTCTCGGTCATCCTGCCGCTGCGCAAAATGGGCAGCAAGGTGTACGCGCCGCAGATTATCGGTCGCGGCTTGCGAAGGGTTCGTCGCCCAGACATTCCACCCGATGAGGGTCAGATTTGCGCGGTGGTCGATCATCCCAAGCTGGAGCATGACTGGCTCTGGGAGCAACTCCAGGCGCGGATCCGCGAGAACGTCGGCACTGACCAGGATTTCGACGAGAAGGATGAACTGCCGAAGCCGCCGCCGCGGCAAGAGATTGTCAACTCAGACATGCTGGTCGCGATTCCCGATCCGACTGAAGACGAAGGGGAGTATGAACCAGTGAAGGTGGAGCCCTCGCCGGAGCCGTCGCCCGAGTGGTCGAAGTTGTTGCAATCAATCAGCTTTAGCTCAGAAGCGGTGGAAATCGTCAACCAGCACATCAAGGGTATAGAGGCGCACGAGCTGCGACCTGGCGGTTGGACCACTCACGTCGCCGCTCCCAGCGATGTGCCGACGAACCTGCCCAATCTCTCGCAAGCTGATCTCGCGGTCAGCTTGAAGCAGGCGCTACGCGACCTGACGGAGCGGGCGGTCGCACAGCATGGTTACTCGTCGCAGGAACAGCGGCTTGTCCTGGAGCCGTTGCGACAGTACGTGTCGGACCGGTTCCTAAACGGTGAACGCTTCAAGTCGGCGAACCGCGAGGATCTGATCAGGGCGCGCAGCTCGCTGTCAGCGCTCGAGCAGCAGCTCATGCAGCGTACTGACATCGTCGGAGGGATGATCGAGTATGCCAACGATTGAGCGCGGGAACTTCTGGAATCCTGGTAAGAGCGCCTACAACTTCGAGAAGTACGACTCTGGCCTCGAACGTCGGATGATGGAGCGCCTCGAAGCGGACCATTCCGTCCGCAAGTGGACCAAGGAGCACCGCATCGTCATCCCCTGGCTCGACTCAAAGCAGCGTCGGCACACCTATCGCCCCGATTTCCTGGTCGAGTATACGGACGGCGCGGTCGTGCTGATCGAGGTCAAGGGCGCCAATCAGGTGGAGAACGACTCGGTCCAGCGCAAGAAGGCCGCAGCGCAGCGTTGGTGCCAACGTCGCGGCATCGATTACGAATTGGCGACGATCGAGTGATGCGCTGTTCAACATCCGCCTCTCCGGGAATTCCGCCCGCCGCACCAGAACCTCTCAGCTCCCCGGTCAGTACGGCTTAGTGTGCAGTGTTGGCCGAGTCGCGATCGGCAAAAGAGATGCCTAGAAGCCCGCCACCTAACAGGCTGCTGAAGAAGGGTATGTGAGATCATGGCGGAGGTATTGAACCGATAGCTGAAGGAGGTCTGCGATGCGCGGCGAGAGCGAGCGACAGGCGACGATGATGTTGGGGCTGACGCCGGAGGGCTTCGTGCCGAAGGACCACCCGCTGCGGCGGATCAAGCCCTTGGCCGACGCGGCGTTGAGGCGCATGTCGCCCCTGTTCGACGAGATTTACGCGGACAACGGGCGACCCTCGATTCCGCCCGAGCACCTGCTCAAGTCGAGCCTGCTGATGGCCTTCTTTACGATCCGCTCGGAGCGCCAGTTCTGCGAGCAGCCGCGCTACAACCTGCTGTTCAAGTGGTTCCTGGACCTGAACGTCGAAGACGAACCGTTCCACCCGACGACCTTTACCAAGAACCGCGAACGGCTGATGGATGCGGACGCGGCGCGGCTGCTGCTCAAGGAAGTGGTCAAGGAAGCCAGGCGTCGCCGGCTGCTCTCTCAGGACCACTTCAGCGTCGACGGTACGCTGCTGGACGCCTGGGCCTCGCACCAGAGCTATCGTCCGCGCGACGAGCGACCACCGGATGATGGTCAGCGCGGCGGTCGCAACCAACCCCGCGACTTCAAGGGCGAGCGCCGCCGCCGCGACACGCACGAGTCGACGACCGACCCGGAGGCGCGGCTCTACCGCAAAGGCAAGCAGCAGGCGGCCAGGCTCTGCTACCTGGGCCATCTGCTGACCGAGAACCGTCACGGGCTGGTGGTTGATGTCGAACTGACCGAGGCTGACGGCTACGCCGAACGCGAGGCGGCGCTGGCGATGCTGGAGCGCAGTGTCAGGGGGCCGGCCACGCTGGGCGCCGACCGTGGCTACGACACGCGCGACTTCGTCTGGGACTTACGCGCGCTGGGGGTGACGCCCCATGTGGCGCAGAACGAACAAGGCCGGCGCAGCGCGATCGACCGTCGCACGACCCGGCATCCGGGCTACCGCCAGAGTCAACGTCGGCGCAAACGGGTCGAAGAGGTGTTCGGTTGGATCAAGACCGTCGGCGCCGGCGGCAAGTTACGCTATCTCGGCCGGGCCCGCAACAAGCTCTGGTTGGAACTGACCGCCGCCGCCTACAACCTCACCCGCCTCGCTAACCTCGAGGCGGCCGCCGCATAACCGAACCGCGCCGACGCGGCCTCAGGCCTCGGATCCAACGCTCGAGAACCCGCCCGTTCACTGACTGGACCTGCGGGCGATCGCTGCTCAGCCTGTGCCCACTCGTCGAAGATGGCCAGGTCTGGCGCGTATCATCCGTAGTTCAGCAGCCTGCTAGAACCACGACGGAGGAGGAGATAGCAATGTCTGCTTACGCCCACCCAATCAGGGTCACTCTCGATACTAACATCCCCCAAGAACTATGGAGGGAGCAGGAGAACGCTATGCTTGCCAGGAAACTGCTCATCTTGTCCGATGCCGGGGTTCTCGAATTGGCTGTTAGTACTCGCATCGATTACGACGTTCCGCATACCCCATTGTCAAAGCGCATCTCCGAGCTACCCGACCTGGGAATCCGCATGATTGGGTCAACATTTCGTCTCGGAGTATCACGTCTCGGGAGTGGCGACATGCTCGTCAACGATACGGTCATTCTGGCAGAGGAGAATATCTCTTCAGCATTGGAGCGGCGCGGTGGAAGGAAGCCTGAGTTCGCAGATTTCGACCATGTCTTCGCTCATTATCTTGATCATCGAGACGTGTTTCTCACATGGGACAAGGCGCTCCTCGCTGCTGCCGATCTGTTTCGCGATGAGCTAGGCGTCTGTGTGGCCAAGCCAGAAGAATTCATTGCACGCATGGAGGATCGGCCATCGATCGAGTCGTGACAAGGCCATTTGCCCCTTTGAGAACTCGCTCACCCACAGCCACGATCGTTCCGGCGACTCCAGCTCGGACCCAACCACGCAGGCCCAGCAGACTCGCGCAGACTGCTACGCTCACCTTGAGGAGACGGCTATGCCAACTCAAGTGAAAGCCCGCTACAGCAACGGCAAACTCGAGCCCCTCGAACCGCTCAACCTCACCGAAGGCTGCCTGGTCAGCCTCTCGGTCTCCGAAGAGCCGGAACCGGGAGGCGAATCGGTGCTCGAAATGTTTGAAAAGCTGCACCGCGACTTCCCACCCGAATCGCGGGAACTCATGCCGACGGACGGGGCCAAGAACTACAAGCACTACCTCTACGGCCATCCCAAAGAAGAGGATTGATGCGAACAGTCTTCGCCGACGCCGGCTACTGGATCGCGCTTCTTGATGAGCAGGATCAGCTCAACCGGCATGCCAAAATCGAAACTCAACGACTAGCAGGCTGCTGAAGAAGGGTATGTGAGATCATGGAGGAGGTGTTGAACCGATAGCTGAAGGAGGTCTGCGATGCGCGGCGAGTCAGAGCGGCAGGCGACGATGATGTTGGGGCTGACGCCGGACGGCTTCGTGCCGAAGAGTCACCCATTGCGGCGGATCAAGCCGCTGGTCGACTCGGCGTTGAGGCGCATGTCGCCCCTGTTCGACGAGATTTACGCGTCCGGCGGGCGACCCTCGATCCCACCCGAGCACTTGCTCAAGTCGAGCCTGCTGATGGCCTTCTACACGGTCCGCTCAGAGCGCCAGTTCTGCGAGCAACTGCGCTACAACCTGCTGTTCAAGTGGTTCCTGGACCTCAATGTCGAGGACGAACCCTTCCACCCGACGACCTTCACGAAGAACCGTGAACGGCTGCTGGAAGCGGACGCGGCGCGGGTGCTGCTCAAGGAAGTGGTCAAAGAGGCGCGGCGTCGCCGGCTGCTCTCGGCCGACCACTTCACGGTTGACGGCACGCTGCTCGACGCCTGGGCCTCGCACAAGAGCTATCGACCGCGCGACGAGCGACCGCCGGATGATGGTCAGCGCGGCGGTCGCAACCGCGACGCCGACTTCAAGGGCGAACGCCGCAGTCGCGAGACGCATGAGTCGACCACCGACCCGGAGGCGTGGCTCTACCGCAAGGGTAAGCAGCAGGAGGCCAGGCTCTGTTACCTGGGTCATGTGCTGACCGAGAACCGTCACGGGCTGGTGGTTGATGTCGAACTGACCGAGGCTGACGGCTACGCCGAACGCGACGCCGCCCTGCGATGCTCGAACGCAGCGTCCGGGGGCCGGCCACGCTGGGCGCCGACCGTGGCTACGACACGCGCGAATTCGTCTGGGACCTGCGCGGTCTGGGCGTGACGCCGCATGTGGCTCAGAACGAGCAAGGCCGGCGCAGTGCGATCGACCGTCGCACGACCCGGCATCCGGGCTACGCCCAGAGTCAGCGCCGGCGCAAGATCGTCGAAGAGGTCTTCGGCTGGATCAAGACGGTCGGCGCCGGCGGCAAGCTGCGCTACCTCGGCCGGGCCCGCAACAAGCTCTGGTTCGAACTGACCGCCGCCGCCTACAACCTCACCCGCCTGGCCAACATCCAGGCGGCCGCCGCATAGCTGAACCGCGCCGACGCGGCCTCAGGCGTCGGATCCAGCGCCCCGGATCCCGCCCTCTCACTTACAGCACCTCCAGTCGATCGCTGCTCAGCCCGCGCCCACTCGTCGAAGATGGCCAGGTCTGGCGCGTATCATCCGTAGTTCACCAGCCTGCTAGCACCAACGCTTTCGGAGGTGTGTGCACAAACCTCGGGATATCAGTGATGTTACTTGTTCCGTGGTCGCTCTCCACTCCGACCCACTGTACCACGTCACTGGAATCACATTTCACACTGAACTCAGTCTGGCCGTTTGCATCCCGCCAAGTGCTAGCGCCCACAAGGCGCACTTTCGGGTTGTCGAGCGCTCCGCCCGCCGCTCTCACCGACACCGACAGCGTTCCGCCCGTCCAACAATACCGAGGGCTGATGCTCGCGCTCAGGCTCGGAGGGGAACTCACGACCTGACCATTCTGTTCCAACCTGGCTACCAAGAAGGTAGGGTCTCCCTCGGTCTGGTTTGATGCCGATGCAGGAGCTCGGTCGAAGTTCCAGGTGTGAGGCTTGCCGGATTGCCCGATACGCATTCCTTCCCAACGAATGTCCCCGCTGGTGAGACCAACAACCTTGTATTTGGTGGGCCAGGCTGCCACTGGACTGGGATTATGGACAGGATCTGCCGGTGGCGTTTCTTTCATCGCGCTAATCCTCACCATCGGCAATGAGCTCGTCGTCGTCGGTAGGTCCAGTGAGCTCAGTAGTTTCCATCCGATGCCCGTATAGTAGCCGAAGACCGCCACCTGCGACGCATTGTGAGCGGCCTCGGCGATACCATCGTCCCAATGTATCGTGAAACTTAACACATTGCCGTTGATGGCTGGATTCATCGCTCTCGAGTCTTTGCTGGAGCCGACCGGGTACCAAGGCACACGCACTTTAGTGATTGCGCCAACGTGATAAGCTTCGTGCAGATCGCGGAAATCGCGATCTGTAATCGCTTCTTGATTCTGCGGCCGACATTCGCGATCAGAAGCATTATACATCAATGCATAGTGCTGATCAGTCGGATCTGGATCTACTAATGCTGTACCCGTTCGATGAAGTTCGTCGCAAGTCTTATAGTCACTGAGGCCTAACACATGTCCAAGCTCGTGGACGAGGGTAGACGTATCGACTTCGCCTTTGTCGCTCAATGCGATCATCGAATAGTGGTTGGTGTGATATGTATCGTCTACTTCGGGTGCACTTACTGTGAAGAGTTTGCGAGGCGGGCTTTCTTGTTTATCCCTCCAGTAGACCCCACCTTCACGGGGAACTCGCCTCACGTAGACATGCACGTCCTTAGCCTCGGTGTTGCTGGCGCAGGTGTCTGTACCTGCCGAGGGTTCAAAATACTCGAGTGGACCACCGGCGCTGCCATTGCTGTCTGTAAATTGTTTCCAAGCCCATGCCATGGCCCAGGTTTCGACTGCGAGTTTTAGCTCAGGGCGTACTTCATCGTCGTCAGAGCAAACGATCGTCGTCATGCCGTCGATGACGCGTTGGTTCAGGTAGACTTTGCGGCCTGCGGTGTTTGCGTCTTCATGCGCGGGCTTGGGCGATTGTGCAGTCTCCGACCGGGCAGCGCCGTAGTTTGCGGGTCTCTGCGACGCTTCTTGCCGCTGGACTGGGATGGCGCTCTCTATTGACGACAAGTCCAGTTCCAGGCCGAGGATGCCGAGCGCCAAGACCATCCCCGCAAAGGCTGCGGTGAGTAGTGATCTTCTTGTCATGGGGTTCGACGCTGAGGTACTTTGCCCAGGTAATCTACTAGGGCCTGTTGACATTGCTAGCAGCATGTCGTAGATGAGGACCAGGTGGACGGCGGCGAGGTAGATCTGGTCCAGTTTGTCGCTGCGGAAGGCGATGCGACGGAAGCGCTTGAGGCGGCAGCAGAAGCGTTCGACTTCGTTGCGCCGGCGATAGCGGGCGCGGTCGTAGGTCCAGGGCCGGCGACGGTTGGATTTGGGCGGGACCACCGGCTGATAGCCGAGCTGGGCGGCCAGTCGCCGGGTGGCGTCGTCTTCGTAGGCGCGGTCCATGACCAGGGCCGGCGCGCCGCGGACCGGTCCGAGTCGCAGCAGCAGCTCGCGTCCGCAGGGCGCGTCGTGGCGCTGACCAGGTGAGAGGCCGATGATCAGCGGTGTCCGCTCGTTGGCGACGAGGGCGTGCAGCTTCGTGGTCAGCCCGCCCCGAGAGCGGCCGATCGCCTGGGGCCCCTTTTTCGCAGCGCGCCCGAGCCATGCGCATGCACAGGGATGATCGTGCTGTCCAGCGACCGCGTGTCCGATTCAATCAACAACTCTTGTTGTAACTCCCGCGCGATCCGCTCCAGCACGCCCGCTTTGGCCCAGCGGTTGAGCCGCACGTAGATCGTGTGCCAGTTGCCGAACTCGCGCGGCAACCCGCGCCAGGTGCAGCCCTGGTAGTAGACGTAGAGCCAGGCGTTGAGCACCTGACGATGGGAAATCTTGACGTGGTTGCCGCGCGCCGGCAGCAACGGCTCGATCCGCGCGTACTGCTCGTCGCTCAGCCTCGTCTGATCAGTCATCTGCTCACCTGGACCGTGCCGCCAACCACCCCCACTCTGCCACACCTACGCGCCAAAGTGAACAGGCCCTAGTTCATCAATGGCCGCTGTGACTGGGTCGGGGCTGGCTTGAGCGGCATCGACAGCGCTCAGGGCCTCAGGCCACCGCGCACGCAATGCCCCGTCATCCTCGTATATCGTGATCCAAGCATCTGTGCCTAGCAGTCCGTATCCGTTGTAGGCGTCCCCACATCTGGGATTCGGGTCGTATTCGGCACATTGAGGCTCCGCCGTGCTACCGACAACGATGTCATAACTTGTGGGAGCTGTCATCAGTCTGCCGTCGACCCTGTAGGTCTGGCCGCGACGGAGGATGTCTCCGGTCGACCCGAGCGCGAGTATCACGTAGATCTCAGTCGTCGCTTCGGCAGTGTCGCCGTTGGCGTCGGTCACGGTCGCACGGACCGTCTTCCAGCCTGAATCGACCTGTGGATCCACTTCGTACCGGCGTTTTCTATCTGGTTGCATAGGAGGCCAGATGGACGTACCCACCGAAGCGTCCGCACATCCGACTTGCGCCACGCCTGCAGCCCCTGTGTAGTCGTGCTGTGCGTCGTTCGTTTCATGGTCAATGACAAGCGTGTATGGCGCCTGCCCGCCGCTCACTTGCCAACGCACGGGCACGCTGGACACTCCCCACCACCCGTAACTCGTCCACTTCTGAACCCAGTTGCCATCTTCGTCCCGATGGGACTCGCCTCCCAGGATTTCCAACGCGCGCCTGGTCTCGCAGAATTCGGTTGCGGACAGGGTCAGGGTCAGCGCGGTGGTCTGTTCAGACTGTTGTTGGGGGAGCGGAGGGGATTCGTCGGCCGGAGAGGACGCAACGCTCGCACCGGTCTGCTGTCCGATCCCCAACTCACGGCCGATCATCACGCCCAGCACCGCCACGATCGCAGCGACGACCACGAACAGCGCGGCGTCTCGTGGTCTCAGTTGTCGCATTCGGTTTGTCATCGCGATGTCTCTCGTGGTGTTGTTCAACCCTACTGACTTCGACCATCAGCCGACCTAATCGCGGCATTCGCGACTTCTTGGACGCGGCTCCTCCGTGGCGCTGCTGGTCGGCTATCTGATCGGGATCAGCCACGTCGACCCGCTCAAGTGGAACCTGACGCTGGAGCGTTTCTTGCCTGAAGACATGACCTCGCTGCCCGACATCGACCTCGATTTTCCCCGCGGTCTGCGCGAGGAGCTGATCAAGCGCGTGCACGAGTACTTCGGTCGCGTCCGCGCCGTCGAGATGTCGCAATCTCCACTTACTCAGTCAAGGGCGTCATCCGGGACCTGGGCAAGGCGCTGATCCGGCCCGGTGTGGGCACGCAGGGCAGTGCCGTCTCGCAGTTCGTCGACCGCTACCGCCACGGGGCCGAGTGGGAGTACGACCATCCGCTGGAGCAACGCGCGTTGGAGCGGGGCTACGGGATCATCGTCTGGCAGGAACAGGTCGTGCAGCTGATCATGGACGTGGCCGGCATGTCGGCGGCCGAGGCCGACGAGGTGCGCCGCGCCTTCGCGCGTCAGAACAGCGAGCGCCTGATCGAGATGCATCGCGAGCGGTTCCTCGAAGGGGCGCAAGCGAACGGCGTCCCGGCGGACGCGGCTGAGCGCATCTTCGCCAAGATCAACGGCCGCTACATGTTCCCTGAGTCGCACTCGCACGCGTTCGCGATCACCGCCTACCAGGCCGCCTGGCTCAAGCGTTACTACCCCTTGGAGTTCTTCACCACGCTCGTCAACAACCAGCCGATGGGGTTCTACCCGGTCGAGACGCTGAAAGAAGACGCCCGCCGCTTCGGCGTGCCCTTCCTCAACCCCTGCGTCAACCGCAGCGAGGTCCGGGCGAAGCCTGAGGACGGCGCAGTGCGGCTCGGCCTGGGCATGATCAAGGACATTGGACCCGAGTCGGCGCGGCTGATCGTGGAAGAGCGGGAGCGCCACGGTCTTTATGGCGCCGACGGACTCGTCCGACGCACCGGACTCAAGCCGCAGGCGCTGCGCTCGCTGATCGAAGCCGGCGCGTTCGACGCGCTCACTCCGAACCGCCGCGCACACGCTCTGGGAAGCCGGCCTCTCGATTCCGTCCGCGCGCAACGGTCAATGCGCGTTCCCGGTGATCGGAGCGGAGCCGCCGCCCATATTCGACGACCTCAGCGACTACGACAAGATGGTCGGCGAGTACAAGGTTCTCGACATCTACCCCCGTGGCCACGTGATGGAGTTCATCCGTCCGACGCTCGACCGAGAGGTGCGAACGACGGCCGATACCTACCACGCCGAGGACGGCGAGCGCATCCGCGTCGCCGGCTGGCCGATCGCGCGGCAGCATCCGCAAGGCGCGGACGGCATCGTCTTCGTCACGATCGAAGACGAGACCGTCGACGTGCAGCCCATCGTCTGGTCACACGTCCTCGCCAAGCACAGGAACGCGCTGCGCAATCCACTGATCATCATCCACGGCTTGATCAACCGCTGGGACGATACCACCAACATCGCCGCCGAACGAATTGAAGCCGTCGGCGGCGACATCCCCCTCCCCGACGCCCACGACTGGCACTGAATTTGAAGCCCAACAGCGCCACCTAATCGGAGCAATAAAACTACTCAACATCAACTCACGAATTAAATCCTTCTTCGTCCAAATATAGAACATCGCACCTCACTTCCAACCGCTTGCGTTCATCAGCGTTTGGAAGGAATGAACCTGCGATTTCTTGTGGTATGGGGATGAAAGTCCGTCCTTTTGTCAGAATGGTCGATGTAACCCCGGGGCCACCATCAGCGGCCTCTCCGACTATCTCAGGACAAGGATGTCGTAGTAGAGACCGAACCGCCGAGAATGATGCTGAAATATGAAAACCACCTTGCCCCCCCAGACGACCTCTGTCGTGTGCGGCTGAAGGAAGAAATCCCCTTTTTCGCGCTGAACACGATCGCTCAATGCGAGAAAGCAGGTATATCCGTTGAACGATTGCTCCGTGGTCAAGATCAGCGCGCTCGTTTCGTCTTCTCGCCTATCGATACCAGGTCTCGCCTCGAACGAGTCGTCAGTAGCGCTGTCGCCAACGACCTCGTCGACGGGGCCAACGACGGCCGAGAGCGGCTCAGTTCCCGAGCCGCTGACCTCGACGAAGGAACGGCCCACATCAAAGAGTCGGTTCTTCGCTTCCTCGGTTGTCAAGCGACCGGCGCGAAGTTCGTCCAGGATTTCCGCAAGGTCGGCCTTGTCGTCTAGTTCGTATTCGAACCACTCCCGGTTTGCGCGAAGATGACGCAAGAATGCCTCTGCGCCAGCACGTGTACTGCTCGGCACGAGCTTCGAGACGCGGGGGAAGACTGCCGAGCGAACAAAGTCCTTCACAAATGGACCGAACGCGTTGAAGTCATTTCGATATAGGGCGAGCAACGGAGAGACGGAGGTTGAGTCAGGGTCTAGAAAGATGACGACCGGGGTCTTCGTGTCGGTGACTAGGAGTGGCAGACCTCCGGAGATTGAGCCGTATCGGATATCGACACCGAGGAAGTAATCCTCTTCTAGGATCCGCGCGATTCGCACCGCCAGCGCCGAGTGAGCGATGCTCTGCCTGTCAATGGAAAGTTCTTCCGTCACCTTTGGCGAGTCGTCAATCTCCTCAACTCCTCGAGCCACCAGATAGCCGCGCTCGCAGTCTCGTCTGGGTGGTCTTCGAGAGAGAATCAACAGCGGCTGCTCTTCGCTGGCGTAGGTCTCAATGAGGGAGGTGTCGCGTCCGCCGTAGTAGCGCGCGCCGCCTCGTGATGCGACAGATTCGAGTGTCTCTTCGGCACCCGTCGGACGAACATTCACGAGTAGCGGACCGCATAATGAAAACTTGCCGCGACTAGCAACCCAGCGCAGGAAGCTGTCGTTCGACAGGGAATCGGCATGCCCGCAAGCGACCTGCGAAACAACTTCATCAAGAGCGGAGATGAGCCTTTGGAGATCCTGGCTCGATCCAGCGTCCAGTGCCTCTCGCCCAGCCGTTGGTTGGAGGAATGGAAGGTCGACAACGCCGCCCCAACGGTAGTCGGATTGAGCGCCTACCGTGGCTAGTCCGAATCCAGAGCGCAATGTGCGGATCGCGCTGGCATCTTGCTGGAGGACGATCGCGCCAGCTCGGCCGAGTCCCTTTGCGGTCTCGATGTTCTCAAAGACGACGCGGAACTCCCCAGAGGTCATGCCACGCACTTCAAGATCGCCGGAGATCATGCCCGCAAGGGATTGCCCCCCTCTTCTTTCTGACCACGCATACTGCTCCGAAGGCAGCGCGTCTCGGTGCTTTGCGCCGCTGAGGAGTTCTCCATTGAGAAAGACCGGCACGTCGACGAACTCAACAAACTGATGCAGGTACCGATAGGCATCGTGAACCGATATCCCGCTGTTGGGAGTCAGGCGCGCCCGGACCGTGGTCCCTGGGTTGCCGAGGGCGGGCACGGCCCTGATCGAGATACCCTGATCGACAGTTGACAGATTCGATTTCAGCGCGGAGGAGACTGTTCGCTCCCCCGTCCTCGCTGACTCAGTCTCGACCGTGAGTTCGTCGGCGACGCCGAAGTTGGCCAACGCGCCAATGCCGAATGTTCCCACGACACCTGCTGCACGGGCGGCTTCAGTGTTTTTCCCGCTCCGCCCGGCGTACCAGAAATGCTGTTCAATCTCGGTCGCAGTCATGCCGATGCCATTGTCCGTTACCGTGACCTCCTGATCGGTAACGGAAACGTCGATTCGCGGGCCGAATTCCTGTTGCAGCGCCTTCCTCTCTGGACTGCGTCAAACGAGTTTTGCGTGTTCTCCCGCAGAAGGGCGAGCGGGGACTGGTAGATCTGATCGGCAAGAAGCTCAAGGATTCGCCCGACTTCGATCCCGAATGCGATCTTCTTTTCGTGCGATGTCACGAGATCTGCCTCCTAACCTCGATCAATTGAGTCAGATCGACGTATTGGGACTGACTGATCAAGGAGCGGCCTCGTTCTAGTCGCTCCAGAGCGACATCGAAGTGTCTCATGTCGAGCAGAACAGACACCGCCTTGATTACCTCCTCAGCAGAGTGCGGTGAGTCGAGATATGCCACCAGTGCTTCCGTCTGTCCGCTGCCCTCTAGCAGGCTGCTGAACTACGGATGATACGTGCCAGACTTGGCCATCTTCGACGAGTGGGCGCGGGCTGAGCAGCGATCGACTGGAGGTCGTGTAAGTGAGAGGGCGGGATCCGGGGCGCTGGATCCAGCGCCTGAAGCCGCGTCGGCGCGGTTCAGCTATGCGGCGGCCGCCTCGAGGTTGGCGAGGCGGGTTAGGTTATAGGCCGTGGCGGTCAGTTCCAACCAGAGTTTGTTGCGGGCCCGGCCCAAGTACCGCAGTTTGCCGCCGGCGCCGACGGTCTTGATCCAGCCGAACACCTCTTCGACGATCTTGCGCCGGCGCTGACTCTGCGCGTAGCCCGGATGCCGGGTCGTGCGACGATCGATCGCGCTGCGCCGGCCGTGCTCATTCTGTGCCACATGGGGCGTCACACCCTGTGCTCGCAGGTCCCAGACGAAGTCGCGCGTGTCGTAGGCCCGGTCGGCGCCCAGCGTGGCCGGCCCCCGGACGCTGCGTTCGAGCATCGCCAGGGCGGCGTCGCGTTCGGCGTAGCCATCGGCCTCGGTCAGTTCGACATCAACCACCAGACCATTCCGGTTCTCAGTCAGCACGTGACCGAGGTAGCAGAGCTGTGCGCCTTGCTGCTTGCCCTTGCGGTAGAGCCGCGCCTCCGGGTCGGTCGTCGACTCATGCGTGTCGCGACTGCGACGCTCACCCTTGAAGTCCGCGTCGCGGTTGCGCCCGCCGTCTTTGGGCGGTTGCTCATCGCGCGGACGGTAGCTCTTGTGCGAGGCCCAGGCGTCGAGCAGCGTGCCGTCAACGGTGAAGTGATCAGCCGAGAGCAGCCGGCGCCGGCGCGCCTCTTTGATCACCTCCTTGAGCAGCACCGGCGCCGCGTCCGCTTCCAGTAGCCGCTCGCGGTTCTTGGTGAAGGTCGTTGGGTGGAACGGCTCATCTTCCACGTTCAGGTCGAGGAACCACTTGAACAAGAGGTTGTAGCGCAGTTGCTCGCAGAACTGGCGCTCCGAGCGGACCGTGTAAAACGCCATCAAGAGGCTCGACTTGAGCAGGTGCTCGGGCGGAATCGAGGGCCGCCCGTTGTCCGCGTAGATCTCGTCGAACAGGCGCGACATGCGCCGCAGGGCCGAGTCGGCTAAGGGCTTGATCCGCCGCAATGGGTGACTCTTGGGCACGAAGCCGTCCGGCGTCAGCCCCATCATCATCGTCGCCTGTCGCTCTGACTCGCCGCGCATCGCAAACCTCCTTCAGCTATCTGTTTAATACCTCCGCCATGATCTCACACGCCCATTTTCAGCGGCCTGTTAGGTGCTTGAGAACACTTAGTTCTATCGAGAGATGCAGTGGTTCTTGAGTTAGCCCTTGGACAATCACGGATACTGGCCTTCCAAGTGAAGACGGGTCGACTTAGCAATCGCCTGCGCAAGCAGGACTGGAACCGCGTTTCCGATCAGGCGCCCTACTGGTGTCATTTCGACGGGATCATCGGGATGGATGAAGCCGTAGTCTGGCGGAAATGACTGGAGCAGCGCACCCTCTCTGAGGGATAGGGCACGATCCTGCTCGGGATGACCGAATCGACCTGTGCCGTAGCGGAAGAACTGGGTGGTGATGGTCGGCGATGGTTCATCCCATTTCATCCTGCCGTAAACGGACTGCCAGGAACGGCCGCGCTCTGTTTTGTGGCAAGGAGCGACGATCTCGTCCGGCCAGTCTTCCCAGGTGCCGCCGGGTTTGGAGGCTTGGATACGCTGCTGATTCAGGGGCGACAGCCGGCTGGATCGGTGCAGTCGGTCCTGCTCGTCGGTCGCGCCAACCGCCAATTCAGTGAGATCGCCGATTGCGTTGGAGACGGTCTCGTACGAGCCGGGCTCGCGCGTCGGTGGAATGAGGGACACCTTGCCGTGTCGGGAAGCCAGCAGGACCAAGCGGGAGCGCGTCTGCGGCACTCCGTAATCGGGCGCGTAGGCAGTCACCACAGTCGGTTTCCCATAGCCGGCTTCCTCCAACGCGTCTGTGAAATCCTTGAAGACCTGACCGCTCTGGAAGTTCCGCAATCGCGGTACGTTCTCCATGCTCACGACATCAGGCTTCACGTCGCGGACAATCTGCGCAAAGTTACCCAACAGGCCCCACTGCGTCGGGTCCTGTTTCCTGCCGTAGGAGGAATACGGCTGACAGGGGGCGCAGCCCACGAGGATCGATGGCTCGCCTGGAGTGTAGAAGGCGCGGACCTCCTCGCCGTTGAGAGTGGATATATCCCGGCAGATGAACTCAGAGTTGTTGTTCTGCTCGAACGGGAATTTGCAGCGCTCGTCAATGTCAATACCCGCGGCGATATTGAATCCCTCGCGAAAAAATCCATGCGAAAGGCCGCCTGCTCCGCAGAACAGGTCAACGACGCTGCCAGGGCTTCGCTGGGCCACTTTCGCTCCTGTCGACTTGCAGGTTATCAGATGTTGGGGACAGCTCAGATACCGCCTCTTCTTTGACAGACGTGAGTGGGCTCCGCATGCGGCGGGAGATTAGGCGGCAAGGCTCGCGTTTCGCCGCCAAAGACCGTTCGACGTTGACCATTGCCACGCGCGCCACCTACCCTGCCCTCATGCCGACACTCGAGTTCAAAGGCAAGCAGCACATCTACGCGCACCATCTGACCGTGCCCTACAGCCCGCTCGTGGTTGACCCGCAGAGGAGCCATCCACCGGCTGCGCACGCCGCCGACACCGATCTCGTGCCCGACGACAACCTGATCATCCACGGCGATAACCTCCGCGCACTCAAAGCGTTGCTTCCGCGCTACGCCGGCAAGGTCAACTGCATCTACATCGATCCGCCCTACAACACCGGCAACGAGGGTTGGAGCTACAACGACAACGTCAACAGTCCATTGATGCAGCAGTGGCTGAAGGACAATGGACCTGTCGACGACGAAGACCTTGAGCGGCACGATAAGTGGCTCTGCATGATGTGGCCGCGTCTGCAGTTGCTGAGAGAGCTGTTGGCTGACGATGGAGTCGTCTTCGTTTCTATCGACGAAAATGAGGAGCATCACCTGCGCATGCTTATGGATGGAATCTTCGGCGATGTCAACTTCTTGAACTCGTTCGCTTGGGTAAACAATCTCAAGGGAAGACAGCTGACAGGAAAAGGCGCAGCGCGAACACATGAGCCGATATTCGCTTATGCGAAGGATGCAATGACGCTAGATTCGCCGTTCCAAATCGATATTGGGCTTGCGACCGAGGTTATGCCTGACGCCTATCGCATCAAGACATATGAAGAGCAACACGATGAAGTAGGGCCATACGTAATCAAGAATCAGCTGTACAACACTAACTCGAAGTTTAACGAAAAAACGGCGCCAACCCTAGTGTTCAACATCCACTACTCGCCGAATGAACCTGCCGTTCGCTTCACAGACATTGATTCAGAAGACACGTTTGACGGGTTCACGTTGATCCGGCCAAGGGATTGTCGCGACGGCATCCATAGCTGGCATGCGTGGCGTTGGAGCCAGAGGAAGATAGCTGAAGAACTTCACGATCTTCATTTTGAAAAGCATGGAGACGGCTATCGCATATACACAAAAGTCAGGGACTTTCGTGTTACCGCCATGAAGGACCTCATTACGAATCTTTCAAACGGAAACGACGAGCTAAAGCAGCTCGGTGTGAGTTTCCCCTCCCCAAAGCCATCTGCACTCATAAAGGCTCTGATCGGGACCGTGTCGAGCGATCAATCGATAATCCTCGACTCATTCGCCGGCAGCGGCACTACGGGGCACGCCACACTCGCACTCAACGGGGAGGACGGGGGCAACAGGCGGTTCATCCTAATCGAGTGTTTAGACTACGCCGATACCATCACTGCCGAGCGCGTGCGCCGTGTGATCGACGGCGTGCCGCGCGCCAAGAACGAGGCGCTCCGCGAAGGACTGGGCGGCTCATTCACCTATTGCACCCTCGGCGATCCGTTCGACGCCGAAAGCCTGCTCAGCGGCGAGGGCCTGCCCGATTACGAAACGCTAGCGATCTTCCTGCTGCACACCGCCGCGGGCCTCTCCCTCGAGCCTGACGCGCTGCGCACTGCCCGCAATGATCAGCGCTTCTACCGAACGGAGACGACCGACTACTACCTCTACTACGAGCCCGACATTGAGTGGCTGAAGAGCGATGAAGCGATGCTGACGCCCGAACGCGCGAAGCAAATCGAAACGGTCGGCAAGCCTGCGACCGTCTTCGGGGCGGGCAAGTATCTGAGCCAGCGTGAGTTGACCGACATGGGCATCACCTTCTGCCAGCTTCCCTACGAACTGTTCAAGGGCGGCTAGGCGATGCAGCTCAAGGAGTACCAGGCCGGCGCGCTCGACACGTTCGCATTGTGGCTGCGTGAGTTGGAGCAGGCGCAGACCAAATCCCAGGCCGCGATCGCGGCGCTGCACGACGTCGGCCTCGCTCCTACCAACGATGTAGCGGACTTTCCCAAACTGGCGTGGGACGCACTGCGCTCTGAAGGCGAGTTGCCCGCCGGCGCTCGTGCATATGTCTCACGGAGCGACGACGCTGGGCGCCCGATTCCGCACGTCTGCTTCAAAGTGCCGACCGGTGGCGGCAAGACCCTGCTCGCCGCCGGCGCGCTGGACCGGCTCGGACGCTCCACTGGATTCACGCTCTGGATCGTGCCAACCCGCGCCATCTACGACCAGACCAAGCGCGCCCTCTGGGATCGCGAACACCCGTACCGGCAGATGCTCGAACGCGCCAGCGGCGGGCGGGTCAAGCTATTGGAAAAAGAAGACCAATTCAACGCGCAGGATGTCGAGCACTACCTGTGCATCATGCTGCTCATGCTGCCCGCCGCCAACCGGCAAAAGGGCCGCGACTTCCTGCGAATGTTCCGCGACAGCGGCCGCTATCCGTCGTTCTACCCCGAACGCGACATGGCGCTCGCCGATCAACAACTGCTCAATCGGTTTCCCGACCTGGAGCGCACCACGTCCGAGGGGCCGGTCAAAGAGAGCCTGTTCAACGTCTTCAAGATGCTTCGTCCGGTCGTCGTGCTGGACGAAGCGCACAAGGCCTACGGCAAGAAGCAGGAGGCCAACCAGGAGTTCGTACAATCGGTCAACCGCCTTGATCCGCAGCTCGTGATCGAACTGTCGGCTACGCCGAATCGGGGCATCAGCAACCTCCTGGTCGATATCGACGGCCCCGCTCTGCATAACGAGGAAATGATCAAACTGCCAGTGAAGGTTGCGGCGACGGACAATGACGACTGGGCCTCAACGCTGCAACAGGCGCACACCGAGTTGGAAGGGATAGAGCAAACGGCGCGAGAACTGGACGAGAACGAGGGACGATACATCCGCCCGATCGCGGTCGTGCGGGTCGAGCGCACCGGGAGAGACCAACGAGACGGTGAGCGCATACACGCCGAAGACGTGCGCGAGGCGCTGCACCAACTCGGGGTGCCCGCCGACCAGATCGCTATCCAGGCGAGCGGCCAGCACGATCTTAAGGATGTTGACCTGCTTTCGCCGCTTGTTCCAATTCGATGGATCATCACCAAGGCGGCGCTGATGGAAGGTTGGGACTGTTCATTCGCGTCGCTACTCGTCCTCCTCGACAACACGCGCGCTCAGACGGCGATCACGCAGCTGATTGGTCGCGTCATGCGCCAGCCCCACGCGAAACGCACGGGGCGGCAGGAGCTCGATCAGTGCTACGTCTACTGCCTCAACACCGATGTCGGCACCGCAGTAGCCAGCGTTAAGCAGGGACTGGAGAATGAAGGTCTGACCGGCTTGTCGGACCTCGTGTTGACTGACAGCGGGGAGCTTCAGACCACAACCATCTCGCGCCGTCCGAAGTTCCGCGACGAGCAGATCTTCCTGCCGCTGGTCACCATTTACGACGAAGGTCGATGGCGCGACCTCAGCTACACCCGCGACCTGCTGCGCGAAGTCGATTGGGACCGTATTGGTCCGCCCGCCATCCAGTCGGCGACAGCCGCTGGCGCGTCCATCTCTCGAGCCACCGTGATGATCGGAGAAGAGGGCCTCACCCCGCAATACGATCTGCCTAGCCGCATAGAGGTCGATACGAGCGTCAAACTTTCCTGGTACACGCGTCGGTTGGCCGATGTGGTCCCCAATCCCTGGCAGGCCGGGCGAATCGTCGAAGACATGATTGAACGGCTGCATGAGGCGGGCCAGTCCGACGACGACATCTATGGTCAGCGCTCACACATCGCAGCCGTCCTGCGTCAATACGTCACCGACGCGATCTACGATCAGACCGAACAGGTGTTCATGCGCAAGCTACGAGACGAGGAAGTGCGCTTCGACTTGACGGCATCGCTCAAGCACAGGCTGCGAGAAGAGTCCTACGAGGTGCCCTACAACGAGGACACCGACTCTTCGCTCGAACGTCGGCCCGGTGAGCCGTTGCAACTGAGCCTGTTCACTCCACAGTTACGCAGCCAGTACGACTCGGATCTCGAGCGTCGATTCGCACGCTATCTTGACGAGCAACGCGCGATCCAATGGTGGCACCGGATCGCGGTCCGTCAGCGTGGCGAGTACGCCATTCGCGGCTGGAAGCCGCACCGCATCTGGCCCGACTTCATAGCAATTGCGACGCCGTCGGACAACGGCAAACGCCTTTTAGTGTTCGAGACGAAAGGCGACTACCTGCGCGACACGGAGGACACGACGTACAAGAAGAAGGTCTTCGAGACGTTGCAACTGGCATTCAATCGCCGTCCGCAGGCAGTCAAAGACGAGCCCACGATCACATATGGAACAGTACACGTGACGGATGGCCCAGTGGCGGGATCATTTCGACTCATCTTTGACGAGCCGGGTTTCCATGCAGCGACCGATGCAATCACTGGCCCGTTTCGAATTCGCCGATCTTGAATCGGGCCAAGACTCATCACACCGAGAGCTTCGGCTGGACATTCGCTCGAGGCTTCGATTTCGAAGGTGCCGAGCCGGAAAGCGCCAGAGGTAGCTCTGGCTCAGGCGGCGTTGCCATTGGAGATATGGGTGGCGGCGTCCCCGGAGATGCCGCTGACTCCCTCGGGCGGCGTTCACGCACTTGGTCTTTGTCCAGCATGGCGTCGTGACGCCTTGGCAATCGCCGTACTCGGAGTTGGCGGCTCCGTTTCTGATTGGCGTGCACGAGTTTCTGATGGGTGCCGAGCGCTGGTCGGCGAGCTACTCGGCGATCACCGAAGCCGTCATCGTGCGGATTCCAAAGGAAGTGATCCAGTTGGTCACAGAGCGCCTCCCGACGATACGAGAGCGCATGCACGAGCTGGTGATGCGCCGCTTGGCGCGGTTCTATTGGGTGTCGCTGGCGACGAGCGGCGGACCGGCGTCTCGGGTGGCGGCAGCATTGGTGTCACGCCTGGCGCTGGATGATCTGGATTTTGGCACCGAGCGCGTGATCTCGATTCGGCAGAAGGATCTTGGACGGCTGACGACGCTGTCACGCTCGGCGGTGGCAGCAGGTCTGACCGAGTTGGCAGAATCTGGGGCGATTCGCTGGGGCGCCGGTCCCGGTGCGCGATTCCGAGGCGAGGTGCTCGTCCCGGATGTTGACGCGCTCAAGGAATGTGCCTTCGAGGACGTGCGCACTCGCGAGATTCAGCCGCTGTTGGCTGCTCGTGACGGCGATTAGGTTCGAGTCAGGCATGCCTTGGTTGGGTCGTCCATGCTCGGCCGAGGTGTCCCCTGCGCGCGTCGCCGACTCACGTCTTTCCTTCGTCGTTGAGTTATCCACAGCATTATCAATGTCTTCTGAGAGGTATTGCCAATTCGAGCATCGGTTGACTACTATTGCCTGAGAATGAACATATGTTCTTGACAGGAGTGTGCGCCATGACCTTCCTTCGACTCGACACGAGGCAACCCGCGCAATCGGAGGGTGGAGGTTTTGCAATCACGAGAGATGACCGAGGAAGAGCAGCAGGGCTGCGCGACGGCCTGCGCATGGTGGCGCAGCTAATCGCGCGGCATCATCTCGCTCAGGTACAGACAGTGGCGGCAGAGCCCGGCGCGACCGTGAGCGCCGATCCGGGCCTGTCCGCCGCCCAGAACGAACGGTATGTCGGATGACGAGACGAACACACATGAGAGGACAGCAAGCCACGGGCGGTGAGGCGCTGCTGCCGAACAACTTTCCGGAGCGGCTGCTCGGCCTGAAGGAACGAGCGGATCTGACGTGGGAGGCGATGGCCCTTGCGCTGGGGGTGAACACTCGCCAACTGCTGCGATTGCGTCGCGGCGCCTCGCCCAGCGGCGGGCCATGCTCTCGTTGGTGCGTTTTGCCTCGCAGGTGCCGGGCGGTCTGGCCGAGCTGATCGGCGACGAACGGGCCGCGCGTCAGCAATCGGCGGAGTAGCCCGATGCCTCCGGCGACTCCCCACTTCCCCAACGACTTGCCGCGCCGCTTGGCGCGGCTGCGGGTGTTGTTGGGGCTGACTTGGAAGGGTCTGGCCAGAAACGTTGGACGCAACATCCGAACGCTGCATCGCCTCCGGGATCGAGGCGTCAAGCCACTTGTGCGCCTACCGCAGTCCGACTCGTTCTCGACCATCAGCGGTGCGCCAGATCGAAGCCAAGGGTCCCCAGCGGCTGATGTCCGCCTCGCACGAGACGAACAAGGGCAAATCGACGTGAGCCAGCTCTAACTCGTCGCGGGCGATGTTCAGAAAGTGATCGGCGGCGAGCTCGTCTTCGAACACAACCAGCACGCTGGGGATCACGCCGTGATCCTCGAGCGGCCGGCGTGTGGAGTAGTAACGCAGGTACGGAGCGAGTCGGTCTCGCATGGTGGCGGGACGGTCTGCTCGCCGCTCGTACTCGAGGAAGAACGCATGTCGGTTGTTGGATGTCTGCAATTCGAAGTAGGCATCCGGGTGAATCGAGCGGACAGTGCCGTAGTAGCGGAAGTATCGCGAGGCGCGGTGCGGCGGATCCAGTTGCATCACTGACACGTCATCAGAGGTTGCCTGCTTTGCCAACTAAGCGATGAACCAGTGCACCGACTCAGTGTGCTTCAGATGCCGCAGAAGCTGCCGCGAGCGAGCCCCGTTGACGTTGCGCCAACTCATGGGTCGGTCCGGGTCAACCGGCGCGACGCTCCAGCGCTGCTTGGCGAGGCTCACGGCGGCGCGGTCTCGCCGAGCGACGTGTGTGATGCCGGCGTCGCTGAGCGCCAATCTTGGACTGCCTCCAGCGTTCTGGCGACAGACGAAGTTGGACTGCGCCAAGTGGTTGAGAATCTGGCTCGTTCGGCGCTGGCCGCAATCGAGCAGATAGGCGAGATGGGCGGGCCGGATCCAGGGCCAGTCGCCGATCGAGTCGAGCGCTCGCTGATCAGTCGCTGTTGGTGACAACCATCGCGACTCGCTGAGTGGACGCGGCATCTACACTCGGCTGAGCGGCTGCTCGATGATCTGATCCGACCGCGGGATCGCGTAGCTGAGCGCCTCATTCAGCGTGAACCGAGCACGGCCAGAAGCGATCCGCCAGACAGCGGCGTCCGCGTCCACATTGATGACGTCGCGTTCGACGGCCAAGAACGGCATCACAGTGAAGCCGGCGACGATGCGCCGGACGTGGCGCAAGCGCAGTTCATCTGGCAGCAGGATCATGGCCGGGCCGACCCGTAGGGCCTCGTCAAGTCTGCCCAGGCGTTTGGCGAGCGCGGTGCGGTCGGCGGTGCGTCCGATCCGCACCAGCGCGACGCTGCGTTCGTCGGGCAGATCCACCGTCGCGTCCATCGGTTGGGCGCGGTACCAGCGGAAACGGAGCGGATGTTGCGACCCGCCGATTGCCGTCGTCAACCGATACAGAACAGCGGCGGCGGCGAGCCGCTGCAGGATGAGCCGTCGCCACTCCTGCGAGACCGGCCAGCTGCGCAACTGTCGCGCCACCTTCCCTCCGCCGCCCTCGGCCAGTTGGCGCAGGCCCTCCGCGCTGAGGCAGTAGCGGCGGGTGGTCGGGATCAGCGGAGTTGCGTGAGTCAGGTGCTCGATCAGGCCGCATTGCTGCAACTTCGCCATCTGGCGTCTACCGCCAGATGGCGACCAGCCGCTCAGGGCAGCCAACTCAAGGCGGTCGGCGAACGGGGTCTGCGCGAGTTGGTGCAACAGATCCGATTGGCAGTCCGAGAGTTTCATCCGGCCTGCTCCATCCGACGGCTGCGGACCCGGCGCGGTTTGGATTCGTCAGGCTCGGCTGCCTGCGACTCCTCGCGTTCGGTCAACGACTGCTGGAACTGGATCAGCCGACGTTGGCGCTCGATCTGCTGCGCTTCGAGTTGCTCAACCGATGTGATGTATTCGCAGGCGGCCTCGCGGATGCGCTGGGCTCGTTCGGGATCGCCCAGTTCCGGTTTGCGCACAGTCATTGAGAACGCTGGCAGGCGCTCGGTGCCGACTGAGGCCCTCACATAGCAATGGTGCGCCGGCTGACCAACCAAGTCTTCCTCTGAGATGCGTTCGCGACCCAGCTCCCAGACCAGCTCGCGAGCGTCAGCGCCTGAGACCTGGAACACGGCCAGACAGCCGACGTTGGCCAAGAGCGTGTGTCGCATCGTGGGCGAGAGGTCGTTGAGCTTGCGTAGACTCTGCGTTGCGAGCACGAATCGTGCTCTGTACTTGCCCAGCTCCGAGAGCATCGACTCGAACGGGACGCCGGGGATCGTCTGCATTTCATCGATAACGACCAGCGCGCCGCGTCTCTGGGCCTGTGGCAACCGCTCCTGCTCGCGGATCACGGCATCAACAAGGTTGAGCAACGAGGCTCCGACCAATGCGGAGACATCGCGTCCGACCGTGCCTTGCGCCGTCGAGACCAGCAGGATGCCACCGTCGAGGATGGTCTGCCGCAGGTCGATCGTGGAGCGCGACTGACCCAGGATCGCTCTCGCCCGTTTCGACGATGCGTAGTAGTTGAGCCGCGTCTGCACCGGCGCGAGCGCCTCGGCGCGGTACTCCTTGCGCCAGCCGCCGAAGTCGCGGGCCCACCACTCCAGGAGGTACGGGTCACTGACGCGGGTGAGGACGGTGTTACGATATGGGTCATCTGCGAGCAGACGCAAGCCGTCGATGATCGTGTGTTGATCCTCGCGCTCGGTCAGCGGATGGCTGTTGGCCTCATGCAGCGTCTTGACCGTCTGCTCGAGGATCGACTGCATACGAGGGCCCCACTGTTCCCAGAGGCCGCGCGCGACACGGACGACGGCGTCGGCGGTGCGGTCGCGGTCGGTGAAGATGTGGGCGTCGAGCAGGTTGATTCCAACGGCGCCGCGGTCGTCGGCCAGGTCAATGAGTTTCACCTGATCGGCGAGCGACTCCGGCACCTGCTCCAAGATGTCGGCGACCAGATCAGCGTGCGGGTCAACCACCACCACGGCGTCGGAGTTGAGTCCCTTCGCCTTCTGCGCAAGCTGATGCTCGACCAGGTGCCGCATCAGGGTGGATTTGCCCATCCGCGTGCGGGCGACGTAGAGGTGATGTCGCTGGGTCAGGTCGTTGGGGAAGCGCACCGAACGCGGCTGGTCGCCGGTCGTCAGACCAACGTTCGCGCCCTCTCTGATTTCCTGCTTCGGCGGTAGCAGCACTTTGGAACCGCTGCGTTCCAACTCGTGCGTCTCGTCCGACGCGCCCGGTGGATGCCAGAGCGAGGCCGCCTCGCGCACGTTCATCCTGACGGCGTGCCGCTACTACAATGGCAGAATGCCCCGCACTTCGAAAGCCGTCCGTGACCATCTCGAGAAGTCACGCTCTGCCGCCCTCGCTGCGGTTGAGCAATACAATAGACCATCGGCGACATTCAGAACCAGAGCGTATGTCATGCTGATGGGCGTAGCATGGACGTCGCTATTTCATGCTATCTTTTTCCAGCGTAAGATTAAGCCGTGGCACCTAGAGCTCAACAGTGGCAACCGCAAGCGATATGTCAAGGTCGACGGCGAGCCCAGGCATTGGGAGCTCAGTAGTTGCCTCAAGGAATACTGGCAAAGCGAATCGCCTCCACAGCGCCGCAACCTAGAGTTCTTTATTGGATTACGCAACAAAATCGAGCACCGAAATGCACCTGAGCTAGACCCGGCACTCTACGGGGAATGTCAAGCTATGCTGACTAACTATAACGACTTGCTGACAAGCGAGTTCGGCAAGCGCCATGCATTGACAGATGCCCTGGGACTAGCCCTTCAATTCTCAGCACTGAGACCTAGTGCGCAAATCGATGCTGTTAGACGACTACAGAGCCAATCAAGCAAGGACTTACGGCAATATGTCGAGACGTTTAGAGCCAATCTGCCCCCCGAGATACTGGCTAGCTCAGACTACTCGCTGAAGGTGTTCCTTGTTCCTAAATTAACAAACAACATTAGTACCTCAGACTTGGCAATCGAGTTTCTGAACGTCGACCATCTAGGGGAGAACGAGCTAGAGCAACTGAATCAAATGGTCGCCCTAATCAAGGAAAAGCACGTACCAATAGCAAGCGCCGGGCTGGTTAAGCCGGGTGTCGTTGTCGACACCGTCAGCGATCGCCTTCCGTTTGAGTTCAATCAGTGGGCCCACACCCAAGCCTGGAAACACTACCAGGTGAGACCGAGTAACGGCAGCGAAAGCCCTGGAGCGACAAAGCCCGAGTACTGCGTGTATGACGAATTGAACGGGAACTATGGCTACACCCAAGCCTGGATTATCTTCCTGTGCGACAAATTGGCAGATGCAGGTGAGTATCAGCGAGTCACCGGCAAGCTACCGAAGCCACCAAAGTGCGATGGTAGCTAGGGCACCTGTGCAGTGTCGCCTATTGACAGTCGTTTCGACTAACCGGAGAAGCTTAGGCCAAACGACAGGAGCTTGAAGGCCGCATTCTGCAGCAGAGCTCGGCCGGAGTGACCGGTGATCGTGCGGCTCGTGTCCTCGGACAAGAGGTCTTGCACATCTTGAGTGATGAACTGCAACCCGAGCCGGTGTTTGCGGGCTCGTTTGGCCATCGAGACCATGAATGCGGCCCCTTCGGGGTGCTGCATGATTGACCAGACCTCATCCACGACGAGCAGACGAGGGCGTGGGACTCGGGCGGCAGCGGACCAGACGGTTTCGGTACAGACCATCGCGGCAGCCGGCCGCAGTTCCGCCTCCAAGAGGTGCAGGTCGAACACGGTCACGAGCGCCTCGTGCTGGAGCAAATCGTCGCCGTCGTCGGAAAGCAGGTGCTTGAGGCTGCCAGACTCGAACGGGCGCAAGAGCTTAGCCAGCGACTCAGGATCGTTTTGTTCCAGGAAGCGGTAGAAGTCGCGGAAGCCGGAGCGTTCGTTTGGCTGCGCATAGTATGAGGCCAGCGCGTGATCGAGCGCGGCGCGGCGTTCAGCCGACAGCCGCTCGCCGACCATCACCTCGACCAGTCGACGCAGACTGCCGATCTGTTGCAGCAGTTCCTCGGGATCGGCGCGGCCGACCACGAACGGGTTCATCCCCTGTCCGGGCACACCGGGCGAGAAGACGCGTCCGCCGGCGGCTCGGGCCAGGTCGGCGCACTCGCCTTCGGGGTCAATCACGTAGCAAACGACGCCGCGCGAGATGCCGCGCAGCACGCCGAGCTAGGTGGCGAACGACTTGCCCGAGCCGGACCGTGCCAGCACGGCAGTGTTGGCGTTGAGGTGGGTGCCGTCCCAGGGGTCGTAGACGATGGGCGCGCGAGCTCGCAGGTCGATCCCGTAGAGCGCGCCCGAACGGGTGTCGAGGTCGGGCGGGGAGAAGGGGAAGCATCGCGCCACGGATGAGGTGTCCAACGTGCGCCAGGACGCGACCGAGTTGAGCGACAGCGGCAAGGTCGAGAGCTTGCCCTCGCGCTGGCGGAAGGGCAGCGGATCGAGCTTGCCCAGCGTGGCGGCGAAGTGGGCCGAAGCGCGCTGGGTCTGCTCGGTGAGTTCCTCGTTGCCATCCGCGTGGAGTGTCAGCGAGAGCGAGGCGTTGAACAGCCGCTCGCGACCGCGCTGCACGTCGTCGCGCAGGCGACTCACGTCTTCGAGCGCGATCTCGGCCTCCGGCGAGAGCGACTTGCCGCGTCTGAGCGACATCGAGCGCGCCGACTCGAAGCGCACTTTCTGCCACTCAAGCTGTCTCGCCGCCTGCGACGGCGGCACCGGGCCGAGGTGCAGCGACAGGTCCATCGGCGCGCCGGTGGACATCAGTTGCTGCAGGAAGCCCGGCGCGAGTGATCGCGGCCACTTGGTCAGGTGCAGCGAACGCTGCAGGCGACCGTCAATATCGAGCTCAGATCGGTTGATCCGGACCGTGGACTCAGCCTCGCGGTCGCGCTCGGTCGGCGTGCCGCCCAAGGTGGAGGCGATCACGAACCTGCGCAGTGATTCCTCCTGGAGTGAATGAATCACCAGCCCGGCGCGGGCCAGGACGCCGCGCAGTTCTGCGGCGTGTTCGGACTCGCAGATCGCGTAGAAGCGCCGATCGAGGATGCCGGGTCGAGACTCCAGCTCGCTCAACAGTCGTCTCGATGAATCGGCTGCTTGCCTCGTTGCTTCCGGCAAGTTGTCGGGTTGAGCCGACTTCAGTTCACTCCGCAAGCGACGCAGGTCAGGCGGATGCTGACGCACCAAGAGCTGGAGCGAAAAGTCGCAGGCGTTGAGCGCGCCGGCGAACGCTCCCAGTTTCGCCTCGTCCAGCTCTAAGCCCATCAGCTCGGTGACCGCAAGTTTCACGCCGTCCAGTCGGACCGGACCGTCGTCTTCAACATGCGACAGCATGAAGCAGAGTGGTAGCTCAGGGGGTGGCTTAGTCGTTGGTGGATCGTCGAGTGTCGCTTCACTACTAAGTGGTGAGTTTTCGCGCCGGCGAAGTTGTTGTGCGAGAAGTTTCATGAGGAATACTCCGTTGGTTAGGGGATTGGAATCGGGATGGCGCTGTTCGACATCAGCGCCGCGAGACCTTTGGCCGAAAGCACGATCGCGAGACCGGCGAAGCTGAGGAAGACGGCTGAGCGGGCTCGCCCGCCGCGCTCGCCGGCGCCGTCGGCCATCAGCAGAAAGCCGGCCCAGACGAGTCCGAAGACAGCGAGCCCTGAGGCGGCGTAGACGACCGCGGTGAGCGCCGCGTCGAAGGCGTCGAGCATGGCCTGCTCTTCAAGCGAGTCGGCGGCCGTCGTCACAAACGCGACCACGGCCAATGCGCTGAAAGGGAAGATGCGCCGCATCAGTTCAGCTCCCATCCGAGCAGGGACAGGAGATCAGTGAGCTCGCTGCCGCTGACCACGGTCTGGGTTGAGCCGGTGTTGCTCGGCTCGGACTCGTTGAGAGATTCGTACGATGCGTCGGCGGCGATGCTCGTGCCTAATGTCAACTCTTCTGAGCGCTGCTTCGTGGGTGGCGAACGCTGCACGATCTTCGCTTCGACTCGTGCCGGATGCACGACCTGGAACGTGACCGTCTGGGAGACGCTCTCGCCCGACTCGGGGTCGGTCAGCGTGACGGTCTCGGAGAACGTCTCGGTGCGCTGGGGGACGTGAGTGAGCTGTACCAGGGGCGGCAGGGCGATCTGCAGGTCGGCGGTGAGTGTGGCGCTCACGGAAATCGCAAGCGGTGCCTCTTCGGAACCGATTACGAGTTCGAACGTCGTAACACCGTCCGCGACAAAGGTTGCGCTGGTTGTTCGGTCGCCTACACGGACTTGGATCGCGCCGCTGACAGACTGCCCTTGACCTGTCAGCACGAGGTCCTGACTCAGGTTGTGATGACCCGAAACGGTCTGCAGTTGAATCTGTTCATCGACCGAGTCGACGCAGTCAGGCTCGAACTCGCCGGACAGTCTGCCTGGCTTCCACTCCAACTTCGTCAGTTGAAGGTCGCAGAGATCACCTTCATGGTTTGGCAGCGGAAACGGCAACTGTTCGCCCGCGAGCGTCACGGCGCCGGCCTGGTGGTGCTCGTCTTGCCAGGCGAAGGTGAAGGACGGGTTCTCGCCGCTGAGCGGTAGGACTTGCGTCGTCCGCTCACCTTCAGTGAGCTGTACCGAACGGTTGACTACAAGTTGTTGCCCGTCATCTCCGCCAAACGCTTGCACATTCAGGTCAAGGTCGGCAGCGGCCTTGAGCACGACGGTTGCTTCCGACCCTGACACTGTCAGTCGTTCGATGAACGCCGCCGTCCCTCGATCAGCGGATCTGGCTCGAACTCGATCTCTTCAGGAACGGTCGGCTGCCGCGAGGGTTCCTGCGCGACCGTGATCGGCGGCGTGCAGGTTCCAAGGCCCAAGACCGCCACGAGGCCGACCGCGCCAAGGAGCGCGGGCCACCCAAGCGGTGACCTCGGCTCTCCTGGCGAATGGACTGCTTCGCCTCGTCGACATCACGCTTGGACGGACGCTTGCGGTCGCGCTTGCGGAACCAGCCCAGCGGCACGCGCGGCATCCGCTCGCCTCGCGTGCGCGGACGGCGCGCCGACTGCTCGTTGGTCGCCGGCGGTTCGCTGCGAACCAGATGAACGAGCGGTCCCTCGAATCGCCGCGCGCCGACGCCGAAGCGGAGCAGGTCGGCGAGCACGGCGGGCAGCGGTCGTCCGCCGACCTTGCCTGTGACCATCGCGATGCCGGTCGCGGCGACGGTCGCGCCCATCAGGACGCGGACCAGCTCCGAGCCGATCGGCGCGTAGTGATAAACGCCGTAGCCGAGCGCCGCCACGACGGCCAGCGCGATCAGCTGCGGGAATGTTAACCAGAGCAGGACACGGTCCTCGGCTTGGACATGAGTCGGCACTTCGTGTTCATGCATGGGACACCTCCTTTCCAGAGGCTTGGACGGCCTAGCTGCCGGTAGTCGGGTCAGGTGGGGCATCGACGTCGACGACCGGGTTGACGACGGCGTCGATCACGAGCTCGACCACGCCGAAGGCGACCAAGGCGAGCACGATGCCGGCGAGCGCGGTGAGCATGGCCGACTTGCCGCGCTCCATCTGGTGCGGCGCGCCGGAGGCGGTCAGGTACTGGTAAGCGCCGAAGACGAAGTAGCCGGCACCGATCGCGCCAACCACGCCGAGCAGGATGCCGACGAGGTTGGAGATGGTCTGAATCAGATCAGCCATTGGGTGTGTGTCCTTTCCAGTACGTGTGGGGGTCGTTGTTGGCGTTTGTCCTCAATGGGACGTGTTGGCTGCTCAGCACATGAGGTGTTCGCTCCTTCCCGTTACTCGTTCTGGCTGCGCAGGCAGCGGCCCGAAGACTCGGAGCCGCCATTGCCGGCTGCCGGTGATGAGAGCTGGGTCGTTGACTGAGCGGGCGTGCTCGCGACCACCGCGGCGGCCGCTTGACCGCTTGGCGCTGCTCGACCACCGCCCACACCACTGAAGGCGGCGAAGCTGGCCGCCGAACGAGCCACGTTCATCGGCAGCGAGAAGGCGAAGTAGAGCGTGCGCAGCCAGGAGTCGAACGGTCCGGAGTTGCCCAGCATCGAGGGAACGCGGGTCGCCAGGTAGACGAACCCGACCGACATCAACAGCTTTCAGACCAGGTCGCGGGCCGGCTCGAAGGGACCGATCTCCGCGAGTTCCGCCAGGAACCCGATGCCCAGAGCCAGAGCGATGAGTTGGACGGCCTGCTGCGCGACCGTGGTTGCAAAGATGCGCAGCCACTGCCGACTCCACCCGGCCGTCTGCGGCAGAATCCAGAGACCCATCGCCGCCGGCGCGAGCGCCAGGAGCAGGTCGATCAGCGCCAGGCGGAGCACCATCTGCAAGAGCAGGTAGAGGCAGAAGAAGGCGTAGATCAGATAGATGAGCGCGAGTAGGAGCGCGATCCCGACCGAGCCCGACTTGACCGCAGTCAGCAAGGTGTTGACCGGGGCGAGCAAGAGATCAGCGGGGGTAACGTCGAGCGTCGCGGCGATGAACCCAGAGACGGCGTGCGCCAGGTCGATCACCAGTGCGCACCACCAAAGAGATGCGGCGGCCGCGAGGAGCCCGAGCAGCAATCGCGGAATCAGTTCGCGCCAGCTCGACCCGTGTCCGCCGAGCGGTTCTTCGAGGATCAGCGAAAGCCCGATCCAGCCGATGATCAGCGCGTGTTCGTAGGTGAGCCCGGCGGGCGTGCCGGTGATGATGTCCGACATCTGCGCTTACCTGTCGCACTGCGCGAGGCCGACGCCCGCGAACTGTTCCAGCACGCCGCACAAGAGTCCGTGCACACCCTCGATCACCCAGACCGCCGCCGCCCGCGCCCAGCGCTCAGGGTTGAGCGCGCCCAGAATCTTGTTGAAGATGCCGCCCGGCTGGTGCTCGGGGATAGTCACGTAGAAGGTCGTCGGCGTCGCGAATGCCGTAGGTCAGCTGTGACAAGCGCAAGTTGAAGATCGGACGAGCGCGAAACTCGCCGTTCTTCTTGCGCTCGACGAACGGCTTCTCTTCGTCCTCGTTGACGATCACCAGGCGCTCAACCACCGGCGGCGTTTGCGCATCTGCCGGTTGCAGCGCCGGTATCGCCACCGCGGCTGCCGCGAGCAGTCCGGCAATCGCCAGCTTCAGTCGTCGTCTCCAAGTCGGTGTCACGTCTGAGCCCCTCCAGGAACATCTGTTCGCTATCGATGGCTCAAAGTGTGTCCGACCTGGAATCCCGCGCACAATGGCGCGCGCGCCATGTCACGCGTGACACTGTCCTGGGCGTCAGTGCCTGCCGTTACAGATGGCCGATTGAAGTGTGGGGCGTGTACAGGAATCTGGCAGTCCGAACAGTTGGACAAATGGGCGCGATCCCCAGTGTTTTCTGCGGTGAACGCTGGACAAACGGGGTTCGGCGGCAACGGACTGGGTGGAATAGCTGGTTCCACGCTCGATTGGACAAATCGGCCTGTGTTGTCCACAATCGGGCCGGCGTCTGGGTAGGTTGAGGACATGGAGACGACCGTAAGTGCCCCTATTGAGACTCCAGAAGTGGCGTCGACCGAGCCCAGTGCGGAAGGGGATGGGCGGCTCGTGGCCCTCCTGCAGGACCTGGTCACCCGTGATGGTCGTGAGGCGGTGGCGCGTAGATTTGAGGTCAGCGAATGGACCCTCAGGTGAGCGCTGTCGACCGGTCAGCTCAGCAAGCGTCTGACAGAAGCGCTGGAACGAGAGTCGAGCGGTTCTGCCGAGGTGCAGCTGGGTCTGCTTCGACAACAGGTGAAGGGGCTCGAATCACGTCTGGCTGAACTGGAACAGTCGAGGGGCGAACAGGCTCGCGGCAACGGCGCTGAGGACGTGCAGCAACAGGTGGAGAGGTTGCAGGGCCGCCTACAGGACGTGGAGCGGCAACTCGCTCAGGTCGTTGCCGCTGTGACGGAGCTGCGGGAGTCGCAACGGCCGGCTGCTCACCCCGGCGTCGCTGAATCGAGCCGGCACTACGTCGCCAATCGCATCTACCCCACGCTGGTCGAGCTGGAGCCACAACCCGATGACGAGCAGGTCTACGGCTCACAGGCGTTCGCCCTCATTACCGACTGGCGCGAACAGCACGCCGAGTTCAAGACGCACTGGCCATCAGTCGAGGGTTACATCGCCGAGGTGCGAATGGTCGAACTGGAGCTTGAGCTGATCAGCGAGCACGAGCTAACCACGCCGCCCGCCGATCTCCCCTGGCAGGACTGGCAGCGCAAGCGAGAACTGCAACGACGCCATGCGAGGGTGGACGAGGCGCGCTCCAAGCTCCGACGCAAGCGGATTCGTCGGTTCGTCGTGCGGCTGCTGACGCTGGGTCTGCTGGGGTAAACAATGCGTCAAAACGGAAGCTAGTAGGCTGTTCCACCACCGCTTGGTGAATGAGAATAGAGCACTCAAGTGCGTGGTTCGGCCAAGGGCTCTTCAATGGGACAGAGCTGCCGTCCGAAGCGCAGGCCCTGCTGTTTCCTTCAACGGTCGGCTACGATGAGCCAAACTAAGAGCAGCCAGGAGGTCCCGGAGTGCCACCAGAGATCTCAACGAGCTACGACCTCGCCCTGGTCGCTAGGCCAACCACCTTGCCCTCACCCGCTCCACAGCAACCCGCCCAACAGCTAGACATCGGGGCATTCGTCCCGGATCCCTTCCGGCTATATGAGGTTGAAAACGGTCACGAAATCGTGAGCGTGATTCAACAGTTGGTGGTCTCACTTTCTCCCCCCAGAATCAGAATCGCAGACCTGTCGGGGAGCTCTCCGGCGAGGCCTGAGTTTCTGACCATGGCGACGAGCCTCGTCAAGGCAATGGCGAACACCGAAATCGAGATCGCGGCATACGGTTGGAATCTTGACGTTCTAATCCGGAACGCGGACATCAGCCAGTCCTCGCGGGGCCTGTTTGACACATCGAGAGTTTGCAGTTTTCTCGACATCGGACCGGCCCACCCCTGGATCCCCAAGCGGGTTGAGTTGAGTGTCCCATCTCACTTTGCTGACCAGCTCAATGTGACGCTAGTTGAGGAGAGCGAAGCGAGCGACGCGGACGTGAGATTCGCGATCAACGCGCACTTCGAGACAACGCCCAATGTGGCGGAATTCGAGCAGCAAGGCCACGACTTTGGAGATCTAACGAGGCGCCTGCTCGCGGGCCTCAAAGTCGGAGGCTAGAGGGAAGAAATGTGATGGCAACAACAAGGCAGCATCACCAACGAACGTCACTCTTTCCCCGCGATCGCAGTCCTTCGGGGAAGGGAAAGGAAGCGTACACGTCTGCAATCATGCATTCGAGTCGAGGCTCGCTCTCGCAGGTGGGAGGTTCGCAGCCTAGCCCGTGGTTTGAGGAAGCGTCAGTCGTCCCATTCTGGTTGGGTCCCAAACCCTCCACCGGTGTGATTGATTCAGACGATGTGGGCAGCGGACTGGTTTCCAGAATGACTTCCGCTGACCCGTCCGAGGCTGCTTCTGGAGGCCGAAGCATCAATTGGGCACCAAGGTCGGACGGCCAATCTGCGGGACAACTTGAGGTAATTCTGACTCCGTTTGTGTCTCCTGATTTGGATAAAGGGACTTTGAGAGGCACCAAGAACCGGCCTGTCGAAGCCGCGGGTGTTTTCCTTCGGGCCTGTGGACTCATCAGCTTCGCCGAACGCATCTCCGAGCTCAGTGAACTCCGTTCCCACGAACGGCGGATGGGTTCATTGGACTCGCCTGTGGCCATCGAATCGCTGGTTTCAGCCACATCCTTCTTTCTGACAGGGAAGCCACTTGCAGCCCCAACCATTACTCTGACCTCTGACGGCCTGTTGCTCTGCAGGTGGACGCTTGACCCGTCGGGTTACATCGCCTTGTTGTTCAGAAGTGATGGAGAGATCACCTATTCCGCCCTCAGGCCCTCTCCCAAGGGCAACGGCGATCCGTATCGCGTGCGAGGGACTGAGTGCCAGACCAGTGTGCGCAACATCGTGGATCTGGCGTCGCAGTGGATTCAAACCACATGACAGGCGACGAAGTTCCCGAGCACGATCACGTCGCTAGGTACTGTGGGCCATCCAAGCTTGAGGATGGGTTCCCAAGCCCAGCTAACTTCCTCCCGCGGAGGCAGAACGGCCAGTGGGAGGAGTATCTCTCTTCGAACTGGCTTGAATGGTTCGGCCAGTTGACGCATCGTCAGGCGCTGAACAAAATCAGAGACACCAAACGTGGCTTCTCAATGCGACCCGCAGGCAAGTTTGCTGTGCTCCACGTGGCGAAGGTGAGACAACATGTCTCGCTGATGGTGGACATGGATTTGGTGGTCAGGCATATGCCAAACGATCAAGACATCTCTCATTGCGGCATCTTCGGTTACTCGCACCATGACGAGGCAGCTCTCTTGGAGATGGCCATGGCCATCCATAGCGGCCTCTCGACTTCAGATGTGCTCAGGGTGCGACCAGATTGAGGAAAAGCGTTTTGCCCTCACTCTGTCTACCCCAAAGTCTCACTAACCAACAGTTGTTGCTGTCGGGACCAACGTGTTGTGGACAACACAGAAATTCCCTCAAGCGGACGCCCGCGACATGGCGGACAGCCCACGAACGCGCTCTAATGACGGTGGTTTGCGGTTTCAGCCAGCGGTTCCTCCTCAGAACACTGGTGGGTTTCGTCTCCGGCCCGAACCTGACCTGACGGATTGAGTCTTGCTCCCCTGACGGCTCGTTCACACAGAGAGACAACCGCGCACTCTTGCAGCGCGAGGTCGGTCGACGGGTTGAGTTCTGCTCCCCTGACGCGCGACCCGAGATTGCAGGAACTGGCATCGCGGTTGGCGTGATGGCTGTAAGGCCCGCCAATCGCCGGATTTGCCTCTGATCGAGCTCCCTGAATGGGCAGCCCGGTCGCTTCGTGTCCGCGCAGGTCGTAGATCACCACTGATCCGACTCACGCCTCCCTCTTTCCGCGCTTCGATTCCACGTGCCACGGCATCCGACCGTGGGCGAAGTGCGTCTCGTTCCACCCAACTCCCAGCCTCCAACTCTCGCTGGCCGAGCGTCTCGATGCCGACGCCGGTCTCCACCTGCCAACCTAGATTCCACCTACTCACTCACGCACTCTCGTCACCCACGACACCAAACGGAAGGAGTTTCACCGATGAGAGATTTCCACACACCCACTGCAACGCAGGGGCGCTACGTCGGGCCCGATGCCTGGCAGATTGCCGGACGGCTGCCGCATCGAGTCCGGTTTGAACGCGGCTGGTTCTATACCGCTGCGGTATGTCATGGCTCGCTCGACGACCGTCTGTCGTTCCGACAACGTCCCGACAGCGGCGCGATCGACGTTCGTTGCAACTCGGCTGGCTGTTCTCGACAGCGCATCATCAAGCGACTCGAGGAGCTCATCGGCCAGTCAATCTGGTCTGCGTACCAGCAAAACGACGAGGTACCTGGAGCGCACGAGCCTCCTGCGACGGGTCACCGCCGGCGCAGTTGGATAGACCTCAGGTTGTTCGTCTTCGGCGCGCTGTTGGCGATGCTTATCGCGCCTCTGGCCTTCGGCCACGGAGTCGAGGTCAAGGCGCTCAACGCGTTCGGAATCGGCTGGGCAGCTGCGCTAATCTGGCGGATTCGACAGGCTCTTCAGCAGCGCCGTCATCGGCGTCGACCCACGAGAGGCGGCGCCTCGTGAACGCCTCTACCCAGTCGGTCGACATCGCGGCGCTCAAGCGACGCTATCCGCTCGGCTATGTCGTCGAGTCGAGTGGAGTCGAGCTGCGCGGTCGAGGCCGCGTGCGACAGGGCGTCTGTCCGTTTCACGAGGAGAACGAGGGCAGTTTCACCGTCTACGCCGACTCCCAGCGCTGGTACTGCTTCGGCTGCGGACTCGGCGGCGATGTGCTCGACTTCATCCAGAGATTGGATGGTGTCGATCTGCCCGAGGCGATCCGGCGGCTGCAGGGTGCCTGCCCCGTGCCCAGACACGGGGACGGCGACCGGCACACGCCCGTTGCCCCTGTCGAACCTGCCGCGCCGACAACGGCAGAGGTGGTTCGCGACCCACAACTGCTGTCGGCGGCGCTGCGGTTCTACGCGACACAGTTGAAACGCTCAACCACGGCGTTGAACTACCTCGCCTCACGCGGCATCGACCTTGCAGCGGCGCAGCGACTCGGTCTTGGCTACTCGACTGGACGCGGGCTGCGCGAGCACTTGCGTTCGCTCGGCTTCGACGACGCTCGCATCCAGTCGAGTGGCCTGTTCACCGAGCGCGGTGAGCGATTCGGCGGGATGATCGTCGTTCCTGAGGTCATCGCGGGGCGTGTCCACTGGCTCGCCGGACGCGCCGTTTCACCTGTCGCCAAGCAAAGATTTACCGCGCTGCCCGGCCCAAAGCCTGTGCTCGGACTGGGTCGGCTGAGCCGACCAACACCGTGGATCGTCGTCGCGGAGGGCCTCTTCGACTGGCTCACGCTGGCCGGTTGGGGCGTCCCTGCGGTGGCAGCGCTGGGCACGCAGGGTCTGGAGAAGGTCGCGGTTGCGCTTCGAGGACAGCCGCGCATCTTCCTCGCCCTCGACTCCGATGACGCAGGCCGATCGGCAGCCGTTCGAATGCGCGATCTGCTCGGCGAGCATCGGTCGCAGACCGTCAAGCTACCTGCCGGAGTCAACGACGTTGCCGACCTGGCGACTTACCCAGATGGCCGCGCCGTCTTCCTTAACTTGCTCAAGCGAACCGCCACCGTTCGCTGAAGCATCCATCCACCCAACCCCAATTCATGAACGGAGGGTCGCTGGACCCAAAGCTGATCGTGCCCGTCGCACGACATCCACACACCCCAAACTCAACGCTCAACGAAGGAGCAACACCGCCATGAAGAACGGTACCCACATCCAAATGAACGGCAACGGCAACCACAGCAACGGGACGCGCCCGATGAACGGCGCGGCGCCCACCAACATCAACTCCACCGACCTGCACTGGGACGCCTTGTCCCCGGCGGTCAACGACGCCTTGCGGCAGCCGCTCGATCCTGCCTTGGTCTCCGAGCGCAAGGGTCGCGGAGGTCGCCGGTTCAGCTACATCGAGGGCCACACGGCCATCGACCAGGCCAACCAGGTCTTCGGCTACGGCGGCTGGGGCTACGAGCTCGTCGGCGACGTGACGCCGCACGAGCTGAAGTCCGTCACGGCCTACTCGGCCACCGTCCGCGTGACCGTGCCGGGCGCGCCCTCTCGCACCGACGTCGGCTTCCAGCCGGTCTCGGACGACTCGGCTGAGGGTCACGAGACCGCCTACAAGGGAGCCGTCACCGACGCGCTCAAGCGCGCCCTGCACAGCTTCGGAGACCGCTTCGGCAACGGCCTCTACACCGGGTCAAGTCCGGCGCAGGCGGGTGACCCGCCTACGACCAACACGGGGCAGCATCGACCGCAGTCGGAGCCTCGCCAGCCACGGCCAGAACGTCGGGCAGACCGAAGGCCTGCTGCTCGGTCTGTGCAATCGAACGGGACGCAACCGCGCTCCGACGACTCGGACGTTCGCAACCTCAGGGCTCAACTGATCGACCTGAGCGAACAGCAGGGGTTCTCCGAGGAGCAGGTTCGCGCTGCCGTCTTGCGTAAGACCGGTCGCGACCTCAACGAGCTCGGCGTCGCCGAGTTAACGCCGCTGATCGCGTCGGCAGTCGAGAAGTTGCAGCAGCGGCACGGCTAACGCCTTCCGTTTCCGCAGCGAAACGCCTACCTGAGCGGGGCTGCCTTCTAAGCGAGGGCACCCCGCTCTCTTCTATCGGACAGAAAGACACCCCATGACTGCAAGAGTCAAGCAGCGGCGCGATCCTCGTGGCGTGAACGGTGACTCCAGGCGAGGACTTCGTCGTAGGGGGTCTGCGAGCGGAGGCACCCGTGCAGGTAGCCGACGAGGCGGTTCGCCAGGGCGCGGAGGGCCTGGTAGTGCGGGTCGCCGGCGGCGCGACGGCGGTCGTAGAAGTCGCGGCAACCGGGGCTCGCGCGCAACGAACACATCGCCCACTGCATGGTGGCGTCGCCGAGCCGCCGGTTGCGGATGAAGCGCGCCCTCACGGTGCGCTTGCGGCCCGATGCTACGGTGAGGGGCGAGGTGCCGGCGTAGTTCCTGCGGGACTTCGCCGACTCATAGCGTTCGGGGTCGTCCCCGAACTCGCCAAGCACCCGGGCGCCGAGCACGACACCGAGACCGGGCATGGAACGGTAGATGTCGGCGTCCGGGTGCTGCTCAAAAGAGGCTGCCAGCTCGGCCTCGAGTTCGGCGATCTGTCCGTTGATCGCGTCGATCTGGGTCACGGTCGCCCTGGTCGTCGCGGCGAAGGCCTGGCTGACCGTGGCAGGCACCTCCAGCTGCTCGACTCGGAAGGCCTGACGGAGCTCGGCGGCGCGCTGCTCGACGTTACGCTGGCGGCCGCCGCGGCGCAGCGCCGAGCGCATCTGCGACGTGCTCAGCCGCGCCGCCTCGCGCGGCCCCGGTGCGGTCGCCAGCACCCCCACGGCGTCGCCGTGCGCCAGGCTGGGAAACGCTTGCAGGGCCCCGGGAAAGTACTCCCTGAGCGCGTTGCGGAGCCGGTTCGTCTGCCGGGTGCGGTCCCAGACGAGTTGTTGGTGGGCGCGGGCGAGGATACGCACGGCGGCCGCCTCGTCGCTGTCGCCGGCGACCTCGCGGTGGTTATGCCGGTCGGTCCGCACGAGGTCGGCGAGCAGCTTCGCGTCCCCGGCATCGGACTTGGCGCCACTGACGTGGTGGCGGTCGCGGTAGCGCGACGCCGAGCGCGGGTTGATCGCGTAGACCCGGTAGCCGACCGCCACCAGGGCCATCACCCACGGGCCGCGGTCGGTCTCGATGCCGACGACCACCTCGTGCGGTCCCGAGGCGTGCCCGGCAACCAGTTCGTGCAGGGCGGTGATGCCCTCCACCCCTTCGGGCAGCCGCCGGGCGGCAAGCCGCTCGCCCGCTTCGTCCATGAGATGGACGTCGTGATGGTCCTCCGCCCAGTCATCACCCAAGTACAAGGCCATCGTGTTTCGGTTCCTCTCCAGTTCGCGCTTTCTGGTGCGACCCGGTGGGTTGGTTCCCGCGACGGCCTAATGAATCGGTGCTCTTGGGCACGACACCCCATCAGTGCTGCAGAACAACCCAGACATGCCGGCAAGGGCTCAGTCTTTCTTCAGCGGTCACACGCCGCAGGAACCGAGAGAGCTCACCGGCCAGCAGGGTCCAGGACCAGTCTGCCAGAGGTCCTCCGGCGACTGATCTGACCCCATTAGGAACCACAGATGTCCGAAACCAACCCGTATAACCGACCGATGGCACGGTTCACTGACGACCTCAAGCTCGAAGTCCGCGCCTCGGCGTTGGGACGCTGCCGACGCGAGCTTTGGTACGCGGCAACCGAACAACCGATCACCAACCCCACCAGTTCGGAGTCGCTGACGGTCATGGAGTCCGGCAACGCGCTCGAACCCGTCGTCGTTCGCGCCATGCAGCGGGCCGGATGGATGATCCATCCCATCGACCGCGACGCTCCAACCGCCGTCACAGTCCCGCTGAGCGACAACCTGGTCATCAGCGGTCATCCTGACGCGACGGGATTTCTGCCCACCACCAACGTGCCAGCAATCGACAGCTTTCTCTTCGACGACGATCCGCCGATTGACAGTGACGAGTTCGTCATCGAGGTCAAGACGCGCGGCCCAGAGGCGTTCAAGCGCTGGCAGACGCTGGGCGCAGAACGCAGCCATCCCGACTCGGTCGCGCAGGCCGCCTGCTACTCGCTGGGGCTGTTCGGCGAGTGCCGTGACATCGTCATCGCAACGCTCGATACCGGCTCGCGGAGTTGGGACCACGAGGTCATCCCTGCGGAACGGGTCGAACGCGCTTGGAATCGTGCCGGCGGTTGGCTCGGCTCCCTCGCCGACCACCTCGATGCCAACGGTCCCGACTCCGACATCTTGCCTGAACGCGATTTCGAGGCGACCGACTGGCATTGCCGCAGTTGCCCGTACCTCAACGTCTGTCAACCGGAGCTCCCTGCTTCGGAGCGTGTCGCTGAGTCGATCAACGAGCCGTTCGATCCCGTCTCTGACGAGGATGCGCAGTTGGCGCTCTGGCGATACGAGGAGCTGTCGGAGCTGATCAAGTCGCTCAACACCGACAAGCGTGAGTCGCTCGCGACGCTCGAGGGTTGGCTCCAAACGCAGGTCGTTCCCAAGTCCCTACTTGATGGTCGCGACAAGCCCCGCACGGTCGGGATGGTTACCAGCAAGCGCTACAAGGTCGACCACAAGAAGCTCAACGTGCTGCTCGACCCCGAGCAGCGGGCCGAAGTCGTCACCGAAAGCAGCTCGGAATACCTCCGGGTGAGCTAACCGAAACCCAATCCGGTTGCACCACAGAGGCCGCGCTCCCACTCCGGGACGCGGCCTCTTCACTTTCCCATGTCCAAACAGACGAGGGGCGTTCCCTCGTCGCAACACGCTCTTGGAAAGGAGCACCACCTATGGCACGCACCATCAACCAAGTCACGCTGCTGGGCCGAGTCGGGGCCGACCCCGATCTGCGCAGCACCAAGAACGGGACCGCGGTCCTGCAACTCAGGCTGGCCACCGACCGCTACTCCAAGAACGGACACACCGAGACCGACTGGCACTCGGTCGTCTGCTGGGGCAAGACGGCCGAGGCGGTGGCGCGCTACGTCCAAAAGGGCGACCGCGTCCACGTCAGCGGTTCGCTGCAACAGCGCAGCTGGCAGACCGACTCCGGCGAGCGGCGCAGCAAGGTCGAGGTCCACGCCAGCGAGGTCATCTTCCTCGACTCGCGCAGCGACCGCTCGGGCCGAGACGAGGGAGGCGACGCTCCCTTCTAACGGACTGCCGTTCCCAGTTCTGCCCGTCTCGTACGGGCGCTACAGAGGCCGCGTTCCTGCTAGGGGACGCGGCCTCACTTCGTTCCCATCTGAAAGGAACTCACGGATGACCACCATCCAATCTGATCTGCTCGCCTTCGCGAACGACGACTCCGCGCGGCCGTTGCTGGCCCACGACCAACCGCAGGAGCTGCTCACAGCGCTGCGCACCAACCTCTCGCTGCTGAGCGAGCTCACAATCCGCTACGAGGTGTCGACACGGCCTGAACGCTCGCCAGAAGCGGAGCAAATCACGACGTCGAAACAGGTCTTCGATCTGCTCCGCGCGGAAATGACACCGCTGGCGCAAGAGCAGGTGCGCGTGCTGCTGCTCGACCGACAGCTGCGGCTAGCGGGTCAGCGAACGATCTACCAGGGCAACGCCTACTCGGCGCTGGTGCGGATCGCCGAGATCTTCAAGCCAGCCATCGCCGAGTCGGTGCCCAACGTGATCGTCGTGCACAACCATCCCTCGGGCGACCCGACGCCGAGCGCGGACGACATCAGGCTGACCAAGGACCTCATTTCGGCGGGCGATCTGCTCGCTGTCGAGGTGCTCGATCACGTCGTGATCGGCGCGGACGCCTTCGCCTCGATCAAGAACGGAGGCTTCCTGGACTAGCTCCGTTCGCAACCCCAACCACCCCTGTTTCACCGGAAAGGACGAGCAACATGCTCGACACCCCAACCACGCCTCCCGAGGGAGGACACGATCTCTACACGATCTCGGCCGGCGGCTTCTCGGCGACGGTCGACGCGTTCGCTCGCGACCCCGAGTCGGAGGGCCTCTGGTTCCTCTCGATGCTCGGTTCGCAGACCGCAGTCAAGGCGATCTGGGCGGCCCTGCTCAAGCAACCGCCCGAGGCCGCGTTCCTGATTCGCGGCGCTGATGGCCTGCCACATTCCGGCGGCTACCAGCGCTGCATCATCCCCGAGGAAACGATCGGCACGTGGACGACCAAGCTCGCGCGCCTGCCTTCATCGGGCGGTTGGCAGGCGATGGTCTACACCAAACTGGCCGAGTTCCGTTTCGAGCGTGATGAGTTTCTCTTGCTCGCGCCCGATGAGAAGGCTGCGCCCGCACTGCATCGACGCTTCCTTGACCGACGCTTGGAGCTGCCCTTGCCGCCCAACTGGGCCGACTGGCTCTGGCAGACCGGTCTGCGCAACGAGACGATTGTGCCGCTCGAGTCGGTCGGCCTGGCCGCGTACAAGTGCACGCCGAATCACGATCTGCTCCGCGAGGAGCTCTCGCAAGCCGTCGCCTCCGGGCGACTTTCCCTGCCCAAACACACCGAGTCCGCTATTACGAACGGAGTATCTCGATGAGACTCGCTGCCCAAGCCAAGGGCGGGTTCTACCCGACCCCGATTCGCGTGATCGAGCTGATCCTGCAGCTGATCACACCCCAACGCGCCAGCCTCGGACGGGGTTCGGCAGCGCAAACGCTGCGGCTGCTCGATCCTTGCTGCGGAGCCGGCGAAGCACTCAGCTTCGTCGCCCGTGAACTGCGCCGACGCACTAGGCTCGACGTTGATGCTTTCGGCGTCGAACTTCATCAAGAACGCTCGCTGTTGGCTCAGCAAGCCCTCGACCACACACTTGCAGCGGACATCTTCCGCTGCTCGATCGCCAACCGCGCCTTCAGCCTGCTCTGGCTCAACCCACCGTACGACTACGACTCCGAAGACCAGCGCACCGAGCACGCGTTCTTGACGCAGTGCTCCCGCTACCTCGCGCCGGACGGCCTCTTGGTCTTCATCGTCCCGCGCAAGCGACTCCGGGTCTCGGCTCGCTACCTCGCGTCGCACTACTCGCGGCTGAGTTGCTGGGCGTTTCCCGAGCCGGAGCGCGAGGCGTTCGACCAGGTCGTCGTGATCGGCGAGCGCAAGCATGACACTTTCACGGATACCTACACGGAGAACCTGATCGGTCGTTGGTCCGACGGCGAGTTGGCCTCGCTGGACGAGGTTGGCTACTCGGAGTTCAACCTCCGCGCAGAGACGGCGGGCGATGTCCTGTTCACGACTCGAACCATCGACCCGGTGGCCGCCGCGACTGAGGCTCGGCGCTCAGGACTCTGGCAGAGTCCGCAGGTCACCGATGCGCTCTGGCCGCAGGAGGACGCGCGCACTCGACCGCTGATGCCGCTCAGGCGCGGACACCTGGCGATGCTGGTCGCCGCCGGCTTCCTCGACAACCTCGAGCTTGAGTCAGCTGGTTCCCGCATCCTGGTCAAGGGTCGCACGGCCAAGGAGCTGATCCTGGTCGAAGAGACGCCGGACAAGGAGGTCTATCGCGAGCGGATGCGCACGACGGTCGTCGCCCTCGACCTGCAGACCGGCGAGATCACCGACATCGACGCCTGATCCCGCACAGCCCGCTCATCTCTACAGGTGAGCCGCTTTCAACCTCGAAGCCCCGTCGTGCTCAGTGGACGACGGGGCTTCTTGTTCTCATCGCCACCAATCAGTCCACGGAAAGGACACCCGCCATGAACCTCGATAACGTCGTCGAGCTGCACGACTTGGACCGCCGGACCTACGAGCGGTTGCGGACCCAAACCCTGCACGACCTCCGCGAGTCGTTGGACGAACGGATCAGCCGCGAGCAGCTCGAGCGCGTGCTGCTGAGCAGCGAAGCGCACCCCTACGACGTGCTCGAAGCGATCCAGCACCTGGCGCTGTTCGTTCTCGCTGACGAACCGTGTCCGCGCTGCGACGACTTCGACTGCACCGAGCATTCCCGCCTCCCGACTGAGATCGGGGGATCAGTCCGAAACGGAGACCTGACATGACCCAAACAACCCAGTGCGGATTCTGCCGCGAGCGCTACGTAGTCGGCGACCAGAGCCTCCCACCCGACGCCGAGGCGCTGCCGCTCAACCAGTGCGCGCTCTGCGCACGGCAGGAGGCCCGCGGCAGCCGCAATCGTGAGTACCCGATCTTCGGCTGGCGGCCCGAGGACCGGGTCGAGCTGGTCGACTGGCAGCCCAGCGACCTGGTCTGGCTGGCCGCAGATGTCTGAGCCGGTAGCGGCGCTGCCCGACTTCAACGCCTACGTCACGATCGGCCAGGTGATCACCGAGCTACTCGAACTCGAGTGGATCGACCCCGACGACATCGACGACCGCAAGTCCATCCGACTGATGGCCGAGAGCCTCGACGCCGTCGCCCCCGAGCGGCAGCTGGCGCTCGCGCTCACGGCCTAAACCATCGCAACCTGCCCGACCCGCCGCCTGTGCGGGTCGGGCTAGAACGGAACCCGACCATGAACCCGTGGAGCAACGAACGCGGCTGCGAGATCTTCTTCGAGGAACTCGTCGCCATCGACCAGCACGGCAACCAGACCGCCGGCCGCAGCTACAGCTGGTGGTGTCGCTGCGGTCTGCATCGAGCCGAATACGAACAACTGCCCGACTGCGTCAAGGACGCGCGGGCCCACATCGAGGAGTAACCATGAATCTCTCAGAGTTCATCGACACCTACCGCGACGCCATCACCGAACGTGTGATCGCGTCCTACCCACCGATCTACAGCCCCGCCACCGACTCTCGGCCGATGCCTCGACTGCTCAGACAGCCGCTGGGCGCGCAGGCAGACGCGATTCGCGGCGCGGCGCTCTCGCTGCAATCGCAGCGCGGCACGACCGTCGTCGGCGAGATGGGCACCGGCAAGACGTTCATCGGCACGGCGGCCGCTCACCTGGCTGGCTTCCGCCGCGTGCTCGTGCTCTGCCCGCCGCACCTCACGCGCAAGTGGAAGCGCGAGCTCGAGGAGACGATTCCTATGGCACGCGCAGTAATCGTCTCGTCGATCACCGACCTCGAACAGCTCCAGCGCGTCTCGACGGTCGGACCGCTCTACGCGGTCATGTCGCGCGAGCGGGCCAAGCTCTCTTATCGCTGGCGACCGGCTACAGTCGAGCGGCTCGCGGTCACAGACGGCAGGCTCGCTCGCGACAAGGAGACCGGCGAGCCGATCCGCATTCCCTGCTGCCCCGACTGCTTCGAGCAGGTCGTGGACAAGCACGGCGTCCCGCTGGCGGAGACAGCGCTCAAGCGGCGCAAGCTGCGCTGCTCGGAGTGCGGTTCAGCCCTCTGGCAGGCCGACCCGTCCGGGCCGAAGCGGTTCCCGCTCGCCGACTACGTCAAGCTGCGGATGCGCGGCTTCTTCGACCTGCTGATCGCCGACGAAGTGCACGAGTACAAGGGCCGCGGCTCGGCGCAGGGCATCGCCGCCGGCGTGCTCGCGGATGTTTGCGGCAAGTCGCTGAGCTTGAGCGGCACCCTGATGGGCGGATATTCGTCGACGCTCTTCCATCTGCTCTACCGGTTTTCGCCCGAGATTCGGTCGGAGTTTGCACGGACCGAGGAGTCGCGCTGGATTCAGCGCTACGGCTTCCTCGAACAGTCGTTGGGCAAGTCCGACGACGATGATGCCTCAGACGGTCGCTCCAGCAAGCGGCGCAGCTACCGCAAGGTCGTGCGCGAACGCCCTGGTCTCGCGCCCTCGGCGCTGTTCCACTTGATCGGCAACACGGTCTTCCTCAGGCTCTCCGACGTGGCTTCGGGACTGCCGAGCGACGAGGAGCAGGTGCTGCTCTCGTCGCTCGACTCCGAGCCGGACCCGAAGGCGAAGTCGCCTGAGGGCGTGGCCTACTCGCAGCGGTCGGCGTATGCCGATCTCGAAGCGACAATGCGCGCCGCACTCAAGTCAGCTCTGCCGCAAGGCTCGAAGCGGCTGCTGGCGGCCTACCTGCAATCGCTGCTCGCCTACCCCGACGGCTGCACACGTGGCGAGACCGTCCTCGATCCCGCGTCGGACGAGGAGACCATCCTCGATCCCGCGGCCGCCGCTCAACGGCGATCGGCTCTACCCAAAGGAGCAAGCCCTCATTGACCTCGTGGCGCAGGAGCGGATGGCCGGTCAACGCGTGCTCGTCTACGCGACGCACACCGGGACGCGCGACATCACCGGTCGAATGCAGGCGTTCTTGACCAAGAATGACTTCGGTTCAGCCGTGATGAAAGCCGACGCCGTCGCGCCCGACCAGCGCGAGGCATGGGTTGCAAACCAGGTGGCGCAGGGTATCGATGTCCTCATCTGCCACCCTCGGTTGGTGCAAACCGGACTCGACCTGATCGACTTCCCGACCATCTGCTGGTTCGAGACCGACTATTCCGTCTACACCATGCGGCAAGCGTCGCGGCGGTCGTGGCGGATCGGTCAGACGCGACCCGTCAAGGTGGTGTTCATGGCCTATCGGAACACGCTGCAGGCCGACGCGCTCAAGCTCGTCGCGCAGAAACTGCAATCGTCGCTGGCGGTCGAGGGCGAGCTGCCCGACGAGGGTCTCGCTGCCTACGGCGACACCGGCGACGATCTGATGCTGGCGCTCGCGAGGAAGCTTGTGGCTGGCGACGAGGACGACCACGAGTCGGTCGAGTCCATCCTCGCCCAAGCGCAGCAGGTCGCGGCAGACGCTGAAGCGCTCCTGGTCGACGACTCCTGGCGTCCGCTCGAACCAACGCCGGATCCGGTCGCACTGCCGGTCGGCGCAACGGTCGACGCAGAGTCCAACATGGCGGTCATCCCATGCGAGCATCCCACGGGCAACGCGCCCGAGCAGCAGGACTTGTTCAGCTGGGCCGAGTTCCTCTCGGATGAGCCCAAGCCAACCAAGCGTCGCGCTCGCAAACAGGCGCAGCCGTCAACCTCACTCTTCGAGTGGGCCCTCGAACGCGAGCAGCAGTCCGGCATGGCCGCTGCCGGCGGGTAACGGAACGGGGATGTCGTCGCGCATCAACCGATGTGCGGCGACCTCCCAAAGTCTATGTGTGACTGTCTTTTTTCGTGCCCGCGACCGACGTGGAGGTTCCGTCCAGACTCCTCGTCGGACACGAGTCCGCCTCAACCGCATTCGTCTCCTTCGACTGAGCTCCCCCTCGGTTTCGGCTATTTCTGTCCTAACCAGACTGTGATCCGCTATCCGTCGGTTGCTACGGCGGAGTCTGATTCGCCTTGGCCAAAAGTTGAGAGGGAGTGTGAACCATGGCTCGTCTGATCAGAACGATGGCCCTCGTTGCGATGCTGGCGCTGGGTGCTGGCGTGTTCGCAGAAATTGGGGGGGGTAGTCCTCGCCCAGACTGGAGATAGTGAGGAGCCGGTCGAATGCACCGGCCGCGCCTCGGACCCCGCGGGTTGCAAGGAACTGCGAGAGCACGGCGCACCGCGACTGGTCCCGTCGCAGTTGAGCGCATAGCAACAGCGGCAGATTGAATCAATCAACAAGCAGATCGATAACCGCCTCGAGCGCTACGCCGACGACCACACGAGACGCATGACTGAGCAGCGCGACTTTGAAATTGCCCTAGAAACACTCACCGCCAATTTCGAGAGGACTAATCCGACACCGGCAGAGACTGCCCGATACAACCGCGACAAAGACAGGCTTGAGAGCCAGATTGCGGCTAAGAAAGCGGAGATCGAGCGGGAAGTCAAAAGCCTCACAGACTACATAGTGGCGCAGTACGAACGAATCACGACGATCACCAGTACAGCAGCCGAGAATTTTGCTCGCCAGACCGCAATCTGCGACATCACGCCCGCCGAGGGTTCAGGGCCGGATGAGGACAACCCTCTGACCAGGTGGTATGTCTGCACCTACCTTGACGAAAATGGGAACCCACTCCCGTGGTACCCGCGCCTCGACAAATTTGGGAACCCACTCACAGGCGAGAGCGCCCATCAGGATGCAGTGGCCATCTCTGTCCAGGAGTACCGACTGCAACCGGTTCCCCCTGCGCAGGCCGAGCAGCCGACCCCGGCCGTGCCTCCCTTGCAAGCGGGACAGTACCACTCGCAAGACTTCTGCGAGTTCTTCGAAGACGGGTGCCGAGAAGTCCGCCGCGGTCACTACAGCTACTGGGTGAGCACGAGTCCGCCGGAGCCGGAGCCCCGCTTCAGCAGCAGCCGCAGGTACGACACCATCGACGAGTGCGTTGCCATCCACGGTCAATGCCACAGCCAGGAGACTGAGCGGACCGCCACCAATCCCGATGCCACCGCCTTCGGGAACTCCGTATCGACGTACGTACCTACAAGTTACGGAACCTATGAGTACATCTCAGCGGAACAGTGCGAAGACTATCATCGATCCTGCGAGGTTGTACTAGCTCCTGGAAACCAGAGGTTCTACGTTCCGACCATCACCGGTCGCGTCTACGTCGGGGGCAACGACTTCCCCGAAACATCTGATGACCGTGAATCCACAAACCAGGAGTCCATCGAGTGCGCCCAGAATCACGGAAGCTGCTATGAGTACAAGCGAGACGGCAATGGCGACGGAGACTTCAATGACCCTGAAGATTCCGTCACCTACGTCCCGTACAGCACCGCCCAGGTTACGGTCACCTACACCACATACAACAACGATGGATCAGTACGGGAACGGGAGCGGGTAACCGTTCCGCACAGCGACAGCCGCGCGCCTGATCGGTCAGCTCCGGAAGACACCACTCCTGACCCGAATCCAATCCCGCACAGCGCGGTGCATGTGGATGATGTGACAGGTGAGACTAGCACGCCGAGCGATACTCAGAAGGCGACCGAATATTCCACAGGCAGTGCATGCCTGGAGGCCAACGCGGGCGCGGGTGTTGTGTGTGGTCAGGGCGACAACGGCAACTGGTACCGGCTGCGAAGCTGGAAGCCGAAGTAAAGGACGAGTCGGAGCGACATCCGCGGTCGCAGGAACGCAAGAGGAGGGGGCTTCCCGAAGGAGGCCCCCTTCTGCTGTTGGTCTGCGCCGGTCTGAGGCCCAACGCGCAGACGCGGTCCGAGACCAATAGCGACGGTAGGTCGTCGCGCATCTGTTGACGCGCGGCGACCTACCGTCGCACGAAACCCACGGACAACCCGCACTGGGAGGGCATCTCCGAGGCGCTCCGGTACAAGATCGCCCACGACGCCTGGGCGGCGCTGAATCCTCCGACGCCGGGCACGGCTCCTGAGATCACGATCTCGGGCGGCTCCGGGATCACCGAGGGTGGCACGGCCAGCTTCACGATCAGCGCCAACCCGGCACCGAACAGTTCGGAGTCACGCCAGGCGAGCGAACCGTCACCATCGGAACGGACGGGCGCGGGACGTTGACGTTGCCGACGGACGACGACAGCGCGGCGGAGCCGGACGGCCGCATCGAGGTGGCGCTGAAACCCGACAGCGGTTACACCTTTGGACAGACAGTCTCCTATAGCGTTCAGATCCTGGACAACGACGGCGGAGGAATACTTGGAAGCTCTGTCCCAGAGACTCAGGGCGACACTGTGTCACCGCGCGAGCCGCCCCTGGTCAAGTAAGCGGACCTGGTCCAGTCGTTCTACGACCGCATCACGGACCGGGCCACGTACGGCGACGGCCCTTCCGGCGGATGGAACAAGCGATTCCTGAAAGCGATGGGGCATCCGGAGTACGTCAACAACCCGCAGGCCGCAGTAACCGTGGCGCGAGCGACGGAAATCTACAACCACGGCGGTCCTGGTGCCAACACGGCCTGGCCAGGTACCGCCGAGGCGATCCAGTACAAGCTCGACTACGACGCCGGCACGGACTGACCTCCTCGTCTGCAACCGTCACGCATGGAGTCAGGCGCCGGCGAGCCCGATCACGGTCAACATCGGCGTCTCGCAGAGCGGTAGCTGGGGCGCGTCCGGCGCGGCCACGGTCAGCGTCCAGTCGGGCAGCGGCTACACCGTGGGCACGCGTCCTCTGCGTCAGTCAACGTGGCCGACGATGACGCACCAGAGGTCCGCGACGATAGGATGCGGCTCATCGCTCAAGCGAGAACGTTGCAGGATAAGTACGCGAAGCAACAGTCCCAGTCGCTCAACGACCGAAGCCTGTACCTGCACATCACAGAAGTGGTGAAGGCGCTCAACGGGCAGTCGAGCAGGCTGGATGTCTTGTGGTACGCGCCAATCCTCATGCGCAAGGCGATCAACTCCGCGAACGAGTTTGGCGACACCCAAGCGGCGCAGGTGCTGACGCAGGTCCGGGACGCCCTGGGGATCAAAGCCCTTGGGTGATCACCGCCGCGCGTGGAGACGCGCATCATGGAACAGGGGCCGCAGGCTAAGGTGCTCTCGGAGGTTCTGTATTGAGCGGGAACCCTAGCAGGCTGCTGAACTACGGATGATACGCGCCAGACCTGGCCATCTTCGACGAGTGGGCGCGGGCTGAGCAGCGATCGACTGGAGGTCCTGTAAGTGAGAGGGCGGGATCCGGGGCGCTGGATCCGATGCCTGAGGCCGCGTCGGCGCGGTTCAGCTATGCGGCGGCCGCCTCGATGTTGGCCAGGCGAGTGAGGTTATAGGCGGCGGCGGTCAGTTCGAACCAGGGCTTGTTGCGGGCCTGTCCGAGGTAGCGCAGCTTGCCGCCTGCGCCGACCGTCTTGATCCAGCCGAACACCTCTTCGACCCGTTTGCGCCGCCGTTGACTCTGGGCGTAGCCCGGATGCCGGGTCGTGCGACGGTCGATCGCGCTGCGCCGACCGCGCTCGTTCTGAGCCACATGCGGTGTCATCCCCAGACCGCGCAGGTCCCAGACGAAGTCGCGCGTGTCGTAGGCCCGGTCGGCGCCCAGTGTGGCCGGGCCCCGGACGCTGCGTTCGAGCATCGCCAGCGCCGCCTCGCGTTCGGCGTAGCCGTCGGCCTCGGTCAGTTCGACATCAACCACCAGCCCGTGGCGGTTCTCGGTCAGCGCATGGCCCAGGTAGCAGAGCCTGGCCGCCTGCTGCTTGCCCTTGCGATACAGGTGCGCCTCGGGATCGGTCGTCGACTCGTGCGTGTCGCGGCGGCGGCGTTCGCCCTTGAAGTCGCGCGGCCGGTTGCGCCCAGCGCCTTTGGGCTGCCCTTGCTCGTCGCGCGGACGATAGCTCTTGTGCGAGGCCCAGGCCTCCAGCAGCGTGCCGTTGACGCTGAAGTGGTCCTGAGAGAGCAGCCGGCGACGCCTGGCTTCCTTGACCACTTCCTTGAGCAAGACCCGCGCGGCATCGGCTTCCAGCAGCCGTTCGCGGTTCTTGGTGAACGTCGTCGGATGGAACGGCTTGTCTTCGACATTCAGGTCCAGGAACCACTTGAACAGTAGGTTGTAGCGCAGCTGCTCGCAGAACTGGCGCTCCGAACGGACCGTGTAGAAGACCATCAGCAGGCTCGACTTGAGCAGGTGCTCCGGCGGAATCGAGGGTCGCCCGCCGGACGCGTAAATCTCGTCGAACAGGGGCGACATGCGCCTCAACGCCGAGTCGACCAGCGGCTTGATCCGCCGCAATGGGTGATTCTTGGGCACAAAGCCGTCCGGAGTCAGCCCCAACATCATCGTCGCCTTTCGCTCTGACTCGCCGCGCATCGCAGACCTCTTTCAGCTATCGGTTCAACACCTCCGCCATGATCTCACATACCCTTCTTCAGCAGCCTGTTAGGCTTCGCTCAAGAGTTTTCGTCCGCGCGACGAGCAAGGGCCGCCCGAGGGTGGCGGACGCAACCGCGATTCCGACCCCCGTTCAAGCCGCGGGCAGGCTTTCCGGGGCGAGCGCCGCCGTCGCGAGACGCATGAGTCGACGACTGACCCCGAGGCGCGCCTGTATCGCAAGGGCGAACAACAGGGCGCGCATCCCTGCTATCTGGGCCATGTCCTCAGCGAGAACAGTCACGGCCTGGTCGTCGATGTCGAACCGACCAAGGCCGACCCCTGTTCATGCCGGGGGCAGGCGGCTACGCCGAATGTGAGGCGGCGCTGGCGATGCTGGAGCGCAGTGTCTGCGGACCGGCCACGCTGGGCACCGACCGTGGCTACGACACGCGCTACTTCGTCCGGCGGGCGCGCTGACTAGGTGTGACCCCGCACGTTGCCCAAAACGAGCGCGGGCGGCGCAGCGCGATCGACGGTCGCACGACCGGACATCCCGGCTACCGCCAGAGCCAACGTCGGCCAAGCGGGTCGAAGAGGTCTTCGGCTGGATCAAGACGGTCGGCGCGGGCGGCAAGCTGCGCTACCTCGGCGGGCCCGCAACAAGCTCTGGCTCGAACTCACCGCCGCCGCCTACAACCTCACCCGCCTGGCCAAACTCGAGGCGGCCGCCGCGTAACCGAACCGCGCCGACGCGGCCTCATGCAGTCCAACCTCACACCTTCAAGCTTGCTAGACCCCAACCGTGGTCCGCAATCAGCCACAGAACAGCCGTCAATCACGGCGTGATCCAGCTGCGCCCGTCAATACTTCAGCAGCCTGCTAAGGCTCGCTGGACGGACGCCCTCCGGTCACACCCCTGTGGTCGCTACAGCTAGCTCTGAATCGGTTAGAACTCAGGCGCGAACGTCAACCCAGAAGTTCTTGATCTTGTCCAGTTGATGGGCATTGGCGCACTCAAGCAAACCACCGCCAACTGATTCCGCCAATCCGACCTTCCAGCGTGTGCTTGCTTGTGCTCATCCGCCAGCCGGTAAATCACAACTTGACGAAGGCGGTTTGAGGAGACGTGAAAGTGACGTGGGCAAATCGGACACACCCGACAAGCCACACAGTTTCTCATTCAGGCGGGCAGAAGATATGCCGGTGCATACCCGGGACTCGTGTCAGCGTAAAGCTGAGTCGCAGGCACTCGGTTCCAGAAATGTCCGAGGAAGAACGCCGCACCGCCTGGAGATGCAATGAACAGGTGGACCTTGGTGGCATCGGTTGAGCGGACTATCTCGCGAACCTTGTTTCTGACGGCCAACGCCCAACCCCTGGCAGCCGATGCACCGGCGATGGCGTGATCGCTCGGTCCCTCACTCGGCGTCAAGTCTGAGTAAGCCCGCACAGGCAGCTCCGCACGTCGGACATACTCCAGCGCGTCGTTAGCGATGCTTGTCGTAACACTGAGGCCGACTGCCACTTCGTTGCCGTTTCCCAGTTCCACAACCCTTTCCGTGAGGCCAAAGGGTGAAGGATCACTGTCGCTGCTCCAGACATTGCCCCGTTGGTTACATGTCACTCGGAATCCGGCGACTTCAGCCAGTTCGGCGCCGCAGGCGAACCAGCTCGGTAGACGGAGCGCTCCGCGCACCATCACATCGGTGTAGCCCCGCTGACGAATCACCGCGACAGCCCTTTGGAGTTCAGGCCGCATTTGTTCATCCCAAGCTCTCGGGTCTACTGTGTTCCGACGAACCCGAGGTTCGTCGCCGTCGAACATATCGACCCAATCAACCATCGCTGTGGCGGAGTCGGGCCAAGGGTCATGATTGATCTCCTGAATGAGTAAGGTCGCCTGGCGGGTTCCAGCTTGCAGACCGAGGCGGGAGAGTTCCGTCATGAGCCCCGAGCGATCGATTTCGCGCCGACCCTCGGCTACCCATGTCCTAGCCGCGCCTGCGCCTGCCAAAGCTGCGTTGTCGTCATGCGCGAGCCCAAGTGCCCGATGTCGATCCGAAGTCATTTGCAGAAAGTGAGTGAAAGGGCCCTGGCTCGCGAGGATCTTTACGTCCGCAAGCATGGCTAGCAACTGCTCCTCGGTGATCTGCAGGTGGTCGGCCCAGGACTTCCGACCGCGCCCATTGTACGAGTTTGCACCGCCTTGGGACAGCCGTGGCACGAGCCGACCATCTCGTCCGGAGACGCAAGCCATAATGGGATCGCTCGGATCGAGGGATCGATTCGTGAGCAGAGTCATGAACGGCCGACGTTTACCAAGCAGGTTCCAGGAAGACCAGAACTTTTCGAGAGGGCTCTGTCCGCGTCCCTTTGGTTTCTCAGTCCACCACGCGCTGTTGATTTGTGTGCGGCCATCGACGGAGTACTTCACCTGGAAGTACTCGTCACGTCGCGCGCGATAGAGGACGACATCATCGACAAAGCCAGCGTCGGTCGCTTCGACAGCGACCGACGTCGCATCGCTATCAGGCAATGCCAACTCCAGCGCCTGGTACCAGCTGAAGAGGTGCTGGTAGTCGTCTCCTTGAATTCGAGCTCCGCTCGCGCTCGTCACCATGACTCAGGAACCTGTGCCAGCTTCTATCGGAGGGTCCGGTGCTCAATCTGCGGGTTGGCTTTGGTCGTCGAACGGGCGCGTTGGTTCGAACCCGGTCGCAATCTCCAACACACGGGCGAACCCGATCTTCCTGTCGGGCATGGCGTCCAAGAGCACACTGGGAAGCAGTCTCTGGACCAAGTCTGAGTACGTTGCTCCGAAGGACCGCTGGTTGTTGCTTCCAGTGACCCTGGCGAGCTCCTCAAGCTCGGGGTCGGTCAGGCCAAGTTCACTCAGGTGAGTTTCGAGCACGGCCATGCGCTGCTCAATGGTTGGGCGCTGAAAGCGAAAAATTTCGGCAGCGCGGCGGCGCACGGCGGGATCGATTGCTTCAGGCCGGTTCGTGCAAAGCACTGCCGCGATCGGGAGACGTCGACCAACCAACTCGTCAATCCCGCGAATCATCGCGTTCACCCCGGCGCGATCTTCGTGATGCATCTGCGCCATCTCGCGCGACTGCGCGAGCGCGTCAGCTTCATCAATCACGAGAATCACCGCCCCTCGTGACGGGCCGTTGCTGGACGAGACCCGCTCTGCAGCCTTGCGGACAACTGTGAACGCCGATGAGATCAGCTTCGTCATCTCACCAACAGCGCCCGAACCTCGAGCGTTCAGGCTCAGTCGGTAGACACTCACCGTAAGGTTTTCGCTCCGGGCGATATGGTCGCCGAAGCTCTCGGCCAGAGCAGTCTTGCCGCAGCCCACGTCTCCGGCGAAGACGAAGAGGGGCGGGCGGTCGCGATAGACATCGACAAGCGACACATGCCGGCCGTAGGTTGCCCGGCTCCAATCATCCAGAGCGGTGGGATTCAGAAGCACCCTCGACTCGGCGACGAGCCGATTCTTGATGCCGTCGAGGCCAACGAGCGCGGAGTATGTACGCGCCAGGCGGGGGTCCGGGAGCTCAAGGACCTCGTCGAATAGGTCGTCTAGGGATGGGGGGTTCATTGTCCGATGGTCCCTCTGCTCAATGAAACGCCATCCCTTGAGTACGTCCTGCCGCCGTAGCTCCAAGCGCCACCCGGCTCGTGGCCGGGCGTACGGATGAAGGGCAGCTCTCGCTTTACCTGTCGTCGCTGCTCGTCCGTCAACTGCAACCACTTCAAGCTGTAAGTCAGGAACGAGCCGAAAGTCGCGCCCAATATGTCGCCGAGCGGGACACGCCCGGGCCGATCATCGACGGCCGAAATCGAGCCATCAGAATTCACCTGGTAGTGGAGCGCCACAACCCACTCGTCGGCGCGCTGGAATCCGTACGCCACCGAGCCCAGGTATCCTCCGGCCAGCAGCGTGAATAGCTCTTCCACATAGGCATCGATCCACGCCTCAGAAGGCTGCCCATGCAGCCGCTGCATCTGTCGCAGGTCGGCCGCAACCTTGGAAACCAAGTACTTCGCGCTAGTGCGCGTGAATGTCTCGCTGTTGCTTCTGGTGTAGGTCGTAGTCATGCAGACCCCCTAAAGGACGGCCCAAGCACGTCACGCCACGCTTCGACAGCGCGTCCCTTCGTGTCGGAATAGTGAGCTTCGGTCAGCGCATCGAGCGCGTCGCGGGCTGCGGATACCAAGAGATTGCGGTCATCGAGCCTATATTGGCTCGCCACGTTGTTCTCGGGATTGACAGGGTCGAAGATCTCGATCGGCATATCGGTCGCGTCAGGCACGTCGCCCGGGCGGTAGTAGTCGGAGAAGGCGATCCGCTCCTGCAAACCGGCCCTTGCAACGTAGGCAAAGAATTCCTCGATTGCCCGCGGGTAGTCGGAGAAGTCGACTCCGTCGTCAACGAGCTTTGCGCAGATCAGTTCGACGATGAACGACTTGCACTTGAAGCCCTCACGCTCAGTCTTCTGTCGTCTCGCCCACCATTTGACGAGACGAATGATCTGGGCGCAATGCTGCTCGCGGTCCTTGCGACGGCGCAGAAACCGCAGATGGAGCGGGATGCTCGTGAGCACACGCTCGCCGGAGTCTTTGGTCACCAGGTAGCCCTGGTCGTCCTCGTCACCGTAATACAGCACCGGGACGACATCGACATTCAGACCGGAGCCGCGGAAGCTGACAGTGACGCAGTGGGAGCCGGGATGGACGGCGACTTGTTCCGGAGCGAGGGTTGGGTAGGCCGCGCGAGAAGGTCTGCCAGCCAGTCCAGAAGTTCGCCGTCTTCGGCGGGAGCCGCATCACCCCAGACGTAGACGGCCACGTCGATGTCGTTGAGCGTGCTGAGCGCCGTCCCCTTGGCCAAACTGCCCGAGAGCAGCATTTTCACCAATGGAGACTCCGGCGTTTCGTCGATGTGCTTCTTGAGCTGCTCACGAAGTCGATTGACCTGCGCGCGGTGAGCAGCAACGTCATCTCGATGCAGATTGACCTTGTCTTCAGCGAAGGTCGCAACATCCCGGTGCGTGATGTGGGTTTTCAGGCTCGCGCTTCCTTTGGCCGCCATCGCTCATTCCTCCTGTTCTACGTCCGTGCACGAGGGAATAGCATGCACTGAAGATGTAAGAAGGAAGATATCACCTATCTAATATCGTTGCAACTGACGATATATGATGAACAAGGGCCGTTATCATGCGGCTTGTGAGGGCAATCATGCCGGTGGACATTCACGAGTTCGTTCGCGCATTGACCAGCTACCAAGCGTTCCTTGGCGTACCCGCTGATCAGTTGGCGCGGGCCTTGCAGGAGCCAGGAATGGAACTGACCGTTGATTTCGTCGAGGCGTCTGTAGAACCCCTTGTCCGATCCGGCGACCCGGTGGAGGATTTGATCTTCATCCGGCACGGCACGGTGGTTCCGTGGCAGTACCCATACTCGGAGTTGGAGTTCCCCTTTCTTCTTGGAGAGCGCGAGGTTCTCTTGGAGCCGGATCAGCCGCAGTGGGTCGCAAACTACTCGGCAGTGACGGAGTCGCTGATCGTCAGGATCCCCGTGCCGGTGATGAGGCATGTGCTAGATATCCTCCCAATTGTGGGTCGCAACATGGAGCACCTTGTGCTGCGTCGTCTGTCGCGGTTCTACTGGACGTCGCTGTCAACGACCGGCACCCCTGAGTCAAAGGTCGCCGCCGCGCTGATCTCGAGACTCGCGTTGAGGGGGGAGGATGCTGGAGCGGGGAAGAGCATGACTATCCAGCAGAAGGACTTGATCAGACTGACGGCGGCTTCACGAGCAGTCGTTGCCCAGGGCGTGCAGACGCTCTTTCAGCGTGGCGTGATTGAGGTTGAAGGGCTAAACCGGCCACGTCCATATTTCTCCGGCGAGGTGTTCGTTGCACATGTTGACCGATTGAAGGAGGAAGCACTCGCAGGGGTTGGCAGAGAGATCGATCGGCTTGTGAGTGAGCGGTCCTGAGGAAGACGATTGCCCCATGCATCGGCGCCCAGAACCGAATAGCGGGTTCGCGCATTCCCCACCCACACGGCGGGAAACTGGTTGAGCTTCCACCACGTGTCGGTCTTCGGCCGCGGCAACATCAATCCCTTGCGTTGGCACCAATGGTCAATCGCGCTCTGCGCTTAACAGAGGCCGTTGCCAACTGAACAACCAGAGGCCCCTGTGCTCAGGCTGCAGACCTCTACCACACCACAGATGGCCAAGGCCGAGTTGGACTCCGCCTCAGAGTTCTCAAGTGCAAACTCCAACGCGAAGCGGATTTCGAAGGTTTTTGATTTTGTCCAGTTTGGTGGGCCTGACTGGACGAAATCGAGAACCGATTCTTGGTCCTGGGTTGCGCCATCCGAGGGCATGGGGATGGTGTATCTGATCGACACCTCGTCCCCGCTGACCCTAATGCCCTTGACGAAGTTGCGGAACTCGGTGACGTACCGCTTGATCTCGGGCGTGGACGGCAAGTCGGCGCGGCGCTGCTCGAGTTGGCGAACAGCGTCGTCTCTGGATGCGGCGAACTGATCCTCCTGCTGTCTGAGTTTCAGGATTCGCGGCGAGAGCGCCTCGTAGGTCAGGTCGCTGTTCTCAAGTGCGTCGTAGAGCTTCTCCAGCCGGCGGTGGATGTCATCCAGGTCGGACTCGACGATCGCCAAGTCCGATGCTCGCTCTTCGGCCATGGAGTCGACTTCCTCGGTGACCATCTGCACGAGCTCCGTGATCGTCTGCTCGTTGAGGATGCGTCCCATGATGTTGCCAACGACTTGGTCCTCGATGCGCGTTGCGTTTAGGTAACGAGCGTCGCAAACTCCTGCGCCTTCTTTCAGTAGCTTGTTGCAGACGTAGTAGGCCAACTGGCCGCTCTTGGCGCTCTGACCGGTGTACGGTTTGCCACAAGTACCGCAACGTAGAAGTCCGCTGAGCAGGAACTTACTACCTGTTCGAGCCGGTGATTGCACTTTCGGCGCTCTGGCTCGTAGACCCGCCTGAACAGAGTCGAACAGCTCGCGCGATACGATAGCTGGCCAAGCGTCGGCGACGCGCACTGGATCAGGCGTCTGCCCTTCCTTGGCCGTCTTTCCCCAAACAGCAGTGCCTGTGTAGGCCTCGTTGGTCAACACGTAATGCAGCATGTTCTTCTGCCAGCGCTTGCCAGCTTTAGTGATGCCGCGCTCGTTGAGCTGATTGCAGATTTCTTTGAGGCCGTACCCACGGAGAGACAGATCGAAGACCTCCTTCACGATCGGCGCAGCGTCAGGGTCGACTTCGAGCGTCGGACGCTCCTTGGGGCCATCCTGGACCTTGATGCGCTTGTAGCCGTACGGGGCCTTCGATGCGAGAAAGAAGCCACGCGAGGCCGCCTCTCGCATCCCGCGCGTGACCTCTTGCGCCAAGATTCTCGGAATAGAACTCGTCAACGCTCTCGATGATCGCTTCCATCAGATTGCCGGTGGGCGTGTCGTCGGCGTGCTCGCGCTTCCTGGTAAACCGCGAGAACTTCCAGACCAGAATCTCCTGAAACGGAGCATCTTGCGGAACTGTGGACGGTCTGCGACACGGCCGGACTCAGCCTCGTCGATGTATTCGCGGGCGACGACGTAACCATTGCGCTCGGCGAACTCGCGCAGCGCTCGGAGTTGGGCGGCGACGGAGAGGTCAACGTCCTGCCGGTCGGAGGAGAATCGGGCATACAGCGCGGCCGGGATGCGATCAGATTGGTGCTTCATGAGACACCCCTCTCATGTGGTAGGCATCGGTGTGCCGGGCCCCGTGTTCGAAACACTCTAATCCGTTCTCACCAGCCTCCAGCCTGCTTTCAGAAAAGAGGGATACCGCATGGGCCGGCCCGGACAATGAGACCCTGTCCTACTCTCCAATTGGACGAGGAGTCAATGCGGCATGAATGCCCGAACACACACCGAGTTGGCGAACTTCATTTGGAGCATCTGCAACCTGCTGCGCGGGCCGTACAAGCGGAACGAGTACCGCAAGGTCATCCTGCCGCTGACCGTGCTGCGTCGGTTCGACTGTGTGCTGGCCGCGACCAAGAAGGACATGCTTGCGGCCGCCAAGAAAACTAAGGGCCAGAGCCAGACCATGCGGAACATCGCCCTGCAGAGCGCGTCTGGTCGCGATTTCTACAACACCTCCAGACTTGATTTCCAGCGACTCCTTGATGATCCGAATCAGATCGCCCAAAACCTGAACGCCTACATAGCGGAGTTCTCGGAGAACGTGCGGACAGTGATGGAGCGGTTCTCATTCGGCGAGCAGATCGCCCGGATGGATGAGAAGAATCTGCTGTTTCAGGTGATGCAGGAGTTCGACAACATCGACCTCTCGCCTGATCGCGTCGACAACGTCCAAATGGGATACGTCTTCGAAGAACTCATCCGCGTCGGCGCTGAGCAGGCGAACGAGGAGGCAGGAGAGCACTTCACTCCGCGCGAGGTGATTCGCCTGATGGTCAGCTTGCTTCTATCGGACGAACCCGATCTGGGCCGCAGCCACCTCGTCAAGAAGATCTACGACCCCGCTTGCGGCACAGGCGGGATGCTCTCAGTCGCGGAAGAGTTCCTGCGCGAGCACAACGTCGAGTCGCTGCCGCTGCTCTTTGGACAGGACTACAACGACGACGCGTGGGCTGTCTGCAAATCGGACATGCTGCTCAAGGGAGAGAACGCCGAGAACATCATTCTCGGCGACACCCTCACGCACGACCACTACCAGTTCCAGCCTGACGGCAACAGGTGGACCTTCGACTACATGCTCGCCAATCCGCCGTTCGGTGTGGAGTGGAAGCAGCAACGCCTCGCAATTGAGCGCGAGCGCGACACGATGGGTTTCGACGGCCGCTTCGGCGCCGGGCTGCCGCGCATCAATGACGGCTCGCTGCTGTTCCTGCAACACATGTTCTCGAAGATGCCGCCCGTTGACGCGAAGGGCGAAGGCGGCAGCCGGATCGCGATCGTGTTCAATGGCTCTCCGCTGTTCACCGGCGACGCCGGCAGCGGCGAGAGCAACATCCGCCGCTGGATCATCGAGAACGATTGGCTCGAATCGATCGTCGCGTTGCCCGACCAGCTTTTCTACAACACCGGCATCTCGACCTACATCTGGATTCTGACCAACCGCAAGGAGAAACGAAGAAACGGCAAGGTCCAGCTCATCGACGGTCGGCCGTTCTTCGTCAAGATGCGTAAGAGCCTCGGCAACAAGCGCAACGAACTCTCGCCGGAGCAGATTGCAGACTTGACGCTGATCCACGGCAACTTCGAGGACGGCGAAACCCGCGAACTGCCTTACGAAGACCCCGTGACGCACGAGACGCGTTTGCGGCCGCGAGCGGTGAGCAAGGTCTTCGCCAACGAGGACTTCGGATATCAGAAGATCACGGTCGAGCGGCCGCTGCGGCTGAACTTCGCCGCCGTTGCAGAGCGCATATCGCGACTTGAGGACGAGAAGTCCTTCCGGAATCTGGCCAAGAGCAGGAAGCGGGCAGGTCCCGCGCATGACGACGAGGTAGCTGTGGGCCTGGCACGGCAGCAGGCAATTCGTAAGCTGGTCAAGGCGCTGCAGGAAACGACCGACCGCGCTGTCTACGACGACCGCGAGATGTTCAGCGCAGCACTGACGGACGCAGCCAACGATTGCGGTGTCCGGCTTTCGGCGGCCGAACGCAAGGCAGTGCTCGCCGCGCTGAGTGAACGCGACTCGGACGCCGAAATCTGCCTTGATCGCCACGGTGATTCCGAGCCGGATCCCGAATTGCGCGACACCGAGAACGTGCCGCTTTGCGAGGGCATTGACGACTACATGGCACGCGAGGTCCTGCCGCATGTGCCCGACGCCTGGGTCGACGAGAGCAAGACGAAGATCGGCTACGAAATTCCACTCAACCGCCACTTCTACGTCTACGAACCGCCGCGTCCGCTGGAGGAGATCGAGGCCGACATTCAGACGTTGGAGTCGGAGATCGCGGGCTTGCTGTCCGACATGGTGAGGAGTTGATGCTCATGGGCGGGCGCATCGACCCGCCGAGAAACGGGAGGTGCGCGTCGCGCCAACAGTGGGAACTGCCATCCGCCTGGTTGAACGTGACGGCTGGTACCATGTGCAAACGCGGGGCAGCCATCGCCAGTTTCGTCACCCCGTGAAGCAAGGCAAGGTCACGATCCCCGGCAACCTGGGAGACGACCTGCCGAAGGGCACGTGGATCAACATTCAGCGACAGGCGGGATTCCGCCGGAGAACGCGATGAAGCTGACCTACGCAGTTGTGATTGAGCGGACGCGCAACAACTACGCGGCCTATGCGCCGGACGTGCCCGGCTGCGTCAGCACGGCGCAGACCTGGGATGAGATGCTGGCGATGATCAGCGAGGCGCTGACCGCTCACATTGAGTTCCTGATCGAGGATGGCGACCCGGTACCCGAACCGACGATGTCGATCGACGACGCGATCGCGCACTACAGCCAGGCGCTTGCCGAGTTCGACGCAGAGGCGCCGGATGAATACGGCGACGCCCCGCGGACGATCTCGACGACATTCAGTTCGGTTGAGATCGAAGTTGCCGCCATGCCAGCGGTCCGAGCAGGCTGAACGCCCTGCGCAATGTACTGATGGTCACTGAACCCGTTCGGGAAGAAACTCTCCCGAAGCCGCCGACGCTCAAGGTGGAGGAGGCGAGGATCAACGTCGACACTCCATGGACCGACGACAAGCTGGAACGGCAGAAGATCGCGGACCGCTTGACGACAGTGATTGAAGACCAGCAAGCGCCGTTCGTGCTCAGCCTTGACGGCCGATGGGGAACCGGCAAGACGTTCTTGCTGAAGCGTTGGCAACAGGCACTGGTCAACGACAAGTACCAGGCCATCTACTTCAACGCATGGGAGGACGACTTTTGCGATGACCCTCTGCTGGCGATCATCGGTCAACTCACCGAGCACTTCCAGGAAGGCAAGCTCAAGGCGATGGCTGCACGAATCGGCGAGATTGCGCTGCCGATTCTCACCGGCAGGCTCTTGGGCGTCTCGCTGAAGAGGGATGATCTGAGTCGGAAAGATCTTCTCGCCGACTACAGAACCCAGTTGAGGACGAAGCGGGAGATCCGTGAGCGACTCGCGGAATTGGCCGCTGTCGTTAGAAAAGAGTCGGACCAGCCGCTGGTATTCATCATCGACGAGCTGGACAGATGCCGCCCCACATTCGCGATTGAGCTGCTGGAGCGGGTCAAGCACATCTTCGACGTGCCCAACATCGTGTTCGTCTTCGGGATCAATCGGACGGAATTGGTGAAGTCGCTGGAGTCCCTCTACGGAGAGATTGATGCTGGCGTCTACCTGCGGCGATTCTTCGACATGGAGTTCATCCTGCCCGATGCCGATCCGCGGGTGTTTTGCAATCATCTTGTCGCGAGGTATGGATTGACTGGGTACTTTAGCTTGGTCACGAGTGTTCTCCCGCTCATTGTGGGCCACATAGGCCTCTCGCTGCGAGACATTGACTACTGCGTTCGACTCCTTGCGTTAGCGGCAAGGGAACAAACATGGCATGTCGATAGAGCACCAAGTCTATTCGTGCTGCTTGTGGCAGTGAAGATCAGCAACCCCACCCTGTACCAACGAGTTGTGCACGGGAATGGCCGAGCTGCCGAGCTTCTTGACTACATGAATGAAAGAAACTCCACTCAAGGTGGCCAACATCCGAGGGTAGGTTCCAATGATTGGCACACCCTTGCGCCCCTCGAGGCCACTGTCTATTACTCCGATGATGGGCAGCTATCCCTGAATCAGCTTGAGCAATTACAGAGCAAATCTCAGCTGAATCTTCCGCAGTATTTGGCGAAAGAGACTGCAGCATTGCATGTCGGCGTAGAATCACACGATGCTAGAATCAGTGTGATTGCTGACTCTCTGAGAAGAGTTGTCCAGAACCCATTCCAGGAACCTTTCAGCCTCAAGGACGTTGCGCGAAGCATCGAGCTTACTTCTGAGATCGTGACGCGGTAGTCCATGCGACCCTACATGACCTACCGTGATTCTGGCGTCGAGTGGTTCGATTACCTCCCTTCTCACTGGTTCGTGAAGCGGCTAAAGTACGTCGCAACGACGAACGACGATGCACTCTCCGATCAAGATGACCCGCTACGGCCGGTGTCCTACGTCGACATCAGTTCTGTGGATTCCACTCGCGGCATTACTCAGATTGAAGAGTTGGTCTTCGAAGACGCTCCGTCCCGGGCCAGGAGGCTTGTTCGCGACGGTGACACCATTGTCTCCACGGTCAGGACCTATCTGCGCGCAATTGCTCCAATCGGCGATCCACCGCCGACGATGGTTGTGTCTACAGGCTTCGCGGTCATTCGTCCGCGAAATCTAGACCCCGGATTCTCAGCATGGGCTCTCAGAGGACAAGGATTTGTTGAAGAAGTTGTCGCTCGCTCTGTCGGCGTCAGCTACCCGGCTATCAATGCCCCGGAGATTGGCAACATCCGAATCGTCGTCCCGCCCCTTGACGAGCAGCGTGACATTGCTGCTTTCCTCGACCGGGAGACGGAGCGGATTGACTCGCTGATTGCGAAGAAGCGGTTGCTGATTGAGCGGCTGCAGGAGTATCGGACGGCGTTGATCACGCGCACGGTGACGCGCGGTCTCCCTCCCGAGGCCGCCCGCGCCGCCGGCCTCGACCCATCGCCCCGCCTCAAGCCGTCCGGCGTGGAGTGGCTGGGCGATGTCCCGGAGCATTGGAACGTGAAACCATTGCGGCGATTGCTCGCAGAACCACTGAAGTACGGCGCAAATGAGGCGGCGGAGCATGACGATCCAGGTCATCCTCGATATGTGAGAATCACGGACATCGACGACTCAGATTCGCTCAGAGACGAAACATTCCGGTCCCTACCGCCGGACGTAGCTGCTCCGTATCTGCTCGAGGAAGGCGATCTGTTGCTCGCTCGAAGCGGAACGGTAGGAAAGTCGTTTCTCTATCGCCAAGCTTGGGGCCAGTGCGCGTACGCGGGATATCTCATTCGAGCACGCTTTCATAGGCGGGTAGTTGATTCAAGATTCGTACGTTTTTTTACCGCGTCTCACACGTATTGGCAATGGCTAAAGTCGGCGTTCATTCAGGCCACCATCCAGAATGTCAGCGCCGAACGATACGGCAATTTGCTAATACCGTTGCCGCCGGTCTCGGAACAATCCGCCATCGTGTCTTTCTTAGATTCGCAGACCGGGAAAGTTGATTTACTCGAGGCTCAAGTCAACGCGGCAATCGAGCGCCTTCAGGAGTACCGCTCTGCCCTCATCACGGCCGCGGTAACGGGCAAGATCGATGTGCGAGGCGAGGTTTCGGTCACTGCCGATCTCGCCGAATAGCGGCTTTCACAGCTTCAGGAGCCTCAGAATTCAAGGCACCCTCTCGGATTCGCTCCAGCAGCTCGCGGGTCAACGGAGCCTGTGGATCATAGACGCCTTCGTCGGCTCCGCGTTGAAGCGCTGCGTTGCCGGTCAGAGTCGCTCTCTCATAGATGACGCATGTTTCGTGTCGCGGGTACGGTTGTTCGCCGGGTTGCACGACGAGGCAATCGGCGCTGCATGTTCGACGACTGACAGCGTCGTGCGTCGTGAAGTTGGCCACCGCGACATCGCCGTTGGCATTTTCTTCTGTGAGGACCATCCAGAGGTGGCCTCGTTTGTCGAAGCCAAAGAACGTGTCGCCAGGGTTCACGAGGCTCGCGCTTGATACTCGCGAAATAGGTAAACAGCCTCGGCGTTGTCTGTCACCAACCCGATCGCGTACTCGCTGTAGCCGGCGTAGCGCAGGATGTCGGTCGGGTCGATCGGGATGGGAGAATCGCCCGGATCTTGCCACTCGGGTAGGGCCTGGGTTTGGTTGACCACCTGTGACGGCCGCAATCTGCCATAGGTGCAATCTGCCATAGGTTTCGTATGTGTCGTTGAGCAGGTCCACGTTGGCCTGGGAGAGCTGTTCCGATTCGACCGGCCCGCAGAGGAAGACGTCGAAGTACTGCCGTTTGACGGTACGATGCCAGATCGAATCCTCGGCTGGATGCTCCTGCAAGATCAGCTCGAGCACTTGGCAAGGCGTGGGGCCGTGCTTCATCGAGGCGTAGTGGTCGTCGGTGATCGGCCCTTCGGTCTCGATCAGGGCGGCGCGATCGGCGAGGTAGAGCAGCTTGACCAGCTTGAGGTAATCCATCGAGCCGCCGGCGCGTTCCAGCAGGATCGACGCCGCTTGCGCGGCCTTGCGCTCATTGAACACGAACCTCATCATGGCGGTCACTCTACTCCCTGTCAGCAAGTGTCGCGCTGGCGATCCACGTCGTCAAGGCTCTGTTCCACTCAGCGATATCTTGGATGCAGTTCGGTAAAGCAGAGGAGCCCGTTCTCATGTCCACACAGACCAAGGAAGCGGCGTTCGAGGGCACCGTCGAGTCAATGTTGCTCCACGCCGGTTGGGTTGCTGGTGTGCGAGAGGACTGGGATGTCGAGCGGGCGCTGTTTGCCGAACCCGCGCTCGCATTCATGCGCGACACGCAGCCTGAGCAGTGGAACAAGATGCGGGCGCTGCACAAGGATGATCTCGAACAGCGAGTCATCGAAGTATTGCTGAAGGAGCTTGACAACAAGGGCTCGCTGCACGTCCTGCGTCACGGATTCAAGTTTTTCGGCCAGACCTTCCGGCTGGCCTACTTCAAGCCGGCGCACGGCCTCAACGAAGACGCGCTGATGCGTTTCGAGCGCAACGAGCTCTCGGTGACTCGTCAGGCTCGCTGCCATCCCGGCCAGGGCCACGAGATCGACCTGCTGTTCGCGCTCAACGGCGTTCCGGTTGCGACCTGCGAGCTCAAGAATCAGATGACCGGCCAGACGTGGAAGAGTGCCATCCGCCAATACCAGCAGGACCGTAATCCCAACGCGCCGCTGTTCCGATTCCAGAAACGCGCACTCGTCCACTTCGCCGCCGACACGGACGAAGTGCACATGACCACGCGGCTGCAAGGTGAGAAGACTCGCTTCCTCCCGTTCAATCGGGGCAGCAATCCAGGCGGAATCGAATGCGGGGCCGGCAACCCACCGGTGCTTGATGGCTATCGGACCAGCTACTTCTGGCGAGGGGTGCTGGAACGGGAGCGCTTCCTCGACATCATCGGTTCGTACGTCTTCACCGAGACGCGCGAGGAGAAGATTGAGGACGAACAGAGTGCCCGAACGGTGAAGAGCGAGTCGGTCATCTTCCCGCGCTATCACCAGCTCGATTCTGTCAACCGGCTTGTCGCCACGACGAAGGCCGAAGGCGCGGGCCGCAACTACCTGATCCAGCACTCGGCCGGCAGCGGCAAGACGAACAGCATCTCCTGGCTCTCGCACCGTCTGGCGAGTCTGCACACCGATGCAGACGAGAAGGTCTTCGATTGCGTGATCGTGATCACTGACCGGCGCGTGCTCGACCGTCAGCTCCAGGACGCGATCTACCAAATCGAGCACGCACAAGGCGTCGTCAAGCCGATTGACCAGGATTCACGTCAACTGGCCGAGGCGCTGGTTGACGGCACCAAAATCGTGATCACGACCTTGCAGAAGTTCCCCTTTGTCATGAGAGGTCTCCTGTCGGCCGCGGGCGCCGAGTCACTCGACACTCCGTCCGAATCCGATCTTGAACGACAGAGCGAGTGGCGTCAGGAGATCGCGAACCGCCGCTATGCGGTGATCGTTGATGAGGCGCACTCCAGTCAATCGGGCGAGTCCGCGCGCGAGATGAAAGGCATCCTCGGTTCACGCGCACAAGAGGCGCTTGAGGCGAGCGAAAACGGCGAAGATGTGCTCAACGCGGTGGTGGAGTCTCGCGGCCCGCAACCGAATCTCTCGTTCTTCGCCTTCACGGCTACTCCGAAGGGCAAGACGCTGGAGCTGTTCGGCCGCAAGCCGGCACCAGAGGCGAATCCGCTCCCGTTTCACGTCTACAGCATGCGCCAGGCGATCGAGGAGAGGTTCATTCTCGATGTGCTCCAGCACTACATCGACTACGACGCCTACTTCAAGCTCGTGAAAGACGCTGAAGACGATCCTGAGTTTCCCAAGCGTCGCACGTCGACCGCGATCGCGAAGTTCGCGCATCTGCATGAACACAACATCGCCCAGAAGACGGAAGTGATCGTTGAGCACTTCCGCAACAACGTGCGGTTCCTCATGGAGGGACGAGCCAAGGCAATGGTGGTCACGTCGTCGCGCCTGCACGCAGTTCGATACATGCAAGCCTTCAAGAAATACATCGCCGAACAGAGATACGACGACGTTCGTCCGCTGGTGGCGTTCAGTGGAACCGTCCACGATCCAGACACTGACGAGGACTTCACCGAGCCGGGCATGAATATCGATGGGGTGACCGGCAAACCGATCAGCGAATCAGTGCTGCCGGCACGGTTCGGGACATCCGACTACAACGTGCTGCTCGTAGCGGAGAAGTACCAGACCGGCTTTGATCAACCGCTGCTCCAGGCGATGTACGTAGACAAGCGTCTCGACGGCGTCCAGGCCGTGCAGACGCTCTCGCGTCTCAATCGCACCGCGCCCGGCAAACAGCCGCCGTTCATCCTCGACTTCGTCAACGACCCGGAGGACATACGAAAGGCCTTCAAGCCGTACTACGACCAGACACAGCTACAAGAGGAATCGGACCCTTACCGCCTGGAGGAATTGAAGCACGAGCTCGACCAGATGCAGGTCTACCACTGGAGCGAAGTCGAAGCGTTTACGCAGGCCTTCTTCAGCGCCGGATCAGGTGGGGTGCAGAGCATCCATGTCCGACTGGCCGGCTTAATGCAACCGACCGTTGAGCGGTTCCGCGAGTTGGACGATGAGGGACAGAAGGAGTTTCGCGACCGCTTGCAGGCATTCGTGAATCTGTACGCGTTCTTAAGCCAGATCATTCCCTACGGCGACCACGATTATGAACGACTCTCCGCTTTTGGTCGCGCTCTCCTGCTGTCTGTGCGGGCGGAACGGAAAAACATCGTTGAGGTCGGTGATGATGTCGCGCTTGAGTTCTACCGGCTCGCTAAACGGTCATCGGGGGCGATCCCGATCGCTGAGGGAGCGTCCGAATACGTCACCAGCCCGACGGAAGTCGGCAGCGCAAATCCAGAAGAAGAGCGGGCGCCGCTCTCGGAGATCATCGAAAACCTCAATGACCGCTTCGGCACTGAGTTCACGGATTCAGACCGGCTCTTTTTCGAGCAAATCAAGGAGAGCGCCGTTGAGGACGAAACGATTCGGCAAACGGCTCTTGCCAACTCTCTGGAAAACTTCAAGCTGGTCATTAGTCCTCAGGTCACGCGCCTCATGTACGAGCGAATGAGCGCGAACGATCAGTTGGTCACGAGATACATGGATGACCCAGACTTTCGTAGTTTAGTATTCGAAGGTATCGCGCAAGAGATCTTTCTGGCAGTTGCCGATACATCCTCTAGGGGCTGTTCACAGTAGTTCGTAGATCTGTCAGAGTGTGGTTGATGGCGGCGCGGCCCTGGTGACCAGATGAAGCTGACTGATGCTCAGTACGCGCGGATTGAGCCGTTGCTGCCGACGCCGCGTGGCAAGTTGACCGTGCCTCAGCGCCCGGTCATAGATGCGTTGTGTTATATCGCCAAGGAGGGCTGCACTTGGCGCGGTCTGCCGCGCGAGTGCGACTGGCACACGATCTCGTGCGGCTTAACCGCTGGGCTAAAGCAGGCGTCCTGGAGCGCGTCGTGCGTGAGTTACAACAAGAGTTGTTGATTGAATCGGACACGCGGTCGCTGGACAGTACGATCATTCCGCTGACGCGCACGGAACTGGCGCGCTCAGAAACAGGGGCGCGCCCGTCTTGACCAGGGAAGGGGCTGACGACCAAGCTGCACGCGCTGGTCGCCAACGAGCGGACACCGCTGATTATCGGTCTCTCAGCCGGTCAGCCACTGACAATCCTGAAACACGTGCCATCATCGGGCGCTGCTCCATGCATCAGCCCCGAACGTCGCGCTTGACCGATTTCTCGCCGTCGTCGGTGAAGACGACGCGCGACTTCTTGCCGCCGTGGATTTGTGGTTCGCGGGCGAGCTTGCGTCGGATCAGGTCGATAGGGCCGCCGTCTTCGACGAGGGATTCGGGCAGGCCGAGGACATCAACGAGGATGGCGTGGTCGAGCTTGGCTCGGGCAGGGTCTTCGTCGATCTGATCGAAGGGGAGGAATCGTTCGTCGCGAAGGAGGTCGAACTGTCGCTTGGCCTCGGCGTGCTGCTCATCGGTGAGGGCGCGAGTGTCGAGGGTTGGGATGTTGGGGACACCGGTCAATGCAACTGTCCCTCGTCCAGACTGTGTCTTATTGCTAACCCACCAGTGCAGCAAGAGCCCAAGAGTGGCATTGCACCAGAGCGACATTGCTGCCGCATGTTCCTTATTATGGAGTACGACGGATGGCCAAGCTCGTCCACCGATGCAATGGCGCTCTGTGGTTGCGACGATTAGCGACTGCGAGTTAAATCGAAGATCGCGGTTGTAATGGGTACGAGCTGCCGTATCCCAGATTCGGGCGGCCTTCTCGTTAACCCATGCCTGGTCCTTTGTCCAAGTCTTGACTTGGCCCTCGGTGTCATAACTCACTGTAAGCCGACGCTCTCTCTTTGCGTCATGGGCCCACAACATCGGGTATGTCGGCTCGGCTTGGCTTGTGGGCTGCACGAGGGTAAACGGTCCCCTTGGCGAACCATCAGGGTTGTCCGCATGTATGTCCCGGTCGTAAGGACCACGGCCAGCGAGAGTGCCAATCGGCTCGATTGGAACCCTTATTGCCTCGCCCAATGGTTGTCCCAACTGAAGCAAAGCGCCCTGTGCCATGTTTGCACCGGCAAAGGCGAGTTCAATATCGCCAACTCCCACGAGAGGCCATGGACCGGATTCAGGGAGACTCGCCGATGTCAGGTCGCCGTTCTTGATCTTTCCAGTCTCGATGGACAAACTGCCGCCTGCTCCGAACGAGCGCTCCCTGACGAGAGATCTTCTCTTTAGGACTTCAGTCGCGATCAGGTCCGCACCGACTGCGGACGCTGGACTTTGGTTGAGCATTACGAACAGGGCCTGCCTGTCAGTCGTCTTCTCGGTCTCGACCCGCTTGCCACTGGCAATGACGAGGCACTCCGCCATTCCTGTGTCTGCGGAGAACGATGAATCATGGTTGCCCTCGGCCCCAACTGTTACAACAACAATCTCCTGGAATCTCTCCCCAATTGCTTTCCGGGCCTTGTCCCATCGCTCTCCGCTCGCTGCGCTCAGTGGGAGGACTAGGGCAACCGTTCCATCCTTACGACATTTGGAAACTGCTAGGTCGACGAAGTCTGAGGCCAAGCCCGCGTTTCCAGAACCCACACTGTGCTTGCTGCGAAGCCTCTTAAGTGCGGTGTTCATCCTCGCTTGCGTCTCTCTCGTCGTGTTGAGGCCGGCGAACATGATGTTGGCTTCAATGCGTTTAGAACCCTCAAGTGCCGGTGCGCGTGTGAATGGCGGATTCATGATTACGAGGTCGAAGGTTCCGTGGCCGACACGACTGACCAGATCTTGCACATCCTCTGGCCGACGACCACCAGCGGTCACGGCGGCTGCTTCGTCGATCATGCTTGGCGAGACGTGCTCGGCGAGGAGTTCCAGTGAGCCGATCGAGGCCGATTCTCCTCCGTAGGGCATGGTGAGCAAGCATTCACCGTCGAACGGTACGTCGGGATGCGTGCCTGCAAGCATGGTTGCGGTCAGGTGGACGGCGATGTTGAGGACGTCGAGGCCGACCAGGCCGTGCTTCATCATGGGCGCGTGGAGCTTGCGCGGGTCGCCGCCGTTGAGCTCGTGCAGCAGCGAGATGCGCTGGTAGGCGGCCGAGAGCAGGGTGCCGGTGCCGCAGGCGAAATCGCCGATCTGCAACGAGGCGATCGTGTCCTCGTCGCCCCACTCGGCGCCGCCGGGCGCGCGGTCGGCGGGGATGGCGAGTCCGGCGAGCAGCGCGGCGGCGGCCGGCCGGGTGTAGAAGGTGGCGAGGAACTTGCGATCGGCGATCAGGCGCTGGAAGATGACGCCGGTGAGGTCGTGCGACTTGGTGACGCCGCCCTGGACGAGCTGGTTGGCTGCATTCCAGAGCGGTTGCAGCACGTCGCCGACGGTCGATATTGGCAGCTTGACCAGGACTTCGCGGGCGGTGGCGAAGATCGGCCAGTAGTTGACCTTGAGGATGTGATTCCACTCGTCGGTCAGGGCGTCACGCTGGTAGCTGTAGTCGGAGTCGCGGAAGTGGGAGAGTGGTTGGACTCGGCGGCCTGGGGACCCCCCTCTGCCTTCGGCATCTCCCCCCCGAGGGGGGAGAAAGGAGGGAGGAACGGCGCTCTCCCCAGAATCGCGTTCGATGCGGAAGCCGGCTTCGGCGAGAGCTTCGTGGAAGATGAGTGCGTTGATCAGGACGGTCATGGCCATGCGGCGGGTCTGTCCGCCCTGGTCGTCGGCCTGTCCGAGCAGTTTGGCGATGTCAGGGCCAAGCTCTCCCGGCAAGTGGGAGCCATGTCGCTCGGTGAATCGGTTGGCGGCCGTTTCGATGCCGTGCTCCAGGACGCCGCCGAGTCGCTCAATGCGCGGCGCGGGCATCGACGCGCGGTGGGCCAGCATGGCGAGGTCTTTGGCGGATCCGTTGAGCCAACCGGACTCGGGCAGGCGCTCCTCTCCACCGCCGATCGTGCGGGTGTAGAGCGCATACTCGAGGTCGTTCGTGCGTCCGAGCTCGTCTCGCAGCGCCTGTTCGCTCAGGTTGAGCACGGACTCCGGGTAGACGAGGGCGATCACGCTCTCGATCGGCTTGCCGGTCTCGTTGACGATTTTGCCGAGTCGGTCGAGAGCGTCCTGCTCGGCGCTGGGGTGATTTGTGCGTTCCGCCTCGATCACGACCGGCCACAGCGAGGCTTCCTCGATCAGGATGTCGGGCCGCTTGGATGAGTCCTGAAGGGTCCGAGTTTCCTCGGCGTGGACGCGCCAACTGTGCGGGCGCAGACCGCCGAGCACCTCTCCCAGCGCGACGTTGATCGTGTGCTCATGTGTAGACGGCATGGCATCAGTCTACGTCTGCATCCCATAAGACCGAGGCGGAATCCAGCGGTCAGGGTTGACGCTCAATGGTCACGAGGCCGCCGTCATGAATGTCTACGCAGAGTCGATAGTCGCTTAGTAGTCGCATTCCGACAAGTGGTGTTGTACCAGCGGCTTCTGCGTCGACGGTCACTGCCTGACCGTCCCACATCACGGTGACCGCGTGCATTGGAAACGTGGTCTCGCGTCCGTCTGTCAACGTTGCGCGTCCCATGATTTGGAATGGCAGCTCCAACGCTGCGACCATGGCCGGAGTCACAGTCAGAAACCCTGTGAAGCCGGTGTCAATGATTGCCTCAATCTCTTGTGTCTGACCAGTTGGCTCAAGCAGAACGAGCGTGACAACTGCCTCGTCGTAGGCGTTGACCCGCCCGGTGATCATTGATCGCTACGAATCGGGCGTCCCCCGAAGTGGTGCAATGCGCGGAATCCAACTCGGACACCTCAGACATCGGTGACGCCGGCGCGTTGCTGATCAAGTTGTGCACGCGCCTCGTGTGCCGTCTCGCCGAGGCCCCAGCAGCCGCTGTCGACATCAATGGCGACGATCTCGCCCTGGTGGTCGGCCTCGACTTGGGGGCGGATGTCGCGTTCGTAGATTTCGTCGCCGAGGCGGGCGATTTCGTCAGGGGGTCGTGTGAGGGTCATGGCTGCATCCTCGCGAGCGTGCGCAGTTACACAACCAGAATATCGCGCCTGAAGACTCTCAGAACCGGACGCCCGCGCCATTGTAGAGGTCTGGAATCTGGGTGCACACTCGATTCAAGACTCACTGTCCAGAGCGATTCGAGGACGGATGGACCAACTCCAGGACACAGAAGTAATCGACGCGATCCGTGAGAGGCGACACGGGCACCAGCGGACGGCGGAACGGTTCGGCGTGTCGCGTTACACGCTGTGGCGGCTTTTGTGGACGGAGGACGTCAGCCCGAGTCTGGTTGCCGCCGTCACTACGGAAGTGGGCGATTCGTTCGGATTGCTGCGCTGGGCGGCCAACCGGTTGCGTACCGGCGCGTGCCCATCGAGACAAGCACGAACCGTCTACGACCTACGGCGACCGAACTTGCGACGATCGAGATCCTCTGTCACACGCCGCTGGCCACGGTTGATGATTTGGCGGCGTTCATTCGATTGCCGGTGAACACTATTCGAGAGCGTCTTTCACGGCTGGCGAAGATGGGTTGTATCCAGTCGCTGCCGCACCGATTGCAGCTGCTCAGCACGCGACCGCAGCGTCGGTTCTACCCGACGCGCGAGGGCATCGTCGCAGCAGCAGGCGGTGACACCCAGTGCGAACCACTACTGCGGTTGTACCCCGTGTCGCGGCAGTGGTTCCGAGTCTTGTCGGATCGGTTGGACTCCGTGGCGTTGCTCGTTGCGAAGTTGGGCGCCGGCGATTTACCCGTTCGCGTCGAGCATCGGCGTTCCGGTCCGTACGACATACTGCTGTGTATGGCCGGCGGCTCGATTGGGCTCGTGCGACAGGGGCCGATGTTGACCGCTGCGAGTCTGCGCTACCGCATCCGTACGATCGAGCGGATGGATGTGCGAGAGCGTCCGTTGGTCACACTGATCCTGACGGATTCCGAACAGGACATGCGCCGCGTCCTGCGTACCATTGCCGACCCGTTGATGCACATGGACACGTTCGTAGCAGTCACCGGCGAGGTGATTGTCGGCAAGGGTAAGTACGAGGTCTGGCAACAAGGCGGATATGGGTTCGCATCGACACCCATGCTCGAACCTGACGTCTCACTGTCTGCCACCGTTGCACGCGTCCGTCGACTCTGCGAGGCCTACCCGAACGTCAACCGTGCAACCAAGCGACAATCTTCTGGTGTGGCCCACACCGCCTTGCCGACTCCCACAGAGCAGTTGGATCAAGCGCTGTCACTCACGCTCAGTCGCGCCGAGAAGCGTGTGCTCGACATACTCGTCAACTGGCCGTTCTGTTCAGTGGAGCAGCTGGCCGGGCTGAGAGTTTCGTGCCAGATTCCAATTGCCTGTTGCAGAACCTGTATCAATCGAGGATTCGTGCTGCGCGTGCAGATTGTCGTCGCTCGCCCATCAATGACATTCTGGTTCAGGTAGACGGTTTCGTCGTTATCGGTGTTGCTATCGTCGTGCGCCGCTGGGAATGCGGAAGGTGGTGACGAAGGCGGCAATCGCCAATCAGCCGAAAAGGACGATTGGCTGGGCCGAGGCGTGGTACGATTCGCGCCCGACGATTTGTCAACAGAGAACCCTAGCAAGCCTGCACTGAGCGCCAGGCCTAACGCAATTGCGATAAGTGTGCGATGCACGTTACGGTGAAGTCACAGCGGGTGGTTGACCAAATGACTCGACCAGCTCGGTCAGGAACGAGTTCAATGCCGCCTCAGGGTCGTCGTACTCACTCTCCCCGCGCACGAAGTCTGTCTTTCTGCGGTACGGTTCGATCCTACGACCTAGCTCACTTCCAGTGCTGTCTCCGATATGGATTGAGCCACGATGTCCATCGAGAAAAAACTTGATTGTGAAGCTATCCTCCGTAGAGCTACTGGAGAATGCATCAGAAGGGAACGTCATGAGGAACCCGTTGAAGCGGTATGTCCTCCCTTTGTTGAATCGATGGTGCACGGGGGTTCCGTCGGGTCCGACGTACAGATCAGCTGTGACCTTGAGGATCACGTAGATGCCGACTGATGCATTGGCGGTGGCGCTGTTCGCGTCGGTCACAGTGGCGCGAATCGTCTTGGGCCCGGAGTCGATTTCAGGGTCGGCTTGATACCAGCGGTGCTGGTCGTAGTCGTTGTAAGTCACCTTGCCGGGGTTGGGCGCGCAGCTCACCGACGCCGTGCCACTGGCACCCTCGTACGGACCAAATCCGTCGCGTGGTTCGTTATCGATCACGAGCGTGTATGGCCCCGTTCCTCCAGTCACTTCCCAGCGTACGGGAATCTCCGCCACGTTGGCCCACTTTGGGCCGACAAATCCCTCGCCGCGCTTCGTCTCGCAGATTTTGCGTGCGGACAGGGTCAAGGTCAGCGCGGTGGTTTCTTCGGCCGGAGAGGACGCAACGCTCGCGCCTGTTTGCTGTCCGATGCCGAGCTCGCGACCGATCGCTACCCCCAGCACAGCTACGAGTCCCGCGACGGCCACGAACAAGGCCACATCCCGCAGCCGCAATCTCCGCCATCTTGCCGTCATCGTGACGCCTTTCGCGGTGTCAGATGAGCCTAACACTTGCTAGCGGGTAGCCGGCTCGAACCTGGGATCCGCGTCACCTCGATCACCGAGCATGCGGACGACACTCCGAACGGCAAGCGGATGGAAGCGATCGTTGAGTGTGTCGATGAGTTCTACTCCGAGAACCTGGCGCAGGAGGTGCGCCGGGGGATGTGCGCGGCGACCTCCGTATGGATACAAGCAAGTGAAGGTCGCGGACGGCGGTAAGGACCGTCCGACGCTGATACTCAATCCATCGTTGGATGACATTGTGCGGCGCATCTTCGACATGGCGGTGAACGGCAAGAGCGTGCTTGACATTTCTCTAGTGGACAACACGGAAGGCATTCCGACGACCACTGGCAACGCCCTGGTTGAAGACGACCGTGCACCGTTTGCTTACCAACGAGGCCTACACCGGCACGCTGGTCTGGGGTCAGAACGCCAAGGACAGTATCAAGCCGGTCCTCGTCCAGAACGCATTCCCTGCCATCGTGACGCGGGACGAGTTTCAGTATGTGCAGCGGTCTTGAAGTCGCGAGCGCCGAAGCGAGTCAACCCGCGACGCGTCGCGAGTCCATACGTACTATCGGGATTGGTCAGTTGTGAGTTGTGCGATGTCAACATGTCGGCTGCGGAGTCCAAGGTCAGTAAGTACAACTACTACGTCTGTTAGTGGAAGACCATGAAAGGCTCTGCGACCTGCGAAACGCCGCGACTCAATGCCCGTAATCTTGAACGCACCATCATTGAGCAACTACGTAGTCACATCCTTACTGAGAGAAACATTCACAAACTGGTGGAGATGGTTGATGAAGAGATGGACGGCCTGGATCGAGAGCAGCGTCAGAAATCGGAGTCGGTCGAGACGACCGACCTGGAGATGTCCGACGCCGCCGACCGCATCCACGAACACAAGCATCGCAAGGAACAGCTGGAGGTCGCTGCGAAGACGACCCGTAGGACGCTGGAAGACCTGCGGCAGCTGCTCGACTCCGAAGACATGATCGCTGCGTTCGCTGAGGACATGTCCGAGTATCTGCTCACCAGTCAGCTAACCGAGACCCGCGCCTTGCTGGGCACCTTCATCCAGCGCATCGAGGTCAAGCCCGGCCGCGCCCTGATCCGCTACACGATCCCGATGCCCGAAGACGGTCCGATCGGGCGCTCCGACAGGGCAGAAGTGGACTTCGATGGCAGAGTTCGCAAATCAGTACGTGATGGTGGCGATGACAGCTCTGCCATTGATTGGCCCGACTTGCTAGCTGTCGCGCCACTCGCATGACCGACCGCTGCTGCTAGACCACCGGTTCCAGCGCCGCTAAACCCCGATAAGCTGGCCGCCGAACGAGCCACGTTCATCGGCAGAGAGGCGGCGAAGTACAGGGTTCTCAGCCAGGGGTCGAACGGGCCGGAGTTGCCCAGCATCGAGGGCACGCGGGTGGCCAGATAGACGAAGCCGACCGCCATCAGCAGCTTCCAGACGAGGTCGCGGGCCGGCTCGAAGGGTCCAATCTCGGCCAATTCCGCCAGGAAGCCGATGCCCAGAGCGAACGCGATGAGTTGGACCGCCTGCTGCGCGACCGTGGTCGCGAACAGGCGCAGCCACTGCCGACTCCACCCGGCCGTCTGCGGCAGAATCCAGAGACCCATCGCCGCTGGCGCGAGCGCCAAGAGCAGGTCAATCAGCGACAGCCCGATCCAACCGATGATCAGCGCCAGCGCGGCCGAGGTGATGATCCAGGCGGCCAGCCACGCCTCTTGGACCAGCGCGTGTTCGTAAGTGAGGCCGGCCGGTGTGCCGGTGATGATGTCCGACATCTGCGCCTACCCCTCGCACTGCGCGAGGCCGACGCCCGCAAACTGTTCCAGCACGCCGCACAAGAGTCCGTACACACCCTCGATCACCCAGACCGCCGCCGCCCGCGCCCACAATCTTGTTGAAGATGCCGCCCGGCTGGTGCTCAGGGATGGTCACGTAGAAGGTGGTCGGCGTCGCGTGGGCCACGGCCTGCGCCGCAATCGCCAAGAGGTAGCGCTGCTCCGGATCGAGATCGGGCTGTTCATCCAGCGCGGGATAGTCGAAGTCGTACTCCCAGCCCTCATCGCGCTCGTCCTCGCCGCCGTTGACGCGGTAGATCGCGGTCAACCACTCGCCCGGGTCGGCGTCGCGAATCCCGTAGGTCAGCCGCGAGAGCCTCAGGTTGAAGATCGGCCGGGCCCGGAACTCGCCGTGCTTCTTGCGCTCTACGAAGGGCTGCTCCTCGTCCTCATTGACGATCACCAGGCTCTCAACCACCGGCGGCGTCTGCGCATCTGCCGGTTGCAGCGCCGGTATCGCCACCGCGGCTGCCGCGAGCAGTCCGGCAATCGCCAGCTTCAATCGTCGTCTCCAGTTGGATGTCACGTCTGAGCTCCTCCAGGAACATCTGTTCTCTATCGATGGCTCAAAGTGTGTCCGAAGCTGAACCCCGCGCACAATGGCGCGCGCCATGTCACGCGTGACACTGTCCTCGGCGTCCGTGCCTGCCATTACAGATGGCCGATTGGGGGTGTGGGGCGTGTACAGGAATCTGGCAGTCCGAACAGTTGGACAAACTGACCGAACAACCAGTGTTTTCTGCGGCGAACGCTGGACAAACGTGGCTCGGCGGCAACAGGCTGGGTGGAATAGCTGGTTCCACGCTCGATTGGACAAATCGGCCTGTGTTGTCCACAATCGGGCCGGCGTCTGGGTAGGTTGAGGACATGGAGACGACCGTAAGTACCCCTATTGAGACTCCAGAAGCGGCGTCGACCGAGCCCAGTGCGGAAGGGGATGGGCGGCTCGTGGCCCTCCTACAGGACCTGGTCACCCGTGATGGTCGTGAGCAAGTGGCGCGTCGACTCGAAGTCAGTGAACGGACACTCAGGCGAGCGCTGTCGACCGGTCAGCTCAGCAAGCGTCTGACCGAGGCGCTGGAACGAGAGTCGGGCGGTTCTGCCGAGGTGCAGTTGGGCCTGCTTCGACAACAGGTGAAGGAGCTCGAATCACGACTAGCTGAACTGGAGCGGTCGAGCAGCGAACAGGCTCGCGGCAACGGCGCTGAGGAGCTGCAGCAACAGGTGGAGGGGTTTCAGGGCCGCCTACCGGATGTGGAGCAGCAACTCGCTCAGGTCTCTGACGTTGTTGCCGAACTGCGGCAGTCGCAACGGCCGGCTGCTCACCCCGGCGTCGCTGAATCAAGCCGGCACTACGTCGCCAATCGCATCTACCCCACGCTGGTCGAGCTGAAGCCGCAACCCGATGACGAGCAGGTCTACGGCTCTCAGGCGTTCGCACTCATTACCGACTGGCGCGAACAGCACGCCGAGTTCAAGACGCACTGGCCATCAGTCGAGGGTTACATCGCCGAGGTGCGAATGGTCGAACTGGAGCTTGAGCTGATCAGCGAACACGAGCTGACCCTGCCGCCCGCCGATCTCCCCTGGCAGGACTGGCAGCGCAAGCGGGAGCTGCAACAACGCCATGCCAGGCTGGATGAGGCCCGCCGCAAGCTCAGACGCAAGCGATTTCGTCGGTTCTTCGTGCGGCTGCTGACGCTGGGTCTGCGGGGGTAGCAGTAGTCAACGACACAGATTGCAGTACGCCAATGTCGGTCAATCGGACGCCCGCGACATGGCGGACGGCCCATGAACGCGCTCTAATGACGGTGGTTTGCGGTTTCAGCCAGCGGTTCCTCCTCAGAACACTGGTGGGTTTCGTCTCCGACCCGAACCTGACCCGGCGGATTGAGTCTTGCTCCCCTGATTCGCGACCTGAGATTGCAGGAACTGGCATCGCGGTTGGCGCTGATGAGCTGAAGTGTCCGCCAATCGCTGGATTTACCCCTGACCGAGCTCCCTGAATGGGCAGTTCGGTCGCTTCGTGTCTGCGCGAGTTTGCCAATCACTGCTGATTCAGCTCGCGCTTCCCTTTCTCCACGCCTCGATTCCCATGGTTGACGGCATCCGACCGTGGGCGAAGTGCGTCTCATTCCACCCCGTTTCTAGTCACCAACTGCGCTGACCGGGGGTCCTGATGCCGACGCCGGTCTCCACCTGTCAACACAGTTCACCAACTCACCCTCTCGTCACTCAACGACACCACTGGAAGGAGTTTTCGATGAGAGATTTCCACACACCCACTGCGACACAGGGACGATACGTCGGGCCCGATGCCTGGCAGATCGCCGGACGGCTGCCGCATCGGGTCCGGTTTGAACGCGGCTGGTTCCACACCGCTGCGGTCTGCCATGGCTCGCTGGACGACCGTCTGTCGTTACGGCAGCGGCCCGACGGCGGCGCCATCGACGTTCGCTGCCACTCGGCTGGCTGTTCGCGGCAGCGAGTCATCAAGCGACTCGAAGCGCTGACCGGCGAGTCAATCTGGTCGGCGTACGAGCAGGGCGACACGGTTCTACCAGCGAACGAACCTCCTGCGACGGGTCAGCGCCGGCGCGGCTGGAGGGACACCCGCTTGCTGGTCGTCGGGGCAGTCTTCGCGATGTTGATCGCGCCTTTCGCCTTCGGCTACGGAGTCGAGGTCGTGGCGCTCAACGCGTTCGGTCTCGACAGGGCGTCTGTCCGTTTCACGAGGAGAACGAGGGCAGCTTCACCGTCTACGCCGACTCGCAGCGCTGGTACTGCTTCGGCTGCGGACTCGGCGGCGACGTGCTCGACTTCATCCAGCGGCTCGATGGCGTCGACTTGCCCGAGGCGATTCGGCGACTGCAAGGAGCCTCCTGGGAGCCGGTCGAACGACCAGGCGCTCAAGTTGACTACCAGTCGGCCGAGCCAATGTTTGCCCGTGACCCGCAACTGCTCACGGCGTCAATGCGGTTCTACGCGGCTCAGCTTCGTCGGGCGCCGGAGGCGTTGGACTACCTCGCTTCGCGCGGGATCGACCTCGACGCGGCTCAGCGGCTTGGTCTGGGATTTGCCACCGGAAACGGGCTGCGTGAGCATTTGCGTTCGCTGGGCTTCGACGACGCTCGCATCCATTCGAGTGGCCTGTTCACCGAGCGAGGTGAGCGATTCGGCGGGATGATCGTCGTTCCCGAGGTTGTCGGTGGACGCGTGCATTGGCTCGCCGGTCGCAACATCTTGTCCGACGCCAAGCAGCGATTCACCGCCTTGCCCGGACCCAAGCCAATCCTGGGAATGGGTGGGCTGACCCGCTCCAGCCACTTAATCGTCGTCACTGAGGGCCTCTTCGACTGGCTCACACTGGCCAGTTGGGGCATCTCCGCGGTGGCGGCGCTGGGCACGCAAGGTCTTGAAAGGGTCGCGGCTGCGCTTCGAGGGCAGCCGCGCATCTTCCTCGTCTTCGACTCCGACGACGCCGGTCAAACGGCAGCCGTTCGACTGCGCGATCTGCTCGGTGAGCATCGCTCGCGGATCGTCCAACTGCCTCAGGGCGTTTCGGACGTCGGCGACCTCGCGTCGCATCCGGACGGTCGCGCCGTCTTCCTCGATTTGCTGAGACGAACCGCCTGCGTTCGCTGAAGTATCCACCCACCCAGCCCCAATCAAGGAACGGAGGGGTCACTGGACCCAAGCCTGATCGTGCCTTGCGCACGACATCAACCACACCCCAATCTCAACGCTCAACGAAGGAGCAACACCGCCATGAAGAATGGCACACACATCCACACGAACGGCAACGGCAACCACAGCAACAGGACGCGCCCCAAGAACGGCGCGACGCCCGCCACCAACCACCGCGGCAGCGAGTTCCACTGGGACGCGCTGTCCCCGAAGGTCAACGACGCCCTGAGGCAGCCGCTCGAGCCCGCCTTGGTCTCCGAGCGCAAGGGGCGCGGCGGTCGACGGTTCTCGTACATCGAGGGCCACACCGCCATCGACCAGGCCAACCAGGTCTTCAGCTACGGCGGCTGGGGTTACGAGCTCGTCGGCGACGTGACGCTGCACGAATTCAAGTCGGGAGCGGCGTACTCGGCGACGGTTCGCGTGACCGTGCCGGGCGCGCCCTCACGCACCGATGTCGGCTTCCAGCCGGTCTCGGACGACTCGGCTGAGGGTCACGAGACCGCCTACAAGGGAGCCGTCACCGACGCACTCAAGCGCGCCCTGCGCAGCTTCGGCGACCGCTTCGGCAACGGCCTCTATGGTGACCCGCCGACAGCCGGTCAGAGTCGAACGCGACCACAGCCTCGACAACAACGTCCTGATCCAACGCCTACTCGCCGAGAGGCGAAGTCGAACGGAACGCGACCGCGCTCCGACGACTCGGACGTTCGCAACCTCAGGGCTCAACTGCTCGACCTGAGCGAACAGCAGGGGTTCTCGGAGGAGCAGGTTCGTGCTGCGGTGCTTCGTAAGGCCGGCCGGGACCTCGACGAGTTGACGGTCGCCGACTTGACGCCGCTGATCGCATCAGCGGCAAACAAGCTGCAGCAGCGACAGGGCTAACGCACGTCGTTTGCGCAGCGAAACATCCACCAGAGCGGGGCTGCTCTCTTCACCGAGGCACCCCGCTCTCTTCTATCGGACAGAAAGACACCCCATGTCCGACAACACCAATCCCTACAACCGACCGATGGCCAAGTTCACCGACGGTGGCAGGCTCGAAGTCCGCGCTTCGGCGCTGGGACGCTGTCGCCGTGCGCTTTGGTACTCGGCCACCGATCAGCCTGTGACCAACCCGACCTCGCCCGAGTCCTTGACGATCATGGAGTCCGGCAACGCGCTGGAACCTGTCGTCATCCGCGCCATGCAGCGAGCCGGATGGACGATTCAGCCTGTTGACCGCGACGCGCCAACCTCAGTGACGGTCGAGCTCGGCGACCACCTGGTCGTCAGCGGTCATCCTGACGCGACGGGCTTCCTGCCCGCCGACGGCGCGAACACCATCGACAGATTCCTCTTTGACGACTCACCGCCAACCAAAAGCGATGAACTCGTGATCGAGGTCAAGACGCGCGGACCTGAAGCGTTCAAGCGCTGGCGGACACTCGGCGTTGAGCGCAGTCACCCGGATTCAGTCGCGCAGGCGGCCTGCTACTCGTTCGGGCTGTTCGGCGAGGTCCGCGATGTTGTCATCGCGACCTTGGACACAGGGTCGCGTCGCTGGGACCACGAGGTCATCCCGGCTGAGAGAGTCGAACGGGCCTGGCAGCTTGCCGGCGATTGGCTCGACGTGCTGGCCGACCACCTCCATGCCTACGGACCCGATCCTGAGGTCCTGCCCGAACGCGACTTCGAGGCGACCGACTGGCAGTGCCGCAGTTGCCCGTACCTCAACGTCTGTCAGCCGGAGCTGCCCGCTTCAGAGCCTGTCGCTGAGTCGGTCAACGAGCCGACTGAGCCCGTCTCCGACGAGGATGCGCAGTTGGCGCTCTGGCGATACGAGGAGCTGTCGGAGCTGATCAAGTCGCTCAACGCCGACAAGCGTGAGTCGCTCGCGACGCTCGAAGGTTGGTTCAAAACGCAGGGCGTTGGCAAGTCCCAACTCGACGTTCCCTCGTCGCAACACGCTCTTGGAAAGGAGCACCACCGATGGCACGCACCATCAACCACGTCAACCTGCTGGGCCGAGTCGGAGCCGACCCCGAGCTGCGCAGCGCCAAGAACGGCACGCCGTCGTCCAGCTGCGACTGGCCACCGACCGCTACAGCAAGTCGAACGGCGGTCAGTCGGAGACCGACTAGCACACGGTCGTTTGCTGGGGCAAGACCGCCGAGTCCGTCGACCGCTACGTGCGCACGGGCGACCGCATCCACGTCAGCGGTCGGCTGCAGCAGCGCAGCTGGCAGACCGACTCCGGCGAGCGGCGCAGCAAGGTCGAGGTCCACGCCAGCGAGGTGATCTTCCTCGACTCGCGCAGCGACCGCTCGGACCAAGACGAGGGAGGCGACGCTCCCTTCTAACGGACTTCCGTCCCCCAGTTCTGCCCGTCTCGCACGGGCACCCACGAGGCCGCGTTCCTGCTCGGGGGCGCGGCCTTACTCATTCCCAACCCTGAAAGGAACTCACGGATGACCACCATCCAATCTGATCTGCTCGCTTTCGCGAACGACGACTCCGCGCGGCCATTGCTGGCCCACGACCAACCGCAGGAGCTGCTCACGGCGCTGCGCACCAACCTCTCGCTGTTGAGCGAACTGGCGATTCGCTACGAGGTGTCGACACGGCCTGAACGCTCGCCCGAAGCGGAGCAAATCACGACCTCGAAGCAGGTGTTCGACCTGCTCCGCGCGGAAATGACACCGCTGGCGCAAGAGCAGGTGCGCGTGCTGCTGCTTGACCGCAAACTGCGGATTGTCGGTCAGCGCACGATCTATCAGGGCAACGCCTACTCCGCGCTGGTGCGACCAGCCGAGGTCTTCAGACCCGCAGTCGTCGAATCCGCGCCCTGCATCATCATCGCGCACAACCATCCCTCTGGCGACGCCACGCCGAGCCAGGCCGACATCAATCTGACCAAGGACTTGGTCGAGGTCGGCAAGCTGCTCGGCGTCGAGCTGCTCGACCACGTCGTCATCGGCGACGGGACCTTCGCTTCGATCAAGAACGGAGGTTTTCTCGACTGACGCCGTTCGCAACTCACAACCGAATCTGTTCACTGGAAAGGACGAGCACCATGCTCGACACCACCACCGCGCCTCTCGACGGAGGCGCTCAGCTCTACACCATCTCGGCCGGCGGCTTCTCAGCGACGGTTGACGCGTTCGCGCGCGACGCCGACACAGACGGACTCTGGTTCCTCTCGATGCTCGGCTCGCAGACTGCGGTCAAGGCGATCTGGGCGGTGCTGCTCAAGCAACCGCCCGAGGCCGCCTTCCTGATTCAGGGCGCTGATGGCCTGCCACACTCGGGCGGATATCAGCGCTGCCTTGTGCCCGAAGAGACGATCGGCACTTGGACGACCAAGCTCGCGCGGCTGCCCGCCTCGGGTGGCTGGCAAGCGATGGTCTACACCAAACTGGCGGAGTTTCGCTTCGAGCGCGACGAGTTCCTCTTGCTTGCACCCGATGAGGACGCGGCGCCCGCGCTGCACCGACGCTTCCTCGACCGTCGCTCGGGCCTGCCCTTGCCGCCCGACTGGGCCGCCTGGCTCTGGCGGACCGGTCTGCGCCAGGAGACGATTGTGCCGCTCGAGTCGGTCGGCCTGGCCGCGTACAAGTGCACGCCGAATCACGATCTGCTCCGCGAGGAGCTCTCGCAAGCCGTCGCCTCCGGGCGACTTTCCCTGCCCAAACACACCGAGTCCGCTATTACGAACGGAGTATCTCGATGAGACTCGCTGCCCAAGCCAAGGGCGGGTTCTACCCGACCCCGATTCGCGTGATCGAGCTGATCCTGCAGCTGATCACACCCCAACGCGCCAGCCTCGGACGGGGTTCGGCAGCGCAAACGCTGCGGTTGCTCGATCCTTGCTGCGGAGCCGGCGAAGCACTCAGCTTCGTCGCCCGTGAACTGCGCCGACGCACTAGGCTCGACGTCGATGCTTTCAGCGTCGAACTTCATCAAGAACGGTCGTCGTTCGCTCAGCAAGCCCTCAACCACGTCCTGGCGGCGGACATCTTCCGCTGCTCGATCGCCAACCGCGCCTTCAGCCTGCTCTGGCTCAACCCACCGTACGACTACGACTCCGAAGACCAGCGCACCGAGCACGCGTTCTTGACGCAGTGCTCCCGCTACCTCGCGCCGGACGGCCTCTTGGTCTTCATCGTCCCGCGCAAGCAACTCCGGGTCTCGGCTCGCTACCTCGCGTCGCACTACTCGCGGCTGAGTTGCTGGGCGTTTCCCGATCCGGAGCGCGAGGCGTTCGACCAGGTCGTCGTGATCGGCGAGCGCAAGCATGACACTTTCACGGATACCTACACGGAAGAACTGATCTCGCGCTGGGCCGACGGCGAGTTGGACTCGCTGGATGCGGCTCAACACTCGCAGTACCAGCTCCGGGCTGAGTCAGCGGGCGAGGTGTTGTTCACGACTCGAACCATCGACCCGGTCGCGGCCGCAACTGAGGACCGACGATCTGGCCTCTGGCAGAGTCCGCAGATCACCGACGCGCTCTGGCCGCAGGAGGACGCGCGCACTCGACCGCTGATGCCGCTCCGACGCGGCCACCTCGCGATGCTGGTCGCGGCCGGCTTCCTCGACAATCTCGAGCTTGAGTCAGGTGGTTCCCGCATCCTGGTCAAGGGTCGAACGGCCAAGGAGCTGATCCTGGTCGAGGAGACGCCCGAGCAGGAGGTCTATCGCGAGCGGATGCGCACCACCGTCGTGTCGCTCGACCTCCAGACCTGCGAGATTACCGACATCGACGCCTGATGCATCATCTCCCTCACCCCTATCGGTGAGCCGTTCACCCACCAGCCCTCTCGCCACAACAGGCGGGAGGGCTGTTCGCATCCCATCGCCACCTCACCAGTCCACAGAGAGGACACTCCACCATGAACCTCGGCGAGTTCATCGACACCTACCGCGACGCCATCACCGAGCGCGTGATCGCGTCCTACCCACCCGTCTACAGCCCGGCCACCGACTCTCGGCCGATGCCTCGACTGCTGCGCACGCCCTTGGGCGCGCAGGCAGACGCGATTCGCGGCGCGGCGCTCTCGCTGCAATCGCAGCGCGGCACGACCGTCGTCGGCGAGATGGGCACCGGCAAGACGTTCATCGGCACGGCGGCCGCTCACCTGGCCGGCTTCCGCCGCGTGCTCGTGCTCTGTCCGCCGCACCTCACACGCAAGTGGAAGCGCGAGCTCGAGGAGACGATTCCTATGGCACGCGCAGTAATCGTCTCGTCGATCACCGACCTCGAACAGCTCCAGCGCGTCTCGACGGTCGGACCGCTCTACGCGGTCATGTCGCGCGAGCGAGCCAAGCTCTCCTATCGCTGGCGACCGTCCACGATCGAGCGCCTCGCGGTCGCTGACGGCAAACTGGCGCGGGACAAGGAGACCGGGGAGCCGATCCGCATTCCCTGCTGTCCCGACTGCTTCGAGCAGGTTGTCGACCGAAACGGCGTGCCTCTCTCTGAGGCGCAGCTCAAGCGACGCAAGTTGCGCTGCGCTGAGTGCGAGTCCGCGCTCTGGCAGGCTGACCAGACGGGGCCGAAGCGCTTCCCGCTGGCCGACTACGTGAAGCTGCGGATGCGCGGCTTCTTCGACCTGCTGATCGCCGACGAAGTGCACGAGTACAAGGGCCGCGGCTCCGCTCAGGGGGTTGCAGCCGGCGTGCTGGCCGATGTCTGCGGTAAGTCGCTGAGCTTGAGCGGCACGCTGATGGGCGGCTACTCGTCCACGCTCTTTCACCTGCTCTATCGGTTCTCGCCCGAGATTCGCTCTGAGTTCGAGCGCTCCGAGGAGTCGCGCTGGATTCAGCGCTACGGATTCTTGGAGCAATCGATCGGCAAGTCGGACGACGATGACGCCGCCGACGGTCGCGCCAGCAAGCGGCGCAGCTACCGCAAGGTCGTGCGGGAGCGGCCTGGCCTGGCGCCGTCAGCGCTGTTCCACCTGATCGGCAACACCGTCTTCCTGCGGCTCGCGGACGTTGCCTCAGAACTACCGACCTACGAGGAGCAGGTGCTGCTCTCCTCGCTCGACTCCGAGCCCGACCCGAAGGCCAAGATGCTGGACGGCACGCCCTACTCGCAGCGCTCGGCCTACGCCGATCTCGAAGCGACAATGCGCGCCGCACTCAAGTCAGCTCTGTCGCAAGGCTCGAAGCGGCTCTTGTCCGCCTACTTGCAGCCGCTGCTCGCCTACCCCGACGGCTGCACGCGCGGCGAGACGGTCTTGGAGCCGGAATCGGAGGAAATCCTCGTCCAACTGCCGCCGCTCGACGGCGATCGGCTCTACCCAAGGGAGCAAGCCCTCATTGACCTCGTCGCGCAGGAGCGGATAGCCGGGCGACGCGTGCTCGTCTACGCGACGCACACCGGCACTCGCGACATCACCGGTCGGATGCAGGCGTTCCTCACTCGCGCGGGCTTCCGCTCCGCCGTGATGAAGGCCGACGCCGTCGCGCCCGACAAGCGCGAGGCATGGGTCGCAAACCAGGTGGCGCAGGGTATCGATGTCCTTATCTGCCACCCTCGGTTGGTGCAAACCGGGCTCGACCTGATCGACTTCCCCACGATCTGCTGGTTCGAGACCGACTACTCGGTCTACACCATGCGGCAAGCGTCGCGGCGGTCGTGGCGGATCGGCCAAACGCGGCCGGTCAAGGTCGTGTTCATGGCCTACCGGAACACTTTGCAGGCCGACGCGCTCAAGCTCGTCGCGCAGAAACTGCAATCGTCGCTGGCGGTCGAGGGCGAGCTGCCCGACGACGGCCTCGCCGCCTACGGAGACGATGGCGACGATCTGATGCTGGCGCTCGCTCGGAAACTCGTGGCTGGCGACGAGGACGACTCGGAATCGGTGGAGTCAATCCTCGCCCAAGCGCAGCAGGTCGCGGCGGATGCCGAGTCGCTGCTGGTCGACGACTCCTGGCGTCCGGTCGAACCAACGCCGGAACCGCTCGCGCTGCCGGTCGGCACAGCGGTCGACGCAGAGTCCAGCGTCGCGGTCATCCCATGCGAGCATCAAACGGGTAACGCACCTCAGCAGCAGGACCTGTTCAGCTGGGCCGAGTTCCTCTCGGACGAGCCGCAGCCGACCAAACGTCGCCGTCAGAAGCAGGTTCAGCCCTCGGCGTCACTCTTCGAGTGGGCGCTCGAACGCGAGCAGCAGTCCGGCCTCGCCGCTGCCGGTGGGTAACGGAACAGGGAGGTCGTCGCGCATCAACCGATGTGCGGCGACCTCCCGAAGTCCATGTGTGACTGTCTTTTTTCGTGCCTGCGACCGATGCGAATAGTCGGTTGCTCACTCTTCGTCGGACATCAAGCCGCCTTCTGTGCCCACGTAGTTGGCTTCGCCGTCAGCGACTGGTTGTAGTTGTGCATCCGCCGTGTCGTCTTGGGCGCGCTCCACGCCGAGAGCGGACACTCGCAGCGGCTTGAATGTGAACGCGCCTGTGTACAGCCAGCGGTCTACGGTTGCCGTCTTGTAGTAGAAGTTGTTCTGGGACGGACACATACGCTGACTCGCGCCCGCCGGACGGAAGCAGACATCCACGTAGTAGCTGCTCGTGGTCTTAATGTGCTTCACGGTGATCTGGCCCAGCAGCCTGTTCTTCTCGGTCCCCGCCGGGCCAATCACGTCGCTGGACGATGCCCACCTGGTCAGCTTCGTCGTGTCGGGCGTGTAGAACCGTAACGTCGGTAAGATCCGGCTGCCGCCCGTCGGTCTGAAGGCCAGCTCGATCTTGCCCGAACTGAGCAGCCGCGCCGCGACCTGGCCGGTCACCGTCGGCGGAGACTTAACTGCGACGGACAAGCTCTCGGAGTCGTTCAGTGTCGTGTGCTTGGTATCAGTCGCCACGACGGCGATGGTCTGTGTGCCCGCCGTCTGCCGACAGGTCGCCTTGGCCGAACTGCCCGTCTTTGCGACCCCGCCTACCGTTACCTGATACGTGCCCGAACCGCCCGAGACGCTCCACTGCACCGTGACCGACTCGTCCGTCTCGCAACTGGTCGGAGCGACTGAGGCCTTAAGAAAGACTGGAGTCGGCTTGGTATTCCGAGTCACTGGAACCCAGTTGGACTTGCCGCCCCGGTTGATGGCCTGCACTTCGAGTTTGTAACTCTGGTCCGCACTCAGACCCGTGAACTTGTGACTTCGAGGAGGATAGTTCGGTGTAACGGTCTGACCGCTGTCATGCGCACTTGGTAGCTGGTTGCGCGGGCAGCCGAACCCCAGCTCAGGGTGAGACTGTCGGTCGTGGCGGTCACCTGAAGACCCGACGGATCGTCCGGTGGCTCAGGCAGCGTTCGCTCGGACTTCCCATTCCAAACAGAAGCGCCCCAGGCGTCCCGCGCTCGGACTTCGAACCGGTAACTCTGGTCGGGACTCAGCCCAGTGAATGTGTATGGAGCCGTCTCTACGGAGTCCACGGCAACGCCGCCTCGCCTGAGATCATACTGAGTCGCACCAGTCACGGTAGTCCAACTGAGTTCGATTGAGTTCTTCGTAATCTCACTCGTTCTGAGACTGGTGGAACAGACGGACAGGACGGGGTCGTGCTTGATTGCGAGTCGGCCTGGGCCCGGGCTGATGGTACGTTCGCTACTTCCTCACCTTCCATCGGCCCACCGTATTCACTCGGACCTGCGTTGGTTCGGTCCGGCGTGTTATCAAGCAGGTCCAATTCCTGCCGTTCACCGGAAGAGGCGTGAACCGATGAGGCTGAAGTCTGTACCACCAACAGGATTGCAAACTTGCTGCTGTAACGCCATCGCTCGGCGGTCACATTGGTCGAGACGAACCGTGTGTCTGGCTCGATCCGTGTGCCTTTGGCGGGTACGAAGGTTATCTCCACCCGAGACGGACATCGGTCGTTATAAGGCCGTGTCGCAATCTTGCCCTACGTGTATGTCCGATCATTGATTTCAGTCGTAAGCACCTCGCTGTGTTGCCAGTCGCCATCGGCCATCGAGGTAGGATCGGCGAAGCGATGCTTGATCGACACATCAGTACCATCAGCCAAGCGCAGTCCAATCTCAAACCGGTTGTCGGACATTCGCCGTGCCTGCAACTGTGCCTCGACCGTGCTCGGTGGTTTGGTCACGGTCAGCTTGAGCGTTTTGGTTATGGTCAGTTTGCTGTCAGCGTCATCGGTCGCCTTGACGGTGACCGTCTGTGTGCCCGCAGTGGCCTGACAGGTCACCTTGGTCGAGAAACCGCTCTGCGTCACCCCGTTGACCGTGACCGTGTACGATCCCGAGCCACCGCTCACCGTCCATTCGACCGTGACCTGCTCACCGGTCTCGCAACTGGTTGGCGACGCAGATGCCATCAGCTGCAGTGCTGCGATCTGAGCGTCATCATCCTCCACAGTCACGTCAGCGCTGTTGGGCGATCCAAGACGGTAGCCAGTACCGGCTACCAACTGCGCGGTCACCACGCTGTCGGACTCTGTTTGCTGGTCATCTTCGGTTGCGACTGACAGCGTGGTGGTCTTCGTTCCACTGGCGATGGTCGCCTGCGTCGGTGCTGTACTGTCGATCATCGCCTCAGTCTCAGAGACCGAGAGCGTAATGCTCAGCGCAGCAGTTGGCGCCCGATCACTTGTGGGCGTGAAGCTCGCGCTCTCGCCTTCATCAATCGGTGACGCCCCCGCCGTGATCGTGATGACGGCACGCTCGACGGTTCGGTGCGGATCGTCTTGCTGCTCCACTCCGACGAACCATGCCAGCTGCGGGCGCGCACGTGCAGGGTGTGCGCTGTATCGGCGGCGAGGCCAGTGAAGTCATACGAGCGTTTCGTCGACCCAAGCGCCTTCGACGCCTCCTGATTGACCTGCACGTCGTACTGGCTGGCCCCCGTGACCGCTCCCCAACTCAGACTCGCACCGCTGCTGGTGATGTTCGTAGTGGTCAGACCTGTCGGCTGATCGGTACAGGTCTTAGCTGATTCGTCGCGCTGCGCCTCTGGTTTAGGATCGTCTCCGAGCATGAACCCACCATCGCGCCCCGGCCCCGCACTTGCCCTTTCGGCGCCTCCGTCATCCGATCGACCGCATCACCCTGCCGTACAACTGCACTCGACGCCGTCTCCACCAGCGGGATGTCGAACTCCGAGGTTGACGCCCACAGATCGGCCTCTCGGTCGACCGAGAGCTTGTACTGCGTCGGCGTGATCCGCTCGCCGCCCATGGGGATGAACGTCACTTCCACTTGCGCCGGACAGACCGTGTTATCGAGCCGCGCGGAAACTACGCCGAGCGCGTACTCGACGCCTTCAATCGACGTCGTGAAGGCGCTGCTTGCGTACCAACGTCCCGCCGTAACCTCGGGCAGCTTCATGTATCGATTCGCCGTTATCACTTCCGTGCCGTCTTTGAGTCGAAGCGTGAATTCGACCCGGTTATCGGCCAGCCGACGCGCATGAATTTGCGCCGTCGCCGAGGTCGGCGGGGCCGGCTTCGTCACCGTCAAGCTGAGCGTCCGAGTCGCCGTCAGCTGCGGATAGGTCCTGTCGGTCGCCTTCACCTTGACGCTCTGCGTCCCTGCCGTCGGCTGACACGTCAGCTTGGCTGACGCCCCTGATTGTTCGGTCCCATCAACGCTAACTGTATAGTTGACTGAACCGCCGCTCGTGACTATCCACTTGAGGTTGACCTCGCACCCGGTCTCGCAGCTGTCGGCGCTCGCCGAGGCCATCAGCGCCAACGTCTGCGGCGCAGTCGTTATCCCGTCAATAGAAGCCTACACTGACCTATCGTCGTTGAGGTAAGCACTCATCTCCAACTTGTACTTTGTGCTCTGCGTCAGACCCGTGAACGGATGGCTCAGCGTCGTCGCCGGTAGCTTCGTCTCTGCGCCGCCGTCACGTCGCACGCCGTAGCCGCTCGCGCCGTCCGGACCCTTCCATGTCAGCGTCAGACTGGTGACATCCGCGCGGACGCTGAGTTCGGTCGGCGCTTCCACCTGAGGTTTGGTCACGGTCAGCGTGATGGTTTGCGTCGCCGTCAGCTGCGGATAGGTCCTGTCGGTCGCCTTCACCTTGACGCTCTGCGTCCCGGCCGTCGCCTGACACGTCACGTTCGCCGAGATGCCTGCTTGCCTCGCTCCATCAACGCTCACTGCGTACTTCCCCGAGCCGCCCGTCACGCTCCAACTGATCGTCACCGACTCCCCCGCCAGACAGGTCGTTGCGCTCGGCGTGACGCTCAGTGACAACGGCGTCGGGGCGGGCGCGGCCGGCGTTGTGAACTCGACGCCTACCCACCCTGTCCAGCCGCCCCTCGCGATGCTGTACAGACGCACCTCCGCGGTGTACGTCGTCTCGCCCGCCAGCGAGAGATTGCTCAACGTCTCATACGCTTGGTGCGACCCGCGCTCCGTGGGGAATGCGTTCTCGCCCGACCGCACCCGCGCCTCGTGCAGCACCACACTCTGCTGCGCACCCCGATACGGCTCCAATCCCGTCCAGCTCAGCCGCAACCCGCTCGTCGTCACCTGGCTCACTCGCACCCCGCACGGACCCAGGCAGGCCAGCGCCGCGCCCGGCTCCGATTCCACTGGCTCAGCCTGGTCATCTGCTCGCCTGACGGCGACCACTGAGATTGTGTAGGTCTTTGTCCCGTCCAGCTTGGCGAGTTGTTGTGAAATCCGACCCTCCATCACCTCACACTCTTTGCCTTTCGGCGTCGACACTGAGATGGGATCGCCCGCGCCAGAACCGTCGTCGATTACGACCTCATACCCGGTGGCGCAGTCCACTTTCGGCCATGCGACCGTCGCGGAGAACGTCCCATCGTCGGCGATGGCGCCGAACGCCACAGTCGGCTGCGGCGTGCCTAACAGCGTCGTCACGGGATGCTCGACCCAGTCCGTCCATACCATGTTCGTCACCAAGCGAACGCCTAGCACGTATGGCGTACCAGGCGTCAAGTTTTCGAACGTGTGCGAAGTGCTCTTCAGCTGCAGGGAGCCTTTTCCTCCTTCGGCCGGAACTGTCTTTCCGTCCTTCTGAACCTCGTAGTAATATTGGTCGTCCAACGCTGCCTGAGCATCGACCAACGCAGTTACACCAACAGGAGACCAGTCCAACGTCGCACTGCGAGTGGTCAACCTCGCCACATGCAAGTTCGCGAAGGGATCAGGAATAACGGTGAGGGTAGGCGCGGTCCAGTTTGCGCCGCTGCCCGCCGCGTCCAGGACAAATCCACTCAACGTCAACGTTGTACCCACAGAATTCGGACATGATACCGTTGCCGGAGGCGCACCATTCGTGTCCAGTTCCTCGCCGATCCAGACCTGTTTGCCGCCTGTCCCGCCGCTTACTTCCCAACCAACCAACAGCTCTCGGCCCGACGTGCAAGATGTCGGCCGAGGCGGAGATGACGCCAACTCTAATGTACTCGGAGTCTCATGGACGCTCACCGACAGAGAGATTGCCGGACTTCTTATAGTTGATATGCCTGAGCCCCACTCTCCAATAGCCAGGAACTCCCTCGCGCCACCAACACTTCCGCACGGCGCGCGCTCATCATTGAAACTGTAACCCGTCTCATCAGGCCCTCGCAGCCCCTTCGACCGAGTCGCGACTCCGCCGCTCACCGATAGCGATGTGGCCAACGTGTCCCCTGCCCAGCAGTAACGAGGACTGACACTTGCGCTCAGTACTTCCGGCCCGATTACGCCGTCTTGACTCCTGTTGTACGCCTCAATCCCCACGATGAACGTCGGATCACCTTCCGTGTACTTGATCGATCCAAGCGAGATCTCACGATCAAATGCCCAAGTCGTTGGATCAGTCGAAGTTTCTACACGCCGCCCTTGCCAGCGGATGTCGCCTCGCGTTACCCCGACGACCTTGTACAGACTGCCAATCTTCCCGGAAGTATCGACGGTATCAACGGACTCGCGCGGTCTTCCACTCGAATCGCGGATCGGCGTCTGATGAATGCTGTGCCAAACATCAGAACCACTGTCCTGCCGCAGCACAGCAATGTGCGATGCGCCGTGACTCGCCTCTTTGATGCCTTCCATGCCCCATTGCAAACTGAACGTCGTCAGCCGAGGAAACTGAATCCCAGCGATCTCTTTGGGGCCGACGTAGACATCGCCCTTCAGCTCCACGTTGGTAATCGCACCAACATGATATGCCTCGTAGAGATCGCGAAGGTCGCGGCCAGTGATCGTGTTTTCGTCGATCGGTCTGCAAGCCGCATTGCGCTTCGCCATCGCGGAGAAGTGCTGATCTTCCAGGTCTGGATCTTGATGCGCTGAACCCTGACTTCGTAGCTTGTCGCAGTCCTTGTAATCACTCAAGCCAAGGACGTGTCCCAGCTCGTGTACAAGCGTAGAAACTTGCACTGCGTTACCTGTCCGATAGAGGATCTGAGAATGCTTGGCCTTAGCTTCGAAACGGAAACTTTGGTGTGGCGGAGCGCTGTTGACTTCCTTAATCCGTCGATAACAGGCGTTTGCGTTGGCATTCATACAAGCACCTCTCAGCACTTGCACGTGGATATCAAGCTGGTTGGTTTCAGCACATTGTCCCGGTACTGCTCCTGCGGACGAATGCAGCAAAAGTGGCCCCGCAGTAGTTCCGAACTTAAGGCCCACGAGCGCGGAGTTCCAGATATTCACGGCCGCACCGAGTTCGTCAAACAGGTCTGGGTCGCTAGTGCAGATCACCGTGTGGCGTCCTGCGATCAGGTTGGGATTGAGTGCAACCTCGACCGCTTCCGTTGACGAATCCCTGTGAGAGGCTGGTTGGCGAGGAAACGTTGCTACTTCACTTGCTGCGTCAAGGCGGCGCTCTGGTTGCGAAGGACTCGATTCACGTTCCCTGTTTGAGCGACTTTCAGTCTCGGAGCCCGTCCCTAGCCAGGCTGCGGCTATTGCTACCCCTACGACGAACGCCGTGATGTACGTCCTCATTCTGACTGAGTGTTGAACGTCGGCAGCTGGCCAACCGAGCGAGTCAGCGCATCAAACAGCTGGTCAAAGTCGGTGCCATGGCTCACGCCACTGGTCGCCGCCTCAACCTCGGGAGTTTCACGGGACACTTCGGCAAAACCATCAAGATCGAACCACACAGCAGCATCGCTCCCTTCAACCTTGATTCGTTGATAGTCATATCCAAAATCTCCGGTCTCCGCAGTGCTGATCCGCATGTCGATTCCGGATGGAATGGTAATCAGCGTGCCAAAGACACGGTAAGTGTGACCGCCTCGCAGCAAATGCTCATGTCTGCCGGTCGACAGGATTACGTACACGTCGACCGTTGCTTCCCCCGTGCGGCCGTCAGCGTCTGTAACAACCGCTCGGATCGTTTTCAAGCCAGAGTCAACCACGTAATCTCCGTCGAGGACGCGGTAGGAGTTCTCCGCGTCCCAATATCGCACTTCGCCTGTCTCGAGCGCGCAACTGACTGAAGCGATGCCTCTCGGCCCGGCGTAAAGGCGCCGCGATGCGTCACGTATCTCGCCGTCAATCTCCAGGAAATGGGGAGCCTTGCCGCCCGTCACCTCCCAGGCCACTGGCGTCTCTCCGATGCCTGAGCCGTAGAACCCATGATCCGTCTCGCAGATGTCCGGCGCGCTTAGCCTCAGGCTCAGGGCGCTAGCAGCGTCCTGACTCTCTGCGGATTCCGCAGGATCTCGGAAGGTTCCTCCGTCTGTCTCATTGGCGTCTGGATTGGCCTCCGGAGTTGCATCGCGAACATCCGCTGCCGCCGTGGCTTCGGCGACGCCAGAATCGACACTCACCTGTTCGAGCGTCGCCGTCGCCTGTCCGCCAATGCCCAACTCGCGGCCGATCATCACGCCCAGCACCGCCACGACCGCGGCGACGGCCAGAAACAGGGCGGCGTCTCGTGGTCTCAGTTGTCGCATTCGGTTCGTCATCGCATGTCTCTCGTGGTGTTGTTCAACCCTACTCCCTTCAACCAGGAGCCGGCCTAATCGCGGCATTCGCGATTTCTCGGACGCGGTCCCACTTGACATAGCGACGCAGTTGATGTGAGGGGGCGTCGAATCGGCGGGTGAGCGCGGTGCTACTAACAGGAACATATGTACTATGGTCTGACGTTCAGCGTGAGCCGAACCTGAGGAGCGTCAGCATGATCGGCTGCCTGATCGTGAACCATTTCCGGGCGCGTACGGAACTCGCCCGACGGCCGCAGTTGGCCGACTGCGCCGGCGTGATCGTTGAGCGCTCCGGCCGACGCGCGGTGGTGGTCGATACGCTGCCGGCGATTCGCGGGGCGGTCGCGGGGATGAGACTGGATCTACTAATGCTGTACCCGTTCGATGAAGTTCGTCGCAAGTCTTATAGTCACTGAGGCCTAACACATGTCCAAGCTCGTGGACGAGGGTAGACGTATCGACTTCGCCTTTGTCGCTCAATGCGATCATCGAATAGTGGTTGGTGTGATATGTATCGTCTACTTCGGGTGCACTTACTGTGAAGAGTTTGCGAGGCGGGCTTTCTTGTTTATCCCTCCAGTAGACCCCACCTTCACGGGGAACTCGCCTCACGTAGACATGTACGTCCCTGGCCTCGGTGTTGCTGGCGCAGGTGTCTGTACGTGCCGAGGGTTCAAAATACTCGAGTGGACCACCGGCGCTGCCATTGCTGTCTGTAAATTGTTTCCAAGCCCATGCCATGGCCCAGGTTTCGACTGCGAGTTTTAGCTCAGGGCGTACTTCATCGTCGTCAGAGCAAACGATCGTCGTCATGCCGTCGATGACGCGTTGGTTCAGGTAGACTTTGCGGCCTGCGGTGTTTGCGTCTTCATGCGCGGGCTTGGGCGATTGTGCAGTCTCCGACCGGGCAGCGCCGTAGTTTGCGGGTCTCTGCGACGCTTCTTGCCGCTGGACTGGGATGGCGCTCTCTATTGACGACAAGTCCAGTTCCAGGCCGAGGATGCCGAGCGCCAAGACCATCCCCGCAAAGGCTGCGGTGAGTAGTGATCTTCTTGTCATGGGGTTCGACGCTGAGGTACTTTGCCCAGGTAATCTACTAGCAGGCTGCTGAAGAAGGGTATGTGAGATCATGGCGGAGGTGTTGAACCGATAGCTGAAGGAGGTCTGCGATGCGCGGTGAGTCAGAGCGACAGGCGACGATGATGTTGGGGCTGACGCCGGATGGCTTCGTGCCGAAGGACCACCCATTGCGGCGGATCAAGCCTCTGGTCGACTCGGCGTTGAGGCGCATGTCGCCCCTGTTTGACGAGATTTACGCGGACAACGGGCGGCCCTCGATTCCGCCGGAGCACTTGCTCAAGGCGAGCCTGCTGATGGCGTTCTTTACGATCCGCTCGGAGCGCCAGTTCTGCGAGCAGCTGCGCTACAACCTCTTGTTCAAGTGGTTCCTCGATCTCAATGTCGAGGACGAACCGTTCCATCCGACCACGTTCACGAAGAACCGCGAACGGCTGCTGGAAGCCGATGCCGCGCGGGTCTTGCTCAAGGAAGTGGTCAAGGAAGCCAGGCGTCGCCGGCTGCTCTCGGCTGATCACTTCACCGTCGACGGCACGCTGCTGGACGCCTGGGCCTCGCACAAGAGTTACCGTCCGCGCGACGAGCAACCACCCAGAGGCGGCGGTCGCAACCACGACGTCGACTTCAAGGGTCAAGGGCGAACGCCGCCGCCGCGACACGTATGAGTCGACGACCGACCCTGAGGCGCGGCTCTACCGCAAGGGCAAGCAGCAGGCGGCCAGGCTCTGTTATCTGGGTCATGTGCTGACCGAGAATCGTCACGGCCTGGTGGTCGATGTCGAACTAACCCAGGCCGATGGCTATGCCGAACGCGAGGCGGCGCTGGCGATGCTCACACGCAGCGTCCGGGGCCGGCCACGCTGGGCGCCGACCATGGCTACGACACGCGCGACTTCGTCTGGGACCTGCGCGGTCTGGGGATGACACCGCATGTGGCTCAGAACGAGCGCGGTCGGCGCAGCGCGATCGACCGTCGCACGACCCGGCATCCGGGCTACGCGCAGAGTCAACGTCGGCGCAAGATCGTCGAAGAGGTGTTCGGCTGGATCAAGACGGTCGGCGCCGGCGGCAAACTGCGGAACCTGGGCCGGGCCCGCAACAAACTCTGGTTCGAACTGACCGCCGCCGCCTACAACCTCACCCGCCTGGCCAACCTTGAGGCGGCCGCCGCGTAGCTGAACGGCACCGACGCGGCCTCAGGCGTCGGAACCAGCGCCCCGGATCCCGCCCTCTCGCATACAGGACCTGTGCTGAATCCCTGCTCAGCGTGCGACCACTCGTCGAAGATGGCCAGGTCTGGCGCGTATCATCCGTAGTTCAGCAGCCTGCTAGTGTGATGGTGTGTTCGCCGGACCAAATCGCGGTGAGGATGTAGAACTCGGTTTGCGCCTGAGCGACATGGCCGTGGGCGTCAGTCACCTGCGCTGAGACCGTCTTCCATCCAGAATCGATCTGCGGCTCCGAGCGGGATCGGCGGGTGTACTTGGCCGGCCCACTGCCAAAGTATTCAGCAGGCGTCGTGGGCCAGAGACTATCAACCCACGCGTTGCCTGCGGTCTCTTCAAAAGCCTCGCCGTCGCGCCAAGGTCAGACTCAGGTCGCTGTCGGCGCGCTCTGCCGAAGGCTGGACGCTGGCGCGATTAGGGCGTGTCCAGTCTATTTCGTCATACGTGGATGCGGGCGAGTTTGTCTGAGCGGGTGGCGATGCGGCGCGGGTGCAGCCTGAATGCCGTCCCTTGACGGTGATGCGGGCAAGCCCGATTGCGGATCGCTATCATGGGCATTGCACCTTCGCGACACAGTCCGTTGCGGACGCCAGAATGGAGAGATCGACATGACAAGAACATCTGAACTGAGTGGGGGGGGGGTAGACTCCTTCTCCTAGCGGCGATTGCCGGAATGGCGCTCGTCGCGGTTTGGGCGCTGGTCGGCACAGTTTCAGCGCAGGCCTCCGCGATCGTCACGCAGATAGACGCCGGGGACGACCACACCTGCGTCGTCACCGAGGCGCGCACCGCGATCTGCTGGGGCCGCAACGACGATGGTCAGTCCAATGCGGCCGAATCGACCCTGACGTACGTGTCCGCCGGCGCGAAGCACTCCTGTGCCCTGGCCAGCGGCAATAGGGTCGTCTGCTGGGGCAGCGACAGCTACGGCCAGCAAATGCAAGACTTCAACGCATCCAGCAATGAGACCCTCCACCAGGTATCCGCCGGCAGCCGGAATACATGCGTGCATTACGCTGGCGTCTTTGGTTGGTGCGAGGGTGACGCTTCCCACCTGACGATAGGCAGTTGGTTCAATCTGAGAGGTAGCAGTGCTGCCCCTCAAGCGGTTGGCGTCGGGGAAAAGCACGCCTGTTGGCTGACCGATGGCTTTCTGACTTGCCGGGGCGACAACGTGTACGGCCAGATAGATAGCCCCTCTGAGAGGGGCTATCGCCAGCTCGCGGTGGGTGCCAACCATAACTGCGCGCGCGACCAGAATGGCACCGTGGAGTGCTGGGGCCGCAACCGACACGCCCAGACCGCCGTCCCCACCAGCGTCAAGTTCCTGGACGTCGCCGCCGGCGCCAGCCACACCTGCGGGGTGCGCGACTCCAACGAGCTGCAGTGTTGGGGACTGAACGACAGCGGCCAGACCAACGTGGTCGCCGGTGACACCTGGTCGCTGGTCACGGCCGGAGGTTCGCATAGCTGCGCCGTCAACGAGAGCGGTAAGGTCGCATGCTGGGGCGACAACAGCCACGGTCAGCTCAACGTGCCCGCCGCCATCGCGGCAAGCGGCGTCCAGACCACCAGTGGGACGAGCGCTGATCCGGTATCCGCCAGCGGCGATGAGCTGACCGCCTACTTCCCTGCCGGGCGGATTGTCGCCCGGCGCCTGGACGACGGGAGGACGGAGTTCGGCTACCACCCGCAGGGCGGTCAGCGCATCCTGCCCACTTCGCGCTACTTCCCCGCCGATGCGACGGTTGGCGCCTGGCTCAACTCCAGCGCCGTCATCGTTGACGGCGAGGAGGCGGGGCGGATCAACGCTCGCCTGCTGGCCGACGGTCGGATCGAATTCTCGTTCACTCCCTCCGGCGATGAGCGAATCCTGCCCAGCGCGCGTTACTTCCCCGTTTCCAGTAGCAGCGGTGGCTGGCTGCGAAGCTCGTTGATTGGCTCCGACTAGCCGCTTTGCAGCGCGTTCGGAACCCGCGCCCGATTCCTGGGCGAACAGTACAACCCCGAGCTGGCCAGCTCGGGGTTGTACTGTTGGGCTCGCTTGCTTTCCACCTTGTCGGAGGAGAGGTTCCTCTCAGATTGCTGGCGGCGACGCGACGCAGGGCAATTCCTCGGCCAGCACCAGCAGTCGAAGGCGATAGCAAGAGTCCTCCGGGATCATGACGACCATCATTCCTGTGTTGCTACATACAGTAGGATCGTCGCCTGACTACTCACGTCGCCTGACTCCGCGCCTGTCGCAACAACTCGGGGATGGGACACATTGACGGAAGGGAGCGGGTCCCCGCTCGGTGGCGGGGACGGTTCGGCCTTGCCTATACGTGTCGAGCGGTCGCCACTGGGTGAGTGGCGACCGCTCGGTGTGCAGCCTGCGTCCCTTACGACGTGTTAGTCGTCGTCGAGGATGGTGCCGGTGGCCGTGCCGTCGGTGATGACTGCGCCATCCGCCTCCGTCAGGATCAGCGTCAGCGTCTCATCGGCCTCTCGGCGACTGTCGTCGTAGATGTTCACGCCGGCATGGGCCCACGTCCAACCCGGCCAGAAGATCACCTTGAGGTTGCCGATCGCGTAGTCCACGCCATTCGTGGCGGTTCCCGCGCGGATGTCATACTCGACCGTAACGGTCTCGTCCGACGCCTCGCTCAGCGTGACGACGAACGCCAGATACCAGCTCCCTTCGATATCCGAGGCGTCTGCCACCGATACCTCTGGCAGCTGTTGCGTCGGCGGCGCGTCGTCGTTGTCCGACACATCCACCGTGCCCGCGCCCTGCGAGCTTGAGACGGTGTAGCCGTTGCCCGTGTTGACCGTCGCGGTGACCGAGCCGTCGGACTCGTCCGCTGAGTCATCGCTGGTGGCGATGGTCAGCGTGGCGCTGCCGCTGGTCGGGATCGTGACTGTGCGCGAGCCAGTGGTCGCGCCGAAGTCGCCGCTCTGACTGACCGTCACGCTGACGGGCAGGTTCGAGGTTGGACTCGGGCTCGCCGTCACCGTGAACTCGACGTTGCCGCCCTCGGTGATCGCGTTGCCAGCGCTGATGCTCACCACTGGCGTAACGTCGTTGTCCGACACGGCGACTGTCCCGGTCTTGCTGGAACCGAGGTCGTAGGCAGCGCCGTCAACCAGAGTCGCCGTGACCGAGCCGTCGGACTCGTCCGCTGAGTCGTCGCTGGTGGCGATGCTCAACGTGATCGAGCCGCTGGTCGGGATCGTGACTGTGCGCGAACCCGTGCTCGCGCCGAAGTCGCCAGACTGGCTGATTGTCACTTCGACATCCAGGTCGCCTGTGGGCCTCGGGCTCGCTGTGACGGTGAACTCGACGTTGCCGCCCTCGGTGACCGCGTTGCCAGCGCTGATGCTCACGACCGGCGTCGGCGGGACATCATTGTCCGACACCGCCACCGTGCCCGAGCTCTGCGAGCTTGAGACCGTGTAGCCGCTGCCGCTGTTGACCGTCGCCGTGACCGAGCCGTCCGACTCGTCCGTCGAGTCGTCGCTGGTGGCGATGCTCAACGTGATCGAGCCGCTGGTCGGGATGGTGACGGTGCGCGAACCGGTGCTCGCGCCGAAGTCGCCGTTCTGACTGATGGTCACGCTGACGGGCAGGGCTGCCGACGGGGACGGACTCGCCGTCACCGTGAACTCGACGTTGCCGCCCTCGGTGATGTCAGCGCCGGCGCTGATGCTCACCACCGGGTCCGGTACCACGACCGGTGCAACCGTCACGTCGTCGTCCGTCACGTTGACGCTTTCCGATCCGAGCGAGCCGACCGTGTAGCCGTTGCCGCTGTTCAGCGTCAGCGACACTGAGCCGTCCGACTCATCGACCGAGTCGTCGGTCGTCGTGATGCTCAGGGTGAAGCTGCCGCTCGTCGGTATCGTCACGCTGGACGGGATCGAGCCGTAGCCGAAGTCGCCTGTCGTGACCACGCTGATGCCCACGTTCAGGTTCGCTGACGGAGCCGGATTCGCGGAGATCGTGAAGCTGACCGTGGCGCCTTCCGAGCCTCCGCTGGAGCTGAGGATGTTCACCTCAGGCGTCGGCGGGATGACCACAGGTGGAATGACCACGGTCGGTATCACCGGCGGCGGATTGGTCGTGGCGCTGGCCTCGATCAGCCGCAGCTGCGCCGCGATGGGGGTCCAGCCCGACCAGATGTTGGCGTACACCTGCGCGCCCGCCGCCGTTATTGGCTCGATGTTCGGATAATCCGCGTCGCCGAAGGCTTCCAGGACGCGCTTCCAACGATTCGCGTGCTTCGCGCCGTGATGCGTTTCGCCAGCTTTGCTGCGGGCGGTCGCCAGCACCTGCGCGTCAACCTGCGGGTTGGACGGCGGCGTCAGCGTCGGCTGCGGATTGACCGCGTCCAGCGCAATCATGTGCGCCAGCACCGGGATCCAGCGCGGACGTCCGATGTCGACGTGGACTCTCGCCTCGTCGAGCGTCGTCGGCTCGAGATCCGAGTATTGCTCCAGGCCGAAGGCTTCGAGCACGCGCTTCCAGCGATTCACGTGCAGCGTGCCGTGATGCGTCTCCGCCGCGTAGCTGCGCACATCCGACTCCAGCTGCGCGTCCAGCACCGGCCCGGTCGGCGCCGGCGCGGCGTCGTTGTCCGACACCGCCACCGTGCCCGCTGACTGCGAGCTCGACACCGTGTAGCCGCTGCCTGTGTTGACCGTCGCCGTGACCGAGCCGTCGGTCTCGTCCGTCGAGTCGTCGCTGGTAGCGATCGTTAGTGTGGCGCTGCCCGTCGTCGGGATCGTCACCGTCTGTTGACCGACGCTCGCACCGAAGTCGCCAGACTGGCTCACTGTCACGCTGACCGGCAGGTCCGCCTGCGGAGCCGGCGTCGCCGTCACCGTGAACTCGGCGTTGCCGCCTTCAGTGACGCTCGCGCCTGCCGTGATGCTCACCTCAGGGTCCTGGACGCCTTGCGGAACGACGGTCTGGGGCGCGGCCTCGATCGCCTCGATCACCGGGATCACCGGCTGCCACCTGGCCCAGGTGCCGTACTTCTGCTTCGCCTCGTCCGAGGTCATCGGCTCCAGACCTGGGTAGTCCTCGACGCCGAAGGCTTCCAACACGCGCTTCCAGCGATTCACGTGAACCGGGCCGTGCTGCGTCTCCGCCATGTAGCTGCGCACGTTCGCGATCAGCTGCGGATCAACCGTCGCACCGTCGTTGTCGGCGACCGCGACGCTCGCTTGGCGGTTCGCCGAGTCGATCGTGTAGCGATTGCCCGAGTTCAACGTCGTGGTAACCGCGCCGGCCGGCTCGCCCGTGCTGTCGTCGTCGGTGGCGACGCTCAGCGTGGCTGTGCCAGTGGTCGGGACGACCACCTGCCGCCTGCCGGTCGTGACGCCGAACTGGCCGCTCTGTTGCACCCAGACATTGACGTACAGGGTGGCCTGCGGAGCCGGGGTCGACGTGATCGTGAAGCTCGCGGCCTCACCCTCGCTGACATCGGCGCCTGGCGTGATGCTCAGCGCCGGCCTGGCGTTCTGCTGCTGTTGGACTGCGGCTTCGTAGGCATCCAGCTCGGCGATCACCGGCTGCCAGACGGGGTCCGAGCCGTATTGCGATCTCGCGCTGGCCGCGGTCATCGCCCGCAGACCCTTACGAATCCACTGATCCTGTCCCAGCCCGAAGCCGATCAGCACCCTGCGCCAGACGCGTTGGTTCATGTTGCCCATGCCGTCGTCGGCTGCGTGCTGATAGACCGTCGCCAGCACGGCCGCGCTGACCTGGTAGTCGTCGTCCGACACCGCGACGCTGGCCGCGTGGTCCGTGGCGTGCAGCGTGTAGCCCGGCCCCGCCTCGGCGGTCACCGTGACCGAACCGTCGGCCTCGGCGCCCCCATCGTTCTTGGTGCCGATGGTCAGAACAACACTGCCCGAGGTCGGGATCGTCACCGTGCGCTTGCCCGTGCTCGCGCCGAAGTTGCCGCTCTGACTGACCGTCACGCTGACATCGAGGTCAGCCGACGGAGCCGGAGTCGCCGTCACCGTGAAGCTGGCCGGATCGCCCTCGATGATCGCAGGGCCGGCGCTGACGCTGATCGTCGCCGTTGACCCGCTGTCGTCGTCGATTAGCGGCAATGTGACGCCGCGCGGATTGGTGACGCCGTAGTCGTCGCTGGGATTGATCCGAGCCTCGATCGTGCCGTCGGCGCGCTCCTGATCGTCGGAGTAGCTCGTCACCACCCAGTCAACCGAGCGCTGACCGGCCGGCAGCGTGATCAAAGCCGCCTCTTCAGCCCCGACGTAGTTGAGACCCTCGCCCATCTCCTGCGAGAGGTAGACCTTGACCGTCCTGTCCAGCAGCGGCGTCCGATCGGCCGTGATCGTGAAGGTCGCGTCTGTGCCTTCGTCCACCCACTGCGACGCGCTGGAAATCGTCAACATCGGCGGCACTGCCAATTGCTGACTCGCCGGCGCGTTCGGGAAGTTGCTCGGGCAGGCGACCAGGTAGGAGGCCTTGTACTCCGTCGCGCCCACGCCGGTCACCGGGTCCTCGTCGGGGCTGCGCACGTGGATGCACTGCTGCACCGCTTCGCCGGGCACCGGGAAGCCGCGAATCGAGTACGGCGTCACCGTCATCCGATAGATCGGGCTGCCCGGGCTGTGCACCACCGAATCCTTCGTCAGGTCCGGGGTCATGAAGTACGCCGGGTAGTAACTCTCGAACTGGTCACCCTTCCCGGCGACCAGCTTTTCCGGGCTCACGTCCCACGTCAGCACCGTCGGCAGCCGGTCTCCGTCGGCGTAGGTCGCCCCGCCGTCCGAGCGCGGATCCGACATACCCTTGGCCATGCCCTCCACCTTGACCTCGAACTTGCGGAAATTCCCCATGGCGGCCGCGTCGTCGTTCACCTTCAACCGGTCGTTGGCGTCGCCGGTCTGGAAGGTATCGATCCGCGGGGTGCGCCAGTGCAGGTGGATCGGAACCTGCCAGTTCCCGCCGGTGATATTGAACCCGCCGCCGGGACTCTCACGGTGTATGTGTACCCGCCCCGGATACGCGTCCGCTGAATTCATGTCCGTCGGCCGCGGCGACGTATTCGCGTCGATCACCGTCACCGTCACCTCGTGCCAGGTGACACTAGATGAGTCGCCCAGATGACTGATGGTGGGCCTCAGGCCATGATAGATGTACAGGTCTTGCCAGTTGTCATGCGGGTTGGCGCAGCGTACCCACACAGTGACGTTCTGAGGCACGTGCCAATTGCTCGCGGTGAAGCTGTGTATGCCGTTGCCGGGCACCGTGACGCGGCCATTGGGCAACTGGTTTCCGAACCCCGTGTGGGGGCTGCCGCGACCGACAATGGCCGCCTGTTTTGCGAATATCTTCCTGTACTGCGCTTTGAAGCTGTCGCGGTGAGTCGGCGGACCATTGTCAGGGCCGTGGATCTCTATGAGCGCGCCGCCGTCAAGATCTGGCGGCGGTGCGCTCAGCCGCACCGTGTAGGTCAGCCTCCGGTATCTGCCATACGTGGACGGGTCCGGATGCCAGTTGCCGTTCACGACCGCCGAACCCTCATTCGGAGCGCAGGACGTATGCTCATCCACCATGAAGGAGGCGCCGGACCGGTCGTCAACGTAGCTGGTGTTGCGGTTGTAGGGGGATATGCCATCGTAGGAGTAGCGGACCACCCCGTCGATGGAGGAGTGGAGCACGTTCACCGTGGTCAGACTGCTATCGGCGCGGCCGAAGACCGGTTCCAGAGGACCCACCTTGAGCACCGGCGAGATCCCGTAAAAGGAGTAGGATTGGTCGCGCGGTGAGCGCCAGAAGTCGATTGGGCCGGTATCGCCGGCACTCATAAAGTGTCGGCCCCTGGTGACCTGGGGGCTGTTGCCCAGCGGGTGGGCGGACTTGGTGCCGCCGCTGGCGGTGCCGGTCCAGGGCCAGTTGTTGTTGGTGGGCCCGCCATGCTGGGCGCGGCGGTCGGACTCCCGCCAGTTCAGCCAAGTGGGACTCCAGAATGTGGCGTAGTTCGAGGCCACCTGCTCCCCGTTCAGCCAGTAGATCGGCTCGCCTTCGCCGTCGGTGGACGGGTTCATGTTGGTGTGGTCGCGGGCGTCCACCGTCGCCGTCGAACCCACCACCTTGAACAGCGACGCATAGGGCCGGATCGCCGGATGCCCGTTCTGATTCGCGTTCCCCCCGTCGGTCCTGCCGATCTCCGCCTGGACGTGCGCATCGTACGTGGCGATGTCGGTGGACGTGGCGTCGCGCCACATGGTGGTCAGGAACAGCAGCCGGAACGTCTGGCCCGGCCCGATCCCTGACGGGATCAGCGGCCAGTCCTCCGGGACGGTATAGGTTTCGCCAGCGCTGGCCGTGGGGACGGTCTGCGCCTGCGCCGACTCATGCCGCAGCCCTCCCGGCAGGATCGCCGCAACGACCGCGATCGCAATCAGCGCTGCCAGCGCCAGCAGTCGCCTCGCGCTCCGTCCGCGTCGCGCCGTCGCATGTCGCGCCCTCAACATGAGAGGGGGGGGGGGTAGAGAACAGCTTGATCGGAACGTCACGTCAGAACTCCCTTCGCTGTCGCCAGCGACTGATTCACGTAGCGGGGCATATCTGTGCGGCATCCAGGAATGGATCCGCTCGGGTGATTCGCGAGGTTCTGACACACCCAGCCCAGGCGGGGCCCAGGTAGGGCGTTGTCCAACTCAGCGATGACGTAGGCGTTTGTTCGGAACATGGGCATTTGGCTCTGACCCAATTGATACAGCACACAGCGCTTATCCGCAACCCGAAGTAGCAAACAGGATGTTCTGGCATAGGAACGCAGACGGTTAACTAATCGACTTGGACAGTCTCCGCGACCTGTTACCTTGCGACGGACAACGCCGCCACTCACCCGTCCCTGCCACCGAGCGGGGACCCGCCCCCGCTCGCTCGCTAGCCACATGAGCGCTCTCTGTTCTCCCCCCGCCAGCGGGGGGGAGATGCCGAAGGCAGAGGGGGGGGGGGGGCGCAGCCCATGCTGCAACCGTGCCGCCGCATCCAGCCAGGTAGGGAGCGCCCCCTCTGTCACTCCGTGACATCTCCCCCGCGAAGCGGGGGAGAAAGCGGAGCGACCCCTCCCAACCGTCCCCGCCCCCAACCGTCCCCGCCACCGAGCGGGGACCCGTTCCCGTTCGCTCGCTAGCCGCATGAGCGCTCTCTGTTCTCCCCCCGCCCAGCGGGGGGAGATGCCGAAGGCAGAGGGGGGCGCTCCAGTCTCAACCGTGCCGCCGCATCCGGCCAGGTAGAGGCCGCCCCCTCTGTCACTCCGTGACATCTCCCCCGCGGAGCGGGGGAGAAAGCAGAGCGGGGGAGAAAGCGGAACGATTGCCGTATGGTATTGCGGAGCTGTGAGCACCTTGCCAGGCAAGTCGAAATCCAGTACCTTACGCAAGACGACGCAGCGCTTGCCTTGCTGCTTGGCTGGCGAGACACGGGCAATCTGGAGCGGCGAACGGCTTGCGGAGCGGCCGAAGGGAGCGGGTGATGTCATTCCAGCGCATTGTTATTCAACAGACGCCTCGGCGCGCAATACTCACTCTGTTGACGCTGGCAATCGCGGCGCTACTGGCTCTCAACCCCAACACTGGTCAGGGGCAGAGCTTTGATGACCTGCCGATCACCATTACCTCCACGCCGGCAAACGCATATACCTATATTCCCAATCAGGAACGGGAATACGATCACTACCACTTCAACGTGCAGGAAGGGCAGGATGTCACGTACCGCATTGAGCTCAAGCCGCCGTTGCCTCCAACCGACGCCACGGAGGTTCAGTATGAGGTATATTGTTGGTGTGACTATCATGCGGGATTCGTCTCGTACACGCTTGGCGCCGGTACCGGTGCGCCAACCACGAACACGATCGCCAATATGCACACAAACGTCTTCGGCACGGCCCCATACGCGACCGTGTTTCCGCTTGAAGTGACCATGAGAGGCTTCCGCGTTCACCCGACTGGGTGGTTCAATTTCCGACTTACGGACGCATCGGGTTACGGGCTCGTCGGTAGCCACATATCGTTTAAGTTTCGCTGGCACGACGGAACCCGCTATGTCTATAACCAGGCTGAAGGCCGGGTTGTCGTGAACGAACGCGACCATCCCGCAGATGAGACTACGCATCAGTATGTCACCATCTCCAAGGCCGCTGATGTCATGAGAGGCGACAACCTCACGTTCAACGTTGACCTCCTCGACCAGGATGGCAACTCGGTCACTGCCGCCATGGACATCAACATCGCCATCAATACGCGTCGTAGCTGGTCTCCCTCTGGTGTACGAGTGTATGCGCCGCTCGTGCATCATCGCGTGACCATTCCAACAGGCGCATCCTCTACGGCGATCACGGTGCAAACACTGGCTGATGGACCGCCCTTTGGCGTGGCGCGTATCTATGTCTATGCTTACTTGGAGGACCCAGCTCCTGGCGTCAAGCTCCAGGACCTGTATCAAGTGTCGCACGACGCGACCGGCAAGATCGTTGATGGAACCGAGTTCAGCATCAACGAGTTGGTCTTCACGAGCACTGAAGGGAGTGATATATCCGTCGGGTTTAATGTAGATGGCAGGACCAACGTGGGCGCCTTTGTGCTCCGGTTCCGGTTGTTGTTCAACCTGTTGGGACCATCACCACGCGTAGCTCAGGCCAGCGCGGCTGACTTCGTCGATGGCCACGATCAATACGAATGCACCATCAACCCGACTCGCCAGGGCCGTCATGTCGTGAATTTCCCACTCCTCGAAGATCATACAGCGGATGACCTTGAAGTATTCCACGTAGAATTGTCGGTTGCCAGTTCGCCGCTTAATGCGTACGCCCATGTGTATGGTACAACAAGCAAGTGGGCGTACGGGGTGATCCGAGACAAGGCTTCGGGTTGGAAGGCCCAATCGAAGACGCCCGATTGCGTGGTGACCGCATCATCCAGTTCCGTTCCCTCACCGCAGCCGTTGCAATCTCCAATCAGCTTCAGTACAAACACGATCACGCTTGCTGAAGGCAGCAGCTTCAGCTACGATGTGACGCTCAACAGCGATCCAGGCGATCAAACGGTGACGGTCAAACCAGCCAGTTTGGATAAGGCCGTGATTAAGACGCCGCCGGCGCTATCGTTCACGTCGGCCAACTGGAATCAGCCTCAAGCAGTGGTCGTGACCGCCGAGGCCGATGCGGACAGCGACGACGAGCAGGTCGGTATCGGGCATATTGTTGAAGGCGTCAGCGGCGCGCCGGTCGGTCCCGTTGTCCTGGCCACGGTGACGGAGCAACCGACAGTGGGTCTCGATTTGCGTCAGCCCACGCAACGGTCATTCGGCGATCAACCATTCTTCGCCTACTGGATCCGACTTGACCGGCAACCATCGTCTCATGTAGAAATCGACCTGTCGCCGGCGGCCGATAGCGTCAACGTGCAGTTGCATACAACCAGTCTCAGCTTCACCTCCGAGAACTGGGATCGCTATCAGATCGTGGTGCTGAAACCGTTAGACAGTACAGCGGGCAGCGAGCTCAAGATCACTCACAGTGCCACGACTCACATCATCAACAGCGGCGAGTCAGTCTCGGCCACGATCTCAGGCGGATGAGGGGGGAGCGATCCGTCCCCGCCCCCGAGCGGGGACCCGTTCGGGGACGGTTGGGGCGGCGGTCTCGCGATCAATGAAAGGCCATTCGGTCGGGTTCCGCCCGTCACCTCCCAAGTGACCGGCGTTTCAACAGACCTCCAAAAGCGCCACAAGCGATCATTCTCACTCGCCACTCTACGCATCAACGCAACCGTTTGCGCTCAGTCAGCATGAATTCCGCTCGTTCCTGATCGATCTCGTGCAGTTCAGAGAGATGCACTTCGATTGTGAACCCTGATCCACTTGCGTCCAGTTGCGCAACTGAATCCGAGAGACATACATCGTGATGCTCGCATCCTGTTCGAGTCGGGGTCGAGTCAGGAACGTGAGGTCAACCCAGCTCGGCTAGGCGCCGGACGACTCCCTGGCCAGCTCGCCCATGAGCTCGATCGCTTCGGGCTGACTGGTTCTCACGGTCAGGCCGGTGATGTAGCTGTCGGCCCAGGCCTGATAGCGCTCGCGGATTCGCGCAGGCGATCCGAGCAAGGCCTGCTCATCAAGAAAGTCTTCAGGCACTTCCTCGATCGCCTCGGCCTTGCGACCGGCGAGGTACAGCTCCTGGATGCGTTCGGCGGCGTCGCCGTAGCCGCGGCGGATCATGCTCATCTTGTGGAAGTTGAGTGTGCGATGTCCCATGCCGCCGACATAGAGCGCGACATTCGGCTTCATCTTGCGGAAGGCGTCGCGCAGATCGTCGGTGATCTCGACTTCGGCGGAGGATTGCACCTCGAAGTCGGGCCACCACTTGGGCTCGCTGGACCTCGCCTCGGCGCGCTTGAAGCCGGCTTCCAGCCAGGGCACGAAGATATCGGCGTTGTACGGCGTCAGACCGAGCGGCAGCCAGCCGTCGGCGACTTCTGCGGTCATCCGCACGTTCATCTCAGTGCCGGTGCCGAGCCAGATCGGGATGTTCGGGTTCATGTGCAGGATCGACCTGAGCGGCTTGGCCAAGCCGACGCTGCCTGGACCTTCGTAGGGCAAGGCAATCTCCTTACCGTCGTGCGTGACGGGCGCCTCACGAGCGAGGATCTTGCGGATGATGGCCACGTAGTCGCGGATGCGCGTGTTGGGCTTGCCCCACGGCTCGCCGTACCAGCCCTCCACGATCTGCGGGCCTGAGACGCCGATCCCGAGGATGATCCGATCGCCGCCAGCCAGCGCGTCGATCGTGGCGGCGGTCATGGCGGCATTGGCTGGCGTCCGCGCCGCGAGTTGGATGACGCCGGTGCCCAGCCGGATGCGATCGGTCACCGCGGCGAGATAGGCCAGCGGCGAGAGCGCGTCGGAGCCGTAGGCCTCAGCCGTCCAAACCGAGTCGTAGCCCCAAGCTTCCGCTTTGCGGACGAGGTCGACTGGAAGCGACATGTCTGCGCCTGAGTAGCCCAATGCGAGTCCGAGTTTCATCATCGATTCCTCTCTGCGGAGATGCAGTGGTTGCTGATCGCCTTATCGCCCTATTGCAGTGTGCTTATCGCAGTGTGATGGAGCCGTCTGGTCCCTCGATCACCGCGACCAGCGCCGGTACAGGGCCTTCATGCAGTTCGAGTTCCACGCCGAGTGCCTCATGGGCGCGACGCACCTCCGCGATCTCAGGGTGCTCGCCGTGCCACGACGCGAGCCGCGCTCCCTTGACGGCGGTGCTCGATGGATGCCGCGACTCGCCCCAGTCGATCAGGAACGGAACCAGACCGCCGAGCAACGGCGGCCAGTCGGCGATGGTGAGATGCCAATCGAGCCGCGTGCCGTCCGCCAGGACGCGACCCAGGGGACGAACCTCACCGATGTCGAACCCTGCCGCCAGCGCCGCGGCTGTTCGTTCATGGATCGTGTCGCCCGCCTTGCAACACCAATGCGGGACGTGCGCGGCGCGCTCGCCCATTGCGTGCAGGCCGAACGGCAGCGGACCCTCGTGGTCTGCCTGATTCGGGTCCGGGCCAATGATTTCGAGATAGGCGTTGTCCTGTAGCGCGAGCAGGTGGTTGTAGACGCCGCGTCCCTGAAAGTGACCGCCCAACTCGGCGCGGATGCCCGTCGCAGCGGCGATCTCGTCAACCGATGCCTGCACATCGGGCGTGGCGAGGACGATGTGGTCCAACATGATGCTGTCTCGTTTCCATCACGATCCGCTAGAACCGACTAGCAGACACGTCTAGTTGCCGTGGGTTGCGTCGAAGTCCGCCTGAGCGCGATCGCGCAGATCGGGATCGGTGAGCCAATCGAGCGCGGCGTGCGCCATCGCCTTGCTGGCGGTCAAGGTCAGCTGATGAGCCTCGTCCGTCGCAGCCGCCTCGGTGAATCCGGCAGTGTGATTGCCGCTGCGATGAGGGATCTGGTACATCGGGTGAATGGACGGCGCCACGTGTGAGACGTTGCCCATATCAGTTGAGCCGAAGCTGCCGCCTTTGCCGCCGTCCAGGTCGATCGCCTGCACGCCGAGGTCGAGCCAGCGGTGCCCGAAGCGGTCGGCGAGTGGGCCGTTGGTCGCCATGTTGCTGTAGCGCGGTCCGAGCCAGGTGACGGACCATTCGCAACCGGTTGCTTGCGCGGCGCCAGCGAAACAGTCCTCGACTCGCTGGATCATCTCGTTCAGCCGACCCTCCTGCGGCGCGCGCACGTAGAACTCGGCCTGCGCGAAGTCGGGGATGATGTTCGGCTTCTCGCCGCCGTGATGAATCTTGCCGTGGATGCGCACGGTCGGATGCGCCTGCTGCCGCAGCAATGCGATCGCCTGATAGGCCAGGACCAGCGCGTCGAGCGCATTGCGACCTTCCCACGGCGCGCCCGCGGCGTGCGCGTTGCGTCCGCGGAACTCCACCATGCAGGTGTCAATCGCGAGCACCATCGGATAGAGCAGATCGCCCGTGCCGGGATGAATCATCATCGCCGCGCCGACCTGCTCGAACGCGCCCGCATCGATCAGTCGAATCTTGCCGCCGCCGCCTTCCTCAGCCGGCGATCCGAGCACGCGCACGACGCCTTCGACGCCCTGCTGTTGGAGGGCTTCAGCGACCGCGAGGCCGGCTGCGGCGCCCGAGATGGCGATCAGGTTGTGTCCGCAGGCGTGTCCAATGCCCGGCAGCGCGTCGTACTCGCACAGCACGGCGAGCGTCGGACCGCCCGCGCCGCGCTGCGCCTCGAACGCCGTCTCCATCCCATAGGCCGCTGGCGTCACGTCGAATCCGCCGTCCGAGAGGAAGCGGGTCAGCGCCGCGTGGGCGTGCGCTTCCTCGTAGTTCTCTTCCGGATGCGCGTGGATGTCCAGGCTCAGAGCTCGCAGGGACTCCGAGGCGGCATCAATCGTCTGCGATGCAATGTCCCAGAGCGTCATGTGAGCCTCCTGATGGTTCCCGCCCCGCTTCACGCGGGGACTTGCTCGGCCCGACCTGAGCGACTACTCCGTGAACCAGCCGCCGTCGGGATGGATGATCTCGCCGGTCACGTATGACGCTTCGCCCGAGGCCAGGAAGAGGGCGACTTTCGCGATCTCTTCCGGCTGACCGAAGCGGCGCATCGGCGTCATGCTCAGCACCCACTGATTCAGCTCCTCATTGCCGGAGATCGCTGCGGTCATCGGCGTCTCGATGAAGCCGGGTCCGATCGCGTTGACGCGGATCCCGTCCTGCACCAATTCCTGCGCGAGCACCTTGGTCAGCATCCAGACGCCGGCCTTCGAGACGCAGTAGTTGGCGGCGCCGGGCTGTGGGAACTTCGCCATGATCGAGGCGATGTTGATGATCGAACCACCGTTGCCGAGCTCGATCATCTTGCGGGCGCAGGAGCGATCGGTCATCATCACGCCGGTCAGATTGACCGCCATCACCTTCTCCCAGTGCTCGACGTTCTGGTTGGTGATGAACGAGGCGGTACGGTCGTCGCCGAGGTCGTTGGTCTCGCCCGAGACGTATTCCGCACTGGCGATGCCGGCTGCGGCCACGACCACATCGAGACGGCCGAACGCGTCAACGCATGCCTGCGCCGCGGCGTCGTTGGCCGCCTCGGTTGAGGTGTCGCATTCGACCACCACGGCGCGACGGCCGAGCGACTCGACCGCCGCGACCGTGTCGGTGGAGCGATGCGGCAGCAGGTCGGCGAGTAAGACATCGGCGCCCTCTTGCGCGAATCGGATGGCGCAGGCGGCGCCGATTCCGCTCGCTCCGCCCGTGATCAACGCCGCTTGACCGTCGAGTGCTCCAGCCATGTTGATGCCCCGTTCTGATGAAGGTGTTGAAGGTGCTTGCTGTTGTGTCAGGCAGGATAGCTGCGACTTGATGGATGTTGCCCAATCAAACGTTGCCCAGTCAATTGCCCAGTCAGTGCGGAGTGGCTAACATCGTTCACTATCTACACAGTTTTGTTTCGCAGACATCAAGGTCTAGACATGAAAACCTCGTTCGGAATCCTGATTGGCATCTTGATCGGCGCCTCCACGCTCGGCCTGGTCTGGGCGGCGACTGACGGCGACGTGACGGTGCGCATCCTCGGCATTCGACACGACGACGGGCGCGTCGAAGTCGGCCTGCAACGGCAAGACGACGGCGAATGGATTGACGTGGAGACGCCAGAACTGCGTTACGTGCCTGTCGATGCCGAAATCGGCAGGCAGCTCCACAGCTCGCCGATCGTCTTGCCGGTGACCGAACCGTCCGAGCAGGTCGCGCAAGACTACTCGGACTATCTGCGCGATAGCGGCGCCAGTGTCGCTGCATCGTTCAGTGGCTACTTTGAGCGCAGTGCAGACGGCGCCACGCCGCTGCTCCTCTGTCTGGTCGATCACGAAGACGAGGGCATTGAGGCGCTCTGCGAAGGCATGGAAGCGAACTACGCGGGCACGATTGAGCAAGTGGAAGCTGGCAGCTACGCCGAGTTGCAGGGCCTGCTTGAGACTCGGTTCAGCGCGGAGCCGACGGACGAGCAGGAGGCCGTAGGCGGTTTCTTCGCTACCAGCCTCGAGACCGTTGAGGCGGCGATTCGCGCTGAGGACGCCAGCGGCAACAACCTACCTGGTAGCTATTGGATTGAACTCGTCGATCAGCACCTGAGCGATCCTGAAGCGCTGTTCTGCGTGATCAGTCACGGCGGACCACCAGCCGAGGTTGACCTCGACTTCCTGAGCGACCTCTTCTGGGGACTGGCCAGTGAGTCAGCGGAGTCCGCCGCAGGCGCACTCAACCTGAATCTCCGAACGGCCGCCTACGGAGATCACGCCCAGCAGGCTGAGGGCGTCCGCGAGTGCATCGCCGATGGCGCGGCCGCGATCGCCATCACCCTGTCCGACCCGGATACGTTGCAGCCAGTCGTCGCAGAAGCAAACGAGGCGGGCATCCCGATCCTGTCCTTCAACTCGGGCGGATCGGTTGCGTCCGAGGTCGGCACCGCGCTGCATTTCGGGCTGGACGATCGTCGCGCTGGCGAGCTGGCGGGCGAGGAGTTCAACGAGCATGGGGTCGAGGGCAACGTACTCTGCATCCTGCACGAGACCAAGAACATCGGTCTTGAAGAGCGCTGCGACGGGTTGGCAGCCACCTATAACGGCGAGGTGGAGCGCTGGTACGCGTCCAGCCTGCTTGACCTGCCAGGTGAACTTGCCGACCGGCTTGAGGCAGGCGGCGTGAACGGAGTTCTGACGCTCTCGATCGACTCGACCTTTGACACCTGGTGGATCATCAGACGGCTCGATCTCGATCTGCCGCACGGCGGCTTCGGCTTCGGCGTGGGCACGGCCCACCGGGTTGCCGATGGCGAGATCATGTTCACGATCGTCGATCATCCCGAAATCCAGGCGTACGCGGCTGTGACGTTGGCGCACATGCTCGATCGGTTCCGCATTGATCCGTCTGTCTACTTCGGCGGAGCGGCGATCCAGATCCAGCCGCTGGTGCTCGGAGCTGAGGAGGCGCAGGAGATGCTCAACGGCCTGGTCGCGGACTGAGGCTCCCCCGGAGCAGCAGGATGCAGCAGGGTGCAGCAGGCAGTGCGCAACAGGCGCGCGACAGCGCATTCACCTTGCAGGACAGAAGAAATGCGGTTGGTCGACGGCCACGGAAGTCGGCCAGCCGCGGTTCCCGGAGAGCGGCAATACGCGGTTCCACCTGGCAGCCATTCTGGGCGGGCTGGGCCAAGCTGGGCCGATTTTGCAATCTGGCGACACGCGAGTAACGAACGAGCTTGCATAACGCGGATGATCAGGCGTAGTGTCCAAGTGACAGCATTGACTGGGGAACCCGAATGACCAGCCCGCGTGGCGTTGAATCCCCTGACCGCTCCACTTTTGACCGAGAACTGTCGTATCTACCTGACACTACGCATAGGGTGCAGGTAGCGCCGTGCGCTCGTGCATTGGCGCGTGTCAGCATTGCTCAGTGATTAGGGCGGCGTACCGCATTCCCGCGCCGTCCGCGGAGGCCGTTGAGAGATGACCACCACATCAACACAGGCGAACGGTTTGGGCAACGTCGCCGCACCGATCCAGGAACGGGACCGCGTCACCGTGCGCTTTGCCGGGGACTCCGGCGACGGTATGCAGCTCGCCGGCAATCGCTTTGCGGACGCCACTGCCGTCTTCGGCAACGACTTCTCGACGTTGCCCGATTTCCCGGCCGAGATCCGCGCACCTGCTGGCTCGCTGGCCGGCGTCTCCAGCTTCCAAATCTCCTTCTCGAAGCACCTCATCTTCACGCCCGGCGACGAGCCCGACACGCTGGTGGCGATGAATCCCGCCGCGCTCAAGTCGCACCTCGCGGCGCTCGCCAAGGGCGGACTGCTGGTCGTCAACGAGGACGCTTTCACGGCCGGCAATCTGAAGAAGGCCAACTATCCCAGCAATCCGCTGACCGATGGCTCGCTTGATGGCTACCGCGTGATCAAGGCCCCGGCGACGACCGCGGCCGTCGCGGCCGTCGAGGACCTTGGCCTCACCAATCAGAATGCCGAGCGCACCAAGAACTTCTTCGCGCTCGGGCTCGTCTATTGGCTCTACGACCGCGACTTGCAGCCGACGCTTGACTGGATTGAAGAGCGCTTCGGACGACTGCCGAACATCGCTGAGGCGAATCGTCGCGCGCTCTACGCGGGTCACGCCTATGGCGAGACGACTGAATTGGCTGACGCCCACGTGCGCGTTCCGCCGGCTGTCCTGCGACCTGGCGAGTACCGCACCATCACCGGCAATCAGGCGCTCGTGCTGGGATTGATCACGGCGGCGCACCTGTCCGATCTCGAGCTGTTCTACGGCTCGTACCCGATCACGCCGGCCTCCGACGTGCTGGTTGAGCTCGCCGCGCTGCGGGAGTTCGGCGTGCGCACATTCCAGGCGGAGGACGAGATTTCTGCCATCGGCACGGCGATCGGCGCTGCCTACGGCGGCGGGCTCGGCGTGACCGGCACCTCTGGTCCCGGAATCGCGCTGAAGAGCGAAGCGCTCAACCTCGCCGTGATGACTGAGTTGCCGCTGATTGTGCTTGACGTGCAACGCTCCGGACCCTCCACCGGCATGCCGACCAAGACTGAGCAGACGGATCTGCTTCAGGTCATGTTCGGACGCAATGGCGAGTCGCCGCTCTGTGTGCTCGCTGCGAAGTCGCCTGGCGACTGTTTCTTCATGGTGCTCGAGGCGGTTCGGCTCGCCTTCAAGTTTGTCACCCCGGTCGTGCTCCTCTCGGACACATACCTCGCCAACACCGCCGAGCCGTGGCCCGTGCCCGATATCACCCAACTCGAACAGATCGATGTCCCCTACCGTCGGCTTGAGCTCGGCGACCCGGCCGACTTCGGTCCGTACGTGCGCGACCCGGACACGCTCGCCCGTATGTTTGTCCCGCCTGGCACGAAAGGCTTTGAGCACCGCATCGGCGGACTCGAGAAGGCTGATCTGAGCGGCGATGTGGCCTACACGCCCGAGAATCACCAGCGCATGACCGATCTGCGCGCGGAGAAGGTGCAGCGCATCGCTCACTTCATACCGGAACTCGAGGTCGATGGGCCTGAGTCGGGCGATCTGCTGGTGCTTAGCTGGGGCTCCACCTACGGAGCGGTGTTCACCGCCGTCAACGACGCGCGCGAAGCCGGCCACGAGGTGGCTCACGCGCATCTGCAATACATGAATCCGTTCCCGCGCAACATTGGCGACATCGTGTCGCGCTACCGCACGGTGTTGATCCCAGAGGCCAACAGCGGGCAACTGCGGATGCTGATTCGCGCCAACTTCCTCGTTGACGCGCAGGGCTACAATGAGGTCACCGGGCAGCCGCTCTCGGCGCGTCTGCTGACCGAAGCGATCATCAAGCACGCCACGGCCTGATCAGGCCGGGAGCCTTACCGCTCCAACAGACAGCCCCAACAGGAGGCTCGAGATGGTACTTCAGACGCCGACCTCACCGAATCTCGTCAAGGCTGATATCCCCCTCGCGGATGTCGATCTCAAGCGCAAGGACTATGCCTCGGACATCGATACGCGTTGGTGTCCGGGCTGCGGCGACTACTCGATCCTCGCTCAGATGCAGCGCAGCCTTTCCAACCTGAACGTCGCGCCCGAAAAGATGGTCTTTGTTTCCGGGATCGGCTGCTCTTCGCGCTTCCCGTACTACATGAACACCTACGGGATGCACTCGATCCACGGTCGCGCGCCGACGATCGCCTCCGGGCTCAAGCTCGCGCGCCCCGATCTGATGGTCTTCGTGATCACGGGCGACGGAGACGCGCTGTCGATCGGTGGCAATCATCTGCTACACGTGCTTCGACGCAACGTGGATGTCAAGATCTTCCTCTTCAATAATCGCATCTACGGGCTCACCAAGGGCCAGTACTCGCCGACCTCCGAGCTCGGCAAGGTGACCAAGTCGTCGCCGGTGGGCACGACGGAGCGGCCGCTCAATCCGCTGTCGGTGGCACTGGCGTCGGAGGCGACCTTCGTCGCCCGCAGCTACGACACTGATCCGCAGCACCTGACCGAGACCATTGAGCAGGCCGCCCGGCATCACGGCGCGGCCTTCGTCGAGATTTTGCAGAATTGCAACATCTTCAACGACCGCGCCTTCGCCGACTACACCGACCGCAATGTGCGCGACGAGCGCTTGCTCTACCTGGAGCACGGCCAGCCGATGCTCTTCGGCGAGGAGAAGGACAAGGGCCTCGCGGTCTCGAACACGGGACTTCAGGTCGTTGACGCTCATGGACCTGAGGCAGGATTGATCCTCAACCACGATGCGACGCGTCCGTCGCCGGACTTGCACCAGCTGCTCGCGCGCTGCGCTTACCCCGAGATGCCGGTGCCGATGGGCGTGATCCGACAGGTCAACGCGCCGACCTACGGCGACTACCTCGACGGTCAGATCGAAGTGGCCAAGTTCCGGAACCGCCACGACATCGCGCAACTGCTCCGAGGTCGCTCGACCTGGCAGGTGGAGTAGAGCTTGGCACCGGCGCAAGTGCCATGGAAAATCGATTGGGCTGACGGGCGCGTCGTTGCACGAGGTGAGCTGAATCGTGGCGGTGCGCTCCGGCAGCTTTGCGCTGGATTGCATCAAACGATCGAGGATCGCGGCTACCGCAATGTCACTCTCGATTTTAGACAGTGCGATGTCGCAACGGAAGCGGTGATGCTTCCTATTATGCCGCTAGTCGCGCGGTATCGGGAGCGAGACGGCGTCTCGTTTGCATTGCAGCCACCAGAGTCCAGTAAATTATACCGACTATTCGCGAACACGAGCTGGGCGCATTTCATTGAACCTGAGCGATTCGATGCTAGCGCGCAGTCGTTCGGAAACGTGCCTGCGCGAAGATTTCAGTCACAAGAGGAGATGTGGGATGTTAGTGAGGCAGTGTTGACCTTCGTTCACCGATCCATCGCTTTGCATCGGGATGTCCTGGCTGCGGTTGAATGGTCTCTGAATGAAATTATGGATAATGTGCTGACCCACTCTGAATCCCAAGTCGGCGGATTTGTTCAAGCGACCTCCTTTGAGGGCAAAGTCGAATTCGTGGTTGCCGATGGTGGTGTAGGAATTCCGTATAGTGTAGGCTTGCCCAATCACGCCGACGCCCTTCGATTCGCGGTCTCCGAAGGCGGCACAAGAGATACCGAACAGAATCAGGGTAACGGTCTTTTCGGCAGCTATCAATTGGCAGCAGGTTCTAGTGGTCAGTTCGAGATTCACTCGATGTACGGGTTGCTGTTCTTTGACCACTCACGACAACTACCATCGTTAGCGAATCAGAGCATACCGTATTCGGGTACGTCCGTTCGTTGTGGTATCGGAACGCGAGACGTTGAGGCGATTAATCGAGCTTTCGCGTTCGGTGGCAAGCAACACAGACCCGCCTTCGACTTTACCGAGTCGAGATTCGAATCCGAGGCTGGAGAGATTGTCTATCGGATTGCTGACCACGCCCGACGCGATCTCGGCACGCGAGCCGGAGGTCGGCGCGTTCGACAGCAGATAGAGAATCTGCTCACCGATGCCGACAGGGTGCGAATCGACTTTGAGGGAATTGACGTGATCACCAGTAGTTTCGCCGATGAGGTGTTTGGGCGCCTCTTCCTTCAGCTAGGACCACGGTCATTTATGACCCGTATCGTTCTGCACGATGTGCATCCCCGTATCGACGGCCTGATCGACCGTGCAATCATTCTGCGTACGCGAAATGGCAACAAGCAGTCCAACTAGCGCCCGCGATTACCGCCGCCGTCGATGGTGTGCATGGCGCCGTTGATGTAGCGGCTGTCGTCGGAGCAGAGCCAGGTGACCAGCGACGCGACCTCTTCCGGCTCGCCGTAGCGGCCGAGCGGATTGGCGGATGCAAACATGTCGTGGACGCCCTCAGGGTTGTCAGGGTCGAACTGACGCTCCAGGGATCGCATCATGCGCGTCTCGATCGGGCCTGGGCAGACGGCGTTCACCCGCACTGTGGGCGCGAGCTCTTGCGCTGCAGATTTCGTCATCCCCACGACTGCGTGCTTCGACGCGCCGTAGGCGATGATGCCAGGCGTCGGCGAGAGTCCGGCAATTGAGGCGGTATTGACGATCGCGCCGCCGCCCGACTCTGCGATGGCTGGCGCGACGTGCTTCATGCCCAGCCAGACGCCCTTGAGGTTGACCGCAATCACGCGGTCGAAGTCGGCCTCGTCCAGATCGGTCAAGGCGGATCGCACGCCCTCAATGCCGGCGTTGTTGAAGAAGGCGTCTACGCGTCCGTAGGCGGACACCGCTTCCGAGACGTAGCGCGCCACATCCGCTTCCTGCGTGACATCGGCCTCCACGGTGATGCACTCGCCGCCCGCGTTGGCGATCGCCGCGACGGTTTCATCAAGGTCGGAGCCGGCCAGGTCAACCGCGACGATCTTGGCGCCGTCCTCAGCGAAGCGCACGCACGCCGCGCGCCCGATGCCGCCTGCTGCTCCGGTCACAATCGCCACCATGCCATCAAATCGGTCGCTCATGGTCGTGGTCCTTCCAGCTGCTGAGGTACAGATCGTTGTCAGTCTTCGCCAGTATCGTGGCCAGTCGTATCGTGGCCAGTCGTTGCGAGCAGGATACCTGCTGGCCCGCCTAGAAGATGGGGTCGCGCCAGCGTCCCGCGGCCCACTCGAGCGCGAGATAGATGCACACCGCGCCGATGCCGCTGACGAGGATTTCCGGCAACGGTCGCAGCGGTGGGACACGACGCGCCAGATCGACGTAACCGTACCAACGCGGAGCGCTCCAGAGGATGAGCGCCGCGAGCGCCCCGGCGAACATGCCGCCGAGGTGTCCACCGATGCTGATTCTGGGCCAGAGGAAGGAGAGCACCACGTTGATCACGAGGAAGATGAGGATGCCGGAGTCTTGCCAGCGGACGCCGGCGGCGCGCTCCGCGACCACGACCGCTGCGGCCAGGCCGAAGACCGCTCCCGACGCGCCGGCGGTCAGGCCGTTGGGCTCCACCAGCAAGGCGCCGAGTCCGCCGCCACACAGCGAGACGCCGTAGAGCAACAGCATTCTCGGACCGCCGATGGCCGGTTCCAGCATCCGCCCCAGCAGGACGAGAATGAACACATTCATGGCCATGTGTACGAGTCCGTAGTGCAGGAACGCGGACGTGAACAGTCGCCACCACTCGCCGTCCTCGATGAATCGGGCGTGCAGCGCAAACTCGAGGTGGACCTCAGTGATGCCGCCGCCCCAGAGTGACAGCGACCCGGTGTACAGCGAGACGACCAGCCAGATCACGGCGTTGATGGCCGCGAGCGTCTGCGTGACGCGAATCGGCGAGGACGTGCGCCATTGACGGGTCTGCTTTTGGGCGGCGCGAACGCAATCGGGACAGTGGAATCCGACCGCCGCGGCAATCATGCACTGGGTGCAGATCGGTCGCTGGCAGCGCTGACACAGCACCCCTGCCCAAGTGTCGGGGTGTCGGTAGCAGCCTGGATTTGTCGTCATCGTGTCAGTCTAGGGGCGATATCGTCGTCGGCTGCCTCTCGCACGGACTCGCTCAACGCGGCAGGTGATCGCTGACCAGCGATCTTGTCAGCGATCACGACTGGCAAGATCGCAGCGGAGTCGGCCCCTTGCGCGAGTCCGCTGTGCCCGCGCTCCAATCCGCGCGCAGTACTCGCCTCGCCATCAACAAGCGCAGCAAGCGGGTTCAGGCCGCAGTTGACCTACGACGACCCACTACACTGAAACGAACACGACCGACTTGGGAAGGCCTTGCCATGAAATTCCATTGGTTCAACCTGATGCCCTGGCCGCATCTGCCCGACGACTTCCGCGAGACCAACCGATCGGTCTGGGTTGATGTCGACTCCAGACTCTATGACCCTGTCGAGGGGCACCGGGTGTACAACGAGTACCTCGACCAGCTGGAGTACGCCGCCAGCCTCGGCTTCGACGGTATCGGCGTCAATGAGCATCACCAGAACGCCTACGGGATGATGCCGTCGCCGCAGATCATGGCCGCCTCGTTGACGCGCCGCACCAAGGACGTGACGCTGCTGTTGTTGGGCCAGTCGATTGCGCTATACAATCCGCCCACGCGTGTCGCGGAAGAGATGGCGATGCTTGATGTGATGTCGGGTGGACGCCTTGTTGCAGGCTTCCCCGTGGGCACATCAATGGACGACAACTTCTGCTTCGGCTCCAATCCCGCCACGCTGCGCGACAAGTATCGCGAGAATCACGACCTGATCCGGCGCGCCTGGGAAGACCCTGAGGTGTTCTCATGGAACGGCGAGTTCAACAAGATTCGCTACGTCAACATTTGGCCGCGCCCGATCCAGAAACCGCCGCCGGTCTGGATCCCCGGTGGCGGCTCCGTTGAGACCTGGGATTTCTGCGCCGAGATGGGATACAACTATTCGTATCTCTCATTTAACGGCTACGTGCGCGGCGAGGCGTTGATGCAGGGCTTCTGGAACCGACTGGGTGAGCTGGGGGTCGAGTTCAACCCGTTCCAGGGCGCGTTTGCCCAGCAGATCGTCGTTGCTGAAACGGACGATCAGGCCGAGCAGATGTACACCGAGCACATGCAGTACTTCTTCGACAAGTGCTTGCACGTCTACCCCGGCTTCGCTGACGCTCCTGGCTACCGGACCGAGAACACGATCCGCGCAGGTCTACGCGCCGGTGGGGCGCAGGGTCTGGGCATTGCGCACACGCTGACGTGGGACGACTGGGTGCGCGAAGGCTACATCGTGGCCGGCTCGCCCGACTCCGTTGCCGAACAGATCGAAGCCTTGGCAACCAAGTTGCAGGTCGGGCACCTGGTCTCTCTATTGCACGTGGGCAACATGCCGGATGACAAGGCTCGCGCCTCGACCAAGCTCTTCGCCGAGCAGGTCATGCCGCGCGTCAAGCACATCTGGGAAGACTACGAGGACCACTGGTCGCCGAAGCCGATCGGCTCGCAGGATGTGGCCACGCCGGCGCCGGTCTACAGCGGCGCCAACTAACAACGAACTGAGGCGGAGGAGGCACCGATGGCCGAATTGTCCACGCTGGATCTCACCCCGGGCGGTCAGACCGCCCATGTCTGGCAAGGCGGCGACCCGTTATCGCCGACACTGCTCTTTCTGCATCCGGTTACCGGCATTCCGCGTTGGGGCGGCGCGCTTGAGCAACTCGCTCAAGACTTTCGTGTGATTGCGCCCTATCAGCCGGGCTGGGGTCCGGCCAAAGACGATCTGCCTGGCGTCCGTGACGGACTCGACCTGGTGCTCTTCAATGTCGACCTGCTGAGTACCTTGCAGGCCGGGCCGGCGCATGTGGTAGGCGTCAGCATCGGTGGATGGATCGGCGCCGAGATCGCGGCGATCCGCCCCGACGCGGTGCAATCGCTGACTCTGGTCAACCCGCTCGGTATCTGGTCGGAGCAGCACCAGGGCGAGGACATCTTCGCACAACACCCCGGCCAACCTTCCGCCGTCCTGTTCAGCGATCCGGCCAAGCGAGCCGAGCTGCTGATGGCCGACCGCGATCAACTGGACGCGTACGTCGAGGAGCTGCTGGACCTACGCGCGTCCGCGAAGTTCCTCTGGCCGATCCCTGACACCGGCGTCGGACGGCGCCTGGTCCGAATCGACACGCGCACGCTGGTCGTGACTTCGGACGCTGATCAGATCGTGGCCGGTCAGCTAGGCGACATCTGGAGATCGGCGATTCCCGGCGCTCAGTCAGTAGAGATCAACGGCTCTGGGCACCTCGCCGACCTGGAGGCGCCTGAGGCGCTCGCCGAGATCGTTCGCGACTTCGCGCTCGAGGGCGTGACCGCCTAGCCGTCTAGCTGCCTCGTATCACGCCTCAGGAACAGAACCCGCGCTCTCGTGTTCCACGCGATAGCGGAGGAACAGCTCGCCGGTCTCGGCCGTGAGCGCATGGATCAGCCGCAGTTGCCTGAGGTCAGCCTGTGTTGGCGATCCTGGCCACAGGACGGCCGGATGCGCAGTCTGTCCACCGGCGATGCGCGGGGCGAGCGTGAGAAAGTACTCGTCCACCAGACCGCGGCGGATCAGCTCGCCGTTGAGCGTGGCGCCACCCTCAACGAGCACTCGCGATGCTCCCAGCTTGCGCAGCATGTGATCCAGAGTGGATACTGCCTCCGCGCCATCTGGCACGACGACGACGGGTCGACCTCTGGACTTGAGGTCTCGTCTTTTGGAGTCGGACGCGGCACTGGAGAGGTACAACACGGCGTCAAAACTGTGGTCGGTAAAGAAGCGACGCTCCGGCGGCAGATTCCCCGACCTCGTGAGCACGGCGGCGATTGGTGATGCGCTCATGCCTCGATCGGCGCGCCACCGTTCCAGCCTGGGATCATTGAGCCGCGCTGACGTGCCGGACGCCCGGAAGGTCTCGGCGCCGTTGAGGACCACGTCGAAATGCACGCGCAGCTCGCGCATGAGGCGCTGGTCGAGATCCGAGCCGAGTCCGCGCTCGCTGCCGTCGAGCACGGTGCGACCGTCCGCCGACATCACCATGTTGATGGCGACGAACGGGCGACTCAGCGGTGGATCGGGGAAGCCGAGCTGCGTGTAGTCGAATTCGCTGGCTTCCATACGCTCATGCTAAGTTGCGAGCATGAGTGATCGAGACGCGCCGGCGGAAGAAGATGTCGACGATCAGGCACCCGATCGCGAATTTCCGATCTCGTCCTTTGCGAGGTTCACTGTCGGCGGCAAACCGCTGGCGTTGGATGATTTCGTCGATATCACCACGGGCGACGTGGCCAATCGCCCACTGATGGCGGAACAACCTCAGCCCACGCCGATGCCCAAGCCAGTGGTCTGGAACGCCAGGCGTCCAGTAGAGGATTAGGCGTCGCTGCATCCGCGTTCAGGTGGTTCCGCGCCAGGGCCAGTTCACGGCAATGCCCGGACCGCTTCGCGTGTGAATCGCGCTCAGATGCGGTCGCTCATGCAGCAAGATTGCGGCTAGCTGTCGCGGTAGTCCGCTTCCCACGTGATCTCGATGGCGTCTTTGACGCTCTCGTGGGCGGGACAGCCGCCGGCATGGAACTTGACCGCGCGGTCGGCGGCTGCTCGCTGATTCTCGGCGACGCCAGGGATGTGGAACACGACATGGATCTTGGTGATGTGAATCGTCTGGTTGTCATCACCCTCGATCGTGCCCAGCACGTCGGCGGTGTAGGTATTCGGGTCGAACTCGACCTTGCGCACGGACAACGCCCGCGCGAGAGTGCCGTACATTCAACCACCCACCGCAGCGACGATATGGTCCAGCGTGGCGGCGACCGGCGGCGCCGAGGCGGGTACGCCGTAGTGCTCCTTGAGCTTGCCTTGCACGCCGTAGACGACCGGCTCAGGGACCTCGCCGAGCGTGGCGTGTCGCATGCCGCCCCTGAGTTCGAGCTTGTTGCGTGAGATGTATTCGAATCGGGCCATATTCAGCTCCTGACTCACTCCTGAAGTGTTAGCTGTTCGCCAACAGGGTACGCATTCGGTCAACACCTTGGACGATCTGCTCAAGCGAGGCTGCGTAACTGAAGCGCAGATAGCCCTCGCCGAGGTGCCCGAAGCTGGTTCCCGCGATTACGGCGAGGCCGGCCTCTTCCAGCAGTCGCTCCTGCAGCGTCCGAGCATCGATCCCCGTTTCCGAGATATTCGGGAACGCGTAGAAGGCGCCACCCGGGTCGACACAGCTAACGCCTGGCACGTCATTGAGCTCCTTGACGATCACCTGACGGCGGTCGTTGAAGGCGGTCGTCATGATTTCGACGGCCTCTTGCGGGCCTTCGAGCGCTTCAATCGCAGCGTACTGCGTGGCCGCGTTCGGACAGCTGTAGCTGTTGATCGCGAGACGCTCGGCATAGGGGAAGAGGTCGGGAGGGAAAACGCCATAGCCGAGCCGCCAACCGGTCATCGCGTAGGTCTTGCTCCAGCCGTCCAGCACGATCAGCCGGTCGCGGAGCTGTGGATAGTTGAGCCAGGAGACGTGCGCCCGACCGTCGTAGAGGATGCGCGAATAGATCTCGTCGCTGAGGATGACGAGATCGGGCCAGCGTTCCAGTCCTTCGACGAGTCGCTCAATCTGGTCGCGCGTGTATACGCCGCCGGTCGGATTGGCGGGGCTGTTGAGGATGATCAGGCGTGTGCGTTCGTTGATCTGGCTCAGCACCTGATCAGGGTCGAAGGTGAAGCCGTCGGACTCGCGCAGCTCAATCGGGACGGGGGTCGCGCCGGAGAAGCGGATCACCGACTCGTAGATTGGGAAGCCGGGATTGGGATACATGATTTCGGCACCGGCCTCGCCCATGAGCAGCGCCGCGAAGAACATCACGGGTTTCGCGCCCGGAGTCACCAGCACGCGCTCGGGGTCCACTTCCGCTCCGTGGCGGCGCAAGAGGTCGCGCGACACCGCCTCGCGCAGCTCAGGGATGCCAGCGCCCGGCGTGTAGCCGTGCTTGCCGTCCGCCAGGGCTTGCTCGCCGGCCTGGACGATGTTGTCAGGCGTGGCGAAGTCTGGTTGGCCGATTCCGAGATTGATAATCGAGCGTCCCTCAGCCGCGAGCCTGTTCGCTCGCGCCAACACCTCGAATGCGGTCTCGGTTCCAAGATTTTGCGCGGCAACGGTCGGGAGCACCATGGTCAACCTCCGACGGCGACATACCAAATCGATCAACGTCTGCAAGCATGATACGCAGGGCGTCGACCGTGGCAGAAGCGGCTCGCGCCGGACCAGTTGAAGAATCTGGACGGATCGCCAATCTCGACGCGCTGCGCGGTGTGGCCGCATTTGGCATCCTGCCGATGAACGCGGCTCCTACGGGCTGGAACCGTGGGCCTGTTTCAACATCAGCGTCGCTCTCGATGACTTCGCACCCGGCCCCTCCCTGATCTCGATGATCCCCAACACGATCGGCACGATTCCCGCCACGCTCGGATTCACCGCCCTGATCATTCTCTGGAACACGCGCTCTGAGACGTGGTTGCATCGGCGAGTGGAGGCGGTCGGGCGAGTGGCGCTGTCCAACTACCTGACGTAGACGATCATTGGCATTCTCATCTTGCGCGTGGCGTTGGAGGACGTAGAACTGAACCGCGCGGCAGTCCTCGGGTTCATCGCGGTTGTGTGGGCGCTGCAACTCTGGTGGCCAGCGGCCTGGCTGTCGCGCTTCTCCTGCGGACCGTTCGAGTGGGTCTGGCGCGTCCTGACCTGTCGCCGCAAGCAAGCGCTGCGCCGCTAGCGGCATCTCAATCTCACCTGGCTTTCCCGCCCGGCCACCACACCAGACTAATTCATCTGTCAGGCGATGGATGGACGCGGCTGCACAGAGACCGCCTTATGAGAGACCGACCGCGCCTGCTGACCGCAGCGCCGCGATCTCAGCGTCGGTGAAGCCGTATTCGCGCAGCACGTCATCGGTGTCTCCGTCGAGCGGCGGCGCCGCTCCCTGTGCAACGGGCGGCGTCGCGGACATGCGGAAGGGCGGGCCGACCATTGTCTCGGGACCGGTGAGTCGGTGCTCCAGATCGACCATCAGCTCGATTGCCCGGACCTGCGGGTCGTCGATCATCTCTTCGGGGATGTTGACCTGCGCCGCGGGCGCGCCGGCCGCGTCGAGCTTGGCAACCCAACTCTCAGTCGTGTCACTGGCGAAGCGCTCCGAGATGACGGAACGCGCGTGTTCGACCACTGCCTCAGAGCCTTCGGCGAGGGGATTGAAGTCTTCACCGTCCGTCGGATCGTCGCCCGGCTCGAGGCCGAGCGCATTGCGGACCTGGTTGCGGTTGGCGGGCGTGACGCAGCCGAGCATGATCGCGCCGTCAGAGGTCTGATAACCGCCGTAATAGAGCAGGAACGCGCCTCCGATCAGGCCTCGTAGACCGCCTCTCGCGCCGACCAGCTCGCGATAGCTGCCGCCATGCTCGCGCACCGCCTGAAGGCTCGCGAGCATTGGGTCGAGCATGATCGCGTCTGAAGCGGGCAAGCGCGATGTGAATGCGTTTTGCAGCATCATCGCGGCGGCGAGCAGGGATGTGTCGATCTTCTGGCCTTCGCCCGTCCGTTCACGGTGAAACAGAGCGGCGCAGACGGCAATCGCGCTGGTGAACGCGGCGCCGAAGTCGGCCGGCGTCGTAGCGGTGATCAGTTGCGGACCGCCGTGCTCGTCGAATTTCTCGTCGCCAGCCATCAATCCTGAATACGCCTGCGCGATGATGTCAGCGCCAGCGCGATGCGCGGACGGGCCGCTTGGCCCGTAGGCAGTGTTCTCGAGGTAGATCAGCCTTGGGTTGAGCGCGCGCAGGGTGTCGTAGTCCACGCCCAGGCGATTGGGCACGCCAGGCCGCGCGTTGATCAAAAAGACGTCCATCTCGCGGATCAGTTTGTGGACGACCGCCTGGCCATCGGGATGTTGCAGATCGAGCACCATGCCGCGCTTGCCGCGATTGAAGACGTGGAAGCCCTTGCTCTCGTGCGGTACAAATTGGCCCAACAGGCGCATGCCGTCGCCGGCCTGTGATTCGATCTTGATCACATCCGCGCCGAGATCGGAGAGCATCACTCCGCACATCGGCCCAGCAATGATCTGCGTGATCTCCAGCACCTTGATTCCGTCCAACGCAGCGGGCATGGGAACCTCCTCATTGATGGTTTGACTGGTTGAGGATAGGCAACTAGCCGACGGTCGGTACGCCGATCGCGCCCGATTTCCTGAGCCGGGCGATCTCGTCGGAGCGGAAGCCATGCTCGCGCAAGATGTCGTCGGTGTCGGCGTCAAGCGGCGGTGATGAGCGATCTGTTCCCGTCGGCGTATTGGACATCCGCACGATCGGTCCGACGTGCCGTTCGGGACCGGTCAGCGGATGCTCGATGTCAAACATGAGCTGCATCGCCTCGACCTGCGGATCGTCGGCGACTTCCTCCGGCCAGTTGACTTTTGACGCCGGCGCGCCTTCGGCGTCCAGCCTGGCGATCCATTCGTCCATCGTGGCGCTCATCAGGATGTCGCTGATGCGTTGCTTGAGCTCGGCGACGACACCGTCCGACTCAGGCGAGATCGCATTGAAGTCGTCGCCGTCGGTGGGGTCATCGGTGATGCCCAGCGCGCGACGAATCTGCGCTCGGTTGCGCGGAGTCAGCGCGCCCAGAATGATGGCGCCGTCCTGGACGCGATAGCCGCCGTAGTAGAGCCGAAAGGCCTTGCCCTGGCGTGGAAGATCGCGTCTGGCGGCATTCATCTCGGCATAGGAGCTGCCGCTGGCGCGCATCTCGTTGAGTGTTTCGCGCAGCGGCTCGACGAGGATGGCATCCGGCACCGGCACTCGCGAGACCCAGCTGCCTTGCAAGGTCAGGCCGGCCGCGAGCAGCGAGGTGGAGATGTACTGACCCTCGCCGGTGAGGTTGCGGTGAAACAGCGCGGCGCAGACGCCCATGGCGCCGCCGAGCGCCGCGACATAATCGGCAGGCGCCGTTGCGGTGACATGTTCCGGAGCGCCGTCCGGGCCGACCTTCATGTCGCCGGCCAGGAGTCCTGAATAGGCTTGCACGACGATGTCCGAACCGGCCCGTTCCGCTGACGGTCCTCTGTCTCCGAAACCGGTGGTTTCGAGATAGATGATGTCAGGTCGATGCGCGCGCAAGCTGTCGTAGTCGATCTGTAGACGCTTGGACACTCCTGGTCGCGGATTGGTGATGAAGACATCAAAGTCGGAGATCATTCGGTGGACGACGGCGCGACCTTCTGCGGTCGTGAGGTCAACGACCATGCCGCGCTTGCCGCGCGAGAGCGCATGGAAGGCTTTCGATTCGTGGGGAGCGAACTGTCCGATGCGTCGCGCGCCTTCGCCTTGCGGCGGCTCGAGCTTGATGACATCGGCGCCGAGGTCTGCCAGCGCGGTGCCGCAGTACGGCCCTGCGATGATCTGACAGATTTCCAGCACTTTGACGCCATCCAGTGGACCAGGCATATGCTCGCTCCCTTTCTGCGCAGCCTACGCGAGGCTCACGCCTAAACTTGGATCGAGACTCAGAATGAGATCGCGCCAAGACTTACGGAGGAAACCGCATGCCCGACTACGAGAACATCATCTACGAGCAGGACGGCCCGGTCGTCACGATTACCTGGAACAATCCGGAGACGCTGAACGCGATCACGCCTGCATTGGAGCAGGAGTTTCATGACGCGCTGGACGCGGCCAATGCGGATCCGTCGGCGCGGGCGATCATCTTCACCGGCGCGGGGCGTGCGTTTTCGTCGGGGTACAACATCGACGGCGGATTGGACAGCGAAGTGGGCGGATCGCGGCTGCCGGTCTCGGAGCACATCGGGCGCTGGTTTAGCTTCTCATCGCGCAACCCGGACATGATGATGCATCTGATGACCCTGGAGACGCCGATCATCGCCGCAGTGAACGGCTGGTGCATCGGCGGCGGATTCTGGTACTCGCTGGCGGCGGATATCACGATTGCCTCGGAGCGAGCGGTGTTTGCTCAGCCGGAGGTGCGGATGATTTCCAACAGCTCCGTGCTGTTCGCGGCGCTGGCCGGCTGGAAGGCGGCGCATCGTTACGCGCTCACAGGCGACCACTTCGACGCGCAAGAGGCGCTGCGGCTCGGCGTAATCAATGAGGTTGTGCCGACGGAGGATCTGATGCAGAAGGCGGATGCGTTGGCGCGTCGATTGGCGCTCGTCCCGGCGCACTCGATTCGCTACAACAAACTGATTACGGCGCGAGGTCTCGAAGCGATGGGCTTGCGTAACGCGCTGAACGTCGGTTCGATGCTCTCGACAATGGTGGAGGCGTCGGCAGACGGTCCCGAGGTGGAACATCTCGATGAGGCGCGCCGGGCGGGCGGCTTCGGCGCCTTCTTGCGGGCTCGAGATGAACCGTTCCGCCCCGAGCCGTTCGGTCCTCGCAGCGAAGGTCAAGCTTAGGACCTGTTCACTTTGGCGCGTAGATCTGGCAGAGTGGGGGTGGTTGGCGGCGCGGTCCAGGTGACCAGATGACTGATCAGACGAGGCTGAGCGACGAGCAGTACGCGCGGATCGAGCAGTTGCTGCCGGCGCGCGGCAACCACGTCAAGATTGCCCATCGTCAGGTGCTCGACGCCTGGCTCTACGTCTACTACCAGGGCTGCACCTGGCGCGGGTTGCCGCGCGAGTTCGGCGACTGGCACACGATCTACGTGCGGCTCAACCGCTGGGCCAAGGCGGGCGTGCTGGAGCGGATCGCGCGGGAGTTACAGCAAGAATTATTGGCCGAGCTGGACTTGGACACGCTGTCGCTGGACAGCACGATCATCCCCGTGCATGCGCACGGCTCGGGCGCACTGCGAAAAAGGGGCCCCAGGCGATCGGCCGCTCTCGGGGCGGGCTGACCACGAAGCTGCATGCTCTGGTCGCCAACGACCGCGTCCCGCTGATCATCGGCCTCTCAGCTGGTCAGCGCCACGACGCGCCCTGCGGACGCGAGCTGCTGCAGCGACTCGGACCGGTCCGCGGCGCGCCGGCCCTGGTCATGGACCGCGCCTACGAAGACGACGCCACCCGGCGACTGGCCTCCCAGCTCGGCTATCAGCCCGTCGTCCCGCCCAAGTCCAACCGGCGCCAACCCTGGACCTACGACCGCGCCCGTTATCGCCGGCGCAACGAAGTCGAACGATTCTTCTGCCGCCTCAAGCGCTTCCGTCGCATCGCCTTCCGCAGCGACAAACTGGACCAGATCTACCTCGCCGCCGTCCACCTGGTCCTCATCTACGACATGCTGCTAGCAATGTGAACAGGCCCTAGTTGAGTGCTGTTACCAGACCGACGATGAGCCCACCGACCACAATCATCGCCAGCAGCAGACGGTTGAACTGTTGAGCGAACATCGCATCAAGCTTCTGCTGGAAGTCGTCTTTGGTTGGATAGGCATCCATGGCGTCTGCGAATTCGTCAGCTTGATTCGACGTGGCGCCAATCGAGCGCACCACGTTGCGAATCCGCAGGATCGGATTCATTACCGACATCGCCAATCCTCCTCTCTGTCAATGTAGCACGCTAGATTCATTAGAGGCGGCAGCACTTCAGCGGCCAAGGAACCTCTGCGATCAGCAGCTCTGGTAACATCAGGCCAGCGAAGGGCGAGGATACACATGGCGAGAGTTGAAGGCGACTACGACATCGAGACGGTGCGCAGCGAGTGGATCGGGCGCGCGACGGACGTGATTCCTGGACGGTATCCGGTCGAGTACGACAGCATCCGCCGACACTGCCACATGGTCGAGGATACGAATCCGCTGTTCCTTGATCCCCAATACGGCAAAGACTCTAGGTGGGGCGCGGTGATTGCTCCGCCCGTGATGACCCGTTATTTCGCCGGCTCCGGTGTGTGGCCGCCGTCTTCGGACGAGGGCGTGACGTTGACTCGGGCCGTGCCGACGCGCGGCGTGCGGATGATCAATCTGAATACCGAGTGGGAATACCTTCGCCCTGCGCGGGTGGGCGATCACCTGGCCTCCCAGACTGAGGTGATGGACATCTACGAGAAGTCGATCAAGCTCGATCCGCGATCGGTCTGGATCGTGACGCAGACACGGATTACGAATCAGGATGGTGAGTTGGTCGCCGTTGGCGCCAACACGCTTTGCACCCATCGAACCCCCGAACAAGTTGAATTGGAAGAAGGCGAGCGACCGCTATGACGACTCGAATTGCAACGAATGCGCCCAACAGTGTGGCGACCGATCAGACGTATTGGGACGATGTTCGCGTCGGCGACCTGATCGCGGGATACGACCTGTCGCTGGATTGGACCAAGATGGTCGAGCAGGTGTCGGGTTCGCAGGACTTCTATCCGGTGCATCATGACCCGGACTTCGCGGCCGAGGCAGGGCACCCAGCGATCTTCTACAACACCGGATGGACACAGGCGGCGCTCTGCCGTGTGGTGACCGACTGGGCCGGACCAGCCGGTTGGATGAGCAAGTTCCGTTTTGAGATGCGGCGCATGAACATTCCGGAGGATCAAGTACACGCTCGCGGCAAGGTCACGGGCAAGTCCGACCTCGACGATGATCATGGCATCGTGGAGCTGGAAGTGTGGCTGGAAAACGACCGTCTCGGCGTGACCACACCAGGCTGGGCCACGGTGCGCCTGCCACTCCATGACTAGACCGAGGGGCTCATAACGATGACAACCATTGGCATCATCGGAGCCGGCGCCATTGGCGGTGTCGTCGGTGGGATGCTCACGCGCGCCGGTTACCAGGTGACGTTGTTTGACCACTGGGTTGAGCACATCAACGAGATGAAGCAGCGCGGCCTGCGACTGAGCGGTCCGCTGATCGGCGATATCCGCGTGCCCGTTGATGCGCGACATCTGTATGAGGCGCAGGCGATCTCGGAGCCGTTTGATATTGGCATCGTCGCGGTCAAGAGCTATGACACCGAGTGGGCGAGTTCGTTCATCTCGCCGCTGGTCAAGGATGGCAGTGATGGGGGAGCAGTCGTCGATTTCCAGAACGGGATCAACGACGAGCGGGTCGCGGCAATCGCCGGTCGCGAGCGGACGCTGGGATGCGTGATTACGATCGGCGCCGGGATGTATGAGCCGGGTCACTGCATGCGCACCGACACGCGAACGCTGGGCTTCAAGGTCGGAGAGTTGGACGGCTCTGACTCGGATCGGGCTCGCGAGATTGCCGCAATGATGAACCATGTGGCGGGCGCCGAGTCGACGACCAATCTGTGGGGCGAGCGCTGGGGCAAGCTGGCGGTCAACTGCATGGCGAATCCGATTGCCGGGCTGTCGGGCTACGGCTCAGGTGAGGTGCGCGCCCGCGATGACACGCGCTGGCTGTGTATCCGGATCGCGGCTGAGGTGATTGAGGTCGGCAGAGCGCACGGTCACAACATTGACGGCGTCTGGGGCATTGACGCACAGAAGTTTGTCGATGCGGCCAGCGGCGGGGACTCAGCCGATCTCGATGCCGAGTTGATCGCCGGGGCGCAGGCGCTGGGCGCAGGTCGTCCAAGCTTCCTGCAAGACGTGATTCGCGGACGCCGTGTGGAGATCGACGCGCTCAACGGCTGGGTAGTAGAGCAGGGAAAGATGGTCGAGGTCGCAACACCGGCAAACGCCGCGGTGTCGGAGGTGGTGAGGAGTTTCGCTGTTGGTGAGCTGCGGTCGGATCCGTCGAATTTGGCGTTGATCATGGATCGGTTGGGTTAGTCAGAGTTCAGGATGTCCTAGACATGGCGCTGAACCCGCTTTGCATCCGCCGCAGCATTGTGGATATCGGTGCGTCCTCCGATCAGGTCGACGAGTTTACCGAGGCTCTGTCAGAGGGTTTCGACGACCTTCTCACAAGGGATGATCTCCACAAGGGCATCGATGCGTTTGAACAGCGGATCATTAGGAGACTGCTGGTCGCGATGATCGGCATGACAGCCGTGATTATCGGAGCGACTGCGTTGCTGACGCAGCTTTGACGAGTACCACATTTGCACTGCGTCGCCCTCTACGATTCAAGCGGAGCCCCAAAATCCATTCCTGAGCTCTTGATTGTGCGGTCGCTTCGTTGCTTTCAGTATCTGCTGAGCCAGACGGAGGCCGCCTTGCTTATCGGGTTGGTCGCGCATACGTGGCGGCATAATGCAGCGCGGGCAACCTTCCACACATTTTCCACTGCAGTTCAGTGCGACTGCCATGCCCTTCTCCAGCGCCTCACGCCAGAGATCCAACACCTGTGTCGCGATGCCTATACCGCCCTCAAAGCTCTCAACTATGTACGCGCGGTGCTCCTTACCTGCTGCATACATCACTAGATCGTTTTGGTCGGCCAAGATCGTAAGCAACGTCCCTATTCGCAGCATTTGCTCAAACGCCCAGACAGATGCTTGGGTTGCGTCAAGGACTTCATGGAAGTCGATCCAAACGCCTTCGCCGTCCCAGTACGATGACGAATTCTCTGGTTGCCATCTTCGGATTCGACGATTCGTCCGCTCGTCGATTTCCTCAACAACGTGAATCCGCTCAGTGACTGTCACTTGGCCGTACAGCACGTCAATCGGGCCATCCTCTAAGTTCCACCGCATGCCATCCCAAACCTCTTCCTTGCTGATTGATGCAGTTATCTTCGGAATGGTCCGCAGATACTGGTCTTCATCGCCTAGCTGAACGAGATCAATTCTCCCTGCTTTGTTGCGTGTGGTCGTAACGGACTCGACGCGATAGGCTTCGCCGCCATGTAGATAGATGCCGTCCTCATAGGCTTCGCGAAATCGCTGTTGGCCTGACATCGAGCCTAGCTCTCTTCGTCCGACCCAGAGCTTGAATGTGGTACTCCCTCCACCACGTATATCGAGATTGTAGTGTGGGCGTTTTCTTGATCTATAGAATTGCCCACTCTTCTCCGTTACTTGCCGATACAGCACATCACCCAGCAGATCCTTGCCGCCGTTGAATGCCGGTGTCTCATAGAGAGTGCAGGGCAAATGCCGCTCAACCAGAACGTTGTTCTCCGGGTTCACGACCAGTGCGTCCAGTTCGCGTTCGATCAATTCATCTATGTTCGTCGCGTAATAGCGATCCAGTGGGTTGTTTCTCGGCAGATAGAGCACGAAGGCTTGTGACTTCCAGCTACGGCCTGCTCGGCCGATCTGTTGTCGGGCGGACATCATGTTGTTTGGGAATCCTGCCATGATCACACCGTCGATTCCGCTGATGTTGATACCCAGCTCCAGGGCATTGGTGGCAAACACCAAGCGAATATCTCCGGCATGGATGCCGTCCTGAATCTTGTGTCGCTGGCCTGCGGTCAACCCGCCGCGAAACACTTGAATCGAATCGGATGTGACTCCTGGCATGTCGTCCGGATTCTTCGAGAGTCGCACATCAGCCTGACGTTTACATTCCTCAGCAAAGATTCTGGTCGGACAGAACACCAAGACCGATTTCCCTTGTTCCAGGCACGCGAGGCCCGCATCGACAGTCCGGTTGCGCAGTTCGTCCCAATAGCCCGCATCTGGCACATCTAGCTGCACTGACCAATATTGCCGAGTTGGGCGCAATGCATCACTCCCGTCCACGCTGATGAAGTCGCGTCCGGTCAGCAGCTCCGCGTGATCCTGCGCGTTGGCACAGGTGGCGGAACACATAAAGAGTTGTGGCGAGACGCCATACAGTTGCCTCAAGTGGTGTGCGAAGCGCCTGAGAATCAGCGCGACATTCGAACCGAAGTACCCACGATACTCGTGAACCTCATCCACGATGATCCAACGCAAGTTAGCGTACAGCTGAGTGTATTTCTCTGCCCAACCAAGAAAGCTCGCATTCAGCATGTCTGGATTGGTGCGTAATATCTGCGGTGGTTGCTGCCAGACTGCTTGCCGCTCTCTTTGTGGTGTGTCTCCGTCGTAAGAGCCCAAAGAAATTGTTGTGTTGGGCAGGCGCTGGACCAAGTCAGTTAGCTGCTGTTCCTGATCCTTGGCCAGCGCCTTTGTAGGATAGATCATCAATGCCCTGGCACTGGGGTCATCGAGAAGAGTGTTTAGCATCGGGAGTTGAAAGGCCAATGTTTTACCGCTTGCAGGAGGTGATTGCAGAACAACATTGCGCCCTTTCAGGGCGGCTCTCACGGCTTTGGCTTGATGTTGATACAGATGTGTTATTCCGGTACCTGCCAGTGCTGCACGCAGTTCAGAATGTAGGCTCTGTAGCACAGTCCCATCGTCGAGTTGTGGCTGGATTGCTGGTACCAAGCGTTCATTGACCTCATCTGTCTTTGTGATCGCACCGGTTTTCCGGATCGCTTCAAACAGGTCATGTTCTGCCAAGATGCGCCTCACTAACCAATTTGTTCTTGTACCCCGAGGGTCTGGTCAGCTTTCGTTGAGGCCGCCGAATTCGGGGAGGACTTTTTCGGAGAAGTCTTCCATTGATCTGAGGATTTGGCCCTGCGTGAGGAGGCCGTTGTATTGCCACATGAAGATCCAACTGACGGGGGTGACGTCGAGCATGCGTTGGACCTGTCGCTTGACGCTGTCGAGGGTGCCGGCGAAGAGCAGGCCGTTGTCGAGCTGATCCTGGAGGCTCATGATCTCGCCTCCGGGCGGACGCAGCGCTTCGGCGAAGCCGAAGGGGGCGAACCAGGCGCCGCCCGCGAAGGCGGCGGAGTGGCGCCACAACTCGATCGCCTCGTCGTCGGTGTCGGTGATGATCACGTCGCGCAGGACGCCAAGGCCCTCGCCCGGCTTGAGGTTGCGGCCGACTGAGGCGGCTTCCTCGTGGTAGACCTCATAGAGGCGGTTCTGCAGCTCCGGGTACATCGGCGGCAGGATCGCGGTGATGCCCTCTCGGGCGCACCAGCGGATGGTGCGCTCGGATGAGGCGAAGGGTTGGAAGAGCGGCGGGTGCGGCTTTTGCAGCGGCTTGGGCACGACGCCGATTTGGCGGACGATGTTGTTCTCGTCAACGCCTGTGCCGTACAGGCGGGTCGCTTCGATGTCCCACGGGGTGCCGTCCGGCGGGATTTGCCAGGCGTCACCCTGGTAGGAGATCATGTCTTCGGTCCACGCCTTGCGGATGATCTGGAAGTGTTCCTCGAAGGCGGCGCGATTGGCGGCGTCGATCGCGTCATGGTCGCCTGGACGGGCGGCGTGGACGCCGTGAATCTGCTGAGCGAGCGTGTCCACCCAGCGTCGCTGGTATCCGCGCGCGAAGCCGGCCAGGGCGCGTCCACCGCTCATGTGATCGAGCATGGCGATGTCCTCGGCGACGCGGATTGGATTCTGCGCGGGCAGGACGAGGCCAAGCTGACCGACGCGGATACGTTCGGTCTGCATTGCGAGATAGAGGTCCAGCATGATCGGGTTAGGCGAGACTTCAAAGCCCTCGATATGGAAATGGTGCTCGGTGAAGCCGATCGAGTCGTAGCCGAGCGCGTCGCCGGCTTTGGCGAACGCCGACAGGTCAGCGAGCATGTCCTGATAGAGCTCTGGACGGTTGCCGGCCATGCCGGCTTCGATGTCCTCGCGGGTGCCGACCGATGGGAGGAAGAAGAGACTGACCTGCATGTTGGCTCCTGAACTATTGCGGCCCTCACCCTAGCCCTCTCCCAGAGGGAGAGGGGAGAATCGCGGCCCGCACTCTATTTCTGAGGAAGAGAGGTGAGGAACGACGATACGGCGTCGTTGAAGTCGGTCGGATTGTCGATGTTGGCCGCGTGTCCGGCGTTGGGGATCACGACGTGGGTGCTGTTGGGAATCTTGTTGGCCATGTAATCGGTACCGGCGAGGAAGGGTTGGTCGTTCTCGCCGACGAGGACGAGCGTGGGCTTGTCGATGCTGGAGAGTGACTGGATGATGCGGTTGTCGAATTGCGCCAGCATGCCGCGAGCGGCTTTGGCCAAGCCGACGGCGGATCGGTGGGTGGAGACGCGGACTTCCTCGGATCCTCCGAGCGCGGCGAGGCCGTCTCGCTCGAGCGCCTCCGCGCGCGGGATCGCCATACCCGTGTTCCAGCCCTCGCGAGCCTTGGGGTTGTTGTAGCCGGGACCGGTGTCGAACAGCATCAATGCGCGGGTGCGATCGGGATGGGCGACCTGGAAGGCGAGCGACATGTATCCACCGAGCGAGAGTCCGCCGATCACTGCGTCATCAGCGCCCTCAGCGTCCAGGATGGCGGCCATGTCGGCGACGGTCTCGGCCTCGCTGTAGCAGGAGAGATCCTCAGGCGAGTCGGTCAGGCCGTGTCCGCGCATGTCCCAGACGATCAGCCGGTGATTGGCAGAGAGCAGATCGAGCTGTCCGGCCCACATCTGCGAGGTGGCGCCGTAGCCATGCGAGAGCAGGATGGCGGGGCCGTCGCCCTGCGCCTCATAGTGGATGCTGACGCTGTCGCGGTGGATTTCTGGCATTTGCAATTGACCTCTCAAACGGTCCCAAGCGGTGAGTGGATTGGTACCGACACAGGATAGGACAGAACGAGGTTGCTCTGACGCGCCGCGGCTTGTGTTGGCGGTCTCTCGCTGCGCCCGGCTGCGCCTGTTCGCTGCTCCCGTTCACTTCTGGGGCCGCATGACGGCAGCGAGCGGTCGGAGCGCGTGACGCAGGATGGTCTGGGCCGAGGCAATGGCGGGTTGCTTGAGACGTAAGTAGATCGCGCCGAGGATGAGGCTGATCACGATCGATGAGAGTCCCATGATGATCAGCACGTCCTGCTCGCCGATGCTGTCGGCGACTCGGGCGAAGCCGAGTCCGGTGAACGATTGCACCCCGAACGGGAGGAAGGTGAGCGCCGTGATTCGGCCGTGAAACTCAGGATTTGACTGACGGATGACCTCGGCGGTGTTGAGGGTCTGAAAGGCGGAGAAGCCGGAGCCGATCAGCAGGACGACGGGCAGCATGATCAGCGGGTTCGGCGTGACGCCGAGCAGCGCGACGCCCAGTCCAAAGGCGCAGCTCATGATCAGCAGCACGCCGCCGGACCAGCGCGTCCCGACGACGCCTGAGACTGAGAGTCCGACGACGAAGGATCCAATACCCATCGGCCAGGTGACGAGGCCGAGGTTCCTGGACTCGATCCCGAACACGTTCTCGAGGAGGCCGGGCAAGATGTTCTGGTACGGGCCGGCAGTCGCGGCGACCAACAGCAGCGTCGCCAACAAGACGCGCAGTCGCGGCTGTGACCAGGCATAGCGGAGTCCCAGCATGAGCTCGCGAGTGACCGATCCGCGCGGCACGTTGCGCGGGCTGCCTGGCGGCATCAGATAGAGCGAGATGATCGTGACGACCAGGATTCCCGACATAATGAAATAGGCGCCCTCAGCCCTGATGAACGGCGCGAAGAGCAGAAGCGATCCGATGACGGGACCGACGGTCTGCGGAAAGGTGAGCGCGGACTGCAATAGCGCCACGCCGTTGCCGACCAGCCGCGGCGGGACGAGATCGGCGATGTAGGCGCGGCGCGACGGTCCGGTGAAGGCGAAGCAGGCGCCAAGCAGCAAGGTGCTGACGGTGAGCCAGACCACCTCAATGCGGCCAATCACGATAAGGAAGCCGATCAATGCGTAGTTGATCGCGATGGCGGTCTGCGCGAGGACGATCAAGCGTCGCTTGGAGAGGCGGTCGGTGAGGGCGCCGGCGAAGGGTCCGATGAAGAACCAGGCGATGCCGTTGCCGGCCATCGCGAGCGCGACGGAGGAGTTGTTGCCGCCGAGATCGAACGCGACGATCGGGAGAACGGTGAAGTTCATCGAGAAGGCCATGAAGGCCATTGCGGTGAGCAGCCAGTGGAGCCGGAAGAGTCCGACTCCAAAGGCTTCAAATGTCTGACCGATGCCTGCGCGGATCATGTCTCTGGATCGTATGCTGTCAGGCAGACTGAGTCGCGTGAGCCCTCGCGCCAGTCCTCTCCCAGTGGGAGAGGGAGTTGGAGATAGCCGATGGATGTCGACACCGCGATCCGTGAGCGTCGGACGATTGGCGTGTTCTCAGACCGCGCGGTGTCGGCTGAGGTCGTTGCAGAGCTGATCGAGGCGGCCCGCTGGGCGCCGAATCATAAACACACTGAGCCGTGGCGATTCCACGTCGTCTCGGGAGCGTCGCGTGAGGAGTTGTGTGAGGCGGTCCTGGCTGGCGGCGGCGAGTTCGCGAAGGATCCGCGCGGCAAGCTGATGCGTTCTCCGCTGTTGATCGCGGTGACTCAGCAGGCGGTCGTTGATGATCCGGTGCGCGATCGAGAGGACTATGCGGCGGTCTGCTGCGCGGTGCAGAACATGATGCTCGCGGCGACCTCGCGAGGCCTGGCGTCGAAGTGGAGCACGGGCGCATTGGCGCAGAACGCGGCTGCGAAGAAGTGGTTGGGCATCGCCGATCAGGATCGGATTGTGGCGTATCTCTATCTGGGCTACGCGCCGCAGGAGATGCGTGAGATGCCAGCGGAGCGGCGTCCGGCGGAGGTCGTCTGGCGGGGGTGAGACCGCACACTACGCGACGACACCTCAGTTGACTCACATGCATGTTCTCCCCCGCTCCACGGGGGAGATGCGGTAGGTAGAGGGGGTTCCCCGCAGACTCACGCCCTGCGATCCACCAGTCGCTCAGCGATTTGAGCATCCGCCAGAAATCAGCCAGGGAGCTGTCCGCCACTCACGCCTGGGACCCCCTCAGTCGCTCCGCGACAGCTCCCCCTACAAGGGGGAGCAAATTGGAACTTCGGCTAGCTTCCCGCTCTGCGGCTACAAGAGGGAGCAAATTGCAACTTCGGCTAGCTCCCCCGCTCTGCGGCTACAAGGGGGAGCAAATTGCAACTTCGGCTCACTCCCCCGCTCTGCGGCTACAAGGGGGAGCAAAATGCAACTTCGACTAGGGCCTGTTCACTTTGGCGCGTAGGTGTGGCAGAGTGGGAGTGGTTGGCGGCGCGGTCCAGGTGACCAGATGACTGATCAGACGAGGCTGAGCGACGAGCAGTACGCGCGGATCGAGCCGTTGCTGCCGGCGCGCGGCAACCACGTCAAGATTGCCCATCGTCAGGTGCTCGACGCCTGGCTCTATGTGGTCTATCAGGGCTGCACCTGGCGCGGGTTGCCGCGCGAGTTCGGCAACTGGCACACGATCTACGTGCGGCTCAACCGCTGGGCCAAGGCGGGCGTGCTGGAGCGGATCGCGCGGGAGTTACAGCAGGAGTTATTGGCCGAACTGGACTTGGACACGCTGTCGCTGGACAGCACGATCATCCCCGTGCATGCGCACGGCTCGGGCGCGCTGCGAAAAAGGGGCCCCAGGCGATCGGCCGCTCTCGGGGCGGGCTGACCACGAAGCTGCATGCCCTCGTCGCCAACGACCGCGTCCCGCTGATCATCGGCCTCTCAGCCGGTCAGCGCCACGACGCGCCCTGCGGACGCGAGCTGCTGCAGCGACTCGGACCGGTCCGCGGCGCGCCGGCCTTGGTCATGGACCGCGCCTACGAAGACGACGCCACCCGGCGACTGGCCGCCCAGCTCGGTTACCATCCCGTCGTCCCGCCCAAGTCCAACCGTCGCCGGCCCTGGACCTACGACCGCGCCCGCTATCGCCGCCGCAACGAGGTCGAACGCTTCTGCTGTCGACTCAAGCGCTTCCGTCGCATTGCCTTCCGCAGTGACAAACTGGACCAGATCTACCTCGCCGCCGTCCACCTGGTCCTCATCTACGACATGCTGCTAGCAATGTGAACAGGCCCTAGCTCAGATTATGGATGAACTCTGCGATCGCGGCGGCGGCGAGTTCGCGGTTGGTTTCTTCGGTGTGGCCAGAGCGCTTTCTGGGGACGAGGCCGTGATTTCCGTCCGGGATCCATTTGAGTTTGATGTTTGGTGAAAGGTCGTAGGCCTCGACTTCGTCTCGGGTCCCGTATTCGTCTCGTTCTCCTTGCACGATGAGCGTTGGCGTGGCCAGTTGTTCGAGATGGATGGTCGTGGCTCGCGAGGGGTCGCTGGGGGCATGGAATGGATAGCTGATACAGACCATGCCGGCCGGCTCGACGGCGTCGGCGAGGTAGCTGGCGATGCGTCCACCCATGCTGCGGCCGCCGATGAACAGGTTGTTGGTCGGCACTCCCTGCTGCGCCAATTGCAGGATGACCTGGATCCAGGTCGCGGAGAGGACATCCTCGGGGTCGGGCGGCCAGGGACGGCGTCCGGCGGCGAGCGCGCGAGTCATGTACGGGAAGTCGAAGCGGGCGACGCGGACGCCGCGCTGGGCGATCAGTTCAGCCAGCGCCGTCGTGTTGGGATGGGTCGACGAGGCGCCGGCGCCGTGGGTCAGCGCGAGCGTCGGGGCGGGCGGGGATGGCGGCAGGTTCCAGGTCAGTGGTGTTTCCATTGGGCCAGTGTCAGGCTTCCAGCTATGGGCGGAAGGGGCCCCTCAGCCTGCGGCAGCTCCCCCTGCGAGGGGGAGCATGGAAGGCAGACGGCAGCTCCCTGTCGCCAGAATCGATGCGTGCGCGCCTCTTTGAACAACCTGCGAGGGGGAGCAGGCAAGACAGACGGCAGCTCCTCCTACGAGAGGGAGCGAGAGGGGTCATGACGTGCGCGCGATGATCGGCGTCATCTCGTCTATCAGGTCGTTGGCGGCGCCAGGATCGAGCGCGGTGAGCGCGAAGTGATCGACGCCGTGCGCCGCGGCCTCCTCTGCTTTGCTGATGAACTGGTCGGGCCTGCCGATCATCATGTCATTGAGGCGGTCCTGGCTGACGAACTGCGATTCGCCGTCTTTGAGGTAGCTGTAGTGACCCTCGTGGACGTCGAGGTAGAGGCGATCGAGCGGGCGTCCGCGCTCTTCGGCGTAGCGTGTGATGTACTGGTTGTACTCGGCAGCGAGGTCGGGATTTGCGCCCTTGAGATTGCCACCCCAACCGCCGTACTCAGACTCCCAGAGCGTGTGGTTGTAGACCGCGGCGACCGCGCCGGCGCGGTGGACGACTCGGTCCGACATGATGTCCTCGCCATCTTCCAGCACGCAGGCGCCGGTCAGGCTGACCGTGTAGGGCTTGTCGGTGGAGCGACCGGCCGTGGAGGCAGACTGCTCAATGATCGGGAAAGCAGTATCGAGCCATGGGCCGGCGCCGGAGGTAACAAATCCATCGCCGACCTGGCCGACGACCGCGGTCGCTCGCGGGCCGTTGGCGGCGATGTAGATCGGGATATGGTCTTTGATGTTGTAGAAGTCGGGATGATCAGGATGGATCAATCGAATCCAGGTCTCGCGCCCTGTGACATCGTCGGTGTGGAGGATGTCCTTGCCGTCGAGTAGGTCTCGAACTTGCTGCGCGTACTCGCGGAACTTCTTCACGGGATAAGACGGCAGGCCCATCGTGTTGCGCCCGGTGTACCCGGTGCCAAGCGCAAGGATGGTGCGCCCCGGAGCCAGTTTGTTGATTGTGGCGATCGCCGACGCAGTAACTGGCGCAATCCGATTGGAGGGAATCGAGACGAGCGTGCCGAGCTTGATCTTCGAGGTGCGTTCCGCGGCGAGCGCCATGGCGGCGTAGCAGTCGGACCAGATCAGTTGCGAATCGGGGAACCAGGCGTGCGTGAAACCCGCCTCCTCGGCGCGCACGACCTCTTTCCACATGTCAATGTAGGTGGGGACCAGCAGTCCGTAGTCCATGGTTGGCTCCTAGCTGCGCTTCTGAATCACTTCGCGTGAGAAGTCGTCGATGATTTCGCGCGCTCCGTCGGGGTCGTTGGCGGTGAGTGCGATGTTATCGACGCCGATGGATTCGAGATGTTCGAGCTTCTCGATGATCTCGGCGCCAGAGCCGACCAGGGACCGCTCCAGGATCTGCGGGAGGACGAATCGCTCCTCGCCGGGCTTGAGGTAGACCATGTGTCCCTCGTGGACGTCCAGGTACAAGCGGTCCTCGGGGGTGCCCTTGGCGGCGGAGTACTCACGGATGTAGTTGTGATACTCGCCGGCGAGATCGGGGTTGTCCAGGCCGAGGTTGGCACCGGGGCCGTAGGCGGCTTCCCACATTGCGTGGACACCGGGCACCATGCCGGGGCCGAGGATTCGGCTGACGCGTTCGGACTCGAACGTTTCGCCGTCGCGCAGCACGAGTCCAGAGGTGAGGCCGACAGTGTATGGCTTCTCGGTTGAGCGTCCAGCGGCTTCGGCGGCGGCGGCGATCGCGGGGAACGACTGCTGTGCGTTGAGCCCCATGCCGGTCGTGACCCAGCCGTCGCCAGCTTGTCCGACGACCTCCAAGGCGCGCGGGCCGTTGGCGGCGACGTAGATGGGAATGAAATCGTCCAGGTTGAGGAACTCGGAGTGCTGGCCGTGGATCAACCGGATCCAGCGCTCGTTGCCGGTAACGTCATCTGTGTAGAGGACATCCTCGCCGTTGAGCAGTCCTCGCACCTGCTGCGCGTATTCGCGGTAGCGCTTGATCGGGTAAGCGGGCAGGCCCATGGTGTTGCGTCCGGTGTACCCGGTGCCGATGCCGAGGATGATGCGCCCTGGCGCCAGCTTGTTGAGCGAGGCGACGGCGGAGGCGGTCACCGGCGCGATGCGGTTGGATGGAATCGCGACGAGGGTGCCGAGCTTGATCGTGGAGGTGTGGTGCGCGGCGAGCGCCATCGCCGCGTACACGTCGGAGTAGATCAGCTGCGAATCGTAGAACCAGGCATGAGTGAAACCGGCGGCCTCCGCGCGTTGCACTTCTTGATAGGCGTTGATCCAGCTGGGTATTCCGATGCCGTAGTCCATTGGTGGCTCCTTGTCGATGTAGCTCGGCTGTGTGCTCTCGGACGGCTCCCCCAGAGGGGGAGCTTTTAGCGCAGTTGATAGCTGGGGGGGTTCTTCCAGAGGTCGGTTGGCGGGTTCTCTTGTTGGGCGAGGATCCTGGCTCTCTGGGTTTGATCCAGTTTCCTTCCCTGCTGAATGATTTTGCGGTTGGCCTTCTCTTTGGCCTTATTCTTGGCGACGGTTGCCGGGTTCGGCCTCTTTTTCTCGCCTCGTGACGCTGTGACGACGCCGGACTTTTGCAGGCTCTTGAGGTGGGCCTGGACGTTGCCGTCGGCGGCCTGACGGAGGCGTTTATCGATGCTGTCGCCGTAGATTGATTCCATGATCTGCCATGATGTCTTCGGCTCGCGGTCCTGCAGTTGCTCGAGGATCTGGTCTTCGCGCATTTGTCGGTGGGCGACGTACATTTCCAGCCGATCGCGGGCCTTCGCGTCGTCAGTGTCGCGGATCAATGGTCCATGCCCCGGCAGCAACACCTTGATGTTGGGCAGATCGAGCAGTCGTCGCAGCGAGGCCATGTATGAGTTGACATCGCCGACGACGGTGGTGGTGTTGCCGAGAATCGTGTCGCCGGTGAAGAGGATGCCGTCCTCTTCAATGTAGTAGCAGAGCGAGTCGACCGAGTGTCCGGGGCTGGCGATGATCTGGACCCGCAGGCCGCCGTCGAGCGTGACTTGGTCGCCGTCGGCAAAGGTCTTGACGCCGTCGGCGGGGAGCTGTCGCTTGAGCAGCTTGACGCCGTTTTCTGGTACGGCGATTTCGGCCTTGAGATGCTCGCGGACATGCTTGAGGTTGCCGGAGTGATCGAAGTGGTGATGCGTGATCGCGGCGACACCGATCTCGGAGTGATCGATGGCGGCGAGGTAGCCGCGCAGCATCCAGCGGAATTTATCGATGGCTTCGCCGGAGTCGATCGTCAGGGTCTGACCGCCGCGCTGCCCGATGATGTAGATGTTGGTCGAGGTCGGACGCATGGGCTGGTCCTCCGGGACGGGGACCATGCGCACGTGGTCGCTGATCTTCATGACGATCCTTCGCTACGATGACTTGGCTGAGAGGTTAGAAGTCGATGCGGGCGGGATGGCCCATGACTGAGCGGGTGTTGAGAATCTGACCGAGGTGCCCGTTGCCGTGCGCGATGCAGGTTTGCATGATCTGCTGGGACTTGGCTTGGTGACCGAACTGGACGACGCGGACGGTCTCGGCGAGGTCGGCGTCGGTCGAAGCGTTGAGGTACTGCATGACGTCATCGTGGACATCGTTGAAGTAACCGACCAGGTCGGCGGTGGAGGGGATACGCAGTCCATGCGCGTCGGAGCGCTCCATGTCGGTGCCTTGCGCGACCTTCGGGAAGTTCCAGGAGTCGTTCAGGCCCTGTCGCAACCAGACGGGAGGCTTGCGGTCCTGGCAGACGAAGTTGACGATGTTGTCCTTGGTGCGGACATAGTGCCAGGCATGAAAGCCGGGCGAGACGGCCTGGTCATCAAAGCGCCAGTTGAGTTGCTCGTCGTCAAGGTCGTCCAGTGCGGCGATGTAGCCTTGGTGCAGGGCTTCCATGAAGTGAGTGATCAGCTGTTGGACGGTCATGAGCGTCTCCGATACCCGATCCAACCCGCATGTCGTCTCCAGTGCGATGACACGGGCAACTCCATCATATCGTATCAGACGCGCGATCTGAGGGATATCCAGAGCCAGCGAAGCAGAGGCGCCATCCGCGTATAAGCGAAACCCATCGGAATTCCGACTATGACCGCTACCACCCAACCGAACGCGATGATTTCAATCTGCGGCCATCCCTCGCACGGTACTACTCCAAGCACACCACCAATGTTGCAAATCAATAACCCAAGGCCCGTTCCTGTCAATAGCGCCAGAGGAACCTTTGGTACTGTCACGCCAGGCCGCAATGCTACGATGGCGATCTCTGAGCATTCCTGCCAGCGGTCGCCACCGATCGCCACATTTGCCTCAGGCTTCCACCCACTTACTTAGAAGGGATGCGGGACCGGATCGGGCGGATACGATTCTGGCGGCTCGAAGATATCAATGACCGTTTCGATCACATCTCGAACGGTTTGCCCTGTTTCTTCTGGGTATGCAACAGCGGATACGCTAACGACAAACGCCATGAGTGGCATAAAGGCGACAACAGGGCTGCCGCCAACTCCGATAGCCTCAGCTCAAGAATCAGGGACGCTCTCCAGAGTCGTTGAAGTGGAGAACAAGCTCGACGCTTCGCCGCTGACAGGGTTGGCCGGCGCAGGGTTGGCTGGCGCAGGGTCGGCCGGCGCAGGGTTGAGCGTTTGTTGTTGCGCTCGCTCAGGTTCGTCGGCCAAGGCGAGTGTTGGCAAGGCAATAACGACCAGTAGCAACAAAGCGACAACCAGTGATGCGAAGCGCCGTTGGCTACCTACTTGACGCTGGAGATGGGCAACAATCATCCAGATGGGCTTTCCTACTGTTTGCGACGTAACTGTTGCGCTACCGGCTCCTGTACCGTACACCAGGCGCGGCATCTACCAATGCCAAGTTGATAACAGAAGAAGAGGGGATCAGAAGGGAATTGATCTAAGCATTGCTCGGAGCATTGTTAGCGTGTGAAGGCGATGGCGTCGTCGAGGACGATGACGTTGACGGGATCGTCGGGGCGCCAAACGACTTCAGTACGTAGCCTGGCCTCGACCTCAACGCCTGATGGCAGTCGTACTCGGACGACCTGGTCGTGACCGTAGTACTCGCTGCTGACGACACGCGCAGAGTTAAGTTGGTCGTCTGCTTGTTTGAGGACGAGTTGCTCAGGGCGGAGCAGAATCGAGAGCTCGACCTCTTGTCCAGGGAGTGGTTCAGCGTCCTGAGGTTCGGGAGTGTGCACGAAGTGGACGTGTCCGAGCTCGGTGACGGCGCCACCGGGCGTGCGGCGTCCGCTGAGGATGTTGGCGTCACCGACGAAGGCTCCGACAAATGGTGAGTTGGGACGGTAGTAGAGATCGTCGGGTGCGCCAATCTGCTCGATCCGACCGTCGCGCATCACGGCGACGCGATCGGCGAGCGAGAGCGCTTCCTCGCGGTCGTGGGTGACAAATACGGCGGCGGCGTTGGCGAGCTTGAGGATGCGCCGCATGGTCTGACGCAGGCTGGATCGCAGGTTCTGGTCGAGGTTGCTGAAGGGCTCGTCCAGCAGAACGGCGGCTGGCTCGGGCGCCAGCGCTCGCGCCAACGCGACACGCTGCGCCTCGCCGCCGGAGAGCTCGTGCGGGAAACGGTCGGCGTAGCCGGCGAGGCCGACGAGCGCCAGCATTTCGTCAACGCGCGGGCTTGCCGGTGAGCGGCGGAGCCGTCTCAGGGGACGCGTCCACCAGGCGCGATGACCGTCGCCGAGTCCGAAGGCGATGTTCTCGGCGACGCTGAGGTGCGGAAACAGGGCGAAGTCCTGTGCGACCATGCCGATGCGTCGTTGTTCGGGCGGCTGCCAGACCTGGTCGCTACAAGCGGTGACGCCGTTGATGTCTATCGCGCCATGATCGGGACGCTCGAATCCGGCGAGGAGCCGGAGTGTCGTCGTCTTGCCGCAACCACTCGGTCCGAGCAGTGCCAGGATTTCGCCCCGTTGGACGGCAAACGAGGCGTCGTCGACCGCGCGCGTCTCGGCGAACGACTTGGCGATTCCGCGCGCGCTGAGGGCGGGTTGGAGCTGGTCGTGGTCAGGTGCGGATGTCACGGTCGTGTCCGAACAGGATGATCATCGGCAAGGCGGCGCAGGCGAGTAGCAGCAGGGCGCTGGCGGCGGCTCGTGCGAAGAATACGTCCTCCTGGTGTCCCCAGAGGCTGGTGGCCAGCGTGTCAAACTCGATCGGCGCAAGCAAGATTGTGGCCGGAAGCTCCTTCATCGTGGTCAGGAAGACCAGCGCGAATCCGGCGAGTATGCCCGGCGCGATCAGTGGCAGTGTGACGCTGCAGAAGGTCTGCCAGGGGGTTCGGTTGAGCGAGCGTGAGGCTTCCTCAAGCCCTGGTTGGACCCGTACCAGCGAGGCCCGGAGGCCGGAGATCGCTTGCGGCAGGAAGAGCACGACGTAGGCGAAGACGAGTGTCACGATCGTCTGATAGATGGTCGGCGTCACCCGCAGGGTGAAAAAGATGAGGGCGAACGCGACGACGACGCCCGGCAAGGCGTAGCCGACGTAAGACGCGCGATCGATGACGCGAGACAGAAATCCGGGACGGCGGACGACGATGATGGCGATGGGAATCGAGATCGCGACTGTGGCTCCGCCGGCCAGTGCCGACGCGTAGACGGAGTTCAGCGCGGCGCTCCAGATGCCGGGAAAGCTCTCTCCGTTGTCGAGCCCGACCGACAGCCAGTGAAACAGCACCGCGACCGGCACCAGTAGAGCCAGGGCGCAGATGATGCTCATACCGGTCAGCGCTGGCCAGCGATAGCGTCGCAGATGGATGAGTCTCGGCATCCGAGCGGCGCCGCTGCCGAGGCGGTGGTATCGGGCGTTGCGTCGCTGCGACCAGTCGACGGCGAGCACCACGGCGACGAGGACGACCAGAATCATGCAGAGCACCGCGATGCTTGAGCGGTCGAAGGATGTCCCAATGCGGACATAAATGGCGCGCGTAAACGTGTCAAACCGCATCATCGAAACGGCGCCGAAATCGGATATGACATAGAGGGCGACCAGCAGGCTGCCGGTGGCGATGGGGATGCGCAACTGAGGAACGGTGACTCGCCAGAAGGCGCCCCAGGCGGACTGTCCGAGCGAACGCGCGGACTCTTCGATCGCGGGATCGAGGTCGCGCAGACCGGCCCGCACGACCAGCAACAGATAGGGGAACGTGAACAGCGTCAAGGTGAGCCAGGCGCCGACGAACCCGTAGATCTCGGGGATGCTCTCGACACCCAGCGGGGACAACAGATCCTGCAATGAGCCGTTTGGTCCGAGCGCGATGACGAAGGCGAACGCACCTACGTAGGAAGGAATGGCGAGCGGCATGATGGTGATCGAGCGCCAGAGGCGAGCCAGCGGGAGATCAGTGCGCTCGGTGAGATAGGCGATCGGCAGCGCCAGCGCCGCCGACGCGGCGGTCACGGCAAGCGTGAGCGCAGCGGTGTTGAGCAGCAGCCGCAGGGTGCCTCCGGTGAGCACCTTCGACCAGGTGTCGGCATCGGCCTCTGCCGCTCGGACGATCAGGTAGATGAGCGGGATACAGGCGGCGCCAGCGCCGGCGAGCGCGAGGATCCAGATGATCGGGAGATGTACGCGGAACCGCGACGGAAGGTCTGCGGTTCCGCTGAGGATGCTCATCGTTTGAGATTATCGGAGAGCGTGGTCATGGGATGAGTGGAGCGCTGAGACGCGTGCGTCGATTTGGTGCAAAGGTCAACTGGGCAGGAGACCGCATTTGTGCGTTGGCGCAGCGGTCATCCTCATTCGCTGCTCCGCGACAGCTCCTCCAGTGGACAGTGGAAACCCACTCGTACATCACTCGCCGCCTGATTCCGGTCCCCTTTCCATCAGGGAGAGGGGGTAAGAGCCGGAACTTGTTCCTCGCCGCGCGAATCTGGTGTACGCGCAGGTCTCCAATGGGGAGCGTTGCGAAGGACAATTTCCGCTATGGAAGCGCGCCGACTTCTCGGAGGAGGTTGAGGGTGCCTTCAAGGTCGGCGAGCGAAGTGAGGGCGAGGGACGGTGGGTTCAGGTCAGCGAGTGGGATCAGTTCGGGACGCGCCTCGACACCTGCGGCGACTGGGTATTCGCTGGTCTCCTCGCGGAAATAGGTTTGACCTTCCTTGCTGAGGAGGAAGCGGATGAATTGCAAAGCGTTGTCATCGTTGTCGGAGGCGTTGAGCAAGGCGACGCCGGCGATGTTGATCAGTCCCCCGGCTGCGCCCGAATCCGTGAAGTGGTTGGCGGCGGGAAAGTCAGGGTCCTCTGCGGTGAAGCGGAAGAGGTAGTAGTGGTTGACCAAGCCGATGTCGAGTTCGCCATCACCGACCGCCTGGACTTGCGGCGAGTTCTTGGGGTACTCACGCACGTCGTTGGCGATCATGCCGCGCAGCCAGTCCTCGGTTGCCGCGTCGCCGTGGATCTGACGCATCGCGGTGACAAATGCCTGGAAGCTGCCGTTGGAGGGTGCCCAGCCGACGCGTCCGCGCCATTCCTCGTTGACGAGGTCGAAGACGCTGTCGGGTGGGTTGGGGACGCGTTCGGGCGAGTAAATCAGGACGCGTGCGCGGCCTGAAGTTGCGACCCAGCGACCGGAGGCGTCGGCGAACTGCTCCGTGACGCTGCTGACGATGTCAGCGGGCAGCTGAGTCAGCGCGCCACTCTCGGCGAGCGCGGCGAGGGCGCCGGCGTCCTGCGCGTAGTAGACGTCGGCGGGAGAGCGTCCGCCTTCTTCCAGGATGGCGGCGGCGAGCTCTGCTGTGCCGGCATAGCGCACGCGGACCCTGATGCCTGTGGCCATTTCGAATTGCTCAATGATTGGTCCGACCAGCGACTCTCCGCGACCGGAGTAGAGCGTCAGGTCGCCGGGATTGGCGGATGCTTCCTGTTGCACATCCTGCGCCGCACTGCTGGCGGCGGTCGCAGCGGATTGCGCGGCGTCGGCGGCTCGCTCGGCAGTCTGTGCGTTGCGATCTGCGGCTGTTTCGGAGTCTTCGGACGCGCAGGCGCTCAGCGTCATCGTTGCGGCGAGGATGACGGCGAAGGAAATCAGGAGCGATCGGGGTGTATGCGAGCGCATCAGGGAGATATGCAATCCAGACATGGATGCGACGCTTTCCGACCGGCGAGCGCAACGTTCCTGCGCCTTCATTCGCCGACAGGCAGATTATTCACTAAACTTACGTTTATTGCAAGGTTTATAATAAATGGTGGATATTGGGATTGGCTGCTTACCAGGAGCTCTTGCGGATACCGGGCAGCAGGCCGAGCGAGGCCATTTCGCGGAAGGTGATGCGGCTGAGTCCGAATTTGCGCATGTAGGCGCGCGGGCGTCCGGTGACGAGGCAGCGATTCTTGAGTCTGGTCGGAGAGCTGTTGCGGGGCAGGGCCTGGAGCTGGAACTGGATGTTCTGCTTCTCGCGCGGGTTGTTCGTCTCGGCCAACTGCTGCTTGAGCGCGGCGCGGCGCGGCTGATGTTTGGCGTGCATTTCGCGCCGTTTGAGGTCTCGGTGAATGTTCGAAGTTCGTGCCATTTGGTCGTCCAGTGATTGGCTGTTTGGATCGTTTCTATGAGCGTAGCTCTGATCGGCGGGTTTGGGCTAGGGCGGATGTCACAATCGGATGTCGCAATCGCGCCGCCGTGGGGCCAACGCCTCGCCTCGCCATACCCGCGCTTGTGGCGGGTATCTCGCCGATTCGAGCATGGACTCCGCGCTCACAAGGGCGAAATCTGCCGCGGCGGAGCGCGGCCAGGTCGAGATTGCGGCGGCGGAGCGCGGAATGACGGAGATCGCGCGTTAGTCGCGGCGTTTGCGCTTGTCGATTTTGCGACCCTGGCTTTCCTCGAGTCGGCCAAGCGCTCGGCCTTTGTCGGGATGCGGGTCGGGGCGAACGCCGTAGATCTCGATGCCTTCGTGATCCTTGGGCAGGTACTCGGTGATGGGAAGACCTTCCTCATCGCAGAAGAGCAGTCAATGGCAGTATTTCCAGCGCTGCATTTCCTCGCAGGGACAGATCCAGGTGGATTCCTTGACCTCTTCCGCCTTGTCTTCGTAGTAGTTGCACGGGCAGAGCGGTCGACCGTAGTCGTCAATGTGCTTGGCGAGTCCGATCACGAGGAATTCGGTGATGTCGTGTTCGGGGTGGAGGTACGTCCCGCTCTTGTCGGCAAAGTTGCGGCTGAACTTCCACATTTTGTTGTAGTTCTTTTCGGAGGCCTGCTGCCGATCTTCATCGCTGACTCGCTCAACATCTGTCATTGTTTACCGCCTATGTCTTGAATCGGTGGCTTGCCGGCGTTGCGCTGCGAGAACACAGATCTGCGAGGGTGGCAGTTGTGATCGGTGTCGCAGGACACTGACCCTGTGACACTGACACTGCGGGATTAGCGGGCATCGCCGTCACTGCCGTCTCCGCTTCCTTCGCTGCTGCTCTGTCGGAAGAAGTCCTCCAGGTCGGCGATCAGGGCGTCGGCGCTGGGCAACTCGCCTTCGCTGGGGGGTTGCGGCTCTTCCGCGACCGGGTTGGCCTGCTCGAGTCGTGAGACGTACTCGCGCAGGTCCGGGTTCTCGCGCAGAGCCTCTTCGAGTTGCATGTCGAAGCGCTCGATGCCCTGTTCGAGCGGTCCCAGGTCGAAACGCAGGTTGGTCATCTCGCCGACGACTCGCAGCAGCGCCTTGGAGCCGACGGGATTGGTGATGCCGGGCAGGTAGTGCGGCACTGACGCCCAGAGCGAGACGCCACCGATGCCGCGGCGTCGACAATGGTCGTGAAAGACGCCGACGATGCCGGACGGGCCCTCGAATCGTGATGGGTGCATGTTGTAGCGCTGGGCGAGCTGACTGTTGTTGGCGGAGCCGCGGATCTGTACCGGCTGCGTGTGCGGCAGCCCCGACGCGACCGCGCCGAGCGAGAGGATCAGCTTCGCGCCGATCGTGTCGACCAGGTCGGAGAGGGCCAGCAGATAGCGTTTCCAACGCAGTTGCGGTTCGATCCCGATGCCGACGACGATATCGCGACCGCCGCCCGATGGTCGCAGGTGGACGAAGTCGGTCGATGGCCAGGAGATGTAGCGCTCGCCGTTGCGGTAGCGTGCCATTGGCCGCGCTTCCGTGAAGTCGTAGAATTCTTCAGGGTCGATACTGGCGAACGGTTCGGAGCCGAGTTGCTGAATCAGATAGTGGACGGCCGTTGAAGCCGATTCGCCGGCGTCGTTCCAGCCTTCCCAGGCCAGAATCAGGATCGGATCGGTCAGATCGGGCAGCGTGCCGATTTCAAGGTCAGGTGAAGTGGTCATGGTCTCAGTCTACCCCAGTGACGGACGGCAATTGGCGGAGTCCTGGGCTGCGCGGGTGGCGGCCAACCGCGAGCAAGCGGAACGCCTCCGCGAGGAGCCTGACGGTGGTGATCATTATCGCCCGCTGGCGTCCGCGTTTCGCGCGGATCCAAGGCGCGAGGATGATCCCGCGCTGGACGCGCTCTTGCCGCTGACGACATCGGACGATATCTGGCTGGACGTGGGAGCGGGCGCCGGGCGATTCGCCTTACCGTTGGCATTGCGCACCGAGCGCGTGATCGCGATTGAACCGTCTGCCGCGATGCGCGCTGAGCTGGCGCAGATGCAGACTGAACACGGTATCTTCAACCTGGATGTGCGTAATCAGCGCTGGCCGTCCGACGACCCGGAGCTCACGGACATGGCAGATGTCGGCCTGATCTCGCATGTGGGATACGACATTGAGCAGATCGGTCCATTTCTGGACACGCTGGAGCGTTCGACGCGACGAGAGTGTGTGGCGATGATGTTTGATCGCGCGCCGGGATCGCTGTTCTGGCAGGTCTGGCCGTCCGTGCATGGCGAAGAGCATGCGCAACTGCCTGGCGGAACGGACCTCATCGAGCTGTTGCAGGCTCGCGGCGCGCAAGTGGATGTGACTGAGATGGCGGGCGCCGAGCGGATGCGCTGGGATGTTGAGTCGCCTGAAGACGCGATGTCGTGGGCGCGGCGACGCTTATGGTTGAGCGAGGAATCCGAGAAGGGACCGAGTCTGCGGGCGGCGCTGGAAGCACTCTTGATTGAGCGGGACGGCCGCTGGTCGTTGCCGGATCAACCGACGCAACACTTGATTCGATGGAGGCCCAGATGAACCGAGTTACCCCACTGACGACTGATCAACTGCTGGAAGCGGCGCCGTTCCTGGCGCCGATGCAGGCTCAGGGGATCACGATCCCGACTTCGTTTCATGTGTTGGGGCATCGTCCCAAGGTGCTGGAAGCGTTTCAGCCGTTCTTTGGCGCCATCATGCGCGAGGGCGACGTGCCGGCCGGGCTGAAACAGCTGATCGCGCACGTGGTCTCGCGATCAGCTGGATGTCTGTATTGCCAGGCGCACACCGGACACTTCGCGCACACGCTCGCCGGCGAGAGCTATGACCGTGTGGAAGCGGTCTGGGCATTCGAGACGTCGGAGCTGTTCAGCGACGCCGAGCGCGCCGCGTTGCGTGTGGCGCGCGACTCTGGTGTGGTACCGAACGCGTCGTCGGATGAGCAGTTTGAGGAGCTGTCCCGGCATTGGTCAGCGTCCGAGATTGTGGAGATCGTCTCGGTGATCTCGATGTTCGGCTTCCTGAATCGGTTCAACGACACCTTGGCGAACGAGTTGGAGCCGGATGCGGTCGAGTTCTCGGACGCGCATCTGGCGCAAGCGGGATGGACAGTCGGCAAGCACGCCTAGCGGGGCTTGTCCTCCAGCGGGTTGTTGATGCCCTGGAAGAAGGCGCCGCGGTAGATGGTCGTGTCGCCGCGGACTCTCGCTTCCCATTCCTGATCGGTCATTGCTTCACGTAAGCGGATCGTCTGGATGGTGTCCTCACCGATCGGCCAGCGCATCGGTAGCTGCTGTTCGAGTTCAACGATGTCGGCGACTGCGGTGGCGACGGAGCGCGAACCGGGGCGTGTTGCGGCGCGCGCGCGGAAGGTGTTGAGCGCGTGCTCGGCGGATGCCTGATAGGGCGAGCGGCCGTCGCGGACGGCGGCGGCCACGTCAAGGTTGGTGGTCTGCCAATCGGAGGCGTACATGCCGGGTTCAAGGATGGTGACATCCACATTCCAGCGCGACACCTCGTAGCGCAGCGCTTCTGACATCGCCTCGACGGCCCATTTGGAGGCGGCGTAGAGACCCATCATCGGCGCGACGATGCGTCCGGCGAGTGAGGAGACGTTGATGATCTTGCCATGACGCTGGTCTCGCATCGCGGGCAACACGGCGCGCGCCATACGGATCTGACCGACGAAGTTGGTGTCCATCTGGCGCATGACTTCGTCGTCGGACATGTCCTCAACCGGGCCGTAGAGTCCGTAGCCGGCGTTGTTGAACAGCGCATCGACTCGGCCGAAGCGTTTCAGTCCGGCGTCGACGGCTTGCTCAATGGACGCGCTGTCGGTGACATCGCACTGCGCGATCTGCACCAGTTCAGGGTCAAGCTTGGCGAGGTTGGGGCGATCGCGGTCGGGATTTCGCATCGTGGCGATGACGCAGTGCCCGCGCAGGGTGAGTTCTTCGGCAGCGGCGAGGCCGAAACCCCTCGATGCGCCGGTGATCAGCGTGACCTGTTGCTGGAGTACCATTTGTCTTGCCTTGATGTTCTGTGCGGCTCGCGTCTATCGATGGTAATGAGTGAACCGTGAGCGAGAGATGACATGGATTGGTTAACAGATCCATGGTCGTTTGAGTTCATGCAGCGAGCCCTGCTGGCTGGCGTGATCGTGTCAGCGGCGGCGGCGCTAGTTGGCGTCTTCGTCGTGCTGCGAGGACTGGCGTTTCTCGGCGACGCGGTGGCGCATACGCAACTCGCGGGAGCGGCGGTGGCGCTGGTCCTGGGCGGCGGCGCGGCGCTGATCACGCTTGGCGCGGGCGTCGCTGCGGTGTTGACGGCCTTGAGTGTGGCGCTGTTGACGGCTCGCGGTCGGCTGCGCGAGGACACCGCGATCGGCGTCGTGTTCGCTGGATTCTTCGCGTTGGGCGTGATCCTGATTTCGCGTGAGCGGACGTTTGCGGTCGATCTGGGATCGCTGCTGGTGGGGCATATTCTGGGCGCCTCGTGGACAGATCTGATCGTGATGGCGGTACTCACGGTCGTGGTGGCGGTTCTGGTGCTGAGTTTCCTGCCGGAGCTGCGGTTCACCGCTTATGACCCTGAAGTGGCGGCGGTGTCAGGTGTGCCGGTGACGCTGATCCAGATTGGGCTGTTGGTTCTGATCGCGTTGGCGACGGTGGTCGCGTTTCGGCTGGTCGGAGTGATTCTGGCGGTGGCGATGTTGGTGACGCCGGCGGCATCGGCGGTGTTGCTGTCGCGTCGGCTGACCATCATCATGCTGTTGGCGGCGCTCGTCGGAATCTGCTCAACCGTGTTCGGGCTGTACGCATCGTTCCATTTCGACCTGGCGGCGGGGCCGTCGATCGTGCTCAGCGCGGTTGCGATTCTGTGTCTCGTGTTCGTTCTCAGTCCGCGCGGATTGCGAGGATCCTCGCAGAGCAGCTAGCGAAACATCTGCTCTCGATACCAACGCAACTCGTTGATCGATTCACGGATATCGTCCAGTGCGCGGTGATTCTGCTGTTTCACAAACTTGCCCAGTTCGGGATACCAGCGCTTGGCGAGCTCCTTGACCGTGGAGACATCAATGATGCGGTAGTTGAGCCAATCGACCAGTTGCGGCATCTCCTGGTAGAGAAAGCGCTTGTCCTGGTGGACGGAGTTGCCGCAGAGCGGCGATTGGCCTTTGTTGGTCCATTGTTGGACGAACTCGACGATTTCAGTCTGGGCGTGGTCAATCTCGATCTCGGAGGCGCGGACTCGCTTGATCAACCCTGAGCCGTGATGAGTCTGGCGGTTCCAACTGTTCATCACGCTGAGTTGGGCCTCGGAGCGGTGAATGGCCAACTCCGGTCCATGAGCGATGATGTTGAGATCGCCGTCTGTGATTAAGACGGCGGCCTCAATGATCACGTCGCGCAGCGGATCGAGCCCGGTCATTTCCAGGTCGATCCAGACGAGGTTGGATTTGTCAGGAGGCATAGACGTCACGGTACCGGTACGTCATTGCTCCGCGATCGCTCGGGCGTTGGCGCGGAGGATGTCGAGGTACGTCGGCTGATCCTCTGTCGGTTGCGAATAGATGATGCCGCTCTGGACACCGGTCTCATCGGCGACGGTGTCGAGGATGGCGGAGTCGAACTGTGGCTCGTGGAAGACCGTGGTGACACCCTCGTGCTCGATCAGTTCAATCAGCTCCACGATCGCTTCGGCGCTGACGCCCTGTTCCGGTCCCTCGACGAGGAAGCCTGCGACGGTCAGTCCGTAGCGCCTCGCGAAGTAGCCAAACGCGTCGTGGAAGGTGACCAAGAGGCGATGCTCGGCGGGCAGTGTGTCCAACAGCGCTCGCACCTCGGTGTCAGCGGCCTCGATCTGGTCGAGGTAGCGATCGAGCCGGTCGCTGAACAGATCTGCAGCTGACGGGTTGAGCCTGCTCAGTTCGTCAGCGATCGCCGCAATCGCAGCAGCGGCCAACTCGGTGTCGAACCAGAAGTGGGGGTCCTCGTCGCCGTGATCGTGAGCGTGTTCGTCCTGCTCATGATCGTCCTCTTCATGCTGTTCAGCCTGCTCAAGTCCTTGCTCATCGTCGTGTCCGGCTTCAGGGGCGTCGGAATCCTCGATCAGGCCTACGTAAGCGATCCGGTGCGGTGAACCACCGACGTCCCAAACTTCAGCAACCTGAAGGTGTTCAAGATCGACTGAGATGACTCGTCCGTTGGCAGGATCGGTGACGAACATCGTCTCACCGACGATGATCAGGCTTGGCGCAGGGCCCTCGCCTGGCTCCAGAATCTGTAGGTGGGAGATTTCGTCGCCGTCATGGGCGTCAAGGACGTGCAGTTCACCATCGCTGGTGAGCAGGTAGATACGCTTGCCGTGGGGGCCGAAACCACCGCCGGCAACAGCCTCAGAGAAAACCTGTCTGAACTCGCCTGATTCCGGGTTAATCAGCCAGATGCCGTCGTTGGCGAATCCCTGGCCGTCGAAGTAGTTCGCGCGACCGAAGAAGTTGTGGCTGTGGTGATGGCTGAAGAACGAGCCGATGCGCGACTCATCGTGCATGGCCGGCGGGTTGTCGAGGAATTCGTGGTGGTAGCTGTCAGCATCGGGATGCACGAACAGCACGCCACCGACGCAACCAACGATCACGCCTTCCTCATTGTGAGCCTCACCATGCATGCCGGGGCAGGAACGGTTGCTTGCGTCATAGACGACTTCGTCATCGAGGGTGCGAATTTCGACACCAACGGGAAGGCTGTCGTCAGAGTCTTCGGGGAAGTCGGGGTTCTTGCTGGTGACGAAGACGTGATTGGGTGAGATCATCAGTGCTGCGCCGTGCTGGGGACCCGTGTCAAGCACGACTGGTCGGTAATCGTCATGGTTGTGCGTCAGTTCCTCTTCTTCGTAGAGATAGACGTAACCAGAAGCATCCGCGAAGACGGCGGTCCATCCGAAACTGTTAACGACGTGAATCGGACGCTCGTCGCTGATCACGAGTGGATGACGCGCAACCGGCTCGCGGATGAGGTCGAAGTGGTCGTCGTGCTGGACGAGGAAGATGCCACCATCGAACAGGTGGATGCCGTCGTCAGTGTCTTCTGCTCCGCGGGCGAGGACGAATGCGTAGCGATTGGTTGGGCTGGCGTAGATGGCGGCAGGTGGCGCGCTGATCTCGAAGGCTCCACTGTTGAGTTCCTCAGTAGACAGGTCGAGTACCGAGATGTGCTGCGCCTCAAGGTCGGCGATCAGGAGTCGACCGATCAGCTCACCGTCATGATCGCCATGATCGTCATGATCGTCCTCGTGCATCTCACCATCTTGGTGCTCTTGCCCGTGGTCGTGGTCGTCTTCATCGTCGTGTTCGTCATGATCGAGTGCAGCCGCCAGGGCGCCGAATGGGGCGAGTTCGAAGCCGTCATCCTCGATCGACTCGGCCAGGTCCAGAATGTGCTCCGCGTTCTCGAAGATGGCATCGGCGTAGGTCGCTTCGAGACCGCCGCCGTTGATGACGACCAGGTCGGCAGCGGCGACTGCGCGGATGTCGGCGACGCTGAGCTCCAGGGTGTGTGCATCGGCGCCGGCTGGCACCAGGGTTCGCACGCTGACCCGGTCACCACCGACCTGACGGACCCAATCAGCAACGACCTGCGTTGACGCGACCACGTTGAGTGGCTCGCCCAGGTTTGCAGGTTGGCGGGGCTGCTGATCTTGATCTGGTGACGCGCTCGATCGCGAGGACGCCGCAGGTTCAGACTGCTGTTGCTGCTCCGCTCCCAGTTGCTGTGCTTGTTGTTGCTGGTCACCGGAGCAGCCGACGAGGAGTGCCGCCGCGAGGGACGGCAGAATGGCGGCGCAGAGCGCCAACTTGAAGAACCGAGACATGAACGGAACGATCTAGGCGGACGCAGGGTGTATTAGCGGCCCGTCCGCAGGCCCTTGAGGACCGCTTGGCCATGAGCGGCGGCCTTGGCGCGCTTCCAAACCTTGGTCAGCGCGCCGTGCGGTCCGATGATGAATGTAGCACGAGTCATGCCAATGGACTTGCGCCCGTAGAGCGTCTTCTCGCCCCAGGCGCCGTAGCGCGTCGCGACGACGGCGTCCGTGTCGACGAGCAGCGGGAAGTTGAGCTGGAACTTCTCGCGGAACGCTTGGTGAGACTCGGCGGCATCGGTCGAGACGCCCAGCACGACGGCGCCCTCGGCCGTGATCTCGTCCATATCGTCGCGCAACGAGCAGGCCTGTTTGGTGCAGCCCGGCGTGTCGTCGCGCGGGTAGAAATAGAGGACGACCGTCTGGCCGACGTAGTCGGAGAGCTGATGAATGTTGCCATCCTGGTCAGGAAGCTGGAAATCGGGAGCCTGGTCGCCTTTGGCGAGCGTGACGGGCATGGCGAGAGCCTATTCGGTGTGAATCACCGGGCTGCCGTGATGATGGATCAACAGCCAGGTATCGGACGGCGTGTCCGCGTTGTCGGTCAGATCGGCGACCGCGGAGCGCTGGTAGATGTTGGTGGCGACGATCGGGACGCCGGCGACGACTTCGCGTCCGGCGACGATGCCGATATCGCCGATCACGCGAGCGTCCTCGGCGGCGAAGACGATCTTGGGTTGAGCCGGATTGGTGAGAATGGCGCGCCAGGTGCGCTGAATCTCGGCGTGGCCCTTCGTGACGTTGCGATGCGGGTGAATGCAGGTGACATCGTCGGCTCGCTGCCAGAGATCGGACATCGCCTCAATGTCGCGGGCGTTGAAGGCTTCGTAGAACGCGCGATTGGCTTCGAGTACGGCTTGAACGGCCTGGCGCTCAGCGTCACCGGCGTCAGTCATGCGGCATCCTCTGCTGGCGCTCACGTATGCTCGATACATGCGAAGTATACGAAGTGGGATCAAGGCAACGATCGTGCTGGGCCTGTCCTGCCTGGCGCTCGTCGCGTGCTCGGACGCGATCGATCAGGTTCAACCGGGGCAGGCGCAACCGGGGCAGGCGCAGTCAAAGCAGGGAGCGGCTGAGGGCGAGCGGTCTGCGGCGCAAACTCAGGAAACGGGATCGGCGCAGCAGGTCGAGTCGCAAGTCGCAGCCGATGACGCGCAGGAGGATTCCTCCGCAGCGCCAAGTGAGCAGGATGCAGCGCCTACGCCGCAGCAGCAAGCAGCGGCGCAGTCGCAGCCAGCGGAAGCGAGCAATGCGACGCCGCGCTTCAGCTTCCTGCCGCGAGATGCGACCGAAACGGCCGAGGGCATTCCGATCATCCGCGATAGTGAACGGCCTCAGTACTTCGGGCTTGACTGGGGCACGGACTGGAGCGTGCGACTGGTCAGCCTGGACGAGCTGGCGCAAGGCGCCGGTCGTGACGCGATTCCAGCGCTCTCCGGCCCGCTCTACGTGACGCTGGCGGAGGCAGCGGAGTACTACACCGATGTCGTGCCGGTGGTGCAGATCAATGTCAACGGCGATGTGCGCGGCTACCCCCTGGAGATCCTCACCTGGCACGAGATCGTCAATGATGTCGTCGGCGGCATGCCGGTCGCGGTGACCTTCTGTCCGCTTTGCAACACGGCGATCGCGTTTGAGTCGCAGATCGGCGAGGAGCGCTATCGTTTCGGCGTCTCAGGGTTGCTGCGCAACTCCGACCTCGTGATGTACGACCGCAATACGGAGTCGCTCTGGCAGCAGTCCTCGGGTCGGGCGATTGTCGGCGTGATGGTGGGCGCGCGTTTGAAGTACGTGCCCGCGACCGTGGTCAGTCTGGGACAGTTGCGCGCCGCGCACCCTGACGCGCTGATCCTGTCGCGGGACACCGGCTGGAACCGCGCTTACGGTCAGAATCCCTATACCGGCTATGACGATCCGGAGAGTGGCGGACCGTACTCCTTCTTCTTCGACCGAGATTCGATCGACCCGCGTCTGCCACCGGCCGAGCGCGTGGTGAGCATTGAGGGTCCGTCGGGCGCAGCGATCGCGTATGCCTGGTCGCGACTATCGTCGCAGCGGGTGCTGCACGACCTGTTCGACGGCATCGATCTGGTCGTGTTCTGGACGCCTGGCGCGACATCCGTGCTTGATGCCGGCAACTTGCAATCGGCCCGGGCAGTCGGCGCGACGGCGGTCTTTGAGACGGCGCTCAACGGTCGGGCGCTCAGTTTCCTGCCGAATGACGCGGATGCCAGCGGTCTGACGTTCATCGACGAAGCGACAGGATCGGTCTGGGACATCTTCGGTCGAGCGATCGAAGGTGAGTTGGCGGGATCGCAGCTGACGCGCGTGATCCACTCGGATCACTTCTGGTTCGCCTGGCAGGCGTTCCACCCGGACACGGCCATCGGCGGCGGACCGAGCTCAGCGATCGGTTCGTGAGAGACCGCTAGTCAAGCAGCTCAACCTCGTCGCCGAGCGAAACGGAACCGTGCTCCAGCACTGCGCAATATGAGCCGAGATGCTGCTTCGTCTGCTCGATCAGGGCGCGGCCGACGGCGCGGCTGGAGCCGAAGTCGCGCTGCGCGTGGGCAGGGACGGAGCAGCGCACCGTGGTCGTGAGCAACTCAATCACGACCTCGCCGAGTCGCAGCTTCTTGCCGTTCCAGTCCACCTCGAGCAGGCCTTCGGCGGCGCCGCTGTCGATCAGGATGTTGGGTCGGAAGCGACGCACGTCGACATCGCCACCGCCGCCGGCATCGCGCAGCGTGTTCAGCGATGACGTGGTCATGATGTGGACGGGGAAACAGTCAAAGTAGGTGCCTGGCGGCGTCGAGAAGCCGCGAAGCTCTTGCGGCAGACCTGTGAGATCGGGCAGCGGATCGTCGTCCTCGAGCCCGAAGACCTGGCGCAGCGCGGCGATCGGGTCGATACCCTCTGGTCCCGGCGCGCGACGATAGTGCTCGAGGTCGTCGGCTGGGTGCAGCGGCGTCAGGCGCACATCGCGTCCGATCAGGGCGGAGAGCTGAGCGTCGCGGTCGTCGTCAGCGGAACTGACCTGTTCCTGGTCCGGCGTGGTGATGGCGACGGTCGGTGAGCGTCGCTGCGGCGTGGGCGCGTCGGCGTAGGCCGCGGCGAACTGCAGCAGCTTGGGGATTTGCCGCGCGCTGCGCGTTTCGTCCGCCTCAACCTCGCGCACGGCCCAGCCGCGGTCGCCCGCGAGACCATTCTGATCGACCTGCGACGAGTCGATCAGCTCGCCGCCCATCGACTTCACCGGGTAGCGCCAAATCTGACTTACCTTGCCGACGCTTACGTTGCCTGCGCTCATCGTCTCACCTCATTCGATGCACCGCTCTGACGTGCGCGATGCAGAAGGTCTGTAAAGGAGGCTCCATCGGGGAACCGCTTGCCAGCAGGGTAGCTGCCTGTTCAATCTGTAGTGAGGTAGTAAGATTTGTCAAGATTGTCCGTGACGATTGTCTGAGCCGATCGTCTGAGCCGATTGCCTGCGCCGTTTGAGTTGGCCGGTTCAAACGGGCCTCTTTGAACTGGTCTGAGGGATCCGCCGGACGCAGCCGTCGCAGAAGGGTTGAGCGATGACCACTCGTACACACGCCGCGCCTGTCCTGGACACGCTCTCGTGGCTGGAGGCGGAGGCGATCCACATCATGCGCGAGGTGGCGGCAGAATGTGAACGTCCCTGCCTGCTGTTCTCGGGCGGCAAGGATTCGATCGTGATGCTTCGGCTCGCGGAGAAGGCCTTCTGGCCGTCGCGCATCCCCTTCCCGGTGATGCACGTGGACACCGGGCACAACTTCCCTGAAGCGATCGAATACCGCGATCGACGCGTCGCAGAGCTGGGCGTGGAGCTGATCGTCGCATCCGTGCAGGACTCGATCGATCAAGGTCGGGTGGTGGAAGAGGTTGGGCCGCGCGCGTCCCGCAATCGATTGCAGACCACAACGCTGCTCGACGCGGTCGAAGCGCACGGATTCAGGGCGCTGTTCGGGGGTGCTCGGCGCGACGAGGAGAAGGCGCGCGCGAAGGAACGGATTTTTTCCTTCCGCGACGCATTCGGACAATGGGACCCGTCGAATCAGCGTCCGGAGTTGTGGAATCTGTACAACGGGCGGCTGAACCGCTCCGAGCACATCCGCGCCTTTCCGCTGTCGAACTGGACTGAGCTGGATGTCTGGCAGTACATCAAACGCGAACACTTGCCGTTGCCTTCGATCTACTTCGCTCATGAACGAACCATGTTCCGTCGCGATGGCATGATCTTTCCCGTCTCCGAGTTCGTGCCGAGACTGTCGGGTGAGGATCCGTTCGCGGCCAAGGTGCGATTCCGCACCGTCGGCGACATGACCTGTACGGCGGGCGTGTTGTCGGAGGCCGCGACGCTCGATGCGGTCGTGGCGGAGATCGCCGCGACGCGGATCACCGAGCGTGGCGAGACGCGGGCCGACGACCGATTCTCGGAGGCGGCGATGGAAGATCGCAAGCGAGAGGGCTATTTCTGATGACGCTGGCACGCGCGATGACCCTGAATGGTGCTCAGAGTGGCGCTCAAGAGCCTGCCGATCCGCTGGCTGTCGATCCGCGATCACAGATCCGACCACTGGCGCGTCCGCTGTTGCGGCTGGCGACCGCGGGCTCCGTTGATGACGGCAAGTCGACGCTGATTGGACGTTTGCTCTTCGACGCCAAGCAGACGTATATCGACCAAATGGAGGCGATCGAGCGATCGTCGCGCACTCGCGGCGAGGACGATGTCAATCTGGCGTATCTGACCGATGGCCTGCGCTCCGAGCGCGAGCAGGGCATCACGATCGATGTCGCCTATCGCTACTTCTCGACGCCGCGACGCAAGTTCATCCTGGCCGATACGCCGGGTCACGTGCAATACACGCGCAACATGGTGACTGGCGCCTCGACGGCTGACGCTGCCCTGCTGCTCGTTGATGCTCGGCGCGGTGTCGTTGAGCAGACGCGCCGCCATGCTTATCTCTCGCATCTGCTCGGTATCCGACACTTCGTGCTCTGTGTGAACAAGATGGACCTGGTCGATTGGGACCAGGCGGTGTTCGAGCAGATCACGGAAGAGCTGACGCGATTTGCCTCGCGGATGGGAGTACACGACGTCCGCGCGATCCCGATTTCGGCCAAGTACGGCGACTGGGTGGTCTCGGCCTCGGATCGGATGGCCTGGTATGACGGTCCAGCGCTGCTGGAGCTGCTTGAGACCCTGGAGGTTTCTGACGCGCCAGATCAGGCGGCGGCGCGATTGCCCGTGCAGTACGTCATCCGACCCTTGCGCGACGAGTATCACGACTATCGCGGCTACGCCGGGACCGTGGCGTCGGGCGTTCTGCGTGTTGGCGACCGAGTCAAGGTCATGCCGTCCGGATCGGAGACGACGATTGTCGGGATCGACGTCTTCGAGCAAGAGCTTGAACAGGCCGAACCGCCGATGGCGGTGACCGTGCGCCTGGCCGACGATCTTGATGTGCGCCGCGGCTCGATGATCGTCAGCGCCGATCAGCCACCGATGGCGACCAGCGAAATTGACGCCCACGTCTGTTGGATGAGCGATCGGGCGCAGCTACGTCAGCGCGATCGCATCCTGATCAAGCACGCCACGCAGACCACGAAGGCGTTGGTCGAGGCGGTCGGCGCGCGACTCGACGTGAATACACTGGAATACGATCTGACGGCGTCTCAGCTATCGCTGAACGAGATCGGTCGGATACGCTTGCGCTTGATGTCACCGCTCGCGGTGGACTCGTATGAGGAGTCGCGCGCCACAGGCGCATTCATCCTGATTGACGAAGCGACCTCAGCCACGGTCGGCGCGGGGATGATCAACGCGGGCCGCTAAGCATCGGACTCATCCATGTTGCGGCGTTGGATACTCAGCCTGCGGATACTCGGCCTGCTGTTCCTGTCCGTTGCGCTGTTGAATGCAGCCTGCGCGAGCGAACCTGACTACAACGCAGACCAGCTGATCCTCGCCACCACGACCTCGCTCAACGACTCTGGCCTGCTGGATCAACTGGTCCCGATCTTCGAGGAGGAAACGGGCGTCTCGGTCAAGATCATCGCGGTCGGAACTGGCGCGGCTCTGCGCATGGGCGTTGAGGGCAACGCGGACATTCTGCTGACACACGCGCCCGATTCCGAACGAGAGCTGTTGATTGCCGGTGATGTCAGCAGCCGCACATTGGTCGCCTACAACGATTTCCTCATCGTCGGCCCGCGTCATGATCCAGCCGCGGTGACCGGATTGAGCGACGCGGCCGTCGCGTTGGCGAACGTCCGAGCCTCGTGCCTCGGCGGCGTCTGCGAGTTTGCTTCGCGCGGCGATGACAGCGGCACGCACAAGAAAGAGCTGTCGCTGTGGGCTGCGGTCGATATCTCGCCGTCGGAGCTGGACGAGGACTGGTACCTGGAAGTCGGACAGGGGATGTCCGCGACACTGACTGTCGCGAATCAGCGCGATGCCTACACGCTGACCGATCGCGGGACCTACCTCTCGCTATCCGACAATCTACCCAACCTGATGCCCGTGGTGGAGGGCGACTCACGCCTGCTCAACTACTACAGCGTGTTGCCGGTGAGCGGCTCGAAGGGTCGAATCAATGCGCTGGCGGCGCGCGCCTTTCGCGACTTTCTGCTGCGCGAAGACGTTCAGGCGATGATCGACAACTACCTGGTCGAGGAATACGGTCGACCGCTCTTCATTGCGGCGGCTGGGGACAGCGAATCGGCGATCGCGGCGCGAGGCGGCGCTCCGCGCTGACTCAGCGAAGCGCAGCGGCAGATACCATCGGCGCATGGACTTGATCTGGGACGGCATCCGCGAGGCTGCGCGGCTGTGGTGGGCGGGCGACCGCGAGATCATTGAGATCACGCTGCGGACGCTGGCGATTTCGTCGTCCGCGACGGCGTTGGCGCTGCTGATCGGGATTCCACTCGGCGCCGTCCTGGCGCTGCGTCGGTTTTGGGGTCGCGGACTCATCGTCGCGGCGGTCAACACCGGCATGGGCATGCCGCCGGTCGTGATCGGACTCCTGGTCGCGCTGATCCTCTGGCGCACGGGACCACTCGGTCGGCTCGATCTGATCTATACCCCCACCGCCATGGTGGTGGCGCAACTGTTGTTGAGCCTTCCTCTGGTAGTCGGCTTCTCGCTGGCCTCGATCCAGTCCGTCAATCCCCGACTGATCGGTCAGATCTGGGCGATGGGCGCCAATCGCTGGCAGGTCCTCTGGTTGCTGGTGCGCGAGACGCGCCTGGGGCTGTTGGCGGCGGTGATGGCAGGGTTCGGCGCCGCCATCTCTGAGGTTGGGGCATCAATGCAGGTTGGCGGCAACCTGGCGGGCGAGACGCGTGTCCTGACCACCGCCACCGTGCTGGAGACGGGACGCGGCAACTTTGAGGTCGCGATCGCGCTGTCGCTGGTCCTGGTCGTGCTGGCGTTCCTGGTCAACCTGGCGCTGACGACCGTGCAGCAGCGTCGGTTCGTGCGATGAGCCCGCAAGTCGACGCGCACATTGCGGTCCGAGACCTGGTCGTGCAACGCGGCGGCGTCACGGTGTTGGAAGTGGAAGCGCTCGATATTCCGCGCGGGCAGGTGAGCGCGCTGATCGGCCCAAACGGAGCGGGCAAATCAACCCTCCTGGCCGCGCTGCAACTGGTGCTGCATCCAGCGCGGGGGACGCTCACGCTCGACGGTGAGCCGATGCACGCCGATCCGGTGCGCACACGGCGTCGGATGGCGGCCGCCTTCCAGGAAGCGTTGCTGCTGAACATGTCGGTGAGGGCGAACGTTGAGTTGCCGCTGCGTTTGCGCGGGGCGCCTCGAACCCGCCGGCGAGAGCTGACTGAGTACTGGTTGGAACGATTCGGGATCGCAGACCTGGCGTCGCGCCACGCGAAGCAGCTATCCGGCGGAGAGGCGCAGCGCGTCAGTCTGGCGCGCGCATTCGCCTCTCAACCCGAGGTGTTGCTGCTTGACGAGCCATTCGCCGGCGTCGACGCCCCGACGCGTGAGCATCTGATCGCAGACTTCGCGGAAATCGTCTCGCAGACGCGTCCAACCACCGTGCTCGTCACGCATGACCGAGATGAGGCGTTGCGACTCGGTGACCAGCTCGCGCTGCTGATTGATGGTCGTGTGAGGCAGGTGGGCGCGCCGCTGGACGTGTTTGATCGACCCATTGATCGCGAGGCGGCGTCGTTTGTGGGAATCGAGAACATCCTGCCGCGCGCGTCTCTCGCGCTCGCTCAGGACGCTCCGGTGGGCGACTGGCTTTGCATCCGCGCGGAACAGGTCGGATTGGAGCGGGTCGGTTTGGAGGGGGGAGTCGGCGCGCGAGTGCTGAGCGCAAAGCTGGTCAGCTCACTGATGCAGGTGGAACTGATCCAGGACGGCGTCACCCTGGTCGCGAAGCTGCCGCGAGCGGCCTGGTCGCAGCTCGGCGTTGAGGTTGGCGATCAGGTGAGCGTGCGCATCGCGCCTGAGGCGATACATGCGATTGCGGACTCGCGCGAGCGGTTATGATCAGGCTGTGGCTTCCTACACAGATGAACGGATGATTGCACCATGTCTTGGCGACCCAAGCGAATGAAATTCGGACTCTTCCTGGCCCCGTTCCACCACGTGGGCGAGCACCCCACCCTGGCGATGCAACGCGACGTTGAGCTGATCGAGCATCTCGACGATCTGGGCTACGACGAGGCCTGGATCGGCGAGCATCACTCGTTTGCTCGCGAGATCATCTCCAACCCGATGATCTTCATCGCGGCGCTGGCAGAGCGCACCAAGCACATCAAGCTTGGCACGGGCGTGGTCTCGCTGCCGTACCACAATCCACTGATGATCGCGGACGATCTGCTCCAGCTCGACCACATGACGCGTGGTCGCGTGATGCTCGGTGTCGGACCGGGCGCGCTGACCTCCGACGCCGTGCAGATGGGCATTGAACCGACCACGCAGCGTCGGCGCATGTCAGAGTCGTTCGATGCTATCGTTGCGCTCGCTCGCAGCGAAGAGCCGGTCTCCATGGAGACTGACTGGTTCTCGCTGACGGAGGCTCGGCTGCAGATGTCCTGGTACTCGGACCCGCATCCCGAGCTGGCGGTCGCGGTGATCCTCACTCCATCCGGTCCGCAGCTGGCCGGCAAGCATGGCGCCAGCCTGCTCTCCGTGGCAGGGGCCGATTCTGAGGGCATGAAGAACGTCTGGAGCTGGTACGAGGAGGCCGCGGCGGAGAATGGCCACGAGGTCTCGCGCAAGAACTGGCGCGTCGTCACCGCGGTCCATGTCGCCGAGACTCGCGCGCAGGCCATCGAGGATGTCCGCGCCGGCTTCCTCAAGCGCGCCTACGTCGGTGATGTGCGCGATCCTGGACGTCGCGGCGGTATCGCTCTGCAGATGGCGGACACCATCGAGGAAGCGATCGACAAGAACATGGTGATCGTCGGCTCGCCCGACGACGCGGTTGACCAGATTGAAGCCATGCACGACCGCTCTGGCGGCATAGGCGGATTGCTTGGCATGCACCACGAATGGGCCTCAACCGACGCCACCAAACGCAGCTACGAGTTGCTCATGCGATATGTCGCGCCGCGCTATCAGGGGCAACTCGATCGGCTCGTGGCGTCGCGCGACTTCGTTGAGGACCGCCAACTCGACATCTTTGGCGCGGGTCAGAAGGCGATGGCCAAAGCCTTCTCCGACGCCGGCAAGGAGCTCCCCGAGGCCTTCCGCCAGGCAGCGGCGGACCGGGCCGCCCTGTCCTCCAACGTGTCCTCCAACGGCGCCGAAACCCCAGCCGAAGCAGAAGCTGAGCCGGTCGCCGATTAGGGTGACTAGGCGGCCCTCACCCAGCCCGCTCCCTCAGGCAGAGGGTTAGGGTGAGGACATGCAAGTCGTCGTTGCGCTCGCGGGCGAGGTCCACGATTCAGCGCTCGTCCGCAGTGCGCTTAACGGCGCAGATCTGATCGTCGCCGCGGACGGCGGCGCTAACCGCCTGCAAGAGCTGGGCATCCTGCCGCATGTCGTGATCGGCGACCTCGACTCGCTCGCCGGCGACGATCTCTTCCGCCTCAAGTCAGTAGGCGTGGATTTCGAGCCGCATCCCGCTCCCGAGCAACGCACCGATGGCGATGTCGCCATTGAGTACGCGCTCAAGCGCGGCGCAAGTCGTATCATCATCTTCGGCCTGTTCGGAGGCCCACGCTACGACCACGCCGTCGCCAACCTCTACCTGCTCACGCATCCCAGCCTGCGCCAGACTCCCACCTGGACCGTCGACGGTTGGACCGCCCTGACCGTGCTCAACGGCGACGGCGTATCGCAAGCCCATTTCCAGGGAAGCATCGGCGACTACGTCACGATCACCGCCGTCAGCGAAACCGTCGAGGGCATCACTACCGTCGGCCTCAAGTGGCCGCTCGCCAACGCCACGTTCACGCGAGGGCTGAACGAAGGCACTTCGAACGAGCTCATTAGCGATCGCGCGATGATCCAGATCACGAGCGGCACCGCCTTCGCAACGCATCACTTCCGCAGCGAGCGATTGCCGGTCTAGGTGTGAGTCTGTACGCTGAATTGGTAACGCTCAAGCGCGGCATGCGGTGCCACAATTCGGATGTACGGAGGTTGGGCTATGACTGAAGCCAGCTTGCCGATTCAGTGGCGGGCAGGAAAGAACGGTATCCTCTCGCAATGGACAACTTGACCTCTCCGGGCAACGTCTGGCATGATGGTTGGAATAGCACACGAGAGTGCATGAGCATTGATATTGGTGATCCTGGTGAAGGAGTCCCTGGTCGGCCAGTGTATGCTGCGGGATACAATCCGAGACCCGTTGCAGCCTATGTATGGGCCAGACAGGCACAGCGGTGCATCGCATATCTCACCACCACAAACGATGATTCGCCACCTTCCTTTTCCGGCGGCCCCGCCGATCCATTAGTTAGGCTCGTGCATATCGATTTCTCGGTCGCTAATCCGAGGTCGATCGGATCATCTTGGAAGCTGCTTCAGCGGATCGATCCCTACAACGGGTTCGCGATCTACCTCAGCGTGACATCAGTGGTTTCTGGGGGTACCGACGAGTGCGACAACGAGTCAGATGGAGCCCATCTGCATATGGATGCGCCTGAGTCAGAGAGCGGCTCGCGCAACTTGTCGCTGAGTAGCGGTCAGTCGGTCTCCACTACAACCAACGTGTTCGGAACCTAAGACAGGAGAGATACGATGTCAACTTCTACGGCAGCAACTGTCCGATACCTGGGCGACGAACCGCTGACTCTGATGCTTGCGACTGAGGAGGTGTATCACTTTGAGCCGAGAGCGGACGCGCGAAGTGTGCTGGCTGAGGACCTCGACTTGTTCCGAGATTTGCCGCAGTTCGAGGTGGATGAAGGCTAGGCCGAGCCATGGGCAACGACATCGTAGCTAGCTGAGGGTAGCTGAAAGGTGATTACGGCGGGCATGCTGAGTCCATGCGCCCTCCAACTTGCGCGGGCCGGAGTGATCTGGACTGTCGCCGCAATCGCGTTTGTTGCACCGTTTGTTGCACATGGTGGTGGTGGGCTTGAACCCGTAGCGGCTAGATCGACGCCACACACTACGTATGCTCAGGCTGAGCGCTCTGATGCCGCCTGGTACCGAATAGCCGTTCTCACTGTCCAAGTCGACGCAGCGCTGGAAGCGCTTCTGTTTGAACACCGGTGCCGACCCTATGGCTCAACTCCATCGACAGATGAGCAACCACTATTCGGCAAATATGCGATACATGAAGCACTGACCGCCGCTCGTCTGATGTGGCCCCATGTACTCACACTCTCTCCAGTACTGTCGAAGTATTACTGGCCGCTGCGGTTCCGCTTGGGGCAGATTGCGCAAACCCGAGGGCAAGAACGAGCTGAGTTGGTTTGCCGTCCCGACTTCCACCTCATTCGAAGTCGTTGGAATCAAGTGCTCTCCGGTTCGGCGCCCGGCATACAACCCCCGTTTCATTGGCCAACCTTGCAGCGGCTCGGCGCATTGCGCCGGATTGGCGCAGCGTTTGATCGCGCCGTCGACACGACTTGCCACAGCCTAGATGCTGCAGATGCTGCGCTAACTTCAGATCCCGCTCAGGTTGCTGTGCTGAAACATTCTTTAGGTGCGGCCACAGCTACATTACGGAGCGCCCCTACTCCCAAGCCTCGTCAACGAGGATTGTTCCATCTGTGGCAAGGAAATCAGAGCGCTGTGGGGGAGTGGACGTCCGACCTGGAACGATCGTTAGGAGATGGCGTTCGCCGCCACGTCTGTGGGCATCTGCTGTATCAGTTGCTTTGGGGTTCGTATTACACATGGCTGAGCCAAGACTACGATGAAGACGAGGCAATGAAACTGGATCAATTGCTGCAGTGGACTCAACTTGAGGTTGGTCTACGCCAAATCTGCGACTTCCCGAAGAGTGCCGCCTCACCGCTGATTCTCTTTAGCATCGACAGGCTTGTGTCGCCTGTGCGTACCGTAGCTCCGTTGCCGGTCGAACTCCGCCCTCAACGGGATGAAGTCGTCGTAGCGGTGCAGAAATGGTTGCCTGAGCGTGATCAGGTGAGATCGTTGGAGGTGGGCGCTGTGACCTGTCCGGACTCGTCTCTGCAATCACTATCGGCGTTCTTGACCAACATCGCCGCACTTCCGCCTACGGATTGAACACGTCCCGCTTGCCGTTCCGACTCGAGGAGGCCGCGAAGGCGAAGATCCCTCGTGCCATTGACGACTCCTGCTCAGTCGCCCTGGCGTCGTAGATCTGCGCTCGCAGTTGGTGTACGTCCGGGCTGTTCGGCGCGGCCAGTGCGGCGCCCTCGATCAGATGGCAGGCCAGCTGCAGGTTGCCGTTCTGCATCTGGGCGCGGGCGCGGTCCAACACCGGTTGCAGACCGCCAGCGAGGGTGACCCATTCCGCTGCTTCAGCCGAACGCGGCGCCGGCAGGAGACGGTCCGGCTCGCCCTCGTACCAGCCGGCGTAGTAACGCCAGACCGAGTGAATGATGAACTCAGGATGGTCGTAGGCGGAGCTCAGGTACGGCTTGTCAAGCAGGTCCTGCGGCATCTGCACTTCGTGCAGAATACGGTCGAGGGTGTAACCCAGGTTCATCAGCGCCAGCGTCTGGTTCTCGATGGAATCGAGCAGGTCAGCGGTGTCGTTGAGCGCTTGGGCGACCCGCTCCGCGCCGAAGATCGGGAAGCCATGTCCCGGACTCATCAGTTCCGCGCCTTTGCCGGCCATCTGTCGCAGACCTGTTGCCCATTCGCCCACCCAGCGCTGCACTTTCTGCGGATTCCCCGCATTCGGGACCGCCCAGATGAAGAGGTCGCCGGGGAACAACCATTTCTTCTCGGGTACCCAGGTCCAGGCGGCGTCTTCCGTCTCGCCGCGTGTGTGCGTGACCTCGAAGGTCAAGTCGCCGACCGAGAATTGGACGGCGTTGTCAAACGTGACATCCGGGTAGCGGAAGGTGTCCGGCCAGGGCACGCGCAACTGCGCCGCGTCCATGCCGGGACGGATGAACTGCCGAGAGTTGATCGCCGTGTTGTAGCCGACGGTGCGCTTGTAGCGATCGAAGTGCGCAGGGATGTGCTGTTGCCCGTAGACGATTGGTCGCGGTTGTCCGCGTTCGGCGGCCTCAGCGTCAAACCTGCCGACTCCGAAGATGTGGTCGACGTGGTGATGCGAGTAGACCGCCGCGCGCAGCGGATCGTCCGGCCTCCAGCCGCGCACCGCCGAGTACAGACCTTCCGCATCGCGCGCCGTGCCCGTATCCAGCATCACCAGACCGTCGCCGGTGTCGAGCGTGTTCATCGACGCGGCCGACTTGATGTAGAGGAAGTCGTCGTCGATTTCCTCAGGCTCGCGATCATTCCAGGTCGACGTGACCGGATGGGCGTCGCGGATGATGTCGATCTCGCCTCGCCACAGTCGGTCGCAGAAAGTTCGTAGGTCCGCCATGGCCGCGCTCCTTGGTCTGGTTCCAGTGAACAGTGCGCCGCGTGAGTTTCGCGACACTCAGTCGTAAGATATGACCAGAGCAACGATTGCGTTCAACATCCTCAGGAGAGGAGTCAACCATGCCCATGTACGAGTTCAAGTGCGAGAGTTGTACCCACGTCTTCGATGTCCTGGCGAAGATGGGTCAGGCGCCGACGACACCGGATTGTCCGGCCTGCGATGGCGGTGTCGGCGCCCGAGTGTTCGGCGCCGGAGTGGCGATCCATACAGGTTCTGGCGGCTCATCCTTCGACGACTTCGATATGGGCGCGATGGGCGGCATGCCCGATATGGGTGGTATGGGCGGCCACGGCCACGATCATGGTCACAGCCACGACGACTTCGGCATGGACGATTTTGGGATGGACGGCTTCTAAGCCGCTGTCGTCCGCTCGGCGGTTGCGCCGGTGATCTATCTGCTTCGCGTGCGCGGCGACTCGATGCTGCCGACGTTGCGGCCGGGCGGCTTCGTGCTGGCGCTGTCGACGCGATTGCTTCAGGTTGCGCCCGGGTCGGTCGTGGTGTTTCGACGGCGCGATGAGCTACTGATCAAGCGCACGCTGACTCGCGAGGACGCGGGCTGGTTCGTGGTCGGCGACCAGCCGTCGCGGAGCACGGATAGCCGACGCTTCGGCGCGGTTCCGCGCGAGGACATTCGCGCGGTGGCGGTCTGTTCCTGGTGGCCGATTCGTTGGTTGTATCGGATTTGACACGGGCGCTTGCATGGTCGTGGCAGATTGGCGACAATACGGGCGTTAGCACTCTCTGGCTGTGAGTGCTAGCCTCTGAACACAGCAAACAGACATCCAGCACCGGAGAAGGAGACCACCGATATGGCGAAAGCACTGTTGTTTGACGAGGAAGCGCGACAGGCGCTCAGCGATGGCATTGACGCCCTGGCCGACGCGGTCAAGATCACGCTCGGCCCGAAGGGTCGCAACGTCGTCCTCGCCAAGAGCTTTGGCGCCCCGACGATCACGAACGACGGCGTGACGATCGCGCGCGACATTGACCTTGAAGACCCATTCCACAACATCGGCGCACAGCTCGCCAAAGAGGTCGCCTCGAAGACGAACGACATCGCTGGCGACGGCACCACCACCGCCACCGTGCTCGCTCAGGCGATCGTGCGCGAAGGCATGCGCAATGTCGCCGCCGGCGCCAACCCGATGGCGCTCAAGCGCGGCCTCGAGCGAGGCGCCGAAGTGCTCTCTGACGCGATCCGCGAGAAGGCCGTCCGCGTCACGACGCGTGAGCAGATGTCACAGATTGCTGGCATCTCGGCCGCGGACCCGGCGATCGGCGACCTGATCGGCGAGGTCATGGAAAAGGTCGGTAAGGACGGCGTGATCACCGTCGAAGAGGGCAAGGGCATCCGCTCTGAGGTCGAGTATGTCGACGGCATGCAGTTCGACCGCGGCTACATCTCGCCCTACTTCGTGACCAACCCGGAGCGCATGGAAGCCGAGATTGAGGACCCGTACATTCTCGTGACCGACAAGAAGATCTCAGCGGTGCAGGACATCCTGCCGCTGCTCGAGAAGATTCTCAAGGTGACGAAGAACCTCGTCATCATCGCCTCTGACGTAGACGGCGAAGCGCTGGCGACGTTGGCTGTCAACAAGCTGCGCGGCACGATCAATGTGATCGGCGTCAAGGCTCCAGGCTTCGGTGACCGCCAGAAGGACAACCTCGGCGATATCGCCGTGTTGACCGGCGGCGAGGTCATCTCCGAGCAGCTCGGCGGTCAACTCGACACCGCTGAGATTTCACAGCTCGGCCGGGCCCGCCGGTTCATCGCCTCGAAGGAAAACTCGACGATCATCGAAGGCAACGGCAACGCCGTCGCGATTGATGACCGCATCAACCAGATTCGACACGTCTACGGGGCGGCGAAGAGCGATTGGGACCGCGAGAAGGCGCAGGAGCGACTGGGCAAGCTCTCGAACTCCGTCGCCGTGATCAAGGTCGGCGCCGCGACCGAAGTTGAGCTCAAGGAGCGCAAGCACCGCGTTGAGGACGCGCTCTCCGCGACCCGCGCGGCCGTCGAAGAGGGCATGGTGCCAGGCGGCGGCGTGGCGCTGATCAACGTGATCCCCGCGCTCGGCGGGGTCTCCCTCGACGGCGACGAGGCGACTGGGGTGCGAATCCTCAATCGCGCGTTGGAAGAGCCGATGCGCCGCATCGCGATCAACGCTGGCCAGGACGGTTCCGTGATCGTGCAGTCGATCAAAGACACCGAGACTTCCAACTTTGGCTACAACGCCGCCACCGACGAGTACGGTGACATGATCGACATGGGCATCGCCGACCCGGCGATGGTCACGCGCGCGGCGCTCGAGAACGCCGTTTCGATCGCTGGCATGGTGCTGACCACCAACTGTCTGGTGACTGAGAAGCCGGACGCGAACGCGGTCGCCCCAGCTCCGGCGCCCGCCTATTAGGCGCGTCTCGCCAGAACGCAACCACCGAGCGGGCCGCTCCCTTGGCGGAGCGGCCCGCTTGTCATATCTGGCAAGATCGCAGCGGAAGACAGCGATGACATGATCAATTCGGGCGCGCCGCGTCGACGCGCCAAGATCGTCGCCACGCTCGGTCCCGCCTCGAGCGATCCGAGCAGCGTCTGCGCCCTGGTCGAGGCAGGCCTTGATGTCGCGCGGATCAACTTCTCGCACGGCGACGCAAATTCGTGGCTGCGGACCATCCGCTCCGTGCGTCAGGCGCAGCTGGAGACCGGCAAGCCGGTGGCGGTGCTCGGTGACCTGCAAGGCCCCAAGATTCGCATCGGTTCGGTGCCAGAGGCCACTGAGATTGCACGTGGTGATCCGGTTGACATCATCGCCGGCGGCGACATTGAAGGCGGCTACAGCGACGATGGCACGCTCACAGTCGGCTGCGGATACGCGGCGCTGATCGACGAGGTCGAGGTGGGCAGCAGACTGTATCTGCGGGACGGCGAACTGGATCTGCGGGTCGAGCGGTTGGACGGAGCGAGGATCGAGACGACCGTGCGCGGAGGCGGGCTCTTGACCGCTCGCGCTGGTCTGCACGCGCCCGGTGCTGGCGCGCGCCTGCCTGCTGTGACCGATCGGGACCACGCTGGCATCCGCTTCGCGGTTGAGCACGGCTTCGACTACGTGGCGCTGTCCTTCGTGCGCGATCGCCGCGACCTGGCGGAGGCTCGCGCTGCTATAGCGGCGGCCGGCGGCCATCTACCCGTCGTCGCCAAGATCGAGACGATCTCCGCGATCCAGGACCTGGAGTCGATCATTGACGCTTCGGACGGGGCGATGGTGGCGCGCGGTGATCTCGGCGTGGAGGTTGGCGCCGCGGAAGTGCCGCTCGCACAACGATCGATCATCAACGCATCGAGTCGGGCGCTGATTCCGGTCATCATCGCGACGCAGATGCTGGAGTCGATGACGACGCGCCGGCGTCCAACGCGAGCCGAGGCGTCGGATGTCGCCAACGCGGTCTGGGATGGCGCAGACGCGCTGATGCTGTCCGGCGAGACCGCTGTCGGGAGCCACCCGGTCGAGGTCGTGAGGATGATGGACGACATCATCTGTCGCGCGGAGCAGGGCGATCCGAGGCGGCATGCGCGTTCGGATGAGATCAGCAGCGATACCGCGCGCACGATCAGCCAAGCGGTCGCAACGGCGGTTGAGCAACATCCGCAGGCCAAAGCGGTGATCGTCTTCACCGTATCGGGCCGTTCAGGGCGGTTGATCTCGCAGGTCCGCTTGCCGGTGCCCACGATCGTGCTGGCCCCGTCGGATGCGGTGATGCAGCGTCTGGCGCTGAGTTGGGGCGTCGATCCTCGCCATTGCGAGCCTCCGAGCACGATCGAGGAGATGCTGGCTGATGTCGAGCGAGCCGCGATTGCGGAACTGGGACTCGGAGCAGGTGATTCAGTGGTCGTGACGGGCGGCCTGCCGCTTGGTCAGGGTTCGCCAACGAACTTTCTCAAGCTGCACAAGCTTGACCATGCCGTGGACTCGATATCCTGAACAGAACCATCAGAGGAGGCGCGATGTGACCGAACGATCAGAGATGCTCGAAGTAGAGATTGGCGAGGCCTGCGAGATCGACCCATCTGCCGGTCCGATTGAGCAGCGTGATACGTCCGTCGCAGAACGAGATGTGCTGCTCTACATCAATGTCTGGTGCGGCGATTGCCGACGCGCCGTGCGCTTCCTTGATGAGCACGAGATCGGCTACCGCACGATTGACATCGACCAGGATGCAGAGGCGGCGCAGACGGTGGAGTCGCTGAATCGCGGCAATCGCTCGACGCCGACGATCCTGGTCAACGGTGAACACGTCGCGACGGAACCGAGCCGTGCGCAGCTCGCCGAAATCTTCGGTACGGTCGACACCGAGCCGCGCGGGCTGCTGCGCCGCCTCAGCCGCTAAGCTGCCCCGCCTTACTGACGGCGTGCTGGTGCTGATTGGCCGCCGGCGCAGTTGGCGCTTGTTCAGGCGCCCAGCACCTCAGGGTTGACGATCGCCTCCGGGCGATTACCGCTGACCACATTGACGACATTGCGGGCGGCGAGCGCCCGCATCGCGTAGCGCGTCTCCTCCGTCGCGGTGCCGATGTGCGGGAACGTGATCACGTTGGGCAGCTTCACAATCGGCTCGTCTGGATCGGGCGGTTCCTGCTCAAGCACGTCAAGGCCGGCGCCAGCGATCTGTCCCGCCACGAGCGCGTCGTGCAGCGCGACCTGATCGACGGCCGGTCCGCGCGAAGTGTTGATCAGATAGGCAGTCGGCTTCATCAGTGCGATCTCTCTCGCGCCAATCATGTGTCGCGAGGACTGGTTGAGGTCAGTGTGGACGCTGACGAAGTCGGACTCCGAGAGCAACTCGTCAAGGGCGCGCTTCTCGGCCGGCGGAGCGTCTGCGGGCGGCGTGTCGTAGATGTCGTACCAGAGCACCTTCATACCGGCGAAGTTGGCTCGTCGCGCCACCTCCTGCCCGATGCGTCCGAAGCCGACAATGCCAATCGTCTTGCCGAGCGGGTCGTTGGCGAGCGCTGGATAGGGTTCGCGTCGTCCCCAACCGCCTGAGCGGTTGTAGGCCTCAAACTCCATCAGATGCCTGGAGAGCATCAGCAGGAAGGCCATGGTGAGGTCAGCGACGGCGGCGCTGAGCACGCCTGGCGTGTTGCAGAGCGCCACGCCGTTGGCGGTCAGCAGCGGCACGTCAAAAGCGTCGAAACCGACCGACGTGGTCGCGACCACCTTCAGGTTGGGCGCGAGATCGAGGACCTGTCGGTCGATCTTGACGAGCGGCGACAGGATGACGCCGTCGGCATCCTTGATCGCTTCGATGAACGCGCCACGGTCGCGTCCATCGACCACGCGGACATCACCGGCTGAGGCAAGGTGGTCATGCAGCTCGTCTTCAATCGGAACGGCCTGGACGATGGTGGGCATGGGACTGGTTCCTGTTCCCGTTTTGCGGTTTTGAGAATGGTAAGCGAGGATTTACTACCGTCGGCAGTCGCCTGATCATTTTGCTCCCCCGTTGCAGGCCTGGAACGGCAGTCTCGTGACGGATGGGATGATGCACCGGTAGTCGCATGATCACTTTGCTCCCCCTTGCAGGGGGAGCTCCCGCGTAGCGGGTGAGGGGGCTCCCTCAGCGCCTGCGATGTGATCGGAGCCCCAGCCGCCTGATTTCGCGGTACAAGTTCCTGCACGACGGCAACCCTCAGCGCCCGCGATGTGATCGGAGCCCCAGCCGCTGCCCCCCCCCTCTGCCTTCGGCATCTCCCCCCCCTGGAGCGGGGGGAGCGGGGGGAGAAAGAATCCAGCTAATGCAGAGTACGGCGGCCTAGTGAGCATCCAGCCGGTACACCCGCTCTGCGGTGTCATGGAACATCTGATCCTTCTCGTCCTGCGAGTAGTCGGCGACGAGCTTGAAGAACTGGTTGTACATGTTCGTGTAGCTGCAAGACGCTTTGTCGACCGGGAAGTTGCTTTCGAACATGCAGCGCTCAGGGCCGAAGGACTGGATCGTGTGCTCGTACCAGCGACGGTTTGCTTCCAACAGCTCGTCGGAGGACGGCGCTCGCTCGTGCTCGTGCCAGCCGAAGCCGTTGATCACCATCTGGATGCCGCCGACCTTGGCGACGACGTTGTCGCAGGAGGCGAGCTCGCTGATCGATTCGCGCCACTCGGCGAAGACTGCGTCATGCTGTCCGGCGTAGGGTCCGATGCCGAGCGGTCCACCCAGGTGATTGAGGATGATCGTGGTCTCGGGGAAGGCGCGGGCGAGATCGGTCAACTCGGGAATCTGCGGGTGGTAGAGCCAACCCTCGAAGCTGAGGTCGCGCTTGCCGAGCTCGGCGAAGCCTTCGCGGTAGGTTTCGTTGAGGTAGACGTGCGGCCCCGGTTCGATGCGAGAGTTCGGCACGTCGGGAGACGGATCCCAACTGGCGTGATGGCGAATGCCGCGGAATCGCCCGCTCATTTCCATGTGCGCGTCAAGCACCTCGCCGACGGCGCCGCCGAGCATCAGGTTGGCGTGTCCAACGATGCCCGTGCAGGCGCGCATGGCGCCGTAGAGTCCGCTGGCGCTCTGCGCCGAGACGCCGGCGACGAACTCCGTCTCGCCGACCGGCCGCATCGCCTCCGGACCGTCGCTGCGGTACATCGCGCTGCACTCGATGAACACGGTCTGACGGACATTCAGGTCGGTGGTGTCGTCCAGCAGCTCGTCGAGGAAGTAGCGCAGCATCGGGCGGTCGGCGCGCGCGTCCCAGAGGTGGTGATGCGGGTCGATGATCTTCTGATCGGGATCGACAGCGGGTTCCTGGTTCGTCGCCAGCCAGTCGAAATTGTTGGTGACCATGTGGACTCCTATGCGTCGTCGATCAGCGCTCGGAGGCCCTTGCCGAGCTCGGTGTAGCCCTGGTTGAGCAGGAAACGGTCCCAGCCGATGCAGAAGTGCTTGACGCCAAGGTCGAGGTAGCGCTGCGCCTGTTCGACCGCGCCGATCTCAATCCGCGGCGCGACGCCGTACTCGATTGACTTGGCGATCGTCCTCTCCTCAGCCTCTCGAATCGCCTCCGGATTGGGGCGTTCGTCGAAGGAGAAGCCGTAGTCGCTGGGTCCCCACTGCGTCATGTCGACGCCGAGCTCGGCGGCGCGTTCGAGGATCGCGTCGATATCCTCCAGCGCGACGCGCTTCTCGATCATGATCACCGTGACGATCCCGTCAAGGTCGGCGCCGTAGTCACCTGCGGCGTAGCCGGCCAGCGCGGGACGACGCGTCTTGACGCCCATGTGTCCGCCGACGTTGCCGAGCGTGCTCGGCTTGTCAGGGCGAATCGCCTGGAGCGCGAGGTCGACGTTGTCGGGTGTGCGGATGTCGGTGTAGAGCACCGACTTGAATCCCGCGCCCAAGGCGGCCTGCGCCCAGAAGGTCTGGTTGGCCTGGTCGAGCTTGATCATCAGCGGCAAGTTGCCGCACTGAGCCGCCCGCGCGAGGTGGTAGAGCGTCTTCATGTCGAAGGTGGAGTACTCGGCGACATACTCGCCGTAGTCGAACTGCCCGGTGTCGCCGATCAGTTCGGCGATGTCAGGGTCGTTGAAGAGGAAGTGCGTGCCGATGGTCGGTTCGCCGGCGTCGAGCTTCTCGCGAAACGTGTTGGAAAGGACGGCCATGTGTTCAGCTCCTAGCGGGATGCAACGGTGGTCTCAAAACAGGGTAAAGGCGGTCTACACACGGCGGCGGCGGACAGGGTCGAGGCGCTCTGACAGGACGTCGGAGAGAAAGTTGAGACCGATCATCAAGACAGCGAGGACGATCGCCGTGAAGATCACGAAGTGCGGGGCTGGTTGCATGTACTGCTGCGCCTCTCGGAGCATGGTGCCGAGCGTGGCGTTGGGCAACTGAATGCCGACTCCGAGGAAGTTGAGCGCAGCCATCGCCAGGACGGAGGCGACGAAGGCGATCGGTAGCTGCACCGCGAAGGCGCCGAACGTGTTGACCGCGACGTGTCGGAAGAGGACACGTCGTCCGGAGGCTCCCAGTGTTCGCGCGGCCATGGCGTAGTCGCGTTCGCGCTCTCGCAGCACGCCTGCGCGCGCGAGTCTCGCGGTGACGGGGATGTTGAACACGGTGATCGCGACGGCCAGCGAGAAGAGTCCGGTACCGAGGATGGTGGAGGCAACGATTGCCAGCACGAGGCCGGGGAACGACATCAGCACGTCGAGGGCGCGCATGACCAGCGTGTCAACCCAGCGTCCGACCCAGCCGGCCACGTAGCCCACGCTGATGCCGATCGTCATGCCCACCAACACCGCGCTGAAGCCGGTCAGAATCGTCCGACGCGCGGAAACGGAGACGCGCGCGAGCAGATCACGCGAGAGATGATCGGTACCGAAGGGATGTCCCCAGGACGGCCCCAACAACTTTTCGCCGCGCTCCGACCAATTCGGGTCCGTCGGATCGATCAGCGGGAAGATGAAAGCGAAGAAGAAGATGGCCGCGAGCAAGAAGATCGCGATCGCGCCTCGAGGTTCGGACGCGATGCCCTTCAGCTCGCGCGCGACTGAGAGCAACGCGCGCGAGGCGGCATGCTCTTCGGAGAAGTTGACCGGCGACGCCTGAGCCGCCATCTCAGCTCTCCGTCCGTCCGCCGATGCGGATGCGGGGATCAAGCGACACGTAGATGACGTCGATCAGGAGATAGACGAACATGAAGATCGCGACGATCAACATGGTGATGATCTGAATGATGGCGTAGTCGCGGTCACGGACGGCGGTGGCGAGCGCGCGACCCATGCCTGGCCAGGTGAAGACCGATTCGATGATCAGTGTCCCGCCGAGGATTTCCGCGAAGTTGAACGCCATAATCGTGACGACAGGGATCAGCGACGGCTTGAGCGCGTGGCGAAGAATGACGATGGAGTGTCGCAATCCCTTGGCTCGCGCGGTGCGGATGTAGTCCTCGGTCAGCGTGTCGAGCATGGACTGTCTGGTGAAGCGCAGAATCTGGGCGGCGACAATTCCGCCCAGCGCGAGACCGGGCATGAGCAGGTGCAGCAATGCCTGATCGAAATCCTCAGTGATCGGCACTCGGCCGAATGACGGCAAGAAATCGAGCGCCACGGCGAAAATGATCAGATAGAAAAATCCGGCGATGAATGACGGTACGCCGATGTTCCAGCCGGCCCAGACTGAACCGAAGTAGTCCCAGAAACCGCCGCGATTGATCGCGGCGAGGATGCCGAAGAGCAGCCCCAGTCCGAAACCGATGATCGTGGCGAAGATGGTCAGCTCCATTGACGCCGGAAACGCGGTGGCGACGACTTCCCAGACCTCGATCCCTTTGTTCGAGATGCCGAAGTCGCCCTGAAAGATGCCGCTGACCCAGGTGACGTACTGGTCGAAGAACGGCTGATCAAGCCCCCAGAGGGCGCGCAGATCGTCCTGGCACTTGGTGCCGACCGAGTTCTCGCCGCAGGCGGCGACCGCTGGATCGCCAGGGATCAACCGCACCGCTGCGAAGATCAACAGGGATGCGACGAAGAGCGTCGGAATCAGCTGCGTCAGCAGGCGCGAGAAAATGTACTGCATTGACGGGCGGCAATGTTCAGGTTCAGCGTCCGCGCCGCGCTCGGCTAACCGAGCGCGGCGCGGCAGAGCAAGAGGTTGCGATTCGGTCAGGTCGGACGCAGGGTCGGACGCTGGGTCAGCGGCTAGACGCGCGCGCTTTCGACGTAGACCCAACCTTCGCTATCGAAGTCGACCTCAACGTTGTTGGTGTTCCAGGAACCGGCGTACTGTCGGAACAGGACGTTGGACCAGGCCACATCGAGGTACCGCTCGTTGAAGATTCGCCAGTCGCCGTACTCTTCATTGAAGGTGCCGTTCTTGGCCGCCTCGATCATGTCGAGCCACTCCAGCTCCTCCCTGATGCCTTCGCGGTCGCGCAACGGCGTCACGCCTTCACCGACGGGCGCATTCATGCGGCCGTCGTAGGCGTCGGCGAAGAGGACGGTGACCGACGGGTCGCCGGGCTTGACCCAGTTGCCGAAGCCGATGATCATGTGGTCAAACGTGCCTGTGGTCTGGAGCGTGATCATCTCCGTGTATTCACGGTTCGTCACTTCCATGTTGATGCCGAGCTGGAGCAGCTCCTGCTGCAGCAACTGAGCAACAGCTGGCGCGTCAACGCGTTCGGGCAGTACATCGGCCCTTAGAGTCGCATCAGCGTCAACCAGGCCTGCGGCATCCAGCAGCTGGCGGGCAGTGGCGGGGTCATAGATCGGCTTGTCGAGTTCGGCGTCAAAGGCGGGTGAGCCTGGCTGCCAGGGCAAGCGCCCGGCGACGTCGAATGTGCCGGCGAACTCTTCGGTGATGCGCTCGCCATCCACCAGCAAGAGCACACCCTGTCGAGCGCGCTTGTCGTGGAACGGCGGCGAGTCAGCGCGGAACCGCAAGACGCGGCCGCCTGCGCCGATGTGGATGCGACCGTAATGGTCAGGGCTTTCGATCAGTCGCGCTTCGGCCTCAGGGTTGCCGATTGGCACGCCATAGTGCGAGTGGATATCGCCGGTTTCGAGGGCGGCTGCCATCGCCAGGTTGTCGGCGAAGATTGAGAACTCGATCTTGTCGATGACCGGGCGGCCATTCCAGTGATCCTCGAAGGCGACGAGGTCATAACCGCGGTTCGGGTCATAGTTTTCGAATGAGTAGGCGCCGGTGCCGATCAGCACACCTTCGGTTGCCTGATCGAGCGTTTCGCGGTCGGCGATGTTGGTTGATGAGGTCAACGTGTAGACGTAGCCGGTGGGTTGACTGAAGTTGAGCTGAGCCGTCGTGGCGTCGGTGGCCACCGCCGAGTCGAGGTTGGCGGACATCAGATGCAGCGGGGAGCCGCCGCCGCCGACGTCCGGGTTCTTCAGCTCCTCATACGTGAAGGCCACATCCTCTGCCGAGAAGGCGCGACCACTGTGATACGTGACGCCTTCGCGCACGTTGAAGATGTAGGTCACGTTGTCGGGCTGTTCCCAACTGGTGGCCAGATCGGGCGAGGGCGAGAAATCGGGGTTGACCATGCGCTGCATGTTGCCGATGTCGTCCTGCAAGCCGACCGGCCCGCTCCAACGCGTGAGTCGATTGAAGAGGCCGCCATTCTGATTGATGGCGGTGTTGTTGCCGGCTGTGTTCAGAGGGATGCGGATGAAGTTGGGCGTCGAGGTGTTGCCGCGCTTCCAGACACCGCCGGTCGCCGCGACCGTCCGTTGTTGCGCTTGCTGCTGTGCCGCAGCCTGCTGGGCGTCCTGGCGGTCGTCCTGAGCGTCGGCGGCGGATTGCTGCTGCATCGCTTGCTGATCGGCCTGTTGCTCGGCTGCGGATTGGTCCTGCTGCTGCATCGCCTGCTGATCGGCCTGTTGCTGGGCCTGCGTTTGAGCAGCGCTTTGCTGACCGTCGTCATCATCTCCACCGCAACCGACCAGCGCCAGTCCTGCGGCGCCAACGCCAGCCCGGGCGCTCGCTCGGAGCAGCGAGCGACGGCTCAGTCGCTGTCGCTGCATTCGTGTCCAATAGTTTCGTTCCATGTCGTCGTAACTCCCTCTCAGTGTTGCCTTCATGCGATCAGGCCTGCGATTATGCCCAATTCGCGTCTGGATCGTTAGCCTATGCTAACAGGATTCATGACATGATCAGCCGTCGTTTAGTCAGTTGCGCTGTGCGCCAGCACGATGATGTCCCCGCGAAGTCCCTCCGTGAAATCAAGGACGCACTCGGCTGATCCGACATGCCTGGCGAGGCATTGCAGAGGCTCCGCAACACGCACAACACGCACAACACGCATTGCAGCGACTCTGAAGAGAGCCTTGCATGACGTCTTGCGTAAGCCTTGAGGGGGACGATCGGCGCATTTCCCGCCCTCGCGGGATGCGCAATTCCGATCTGTGAAACCGCCGCACCGCAAGAGTTAGATGGGAACGAGCATGGAACTATACGAACACCGGGTGACGATGGTCGAGCCGGGACGCTTTCGCGAGTACCGCGACCATTTCCTGCAGCACACCTGGTCTCGCCTGATTGAGGCCGGCTTTCGACCGCTCTGCCTGCTCAATCCCACGATTGGCGGCGAGCCGGAAGAGGTCCACAGTTTCGTCGGGATTCCGTCCTGGAGTGACTGGCGACAGGCTCAGGAGATCATCGTCGGACTGAGCGATGATGACGCTCGCAGCGTTCGGCGACCGCTGATTGTCAGCGAGTCGGTCGAGCCGCTGATTCCCAATTCGGGTCGACCGCTGGCGGAGACGCCCGCCTCCGATCGGCGCGCCGTGTATGGCTTGCGACGTTGGACGATTGATCCCGCCAACTGGCGACACTTCGCCGAACTGACGGAGCACGGCGTCTGGCCGGCGATGGACGCGATGGGGCATCGCGTGCTCGGCAACTTCCACGATGCGGCGCTCAGTGATGACCTGAAAGTCACCAATCTCGCTGGTTACTACAGCGTTGGACACTGGCACGAGACGCGTTCGGCGACAGACCCGTCGTCGGGTGTGCCAGCGGAGTTGCGGCAGCTGCTCGCGCAACGTGGGCGCGAGCGCCAGGCGTTGGTGCGGCACACCTGGGTTCAGCTGATGAACGCGCACTGGCCCGATGATTGAATCGCGCTGAACGGTTAGGGCATGTAGGGGATGCGGCTGGTCGGGCCGAGCTGGGTGGCGATGTGCGACTGCGCGTCACGGACGAAGTCAACCATCAGCGGACGCGTCTCGCGCGGGTCGATCATGTCCTCGATCCCGAAGGCGTGAGCCGTGCGCAGCGGCGAGCGAATCTCGTTCAATCGAGCCTCGATCTCCAACCGCTTCGCCTCTGGGTCGGACGACTCGCGAATCTCTCGGCGATAGGCGGCGGTCACGCCGCCCTCAATGTGCATCGAGCCCCAATGCGCGGAGGGCCAGGCGTAGCGCCGGTAGAGCGCGTGTCCGCGGCGGTATTGCAGGCTCCCGGCGACGCCGTAGGACTGCCTCGTGATGAAGGCGAGGTATGGCATCTGCGATAGCCGACTGAGCAGCATCAGCCGGGCGCCGGTGCGGATGATTCCGCTGCGCTCATCGGCAGGCCCAACCGAGAATCCAGGCTCGTCGCAGAAGTAGACCAGCGGCAGGTGGAAGGTGTCGCAGAGTTGCACCATGCGGGCGATCTTCTCTGATGCCGCCTTGTCGGTGGAGCCACCGTTCTCGCGCGGGTTGTTGATCATGATGCCGACGGGATAGCCGTCCACGCGCGCGAGTCCGGTGATGCGGGACTTGCCCCAGTGCGGTTGGATTTCGAAGAACGAGTCGTGGTCCAGCACAAGGTCGAGCAGCTTGCGCGGGTTGTAGACGCGTCGGATGTTGCGCGGAATCAGCGATAGCAACGCCTCTTCACGACGCTGTGGGTCATCGGTCGGCTCGGCTCGCGGAGGCGCCTCCCAGACATTCTGCGGCAGATAACTGAGGAATCGCCGCGCCTGCGCCATCGCGTCGGCTTCGCTCTGCGCCAGGTTCTGCACGACGCCCGTTTCATAGACATGAACCTGCTCGCCGCCAAGCTCCTCCTTCGAGATGTCGAGGCCACGGCTGGCCTTGACCACGGGCGGTCCGCCGACGAAGAGCTGGCTGGTGCCCTTGACCATCACGTTGAAGTGGCCGTCCACTGCGATCACGGCGGGGGCGCCCGCCACTGAGCCGAGCACGACATTGACCATCGGGACGTGCCAGAGCAGATCTTCGATGCCGGATCCGCCGCCGATCTCAGGTCCGACGATGTAGGTGCGGCCCAGCGTCTCGAAATGCTTGACGCTGCCACCGGTCGCGTCGAGCAGGCGCACGTACGGGATCCGATGCATGAAGGCGTGTTCGAGCGCCCAGCTGCCCTTGCGTCCGATGAAGCCGTCGGCTGATCCGCCGCGGATCGTGAAATCGTCGCCCTGCACCGCTACCTTGCGGCCATTGATCCTGGCAACGCCCACGACGCTGTTGGCCGGCGTGAGCGCGGTCAGCTCGTTGCCTTCCCAGCTCGGATTGCCGGCCAGGACCCCGGTTTCCTGAAAGCCGTTCCGATCGCTCAGCAATTGAATCCGTTCGCGCACGGTGAGTTTGCCGCGGCCCTTGTGGAACGCGACGCTGTCCGGGCCGCCCATCTCTCGCGCCATGGCGGCGCGACGCTCAATCTCATCCAATTCCGCTTGCCAGCTCATCGGTTGCCTCCTCAGCGTTCCATGACAAGTTAGTAGTAGCCGAGGGAGCGTGCCGTCACTGCGCGTTGCGCAACTGCGGATCAAGGAAGTCGCGCATCCAGTCGCCGAAGACGTTGACGACCAACGACACCACAATGATCGCGATTCCAGGAACCGTGACCAACCACCAGGCGATGCTGATCAGGTCACGGCCTTGCGAGATCATGATGCCCCATGAGATCGAGTCTTGAGCGATCCCGACGCCGAGGAAGCTGAGTCCCGCTTCGGCGATGATTACGGTGGCGACATTCAGCGTCGCCAGGATGACAATCGAGTTGACCAGGCTGGGCAGGACGTGCCGCACCATGATCCGCAGGTCGTTTGCTCCGATGGTCCGGGCGGCGATCACGAACTCGCGCTCTTTGAGGCCGAGCGTCTCTCCACGGACCAGGCGGGCGAATGTTGCCCACAAGGCGAAGACAAGCACGATGACGACGTTGGTCAAGCTCGGGGGCCAAATGGCGCGCAGGAATACCGCGATGAGAATCGCGGGCATCGCCAGTTGCAGGTCGACCAGGGCCATGATCACGCGGCTGGTCCAACCTCCGAACCATCCCGCCAGGAGGCCAAGCATCGAGCCAACCACGGTGGCCAGCGGAATCACCATGAGGATGGCGAGCAGTGAAATTTGGGCGCCGTGAATCAATCGGCTCAGCGTGTCGCGGCCAAGATCATCGGTGCCCAAGGGATGGTCGATACTTCCGTCAGCCTCGAAAAATGGGGGCTGCAACCGACCAACCAGATTGAGCTTGAAGGGATCCTCCGGCGCGATGTAGGAACCGAACACACCGACGATGACGAACAACAGCAGAACCGACAGCGTCACAGCCAGGGTCTTCGGAGAACGAATTTGCCAACTGCGACGCCGTCCGGCGAACGGATCCTGAACCTCTGGAGGTGGCGACTGCGACTCTGTCACAACTCAGATCGCTCCCGTCCGAATTCGTGGATCGATGAATGTGTACGAAACATCAACGACGAGGTTGACGAAAACGATCCAGACGGACGTCAACAGCACCGATGCCTGAATTACGGGATAGTCGGTGGAGATGATTGACTGGATAATCAGCTGCCCAAGCCCTGGCCAGGCGAAGACGGTCTCGACGATGATTGCCCCGGAGAGGATGTTGCCGACCTGCAGGCCTAAGAGAGTGATCACGGCCAACATCGAGTTGCGCAGGGCGTGCTTGAACAGCACCGCACGCTCGGTCAGGCCTTTGGCACGAGCTGTGCGGATGTAGTCCTGTTGCAGCGTGTCGAGCATCGCCGACCGCGTGAATCGCATCACGGCCGCGGCAGGGAACGAGCCCAATGTGATCGCAGGCAGAATGATGCTCTGCGGAGTCGTGCGGGACCCGGTCGGAAGCCAATCGATGTTGAGCGCGACGAACAGGATCAACATCAATCCCAACCAGAAGTTGGGCACAGCCTGACCGAACAAGGCTCCCAGCCTGCTAATGATGTCGGTCGCCCCACCTCGCCGCACCGCTGACACGATGCCCAACGGAATACCTATGGCAAATGCGACGAAGAGGCCGGCGGCGCCGAGCTGAATCGTGGCGACCAACCGTTCGCCGACCACATCAGTCGCAGGCCTCGTCGCACGGAACGATTGGCCGAAATCGAGCCGCACGACATCCCAGAGGAATTGTCCGTACTGCTCGAACAGTGGGTCATTGAGACCGTATCGGTCCTTGGCTTCTTCGATCTCTGCAGCGGTTGAATCGATTGGCGCGAGCAGCGAGACGGGGTCGCCCGCCCCACGGCTCATGAAGAAGACGATGGTAACCACGCCGAAGACGACCGCGATCGAGCGCAGCAACCGTCCAACGGCAGTCGTCCCGAGTTCGCTGCGCATCGTTGCTCATTTCTTCGACCTCCCCCAGTGGGGGAGGTGTCACAACGTGTCGGAGGAGGCCGCCGCCAACGAATCACGAATCTCGGCAGACGCACCGAAACCCTGCGGTTGTCTCCCGGGTCCCCTCAGTCCCTGCGAGACAGCTCCCCCAAACGGGGGAACGCTGAAATGCCTACGTCTTGAGCTTCTGCGCGAAGATTGGATTGAGGCCGGTTGAGGTGCCGTAGAACTCGTTGTAGAGCACATTCGGCGTCGTCGCGTAGAGGTGCGGCAGACCGAACAGCGGGACCTGGAAGGCATTCTCGTATGAGATCACCGACGCCTGGTAGTACAGGTCGTTGGCGCGCTGCTGATCGAAGTCGACGTTGGCCTCTTCGATCAACGCCTGGAACGCCTGGAACTCTGGTAAGAGATCGTCGTCCGCCTGCGCGTGCGAGTACGGAGCGCCAATCGTCGTGACCAGCCGGTAGGCGAACGCCGAACCCAGCGGCGCGCCACTTGTGACGCCGGCCTGATTGAAGATGAATGGATTCGGCAGCTCGTTGTTGCGCATCAGCGCGAGCGCGTTGCCAAAGTCGGCATAGTCGATCTCGACCTGGAAGCCCACGTCGTTCAACATCTGCTGAACCGCCGGCATCCAGATGCGGTCGGCGGTCCAAAGGCCGGTCGGCAGGGTGATCGTGAATGAGAATCCTACCTGACCTGCTTCTTCAAGCAGCGCCCGAGCGCGATCAGGATCGTAGTTGTACTGACCCTCCAGGTTGCCGAGCGGCGGGTCGTAACCGGCGGGGAAGGGCGAGTAGGCTCGTTCTTCAGTGCCGGTCAGCAGGTTGTCGATGATCGCCTGGGCGTCGATTGCGTAGTTGGCCGCCCGCCGGACGCGGACGTCGCGCCAGGGATTCTCGCCGCCGGTGATGGGGTCGACCGAGCCGTTGACCGGCAACTCGATTGCCATGACACGAACGTCGGGCAGCGCGATCACCTTGAAGTCGTCGCGGTCTTCGAACTGGCTGGCAACGTCCGGGCTGATCCGGTAGGCGATGTCGACCTCACCTGCCTCCAGGGCGGCGGCTCGGGCCTGCTCCTCAGGGAAGTAGCGGCCCGTCATGTACTTGGCCCAACCAGCCTTCCACTGGAAGGGGGAGTCGCGGTCGAACGCGAACTCCTCGAACCGCTCGCTGCGAATCTCCTGGTCGGGCACCCAGGACATGAACTTGTACGCGCCGAAGCCGACCGGGTTGTTGGCAAAGTGGTCGTCGCCGTTGTCGATGATGTACTGCTTGGGCAGCATGCCGAAGTTGATCCCACCCGACTGCTCAGCCGCATCGACGAAGGGAACGTCCATCGCGATGTCGACCGTGTATTCGTCAATGACCGTGATGTCGCCCATCCAGGCGGCGCGGGCGCGCAATTGCGACTGGAAGTCGGGGTTGTACTCAGCCCGACCAAGGATGCGCTCGAAGTAGAACTGCACCGCTTCGGCGTTGAGCGGCTCGCCGTTATGGAAGGTAGTGCCCTCTTTGATCGTCCAGCGGAAGCTCGAGAGGTCGTCGGCGAACTCCCAGTCGCCGAAGCCACCGGTCTGCTGGATCACACGACCCGAGTTGTAGGCCGCCAGAGCCGCGAAATGCAGGTTGTTGCTGGCGCCCTGACCGCCGCCGCCGCCGGCGGTAGTGATGTCGAGCGTGGGCGGGAACGAGCCGTAGCCGACAATCAGTTCGGCATCGAGGTCGACTTCACTGACCTCGGCCTCTTGCTGGGCAGTGCTTCGATCCAGCTCCTCCTGCTCTTGCTGGTCCTGTTGTTCGACCTGCTGAGCTTGCTGATCGGCCTGCTGCTCCTGCTGGTCCTGCATCGCCTGCTGTTGCGCGGCCTGCTGCTGATCTTGCTGCTGCATCGCCTGTTGCGGCTGGTCTTGCTGCTGATCGGCCTGAGCGGCTGACGGCTGCTGATCGTCATCGTCGTCATCGCCGCAACCAACGAGCGCCAGGCCTGCTGCGCCAACTCCGGCGCGGGCCGAGGCTCGGAGCAGCGCACGGCGGCTGAGTTGGGATCCACGAAGTCGCTGCCAGTGGTTGGTCATCATGTTTCCTTCCGATGTCCGAAATGTTCGTATGCGCGAAATATAACGAATCTGAGACGTCCTCATGGAGCAGGGGACGCGCACTCCGTCCAGAGGCGCGCATCACTCTGGCCCAACGACGCCGATATCATTCGAGGCAGAAGTCATCGCGTCGGTATTGGAGGTTTCCCATGGCAGCTGAGTTTTGGACGATGGGGGCTGGGCGCCCGACGAGCGACGATCCGTCCGTCTTTGACGGCGTGCAGATGGCCGTGCAGGCCGAGCAGCTGGGCTATGACGGGATTGTCTGGGTCGACAGCCAGAATTTGGCGCCCGATTGCTACATCTCGATGGCGCTGGCGGCGCACGCGACCTCGCGGATTCAGCTCGGAACCGGCGTGACCAATTCCTTCACCCGTCATCCGGCGATCACCGCGTCTGCCATCGCGACAGTTCAGGCGGAGAGTCGGGGACGAGCACACATGGGAATCGGTCGCGGCGATTCAGCGCTGGCGCACCTCGGCCTGGCGCCGCACGGCGTGGTGGAGTTCGAGCAGTATCTGAGTCAGCTGCAATCCTACCTGCGCGGCGACACCGTGCCGTTCGGGGCGACCGATGTCGACGCGCTCGGCCTGGCCGACACGCCGCAGGCGAGTCGGATTTACTACATGTCGCAGATGGGTCCGAAAGTCCCCGTGGATGTTGCGGCGACCGGACCGCGCGTGATCCAGGCCGCCGCGCGCCATGCCGACCGCATCAGCTTCAACGTCGGCGCCGACGTGGAGCGCACGCTCTGGGGAATGGAGGTCGCGCAGGAGGCGCGGGTGGAGGCGGGACTCGATCCGGATATCCCGTTTGCCGCCTATATTCCGCTGGCCGTCCACGACGATCCTGAGCAGGCGATGCGAATCGGAGCGGGTCAGGTCTCGCTGTTTGCGCGATTCTCCAACATGTACGGCACGGTCGTCGGTCCGGCGAGCGATCAGCAAGCCAGGGTGCTGGGCGACATCCACGACCACTACGACATGCACGGGCACGGTCGTCCGGGCAGCGCGCAGGCGGACGTGATCCCAACCGAGTTTGAGCGCTCGTTCGGAATCTTCGGCTCGCCCGACTACTGCGTGCAGCGATTGGGAGAGCTGGTCGAAATCGGGATCGACCGCTTCATCTTCCGAGGCTCACCACTCGATCCGAGCAATCCCGACACGGAATCCAGCGCGCGCTTCACGCAAGAAGTGATTCCGCAGCTGAAGGGCTAGCACCAATGGCAGTCGAATTCTGGACAGCCGGACGAGGACGCGCGTCGAGTGGAGACCCGTCGGTATTCACCTCGGCCAGGCAGGCGCAACGCGCGGAAGAGCTGGGCTACGACGGGATCACGTTCGTCGACAGTCAGAATCGGGCGAGCGACTGTTACGTCGCATTGACCGTGGCTGCTCATGCAACCACCAGGCTCAAACTGGGCACCGGCGTGACCAACTCCTACACCCGCCACCCTGCCGTAACCGCTTCGGCGATCGCGGCGATCCAGGCCGAGAGCGGCGGTCGGGCATATCTCGGAATTGGGCGCGGCGACTCCGCGCTGGCACACCTCGGACTGGCGCCGCACGCGGTGCCGGCCTTTGAGCGCTACCTCGAGCAGCTTCAGGGCTACTTGCGCGGCGAAGACGTGGCATTCGGCGAGACCGATGTCGATGTTCTGGGTCTGGCTGACACCCCGGACACCAGCCGCCTCGAGTGGCTCGAATCGTCGTACGCCAAAGTACCGGTCGATGTCGCGGCCACTGGACCGCGGGTGATCGCCGCCGCCGCGCGTCACGCCGATCAGGTCAGCCTCGCGGTTGGAGCCGACCCGGAACGAATCAAGTGGGGCATGGACGTCGCGTGGGAAGCCCGCGCCAACGCAGGCCTTGATCCTGACATTGACTTCGGCGCCTACATTCCGACGGTCGTCCATGACGACCCTGAAACAGCCTTGGGCATCGGCGCACCCGGGCTCTCGCTCTTCGCGCGCTTCTCCAACATGTACGGCGAGATCGTCGGGCCGGCTACTGACAATCAGCGCGACGTGCTGACCAAGATCCACGACAGCTACGACATGCACGGTCACGCACGGGAAGGCAGCGCGCAGTCGGCCCAGGTGACGCAGGAGTTCGCCGGCAGCTTCGGAGTCTTCGGCCCGCCGGACTACTGCGTCCAACGACTCGGAGAGCTGATCGAGCTGGGCGTCACCCGCTTCTTCATCACCGGCGCCACGCTCGACCCCAGTCACCCCAGCTCGGAGTGCAGCGAACGCTTCGTGAGCGAGGTCGCCCCGCAGCTGCGATAGGGTCGATCCGTCTCGGATAGGATCATCTGAACGACGGAGAGTCCGAGATGACCGACTGGACGAATCAGCTGTATTTCGGCGACAACCTCAGCGTGCTGCGTGAGCACATCCCGGACGAGTCAGTCGACCTGATCTACCTCGACCCGCCGTTCAACTCCAACGCTACCTACAACGTGCTGTTCGAGGAGAGATCGGGTGAGGATCCTACGGCGCAGATCATCGCCTTTGAGGACACGTGGCACTGGACGATCGAATCGGAGCGAGCCTACCGGGAGGTCGTGACCGAGGGACCTGACAAGCTCGGCCGATTGCTCCAGGCGATGCGCGAGTTCCTGGGCCAGAACGACATGATGGCGTATCTCACGATGATGGCCCAGCGTCTGGCTGAACTGCACAGAGTCCTCAAACCAACCGGCAGCATCTACCTCCACTGCGACCCGACGGCGAGTCACTACTTAAAGTTGCTAATGGATGCGGTGTTCGGAAGCAAACAATACCGAAACGAAATCGTTTGGCAGAGGACGCAGAGTCACAACACAGCGAATCAGTATGGAAGAGTTGCTGACGTGCTCTTCTATTACTCCCGCGGTGAAAGCTGGACTTGGAATCCGATCTTCACTAAGTACAGCGATGAGCAGCTTAGGCGTCATCGCTACGATGATGGCGATGGGCGCATGTACAGACTCGATGACTTAACTGCTCCAAGGCCCGATAGTCGATCAGGAAAGTTCGAGTGGCGGGGTACAATGCCCGGCGCCAATCGCGGTTGGGGGTACACACTAGAACAACTTGAACACTGGTGGAGTGAAGGGCGAATTCGAGCTAAACGCGATGGAACTCCTCGCATGGATGGACTCAAGGTCTATCTGGAGGATACAGAAGGAAAACGTCTCCAGAGCATTTGGACAGATATACCGAGAATTGGTAACACTTCAAGAGAGCGTCTGGGTTATCCGACTCAAAAGCCGGAGGCACTGTTAGAACGCATCATTAGAGCAAGTAGCTCTGAGGGCGATGTCGTGCTCGATCCCTTTTGTGGCTGCGGCACGGCGGTTGTTGTCGCCGAGCGGCTCAAACGGCGCTGGATCGGCATTGATGTCACACATATCGCAGTTTCGCTGATGAGATACCGACTCCAGGAGAGTTTTAGCGACGATCTTTCGGACTACGAAGTGATCGGCATTCCGAAAGATGTCGCCAGCGCACGCGCGCTCGCCACTGAATCGGAGCACGACGGGCGATACCAATTTGAGTACTGGGCGCTCGGCCTCGTTGACGCACGCCCTGCCACCGGCAAGAGAGGCGCCGACTCGGGCGTTGATGGCTACATCAACTTCTTCGATGACAATTCCGGCAAGGCCAAACGGATCATCGTGCAGGTCAAGAGCGGGCACGTCAATCGCGGCATGATCGCCACACTCAGGGGCGACATGGAACGCGAAGACGCGGCGATCGGCGTCTTCGTCACGCTCGAGGAACCGACCGAGCCGATGAGGCGGGAAGCCATCGCATGCGGCTTCTACGAACCCGAGAGTCTGCCCGGCAATCAGTATCCGAAACTGCAGATCTTCACCATCGAACAGCTGCTGGAAGAGGCCAAGCCGAAGTATCCACAATTCGGCGGCGCTGCGACCTTCAAGCGCGCGCCGCGCCACGTCGAGGAGGGCCAGCAGGGCGGGTTCTTTGGAGATTAGGCTGCTTCAGTCGGACGCCGCCGCAGCGTCGAGGAAGCTGAGCAGCAACTCTGCGACCGCTTCTGGCTGTTCCTGCTGCACCCAGTGACCCGCGCCGTCAAGGAGATGTCGTCCTAGCAGTTGCGTACAGGCCTGCGGCATCCGATCAATCGCGCCCGGCGACTGGTACACGCCCCAGTCGGACGCGCCGCCGATGAACGCCGCCGGCACGTTAATTGTCTTGCCGTGGAAGAGCTGCAACTGCGCCAGACACTGCGGATCGCGCGTCGCCCGATACCAGTTCAGACCGCCCTGGAAGCCGTTGCGTTCGTACTCACCGGCGTAAACGGCCAGTTCAGCTTGCGAAAGCCATGCGCAGTTGGCGATCTCTTCCGCGGATGGCATCTCGTGCGCCACCGTTGTGGGCATGTCCTCATCCTGATCCATTACGTAGTAGGTCGGCAGCTTGGCCAGCTCGGTCGCCGACCACGCCTCCAGCGGATGCGGCTTGTTCCCCGGCGTGCCGGCGCTTTCGAGCCAGTCGGCGCTCTTGTGGTGGTAGTAGGCGCGCAGGAAGTCGTGGACTCCTTGCGGCGCGTTGGTCATGTCGGCGTCGGCGGGTCGCGTGCAGTAGTAGAGCTGGTAGTGCTTGCGCGGCCGGTCAAGTTTGGCCAGGTCGTCGGCGATGCTCGCCGATCCTGCCGCGCCCGAGCCTCGATGCTCTCCCGCCGGTAGCCCCGGCGGGCCGGTGAATGGCCCACTCATGGTCACAACCGAGTGGAAGATATCGGGCCGAATCAGCGCGCAGTAGGCCGCGACCGGTGAGCCGAAGTCATGGCCAAAGACGCCGTCAACCGTGTCCCAGCCGAGCGCGCTAACCAGCCCGACGGCGTCGCGGGTCAGGTTCAGCATCCCATAGGGCATCAGGCTGTCGTCGTAATCTGCGAGCCAACCAGTCGTGCGACCGTAACCGCGCTGGTCGGGGGCGACGACGTGGCAGCCGGCGTCCGCGAGCAGCGGCATCAGTCTGCGCCAGCTGTAGGCGAGCTCCGGGAATCCGTGCAGCAGCAACAGTCGTTGTCCGCCAGAGTCCCAACCCGCTTCGAGGATGTGGACGTCGAGACCGTTGACGTCGGGGATGTAGCGCGTGCGGATGCGTGGATCGAGGGTGACGGTGTCGTATGACATCACGGTGCCTGGTCGTCTGAGTGGTCGTCTGAGAGGCCCTGGGCTGACGGCCCTGGACTAGCGGCGCTGAACTAGCGGCCCTTGAATTGAGGCTGTCGTTTCTCCATGAACGCCCTTGGGCCTTCGACCGCGTCCTCAGAGCCGAAGGCCCGGGTGGCGAGGATCGACTCCATGCTCCAGGCCTGTTCCCAGGACATGCCCATCGCGCCGCGAATGGCAATCTCCTTGGCCGTGCGCACCGCGAGCGGTCCGTTGGCGCAGATCAGATCGGCGATCGCGTGCGTGGTGGGGAGCAGGTCCTCAAGCGGCACGACGCGATTAATCAGGCCGCAGTGCAGCGCCTCCTGAGCGGAGAGTCGGCGTCCGGTGAGCAGCAGCTCCATCGCCCAGGCCCATGGGATCTGGCGCGGCAGGCGGATGTGAGCGCCCGCGTCGGGGACGATCCCCCAGCGCACCTCCTGCAAACCGAACTCGGCGTGCTGGGCGGCGACGCGAATGTCGGTGCCGAGCATGTATTCGAGTCCGCCGGCGATGCAGTACCCGTTGATCGCGGAGAGCACGGGCTTGTAGACGTGATGCAGGTTGCGTGTCTCGCGCACGCGAAGCGGTTCGTCGCGGGTGCCGGCCGCTTTGGCGGGAATGGTGCTGCCAAGATCGGCGCCGGCGCAGAAGGCGCGTTCGCCCGCGCCCGTGATGATCAACACCCAGAGGTCAGGGTCGCGACTGAAATCCTCCGTGGCGTCGTTGAGCAGACGCAGGAGTTCGGGCGACATCGCGTTCATGCGCTCAGGGCGATTGAAGGTGATGGTCGCGCGACGGCGAGCGTGGTCGGTGTCATAGAGCAGTGGCTGGTCGGTCATAGCAGGCGGCTCCCCTTCGGCTTACGTAGCTACAGTCTAGAGTCCGCTCAGAACAGCATCCATCCAAATCGGAGTAGTCATTGCCACTGCCGACGGCGAGCGGGGCCGTTCCTACGAGTCGGGCGGAGTCCGGTTTACGTCGGCCGATCCTGCGGCTGGACTGCTGACCGACTCCGACGGCGGCGTCTGGACGATTCGCGAGAGCAGTCCGCTCGGCCCGGACGGAGATGTGCTGCCGCGAGTGGGAGGACACAACGCCTACTGGTTCGCGATCACCAATCAGACCAACAACGGTCGGTTGTGGGAGGACTGAGCTTCGACGTCACCCAGCCTGTCTCATCCCATAATCTAGGTCGCACATCGCCAGACCATCATGCTACCCAAAACCTTGTACCTCGCCAGTCGCCGCTCGCGGTCACTTATCCAACCAGGCAAGACAACAACAAGTCTTCGTACGTACTCACAGCCTGCCGCGCAATTTCATTGTCGCCAAAGCGAAATCCATCCGTCAAGTGACTTCCATCATTTCTTGATATCCACAACCGCCTCATCTCTTCCGACCACAGCTCCAACAGCCTCAACATCGGTTGCTCAGCCTGCAGTACACTAGGCCCGCACTGCTCATGGCGCACAATAACAGATGCTCCGCTAAACGCCTTTATCTGTGTTTGAGCAATACTCACAGCCAACAACAGCTTCGACGTCCCATCCTTATCATTACTTGAATTCCCAGTGCTTCCATAACAGGCCGTCACTAAGCAACTCTCCAACAGACTCCGCTTAATCAAGTGCAACTCAATCAACAACCTCCCTTCCCCACTACGCGAGGAATAAAGCGCATTGGAGTTTGTTCGTTCACCAGGTAACGACCACAACGCTCGATACATTGCATCTATCGCACCGTGAACATCATTGCTACAGCGAAGCCCATCCAATACTGGATATTCAGATACTGCGACCGATAGGCAGTGATCGAAATCGCGCAACTGTTGCAATAGAGCAGTGCTAGCCCTGTACAGCCGGTCTTCGCTATTCTCCTCTCCAAGCAATTGGCCGCGCCACCCTTGCAGCATCTGAATCAACACACCAACTCGGAATTGTGATGCTTCGAGGGTACCCACGGCCCCACTGCGCAAGGCCTCCGCGTGATTGTCGTTGAAATATTCTTTGAGAAGCAGGGATGCCGAATCATACGCAAGTTCAATGTCAGCCATTAACACAACGATGCGCAATACCTCTGCATCAAATGGAATCTCTTCAGGCCGCAACTCCCTGCGCCCTCCATCCGATGTCACCGAATCCGGCGACTCCAAGCTTTGAGATCCGGATCCCGGGATCGGATCATGGCAACCGGTGAACAAGACCATGCTCAGGAACACCGCCAACCATGGGAGCACGACCCGCAACGGCATCCGCATGCAACAGACCTTGCTGCCTCAACACCACGCTCCCCAAGATGCTAGCAGTGCCCGCACGGTGTAGGACCGTCCAGATCGGAGTAGCGATCACTTTCGGGTTCAACCACCAGTATGAAGTTGGGTAAATCGACTAAGCGTTTGGCGTCGGCCCACCTGACTTGAACCGCTTGATGCTCAGGTTCGAAGTCGAAGCGGCCATGGTGGTCTAGCTGCACGGATATCCGTTCTGTTCCACGATACTGGACCCAGACTAAGTCCGCTGCAGATGGCTCTGGGCCGAACGTGAAGGCTAGATCGCCCGTGTCGACCTGTTGGTTGTGGTACAGGTCGCAATTCTTCGTCGCCCAACCAGGCGCATCCATATGCAGATGTTCACCAAAGTATCGCCAACTGCACAAGTCTCGGTTGTTCGGCTGTTGGGGTGAAACTTGACTCAGTGAGATAGTCGTTGCGGACAACGGCGCAACTGAACCAACCCTCGGCCAGACTCCAGTGCGAAGATTACGCGGATTTGAGCTGTCGAAATCCATATGCGCGTAGCGAACCACAGGATCACTTGCGGATATCGGGAGAGCGATCGTTGGTTGAGTGGGGCTTGCCATAGCCACGGCCGCACAGTCATTGAGTCTCATTGCCCACAGTGAGACTGACGAAAGCGACGGATTGACACCCGAAATGTATGTTGGATCACCGGACGTGGCGCCAATGTCCAATCCCATACAGCTTCGTTGACAGTGTTCGCCTTCGCCGTCGCAGAACGAATTGTGCCAAGGGGAAGCCTGCCCCGTCGGAGTACATCCGCAACCATTCTGGCTACTGGAGATATGGGCCGACGCCCCTATTCGCCACTCGAAAGTGAGAACGTGTTCCATATGATTCCTCTTCTACAGGATGCGGTTGTTTTCCTGACGGTATGCAGGTCGGGTCCTTTAGCTGCGCGGCAGGCCCAGGCCGCGCGTGGCGATGATGTTTCGCTGGATCTCGTTGGTGCCGGAGTAGATCGTGCTGGGCACGGAGAGCAGATACTGCTCGGGCATGTCTCCGGACCAGGGGGCGGTCGGCTCCTCGGGGATCAGCTGACCTGAGAGGCCGAACATCTTGATCCCGTAGTTGTAGATCTTCTGGCCCAGCTCGGACTGGAAGATCTTGATCACCGATGCCTCGTAGTTGGGCACGTTGCCGGTCGCCTGGATATGGCCGATGCGGTAGCCGAGATACTTGGCGACGTTGTTGGCGACGACGAGGTCGGCGAGACCGAGTCGGTAGCGGTCGCGCTCGTCGGCCGAGCCGTTCTGCAGTTCCTCAGTCAGGCCCTCGAGTGTGCGGCGCTGACCGGCGGTTGTGCCGATGCCGGAGCGCTCGAAGTCGAGCAGGGTCATCCCGACGTACCAGCCGCGATTTTCCTCGCCGATGCGGTTCTTGACCGGGACGCGGACATCCTCGAAGAAGACCTCGTTGAAGTGGTGTCGGCCAGCCATGTTGACCAGCGGTTGCACCGAAAGTCCGGGTGTGTTCTTGATGTCATCGATCAGGAGGAAGGAGATGCCGCGATGCTTGGGCGCGTCCGGGTCGGTGCGGACGAGGCAGAACATCTGGTTCGCGCGGTGACCGCCGGAGGTCCAGATCTTCTGGCCGTTGATGATGTAGTCGTCGCCATCGCGGACGGCGCGCGTCTGCAGCGAGGCGAGGTCGGAGCCGGAGCCGGGCTCCGAGTAGCCCTGACACCAGATGTGCTCACCTGATGTGATCTTGGGCAGGTAATCGGCCTTCTGCTCGTCGGAGCCGTGGATGATCAGGGTCGGGCCGATCATGCCGACGCCGAAGCCGCGCGTACCGGTGTCGGGCGCGCCGTGATAGCCGAATTCCTCGTTGAAGACGATCTGCTCATAGATCGACGCGCCGAGACCGCCGTACTCCTTCGGCCAGGCCGGAGCGATCCAGCCGCGGTCGGCGAGCTTGCGGTTGAAGTCAAGCGCGTTGTCGAAGTCTTCGTCGTTCTCGCGGGCGCCGCCGGGGCCTTCGCTGGAGGCGGGTTCGGGGATGTGGTCCAGCAAAAAGCTGCGGACCTCGCCGCGCAGGGTTTCTTCGGTTTCTGAGAATCGGAGTTCCATCAGTCGTACCTCGCTAACTCGCTGATCGGTCTGGGGCTGCCTGAATCTGTGGAGCGGGAGACGGGATTCGAACCCGCGACCCTCTGCTTGGGAAGCAGATGCTCTACCACTGAGCTACTCCCGCAGGATGACGCGCGCCATGTTGATGAAATGGTCACACGTACCTGCATCGTACACGCCCACGCTCATGGACGCGCCGCCATGCTTTGCAGCAACGCTGCGCCCATCGCCGCCAGCAGCAGGATGCCGCCGCCGGCGATCCCGATGATGGCCGCGTCCCGGATCGCGAGTGAGATCGCGTCCGCTCCGATCAGCCAGAGGTCTGTCGTGAACTCGTCCGATGTGAGATCGGCGCGACGCTCGAATTCGGATTGCAGCCATGAGGTAGTGAGCCAGGTCGCCGCTGCGGCGAGCGCTACGGCGAGCGTCGGCATCGCGATGCGCGCCAGCCCTCGCGCCTGCGAGGCGGTAGCGATCAGCAGCAGCCCGGCGAGCACGCCGCTGATCAGCAGCGCGACGGCTGCTACTTGCCGGCCGCCGTCGGTGAGGCGGCCGATCGTGCCGTCGAAGGCGGAAGCGCGTGAGATCAGTCGGAACTGCTGCGGTGAGTCGGCGATCGTCGAGAAGCCGTCGTCGTAGATCAGCGCGGCAGAAGCGAGCGCGATCGAGTCGCTGACTCGCTCTGGTCCTTCCAACAGCGCAGACGGGTCCAGCTGCAGCGGCAGTGGATAGCCCTCGAGCGGGATCGGCTCATCGTTGGCCGCCAGAGACTCCAACTGCGGCCAGGATTGACTGACATACTGGTCAATCTCCAACAGTGAACGGACGACGCGATTGAGGAAGGCCTGCGCCGTTGACCGCTCGGTCAACTGGGTCGCCGCATACGACAGGATCGCCGCGCTCGATGCCACGATGGCGCAGCTCATGGCGAGGAGCAGGACGAGTCGGTTCCAGCGGCGTTCGCGTGATTGGGCGCGCCGAGCTGGCGATCGATGGCTCACGATGGCGCGGACTCGATCAGCAGCGAGCCTGAGAGCAGCTCCGGCAGGCTGCGTCCCTGTGGGTCGATCCAGGGCAACCACAATCCGATGCCCAGGATCAGCAGGGAGGGCCACCAGACCAGGCTGCGGATGACGAAGGTTCGTTTGCCGGCTTGCAGCTCTCGCAGTCCGAGGGCTCGAGCGCCGATGGTCCGCGCGCCCAGTCCGGCGTACCAGGACGAGAGAGGAAACCAGGACAGCGCGATTGCGTAGCCCACGCTCCACTCGCCAGGGGAGGGGTCGCGCAGGAGCGGATCGACCTGCAACAGCATGGCGAGCAGCGCCACCCCAAGACAGCCGCCGCCGAGCAACCCAATCATGAGGAAATCGATCGCGGCCGCGAGCGAGCGAGCCTCACGACGGACGACAGGAATCAACACAGGCTCAGACGCTGGGCGGGCCATCAACGGGGATGATCGTAGCATCGATTGCATGACTGGTCGCAGCAAGCGATTTGCCGACTCCGTTGCGTTGGGCGCCATCCTGTTCGGCGTGATCGCGGCGGTGGTGATTGGTGTTCTGGCAGCGTTGGTGTTGCGGGCGCCGCCAGCAGACGGTCTGGATGCCACTGTTGCCGATGCAACGCAGACACACCGCTTCTCGCTGTTGGGCTATGAGCTGACCCATCTGCCGAATCGCTGGTTGACTGGCGCCGCGGCGTGGTTCAGCGACCCCGCGCCAAACGAAGCGGCGATTCTGGATCAGTGGTTTGCGGGCAACGAAGACGGCGATCGCAAGGCAGTGGAGCGATTGTTGGAGCGGCGCTTGAGTGAGGCCATCGTCGGGCTGGAGTTGGATACGTCGTTACCGCTGTTCGGCAGCGTGCGCACGGTTTGGCCGCCGGTTGACATGGATTTGTCGGAGCCGTTGCGAGTCTTAGCCGTGTCGCCGCGTGACGAGGTGCGTCTGGAGCAAACGGTGCTGTTGGCGGCCGGGTTGTCGAACAGCGAGGTCGCGGAGATAGAAGCGGCGATTGAATCGGACGGACAGTGGTCGGCCTGGGTGCAGACGGTGGGCGGCGTGGCACTATATCCGGCCTTCATCGTTGAGGGCCGTAACTTCCAATCGACGCTGGCGGTGATGGGTCATGAGTGGGTGCATCACTATCTCGGCTTTCATCCGTTGGGGTTGGCGTACGGACAAGGTTCGGATATGCGCACCATCAACGAGACCGTGGCGGACATCGTAGGCGATGAGCTGGCGACCGCTGCGGTCGCCGATGAGTGGTTCGGCGCCGTTCCAGACGAGGCTGCTGGGCGCGAACGGGCCGAGATCCGAGAGACGACCGATCCGATCCTGCGGGAGCTGCGCCTGGAGGTTGATGAACTATTAGCGCGAGGCGAGGTTGAGGCGGCCGAATCACGGATGAATGCAGCGCGGATCGAGTTGACGCAGTTGGGCAGACCGTTTCGGCGCATCAACCAGGCCTTTCTCGCGTTTCGCGGCGGATATGGAGCGAGTCCGTCCTCAGCGAGCCCGTGGGGTGAGCGCCTGATCCGGTTGCGCGATTCCAGCGACTCCGTCGCCGCATTTCTCAGCCTCATCCGCGAGGTCTCAACCTCGGACGCCGCCCTGCAGCTGACAGGCCCGTAGACCTTCGGCCTTAGCGTAGGCCTCAGCGTGGGCTCCACGCTCAGTCCTGAGGCAGAGCGACCTCGATCTCTTGCACGATCTCTCCGAGATAGCGATCGTTGACTACGAGTCGGATGCGGTAGACGCCGGCCGGTGCTTCGCTGGTGTCCCAGCGGGCGAGCACGCCGCTTGCGGGCGCCTGGTCGGCGCTGGCCAGCGTCATCGCCGGGTCGTCACCGATCCGCCGAGCGCTGAGCGTCCAACCCGTCAGCTCGGCGCTGTCAGCTCGGCCTGCGAGAATCACTTCGCCGCGCGCGATGACCGCGCCATCAATGGGAGCGTCGAGTCGGATCGGAGCTTCGGCCTCGTCAACCGTGCCAGGACGCAAGTACGCGACCCGATGCGTTCGCAACCACTCCACCACTACCGGATCCAGGCTGGAACCGCCTCGTTCCGCGATCGTGGGAGGCTCCAGCCAGACGCCGTCTTGCAAGAATGCAGGCGGCGTATCGACAGTGGCGCGCTGGAGCGTGCGTCGGTCGACCGTGACCTCGAAGCAGATCCCGTTGTCAACCGCGGGCGCGGTGCGAATGGAAGTGAAGATCTCTTCCCGCCGTGTCGCGCAGGGATTAGCGAGTTCGCTGTGTCGATTGAGTCCATCGGGCTCGGTGATCTGACTGCGATTGGCCAGGTTCACCGCTGGCGTGTACACCGCGGCGCGGTGAATGGCGCCGGGCGTCGGGAAGGCTTCCACCGCTACACCCTGGTGCGCGGCGATCATGACTCGATTCCAGATCAGTCCCGCCGTGCTCACTGACGAACCGCCGGTCATCGGCGACTCGTCGGCGTTGCCGACCCAAACGCCTATCGCCAGCTGCGGCGTATAGCCGACCGTCCAATAGTCTCTCCGCAGATCGTCCATGCCTGGATCGCCCGCCGTGCCGGTCTTGACGGCGGCGGGACGACCGATTTGCAAGAGGCTGTCCGAGCCGTAGAGCAAGGAGCGGGCGTCGTTGTCAGAGAGGATGTCCGTGATCTGATAGACCTGCGCGGGGCTGGCGACGGCGTGGCGCTCCGGTTCGCCGCTCGCCGACCACTCGTACAACAGCCGTCCGTCCGCGTCGCGGATCTCGAGCACGGCGACCGGATCGAGACTTCGGAAGCCGAGCGGCAGGGAGATCGTGGTCGGATGACCCTTCATCTCGCCGCCGTTGGCCAATGCGGCGTAGGCGAAGGTCAGGTCCAGGAGCGAGACCTCGCCGCCGCCGAGCGTGATGGACGGTCCATACGCGCCCGGATCATGCATCGTGGTGATTCCGATCTGATGCATCGTGTCGAGCAGCGCGGAGAGCCCAAGTCGGTCCGCCGTGTTGAACGCGGGCACGTTCATCGAATTGGCGAGCGCGCTGCGGATCGTGACCGGTCCGCGAAAGACGGCGTCGAAGTTTTGCGGTTGGAACTCGGTCCCGTCCGCTTCTGTGTATGTCGTCGGCACATCCCAGAGCACCGTCGCGGGATGCCAGACGCGCGGGTCGATCTCAAAGGCGGTCAGATAGGTGAGCGGCTTCAGCGCCGATCCGGGCGAGTGCGTTGCGGTCGCCAGATTGACCTGGCCATCGATCGTCTCGTCGAAGAAGTCGCGGCTGCCGACCATCGCCAGAATCTGACCGCTGGACGGTTCAATCGCGACCAGCGATGCGTTGTGGGCGCCGGTCTCGGCTTCGAACCCGGTGATCGCCGAGCGCAGCTCGAGTTCTGCCCGTTCCTGCAGCGAGTAATCGAGCGAAGTTCGGATGCGCAGGCCGCCGTTGTTCATCAGGTTGTCGCAGCCGCCGGCGCCGATCGGCGGGACGAAGCGTCCCAGCCGGCAGAGCGCCTCGACCTCGGCCTGCACGTAGATCACGTAGTGAGGCGCCGTAATCGTGAACTCAGCCGAGTCGTAGCGCAGCGGCTCCTCCCAAGCGGCCTCGGCTTCGGCTGATGTGATGTAGCCGTGCCGCTGCATCAGATCGATCACTTGCGCCTGTCGACGCTTGGCGCCTTCCGGATTGACGAGCGGGTTGTAGAGCGACGGCGCCTGCGGCAGTCCCGCCAGCATCGCTGACTCGGCCAGACTGAGTTCGGCCGCCGACTTGCCGAAGTAGCGTTGACTCGCCGCGCCGATGCCGTATGAGAAGTTGCCGTAGTAGATCGAGTTCAGATACCACTCGAGGATCTGTTGCTTGCTGTACTCATTAGTCAGCTCGACGGCGAGGATGGTTTCCTTGACCTTGCCGCGCACTCGGTTCCAGGTGCGACCGCTGCGCTCTTTAGGGGGAACGAGGACGTTCTTGACGAGCTGCTGGGTGATTGAAGAACCGCCCGATCCGCCAAGGAACTCAGAGCTGCCCACGCCAAAGTTCTCCCACGCCGCGCGCAACAGTCCGCGCAGATTGATCCCTTCGTTGTTCCAGAAGGACGCGTCTTCCGTCGCCACGGTGGCGTTGATGATGTGCTCGGAGACGCGGTGCAATCGGACCGGCGCGCGCAGTCCGTCGTGCGGCCGGGCGTATTCGAAGAGCAGGACGCCGTCGGCGCCGCTGCGGTCGAAGATTCGACTGCTGCCCAGCAGCCGCTGCGTCTCTTCGATCTCGTCTGGCGGCGCGAGGTCGTTGGCGACGTCGGAGTAGATCAGGTAAGCGCCGCCGGCGACGGCGCCAAAGAGGAGCATGGGCATACCGGCCAACAACAGCGCGATCATCCAGATGCGTGTCCGTTGAGGCTGGGCTCGATTGCCGCGTTTGCGACGACGGCTGCGCATCGCCAGACGCGTGGCGAGCGTCAGACGACGCTGGCGATGTTTGGAGTCTGGCGGCGTCGCGCTCATGGCTTCACAGTACGCCGACTGCCGCGCAAGGCGAGGGGGCGATAGGCTCCATATTGTGACCGATTCTGACGTGACCCCATTCAGCAGCGATCAGGTGCGCCGCCTGGCGTCGCTCGTCCGTATTGAATTGACGTCTGAGGAGGTGGATGAGTTCCGCAGCGAGCTGGCGAGCATCCTGTCGCACATTGATGCGCTCGCCGCGATCGACACCGCCGATGTGCCGCCGACCAACAATGGCGCCGATCTCCTCAACGTGCAGGCTGAGGATGTGTCGCGTCCCTCCATGACGCGCGAGGAGATGATGGCCAACGCGCCGCAGCGCGAGGGCGACTATTTTCGCGTACACGCAGTGCTCGACCAATCATGACGTCCGGCAAGGCCCTCACGTCCGTCAATTCCCTCAATTCCCTCAAGTCGATTGATGACCAGCATGACGCGGAGCTGCTCTCTCTGACGCTCGCAGAGGCGTCGCGGCGACTGCGTCGCGGCGAGCTCACGTCGCGTCGATTAACCGAGGCGTTTCAAGCTCGCATCGCCGATACGGACGAGACGGTCCGCGCCTTCGTCACGCTGACCACGCAGGATGCTCTGGCAGCCGCCGATGCAGCCGACGACCTGCTCGCTCGCGGTGACGCGGCGTCGCCTCTGACCGGTCTGCCGATTGCGCTCAAGGATGTCCTGATGACTGAGGGCGTGCGCACCACCGCCGGATCGCGCATGTTGGATAGCCTGATCCCGCCCTACGACGCCACGGTCGTGTCCAAACTACGCGAGGCGGGCGCGGTCTCACTCGGTAAGACGAATATGGATGAGTTCGCGATGGGATCGTCGACCGAGCATTCTGCCTGGCACCCGACCGCGAATCCATGGGACCTGGAGCGAGTGCCTGGCGGCTCTTCGGGCGGGTCCGCCGCCGCGCTGGCCGCGCAACAATGTCTCGCTTCACTCGGATCCGACACGGGCGGATCGATTCGTCAACCGGCCTCGTTCTGCGGGGTCGTGGGACTCAAGCCGACATACGGGCGCGTCTCTCGCAACGGCTTGATCGCCTTTGCCAGCTCGCTCGATCAGATCGGTCCCTTCACCCGCAGCGTTGAAGACGCGGCCATGTTGCTGCAAGCGATCGCCGGTCCCGATCCACTCGATGCCACTTGCTATGACCTGCAGCCACCCGATTTCTCCGCCGGTCTGGAAGACGGCCTTGACGGGTTGCGCATTGCCGCGCCGCAAGAGTTTTTCGGCGACGGCATGGATGACGATGTCGCGGTCGCGGTGGAGGCGGCGCTTGACCTGCTCGCCGCAAACGGCGCCGTCGTGGACCGATCGCCGACGATGCCGACGATACCGATGGCGCTGCCGGTCTACTACGTGCTCGCGCCGTCCGAGTGCTCAGCCAATCTGGCGCGATTCGATGGCGTCAAATATGGCTACGGCGCTCGCGGTGGGGAGTCAATGTGGGCGGATATGGAATCGACCCGTCAGCATGGTTTCGGGCGCGAGGTGAAACGTCGGATTCTGCTGGGTGCCTATGCGCTCTCAGCGGGCTATTACGACGCCTACTACTTGCAGGCGCAGAAAGTACGCACGTTGATCCGTCGCGAATTCGACCGCGTCTTTGAGGATCATGATGTGATCGTCGCGCCGACCGCGCCGACCGTCGCGTTCAAGCAAGGCGCGATCTCCGACCCGTACCAGATGTATCTGAATGACATTTTTACGATTCCTGCGAATATCGCTGGCCTGCCTGCGATCTCGGCGCCGGCCGGATTCGGCGAAGGTGGCATGCCCGTCGGTCTACAGTTCGTCGGCAACCGATTGGACGAACCCGCCGTCCTACGGGCCGCGAACGCCTACGAACGGCTTGCGAGTTGGCCGACCGTCCCGCCGCAGTAGGTACGGTCCTCTGTACGTCAACGTTCAGATCCGCTCGCGTGTCGGCCATGCGCGAGTCGCTGGATGGGGAAACAAACTCGGATCATGCTCCTGAGTGCTGGTATATGGTGAATCGGTGATGGATTCGATTCTGGAACCGGTCCTGCGAGAACTGGCGCGTGACGCGCGATTGACGGCGACGCAGATCGCGATCAAGTTGGGCGAGGACGAAACGGATGTCGCCGCCGCAATCGCTGAGGCGGAAGCGCGCGGCATCATCCTCGGCCGCGGCGCCAAAATCAACTGGGAAACGCTCGGCCTGGCGACCGTCTACGCGGTCGTGGAAGTGACGGTCGAGCCGCAGGAGAATGTCGGCTACAACGCGGTCGCGCGGCGCATCGCTCGCTTCGACGAGGTGCAGACGGTGTACTTCGTCTCGGGCGCCTACGACCTACTGGTGATGGTGGCCGCAGACAACATGCGCGGCATCTCCGACTTCGTGGGTGAGCGACTGGCCACGATGCCTGGCGTGAAAGGCACGACGACGCGCGTGCTCATGCGTCGCTACAAGGAGGACGGCGTGTTTATCGAGGCTGACTTGCAGAATGACCGTCAGCGAGTGGTCTTCTAGGGCGTTTGATACGACAGCCTGATGACAGGAGCCGAGAGCAGCCATGCCGATCGCGTCTAACGAGCGTCTGCCAAGCCGCGTTGAGGCCTCGCCTGATCGCGAGCGCCTGGAGGGCGCGGCATCGCGCCTTGCAGACCGAGTCCAGGCAGTTCCCGGATCTGGCATCCGTCGCTTTTTCGACATCATCGCGACGATGGATCAGGTGATCTCGCTGGGCGTGGGTGAACCGGATTTCATCACGCCCTGGCCGATCTCGGAGGCTGGCATCCGCGCCATTGAGCAGGGGCACACCCACTACACCTCCAATCTTGGATTGGTTGAGCTGCGTGAGGCGATCGCCGCCGACCTTGCCCGCCGCTACGGCGTCGAGTGGAGTCCCGCCGATGAGATGCTGATCACGACCGGCGTTTCCGAAGGGCTCGATCTGGCCGTCCGCGCGATTATCAATCCTGGTGATGAGGTGATCGTCGCTGATCCCTCCTACGCAGCGCATGCGCCGGCGATCGTGTTGGCCGGCGGTGTGCCGGCGCCGGTCATGACGCGCGCGGCGAACGGCTTTGCGCTCGCGCCGGACGATGTCGCGGCCGCGATCACGCCTCGCACGAAGGCGCTGTTGCTGGGCAACCCTTCGAATCCGACCGGCGCCGTGCTCGATCGTCCCGCGCTTGAGGCGCTCGCCGACCTCGCGCGACGACATGATCTGCTGGTGATCTCGGACGAGATCTACGATCGTCTCATCTACGGCGGCGCCGAGCATACGCCGATCGCAGCGCTGCCGAGCATGCGGGAACGCACCATTACGTTGGGCGGATTCTCGAAGTCGCATGCGATGACCGGTTGGCGCGTCGCCTGGGCAGCTGCGGCCACCGACCTGATGGGCGGCATGCTGAAAATCCATCAGTACACGATGATGTCCGCTCCGACTGTCGCCCAATACGCCGCCCTCGAAGCGATCCGCGCCGGGGAAGAGTATGTCGTCTCCATGCGCGAGGAATATGACCGCCGCCGGCAGCTGATGTGGCGCGGTTTCAACGCCCTTGGCCTCGCCTGCGCCGAGCCGAAGGGCGCGTTCTACGCGTTCCCGTCAGTCGCGCAGACCGGCTATGACGACGAGACCTTCGCGGAGCAACTGCTCTTGCAGGAGCAGGTTGCGGTCGTGCCAGGGTCGGCGTTTGGCGCGGCGGGCGCAGGCCACGTGCGGGCCTGCTACGCGACGAGCTACGAAGAGATTGAAGAGGCGCTCGTTCGCATCGGTCGATTCCTGCGTCGCGCGCCAATGGCCAAGTAGCCCGCGCGAACCCATCGGGCGATCCCAACGCGCGGACTCAAGCGGGCTGATCGAGCCAGCCGCTAACCTGTCGGCATGACGTTTCGGCTCAATCCACCTGAAGATACGCCGCCGCCCGAAGATCTGACGCTGAGCATCACTGGCGTACAGGCTCGTCCTCGCGATGTGGAGTCGGGCGAGCCGGATCCATCGCGCCTCAAGCTCAGGCTGCGCACGACTCGCGGCGTGATTTGGGGATTGCTCGACGTCAGCGAGGGTCAGACGGGCGCGCTGGTCACCTGCTCCGGCGCGATGGGTGGAGAGCACGAAACGCGCGGACCCGCAGACTCCGTGTACCGTCGCCTGGCCGAGCGGCTGCCGGGCGAGGGCGTGTCCGTCTTGCGGATTCACTACCGCATCGCGGGCGAGTTCGAGGAATGCGTACTCGATCTATTGGGCGCCTGTTCCTTCCTCAGCGGCATCGGCGCCAAGCGAATTGTCCTGGCCGGACACTCGTTTGGCGGCGCAGTGGTGATCAAGACCGCGCAGATCCTGCCTCGGGTCAGCGGCGTGATCTCGCTCTCGCCGCAACTCTTCGGGACGCGCCAGGTGGAAGAGATGGCGAAACCGCTGTTGCTCATTCACGGCACGGCCGACGCCATTCTGCACCACATGGCATCTGAGGACATCTACGAGCGGGCGACCGAGCCCAAGAAGCTCGTGCTGATCCCAAATGGCGGCCACGGCCTGGCCGAGGAACCGGAAACGGTCATGTCAGAGATGCATCAGTTCATCCAAACCCACGCCGGTCCACCCGTCGTCTAGCGCCACCACGACCGTTCACTAGCCAATGAGGAACTCTCTGGCGGGTTCCGCTGCTTCCCGCATGAGCCGCATGAGACCTGTGCGAACGCAACGACCGCCCCAGCGCGTATCTGGCCGCGGCTGCCGCGGCAATGACGGAGTGGAGGTTGCCGCGCAGGTCTCCTTTGGGCGGAACCGGAGCGGAGCGCGACCGAGGCGGGTGCTCAGCTAACCGCTGCTCGCGCTGTTGCCACTACTACCGACGCCCAGCCGCTCCACGATGGCGCGGGCTGCGTTCGTCAGCTCCATGGGCACAATCCACTTGGTGCTGTCGCTGGTCGCGAGCGTGCGTAGGGCGTCGAGGTATTGCAGTCCCATCGTGTTGCCGTGCGCGTCCTGCGCCACCTCGTTGATCGCCGAGATCGCACTCGCGTAACCCTCCGCCTCGAGCAGCTGCGCTTCCTTGTGACCGGAGGCGCGCAGAATCTGCGACTGACGCTCACCCTCCGCCTCAAGGATGGCGGATTGTCGCGCGCCCTCGGCGACATTGATCTGCGCGTCACGCGATCCTTCAGACTCGGTGATCTGCGCACGCCGCGTGCGTTCCGCCGACATCTGGCGGGTCATCGCCTCGGCGATCGCGGGCGGCGGCTCAATCTCGCGGATTTCCACCGCGGTGACCTTCACGCCCCAGCGATTGGTGACTTGGTCGAGCTTGACCTGCATTTGATCATTGATGTCGTCGCGGCGCGAGAGCACTTCGTCCAGATTCATCTCGCCGACGACGGCGCGCAGCGTGGTCGTGGCGAGCTGCCGCGCGGCGCCCAGATAGTCTCGGACTTCGAGGACGGTGCGCTCCGGTTCCATGACGCGCAGGTAGACGACGAAGTCGACATCGACGCCGGCGTTGTCGCGCGTAATGTTGCGCTGCGGCGGGACGTCGAAGTACTGCTCGCGAGTGTCAACCTTGGTGCCGGCCTGGATGATCGGGATGACCCAGACCAATCCAGGACCCTTCATGCCTACGTAGCGACCAAGCTGGAACTTGGCGATCCGTTCATAATCTCGGACCATGTTGAGAATCGCCATGCGGTGCTCCTGTCTGCAATCTTGTGTCGGTATTCTTGCGTTCGCTTGAGTATATGGAGTTGTAAACGCCGTCGGAGGCATAAGCTGAGCGAATGAGCGACGACAGATGAACGACGACCTATGAGCGACGACCCGTCCAAGCCGCTGCCCGAGCAGCAGCCTCCGATTGCGCAGCCCTGGTATCGGCGCTTGATGCGTAGTCGCGCGAATTCGTGGATTGACCTGACGCGACCCTACATCGGGTTCTGGATGATGTTCACCGCCGGATTGATGACGGTCGCCGCGGCGCGAGGCTCGCTGGAGTGGACCTTGCCGATCGTCTACGCCGGCATGGTGCAACTGCTGAGCCTGGCGGCCGGCATGATCAACGACGCCCATGATATCGAGATCGACAACAGGACGCGCCTCTATCGACCGATCCCGATGCGTGGGGTGACGGCCCGATCGGCGTTGATTGCCGCAGCGTTTCCCGCAGGCCTGGGGGCCGCCATCGGATTCGCCAACGACTGGCAGGTCGGCGTGATCGGAATGGCGATGCTGCTGGCGAGCGCCCTCTACAGCTATGCCTGGCGCGGGTCCGTGATGGGAGTCGCGTCGTTCGCTCTGATCGGCGTGTTGATGCCGGCCGGCGCCATCCAGCTGACGGGCGCTTCCATCTCAACCGCTCATTTGCTGTGGCTGATTCCAGTCGGCGGACTCAGCGGAGCCGCGACTTACATGATTTACAAGTTGCCCTTCTACGAATTCGACGACTTTGACGGCTACCGCTCAGTCCTGCATTGGCTGGGGATTGATACCGCGATCGCCATGTCCTGGGCGGTTCTGGCGGCGGCGTTGGCGCTGGCTGCGGCATCGCTCAATGTCTCTGGCGGCGACCTGCTCTGGCTGCTGGGACCGCTGCTCTATCTGATCCTGGCTGGACTCTTCTGCTTTGCCTCGTTGATGAACCGCATCAGCTACATCCGTCTGGTCATGCAACGCTGGCTGATCGTGCCGTTCATACCGCTCACGATGATCTGCTGGCTCGCCGCCGCCGCGGGAGTGTGATACATCCAGGACGGACGGCGTCGACAGCGCTCTGCTATTGCAGCGCCCGCCTGTTGCAGATCTGGCCTATTGCAGATCTCGCCTATTGCAGATCTGGCCTATTGGAGGGCGCCCGACGCGGCAATCGGCCACTCAGCCTCGACGGCGCCTGCGCGGTGTGCGTACAAGGTCCGATGCAGCAACACCGTGCTGTCCGAGTAGTGCGGGACCAGTTGCACGCGATCGCCGAGTTGCAGTTGCGTGCCGCCGTGGCGTGACAGGTGCGTGTGCTCGGCGCTCAGGCCGAGGCAGCGCCAACCTTCAGGCTGCGCGACCTCTGGCAACCCGGTGTGGCGACCGGTTGCTTTCCAGCCCGCATCGGCGGCGGATCGCTCAGGATCCGTTGCCGATACCACCTGGCAGATCAGGCTCAGCGCCTGTTGGTGTCCGGCGACGCCCATCGACTGGTAGGTCAGATCCATCAGCGCCGCGCCGCCTGCCTGCAACTCCGTCAGGGTGCCCTGTTGCAGGACGAACCGATAGTTGCCGCTGCCACCGCCCGACAGCACGCCAATCTCATGGCCATTTGCGCGGCAGAGGTCGAGCGCCTGATTCAGAATCGCGGCGGAGGCTGCCGTCTCTGCTTCCTTCTCGTCGTCGGGCAAGTTCATGACGTGTCCCTCATAGCCCATCAGGCCGCGCATTTTCACCCCTGGCAGATCGTCGATCAATGCGCACAGCGCTGGCGCCAACTCCGGCGTGGTACCGCAGCGATGCAGATTCACATCAATATCCACGAGCAGATCGATCTGTACGTTCGCTTCGTCAGCGGCGGCCGCAATCTGGCGCGCGTTCGAGGCATCGTCCACGGCGACGCATAGACGCGCGGTTCTGGCAATCTCCACCAACGTCTGGATCTTGCGCTCGCCGATCACCTCGTTTGCGATCAGGATGTCTGCAATGCCGCCGCGCGCCATGGCCAACGCTTCGGACGCCTTGGCGCAGGTCACGCCGACTGCGCCTGCTGCGATCAGCCGCCTGGCCAGGTCAGGCGACTTCGCCGCCTTGATGTGTGGTCGCCAGGCGATCCCGACCTCGGCGCAACGGCGGGACATCAGCGCCGCATTGTGCTCCAACGCATCGAGGTCAATCAGCAGCGCCGGCGTGTCCAGATTCCAGATCGAGGTCATAGCATCCTCCCTAAGGACATTGCCAGCCTAGGGGAGCATCACCGATGCCATTCAGCGAGATCAACGGACTGCAACTCTTCTATCAGGAACAGGGTCCCGCTGCGGAGGACGCGCCGACGATCGTCATGGTGCATGGCACGCAGGGCAACGCCTCTGTCTGGGCGGGGCTCTTTGACGCGTTCTCTGACCGCTATCGCTGCGCGGCGCTGAACCATCGCGGTCGCGCGCCGTCCGAAGCGCCGGACGATCCTGACGCGTACCGCATCGAACAGTTCGCCGACGATCAGGCTGCGTTCATCGATCAGCGCGGATATGAGCGCATCGTGATGATCGGCTGGTCCCTGGGCGTGCGCACCACCCTGTCATATCTGGACCGGCATGGATCGTCGCGGGTCGCTGGCGCGATCCTGGTGGGCGGTCCGCCCTCGCCCCGCTTTGGCGGACAACCGCTCCAGGATCCCAATCGCGAGGCGCCGCCGCGAGAGGTCTGGGGACAGCGATTCGAAGCGGTCAGCGAGGCGTGCTGGCAAGGCTCACAAGCGTCTCGCGCCAGCTGCGACCTGGAGTCTGTGTTGCCAACGCTCGATCTGCCGGTCGCCATTCTGCACGGTCGACAGGATCCGATCGCGCCCTACGCCGCTGCCGAGTTCATGGCTGAACAGTTACCCGATGCGATGCTTGTCCCCTTCGAAGAGTCGGGGCACGCGCCCATCTTCTCGGAACCCGAGCAGTTCGTGGCCGAGATGACCGCATTCCTCGATCACGTGCTCGCTAGTTCGGGCTAGTCGTCCTCTTCACCAGCTCGGAAGAGGTGGTGGTAGAGCGCGCCGGCGGCCACAGCGCCGATCGCTGGTCCGATCACGTAGATCCAGAAGGAGTCAAACGCATTCGATACCAGCGCCGGCCCGAAGGTTCGGGCAGGATTGACCGATGCGCCGGTCATCGGCACGGCGATCAGGTGAATGATCATCACCGTCAGCCCGATCGCCAACGGCGCCGCGACGCCGAATCCCTTCTTCGAGACGGCCGTCGCGAAGATGACCGACACCAGCGCGGCCGTCAGCAGGATCTCGAGCAACAACGCTCCGCCGTCGCCTCCGACCAGTTCCTGGTTGATGCCATGCGCTCCGAAGTTGGATGCGTTACCGACGTCGTTGACCACAATCACGTAGAGCACGGCGGTCGCCAACGCGGCGCCAGCGAGCTGCATCACCATGTAGACGACGCCGGGTCCCGGCTTGATGTTGCGTGTCACGATCATCGCCAGGGTGACAGCCGGATTCAGGTGACCGCCCGAGTAGTTTGCGGTCGCGTAGACCATCGCGGCGATCGCGATGCCATGCGCCAATGCGATGCCGACCAGTCCGGCGGCGCCAGGATCGTTGCCGCTCATAAAGAACACGGAAACGACCGCGCCGGTGCCGATCAGGACGAATAGCATCGTCCCGATCAGCTCTGCGACATAAGCGCGCACGTTGGCTCCCGACGCGATCTCTGTGAGTCCCATGCGATCAGAGTCCATCCTGCTCCTCCTTCAAGATCCAGTGCGCAGCAAGGCTAGCAAGCGCTCGCAAGCCTTGCCGTCCCTTTGCTGTCCCCTTGCCGTCCCCTTGCCGTCCCCTTGCCGTCCATGACGGCGTCGCCGGAGAGTCCGCTCAGTCCACCACCAGGGGCAGCGACTCGTCGGCGGCGTACTCCGACATCGATGCGTCGTAGACGGCGACGTTCTGGTATCCCAACAGGCTCAGCACGAAGGCGTCGTTCGACGCGGCGATGCCGCCGCCGCAGTAGGTGACGACCCGCTGACTCGGATCGGCGCCGGCGGACGCAAACAGTTCCGCCAGCTGCTCCGAGGGCAGGTAGCATCCTGTCTCCGGATCGATCAGCTCCATCGCGGGGACGTTGGTAGAGCCTGGAATGTGGCCGGCGCGACCGTAGGTGCGTCCGCCGTCGGCGCCCGAGTGTTGGTCGCGACCGAGCGCGTTGATCAGGCAACCGCTACCGCTCGATTCGACGAATCCGCGCACTTCCGCCAGGTCGGCGAATCGCGCCGAGTCGGCGCTTGGCGTGAATGTCGCGGCTGGATAGGACGCTGGCTCGGTCGAGCTGGCGCGACCCTCGTCCGCCCACCGTTTCCAGCCGCCGTCCAGGACCGCGGCCCGTTCACAACCCATCGAACGGAACATCCACCACAATCTCGCCGCCCACATCGAGCCCAGGCGGTCGTACAGCACCAACCGAGAGGTCTCCGAGATGCCGTGTCGACCGGCGGATTCTGCGAACGCATCCGCCGACGGCATCATGAAGCGCAGACGCTGATCGTTGTCGGAGAAGTCGGCCTGCAGGTCGAGGAAGCCAGAGCCGGGGATGTGGCCTGCGTCATACTCTGGGCGCCCGGACTCGACGCGATAGCCGCCGCCGTCGCGAGGCCGCAGAAACACGGTCGCCTCGAAGACGCGAACGTCAGGGTCTGCGTCAGGGTTATTGAGGTGTTCGGCAAGCCAATCTGTTGAGATCAGGTGTTCCGGGTTGGCAAAGGACATGCGGCGCGCCTTCCTGTTCGTCGGGTGAGTCAATCGGATATCAACATCCGACTCGATCCAGAGTAGGGCGTGTTCAGATCGACGCGCAGAGGGACGGCGATCATCTCCTCAACAGCGACTCCTCATTGGCGAATGGCCAGCGATCAACCACGATGTCGGCTTCAGTGTCCGCTTGAGTGTCCTCTTGAGCATCTGCTTGCCGATAGACTGATCTGCGACGCAGACGAGTCGCGTACCGCCTCTTGAGCCACCTGTTGAGGAACCTGCCTCAGTGCCATATCTCAATACTTTCGCTCCGACCGCTGAGCCGATTGACATGACCCAGACGGAGGAGTTTGCCTCGCTCTGTGAGTCTGCCGCCGATCTCGGCATCGCGCACGCTGCCAACATTCGCTATGTGTCTCGCAACCTGGTGATTAATCACCTGCGACTACACCTGCTCGAGTGGGGTCAACCTGGCAAGCAGCCGATCGTGTTGCTGCATGGCGGCAATCAGTCATCGCATAGCTGGGATCTGGTTGCACTGCATCTCGCCGACCGTTTCCACATCATCGCGCCCGATCAGCGCGGTCACGGCGACTCTGAATGGGCGCGCGACGCCGATTACGGACCGGATCAGATGGCCACGGACGTGCTGGAACTGATCGGCCTTGATGCTCTCGATCAACCGATCGTGATTGGTCACTCCATGGGCGGCATGGTGACGATGCGCCTGACCGCGCGCGAGCCTCAGCTACCCAAAGCGGTCGTTCTGGTTGACGTCGGTCCCGAGGTTTCGCAGCGCGGGGCGGAACAGATCCGCAACTTCGTCGTTCGCAACGTCGAATTCGAGCATCTGGACGAATTCGTCGATCGCGTCGCCGCCTATGACCCGTTCCGCTCTCGCGCGCACATGGAGCGGACAGCGCGCTACAACCTCGTCCATCGCTCCGATGGCAAGTACGTGGCGAAGTCTGACCGCATCCTGCACGATGAGAGCTTCCGCCGTGATCGCGGCGATCGACAGGACGTGGCCGACGGCTTTCATCAGTTCACCGGACCCACACTCCTGATACGCGGCGCGTCGAGCAACATTCTTAGCGCCGATGCCGCACAGCGCTTCGTCGCCGATCTGCCAAACGCGGACCTGATCGAAGTGTCCGACTGCGGACATAACGTGCATTCTCAAAACACGCCCGGATTCTTGCAGGCTGTGACCCCCTTCCTGCAGAACTGTCTCACGCCCGCTCCCGAGTCTGGCTAGGATTGACATATGCCTGAGCAATACGTCGCACGCGATACGGAAACCGGCTTTGAGGTCACCGTCACCGGCGAGTTCCCGGCGCATCCGGACGATCGCATGCGCATCGCCCGCACGACGACCCTGTTCACACGACTGATGGCCACGCTGCTCCAGCGTGACGAGTCGCAGCGTCGGATGGGTTTCCGCGCGATTGAGGTGCAACTGGAGATCGCCGACGCGCTGATCAAGCAGGATCACCAGGAGGTGCAACGCTTGCTGCGCGACACGCTATCCACATTCGGCGTCAAGCCCGAACACCTGCGAGAGTTCACAGAGCGCATCGCCGAGTCCAGCGGCATGGATCCGCAGATGGCCGAAGAACTCGCCCGCACACTCGGCTTCACCGACGAGCCGGAGCCTGAGGCCGATTTCGAAACGATCGATGCCAGCGTCGAGCCGCCGTCAGCGTCGCCCAAGCTGTCGGAGCTGCACGAGCTGGAAGAGAAGCTGCGCATCCTCAAGGAGATGGATGAGCTCCTCACCAAGATGGAAGCTGCCAACCCCGAAGCGGCGCCAGACGTTGAACCCGAACTTGACGCAGAGCTTGGCGCGACCCCATCCGATGATCTCGACGATCACCTCGATGACCAGCATGAGAATGAGAAGGGACTTTTCGCATGAGTCAGTCAGCCGTGAGTTACATCAAAGACATGCTCAGCTTCATCCACGGAGGCTTCCGCGACGCTCGCAACGGACAGTCAGTCGATCAGCTGCACTTCGTACCGGACGGAGAATCGCACTCCGTCGCCTGGGTGCTCTGGCACGCCGCCCGCGTCGAAGACCTGCTCGTGCAAGGCGCCTGGCAACAGAAGCAAGAAATCTGGCGCGAAGGCGAATGGGCTGAGAAGACCGGTCTGCCGGAGCGCGGCTTCGGCACCGGCCAATCGACCGATGAGGCCTCGTCCGTCGCCATCGGCGACCTTGACAACTTCTGGGCGTATCAGGACGCGGTCAACGAATCGACGCACGCGTTCCTCGATTCCCTGTCAGACGATGACCTCAGTCGTGAGATTCAGCTTGGCGACCGCACGGAGACGCTGGGCGAATCGATCACGCTGCACCTCTGCACTCACCTCAACGGACACCGCGGCGAAATCAACCTGATCCGCGGCATGCACGGCCTCGACCCGGTGCGTCCCAACATGGGCGGCTAGGTCCGTCGCGCGCTCGCAAGCAAGCCTGGGAGGCAAGATGCATGTGGTAATCACCGGCGCCAGTGGACTCGTCGGCGGCGCGTTGATCGCAGAACTGCGTCGACGCGGAGTCAACGTCACCGCCGTCTCACGCAACCCGCGCAACCATGCCGCGCTGGCCGGCGTCAGCTGGACTGGCTGGGACGGCCTCACCGACGCCGTCGCCGGCGCAGCGGGCGTCGTCCACCTGGCCGGTGAAGGCATCGTGGACCAGCGCTGGAACGCCGCCCGCAAACAAGCCCTCCGCGATAGCCGAATCGACTCGACCCGACAGGTCGCGCAGGCGATCCAGGAGTCAGGAGAGAAGCCGGGCGTCCTCGTCAGCGCCTCTGCCATCGGTTACTACGGCGCCAAGGTTGAACGCGAGTCGTCCGAGGCGGCGCCGATGGGCGACGACTTCCTCGCCGAGCTCTGCCGCGACTGGGAGGCGGAGTCGCATGCCGCCGGCGTCCGCACCGTCAACCCGCGCATCGGCATCATTCTCGCCAACGACGGCGGTGCGCTGCCGCGTTTGTTGCTGCCCTTCAAGCTCGGACTCGGCGGTCCGATCGGTCGCGGCAAGGCCTGGTGGAGCTGGATTCACATCGACGATGTGGTAGGCGCAATCGTGCATGCGATCGAATACGCGCACGTTGAAGGCGTGATCAATCTCACGGCGCCGAATCCGGTGCGCAACGCCGACTTCTCCGCCGCACTCGGGCGCGCCTTGCGCCGGCCCGCATTGTTCCCGGTACCGCCGCAAGCGCTCAAGCTCGCGCTCGGCGAGGGGGCAAGCGTATTGCTGGCGTCACAACGCATCTTGCCGACGCGCACCCTCGAGCAGGGCTACCGTTTCAAGTACACCGAGATTGACAGCGCACTCCAAGATCTCGCGGCGGCCGCGTCCTAAGCGAGATGCCTGACTCGATCGCGCTGCGCTATGGCGTCAATCCGCATCAAACGCCGGCGTCGGCCTTGGCGCTGGCGGCATGGCCGTTTGAGGTCCTCAACGGACAGCCCGGCTACATCAACCTGCTTGACGCGCTCAGCGCTTGGCATCTCGTGCGCGAGCTGCGCGGCGCGCTCAAGCTTCCCGCCGCCGCGTCGTACAAGCATGTGTCGCCGGCTGGCGCCGCCATCGGATTGCCGCTCTCCGACCGACTCGCCCGCGCCTACGAGGTTGATCAGCTCGATCTCTCTGCGGTGGCCAGCGCTTACGTTCGCGCCCGCGGCGGCGATCTGGTCAGCGCCTACGGCGACTTCGCCGCCGTCTCCGATCCGGTCGATGAGTCGCTCGCGCGCTATCTCCGACGCGAGGTTTCCGACGGCATCATTGCGCCGGGTTATGAGCCGGCCGCGCTCGACATCCTGAAACGAAAGAAGGCTGGCCGGTATCTCATCCTGCAGGCAGATCCCGCGATCGAGCCGCCTGAGTTCGAGCGCCGCGACCACTTTGGCATCCAGCTCGAACAGCCGCTGGATCGGCGGCCCATTGACGATCGCATCTTCGGCCAGCCTGTCACTGAGTTGCGCGACTTCTCAGACGAGGTCAGACGCGATCTGCTCGTCGCCACAATCGCATTGCGGTACACCCAGTCCAACTCCGTCTGTCTTGCGGCCGAGGGCCAGGTGATCGGACTCGGCGCAGGGCAGCAGTCACGCATCCACTGCACCCGACTCGCTTGCGGCAAGGCTGACCGCTGGATGCTCCAACAACATGATCGTGTATTGGATCTTCCGCTCCAGGCGACGCTGAAGCGTCCGGACCGATTCGCCGCCCGCGAACAGTTCATCGCCTGGGCCGAGCTGTCCCGGCCGGAGCGCGACCGATTGCAGTCTCAGGTGATTGAGTGGTCTGGTCCGCTCTCGGAGACCGAGCGAGGAGACTGGATTGGCGGCTTCAGGACCGTGTTGAGCCACGATGCGTTTATGCCGTTCCGCGACAACGTCGACCGCGCCCAGGCATCAGCCGTCACGCACATCCTGCAACCTGGCGGATCGATCGCTGACGCCGACACGATCACGGCTTGCAACGCCTACGGCATCACCATGGCCATGACAGGCCACCGCCTCTTCCGACACTAGACACGAAACAGGTGCGATCAGGCTTCTCTCCCCAGTCTTCACCATCAGCCTCACCAGCAGCCTGCCAGAGCCTGTTCGCATAGACGCGCCGACACCTGGTCAGGCTCCCTGTAACGCATCAATGCAACGCATCGATCTCATCCTCGCCTCCTCGTGGCAGAGTCTTGGCCCCATTGCCGCATTAGCGGGCGCGGAATGCGCCGAATCTCGTAGTACGCTCACAGCATGCCTGACACATTCAACGACGCCCCGATCGCGCTCTACGACACCCTCCTGCGAGACGGTTCGCAGATGGAGGGCATCGCCTTCTCACTGCAAGACAAAATCACGGTCGCGCATCGGCTCGACCAGCTTGGCATGCATTACGTCGAAGGGGGCTTTCCCGGCTCCAACGAAAAGGACGCCGCATTCTTTGAGCAGATGAAGTCCAATCCGCTCGAACGCGCTCGACTCGTCGCCTTCGGCGGCACACGCAAGCCCGGCTCGGATGTGGCCACCGACTTTAATGTCGTGGCCCTGCGCGAGGCCGAAACGCCCGTCGTCACCTTCGTCGGCAAAGCGATTGCCTCGCAGGTCGCCAGCGTGCTCCGCACCTCGCGCGAAGAGAACCTCACCATGGTCCGCGAGTCTGTGGAGTACATGGCGTCGATCGGACGCGAGGTCCACTTTGACGCCGAGCACTTCTTTGACGGTTTTCTCGAAGATCCCTATTACACGCTCAACGTCGTTGCCGCAGCTCACCGAGCCGGCGCGCAATACCTGATCCTCTGCGACACCAACGGCGGCGCCATGACTGACGATCTCGTGAGCGCTATCCGCGCCGTGCGGGAGACGATCCCGGACGCGAAGCTCGGTATCCACACGCACAATGATTGCGAGCTCGCCGTCGCCAACTCGCTCGCTGCCGTGCGCGCGGGCGTCAGCCAGATTCAGGGCTGTCTGAACGGCTATGGCGAACGTTGCGGCAACGCCAACCTGTCGTCAATCATCCCGAACCTGCAGCTCAAGATGGGTCTCCGCGTTGTCGAAGACGACCAATTGCAGGAGATCACTCGCGCCTCCCGCTTCGTTGCCGAGCTCGCCAATCTGCCGCAGTACGCTCAGGCGCCATACGTCGGCGCATCCGCGTTCGCTCACAAGGCCGGCTACCACGTCGCCGCGGTCGTCAAGGATCCTGACACCTACCAACATGTGGATCCCGGCATCGTCGGCAACGACCGACGCGTGCTCGTCTCCGAGCTCTCCGGCCGTCGCAATATCGAGTTCAAGCTTGCCGAGCGCGGTCACGATCTGCCGCTCTCGAACGAGGAAACCCGCGCCCTGCTTGATCTCGTCAAGCAGATGGAATCGCGAGGCTTTCAGTACGAGTCCGCGGAGGCCTCGTTCGAGCTCCTTGCACTGCGGTCTCGACCTGACTACGCCGCCCCCTTCGCGCTCGAAGACTTTCTCGTCATCGAGCGCCGACGTCCGGGCGTTGACGGTTCACTGATGATTGCCGAAGCTACGACCAAGATTCGCGTTGACGACCACCTCTTTCACACCACAGCTGAGGGCAATGGCCCCGTCAACGCGCTCGACAGCGCCGCTCGCAAAGGGCTGCAAGAAGCCTTCCCCGAAATTGAGGCCGTCTCTCTACTCGATTACAAGGTTCGCATTATCGATACCGACGCCGGTACCGAAGCCATGGTCAGAGCGCTGATCGAATCGACCGACGGTCATCATGTCTGGACCACCGTCGGCGCTTCCGCTGACGTGATCGAGGCTTCCTGGCTCGCCCTGGCGGACGCGTACGAGTATTACCTCCAACATCGCGAGCAATGGCGACAGGAACTAGAACTGATCAGCGATTGAGCTGCCGGTTGACATGCGCGTTATCAGAGGCGCTAGTATGAAGCTGGAGTAGCCGAATTACGCGAGCGGGAACGGGCAGCCGATGCCGGCGAGCAGGCGTGATTCTCTAGAGACGGTGCATAATGGCAAACGACGAAACGGGCACTGCCCCGAGCAACCTGCCGCGTTGCGTGCAGTGTGATTCCGGAGTGCTGGTACCTCTGTCTGATTTCGGCGGTCAGGGCGCGGCAGTGCATTACAAAGCTTGGGTCTGCACCAACCCGAGCTGCCTCTTCAACCTCAAGATCCGTAACGGCGACGTGTATCTCAACGAGCCCGTCTACGACGGCCGAGAAGACCGCCGCTAGCCGCTTGCGCGGCGCGATTCGCCAATCCTGGTGGATCAGTTCTCGCCCATTCCTCGCTTGGACCGTCCCTGCTTTTCCTGTCGCGTTGCCGTGGAGCAACATGAGCCGGCGGCTGATTGGCGGAGCGTAAGCCCCATCCCCCATGAAGATCGCACGCATCGACATCTACCCGATCATGAGCTGGCGACCGCATCTGTTCGTCACGGTCACTGCTGACGACGGTATGTATGGCGTCGGTGAATCGGGTCTGAGTTGGCAGGAACGCGCCGTCGCGGCCTGCATCGAACGCTTTGCTGAGCTGATCGTCGGCGAGGACCCGATGCGCACGGAGCATCTCTGGCAATTGATGGCGCGTTCCTCATTCTTCCCCGCCGACCGCGTCAACTGCGCCGCCATTTCCGCGATCGACCTCGCGCTCTGGGACCTGAAGGGCAAATTGCTCAGTCAACCCGTTTACAATCTGATCGGCGGCCTGGTGCGCGACCGCATCCATTGCTATCCGCACAACGAAGGCGAAGACGACCCGTCCAAACTGATCGACGACATTGAGCGCACCGTCGCAGACGGTTGGCGTTTCGCTCGCTGGGGATTCAGCGGAACCACCGCAGAGTCGTTTGAACCCTCCGAAGCCGTGCGACGCTCTGTACGCGCCATTGAGGCAGTGCGCTCCCATTTCGGCCCTGAGCTCGAGCTTTGCGTTGATGTACACACTCGGGTCGATCCGCCTGACGCGCTGAGATACTGCCGCGCCGTCGAGGCGGTCCAACCCTTCTTCATCGAAGACGCGCTGCGCGCGGAGCGACCCGAATCATATCGCCGTCTGCGTGAGCGGACGGCGGTCCCGCTCGCCGCAGGCGAGCAATGGTTCAGTAAGTGGGGCTTCGCCACGGCGATCGAAGAGGAACTGATTGACTACGCGCGCATCGATCTCTGTCTCGTCGGCGGACTCACCGAGGCGCTGAAGATTGCGCGCTGGGCCGAGACGCACCACATCCAGATTGCGCCGCACAATCCGCTCGGACCGGTTTCCTCAGCCGCCGGCGCGCATCTGACGCTTGCGGCGGCTAATGCGGGCGTGCTCGAAATGGCGCGTGAACCAGGCACGATCCTCGAGGATGTCTTTCCGCGGCAGACGCCGTTTGCGAGCGGTCACGCCCTGCCGACCGATCAGCCCGGCTGGGGAATCACATTCGATGCCGCGGCAGCGTCAAGGTACCCGGAGCCGCCAAGCGGCTTTGCGCCGATGCTCAAGCGTCATGATGGAGCGTTCACGAACTGGTAGGCCAGCTCAGCAGAACAACTCACTGGTCGGTCAACCATCTTAACTGGTAGTTGGTAGTAAGCTGAATCAGTCGGGGAGTGGCGCAGCCTGGCAGCGCGCTTCGTTCGGGACGAAGAGGTCGGAGGTTCAAATCCTCTCTCCCCGACCACCTGCTTGCTCCATCAGATTCACCATGACCTGTTCAGGTTGACGCGCGGTTCCCGTGCGACGGCCTGCGCTAGACGGTCAGGTTGAAGATGTCGCGTAGCTCAGCGGCGATTTGGTCCATGGCCTGATTGCCCTCTGGCACAGCCTCGAAGGCGCTGAGGAATCCGTGAATGACGCCGTCGTAGCGAGTGCAGGTTGAGGGCGTCCCGGCCGCAGCGAGCGCCGCGGCATACGCCTCGCCCTCGTCACGCAACGAGTCGTACTCGGCGGTGATTGTCAAGGCGCGAGGCAGATTCGACAGGTCAGTTGCCCGCAGCGGCGACGCGTAGGGCTCCGCTCCTTCAGAGTCATCGTTCAGATACAGTCCCCAGAACCAGCGCATACCGGCCTCGGAGAGCCCGTACTCGCCGCGCCCGTTGACCTGGTATGACTCGGTGCTGAAGTCGAAGTTGGTGACTGGATAGATCAGGATCTGAGCGGCGATCTCGGGACCGCCGCGATCTCGCGCCATCTGCGCGACGACCGCAGCCAGGTTGCCGCCCGCCGAGTCGCCTGCGACCGCGATTCGTGCCTCGGAGACGCCCTGCTGCGAGTACATGCCGGCAATCCACTGGACGGCTGCGTAGGCGTCCTCGGCCGCTGCCGGATATGTCGCCTCCGGCGCGAGTCGATAATCGACCGAGAGCACGCTGCAACCGGAGCGATTGCAAAGCGCGCGACAGTTGGCGTCGTGCGATTCAAGGTCGCCGAGTACCCAGCCGCCGCCATGAAAGTACACGATGGTGGGGAGATCGCGTGGATCGTCGGTCGGCAGGTAGCCGCGAGCCGGGATGTCGCCGTCCGGTCCGGGTACCACCATCTCATGAACCTGCGCCACACGCTCAGGATCGCCCTGTGGTCGCAGTGCGGCCATGGCGTCTCGAGCGTCCTGCGGCGACAGCTCGTTGAACGGCGTCGCGCCGGCCCGCATGGCGAGGATGGCTTCAGTCTCTGCGGTCAGCGGCATAGCAGTCTCCGATGGTCTCCGACGGTCTCCGACGGCGCTCAAGCGTGGCTCGAACTGGTCGCGCTAGACGTGTTCGTTGATGAAGGCCGCGGCCTCCTTGAGACATTCAATGCCGGTCGGCACCGCTGCGAACATCATGATCGGGTCATGCACCACGCCGTCATAACGACGCACGGACACGTCGCCGCCAGCGGCTGCAATGGCTGCGCCATAGGCCTCGCCTTCGTCGCGCAAGGGATCATACTCGGCGGTCTGGATCAGCGCTGGAGGCAGCCCGCTGAGGTCGTCGGCCCGCAATGGTGAAGCGTAGGCTTCCTGTCCGGCCTCTGCGTTGGGCAGGTAGTGATCCCAGAACCAGACCATTGAGGCGCGCGTGAGCAGCAAGCCCTCTGCGTTGTCCTGGTAGGAACCGGTATCGAAGTTGTGATCGGTGACGGGCACGTGCAACACCTGCGCGGCGATCTGAGGACCGCCGCGGTCGCGAGCCATCTGCGAGACCACCGCAGACAGGTTGCCGCCCGCCGAGTCGCCGGCGACCGCCATGCGCGAGCCGTCCGCGCCGATCTCTGCGCCATGTTCGGCAACCCATACGGCCGCCGCGTAGCAGTCATCGGCGGCGGCGGGATACTTGTGCTCCGGCGCCAGCCGATAGTCAACGGACACGATCACCGCATCGCCGATCTCCGAGAGGAGCTGCTTACACGTTCCGTCATGTGAGTCGATGTCGCCGAGGACCCAGCCTCCACCGTGGTAGAACATCACGACCGGCAGATGCTCACCGGCTGAGGCGTAGATGCGCACCGGGATGTCGCCAGCCGGACCGGGCACGGTTCGATTCTCCACGCGCGCAGGCTCTGGCGCGCCGGCCTGCAAGGCGGCGAATCCGGCGATTCCGGCTCGCGCCTCTTCCGGCGTCTGTTCCGAGATATCCGGACCGCCGGCTTCCTCCAGCATCTGCAACAGTCCCTGGGTCGCTGGCTCTACTGGCATGGGTGTTCCCTTTCCTGAGGGTGTGATGATCGCAGCTGTTGCTGGCAGGATAGGCGTTTGTCCGGGATAATCGCTGAGCCAGCTTTCAGCCCTGCGCGTCCAACCACTGACGCGTCATTTCGGCGTGACCGACGTGCTCTGCCGTGTGAGACAGCGCGCGGTCAACGAGCTCGTGCCCGCTGAGATGCTTGTCCATGAACATGTGGTAGTGCAGGCCGGCCCAAGCGTCGTCCGAGAGGCCGCCCAAGGCCGCTTCCATCTTCGCTTTCGCGCCAGCCCAGCGATCGCTGAGCAGGCCCTGCGGGTCGTCTAATGATTGCGCTCGCGAGTCGAACTCCGCTTGCCGACTGCGGTCCAGTTTCTGACCGGCGAGGACTTCGACGAAGTTCCACTCGGTCGCCGAGATCGCGTGCGTGGCGAGCACAAACATGGGTGAGGCGTCGTTCCAAGGCGCGGTGTCTAGCTGGTCGGTGGACAGTCCTTCAGCCGCGGCGAGGATGCGTTCGACCAGATCGCAGGCGGTTTCGTATGCAGGCAACGCGGGACCCGTGAGAGGCATTGATGGATTCACTTTCTATACTTCAGCAGACACCCGAAGCGTATCCCACCATAGGAGCCAGCCATGCGACCGGACCCGCAGACCCAGGCATTGAACGAGATGATCGAAAGCGCGGCGTCGCAAGGCAAGCCATGGCACGAGATGGAGCCGCAGGAGCTGCGCGATGTCCTCGCCGAAGGCGGACCGTTTGGTCCGCCGCCGCCGAGACTGGACGACATCGCGCAGGAGCGATCCATACCCGGACCGGCCGGCGAGATTCCCGTGCGCGTCTTCATTCCGCCGGTCGTGCGCGGCGTCTACCTGCACATTCACGGCGGTGGTTGGGTGATCGGTTCGCACGACGGATCAGACCAACGGCTCTGGGAACGCGCCCAAGCGACGCAACAGGCGGTCGTCTCGGTCGGCTATCGACTCTCGCCCGAGCATCCGTATCCGGGACCGAACGAAGATTGCGAAGCGGCCGCCGTCTGGCTGATTGAGAACGGTCAGTCCGAGTTCGGTACCGATATCTTCACGATCGGTGGCGAGTCTGCCGGCGGTCACCTCTCGGCGACGACGCTGCTGCGCATGCGCGACAATCACGGCTACACCGAATTCAAGGGCGCCGCGCTCACCTACGGCGTCTACGACCTGCGCCACTCGCCCTCGGCGCGGCTTTGGGGCGAACGCAATTTGATCCTCTCCTCACCGATCATGGAGTGGTTCATCGATCATTACGTGACGCCCGAACAACCAGAACTGCGCGATCTGCCGGATGTGACGCCGTTGCTGGCCGATCTGACCGACATGCCGCCGGCGATCTTCACGGTAGGCACGCTGGATCCGCTGTTGGACGACTCGCTCTTCATGGCGGCGCGCTGGCAGGCGGCCGGTCACGAGACGGAGCTGCACGTCTTCCCTGAGGCGCCGCACGGGTTCGACGGCTTCCCGACGCCGGCAGGAATGGACGCAACCAATCGCGTGAACAACTTCCTCAGCGGCTGTCTGGGGTGAGCAAGATCGAAGAGCTCCCCCCAATGGGGGAGCTGTCGCGGAGCGACTGAGGGGGCCGCCCGCAGTAGGTGGCTGAACAAGAATCGCCTCGGCTGTCGGCGCACCCGAGTTCGTAGGGACCAAGCGGCGCTACCTTTCCGACAACCCAGAGCGAATGACTGCGCCTGCGCGGATCGGCGACTCCGAGGTTTGGATCGAAACACACGTCAACCAACGTGACACCGTTGAGCGCGCGCGCCGCCTGCTGGTCTTTTTCGGCTACAAGGCCGCGGACCTACGCGTCATGACTGAACTGATCCCCGCCAGGGATCCGGGCCAAACACCGAGCGCGCTGGCACCAGCGCGCGTTGGCTCATTCAGGGTCATCGGTCAGCTCATCGGCCAATGGCAATCCTCAAGGTCGATCTCAGTCGGTTCATTGTCCTCGAGACGGAATGTGATGCGCCGGTTGCCTGCTTCGTAGAATCTCCGCACCTGTCGGTTGCGAAACCGAAGAGCTCCCCCAGAGGGGGAGCTGGCGCGAAGCGACTGAGGGGGCCCGCCAACTACGGCAACTCGGACGCAATCCGCTCTACCACTGAGTCAAGGTCCCGAAGTACGTCGTCGTTCCAGAAACGGAGAACGCGGAAGCCTAATGCCTCAAGATCGAGCGTGCTGACCACCGTCTATCTCGATCACGAGACGCTCGGCGACGCAGGCGAAGTCGGCGATGTACGGGCCGATGGCGCAACTGACTTCCAAGAGCTCCCCCTCTGGGGGAGCTGGCGCGAAGCGACTGAGGGGGCCCGCCAACTACGGCAGCTCGGACGCAATCCGCTCGACCACTGAGTCAAGATCCCGAAGTACGTCGTCGTTCCAGAAACGCAATATGCGGTAACCAGAGGCCTCAAGGCTTGAGGAGCGGGCCTTGTCTTCTCTGGTGCGGTCGGTGTGCTGACCACCGTCCAACTCGATCACGAGACGCTCGGCGACGCAGGCGAAGTCGGCGATGTACGGGCCGATTGGGTGCGGGCGCCGAAACCTGTATCCGTTGAGCTGGCGGCGGCGCAGTCGGCTCCAGAGCAGCACTTCTGCATCGGTGGCGTTGCGACGCAGTTCCTTTGCAAACGCGATCTGTTCTTGAGGCGCGTATCTGTAGTCGTGATCTACCTCTGGCGGCGTCTCCCCGAGCCCCCTCCGCCCCTTCGGGGCACCTCCCCCAGAGGGGGAGGTCTTGGGATTTGGAGCTAGTTCACGCGCTTGTCGACGCCTTGCCAGTAGGCCTCCCGAAGCTCGAATTTCTTCAACTTGCCCGTGGCCGTCCTCGGTAGGGTTTCTACGAACTCCACTTGCCTCGGGATCTTGAAGCCGGCCATCGTCGCTCGACAGTGCGCGACGATGTCGTCGCGCGTCACGTCGTGACCCTCACGCGGGACGATCAGCGCGAGCGGGGTTTCTCCCCACTGCTCGGAGGGAATCCCGATCACCGCCGCCTCGAGCACGGACGGATGGTCGTAGAGCACGTCCTCGACCTCGATGCTGGAGATGTTCTCGCCGCCCGAGATGATCACATCCTTGGCCCGGTCGACGATGTTGATGTAGCCGTCCTGATTGACCGTGGCCATGTCGCCGGTGTGGAACCAACCGTTGACGATGACTTTGTCCGTCTCTTCCTGCTGCTGCCAGTAGCCGCGCAGGACGACGTTGGAGCGCGCCACGACTTCACCGACTTCCTCGTCGTCCCAGGCGACTTCTCGCCCAGAGTCGCGCACTACCTTGACCTCGACGCCGATCACGTCGTGGCCGGCGCGGACCTTGGTGCGGAAGTAGGCTTCCTCATCTGCGCCGAGGTATGGCTTGACCTCAGAGACGGTGAGGATGGGCGACGTCTCGGTCAGACCGTAGATCTGGATGAACTCCCAGCCGAGTTCTTTCTCCAGGCGCTCGATGAAGGCCTGCGGCGGCGGCGCTCCGGCGACGGTGAAACGCGGTCGGACGGTGATCTGGTAGTCATCCTTGCGGTCGAACTCAAGGATGCGCGCCAGCACGGCCGGGGCCATGCAGGCGAACGTGCAGTGCTCGTCCTGGATGACCTGGTAGATGTCGGCTGCATCGGGCGCGCGCAGCACGACATGCTTGCCGCCCATCGCGGTGATCGCGTACGGGCCGCCCCAGCCGTTGGCATGGAACATCGGCAATGTCCACATCTCAGCGTCATCCTGCGAAATGCGCAGGTGAGCGATGAAGTTGTAGGCGTTGATGTACGCGTTGCGATGGGTGATCATCACGCCCTTCGGACGCGCCGTGGTCCCCGACGTGTAGTTGATCGAGAGCAGGTCGGTCTCTTCCAAGCCCGGGTCGGTAGGCTGTGATGTCGGCTGACTCGCGATCCAGTCCTCATAGTTCGTCCAACCTGGGGTGATCTGAATGTCCTCGAAGGGGACGGCGATGAAGTGTTCGACCGTCTCCAGATCGCCGCGGACCTCGTCCACGAGATGTGTGAACTCGGCGTCGACCAACACGACCCTGGAGCCGGAATGTTCGAGCATGTAGCGGAAATCGGCCGGAATCAGGCGATAGTTCATCGGCACGATCACCGCGCCGATCGCGGCGGTCGCATAGAACGTCTCTAGGAACTGATGCGAGTTGGGCGCGATGATGCCGACGCGGTCGCCCTTCCCAATTCCCGCATCAAGCAGCGCGTGAGCCTGCTGATTGACGCGCGCGTTGAACTCGGACCAGGTGAAGCGCAGATTGCCATCGACGACGGCCTCGGCGGGTCCGTACAGCTTCGCTGCGCGGCGCAGAAAATCATTGACCAGCAGCGGGACTTCCATCACAAACCTCATTTCGCTGACTGACGCTGACTGTCGCGACGGTCGGGTTCATTATCGCACCTGAGGGCGATCGCGCTAGCCTGAAGGCACTACGCCAGCGTTCGCGAAAGGAAACATATGGAGATCGTGATCGGGCTCGTAATCGGCCTGTTCGTCGGACTACTGCTCTTCGCCATCGGCCGGCGGGAGATCGCTTCGCTGCGCGGCGAGACATCGCGCCTGCGCGTGGAGCTGGACCAAGTGCGGCAAGATATGCAGGACCGAAATCTCGCCCACAACACGCTGCAGACGCAGCTCGCAGAGCGCGACCAGCGCGTATCAGAACTGGAACACGCCTCGGAAAGCGCCCAGTCTCGACAAGAAGCGTCGGCGAACGAAATCAACCAGCTGGGCTCCGCCCTGGCGGCAGCGCAAACGAACGCCAAGCGAGGCTTGCAACGATCCGAAGAGCTGGCAGCGGAACGCGACCAGGCCGCGAGACAGCGCGATCTGCATGCGGTGGAGCTGTCGGACACGAAGCTGGAGCTGGCGGGACTCCGCAAGGAGCATCAAGCGCGGATGGAAGAGTTGAGCAAGAAGCAGGAAGAGATTGACACCCTGTTCAAGAGCATCGCCGCCGATGTCGCCAAGGCGAGCAACGAGGAGTTCCGCAAACAGGCAGCCGAAGACTTCAAGCGTCAGCGCGAGCTCGCGCAACAGGAGTTGAAACAGCGAGTGGAACCGGTCGGCCAGAGTCTGGAGCAACTGCGCAAGCAGATCACCGATTTGGAAAAACAGCGTCAGGGCGCCTACGAAGGCGTCAGCGAGTTGATGAAGGGAATGCAGCAGCGAGTCGACAGTCTCAGCTCCGAGACTGGCGATCTACGCGAAATCCTGCGCTCCTCACGACATCGCGGTCAATGGGGAGAGCGCACGCTCGAGAACATCCTCGAACTGGCCGGGCTGCGCAACGGCTATGACTTCGTCTCTCAAGTCTCAGGCGAGCACGGGCAGAGCGTCGCTGACTTTGTCGTTCGCGTCCCGGGCGGCAAGCGGATCGTTATTGACTCCAAGACACCCTTCGATACTTATCGAGCGGCGCTCGACGCGGAGACCATTGACGAGCAGGCCGTGCTGCTTCAAAAGCATGCCGAAATCGTCCGTAACACGGCCAGCGATCTCGCCAAGCGCCGCTACGACCAGCAATTTGAGAACTCGCTCGACTTCGTCGTGATGTGGATCCCGACGGACAGCATCCTGGAAGGCGCCACTCGGGCGATGCCGAGTCTGATTGAGGACGCCTTTGACAAGGATCGAGTGCTCCTGGCAACGCCGGTCACGATGATCGCCCTGGTCAGCGGCCTCGCGGCAGCGTTGAGGCAGGAGGAGCAGGTCGAGCTGCTGCACAAGAACGCGCTCAAAATTCAGGAAGCGGGAACACTGTTGTACGGCGGTGTTCGCAATCACGCCAGGCAATACCTGCAACTCGGCAAAGACCTCAACAAGATGGCCAAAACCTATGATTCCGGCATTGGTTCAATTCAAGGAAACCTGATTCGCGGCGCTCGCGATATGCGGAAGCTGGGCGCCGGCGACGGCGATGAGATCGCCGAGCCGGAGCCGCTGCACCTGGAGACGCGGCAGTTTCAATCCGTGGAGTTGCGAGACCTGAACGAACTGGTCGATTGAGCGCCAGCTGGATCGAGATACCTGCGGCACGCTCGGGTGAGACGAGGTGTGAGGACGGGTGAGCGGAGCCCCCTCTGCCTTCGGCATCTCCCCCTGAGAGGGGGAGAGCGATCGCCCTCGGCATCTCAGTCTCTAAGGGGAGAGCTGTCGCCCTCGGCATCTCAGTCTCTAAGGGGAGAGCGATCGTCTTTTGACCTTCTCGCTGATGGGGAGCGGGGATGATGAGGTCGATACTCACCTTGCGTGGGGGCGAGGGGGAAGGGAACGGGTCCGCGCTCGGAGGCGGGGACGGGATGGCCTCTTAGCCTGCTTAGCGCTTTCAGCCCGTTTGCCCTTTTGGGCCTCTAGTCGTCGAACGTCTTGCGTGTCCTGGGGCGCACGGCGTTGTACTTCCTCAGGTCCGCGATCGTCACGATCCGACCCGTCCAGTCGGGGCCTTGCGCCACCATCCAGAGACACGCATCGGACATGATGATTGGATCCTCGAAGTCCATTTGCTTGGCCTGTTCGCCGAGCGTGAAGGCGTAACCCTCGCTCCAGACCGACAGCTCCAACCGCAGGCAGTTCACCGAGACGCCGCTGCCGCGCAGGTCGTTGGCCAACGACTCGGACATCGCCTCGAGCGCTCGCTTGGTCGTCGTGTAGCTGGCCCGGCCGAAGTCGGGGCTGACGGCGGCGCCGGAGCCGATGTTGATGATCGCGCCGCCGTCGCCGGCCGCCATCTTCGGCGCCATCGCGTGGGTCAGATAGAACGGCGCATTGACGTTGATCTCAACCGCCAGATTCCACAGATGTCGTCCCGATTCCAAAACCTTGCCAGGCGGCGCGATGGCCGCGTTGTTGATCAGCACGTCTACCTGACCGAAGCGGTCGTACGCCGCCGCGACGGCCTGATCGAGATCCTCGACCTTGGCCAGGTTGGCGCCGATCGGCAGACACTGTTGACCCGCCGCCTCAACGAGCTGCGCCGTTTCGTGGACGGTGCCGGGCAGTTTGGTCGGTGTGTCCGATGTCGAACGCGCGACGGCGACGATGTCGTAGCCGGCGAGGGCGAAATCGTGAGAGAGTTGCTTGCCGATGCCTCGGCTGGCGCCCGTGATGAACGCGACTTTGGCCATGGTGGTACTCCTTGCGCTTAGGTTGTGCTTAGACCTCCCCCAATGGGGGAGGTGTCACGAAGTGACGGAGGGGGACTCGGCATAACCAGGTTGAGGAATGACGGAATGCCCCCTCAGCCCTCGAGCGTTGATGGCGGCTCCCCCAGAGGGGAGCTCATTGGATGCGGCTTCAGAATACTCCCCCTATAGACTTCAGCACGAGGAGGACGACGATGCCCCATCACGTCAAGAGCCAGGCGCTCTCACACCTGCGCATCTGTGACTTCACCGGCCAACTGGCCGGCGCTGGCGCCACCAAATTCATGGCCGCGTTCGGCGCCGAGGTGATCCGGATTGAGGACCCGTCCAATCACGGACGCTGGGACATTCTGCGCGGCATGCCTCCCTATGTCGACGATCGGCGCGGTCCCGAGCTGGGCGGCCCCTTCAACAACCACAACGTCGGCAAACTCGGTATCTCGCTCAACATCAAGACCGAGAAGGGCCGCGAGCTGTTTGAGCAGCTCGTCGCCATCTCCGACTGCGTCACCGAGAACTTCTCCTCCGGCGTGATGCGTTCCTGGGGCTACGACTACGAGGCGCTCAAGCAGCTCAAGGAAGACATCATCTATGTCTCCAACTGCGGTTTCGGACACTCAGGACCGTACGAGAAGTTCAAGACCTGGGGGCCGATCGTCCAGGCGACGAGCGGGCTGACGATGTCCTCGGCAATTCCCGATCAGCCGCCGGCCGGTTGGGGATATTCCTACATGGACCACACCGGCGCCTACTTCATGGCGATGGCGATCATGCTGGCGATCCACCATCGCAACCGCACCGGCGAGGGTCAGTACGTTGATGTCGCGGCGACCGAAGCCGCGCTGACGCTGAATGGTCCGGTGTTACTCGACTACACGGTCAACGGTCGTCCGCTGCGCCGCGATGGTTACCCCGACGCGAACCACTCTGTCAGTCCCGCGATGTCGCCGCACAACATCTACGCGGCCAAGCCGATTCCCGGATCGTTTGATGAGGCATGGATTGCCATCGCCTGTCGCAACGATGAGGACTGGCACGCCATGCGCGATGTACTCGTCGCCGATGGTTGTGACTGGGCCTCGAACGATGCGTTCGGGCAGCTGTCCGGTCGCATGACGGCGCAGGAAGAGTTGGACTCCAACATCACCGAGTGGTGTCGGCGTCGCGATCCGTTCCAGTCGACCGAGATGCTGCGCGCTGCCGGCGTGCCCGCCAATCCGGTGCAAACACCGGAGCAACGCATCGACCAGGATGTCAACTCAGCCGAGTCTGGCCTGTGGCCGACAATCCGCCAGACGGAGATGGGTCGCGTGCGGGTTGACGGCATCCCCGCGCATTTGTCCAGGACTGACTGGTCAATGACGCGCGGCGCCGCAACGCTGGGTGAGGACAACGCCTACGTCTACGGTGACCTGCTGGGTTTGAGCCAGAACGAAATCGACGGGCTCCACGAAGAGGGCGTGATCTGATGACGACCACCTCCAATCCACTGTCGATGATGGCGCTGGATGATCTGCGTGTCCTGGAGATCGGCGACGAGCGCGGCGCCTGGTGCGGCAAGCTGATGGCCGACATGGGCGCCGACGTGATCAAGATTGAGCCGCCCGAGGGCGATCCGTCGCGTCAATACGAACCGTTCGTTGACGATCAACCGCACCATGAGCGTTCCTTGTACTTCTGGTACTACAACACCTCCAAACGAAGCGTCGTGATGGATTTCGACGATCAGTCCAACGCCGACGCCTTCATGAAACTCGCGCAGTCGGCAGACGTGATCTTCGACACCGCAACGTACGATCCGGTTGGACGGCTGGGCTTGGACTATCACCAGATCATGTCCGACAATCCTGGACTGATCTGGTGCACCATTACCAATTTTGGATTCGGATCGGAGCGGGACGACGAGCCTCACACGGACCTGACGTTGGCCGCGAACGGCGGCTTCGCCTGGATGAACGGCTACGATGATCACTCGTTGCCACCGGTGCGCGGCGGCGGACAGCAGGCGTACCATACCGGTTCAAATTATGCGTTCATGACTATTCTGACTGCGCTGCTGCACCGCGACGCGACCGGTCTTGGACAGCACATCAACGTGAACATCAACGCGTCGGTCAATGTGACAACTGAGGCCGGCTCATACTCGTGGTTGGTCGCGCATGCGACCGTGCAGCGGCAGACCGGGCGTCATGCGGGAGTTGCGCCGTCAATGCCGTCGCAGATCCGGTGCGCCGACGGTCGCTACGTGAACACCGGCATCCCACCTCGGCGGCCTGCCGAATTCGGACTGGTCTATCGGTGGTTGGAGGAAGAGGGTCTGCTTGCAGAGTTGCCTGAGGCGGCGCTCCTGTTGGTCGGCGCCGAGCTGGAGAGCTTCTCGCTGGCGGATGTGTTCAGCGGGGATAACGAGGAGTTGTTGGCGATCTTCGGAGCCGGCCGCGAGGCGTTCGATCTACTGGCATCCAAGTTGACCGCCTACGAGTTCTTCACCAAGGCGCAGAATTTCGGCTTTCAGGTTGGTGTGATCCATAGCCCCGAAGAGGCGCTGGAAGACCCGCACTTCGTTGATCGGGGAATGCAGGTCAAGGTGGAGCATCCGGAGCTGGGCCGGGAAGTGGTTTATCCCGGCGCGCCATACCAACTCACCAAAGGAAGCTGGGGAATCACAAGGCGTCCGCCACTGCTCGGGGAGCACACCGACGAGGTGTTAGCGGGGCTGGAGTAACTCCATGTCGGAAACGACCGTTCCAAAGAACACTGAAGCCGTGTTTGCGTTGCTAAAGCAATGCGCCCGAGATATGCGCACAATCACCTATGGAGAAATCGCCGAACGTTGTGGTGGAACAGCGGTGGGCGCTGGCTACCCGATCGGCTACGTACGAGATGAGATCTGCCGGAAGCATGGACGTCCTTGGCTGAGTGTCATCGCTGTAAGTGGAAGTGACAGGCGCCCTGGTGGCAACTACTTGCCGGTAGATGTAGAGATTCCGGAGGAGCTCAACGAGCTCTGGTGGCGCGGCATGGTAGCCCAAGTCTATGCCTACGACTGGTCAGATGTTGAAATCGAAGACTAGTGGGCTGCTGAACTACGGATAGCTGGCGCCAGACCTGGCCATCTTCGACGAGTGGGCGTGGGCTGAGCAGCGATCGACTGGAGGTCCTGTGAGTGAGAGGGCGGGATCCGGGGCGCTGGATCCGATGCCTGAAGCCGCGTCGGCGCGGTTCAGCTATGCGGCGGCCGCCTCGATGTTGGCCAGGCGGGTGAGGTTGTAGGCGGCGGCGGTCAGTTCGAACCAGAGCTGGTTGCGGGCCAGGCCGAGGTAGCGCAACTTGCCGCCGGCGCCGACGGTCTTGATCCAGCCGAAGACCTCTTCGACCCGTTTGCGCTGGCGCTGACTCTGGGCGTAGCCCGGATGCCGGGTCGTGCGGCGATCGATCGCGCTGCGCCGGCCTTGTTCGTTCTGGGCCACATGCGGCGTCACCCCCAGACCGCGCAGGTCCCAGACGAAGTCTCGCGTGTCGTAGGCCCGGTCGGCGCCCAGCGTGGCCGGTCCGCAGACACTGCGCTCCAGCATCGCCAGCGCCGCCTCGCGTTCAGCGTAGCCGTCAGCCTCGGTCAGTTCGACATCAACCACCAGCCCGTGACGGTTCTCGGTCAGCACATGGCCCAGATAGCAGAGCCTGGCCTCCTGCTGCTTGCTCTTGCGGTAGAGCCGCACCTCGGGGTCGGTCGTCGACTCATGCGTCTCGCGGCGGCGGCGCTCGCCCTGGAAGTCGCGCGGCCGGTTGCGCCCGCCGCCTTTGGGCGGACCTTGCTCGTCGCACGGTTGATAGCTCTTGTGCGAGGCCCAGGCGTCAAGCAGCGTGCCGTCGACGCTGAAGTGGTCCTGAGAGAGCAGCCGGCGACGCCTGGCTTCCTTGACCACTTCCTTGAGCAAGACCCGCGCGGCATCTGCATCCATCAGCCGTTCGCGGTTCTTCGTGAAGGTCGTCGGGTGGAAGGGTTCGTCCTCGACATTGAGGTCCAGGAACCACTTGAACAGCAGGTTGTAGTGCAGCTGCTCGCAAAACTGGCGCTCTGAGCGGATCGTAAAGAAGGCGATCAGCAGGCTCGCCTTGAGCAGGTGCTCCGGCGGAATCGAGGGTCGCCCGTTATCCGCGTAAATCTCGTCGAACAGGGGCGACATGCGCCTCAACGCGAGTCGGCCAGCGGCTTGATCCGCCGCAATGGGTGACGCTTGGGCACGAAGCCGTCCGGCGTCAGCCCCATCATCATCGTCGCCTGTCGCTCTGACTCGCCGCGCATCGCAAACCTCCTTCAGCTATCGGTTCAACACCTCCGCCATGATCTCACATACCCTTCTTCAGCAGCCTGCTAGTGGTAGTCGATCAAGCGTACATCGCGAACGTTGTCGTCGTCGAACCGAAAGACGATTCTCCCATTGCCTGATACCCAAACAGACCAGCACCCGGCCATGTCACCCGAGAGGCGGTGGAGTCGATACTTGGGCAGATTCATGTCTTCTGGACCCGCAGTCGAGTCCAGGTCGTCAAGAATCTCCTGGATCCGAGAAATCAGCGCCGGCGGAAGACTGCGCCTGTCCCCACGCAGATGGAGCGTTCGAAGACGACGGTCTGCGAAGTGGGTGATCACCGATCCAACGTATCCCGACCACTCCACCGCCATCTTCGACCTCAATGGCCTCTTCGAGACGCCAGTCCAGCCTAATCTCGCCCGTTGCGGCCGCTAACCGAGAGCCGCCCAGGCGGACATTGCGACGATGATCAGCTCGGTTGCAAAGCCGCTTGCCTGGTAGATGACTGACTTCCATCTTGTCGATGCGCGCCTCGATCTCCCGCTCCACCGCTTACGCGACGATGCTCGGCTGGTACCGTAATGACCAGTAACCAAGGATCAGGAACCAAGGATCAGGAACATCGATTTCCTGATCGAGGAGACGCCAGCGTGATGGACGGATTGGCTGCTGCAACAAAGCAGCTCGCGCCAGTCGGGGGTTACCACCTGCGACCTGACAATGCGAGCCTCAGTGGCGTCGAAGCTGCGAACGTGTTGAGCGCGGCAGCGCAACCCGATTTCGCGCGAGGCGGGAGATGACGCGCCGATAATGTCCAGGTCCATTCGGCTGTTGATGTTGATTGGGCTGCTGTTTGCGGCCGCTAGCCTCGGTCTGCTCGTCCGACAGGCCGATGCCGCTGAGGTCGGCACATATGTCAAGCTGGCCGTGCGCAAGACCGCCGAGTCCTACGACGTCGGCCTGCAACACTTTGACGTCGAGTCAGAAACGTGGTCCGACGTCGAATCACCGCAGCAGTTTCGCGTCGCCCGTACGGCGCAACGCAACTACTGGTACCGCAGCTCGCCCGTGACCGTCTCCAGCTTTCAACGCAGCATCGAGATCAGCTCCGAGTACCGCCAATGGACGCCGTTCACCGGTCCCGGCCGACTGATCCTCCTGCTGAGTGAGCGCAACGTCGGCTCCAACTGCGGCTGGATGAGCGTCCAGCTTCAGGCCGCCGACGTCGTAGTCAGGACCGCTGACCATGACCGTTGCGACGGCACGATCCTGCGCCGCGCCACCGACCTGACCGATTTCGGCGCGCTCGCCCAACAAGAGGTTCGCATTCGCCTGCGCCTCAGCGCCACGCTTGACGCGCAATTCTACGCCGAACGGCGAACGGCTGACGGCGGCTGGAGCCGAATCGGCCGCGACATCGTGACCGTTCCCAACTCGAACTTGAGCGAGCGCTGGTGGATCAGTCAGCCGCTCGCGGTGCCGACGCCAGAGGCGAGGGTGGTCGGCTCGCTCGGTGAAGGGGTGCTGAGCAGCGAAGCGGGCGCGATCCAGCTCCAGGCCGGCGATCGTTCCTACTCCAGCAATTGCGGCTACCTTCGATTCACCAGCACCCCGCTTACGGTGCTCGTCAGCACATTGGACGAACACTGCCAGGAACTGGTCCCGCTCGCGACGCTCTGCGGCAACAACACCTGGCTGCTGAACCACGGTTGCGACCGACAACAGAATCATCTCTATCACTGGGAGCATCGCTATACGGAATCGGTGGCTGAGCTGAAGATCAGCCAGTCGCAAGCCAGGGCGATTGCCGACGCCGTCTTCAGCGACTTCCTGCCGCGAACCGAGCCACCCGCGGTCAGCTTCGCCTCGGTCAGATATCCGCAGTATGTCTATCGCTCCCACGAGATCATCCTCAATCCGGAAGGGCAGACGCTCGGCACGACCTTGCATGAGGTCGGACACGCGCTGGTGGTGCAAGGCGGCGTGCATGATCCGGGCCATGGCTCCCGTTTCGCCGCGTTGATGATGTATCTCTACCAGCGCTACACACCACACCTAGATGTCGAGTCAATGCGCCAGGCCGCCTCAGATCGCGGCGTCAGCATCGCCGCGCAGACGCCGCTTTGGCCGAGCTCGAACGAGGGCATTGACGTCGTGTATGAACAGCTCTGCAGCCCGAATCGCATCTCCGCCCTGCTCTGCGATGCGCTCAGCAAGCATCCGCTGCGCTAGCGACGGTTGCCGAGCAGACCTCGCGATGGCCCCGTCTCGGGATGACCCCGCCTAGCGGCGGCTTGCGGCGAACATCTCTCCGGCGATGGGCGTGAGAGCGTTAGACTGGCGCCACACGATTGGAGCCTCTCATGCATCTGATGTATTTCACTGAGCAGCCGATGTCGGCCTACGACGAGCACGCCGCCGAGGAGGGCGTGACGGCGCTGCTGTTTTCCAACGCCAACTTTGATCCCGTCGCGGGTTCGCAGCTCTACAACGACCGCCTGACCGAGTACAAGCTGGCCGAGGAAGTCGGCGTTGACGGGATTATGCTCAACGAGCACCACAACGCGCCCTTCTGCATGCAGGCCAAGTGCAATGTCTGGGCATCGGTGCTCGCCGGCGCGACCGAACGCGTCAAGATTGTCTTGCTGGGCAATCCTTTGCCGCTGGCCGACAACCCGATCCGCCTCGCGGAAGAGCTGGCCATGATCGACATGATCTCCGGCGGACGGCTCGTCTCCGGATTCGTGCGCGGCGGCGGCACCGAGCAGCTGGCGACCGGCGTCAACCCGGCCTTCAATCGCGAGCGCTTTGAAGAGGCGCACGACCTGATCGTCGAGGCCTGGACGCGACCTGGTCCGTTCCGTTGGGAGGGTCGGCACTATCAGCACCGCGTAGTCAATCCGTGGGCGCTGCCCATGCAGCAGCCGCACCCGCGCATCTGGATTCCCGGCGTGCTCTCGCGCGAGACCGTAATCTGGGCGGCCAAGCATCGCTATCCGTATATCGCGCTGAACACGACGATTGAGGCGACCAAACGCATCTGGCAGACGTACGACGACGCCGCGCACGAGGTCGGCTACGACCCGGGTCCTGAGAATCGCGGCTATCTGCTGCGCGTTCACGTCGCCGACACGACGGAGAAGGCGATAGAGAACGCCTCGCAGTTCATGTGGATGCAGGGCGAGTTCACCGGACTCGCGCACCCGGTCTGGTCGAATCCGGCCGGCTACGCCTCGCCGCGCAACCGCGAGGCGCTGGTTGAGGTCATGAACGGTCGTCGACCGCCGCCTCGGGCGCAGTCGTTCGACAACCAGCTCGAGAACATGCAGATCATCGCCGGCACGCCGGACGAATGCATCCGCAAGCTGCGCGTCATCCTGGAGGAGACGCGCCCCGGCATTCTCGCGCTCTGGGGCAACGACGGACGCGTGACGCATGAGGACTCGATGCGCTGCATCGAGCTGCTCGGCACGGAAGTCATGCCGGCACTGCGAGACATGGGCGCCGAACTCGATCTTGACGGCCCGTTCGACTCCGATCCGCCAGTCAGCATCAGCTACGACGAAGCCGCCCAGGCCCGCGTCGCAGCAGCAGCCGCGGCCGGTTCTGGCGACTAGGCAAGATAAGAGCTCCCCCTCTGGGGGAGCTGCCGCGCAGCGGCTGAGGGGGCCGGCCCCCTCCGTCACTCCGTGACACCTCCCCCAGAGGGGAGGTCGAACTCGCGGCCGCCCTCACCCTCTCCCTCTCCCAAAGGGAGAGGGCATTGAAAGACTCCTGGACATGGCAACTGTAGACATCCTGCTTCCCGGCTACTCGTTTGGCACCGACTCTGGCACGCCCGCATTCTGCGCAGTGATCCTGGTCGAGTCCGATGGACGCCGCATCCTCGTCGATACGGCTCACGTTGGCCGTCGCGTGCAACTCCAGGAGCAGCTCGCTGCTCGCGGGTTGGGCGCGTCTGACATCGACCTGGTCTTCATGACCCATGCGCACTGGGACCACGTGCAGAACTTCGACGCGTTCCCCGACGTGCCGATGGCGATTCACCCGCACGAGCGCAAGTACGCCTCCGAGCCGCACGTCAACGACTGGGCCACGCCTCAGTGGACTGGCGCCGCCATCGAGACTCACCCGATGACCGAGGTCAACGACGGCGACGAACTGGCCAAGGGCATCCGCGTGATTCACCTGCCCGGACACTCCCCGGGCAGCATCGGCCTGCTGGTCGAGACCGAGGCGGGGATCGCAGGTCTGACGGGCGACGCGATGCATACGGCGGCCGTCGGCAAGGCCGGGCGCAGCCCGCTCGTGTTCTACAGCGAGTCACAGGCGAATGAGTCCATCGCCCGCGTGATGAGCGCCTCCGACCTGCTCTATCCAGGACACGATCGGCCGTTCCGCATGGTAGGCGGCGATCCTGAATACATTGAGGAGTACAAGCTCACGCTGAGCGGCGTACAACCTGACATGGCCGGCCTGACCTTCGCCGAGCCGCCGGGCGAACTCGTCACCTGGGTCATGCCCGGCATCGAGGATCAGCCTCAGTACGACTAACTGGCGCCACTCACCGGTACGAATCGCGTGCGACTCGCGCTGATCAACGGCCGACGGGTCGCCTACGAAATCGGCGGCGACCCGGATGGCCAACCCGTCCTCATCATTCACGGAGCCTGGGGAGGCCCGGCGTCCACGCTCTGGAATGGTCCGCGGCTTCGCTGGTCCGTCCTGTCCGATGGTCTCAAGCTGATCGCATACGATCGCCGTTGCGCGGGCCTCTCACAGTACGACGCGCAACCGTTCACGCTCGAAGACCTGGCCAACGATGCTGTCAGCTTCCTCGACTACCTGGATATTGAGCAGGCAGCAGTCATCGCCACGTCTGCCGGCGGACCGATCGGCATGAGGCTGACGCTCGACCATCCGGACCGAGTGGAAGCGTTGATTCTGCTCAACACGGGAGCGTCGCTGATGTCACTGTCGCCGAGCGGAATTGATCCCGACGATCCGTTCGTGGCCGATCGACTTGCGACTATCTCAAAGCGGCTGGCGTTGTTGGATCTGTTCGATGCGGAAGGAATCGAAGCCGTCGTCGCTGCTTCGGAGGACGAATGGCGTTCGCCGCCGCAACCGCCCGATCCGAACCCATCCCTGAGATCGTTCAGAGAGAATCGTCAACGGGTTCTGTCGGATTTGCCCGGCTGCGAACTTACTCGTCTAGCGCATGGAGCATTGCTCAACATGAATGCGCAACGTGGAGTCGATCTGTCGGAAGAGGTCGCCAACATTCGCTGCCCGGTTCTCATTGTCCATGGAGACGCCGACACCACTGTGCCGATCGCGTTCGGGCAAGCCCTGTCGAACCGACTGCCGCAGGCAGATTTCAGGGAGATCAAAGGCGAAGGACACGGGTTGATTGTCAAACCGAGGGCCCAGCAAGTGCTGGCCACTTGGTTGGGCGTTCTATAGGATAGAACCATGACCATGATGGAATCGACTACATAGTCGCAAGATCTGAGTGAGTTGCTGACGGCAAAGGCGTCACGTTGATGACCGGTCGCGAACTTGCCGAAGCGCTTCGCAACCTGTTCGAGTCCGAAGAGGAAAAGCAAGAGTTCCTCGACAGCTTTGACGACTCTTGGCCTAACGAACCGGATGGCTAACTCCCTGCGCGTCGCCCCGAAGGACTCGAGCGTGGCGAACGTTCCCTACATCCAACAACTAGCAGGCTGCTGAAAATGGGTATGTGAGATCATGGCGGAGGTGTTGAACCGATAGCTGAAGGAGGTCTGCGATGCGCGGCGAGTCAGAGCGATAGGCGACGATGATGTTGGGGTTGACGCCGGACGGCTTTGTTCCGAAGGACCACCCGCTGAGGCGGATCAAGCCGCTGGCCGACTCGGCGTTGAGGCGCATGTCGCCATTGTTCGACGAGATCTACGCGTCCGGCGGGCGGCCTTCGATTCCGCCCGAGCACTTGCTCAAGTCGAGCCTCCTGATGGCCTTCTACACGGTCCGCTCGGAGCGCCAGTTCTGTGAGCAGCTGCGCTACAACCTGCTGTTCAAGTGGTTCCTCGACCTGAATGTCGAAGACGAACCGTTCCATCCGACGACGTTCACCAAGAACCGCGAACGGCTGATGGAAGCCGATGCGGCGCGGCTGCTGCTCAAGGAAGTGGTCAAGGAAGCCAGGCGTCGCCGGCTGCTCTCTCAGGACCACTTCAGCGTTGACGGCACGCTGCTTGACGCCTGGGCCTCGCACAAGAGTGACCGTCCGCGCGACGAGCAACCACCCAGAGGTGGCGGTCGCAACCACGACGTTGACTTCAAGGGCGAACGCCGCAGTCGCGAGACGCATGAGTCGACCACCGACCCCGAGGCGCGCCTGTATCGCAAGGGTAAGCAGCAGGCGTCCAGGCTCTGTTATCTGGGCCATGTGCTGACCGAGAACCGTCACGGGTTGGTCGTTGATGTCGAGCTGACCGAAGCCGACGGCTACGCCGAACGCGATGCCGCCCTGGCGATGCTCACAAGCAGTATCAGGGGGCCGGCCACGCTCGGCGCCGACCGGGCCTACGACACGCGCGACTTCGTCTGGGACTTACGCGCGCTGGGGGTGACGCCCCATGTGGCGCAGAACGAACAAGGCCGGCGCAGCGCGATCGACCGTCGCACGACCCGGCATCCGGGCTACCGCCAGAGTCAACGTCGGCGCAAACGGGTCGAAGAGGTGTTCGGTTGGATCAAGACCGTCGGCGCCGGCGGCAAGCTGCGCTACCTCGGCCGGGCCCGCAACAAGCTCTGGCTCGAACTGACCGCCGCGGCCTATAACCTCACCCGCCTCGCCAACCTCGAGGCGGCCGCCGCGTAACCGAACCGCGCTGACGCGGCTTCGGGCATCGGATCCAGCGCCCCGGATCCCGCCCTCTCACTTACAGGACCTGCCCGCGATCCCTGCTCAGCCAGCGCCCACTCGTCGAAGATGGCCAGGTCTGGCGCGTATCATCCGTAGTTCAGCAGCCTGCTAGGGCCTGTTCACAGTAGTTCGTAGATTTGTCAGAGTGTGGTTGAGGGCGGCGCGGCCCTGGTGAGCAGATGAGATTGACTGATGCCCAGTAGGAGCGGATCGCGCCGTTGCTGCCGACGCCGCGTGGCAAACTGACGGTTCCCCAGCGCCAGGTCCTGGATGCGCTGTGCTACATCGCCAAAGCGGGTTGCACGTGGCGCGGTCTAGCAGCCGAGTTCGGCCACTGGCACACGGTCGATATGCGGCTCAACCGTTGGGCCAAAGCGGGTGTGCTGGAGCTGGTCGTGAGCGAGCTGCAGGGCCAGCAGTTGGCCGGGCTGGACCTGGACGCACTCTCTTTAGACAGCACGATCATCAAGTTGCACGCGCATGGCGCGGGCGCCCGGCGGAAAAGGGGTGCCAGGCGATCGGGCGCGCGCGCGGCGGCCTGAGCAGCAAGCTGCACGCGCTGGTCGCCGACGAACGGACGCCGCTGATCAGCGGCCTCTCACCTGGTCAGACCGGCGATGCACCGGCTGGTCGCGACCTCTGGCGCCGGCTCGGACCGGTCACAGGCGGCCCGGCGCTGATCATGGACCGCGCCTACCACGGCGACCAGACGCGCCAGCTGGCGCGCGACCTGGGCTACGACCCAGTCGTCCCGCCGCCCAGCTATCGCAACCCGTCCTGGTCCTACGACCGTGTCCGCTATCGCCGCCGCAACGAGGTCGAACGATTCTACTGCCGCCTCAAGCGCTTCCGTCGCATCGCCACCCGCTACGACAAACTCGACCTGATCTTCCTCAGCTTCATCCATCTGGCCCTGATCTACGACGCACTCCAACTACTGTGAACAGCCCCTAGCACGACAATATGCGACGCGCCGTGGCTGGCTTCCTCAATGCCATCTGCTCCCCAGCGCAACGTGAACTCTACCACCTTGGGCAGCATCATGTCATCGATCTGCTTTGACCCTACGTAGATGTCGCCGTCCACCACGACATTGGTAATCGCGCCGACGTGGTATGCTTCGTAGAGATCGCGGAGGTCGCGGCCAGTCACGGTAGACTCGTCTATTGGCCTACAAGCGGCCTTACTCTTGGCCATCAGGGAATAGTGCTGGTCGTTAGGGTCCGGATCTTGGTGCGTTTTACCCTGATCGCGTAGCTTGTCGCATTCCTTATAGTCGCTGAGTCCCAAGGCGTGGCCGAGTTCGTGGACAAGTGTCGAAACAGTTGGCGTGGTCGAGGAAGTGACGATTTCGGCGGCATCTTTGTTTATGGAGGATGATCTTCTGAAAGATTGGTGAGTTGCCGGTGCGTCGCTGTCGGGGGGAAGGCGTATGTAACACGCATTGGAATCGGCTTCGCAGCCGGCACCCATCGGTTCAGCGGACTTGTCAGGCCGATACACTACTTCAACGTGCACATCAAGCTGTCCAGCCTTGTCGTCGCAAGATGATGCAGTCGAGCCATTCTGGCTCGTGTACAGCAAAAGTGGCTTCTGAATCAGGCCATAGCAGGCTGCTGAACTACGGATGATACGCGCCAGACCTGGCCATCTTCGACGAGTGGGCGCTGGCTGAGCAGCGATCGACTGGAGGTCGTGTAAGTGAGAGGGTGGGGTCCGGAGCGCTGGATCCAGCGCCCAAGGTCGCCTTGGCGCCGTTCAGCTATGCGGCGGCCGCCTCGATGTTGGCCAGGCGGGTGAGGTTGTAGGTCAGTTCGAACCAGAGCTTGTTGCGGGCCCGGCCCAAGTACCGCAGTTTGCCGCCGGCGCCGACGGTCTTGATCCAGCCGAAGACCTCTTCGACCCGTTTGCGCCGACGTTGACTCTGGCGGTAGCCCGGATGCCGGGTCGTGCGACGGTCGATCGCGCTGCGCCGACCGCGCTCGTTCTGCGCCACATGGGGCGTCACCCCCAGACCGCGCAGGCCCCAGACGAAGTCGCGCGTGTCGTAGCCACGGTCGGCGCCGAGCGTGGCCGGCCCCCGGACGCTGCGTTCAAGCATCGCGAGGGCGGCGTCCCGTTCGGCGTAGCCGTCAGCCTCGGTCAGTTCGACATCGACCACCAGGCCGTGACGATTCTCGGTCAGCACATGGCCCAGGTAACAGAGCCTGGCCGCCTGCTGCTTGCCCTTGCGGTAGAGCCGCGCCTCCGGGTCGGTCGTTGAGGCGTGCGTGTCGCGACTGCGACGCTCACCCTTGAAGTCCGCGTCGCGGTTGCGCCCGCCGTCTTTGGGCGGTTGCTCATCGCGCGGTCGATAGCTCTTGTGCGAGGCCCAGGCATCCAGCAGCGTGCCGTCGACGGTGAAGTGGTCCTGAGAGAGCAGCCGGCGACGCCTGGCTTCCTTGACCACTTCCTTGAGCAGCACCCGCGCCGCGTCCGCGTCCAGCAGCCGTTCACGGTTCTTCGTGAACGTGGTCGGATGGAAGGGTTCGTCTTCGACATTCAGGTCGAGGAACCACTTGAACAGCAGGTTGTAGCGCAGTTGCTCGCAGAACTGGCGCTCCGAGCGGACCGTGTAAAATGCCATCAGCAGGCTCGCCTTGAGCAAGTGCTCGGGCGGAATCGAGGGCCGCCCGTTGTCCGCGTAGATCTCGTCGAACAGGGGTGACATGCGCCGCAGGGCCGAGTCGGCTAAGGGCTTGATCCGCTTCAGCGGATGCTCCTTCGGCACGAAGCCCTCCGGCGTCAGCCCCAACATCATCGTCGCCTGCCGTTCTGACTCGCCGCGCATCGCAGACCTCCTTCAGCTATCGGTTCGACACCTCCGCCATGATCTCACACGCCCATTTTCAGCAGCCTGCTAGGGCCTGTTCACTCTAATCGAGGTTTGTGTCAGAGTTGGAGGAACGGTCTGGCGGCCGGGTCAATGGGATCATGCAACTGACCGACTCACAGTGGGCGCGGATCGCACCGCTCATGCCGACGCGGCGCGGGTGCTGCTCAAGGAAGCCAGGCGTCGCCGGCTGTTCTCTCAGGACCACTTCAGCGTCGACGGCACGCTGCTGGAAGCCTGGGCCTCGCACAAGAGTTACCGTCCGCGCGACGAGCAACCGCCCAGAGGCGGCGGTCGCAACCACGACGTCGACTTCAAGGGCGAACGCCGCCGCCGCGAGACGCATGAGTCGACGACCGACCCCGAGGCGCGGCTGTATCGCAAGGGTAAGCAGCAGGCGGCCAGGCTCTGCTACCTCGGCCATGTCCTCAGCGAAAACCGGCACAGGCTGGTCGTCGATGTCGAGCTGACCGAGGCCGATGGCTACGCCGAACGCGAGTGGGCGCTGGCGATGCTGGAGCGCAGTGTCAGGGGGCCGGCCACGCTCGGCGCCGACCGTGGCTACGACACGCGCGACTTCGTCTGGGACCTGCGCGGTCTGGGGGTGACGCCCCATGTGGCCCAGAACGAGCGCCGGCGGCAAGTTGCGCTACCTCGGCCGGGCCCGCAACAAACTCTGGTTCGAACTGACCGCCGCGGCCTATAACCTCACCCGCCTGGCCAACCTCGAGGCGGCCGCCGCGTAGTTGAACCGCGCCGACGCGGCCTTGGGCGCTGGATCCAGCGCCCCGGATCCCGCCCTCTCACTTACAGGACCTGCCCGCGATCCCTGCTCAGCCAGCGCCCACTCGTCGAAGATGGCTAGGTCTGGCGCGTATCATCCGTAGTTCAGCAGCCTGCTAGGGACCCGTGACGTTGACACTGGATGGGATGGTGTCGCGGAGACACCAGTTCAGTGGAAGGTCAGCGGCGGAACAGCGCCGTACACGCTGATCATCGATAATGAGGCCCGCGATGGAAACCGTTCGTACGAAGGAGCGTCCGGCACGGCATCAGTCAGTTGCGCCGTGACCACGGCAGAAGTCTTTTACACGTCTTACAATAGGCGTCGCTACCGTGGCGACCCGCAAATCGACTCAGGTCCCAAGACGATTCATGCAACAGTGACCGACGCCGACGGCGCCACTGCCACAGCATCCCACGACATCTACGTGATTCTTCAGCTTAGCGATTCTGGACACTTCAGTTCCGGAGAATACCAGAGTCATCGTCTCAATGCAGGAAAAACGTACCGCTACAATGGGTTCCTGTACACGGTGCCACAAGGGATCACCATCATGACGGGTGGTAGTGCGGAAGCTCAAGGTGGTAGCTGGGAGCAGCTGCTGTGGGTAGAAGGTACCGATATCATCCTGGTCATCAACCGTCGTGGCGAGGAACTGTATCGAGAGTTAGGTTCCAAGCTGGTATTCCCTGGGCCAGTTCCCGCAGCTGTCGATGCGGCGATAGACGCGGTACAGGCGGGACCAGATCTCGACCTTGACACAGCCCACCAAGCTATCAGTGATTATCTGGACGAGTTTGTCGCGTCTCGCGACCAACTCCCAGTGACCGAATAGCATCCCCGCCAACAGATGAACACCATTTTGTTCGCAGTCGTAGTTGGCATTGCCGTGGCGGGAGGCGTTCTTGGGCTCTTTGAGAGTTCCGTAGCAGAGGCTGTCGCACAAACCTCTTTGTGGGCAAGACCGGCTGAGTCTGAGCGCAATGAACGACCAGGTGGGGGAGGCGTGAGCCAGTGTCACAGCGCTATCAGGCGTGCGAGCGTGAGCAACAGTACTTGATCCCGGCCAGCCTGCGCGATTGGTTGCCGGAGGACCACCTGGTCTGGTTCGTCCTGGAGGCGGTCGAGCTGCTTGACCTCTCATCCGTCCATGCCGCCTACTGTGAGGGCGAGCGTTCGAGCCGGCGGAGCGAGCGGCGCTGCCGCGCGGATGTCGCGTACCGCGTGCTGAGCGCGAACCAGCAACCGGATCACGCGACGGCTGCCGCTTCCGCCAGCGTCATGAGCAGGCCCTGGCCGGACTGTTCGTCGACGTCTTGCGGCTCTGCGCCGAGGCGGGCTTGGTCAGGGCCGGGCTAGTGGCCCTGGACGGGACCAAGCTGCGCGCCAACGCGAGTCGCGAACGCAACCGCACCCTGGCCCAACTGGAGGCTGAGGTCAAGCAGATGCTGGCGGCCCGCGAGCAGGAACGCCGGGACGCCTATCAGGCGCGGCGCGGCGAACGCGCGCAGAAGGGACCCGCGCGGACGGCCGCTGCAGCGGCCCGTGGCCGATCCGGACGCCAAGGTCAATCGGACCGATCCGGACAGCCGGGTGGTGCGCGATTATTGGGGCTACTACCAGGGCTACGACGTGCAGGCCGCGGCCACCCGCGAGCAGATCGTCGTGGCCGCCGAGCTGACCCGACAGGCGACCGACGTCCATGAGCTGCAGTCGATGGTCGAGGCCGCGAACGCGCACTTGCATGAGCTGGACCAAGAGCCGATCGGCGTGCTGCTGGCCGCCGCCGGCTACTACTCCGACGCCAACGTTCAGGCGCTGGCCGGGACCGGGCCTGAACTGCCTCACGCCAGTCGCTCAGACCGCAACCGCCGCGAGGCCGGCCCGGCGCCGCGAGGTCGGCCCAGCGCCGCGGGGCCGCATCCCCGCCGAACTCTCGCCACGCGAACGGATGCGCCGCACGTTGACGACCAAACGCGGTCGCCGCCTCTAGGAACAGCGCCGCTGGGTGATCGAACCGGTCTTCGGCGACATCAAGGAGAACCGCGGCATCCGCCGCTTCCAGCGCCGGGCTTCGCGGCCTGTGCCAGCGAATGGAAGCTGATCGCCGCCACCCACAAACCTGCGCAAGCTCTACCGCCAGCGCCTCAATCAACGGTCGCCCCGACCCTCCGCCCCCCAACCGCGACGGCAATCTCATCGTTCCCATAGATCCAGACCCAACTCAGCCCGACGCCATGGCTCTGATCACCGACCGATAGCGCCCACCCCAAACATCCGCTGTCGATAACAGCGACGACAACTCCAGCGAGACTCTACGCAACAGCCTCTGCTAAGGAGGGATCCTGCGATGACGCGCGCCAATCCGACTCATCCTGGGGCAGGAATACGCGAAGACTGCATCGAAGCGCTGGGACTGACCATCGGCGAGGCGGCGGCGCATCTCAAGGTTGAAGAGGCGGCGTTGGCGGCGATTTGCGAGGAGCGCGCTCCGATCACTGCGGACATGGCAGTGAAATTTGAGCAAGCTTTCGGCAGCACGGCCGAGTTCTGGCTGCGCCGGCAGGCGAGCCACGACCTCGCGCGAGTGAGGAAGAACTGCGACAAAATCGAGCGTCTCGAAGTAGCGGCATAGGCGCTAGCGCCCGCTGCGGGCGAGATTGGGCTGGTGACTACCCACTTTGCGGATCGGCGGCTGGAGATATCTCACCTTCAGGGAGACGGACGCCGCTTGCCACCTCACCTCCTGGCTCGGCTGGGCGTGGTGCTTGACCGTATGGAAGACGCTCACGCGCCACACGATCTCGACATTCCGGGCTATCGGTTACACCAGCTCGCTGGAGACCTGGCAGGGTTCTGGGCAGGGTTCTGGTCGATTCGAATCAGCGGCAACTGGCGGCTGATCTTTCGGTTTGAGGGGGCGATATCGTTGTATGTACGCTTTGTGGACTACCACTCGGGAGCCGAAACATGACTCGCGAGCATCCTTCTCATCCAGGGGTCTCAATCAGCGAGGATTGTATTCAGGCTCTCGGGCTGACGATTGCGTCGGCGGCGGCTCATCTGAAGGTGGATGAGCACGATCTGGCCGAGATCTGCCATGCACGCGCTCCGATCACGGCAGGTATGGCATATCGACTGGAGCAGGCGTTCGGTAGCACGGCGGAGTTCTGGCTCAGAGCACAGGCTCGCCATGATCTGGCACAGGTGCGTCGGACCTGTGAGCAGATCGATCGGATCGAGTGGGAGGCGATGCTCGCTGCTAGTCAGCATCGCGACCACAGCGGGCGAGGTTCGGCTGGACGGGTGTGTCGAAGAGGCCGTTGAGGTCGAAGGTGGCGGTGTAGCGGCGATTTGGGTTGTTTCGCTCATGCGCTCGGATACCGAGTGAGCCTCCAGCTTGAGCAGCCCAGGCGAGTTCTGCGACGAAGGCCCGGGAGTCCTCTGGCCACACCACCATGAACTCTTGTCCTCCCCACGTGCCTGTGCTGCTGATCCATTCGGAAGTGGTTAGCGAACCGCCGCTGATGCGATAGGTAACCGTACGATCTAACTCATAAACGACCATCCACCAGAACGACGCTTCGATCTCTCCCTCGGTACAGTTCACTTGCAGCCGCGCGATCCGGTCGGTTCCATTCGCGATCCGGGTTTGTTGGACTACGAATGTACGAACGCCTTCGTCATCCTCGGACGCTGCCCACCACAAGTCATCGCTGTACCTACCCGTGTCGAGGATGGGCAAATCGGGATCTCCGAGTGATCTAGCAGCGCCGCACTGAGCCAGGTTTGATTGCACAGGCGTCTCAAACAGCCCCCGTAAGTCAAAGGTTGCGGCATGTACTCGCCGATCACGCCTGAATTGCAGGTGGAGCGCTTCAGCGCTTGCCGCTTGCCAGTTCATTGTTTGCAGGAACGCGGCGGCGTCATGCGCGTAGTGAAGGCCCCACTCGTCGTCACCCCATGTACCGTTCCCCGTCTGCCAGCGGGTCTCGATCCACGCTCCGAGTCCGAGACGATAGCTAAGCGCCGCAGGTACAGGACTCACGTCTCGCCACCAGACTGCGACTTCAAGCTGATCATCCGCCTCGCAGCTGATGCTCAATCGGGCGACTGATTCGGCGTCTGACCTCTCCGTGGACTCCCGTACCAGCGTCGTACTCACTGCTCCTGTCGCATCGTCTGTAGCGCTGATCCACCACAGGCTGCTGAGGCGCCCTCCGAATCGATTGCCAATACTCTCAGTTGGCCCGCTGTCTAGCTCGCCGGTGTAGGCGCGGCAGAGGCGATCCGACTTGACGGGGTAGACGCACAGCAGATCACGCAACGGACTCACACCTTGCGCCCTACGAGGCAGAGGCTGCACGCTGTCAGCGACCTGCAGCCCATCGGCGCGCGCTTCCTCGCGCGCGGCATCGACATCAATGATCGGCAGATAGCGTTCCCACAGAGAAAGCAACAGGGCGATGTAACGTCCGCCGTGCCCCGGATCATCGACCGATGCGCTCTGCAGCAACGCATGGGCGGTCTCGTGCAGAACCGCGTCAAGCGTCATCGCCCAATCGGCGAGGTAAATGCGATGCCTCATCCCGTCGTAGTGAGTACTACCCTCGCCCGATCGGACAACCCGAGGCGGATTCGGCCCGACCGGGAAGTAATCGCTGTAGACGGCGTCCACGACATCCTGCGCTTCCCAAGTCAGGAGCGTTATACCGTCGCCGCCGTCGAGTTGCAGCCAGGTGCGCTCCCAGGCGTAGGCATGATTGCGCTGAATGTCGCACGCACTGCTGCGCACATCCGGTCCGCAGATTGTGGCCAGAGCTTCAGCAGAAACGCATTGAGAATCAACTGTGTCGACCAGAACCGCGTCGTCGTAAGACCGTAGACTCACCACCCCGCAATTGCTTCGATACCGCCGGTCGTCAACTTCGATCTGAAATTGGCCGTCAACGACAGTCAGCGAGGCATCGCGGTGCAACGGTCCCGACACCGCCGGCAGCGGCGCAGGCAAGACAACTGAGAACGTGTAGTACCAACGATCAACTGTCATGTTCCGAGGGAGCGACGCGCCATTCGGAATCAATCGATCACTCCATCCGCCGTCCGCTCGATGTTGAACCGCGAGCTCCATACCGCCCGCGCTGCGGCGCGCCGCAACGCGAACGTCCTGACGCCCTTGGCCCAATGGAAGACTGAGACGATTCTCTGCAAGGTCGGTCTCAACGACACAACTGTCGTCAAGGGTTTGCAGTGCGAGCTTCTCCTTGTTGAGCCGAAGCGTCAATCGACCGCAGTTGGAACGGTAGCGCTGACCGTCGACGCGAAGCTCGAAATCACCGGGACCGTTCGCTCCATCCCAGCGCGGATGCTCGACGCCGAATCTTACTATGGACTGGCGGATGGTCACCTGTACTGGCGCTGATGTCAGCCAACGGTCGTCGCCAGCGTCGACGGGCAGGTAGCGACGAGTCGGGAATATGCCGCGCGACCATCTGCCGTTCGACCAGTACTGGAGCGCGACCTCGATCCGTCCGTCCTCGTGCAATCGGCCTGCCAGGCGGACTTCCACTCCAGTCGGCTTGGGCTGAGCGTCGCTCTGTGTTGGAATCGCCAGGACGCCGATGGCGGTCAGGACGATGAGCGTTGCGATCCGAAAGAAGCGAGCTTGAACAGCTCGGCGTTGCTTGCCGGGACGACGCTGTCCTGGGAACCTCGCGCGACCCTGGTCGGCACTCGCACGTTGGAGAGCAGTTGCAGCAGCGTCTGCGAGTAGAGTTCCAGACACGAATGCGCTCCTCTCAGGCCCGCTAGAGTTGGCAAGCTCCGAGCGGCGCGAACTACTTTGTTTCAAGAGCCAAACCGTCCATCACGCTGGCATCTCCTCGATCAGGAAGTCGATGCTCCTGATCCTTTGCCGACGGTCCTTACGGTACCAGCCGAGCATCGTCGCGTAAGCGGTGGAGCGGGAGGTTGAGCGGCTGATGCGCCAACAGATCTTCGATCGAGTACCCCTGAATCACAGGATAGTCGCCGGCGTCATCTGAGTACAGTTCGCGTATGCAATTGTTTTCTACCGTGCGCATCTGGTCCGCGAAACAAACCATGATTCCTGCGGTGGCGCCCGTCTGCTTCACGACTGCGTACAAGGCGCGTACCGCGTCTGCGGTCACGTTGCCGCCTTTAACCTGAACGATGGCGTATTCCCTTTCCGGCTTTCTGCCCATGCGGAACGGATAGAACTCAATCACGCCGTCTACGCCGCCATCTGCGCCGCCATCTGCGCCCTTGTCGCCAGGATTGTGGTACATTCCGTGAGCCCCGATGGCGCCGCAGACCCACTTCTCGAACTCGAATTTGTCGTTCGCGGCCAGGATGCGTGCTTCAGATATCATTGTTGGCAGACCGATCACCTGCACGTCATGGCTGTCGAGCGTGGGGATGTTACTCAAGAGTCGCTCGCGAACCAGGCCTGCTGAGAACCGCGAAATGTCGATCCCGGTCCACCTTCTACCGAGTTTCTCGGCAGCGTGCATGGTGGTGCCGCATCCGCAGAATGGATCAAGCACCAGGTCGCCGGGGTTGCTGGATGCCCGAACGATTCGCTCAAGCAAGTCCAGATTCTTCTGGGTAGGATAGCCAAGTTTTTCACGGGAAAAACTCTTGATCATGATGGAATCCAAGACGTCACCGGGTGAGCAGTTCCAGGTGTCTTCGATCGGAAATCCCTTGCCCGTTGGCGGCTTGCCATCGCGTCGTACGTAGCCCTCGGGGTACGGCAGGTATTCTTTGTTGAACAGCCGAACGGCAGATGAGGATGCTACATAGTATAGGATGGTGTCGTGGTTTCTGATCCAACCTCGCTTCTGTGTCTTGAAGCCGCTCACCCATCCGATTCGCCAGATGATCTCGTTGCGGAAGTTATCGTTCCCGAAGATGGTGTCCATGAGGACCTTCAGGTAGTGACTGGCGGTTGGGTCGCAGTGGAGATAAATGCTACCGGTGCTCTTGAGAATTCTCTTCATCGGAATAAGCCGTACTGCCATGTTGACCAGATAGGCTCCGAGATTTACTTTCGACCGAGGTCCGTCGATCTGCCTTGCAACCCGCACGATATCACCGAGTAGCCGGGTTGAAGGACCTGCGTCCAAGTAGGCGAGGTGTTCATCTTCCTCTTGGCCCCAGGTCCAAGTGTCCTCAAAGGCAGCCACTGCAGCAACGTCTTTGCCGAGTCTCTTGAACGGCAGGTTGTACGTGCTGTTGGAGTTGAACGGCGGATCCAAGTAAATCAGATCGACAGAATCACTGGGAAAAGCGATCTCGTCCCGCAAGACTGCGAGGTTGTCGCAGGCGTAGAGGCGACGGTTGATCTCTTCCATGGCGCAAGCTTATCTGGGTGCGGTGATGGCCGCGGCGAGCGCCGAGGGGTTGTCCGATTCGAGGTGGTGGCCGCCTTCGAGCTCGATCAGCTCGGCGTTGCCGAACAGTTCCACGAACTGGTCGGCGCAGCCTGCCGGGACGACGCTGTCCTGGGAGCCTCGCACGACTTTGGTCGCTACTCGCACGTTGGAGAGCAGCTGCGGCAGCGTCTGCGAGTAGAGGAAGGGCTTCCAGGCGGTGCGAGCGGTCATCTCGCGGTTGGCATCCCAGGCGACGAGCTGCTCGGTCGAGACATCCTCGCCGTAGATCTCGCGGAAGGTCGCCGGATCGGCGAAGCAGGACTCGACATATTCGGCGTGCGCCTCGAGGAACTGGTCGCGGATGGCGCCTTCAACGGGACGCAGCCCCATCGCATTGACGAGGACCAGGTTGCGGATGCGCGACTGGTTGAGCGTGGCCATTTCAGCGGCGACGTAGCCGCCGAAGCCAAGCCCGACGATGCTCACGTCCGCGACTTCGAGTTCATCCAGCAGGAGCGCGTTGACGGCGGCGAGGTCGCGGACGCTGCGCATCCAGTCGCCGCGTTCGGTGCCGTCCCAGCCGGGCATGGTCGGCAGGATCACGTCGTAGGAGCCAGCGAGCGCGTCGTGGAAGGCCAGCCAGCCGGGATTGCCCGTTTCATGGTGGATGACGAGCAATGCTGGTCCGTTGCCGCCGCGACGGACCTGGATCGGCAGACCGGCGACCTCGACTGTGGACTCGGTGAAGCTGTCGGACATGATGTCTGCCTTTCTTCGCTGCGCGTGGGCTGATTCATTGTCGCCATGCTAAGGCAGCCCGCGCTCTGAGCTGGCTGCGACCGGGGTCAACTCCTTCTCCCTCTGGCTCCCTCTGAAGGCCTGCGCATAAAACCAAACCGCCCCCGCCCCCGAGCGGGGGCCCGTTCTTCCCTTGCCCACATGTGCGCATCCTCATCGTCGTCCGCATCTGGTCGAGTCCGACAATCCAATGTTTGCCTGCCCGGTGTTCGCATGCCTAGCGTTCGCCTGCCAAGCCCAAGCGGGTCCCCGCTTGGAGGCGGGGACGGAAACTGGCTGAGACGCAGGGAACCTCTGGAAGATGGATCTGGGGAGCATCTGGCGGGCTCGCTGATACGATCAGCCTCAAGCAGTTGCAACCAGCAGGGATTCGCCATGCCCGAGGCCGCCGTCACGCTCAATGTTCTCAGCCAATCCGAGGCGCGGCAGCGCGTCAACCGCGTGCGAGCGGTCGAATATGACCTCACGCTCAGCCTGCAGCAAGGCGCACAGACCTACGACGGCGAGGTCAGTGTGCGCTTCCAGCTCGATGATCCGCAGGACGGCGTCTTCCTCGATTGCACGTCGCAGACCATTCACTCGGTCGCGTTGAACGGGGTCGAAGTGTCCTGGCGGCGGGATCGCAACCGGCTGTATCTCGAGTCTGGCCTGGCGATCGACAACATCGCGACGATTCGCTACACGAATGAGTACGACCACATCGGTGCGGGATTGCATCAGTTCGTCGACCCTGAGGACGGCGAGGAGTATCTCTACACGCATTTTGAGCCGTATGACGCCCACCGCCTCACGCCGTGCTTCGATCAGCCGGACATCAAGGCGATCTTGCGGCTCACGGTGACGGCGCCGAGCGCGTGGGAGGTAGCGGCGAACTACCCGGTGGTGTCGTCGGAGGCGGCGGATGCGGGCCGCACGCGGCACGTCTTCAGCGCGACGCCGCGAATCTCCACCTATCTGTTCGCGTTCATCGCAGGACCGTATCAGCGCTTCACGGACACGTGGTCGTACCGCGGCGGCGAGACGCAACTCGGCGTGCTCTGCCGCGGGTCGATCGCGCCGCACTTCGATCCGGATGAGTTCTTCGAGGTGACTCGGAACGGATTGACCTTCTTTTCGGACTTCTTCGACTTTGCCTATCCCTTCGACAAGTACGACCAGATTTTCGTACCGGAGTTCAACATGGGCGCAATGGAGAACGTGGGTTGTATCACCTTCTCGGAGCGGATGATCTTCCGCGACACGCCCACGGAGGTGCAGCGCCTGAATCGGGCGATGGTCGTGCTGCACGAGATGGCGCACATGTGGTTCGGCGATCTGGTGACGATGCAGTGGTGGAACGATCTGTGGTTGAACGAGTCGTTCGCGACGTACATGTCCTACGTCGCGCTGGATGAGGCGACGCGATGGTCGGACAGCGCCTGGGTCGCGTTCCACTCGCGCGAGAAGGCGTGGGCATACGAGCAGGACGCGCTGCCGACCACTCATCCGATCGCGGGCGAGGTGCCGGACACCGATGCGACCTTCCTCAACTTCGACGGCATCACCTACGGCAAGGGCGCGGCGGTGCTGAAGCAATTGGTCGCGTTCATCGGGCCGGACGGGTTCCGCGCCGGCATGCAGGATTACTTCCAGACGCACGCCTGGGGCAACACCACGCTGGAGGATTTCCTGGCTGCGCTGGAGCGCGGCTCCGGTCGCGAACTGGGACGCTGGTCGGAGCTCTGGCTGGAGACGGCCGGCACGAACACGATCGCGCCGCAGTGGGATGTCGCTGAAGGCGCGGTGAACTCGTTCGTGATTGCGCAGTCTGCGCCGACAGAGCATCCAACCCTGCGGCCGCATCGGACGCAGATCGCGGTCTATGACGATGGCGCCGACGGTCCCAACCTGCGCGACGCGTTGCCGGTGGATCTCGATGGCGCTGCCAGCGTGGTTGAGGCGCTGTCCGGCGCTGCGGCGCCGTCGGCGGTGTTTCCCAACCACGAGGATCACGCGTTCGCCAAGATCGCGTTGGATGCGCGCACGCTGAGTTACGTACAGGCGCAGCTCGATCGCTTCCCGGACGGTTTCCAGCGGCTGTTGCTCTGGCACACGTTATGGGACATGGTGCGCGATCAGCAGTTCTCGGCTGCGGACTACGCATCGCTGGCGATCGAAAAGCTGGCGCATGAGGACACGTTGGAGATCGCGCAGGTCGTGGCATACCACGCCTTGCAGGCGATCAGCGCGTACCTGCCTGATGAGTTGCGGATTCCGAACGCGGCCCGACTCTACGCCTTCACGCGGGAGCAGCTGTTTGAGCGCGACGACGGCGACTTCCGCATCATGCTGGCGCGAGTGATGATCAGCTCGGCGCAGCAGCCGGCTCACATTGCGGAAGTCCTGAAGCTGATCGATGACGGTACGGAGATCGACGGATTTGAGTTGGATCAGGACATGCGCTGGTCGCTGATCACGAAGGGGGTCGCCTACGGCGTTGAGGGCGCGTTTGCGCGATTGGACGGCGAGCTCGAGCGCGACCCGTCGGACCGCGGTCGGCGTGCAGCCGAGCAGGTCAAGACGTCGCGCGCCGATCTGGCGATCAAGGAAGCGGAGTGGGCGCGTTATCGCGACGACTCCGCGGCGTCGTTGCAGATGCTGACCGCCTCAATGCACGGTTTCTGGTGGAAGCCGCAGGCGGAGTTGCTGGCGTCTTACGTGGATCGCTTCTTCGACGAGATCGTCTCGCTCTACGCAGCGCGCGACAAAGAGTACGCGTCGCGTTACTTCGGCGCAATGAATCCTGCGCGGATGGAACCGTCGCCGCACGTGATCGAACGGTCGCAGTCGCTGCTGGACTCGCTGGGCGAGGATCACATGGTGTTGGCGCGTCAGCTGCGCGAGTCAATCGACGAGGCGCGTCGCGCGCAGGCCTGCCGGGCGTACGCGGTGAGGCAAGTGACGACTTGAGAGACTTTACGGCCCTTGACGTCGAGACCGCAAACGAGCGTTTCGCATCCATCTGCTCCATCGGAGCAGTCAGATACGTAGACGGAAAAGCGGCCGGTGACTTCGACTCTCTGATTGATCCAAGGACTGAGTTCAGTGCTATGAACTCGTTCATCCACGGCATCACAGCTCCAGATGTCAAGGGTTCACCCACCTTCAGAGAGATTCTCCCTTCACTGAATGAGTTCGTCGGCAACCTAATTGTTGTCCATCACACTCACTTCGACCGTTGTGCAGTAGGCCAAGCCTGTGAAGTACACGGAGTCTCAGCTCCAGGCTGGCGATGGCTCGACTCTGTGAAAGTCACCAGACGAGCGTGGCCGCAGTTGGCGAAGAGCGGCTATGGCTTGGCCAATGTCTGCGAGATGATTGGGTATGAGTTCGATCATCACAATGCACTGGAAGACGCTCGAGCCTGCGGAGAGGTCATTCTCGCGGCTGCTCGAGAGCATCCTGAAATCGATCTGTTGGAGATGTCCACCTGGTCCCTTGCCTGGAGAGAAGAAGGCACTGGCAAGCGAGCGACTAAGCGAGCAACGCTACCGGAGTCGTCAGGGGAGGGCCCGCTGGTCGGAGAAATGACCGTGTTCACCGGTCAGCTCTCGATGGTGAGGAAAGATGCGCTGGCCATTGCCGCCTCTCTTGGGAGCGAAGTGGCTGACAACGTCACAAAGGAAACGACACTGCTCGTTGTTGGTGATCAAGACGTAGCAAAACTGGCAGGACACAAGAAAAGCAGCAAGCATCGCAAAGCCGAGCAACTCATAGAGCGAGGCCAGTGCATTAGAATCCTTGCTGAAACCGACTTCCTCGCCTTCGTTGAAGCCGAGCAACTGGCCTGAACGGAGCACGTGAATGAACATCAGCGCCTGCTACACCTATCCGGTCAAGGGGATGACCGCGCATCTCGCGCCGTCGCTGAGCCTGCGGCCGGGCGAGTCGGTGATTGGCGACCGCGCGTTCATCTTCGCGTTCGGCAACGCGGAGCTGATGGGCGCGCTGGGTTGGGTCTCCAAACGGCAGTCGGTGACGATGTTGAACACCCCCTACTTGCCGTGGATAGAGTCCGGCTGGGACGCGGAGTCGCGCGTGCTGTCGGTGACCGTCAAGGGCCAGACCAAGTCGGCGGAGGTTGACCGGCCCGCCTCGCGGCTGGAGCTGTCCGACTGGATGACCGATGTCGTGCTGAGTCTGCCGGAGAATCCGTTGCGCGGTCGACCAGAACGCGAACCGCTGCGCCTGTTGGGCGACGGCGCGTCGGTCTTCACTGATCGCGGTCCGACGCAGATCTCGCTCGGCGGTCTCGGATCGCTCGCGGATCTGTCCGCAAAGGCGGGAGTCGCGGTGGATATGCGCCGATTCCGACTCAACTTCTCGGTTGAAGGGATCGCGGAGTGGGGCGAGTTCGACTGGGTCGGCAAGCGGCTGAAGATTGGCGAGACGGTCGAGGTTGAGGTGACGGCGCCGATCCAGCGTTGCAACGCCGTCAACGCCTCGCCGACGGGCGAGGGTCGCGATCTGGACTTGATGAAGCTGTTGCATGACGAGTACGGCCATCTCAACTTCGGCGTCGAGGCAAACGTGCTGGTCGGGGGCGAGGTCAAGCTGGGCGACGAGATTGCGGTGGTCCACTAGCGCCGGTTCGCTCGAACCATGGCGCCGATCAAGCCCCGGGCGTCTGAGTCATACGCGCAGCGGCCTGGTCCTTTAACCGCGAGAAACCGCGAGCAGGGTCAATCCCATTGCCGAGCGGGTCTCCGCCCAGTCGGGACGGAGATTGCTGGAGCGGGAGCGCGGCAGTGATCGCGTAGGCTCTCCACATGGAGCGCTTTCCTGAGGAGTCGTGGGATCCGTTGGACTCGCGCACGCCGGAGTGGCTGGTGGAAGCGACGATCACGGATGGCGCGCGAATCCCATACGCCTCCAACTACGTGTTTCTGCTTGAGCTGTCGCATGACGATGCGCCTGGCTTGGGGTACGGCGTCTACAAGCCGGCCCGCGGCGAGAATCCGCTCTGGGACTTTCCGCCGAATCTGTATCGGCGCGAAGTGGCGGCCTATCGACTCTCCGCTGCGCTGGGCTGGAATCTGATTCCACCGACGGTCGAACGGGAAATCGGGCTCGAATACGGCGTGGGATCGCTACAGTCCTATATTCCGACCGATTATCGCTGCACCTTCTTTGAGCTGCGAGAGCAGTACGCCGAGACGATGCGGCGCTTCGCCACCTTCGATTGGCTGGCCAACAACGCCGATCGCAAAGGTGGACACATTCTGAAGGGGGTCGGCGATCAGCTGTGGGGGATCGACAACGGGCTCTCGTTCCACGAGGACGAGAAACTGCGGACGGTGATCTGGGATTACGCCGGCGATCCAATCGCGCCTGGCCTGATCGCGGACCTGGCGCGTCTGGCGCGAGAGCTGGGCGCAGATGGCGCAGCGAGGGCGATGCTGTCCGATCTGCTCAGCGAGGCGGAGATTGACGTGCTCCAGCTGCGCGCCGAGATCATCGTCAGCGAGGCGCGGCTGCCGGAGCCGCCGCAGCATCGCCGCTCGTATCCGTGGCCGCTGATTTAGCCTGCGAACATCGCTTCCGCCACTTACAGGAAGCTGGGTGCAGGAACCACTTGCAGGAAGCTACGTGCACGCAGCAATGTGCAAGAAGCAACGTGCAAGAAGCCAGGCGAAGCTGACGCTGCACATCGGATCGGAACAGGGAGTGGGACATGGCCGACTCGGCGCTTGACGATCTGCTGGTGCTCGACCTTTCAGGCGGAGTGGCGGGTGCCTACGCCTCAAAGTTGTTGGCCGACCTGGGAGCTCGCGTCGTGCTGGTGGAGCCGACCGATGGGTCGCCGCTTCGCGCCTGGGACGCTGCCGATCGCGCGTGGGGAGGTCCGTGGGCGCACCTGAGCGGCGGCAAAGAGTCGGCGGCGCCGGCCAGCTTGCAGGCCGCGCGCCGATTGCTCAGACCGCTCGCATGCGAGGCCGACGTGGTGCTGCTCGATTCCGGCTCCGTCTGGCGCGACGCCCTGCCGACGCTGCTGCCTGAGCGTGTCGTACGCGTAGATATTTCGGATTGGGGATCGGACGGTCCCTACGCCGATTGGCGAGGCTCGGAGATCGCCACCTGGGCGATGGGCGGCTACATGTTCTTCACCGGCGATCCTGACGCCGCGCCGCTGATGCTGCCGGGTGGCCAATCCCAGATTCACGCGGGAGTCCACGCGGCGATGGCCGCCTTGACCGCGATCCGTGAGCGGGCCCAATCGGGGCGCGGACAGTCTATTGAGATCTCGGCTCTGGAAGCGAATCTGTCGGCGCACGCATGGCTGGTCTCGTCCTGGATCGCGTCCGGGATTGCGCTCAATCGCGTGCCGCACGATTTCACCAAGACGCGCGACGGTTGGGCGCTCTTCATGCGAGCGGTGCCCAATCCAAACATCTTCCTGCTGATCGATCAGCCGGAACGGATGACGGACGGCGAGATTCACGATATCGACGAATGGCGTCAACAACTTGGGCCGCTCTACGAAGACGTGGAAGTGTGGGCTTCTGACCATGACGCGAATGAGGTGGCGCGCCGAGCCCAGGAATTGCGGATCGCCTGCACGCCCGTCCTGGACGCCCAAGGGTTGGACGAGAACATTCAACTCGCGACTCGCGACTGGTGGGAACACGGTGTCGACGCCGCCTGGGGCGACCTTCGATTCCCGGGCGCGGCCTACCTGATGTCGCGGACGCCGGCGCGGCGGCGCGGCGCGGCGCCGTCGTTGGGCGAGCATACGGTCGCGTTAGAGCAGGAATTCGCAGACGTCGCGGCGCAGATGCCGCCGAGCGCTGCGCCGACTCCCGCGCCAACCACGCGTCCGCCGCTGGACGGACTCAAGGTCGTTGAGCTGACCGCCAACTGGGCAGGCCCGATCGTCGGCCGACACCTCGGCGATCTCGGCGCTGACGTGATCAAGCTGGAATGGGCCGCGCGGCCCGCTACTCGAGCACTCTTCATGCCTGGACCGACTCAGGACCCGCAGCGTTACCCCTACGACCGCGCGATGTACTTCAACCTGCTCAATCGCAACAAACGCGATCTCGTCGTCGATCTCTCAGCCGAAGACGGCAAGCAGGTCTTCCTGGACCTGATCCGACAGGCGGATGTGTTCGTCGAGAACAACTCAGCGCGTGTGATGCCCAATCTTGGACTCGACTACGAGTCGGTCAAGGATGTCAATCCCGGCCTGATCTACGTCTCCATGTCCGGCTTCGGCGCGACCGGACCGTGGCGCGACTGGTCCGCCTACGGCTCCAACATTGAGGCGTCCTCCGGACTGGCGTCGGTGACGGGATATCAGCCCGACCAGGTGCGACGCACGCCGCTGTTCTACGCCGACCCCGTGTCCGGCAACCATGCGACCGTCGCCATCCTGGCGGCGCTCGAGTGGCGCGATCAGTCCGGCCAGGGACAGTTCATCGATGTCGCGCTGAATGAGGCCGGCGCGGCGCAGTTCTTCGAGCCGCTCATGCACTATCAGACCACGCGCGAGACGCCGCGGCCCAACGCCAATCGCGACCCCCGCTTCGCGCCGCAGGGCGCCTACCGAGCGATCGGCGAGGATGTCTGGATCGCGCTCGCGGTGCAGAGCGATGACGACTGGCGCGCGCTCTGCGGCGTGATCGGACGCGACGATCTGGTGGTTGATCCGCAGCTGCAGTCGCTGGCCGGTCGGCGAGCGCGACATGACGAGCTGGACCGCGCCATTGAAGCTTGGACGAGTCAGCGTGAACAGTACGAGGCGGCCTGGGCGCTGCAGCGAGCCGGCGTCTCCGCTGCGCCGATTCTCGCCAACTGGCAGGTCCTGCATGACCAGCACATCCACGCGCGCGGCTTCTACCGCTGGATCGACCATGCCGTCGTGGGCGTGTATCCGTATCCGTCCTGGCCCTGGCGATTCAGTCGCACAGAGCCGACGATCCGCCGCGCGGCGCCGCGCTTCGCCGAGCACAACTCGGAGCTGCTGCGTGAGCTCGGCTACGACGACGACCAGATCGCCGAGCTCTACGCCCTGGAGATCACCGCCGACCAACCCAGCGCCCCCGTCCTGATAGCGCGAGGCGGCTTCACCGCATAGCGCGAGGCGGCTTCACCGCCAGCGACGACTAATCCCTCCTTCCCCGCGAGTGCGCAGCGCTATCATTGACCCCACGGAGCATGCAGACGGAGAGCGAGCACGATGACGACTGAGACGTGGCCGGACCACACCATTGAGGCTTGGAGCGATCGGCTCGAGGAACAGCTCACCGACGCCGGCATGGTGTCGCAGCAGGCGCGCGCCTATCGGCTGGCCTTTGAGCTGGGCTTGACGCGCCTGATTTCGCAGACCGCGACCAAGCAGGAGCTCAAGGACGGCCTCGCCGACCTGCGCGACGAGCTGCGCCGTGAGATGGAGCAGCGCTTCACTGCGGTAGACCAGCGCTTCGACGCGATGCAGATCCAGCTTGACCAGCGCTTCGACGCGATGCAGCAACAAATCGACCAGCGATTTACCGCGCTTGAGCAGCTAATGATCGCCAAGTTTGAGGAGGCCAAGCAGGTCAACCGCGTGGAGCGTTGGCTGACCCGCGTCGCGGTGGCGTTCATCGTCGTCAGCCAGGTGGCGCAGCTGCTCAGCTGACTCTCCCGCGAGTGCGCGGCGCTATCATTGACCCTACGGAGCATGCAGACGGAGAGCGAGCACGATGACGACTGAGACGTGGCCGGACCACACCATTGAGGCCTGGAGCGAGCGGCTGGAGGAACAGCTCACCGACGCCGGCATGGTGTCGCAGCAGGCGCGCGCCTATCGGCTGGCCTTTGAGCTGGGATTGACGCGCCTGATTTCGCAGACCGCGACCAAGCAGGAGCTCAAGGACGGCCTCGCCGACCTGCGCGACGAGCTGCGCCACGAGATGGAGGTTCGCTTCGACGCGATGCAGCTCCAGCTTGACCAGCGCTTCGACGCGATGCAGCAACAAATCGACCAGCGATTTACCGCCCTTGAACAGCTAATGATCGCCAAGTTTGAGGAGGCCAAGCAGGTCAACCGCGTGGAGCGTTGGCTGACCCGCGTCGCGGTGGCGTTCATCGTCGTCAGCCAAGTGGCGCAGTTACTGAGCTGACTCTCCCGCGGACGCGCAGCGCTATCATTGACCCCACGGAGCATGCAGACGGAGAGCGAGCACGATGACGACTGAGACGAGGCCGGACCACACCGTTGAGGCTTGGAGCGATCGGCTGGAGGAGCAGCTCACCGACGCCGGCATGGTGTCGCAGCAGGCGCGCGCCTATCGGCTGGCCTTTGAGCTGGGCTTGACGCGCCTGATTTCGCAGACCGCGACGAAGCAGGAGCTCAAGGACGGCCTCGCCGACCTGCGCGACGAGCTGCGCCGCGAGATGGAGTTCCGCTTCGACGCGATGCAGCAACAAATCGACCAGCGATTTACCGCCCTTGAACAGCTAATGATCGCCAAGTTTGAGGAGGCCAAGCAGGTCAACCGCGTGGAGCGTTGGCTGACCCGCGTCGCGGTGGCGTTCATCGTCGTCAGCCAAGTGGCGCAGCTACTCAGTTGATGCGCCGCTTGACCCGCGCCAATCTTGCGCGCCAACGTTGCGCGCCAATGTTGCGCGAGTGTAATATCAGCGCCGACCGACGCCTCCGCGCTTGCCGTGAACGGCGCCGATCGGCGATGATCGGGGCGTGGAGTATCGACATACGCGGCAGACCATGCGCGGGCGGGGTCCCCGCAGGCTCCGACGCACGGCCGCCAGGCCAGGAACGGGAGGCGCCATCGGCGACAACAGGGCAGCGAATCCCCTCGCTCAACAGGGGGCAGGCAAGCATCCGGGAACAGGCCTCGGATGTGGAAACAGCCCAGAGAAAGGGCAGAACATGATTGGAAATCTTGCGCGCAAGCGCACGAACCTGGCGGCTCTGGCAGTGCTCGCCGCCCTGATCGGCGCGATGCTCGTCGCGCTGCCGCCGGCAAGGGCCGTTGGCTTAGGCGATTGTGAGACCAGTGGAACGACCTTGATGGGTTTAGACGACTCGTGCTCGTTCACAGAGAACACCGGCGAAGTCGCAGGTGGCGAGGATGTGGGAGATCCTGTGTCCTCAAACCCAGCCGTCGCCTCTGTAACTAGCGGGGAAATCACAGCTGAAAGTTACGGCACCGCAACGATCACCCAGGACGCTGTTGTTGACAACCCCGACACCGAAAACATCAATGAAGCGCTAGCTGCAATCAGCTTGACCGTCCAGGTCAGAAAGATTGAAGTAACCAAGATTGAGTTTGGCTCGTTTGACGACAACGACACTGCGTCCGATCGATCGGACGACACGTTCACTGCTGACACGGACAACGTCTTCGCGGCTGGCGCTAATGTGGCAGTTCGAGTGACAGTGTCCTACTCGCAAGCAGACCAACCGCGTGTCACGGTTTCCGTGCCAACGACAGGCTTGTCGCTGTTGGCTATCAGTCCATCTGGCGTGCGTGGAACAAGTCAGAGTTTGGTCTCTGATGCCACCGGCGATCCGGTCCGAGATCCTGGCATGGCAACGGTGAAAGTCCAAGGAGCCCACACCCTGCTGACAGACGGTGCGCCGGCCGGTGAATACACCGTAACCGCCACTGCCGCCAACGGCGCAGTGATCTCAAATAAGGCCACAGCCAAACTGACCATCGGCGATGCTGGGGACACAGTCGGTAGCGCGACATTGGCGCTAGGTCTTAGTGAAGGCTACGGCAGTCCAGATGTGTCTACGCATACGGCTGAAACTGGTACTGACTCCCAGACAGGGAGTATCAACCTCGAAGTCAACGTGTTGAATGGCATTGGCAATCCCGTCAACGCGAGCGATGTGGACGAGATTCGCATCGTAGCACCGTTCGGGGATGTGATGTACAGCTCGACCGGTTCCGCCTCCGACCCCTTCGCAGTTGCCATGAGCAACTCGATTCCTGGCATTGCGCTCGCCAAGGGACGCGTGATCGTTCAGATCGCTTCCAGCAATGACGTTGCACGCACAATTGACGTGCGCGCGATTGCGCTCGGATCGCGCTCTGGTGTTGCGGACACTGACACGGTGACGTTGACATTTACAGGCGATGCTAACTCGATGACCGTTGACGACGCGACGAAGACCCTACGCAGTGTCAATGTCGAGAGGGACAGCAGCAACAACCTTGTGAATGACACAATCATGCTGCTGGTTAGTGCGACCGACAAGGGTGGCAACACCGCGAATCCACCTAGCAGTCTTTCCTTCACGATTTCGGACCCGGACGGCAGAACCGTTAGCAGTAATGTCATCCGCGCCTCCCAGGCAAATCGAGGTACGGACGGTAAGTGGCGAATCACGGTCACCAACGTCAGCGGTGATTCCGCTAGCACAGCCCTGAAGACTGGTGAGTACACGTTGAAGGCAACGTCCGGCTCGATTTCAGACTCGGCTAGCTTCACCGTGGCTGGCGGTGCCATGAATGTGTCCGTTTCCGCCAGCGACGCCGCTCCGACGGCATATGGCACCATTACCGCTACTGCGTCTGTGACCGACGAGGACGGTGCTGTTGCGGCTGACGGCACCGCAGTCCAATTCAGCTCCTCGGATGACAAGGTGCTGAAAGAGGTCGGTGACACCTCCGCGAAGAACACCAAAGACGGCTCTGTGAGCCAGCAGTTTGCAGTGGTTGGCGCCGGAACCGCTCTGATCATTGCAAACGTGGGCAACGTGTCCGATGTCGCTGTGATCGAGAGCACAGCTGGCGGTACCGCTGCCGCCGACTCTGAGGCGATGATGGCGGGCACTGAGTGCTTGACCAACCTGGCGGCGTTCACTAGCTGGCAATGCGAAGAGGGCGTCAACGTTTCCGAGATCTTCGCCGAGCTCTCGGGCCGCGGCGCCACCGCGATCCACCTCTGGAACACCACCCGTTGGGTTCGCTACGCAGTCGTTGACGGTGTCGAAATCGTCGGGTCGAACGACTTCCTGATCAAGCAGGGCGACACGCTGTACATCAGCAACTAGCCGCCGCCCGGCGCGGCGCCCGGCTCCCATCCCACGGGATGCGGAGGCGGTGCGCCCGCCGGAACGGTTCCCGGCCCTACGGGGCAGTGAAAGGATTCGAAGATGATTCGAACGAGATGGATGACCCGGCTGGCGCTGATGGCCGTGGGCGCGGTGGTCGCGCTGGGCGCAATCGCCGCCGCTTCCGCGCAGCTCGCCGGTCCGCCGCACCTGTTCTACGGCGCGGACGGCAAAGCGGGCGACTCAATCGGCGTCCACGAAGCTGACGGCCTCGCGCTGATCGATTCCGCCACCGTCGGCGACGACGGCGCCTGGAGCATCGAAGTCGACGCCTCCGCCGCCGGCGACGTCGTGTTCTCGATCAATGGCACGCCGGTTGAGGCCGCCTACGACGGCGGCGACAAGTCGCCCGGCGGTCACACCTCGGTCTCCCTCGCCGCGGCGATGGAAGCCATGATGGCGGCCGAAGCTGACGGCGCGACCGACGACGGCGCCATGGAAGGCGACGAAGACTCGCTCGACGGCGACGCCATGGACGGCGGCGCCATGGGCGACGGCACGTCCGATGACGGCGCCATGGACGACGGCATGACCGACGACGGCGCCATGGACGACGGCATGTCTGATGACGGCGCCATGGACGACGGCATGGACGACGGCATGTCTGATGACGACGAGGGCCACGCCTACCCGAGCACGGGTAGCGGCGGTATCGCGTCGGACGGCGGCGTCTCGGCTGGCCTGCTCGGTCTGCTGATCGCGCTCTCCGCGGCCGGCATCGCCGGCATCGGCCTGCGCCGAGTCCGCAACCACGCGTAGTTCACGCGTAGCGGCCTAGTCCCAAGCGCCCGGTCCAGCGCCAAGTCAAGCGACCGCACAGAGGCGGGGGCCAACGCCCCCGCCTCTTCGCACGTCTGCGGCGGCGGGCGCGGCCGGCGCGATAGGATGCAGAGACGGATGCAGCGACAGCAGGAGCGACGGATGCAGCGACAGGAGCGACGCCATGCAATACCGCCGACTGGGCCACTCAGGCCTGGAAGTGTCCCTGGCGGGTCTGGGCACGAACAACTTCGGCATGCGGCTCGACTACGACGGCTCCAAGCGCGTCGTTGACGCCGCGCTCGACGCGGGCATCAACTTCTTCGACACCGCGGACATCTACGGCGGCGGCCGCTCGGAGGAGTACCTCGGCCGGGCGCTCGGCTCGCGCCGCGAGGACGTGTTGATCGCGACCAAGTTCGCGATGCCGGTCGGCGAGGGTCCGTTCACGCGCGGCGGCTCGCGGCACTACATCGCCAAGGCGGTCGAACGTTCGCTGAAGCGTCTGGGCACGGACTACATCGATGTCTACCAGATGCATCAGCCCGATCCGCAGACGCCGATCGCGGAGACGCTGGACGCGCTCTCCGATCTGGTGCATCGCGGCGTGGTGCGTTACATCGGGCACTCGAACTTCTCGGGCTGGCAGATCGCGGACGCGGACTGGACGGCGCGCTCGCAGGGCTACGCGCGGTTCGTCTCGGCGCAGAACGAATGGAGCCTGCTGGAGCGCAAGCTGGAGTCCGAAATTATGCCGGCGTGTCGGCAGTTCGGGCTCGGTCAACTGCCGTTCTTTCCGCTCGCCTCGGGCTTCCTGACGGGCAAGTATCAGCGCGGCGCGGCATTGCCCGAAGGCACGCGCCTGGCGGCCTGGTCGCAGGCGATGCCGGCAAGAATCGGCGCGCTGACATCGGACGCGAACTGGGACAAGCTGGAATCGCTGACCGGCTTCGCCGCGGAGCGCGGCCGCAGCATCCTCGATCTGGCGCTGGGCTGGCTCGCCTCGGACGACGCCGTCTCATCCGTGATCGCAGGCGCGACGCGTCCAGAGCAGATCGAGGCGAACGTCGCCTCGACGCTGGGTTGGCGTCTGTCGGCGGAGGAGTTCGCGTCGGTCAACGAGATCCTGGGCTGACGGCATTGGGCTGGGCAGGAGTGGCCGCAGCGGTCGGAGCCGCGGGCGCGCTCTACGCGTGGTGGGAGTCGACGGCGGTCGAAGTGAGCGAGCGTCGGCTGACGCTGCCGGACTTGCCGCGCGGCCTCGACGGTCTGCGAATCCTGCACATCTCGGACACGCATTTCCCGGCCTCAGGCGACTCGGTGGGACGCTTCCTGGAACGGGTCTGGCCGCTGGAATACGACCTCGTCTGCTGCACGGGAGACTACGTGGAGACGTCCGCCGGCTGGGACAGCGCCGCCGACGCGCTGACGCAGCTGCGCGCGCCGTTGGGCGTCTACGCGACGCTGGGCGCGCACGACTACGGCGAGCCGGTGCGCAGCCTGAGCGAGTGGGCGTCGCTCAACGCCGATCGCCTGCTGGGCTCGCCGCGGCACTTCGTCGATCCCGCGCCATTCGTGGAGCGTCTGCAACGAGCGGGCATCGTCGTGCTGCGGAACGAATGGCGCGAGCTGTCGGCGGGCGGCGCCCGACTGCGGATCGCCGGCGCGGGCGATGCCTCGGCGGCGCTGTCGCGGCTCGATCGCGCCTTGCCGCCGAACGCTCCGCGCGGCGGCGATGCCATGACGATCCTGCTGACGCACTCGCCGGACGCCGTCCTGCAGCTGTCCGCGCAGCGCTCGGCGAGTCCGTCGCTGGTGCTCAGCGGTCACACGCACGGCGGTCAGATACGCGTGCCGCGCTGGGGCGCGCCCGTCCGCCACTCGCGCGTGGTGAGTCGGCGTCAGGCGTCGGGCGTGTTCAACGTGTCGGGCGTCACGGTCGTGGTCAGCCAAGGCTTCGGGACCGCCCACGTGCCGCTGCGGTTCGCGTGTCGGCCAGAGATCAGCGTACTGACCTGCCGCTCGGAGCCGGGCTGACTGCGCGGCGATTTTACGATTGATCCTAGAGCAGGTGATCGTGGAGCAGGGACTCGCCGTTGGGCGAGCTGATAGAATAGCGTCACTGACAGCCAGAGACGCGCTGCGTGGCGAACGGTCGCCGTCGCGCGGGGTGTGGTGAGAGGAAACCAGGATAATGGTCTCACAAGCCTATGACGTGAATGGTCTGGAGGCGGAGGACTTCGCATCCGAGCAATATCAGGCAATCAATCTGCACAATTTCGAGCAGCTGGAACAGATTCAGGCGCTGCCCAGCGAAGTGATCCACAACATCAACGTGGTCGGACGCGTGCTGCCGTTCAAGTCGAATCGCTACGTGGTCGATCATCTGATTGACTGGTCCGATCCGCTGCGAGACGGGATGTTCCGGCTCACGTTTCCGCAGCGCGACATGTTGGCGTCGGCGGACTTCGAGCGGATGGCTGCGGCGATTGACTCTGGCAAGAACGCGCGTGAACTGAAGGTCGTGGCGGACGAGATTCGGATGACGCTGAATCCGCATCCGGCCGGTCAGATGGAGCACAACATGCCGTTGCTCCAGGAGGAACCGTTGCCAGGCATGCAGCACAAGTATCGCGAGACGGTGCTGTTCTTCCCGTCGCAGGGTCAGACCTGTCACGCCTACTGCACGTTCTGCTTCCGATGGCCGCAGTTTGTCGGGCTTGAGGGCAAGAAGTTTGCGATGCGCGAAGGTGAACGCTTGCGAGACTATCTGGCGCAGCACCATGAGGTATCGGACGTGCTGTTCACCGGCGGCGATCCCTTGATCATGAAAACGAAGGCACTGCGCGAGTACATCGAGCCGCTCCTGCGGGAAGGCGCAGGTCATAAGCTGCGCACCGTGCGGATCGGATCGAAGGCGATCGCGTATTGGCCGCATCGGTTCATCTACGACGATGACGCGGAAGACCTGCTCAACCTGTTCCAGGAAGTGACCGATGCCGGTTTGCAGCTGGCCCTGATGGCGCACTTCAATCATCCAGCCGAGTTGAGGACTTCCGTATCGCTGGAAGCGGTGCGACGGATTCGGGCGACGGGAGCGCAGATCCGCACTCAGACGCCGCTGCTCAATCACATCAACGCGGACTCGAAGCTGTTGGCGGACATGTGGGCCGAACAGGCGCAGGCCGGCTGTGTGCCGTACTACCTGTTCGTGGCTCGTGACACGGGCGCCAAGCGTTACTTCGAGCTTCCGTTGGTTCGCTGCCAGGAGATCTTCCGCGGCGCCTACCAGCGAGTCTCAGGCGTGGCGCGAACGGTGCGTGGCCCCTCAATGTCGGCGACGCCCGGCAAAGTGCAGATGCTCGGAGTGGCGGAGCACGGCGGCGAACAGCTCATGGTGCTGCGCTTCCTGCAGGGCCGTGACCCTGAGTGGGTTGGGCGACCGTTCTTCGCGAAGTACTCAGATAGCGCGAGCTGGCTCGATGAGCTGGAACCCGCCGAAGGCGATGAGTTCTTCTACGAGGAACGCATGCGCGAGCTGTTGGCGGAGGAAGGCTCACCCTGGTCGCGTCCTGAGGTGGCCGTGACGCTGTTGGACGCCGCCGCCGCTGGTGGATGATCCGCTGAAACTGAGCGTTCAGGACGACGCCCCCATCGTCCGACCGGGCACGCCTGCCTTTCGTTGCATCGCCGACGAATGCGACGCCATGTGCTGTCGAAATCCGTACCGAGTCGACCTCGGCGAGGACGAAGTTGCGCGGCTCGCAAGCGAGCGTGATATCGCGCCGTTGCTTGATGAGCGGGCCTCAATGACGCTGCTGGTACAGGAAGCTGACGCATGCATCTTGCTCGAAGATCGCCGCTGCAGCGCGTACGGTCTCAGGCCGAACGGGTGTCGGTTGTATCCGTACCGACTCGAGCTGGAGGATGATGGTCCGCCCAACATTGTGCGCGACCTGGCGTGTCCCGGATTCATTGGGCCGCCGCTGAGCGAGTCGGAGTACGCTCTGCTGCTTGACGAGCTGCGCGAACTCAGCGCGAGCTGAACAGATCGGCGTTACGGGATTGACGATAGAAACGGACTGATGGTCACCCCGCTGCTGATCGCAACAAGTCCGGCGATTGCTGGGTTCACAAAGTTGTGCGAGCGTCTGTGACGCCGAATGATCGCTTCAGAGCAGCGCGGAGAGCTTCTCGACGAACCGGCGGACGGCGCGGAGCGCTCGGTCCACGTTCGCGGGCGTATCCCAATGCTCGTAGAAGTTGACATGCAGCTGGTTCGCCACTTGAAACAGCAGATAGATATCGTCGTCACTCGTTTCTGTGGTCAAGCGATCCACCACGCGGTACAGCGATGCGTGGCTCCGATGCGGCCAATCGCGCTGCTCAGCGACCGCTTTGACGGCTTGCGCGGCTGCGCCCCAACCCTTCTCAGACGCTTGTCGGACATCGCCGGCGGCGAGTTCCGTTTCAGCCTGCGCGAGCTGCAGCACGCTGGCTTCCAGGTAGGTCTGAGTGGTCACTGATTGCCTCGCAGAATGAAATGGTGAAATGCTCAGAGCAGCGCGGAGAGCTTCTCGACGAACCGGCGGACGGCGCTGAGTGCTCGGTCCACGTTGTCCTCGGTCTGCCAGTTCTCGTAGAAGTTCTGATGCAGTGCGTTGGCCACCTCAAAGAGGATGGTAATCTGGTCGTCCTCTGTTTCACGCGTGAGGCGCTCCACCACTCTGAACAGACCTGTATGGCTCCGATGCGGCCAATCGCGCTGCTCAGCGACCGCCTTGACGGCTTGCGCGGCTGCGCCCCAACCCTTCTCCGACGCTTGTCGGACATCGCCGGCGGCGAGTTCCGCTTCAGCCTGCGCGAGCAGCAGCACGCTGGCTTCCATGTAGGTCTGAGTGGTCATGCGATGGCCTCGTCCGACAGGCTCGCGAGCTTGGTCACGAATGATTGCATCGCATCGATAGCGCGTCCGACGTTGCCTGGCGTATCCCAGTCCTCGTAGACATTCTGGTGCAGGGCATTGGCGATCTGAAAGAGGTTGCTCAGACTGCCGTCGCCGGTTTCATTGGCCAATCGATCGACGGTCCGGTACAGCGATGCGTGGCTCCGATGCGGCCAATCGCGCTGCTCAGCGACCGCCTTGACGGCTTGCGCGGCTGCGCCCCAACCCTTCTCCGACGCTTGTCGGACATCGCCGGCGGCGAGTTCCGCTTCAGCTTGCGCGAGCAGCAGCACGCTGGCTTCCAGGTAGGTCTGAGTGGTCAATGGTTACCTCGCAGAATGAAATGGTGAAATGCTCAGAGCAACGCGGTGAGCTTCTCGACGAACCGACGAATATCTCCGAGCGAATCACGAACTCCCGCTTCGGAGTCCCAGTTCTCGTAGAAGTTGGTGTGCAAATGGCTGCCAACTCGAAATGCGCCTCCCAAATCATTGTCCCTGGTCTCCTCAACCAAGCGATCCACCACTCGGAAGAGCGATGCGTGGCTCCGATGCGGCCAATCGCGCTGCTCAGCGACCGCCTTGACGGCTTGCGCGGCTGCGCCCCAACCCTTCTCTGACGCTTGTCGGACATCGCCGGCGGCGAGCTCCGCTTCAGCTTGCGCGAGCAGCAGCACGCTGGCTTCAAAGTAGGTCTGAGTGGTCATGCGATGGCGCACCTTCACATGGACAAGTTCATAGGACAGGATATCGCGTTGGATGTGGCAACGGCTTCCTATACTCGAAACAACGCGAATGCCATTGGGCGGGAGTTGACATGCTTGATTCGGCCACGATCGAAGCGTTGCGGAAGTCTCGAAGCGAGTGGGATACGCGCGTGGACAGCGAAGGGCGCGAACGATCAGGCCCGTTCATGACCGTGTCGTCGCGGCCGATCGACCGACTCTACGACGCGACCACGCTGGACGAGTCGGGCTGGGATGTGGAACGCGACCTTGGCTTGCCCGGCGAGTATCCGTTCACGCGCGGCGTCCATCCGACCGGCTATCGCGGACGTCCCTGGACGATTCGGATGTTCGCTGGATTCGGCTCAGCAGAGGAAACCAACGCCCGCTTTCGACGACTCCTGAATGACGGTCAAACCGGGCTCTCGATCGCGTTCGACATGCCTACCCTGATGGGCTACGACCATGACGACGAGTTGGCCGCGGGGGAATTCGGTAAGTGCGGAGTGGGCGTCTCGTCGTTGGCCGACATGGAAATCCTGCTCGATCAACTGCCGCTGGATCAGATCACCACGTCGATGACGATCAACTCACCGGCGGCGCCGATCTGGGCGATGTACATCGCCGCCGCAGAGGGTCGTGGGATCGACCGCAAACTGCTTGGCGGGACGCTGCAGAACGACATCCTCAAGGAGTACATCGCGCAGAACGAGTTCGTTTTCCCTCCGCGTCCGTCGATGCGGTTGGTGACCGATACCGTGGAATTCGCCTCGCAGTACATGCCGCGCTGGAACTCGATCTCAGTGTCGGGGTACCACATTCGCGAGGCTGGCTCGACCGCTGCGCAGGAATTGGCGTTCACCCTCGCCGATGGCTTTGAGTACGTTCGTTGGGCGCAGGAGCGCGGACTGCACGTTGACGAGTTTGCGCCTCGGCTTTCATTCTTCTTCAATTCGCACAACGATTTCTTCGAAGAGATCGCCAAGTTCCGAGCAGCAAGGCGCATCTGGGCCCGCGAAATGCGCGAGACCTTTGGCGCCGAAAATCCGCGCTCGTGGTGGATGCGATTCCACACCCAGACGGCAGGCGTGTCGCTGACCGATGTGCAACCGGAAGTGAACCTGTTGCGGGTGACGATTCAGGCGCTCGCGGCTGTGCTCGGTGGGACGCAGTCGCTGCACACAGACGCAATGGATGAGGCGCTCGCCCTGCCGTCGGAGAAGGCGGCGCGACTGGCCGTCCGCACGCAACAAGTGATCATGCACGAGTCAGGCGCTATCAACACGGTCGACCCGCTGGGCGGCTCATATTTCATCGAACAGCTCACGAACGATCTGGAACGGGATGCGTACCAGTGCTTTGAACAGATCGATGCGCTGGGCGGCGTGATCGCGTCGATTGAGACGGGCTACTTCCAGAAGGAGATCGCCGACGCGTCGGCGCGATTCCAGCGCGAGATCGAGCGAGGCGAGCGCACCATTGTCGGCGTGAATGACTTCGAGCTAGAAGAGCCGATCGAGATCCCGATTCTGAAGATGGACCCACAGGGGGAGGCGCGCCACCTGGAGCGGCTGCGACGCACACGGGCCGAACGCGACCAGGATCAGGCTGACTCGGCACTTCAGGCGTTGGCGAATGTCTGCCGCGACCCGCGCGCCAATTCGATGCCGCAAATGCTTGACGCCGTGCGCAGCTATTGCACACTCGGCGAGATCATGAACACGATGCGCGACGTCTTCGGCGAGCATCGAGAGCACGTGGTGCTCTAGTCTGAGCGGTCAAGCGATTAGGTGAGCCATGGTTACCACTGAACCGGCATCGACTGTTGAGGAGCGGGCCGCGCATCGGATCTGGCAGGAGCAACGTGAGCTTGCCTACGATTACGGCTTTATCGAGTTTCTACTGCGTCTCCCGCCCGACTGGAAGCTGTCCTACGAGCGGCTGTTCGAGATTGGCGAATTGAATGAACTCTGCCAGGTGGAACGCTCGGCCGAAGGGGCGCTCATCGTGAGCGCGCCGCCGCCGGCTCCAGAGAGCGGCTGGATTGAAAGTGTCCTGATGGCGCAATTTGCGGCATGGGCGTCGAAAGCCAATTGGCTCACCTTTGGCAGCACTTTTGGTTACAACTTGCCGGATGGATCGCTGCTCGTGCCTGACCTGTCTTGCTTGCCCCGCTCGCAGATTCCACCGAGGAGCGACCCGATCTGGAACGAGCCGTTCGCGCTGGTTCCGCCATTCGTGCTTGAAACACGGTCGCCGAGCCAGTCGCTCGTGAGCCAGCAACGCAAGATGGCCCAGTACATCGCAAACGGTGTCACGCTTGGCTGGCTGATCGATCCGAGGAGCCGTCAGATTCACGTCTATCGACCCAACCGGGAACCAGAAGTGTTGGACAATCCGACATCGTTGAGTGGCGAGGATGTGATGGAGGGGCTGTTCGTCGACCTGTCAGACCTTTGGCCGTAGTCATTCGAAAGGCGCGCAACATGGCTGGTCCGCTTGATGGAATCAAGGTGTTGGAGTGCTCGACCTGGGGATTTGGGCCGATTGGCGGCATGATGCTCGGCGATCTCGGCGCTGACGTGATCAAGATCGAATCGCCGACCCGTCCCGACGCGGCGCGCTTCGTCGAGTCGGTCGCAGGCATCCCCAACCTGATGCCGGACGGCGGCTCGGCCCTGTTCGAGGCCGTGAATCGCAACAAACGCTCATTGGCGCTCGATCTCAAGTCTGAACGCGGGCGCGATCTGTTCCGCGATCTGATCCGCGACAGCGACGTGTTCATCGAGAACTATCGACCTGGCACCTTCGAGAAACTGGGGCTGTCGACCGAGGCGCTGATGGAAATCAATCCACGCCTGATCCATGCGGCCACCGCGGGATACGGTTTCAAGGGCGATGAGGCGCACTTGCCAGCGCTGGATGCCGTCGGGCAAGCACGCGGCGGGTTCATGTATTCCGGCGGCGCGCCTGACGATCCGCCCAACTGGAACACGCTCGGCATCGCCGACGTGATGGGCGCCACCTGTCTCGCCTACGGCGTGCTCGCAGCCATCGCCGGCCGCGAGCTCAACGGCGGCAAAGGCCAGCGCGTCGAAATCTCGCACATCATGGCGACGATGTGGCTGCAGTTCTGGGGGATCAGCGTGGGATTCATGCAGGGACTCGACCTGTGGCCGCGATTCGACCGCTCGAAGGCGGCGAACCCGCTCTGGAATCTGTATCAGTGCGGCGACGACCAATGGTTGATGCTGGGCATCCTCGAGGCGGAACGCGACTGGCCCTCGTTCTGTCGCGCGATGGGACTGGACGAAATCGCGGCCGACGAGCGATTCGCCACGCTGTCGGCGATGGGACGCCATTGCGAGGAGCTGATCGCGCTGCTAGAGGAGCGCTTCGCCTCCGCGCCGCGTGAGCAGTGGGAGCAGCGCCTGCTGAGCGAGCCGAACCTGATCTTCACCCGAGTCCAGCGGATCGGCGACCTGCCCACCGATCCGGCGGTGATCGCTAATCAATACCTGGTCACTCACGAGCATCGGAGCTACGGTCCGACGCTGACGCTGACCCATCCCGTGCTCTTGCATCAACAGCCGGCATCGCTGCGCCGCGACGCTCCGCAGCTCGGCGAGCACTCGGCTGAGGTGTTGCAGGAGCGTCTGGGCCTCTCCACCGACGACCTGGCGGAGCTGTCCGAGTCGGGCGTGATCGGATAGCGAACCGATCTGCATGACGAAGCGAGTGACGAGTGAATTGAAGACCTCCACCTTCGGGGGAGGTGTCACGGAGTGACGGAGGGGCCTTACGCGGTGATCATGCCTTGGGCCGTGAGCTTGGCGAGCAGCTCTGCATGGGTCCCGGCGCCCTTGACCGAGTTGCAATAGTTGCAGAGCAATTGCAAGTTGTCGATATGATCGCTGCCGCCCTTGGATTGCGGGATGATGTGGTCGACCGTGAAGTTCACGTAAGGGAAGGTGGTGCGGCAACCGTTGCAACGACCCTCCTGTTTGCCGAAGAGCAATTGCTTGTTGTCCCTGGTGTTATAGGGCGGAATGACACCGAGGTCCGTGCGCTGGGGAATGTCAGTGCGGACGACGCCCTGATAGAATAGTCCCAACTCCTTCTGCATCCGTAACTCCACGAGGTCGGCCGCCTTGGGAGAGATATCAATGCCGACCCACTGGCGTCCCAACTGTTCGGCGGCAATACAAGCGGTCGCGCAACCACAGAATGGGTCCAGCACCATGTCGCCAGGGTTGGAAGAGGCAGAGATGATGCGTTCCAGGAGCTTCAATGGCTTCTGGGTTGGGTAGCCGACGTATTGAGTCATTTGACGTGGCGCAATAGCTAAACCATTACCCTTTTCTTGCGCCCACCACGTTTCCGGTATCTTCCCTTTCTTGCCGTACCGTATAGTCTCGGATTGATCCAAGCCACCTAGAAAGCCGCCCTGATGCGGACCGTTGTCTGCGTGTGGCAATCTGATATCGTCACTGTTGAAGGTCCATGTGTCTCCGACATTATACCAAAAGATGGTGTCATGCTTTCGATTGAATTGCCTCATCTTGGGGGATCCCGGACCAGTGTAACACCATGCTATCTCATTCCGAAAGTTCTTCTTGCCGAAGATGGAATCCAATGCCATTTTGAGATAGTGACTGGCTGTTGGGTCGCAGTGCAGGTAAATGCTGGCGGTGGGTTTGAGCAGACGCTTCATCTCCAGCAGACGCACGGCCATCATGATTAGGTAGGCCTTCATCGGTTTGCCGTGCGCGAGGCCTGCCGCGTCGATGATTGCGTAGAGCGCTGGGTGCTGCTCGGCGATCTGTCCGTGCCAGGCCAGGTCGACGTCGTCCAGCGTCCAGGTGTCCTTGAAGGCGGCGCCGGCCGCTTCGGAGCCAATCGGCGCGGCATAGTTCTTGTTCGAGTTGAAGGGCGGGTCGAGATAGATCAGGTCAACCGACTCGGAGTTCATCCCGCGCATGATGTCGAGGTTGTCGCCGGTCCAGATCGTTTGATGCTTCCAGTTGGCGGTCGCGCCGCCTGAGATTGGCGGAAATGATCTCGACGAAGGGGTGGAATCTGAAAATTTGCCGCGATCGTCGAGATTTCGTAACGAAATCTCGACGATGTCTTCACTTCCTTCCAAGTTGGTAGACATGGTGACTTTCCTGCGTATGGCTGTCTCGAAGGTCTGGGGGCCGAGCCCCCTCAGCCTACGGCAGCTCCCCCAGAGGGGGAGCTCTGGGATGTTGGCGGCCGATGACCAGCGAGAGGGGCGGCGACGGAGCCCCCTCAGCCTTGGGCCGCTCCCCCAGAGGGGGAGCTCTGGGATGCTAGCGGCCGATGATCAGTGAGACGGAGGTGGTGCCGGAGCCTCCGATGTTCAGGGTGGCGGCTCGGCTGGCGCCTTCGATCTGGTAGTCGCCGGCCTTGTCGGTGACCTGCTTCCAGGCGTCGAGCGCCTGACGCACGCCGGTCGCGCCGACCGGGTGACCGCCGCCGATCAGTCCGCCCGACGGGTTCATCGGCAGCTCGCCGCCAAAGTCGATGCGACCGTCCTCGATCGCCTCGTAGCTCTTGCCCGGCTCTGTGATCCCGAAGTGGTCGATCGCCATGTAGTGGCTGGTCGTGAAGCAGTCGTGCGTCTCAATCACGTCAAGCTCGGACGGGCCGTCGATCGCGGCGCGATCGTACGCGTCCGTGATCGCGCGGCGCGTGTGCGGCAGGACGTACTCATCGCCCTGCGCCTGCGCGATCTTCTCATCGAACGTGAGCGCTGCGGTGTGGTGTCCCCAACCCTGGATTGTCGGGACGTCGGCGAGGTCGATGCCGCGCGACTCAGCCCATTCTGCGGCGCGTTCCTCGTTGGCGAGAATCAGCACCGCGGCTCCGTCGGTGATCTGCGAGCAGTCGCGCAGCAACAGCCGACCGGTGATCGGCGCGACGTATTTGCCGGCGTCGAGGTCGGTTGGCACGTCGCCGAGCCAGGCGCGCGTCTGCGCGGCTGGATTGCGCTGCGCGTTTTCGTAGTTCAGCTCTGCGAGCCGCTGCAGATGCGCCGGGTCGAGCCCGTAGCGTTCGTCGTAGACATCGCCGAGCCGCCCGAACAGCTTCGGGAAAGGCAGATCGACGCCCTCAGCCTCGAGCTCATACCAGCCTGCGGTACCGAGGAAGTCGCCTCCTTGTACCGGGCTGACGGTCTTCATCTGCTCGACGCCGAGCACGAGCGCGGTGCCGTAACGCGCGGCCTCAAGCTCGGCCGAAGCCATCAGAATCGAAATGCTGCCAGAGGCGCAGGCGGCCTCGTGGCGGGAGGTCGGCAGTCCGCCAAAGTCGGGGTTGATCTCGGCAAAGAAGCCGCCGAGCTGTCCCTGCTTGGCGTACAGCTCGCCGGCAAAGTTGCCGACGTGCGCGGTGTCGATGTCGCCCGGCTCCATCGAGGCCGAGTCGAGGGCGCCGTGTACGGCTTCGGCCATCACGTCGCGCAGGTTGTGCTCTTCCTTGCGCCAGTTGCGCGCAAAGTCGGTCTGGAATCCACCGAGGATGTAGGTCTTGGGCATGTTCACTCCTGGCAAGACTGAGTAGGATCGCTTGCCAGCAGGATATCAGGACAGTCTTGCGAGCTTGTCCGTCAGGCGTCCGACCGCGACCAGTCCCTGTCGGACCAATCGATCGCTCAGCAAGTCCTCATAGAAGTTGATATGTAGCTGATGCGCGACCGCAAACAGGTCTTCAATGCTCTCGTCGCCTGTTTCTGCGATCAGCCCTCCGATCGCTGCAAACAGCAACCGATGCGAGTCGTGCGGCCAGTCGCGGCGCTCACAGACGGCCTTGACCGCTTGCACAGCGGCGCCCCAGCCCTTCTCGGAGGCTTGGCGAGTATCGCCCGCGGCGAGCTCGGCCTCGGCCTGAGCGAGGAGGTGAATGGCGGCGTCCTGGTAAGTCTGCGTGGTCATGGTTGATTGCGCTGATCGGCTAGCAACTTCTCGATCAGGTGTTGAGCTCGCGCCAGCCCTTGCGCAACGATGTCCTCGTCCAGCCAATTCTCGTAGAAATTGATGTGCAGGCTGCTTGCGGTATCGAAGAGTTCCTGAATCTCGTTGTCAGTTGACTCGCGAACGAGACGCGCTACTGCTCGAAAGAGCAGTCTGTGGCTGTCATGCGGCCAATCGCGGCGCTCACAGACGGCCTTGACTGCTTGCGCAGCGGCGCCCCAACCCTTCTCGGAGGCTTGGCGGGTATCGCCGGCGGCGAGTTCGACCTCGGCCTGAGCGAGGAGGTGAATGGCGGCGTCCTGGTAAGTCTGAGTGGTCATGGAACGGCACTCAGCTTGTCGATCAGGCGTTGGATCAGGTGCAGCCGGTCACCTACGAAGTCTGGATCTTCGGCGTCCTCATAAAAGTTGACGTGGAGCACATAGGCGGAGTCGTAGAGCGTCCGAAACTCCGAATCTCCCGTCTCTTGCACCAGGCGCTTGATTGCTCGTTGCAACGCTTTGTAGTTGCGATGTTTCCAGCCGCGGCGCTCGCAAACGGCCTTGACCGCCTGAGTGGCTGCGCCCCAGCATTTCTCGGAGGCCTGGCGGGTATCGCCGGCGGCGAGCTCGACCTCGGCCTGAGCGAGGAGGTGAATGGCGGCGTCCTGGTAAGTCTGAGTGGTCATCGGTGACCTTTTGCTATCCAGATGATAGCAAGGTGCGACTGTCCGTTCTGAATATCATGACCAACTTCGTCCTGCCAAGTCCAGGCGGTGCGCGATCAGAAACCGCGGAAGCTGGAGGGACGCTTCTCTCGCCAGGCTCGTCGGCCCTCATCGGCGTCTTCGGTTTGGCGATAGCGATCGGCGACCACCACCTCGTGGGCGAGGCTGTCGCGCAGCGAGTGCTCGGAGGAATAGTCGACCATCTCCTTGAACGCCGAGATGTTGAGCGTCGGGAGTTGCGCGAGCTGGTCAAGGTAGGCAGCGGCTTCATGATCAAAGTCTTCGAGCGGCCAGACGCGGTTGGCCCAGCCGCATTGCAGCGCCTCCTCTGCGAACATGTGACGACCTGTCATCAGCAGCTCGAGCGCGCGTCCACGTCCGATGATGCGCGGCGCGAACCAGGTCGAGCCGCCGTTCATGCCGATCGCGCGTTGGGCGCGGTGGTCGCCCACCTCGATGTTGTCGGCGCAGAGTCGGATATCGCAGGCGGAGGCGATCTCCCAACCGTGTCCCAGCGCCCAGCCGTTGACGAGCGCGACGACCGGCTTGCGCAGCTCACGCAGCGAGATCAGGAACGGATGGTGGACGGTGATTGATGAGTCGATCCCCGGCGTCGGATCCATGCCATAGAGATCGTCGCCGGAGCAGAAGGCTTGAGTCCCGACTCCGCGCAAGGTGACGACGCGAATGTCTGGCCGTTCAGCGGCAAAGTGGATCAATGCTTGTAACTCGCGTAGCAGCCGAAAAGAGAGGGCGTTGAGTCGCTCCGGACGATTGAGGGCGATTGCAAAGATGCCGTTGTCGGATAGCTCCCAGCGCGTGACCTGCCATTCATGATCGGCGAGTGGTGTAGGAGCGTCGGGCCAGCCTGGTTGTTCGGACATGTCAGTGACCTCCTGAAATCAGCTCGCTGCTACGTGCGAACGATGTGATTTCAGGCAGTCTAGGACGCGCAGCGCAGGAGGATGGGGCTGTCGTCCGGCAGGCGGCAGCGAGTCAGGGCGTGAAGTGAGCGTAAAACGACTCCGAATGTGCGAGCCGAGTTGTGATCACGAGTTAGCGCAATCCGCGAGTTGCGTAGACTGAATCTATGATGAGCGGTGAGATGCAGTTGCGCGTGTCGAGGCGAGGCGCCAGCACCGGGTTGCTGGCGCCTGTGCTGCTGTTGGCTGTGTTGTTGCTTGGCTTGCTATGGCTGGGTCCGCAATCGATCTCCGCGCAGCAACCGCTGACGGTGACCGCGAGCCCGGAATCGATCCAGGCGCGCGGCGGCAAATCGACGATCACGGTGCGCATTTCACAGGAAGACGCGATCAAGGCGAGTCAGGTTTCTTTGCGTACCGAGTTGGGCGCGTTCAACGCAGCGAGTGGACCGTCGGCGATCGTGACTGATCTGAAACCAATCGGCGGCGGCATCTTGAGCGCGTCGGTGGACCTGGTCGGCGATGGTCGCGCCGGAGTGGCGGAGGTCACGGCGAGCGTCGGTTCATTTGTTGGCAGGGTCAGCGTCAGAGTCGTCGGCGAGGTGGTGTCCATCGAGTTGGAACAGCCGATGCAGAACACGCAACTGGACGCCGCGCGGCAGCATCAGATTCGCCTGACCGTGACCGATGAGCGAGGCGTCGGCGTCCCCAATGCGTCCGTCAACTTCTCGCTCAGCGAAGCGCCCGAAGGCGCGACCTTGCGAGGGGTTGGACCGACGCTCGCCCGTGAAGTGAGCGTGACCAGCTCCCTGATCGGCTCCGCAACAGCGTACCTGAAGTCCGAGGCGGGCAGAGTCGTGATCGACGCGAGCAGCGGTGACGCCGTGCTGCAAGTGGCGGTTGAGTTGTATGGACAGCCAACGCGCCTGAGTCTGGTCGCGATTGCCGGAGAGTCGATTGAGGTAGGCGAGATCAGTCAGCCAGGCACAATTCAGGCCTTGCTCACGGACGAGCGCGGCGGTGGAGTGCCAGATCAGCGCATCACGTTCTCGTCCGAACGCGGGCTCGTGGTCGCCGTTGATGGCAGCGCCGAGTCGCGAGTCACCGACGCCAGCGGTCGGGCGCAAGTGCATCTCGATGCGACGCGGGCTCGGCTCGGCTCGGCGACAATCCAGGCTGCCTGGTCTGGCGCGCGACAGACGTTGATCGACGAGCTCGAAATCGCGGTCTCGGGGCCGCCGGCGGCCTTGTATCTCACCGCTGAATCCTACCAGCTAGACGTTGACGAGCTGTTCATCGAACCGTTCGAGCGATCGAGCCAGTATCGGGTGCGGGCCGAAGTGGTGGACGAGTACGGTCAGCGCGTGGGCGGCGAGTATCAGGTGCGTTGGCGAGCGCGAGTGTCAGGATCGCGAGCCCAGGTCACGCCCGAGGTCAGTGTGACCGAAGGCGGCCTGGCGACTGCGGTGTTCCAGTTGGAGCATGTCGACGGACTGGCGCTGCTCGATCAGACGGTGGCGCAAGCCTGGTTGATCTCGAAGGCGCAAGTCAACAATCGCGGCACGATCGGCGCGCTGCTCGGCGAAGGCGTCGCCCTGCGGGCTGGTTGGAACGATCTGATCTGGCGTGGTGCGACGCTCAAGGCGAGCGAGCTGATCGCGCCGATCAGCACTATCACGTCATCGGTCTGGCAACAGAGCAATGAGGCAGGTTGGCAAGCATGGTTCAGTGAGAGTGTGCCGGGCGCGGTGGACTTTGAGCTGATTTCGGGCGATCGGTTCTATCTCGTCCTGCATTCAGCCACGATCATGGAGCAGGTGGAGCTTCAGGTGTCGAGGACCCCTTAGGTGTCGACCTACAGGAGACCTGTGAGAACATGGCTCGCCCTGGATGCGCTGCTGCTGGCTGCGTTACTCCTGTCTGCGCTGCTACTGGCCGTCGTCGCTGCAACGGCGGCATCTGCCCAGTCGTCGCACGACTGGCACGACTGGACGGTCACGTCGAATGCGGACGCCGGCGCAGGAACGCTGCGCGCCGCGATTGACGCCGCGAATCAGTCGGACGGCGACGACCTGATCCGATTCGAGTCGGCGATGACGATTCGGCTCCGCTCCGCATTGCCTGCCCTGACCGACGACGGGATCAGCATTGACGCGCGGGGCGCGAGCGTCAGCGGTGTGTCGGCGGCGCAGGCGCCGAGCGTGTGGCTGGAAGGCTCTGACGCGGGAGATGCCGCAGGGCTCGAGCTGTTGGCGGCCAGACACTCGATTCACGGCTTGGGCGTCGTCGGATTCCAGCGCTACGGCATCGGAGTGATCGGGCAGGACGCCTCGGATGCGCAGTTGACGCAGAACTGGATCGGCGTCCGCGCGGACGCGTCAGTGTCCGCCAATCAGTTGGGTGGAGTCGCCGTGCTCGCCGGCGCGAGCGGCGCGATCATCAGGGAGAATCGCATCGCCGGCAATAGCTCTGAACGGCGCACCGGGCACGGCGTCGTGATTGGCGGAGGCGGCACGATTAACACGCTGGTCGCCGACAACGTCATCGGGATCGCGCCTGATGGGTCGGCAGCGCCGAATGACGACGGCATCCTGGTGGTGGACTCAGCCCAGGCGCGGATCGAGGACAATGTCATCGGCCACAGCAAGGTAGCCGGCATTGAGCTGCGCGAGACGCGGCTGGAAATCGTGGTGCGAGGCAACTGGCTCGGGGTCACCCGAGACGGAACCGCAGCCGCCAACAACGTCGGACTATTCCTCGGTCCCGGCTCGTCGAAGGCGCGGATCGGAGTCGACGGCGCCAGCGAACACGTTGGCGGACCAGACGGTGGGCCAGGCAGTGGGCCAGGCAGACGGGGCAACGTGATCGCCGCCAACCGTGTCGGGATCGCGGTCGAACAGGGCGCGCGCGAAGCGCGCATCCAGGCGAACTGGATCGGTCTGGTACCTGCCGATGCGGATGCGAACCTGAGCCCGCAACAGCTGCCGCTCGCCCGATCGATGCCCAACCGCCAGCGCGCGGTCTCGGTGATCCGCGGCGCCGCTCAGGTGACCATCGCCGATAACGCGATCTCGGCAGGCGAGTTCGGAGTCGTCGTTGCGGACATCGAGACGACGCAGGTCAGTATCAGCGACAACCGCATCGCAGGTTCGCGCAGCGGCCGGACGACCGCGGCGATCGACGTGCGATCGGGCACCGAGATCAGCATCGGTGGAGGCGAGGCGGCGTTCGGCAATCAGATCTGCGGCGCCGAGCACGGGATTCGGCTGGGAACGACCGATCAAGCGCGGGTGATGTACAACGCGGTCGGATCAGACGCCGCGCGTGAGATCACGTTCGACAGCGACGACCGGATGGATTGGGGCATTCGTTTGCAGAGCGGCGTCACTCAGGCGCGAGTGCAGCAGAATCACGTTGCCGGCGTGTCGCAGGCGGCCATATCGGTGGTAGGCGACGACTCACAGCACAATCGCGTCACGGACAATCGCTACGGAAACAACGGAATCGACTTTGATCTGGGCGCCGACGGCGTCACGCAGAACGACGATGGCGACCGTGACCGCGGTCCCAACGGACTGCTCAATCATCCCGTGATCGAGCAGCACGAAGTGCGGACGCTGGCTGCCGGCTTCTATCAGTCCACCTTCCAGGGCCGCGCGAGTCCGGGTTCGCGGATCGAGGTCTACGAATGGCGCTCCGATGATATCCGCATCGTGGGCAGAGGGCGGGCGAACGCGCACGGACAGTTCACGGCGCAAAATCCGCTGCTCCCGACCGGTCCTGTCCGAGCATTGGCGGTCACTGCGCGCGGAGCGACCTCCGAGTTCTCGCCAGGGTTCATGCCGTCGATTCGGGTCAAAGTGATGCAGGGCGTCAATCAGATCGCCTGGACCGGCCCGCAACAGCCGATCGAACAGGCGATGGCGCCGCTGCGAAACTGGCTGCAAACGGTTTGGCGCTGGGACGCAGAGACGCAGCGTTGGGATGGCTGGTCGCCGCAGATCGATGGCGGCAGCCTGGATCGCGTGCGCAACGGCGACGTTTTGCGCCTGCGCATCGTCGGTCGGATCGAGCGGGACTATTTCCTGCCGTCGCCGAGCGACATCAAGCTCTCAGAGCGGGTCGCGCTCGCGGCTGGCGACAATAACGCGTTCTGGATGGGCGCGCCCGTCGATCCGCTCACGGCGCTGGCTGCTTCCGAAGCCGCGTCGGGTGGTTCATGGACCGTCTGGCAGTGGGATCAGGGTCAGTGGCGTCAGATCTGGCCGCGCGAGCTGTCGGAGATGGATGCTGGTCGTTGGAGTCTGACGCCGCTATGGATCGCGACGACTGAACCGGGCGAGCTGCGCGCACCTTAGAGGCTAGAGGCCGCCTTCCGCATTCAGCGTCTCAACCGCGATCAGCACGATGATGGCGCGGTCTCCCTCTTGCGCTATCCGTAGCTCTCCACGGAAGGCCGGGTTGTCGGCGTCGCGGAACGTGATGAAGTCCACATTGGCGCGCTGCGGATCGGCTGTCACGCGCCAGGGATCCGTATCCAACTTCGAGCGGTACCAGCTGAAGATGTCGTCCGCGCTATCGTCATTCGCCTGCCAGCCGACGACCAGCTCGCGGCGGGTATCGGTGTCGGAGAAGGCGGAGCCGAGCAGCAGGAAATTGTCGTGCTCGGGGAAGTTGGGCGGCAAATCGTCAACCATCGCCTGCACGCGAACATCGGCGATGGCGCTGTTGTCGGACTGGACGAGGTAGTTGCGGAAGAGTCGCTGCGCGGCCAGACGTTCAGCGTCGTCATCGCCGCCGCACGCGGAGGCGACGATGGCGATGGCGGCGAGCAACCCGCTCAGCAAGAGCGCGGTGAGTCCTGATTGCGTTGAGGAGAGTTGCATGTTGGCTCACGGGTCGTTGAGATGGGGTGGACGGTGGGATTCGAACCCACGAATACCAGGGCCACAACCTGGCGCCTTAGGCCTCTAGGCGACGCCCACCAAGCAACGCCGGCGACGCAGGCATGGTCCCGCGACCGCCTCGCCACTCAGCCTATCACTGAGTCGCCAGCGAGTTGTCACTGAGTCGTCAGAGGCGTTCAGGCGATGCGGTCGATCAGCAGCGCCGCGAGTCCGAGGAAGCAGAGGAAGCCGAGCATGTCGGTGCTGGTGGTGACCAAGATGCTCGCCGCGAGGGCCGGGTCGGCGCCGACGCGTCGCAGCGCGACCGGAATCAGCAGCCCGAAGAGTCCGGCCACGATCATGGTCGCGAGCATCGCGACACCGACCGCAACGCCGAGCCAGGCGTTGTCCTGCCAGACCCATCCGACCAGTCCGACGAGCACGCCGAACACGATGCCCGTGGCGACGCCGATCGCGATCTCGCGCGGCAGGACGAGTCGCGTGAAGTGACGATCAAACTCGCCGAGTCCCATGGCGCGCACCGCCAGCGTGGTGACCTGCATGCCCGCGTTGCCGCCCTGTCCGGCAATGATCGGCAGAAAGATGGCGAGCGCCGCGACTCGCACGAGCGTGTCCTCGAAGACGGCCACGACAGACGCGGCGGCAAACGCGGTCGCCAGGTTCAGCAGCAGCCAGGGCAACCGCCGGCGCAATGCGGTCGTGACCGGAGCGGTCAGCGCCTCATCATCGACGAGCCCCACCATGCGGTACATGTCCTCGGTCGCCTCTTGCTGGGCGATGCCGATCAGATCGTCTGCTGTGGTGACCCCGACGAGCATCCCGTCATGGTCGATCACCGGCAGGGCATGCAATCCGTAGTGCTGGAGGATCTGCAGCGCGGCTTCCTGATCCATGTCCGTGCTGACCGTGGTACCGCTGGGCTGCATCAGGTCGCGCAAGGCGAGCGTCGGCGGCGCAAAGACGATGGCGTGCAGATCGATCGTGCCGAGCAGAATGCCGTCGGAATCCACGATGTAGACCGTGTCGCGGACGGTGGGAGCGGGCGCGGCGGCGCGCAGCAGCGACAGCGCATGTTCCGCGGCCAGGTGCGGTCCGAGCACCATCAGCTCGGGCGCCATAATGCGACCGGCCGAGTCAGCCTCATGCTGCAAGAGCGGCTCGACGATCCCGGCCTTCGGCAGCTGGCCAAGCACGAGTTCAGCGTCGTCCTCCGGGATCGCCTTGAGCACATCCGCGCCAAGCTTGGCCGTTGTCTCATCAAGCGCGGCGGTGAGCTGCGGCAGCGCCACGTCGGGCGCGACGTGTTCCAGCTCCTCGTGCGTGAGGAACGGCAACAATTCGGCGAGTGTGTGCGAGTTGATGCGGTCGAGCAGCCGTCGGCGTTCGACACGATTCAGCGCTGCGAGCACGTCAGCCTGGTCGGCCGGGTGCAGGTTGTGCAACAGGACGACCGCGGTGGCGATGTCGCCGGCATCAATCCGCGCGACGATGTCCCAGACAGCGGTAGAAGGCTCGCCGACCTCGCTGGGTATGCGGGTGGCTCGGGCGTGCTGGCTGGGACCGGGAGACTGATGCGCCATCAGGGTTAGCCTAAGGCGGTAAGCTGGAGCCGTGCGCCCGTAGCTCAGCGGAAAGAGCACCAGGCTTCGGACCTGGGGGTCGGGGGTTCGAGTCCCTCCGGGCGTGCCATTCAGATGCCAGCCGAACCGCGCCTAGACGCCAGGCTCGCGAACCTCGATCCGCGCTACATTCAGCAGGTCGAAGGCAATATTCGGTTCCCTCGTCTTGTCCAGTTCGCCAAGCTCCCGCTGCCACTCTTCCTGCATGCGATCAATGGCTTCCGTCGAACGCCGCACGTTGAATCTCCAGATCGGAATCACCTGGCGTTGAATCGGGTCACGGGCCAGGCTCACGCGTTCAAGAATCTGCTGGTCTGATTCCAACCGTTCGCGGGCGCCGGCCACTCGAATCTCGTAGAGGCGATCGAGCCGCGAGCGCCCCCGCTGGTACGCTTCCACGGCTCGAGTTCTACGTTCAGATTCCAGCTGATTGGCGTAGCCGGCGGCGATGCGCTCCGCGATCTCGTTGGCCTCGTCAAGGCTGGTTTACGCGGCCGGCGCCCAGTCTGCTGGCAGCGAACCTTCGTCAGCAAAGTCCTGAGAGCGCCGAAGCAACGCCGCGCCAAGCGTCTCATCAGCCAGTCCATCGTCATCAACGAAGATCGGCCACAACCATTCGCGCTCCTCGGCGGCGTGGAGACGAAACCGCCAATTGAACTGCCAGCCTTGCCTCACAGCAGGCAAGGCTGCGCGAGAGAGTACTCGGACTGCCGCTTTGCCATTGTCCGAGTCCTGCGTCGTACGCTTGATCAAGGCGTTGACGATTGGATGCCCGAAGCCAAAGTACTCAACGTCAGATGAGGCAACCGACTGCTTTGGATCGAAGCAGACCAGCCGTTGATCTCTTCCGTCAAGGAGGTCTCGCTGTTCGATACTGAACGGCGGATAGAACTCGACTCGCCGTTGGCCGATCGGAAATCGGGCTCCATCGCCGGGTGGCGTCACCATGGCGTTAACGGACTGTAGTAGACGTAGGATCAGTTGGTCGACCGTGCGTTGTCTGAACGATTCTTGCTCCGCCTGACCGATGAGGCGCTTGATTTCGTCCTGGTACTCAGCCGAGTCGAAGTACAGTTGGCCAAGTTCCTGGTCTGCTTTGCGCGCCGCCTCGATTCTGCGCTGAAGCTGCTGTCCAACACTCAGTAGCGCGGCATCCCGCTTGTCTGCCGCTTCACGCATCGCGCTGCGAATATCGTTCTCGGCGTTACCCAAGATCGGCTCAAGCCCGCCGATCGCATTTTCGAATAGCCCAATCCGATTATGCAGCACTTCGAGAATGCGCTCTTCAATGGTGCCGACCACACGGAAGTTGAAGATCAGGATCTCGCGTTCCTGTCCAATCCGGTCGATGCGTCCAATCCGTTGCTCAACCTTCATCGGATTCCAGGGCAAGTCATAATTGACGAGGATGTTGGCGAACTGCAGATTGCGCCCTTCGCCTCCAGCTTCGGTCGAGATCAGCACTTGTGGATCGATGCCGTCACGGAAACGAATGATCGCCTGGTCTTTCTGATCCGGGTTCAGTTGCCCGTGGAATACGTCGCAATCCCAGCCTTCTTCCATCAACAGCTGACGTAGCATCTCTTGCGTTTCACGAAACTGCGTAAAGATGAGCACCTTCGCGTTGTCTTGGTTCTGATTGATGATGCGAAGCCGGTCCCGTAGGACCCCCGCCTTCGAATCGACCTTGATCTCACGCAACAGATCGATCACGTCGCCGATCCGATCGGCTTCATCCGCAATGGTCGGATCAAGTTGCGCGGTCACCGTGCCTGTGAGTTCATCCTCCTCGATCCGTTCAGCTGCTGCTTCGGGATCAAGTGCAGCAGCGCTCGATCTCCAGGATTCAGATTCCAGCAATCGTTGGCGCCGACTCTCCAGCGACGCGAGCAGCGCGCGGCTCGAACTTGCCGCAAGCTTCTGATACATAGTCATCAGGAACCCGATGGCATTGGCGGATCGTGCAGTCGCGCGCGCCACGGCCCGGTATCCGTCGCTGATGACTGACTCCATCGCCGCTTGAGCAGCTTGCTCGTTGGAATCAAGCTCAACGTCCCAGATCGTGGCGGTTCGAGGCATGAAGCCGCCGACGGAGGCTCTGCGATTACGCAGCATCACTTCGCTCAGCCGGTGTGCGCTTCGGAGGCTGCCCAGTAGGGCGTCAACGTTCTGGATCGGACCGTTTCGGTGCTGGTCTTCAGGCAACTCTTCAGGCAACCATCGCGCGGCGCGTGATCGATACTGCTTCAGATTCGAGGATGCTGCTGGATCGCCTTTGATCGCTGACATCAGGCGAATCAGGCTGGAGCGAGCATCAATATGGTCAGCAAAGTCCTGCTCCGATGGAAACAACGTGTGATCCAGCAGTTCGACCAGTGAATACAGTTCGTGATACTGGAGCTGCATCGGTGTGGCAGTGAGGAACAGGACTGAACGTCGATCGAGCCCCGATTCCGCAGTCAGGTCTCGGACGAGCCTGTAGAGATTTGTTTGTTCGACACGGTTGCCTTGACGCCGGCGTCGGGCGTGGTGAGCCTCGTCAACGATGACGAGATCCCATGGAGCAGTGGATATCTCCTGGCGCCGCTTTTCGTTGTTGGCCGCAAACTGGTGCGACGTGATGACGCTGGCGGCTTCTTTCGCTATCCAGGGATTGCTCGCCCCCTCTCCTCGCAGATACTGAAGCGTGTTGCGATTGAAGATCCGAAACGTCTCATTGAACTTGGTCTTCAGCTCATACTGCCACTGACGCTGCAGATTTGCAGGGCAGATGATCAGAATGCGTTCAGCCAGTCCGCGAGAGCGCAGTTCCTTGATCACCATTGCTGCTTCAATGGTCTTGCCGAGACCCACTTCGTCGCAAAGCAAGAATCGATGCGGCGTCTTCGACATCACCCGATGCAACACGCCAACTTGATGCGGCATGAGGTCAAACTTTGCGTGGGACAGTGAGATGAACTGTTCAGAGTGGTTGCGAATCCAGAGTTCTGCGGCCACCGAGCGCAGATTGAATTCCTCGTGAGAGTCAATCCGCCCCTCTTTGAAGCGCTCAACGGGATCACTGATCTCGGCCGGCCGAAGACGTCCCTCCAGAACCCGGCTGGTCTGCCCGTTGAACCAATGCACTTGAGCGATCGGTCTGTCCTGGCGGACAGTCCGATCGAGGACGATGCCCTCGGTGCCGTCGGTCTGCACGACACGGTCGCCACGCTGCAGGGGCGCTGGAATGACCTGACCTGAGCCAGCCGCGAACGTGTGCGACTGTCCGCTGTCTGTCCGCTGTCCAACATGACCGTGATACGGCGGCCATCCAGCGCAGCGACATAGCCCGACTGCATCAACGCTGGAACGTCGACTCGCGCACCCTCAAGAATGGCGTCCATCAGTGTCTCCCCGTTGCGCTCCTGGTTGCGCTCCTGGATGTGCTCCTGTTGCGGCTGCTGGGAGCAGGATACGCGGGCATTTCATGCGGTACCTTGCCTGAAAGCGACTGATTGCTCGTATCGGAGCGGCCTGATGTTCATTGCATGGTTCACGGAGCGACCGTATCAAGACCCTGAGGCCTCCTGGTGGGGGCGCACCGGTCGGCGGCTCGCTGACCTGGACTCGTCGAATGACGAATACGACCCACGCCTGGGCGCGGACCTCTACCACCGTTACCTCGACGAAGCGGTCGCGGCCGAGAACGCCGGCTTCGACGGCATCGTCCTGAACGAGCATCACTCGACGCCGTTCTGCATGGGGTCGGTGCTCAATGTTGAGGCCGCCATTCTGGCGCGCATCACCGAAAAGGCGCGCATCTGCCTGTTGGGCAACATCCTGCCGATCTGGGAAGATCCGCTCTGGCTGGCGGAAACGCTGGCCGAGATTGACATGATCTCAGGCGGTCGCCTGATCACCGGCTGGGTACGCGGCACGGGTCGCGAATCATTGGCGCACAACTCACAGTCGCCCTACAACTGGGAGCGCTTCCAGGAGGCGCACGATCTCGTCGTCAAGGCGTGGACCGATTCCGGGCCATTCCGCTGGGAGGGCGAACACTACGACTACCGCTACGTGAATCCGTGGTCGAAGCCGCTGCAGCGTCCGCATCCGCCGATCTGGATTCCTGGCGCGGTGTCACAGCGCACGGTCGCGTGGGCGGCGGAGCGTCGCTATCCCTACGTGATGCTTGCGACGCGGCTCGCGCCGACGCGCGACTCGTTCGCCTATTACGACAAGATCGCGGCTGAGTTCGGCTATGAGGCCGGCCCACAGCATCGCGGTTACCTGTGGAAAGTACACGTCGACGAGACCGAGGAGTTGGCCGAAGAGGTCGGCCGCAAATACTTGACCGGTCCTGGCAACATTTTCCTCGAAGGATCGCGCGGCGACGTCAAGCGGCACATCCAGAATCTGCCGGGGATGATTGACCGCCGTCGCCTGCTGCCAACAGCCGGAGTACGGCACGTTGAGCAATCGCGAGGCGCAGGCGATGTCAACCCCGACGAATACAAGCGGCTCCAGTTGGACGCCGCTGAAGGCTTCGTCGACACCGAAGACACCTATCGCGGACTTGAGGAATCGTACAGCATCATCTCGGGCACGCCGAAGACGGTGATTCCGAAGATTCGGCACGTGCTCGAATACCTGCGACCGGGCAGCATCTGCTTCTGGGATGGCGATGGCTCAATGTCGCATGAGGATTCGATGCGTTCACTGCGTCTGATGGGCGAAGAGGTCCTGCCAGCCGTCCGCGAGATGGCGAAGGAGCTTGACCTGCCCGGACCGTTCGACCTGCCTGAAGACTCGGAGCCGGTCGGGATCTCGCCACAGGCCATGGCGACCCTGCAGCGATAGGATCGATGTGCTAAACTTGGCATGGGAAAGCGAGTCGTGCGATGGCCATGGATCTACCACGTCCCAAGCGTTGGATTGACCGTCTCAGGTTTGTTCAGATTCTTCGGCCTCACACTGGTGAGGAAAGCGCGGAGCAGTTCTCCAACGCCCTGCAGGATGAGTTTGCCCAAGTTGCGACCCCGCAGGATGTCCATCAGCTCTACCTGACGCTAAGAGCAGACATGGAGCAGATGCTGCTTCGTGGTGTCGGGTACGTGACGCTGCTGATGAGCTTGATCGCCGGAGTGGCGCTCGCAATCGCGCGCCTGACCTGAGCGGTGTTCTAACACGTCTGCTACGCTGAGTGTCGACCGATGACCGTGCGCAACTCAGAAACTGGATGTCCATGCTGCTGGTGACCCGTAAGGATCAAGAAAGCCCCGAGGCATTGCTCCGCCGCTTCAATAAGATGGTGCAACGAGATGGTGTGTTGCAGGAGTCGAAGCGGCGGCGGCGATTTATCAGCAATCGTGAAAAGCAGCGGCAGGCAGAGCGTCGGGCGGCGCGGAGACGCCGTCGCGCCATGGTGAAAGTGCGGCGGCGCCCCATCGGACGCTAGCGATCTGATTCCCTGACCATGATGCCCTGACCATGGACGTTCGGCAGCAACTGACGCTCGTCGCGTCGGCGATGACGCGCGACGCGCTGCGCGCTTCAGGTGTGACCGACGCTGCGTTCGCGTCGCCGGAGCCGTCGCAACTGATGACATCGTTCAGCGCCAACGGCGTTGGCGGATCGCTGGCAACCTGTCCGTTGTTCGATCTGACGGCCTTGCAGGCCGATCCGCAGACGTTGACCGCCAAAGTGGCGCTTGAGGAGCGTTTGCACGCATACGGCGCGCGCGATGTCGTGTTGTGGACGCCGCCGGGAGCGTATCTGCCATCTGATCCGGATTCAGCAGCCGCGATCGTCGCGGAAGCGGCCCGCGAGATGCAGGTCGGGTCGGCCGCAGAGGTGGCGTTTCAGGTGGACGTGACGATTCGCAAAACTGGTAGTGACGGCTCCTACATGAGCGTGCTGGGAGGGCTCTCGCAGCAATGGGCCAGATTTACCAATCAGGTCATGGGTGAGTACCAGCTCGACTCCTCAAGCATCCACCGCTTGCCGTCGGAGGAGTCCAAGATCACGCAGATGGTCGACTTCCTCGTGCTGGTCGCGAACGGGATTCGGCAGGACGGTCATGCGTCCACGGTGCGGAGCGAGGACACATGGCGATTGCAACGGCTTGAGGGTTTGGAGGAGCCGATCGTGATCTGCTCGACGCCGAGCTCGGCGATCGATGGTCGGGCAATCCGTCGTCTGTTGCGGCGCTCCCTTCGCGAGGCCAATGACGCGCTCGAAGCCGCCGATGGATTTCGCGTCGCGGCGTTGATCACCCTGGCGCCAAGCACCGAACGAGAGTTGGTCACGACCGCACTTCGAGGCATGGACCCGACGCTGGTTGCCGGATGGGACTATCTGCCGTTGCTGGTGGACGGCACGATCGTGGACATGCTGGAAGCGTCGCCATCATTGAGCCCTTTGATCTGAGTCGCCGCCTGACGCTTGGCGTCCGCTGTCCGCTATTCCCGCGTCGCGAGATCAGTCATGAGATCAGCGGTTAGGTGTGGCTGAGCGCATCGAGCATCAGATGCGATGAGTGTGAAGCTGTCGACGAGCATCAAGTGCGTTCCAGGATCGTGACCTGGCCGCTGCCGCCATCCACTCTGAGCAGATCGCCGGAACGGATGCGACTGGTGACGGTTGGCACGTTGACGACTGCGGGGATGCCAAACTCGCGCGCGACGATGGCGCCGTGGCTCAATACGCCACCGATCTCCGTGACCACGGCTGCCGCGAGCGGGAAGATGGGCGTCCAACCGGGATCAGTGAAGCGCGCAACCAGAATCTGACCGGGCGTCAGTTGTCGTCCGACTTCCGCTGTGTCGGCGACGTGGGCCCGCCCTTCCGCCAGACCGCTGGCGGCCGCGATTCCCTTCAGGTTGAAGGGCAAGGTTTCGCTGGGCTCGACCTGAGGCGCCTCCGCGAGCGGGTTGCCGCGATCATCGCGTAATGGCGCCGCACGCTGCTTGGTCCAGCTGTCGAACTGCCGCCGCCGACGCCGAATGCGATTGCGCATCCGATTGGCGACCACCGCGTCAGCGCCGCGCCGCGTCAAGATCGCGAGCTCTTCGAGGTGCAGGTAGTAGACGTCGTCAAGCTGGTCAATGAGGTCGCGTTCGAGCCAGCGTTCGGCGAGCGTCTGCCAGAGTCGGCGCTGTTGCAGCGACAGCTCGAGCAAGGTGAACTTCGGGTTCTCACGCAACGGCTGCATGGCCTGAGTCTGTTCGATCTGCGACTTGACAATCGGCCAGCGCAGCCAACCGAACGGTTGCGCTAGCAGTCGCTGCTGAATCTCGCCTTCAGCGCGCAGCCGAGCATCGTGTTGACGCGCGATCATGGCATCGCTGGGTTCAGAATCGGATTCAAGCACGTAGTCGCGGAACGTGGACAGAATCAGCTCAGGTCGCTCGACCCAGCGAGGTTCCGCCGCCTCCAGTTCACCGGCCGCGCGGTGACCATACTCGGACAGAAAGTCGCTGATCGCGTCGCGCAACCAGTGCAGCGCGAGGGCGAGATGATCGTCCTGCAGCGCTGGCCAGATCGATTCTGCGGCATGGGTCCGGATGAACTGCGTCGCGGCCTGGTCATCGGACGCACGCTCGGCGATGCGTCGGAGGGCGATGTTGCCTTCCTGCGTGCGGACGCCCTGCAAGCCTTGCAGGACGGAGAGCGCCAGCTGGCGTTGATCGGCGCCGAGCCAGCGGTCCACGCTCCAGAGCAGACCTTGCACGGCGCTGAAGACGGCGGTCTGCGACTCCATCAGGAAGATCACGAGTCGCTCTGCCTGCGCCGCGGATCGATTCAGTTCGCGCAGAATGTTCGCGTCCGATAGCTCGCTCACGGGCAACGCGCGCAGCCGATCGCGTTCTGCTTCGGCGGCGGCGCGCTGAGACGGCCAACGCTGCGCGAGCCCGCGTTGGGCGCCGAGCGAGCGGAAGATGAACGGCAAGCGGCGCAGCACCAGGCTCCAGTGAATCTGCGACGTGCCGGCGCCAGGGTCTTCCGGTCCGCCGACCGCTTCCAGGAAGTGGGCGCTGGGCAAGCCGAGTCGCTGTTCCATCAGCTCGAGCATGAGGCCGACGTTGAAGTAGACATAACCGTCGAAGAGCGCGACGAAGCGTCGGCCGGCGGTCCAATCGCCCCACGGCTCCTGGAATCCGCGCTCAAGCGCGCCGCTGATCACCGACCAGCTCAGCGGCGTCATCACATTCGGGATGACTTCGCCCGCGTTGGCGCGAGACCAGCGGTCGTTCGAGTTGGGCGTGACGCTGAACCCGCGTCCCGGAGCGGCGCCCCAGGGCAGCGGTTGATCCAACAGGCGTTGATCTGCGACCTCGACACCGTCGGCGCCGACGTACCAACGCAGCGTCACCGGACCTGCGAGCACCTGTTCGGCGGCCAGGACGTAGTCGCGCACGTCGCTGAGCATGGCGGCCTGTCCAACCTGGCTGAGCTTGAGCGGTCCCCGACGAGGCAGGCGAACGCTCATGCTCGCAGCCAATTCAGCAAGCGCGCCGCCAGAAGCGTTGAAATCGACGCGAATCTGATGCAGGTCAATGCCGTCCGGGTCCTCGGACCAGGCCATGCCGCTTAGACGCTCCGTTAACGTGGCGCTCATAGGATCAGCATATGGCGGATGCGAGTCAGTCGGACGAGCGGCAGGTGGGGCTGTCGAGCGGCTCGTCGGGTGGACAGGCAGGCGGCCTGACGAGCGGCAAACTGCCGGCCGATCTGCTGTTCTCCGCTTTGGCGGGAATCGCAGCGGACGATCTGTTGCAAGGCCCTGGTATCGGCCGTGACGCGGCCATCATCAAATGGGGCAACGATGCGTTGGTGATGACCGCTGACCCAATCACCTTCGTCGACGCGAACGCCGGCAAATTGGCCGTACAGGTCAATGCGAATGACATCTTCGCGCTGGGCGCCGAGCCGCGATGGTTGCTGGCGACCATCCTGGCTCCGGTCGGCGCCAGCGAATCCGGTTTGCGCTCACTCCTCATGGAGCTGCGCGAGGCCTGTGACGCGGCGGACATCGCGCTGGTCGGCGGCCACACGGAGTTGACGGACGCCGTCCAGCGGACGATCCTGTCCTGCGCTCTGATCGGTTCAGCCCCGTTGGACCAGATCATCCCATCGGACGGCGCGCGCGCAGGTGATCGGCTGATTCAGGCTGGTCGCGCCGCGGTTGAAGGGACGGCGATCCTCGGATACCCGCAACTGCTCCATGATCCGGGCCTGAGCGTGGCGCGAGCGGCTCGGACGCTGCGCGAAATTGAGGGCGTACATGCCATGCACGACGTGACGGAGGGCGGCATCGGTATGGCGGCCTGGGAGATGGCGGCGGCGGCCGAGCTCGGCGTGGAGATCGATGGCGACGCGCTGCTCTGGCTGCCCGAAACCCTGGCGCTCTGCAACGCGCGAGGCCTCGATCCGCTGGGCCTGCTCGGTTCTGGCACGCTGTTGGCGGCGGTTTCGGAGGAGGCGGTCGACCCCGTCCTGGCGGCGCTGACCGAAGCAGGCGTTGAGGCAGCGTCGATTGGTCTGGTGACGGCTGGTCAAGACGCTACACTCAAGCTTGCAGGACTGAGGCGTCCGCTGCCGCGTTTCTGGCGCGATGAGGCGCTTCGCGCACTACCAAGCGAGCAAACCACACAAGACGAATCCGATGCCGCGCTCGAACAGTCAGCCACACCGCCGGACTGCCGACCTCCGACATCGCCGTCTGGGAAGGGACAGGAGTTGACGTGAGCGCAGTACCGCTGACCGTTGGGCAGTTGAAAGAGTCGGGTTACCGTCCGCGCACGGTACGCGAAGAGATTCGCGACAACCTGGTTCAGCGTCTCGAATCGAGTGACCCGCTCTTTCCCGAGATTCACGGCTATGAAGATTCGGTCGTACCCGCGCTCGAAAATGCGCTATTGGCCGAGCAGGACGTGATCTTCCTGGGCGAGCGCGGACAGGCCAAGAGTCGGATGATCCGCGCCCTCTGCGACCTGCTGGACGATTCGATCCCGATCCTCGACGGCGTCGAAATCTACGAGGAGCCGCTCGCGCCGATCTCGCTTGAAGGCAAGCAACAGATCGCGGAGCACGGCGACGACGCCGCAATCCGCTGGATCTCGCGCGACGATCGTTACGGCGAGAAGCTCGCCACGCCCGATATCACCATCGCCGACCTGATCGGCGAGGTGGACCCGATCAAGGTGGCGGAAGGTCGCTATCTGTCGGATGAGATGACGATCCACTTCGGGCTGATCCCGCGCACCAATCGCGGCATCTTCTGTATCAACGAGCTGCCAGACCTCGCCGAGCGGATTCAGGTCGGCCTGCTCAACATCATGGAAGAACGCGATGTGCAGATCCGCGGCTTCCGCGTACGCTTGCCGCTTGACGTGCTGATCGTGGCGTCCGCCAACCCCGAGGACTACACGAATCGCGGTCGCATCATCACGCCGCTCAAGGACCGTTACGGCGCACAGATTCGCACTCACTACCCGCAGGAGTTGGAGACCGAGCTCTCAATCGTGCGCCAGGAAGCCGTGCCGGTTGCGGCGCATGGCCGCAGCCTCAACACGCCTGATTACATGGCTGAAATCGTCTCCGAGATTGTCCGGCTCGCGCGTCGCAGCCCTGACGTCTCGCAGCGCTCTGGCGTCTCCGTGCGAGCCTCGATCTCGGGCTACGAGACGTTGACCGCGAACGCGATGCGTCGCGCGATTCTGGCCGGCGAGGAACAGGTGGCGCCGCGAATCTGCGATCTGTGGCACCTCGCGCCCGCACTGCAGGGAAAGATGGAACTTGAAACGGTTGACGAAGGCGCTGACGACAAGGTGATCGAAAAACTGATCGCCGGAGCGATCGCCGTCGTCTTCGGTCGTTACTTCGATATCGGCTCGCTCGACATGCTGATCGAGCAGTTCCGCAGTGGGCTGGCAGTCGAGGTCGGTGAGGCGCTCAAGGCAGGCGATTACACCGCCATCGTCGGGCGCGTCGAAGGGCTTGATGAGGCGTTGCAGCCGCTCGGCGTCGGCGAGGATGCCGCCTCGCTCGCAGCCGCCATTGAGTTCCTGCTTGAAGGATTGCACCTCAATAAACGCTTGAACAAGGATGTCGTCGGCAGCAACGTGTTCTATCGCGCCTAGAATGCGTGGAAGCTCCTCTCTCCTCTATTGAGGCGGGATGCCGCCGTTTAATCTGTTCTCTCCACGCGGAGTGGGGGAGATACCGAAGGCAGAGAGGGGCGATCGAGCGGCAGAGGAACCTCCTCGGTCGCTCCGCGACAGCTCCCCCGGCGACGGGGAGCCGTGAGTCAATCGAAGGAAGCGCTCATGCCCACCCGATTCCGTTACTCGCAGTGGGATGGCACGCAGGACATCCCGACCCTGGACGCAGACGAGATTCTGCAATCGCTGTCAGACGACCTGCTCTCCTTCGGCGACCTACAACAGGCGTTGCGAAACATGATGCAGCGCGGTGTCCGTACGCCAGACGGCGATCGAACCGATGGCCTGCGCGATCTCCTGCAGCAGCTGCGGCAGCAGCGTCGACAGCAGTTGGAGCGGTTTGACCTGTCCTCGGTCTTCGACGACATTCAGCGTCAGCTGGATGAGATTCTCGATCTTGAGCGCGACACTTTGGACAATCGTCTGGACGAGGTCGGCCCGCGACCGGAAGCCCCCCCTCAGTCGCTGCGCGACAGCTCCCCCCCAGAGGGGGGGAGCGAAGGTCAATCACAGCAACTCACAGATGGGGGCGAAGATCAACCGATCCCCCCCTCTGAGGAAGGACGCCACGACAGCGGTCTGACCGAGGACGAAATGGATCGTCTGAAGGAGGCGTTGCGACAGCGACTCGAACGTAAGCATGATCAGATTGAGCAGTTACCGGAGGACGCCGCCGGCCAGGTCAAGGAGTTGCAGGAGTACGAGTTCGAGAACGACGAAGCGCGCGAGAAATATGAACAGCTGCTGGAGCAACTCAAGCAATCGATGATGAACCGCTTCTTCAACGACATGAATCAGGCGCTCTCCGACATGTCGCCCGAAGACATGGAGCGGATGCGTCAGATGATGCAGGACCTCAACGAAATGCTGGAGCGACAGCGCCGCGGTGAGGATCCGCAGTTTGACCAGTTCATGGACCAGTACAGCGATATGTTCGGCGACGATCCGCCGCAGTCGCTCGAGGAACTGATCGAGCAGATGCAGCGTCAGGCCGCGGCGATGCAGAACCTGATGTCCTCGCTGCCCGGCGAGATGCGCCAACAGCTCAATGATCTCATGCAGCAACGCATGGATCAGATGGGCATGATGGACGAGCTGATGCAGCTCGCCCAGAACCTCGAATCGCTCTACCCGATGCGCGACATGTTGAACCAGTATCCGTTCCGCGGCCAGGAAGAGCTGGACATGCAGGCGGCGATGTCACTGATGGGCGACATGCAGCAACTCGACGAACTCGAGCGCGCCCTCGAGCGAGTCCAATACGGCGGCGACCTGAGCGACATCGACCCGGATCAGCTCGAAGAGCTGATGGGCGAAGAGGCGCGCGAAATCCTTGAGCAGCTCAAACAACTGCTGGAGCTGTTGGAAGAGGCCGGCTACCTCGAGAAGAAAGGCAATGCCTGGGAGCTGACTCCGCGCGGCAACCGACGCATCGGAGAAAAGGCCTTGGCCGAGATCTACGCCAACCTCAAGCGTCAGAACTTCGGCAAGCACAATGTCCCCGAGACGGGCCGCTACGGAGACCGCGCCGACGACACGAAAGCCTACGAGTTCGGTGATCCCTTCCACCTGCACCTCAAGGAGACCATCTCCAACGCCATTCTGCGAACGACGACTGAATCCGCTTCAACTCGCTCGCCTCTGGATCGAGATGCCGAACGCAGAGAGGGACCGCCCAGCGCGGCGTTCCCGATTCGGTTGTCCTCGGACGATTTCGAGGTCTACCGTTCCGAGACGCTGACCCAGACGGCGACCGTGGTCATGCTCGACCTGTCCTGGTCGATGGCGCTGCGCGGATCCTTCCAGGCCGCCAAGAAGGTCGCGATGGCGCTCAACAACCTGATTCGCATGCAATACCCGCGTGACTCCCTCTACCTGATCGGCTTCAGCGCGTACGCGCGCGAGCTCAAGTCTGACCAGCTGCCATACGTCCGCTGGGACGAGACGGTGCTCGGCACGAACATGCATCATGCGCTGCTGATCGCGCAACAGCTGCTGGCGAAACACAAGCTCGGCACCCGACAGATCATCATGATCACCGACGGCGAGCCGACCGCTCACCTCGAGCAGGGACGCTCCTATTTTGCCTATCCGCCGTCGCCGATCACGATTCGCGAAACGCTCAAAGAGGTGAGGCATTGCACGAAGAAAGACATTGTCATCAATGTCTTCATGCTCGACCGTAGCTACTACCTCAAGGAGTTCGTCGATCGCGTGGCGCGAATCAATGGCGGACGCGTCTTCTACAGTCAGCCGGACGAGTTGGGCGAGTACGTCCTGCACGACTTCGTGACGAATCGTCGGAAGACGCTCTCTCGGGCCTAAGCAACGATGTTGGGCGCGGTTGGTCACTATCTCTGGCGTCCGCTGTGGCGCTTGTTTCACTATGTCGCGCCGACGGCGCCCGACGAGGCGCTGCATCGAATGATCTGGGCCGTTGGCGGGCTGATTCTGACCATGGCGGTCGGAGTGGTGGGCTACGGCTTGATCGACGGCATTGCGCCGTTCGACGCGCTCTATCAGACTGCGCTCACGTTGACCACCGTCGGTTTCCAGGAAGTGCATCCGCTGAGTCGCGGCGCGCGCGCCTTCACCATCTTCCTGATGTTCTTCGGCGTCAGCATCGCCCTCTATTTGCTTGCCGCCATCGCTACACTGCTGCTGGAAGGCGATCTCTATCGCGATGTCGGAGCGCGGAGGCAGCGGCGAATGCTTGATCAGCTGACAGGGCACACGATCATCGCTGGCGCAGGACGCATGGGTAGTCGCGTGGCGGAGAGCCGCGCCCACGCTGGTCAGGGCGTCGTCGTGATCGAGCCCTCGGGCGCGGCGGCGCAGCGTGCGCGCGATCTCGGACTACTGGTCATTGAAGGAGACGCCGAGATCGAATCGGTGCTTGACGAAGCTGGCGTCAGGCGCGCCTCAGTTCTGCTCGCCGTCACGGGCGACGATGCTATGAACGTGTTCATCACACTCAGAGCGCTGCAAATCTCGCCGACGCTCCACGTGATCGCGCGAGCCAATGATCCGGCCAGCGAGGAGATTTTGCATCGCGCGGGCGCGGCTCAGGTGGTCTCGCCCGTAGATCTGGCGGCGCAACTGGTAGAAGCGGCTATTGCGAGCCACATGTCATCCCGTTGATCCTGGTCTTGGTTCCGCGAGCCATTCGCTCCAACGCTGCGCGAACATCCGCAGGCCGGCGCGGTAGGCATAACCCTGAATCAGCACGTTGCCGAAGAACACACCCGCGAAGTAGCCGCCGAGCACCAGGAACACGATCGCGAAGGCCTTCGTCCAACCAGGCAGAAACCAGATCATGATGATCGAGATCGCGGTGGCGACGAGGATGCCGGCCCAGGCGGCGAGGTGGACGTAGAGACCCTCGCGCTTGCGTTTGGCGTGGTAGATCTGCGCCAGGTCGCGGTCAATCTTGTCGACTGACGGCGTCTCATTCGTCGTTTCACCACAGACCTGGCATTGATCCTCGTTGCCGAGCGGCGCCGAACAGTACCCGCAGAAGCGACCGATGTTGGGTGCGTTGCCTGCGCGAATCTCGGCGATCAGCTGGTCCAGCTCGGCCGAGAACGGCACCTCGCGCGTGGGCACAAAGTCGCCGTCGCGATACGTCGGAGTCGGGAAGGCGGTGCTGCTGCGGGAAGCCACGATAGCGCGCGATCCTCGCTTGAACGCCCTGTTAGCAGGCCCGGTTAGCTGGTCCAGTTAGCTGGGCCAGTCAGCCGGTCGTCGACCCGGCAGCCATGAGTAGATCTGCACGAGCACACCGCCCGTGTCGCGGGGGTGAATGAAGAACTGATTCCACTCAAAGTCAGAGTAGGGCTCGTCCAGCGGCTCGATCCCCATCTCCTCACGGATGAATTGGCAAGCCGCGTCAGCGTCCTCCACCTCGATGGTGATATGGTGCATCCCCGGCCCGCGTTGATCGATGAACTTCTGGACAAACGAGTCCGGCCGGAACGGCCCGATGATCTCAAGGCCTGCCTGCTGCTTCGGGAAGTGGAACTGCGAGACGCGGAAGCCGTCGTTGCTGTTGACCGTCCAGTGATCAAGCTCGAGTCCGAAGAGTTGGGACCAGAACGCCGAGGCGGCCTGCGGGTCTTCGGCCGCGATCGCGAGATGGTCGAGCCGAACCCAGCCGATACCGCGTGGTTTGCTCATGCTTGCCGCTCCAGTCATCAGCCTAACTGCCCACATCAATCCGCTCTAGCGGTCAAGCAACTGCCCCTGAGCGCTGGGCCGCCTGCTCAGGGGAACGGCTCCAATATCGCGTCGATGCAGAGAGGCGTATCTTTGGGGGATGCAACCTCCACTGCCGGACTCAATCATCTTCGTAGTTAATCCTCAGGCAGGACGCAGCAGGCCTCTGCGGACGCTGCGCAGCATCTGTGAAGACGCTTGTGCGGCATATGGATATACCGCGCAGCTGATCAACACGCAGTCCGCTTACGAAGCGTCGCTGGCCGCCCGGGCGGCTCACGACGCCGGAGCCGCAGCGATCTTCGGCTGCGGCGGCGATGGCACGCTGTCCGCCATCTTGCAGGGACTACCCGTCGGATCGCCGACTGCGCTCGGCGTGGTGCCGCTCGGCACCGCCAACGTCTGGGCCTATGAGACCTCAATACCCAAGGCGCCGCTGCTCGCGATTGCGTCTCAGCTCGCCGCTTTGGATGGCGCAAGCGGCGCGACGATGTCGGTCGACACTGGCGCCGTCTGGTGGCAAGCGGCTGACGGCTCGCCTCAGAAGCAGCGATTTCTGTTGATGGCGAGCTGGGGCCTGGACGCCGCTGCCGTAGCCGGCATCGTGCAGAGCGATCGTCAGCGTCGTGTGAAGCGAATCGTCGGTGAACCCGCCTACTTCCTGTCAGCGCTGCGCGAGTCCGTCGGACGCAAGGCCTGGCCGCTGACCCTCAGGCTCGATGGCGGAGCACCCATTGATGTCGACGCGGGCATGTTGACGGTCGGCAACACGCGGATGGTCGGCACCTGGCTGGAAGTCAACCCGAACGCAGTCGCCACCGACGGACTATTGGACGTCATGCTGGTTGAGGGCGCGCCATGGCGCGCGATCGCCATGGCGCCGTTGGCGCGGCACGGATGGTTGCCACAAGGTCCTGGCGTGCGAAATCTGCGTTGCCGACGGATCGAGATCGCGCCGCGCGAGACGCGTCCACCCATGCAGATCGACGGCGATCCGGGACCGCAGAGCAGTTACGCAGTCGATATCGAGCCTCAGGCGTTGCGCGCGCTCTGCCCGATGCCGAGTGCGGAAGTGCTCAGCGGTTGATGTCCGAGCGCAGAGACTCGGATTAGTTCCGCGCGACCGGTCGCACCGCGACGATGCCGCCTTCAAGCGGATCAGTGATCTGCCCTGACAGCCCAGGATGCGCAGTCGGACGATCGAAGTTGATCGAGGCGAGATTCTTCAGGTAGGAATCATGCTGCCGCTGCCGCAGCGTCTTGAGCTTGTCGACGCCGGCCTGCAGATTCTCCACGCCGCCTGCGAGCAGCACAATCAACGCCTCGCGCTCAGTGGTCGAGAGCCGCAGCTCCTGCACCAACGACGCTTCGGCGCGCAAGAACTGGATTGGCAGACGGCGTTCCGCGTCCGGCTTGTAGCGCGCGTACCAATCGAGATGCGAGAGCCCGTAATCGAGGTGTCGGCGCGAGTCGATCGCGATGCGGGCGAACATGTCGCGTTCGACATCGGTCTGCGCCCACTCCGATGCGGACTCGAACAACGTCACCTCATAGCTCTTGTAGACGACGTCCAGGCCGATGATCATGTCGGTGAACGTGAGCGCCTGATACCAGCCGCGATAGATCTGACCGAGCGGAGCCTGTCCCAGTCCACCGCCATTGATCAGGGCTCGCTTGCGCAGCGCTTCGACCTTGCGGCCCGCGTCGAACGCCTGCGTCGCCAGGAACAGCTTGACCTCGTGGAAGCCGTAGGAGATCTCCTCCAGCCAGCGACCGATGATCTTCTGCTCAACGAGTCCATTGTTGGAGTAAATCGTGCAAATCTGACCGACGGATCGCTCCATCTCTTCAGGCAGATCGTTCAGTCCCTGTTCCCAATCGAGATCAATGGCGGGAGTCCAGCGATCCTTGATCGCGTCCTCGTACAGATCGACGGCGTTTTCCGCCCAGATTTCCGCCTTGTCGAAGATCGAGTAGCCGGCCGCCATGATCTGACCGGTCGATTCCGTGCCGCGAGGCGCGTCGTTGTACTGCCCCCACTGGTCAGGCACGATCCCATAGCTGCCGATGTTGATGTCTCGCAGCCGCAGGCCATCATCGCTCGGCGTGGCCTTGATCCCGATCTCGGCGGGCGTGTTGAATATGTTCATCGGCGCCGCGCGGAATGGATTGTCGGGGTGGTTTTCGAGGAAGTCGAGCCAGCCGTCGATCTTTGCCTCGGCCAGCTTGCCGCGGGCGAGGTTGCCGACTTGCTGGTCGGTGGCGTCCGAGGCTTCGATTCGCTCAATCAGTTGGTCAGACCAGCCGGCGCTGCGTGCGCGAGCTTTGGTGGTGGCCGAGAGTTGCATGTGGTCTCCGTCAGACATTCGGCAGATGGCCGGGTATGAGGTGTGAGTGGCGCGTCGCGGTGCCAGTCACTGTTGGTTAAGGACTGACGACCGCACCCATGGCGCGGCCGTCAGTTGTCAGCGTGGTGGAACCTGAATGGTCAACCTGCGGCCCGAACCGCTAGTTGTTCTCTCCGACCAGCGCAAGCACTTCGGGTCCGAAGCGCTCAGAGCGGTCGAGGCCGATCACCTCGAGTCGGTGAGCGTACTCAACGAACTGCTTCTTGCGCATCAGCATGACCATGTTGTAACCCTCGTCGAGGTGCTCAATGCCGCCGCCGGAGAGGATCGCCAGCGCCTCACCCGTCAGCGGGTTGGTGGTCAGCGAGGTCTGCTGAGACTGCGTCAGGAGCGCCTCCTGCATGTCGAGGATGTGGTGCAGCTCTTCCTTGCGCCAGGGCTCGGTCTCAACGGTGTACTTGAGGTGCGTGACGCCGAACGCGAGATGGCGTGACTCATCCTGCGCCGAGAGACGGAAGATCCGCTTCTCCGCTTCATTCTGCGCGATCAGTTCACCCATGCGGAACAGCGTCTGCACAAATCCCTCGCCAACGAGGTGAAGCAGCGCGGTCATCTCCGTGAAGTCGTCGGAGCTGAGCAGTCCGACTGCGCCAAGGCCGGCGCCGGACATGCCGCCGCCGTTGATCAGCGTGCGCTTGCGGAAGACGTCCAGGTGACGCGCCTCGTCCATGAGCTGCGTGCCGAGGAAGAGCTGCGACTCGAAGAACTCAGGGTGAATCTGCTCAAGGAAGCGTCCTGGAACGTCGCCGGCGATGAACTCAACCTGCGTCAGGAAGGTGCAGAGCGTACACATGGCGTGCTCAAGGTCAGGCGAGAGCTCGTCAATGGTGTCCCAGGGAATGTCGCGCGCCGACGACCACTGTCGCTGCAGCGCCTCTTCGTAGAGCAGCATCGCGGACTCGGTCCAGACATCCGCCTTGCTGTTGTACTGCACGCTGCCGGACGGCGAGCGCGGGTCGATTGCAGATCCGCGCGGAGCCCATTGTCGCTGGCGCGCTTCGTCGCGGTCCTCAACGCTGTACGTGAGCTGATTAATCGTCTCAAGCGTCAGGCCCTTGCGGCCGGTCTGGATCTCCATGCCCTGATCGGTGTCAACGTTGAGCCAGTCAAGGTTGATGCCAGGGACTTCATGCTGGATGGTAGCCATCAATGCGCTCCAAGGACTGCGTAGGTTGCGGATGCTCCGCTTACGGGTTCTGCGCATAGTACACGATTCGGTCAGAGCGGTCTAGGAAGGTCGCACAAGTGCTTCAATCGCAATGCTGAATCCGTTAACTGCCGGCATGTCGATCGTTCCCGTTGCCCTCAGGCGCCGCTTCCGCTCCGCTGGATTCTCGGAGGAGCAGACCGAGTTGCCTGACGAGGCGAGCCAGAGGCCGTGAAGTCCGCGCGCGAAGGCCTGCTGACCCAAACGGATGCGCAAAACCAGTATCTCGAGCTACGTTCGGACATCATTAGCATCCGTGAAGATATGGCGGAGATGCGCGGGCAGATGGCAGAGCTGCGAGCAGAGATGCAATCCATGAAGTGGTGGCTGTTCGGTGCGCTGTCTGGGATGATGCTCGCGGCGACCGCGGCGATCATCGCAACCTTCGCCATCTGGGGTTCCTAGCCCTCCCCTCCCTTCTTTTAGCCCTTGTGTTTCATTTGCCCGACTGTCCATCCCTGACCTGGCATCCCTGACCTGCCAAACACTGCGCTGAACTTGGACGTGCCCAAACGTAGACTGGCTCCGTGTACCTGAGCCAGCTCACCCTCTCCAACTTCCGCTCATGGCGCGAGCTTGAGGCCGAGTTCATGCCAGGCATCACCCTCATCAGCGGCGTGAACGCAGCCGGCAAGTCGAATCTGCTGGAAGCGATCTATCTCCTGGCATCGCTGCGTTCGACTCGTGCGCAGACCGAAGGCGAGCTGATCAGCTGGTCGGCGCCGCCGCCGCAGGTGTCGCGAGTCGCAGGCAACGCGGTGACGGCTGCGGACAGCGTCTCTGTCGCCGTGGCCATCGCGGCGCGATCGGAAAGCGGCGGCTCGGCCGCTCGGCAACGCAGTGGAGCGCCGCTGACCAGCAAGCGGATTCAGGTCAACGGCGTGGCTCGACGAGCGGCGGACGCGCTCGGCGCCATTCGCGCCGTCCAATTCACCACCCTGGATATCGAGCTGCTGACCGGGCCTGCCGCGCTGCGTCGCCGATTTCTGGATGTGGCGGTTGGACAGCTCCAGCCATCGCACGCCGCCAGCATCAGCCGCTATCAGCGCGCGCTTGCGCAGCGCAACGCGCTGCTGAAGCAGGTCGGACAACGACAGGCCGCCGCGTCTGAGCTGGATCAGTGGGACCCGCTCGTTGCGACCGCCGCCGAACCGATCTGGCGCGCTCGCGCAGCCGCCGCCGCCGCGATCTCCGACTTCGCTTGCCAACGACACCGCGCTCTGCGCTCGCCCGACGATCCGGCTGAGACGCTGAGCCTCTCGTTCGCGCCAGCCGATTCGACCACGTTGCTCGCCTCGCGATCTCGCGACATTGCTCGCGGATCGACGAGCGTCGGCCCGCATCGCGATGAGCTCATGATCGACCTGGATGGTCGCCCGGCGGCTAACTTCGCGTCGCGCGCGCAACAGCGAGCCGTCGCGCTGAGTCTCCGCCTCGCCGAGGCTGACTTCCTCGAAGCGGAGTCCGGCGACTCGCCGATTCTGTTGTTGGATGACGTCTTCAGCGAGCTCGACCCGGGTCGGCGCGAGCGCACCGCGGATGCAGTGCGCTCGCACAGCCAGCAGCTGCTGACCTCGGCTGACCCTGAGACTGTGCCAATTGCTCGATCTGAGCTGTCGGCGGCCTACCAGATCCTTGATGGGCGTCTGCAACGCCTATGAGATCGGTAGCGGCGTGCGCTGACCCGTCTTGCAGCGCCGACAGCGCCAGACGATGGTGATATAGCGCTCGTGCCGCTCGGCCTTGCAGACGAGCGCGCCCTGATCGCTGTGCCGCCGGCTGGGGCAGCCCTGGTTGTTGCAGCGGATTTCATGAACAGGAGACATCACGGTTCCTAATGGGGTCAGATCAGTCGCCGGAGGACCTCTGGCAGACTGGTCCTGGACCCTGCTGGCCGGTGAGCTCTCTCGGTTCCTGCGGCGTGTGACCGCTGAAGAAAGACTGAGCCCTTGCCGGCATGTCTGGGTTGTTCTGCAGCACTGATGGGGTGTCGTGCCCAAGAGCACCGATTCATTAGGCCGTCGCGGGAACCAACCCACCGGGTCGCACCAGAAAGCGCGAACTGGAGAGGAACCGAAACACGATGGCCTTGTACTTGGGTGATGACTGGGCGGAGGACCATCACGACGTCCATCTCATGGACGAAGCGGGCGAGCGGCTTGCCGCCCGGCGGCTGCCCGAAGGGGTGGAGGGCATCACCGCCCTGCACGAACTGGTTGCCGGGCACGCCTCGGGACCGCACGAGGTGGTCGTCGGCATCGAGACCGACCGCGGCCCGTGGGTGATGGCCCTGGTGGCGGTCGGCTACCGGGTCTACGCGATCAACCCGCGCTCGGCGTCGCGCTACCGCGACCGCCACCACGTCAGTGGCGCCAAGTCCGATGCCGGGGACGCGAAGCTGCTCGCCGACCTCGTGCGGACCGACCGGCATAACCACCGCGAGGTCGCCGGCGACAGCGACGAGGCGGCCGCCGTGCGTATCCTCGCCCGCGCCCACCAACAACTCGTCTGGGACCGCACCCGGCAGACGAACCGGCTCCGCAACGCGCTCAGGGAGTACTTTCCCGGGGCCCTGCAAGCGTTTCCCAGCCTGGCGCACGGCGACGCCGTGGGGGTGCTGGCGACCGCACCGGGGCCGCGCGAGGCGGCGCGGCTGAGCACGTCGCAGATGCGCTCGGCGCTGCGCCGCGGCGGCCGCCAGCGTAACGTCGAGCAGCGCGCCGCCGAGCTCCGTCAGGCCTTCCGAGTCGAGCAGCTGGAGGTGCCTGCCACGGTCAGCCAGGCCTTCGCCGCGACGACCAGGGCGACCGTGACCCAGATCGACGCGATCAACGGACAGATCGCCGAACTCGAGGCCGAGCTGGCAGCCTCTTTTGAGCAGCACCCGGACGCCGACATCTACCGTTCCATGCCCGGTCTCGGTGTCGTGCTCGGCGCCCGGGTGCTTGGCGAGTTCGGGGACGACCCCGAACGCTATGAGTCGGCGAAGTCCCGCAGGAACTACGCCGGCACCTCGCCCCTCACCGTAGCATCGGGCCGCAAGCGCACCGTGAGGGCGCGCTTCATCCGCAACCGGCGGCTCGGCGACGCCACCATGCAGTGGGCGATGTGTTCGTTGCGCGCGAGCCCCGGTTGCCGCGACTTCTACGACCGCCGTCGCGCCGCCGGCGACCCGCACTACCAGGCCCTCCGCGCCCTGGCGAACCGCCTCGTCGGCTACCTGCACGGGTGCCTCCGCTCGCAGACCCCCTACGACGAAGTCCTCGCCTGGAGTCACCGTTCACGCCACGAGGATCGCGCCGCTGCTTGACTCTTGCAGTCATGGGGTGTCTTTCTGGTTCAGTGCCTCAACGTTGCTGGTGGTTGGCCTGACTGCCACTGGTCTGGCTGCTACCAGGTGGTTTGACTTCGGTGTCGTCGATCGTCACTAGTCGACCCAGCGATGGCAGATGGCTCGTCTGCTGCGCAGCAGCCTGATCGCGCGACGCTCCCGCGGTCGCCAGCGGATCGTCTCCGCGCGCCAATGACACCTCGCGCTCAAATCGCGCCTGTTCCAGGCGCCACTGTCGATGCCGCGCCAGTGTCTGCTCGGGGAACTCGTCACCGATGTAATGCTCGAGGTAGCTGTGCTGCTCGAGCGGATCGAGCGGGTCGTTCAGCCTGGCCCGACCATGCTCTTGCACCGCGATGCGTTGCGCGGTTGAGTACGGGTCAATCCAGACATTGATGTGCATCGACGAAATCAGCGACGGCGCCACCGAGACTGTCTCCAGACGCTGCGGCTGACCGTTGACGGATTTCGCAAACGCCCAGATCGGCGCGCCGAATCCGCCCTCGCGGAGCGGTTTCGACATCACCAGCGCCATGTTGCGCAACATGGATTGCACCGCTTGCGCCTGCGCCCGCTTGAGCTGTTGCACCTGCAAGTTGCGCGATCCGAGCAACAGGTTGAGTGTGTGCGGTTGCGTATTGGGACCGATCTCGCCGCGTTCGACCGCTCCGGCATCCGGCGCGGCGGCGAGCATCTCCTCATGCGACATTCTGAGGAACTCGACGAACGCCGGGTCGACCCGAAACTCGACGCGGTGCAGTGAGGCGCCGCTCGGCAGCGCCTGCGCCGCTGCGGCGTCCGGTGACAGCTCCACCCGCTTGCCGCCCTCATCGGTTTGCCAGGAGCCGTCGGCGAGCTGAATCCAGTACAACGGAATCGCCGTCTGCTCGGCGAGGAAGCGACCAAGCGAGCGTTCATAGTCGTAGCCCGGCTTCGCCCGATAGAGCCCTTCCATCGTCGGCTCCCAGCGGCGCAACGCATCCGGATGATCGTTGACATCTGCCTCGGCGACTGCGAACGGCGGCATTTCGTATGGATGCGGATGCGACTTGATCAGCGACCACTCCGCGCCGCGTGTTTCGTGAGCGCCAATCGGACGCAGCGAGGCGGCTCGGTCCGGGGCTGCCAACTCGTAGTACTCGTGACGGGTCCAGACCGACGCGACGCGAATCTGCTCGCTCCAGTCGCGCTCACCGCGGTCCGCGGGCATGGTCGCCGCGGCGTCGTCTGAGATCGGCGCGACGCGCAAGGCTGGTTGCGCGTTCGATCCGCCGAGACGCAGATCGAGGCCGTCCTGCGTCCGCAGTTGAGAGCGATACTCAGGCAGTCCAACTGTGCGCAGCACGATCGCCACACCGATCCCGTTGCCAGAGCCGGCATCCTCGATGAATGCGAACTGATCGGGTCGAATGACTTCGATGTCCCACGGAAAGCCGGCCGCGGCTTGCCGCCGACGGTCGCGGTCGCGCCGACTCGAGTCGGTTTCGATCCAGGCAACGCCGACGCCGTCTTCTGGCCGCGCGCGACGAAATCGGCGTCGCTCATCAGGATCGTCGGGACGACTGCTGCGGACCTCGCGGGTCGGGAAGTCGGGCAGCCGTTGCGGGGCCTGTTGCCAGTGCAGGACGCCGAAGCAGAGACAAGACTGTCCGTAGCCGAGGTCAGCTTGAAGCGACAGCCGAGTCCGCTCCTCTACGTCCCGCAGTCCTTGCTCAAAGACGTGCTCCAGTTGGCTGGCGGCCTCGCGAGCGAGCGGCGACTGATCAGGCGGCTCTACGTGTACTCGCAACGGATGCTCGGTCAACCGTTGGCGTAGCTGCGCCCAGGTGCGGCGCGGCAGGTCCGTCTGCCAGGGATCGGCCTGGAGATGAGCCGCGCTAAACGTCGGATTCGCTTCCCGATCGTTGTACAGATGCGCCTCGCGATGTCGGATCCGTTCGTGCAGAGCGCGGAAGCGTCCACTTCCGCTGCGAGCCGCGTCCGATCCAGCGAGCTGATCGAGCAGTCGGTTCAGTTCCACCTCCGAGAGCGATGCGGCCTGGACGCGGAGCGGCGGCGGCAGGTCCAAGTCCAGTGCGGCGGCAAGTTGAGGCATGTCTGATCCTTTCATTGGATGCGTATGTATGACCATCTGTTCGTATATTGGAATACCTGTTCGTAAATGTCAAGTCTCCATTGACTCCTCGTCCGACTCCCCTGCCGACTTGTCCACCGATTCCACTGCTGAAGACAGACACCGCGATGCCGCCATCGGTCTGGCAGCAGGCAGGCAACAGTCAAGGCATCAGTCAAGACAGGTATCGGTCACAGGTACCAGTCAGAGGACAGGCCGCTCCCGCGAACCAAACAGCCGCCTGGTCCAGTCCGTGAGAAGGCGGAGATGGCGTTGATCAGTCCAGCGCCTCGCAGCCGCTTGGCATTTCGGTCAGTCGGCGCACTGTCAAGGTTGCAATGTTGGCTCGGCAACTGCGGTCATCACGTCGTCATCGGCGGCTTCGACGGAGCCGAGCCGCGCAGGCGCTATTGCAGCGTCTCCACCAACTCCAACACGCGCTCGACCAGCGCCTCGGTCACCGGCGCGCCCTCGCCGTTGACACGCACCGTCGGCGTAAAACGCACGCCCGATTCCGTCGCCGCGCGATGATGCTCGTACACCGTCTCCAGATGCGCTTCGTCATCGAGGCATTGCGCGAATCGATCGTCGTCCAGGCCGAGCTCGCGCGCGTGCGCCACCGCGCCATCGCGCGTGAAATCACGCGTCGTCATGAAATGGTCATGGAACGCCCACCAGCGACCCTGATCGCCGCCGCACTCGGTCGCCATCGCGGCGAGGACCGACGATTGACCGTGTCCGAGGAAGTGCCGGTACTCCAGCCGCGCCAGTCCCGTCCTGACCAACTCCTCAATTACGCGCGGCTCAACCTGAGCCGCGAATCGTCGACAGTTGCCTCAAAGGAAGTCGGAGTACTCCGTGATCACGATCGGCGCCTGCGGATCGCCGACGATATGCCGATCCGCGACCAGCCCGGCTCGATGTCCCTCCGCGATCGTGTTGGCGAGCATCGCCTCTGGCTCAGACTGCGATTCTGCTGCTGATCCTGAGGAGGCTTCCACACGTTGGCCTGACTGCCCGGACGCTGCCTGTTCGGACGCTGATTGTTCGGTCGCTGATTGTTCGGACGGACTCGCCGGCGAGCTCGGCTGCTCCGACGCGACCGTTTCCACCGACTCGCTCTCGCCAGCCCGATACGAGAGCGCCGCGTCCTGTTGAGCCTGATCGCCTTGACTGGCAGACGGCTGCCCGGTCGGATCGGGCGCCGGGTCCGAGCCGCAGCCACTCAGCAGGATCACGATGCCAACGAGCAGCGCCGTCAAACCAGCTGACCTGATCGCGGCTGACCGCACCACGTGTGATCGGACTATGTCCAACCGCCCCATGTCCAACCGCCCCATGTCCAACTGCGACGCCAAGCGCCGTCTCATATGGGTCACTCTTTGCTCCTGTCGCTTGCTTCAGCAACCGCGTCCAGGATCGACTGTAACGAGCTGCCCACGATGCGGCCGTTCACGGTGATCGTCGGTGTGCCGCGTACACCGCTCGCGATGGCCTGTTCCTGCATCGTGATCAGACGCTGCGCGTGCGCCTGCGTGTCCAGACAATGCTGAAACTGTTCCAGATCGAGTCCCTCTCGCTCTGCCAACGCGATCGTCCCCGCGCGCGTAAACGTCCGCGCCTGAGCCTCGAACAGGTACTCGTCATGGAACTCCCACCAGGCGCCCTGATCGCCGGCGCATTCCGTCGCCAGCGCGGCATACTCCGAGTTGGCCCCGAAAATGATGAAATGGCGATACTCATACCGCGCTAACCCGGAACGCACCGCTTCGTGGATGACCTGCGGCTCCAACTGAGCCGCGTACGAGCGACAGTGCGGTCACTGGTAGTCCGAGTACTCCACAATCAACACCGGCGCCTCTGGGTCTCCGAGCGTGTTGCGTATGAACGGCAGCCCCTGGCGGTGGCCAAAGTCAATCTCCGTCGGGACGACCGCTGCCGCCTCTTCCTCGGCGTCGTCCGAGGATGCGGTCAGCGACTGGTTCGCTGCTTCCGCTATGTCCGCCTTAGCTGTGTCGCCCGTCTCGTGCTCCAGCTCAATCTCGGACTGCGGCTCGCTCTGAGACGGCTGCTGTTGCAGAATCGAGGCTTCGCGCGGGGTTCGCTCTGAGCGCGTCGTCGCGGCGACCGAGCGCTCCGCTGCCTCATTCGCGCCGCCGCCCGCCCCGCAGGCACCGATCATTCCCGCGCAGATCAATGTCAAGAGGAGGAACGCCAGAGGTCTCATGCAGTGAGCGTATCGCAGCACCCGCGCGGCAACACGAGATACGGCCCCGCCAGCTACTCAGCTTGCTCAGCCTGCGCCTGGATCGCCTGAATCGCGGACGCGATCGCTTCGTAGGTCGGATCCACCTGCTGGTCATTGACGTAGATCGTCGGCGTCGCCTGGACGCCCCTAGCGACGCCTTCCTCCTGCGACGCCACCACCTGCGACAACGTGTCGCCCTCATTCACACAGCCAAAGAACGTTTCTACATCCAGTCCCTCAAAGGTCACCTGACGGCGCAGTCCCGCTTCCGTAAAGAGCGTCTGGTCGGCCAACATGAACCGGTCGTGGAGTGGCCAGAAGCCGCCCTGTCGCTCGGCGCACGACACCGCGACCGCGGCAAACACTGCGGCATCGCCCAACACCGGCATATACCGAAACTCATAACGAGCCACCCCGCTGGCGACAAACTCCTCGATCAGCAACGGCTCAACCTGAGCCGTAAAGCGTTGGCAGAAGCCTCAAGTGAAGTCGCCGTAGTGGACAATCAGGATCGCGGCGTCGGGATCGCCCAGCACGGTGCCTTCCGCGCGCACGCCGTGATGCTGAGTCACGGTCGGCGGAGGCATCGCTTCCACCAGCGGCGCGTCCGCTTCCTGCTCATCCACCACCTCTTCCGACTCGACCGCCTCGGCTGCCGTCTGCGCCGACGCCTCCGTTTGCTCTTCTGATTCCGAGGCCGCCAACGCCTGCGCCGCAGGCTCGCCGGCCGATTGATCCTCGGACGGCTGATCGACCGCTGTCTGTTGTCGCGCTTCCCGCTCAGAGCGTTCAGTTGGCGACGTCGGCGATGCCTCGTCCGCGCCGCTGCCGCAGGCGACCAGCAGCACAGCGCAGCATGCAACCACCAGCACTGATACCGCAGTGACGACGCGACTCATCTGGCCAGACTACCCCGACTCCGCGGCTCAGCCGCTCAGTCGGGACATTTCGTCGCGCAACTGCTGCAAACCCATCGGCCCCAGATCGAGCGCCGCTTGATGGAATCGTTTCAGATCGAACTCATCGCCGAGCGCCGTCCGCGCCGTCTCGCGCGCCGCGAGCCACTCGCGCTCGCCGACCTTGTAGGAGATCGCCTGACCCGGCCATCCGAGATAGCGATCGACCTCGCTCGCCAACATGTTCGCGGGAAAGAACGATCGCTCGAGCAGGAACGGCAACGCCAACTCGGGCGTCCACGTCTCGCCGCCGTGATACTCCTCGCGCTCGGGGATCGGCAATTCCAGATGCATGCCGATGTCCACGACGACTCGCGCCGCCCGCAAGGCCTGACTGCTCAACAGTCCCATGTAGAAAGCCGGATCCTCGAGGAATCCGAGCTCGGCCATCAGCCGCTCCGCGTACAGCGCCCAACCTTCGACATAACCCGATGTCCCCGCCAGCAGTCGCTGATAGCGAGTTAGCTGCTCTCCCAGATACCGCGTCGTGCCAATCTGCAGGTGATGCCCCGGCACGCCTTCATGGAAACAGACCGAGAGCTCGCGCCAGAGCGGGAACCGCGTCTCACCACCAGTCGGATACCAGGTCCGACCTGGACGCGAAAAGTCCTCCGACGGACCGGTGTAGTACATCGCGAGCGCGCCGCCGGGAGGCGCGATCATCGCCTCAATCCGCTGAACCGGCTCGGCGATATCAAAGTGCGTCCCCAACAACGCCTGCATCGTCTCGTCCTGCGTCTGCTGCATCCAGTCGCGGAATGCCTCCTCGCCCGCAATCGCACGCTCGTCATCCGACTCCAGGATGGCGATCGCCTCTGCTGCGCTCGCCCCCGGCGCGATTCGCTCGGCCGTCTGCGCCATCTCGTCCTGAATCCGCCATAGCTCTTCCCAACCCCACTGATACGTCTCATCCAGGTCGAGCACGATCCCGTTGAATCCGCGCGAGGCCGCCTGATAGCGCTCGCGCCCTACCGGATCATGCGGATTCGCGCGCGGCAGATACTCCGACTGCAACCATTCAGCCATCGCCGCATAACCCTGCTCCGCCGCCGTCACATTCGAACCACCGTCAATCCCCAACTGATCGCAAAGCTGCCGAAAGAAGGATGGGGATGATTTGCTCCCCCTCGCATGGGGAGCTGCCGAAGGCTGAGGGGGTCCCAGTCCGGACCACACCCGGCACTGCTCAACCGCTCCTCGCACCTGCCGCTGAGCCACGACGATCCCATGCTCCATCCCCACCGCCAGCGACGACCGATACCGGTCCAACGCCTCAGGAACCGCGCCCATCCGCTCGACGATGTTCGCCTGATCCTGCTCCGTCTCGCGCGGCATCAGATCAAACACCTGGCGCGTGTTCTGGAGCGGCGACGCGAGGATGTTGAGCGATCGCAGGTGCTCCCGCTTCTCCTCCAGCTCAGCCTCAAAGGCGAAGCGTTCCAGCATCACATCGCGCGCGACCCGATCTCGATCCGTCTCAATCGTCAGCGAGCGCAAGGCCGTTTCCGCGCGGCGGCGAATCATCGAACGCTCCGCATGACCGTCGGGCGAGTAGTCAGTCAGCTCCGTCTCGCGACCGGGAATACCGAGCGAGGTCGCCATGTTCGGGCTCGCAGCCGCCAACTCGCTGACATACCAGTCGGAAATCGACGACACAGACTCAAACGCCAGATCAGCCAAACCAAGCCTCACAATCAACGGGCGCCCAATCATGGGTCGCCCTATCAATGGACACCAAAGCAATCACCAGCCATGCTACCGCTCCCATCCACCAGAAGATGGAGGAAATGGAGAGTTGTCGAGGGCGACTGTGAGGCGCGAGGCGCGAGGCGCTCTCGCATCTTGTCCAGGTCAATCCGGCGACATCAGTCCGTATCGCAATATATGTTCTAGTATGATTGACCATCCAGACACACAGCAAACCAGGAACGTTTCATGCCAAGAACCAATAGTCCCGCGCCACCCACTGACATACCCAGCGGCCCCGTCACTGACGATGAGGTGATCGGCGGCATCCGTCGGATGGCGCACGGCGAAACCGCTGACACCACCAAACTTCGAGCCTGGGAGCTGCTCGGCCGCATCATCGGACTGTTCAGCGAATCGGCTGGCGATGGCGGCGCCACTGTGATTCGACTCACTCCCTCGCTTGACCACTCGCCGCAACTGGAATCGGAGGAAGGCGATGATCGCGAACGCCAGCACGCTACCCACGACTAACCAACGCTTCATCCCCACCGAGCGTCAGCTGGCGGCCTACGACGCCTTGCGCTCCACGCCTGAGGGCGGCATGACGTTGGTCGGATACGGCGGCGCCATGGGCGGCGGCAAGACTCGAGCCATCGCCGAGCTCGCGATCGACACGGCGCTCGCCTTCCCCGGCACCAATCTGCTCATCGCGCGGCAGCACTATTCGAATCTGCAGACCACCACCATGCACGAGTTCTTCCAATGCTTGCCGGAACGGCTGATCGTCGCCCGACAGCGCTCGTCGCCGCAATCGGTCGCGATCCGCGACGCTGCCTGGCCGTCCGGCGCGCGATCCACCATCCACTTCCGGCACCTGACCGAGTGGTCCGGGCTCGGCTCCGAGCAATATGGCGCCGTCTTTGTCGATGAAGCGGGCGAGGTCGCGGAGGAAGCCGCCCTGATGCTGCTCACCCGACTGCGACATCCTGCTCAGTCGCGGCGTTGGTTCGTCGCCGCTTCCAATCCCTGGCCCGGCTGGTTCGAGCGCTGGTTCGCCCGACGCGAACTGGATGAGGATGCCTTCGCCGCCGCCGATGGACGGATCGTCTACGTTCCCGCCAAGATCGCCGACAATCCGTTCCTCCCGCAGCACTACGCCGCCCAACAACGCGCGATTCAGCCCGGCGAGTGGGTGGACCGATTCATCGAAGGCCGATTCGACGCCTTTGAGGGCCGCGTCTATCAGCACTTCGATCCGCGACAGCATCTCTGGCAGGCCCCCTGGCCGCCGTTTGCCAGATACATCGGCGGTCTCGACTTCGGCGGTCAATCGCCGAAAGACCACTTCACCGCTGGCGTCGTGGCAGGAATCACCAGCGCCGAGGCGCCTTGCGGCGCCAATATCCTGATCCGACTCGGCGAGTTCGAGGATCGCGGTCCGGGCGTCACCGAACGGCTGGAGCGCTGGCAACAGTCCTGGCAGCGCAAGCTCGGAACCGTACAGTGGTGCGCCGATCGTTCACAATCGGCCTGGATCGATCATCAGCGTCGGCAAGGCTTGCATGTGGTACCCAGCAAAGGCGGCCCTGACTCCGTCAATTGGGGCATCAGCCTGGTTCAACAACGACTCAACGGTGATCCGCCGAGTTCGTACCACGCGTCAACCATGCCGCAGTTCGCCAGGCGGATGCAGGACTACCAATGGGATCACACGGCCGACGGTCACAGCCCCAAGCCGAAGAAGCGTGATGATGACCTGGTTGATGCTGACCGCTACATGCATGAGTTGGCGATTGCGAATGAACGCCGCCGCTCCTCAATTTCGCTGCGCTCTCCGCTCAGAGGTCGCGACGCCCGCTGGTCCGGACACTGAGCTCAGTCCAGAATCGCAACCGCGACACCGAAGGCGCCAATAATGAGCCCGGTCGCCAGCAGAATGGTCAGAGTGACCTGGGTCTTGAACTCTGCCATCTGCTCAGCGTTCTTGGCCAGGGCTGCCATGACGTTTGCCTCCAGACGTTGCATGGCTTCCTGGTTGCGTTCAAAAATCAGGTTGGATTCCTGCCGCGAATAGCTGTACTGCGCAATCGCGTCAGCCGCCTCTTCGGCAACTTCCTCCACAGTCTCCTCTGGCGACGCCTCCTGCTCTCCCAACGATCTAAACGCTCGCCGCAATCTCAGGACCGGACTCATGATCGCCCATCTCTCATCTCCCATCTCCGAACAGATTAGCAGATCACCAGCCGCCCACAGATGCTCCGTTCGCCGCTCGTTCGACGGCGTCAAGATGGCGGCGCGTCTGGCCCGCTTGGCTCACTTTGATTGAGTCTGGCCCACTTTGATTGAGTCTGGATTGTGTCTGACGCGCAGCGACTAACCTATCCCAATGACCCCAATAGGCCCTCTTGATGGCGTCACCGTGCTCGATCTCACCCAGCAGATCGCTGGTCCGTACTGCACCAAACTCTTTGCCGACTTTGGCGCCGATGTGATTAAGGTCGAACCGCCCTCGGGCGACCCATCGCGTAACGTCGGACCGTTTTACCAGGGCGTCGCCGGACCCGATCGATCGGGCACGTTCTTCTACTTCAACACCAACAAACGCTCGCTCACGTTGGACCTCGACCACCCTGAGGTTGGCGGCGTGTTTGACCGCTTGCTCGCTCGGGCTGACATCGTGATTGAATCGCAATCGCCAGGACGGCTCGATGATCTCAACCTCGGTTGGGAGCGGATCTCGTCCCGGCGCGACGATCTGCCGCTGCTTTCCATCTCGCCCTTCGGACAAGAATCGCCATACCGCGACTACCTCATCTCAGACCTCGTGCTCTACGGCTTTGCCGGCGAGATGTACTCGATCGGCGTCCAGGATCGCGAACCGGTCAAGATGTACGGGACGGCTGCGCTGGTCGAGTGCGGCTCGGCGGCGGCGACCGCCGCTATGGCGGCGCTGACCGCTGCTGAGCTGCGCGGTCAGGGTCAACATGTCGATTTCGCCATGGCTGACGCGCAGTTCAACGGCGTCGACCGACGCCACGCCGCGACGATCGGTTGGGAGTTTGCCGGTCGCCGCACCTTACGCGCGCCTGGCCCCGCCGCAGGCATCCTCAGCGGCGTCTACCCGTGCGCCGACGGCTACGTCGAGTTCTCCGGCGCCGCCATCCGCGTCCCGCGCCTGAATGACATGCTCGGACAGCCCGATTGGCTGCAAGATCCCAAGTGGTGGCAACCTGGCATCGGATTCAACGCCGCGCTCGTGGACGAGTTCAACACCCACTTCTTGCCGTGGTCGCTGGAGCGGACCAAGCGTGAGATCTGGCAGTGCGCCCGCGACGCCAAAGTCCTCTGCGGGCCGCTCTTCTCCGTTGATGAACTATTCGAAGACACGCACTTCAGCGATCGCGGTTTCTGGGCTACCGTTGACCACCCTGAACTCGGAACCGTTCAACTGCCCGGCCGACCGCTGGTCATGCCGAACTCGCCCTGGTCCATACGGCGTCCGCCTCCGATGCTGGGTGAACACAACGACGACGTCTTATCCGAATGCGGCTACGACGCATCCGAGATCGAGGCTCTGCGTCAATCGCGCGTGCTCGGCTAAATCCCAACCAGCAGCATCGCTGGAACATCGCAAGCCATCCCGCAAACCTCTCGGTTGATGACACCTCGCGCTGATCACCGCCGCCAGCCCGTAGCAGGTCGAATCGGAGCTCGGTTGACAGTCGGCGTTGATGATCGGCGTTGACAATCGGCGTTTACAATCGGCGCATGACTACCTCCAACCCTCTCCGACCTCCCCTTGACGGCGTCCTCGTGCTCAATGCCGGCCAGATTCTGGCAGCGCCGTTCTGCGCGACCATGTTGGCCGAGTTCGGCGCCGATGTGATCAAGCTCGAGCGTCCCGACACCGGCGAACCGAACCACGGCACGATCTCCTATGTGCAGGAAAACCGCTCCCAACGCGGCGTCACGTGCAACCTCGCTGATCCGCGCGGCAAAGACCTGTTCCGCCGACTCTGTCAGCGCGCCGACGTGCTGATCGAAAACTTCCGACCAGGCACACTCGAGAAAATGGACCTCGCGCCCGATTCCCTGCGCGAACTCAATCCTGGCCTGATCGTCACGCGCGTCTCCGGCTACGGACAGACCGGTCCGTACCGTGAGAAGGCGGGCTTCGACCGCGTCGCGCTCGGTTTCGCTGGGATGACGTACACCACGGGTTGGAACGACGGTCCACCGGTCCGCCCCGGTTACATGGTTGCCGACTACTCAGCCGGCGTCTTCGCCGCAATGGGCACGATGATGGCGCTGCGCGCCCGCGACGTCAACGGCGGCCTCGGCCAGGACGTTGATGTCGCGCTCTACGAGGCGATCTGGAAGCAGTCCGGTACGCACGCCTCGCAATACTCCCTGACCGGCCAGAATCGCGAACGCAGCGGCAACTACTGGCCCGGCGTCGTGCCTGCCGAGCAGTGGCAGACCGCCGATGGCCATCACCTGATCATCAACGCCACCACACAGGGCACCTTCGTCCGACTGACCGAGGCGATGCAGCGTCCGGACCTGCTCAGCGACCCGCGCTTTGAGATCCACCGCGACCGCCGTCGCAACTATGACGCGATCCACGAGATTGTGGGCGAGTGGATCGGTTCGCTCACTCTGCAGCAGGTACAGGCCAAACTCGACCAACACGGCGTCCCGGCGACCAAGGTCTACGCCACCTCCGACGTGATGAGCGATGAACACTACGAAGCGCGCGATCAGATCGTGACGGTGCCCTCAGAGCAGCACGGCGAGCTTCCACAGCCCGGCATTGCGCCCCGGCTGTCCAGGACCCCAGGCGAAGTCAAGCATCGAGCGCCCACACTGGGCGAGCACAACCAGGAAATCTACGGCGGCATCCTCGGCCTGAGCCAGGAAGACCTGGCAACCCTCACAGCAGACGGCGTCATTTAGCACTCCACGTCTTGCTACGATCACTGCGATCACTGCGGTCACTGCGAACGGTATGACCACTACCACTCCTCCGACTCCACTCACCACTGCTGCTCCGCCACTACCGGGTCTCATTCGTCTCGGTTGTGGACTCGGAGTGATCAGTGACGAAGACCTTGAGCAGATCTGCAACCAGAATCCCGGCTGGAAGTTTGAGCTCGACGACGGAAAGCTGGTGATCAACGTACATGCTGGTGACGAGAGTTCTGATGTGGGGTTGGAGACAGGCGCTCAGCTTCGCAATTGGAGAGTCGGTAGCGGTGGTGGACGTGCCCGTGACGCCAGCGCCGGCTATCGAATGACCGATGCAAACGGCCGCATCCGCCTGTTGGACCCCGATGTTTCCCTGGGTCAGCCCCGAGCGGCTCGCGGCGGCATCGCGAGAAGACGTGAAGGGCGCCATGTCGTTCAACCCCGATTTAGTCGTCGAGATCCGCTCGCCGAGCGACCGCCTCAGAGGTCAGCAGACCAAGCTGGAAATCTGGATGCACTACGGCGTGCGTCTGGGCTGGCTTGTCGATCTGGATTCCTCCAATGTCTGGATACATCGACCCGACCAGGAGCCGCAACTGCTGGAGCGTCCAGCAACGCTCGACGGCGAAGATGTAGAAGATGTACTTGTCGGACTGGAAGTCGATTGCGCGGAAATCTGGAGATTGGCCGACGAAGCCAATGTTGACTGAATTCGAAAGACGAGCAGCATGACAACACAAACAGTTGAACACACGATCACCGCCTTCCTTGACGGCGAGGATTCGCTCGACATCGGCAACATCATCCACGCGACCGAGGGCGCGGCCCGCTTTGGCTACACCGGACCGCTGGTCGGCGGCGTGACGGTCTACGCCTGGTCGGTCGCGGCGCTGGTTGAGGCCCTTGGCGACGCGTGGCTTGACGAGGGTTGGGTCGAGTTCCAACTCCGCAAACCCGTCTATCCGGACGAGGTGATCACGACACGCGTCGCGCCGAACGGTGGCGATGTCGAGTTCAGCATGACCAAGCACAACGGCGACATCGCGGTCAGGGGCACTGCTGGATTGGGAATCGCCGACTTCTACTCAGAAATTTCCGTCCCGACAGATCGCGCCCCGCAGCCACGACCGGATGAGCGGCCGTTGATCACGAAAGCGGTCGCTCCAATTGGCGAGGACTTACCCGCCATGGCGAATGATCTCAGCTTCGCCGAAGCGGAGCGCTACGCCGATGAGTTTGCTCGTGACTCTGATCCGCGCTGGCGTGGAGCGAACGGTCGCGTTCATCCCGGCTGGATTGCGCATCGAGCGAACCAGCTACTCGCACACACCTGGCGTTACACGGCGATCCACGCCGCCAGCCAAATCCAGCATCTCGCCCCAGTCCATCCCGACCAGCAATTCCTCGTCAGCGGCCGGATCGAGTCGGGATACGAACGCAAGGGCCACGAATACGCGCTGCTCGACGTCACGCTATCTTCGCAAGACGGAGGCGACCTCGTGCGCCTGCGCCAGACCACCATTTACCAGGTAGGAGAACGCTGACGTCGCCCTTCCGCGCTTCCCCCTCCACCTCCCTTTTGGAGGGAAGCTGTCGCGGAGCGACTGAAGGGCGCGCCCCCGCTTGAGGAGCAGATCTTGTGGAGCAGACCATGACCAACCAAACGATTGAACGCTCGATTACCGCCTTCCTCGACGGCGAGGATTCGCTCGAAATCGACAACATCATCCACTCCACCGAAGGCGCGGCCATGTTCGGCTTCGAGCAAGCGCTCGTCGGCGGCGTCACCGTCTACTCCTGGGCCGCGACAGCGCTGATCGAGGCGCTCGGCGAGAACTGGCTCGACAGCGGCTGGATCGACTTCCGCCTCCGACGCCCGGTCTATCCCGGCGACCTGATCACCACACGCGTCACCACGTCCGATGCGGCGAGCAGCCCAACGGTCGAGTTCAACATGGCCAAAGCGTCGGGCGACGTCTGCATCGCCGGCGTCGCCGGACTCGGCGAGGCTGAGTTCTTCAGCGACCTCGCGATCGCCCAGAATCGAGCAGTCGCCCCACAGGCTGTCCCACCGACCGAGCTCACTCGACAGAATCTACCGGTCGGAGAAGACCTGCCCGCGATGGCCGTGCCGATGTCGCTCGACGATGCCGCTGCCTACGCCGACCAGTTCGCGCGCGATCCGCATCCGCGCTGGCGCGGCGCGGGCGCGCGACTCCATCCCGGTTGGATCGCCGGTCGTTGCACGCGACTCATCCGCCATACCTACAGCTATCCCGCTGGAATCCACGCCGGTAGCCAGATTCAGATGCTTGCTCCCGCGCTGGCTGACCAGACGCTCGTCGTCTCCGGTCACATGACTGACGGCTACCGACGCAAGCTGCACGAGTACTGCCTGCTTGACGTCACGATCAGCGACGAATCGGGCCGCGACATCGCGCGCCTCCGACATCGCACGATCTATCAGGTTGGCCAGCCGGACAGTAGCCCAGACCGTATCGAATAACCGCCGCGTTCAGTTCAACCACCGTCGCCAGACGAACCAGCAGATCCCGATCAGCAGCGCGAACGTGCCCGCGACATACACGAACAGCTGCACCGTGCTGACCAGTCCCTGGTGATAGGTCACGCGGATCGACTGAGGCGTCAACCAGAACCATTCCTCGGTTGACAGTTCCTCCATTCGAATCGGCTGCGGTCGCGGGAAGCGGCTGCTGTCCCACTGCCGATTTGGGCGCAATTTGCGCAAGCCTAGCTTGACATCCTCATCCGAGAGCCCGCGCATCGTAATCCGCACCTGGCTCGGCACGTTGCGCGTGTCATCTGAGAGCACCACCGGATCCGTGAAGATCGAACGCGGTCGATTGATCAGCGACAGATCGAACTGCGGACCGCCGACATCGTAGACATGCACTTCGCCAAGATGGTCCGTCTCGCGGATCGCGAACTCGGCCTGCTGATCGCCGGTCTGTCGCAGCCCGATCTCGATCTGCGAGACGCGAGGCGGTTTGCCGGCGCCGAACGCCCAGATCCCGGCGCCGATGGTCGCGCCAACGGCCAGGACCATCAACCACGTGGGCAGATTCCACTCGCGAGGGTTCATCCGCATAGCGTATCGGTCGATCAGCTGTGCGCTACCAGCTATCAGCTCAGACGCTCCGCTACATGGCTGCATATGGGCTGCATATGGGCTGCATCAGCAGGTCGGTATCAGCGGCGGTATTCGACATGCAAATCTGAGCGGCGAGTGACTCGGCAGGCACACTCCGTGCGCACTCCACGGCGGCTGATCCGACCGTGGCGGGCGTAGACTGTTCGCATGAGGCGAAGTATTAGCGGCTGGCGGGCGAACACCTTCCTCGCCTTGCAACATCCTCAGTTCAAAATCCTCTTCGCCGGCACGCTCTTCGCCACGTTGGCCTACATGATGATGTTCGTCGCCATGTCGGTCGTCTCCTACGACCTCGGCGGCACCAACTCCGCCGTCGGACTGGTCACCATGGGCACCGGCATCTCCATGCTGATCGGCTCACCCTGGGGCGGAGTCATCGCCGACCGCGTCAACCGCAAACACCTGATCGTGTTCGGCCAGGGCGCCGGCGCGGTCATGCTCGCGCTGACCGGCGTTTTGCTGTTGCTCGACCTCGTCAATTTGCCCCTGATGTTCCTCCTCACCCTGATCCTGGGCGCCACATTCGTCTTCATGGGTCCGGCCCGCAACGCCTTCACCGCCGACATCGTCGGACCGCGCCTGATCGGTAACGCCGTAGCCCTCAACCAGCTCGCCCATAGCTGGGGCATGCCCGTCGCTCCCATGATCGCCGCGCTGCTGTTGGAATCCTCCGTCGGAGGCGGCGGCACCTACATCGTCATGGGCGTACTCGTCTCGATCGGCGTCCTTTCCATGGTCGTGATGCCGAACAAGGGCACGCCGCAACAATCCGTCAAGCGCAGTCCACTGGCCGACCTGATCGACGGAGTCCGCTACGTCCGACAGCGACCGCAGCTGCGGCTCATGCTGCTGCTGTTCATGGCCACCGTGGTGATCGGCTTCATGTTCCGAGTTCTGACCCCGGCGCTGTTGGAACAACACCTCGACCGCGAGTCGACCGACATGGGTCTGATGATGACCGTCAACGGCATCGCCAGCGCCATCCTCGCGATCGGTGTTGCCGGCATGGCCACGTCGCGTTGGTCGTGGCCCGTCATCTTCGTCCTGATCGGCGTCATGGGCATCGGTTACTTGGTCATGTCGCAAGCCCAGACCTACGGCGTCGCCATCGCCTCCATGGCTCTGCTCGGTCCAGGCCTACAGGGTCCAACCTTGCTTCTCCAGGCCAAAATCGTCATGAACACCGAGTCCGCCTATCTCGGCCGCGTCACCGCCTTCACGATGATGTCCTGGGGAATCTCATCCGTCAGCGGCGGTCCGGCCGGCTTCATCGCCGACTGGCTTGGAGAACGGGAGGTGCTCACCGGCGTCGCTCTGAGCACGTTTGTCGTGGTCGTCCTCGGCATCCTCGGCTGGCTCGCTATCCGCAAGCACGACACCGGTAGACCGCGGGTCCGCCTGACTCCCGATACCGACATCCGCGGTGCGCAGCTCGCGCCGATCGCGAGCGCCATGCCGCCGCCGCCCATGCTGCGCCCCGTCGCCCTCATGTCGGGCCAAAAGCTCGACAACTGACCCCAACCTCTCTCGGAATACTCCGTCCGCCGCGCTCCCCCGCCCTTGGGGGGGGGTGCCGCTACATACGGCGTTGCATGAAGGTGCGCACGCTGTTCAACGGGAGCTGACTGGTGAGGGACCAAGTGGCCGGCGCGGCTCGTATGGCGAATGGGCTCGCGACACATACGTGTTTAACAGGCACGACTGCCGTTCGCATGGAGAGGGATTCTGTGCCACTGTGCGCGATGCCTACGTGACCTATGGCGGCAAGTCACGCGACCAGATTGACGAGCTCTATGATTCCTGGAACGTCACGACCAGGGAGGGTTGATCATGCCAAACGAGGAATTCTACGCGGACCTAGAGCAGATGTACCTCGACGACGAGCGTGCATATTGGAACACGGGTCCGCCGACGCCGAACGCGGCTCTAGAGCGCGAGCGTGAGGAACAGACACCCCCCGCAAGGGCGGGGGGTGTCTGCCGCGGAGCAGACCGAGACGCACCAGGGGAGGTGTAGCGCCAGAGCAAGAGAGCACCGACGCTCACGCTGAGAACACGGGGCGACCGTGACTGTGATCCTCCAGCAGCGCCAGGCGACGCTCCAACTCCCGCAAGCGCGCTTCCAGGCCGCCAGACTTCTCACGCACGCGATCCAGCAATGCTTCCCACGGGAAGTCAACCCCCGGGTCCGACTTCTGCCGCGTCAACTCCGAGTGTCCCACGTGGTACCGCCGATCGATCGGGATCCCGTACTGCTCGCAGATGTGCGCAGACCACGTCGCCACGGTCTCAAACTGTCGCGAACCTGGCCGAAACGTCTCACCGATCGTGCGAGCGTAACCCTCGATCTCGATTGAGAGCATGCAAGCGTTGTAACTGACATACTCGTCGCGCCACCAGGACGGTCTCGGCAGGATCAGATCCTGTCGACGCACACCCTGCGCCCAGGCAAAGTCGGCATCCCGCACCATCTGATACAGGTCACCGTCCGAGTCGGCGTAGTAGTGCGTGCTCGCGTTCGCGCGTGGATCCTCGAACCAGGCCGGCGTCACCTCGTGATCGTCCCACGGCTCTTCCGGCGTGTGGTAACAGATCGCGACGAACGTTCGCGGCGCTGCTGAGTACGGCTTGATCCGCGCCGCAAAGAAGTTTGAGCGGTGCGCGGGCCGCCAGATCGTGCGAGCGCCGGGCGGCAGCCCGCTGATCCCTTGCAGATCAGGGGCCGCCGCCAGCTCTGACGCGATCATGAGCCACCTCCGCCCTGCGTCTCGCGTGTGCGCAAGAAGCCGTAGCCGGCCGCAACCGCCACGGCGATCGAACGCACCGCGTCCGAAGGCTCGCTGAGCACTCCGAGCTCCAGCACCGCCCAGACGCTGATCACGCCGACGGCGATCAGGGCTCGCACGCTGCCTCGCGGCAGCCAGAGCGGATTGCTCGGCGCCGAGTCGCAGTGGACGTCGCAGTCGTGATGACCACTGTCGTGAGAACATGTCTGACAAGTCGTGGTTCTGTCCGCGGTCTTGTTCGTGGTTCTGTTCATGGTTCTGCCCTTCCATTTGGATGTCTGCTGCGCGCCGCTTCAGCCAGCGCGCACGATGAATGCCGATCCGAGGCCAATCGCCGCCAGCAGCACGGTGCCGCCGCCCAGCGCGATGTAGAGCCGATCGATGCGTGACTCAATCTGGTCGAGCCCGCTCTCGATCCGCTTGAGGTACTGCCAGAGCGCCTCCGTCTGCGCCGGCGCCGGGCAGCCGCCCGACGCCGAGGCGTCAGGCGGCCGCGAGGACCGCTCGTGAAATGCGGTAGACATCTCAGCTCTCACCTTCGTTGGTCGAGCGCTCATCGTCGGCGGCTGAGAACGCTCCGTCGCGTACGGCCGCTTCCCGATATCGCGCCGGCAACTCGTCCACCGAGCTCGCCTCATGCCAACCAATCGCGCGATGCTTGAGATACTTCATCGCCGCTACCGGCTGCCAGAGCGACGGGTCGTCCAGCGGTTGCTCCGCCGACTCCTCGTCCTCTGGCTGCCGCATCAGGATGTCGTAGTCTTCCAGCTCCACGCCGGCTTCGCGAGCGAGTCGGTACTGCAAATGGCTCAGAAACAGCCCTCGCTCGCCCGGGTAGACCATCGGTTGCCGAGTCTGAATCTCCGTTTGTGTGCTGATCATGGTTCGTTCCTCTCTTGTGTCTGGTCCTGTGTCTGGAATCTGAGGCTTCAGTCCGAGCGTTCAGCTCGGCCCCAGTCCGGCGTTGATCTCGGTCTGCAGCCAGGGCTGCGCCTCAATCGCCACCGATTCGTGCGAGAGTCCTCGCTCCGCTGCCGCATCCAGCAACAGACGCTCAGCCTCCCGCGTGCCGTGGAAGCCCTGTCCGAGCAGGGCATGGTTGCGACCCGCATAGTCGCGACCGCGTCGGTCGCGCTTCGGTTCGCGCAAGTAGGCTCGCTGCGCGCGCAGCCCGCCTCCCAGTCGCGGCGCCGAGAACGTCTCGGACCGCAACTGCGAGAAATCGGCCGGCGCCCACAGGCCGCGTTCATCGATCGGCATCGCGCTAGCCTCCGTCCGCTGTGATCTGGCAACCGTGATGCTTGAAGCCGGCGATCCCGGCGTTGTAGTCGGCCAACGACCGCAGCGTCACGCCAGGCCATTCGGCCTCTTCGAAGACGGACATCTCCCAGTCCATCGAACAGGCCCAGACCAGTGACTCGGTCCCGAACATTGAGCAGATGTAGTCGCCGTCGCCATTGATCGGCATGTAGCCGTCAACGAACACCGCCGTACCCATCAGCGGCACCTCGGACACGTGGAATCGACGAATCAGCTGCTCCGAGATTCCGGCCGGAATCCAGTTGGAAGCCGATCCGACGCCGCTCACGCCAATGTCCTGCAGCACGTGCTCCGCGACCACCGGCGACAACACGGTCACGATGTCGCCGCGCGGCGGACCGCCCTTCGATCGCGGCACCGACTGCAACGTCCGACGTGCCTCTCGCAGCTTCGCCAGCGTCAGCTTCGTGTTCTTCTTGCCGATGTCGTTGTCACCGCGGTTGCGAGCGCCTGCGCGTCCGCGCTCGCGGAGGTCAGCTTCGTGTTCTTCTTGCCGATGTCGTTGTCACTGTGCCAGTTGCCAAACTCGCCGGTCAGGTCCGTATCGATGTCTTGCCCCTGCGACAGCGCCATCTCGTCCGATACGAGACGGATCAGATCATCCTGCGAGTAGTTGATCGCGCGGATGTGAATCCGCACGTAGATCGCGCGGAACGTCGGCAGGATCGTGTTGCTCGCCAGGGTGAATCGCGATGTCGTGCTCAGCTCGTCGCCCTCATTCGGCGTCTGCACCGTCGAGACGCTGGAGACGCGCGGAATCTGGGCGCTGTTCGATCCTTTCGGCACGATCAGCTTGCGAGCCAGCGACAGCATCGGCGCCGACTGCGGCATCTGCGCGATGGTGCGCTCGACCAGCGCGCCATACGAGGCGGAAATGTTGGTGGAAAGTGTGTCAGGCATCTTGTGTTCCTTTCAGAGAACGTTTGCTGGAAATCCGGCTCGCCTGCTCAGGCCTCCGGATGGTGCGCAAGCCAGTCCGCGAACTGACTCCGCCGCTGCTGGAGCCGCGCCGAGTCGTCAGCCGAGCGGATGAACTCCGTCCACTCAGCAACCGACTGCGGCAACCGCGCCATCGCGCTGCCGCGCAGGCCGCCCGTCGGACGCGGCTGCCAGGCTCGCGTCTGCGACTCAAACTCACGCGTCAGCTCGGCTCGGACGCTCGCTTCGCGCTCCCCAGCCGCGCGCACAGCGATCACGTCGCGCCATGCCCGCGCGAGATCGGCCGGGGCAGCAACCGACGTCAACTGCTCCCGCTCCGCTTCCGACAGCTCGCCGATCGCCTCCAACATCGCCTCGCGCAGAGCGAAGACCGGATTCGGCTGATCGTCGGGCGGTGCATGGACCTCAGGCGGCGGTTCGCCAACGGTCTGCACGTCTTGGTCTGTGGACATCTGCTGCCTCCAAACAACATGAGCGCCGACGGAATGTTTCCGTTCGGCGCTCGGTTGGCGCGCATCCGTCGTGCTTGATCCAGAACGTAACCCGTTTGTACATAGAACGCAAGTGCGAACGTATTCACATTCCACACATCGCACCACACATCGCAACTAGAATGGATGCATGGTCATCGACAAATTGCGCGTGCGAAACATCCTCGTCAAAGAGATGGGCGTGACCGAATCGGCCGCCGAGCAGTTCGCCGACGCCTTGGCCGATCCGCTCAGTAACTCGGTTGACGACGCCATCGATCGACTCGAACACCGTCTCCAGCAACAGTTCACCAGCCTGCGCAACGAACTCATCGCGATGATTGAGCCTTTGCAGCAGCATCGCGAGGCCGATGTCGCCGCCAACTCTGAGCAACACGCGGCATTTGAACGTCGCATGGACGAGCGCTTCGACGACATGGATCGGCGCTTCACCGAAGTCGACCGGCGCTTCGCCGAAGTCGACAACAAATTCGTCGACGTCGATCGGCGCTTCGCGGAAGTTGACAAGCGCTTCGACGACGTGGATCGGCGCTTCGCGGAAGTCGACAAGCGCTTTGACGATGTGGATCGGCGCTTTGATGAGGTCGACAAGAAATTCGACGACGTGGATCGGCGCTTTGATGAGGTCGACAAGAAATTCGACGACGTGGATCGGCGCTTCGCGGAAGTTGACAAGCGCTTTGACGACGTGGATCGGCGCTTTGATGAGGTTGACAAGAAAGTCGACGGTGTCCACAGACGCATTGATGTGCTTGAACAGCGCATGATTGAGTGGAACGAAGAAGCTCGCCGTGAATCCCGAGCTCAAATGGACAGAGTCGAGCGAACGATGTTCCGAATCGGATTCGCCCTGCTCGGCGCCGGCGCAGCGCTCGGCGCCATCCTGCGATTCGTCTGATGCTCTCCAACACACGCATCCTCGACCTCACCGACGAGCCGCTCGCCTTCGGCGCTCGTCTGCTCGCCGATCTCGGCGCCGATGTGATCCGTGTCGAAGACCCCAGCGGCGATCAGTTACGACGCCGCGAGCCAGCCCTTGACGGCGCCGCGCCGAGACTTGAGCGCGGTTGGGCGCACCTGCTCTACAACGCAGGCAAGCGCTCTGTCGCGCTCGACTTCGACCAACCCCACACCTGGACTCAGCTCGAGCGGCTGCTGCCTCAGATCGATGCAGTCCTGGCGCCCTTGGAGGCGCACGACGCCCTCGCGGCCTGGCTGGATCGTGGACGGCGCGGCGAATGGCAGACCACCGTCCCCATCGTTGATGCCGTCTTCCGACGCGGCAGCGTCGAGCCCATGACCGACCTCACCGCCATGGCCGCCGGCGGTCACATCGTCCTCAACGGACTGCCCGAAGACCCACCGGTCTGGCCCGCCGGCAACCTGTCCCACAAGCAGGCATCGCTCGCCATGGCAGAGGCCGCGCTCGCGCTCATTCTGCAGCGACGTCGTGGTGGCGAGAGCGGACATGTCACCGTCAGCGTGCAGGAGGCCGTCACCTTCACCACGCTCCAGACCGCCAGCGGAAACTGGTTTACCTGGCACGGTGCCTCTCCCGACCGCCACATCCCCATCGGCTCCGGCGCCACCTTCCAGGCCGGCGACGGACATTGGCTCTCGTTCACCATCCATCCCCCTCACTGGCCTCGATTCGTCAACTGGGTTGACGATGTGCTCGGCGCCGACGATCTGCGCGACGCGCGTTGGGATGACGAGTTCTATCGCGAGGCGCACTCCGAGGAGATCAAAACCTGGATTGAACGACTCTGTCAGGCGCTCACCGTCACCGAGCTGCACGATCGCGGCCAAGAGCTCGGACTCCTCGTGCTACCCATCAATGATGTCCGAGAGGTGGCCGCCGATCCGCACCTGGAGGCGCGCGGCTACTTCCAGACCGTCGCGCATCCGCAGCTCGATTCCACACTCACCCTGCCGCGACCCGCCGTCCGCACTCGCGGACAGGCACTGCGCGCGCGTCGCGCCCCCGCTCTCGGCGAGCACACCGAGTCTGTGCTCTCAACACTCTCACCAGTGCTGGCTACGGCGGAGGACGACTCCGATCCCGACACGTCCCCAGCCAACCAGCCGGCGAGGACCGCTGCTCTGTACGGCTCAGCGGCCACTCCCGGACGTCCACTGGAAGGCGTCCGAGTGCTCGACTTCACCTGGGCCATCGCGGGCTCGCTCGGCACCAGACTGCTCTGCGACCTCGGCGCCGAAGTACTCAAAATCGAATCCGAATCGCGCATCGATCCGATCCGCTACCGCGGCGTCCAGCCGCCCGATCACTTCTCGATCAACACGAACGGCACCTTCAACGACTGCGCCGGCGGGAAAAAGTCTGTCACCCTCAACCTCAAGACTGAGGAAGGCATCGCTGCCGTCCGAGCGCTCGCCGAAGTCTCCGATGTCGTCACCTCCAACTACACGCCGTACCGCCTCGATCGCTGGGGCATCGGCTACGACGATCTGACCCAGATCAAGCGCGACATCATCTTCTGCAATGTCGCCGTAATGGGGATCGAGGGTCCGCGGGCCGAGTGGCGTTCTTATGGCAACGGCATCGTCGCCATGTGCGGTCTCGCCCAACGCTCTGGCTTCGCGCACCAACGCCCGATCGGGCTCGGCACACTGCACACCGACTTTACCGTCCCCTACTACCTTGCCTCTGCCGTCATGGCCGCGCTCGACCATCGTGAGCGCAGCGGCGATGGCCGCTATCTCGAAATCGCGCAGTACGAAACCGCCGTGCAGCTGCTCGACACCGAGCTGATCGAGGCGCTCAACGGCGGCGCCGAACGACCGCGCATCGGCAACCGCTCCCCGTTGATGTCGCCGCACGGCGTCTTTCCCGCAGCCGGCAACGACCGCTGGGTCACCATCGCATGCCGCGACGACCGCGATTGGCGCAATCTCTGCCGCGTCATCGGACGCGCCGACCTCGCCGCCCGCAGCGACCTCGACACGCTTTCGGGACGCCAGGCGCGCGAGGACGATCTCGAGGCAGCTATCTCCGTCTGGACCCAAAGCCAGGATGAGTGGACATCTTACCGCCTCCTGATCAACGCCGGCGTTCCCGCAAGCCCGATCGAACGCCTTGAGGACTTCTTCCAGGGCCAGGACCTCGCCATGCGCCGCAACTACCAACCGGCCGAATCACCGGAAGGCTGCACCTTCCAAATCCAACAGGAACCAGTCCTCTGGAACGGCGAGCGTCTACCTGCCCGCCGCGCGCCAATCTGGGGCGAGCACACCGAAGAGGTACTGCGCGGACTCCTCCACTACAGCGACGACGACATGATCCGTCTCGCCGCCGCCGGCACCTTGGGCTAGCGCCTGTTCAGAGTGGCCGTGTTCGCCGCCGTCGTGTTCAGGCTGTGGGTCAGCTCGTTTTCGGCGTTCATCCCGAAGTGCCACTCGTTGCCCTTGCGGGTCTGATGCATCTCCGGGTCGCGCGCGCGAGCCCGGTTCTTGGTCAAGGATGGCGCCGCGATGATGCTCGCGTTGACGATCGTGCCCGCCTGCAGCCGCAGCCCCTGGCCGGCGAGATGCGCGTTGATCGTCTCCAGCAGCGCCTCACCCAGTTGATGCCGCTCCAATAGGTGACGGAAGTGCAGGATCGTCGACTCGTGCGGGATCGGCCCACTGAGGATCGGTCCGCTGAGGTTGAGCCCGCAGAAGCGGCGCGCCGACTCGGCCTCGTAGAGCAAGTCATCCATCGCCGGGTCGCTGAGAGCCTGCCCCCGCGAAAGCGGGGGTTGTAGCAGAGCTGCACGCAGTGGACGCGCAGCATCACGGCCAGCGGATAGGGGCGGCGGCCGCGTCCCGGCTTGAGCTAGACCGGCTCGACCCGCGCCGCCAGCGCCGCCCACGGAACCAGCGCGTCAATCCGCTCCAGGAACCGTTCGCGCCTCGTCTTGCGCTTCTTGTGCCTGAAATCCAGGCTGCCAACGTCGGCTCCTGCACCAGACCACTCCCTCCGGCTCTCGCGACCAGAATCATAACCCTCAACCGAGGCCTTGTTCAGACCATTCTAGGTGCCGCCTCACAGGTTTCGCTTCCTCGCAAAGCTCCACGGGCGACGTTCGGACGGCAGCCACTACAGACGTGGACGGTCCTTTGACCAACTGACGCCGTTGCTTGCGTCGCCCCCGCTGTCCGCATGCCCGCGCCAGCCGTGATGACCGCGACCGCGCTTCCACGACTTCCAGTGCGAACGCTGCTGTTCGCCGTTGACCATGTTCGTCACGCGCTCTTCCGACGCGCTTCGCATCGCTGCTGCCTGCTCCTCGGTCAACTTGCCAGACTCGAGTGCGGCGTCAATGCGCGCATCAATCTTGAGCATCAGATGATCGACAACGTCCTGCACGTCAACGTCATTGGATTCTGCAATCTCGGCCAGCGTCTGACCGTCCGCCAGCGCCGCCTTCAGACCCTCCAGGTCGGTCCCGAGTACTTCCGCGAACGCCTCGTACTCGGCCTGCATCGCGGCCTGCTTCTCTTCCCACCGTTTCCCGTCCTGTCCACCGTCCTGACCTCCACGATGTCCAGCGTGACCACCGCGACCGTGGCCGCCGTGATCAGCCAGCACCTGCGATACGACGAACAGGCCCAACACCCCGCCAATCACGGCGGCTACCAAGCCGAGCGTCAGCGGTTTCCACCAACTCCGTCTGGTCTCTGCATCCATCATCGGTTCCTCCTGCGCTCATCGCGCAATCTTACGGCAGCCCAAACAGCCCAAAGGGTACCACCATCTCGTGGCGACCAGTTCACGGTATCTCTGCGTCGTAATCCATCCCAATCTGACCGCGTTCGCGGAATCCCGACACTTCCTCATCGCTGTAACCGAGCACCTCGCGATAGACGTACTCGTTATCCTCGCCCAGCGCCACCGGCGGCTTGCGCATCCCCGACCCTTCACCCTCAAAGCGGATGAATGGCGTGTTGAATCGGAAGCTGCCAACGCCGTCGTGCAGGTCCCACGTCTCATTCAATCCGTGCGCCTGTACATGCGGATTATCGTGAATGCGGGACGCTTCCAACACGGGTGCAGCCGGCACGCCGTGCGCCTGCAACAGATGCATCAACTCATAGTCATCGCGCGAAACGGTCCACGCCGCAATCTCTCGATCGAGCTCGTCGTGACGATCCCAACGCGTCGCCTCCGATGCCAACGCCGGGTCGCGCGCCCACTCAGGATCGCCCATCGCCGCGCGCAGACCGTCCCACTGCTGATCCGTCAGCACCGAGATCGAAATCCAGCGATCGCCGCCGATCGTGCCGTTCCCCTCAGACCGCGCCGGATACAGATTGTACGGAGCATGACCGTTCACCGAGCGATTGCCGCTCCGATCCTGCAGCAAGCCGTTCAGTGAGTAGTCCATGAACGCCTGCGCCAGCATCCCGCCGGCGCACTCGGCCTGAGCGAGTTCAATGATCTGACCCTCGCCCGTACGACGGCGGTGTCGCAACGCCGCCATGATCGCGAATGCCGCGTGCGCCCCGGCCACATAGTCGCCCGAGAAAATCGACGTGATGTATGACGGATCGAGGTCCGGATAGCCGCGCAACAGCGTGTGACCCATCACCGATTCCAGGTGGACGCCCAGCGCTCGCGCCTCCCGGTACGGTCCAGTCGAACCATAAGCAGGCATCCGCAACGCGATGATGTCCTCCCGCGCCGCCTGCAGGAAGTCAGGACCGATCCCAAGCTTCTCCAGAGTGCCTGTGGCGTTGTTCTCGACCAACGCGTCTGAGCGCTCTACCAGCCTCGCAAAGATCTCGCGACCCTCCTCAGACAGCAGATCCACCGTCATCGAGTGCTTGTTGCGGTACTGCTGCACGAAGGTCGGGCAGTAGTTCCACGGTCGCGGCCCCGGTTCCGCATTGGGATAGCCGGTCGCCCAGCCCGCTCCCGCCGAGATCATCGCTGCCGACGGCCGAGCCTGACCGCCGCGTGTCATCGGTTGCCAGACATGGATGTTCTCGACCTTGATCACTTCTGCGCCCAGGTCCGCCAACAACGTCGTACCGAACGTCCCGGCCCAGACCACGCACAGGTCAATCACGCGGACACCTTCAAGCGGCAACATGCTCCCAGAATAGCGCCCTGCGCAATCGCCTCAGCCTTCTCCCTCCGCAAGAGGCTGTTGAGCAAGAGCTTGTTGAATCCTGAGCCGCTGAGCCATTACGCACAATCTGCGCAGGCGCTAGGACGCCGCGAACCAGGCCGACGCCGCCGTATCCGCAATCTGCTCGCCGATCAACAGGCTCGCCGTCGCGCCAGGAGACGGCGCGTTCAGGACATGAATCAACCGATCCTGACGCGCAATCTCAAAGTCATCCGCCAACGACCCGTCACGACGCAAGGCTTGCGCCCGCACGCCGGCGCCGCCACGCACCAGTTGCGACGACTCCAACCGCGGCATCAGACGTTGCAACGCGTGCGTGAACGCCGCCTGGTTCGCGCTCCGCCAGACCTCGCCCAGTCCCGTGCGCCAATGCCGCCCGGCCAGGCGTATGAACCCGGGCCACATCAACGACTCCGCCGTGTCACGCCACGACACATCACGCCAGCGATAGCCTTCGCGTCTCAGCGCCAGCACCGCGTTCGGCCCAGCCTCCACCGTGCCATCCAACCGACGCGTGAAATGTACGCCCAGAAAGGGAAACGCCGGATCCGGTACCGGGTAGATCAGATTGTTGAGCATGTGCCGAGCGTCCGGCGTCAAGTCATAGTATTCGCCGCGAAACGGTACGATGCACAGCTCCTGAGCCGCCTCCGCTCCTGCGCGACGCGCCAGACGGTCAGCCTGCAACCCTGCGCAGTTGACCACGTATCGCGCTCTCAGCAGCCCGGCGCTGGAACGCAATTCGACGCCGTCAGCTTCAGCCCGTATCGCCGTGACGCGGGCGCGTAAGCGTGTCTCTCCACCCATCTCCTCCAAGATGCGCCGATACGCCCGCGCGACCGCCGGATAATCCGCGATCCCCGTCGAAGGCACGTGCAACGCGCGAACCCCGGCCGCAAACGGTTCCAGACTGCGCAGCTCCTCCGGTCCGATCTCGCGGATCTCCGGCACACCGTTGGCGTCGCCGCGACGATGCAGCTCGCGCATCCGCTCCAGCTCCGACTCATCGGTCGCCACGACCACCTTGCCGCAACGCTCCGCTCCGATCCCGTGCTCCGCGCAGAACGCGTACATGCGCTCCGCGCCGCCGACCGCGAGCTTCGCCTTCGTCGATCCCGGCCGGTAGTACAGCCCCGAATGAATCACGCCTGAGTTGTTGCCGCTCTGATGTTGGGCCACGCCGGATTCCTGCTCCAGCGCCACCACCTTCAGGCCCGCGTGCCGCGTCGCCAGAGCCATCGCCGTGGACAGACCCAGGATGCCCGCGCCGATCACCGCCACATCCGCGTCGAACTCAGGCACGCGGCGTCTCCGGCAGCCGCAGGCTGAGCTGTCCCTCGAGCGCCGACTCAACCACGCGCGCAATCGGTGTCGCAACTACGCCGCGCTCCCGCAGCTCGCGCAACAGATGCGGCGCCTCCACCACGCCGGCGGCGATCAGCAACCCGCCAGAGGTCTGCGGGTCGTACAACAACGCCTCCTCGAACGCCGTCAGATCGCGTCCCTCAACGCTTCCGCCAGCGTCTCCGCCAGACGCTTGCAGCCTCGGTCCGTAGTACTCCCGATTGCGCGACTGTCCACCGCTGCCGAAGCCGGCCGCGACCGCCTCCGACAGCCCGCCCAGGGCCGGCGCCGCGCCCAGATCGATCTCAATCGACACGTGGCTCAGCTGCGCCATCTCGTGCAGATGTCCAGCCAGTCCGAAGCCCGTCAGGTCGGCGATCGCGTGGACGCCGCCCGCCAAATCCGGCTCCGCGCTCGCCTCAGCCGCCGCCCGATTCAGCGTCATCATCTGAGTCACCACCGCATCCCAGTGCGCCGCCGAGACCGCGCCCTGCTGATTGGCGCCAATCAATACGCCGGTCCCGATCTCCTTCGTCAGGATGATCGTGTCGCCCGCTTGTGCGCCTCCCGTCGTGCGAATCTGATCGCGACGCGCCTCTCCCGTCACTGCGAGCCCGTACTTTGGCTCCTCATCGATGATCGTGTGACCGCCGGCAATCACCGCGCCCGCTTCACGCACTTTGTCCGCGCCGCCGCGCAGCACCTCAGCGATGATCTCCGGCGGCAAATCGTCGGGAAACGCGGCAATGTTCAACGCGAACAGCACGCGTCCGCCCATCGCGTACACATCCGACATCGCGTTCGCCGCCGCGATCGCCCCGAACTGGTACGCATCGTCCACCAACGGCGCAAAGAAATCCAGCGTCTGGATCAACGCCCGATCATCGTCGATCGCGTACACCGCTGCGTCATCCGGCTCCGACAGCCCGACCAGCAGCTGCGGATGCTCTGACGGCGGAAATTGCGGTCCCAGATGACGCAGCACCTGCGCCAGACCCTCAGGTCCGTACTTCGAACCTCAACCACCGCATCGCGCCAGATCCGTCAACCGCACCGAACGGGTGTCGCGTGCCGACATCGCCAGTCCTGCCTTACCCGTCATCCGCCATGCGGCGCGGAGGACGGCTGTTCATGCCTCTCACCTAGACTATCGGCAGAAAGCGGCATGCCATGACCGAACAAGCGATCGAACACTGCTGGCTCGAGACTCCGCTCGGCGACATGTATCTCGCCATTCGCGATGGCGCTCTCTGCGAGGCAGCCTTCATCGAACATTGGGCGCAGCCGGCGCCTACGCCTCAGACAGACCACGACGCGCGCGACCTCTCGCCCGCCGCCAACGCCATCCGCAACGCCGTCAACGCCTACTTCAACGGCGAGGTCGCCGCCCTGGACGCCATTCCGATCGACCCGGCAGGCTCCGACTTCCAGCGCGACGTCTGGCGGGCCATCCGCGACGTGCCCGCCGGCCAGACCGCCTCCTACCAGGCCATCGCCCAGGCGATCGGCAGGCCAGCCGCCTATCGCGCCGTCGGTACGGCCACCGGCCGCAATCCCGTCGGTATCGCCGTGCCCTGCCACCGCATCGTCCGCTCAGACGGTGGACTCGGCGGATACGGCGGCGGACTCCACCGCAAGCAATGGTTCCTCGACCATGAACGCCAGCACATCAATCATCAGCCTCAGCCAAAGAACGGAAGCAGCTCATGACCTCTCCCTCAGACCCGGCCATCGCCAACGCCCTGGCAAACGATCTCGTGATCGATATCACCACCATCGGACGTGCCAGCGGCGATCCCAGGCGGCTCGAAATCTGGTTCCACAATGTCGATGATCGCTACTACATCACTGGCCGACCCGGTCCGCGTTCCTGGTACGCCAATGTCCTCGCCAGCCCCGGCGTCACCTTTCACTTCAAGGAATCAGCTACTGCCGACCTTGAGGGTCGCGCTCGCGCCATCACCGATCCTGCAGAGAAGCGTCAGTTCTTCCTCGCCGCCAGGAAGCTCAGGGAGTACATCAACGCAGACAACGTCCAGGAATGGGTCGACGGCTCTCCTCTCATAGAAGTCACCTTCCCCAACCCGTAACCTCGCGCCTCCGGCTCCCCCCCCGCAGTCGGTCGGGAGGGGAGAGGGCTCCGGCGCCCGGCATTCAGCTATGGGGTGGGTTTAGGTATGCCGTTATCCAAGTACCCCGTGAATGGTTCGGGGCATACCGCTTTCACAGAGTCCGCAGCAGGGTAGCTCACCGTCAAGTGGAAGTGCGTTGGGTACATGATGCCAAAAACGCCTCGGCCGACATACCCATCCTTGACATAGCTGCTATAACAATCGATCTTATCAAGCTCTTCCGTCGTCAGATCGACGGCGGTCACGGTGATGTTCCGACATTGGTTGTTGCCGCTGTTCCCAACGGTATAGGATGCCGGACTAAACGTAACGGGTTCCTTACCAATCGCATCACTGACACGATAGACCAATCCCGAGCCCAGCACCCGCTTTATGGCGGAGTACATCCGAAGCTGGACAGTGAAGCCATGATCATAGCCTTTACGGTCCACACACATCCTGAGCGTCACTGAAGATGATTTGCTTGTATCCAAAGCCACAACGGCTGGAGAGTAGATCGTGGCCTCGGTCGCGCCGTCGGCCGGTACGGTGAGTCTCACTCTTGGCCCTCCTTGCGACGAGAACTCCATCGGAAGCGACCGCGGCTTCACTATCTCGTCCGCGTCAACTACATGCTGTAGAGATACATTGTACCAGCCGTATTGGAAGCCGGCGTTGCCCATCCATTCCACGGGCTCGCTCTTGGCTGTGCCCCGTATGGTGACGCGTTGGTATCTGTTCCAGTCGGTGGTCGTAAAGCTTAGCGAATGCGACTTCGCCCATGTCGTCGGTTGCCCGGTGCCGCTCGTCTTGATATTGAAGTACCCATCGTCGGCCTCGGAGTTTGCGGCGCTGATCATGACCGTGACATCTGTTTGCGGCTGCTTGCTCAGCTTGACGCCGTAGCTGGCCGATGCGGTCCGGGCAATCTTCAGTTTCGTGTCATCGAAGACGGCCGTCAACTGGTCGTTTTCCATGCTCATGGCCGTCGCGACGCTTGCCTGCCGGTCAACGGCATATCCGCTCATCGCGATCAGGTCAATACGCTTGGTTCGGTCATCTTCCGCCACGTCGTCGTCCACCGTCGGTATCGTAAGATCGACCGACGCGCATCGAGCCGGGATGTGATACCAGAACGCCGTCGACGTGCCGGCAATGTCGTCCTGTACCGTGTACAGCATATTCAAATCTTCTGTCGGCGGGGGATGCACGTCTACACGAAACTCCAGCGTGCCGCCTTCGGGCAGCGAGTCAGTCAACGTGCGAACCTTGACCGTCGGCGCCGGTCGCGGGTCGTAGGTGAATGCGTCAATGACGTTGACTCGGAACGCCGCTGTCGAGATCTGATCGGACGCAGTCAGCCCTGCCCCTTCTTGATTGTCCCATACGTATTTGGACAGCCGCAGCAACGAGTCTGAGCCTTTGGCGTTACCGGTAATAGTATAACTGTGCGTGGCGTCAGGCGTGACCTGAAGCATGATACTGTCGGTGCCGTTTGCCTGTGTGCCGCCTGAGAGGCCGACGACCGGCGAAGCGGGATCCGGCGCAGGCGTCGCAGCCACGCGAACCAGTGCGTGGTTGACGTCTGCGCTGTGATTGTTGAGTCGGAGACCGATGTCCATGGACTCGCCCACGCCGAGCGTGATCGGGCAGCTTCGCGTCGGCGGAGTCCGATCGAATTGCGGCGTGATTTCGCTGTGGCCAGCAGGTATTTGCGCCGCAGTGTTGAACAACGGCAGCGCCGCCAGCGGGATGACCAGGAGGATCAGCCACCGCCTCAGTCTCAGTCTGCTGAACAGGACTGCGCGACCCCTCGCCAGGCGGCTCTGATTCACAATCAACTCCCCATCTACGAGGCGGCGCCCGCCTCAATCACGCCAGGTTCTCAATCTGTTCTCAATCTCCATCAGCTAATCTCGTCGCTAACACATCCTAGCTGATTTTGCAGAGTCTTGCCTACCTTGCGGTTTGGGCGTCCCACTGCACCAGCCCTTCCCCCGCACCTGCCGGCATACTTGGGGTTTGGACGGGTGGCTAAGAGGACGAGAGGGAGCGGGTCCCCGATCAAGTCGGGGACGGGGAAGTGCCTGTCCCCGCCCCCGAGCGGGGACCCGCCCCGACGCCGTGTACAAAACGGATTTCAATCCACGACGCAGCGAGATTGCCACATCGACGCCCACGGTCGGCGCTCATCTGCGCGCGATGATCCCCATCTGCGCGTACATGTAGAAGATCGCCTCCGACCTCGACCAGCGCATCCACCCTTCAGAGATCCGGTCCAGCGCCGCCTGATCCGCCAGCCCGTACTCCAACGCGTGCTCGGCGACGCTGGAGTGCAGAATCCGCTGCGACCACGCGCGCCCCCAAATCCGCGCGTCATCCGCGTCCAACGCCACCACGTTCGGCAACAACTCGACCTCGCCGAATCCCGCTCGACGCACCCAATGCGGCAACTCGCGCCCCGCATCCGGCTCCGCCTGATTTGCGTAACAGACCGCGTGGTAGAGCCGATTCCACTCGTCGAACTCGGGAAACTTGGGCGACGGACACATCGTCGCGTAATCCGAGTCGCGGACGCACAGGTAGCCGCCCGATCGCATCACCCGACGCATCTCGCGCAGCGCCGCCACCGGGTCGGTCAGATGCTGGAGCAGCTGATTCGCATACACCACATCGAATGACTCATCAGCAAACTCCAGCGCGTAGACGTCGCCGACGACGAAACGCGCATGATCGATCCCCTCGCGCTCGCAGTGTTCACGCGCGCGCTCCAAGACATCAGGCACCAGATCGAGCCCGATCGTCTCGCCCGGCGCCACTCGCCTCGCCAGACCGGCCGTGATCGTACCCGGTCCGCAGCCGCAGTCCAACAGACGCATCCCGGGTCGCAGGTGCGGCAGCAGGATCGACGCGTCCACCTCCGCTCGCCGACGTGCATGCTGATTGACCACGGACTCGTGGTGACCGTGCGAATAGCGGTCAGACGGACGATCCGTCTGCGACTCAGTCATCGATGCTCTCCTCCACGACTCGCGCGATCGCCCCGCGCGCCCGCTCCGAGAGCGCCAGCGAGCGCGCCGCGCGTTGTCCACGTGGCGACATCTTACGCCACGTCCGACCGATCGCGCGCCGCAGCTGACCCTCGTCGAGATCGTCCAGCAACGGTTCCAACTGCGTCGCCAAGAAGACCAACGACAGCGCGTCCTCCAGGGTCTGCGCGTCCGCGTCGCCCGCTTGCAGGAGGTCCGCTTTCTGAACCAATGCCGCCACACGCTCGACCGATCCTCGCGGATACCCGCATTGCTCCAGGATCGCCGCCGTCAACTCCGCATGAAAGGCGTGCATCGCCCGCCGCCAGCGCAAGTACCCGGCCCGCCCCGACGGAAACACGGATCGCGGCGTCTGCCAACGTCGGATGTGGTGCGCCCGCGCCGCCAACCGCAACTCCTCCGCCGCGTCAGCATCAAGCTCGCCAACCCAGCTCGTGACCATCTCGGCGTGCGTCAATTCCTTCGGTCGTGACACGCCGTCAATCTCCAGCGTGAACGGATCATCCGCATGCGCCGCGTCGATCGCCGCAATGGCGCGCTGAAATCGATCAGAGTCTGAGACCTCCGGCAAGTCAGCTACTCCTGGCCGATGACCACTCCGACGCAAACTGATCGCAGACATCCACCGCTCTGCTGAACGTCACCCCAGACATGGCCCGCATGTAGTCGATCAGCCGCTCCAGCATCGCCAAGCGTCCCGGCCGGCCAATGATGTACGGATGCATCGTCAGCGTGAAGACGCCGCCGCGTGCTCGAATCTCGTCAAATGCCGCGCGCCAGGTCGATTCCACCTGCTCCGGCGACGCCATCAGCCGCCGCCCGTCGGTCGGCGCGAACACGAAGTAGGGATAGTCATCCAGCGCCCAGTGGATCGGCAGCTCAACCAGCGACGACTCGCCGGCGCCAACCCAGTACGGCGCGTCCGATCCCATCAACGACGAGTCGTAGCGGAAGCCGCGCTCAGCCATCAGCCGCAACGAGACATCGCTCAACTCCCACGACGGCGATCGATAACCGGCCACCTGCTCGCCGGTGATGCCGCGCAGGATGCCGCTGCCCTGGTCAAGCACATCGGCTTCCTGCTCAGGCGTCAGAGTCGCCGGCGGCTCATGCAGATAACCGTGATGCCCGATCTCATGCCCCAGCTCCGCAATCCGCTCCACCATCCGCGGCGCTCGCTCCGCCACCCAGCCGGGGATGTAGAACGACGCTGATAGCTCGACTCGGCTGAGCAGATTCAGGATCTGCGGCACCGCGACCGTCGGACCGTAATCGCCAAATGATCGCGCCGACGGCCGCGTTTCCACCCGCGGATCGCGATTGATCATCCCCGACGCGCCATCAACGTCGAACGAAATCACGACGCGGCAGCCGGGCGCGAGCGGCGAGCCGATCGACGCCCCGCATCGCGCGCAATAGTGCCGCTCACCGCTCCAGCCGCAGTATGCGCAGGTCTGAGCCATAGATCGTCCGATCGCGCCTATGCGAAGTCCGTGATCGTCACGAAGCCCATCGTCTGGAATGTCGTCATCGAATCCACGACTTGCGGCACCTCGTCGATGGAAATGCGCTGCGTCACGATCGATTCCGGATTCAGCTTGCCCGACGCGACCATGTTCAGCATCGACGGATAATTCTGATTCGGCAGCCCCAACGAGCCGCGGAACTCGATCTCCGACATCGTGATCACATCAATCGGCAGGCCGACCTCTCCGGCTTCCTCGGCAGAGGTAATTCCAATCTGCACATGGATGCCGCCCTTGCGCAACGAGTTGACCGAGTTGAGCATCGTCGCGCGGATCCCGAGCGCGTCCACTGACACGTTTGCGCCGCCGTCCGTGATCTCCTTCACGCGCGTCGGCACGTCGGACTCGGCCGCGTTGATCGTCTCCAGCGCGCCCTCCGCGCGAGCCTTGGCCAGCTTCCCCTCTTCCAGGTCGACCGCGATCACCTGAGCGCCCAGCGACGCCGCAACCTGCACCGCCGACAGGCCAATCCCGCCGCAGCCGTTCACGACCACCCAATCGCCGCCCTTCACCTCGCCGCGGTCCGCGACGCCGTGATACGACGTCATAAATCGGCATCCCATCGCCGCGCCCGCCTCGAACGAGACGTTATCCGGCAGCGGAATCGCATTGAAGTCCGCATTGGAAATGACCGCTTTCTGGCCGAATCCACCGCCGAACGCCGCATTGTTGTCGCAGATGTTGGGCAGACCGGCGCGACACAACCCACAGTTGCCGCATCCGTTGTGGAACGGCGTCAGTACGCGCATGCCCGGTCGGATGTGTTCGACGTCGTCGCCGACCGACTCCACCGTGCCGGCCCACTCGTGTCCCAGAACCACCGGCATCGGCAGATCAAAGCCCACCCACGACAGATCACCCTGCCACAGATGCCAGTCCGAGCGGCAGACGCCGCACGCCTCGACGCGCACCAACGCGTCCTTCGGTCCCGGCGTCGGCTCGGGAAACTCCCGTACGACCAATGGTTGCCTGACGCCTTCCATCACGACGGCTTTCATGTTCAAACCTTTCGTCAGTTCCTGACCGGCCTTCAAGAACCGGTCTGCGAGTTGTGGATACGAGTCCTAAGCTAGCAAACCCGCCGCAACGCAGTTCGCCGCCCTGATCCATGCCAGTCACCCATCAAGACCTGAGCTGATCCTCACCACCACTGATTCACGCACCGAATACGCGTTCATCCCCGAGCGAAACTCAACCGTCCGCGCGATCTCGGACACCGCCAGCGTCGCGCCGCCGACACCCAGCTCGGCGATCTCGCTCGCCAGGCGTCGCTTCGTGGCGACAGCGCGGTCAGCATCCAACGGAATCACATAGCGCCGACCACGCTCCACCTCTTGCCAGGTGTAGCGATAGCCGCCGCTCAACGTCAGCGTGCCCGAGTCGCCCTCGTCGAGCGCTGTTAGCTGACCCGCCACTTGACCCGCCAACAGTCGCTCCAGCGGCCACTCCCGCGCGATCCGCTCGACTTCGCTCTGCAGGTAGGCAAGCAACGGATCAGGTTCGCTCATCAGTCATCCACTCACGTTTCCCTCGTCTGCGCCCATGGTCTCTGCCCATGACCTCTGCCCATGGTCTCTGCGCATGACCTCTGCTCATGCTGATGCTGCTAGCGAAAGACCGGATCCCGCTTCTCGAAGAAGGCCGCAATCCCCTCCTTCGCTTCCGGGCGCCGCGAGGCGTCAGTGATCGCCCGCGTCTCCCACTCCATCTGAGATTCCAGACCTTCGTTCCACGACTGGTGATAAAGGCGCTTGGCGGCGCCGATTGACTCCGTCGGACCGGCCGCAAGCTGCGCCGCCAGGGCTTGCGCCTCCGACTGCAGCTCATCATCGGCGACGACGCGATTGATCATGCCCCAGTCCAGCGCTTCCTGCGCCGAGAGCATCCGATTCGTCAAACAAAGCTCAAGCGCCCGCCGCAAGCCCACCAGACGCGGCAGGAAGTACGTCGATGACCCATCCGGCGTCAGACCAATGCGCGAGTACGCCATCGTGAACCGCGACGACTCACCCGCTAATGCGAGGTCGCCGATCAGCGCCAGACTCATCCCGGCGCCCGCGCACGTCCCGTTGATCGCGGTGATCAACGGCGCATCCATCCGAGTGAAGCGCGACGCCGCCGCGTGCAGATAGGTCGTCATTTCCTTGACGAATGTCGCCATTTCCGGACCAGCCGGCGGAAAGCCTCGCAGGTCCGCGCCGGTGCAGAAGAAGCGCCCCGAGCCTTGGAACACCACCGCGCGAACCTCCGGATCATCATCCACCTGGATCGAGGCGTCCATCAGCTCCTTGCACATCTGCATCGAGAGCGAATTCGCCGCCTCTGGCCGCTGGATCGTGATCGTCGCCACGCCGTCCGATATGTCGTAGCCGAGAGTCTGGTAATCCGTCATGGTCTCGCTCCAATAGCTGGGTCACTAACATTGGCTCAGGCAAGCCGCTTACGACACAGACTATCGTGCGCCTGGAGTATTCCATGCCAGAGCAAACCGTCCGCCTGACGACCAGTCACGGCCAGCTATCGGCATTCCTCGCCACGCCCGAATCAGGCAGCGAAGCAAGCAGCGAACCAGGCAGCGAAGCAGGCGACGCCCCGCGACCTGGCGTCATCGTGCTGCACGAGCTATTCGGTCTCAACGACGACATCCGTCGGATCACGCGCCGCTTCGCCGAGCACGGGTATGTTGCCCTCGCGCCTGATCTCTACTCAGTTGGCCCGCGTCTGCGACCAATCTGCATCTTCCAGACCGTCAGCAACCTGCGCCGCGGCGAGGGTCGCCCGTTCGATCTGATTGAAGCCGCGAGAGTCTGGCTGACCGATCACCGCGAGGTCGACGCCTCGCGCATGGCGCTGGCTGGATTCTGTCTCGGCGGCGGCTTTGCCATGCTCTACGCCGCTCGCGCGCCGCTCGGCGCAGCCGCCATCTTCTACGGACAGGCGCCATCCTCCGCAGACCGACTGCAAGGCATCTGCTCAGTCTTCGGCGCCTACGGCGAGCACGACCGCATCGCCGGCACAGACGCCCAACTCCTGGAACAACACCTGACTCAGCTCGAGGTTGAGCACGAGATCAAGGTTTATCCCCAGGCCGGTCACTCCTTCATGAACCAATACAGCGGCATGCAATCGCTGTTCGTGCGCCTCTCGCCAGGACAGGTCGGCTACCAACGCGAAGCCTCCGAAGACGCCTGGCAATCCATGTTCAACTTCTTTGATCGTCAGTTCGGTTAACACTCGGGAACATCAGGCCCACTTCCGTCGTAATGTAAAGAAGGTGGACGGCCTCAAGGCCGTCGCTGACGATTCAAGCGATGAGGAGTGACCCGGATGTCTACCTTCCTGTTCCCACGATTCCAGAGAGCGATCCTGCTGCTCAGCGCCGCCGCGCTGATCCTGGCCGGCGCCCTCGTGCTCGCCAGGTCCATCAACGCCCAAGAGCCTCCCGCCGACGAACCACCCACCGCTACGACCAGCGATCCGGCGCCTGTCGTGACGCCCGCTATCGGCGAGCTGATCATCGAAGAGCTCATCCTGCAATTGCCAGAACAATCCGAACCCGAGACCGAACCCGATCTGCTGACCACGCTCTCAGTCGAAGGCGTCGCCGGGCGCAACGCCGTGTACGACGGCGCCGTGGGACGATTCTCGATCAGCGTGCTGCGCGAGAGCATTCTGAGCGCCGTAAACGACGGCAATGTCGCCGTCCGCGCCGTCTCGGACGCGATCGCCGAGCAGTGTCTCGACACGGAGTTCACAGAGCCAGACGAGAGCGACACGCCCACCTGCATCTCGCCACTCGGCCTCCAGACCGCCAGTATTCGCATTTACGAAGAGTTTGACTGGACTGAGGCCGGTCGCGTTTCGAATGGCTTCCGCTACGAGAACCAGCTCAACATCGCCATTCTGGGCACCGACTTCGCTGGCGGACTCGTGGACCTCGTGGTCAATGCCGGTGGCGAACTCGTCCGCTTCGACGGACTCGACTTCACGGTCTCCGGTCGGGGGGAAATTGAGCGTCAGGTCATGCTCGACGCCATTGACGACGCGCGTCTCACCGCGAGGCGAATCGCCGGTCACATGAGCTACGAAATCGTTCGAATCGTCGAACTGCAGCCAGGCAGATTGCAGTCCGTCAGCTCTTCCGAACTTGAGCGCGCCGCGGTCACAATGGCCGACGAAGGCTTCGAACCGACACCCGTGTTCGGCGGCTCCGAGCAGATCACCTCACGCGTCACCATGGTCTTCGAACTCCGCCCGCTTGAAAGCGACGAGGAATAGCCCAGCCCCAGCCCCATTCCGCAGCTAGCGCTCAACACTGAGCGTTAGCTCTGCGGAGCTTCCGCCTCCAGCGGACCAACCTGCGATTGCAGATTCCAGACGTATTCGAACGAGATCGTCAGGCCGGGACAGGTCGGCTCAGCCGACAACGCATCGGGTCGCTCCACGATCTCCACTGACCCATCAGACACTGACCCATCAGACACCGGTCCGTCAGAGCGATAGACATGCACGGTCTCCGACTCCGGGTCAATCAACCATCCCAGCAGCGCCCCGCCGTCCATCCAATCCACCATCTTGTCCTGCTGCTGCGAGAATCGATCCCCGGGCGATCGCACCTCAACCAGGAAATCAGGGCAGATCGGCAGAAACGCTTGCGCCCGCTGCTCCGCCGTCAGCGAACCCAGACGCTCACGGCTCAACCACGCCGCGTCAGGTGATCGCACCCTGCCACCAGACAGCTGAAAGCCGCCGCTCGATCCCTGGATCATGCCGCCCGCGACTTCCCGTATCCAGTTCCCTATCTGTCTTGCTACTTCGACCGATGCTTCGTCACTGCTATTGGATGCTGGCGCCACGATCACTAACTCTCCGTTCGCGCCTCGCTCAAAGTCGAGATGGGCATTGAGTCCGCTGATCTGCAGCAGCAGCTCGTCCGTCAACGGTTCCGAAGCAGGAAAGCGCAACACCAGCGGCCAAGGCGACGTCTGCCTCACCACAACCGGCTCGCGAGTCTCAATCACCGCGGCAGTCGTCACCACCTCAGACCTCCTCGTCACTCTCGACATCAACCTGCGATTGCAGATTCCAGACGTATTCGAACGAGATCGTCAGGCCGGGACAGGTCGGCTCAGCCGACAACGCATCGGGTCGCTCCACGATCTCCACTGACCCATCAGACACTGACCCATCAGACACCGGTCCGTCAGAGCGATAGACATGCACCGTCTCCGACTCCGGGTCAATCAACCATCCCAGCAGCGCCCCGCCGGCCATCCAATCCACCATCTTGTCCTGCTGCAGCGAGAATCGATCCCCGGGCGATCGCACCTCAACCAGGAAATCAGGGCAGATCGGCAGAAACGCTTGCGCCCGCTGCTCCGCCGTCAGCGAACCCAGACGCTCACGGCTCAACCACGCCGCATCGGGACCACGCACACTGTTGCTTGGCTGGCGGAATCCACTGTCAGCGCCCAACAGCAGCCCGCCGATACCCGCTCGAATCCAGGCCCTTAGTTGACCCACCAGCTCTGCCGCGACCATTGAACTGCTGTAGGAAGATGGCGACATAATCTCCAAGTCTCCATTCGCATTCCGTTCAAACCGCCATCCATCATTCAGTCCGCTGATCTGCAGCAGCAGCTCGTCCGTCAACGGTTCCGAAGCAGGAAAGCGCAACACCAGCGGCCACGCCGACGCCGTCGGCGCCTGCTTCACCACAACCGGCTCGCGAGTCTCCATCACCACGGCAGTCGTCACCACCTCAGACATCCTCGTCACTCTCGACATCAACCTGCGATTGCAGATTCCAGACGTATTCGAACGAGATTGTCAGGCCGGGACAGGTCGGCTCAGCCGACAACGAGTCGGGTCGTTCCACGATCTCCACTGACCCATCAGACACTGACCCATCAGACGCCGATCCGTCAGAGCGATAGACATGCACCATCTCCGACTCCGGGTCAATCAACCAGCCCAGCAGCGCCCCGCCGGCCATCCAATCCACCATCTTGTCCTGCTGCTGCGACAATCGATCCCCGGGCGACCGCACCTCAACCAGGAAATCAGGGCAGATCGGCAGAAACGCTTGCGCCCGCTGCTCCGCCGTCAGCGAACCCAGACGCTCACGGCTCAACCATGCCGCATCAGGACCACGCACACTGTTGCTTGGCTGGCGGAATCCACTGTCAGCACCCAACAGCAGCCCGCCGATATCCGCTCGAATCCAGTTGCCAATCTGCCTTCCTATCTCAGCGCCTACCTCCGAACTGCTATAGGACGCAGGTGACATAATCTCCAAGTCTCCATTCGCATTCCGTTCAAACCGCCATCCATCATTCAGTCCGCTGATCTGCAGCAGCAACTCGTCCGTCAACGGTTCCGAAGCAGGAAAGCGCAATACCAGCGGCCACGCCGCAGTTGATGTCGCTGCGACGGACGGCGCCAGTTCAACGGCAGGTCGTATCGGTGAACTAACCATCGCTGTTCCTAACCGCCGTTCCGTCAGCCGGCCGCCTGAGCCGTGGCCTCCTGACGCACCTTTTGGGCGACGTGCTCAGGCACTTGGTCGTAGCGTTCGAACTGCCACGAGAACGTCCCCCGTCCGCCCGTGATGGATCGCAGATCCGTCGCATAGTGCAAGAACTCCGCCATCGGACCTTCAGCAATCACCACTGATGAGCCGGGCGGTTCCTCAGCCGGTTCCATACCCATCACCCGCGCGCGGCGCGAATTCAGATCACTGATGATGTCGCCGGTCGAGGATTCAGGCACAGTGATCCGCAACAAGTGAACGGGCTCCAGCAAAATCGGTCGAGCTTCGGCGACCCCTTCCTTCAACGCCTGCGCCGCCGCGAGCTTGAACGCCATCTCCGATGAATCCACATCATGGTGCTTGCCGTCGTAGAGCACGACTCGCAGATCGGTGAGCGGAAAGACGCCGCGTGGCAGCGTTTCCATGACACCCTTCTCGACTGCGGGAATGTAGTTGCGCGGAACTGCTCCACCCACGATCTCGTCCGAGAACTCGAAGCCCGTACCGCGAGGCTGCGGCTCGACTCGCAGCGCCACTCGCGCGTACTGACCGCTGCCTCCCGTCTGCTTCTTGTGCAGATACTCCGCCTGCCCGGTGCCCGTGACCGTCTCCCGATACGGCACTCTCCGATCTTTGATATCCACCTCCACATTGAACTTGCTCGAGAGGCGACCAGCCGACAGTCGTACATGCGACTCGCTCAGCCCGCTCAGAATGGTCTCGCCCGAGTCGCGGTCGCGCTCAATGCGCAACGTTGGGTCACCCTCGACCAGACGTGACAGCGACGGGCCGAGCCGGTCCACATCCGCCTTCGTGCGAGGCTCCACCGCAGCCGCAAAGATCGGAGCTGGCATGGACGGCATCGGCACCAGCAGAGCAGAACCACGTTGCCTCAGCGTGCTGAACGTTGACGTGTGCTGCAGTTTCGTCACTACCCCAATATCGCCGACCGACAGTTGAGGCACTGCGCTCAACGTCTTACCCGTCGCGCGCGACAATCCCGCCAGTCGCTCGTCCTCGCCCGCCTGCGCGTTGTCAAGGTGTACATCGCTCGCAATTGTCCCGGAGACCACCCGCATGTACGAAAGTCGACCGACAAACTCGTCCGCCGTCGTCTTGAACACGAACGCCGCTGGCTCGCCGGTATCGTCAATCTCGTCGCTGATCGCAGGCGCCTCAGACGGATCCGGCAACACTTCGATCATCAGGCGCAGCAGCTCATTCGATCCAACTCCCGCGACCGCTGACATCGGCATCACCGGCGCGAGCGAACCCGCCAACACCGCCGACTTCAGGGCGGTGCGCAAGTCATCCGGCTCAATCGCCTCGTCTTCCAGGTACAACATCATCAGATCTTCGTCCACCTCAACGATCTGCTCGATCAGGCCCTCGCGACCGTCGGCAGCCTCATCAGTCAGCACATCAACCAGCTCGCTGAAGGAAGACTCCGCGGCATTCGGCAGGTACAGCGGCTGGCATTCCGACCCCAGCACGTTCTGCACCGATGTCAGAGCCTCGTCGAACGACGTGTTGTCGCGGTCCAGCCGCGAAATCACCACCACGCGAGGAATGCCGCGTTTGCCCGCCAGACGCCAGGCCGCTTCGGTGCCAACCTGCACCCCGGACGCCGCGTCAACCACAACGACCGCCGCATCCACGACTGACATGGTCGCCACCACTTCACCCAGAAAATCGGCGTAGCCAGGCGTGTCGATCAGATTCAGTCGCACCCCGTCTTGCTCGAACGAAACCAGCGAGGCTGAAATCGACATGCCGCGCTGCTGCTCTTCCGGGTCGTAGTCCGAGATCGTGTTGCCTTCTTCAACACGTCCCAGGCGCGTCGTCAAGCCCCTCGCGAACGAGAGCGCCTCCACTATCGTCGTCTTGCCCGCTCCCTGATGCCCCACAACTCCCACATTGCGAATTGCCATGCCAATCTCCTCAGTGTGTATGCGTCCTTATAGCTTCAGGTTAACGGATGCACTAGGGACCGCGAAGGCCATTGGCGAGATGCCAGGGCTCAGGCTGAATCCGCCGCCTCCCGCAGCCGCCGATTTTCCGCTTCCAGCTCAACCCGCCGAGCTTCCGCCTCGAGCCGTGCCGCCCGCTCCACCTGTAGCGCAGCCCGCTCCATCTGTAACGCCGTGTCAGACTCCATGAGCGCAGCGTCAGACTCAATCCGAGCCGCCCGCTCCGCTTCGAAGGTCGGAATGTGCCGATTCGTCGCCGGGTCGTACCAGCCGAGTTGACCATCCTCCCAGCGAAGATAGAGATTCAGCACCACGCAGTACCCCTGCAGATCGCCCGACGCCAACACCTCAAGCTCCACAGGCTGATAGCGCCCGTCAACCAGGCGGTCGCCACCCAATCTGGCGCCATGGAAGCGACCGGTCTCGTCGAAACGCCAGAACTCGGCCACACCGATTCTCTCGTAGTAATCCCGCTTCTCACCCACATCACGGCGTCCCGTGCTCGCCGAGGCGACCTCCAACACAAAGTCCGGCGGCTTCCCCTGTTGCGAAATCACATAGGCATTGGTCTGCTTGAACGCAGCCGGATCGACATCAAATGCCACCAACAGGTCAGGAATCCGTAACCCTTTCGTGATCTTCGTGGGCGCCGGCGACAGGAAGTGCTCCCCGGTCAGCAGCGTCGTTGCGCGATCAGATCCCTGCTGAATCAGGTGCTGCAACAGATGATACGCATTTCCCGTCGCCGCCAAGTGCTCGAACGTGGTCATATCGTCAGGCATCCGATCAGGATCCGGAAACGTGATCTGACTCTGGGCAGCGCGAGACTTGGCAGTCGTCATGCTTCCAGTCTATCCACCGCGAGATCGATGATCTCCAACTCCGACTGTCCGCGCAAGCCGCGTCGCAACCGCCACACGATGTCCACCTGCGGACCGATCGCCTCGGCCGCCTCGCCGAGCCGCCATCCGATGGCGCTCCAGCGATCGAGCTTCATGCGCAGATGCGAGCGATCGGCGCCCATCCGCGATACCTCTCGCACATTGACATCCGTGCTCAGAAACGTCGGCGCCGGGTTTCCGGCGCCAAATGGCGCAAGCCGCTCAATCCAGCTCACCACCGAACTTCCCACCGCCGAGAGCGGCGCCTGCGCATCAATCGTCATCTGACCGCCGAGCGCCGCCCAGGCGCCAGCCTCGCCGCGATCAAGCTGCTCCTGCGCCGAAGCATTGAAACGTGACATAATCGCGCCCAACGCCGACGGTTCCGCCGAGAATCCAGCCGCCGCGGCGTGACCGCCGCCGCGCAACAGCAGGTCGCGCGAACCGTCCAGCATGCGCACCAGATCGAAGCCCGCCGCGCTGCGACCCGATGCTCGCGCCTCTGAGCCCACCATCGACCAGACAAACGTCGGCCTCGACCATTGCTCCGCCAGTCTGCCAGCGACAATCCCCACGATCCCGTGATGCATCGTCTCACTGCCCACGAATAGCACCAAGGGCGCCTGACCCGCTCCATCGAGCTGCCGCCGAATCTGATCTTCCGCATCCGACATCGCCTCAGACGTCAGCCGCCGCCGCTCCTGATTCATCTGCCCCAACTGCCCCGCAAGTTCCCGCGCCAACGCGGGATCCGTCTCCATCAACGTCTCCATCGCCAACTTCGCATCGTCCAGCCGCCCCGCCGCGTTGATCTGCGGCGCCAGCTGGAAACCGATCGTCTCCGTGTCCACCACGCCCGACGATGGACGCTGGCTCAGCATCCTCCGTAGACCCGGACGCTCCGTCTGCGCTAACGACTTCAATCCCTGGTGCACCAACCAGCGATTCTCGCCCCGCAACGGCACCACATCCGCCACGGTGGACATCGCCGCCAGATCCAGCCAACGACTCGGCGACGTCTCAATCTGCATCCGCTCGCAGAGCGCGTGCGCGAAACGGTACGCCAGGCCGCCCGTTGACAGCTCCGACAGCGGATGTCCCTTCGGCGCCAGCTTCGGAGTTACGATCGCCGTGGCCCGCGGCAACGCCTCCGCCGGCTCATGGTGATCGAGGACGATCACGTCCAGGCCATGCTGATCACGCGCCGCCGCAATCTCGCTCAACGCCGTGATCCCGCAATCGGCCGTGATCAGCACCCGAGCTCCATCTTGCGCCAGTCGCGCCACCGCCGAGTCCTGTAGTCCGTACCCTTCGCGCTCACGATGCGGGATGAATGGCCGCGCGTCGATCCCGATCTCTCTCAGCGACTCCGCCAGAATCGCGGTCCCCGTGATGCCGTCAACGTCGTAATCGCCATAGATCGCCACAGGTTCATCTCGCGCCGCCGCCAGGGCGACCCGCTCGATCGCCGCGTCCCAATGCCCCAGGACATTCGCATCCGCCGGCTGATAGCTCTCTGGATTGAGGAACTCAAGCGCTGCCGGCACCGTCTCGACACCGCGTTGGCGCAGCAGGCGTCCTACAAACGACGGCGCGTCCAGGCCCTCAATCGGCGGCGCGTCGTGAGCTTCCGCGATCCGCCAGGTCCGACCCAGCCAACCATCCGACCGTTCCCGTACCACAATCTTGCCGCTTCCCTCAGCTGCTGACTACCCTTCCCAGCGTCGGAACACCAGGCACGCGTTGTGCCCTCCAAATCCCATCGAATTCGAGATCGCCACGCGAATCTCCCGCTCGCGCGCCTGATTCGGCGTGTAGTCCAGATCGCAATCCGGATCCTCATTGACCAGATTGATCGTCGGCGGAATCACGCCCTGCCGCAACGCCTCCACCGTCGCCAACGCCTCCACCGCGCCAGCCGCTCCGAGCAAGTGCCCCGTCATCGATTTCGTCGACGACACCGACACCCCATAGGCCGACTCGCCAAACACCGTCTTGATCGCCATCGTCTCAAACTTGTCGTTCAGCGGTGTCGACGTGCCGTGCGCGTTGATGTACTCCACCTCCGACGGTGCAATGCCAGCTCGCTCGAGCGCCCCTGACATCGCCCGCACCCCTCCGTCGCCGCCTTCGGCTGGCTGTGTAATGTGATACGCGTCGCCCACGGACGCATAACCGCACAGCTCGGCCGCGATCTCCGCGCCGCGCGCCTGCGCGTGATCTGCTCGTTCCAACACCAGCACCGCCGCGCCTTCGCCCATCACGAACCCGTCCCGGTCCGCGTCGAATGGACGCGACGCCGATTGCGGATCGTCATTGCGCGACGACAACGCTCTCGCCGACGCGAAGCCGGCCACCGCCATTTCGCAGAGCGGCGCCTCCGCTCCGCCGACCACCATCACGTCAGCCTCGCCGCGGCGAATCGTCTCCGCCGCCAATCCCAATGCGTCTGCCGCCGACGAACACGCCGACATCGGCGCCAGATTCGGACCTCGCGCCTGCAACGCGATCGACACCTGACCCGATCCCATATTCGGCAGCATCATCGGCACCGCAAACGGCGACACCCGATCCGGCCCTCGCGTGTCCAGAATGCGAAACTGCTCCTGCGTCGTCGCGATCCCGCCAATCCCTGTCCCAATCATCACGCCCACGCGATCCGAACCGCCGAACCCGTCCGCGTAACCTGCATTCGCCGCCGCCTCCCGCGACGCCACGATCGCGAACTGCGAATAGCGATCCATCCGTCGCGCATCCTTGCGCGCCATATGATTCTCAGGTTTCCAATCTGTGACCTCCGCCGCAAACCGAACTGACAGCCGTGACGGATCAAACAGCGAGATCGTATCCACACCCGATTGACCTGCGATCAGCGCCGCCCACGTCTCTTCGGCGGTCGCTCCGACCGCCGTTACCGCGCCAATGCCCGTCACGACAATCCGCTCGTCCATCAGATCCCCCGATCGCTCTCAGCTCAGCCTACTCCGTCAGACCCGCACACACTTACCGCTCATACCTCACTTCCGTCAGGACGCGAAGCCCCGGGCCACTCCACGCGTGAGCGCCCAACCCTCAGCCAACCCTCAGCCAACCCTCAGCCAGGCATCTGCTTCTGGAACGACGCCAGATCGAAATAGTCCCGCCAGCGCGCGATCTTACCCTCGCGAATCTCAAACACGCCGCAGACCTGCACCGTCACCTCCGTGCCCGCAATCTCAAAGCGATCCACCCGCTCGTTCAACACCACGTCCCCGCTTGACGCCTGATGCAGCGTCTCCCAGCCGCGCGAGGTCATCTGCGCCACTCCTGCCAGCGCCGCCTTGACAGCCTCCAGCCCTACCGCCGCTTCCATCGGCATGTTGTGATAGACCGCGTCCTCCGTGAAATACGACGCCAACCGCTCCGCGTCAGGCTGCGCCACGCCAAACTCCGCCACAAAGGCATTCACAATCGTCTCGGCGTCAGACATCAGCCAATCCCCGTTCTAGTCAACATGTTTAGTCAACCTGCTCCCAGCAACCTGTGCCAGTCAGCTTGTCCGGTAGAAACTTGTCCGGTAGAAACACTCACCGGTCGTCACAGAGTCTAGCAATCCACACGCCCCATCCCGCGACAAACCCTCAGCCTTTGTGCCCTACGGGACGGAACTGAGCGCCACTTACTGATATGTTCGCAATGGTATGGATTCCCGATGAGCCACACTGTTGCGCATGACCCTGCCGACGCTCAAACGGCGACCGCCGCCACGATCGGCTTCCGACTCCCGCATCGCACCAAAATGCTCATTCTGGGCAGCGCCGTCGTGGCGATGTTCCTGTCCGCCGTCCAACACTCCATCGTCGCCACCGCTACTCCGGTGCTCGCCGCCGACCTCGGCCGGATTGACCTCATCGCCTTCATGGAGTCCGCCTTTATGGCTACCTCCGTGCCGGCCGTGGCGATCGCCGGTCGCCTCTCCGACACCTACGGTCGCAAACCCTTCCTACTCGCCGGCCTCGTCATCTTCGCCGCCGCCACTGTCCTGGCGGGATTCGCCACCTCAATGGAGATGCTGATCGCCTTCCGCGCCCTGCAAGGCATCGGCGGCGGCGTGCTGATGGCCAACTCGTTCTCCATCTCCGGCGATCTCTTCCCACCCTCCGAGCGCGCCAAGTATCTCGGCATATTCGCCGCCGTCTTCGGCGTCGGCGGACTCATCGGACCACTGCTCGGCGGACTGATCGTGGACGAACTCAACTGGCGCTGGGTCTTCTGGTCCATTCTGCCGCTCGCTGCGCTCGCGTTCGCCTCAATCGCCATCTTCATGCCCTGGCTGCGACCGCCCCCGCGCCGCGTAGTGATCGACTGGCTCGGCATCGGCACGATGATCTGGGCCCTCTCGCCAGCGATGTTGGCGTTCGCCCTGGTCTCCACCGGCACCACCTGGCTCGACATCAAGACGCTGGTCCTGTTCGGCATCTCCGGACTCGGCGTGCTCGCCTTCATCTCAGCCGAGCGTTCAGCCAAGGAACCGATCCTGCCCGGCGAACTCTTCCGCAACCACACCTTCCGCGTCTCCGCCTTCGTGATGATCATCATCGGCGGCGGACTCTTCGGCGTCTCCTTCTTCCTCGCTTACTTCATGCAAGGCGTGCTCGGATACTCCCCCACCGCCTCCGGCCTGCTGCTGAGCACCGAAATCATCTCGCTCGTTGTCACCGCATCGATCGCCGGCCAGATCATCTCGCGCACCGGACACTACAAGCTGCTCTCAATCGTTGCCGCCGCCATCATCGTCGTCGGCGGCATGCTGCTCACACAATTGTCTACCGACACCGCCGCCATCGACGTGGTCTGGCGACTCGTCCTCTTCGGCTGCGGACTCGGTATGCTCTATCCCTCGCTCATGGTCGCGGCGCAGAACGCCTTGCCGCAGCGCATGCTCGGCACCATCTCTGGCGCAACGCAGTTCTTCGAGGAAATCGGCGCGATCGTCGGCGTCACCCTCGTCGGTGCGCTCGTCACTGGTCGCCTGGCGAGTGAGCTCAGCGCGCGACTGCCAGCCGACCTCGCCCCGCACGCCGACCCGACCCAGCTGCTCAGCGAGGAAGCCAGCGCCGGCCTGCTCGCCGAGCTCGGCGAGGACGCGTTCAACCAGATCATCGTCGTCTTGCCGGAAGCATTGGCCGTCGCGATCACGAGCAACTTCTGGATCTCGGTTGGCGTCGGCGCCGCAGCGCTAGTGGCCGTCTTGACCCTGCGCGAACAACGCCTGCGCACTGGTGAGTCCGACTTGCCGGAGCTGCCCGCCATGCCCAGGCCATCCGCATCCGAGCCGCGCGTCGGCATCCTCGCCGCCAGCACAGAGCCTGCGCCAACCACCAACGGCGTTCACCACGCCAACGGCGCCAACGGCGTCAACGGCCTCAATGGCATGTCCCACGTCGCCCAAGTCGCAAGATCTCACCCTCAGCGTCCCTGGTCCGCCAACTGACCTCGACGCCCCGTCCCGTCACTCTGTCCTCCCTGCCTGCCTGGCGCGCCTGCCCCGCTTGAGTTACTCAGGCGCAGGCTGAAACCTCTACCCTGACGCCATCAACCCCCACGTCCCACCCAGGAGGCGATCATGGAACTCGTATTCACCGGTGGACGCGTACTCACCATTGACCCGCTTGACCGCATCGCCTCCGGCGTCGCCGTCCGCGACGGACGCATCGTCGCCGTCGGCGACAGCAGCGTCGTCCGACAGGCCGTCGGACCCGACGCCGCGCAGGTCGATCTGCGCGGACGCGCCCTCATTCCCGGCTTCTGCGACCCTCACAACCATTTCTCGATGACCACATTCGAACCGCGCTCCGTGGACTGCCGCACGCCGCCGCTCGCCAACAAGGCGGCTGTGCTCGACGCACTGTCCGCCGCCGCCGACGGCAGCCCGGACGGTCAATGGATTTGGGGACTCGGTTACAACACGCGCGAGATCGGCGGCAACGGCGAGACCGTCCTGCTGCGCGGCGAGCTCGACGAAGCCGCGCCGAACAACCCGGTCTGCGTCATGGACTCGTCCTACCACGCCTGCTACGCCAACTCCGCAGCCCTGGCGATGGTCGGAATTGACCGACACACCTCCGACCCAGCCGGCGGCGACATCCTCCACGACGCCAGCGGCGATCCCAACGGCGTGCTCTGGGAGCGCGCCATGGACCCGGTCCATCACGCCACCATGCGCAGCTACATCGACACCTTCGGCCCGGACATCGTGGCCGGATTGGTCCAGCAGAACGCCAATCGACATCTCTCTCACGGCATCACCAGCGTCGGCGACGCCCTCGTCATGCCAGAGAGCGCCGAGCTCTACCGACTCACCGACGAGCGCGGTCAACTCCCCATCGTGATCCATCAGATGCGCGGCGGACACGGCTTCTTTGCCGCTCCGGAGGATGCCGCCGGCGGCGCCTACCTCGACGACCACGTCTCCGATCGGTTGCGCGGCGGCATCGTCAAGATCTTCATGGACCCCGTCTGGCCCAGCCCCGCCATGACCGCCTGCCATCCCGACGGAACCACCGAAGATGTCGGCGTCCCCTACTACGGACAGGAGGATGTCGATCACCTCGTCCTCAACGCCGCCTCGCACGATCTGCAAGTCGCCATACACTGCATCGGCAACAAAGCCGTTGAGCAGGGACTCAACGCCTTCGAGCGAGCTCAGCGCGAAATCCCGCGCGACGACCCTCGCTACCGTATTGAGCACTTCAGCTTCGCCACCACCGACCAGATCGAGCGCGCGCATTCGCTCGGCGTGATCGTCTCCCACCAGCCGCCATTCCTCAACGCCATCGGCGACTTCTTCGAGACGCGCATCGCCGAGGCCGGGCTCGACTCCGTGCCGATTCCGTATCGCTCCATGCTCGACGCCGGCGTCTTCCTCGCCTCCGGTTCCGACTTCCCTTGCGCCCCCGTCGAGCCGCTCCTGGGACTCTACGGATTGACCGCGCGCACCGCCCGTAACGGACGCCGGATTGCGCCTGACCAGGCCATCTCGCCGCTCGAGGCGCTCCGCACCTACACGATCAACTCCGCCACGGCCATGTTCCGCGACCACGAAGCCGGATCGATCGAAGTCGGCAAGCGCGCCGACCTCGTCGTGCTCAGCCACGATCCGACGCTCGTCGACCCCTCCTTCATCCGCGAAATCGTCGTCCAACAGACCTACGTCGACGGCGATCTGCTGTACAGCGTCTAACCTGCTTCCAGACGCCGCTCAACCCGATCCAACGCCGTTGACACACCGGAGACCGCACCATGAGCCTGATCAGCGAAGACCCGCGTATCGATCCTCGGATCAAGCAAATGTTTGGCGACCTGCCCGAGTTTCCGTTGCCCAGCTTCGAGTCCCGCGAGGCGCTCGTCGCCGCAATGAACACCCCTGAGGCGCTCGCTGGACTCAACGCGGTGCAGCTCTTCAGCGAGGCAGAGGCCGAAGCCGTCGCGCCCTCCGACGGATTGACCATCACCAGGGAGTGCTTCGTCTCGCAGCCGGACGGCAACACCATCAACCTCTTGCTCATCCGACCCGAGTCCGATCAGCCGCTTCCCTGCGTCTACTACATCCACGGCGGCGGTATGGCGCTGATGTCCGCCTTCGACGTCACCTACCAGTCCTGGGGACGCATGATCGCGCGGCAAGGCGTCGCCGTCGCCATGGTCGACTTCCGTAACTGCGTCACGCCTTCCTCCGCGCCTGAGATCGAACCCTTCCCGGCCGGATTGAACGACTGCGTCTCCGGCCTCAAATGGCTGATCTCAATGGCCGATCAGTTCGGGATCGACGCCAACCGCATCGTCGTCGCCGGTGAAAGCGGCGGCGGCAACCTCACGCTCGCCGTCGGACTCCGACTCACCCGCGAAGGCGACGCCAACCTCGTCGCCGGACTCTATGCCATGTGTCCCTACATCGCAGGTAGCTGGCCACGCGACGACCTCCCCTCCTCAACCGAGAACAACGGCATCATCCTCGATCTGCACAGCAACTTCGGCGCGCTCGGCTACGGTATGGACGCCTTCCAGGCGCAGGACCCTGAGGCCTGGCCGCTCTTCGCCAACGAGGAGCACGTGCAAGGCTTTCCCAACACCATCGTCAGCGTGAACGAATGCGATCCGCTGCGCGACGAAGGCATCGCCTTCTACCGGCTGCTCCTGCGAGCCGGCCAATCCGCGCGTTGCCGACAGGTCATGGGCAGCACCCACGCCGGCGACAACATGGTCCTGCCCTGCACCGACCTCGCTCTCGCCACCGCCAGAGACATGGCCGCCTTCTGCCAGGACGATCAGGCCTGACCCCATCTGCGTGACCCCATCAGGCCTGAGCAGGAGATCATCGTTTCCCGTTCACTTGAGATCGTCTGATCCTGTTCAGGATGTTGCCGCTCACCCGACCACCCGATCTGTCCGTCATGCAGACACTCCTGGCGTTAGAGCCGATGGCCGCCAACCGTCGCGCGCACCGCACGCGCCTCGCCCCTAACGATGCATCGCTGCTAGCTTGGAATCCGATCGACAAGACCACAGCGAGTTGAGCTGGAGCAGGCCATGGCCGACCATCACGGTGAACGCATGATCGAAGGAAACGGCATTGACCTCTGCACCGAGGCGTTCGGCAACCCTGCCGACCCAGCCATCTTGCTCGTCATGGGCGCTAGCGCCTCCATGCTGCTCTGGGAAGTCGAGTTCTGTGAGCGTCTCGCCGATGGCGGGCGATTCGTGATTCGATACGACAATCGTGACACCGGCAAGACCACGTCATGCCCGCCCGGCGAGCCCAACTACACCGTCGCCGACATGGCCGCCGACGGCGTCGCCGTGCTTGACGCCTACGGCATCGAGCGCGCCCATGTCATCGGCGCATCCATGGGCGGGATGATCACGCAGCTGATCGGCCTCAATCACCCTGACCGCGTGCTCACCCTGACGCCGATCATGTCAACCCCCAACGGCGGGGCCGTGCTGGACGGCATGGCCGGCGTCGAGGGAGCCGCGCTCTCCCCGCCCGCGCCCAGAGTGCTCGAAGCCATCGCCGCCAGCGCCGAACTCGACTGGAACGACCGCGACGCCGTGCTCGCCAATCGGGTCGCCATGTTCAGGGCGCTCGCCGGCTCCGCCTATCCGCAGGACGGCCTGCGCGAAGAGATCTTCGCCGCCGAGATCGACCGCGCCGTCAGCTTCGCCAGCACCATGAATCACGGCCCCGCTATCGCACAGTCATCCTCCTGGCACGAACGACTCGGCGAGATCACCTGCCCCACGCTCGTCATTCACGGCGACGAGGACCCGATCCTTGGCTACGACCACGGTCAGGCGCTCCACGCCGCGATAGGCGGCTCCAGCATGCTCACCCTGGAAGGCGTCGGCCACGAAATCCCTCGCAGCGTCTGGGACACCGTCATCCCCGCCATCCTCAATCACACCAGCTAGCCAGATGCGAACCTGACCAGCCGACATCGGAACTCGTCTCCAACCGTCAACGCGGGCGCATGCCCGCCGCGCGATAGACGCTGTCAATCACGCGCATACTGACCACGCCATCGTCCGCGTCCGTCGGCATCGGCCTGACGCCCTCAACCGCATCAATGAACGCCTGCAACTGATAGTTGAAGGTCGGGGTCCTGGTCAACGTTTCGCGACGCGTGCCCCAGTCAGTCACGATCTCGATTCGATGCTCGCCGCGGTGCGGCGCCAGCGGATTGATCACCTTCAGCCGCCCGCGATCGCCGTACACATTCATCCCACTCGAATAGCCGCCCGCCGCATTCATCCGCGACCACGCCCTGGCAGGCACATTGCCCGGAAACAGCAGCTCCGCCTCCATCTCCAGATCAATCTGCCCCAGCACCGTCGCCGCCGTCGCTGAGACCACCTCCGGCTCCGCCCCGAAGCTGTGACGCAGGAAGTGCAGCGGATAGCAGCCCAGGTCCATCGTCGATCCGCCGCCAAGCTCAATCCGGTAGCGAATCTGATCCGGCGTGTCCACAACCGTGTTCTGGAAGTGCGCATCGGCAAAGCGAACGCTGCCCAGCTCGCCGCTCTGCACGATCTCCCGCATCCGAGCCGCGACCGGGTGATAGTAATAGTGGAACGCCTCCACGCAGACCAGTCCCGTCTCGCGCGCCGCGTCCGCCATTTCCTGCGCCTCGATCTCGTTCAGCGCGAACGGTTTCTCGCAGAGCACGTGTTTCCCCGCGTTCAGCGCCTGAATCGTCCACGCGTGATGTCCGCCAATCGCCAGCGGGTTGTAGACCGCGTCAACCTTCGGGTCGTTGACCACCGCTTCGTAACTCTCGTGAACGGTCGCAATGCCCGCTCGATTGGCGAATGCCTGCGCCCGTTCCCGATCGCGAGCCGCGATGCAGACGATCTCCACGTTGGCAAATTCCGCAACCGGTTTGACGATCGCGCGCGGCGCAATTCCCGCAGCTCCGAGAATGCCAAGTCGCAGGGTCATCTGGAATCCTCGTTGGCTGCGGGAACCCCCTCAGCCTTCGGCAGCTCCACCCGCAAAAGAAGGGCAGGGGGAGCGAATATCCAATGTAGCGGCGGCCGCGTCACCTATGCGTTGAACTGCGGCAGCGGGTAGTCGAGGTCCTTGTCGTAGACCTGGATTCGGCCGCGACCACCATCGCTGACAGCGATCCGATCCTGTCCATCGATGGCGATGCCGCGTGGACGGTCGAACATGCCGAAGTTGATCAACTCGACGGGGTCCACCCGTTTGAACGCGCGCATGTAGTCGGGATTGACATCCATCACCTTCTGCGCCGCCTTCGAGAAGACATGGGCGTCTCCGTAGAGACCGCACACGATGTCGCCGTCCGGGTAGTAGACCTGCACTCGACCGTTGCCCCAGTCGCAGACATACACATCGCCCTCACTGTCGACGGCCACATCAGCGGGCCGCTTGAGACTGCCGCCGTCGTCGATCTTGATGTCCTCGTACCGTGAGCCGAATCGGACGAGGAACTCACCGTCGGGCGTAAACTTCTGCACGCGATCGTTGCCCCAGTCGGCGACGTACAACGCCCCCTCGCCATCAATGGACATGCCCCAGGGCTGGTTCAGTTGGCCATCCGCGCAGCCTTGCGATCCCCAGGACCCCAGGAACTCGCCGTCCTTGGTCAAGTGTTGAATGCGGTGATTGTGACTGTCCACCACGAACAAATTGTCGTCCGCGTCGAAGGCGATGCCGGAGGGTCGATTGAACTGCCCGTTGCCGCTGCCGAACTCGCCCCAGTCGCCAATCGGCGAGCCTTCAGAGTCGTAGCCAAAGATCCGGTGGTGATAGGCGTCAGCGCACCAGACCGACCCGTCGCGGGCCAGCGACAGGCCCTCGGGCCAGACCAGGTCGCCCGCGCCCATCTCGCCGAGGAACTCATCCTCAATGCGGTGTTTGAAGATCTTGGTCCCTAATGCGCCGGCGCCTCCTCCGTACTCCGCCAGTCCCATGTCGGCGATGTGCATCGTGCCATTGGGCGCCATCGCAATCGACGTGGGATAGGTAAATCCCTGGGGTCCGACGAAGTGTCCGATCGAATGGCTGAAATGCCACGTGCGTCCGGCGACTGATTTGGTCAACATGTGATTCTCCTGAAAGACCACCCCCTTTGGGGAGGTGTCGCGGAGTGATGTAGGGGGCTCGCGGCCTGAGGCGTGTCGCAGAGCGCCCCCTCAGTCGCTCCGCTGCCTGCCCCCGGCCGTGACCGGGGGACAGCTCCCCCACAGGGGGAGCGCTTGCCAACCCTAAGCCGTCGCCAGCAACGGGTTGATGAAGCTCAGCTTCTCAAATTCACCGTCAACGATCGGCTTCGCGTCGAGCCGCAGCCAATCCTCAAGCAGCGTCGAATAGACGCCGCGGAAGTCGTGATTGGGAACCAGGTCTCCCTGATCGAGATCCCTCGGGTTGATGCTCGGAAACTCGCCGTGCATGCCGCCCTTGACCGACGGGCCAAGCACAAAGACGCCGCCTCCGGCACCGTGATCGGATCCTGATCCGTTATCTCGCACGCGGCGACCGAACTCGGTGAACAGCATCATCACCACGTTGTCATCGCGGTCGTGCGCCTTCAGATCGTCCCAGAAGTCAGAAATCGCGCGCGAGAGGTCGGTCCACAGCTTCTCGAAGACCGGCTTCTGATTGGCGTGCGTGTCGAACCCGATCAGCTGCGTGTAGAACACGCGGGTACCAAGGTCAGCGCAGTGGATCGTCGCAATGTCGCGCAAGCTTCGCGATATCTGCTCGGTGCCGTACTCAACGTTGGACTCGTAGCGGCCCAGGCCTTCCTTGAGAATGTCCGCGCCCTTGAGCGCGTCCAGTCCGGTTCGGCCCAGGTATTCCTTGACGTTGCCGCTGCCGATCGCGCGTCCGTACATGTTGACGAAGCGTTCGAGCATCTTCTGGCGCTGTTGCTGCTGCTCAATGCTGGTCAGCAGTCCGTACGTCGAGAGGTCCGCCACCGACGCCACCGTGACGCCGGGCACCACCAGCGCGCGCGGCAGACCTTGCCCGATGTGAACGCCCGTGACCGGGTTCTCACCCGTCGGGTCGAGGTCGCGGATCGCGCGTCCAACCCAGCCCTCGGTGCCGACCTTCGTCGGTTCACAGGTGTGCCAGATATCCATCGAGCGGAAGTGCGAGCGCGGCGAGTTCGGATAGCCGACGCCATGAATCATCGCCATCTCGCCCTGATCGTACAGCTCCTTGAGCGGAGCCATCGTCGGGTGAAAGCCGAATTCATCGTCAATCTTGAGGACCTCGTCCTCGCCGATGCAGAGCGCACCGTTGCGCGCGTCTCGGTAGTGGCCGTCCGCGTAAGGGACGACGCTGTTCATGTAGTCGTTGCCGCCGGTCAACTGGATGATGACGACAACCGGTTCTTTGCTCGTACTCGTCATGACTGTGCCTTTCTGCTGGCTCCGATTGCCGCTTCTTCTCCCGCTCCCTCAAGAAGAGGGCTGGGATGAGGCAGCAGGTCTAGCCGAACTGATACTCCGTGGTCGCGGCAATCAACGCCAGCATCTCTCCGACGCGCTCCGACGAGCGATCGTAGGCGCCGCCACGCTCCCAGGAGAGATCGCCCTCCTCGGATGCGTGACTGATCAGCTCCTGACGCGTCGCGTCCGACACCTGCAATGGCCCAATCAGATCGACGCACTGATCAACCAGCTGGTCGGGCGACATGTGTACGCCATTGGATGCCGCCACCCGGTGGACGAGCTTCTGCACACCCGGCAGCTCAACATTGCTGACGCGGTCGGCCACGAAGTTGATCCGTCCAACGACAGCGCCTGAGTTGATCCAGTCCCGACCGGTCTGCCAACCCTCAACGCTGGGCGGATTGTGCAGGCTCTGACCCATGTGCGCCGATTCCTGGCCGAGCGGCACCAGTTCGCGCTGCGGGCCAAGCATGTCTTCGGTGAAGCGCAAGGTGCCGACCACCGTCTCGACCGGGCTCTTGACCTTCTGGAACATTGCCTCCTTGAAGAAGTCTGAGTTGAACAGCGCCCGCAAGACCGGCTTGATCTCAAAGCCAGTGTCCCTGAAGACGCCAGCCAGGTAGTCGATCGCCTCAGGATCGCGCGGAGGCTCAATGTTCCAGGCTGGGACCTGCGCCTCGTCGGCGACGAAGAAGTTGTACAGGTGCCGCGCGATGAAACGCGGGCAGGCAGGCTGCTCCAGGATGATGTCGATGATGTCGAAACCGTCGAAGTTGCCCGTCCGACCGAGGAACTCCTTCTCGCCGTAGTCGTGCTCCTCAGGACGAAACTCGTACTGGAAGAAGAAGCGGTGGTTGGGCACGCGCGGAATCTTCGGCCCCAGCGTCCAGCCGGTGAAGGCGCGGGCGCACTCGAAGACGTCTTTCTCGGTGTAGTGGCCGACGCCGAGCGAGAACAACTCCAACAGCTCGCGTCCCCAGTTCTCGTTCGGCGCACGCTTGTGATTCTCGTGGTTGTCGAGCCAATAGATCATCGCCGGATTCTGTGCCAACAGGATCAGCAGGTCCCGATAGTTCCCCGTCCCATGGTCGCGGAACTGGTCAATCTGACGGATCAGGTGATTGTCGTTGTCCACCTTCGAATTGCCGGTCGCAAACACCCCGTGCCAGAACAGCGCCATCTTCTCTTCCAATGGTCGCTGCGTGTTGACCATGTGGTACAACCAGTTGGCCGCGCCGGGCATCGTCACCGGACCGCCAGTCTCCAGCGACGGCATGTAGCGGAAGAGCTGATAGACGTCGGCGCGCGGAATCTGTGCCGGCGGCTCAACGAGCTGCTCGACCGTCTCTTCGTAGCCTTGCTTGACGAGCTGCTCCAACTCGTCGCGGCTGGCGCCGAATCCGGCTCGACGCATCAAGTGAGCCATCTGCGCAATCTCTGGTTGATCAGTCATGCCATTCCTCAAGCGCAGTGTGTTGCCGCGCCAATGCTGCGCGGCTTGTGCGGTCACACCGCTATGTCCAATAAGCTACACACTTTCAAGTGAGTTCACTTGAATCGGCTATCGCCGCCGTCGAATCAGGCAATCCAGACCGTCTCCGGCCAGACCGTCTCTGGAGAGCGACGCAGCTCAGTACCACTTGCCCTTGTCCACGACATTGATGAACTCGCGACCATCCAGCAGCCGACGCGCATTCTCCAGCAAGAGCTGGAAACGTCGCTCAGCGATGTTCGCCGCGTCCGCCACCGCGATGTGCGGCGTGATGATCACGTTCTCCAAGGTCCACAGCGGATGCTGCTCCGGCAAGGGCTCGATCTCGAAGACATCGAGACCGGCGCCGGCAATCTCACCGCTCTCCAACGCAGCGACCAGATCATCAAGCTTCGTCGTCATGCCGCGTCCAATGTTGATGAAGTACGCCGACGATGTCATCGCCGCAAAGCGGGCGGCGTCCCACATCCCCTCAGTCTCAGGCGTGTGCGGCACGGTCGTCACGACAAAGTCTGCCTCCGCCAACCGCTGATCCAGCTGGTCCGGCCCGATCAGCTCGCCCGTGAGCTCGCGTTCAGGCCGCGGATCTACCCCGATCACCCTGCATCCAAATGCGTCACAAAGCCGCGCCGTCTCCGCTCCGATCCCGCCGACCCCGTTGATCAGCACCGTGGCGCCATTCAAATCGACATAACCATGCCGACGCGCTCGCGCATCCCAGCGACGCTCCGATTGCGCCGCGCCGTAATACGGCAGCCCGCGCGCCAACGCCAACATGTACATCAGAATGTGTTGCGCGATGTGGTCCGAATAAATCCCGCGCGGATTGCTGACCACCACCGGATGCTCAACCAGCTCCTCGTAGTACCAACCGACCGGCGGTCCGGCAAACGGATTCTGCAGCAGCCGCAATCGTTCCGCGCTCGGCAACACGTCGGGCGGTACCCAGCCATAGACCGCGTCGGCGTCGCTGACCGCCTCCGCCGCCTCCGACTCGTCTTCAACCACCACGACATCGAGCTCCGGCAACGCCTCTCGCAACCGACGCGCCCAATCGCGGATGTCATCATCAATCGGCGGCGCCAGCACATACTTCGGCATCGGACTACTCCAGATCGCAAGCGACTCACATGGGCGACTCACATGGCCTCAGGCTAGGACGCCCGCCGCAGTCAGGTCAGCAACTTCGTCTGCCGTCATCCCCAGCAATTCGCGCAACACGTCCTCATTGTGCTCCCCCAGCATCGGCGCGCGCTTCAGCGTGCGCGGCGGCAAGTGCGTAAACTCCCACGGCGCGCCATCAATCCAGATCCCAAAGCCCGGCGCAGACGGTTGCTCAACACGCTGATAGTGGTCCCGGAAATGCTCGTCAACATCCATCATGTCGCGCAGATCCTCCGCGGCGTTGGCGGCAATCCCCAGTGCCTGCATCTGCTCCGCGGCATCCCATTTGCTCAATTGCGATGTCCACGCCGCCGTCGCCGCTTCGATCTCCGCCCGCCGCGCCTGGCGGCCACTCAAATCCAGCATCTCAGGATCATCAATCCATGGCGCCTGCCCGATCGCGACAGCGAAGCTCGCCCACAGCTCATCCGATTCCAATGCGATCGCGACCCACTGATCATCGCCCTCGGACGGGAAGACGCCGTGGGGACACATATTCGGGTCGGTGTTGCCTGGCCGCTCGAGGTCACGGCCGATCCGCGCGAATTGCATCCACTCCGCGCCCAACAGCGCGACCGTCGCGCCGAGTTGGCTTAGCTCGATTTCGCGCCCCTCGCCGCTCGCGCCACGAGCTCGCAACGCCGCCAGCACCGCCGTCGCCCCGATATGCGGTGTGGTGAAGTCCGGGTAGGCGATACCCATCCCGCGAGGCGGCCGATCCGGGAAGCCCATCAGGAAGTTCAGGCCCGACGCCGCTTTGAGCAGGTTGCCCAACGATCGCAGCGGACGCCACGGACTACGCCCGCCGACTCCCGGCAAATGCAGCACGATCAGTCGCGGATTGATCGCTCGCAGCTCCTCATACGGAAACCCCATCCGCGCCAGCGATCCGGCGGAGTAATTGTTCACCAACACATCCACACGCGCCGCCAACCGACGCAGCAACGCCTTGCCACCCTGCGAGGCCAGATCAATCGTGATTGAGCGTTTACCGGTGTTGGCATCGTTGTAGAGATCAGGCAGATCAGGCTGATACTCGCCGCCCACCTGCTGCACGCGCACCGGATCCATCCGCAACCCTGTCGATTCCACCTTGATCACATCAGCGCCAAAGTTGGCGAGCAACCTCGTGGTCAGCGGACCCGCCGCGACCCATGTCAGATCAAGCACGCGGATGCCCTCCAGCGGATTCGTCGGATAGCTCCCGATTGGCTCAGCAGTCCACTCGCGGGGACTCGACCGCGCCGCGTCATTGTGCTCCCCGAGCGTCGGCGCCGGCCGAATCGCCAGCGACCCCTGCACACCATCAAGCGGGCTGCGCGAGTAACTCAGCGATCGCCCCGCGCCTGCCGTCTCCAGATCCAGGAACTGGCCAGAGTCCGGATAGTGTTCCGTTTCCATAAACTCGCTGAACTTCAGCGTCGGCATGGCAGGTATCTGAGCCGCCCACAGCTTGGCCAGCAGCTCTGCGCGAGGCAGCGTCGACGCCAGCTCGCGAGCCAGATCCTGCAACGGATTCTCCAGGTACTGCCAGGCCGCGCGGTCACCGCGATGAATCACTTGCCAGTTCTCAGGATCCAAGTCATGCTCAATCCCCGCCTCATCCAGGATCACAATGAACTCTGACAGCTTGTTGGGCGAGATGTTGCAACCCATCCAGCGATCATCCGCGCAGCGAAACGCCTGCGACAGCGCCGGTCGAACCGGGACCTCATCTCGCCAACGCCAGACGCATGGATTCGACGTCTGCACCAGCTGGAACGAGGTCGCGCGCTGCATCCCTACTTCCACATGCGCGCCCGGCTGACCCGGCGTCCGATCGCGTCCGTGCAGCGCCGTCATCGCCGCCGACGCAACCGTCAGCCCAGTCATCGTGTAGGCCGGATGCGCCGCGCCATGCACCGGCGGATCAACACGCTCTCCGCTCACCTGCAACAGCCCGCTCGCTGCCGACGCCGTCAAATCCGTGGCTCGCCAACCCAACTTCGCGCCAGTCAGACCGTAGGTCGTCGCCGACACCACGATCAGATGCGGATTGGCCGCCCGCAAATCGGCTAACGGAAACTCGCTCGGCGACAGCGACTCAATCAGAATGTCCGTATCCGAAAGCAGCCGCGCCAGTTCGGCAAACCCCGACGGCGTCCGCCAATCGAGCGTCCTCGATCGCTTGTTGGCGTTCAGATAGAGATGCCGGTAGCTGGCATCAGATGCAGGACGCCCGTCCGCGAACGGCGCCTGTCGTCGGATGCCCTGACCGTCAAGAGGTTCAATCAGCGTCACCTCGGCGCCGAGATCGGCGAGCAACCGCCCTCCCCACGCGCAACGCTGATCGCCGAGGTCCAGCACGCGCACCCCTGCGAGCGGAAGCTCACTCATCCGCTGTCGTCACCGTCGCCGCGCGAGGCCCGAAGACGCTGCTCACATCGCAGTGGAATCCCGGCAAGACATCCAATCCGTCCAGCGCGTCCCCGTCCGACAGCGTCACGACCTCATGCCCCGCGCGATGCACATCGACCGTGCGCGTCCTTGGATGCGCCACCCACACCAGACGCACGCCATAGCGCAGCCACATCATCGCCTTGTCATGGACGACGCTGCGACCGTCCCTCGGCGACGCCACCTCGACCACCAGATCAGGCACGATCTCCGCGTACTTCTCGTTCCACGCGTCCAACGGCCGCCGCTCGACCGATGTGAAGGCGATATCCGGCTCACGAACCGAATCCGGATCGCGTTCCACCAGCACGCCGGCATCCGATGCCAACAGCGTCCCCAAACCTCGCGGCCGGATGAAGATGCCAATCTCGATCACGAGATTCGCCACGATTTTCCCGTGCAGTTCACCTGTGGACATGGTTTCGCAGAGCACTCCTCGGATCAGTTCGCCGCGCACGCCTTCGGAGTAGAGACGCAACAGGTCGTCAGCCGTCAGCAGCCTCGCCTCAGTCCTCGTCGTCATATCGACTCGCTCCCGCCTGAACGCAGGCTAGACGCTCCAACACCGCCATGCCACATGCCAACCCCCGCGTGACCTTCTGCAACTCGTCTTCCAGCTGTCACCAAACTGTCATGCCAACCCGTTCTCGACTACGATCGCCTCGATCCCACCTCCGTCCACCATCACAACAAGCACAACGAGCGCGCAATGCCCATTCAGAGTCCTGACGACGCCCACGATGTTGAGCAGCGCGTCGATGAGTTCTTCGACGCCGCGCCCGAGGCGCGCCCTGACCTCCTCCGTGCGCTCTTCGCCGAAGTACTCGACTTCGACCGCGTTGCTGGACAACTCAGCCTCGACGCCGCATCCAACGTGACGCTGCCGCCGTCCGCCGAGCGCATCGCTCAGCTCGATGGCGTCCACGCGCTCTACCTGACGCTCGGCGGCCAACGTGTCAACAAGCGGGACGTCGTCGCCGCCGCCAACATTGTGCGCAGCGAGCTCGGCGAGGACATGCTGCTGCTCTGCGCCAACGCCGACGCCTCCCAGCTGCACTGGATCCATCCGTCGTGGGGCGCCCAGAACAACCCCACACTCCGACGCATGGTGATCGAGCGCGATCTGCCCCGTCGCACCGCCGTCCAACAGGTCGCCAACCTCTTCCACGACCATCAGCAGCGCGGCAACCTGCTCGACGCCATCAATGCCGCCTTCGATGTCGAGCCGGTCACCAAGGCGTTCTTCCGCGCCTACGAGCGAATTCATCAGCAGGCGCTGGAATCGGTCAGCGGCTTCGACGATCCCGAAGAGACCAAGCAGTTCGTCCAGACGCTCCTCAACCGCCTCATGTTCGTCTACTTCCTCTCGCGTAAGGGCTGGCTCAGCTACGACGGCGACACCGACTACCTCAACGCGCTCTGGCACGCCTACCAGGAGCATCCGCGCCACGCCAACTTCTACAACGACCGACTCTCCTACGTCTTCTTCCAAGGCCTCAACAACCCCGATTCGCGCGACCTGCGCGGCGGCGTTGACTACCTGATCGGCGAGGTTCCCTTCCTCAACGGCGGACTCTTCGAAGAGTCCGAGTTGGACCAGCGTGATGGCATCGTCGCGCCCGACGCCATCTTCGAGTCGCTGCTGACAAAACTCTTTGACGCCTTCAACTTCACCGTAATGGAGTCCACCCCGTTTGACATCGAAGTCGCCGTCGACCCTGAAATGCTCGGCAAGGTCTTCGAGGAACTCGTCACCGGACGCCACGACTCCGGCGCCTACTACACCCCCAGACCCGTCGTCTCCTTCATGTGCCGCGAAGCCCTCAAAGGCTACCTCGAAAGCGCCCTCTCCCCGCAGGAGGATGAGAACAGTCCCCTCTCCCTCAGGGAGAGGGTTAGGGTGAGGGCTTCCGACGCCCCAACTCCGTTCTCCCCCCGCCCCGCGGGGGGAGATGCCGCAGGCAGAGGGGGGTTCTCCGCACACGCCGACGCCCCAACTCCGCTCTCCCCCCGCCCCGCGGGGGGAGATGCCGCAGGCAGAGGGGGGTTCTCCGCACACGCCGACGCCCCAACTCCGCTCTCCCCCCGCGCCGCGGGGGGAGATGCCGCAGGCAGAGGGGGCATCTCCGCACACGCCGACGCCCCAACTCCGCTCTCCCCCCGCGCCGCGGGGGGAGATGCCGCAGGCAGAGGGGGCATCTCCGCATTCGTCGACGACCGCGACGCCTCCGGCCTCTCACTCGCAGACGCCCGCGCGATCCTCGCCGCGCTCAGCGCCGTCACCGTCGTTGACCCCGCCTGCGGCTCCGGCGCCTATCTCGTCGGCATGATGCAGGAACTGATCGAGCTGCAAGACCTGCTCTACAGCGCCCAACTCCAGCACGACGCCAAGTCGCTCTACGACCTCAAGCTGCAAATCATCGAACGCAACCTCTACGGCGTCGACCTCGACCCCTTCGCCGTCAACATCGCCATGCTCCGACTCTGGCTCTCGCTCGCCATCGACTTCGACGGCGACCAGCCCGAGCCGCTGCCCAACCTCGACTTCAAAATCCTCCAGGGCGACTCCCTGCTCGGCCCCGATCCGAGCGGATTCAGCCAGCACACGTACCTCGTCAACCAGTCCGACCTCGCCCAGCTCAAAGCCACCTTCCTCACCGAGACATCGCCGACCGGCAAGCAGCGACTCCGCGAGCAGATCGAGCGCGCCCGCAGCCAGCTGCGAGACAGCCTCGGCGACACCGTTGCCGAAGATGCGCTCGACTGGCGAGTCGAATTCGCCGAAGTCTTCGCCAACGGCGGCTTCGACATCGCCATCGCCAACCCGCCCTATGTGCAGCTTCAGAGCAACGCGGGACGCCTCGGCAAGCGCTATCAGGACTGCGGCTACCAGACCTTCGCTCGCACCGGCGACCTCTACCAGCTCTTCTACGAACGCGGCTGCCAGGTCCTGCGAAACCATGGAGGTCTCGTGGCCTACATCACCTCCAACAGTTGGCTCAGAGCCCAATACGGCAAGAAGTCGCGCAAGTTCTTCAGCGAACAGCATCAGCCGCTGCGCTGGCTCGACCTCGGTAAGGACGTCTTCGAGACCGCCATCGTCGACAGCGGCATCCTGCTGCTGCGAACCGGCGCGCCCGCCGCGCCCTTCCCGTCAGTTGACATGGACGCCCTGCCAGGCGTCCACTTCCCGCCGCCCGCCGATCAGTGGGGCGAAACGAGGCCCAACGGCGACGCGCCCTGGAGCGTGCTTTCGCCGCTTGAGTGGTCGGTAATGGAGAAGATGCAACGCATTGGCACCCCACTCAAGGACTGGGACGTCAAGATCAACCGAGGCATTCTCACCGGCTACAACGCGGCGTTCATCATTGACACGCCAACCCGTGACCGCCTCGTCGCCGAGGATCCTAGATCTGCCGAGATCATCAAGCCCGTTCTGCGCGGCCGAGACATTAGGCGCTACCGAGCTGATTGGCAAGGCTTGTGGCTCATAACTACATTTCCACCCCTCAGTTTGGACATCGACGACTATCCGGCTGTAAAGAGACACCTGCTGACGTTCGGAAAACAACGTCTCGAGCAGTCGGGCAAGCGTCTTACTGGTGGTGCTCGAGCCAGGAAGAAAACCGGGAATGCCTGGTTCGAAATGCAAGATACTTGCGCTTACTATGCGGATTTCGACAAACCAAAGCTGTACTGGCTCGATCTCACTGAACGAGGGCGATTCGCATACAGCGATAGCGAAGTATTCTGCTTAAACACCGCATCTATGCTCGTGGGACCTTCTGTCAAATACCTATGCGCGGTGCTTAACGGACATCTGATATCTTGGTTCATTAGGGACACGGCGCTGAACTCCGGTATGGGTACGCCCAGGTGGATTAAGTCCACCGTTGAGCGAATTCCGATTCCCGAACTGTCAGAGGAAATGCAAATGCCGTTCGTTGAGTTCGTCGACCGCATCCTCGACGCTAAAGACGCCGATCCCGACGCCGACACCTCACACTGGGAGCGCGAAATCGACACGCTCGTCTACCAGCTCTACGGCCTCACTGACGCCGAGATCGCCGCCGTTGAGCGCCGCGTCGGCGGCTGAGCGGCTAGGCTGGTCACAGCATCGGAAGGGCGCGCAGATGCCAACTGTGCGCAAAGTACCCGACCGTCTGAGAGATCAACTACCCCGGCGAGCCAATCCCCAGCGAAGAAGACTTCCGCCAAATGCGTGACCGCGCCGTGGAGTCCTGGACGAAACGCTTTCAGTAAGAGCCATGGCTGCTCAATGCCATGTGCCGGTAATGCGATTGCTGTGATCCAGACAGCGATGACGAATAATCCGTCCGCTACCTGCTCGACACGATCTGGGTGATCGACATCATCCGTGGCGGCCGCCGAGCGAATCAACCTCGCCAGATGGTTGAGCAGATCGGCCCATATCAGATTGGACTGAGCGTGATCTCGCTGGCTGAGTTGTCAGTTGGTCACTTCCGCTCAATGACGTCGAATCGAAGTGAAGACACCGTTAAGGCGGAGATAGCAGCGGCGTATGCGGCGGCCGGGCCACCGCCCTCAGAGCATCAGATCTTCGGAGATTACGTGAAGTGGCTCACCGTCGTTCAGGAGTCGCTGCCTCCCGAAGTCTGGGATGGTATGCCAACCGACGAGCGCGGAACTACAAACATTACCTCTATGGACACCCAAAGGTCAGCGAAGAGTAAATGTCGTCTTCGCTGATGCCGGCTATTGGATTGCCCTGTGGAGTCCGCGTGACCGGCGGCATGAGCGAGCAATCGCGCTGTCCAACGATCTTGCGACCAGCACGATTCTCACCACGGAACTCGTCCTCGTTGAAGTACTTGACGGCATCGCCGCCAGAGGTCGATATCGCCGAGAGGTCGTGGCAAGATTGATACAGGCATGGTCGCAAACCCCATGATCGAAATCGTGCCGGTCACCTCGCAATAAGTGTGGCAGGCCTTCGAGCGTTACGAAACCCGCCCAGAACAGAGCTGAAGCCTGACCGACTGCGCCAGCTTGCTGCTGATGGAGCAGCGTGGCATCACCGAAGCGCTGGCTCACGACCAGGACTTCGTCCAAGCAGGATTCAGGGCGCTACTGCAAGACGACGTATCCTAACGGCACGACCGCGCCGACCGGCTTACCCAACGCGATGACCTGCAAGACCTACTGGTGCGCCATGTCGCCTGTTGATAGTGGGGCCAGGTCTGCGTGGGCGGGCAGGTGAACCTCTAAGCAGGTCCCGGCGTGAGACTCATGCCCCGCCGACGGCTTGATGCGCACGTACACCTACCGGCCTCAGATAATACGTTGCGTACATAGATATGTTTGTATCTGGGCACTGTGGATTGACCGACGCTTCAGATGATATGTTCTCAGTACAAGCAAAGAACGGAACCCCTGTGTGCTAATCCGCTCATGCGATGCACAACGGAATATGGTGCCGTTGGAGTTAGTTTGCCCGCGACGGTGGCAATCGTGTTGAGTACGGAGGATCCAGAGACGCCGGAGCTTCGTCTCGCGGCGGTTAGACGGGCTGAGCGAAGCGCCGCGTTCCGTCGCAGCCTGTGCCACTAGCCCCTCACGTCGCCTGGCCCCGCGCCTGTCGCCACAACTCGGGGATGGGACACCCTGACGGGAGGGAGCGGGGACGGTTCGGCCTTGCCTATACGTGTCGAGCGGTCGCCACTGACGTAGTGGCGACCGCTCGGTGTGCAGCCTGCGTCCCTGACGACGTGTTAGTCGTCGTCGAGGATGGTGCCGGTGGCCGTGCCGTCGGTGATAACTGCGCCATCCGCCTCCGTCAGGATCAGCGTCAGCGTCTCATCGGCCTCTCGGCGACTGTCGTCGTAGATGTTCACGCCGGCATGGGCCCACGTCCAACCTGGCCAGAAGATCACCTTGAGGTTGCCGATCGCGTAGTCCACGCCATTCGTGGCGGTTCCCGCGCGGATGTCATACTCGACCGTAACGGTCTCGTCCGACGCCTCGCTCAGCGTGACGACGAACGCCAGATACAAGCTCCCTTCGATATCCGAGGCGTCTGCCACCGATACCTCTGGCATCTGTTGCGTCGGCGGTGCGTCGTCGTTGTCCGACACATCCACCGTGCCCGCGCCCTGCGAGCTTGACACGGTGTAGCCGTTGCCGCTGTTGACCGTGGCGGTGACCGAGCCGTCGGACTCGTCCGTTGAGTCGTCGCTGGTAGCGATGGTCAACGTGGCGCTGCCTGTGGTCGGGATCGTGACTGTGCGCGAACCGGTGCTCGCGCCGAAGTCGCCGCTCTGACTGACCGTCACGCTGACCGGCAGGTTCGAGGTTGGCCTCGGGCTCGCCGTGACGGTGAACTCGACGCTGCCGCCCTCGGTGACGCTGGCGCCTGCGCTGATGCTGACGACCGGCGTAACGTCGTTATCCGACACCGCGACCGTCCCGGTCTTGCTGGAACCGAGGTCGTAGGCAGCGCCGTCAACCAGAGTCGCCGTGACCGAGCCGTCGGACTCGTCCGCTGAGTCGTCGCTGGTGGCGATCGTCAACGTGATCGAGCCGCTGGTCGGGATCGTGACTGTGCGCGAACCGGTGCTCGCGCCGAAGTCGCCGCTCTGGGTGATTGTCACTTCGACATCCAGGTTCGAGGTGGGCCTCGGGCTCGCCGTGACGGTGAACTCGACGCTGCCGCCCTCGGTGACCGCGTTGCCGGCGCTGATGCTCACGACCGGCGTCGGCGGGACATCGTTGTCCGACACCGCCACCGTGCCCGCGCCCTGCGAGCTTGAGACGGTGTAGCCGCTGCCCGTGTTGACCGTGGCCGTGACCGAGCCGTCGGACTCGTCCACTGAGTCGTCGCTGGTAGCGATGCTCAACGTGATCGAGCCGCTGGTCGGGATGGTGACGGTGCGCTGGCCCGTGCTCGCGCCGAAGTCGCCGTTCTGACTAATTGTCACGCTGACGGGCAGGGCTGCCGACGGGGACGGACTCGCCGTCACCGTGAACTTGACGTTGCCGCCCTCCGTGACGCTGGCGCCGGCGCTGATGCTCACCACCGGGTCCGGTACCACGATGACCGGCGCAACCGTCACGTCGTCGTCCGTCACGTCGGCGGTATCCGATCCGTACGAGCCGACCGTGTAGCCGTTGCCGCTGTTCAGCGTCAGCGACACTGAGCCGTCCGACTCATCGACCGAGTCGTCCGTCGTCGTGATGCTCAGGGTGACGGACCCGCTCGGCGGGATCGTCACCCTGCTCGGAATCGAGCCGTAGCCGAAGTCGCCTGTCGTGACCACGCTGATGCCCACGTTCAGGTTCGCCGATGGGGCCGGATTCGCGGAGATCGTGAAGCTCACCGTGGCGCCTTCCGAGCCTCCGCTGGAGCTGAGGATGTTGACCTCAGGCGTCGGCGGGATGACCACAGGTGGAATGACCACCTGCGGTATCACCACCGGCGGCGGATTGGTCGTGGCGCTGGCCTCGATCAGCCGCAGCTGCGCCGCGATTGGGGTCCAGCCCGACCAGATATTGGCGTACACCTGCGCGCCCGCCGCTGTTATTGGCTCGATGTTCGGATAGTCCGCGTCGCCGAAGGCCTCCAGCACGCGCTTCCAACGATTCGCGTGCTTCGCGCCGTGCTGCGTTTCGCCGGCTTTGCTGCGGGCGGTCGCCAGCACCTGCGCGTCAACCTGCGGGTTGGACGGCGGCGTCAACGTCGGCTGCGGATTGACCGCGTCCAGCGCAATCATGTGCGCCAGCACGGGGATCCAGCGCGGACGTCCGATGTCGACGTGGACTCGCGCCTCGTCGAGCGTCGTCGGCTCGAGATCTGAGTAGCTTTCCAGGCCGAAAGCTTCGAGCACGCGCTTCCAGCGATTCACGTGCAGCGTGCCGTGATGCGTCTCGCCCGCGTAGCTGCGCACGTCCGCTTCCAGCTGCGCGTCCAGCACCGGCCCGGTCGGCGTAGCGTCGTTGTCCGACACCGCCACCGTGCCCGCTGACTGCGAGCTCGACACCGTGTAGCCGCTGCCTGTGTTGACCGTCGCCGTGACCGAGCCGTCGGTCTCGTCCGTCGAGTCGTCGCTGGTAGCGATCGTCAACGTGACGCTGCCCGTGGTCGGGATCGTCACCGTCTGTTGACCGACGCTCGCGCCGAAGTCGCCGCTCTGACTGACTGTCACGCTGACCGGCAGGTCCGCCTGCGGAGCCGGCGTCGCCGTCACCGTGAACTCGGCGTTGCCGCCTTCGGTCACGCCGCTACCGGCCGTGATGCTCACCTCAGGGTCCTGGACGCCTTGCGGAACGACGGTCTGGGGCGCGGCCTCGATCGCCTCGAGCACCGGGATCACCGGCTGCCACCTGGCCCAGGTGCCGTACTTCTGCTTCGCCTCGTCCGAGGTCATCGGCTCCAGACCTGGATAGTCCTCGACGCCGAAGGCTTCCAACACGCGCTTCCAGCGATTCACGTGAACCGGGCCGTGCTGTGTCTCCGCCATGTAGCTGCGCACGTTCGCGATCAGCTGCGGATCAACCGTCGCACCGTCGTTGTCGGCGACCGCGACGCTCGCTTGGCGGCTCGCCGAGTCGATCGTGTAGCGATTACCCGAGTTCAACGTCGTGGTAACCGCGCCGGCCGGCTCGCCCGTGCTGTCGTCGTCGGTGGCGACGCTCAGCGTGGCTGTGCCAGTGGTCGGAACGACCACCTGCCGCCTGCCGTTCGTGACGCCGAATTGGCCGCTCTGTTGCACCCAGACATTGACGTACAGGGTGGCCTGCGGAGCCGGAGTTGACGTGAGCGTGAAGCTCGCGGCCTCACCCTCGCTGACATCGGCGCCTGGCGTGATGCTCAGCGCCGGCCTGGCGTTCTGCTGCTGTTGGACTGCGGCTTCGTAGGCATCCAGCTCGGCGATCACCGGCTGCCAGACGAGGTCTGAGCCGTATTGCGATCTCGCGCTGGCCGCGGTCATCGCCCGCATGCCTCCGCGAATCCAGTTGTCTTCCCCGAGCCCGAAGGCGATCAGCACGGTGCGCCAGACGCGGCGGTTCGCGTTGCCCATGCCGTCGTCGGCTGTGTGCTGATAGACCGTCGCCAGCACCGCCGCGCTGACCTGGTAGTCGTCGTCCGACACGGCGACGCTGGCCGCGTGGTCCGTGGCGTGCAGCGTGTAGCGCGGCCCCGCCTCGGCGGTCACCGTGACCGTGCCGTCGGCCTCGCCCGCGCCGTCGTTGCTCGTCGCAATCGTCAACGTCGCAGAGCCCGAAGCCGGGATCGTCACCGTGCGCTTGCCCGTGCTCGCGCCGAAGTTGCCGCTCTGACTGACCGTCACGCTGACATCGAGGTCAGCCGACGGAGCCGGCGTGGCCGTCACCGTGAAGCTGGCCGGATCGCCCTCGATGATCGTAGGGCCGGCGCTGACGCTGATCGTCGCCGTTGACCCGCTGTCGTCGTCGATTAGCGGCAATGTGACGCCGCGCGGATTGGTGACGCCGTAGTCGTCGCTGGGGTTGATCCGAGCCTCGATCGTGCCGTCGGCGCGCTCCTGATCATCTGAGTAGCTCGTCACCACCCAGTCAACCGAGCGCTGACCGGCCGGCAGCGTGATCAAAGCCGCCTCTTCAGCGCCGACGTAGTTCAGGCCCTCGCCCATCTCCTGCGAGAGGTAAACCTTGACCGTCCTGTCCAGCAGCGGCGTGCGGTCGGCCGTGATTGTGAAGGTCGCGTCTGTGCCTTCGTCGACCCACTGCGACGCGCTGGAAATCGTCAGCATCGGCGGCACTGCCAATTGCTGACTCGCCGGCGCGTTCGGGAAGTTGCTCGGGCAGGCGATCGGGTAGAACTGCTTGTTCTCCGTCGCGCCCACGCCGGTCACCGGATCCTCGCCGGGGCTGCGCACGTGGATGCACTGCTGCACCGCTTCGCCGGGCACCCGGAAGCCGCGAATCGAGTACGGCGTCACCGTGATCCGATAGATCGGGCTGCCCGGGCTGTGCACCACCGAATCCTTCGTCAGGTCCGGGGTCAGGAAGTACGCCGGATAGTAATTCTCGAACTCGTCGCCCCTCCCGGCGACCAGCTTTTCCGGGCTCACGTCCCACGTCAGCGTCGTCGGCAGCCGGGTGCCGTCAACGTAGGTCGGTCTGCCGTCCGAGCGCGGAGCCGTCATACCCTTGGCCATGCCCTCCACTTTGACCTCGAACTTGCGGAACTTCTGCATGGCGTCGTCGGCGTCGTTCACCTTCAACCGGTCGGCGGCGTCGCCGGCCTGGAAGGTATCGATCCGCGCGGTGCGCCAGTGCAGCTGAATCGGAACCTGCCAATTTCCGCCGGCGACATTGAAACCGCCGCCGGGCTTCTCCAGGTGAACGTGCACCCGCCCCGGATACGCGTCCGACGTAGTCAAGTCCGCCAGCCGCGGCGACGTATTCGCGTCGATCACCGTCACCGTCACCTCGAACCAGTCGGCTTCGGGCTGTTTGCCCAAAGCACCGGTGGTGCCCGCCGGGTACACGCCGTGGAAGATGTGGATGTCTTCCCAGGGGTCATGCGGGTTGGCGCAGCGCACCCACACCTCAACCTCTTGCGGCACGTTCCAATCGTCCGCGCCGAAAACCAGGCGGGAGGTAGGCACCGTGACGCGGCCCTCGGGCAACTGGTTGCCCATCCCTCTCATGGGGCTGGTGCGGCCGTTAATGGCTAGCTGTTTCTTGAATATCTCCTCGTACTGACTTTTGAAGCCTTTCCGGTCCCTCGGGTGCTTGTCGTCGGGGCCGAAGATGGCCACCACCGCCTTCCGCGCGGTCGGCGGCGGCTGGGCCAGCTTCACCGTGTAGGTCAGCTTCCGGTATTCGCCATAGGTAGACGGGTCCGGATGCCAGTTGCCGCCCACGACCGCCGAACCCGCATTGGGCTCGCAGGACTCATGCTCATCCACCAGGAAGGAGACGCCGGGCCGGTCGTCTTCGTACTTGTTGCTGCGGTTGTAGGGGTCTATGCCGTCGTAGGAGTAGCGGACCACTCCTTCGTAAGAGGAGTGGAGCACCTCCACCGTGGTCTTGCTGGGGTCGGCGGGGCCGAAGACCGGTTCCAGAGTGTCCAACTCCTCCACCATGAACACCGGCGAAATTCCGTAGAAGGAGTGCATTTCGGTGCGTGGGGCAACATTATGGCCTATCGGGTTTCTATCGCCGTCGTTCACTTTGAATTGGCCTTGGGTGACTCCGCTGTTGTGGCCCAGCGGGTTGTTGGACTTGGTGCCGCCGTTGTTGGTGCCGGTCCAGGGCCAGTCGTTGGGGGACTGGGTGCCTGCCTGGTCGCGTCGGTCGGCCTCCTCCCAGTTGTCCCATGCATCCTTCCAGAACCCGTTGTAGTTCGAGGCCACCAGCGGCCCGTTCAACCAGAAGATGTGCTCGCCGGGGCCGTCGGTGTCCGGGTTCATGTTGGTGTGGTCACGGGCGTCCACCGACGCCGTCGACCCCACCACCCTGAACATCGACGCATAGGGCCGGATCGCCGGATGCGCGATCTGGTTCGGGTTCCCGCTGGTCTTGCCGGCTTCCGTCTTGACGATCTCGTCATACATGGCGATGTCGGTGGACGTGGCGTCCTCCCATCTGGTGGTCAGGAACAGCAGCCGGAAGGTAGTGCCCGGCGAAATCTCGGACGGTCTCAGCGGCCAGTTCCGCGGGACGGTATAGGTGCCGTCCGGGTTGGGCGTCGGGCCGGTCTGCGCCTGCGCCGGCTCATGCCGCAGCCCTCCCGGCAGGATCGCCGCAACGGCCGCAATCGCCAGCAGCGCCGCTAGCGCCAGCAGCCGCCTCGCGCGCCGTCCGCGTCGCGCCGTCGCATGTCGGCCCTCAACATGGCGGGTCGGGGGGGGGGGTAGAGAGCAGCTTGATCGGAGCGTCACGTCAGAACTCCCTTCGCTGTCTCCAGCGACAGCTTCACGTACCACAAACAGCCGCAAGCGGCATTTCAATCCCAAGATTATCAATCCGCTCCCAAGAACGCAACCAGATAACGAACCACAAGGGTACTTCATCCAGTTATCGCAAACCCCCGCCCCCTCTGTCACTCCGTGACATCTCCCCCGCAAAGCGGGGGAGAAAAGCAGAGCCAACCGTCCCCGCCCCCGAGCGGGGACCCGCTCGCGCCCCCGAGCGGACACGGATCAAGCTAAGCCGCTCTCCCATTTCTCCCCCCGCCCAGCGGGGGGAGATGCCGTAGGCAGAGGGGGGCGCCCCATGCTGCAACCGCGCCGCCGCATCCTGCCAGGCAGAGGCCGCCCCCTCTGTCACTCCGTGACATCTCCCCCGCAAAGCGGGGGAGAAAGCAGAGCCACCCCTCCCAACCGTCCCCGCCCCCGCTCCCAACCGTCCCCGCCCCCGAGCGGGGACCCGCTCGCGCCCCCGAGCGGACACGGATCAGGCTAAGCCGCTCTCCCATTTCTCCCCCCGCCCAGCGGGGGGAGATGCCGTAGGCAGAGGGGGGGCGCTCCATGCTGCAACCGCGCCGCCGCATCCAGCCAGGCAGGGAACGCCCCCTCTGTCACTCCGTGACATCTCCCCCGCAGAGCGGGGGAGAAAGCAGAGCCACCCCTCCCACCCGTCCCCTCACCCCCCTGAGACCGTGGCCGACACCGACTCGCCGCTGTGTACGTGGTGAGATGCCGAACTGTGGCTGATCTTCACCTCGCTGCCGACAGCGCCGTCCAGCGGTTTCAGCACCACGATCTGATAGCGGTCCCAATTCTCGGCGCTGAAGCTGAGACGGTCCGTGTGCAGCCGAACGCCGACGCTGTCGGACGCTGGCGTCAGCTCGATTTCGACCTCGGACGACGGCTGACGGTCGAGCCGCACCCAGTAGGCCAGGAACGGCTGATCGCCGAAGGATCGCTGCGTGGGCTGCCGCAGGTCGAGCCCGAGCGTCGGTTGCTCCGTCACCGTGGCGAACACGACCGTCGCGACCTGGTCGTCATCGACGCCCTCCACGTGATGTCCGATCACGATGGCATCGTCCTCATCGTCGGCATCGGCCGACGCCGACACCACGACCTGCTGCGGCTGATCCCAGTTGCTGGAATCAAACGCAATCGGCGCCGGCGACTCAATGGTGTCCTCATCGCTGCTGATCGGCGTCACCGTGACCGTCTGCCCGCCTGGATCGCTTTTGAGCGTCACGTCATAGCTGAAGCTACTGCCTTCCGTGAGCGCGATCTCATTGGTGTTGAAGCTGATCGGCGAGCGCAACGGCTTCGAGGCCGGCACGGAGCTGGGCACGGAACCGGGAGCGGTCACCGCAACGCAGTCGTTGGTCGAGTTCAACTTCGAAGCAGTCGTTCGCTCATGAATCCATCCCCAGGCGCGATTCTGTCCGAACAAGTTGTTCTCCGAAATGCGACCGATCTCGCCCTCAGGCGCGCTGACCATACTCAGGTGCATCAGGAATACCTCCGACGGTTCGGGCACGTCGTCCTGGTGCAGCGGCAACAGGATACGGTGTTCACCTCTTCTCGTCGGATTGATTCGGCAGTCATAGTGCGTAGCGCCCCCGAGATCGCTCAGATCCGCCGCATAGTACCCTTCCAGCGGCGACCAGACTGAGAAGTTCAGGCGCAGCACGAACTCGCCCGCATTAGCCTTGCCGTCCACCCGAATCACTATAGGCATCGCGTCGCCTTCTCCGCCCCCATAGGCTGGATTCACAAAGGCAAACGCGGTCCCCTCAACAATCTGTCCGATCGCATCGGTTCGGGCAAGCGGGTTCCAGAACTTGATGCCCGGTGGATGATCCGTCAGCCACGCCTTGGCGTAGATCAGCTCAACCGGACGCGACCTCACGTTGGCAACCGTTCGCACCGTAAACGTCGCGGAAGATGTGCCCATGGCAATGATCACCGTCTCGTTCGTCAGCCCCACACTCGGCGGATCTGGATAACAACAATGCCACACGCCCCAGGTATTGACGGATAAGTTAATGTCCTGAGCCGCCGGCATCGCGTTGCCGTCCTTGTCCACGAGCTGCACATGGTACGTCAGGTCCTCGCCTTTCATCACATCCGCAGCATTCGAGATCCTGACAAACCGATGCGTGCTCTCGTCCGCCGGATGCGTACGTTCGCTCACGTACAGCCAGCCTCTCGCGTCATTGCCCTCCGGCTTACCGTTCCTACGCCAGGTCACACTGAAGTCCAGGAGACGAGGCACCTGTCTGTCCGGATAGCGAGCACGTCGCGACACACGCAATCCCTTCAGCTTAAACTCGATCGGGAACGCGTCTCGATGGATGACGGTCCTGACGGCATAGTTGTCCAGCTCCTCCACCAGGTACTGCTGCTCCGCGTCGGTGCCAGCGCCCGTCTTGTATGAGACGAAGCCTGCGTCGTAGATACAATAGCACCACGCCTCAAATGTGAGATCGGTAGTATCGGGCGGAGGGTTGTCGGTGGCCAGGTTGATCGTATACGTCACGACCTGCCCCTCTTCCACGTTGAATGTCATGTTGCGTCGGGGGGCTGCGCGATCAGGGTGGAAGACCACGGCGCCGTCGGTGTCGGCGGTCACATTGAGCGACGGTTCCGGAGCCGTCTGACCATAACCAGTGCCCTGGTTGATAGCGAACAGCGCAAGGATTACCAGCGCCGGCAAGGCGAGGAAGCGTCGGCTGCGCCAGACTTGCATTGACACATACTGAAGCCGTACGTACTGAAGCCGCATGATCCGCTCCCCTCTGCGGCCCGCAGCGAGCCGCGCACAACTCCCGATTGATCCATCCTCGCGCCGTCTCGCCAGCCCAACGGCATCGCGAGCGCCGCCCGTCAGTTCGCACGTTAGTCGATTCAGTGTGCCCTGTCCAGACGCCGTCGCAGTCGAGACCAAAGGCAACGCCAGGCGCACCTGCTAGCGCCCAGTCCGCTCAAGACAGTGACGCTCAAGCTGGATCACTCAGAGCCGTAGATACGGAATCCGTCGGACAGGACAGCCTAGCTGCCTGCCAGCGGTAGCGAAATCAGCGTGCCATCCTCACCCAGAATGACCTTCCCGTCGTAGATGTCAGCCACGCCGCTGAGGAAGATGCGCTCGACAGCGGGCGTCGGCAGCGGCGGAGCGATGTGGTAGAGCAGCAGTTGCTCCGCGCCGCACTCAGACGCCGCCTGCGCGGCCTCCGTCGGCGTCGTGTGATAGTCGAGCACGTCGCGCATGATGCCGGCCATGCGCGTGTTGCCCACCGACTCAGCGGCAGCGGCAATCTGCTCGGCGAGGACGGTTGACAGCGCCTCATGGACCAGCAGGTCCACGCCGCGAGCGTGCGCGATCAGATTGTTCGAATACGTGGTGTCGCCGCTCACCACGATGGAGCGCCCTCGATAATCGATGCGGTAGCCCACGGCCTCGCAGACAGGATCGTGGGATACGGCAAATGCGCTCACGCGAACGCCGTCCTTTGTCTCCAGCACCGCGCGCAGTTCGCCATCCTCTGGCAGCGGGAACGAGTAGGCCTCCAACCCGCTGCCGCCTGGTCGGACCACATCCGCCCCGTGGTGAGCGACGCGGTAGCCAAAGTCAGCTCGGTAGGCCTGATTGAAGCCGGCCACCACATCCTCGATCACCGGCGGACCGTGTACGGACAGCGGATGCTCGCTGCCGCTGGCCACCCAGCGCAGCATGCCGAGCTCGCCCAGGCCGTCAATGTGATCCGAATGCGCATGCGTCAGGAACACCGCCTCCACTCGGCCCTGAGCGACCGAGAACCGACCCAGGTTGCGCGCGCCATTCGTTCCCGCGTCGATCACAAACAAATGCGTTCCCGCCTGCACGGCCAGGCAAGCCCCCGAACGTTTGCTATCAGTCAGCGGACTGCCGGCGCCGCAGAGCAGGACGTGAATGCCGTCCGGTCGGCTGGCCAGAGCGTCCACCGTCATCCGTTCCGCAATGTTCCGCTGTAGCAGACGAAGCGTGACCTGTTGAGGAAGCAGCAGCAGGATCTGCCCAACCAGCGCCGCAATCAATCCAGCGGCGACACGGCGCAGTCTCTGCAAGGTCATCATCACCGAGCGCTCCAGGTGCAGGCTTCAGGGCGTCGTCTTCACCACCGTCAGCAGTCTACAGTCGCATAGACACGCTCAAGCGCGGCCTGACGGCGCCGCCGAGCGCCGAGCGGGTTCCCGCTCTCTTTTCCCCCCCGCTCTGCGGGGGAGATGCCGAAGGCAGAGGGGGGGCACCCAGGGCTCAACAATGTCGGTCGTCGGGCGTGGGTTAGGCAGGAGGTGTCCCCCTCTGTCACTCCGTGACATCTCCCCCGCAGAGCGGGGGAGAAAGGAGAATGTCACCTCCCGACCGTCCCCGCCACCGCTCCCAAAGGTCCCTGCCCCTGCTCCCCACCGTCCCCGCCACCGAGCGGGGACCCGCTCCTCCAATCCCTGGCGACCGTGGCAGCCACCCAGTCGCCTGCTGACATACAGTCAACAGTCAAAAGCAGCTTGTAGAATCAAACTGACCAAGATGATACGCAGAGGAACCGACATGAGCCGCCAACTACTCGACGGCATTCGCGTGCTCGACTTCACCCAGTTTCAACAAGGTCCTTCGGCGACAGTGCTGATGTCCGACCTCGGCGCCGACGTGATCAAGGTGGAACGTCTGCATGTCGGCGACCCTTCCCGCCACGTGGCGAAGAACGCGGATGGCTTTTCGCAGTACTTCCATACACATCACCGAGGCAAGCGCAGCATCGCGGTCGACCTGCGCTCGGCCGAAGGCCGCGACCTGATCTATCAGCTGGTTGAGCGGGTAGACGTGGTCACGGAGAACTTCAAGCCCGGCGTGATGGATCGGTTGGGACTCGGTTGGGACGATCTGCGACAACGCAACCCGAAACTGGTCTACGCGAGCGCGAGCGGCTTCGGGCCGAAGGGTCCGCGCGCCAACTCGACCTCGTGGGCGTCAGTCGCTGGCGCGGCCGGCGGCGGTATGTGGGCCAACGGCGTGCGCGGCGACCAGCCCAACGCCAACGTCGCGGCGCCCGATCCCGACCAGACCGGCGGGATGATCTTCGCCTTCGCGATCGCCAGCGCCCTCGTCGCGCGAGAACGCAGCGGTGAAGGACAGTTCGTGCAGACGTCGCTCTATGGCAGTCAGATCTGGGGTCGGGCGCCGGCAATCAACGCCATCGCCAACGGCAACACCGTCCCCTCTGCCCGAAACATGCCGATCGCCAATATGTTCACCCTGCAGGCGCAGGGCGCCGATGACGATTGGCTGTTCGTCGGCTACATCACCGACCGTTGGGTCCCGATGTGCCGCGCGCTCGAGCGTGAAGATCTGATCACCGATCAACGCTTTGCCACGCTGACTGACCGTAACACCAATATCGATCTACTGCGTCGTGAAGTCGCTTCGACCATTCGCTCGCGACCGGCATGCGAATGGCCGCCTCGCTTCGACGCCGAGGAAGTGCCCAGCACCCTGATCCAGGACTACGCCATGATCGCCGCCGACGAACAGGCTGCCGCCAACGAGTACATTGTCCGCCTCGAGGATGAACGCTTCGGTTCGCTGTCGATTGTCGGCTCGCCGATTCGAGCAAACGGCGAGCAGGGAGCCGTCAGCGGTCTCGCCCCTGAACTTGGACAAGACACGGACTCGCTGCTACAGGAAATCGGCAGCGCTCCAGAGGAGATCGCCAGACTCCGCGCCGCAGGCGTCGTCGGCTAGCGTCTGGTCGCATGCGGCCTTCATAGCCCGTGATATCTCGTCATTGCCGCGCCGCGCTCCCCGTCCCCGCCACCGAGCGGGGACCCGCTCCCTAGCTGGCATGAGGCGCTCTCTTTTCTCCCCCGCCCTGCGGGGGAGATGCCGAAGGCAGAGGGGGCACCCAAGGCTCAACAGTGTCGGTCGTCGTGCGTCGGTTAGGCAGGGGGTGCCCCCCTCTGTCACTCCGTGACACCTCCCCCGCAGAGCGGGGGAGAAAGCAGAACGTCACCTCCCAACCGTCCCCGCCACCGCTCCCCACCGTCCCCGCCACCGAGCGGGGACCCGCTCCTCCGTCCCGAGTTGCATGAGCCGCTCTTTGCTCTCCCTCCGCCCTGCGGGTGAGAAAGGAGACCGGACGCGATGACAGTTTCGGCAGCCTGTCGAACGAGTCAGTTCGCCGCTGCTACCGACCGCTTGCCGCGAGCTGCCGGCGCACCAACCTGGCGTACAGCCCGTCCTGCGAGGCCAACGCATCATGCTGTCCGATCTCGACGACGCGACCCTGCTCCAGCACCACAATCTGATCGGCGTTACGCACCGTTGACAAGCGGTGCGCGATCACCATCGTCGTCCGATCCGACATCAGCTCATCCAGCGCGTCACGGACGAGTCGCTCATTGAGTCCGTCGAGGTGGGAGGTGGCCTCATCCAGAATCAGCATGGGGGCGTCTTTCAGCAATGCCCGTCCGATCGCCACTCGCTGACGTTGACCGCCTGACAGCTGCGCTCCGCGTTCACCGACCGGCGTATTGAGTCCCTCGGGCAGCGACGCGACGAAATCGTCAAGGCCTGCTCGCGCAATCGCCAGGTTCAGTTCCGCCGCGTCGGCATCGGGCTTGGCGACGAGTAGGTTGTCGCGGATCGACGCGTTGAACAGATACGTGTCCTGCGCGACCAGCGCCACCTGTCCGCGCAGCTCGTCAAGCCGATAGCTGCGAAGATCGGCATCGTCCAGGCTGATCCGACCCTCCTGCGGATCCCAGAAGCGCAACAGCAGATGCGCCGCCGTGGTCTTGCCCGCGCCAGATGGTCCCACTACGGCCACCGTCCCGCCCGGCTGTAGGTCAAACGAGACGCGATCGAGCGCGGCGCGCGGCGTGTCCTCGTAGGTGAAGCCGACCGTAGCGAACGATCCTTCGCTGGCGCCATTCGACGGCGCCTCGCGCCCCGGCCCATCAAGCACCGCGACCGGTTCAGAGTGGACGGCCGTCAGGCGTCGAGTGGCGCCGAGCGTGTCGCCGAGCCGCCGCCCGACCTGCGCCAATTCGGCTACCGGCATGAACGCGCCCATCGCGAGCAGCGTCAGCAGCGGCGCCAGCGCGGAATCGATACTGCCGCTCGCCGCCAATGCGCCGCCGATCGTCAGCACTGCCAGACCGCCGAATCCTGTCAGCCCCTCCAGCAACGTGCGTTGGGCGGAGATTTGACGGTTGAAGCCCGCTCGCACCGGCAGGTAGTCGCGCATCAGCGACTCAAACTCCTGCTTGCGTTCCGGTTCGCGCTGGAACGCCGTCACCTCGCGCAGGCCCTGCAGCGTGTCGACCATGTGCGCATTGAGCGCGCCCAGATGATCGCGCGAGCGGGAACCGAGGCGGTCCACGATCTGCCGTGTAAACAGCGGGCTCAAGGCGGCCAGGATCAGCAGCGGCGCGAGGCCGAGGCCCAGTCGCCAATCAACCACGAACAGCGTGATCAACGCTGCTCCCGGTACCACCAGACTGACGAACGCGTTCGCGATCGTGTGCGCGAAGAAATATTCGACCGTTTCCACGTCTTGCGTCGCCATTGAGACCAGGTCGCCAGAGCGTCGCCGCAGGAGATAGGCCGGCGCCAGTTGGTCGAGTTTGCGGAACAGATCGATGCGCATATCGGCGAGCAAGCGGAAGGCCATATCGTGCGAGACCCAGTTCTCCAGGAAGCGGAAGAGGCCGGTCAGCACGGCCACCACCACCAACAGCGCGGCGAACGTGGTGATCGACTCGCCGTCGCGGACATTGGCGACCATCAGCGCGCCCAGGACGCCGACCAGAATCGCCCCAAAGAAGTGCGCTACGCCTGTAACAAACGAAAGCGACGTCTTGAACCAGTAGGGCGCTGCCAGGCCCAGCAATTGCGCGGATGTCTGACGCCAGCCCATCCCTTCGGCGCGGATGATCGCCTCAGAAGCGCCGCCGACGCGGACACTGAGCGGACCGTCCTCTAATGCTGGAGCCGCGACATCCACCGGCAAGTCGTCAAGTCGATCGGCGCCAATAGCGGCCGTCTGATCGGCCGCTTGATCAGCCATCAGGCCCGCATAGGCGCCGCCCTGAGCCAATAGCGTGGCGTGATCGCCCCGCTCGACTAATCTGCCTTCGTCCAGAACCAGGATCTCATCGCAATCACGCACGCTCGAGAGGCGGTGCGCCATGATCAGCGTCGTGCGACCCTGCATGAGCCGATCGAGCGCCGCCTGAATCGTCGCTTCGTTCTCCGCGTCAACGCTCGACAGCGCCTCATCCAGGACGAGGATCGGCGCGTCACGCAGCAACGCCCGCGCGATCGCGACGCGCTGCCGCTCGCCGCCCGAGAGTCGGTAACCTCGTTCGCCGATCACCGTGTCATAACCCTCCGGCAACGACGCGATGAACTCATGCACGTTGGCAGCCTGCGCGGCGGCGCGAATCTCGGCGTCGGTCGCCTGCGGACGCGCGAAACGCAGGTTGCCGATCACCGTGTCGTGGAACAGATAGGTGTCCTGCAGCACGACAGATATCTGCGCCCGGATGTCGGCGAAACGGAGCCTGTTGAGGTCTCGACCGCCCAGACGGATCGCGCCCGCCTGCGGCGTGTAGATGCGTTCCAACATCCAGACCAGTGTGGACTTGCCGGAACCTGAGCGTCCGACTACTCCAACGCGCCGACCCGATGCCACCGAGAACGAAACATCGCTCAACGCCGGGCGTCGACTGATCGACATGTCGCCCGTTGAATCTCCGCCAGCCGCAGAGTGACCAGCCGCAGAATGACCAGGCGAGGCATGACCGGTCGGGTAGCTGAACGTCACCTGCTCGAAGGAGATGCTTGGCTCCAGCGTCGGCATCGGTTCGGCGTCGACGTCAGGGGTGAGCGGTTCCGCGTGATCGATGTCGAGCACGCTCTCGGCCGCGGCGACGCCCAGCAGCCCCTGGTGAAACAGCTGACTCAGCTCCCGTAGGGGACGAAACACCTCGACGCCGAGCATCAGCACCACGAGCAGCTCGGCCAACTCCATCGCGCCCGACTCCACCCTCAGCGCGCCCACGACCAGCGCCACCGCCGCGCCCACCGTGATCGCCAGGACGGTCAGCCCCTGCGCGACCGCGTTCTCGAACAGCACTCCCATCGTCGAACGGAAGACCTCGTGCGCGCGCGCCGCCAATGCTTCGCCCCGCCGCCCGCTCTGGCCAAAGGCTTTGAGCGTGGCCAGACCTTGCACCGAATCGAGGAAATCGGCCGCAAACGAGCCGTAGGCGTCGCGCCGCCGCAGCGAGGCCTCGGCGTTGCGTTGCTTTAGCAGCGACGGCAGCACCAGCGTGGCCAGTGCGAAGCCAAAGTAGATCGCCGCTACCGGCAGATCGAGCCAGCCCATGAAGATGAAAATCCCGATCGGCGCCAACGCCGCCACAACCAGCTGCGGCAGATACTGTCCGAAGAACGTCTCGAGCTGCTCCACGCCCTCAATCACTCCGACCGTCACGTCCCCCGTGCGCTGCCGATCGAAGTGCGACGGCCCCAACCTCGCGACCTGGTCAAAGAGGCGCTGTCTGAGAGCGAACTGCACCTGCAGCGCCGTCCCGTTGGCGACCTCTTCCTTCATGTACAGCAGGATCGATCGCGCCACGATGGCGACGGCCGCCGCCACGATCAGCGCTACCAGATCGCCGAATCCGTCGCCTTCAAAAATCCGCGCACCGATCCAGCCCAGCAGCGCCAATCGCGCGACGCCCGCTGTGACCGCGCACAATCCCAGAGCCACCGCCAACGCCACTCGTCCACGGACGCCCGCCGTGAACCGCCATAGCTCCCAGGAAAAGGTCATACGCGCACGCTACCAGAGCCATCGCGACGGTCAGCGACCGTTGGCTCCACCCTCAACTCGACGCCGCTGACCAATGACACCGATCAGCCGCAGCAGCCGTTGAGACCGTTCATTTAGCTGCGCCTCACTTGATCGTCACCGTGGGAGGGCTGCCGCTGGCGCTGACATTGACCGCAGTCGCGCCGAGCGAGCTGGGCGCCCGCTCACCCGTCCCGAACTTGAACGTCAGCTTCGTCCCGTCGCTGGGGAGCGCCAACAGATCGAGTCCGGCGACTCTGCCGCCGGGACCAATCTCCACCACTGATTGCTCTTGGGCGCCGCTGAGCTCCACTGCAGTGCCGAGTTGATCTTCGCGGAACACCCAGTAATAGTATGGTTCACCACCGACCACGGTGATCGGCACACGCACTCGCTCACCGGCCTCCAGCGTTCGACTGAGTGTGATCCGCACCAGGGTAGAACCCAGCTTTGACGATATTTCCGCGCTATCTACCGATAGCTTGACGCTGATGTCCGCATATGTGTCATTATCCGCGACCGCGATGGACGCATGGGCGTTGACCACATTCTGCGGCTCAGCGATCGTGTAGGACGCGGTCGGCGTCAAGCGCATGTCGACCTTGCCGTCCTCATCGTAGGCAGCGTCATCTTCTGTCGCGACGCTGATCGTCGCGCTCGTGCTGCCTGCCGGAATGGTCACCACTCTCCGACCCAGCTGATCTTCCGAACTGGCGAACAGTCCCACCTCGCTCACAAACACCTGTACATCCACGTCCCACGCATGCGTCTCCTCCAGACTCACCGTGAACACCGCGGCAACGCCTTCCGTGATCGCATCTCCGCCCGCGATCGACGCTCTCGGCAGCGCGTGATACTCACGCAGCGGACAATACCGTTCGGTCGGATCGGAGCAGTAGTCGAGTACCGGGTAATCCTCCGAGGTGCCGAAGTCCCACGGATCGACCCACGACCCGGCGGCCTTGACTTTCCAATGCTCGTAGATACTGCCGGCGTCGTAGGCATTGTCGTTCGTCGGCGCCTTCAGCTGGGCGCTGGTCAAGCCCTTGATCGCGTTCTCCTGAGCACGTGGACAGGCGCTACTGGTCTGACCGGTGGTCTGTGTATCCCAGTAACTGTAAGCGAACTTCCTGACTTCGCCCCGCGGCCAGTTGTAGCACTGACCGGCAAAGCCGCCTATGACATCTGTCGCTCCAGGCTTCACTTCGCCTCGTCCGTAAACCGCTTGGACCATGAAAGGCGTATAGGGCGGGTAAATGAATGGGCCGCCAGGGTAAAAGAAGCCGATCACTGAACCAGTTCGAGTCACAGCGTTTTCGCCATAGCCTTGTCCAACCATGCTGTATGAATGAACCGTGCCTGTTGCATAGGCGCCGTGAATGTAACCGCCGTAGCGCGCGCCGACGAGCCCGCCGAGGGAATGCATGTAGCCGCTCACATCCACAGAAGCAAAGCTCAACATGATCCCGGGTGTTTCATTCCGCGGGTTGCGTTTATCTGAAACCCAGTCACCGAGGATCCCAGTGAGACCGCCAGTGTGGCTTTCAGCATAGACTTGGCCTGTGACATAACTCTCAATCACTTGAGTGCCAGTGGTGTGGCCAACCAACCCACCGCTATAAAACCATTCGGCCCGTACGTCTATGTCTCTGGCATAGCTCGAAAACAACAGGCTCCCATCCATCGTTCCCGCGAATGCTCCGACGTTCTCTCGGCCATGCACCTTCGGAGCTATCAGTCCGAGATTGCGAATCTGACCATTCCCAATGTAGCCGAACAGGCCGACGTACCATTGTTTGTTGTTAATGTAGAGATTGGAGATGGTATGACCATTGCCCTCAAATGTCGAGCTGAACATTTTTTCCCGATCATACGCTTGGTCTTTCGTGATGGAGGCAAACATCCGTCCAATGTTCCAGTCGGTGATCATTTTCCCCATAATCGGCCGCCAGCCGGCCCCGGTGTTGTATGTGTCGTCTCGCAACCCGTTTCCATTCTCGTCGAAATCCAGGTCTCGAATGAGCTCGTAGCCGCGGCACAGCGGTCCCGCCTCCACTTTAGCGGATTGACTACAACCCATGCCGGCTGCGGGAGAGGGGAACGCCGCGCGGTAAAGCGCCACCCGTTCGGCGTCGGTGAAGTCGCCGTGTGCCCACGATGCGGATCCAGTATGACCGAAGGTAGAAGGTCTGGCCCTGGTGGGATCCAGATAGACGTCTGGTTTGCCGTTGCCGTTCAGGTCATAGCGGATAGCATCGAGCTGCGCCAGAGTGCAGATTTCAATCAGGCCGTCGTCGTCCTGGTCATAATCGAAATGGCGTCCCCAGTGGCCTGGATGTGGACACCTCAGAGGCTTCGCCTTGGTGGTCACTTCCACCTCCGCGCTTTCCAGGGTCGTGCTGCCGACAGTTGCATCCACTTGGAGCACATAGAGCGTTGACTGACTGAGGGCTGTGATCGTGTGCGTCAAGCTGGTCGTCGTTGCCGTGCTCGACTGAGTAGGATCAGCCTTCGGCCACCAGGAGACGGTGAACGAAGTGGCGCTACTGTCCGCTGTCCAGGAGAGCGCGATCGTTGTATCCGTCACCTCGCCGACCGTGATCACCGGGGACCCCAACACGGACTTCGTGGTCACTTCGACCTCGGCGCTGTCCACAGTCGCGGAGCCGACGGTCGCCTGCACTTTGAGCACGTAGAGCGTCGACGGTGTAAGGCTCCTGATCGTGCGCGCCTGGTTCGTCGTGGTAGCCGTACTAAGTGAAGTCACATCAGCCTTCGGCCACCAGGAGACGGCGAACGAAGTGGCGTCGCTGTCCGCAGTCCAGGTCAACGCGATCGTCGTATCGGTCACCGTGCCGACCGTAATCACTGAGGGTTCCGGCGCTCCCGTCGTCCTCACGTCAACTTGATCGCTGGCTAAGTTCTTGCCGCGGACCAACGCTTGTACCTTAATGACATAGAGCGTATCAGCATCGAGCGCCGTGATCGTGTATGCCTTGTCGTTCGTCGCGCCCATGGATGAGTCATCCATGGCTCCCTTGGGCCACCAGAACACGATGTACGAACTGGCGTGACTGTCCGCCGTCCAGGTCAGCGCCACCGTATGATCGGTGATCTCGCCGACGGTGATCACGGTCGGGTCGGGAGGCGTCGTCACGTCCACGAGCCGGAGTCGGTATTCATTCAACGGGGTCTGGGACCTGGTCATATCGGTACCGCGAAAGATGCGGATGTTGCTGGTTCGATAGCCGTCCGTCATCGTTCCGACTCTAATCGTCATGCGGAACGTTTCGTAGCCGCGAGGCGGTACGGTATACTCACAAGGGCAGTCGCCCAGCGTCTGCGTCGAATAACGCTCCGTGTTATCGGGCGTGATCGTACTGGAGTCGAACGCTCCGTTGACGCCGACTTCAAGCAGTGTAAAGGTCGCCTCCGTGGTTGTATGACGGTTCCACAACCGCATCGACAGGTCGCAGGTGGCGTCCGAGTTGATCGAGTGGTTACAGGTCGTGGTGGGCAGAGGGCGGTTCAGGTTCGGGTCGTCGTTGATGGCGGCCTGGTGGGTCGGCGTTTCCTCAGCCGAGACGGCGTTGAAGGCGATCAGGATCGCCACGACCAGCAGCGCGAGCAGCGCCGCAATCGCGGGCATGAGCCTCCGTCCGGCTGTCAACGCCAGCACCCGGTTTGCCAATCGGTACGCCAATCTGTCCGCCGATCTCCGCGTTGCCGACATCAGAGCCTCCCCGCCAGCGCCGCCAGCGCGCCGTGAAATCCTCTCGCGTGCAGGTCGTCTCAGGATACACCGTCCGGACGCGGCCTGCACAATGCGCGTCGCGGGGGTACCCGATCAAGTTGGGACGGGCATCTCCCCGTCCCCGCCACCGAGCGGGGAGCCGCTCCCCGCGTCCTGCGCGGCACCGGATCGAGCTTCTGGACAGGACGATCGGAATCGGGTAGGGTGCGAAACGACGATGCAGCGCTCACCACGCCATTTGCGGGCGAGCTGGGAACAATCAGGAGCAGTGATCGGCTCGCGGAGCCGCAGATGGGAGCGGACGATGTTAGGCCAGCACATGTTTACTCACCGAAACCATAGCCGTCGCGCACTCGCGCTGCTGGCGTTGGCGATCGTTGCCGCGCTTGCCGTCAACACTGGCGCTAGCCGGGGCCAGGAGATCATTATCGGCGGCGGAAACCCAAGCCTCTCGATCACTTCCACCACCGCGGGCGCCATCACCGAGACCATTGTGGACAGAACTCAGACGGGCCTGGTTGGAATCAACCTGGTGACCGGGCAAGAAGTGACATATCGATTAGAGCTCAATGCGAATTCCGCCACCCCTCCAGCCGACGTCACCATGCATCTCGGCTTGTCTTGTTCGTGTGACCGAACGGCCGATGTCATCTCGTACACGACCAAAGCCGGAACCACCGCTGCAACCACGGTCAATCTCCCCGATGTGAACGTGAACGTGAGAATCGATGACCCACCTCTACCGTCAGACCCGTTTCCGATCGAGGTCACGCTGAAGGGCTTGCGCAGCTCTCGGTTAACGTGCGGCTTGGGCCGATGCGTGACCCGCACGCAGGTGGGTCGCACCTATGTCGCTGCCGTCTATTGGGAGCAAGCTGGCCAGGTGACCAGTAACGGGGTCGTTGGCCGGATCATCGTCCGCGAGCGCAGCCATTCCGTAGCTGAAAGCATGATGCAGTATGTGTCGATCGATAACGCCGCGGATGTCATGAAGGGCGGTACCCTCAGCTATCCCGTCCGACTCACCGACAATCATCAAAATCCTGTCACCGCTGGCCAGAACATCCGCCTCGCCGTCACTTCCTCCTACGGCTTCAACAACACGTACGACAATGAAAGCCCCGTGACTCCGCTCAACAATCACATCGTGACGATACCGATGGGCGCATCCTCCACCACGATCTCGGTTCACTCCAAGGCCGATTTGAACATACGCCCTGTTGAACACATCTACCTTAAGGCGTATCTGATAGACCAGCCTGACGGCGTGACCTTCCTTGATCAGTATGAGCTGGATGATGCGGTCGGCAAGATTGTCGATGGCACCGTGTTTAGCCTCCAGTATCCAGCATTTCAGGGCGGCGAAGGAAGCGACATGCCTGTTTCGATTCGAGTGGGAGGCAACGTGAATGTGGGCGAGTTCGTGCTGCGGCTGAACTTCTCATTCGAGGCCTCGACATGGCATTCCAACGCCAAGGACGCGGATGCGCACGATCTGGGAAACATCAGTCACTATGACTGCCGAATCAACCCGACAAGACGAGGTGAGCATGTTATCAATCTAGCTCTGCATCAGGACAACACGCCCGAGCCATCTGAAGTGTTTGTGATGCAACTGGGCGTGGTCAGCGCGCCTGCCGGCGTGAATGCTCAGGCAACCCCAACCCCCAACTTCTCCTTTAGGCAAAGGAATCTCGCGTACGGATATATCCATGAACAGCCTCCGCATGCGGATCACCAGGTGACCTCCGACTGCACGGCGGTCGTGGCGCCAAGTTCTGTTCCAAGTTCCCAGCCCCTGCGTTCACCAATCAGCTTGGGCGCGAACGCTATAGTGCTCGGTGAGGGCAGCAGCTTCAGTTACGATGTCGCGCTCATCAGCGATCCGGGCGACCAGGCAGTGACGGTCACGCCTATCAGCAGCGACGAGGATGCCATCGAGTCGCCAGCTCCAATCTCGTTTGATTCCGGCAACTGGGATCAACCGCAGGAGGTCACAATCTCGGCGGCGGCCGACTCTGACAACGAGGAAAACGTCGTCATGATCGGACATCGAGTTGAAGGCGTCAACGATGCCCCGGTCGGGCCGGCCGTCTTCGCCACGGTCACGGAGCAACCAACAGTCGGGCTCGACCTGCGCCAGCCCACGCAACGGTCCTTCGGCGATCAGCCATTCTTCGCCTACTGGGTGCGGCTCGATCGGCAACCGTCGTCCGATCTCGAAATCGAGTTGGCGCCGGCGTCAGATAGCGTTAGCGTGCAGTTGCATACCAGCAGTCTCCGCTTCACCTCCGAGAACTGGAACCGCTACCAGATCGTGGTACTGAAGCCGCTCGACAGCACTGCCGGCGGCGAGCTCAAGATCACTCACAGCGCGTCAACGCATAGCATCAACAGCGGCGAGTCAGTCTCGGCTACGATCTCAGGCGGCTAGCGACAGGTTCTTCGCGCTCGATCGTGATCCTCAACCGGTCGCAGCGTCCGCGCGGCGACGGACGGCGGTTCCCGACAGGGTCTCGAGCACGACTCGGTTGCCCAGCAGCGCGGTGATGTCCGCGTGGTCGTAGGGCGGCGCGACTTCGACCACATCCATGCCGAGCAGTCTGGATTCCATCCCGATGCGGCGTACCGCATCGAGCAGTTGGCGCGACGTGAGGCCGCCTGATTCGGGCGTGCCGGTTCCAGGCGCCATACCAGGATCGACCACATCAACGTCAACGGAGAGAAACACGCCGTCGCAGTCGGCGGCGGATCGATCGAGCGCTTCAGTCAGGCAGGCGTCAAGACCGCGCTCGACCACTTCGGTCATCTCGTACCAGCGCATGCGTTGGTCTGCCATCCACTCAAGAATCGGCGGATCGGGCCAGTAGCCGCGCAGACCAATCTGTAAGAATCGGTCGCCGCGCACCGCGCCGCTGAGGATCAATCGCCGCATCGGCGTGCCGTGACCCCAGAGTCCGCCGTCCGAGTCGCCCGTATCGGCATGCGCGTCGAAGTGAATCAACGCCACCCGCCCAAAGCCGTGATGCTTCGCCACTCCTTGCGCGGTGGCGTAGGTGATCGTGTGGTCGCCGCCCAGGACCACGGGAATCGCTCCCGCCGCTGACACCGCGCGACAGGCCTCCATCAGCCGACTCAGACTGGCCTCGCTGTCGAGCTGCTGCATATTGATGTCGCCGATATCCACGACACCCAGCTCACCCAGCGGATCGACTCCGAGTCCGAGGTGAGGTCGGTAGCCGGAGTGAGGAAGGTAGTCGGCCGCTCTGATCGCCTGCGGTCCAAAGCGGGCGCCCGGTCGATAGCTGGTGCCGGCATCGAACGGCGCACCCATGATCACCGCCTCCGATCCGGCCAGCGACTGCGGTTGTCGCAAACTCGCGCGCGGGACGCCCAGATACGTGAACGACGGACCATATCGGTTGGTTGGCCGCGAGATGTAGTGCGCTTCTTCGTAAGAGCGTGGCAGATTCGGTTCCTCGGTCATGGCCGCAGCTCGCAATCTCGGGTTGGTCCTCTGTTCAGTCCGCCGATCAGTTTGCGGGGGAGTTGGAGAGGATATCTAGAATGGTATCCAGCGCGCCTGACCGGTGCGCCCTGACCGGTGCGCCCTGACCGGTGCGCCCTGACCGGTGCGCCCTGACCGGTGCGCCATGACCGGTGACCTCAATGGCCAGCGGCATGGCCGGAAGGACTTGGACCGGGTGGCAACAGAGACAGCAGTAGACGCTCGCCTCGCAGAGCTGCAAGCGGCGCTAACCGCGCTACCGCGAGAACGCGCACAGGCGCTACCCGCGCTGCACGTCGTGGATCACGTCTACGGGTATCTCGACCATGCGGGACTGGAAGCCGTCGCGCGATGGCTGCAGATCCCGCGAGCCGAGCTCTTCGCCGTCGCCACGAGCTACACCGAGTTTCGTTGGAGTCCACTCGCCCCGGACACCGTCCGCGCGTGTCGCGGCCTCTCTTGCCAGATCGCCGCCGGCGGCCCCGAAATTGAATCCGACGCTGACGCTGAAGCGCATGAGTGCATGTTCCTCTGCGCCGCCGCGAGCGACCGTGCGCTTCGTGTGACCGGTGCGGGACGGGTCGAGGATCGGCTCAGCAACGATGTCTGGGCCAGCGGACGCTCAGAAGTCGACGGCGGCCTCTCCCGACTGACCGAACTGCGCACCGGCCGCGCGCCCGACTGGCTCGGTTGGCGCGCCGCCAGCTCGATGCCGCCCAATGAGATCGTCGATCTCGTCCAGCGCGCGGGCCTGCGCGGACGCGGCGGCGCCTACTTCCCCGTCCACCTCAAGTGGCGCGGCGCGATTGACGCCAGCGCCAGCGCCAACGCACCCAGCGACCGCGCCAACTCCGATAGCAGCCGGCCGCTGCTCGTGATCAACGCCGAAGAGGGTGAGCCAGGCATCTTCAAGGACCGCGTCCTGATGGAGCGTGATCCGCAGCGACTGCTCGAGGGCATTCGTATCTGCTGCTACGCGATCGGCGCTGAGCGCGCATATCTCTACATCAACGGCATGGCCGATCGCTCGGCGGACGCGATGGCGTCTGCATTGCAAGCTGCCGAAGCGGCTGGATTGATGGACGGCCTCACCGTCGAGATCCGCCGCGGGGCCGGCGGATATGTCTGTGGTGAGGAATCAGTCATCCTCGAATCGATCGAAGGCCGCCGCGCGGTCCCGCGACTCAAGCCGCCATTCCCGACCGAGCGCGGCCTGTGGGGTCGTCCGACGGTCATCAACAACGTCGAGACCCTCGCCAACCTGCCCGACATTCTGGAGTACGGCGCCGACTGGTTCGGCGCCGTCGGCATGCAAGACGCGCCGGGCGCCAAACTGCTGTCGCTCAGCGGAGGCTTCGCTAATCGCGGCTGGATCGAACTGCCGCTGGGCACGCCCGTATCCGAGATCATCGATCTCGCGCAGCCGATCGAGTCGTTGGCCGGCGTCGCCATCGGCGGACCGTCCGGTGGATTCCTCGCTCCCGCCAACTTCGACACCGTGATCGGGCCAGGCTCACTCGACGGACACGGCGCCGTGCTCGGCGCCGGTGGAATCATCGCTATCCCGCAATCGTTCGGGATCGAGCGAGCGCTCGCGGTCTGGGCTACGTACAACGCCAATGAGTCATGCGGCAAATGCACGCCCTGTCGCGAGGGATCAGGCCGCATCGCCAACGCCCTCGCCGAAGGTAACTGGGCCGATGTCGAGGCGCTGATCCCACTGATTACGGCCGGGTCGCTCTGCGGACTCGGACAGATGGCTCCGAATCCGATTACTTCAGCCAGGCATCAATTTGGCGGGAGCCTTTTGTGACAACCCAAACTTCAGCTTCGACCATCAGTCTCACGATCGACGGTCAGGCGCGCCAGGCTCCTGCCGGCGCCACCATCCTCGACGTGGCGCTGTCCGCCGGTATCGACCTGCCGCACCTGTGCAAGGACCGGGATGGTCCGGCGCTGGGCGCTTGCCGTACCTGTCTGGTGGAAATCGACGGCGTGCGCGGGATGCCGGCCGCTTGCCACACGCCCATCGCCGACGGCCAGATAGTGCGCACCCGTTCCGACGCCGCGGTCGCCGCGCGCAAGGGCATCCTCGAACTCACGCTGGCGATGACCGAACGCGGCATCGATGCCAACCGACACACTCAGACGGAATTGCGACATCACGCCGCAACCCACGATGCCGACGACAAGCGCTGGAACTCGCGCGCCAACGATCACGTCGACGAATCGAATCACTTCTACCGCTTCGACGCCGCTGACTGCATCCTCTGCGGACGCTGTGTGTCTGCCTGCTCGGATCGGCAGCACATCGGCGCGATCGGTATCGCCGGCGCGGGTAAGGCGGCGCGGATCGCCTCCTTCGGCGACGAGCCGCTCGGTGAATCAACCTGCACGTCTTGCGGCTCCTGCGTCGCGGCCTGCCCGACTGAAGCGTTGACGCCCAAGCGCCCCGCCGCCGGCGCCAAGACCGTCTCGACGGTCTGCCCGTACTGCGGCGTCGGTTGCGGCATCAATATCACGGCCGAGGACGGCATCCTTACCCACGTCGACGACGACCCGAACAACCTGTCTTCGAAGGGATTGCTCTGCGTCAAGGGACGCTTCGGTACGGCCTTCGTCAATCACTCAGACCGGCTCACCACGCCGTTGATTCGCGGTCCTGAGGGCTTGCAGCCGGCCTCCTGGGAAGAAGCGCTCGATCTGGTGGCGGAAAAGTTCGCCGAGCATCGCGGAGCCTTCGGCGCATTCTCGTCCGCCAAGGCGACCAACGAAGACAACTACATGCTGCAAAAGTTCGTGCGCGCCGTCATGGACACGAACAACATCGATCACTGCACCCGACTCTGTCATTCACCTTCGGTCGAGGCGATGCTGGCGCAGCTCGGTTCAGGCGCCACCTCCAACAGCTACAGCGACTATGAAGCAGCCGACTGCCTCTTCGTCGTCGGCGCCGACCCGTCGTCCAATCATCCGGTGGCCGCCTCGCGGATGCGCTCCGCGGTCGACCGCGGCGCATCGCTGATCGTGCTCAATCCCAAACGAATCGAACTCTGCGACCACACCGACCTCTGGCTGCGTCAGTATCCGGGTACCGATGTCGCCGTGCTCAACGGCATGGCGAAGGTCATCCTTGATCAGCGTCTGGCCGACCAGTCATTCATCGCAGATCGCACCGAAGGCTATGACGAATGGCGAGCGGAACTGGATGAGTACACGCCTGAGGCGGTTGAGCAGATTTCCGGCGTCCCGGCGGCGCTGCTGATCCGTGCCGCGCGGACCTACGCGCGGCCGCATCCGACCGATCACGGACCCGGCGGATCCTGCCTGATCTGGGGCATGGGCGTCACGCAGCACACGAACGGCACCGCCAACGCCACCGCACTGCTCAATCTCGCCCTGCTGACCGGTCAGGTCGGGCGCGTCGGCAACGGCGTCTCGCCGCTGCGCGGTCAGAACAACGTGCAGGGCGCCGGCGACGCCGGCTGCGTCCCCGACGCGCTGCCCGGCTATCAGCGCTACACGCCTGACGTGCTGCAAAAGTTCAACGACGTCTGGCTGTCCGATCTGCCCGCCGCAGAGGGACTCCGCGCCACCGATATGGTCGAGAGCATGCTCGCCGCGGACGGCGTCCGATGCATGTACATCGTGGGCGAGAACCCGCTCCTGACCGAGCCGAATCTCGCCCACGCCCGCGAGGCGATCGCCAAACTCGACTTCCTCGTCGTGCAGGACATCTTCATGCACGAGACAGCAGAGCTGGCGGATGTCGTCCTGCCCGCCGCGTCGTTTGCCGAGAAGGAAGGCACCTTCACCAACTCCGAGCGACGCGTCCAACGCGTCCGACAGGTGATTCCGCCCGTCGGGCAGGCGCGCGCCGACTGGGAGATCGTGCAAGACCTCGCGCGCCGCACTGCCGCTCAGCTCGGCATCAGCGGCTTCGGCTTTGAGCATGGTTCCGCCGCCTCCGTCTTCGACGAACTCGCCGCGCTGACTCCGATCATGTCCGGACTCTCGCACCAACGCCTCGATCAACAGGGCGGCATCCAGTGGCCCTGCCCGAGCGAAGACCATCCCGGCACGGCGCGTCTGTACGACGAATCGTTCCCGCGTGGACTCGGCAAGTTCATCCCCGTGCGACAGCTGCCGCCGTCCGAAGAGTCAACCGACGATCGCTATCCCTTCATCCTCAATACCGGCCGCGTGCTCTATCACTGGCACGGCGGTACGATGACCCGACGCGTCGATGGACTGGTCGATTCGTGGCCTGAACTACGAGTCGCAATCCATCCCGCCGACGCCGCGCGCCTGGAGATCGTTGAGGGCGAAGCGGTGCGCGTCGCCTCGCGGCGGGGACGCCTTGAGGCCGTCAGTTACATCACTGACGACGTCGCCGAGGGCGCCATCTTCATCCCCTTCGTCCGACTCGCCGAAACGGCCGCCAACTGGCTCACCAACAATGTCTACGACGATGTCGCGCGGATTCCCGAATACAAGGTCTGCGCGGTCAACATTGAACGCGCCGGCGATCCGAAGGAATGGCGACACTCCGGTGCGACGACCAGGCGCGGCAAGCGTCGGCAGTACTGGTAGACCGCCGGGCTGACCGCGACCCAGGACGCCTCCAGCCGCTCCGCGAACCGACCAGCCCGTCAGCTTGCGACCGACTGACACCATAGGCGCTACTGGCGCTGGTTGTAATCACGCAGCGGACAGTACGGTTGCCCATCAGCCGTGTCGATGCCGGGTTTCTCCGCGCAGTAGTCCAGGATTGGATACTGCGAGGACGTGCCGAAGTCCCACGGATCAATCGCCACGCCATCAATGGTCACTTTCCAGTGCTCATAAATGCTGCCTGCATCATAGGCATTGGCATTCGTCGGCGCCTGTAGCTGGGCCGTCGTCTTGCCCGCTACTGAGTTGATCCCTTGCTTCCTTCTATTACTGAAGCCGTACTTCTTCGTCGTGCCCGATGCCTCCTTGTCCCAATAGCTGCGTGTCATGTTCGTTACTTTGTTCGTGTTGAGCAGCATGTAGAGCCCGACGAATCCTCCCACGTCGTCAAGCCAGTGAGTGCTGATCAGCTCACTGGTAGAGTAATTGACTCTGGTTTGCCCCATTGCATTCTCGGGGTTTTTGAATTCGCCGAGAATTCCACCCAACACTGCGTTTCTGGGTCGCCAGGGGCCGTAACCACTCGGCTTCATCTCTAGCTTGCCATTGGCATAGGTGCCGGCAAACGTACCGGAAAGCCGCTTACCGACCAGGCCGCCCATATCTACCGAAGAACGCGCAACGAGGTGGGCCGTCGCAAAGCTGAACAGCAACTCCTTGCCAGTCGGCCCTACCATACCTTGATTGTAGCGTGCCCGCCCGTTCAATAGCCCAACCAGTCCACCCAACGTGCCGCGTCCAGCTCGAACTTCATAGGCGCGTGGAATGCTGACTGATCCTGTTGCATACGTTTCGATCACCGCGCCGCGCCAAATGATGCCGATCAGGCCGCCGGCGAATGTTGTTGCGGCCACGACCGCATCCTTGGCATAGCTCGCGCTGACCCGGCCGCCTTCGATAAATCCAACCAGCGACCCCGTTGTCTGCGCTCCGCCCACTTCTGGTCTAAGCAAGCCCAGATTCCGGATCTCGCTCCCTGGCGCCATGTAGGCTACCAACCCGCCCAATTCGATGTGCCGGTGCATAAAGAGATTTGAAATGGTATGCCCATTACCCTCTAACACCGTTTGGAACATCGTTGCTCTGTCCCGTGGATCGGTGGCGCCGAGGTTGTTTCCGTAGTAGGCGCCTGAGTGATACGTGAGAATATCACCTCCATGCCAATAGGTGTGTCCACTAATTGGTTTCCAACCTTGGTTGCGATTGTACGTGTCATCTCGTTTGCCATTTCTGTTCTCATCGAAATCAAGGTCCGTGATCAGCTCGTAGCCTTGACACACCCGATCTGCTTCGAGGGCAGCGGATTCCTGGCAGCCCATGTTCGCCTTCGGCGTGCTAAACACGGCCCGGTAATTCGTGGCGCGGTTAGCTTCCGAGTAGTCTCCGGTCCACGGCGTCTTGTTCCCCCATCGGTCGTAAGGTGTCGGATAGACGTCAGGCGCGCCGTCCCCGTTGAGATCGTGGCGGATCGCGTCGAGTTGGGTCAGATTGCAGATTTCGATCAGGCCGTCATCATCCTGGTCGTAGTCGATCACGCCATCGCTGTCCGCCGTCTGCTGGGAACACTGCGGTCGTTGCTTCGTCGGCGCTGCCGCCTTGGTCGTTGCCTCCACTTCGGCGCTATCCGCAGTTTCGCTGCCGACGGTCGCCTGCACTTTGAGCACATAGAGCGTGGACGGGGTGAGGCTGGCGATCGTGTGCGCCACGTCGGTCGTGGTTGCCGTATTCGGCGAAGTTGCATCAGCCTTTGGCCACCAGGAGACGGCGAACGAAGTGGCGTCACTGTCTGTGGTCCAGGTCATCGCAATCGTCGTATCCGTCACTTTGCCGACGGTGATCACCGGCGCTTCCACCTTGGTGGTCACTTCCACTTCAGCGCTATCCACAGTCGCGGAGCCGACGGTCGCTTGTACTTTGAGCACATAGAGCGTCGTCGGGGTAAGGCTCCTGATCGTGTGCGCCTGGTTCGTCGTGGTAGCGGTACTGGGCGAAGTCGCATCAGCCTTCGGCCACCAGGAGACGGCGAACGACGTGGCGTCGCTGTCCGCAGTCCAGGACAACGCGATCGTCGTATCGGTCACCGCGCCGACCGTAATCACTGAGGGTTCCGGCGCTCCCGTCGTCCTCACCTCAACTTGATCGCTGGCTAAATTCTTGCCGCGGACCAATGCTTGTACCTTGATGACATAGAGCGTATCCGCATCGAGCTCCGTGATCGTGTAAGTCTTATCGTTGGTCGCGCCCATGTCTGAATCGGACATGGCTCCCTTGGGCCACCAGAACACGATGTACGAACTGGCGTGACTGTCCGCCGTCCAGGTCAGCGCCACCGTATGATCGGTGATCTCGCCGACGGTAATCACGGTCGGGTCGGGAGGCGTCGTCACGTCCACGAGCCGCAGTCGGTATTCATTCAACGGGGTCTGGGACCTGATATGGTCGGCACCGAAAAAGATGCGGATGTTGCTGGTTCGATAGCCGTCCGTCATCGTTCCGACTCTAATCGTGACACGGAACGTTTCATAACCGCGAGGCGGTACGGTATACTCACAGGGACAGTCGCCCAGCGTCTGCGTCGAATAACGCTCCGTGTTATCGGGCGTGATCGTACTGGAGTCGAAGGCGCCGTTGACGCCGACTTCAAGCAGTGTAAATGTCGCCTCCGTGGTTGTATGACGGTTCCACAACCGCATCGACAGGTCGCAGGTGGCGTCCGAGTTGATCGAGTGGTTACAGGTCGTGGTGGGCAGAGGACGGTTGAGGTTGGGGTCGTCGTTGATGGCGGCCTGGTGGGTCGGCGTTTCCTCCGCCGAGACAGCGTTGATTGCGAGCAGGATCGCCACGACCAGCAGCGCCAGCAGCGCCGCAATCGCGGGCATGAGCCTCCGTCCGGCCATCTGGGCCAGCGCCCGGTCCGCCAATCGGTCCGCCACTTTCCGCGTTGCCGACATCAGAGCCTCCCCGCCAGCGCCGCCAGCGCGCCGTGAAATCCTCTCGCGTGCAGGTCATCTCAGGATACATCTTCCGTACGCGGATTGCTCAACGCGCGTCGCGGGCGAATCCCCGATCAGGTCGGGGAAGTCTCCGTCCCCGCCACCGAGCGCGGACCCGCTCCCCGCGTCCTGCGCGGCAAGTGATCCCTGATCGAAGGCGGAAACTAGGCGTCGGGCGCGGCGACCGCCGTGAGGATGCCCACGACCACCAGACGGTGCGAGTAGCGGTGCGTGTCCGCGTTGAACGACCCGGTACACGTGATCAGCGTCAGCACCGGGTCCTGAGTCTGGCGCAGATAACGACCCGAACCGCTCGCACGCGGATCCAACGTCAGCGCTTCGGTTACCGTGTAGACATAATAGATGTTGCTCCCATTATCGCGCACCAGCATCTGGTCGCCGACATCGGTGTTGACCAGCTCCCAGCAGACCCCCGTGCCAATATTGCCGGTGACATCCTCGAAGTCGCGGTGCCCCGCCAGCAACGTATTGCCGACCTCGCCCGGCGGCGCGCTCTGATTCCACCATCCGATCACATACGGATTGTCCGGCGATCCCATGGCGTTCGACGGCGTCGACGTCACCACCACGATCGCGCTCTGTATCCCCGCTGACGGGATGATCAGGTCCCAGGTCGTCCGAAACTGGTCACGACTCGACGGCACGACACCGTTGCCGAGCGGCAGAATTCCGCCTTCGCTGCCGTCGCTGCCGTACTTCAGCTTCGCCGCATCCAGATCCTCTTCCAGCACCTCGGCGAGCGACGCAACTCGATGTCCCGCGACGAACTCAGGCGTCTCCTGCTGGCTGCTCTGCGGCTGCGATTGCTGCGACTGCGGTTGCAACTGCGACGAGATGGCGCTCTGACTGGACGGCGCCGCCTGCTGATCGGACTCTGGCTGCGCCGATTGCGCGGATGGCGCCTGTTGTCGGGACGCCGCTGACGCCTGGCTCTGCTGCGCTTGCCGATCGCCGGCCGACGGTGTCTGAACCTGTACGACCGCCGTCTGGCGCGCGCCGGTCTGCGCCTGCTCCTGCGCGGGCTGATCCGCGAGGCTCGATTGCTGCGGCGTCTCGCGATCGCTGCCGCCCACGACGAGGAAGAGCACCAGCAAGGTCGCCACGAACGCCGTGGGCGCAATCACCAATGTGGTGACGAGAGCCGGACGCTCGGCCCAGATTTCACGTATTCCGACGCGCATACCGCCATGTCCTCGCATCGCCTGACGCCCGTGAAGCCATTGTATGCCGTCGCGCCGATTTCGCCAATTGGCAGGCATCCTCGCCGCTGAGCGCCGATTCGGCTGTGTTCGAGGACACGCGCGCGGACAGCCGTCGCTAGCGCCTGCCGTGACTCCCGGCTACGCTGTGCGCAGGCGGCATTGGCATGGCGTCTGACATGGGGCTGTAGCTCAGCTGGGAGAGCGTTTGACTGGCAGTCAAAAGGTCGGGGGTTCGAGTCCCCCCAGCTCCACCATCACGTACCGATTTGCGAACTCCTCCCTTTAGACCCACCTCAGCACAATCCGAGCGGCCGATCGGGCTGTCCTTCGGCATGGGGATCGTGTAGCGGATCATGGCTCGACCAGGTCGGACTTCAATGCGCTGGATGAAGGTGCGGAGGAATGCTCTCGTCTCGGTCAGCTCGCTGGTGAGCAGGAAGTCGCTCATGTCCTCGGCGAACGCAGCGATCATGTCTTCGGAGTCGAGCAGTTGGCGTCGGTCTTCTAGCGTCCTGCGGGCCGTCTCCGCAGCGACCTCCAGCTGTTCCTTGCGCTGCTTGTGTTCGCGGATGCGGTCGGCGGCATCTGCCATCTCCAAGTCGGTCGTCTCGACCATGCGCCAGATGCGGTCGAGCGCGCGCTTCACCTCCGCTAGCTCGTGTTCAACGGACTCCAGCTTCTGACGCTGTTCCCGAGCCAGGCCGTCCATCTCCTCATCGACCATCTTGACCAGCTCGCGGATGTTGCTCTCGGTCAGGATGTGGCTACGCAGTTGCTCGATGATGGTGCGCTCGAAGTCACGGGCGCTCAGTCGCGGAGTCTCGCAGGTCTCCGAACCTAATGGGGTCAGATCAGTCGCCGGAGGACCTCTGGCAGACTGGTCCTGGACCCTGCTGGCCGGTGAGCTCTCTCGGTTCCTGCGGCGTGTGACCGCTGAAGAAAGACTGAGCCCTTGCCGGCATGTCTGGGTTGTTCTGCAGCACTGATGGGGTGTCGTGCCCAAGAGCACCGATTCATTAGGCCGTCGCGGGAACCAACCCACCGGGTCGCACCAGAAAGCGCGAACTGGAGAGGAACCGAAACACGATGGCCTTGTACTTGGGTGATGACTGGGCGGAGGACCATCACGACGTCCATCTCATGGACGAAGCGGGCGAGCGGCTTGCCGCCCGGCGGCTGCCCGAAGGGGTGGAGGGCATCACCGCCCTGCACGAACTGGTTGCCGGGCACGCCTCGGGACCGCACGAGGTGGTCGTCGGCATCGAGACCGACCGCGGCCCGTGGGTGATGGCCCTGGTGGCGGTCGGCTACCGGGTCTACGCGATCAACCCGCGCTCGGCGTCGCGCTACCGCGACCGCCACCACGTCAGTGGCGCCAAGTCCGATGCCGGGGACGCGAAGCTGCTCGCCGACCTCGTGCGGACCGACCGGCATAACCACCGCGAGGTCGCCGGCGACAGCGACGAGGCGGCCGCCGTGCGTATCCTCGCCCGCGCCCACCAACAACTCGTCTGGGACCGCACCCGGCAGACGAACCGGCTCCGCAACGCGCTCAGGGAGTACTTTCCCGGGGCCCTGCAAGCGTTTCCCAGCCTGGCGCACGGCGACGCCGTGGGGGTGCTGGCGACCGCACCGGGGCCGCGCGAGGCGGCGCGGCTGAGCACGTCGCAGATGCGCTCGGCGCTGCGCCGCGGCGGCCGCCAGCGTAACGTCGAGCAGCGCGCCGCCGAGCTCCGTCAGGCCTTCCGAGTCGAGCAGCTGGAGGTGCCTGCCACGGTCAGCCAGGCCTTCGCCGCGACGACCAGGGCGACCGTGACCCAGATCGACGCGATCAACGGACAGATCGCCGAACTCGAGGCCGAGCTGGCAGCCTCTTTTGAGCAGCACCCGGACGCCGACATCTACCGTTCCATGCCCGGTCTCGGTGTCGTGCTCGGCGCCCGGGTGCTTGGCGAGTTCGGGGACGACCCCGAACGCTATGAGTCGGCGAAGTCCCGCAGGAACTACGCCGGCACCTCGCCCCTCACCGTAGCATCGGGCCGCAAGCGCACCGTGAGGGCGCGCTTCATCCGCAACCGGCGGCTCGGCGACGCCACCATGCAGTGGGCGATGTGTTCGTTGCGCGCGAGCCCCGGTTGCCGCGACTTCTACGACCGCCGTCGCGCCGCCGGCGACCCGCACTACCAGGCCCTCCGCGCCCTGGCGAACCGCCTCGTCGGCTACCTGCACGGGTGCCTCCGCTCGCAGACCCCCTACGACGAAGTCCTCGCCTGGAGTCACCGTTCACGCCACGAGGATCGCGCCGCTGCTTGACTCTTGCAGTCATGGGGTGTCTTTCTTGATCTTCGACTGACAGACGTAGTACGAGTACTTGCCGCCCTTGGCCTCCGCTCCTGACATGCTGACATCGCACAATTCGCAACTGAGCAACCCCGATAGCAAGTATGGACTGGAGACCCGGCGCGGATTGACTTGCTTCGGCGCGCGTGACTTCAAGAGTCTCTGCACGTACTGAAATTCGTCTCGCGTCACGATGGCGGGAAAGGCATCGTTGACGCGGACCGGCTCGGCTCCGTCTTTGGCGTTCTGCCCCCAGACGAGCGTCCCGGTGTATGCCTCATTCGTAAGCAAGCGGTGCACAGTGGTCTTGAGCCACGGCTTGCCGGTAGTGGTCGAGATGCCCTCATCGTTGAGCGCGCGGGTGATGTCGAGCACGCTCTTGCCGTTCACGGCCATGTCGAAGATGCGGCGGACGATGTCGTCTACAGGAGGATTCAGGACAAGCGTCGGACGCTCCTTGGCGCCGTCCTGAACCTTCACCCGTCTGTATCCGTAGGGCGGTCGACTCGCGACCCAGAATCCGCGCGAGGCAGCTTCGCGCATTCCACGCGTCACTTCCTGGGCGAGGTTCTCTGAGTAGAATTCGTCAACGCTCTCAATGATCGCCTCCATCAGTTTGCCGGTGGGCGTGTCGTCGGCGTGCTCGGTGATCGAGGTGACGCGAATGCCGCGTCGGCGCAGCATCGACTTGAACGCCACCGCGTGCTCGCGCTTACGAGTGAACCTCGAGAATTTCCAGACCAGAATCTCCTGGAACGGCGCGTCCGGCTGAGCAGCCTCATCGAGCATCCTGGTGAACTGAGGACGGTCGGAGGTTCGGCCCGACTCAGCCTCATCGATGTACTCGCGAGCGACCAAATAGCCATTGCGGTCCGCAAAATCGCGCAGAGCGCGGAGCTGGGCCGCGACGGAGAGATCGACATCTTGCCGGTCGGAGGAGACTCGCGCATACAGCGCGGCCAAGATGCGATCAGACTGGTGTTTCATTGGACCGCCTCTCAAGTGGCAGGCCTCGGTGTGCCGCGCTTCTTGTTCGAAACATTCTACATGGCGGCGGCACCGAGAAGGACACAGGTGTGCCACCGCGCGATCGAGCTAATCGGGTTCCTTGTATTCTGTCGGATGCCTTACTGCGAGGTCGGCGGTCGCAGCGTCGCATGGGGCGCTGCTCCTGAGCGCAAACGGAATACGCTCAACCCATGATCTTGCGTGTTCGGGATCGCGGTTTGCGGCGCTTCCACCGCCTTAGTGACCCGAGCGGCTTGACGCCTCACGAGGTTCCCAAGAATTCGCCGTATCCTGACAGCACTCGAAGGAGCGTCGGGACCAGAGGACTTGGACGCACCGACCTACCGACTGCACCCGCTGAGGGGAACCTTGGCGGGCTTTTGGGCCGTCAATGTCACCGCGAACCGGCGCATGACCTTCCGAGTCGAAGGAGAGGATGACCTGCTCGATTAACCCTGAGGGAGAGTCCGATGGCGATGAAGAACCCTTGTCATCCAGGTGAGCTGATCCTGCACGACTGGATCGGCGGTCTCGATCTGAGCGTGAAGGCGGCGTATGAGCATATGCAGGTGTCAGCCTAGTCGTTGGAGGACATCTGTCAGAGCTACGCCTAAGTCGCGGCAGAAATGGCCATGCGCCTCTCCAAAGCGCTCGGCAGCACTCCTCGATTCTGGATCCAACACCAGGCCAACTACGACGCCGCCAAGGCCGAGGAAATGCTCGACCAGTTCAACATCAAACGAATCGAGCGGGCGGCCTGACCGTGCCGATGTACGATCCACCGCATCCGCGGGAAGCTGTTCTTGGACTCTGCCTGGAGCCGTTCGACCTGTCGGTCGCGGACGCAGCAGCGCACCTTGAGGTGGACACAGGGTACCTGGCCGACCTCTGCGCTGGGCAGCAGCGGATCACGGCAGATCTGGCAATTCGGCTGGAGCAAGCGTTCGGCGGCACCGCCGACAACTGGATGCGGGTGCAAGCCGCCTGCGATCTTGCTCAGACGCGCCTGAAGTCGGAGCACATCCAGTCAAACCCATCGGCTCCGCGGCTTGAGCCACTGGCTCGTAACGCGTACCGCCTACGATCTCGCGCAGGCCCGCAAGATGGCCTGCGGAATCAAGCGAATCGAACGCGCTGCCCAATCGGCCCGTTGCATGATCCACCATTAGACTGAGTGCATCATGCGGGCGCAGCAATCAGATCGCACAGCTAAACAGGGCGTTGCTCTGGCTATGCGGGCATTCGAGCGTCTCGGTTTCGCCTTTCGCGAGCAAAGCGTAAGTGATTACGGCATCGACGCACATGCGGAGCTCATCGAAGGCGATTCTGCGACAGGTAGGCTCCTTGGTGTCCAAATCAAGTCGGGGCAGAGCTACTTATCGAAGTCCGTTGGGGATAGTTACGTCTTCCGGGCCGACGCGAAGCATGTCGGCTATTGGGTCAACCACGCGCTTCCCGTTCTCGTCTGCCTCGCCGATCTTGACAACGACGCGGTCTATTGGCAGGTGATCAACAACGACACCGCAGAATCTACGGGAACCAACTACCGCCTGATGATTCCGAAGGATCAGATGCTCAATGAACATTCACTACCTGCGCTCCGAGATATGCTCACAATGGTCATTCCCCGGGACAGATACACACTGCTGAATCTCGAAGACGTTAGTCACGTAACGGCCAAGCGCTACAGCTGCAAGGCAGTTTTGAACGGAACTTTCAGCAAGGCGGAGATTGGATCGATAATTCGGCAGATGACGACTGAGGGCGCGGGGCGACGATACTATCGAAACCATCTTGTAGAGAGGCGTTGGGGAGACTCAGATGCCGAAGTTGTATGGGTCTATATTTACGCCAGCATGAATGACTACGCAAACAACAACGTCTATTGTAGGAGCCTGTGGATCAATCCAAGCCTACTGAAGCGCGACCGCCCGACGACGTTTCAGGGAGAAAACATCGGTGACGGCACCATCGTAGATTGGAACTCAAATCACGACCTCTTGGCTGACTTACTCTCAAAGCAGGAATCAACAAAAGAAGAGTACCTCAAGGCGGCAACGCCACTGATCGCGGAGCTAGAAGCACTGATCTTGTATTTCCAACAAGCCTTACCTTCTCCCGAGAGACAACAGTTAGCTAGATCTGCGTTTGTTAGACGGTCCCAAACGCAGATCCAACAAGCGGGATGCATCTACGGAGAGGTGAACGACTTGCCTGGCGCACCGTATGAATGCAAGGAGGTGGACAATCTAATGCAGCAGGTTGCCGGAAACATTGATAACATTGCTATACTATACTCGGATAATTCAAAGGCAAAGTGGAGCGACAAGAATAGACTCTACCTAGCGTCAGAACAAGTAAACGATGCTGCGAGCACTATGAAAGACTTGAAGTACGAGTTGAGGAAGATCAGATAGGCATCTCGGAATCGACTCTCGGTTACCCTTAGGGTCGGTGCAAGATAGCCATGATCCGACGGGCCACTTCCGAGAACCACTTCACCTCTTGATCGCTCAACCCCCTCCCCAGTACCTTTGACTCCCGATAGCTGAGCCACTTCTTGAGGACCTGGTAGCCGCCTAGCCGATACTCCCACACCTCCGACGGCACATCCCGCCAGTACGCCCGATCGTTCAGATAGACATCCACCATTTGGCCCCGGCGCACCACTTTGCCCTGGCCGGGCATGACGGCTTGGTTGGCTCCGTAGTGACCCCAGCCGGCGGTGAGGTTGAAATCGGTGCCTTGCATGTTTGAGCCGTCGACCTTGGTGGGGACGGCGATGCTGGTGTCGAGGAGGTCTGTGACGTCAGACTCGGTGTCGAGCAGGCGTGCGAGGCGGCGCCCACGGGCAGCGGATTGCGAGAGTTCGTCGGCGTCTGTGGGCAGGGGGATGCGGGGCCAGCCCATGCGCAGACCGCCGGCGTTGGCCTCGCGGTAGGCGGGATCGTGCAGCGTGGCGAGGACGTGGTGGAACAGGTCCTCGGGCTCGGCGCTCATGGACTCTATGTAGGAGTGCGCCAACTCACTCAGGTTGGCGGTGCGCTTGACGCCGTTGACTTCCTCGCCGAACTGGTCGTCTCGGAGGTAGAGGGGGAAGCATGTAGCGCCGCGATCGAACAAGTCGAGACAGCCGATTGGCGAGATTACTTGCGGTGGCGACCATTCCCTGCGCGGCTTCTGCTGTGAGACCACCGCCAAGTTACCTGCGAACACGTGCTGCTGATATTCCGGTCGCGGCCGGTCCAACAGTCCGGTTGTGTCCGACCAGTACAACCACCGCACATCAAAGGGCCGGTAAGCGTAGCGAACGAAGTCCGAGTCTTGTACCTCGAACTGCTCAGAGATTCGCTGTTTGAGGGGATCCAGAGCGATATCGACGACCATCGAGTCTCGGCTGGTCTTCACGCCTGGGTAGTAAGTCGGGTACAAATCGACCAATGACGGCCAGTCGAACCACTCTTTGCTAACAGCGACAGGAGTGAATGGCAGGCCCAAACCGGCCATCGGTTGTACCGGTTGATACAACGCCAACGGTTCCAGTTCCGCCGATTCATTCAGTTTTTTGAGTTTGTTCGTTCCCCACGTCTCGCGCCAATCTACTTGTTCGGCAGGTTGATGCGATTCCTTGCGCAACAGCGTCGCGATGGCCGTTCCTACTTGTATCCCTACCGGATCATCCTTCGTCGAGAACACGCTGGGATCGGACTCACCCTCCGGCGTGAGCTTGCCTATCCGATACTTGTCTCCGTTGAGGTTGTCGATGCGGATGATGTCGAAGGCGTCGAGATAGCGCTGTCTCATGCCGGGGAAGGAGAGGCCGTCGAGCCAGGAGTAGTTACTGATGAAGCAGACGATGCCCTTGCCGGTCTTGTCGGCGATGCGGCGCTCTGCCATACGGAAGAAGCGCACGTAGAGGTCGTTCAGTCCCTGACCCTGCGGTTTCGGCACGTCGGAGCCCGTCACCTTGCGATAGGCGTCGGTCAGCTTCCGCTCCTCTGCCACCTCGGAGACGCCGGGGAAGCCGTTGTAGGGCGGATTGCCGAGCACGACCAGAATCTTGCGATCCTGCTTGACCTCGTTGGCGCTGCGGCGTTCCTGTTCGAGTTCGGGGAAGGGCAGCGGCTTGGTCGTGTGCGGCTCCCAGCCGGTCAGCGCGTTGGTCAGGAAGACGCCGGCGCGCTGGTCGGGCGCCAGTCCTGCGCCCATCTGCTCCAGCGCCAGCCCGATCTCGAGGTGCGAGACGACCAGCGGCGCGGGCATGATCTCGAAGCCGAAGACGCGCGTCGAAGCGGCCTGTCGGACCGACTCGGCCCACGCCGCGCCGCCGCCCGACGCCTGCTCCGTCTCGGCGATCCGGCGCAGCGTCTCGACCAGGAACGCGCCCGTCCCGCAGCATGGATCGAGCACGTACACGTTGTCGTCAGCGAGCCCTTTGGCGATACCGAGGTCGTCGCGCAGCGAGCGGTCGACCCGCGCCACCATGTAGCGCACCACCTCGCGCGGCGTGTACCAGACGCCGAGCTGCTTGCGCAGGTCAGGGTCGAACGCCTCCAGGAACGGCTCGTAGAAGTACTGCACCGCCTCGCCCTCCGAAAAGCGCTGGAGGAACGCCTCGCGGTCGACCCGCTCCAGCGCCTGTTCGGTCCAGTCAAGCACTTCGCTCAGATCGAGCCGTTCCAGGCGGCCGGGGTCGGTGATCTGGTGGAACAGCATCCGCAGCACCGGCGCACGCAGCTCGTAGACGGTGTCCTTCCAGCCAAAGCGCCCCGGCTTGCCCGCCCGAGCCCACAGCACCCAGGCGGCGAAGACGCCGTAAAACAGCGTCTGCACCAGGGTCGAGCGGAAGAACTTGCCGCCGTCCTCGCCCTCGAACGACATGCCCAGCGCCTGCTCGATCGCGCCGCGGATCGGCGCCAGTGAGTCCTCTTCCTCGGCCGCCTGCTCAACCCGCTGCAGCGCGTCGCGAGCATAGGAAGCCAACAGCCGAGCCAAATCGCGCGGCTCGGAGATCGTCGAGCGGTGCGACATCACGCGCAGCAGGTACTCGCCCAGCGAGACGCCGTGTCGGTCGGCGGCAGTCACGCGATGCTTGAGCAGCTCGTCGAACCCCGCGGCGGAGTCGGCCAGGCTGTAGCGCTCAAGCGTCGTCTTGGCGCCGTCGTGGTCCTGTCCGATCAGCGCAAACTCGCGCAGGTTGGTCGCCAGCACCAGCTTGTGTGTCTGCCAGTAGGCATCCACCTGCTCGGATGCGATCAGCACATCGAGGTCGTAGTCCGCGCCCTTGACTTCCACGACGCCGCGGTCAGGTTGAGGCTGGTCGCCGGAGAAGAATCCGAGATCGGGCTGGCCGCCGCTCGTCTCGCTGTAATGGACGACGGCCCGGACCTTGGGCTTGATTTGATCGCCGATGGCGTCGAAGAGGTTGTCGAGCGCCGTGTAGTGCGACAGCTCCGGCGTACCGACGCGGCTGACGCCGGCGACGGCGTCCAGGTAGGTCTTGACAGCCTGCTTCAGTGTCTGCACGCGGCCCTCAGAGCTCGGTTGACGATCTTCGCTCAACCCCATTATCCGTCATCCCTTGCCGGGCCTCCGATCTTCCAGCTGATTCGCAGACGCAGATAAGCTGTTCTCGATGGCAGAAGCAGACTCGGAACCTCCAATCGACACCGGCGGCATGGCGGCGCTGCAAGTAGCCGAAGCTCACTTGTCGACGTTGCTGACCGCGACGGACGCTCTGGATGGCAAGGCGACGTTCATTCTCGCAGTGAACGTGGCGCTCTTCGGCGTCTTCTTCGGCGGGGTGATTTCCACCACTGATCCCACGGCATGGGTGGCGCTCACCGCCCCGGCAATAGTCAGCACTCTACTGCTTGTGGGAGGAGCATGGACCGTTCGTCCTCGCGATTTGAGCCAGTTCGTGCGACCTGAAGATTTGCTTAGGCACAGAACTGGCACGTTTACCAGTGATCAGCTGGCATGGAGCTACGTGAATAGCATCACTGACGCCTGCTCGTCAGTTGACGATGTGTTGAACATGAAAGCGCGGGGTATCGGCCTGTTGGCCCTTGGCACCGTGCTCAACGTCTCTGCAATTGGCATTTCAGCCGCGGTCTGGATCCCCTGAAGGGATACGACCCCACAGACCTGACCGATATGGGCCTGGCGGCAGCTTCGGTGGTTCACCAGTCTTGGCGTCTGCTTGCGGCGACTCCTGTTGGTCGCGTCGCACCTGCGGTTTGCGTTGCTTGGGCTGTGATCGGCGTCCACGAAGCCGATCGAGCACGTTGGTCATGATTCACGCCTCCCGGACAGGTTACGCCTGGACTGGTACATTCGGCGATTCCGTTTTGACGGTACCGGGCCGCAGCTTCGTCGGCGAGGCCGGTCGAGGCTTGGGCTTCGATGCTGAGACTCGAGTCGCCATCATGGAACCTTCTCTAACAGTGATACTACCTGCCCCGAGGCGTCTCTGTGAAACGAAGACACTGAATGAGGCCGAACATCCTCAATGCAGGGACGATTCTGACGAGTCTTGGAAGAACGATGCGAGAATCGTGGACTCTCAGCCAGCCATGGCTCCAGCGGATTCTTGCGCGGTCTGAAACCGAGTTCTTGCGGGAAAAGCTGTGGGAGCCTCACTTATGACAAGCGATGCAGACTTTGGCTTGGCCGTATAGGTCGTCTATGTCGAGCGGCTTGCAGTCCGGACGCAGAGGATTGACTTGCACGCGGGCTTTCTGGCGTTCGATTCGCCTTGCATGGTCACGCTCGACTTCGGCGATTCGCTCGGGTTGCGACAGCTGTTCAAGCGACTCTCCCTGGCTCCAAGTGAAGGGTGAGCCGTCCTCGATCGCTGTCTTCTCGTAGCGGCGAGCTTCCTCGAAGAATTCCGGATGCCGTTCCAGCAGGCGCACCCACTCAATTTTCTGCTGGAAGAAGCAGAACGTGCAGCCGCTGCGAGTTCGCCACTCGTAGTAGGCGGGCAAGCCGATGCCAGCACCTTCAAGAATGTCCAGCACTCCCGCTTTGTCGATTCCGGATTCCTTCAGCGGGAGGCGCACGACGAGGCGCTCGTGCTTCGAGCTGTAGCCTTCGCGGTACTCCTCATCGCTGCGGATTGCGACGTAGCTGTAAACGGTTTCGCTGGCTTCGAGCATCGGGGCCACCCAGCGCTCAAACGGTCTGATCTTGAGTTGCCTTGTGCACCAGCGGGTTCGCGCCGACGGGAGGAAGTTGTTGAATTGTCGGAGCCAGAAGTCGAAGTCCCGGTCCGGGTTCAAGCGAACGATCGGCTTGCCCAGGAAGCCTTCGAGTTTGTCGAGGAACTCGTACACCTCCGGCAGTTCCTTGCCGGTATCGGTGAAGAAGTACTCGACATCGAGTTCGGGATGTTGCTCACGCATGAAGACGGCGAGAGCCGCGCTGTCGCGTCCTCCCGAGAGTCCAAGGACGTGACGTTCCATTGGTTCACCCCTCTCCTGAGGCCTGAATGCGCCGGGCGCTCAATTCTGCAAGCGCGGCTAGCACGAGCCGTGGATCTCGATTGCCGCTGCCGTTCAGCGACTCTTCGATTCGGTTGACCAGCACACCGATCGCCGGCTGCTCGTTATCTGCGATCTCGAATTCTTTGCGGAGCGGGGCTGCTCCGCCTTCTGTGCCGACAATGACTGCAATGGCTCGTCGTTTATCTGGCCGACCCTTGACATGCGCGAACGATTCGCGGTGGACAAAGTCACGTGCCAACTCTGCCAAGGAAAGTTCTGCCGCATCCACATCAGAATCGACCCAGTTGGCGGGCGGCGCGCTCACGGAGAGGCCGATCAACCCTTCAATATCTGCGTCGCTGCCTCGAAATTGAGCCAAGCGGACAATGAACGCTTCCCGACGATGATCCGCACCAAGTCCTTGCACGTTGTCAGCTCGGGCTCGCAGTTCAGCGAGCATAGGCTCTGACGAGTTGGGCACCTGTAGCTCCGCTAACAGCGCCTCCTGCTGACGATGCAGCATCGATGGGTAGGCGTGCTGCAACTCGCGCAATCCGCCACCAACCCGCTGGGCCACGGTCGCCGCGTCGCCAACATCCCGGAAGGCGCTCGTAGGACTGAAGGAGCGAGGTATGTCGTCGAACAGCAACTTGTTGGGATCATTGGCCCGCTTCAGCAAGTGCCGCAGTTGTCTAGCGTCGGCTGACACTCGCTGGGTGTGCTGCGTCCAATTGGGTAGGTGGTCATGTAGCTGAACCAGCGTTCGAGCCAGTTCGAGCGGTTCAAGATCGGCAAGCTCGCTTGCTTGATCCACGGCTCGCGCCAGTGCGGCTAGATTGGAGAGCAGGTCCCGGTTTGACTCCGAGAGCGCTACCCAACGGAGGTGCACATCGCTCGGATTGCGAGCCATGACATGGAGATCGAGGTCGGTGATTCGAGACTGGAAGACGCCATCGCGATAGAGCGCCACCTGCTGCCGCTTGGTGAGCACGAATGCCGCGGTCAGGATGGGCATGAGGCCGTTCTTGATGCCGTAGGGAGGCTTACGCCACGTAGACCAGAGTTCGGCGATAGCGACTGTGCGCTGAGGATTCTCGGCTAGCAAAGATTCAGCCGCTTCCCATGCCGGTCGGAAGTTCTGAGGATCGGGAGCGGTGGGTGCGGCGAAGCGCCACTTCTGATCGACGAGCCGGTAGAGTCCGGTGGTCTCCAGGAGCGAAACGAACAAGCCGCCTTCCGCAGGAAAGCCTTCGATGCCAAGTCGTTCCTCGCCCTCGCTGAGCACCATTCGAGCTAAGAGCGCATTTTGGGCGGCGACTGCGTTACTTGACGGCTTGAGTCGATTGAGGAGCTCGTTGCGAATATATGGCGTTGCTGGGTACCGCTCGTCCGCGAACTCGGAAGCGAGCGCATTCAATTGTGGGGGATCGAGTTGACAAGGCGGATACGCTGCCGTCCACCAATGAGCATGGTGCAACGCTTTGCCGAATTCAGCCTCCAACTGCTCCCGTAGTGCCGTGATCCGGCCTTCCACTTCGAGCCGCGCCACCTGATCGCCTTGGAGTGCCGGCGTGTGACGACGAACGTGTTGCAGCGCCAACAGGTCTTGGGCGAGGCTCGCTATGGTCCAAGACTCCCGATTCGGCACACCAATGGCCGGAGCGTAATCAGTTGCGGACAGGAGTGCGGCCTGCACATGCCCTTCGACCTCCGCTGGCGGGTCTCCCTGCATCGGGACCGCGAGGATGAACGCACCCGAAGAACCGTCCTCCGGCGCGTGTGCCGCGACGGCATCGATCAGTTCGCCCGGCGCAGCAATGCCGAATCGGAACCAGCGCAGTGCGCCAGTTTCGTGGTAATGGCGTTTCGCGACCACCGGTGACAGTCCCGCAAGCTCAGTCAGCTGCTCGTGATTCAGCCTCCCAACGGCTTCATATGCCTCCTCCATCGCATGCTCGATGTCGAAATCGCTGCCTGCGAACACGCTGTAGCTGTCGTTGAACCTGCGATAGACCACCAGCGACAGCCGCTGCAGGTCAACCAGCGCTCGCTCTGTCTCAGTTTCGCTTACTCTACTTTGCGCAGAACGCAGTAGTTCAGCACCAACGACAAGCCCACTCCGCTCTTTGAACAAGTCAACCAAGGCGATGGTCTTGAGCAGGCTCATGCTGATTTCATCCAGTCCGGCGGCCTCACAGCGATTAATCGCGTCAACTGCCAGCGCCCACCGATGACCGTCAGGGGAAGCGAGGATGGCAGGTTCGAGGTTGAATTGCAGATAGTCCCAAAAGAGGTCCGGCGAGTAGAGGTCACCGTCCTTCGCGCTGCGCAGAAACTCTTGAAAGCCGAGTGGCTCCGGCGAGTTCAGGAATCCGAAGACACTGCGTTGGTTCTGCCCGAATCGGCGCCTAGAGATCGGCCCCAACAGGCAGGCGACGATCGGGTGCAAGGGCCAACAAGCGTGTAGAGCCTCCGCTAGAACAGGCCTGTCAGCCAAGCTCGCGACCCGCGACGCGAGCTCGTGATGTTCTGCTGGCGGCCCGTCAGCCTCGATGGCCCGGCTCAGGATCTCCAGTTGCTCATCGGGACCGACCGCAACCGTGAGATCAACGAAGCGCCCCTGGACCTTCGCCCACTCATCACGGCTTTCCCGCGACAGGCGATGAGCGTACTCATCAAAGGCCTGATGCAGAATGCCAACGACGATCAATCGCCGACCACTGCGGGAAGCAAGCTCAGCCAGTTGCTGAAAGAAGTAGATGTCTGTCCCGTCACGTGCCGCACCCTCCAGAAATTTCCCCATTTCGTCGATCAGCACCAAGAGGCCGCCATGAGGGCGAGGCGTCCGCTTGGCCGTCCGAAGCAATGCATCAAGGGCGGCCTCGTCGTGCCAACCCCCTGTTGGGGCCGTACGCACGAATCGCTGCCGCTCAAGCGCTTCGCCAATCACGTGCGATGGGTGATCGCGCCGACCAATCACAGGAAGGATGCGCCAGCCTCGCTCACCCGACGGCAATGCGCTTCGAATCACGGCATCGGTCTCTGCCCCGACCACGGGCCTAGTTCTCGTGCCAGCGCTGGCTCCTGATAACGAAGCGGCGAGCGCGATGGCCAAGCTCGACTTGCCCGCACCGTAGGGGCCGGTCCACGTGAATGCGGCCTGATCCGACTCCGCAATGTGTTGCGCCATCGTTTCCAATACGCGGGACGCTGAGGGAGGACAGACGAAGCCCGCGAGTGCCTCGGGGTTGGTTAGGTCCGCATCAACCCGGACCGATCGCTGGAATCTCCGGGCAATCCGTACACGGGCGCTGAGCGTGGTCATGACTCGCTCCCCTGGTAATCCAACTGGATCAGCTGCAGTGCCTCGTCAGTTGAAACCTCCCTCAACTGAATCAGTTGCCGCAGACCAGCTGCCTCGGACCACTGATAGGCGCCATTCGTGATGTACTCCGTCTGCGTCAGCATTTCGATGAGATCGTTCTCGCCGAGCTGAAACACGCGACCAGGTGACCCAGGTCCGTAAGCGAGCGCTTCGAACGACAGCGTGTTTGACATCGGCGACATCCAGCTCCAATAGTCGTTCACGGCGTAGCTGAAGACACCTGCTCTCAAGCTGGTCTTGGGCCCACGAACAAACCGAAATCCGTCACGCTTCCCTGTCGCGCGAATGAGTCCAAGCTCCGCCAGTGGCGACTCCAATGAGTCCTCTAACAGCGGCGCTACAGCAGTATGCAAGGGCGCGTATGTCCTGACGAGACAGGCCACATCCCGTTTGATCGTGGCCTTAGATGCACGAGGCCAAGCATGCCGCTCTGCAAGCTCCATCACACCCTGCACGAGAGACTCGCGCTCAAAGGCGATTCCGGGATAGTGGCTGAAGGTCCAGAACCAAGTGGTCAGCTTCCGCTGGCCAGATATGTTCCAGTGTGTCACCCAAGCTGTGGACGGGTGCTCCATCCACGGGTCAAGCCCAGAAACCTCATCGAACAGCAGCCTCCCAAGGTCAGTCAAGTCGAGCAAACGACGATCACCGTCTTCGGCAACAACACCGGCGGACACGGCCCAATGCCGGATCGAGGAGACCATGTTCTTGCCGACCCCGAACCGTGCGATCGCATCATCAGCTGAGAAGATCGGCCGTCCGCCAGCCTGCTCTTGGCACACAGCATCGAAGGCCTTCTTGAGCCACCCATAGCGCAAGGGAAAGGTTTCGTGCCCCGAAAACCGGGGACGGTAGGCTTGGTCATCGAGGGGACTCTGCAATGGCTTCAACTCCTGACTGGACGCTGCATCCAGTTGCAGTCTAGCATCTTTCGCAATATTGTCTATTCCAAAGCCCAAATCGAGGTCCCTGATGGCGAGCGACCGTTGATGCCGGACTCACAGACCATCTACGCCGATTATCAGGCGACAACTCCCGTTGACCCGCGAGTCTTGGCCGCTATGGAGCCGTATTGGCGGGACTCCTTTGGCAATCCCCACTCGAGTGACCACGTCATGGGGTGGGAGGCCGAGCGAGCCGCGGCTGATGCCGCCGCTTCAGTTGCTGCGCTGATCGGCGCGGATGCCTCGGAAATCGTGTTCACTTCCGGCGCGACTGAGGCCAACAATCTCGCGATCCTAGGTCTTGCCCGAGGCTCGCTGCGAGGACGACGACGGATTCTTGTGAGTGCGATCGAGCACAAGTCGGTTCTTGCGGCAGTCCGAGCTCTTGAGGAGCGCGAAGGGTTCGCTGCGGAACTTATTCCTGTCGACCGCGATGGGTTTGTGCGTCTTGACGCGTTAGATGAATTGCTCAGTGATGATGTGTTGCTCGTGTCCGTGATGGCGGTCAACAACGAGATCGGAACAGTGCAGAACGTATCGGATATCGCTGAGCTCACACGGGCCCATGGCACTCTGCTGCATTGCGACGCTGCTCAAGCGCCATGTGGGATGGATATCTGTGATCTCGCTGACTCCACCGACCTGCTTAGCCTGTCCGGCCACAAGATGTGCGGCCCGAAGGGTATTGGGGCGCTCTACGTCCGACATGGGTTGGAGGACCATGTGGAGCCGATGATCTATGGTGGCGAGCAGCAAGGTGGTCTGAGATCGGGAACGGTCCCGGTACCCCTTTGCGTTGGGATGGGATCTGCCGCCGAACTCCTCGCAGGAGAAGCCGGCGCTCAAGAGCGCCGGCGGATAGCACACCTGCGTGACGCCTTCCTCAGCGACCTTCTATCTCGCCTGCCGAAAGCGACTCTCAACGGGCCGAGCGGTGCCGATCGACATCCCGGCAATGCGAACATTCAGTTCCCCGGCACCAACGCACAAGACTTGTTGGCGTCAATGCAACCAATGCTCGCCGCGTCGACCGGATCAGCCTGCACATCGGGCATTCCTGCGCCCTCCCACGTCTTGAGGGCGATTGGATTGGCCCCGGAGGAAGCCGACTCGTCAATGCGGTTCAGCTTCGGTCGCTTCTCAACTGCCACCGAAGTCAAAGCTATCACAGTGGTTTTGGAGGACACCTTACCAACCTGAGTTGATGTCGCTCGACCTATCCGAGCGGAACGCAAGTGCCGCAAGGGTGTGTTGAAGCTACGTTGGATTCGATGGTGCCAATCACTGTTCCGGGATGGCAGGCTCCAGATCTAGGACAGGGAGCCTGGATGGTCCCAGATTAGAGTGAGGAGTGCTCGCGGGCCATTGAGTCTGATGGACCGGAGTAATCGCGTGCTGTGACATGCGAATGCCCGCCCGTGCAAGGGTCGATTCCCTGGTACACACCCTGCTAGCATTCCCAACCAAGCGGGCGCGAGCCAAGCCTCGGTGCACAAATGCACTGCTTGGCCTTTCTGAGAGCCAGTCATGAGGGACGACGATTCGCAGAAAAACAGTGTGGGTCAAGGGGAAGCTGACGAGCCTGGCAACGTCGGCGGCCTCGCCGAGGATCTCGTGTCACTTCTCTGGTCTCTGGCTCAAGGCAAGGCAGAAGACGAAGTGATCTCTGGGAGAGTGTTGGAGTTCGATAGTCCGGAGACTGACACAGCCCCAATGCCACGTCCCGAGCGCCAACCTACAGGGAAGGCTGTTCACCTCCGGGTCGAACAGACGACACCCTTCCTATCTCAATCGGAACAACGGCTGGTTTCCACGATTCGGGGGCTTGCGGCGTGGGGGATGAGATTCCGGTATGCGGAATATCTGAAGGACCTATTGGTCCTAGCGCCAAACGTCGATGGGAGCCCAAAGCACCTATCGGAGCAGTGGCTTGCGTGCGGAGACTTGCTGCTAAGTGACCTAGCAGATTCTGAGCTCCTTTCGGTGACGTTGGACGACTTAGCCGATACTCTGTTGGCCGGACTTGACGGTCAGCGGCGCGTGGTCTTCATGCGGCGAATCGTCGAGGGTCACACCCTTGAGAAGGTAGCGTTAGAGCTGAACGTGACTCGCGAGCGAATACGCCAAGTGCAGCAAGACCTGGAGAAACGGACCGCAGAGAAACTTCGAAGCCGCCCATTTCTGCTGCTCCATTGGCGCGCAGCCGAGCTCCGCAGGGTTCTTGGCGCTGCTGCCCCATTGAACCACGGGACAACCATCCAGGCCTTCCGTGACGTGTTTGAGGGAGCGTCAAGAGACTCGGTATTGGTGTTGCGGCCACTTGTTCTCCAGCTGGCAGGTCCATACAGGAAGAGGGATGGATGGCTCTTAGACGAAGCCGCTGTGCAAGGGAACGTGGAATTGCTGCTCGAGCAGTGCGACGAGTTTGGCCTGATGCCAGTCTCACGAGCATACGACTGGCTGAACGAAATCGGGATCAGGGCCGCCTTCCAAGAGGCGTGGCTGGAGAACTTTGCTGGTTTTCGGCGCATGGAAGAAACTCTCATCGCATGGCCGCGGAACATTGTTGACAAGTGTGTGGCGCTGCTCGCGCTTCGAAACGAGCCGGCCGAGGCCAGGACCCTTGTTGAACTGGTAGGCGAAGGACACAATGTCCGCGGAGCGAATAATCGCTTCTTCGAGGATGAACGGTTGATGCGGGTAGATAGGACGCACTGGGCACTGCGTGCGTGGGAGATGGAAGAGTACACAGGGATCACAGATGAGATAGCTCAACGCATAGAGGAAGCGGGTGGTCGGAAGAACCTCCAACTCGTGATTCGAGAAGTTGCCGGACAGTTCAATCTGAAGGAGGGCTCGGTCGGGGCATATTCAGTGGCCCCGATGTTCGTCGTCGAAGACGACGCCATCCGGCTGCGGAGGGACGACGAACCATTTCAGGTGGACGAGGAGTTGAGGGATGCGAAAGGGGCCTATCGGACAGCGGAGGATCGGGTCAGCCTGCTAGTCGCAGTCGATCGAGAGGTACTTCGCGGTAGCGGTCGTCCTCTGGGCCCTGCCGTGGCCCTGGCGCTCGGGGTGAAACCCGGTGGCAGACGCTTGTTCCAGTACGAGAACGGAGAATTGACGATCAGTTGGCCCCTTACTTCGGCATTCGGACCTAGTTTGGGATCGATTCGAGTTCTGGCCGAAAGGGCTGGGGCTTTGAAGGGCGAGAGGGTGAGGCTTGACTTCGATCTGGAAGACGAACAAGTCGCCGCTGAGCGGGTGCCTATCGATTTGAGCGATGTTGACACTACAGAAGCGCTGCGCCTCTTGACTGGGATTCAGGCGGATGCCGCAGACGGGGTATTGGCGGTAGGCCGGGCGGTAGATTCTCCGCCTGCGAACGTCAGGGGAGTTCTGAAGGAGCGAGGAGACACGGAGGCCTTAGAACTGCTGCCGTCCGTCGACTTTGACCCGCTCTTGGAATCGACACTGTCTGATTTAGCAACGGCGATCCTTCGCGCGTGACGCTTGGTGTCCGTCTGCCGTCTAGCGCCTCAAGTCATCGAGTCGCAGCATCAGATGCAGCGTTGGCTCCACTTGCCCCACTAACTGGTCGAGCAGGTCAGGAAAGCCGCCGTTGGCATACTCCGAAGCCATGCGGATCACTTCGGATGGAGAGTCAAGGATCTCCGGCCCTTCCTCCCCGAGAGCCAACAACTCCAGGTGGGTGATTCGCCAGGGGTCGGTGGCGAGGATTCTACCATCATTGAATTTCACTGCTTCTTGGGACAAGGGGATTCGTCGCCGTTGGCGGACTCCGATGGCCAATGCCGCCCACCATGCATCTATTTGACGCTGAAATGGGCGATGATCTTGCTGCGACCGGGAGACGTAATCGCGCAGACGCTCATGGTGGGGCACCGCGATGAATAAGTCTTGGCTGGCGTACGGGTTCGCGATGGTTGTCATTCGCCGTCTGCTTTCTAAACGTCCCGCTGCACGACGCCGTGCAGGTCGTCGTAGCGCCGTGCGCAGACTCGGCACGAGTGCCGGTGGTCGCATTGGCACAGGCGCGACACCGGATACTCGGAGTCCCACCGGAAGACCAAATCGGCGGGATAGTGATGAGAGCAAGAGAGAGTCACCACGGTTCCCGCCCGAGCATCAATCAGCTTCTCCACATCTCGCAGCTCAGACCGCGTCAAGAAGAGGATGACCTGAAAGTCAGGTTGTCCATCGCTCGGCGGCTTGGTCACCGCGTCAACCATCCGTTGCTTCACCCCTCCAGAGACCATACCGAGAGGCGTGTCGATCACTCGCGGCGCAGTGACCCCTGAGACCTCCATGAGCGCCCAAATGAACGACAGGGTGAGGGCGCGCTTTGAAGCGCCATTAAGCTCGAAGTCGGGATCGAGACTCTTGCCGTCATGAGTGTCGATGATGATGTTGAAATCACCATCAATGTGGACTCCAGCGAACAGCGATGAACCAAATTCCTCTCTCTCAGGCGAACTCGGAGATCCCACAATCTCCATGAACAGCTCCTTCATTCGCTCAGAGACACGGTCGACGTAATCGTCTTGGAGCACGCTCAGCACATTGTTCGCGAGGTTGTCTAGATCCTGTGCGACATCGCGCTTCATGATCAGATCTCCGCTGAGTTTCGCCGCATTCAAGGCCTTCTGCAGGTCGGAGTTGATCTTCTGCCTCAGACGCTCAGCTTGCTCGAGTTCTTGGGTCCTCGCGCCAATGTCCTGATTGGCCTGAGCGATCTTTGCGCCAACATCCTCGATATGGGAGGTCAGGTATCGAACTCGCTCTTCGTCGATGCTGCTGCGACTGGCCTCTAGTCCCTTTAGCTCTGCCGCCTTGTTTCGAAGTCCGTCGCTTGCATCTGTGAAATCGTCCAACAATCGGGCGGATAAATGTTCGAAGCCGTGTCGAGTCTCGACTCGGCTCTGCTCGGTGGCTTCTGCCTGTCTTGCAATGTGCGACAACTCGGTCAGGCGCTGTCGCCGGCTCGGGATATCCTTCTGTTCTTCAAGCAAGTGGAGAACTTGCGCGCGATGCTCGGAGCCGTGTGCTAACGATTCGCCACATATGCACTGGCCAAGTTCCAGTCGGTCGGCAAGCACTTCAATCGCTGTTCCGGGTATCACATGTCGATCAGCAAGTTCGGCGAGAACGTCGAGACCGGCTCTCAGGCTTTCGTCCATGAATCGCCAGGAATACTCCTCCGACTTGAGCGCGTCGGTCATGGCCGTCAACGCGACACTGCGCTGGCGCTCAAGTCGACTATGGTCTTGCTCTGCACGCTCAATACGCACGTTGAGTTCGTCAAGGTCGCCAACTCCCCGAATACTTCGAAGCTCCTTTTCCCAGTCCGTGCCCTGCTCGGTCATGTTGGCATGGCGGTCACGTAACGCGTCGAGTTTCTGCTGGAGAGCATCAATGTCAGCATCGGTCGATTCCAGCTGCTCTTCCAGTTGGGACGTGTCCTGTCCACCTGCTTTTGCTGCTTCGGCGCGAAGTTTGCCGTAAGCCCAGGAGACATCGCTCGCCGCCGTGCGAAGTCCTTCGATTCCCAGCAAGTCGCGGATTGCGTTCTGTACCCGGTCTTGCCTCTTGCGTGTTGCGACCTGGCCAGAAATGAACGACTGTACAGAGTCTCCGTCGGTAAAGAAGACATCTCGTATTCGCCTGGGAGCCCAAGCGACGATCGTTGCGTCGCCACCTTCTACTTCGTCCTCGCCTGCTGAGGTGATACGCATCAACCTCACACGATCATTGCTCCGCTCAACCTTGTCGTCAGTGGAGGGGGTCTCGATTACTGAGCGGATCAGGCGATAGTGGCCAGAGTTGCCATATGCGTCCGTAATCTCGAACTCGATCATGACCGAGACTGAAATCGAAGAGCCGGGCTGATTCGCTGACGAACTGAGCCTCAGTCCTTTGGCCGAATCCGGCAGGCCAGACATGCCATAGAAGGCCCATTGAAACGCGTAGAGGAGAGATGTCTTGCCAGAGCCATTCTCAGCTCGGATCACCGTCAGAGGGCGATCGCGCTCCGTCGAGAACTCGAGGGAAACATCTTCGAGTAGTTTGAAGTTCTGAATGTGTGCGCGAAGCAGACGCATCACTTCCCCTCCCGGTTCTGGAGCGTCTTCGCGCCAAGCGTCTCGATGATCCGCTTGACCTGTTCTCTTCTCGACCGATCCGAGAGTCCTTGGTCTTGGGCACGCAGCACGTCGATGAGGGCGACAGCAAGATCGTTGTGGTAGTTAGGCGACCGCTTCCAGACGAGGGCGACCTGATCGCGGATCTCATCAGTCATCCTCTGTTGGGAGAACATCACCATTCTCAGTTCCTGACCCGGGTATGCGCCTCGAAACTCGAGATGATGCTGCGCGGGCCGTCCGAGTCCCACTCATTCTCCGCCAGGGAAGCGAACTCCTCAGCGCGACGCAACTCTCCTCGCAGAATCGCCGCGCCTTCATCGGACTCGAGCTCAGGTGGTACAACGATGAAGTCGTGAACACTGGCCATCGACTTGCCGGCAGCTCTCCTTAGAATTCGTCCTCGACGCTGGACCCACTCTCTTCGCACCGCGCTGGAAGCCAGGATGTAGGCCGTGTCGGTTTGCGGGATGTCGATTCCCTCGTCCAGCACTTTCATCGCAGTCAGGACCTGGTAGTCACCTTGTCCAAATGCTGCTAAGAGATCGGATGCGTCGCGTCTGCTCGTTTCTGCGCTGGTGAACTGATGGCTGATAATACCCAGATCGGAAAGCATTTCGTTTATCCGCTCGATTTGGCGCCCCTCTTCGAGAACCGCGGCCTTGCCGGAAGCGTAGACCAGGCATCGTTGAACAGTCGATGGCATCTGTTCCTCAAGCAAGTGGCGAAGGACCTGGATTTTGGCAGACGCCTGTTCGAGGATGGCCCTTCGATCTCGCAGTAAACGCTCGCCTCGCCTGGTCAGACCAACGACTTGACCATCGTCGTCGCGTTTGAAGCCGGCCTTGGCGAGTTCTTCAGTCAACTCGGTCCATTTGTCAAGCTCATGGTTGGACATTGGAACTTCGTGGAGGAAGTACCGGTAGGGCGTCAAGCAACCCGCGCGAATTGCCTCGTCCAAGCCGAATGTGAATACTTGAGGACCGAAGTAGTCGAACAGGCGATCAGTGCCGTCGGGATCGTACTGCCTGATCGGGGTGGCAGAGAGACCGAGTCTGCTGTCTGCCCGTTGAGGAAGGCTGCGGAAATGGGTTGGGGCTCCGAGATTGTGCATCTCGTCGCCTACGAGGAATAGCTCAACTTGGGACGGGAGTCGCGCCAGCAGATCTCGTATGCCCTCATCCTGCGAGAACAAGCTGTTTGTGACGATCATGACCTCCGTGCTTGGCCGATCAACGCTAAGCCCGGCCTCCACTTCCAAGAGTCGAAGGCCGCGCTCATGAGGATTGAGGCCGCTTGGAAGCAAGGGTTCGACGCCGAACTCACGAATATCATCCGCCCATTGCATCATCAGAGGCCTGGAAGGAACGAGCACGACCATCAGCATTGGACCAGCGTGCCGACGTTGCGTCTCAGAGGCCGCGAGCAAAGCGGTCCGAGTCTTGCCGCCTCCGGTGGCAATCGCCAGTACTCCACGACGATCATTGTCGAAAAACGCATCGACTGCTTGCCCTTGGTGCTGAAATCGTCCCGTCCGCCATTCAAGGTTCTTGGGAACAGTGAGTACCCGGCGGGCAAGTTCGGGCGACCCTGGTGGCAATACGGGTTCGATGCCGGCATCGTGATCCTGCTTCCAGGCCGCCCAGAAATCACCGATCGTCGGGGCCGTTCCATGCGCCGACCCTTGTCCAGCGACGAGTATCCCGTCGGATGCCTGCAATGTGAGTGAGTCTGGATGCTCGCCGTTCCATTGCTTGTCCCATTGCTCGAAGAGTCTGGAAACACGCAGTTCAGCGGTCGGGCCATCAGCCCAATCTCTGTCGATCGTCATCTGCTCGCCGTTGAGGAGCAGGCCGCGTCCTGTAGCGTTTCCTGATCCATGTACTGCGAGCCTCACTTCGCCGTCGCTGAGGAGCCACTGCTTCTTGTGGTACATCCCGAGGTCCATGAGCACGAACCGAATCTCCAACCGGCAGGTAGCCAAGAGATATGAGAGGCAGTCTCTGGTGTGTTGCACAACAGCGGACTCGTGGACCGAACCGTGGTCGAGCAGCTTGGACGCGAGTGAATCGATGACTTCTTGGGGGGCGCGGACGCCCCTGTCGATGGCCGCACGATCATCGTCGTCGAGCTCCGGACTAATGAGGAGCTTCAATGGCCGGTCAGACCTCTGCAAATGGCTCGCAAGGCCCGGTGCGATCTGCGCGAGGCAGCGGGAGCTGAAGTAACCAGAGGCAATGCGTGCGTCACGAGCTAGAGACATTGCGGGTACCAAGACCTCACCAACGAGATCGTCGGTCGGGATCTCGTAAACAGGTGCAACAGTCTTCAGAGCTGCTGCCATTTCTGTCATTGGTTCACCACATGGCTAGCGACAGGGGGTTCGGATACGGAGTCGGGCAACATAAGTCGGTTTCTGCTGGGCTGCGTCGCCTTTCGAGCAGAGGTGTGGCGGCGATTCGGCGCTCGACCTATGGCCATGATAAGAGGAAGGCCAGTGACGCTCTCGTTGGGATGAGAAACGACTTGCGAATTCCCGGGCGGTGGTGGCAGCGAGCCCGAGGTCATGGTCCCCTTTCTTGCACGGAGCGGGCAAGTAAGCCAAAGCACTCGGAACCTGGGATGAACCACCGCAAATGCGGGCTGTGGCCCTTCCCCTAAATTTGCGACACGCCATGAGTAGTGGGAGGCCATAGAGATCCAGCTCGAGCAAAGTGAATACAATGCTGAAGTCTAGCCACACTGGAGAAGGATGACTGTGACAATCCAAATCTCTGGTTTCTCGGAGTCACTCTCCCGCTGCATGGACTTCGAGGCAGTGTCTCCGGTGGAGCTGGAGTCGGTCCTGGCAGAAGCTTCCCTGCCGCTCGAGATGCGGTTTGCGGAGCCGTCGGCTGAGACGCCGCTGATTCGGTCCGGGTCGACGTTTTCGCACCTGGTCTTTGTGCAGCATGGCATCGTGACGCCTTGGCAATCGCCGTATTCGGAGTTGGCGGCGCCGTTCCTGATTGGCGTGCACGAGTTCCTGATGGGCTCGGAGCGCTGGTCGGCGAGTTATTCGGCGATTACCGAGGCGGTAACTGTGCGGATTCCGAAAGAGGTGATGGCGCTCGTCGTCAAGGAAATCCCACCGGTGCGAGAGCGGATGCATGAGTTGGTGATGCGCCGGCTGGCGCGGTTCTACTGGGTGTCGCTGGCGACGAGCGGCGGACCGGCGTCTCGGGTGGCTGCTGCGTTGGTGTCTCGGCTGGCACTGGAGGATCGAGACTTTGGCGCAGATCGTGTCATCGCGATTCGGCAGAAGGATCTCGGACGTCTGACGACGTTGTCGCGATCGGCAGTGGCAGCAGGTCTGACCGAGTTGGCCGAGTCCGGCGCGATTCGCTGGGGAGACGGGCCAGGCGCGCGATTCAGAGGTGAGGTACTCGTGCCGGATGTCGATGCGCTGAAGGATCGCGCCTTTGCCGATGTCCGCCGTGAGATTCAGCCACTGATAGCTGACACCGGCGGCGAATAGCTGCGATTTGGCGCTTTCCTGTGGTTCCTACTCGGACTGACTGCCCGTTGTGTGGCCTGGGTGTCGTTTGGGATCGCGAATGGATTGAGTTTTCCACATCAACAGTGATGACGTCATAACGACATGTTTTGCATCGACAGATATCGGATACGATGTCCGTGTACAGAACATATGTACTTGCAAGGAGCGTGCGCCATGACCTTCCACCGACTCCACTCGACCCAGCCAGTGCAGTGGAAGGATGACGGTCATGCAGTCGAAGGAGAAGACCGAGACAGATCAGCAGACGCTGCGGGACGGCCTGCGCATCTTGGCGCGGTTGATTGCGCGGCATCATGTGGAGGCGACCAAAGAGCAAGAGGCGGACCTGCCGTCTGCGGTTCAACGGAACGGAGCGGCGCGGTCATGAACACACTCCTACTTGAGGCCCGAAACCTGCGGGCCAACAAAGCGCGACCCGCCGAGAACTTCTCGGAAGGGCTCGTGCGCCTGAAGCGGCGCACGGGGCTCACCTGGGATGAGATGGCATGGGCGCTTGGCGTTGATACGCGACAGCTGCTGCGCTGGCGTCGGGGCGCGATGCCCAGCGGCGCCGCGATGCTGGCGCTCGTCCGCCTTGCGGCCCAGGCACCGGACGGCATCTTCGACTTGCTCGGCGATGATTTCATCATTCTCCTGACAGGCAGCACCAGTCGGGGACACGCGAAAACGATCCGGGCGATGCAGCCTCCGGGACCGAGGCGTCAAGCCACTGGTGCGCCTACCGCAGTCCGACTCGTTCTCGACCATCAGCGGTGCGCCAGATCGAATCCAAGGGTCCCCAGCGGTTGATGTCCGCCTTGCACGAGACGAACAAGGGCAAATGGACGTGAGCCAGCTCTAACTCGTCGCGGGCGATGTTCAGAAAGTGATCGGCGGCGAGCTCGTCCTCAAACACGACCAACACGCTGGGGATGACGCCATGGTCTTCGAGCGGTCTGCGGGTGGAGTAGTAACGCAGGTACGGAGCGAGTCGGTCGCGCATCGTGGCTGGACGGTCAGCGCGCCGCTCGTACTCAAGGAAGAACGCTTGCCGGGTTTTGGATGTCAGCAGTTCGAAGTAGGCATCCGGGTGGACGGATCGGACGGCGCCCTCGAAACGGAAGTAGCGCGAGGCGCGGTGGGGTGGGTCGAGCTGCTTCACCGCACTTTCGGAACCAGCCGCCTGCCGCGCCACTTGCGCGATGAACCAGTACACCGACTCAGTGTGCTCTAGATGCCGCAGAAGTTGGCGCGAGCGAGCCCCGTTGACGATGCGCCAATGCATGGGACTGTCAGGCTCAACCAGCGTGACGCTCCAGCGCTGCTTGGCGATGCCCACAGCGGCGCGGTCTCGCCGGGCGACGTAGGTGATGCCAGCGTCGCTGAGCGCCAATCTCGGACGGCCTCCAGCGTCCTGGCGACAGATGAAGTTGGACGTTGCCAGGCGGTTGAGAATTTGGCTCGTGCGGCGCTGACCGCAGTCGAGCAGGTCGGCGAGATGGGCCAGGCGCAGCCAGGGCCAGTCGCCGATCAGGTCGAGCGCCCGCTGCTCGGCGGCAGTCAGCGAAACGGGGCGCCTTTCTGTGAGCGAATCCGGCATTGACACTCGGCTGAGCGGCTGCTCGATGACCAGATTTGGCGTCGCAAGTGCGTAGCTGAGCGCCTCTTTGAGCTTGAACCGAGATTTGCCGGAGGCGATTCGCCAGAGTGGGAACTCGGCGTCGGTATTGACGACTTCCCGTTCAACGGCGAGGAATGCCATCATCGTGGAGCCGGCGACGATGCGCCTTGCGTGACGCAACCGAATCTCATCAGGCAGGATAATCAGCGCGGCTCCGACTCCCAACGCGTCATCGAGCCGCCGCAAGCGTTTGGCCAGCGCGGTGCGGTCGGTCGTGCGTCCGATCCGCACCAGCGCGAGGCTGCGCCCGTCCGGGAGCTCGATCACCGCGTCCATCGCTTGGGCACGGAACCAGCGGAATCGCAGCGGATGTTGCGACTCGCCGATTGCCGTCGTCAACCGGTACAGAACAGCGGCGGCGGCGAGCCGCTGCAGGATGAGCCGTCGCCACTCCTGCGAGACCGGCCAGCTGCGCAACTGTCGCGCCACCTTCCCTCCGCCGCCCTCGGCCAGTTGGCGCAGGCCCTCCGCGCTGAGGCAGTAGCGGCGCGTGGTCGGGATCAGCGGAGTTGCGTGAGTCAGGTGCTCGATCAGGCCGCATTGCTGCAACTTCGCCATCTGGCGGTAGACGCCAGATGGCGACCAGCCGCTCAGGGCTGCCAGTTCTACGCGGTCAACGAATGGCGTTTCCGCCAGCTGACGCAACAGATCGGATTGACAATCACTGAGTTTCATCCGGCCTGCTCCATCCGACGGCTGCGGACCCGGCGCGGCTTGGATTCGTCAGGCTCGGCTGGGACCTGCGATTCCTCGCGCTCGGTCAACGACTGCTGGAACTCGCGCAGCCGACGTTGGCGTTCTATCTGCTGCGCTTCGAGTTGGTCAGCAGACGTGATGTATTCCCGTGCCACCTCCCGGATGCGCAGCGCTCGTTCAGGTTCGCCCAGTTCCGGCTTGCGCACGGTCATGGAGAACGCGGGCAGGCGCTCGGCACCGACCGACGCCCGGACGTAGCAGTGATGAGCCGGCTGACCAACCAAGTCTTCCTCTGAGAGGCGCTCGCGACCCAGCTCCCAGACCAGTTCACGCGCGTCAGCGCCTGAGACCTGGAACACGGCCAGACAACCGACGTTTGCTAAGAGCGTGTGCCGCATCGTCGGCGAGAGGTCGTCCAGCTTGCGCAGGCTCTGCGTCGCCAGCACGAACCGTGCACCGTACTTACCGAGCTCGGAGAGCATCGACTCGAACGGGACGCCGGGAATGGTCTGCATCTCATCGACCACGACCAGCGCGCCGCGACGCTCTGCCTGGGGTAACCGCTCCTGCTCGCGGATCACGGCATCCACCAGATTGAGCAACGAGGCTCCGACCAGCGCGGAGACATCGCGTCCGACCGTGCCCTGAGCCGTCGAAACCAGCAGGATGCCGCCATCGAGGATGGTCTGGCGCAGATCGATCGTGGAGCGGGCCTGTCCCAGAATGGCTCGCGCCCGCTTGGATGAGGCGTAGTAGTTGAGCCGCGTCTGCACTGGCGCGAGCGCTTCGGCGCGGTACTCCTTGCGCCAGCCGCCGAAGTCGCGGGCCCACCAGTCCAACAGGTACGGATCACTGACGCGGGTGAGGACAGTGTTGCGATATGGGTCGTCCGCGAGTAGCCGAAGCCCGTCGATGATCGTGTGTTGATCCTCGCGCTCGGTCAACGGATGGCTGTTGGCCTCGTGCAGGGTCTTGACCGTCTGCTCGAGGATCGACTGCATGCGCGGTCCCCACTGTTCCCAGAGGCCCCGTGCGACGCGTACCACAGCGTCGGCCGTGCGGTCGCGGTCGGTGAAGATGTGGGCGTCGAGCAGGTTGATCCCGACCGCGCCTCGGTCGTCGGCCAGGTCGATTAATCGCACCTGATCGGCGAGCGATTCCGGTACCTGCTCAAGAATGTCGGCGACCAGATCAGCGTGCGGGTCAACGACCACCACAGCGTCGGAGTTGAGTCCCTTCGCCTTCTGCTGGAGCTGATGCTCGACCAGGTGCCGCATCAAGGTGGACTTGCCCATCCGCGTGCGGGCGACGTAGAGATGATGTCGCTGGGTCAGGTCGTTGGGAAAGCGCACCGGATGCGGCTCGTCGCCGGTGGTCAGGCCAACGTTGGCACCCTCTCTGATTTGCTGCTTGGGCGGCAATAGCACTTTGGAACGGCTGCGATCGAGCTCGTGCGTCTCGTCCGATGCGCCAGGCGGATGCCAAAGCGAGGCCAGCTCGCGCACGCCAAACACGCTGCGTTTCCCGAACAGACCCTCGTTCGCCGGCGCCAGCAGCGGCGTGAGCGTTTCGGCTTGCCTGACGGTTCCCGACTCGAACCGAGCCCCAGCCGGATGGTCGTAGTGGCGGTAGGCCAATGCGAGTCCATCCAGTAACCTCGCGCCGCGAGATTCCTGCGAGCCTTCAGGCAGGACGGCGATCAGCTCCAGTTCGCCTTGGAATGCGACCCGCGAAATCTTCTCCTTGATCAAGGCCGGGTCCCAGACACGGCGGCGACGCGACTTCCACTTGCGCCACAGCCAACCACCGCCGATCAAGGCCACGGCGGCGCCGGCGCAGAGCGCGACCAGATTCCAGATCTCGCCGGCCTGCAGCCAGGAGTAGCCGCGGAAGGCGGCGAAGCCGACCAGCGCCAGCACGGTCAGCGCGAGCGGGTCAGTCGCGGTCTTGGGTTGATGGGACTGACCAGGTGGGGTCGGTTTCGGCGGCGAATCATCCAGCAGCGCCTGATGATGGCGGGACCAGTCGGGGCCGAGCGGCTGCAGCCGCAAGCGGGTGATCACGCGTTCTCCTGCGGGGAGTCCGGTCAGTGCGCCGATTGGGGCCAAGAGCGGATCGGAGCCTGGGTCAAGCAGGTCGCGATCACGGAACACGCGCAGCGGCAGGAACTCGGGCCCGGACGAGCGCAGCCGAGTCGTCCAGGCTTGTTCTTGCTCGCCAATCTGCACCGGGTCAGCCGCTTCATCGATGATCTCGACGCGCGCCTGCGGATAGTGCGATGCGATTTGTCCGCGCACCAGGTCGGGCTGTTTGGTGCGGATCATCAATCGGACACCGTCGCTGTCTGCCGTCAGCTCAAGCGCGAACGGCTCATCCGAAGCGATCGCTTGCAGTAGGTTCTCGATACCCAACAGCGTGCGTTCGCCGGTGCGTGGAGGGGTGATTTGGAGGAGCACCGGTTCAGGTTTGGGTGCTCGTCGGAAGGGGTTGAGTCTCATTGTGAGGCTCCTAATGGGGTCAGATCAGTCGCCGGAGGACCTCTGGCAGACTGGTCCTGGACCCTGCTGGCCGGTGAGCTCTCTCGGTTCCTGCGGCGTGTGACCGCTGAAGAAAGACTGAGCCCTTGCCGGCATGTCTGGGTTGTTCTGCAGCACTGATGGGGTGTCGTGCCCAAGAGCACCGATTCATTAGGCCGTCGCGGGAACCAACCCACCGGGTCGCACCAGAAAGCGCGAACTGGAGAGGAACCGAAACACGATGGCCTTGTACTTGGGTGATGACTGGGCGGAGGACCATCACGACGTCCATCTCATGGACGAAGCGGGCGAGCGGCTTGCCGCCCGGCGGCTGCCCGAAGGGGTGGAGGGCATCACCGCCCTGCACGAACTGGTTGCCGGGCACGCCTCGGGACCGCACGAGGTGGTCGTCGGCATCGAGACCGACCGCGGCCCGTGGGTGATGGCCCTGGTGGCGGTCGGCTACCGGGTCTACGCGATCAACCCGCGCTCGGCGTCGCGCTACCGCGACCGCCACCACGTCAGTGGCGCCAAGTCCGATGCCGGGGACGCGAAGCTGCTCGCCGACCTCGTGCGGACCGACCGGCATAACCACCGCGAGGTCGCCGGCGACAGCGACGAGGCGGCCGCCGTGCGTATCCTCGCCCGCGCCCACCAACAACTCGTCTGGGACCGCACCCGGCAGACGAACCGGCTCCGCAACGCGCTCAGGGAGTACTTTCCCGGGGCCCTGCAAGCGTTTCCCAGCCTGGCGCACGGCGACGCCGTGGGGGTGCTGGCGACCGCACCGGGGCCGCGCGAGGCGGCGCGGCTGAGCACGTCGCAGATGCGCTCGGCGCTGCGCCGCGGCGGCCGCCAGCGTAACGTCGAGCAGCGCGCCGCCGAGCTCCGTCAGGCCTTCCGAGTCGAGCAGCTGGAGGTGCCTGCCACGGTCAGCCAGGCCTTCGCCGCGACGACCAGGGCGACCGTGACCCAGATCGACGCGATCAACGGACAGATCGCCGAACTCGAGGCCGAGCTGGCAGCCTCTTTTGAGCAGCACCCGGACGCCGACATCTACCGTTCCATGCCCGGTCTCGGTGTCGTGCTCGGCGCCCGGGTGCTTGGCGAGTTCGGGGACGACCCCGAACGCTATGAGTCGGCGAAGTCCCGCAGGAACTACGCCGGCACCTCGCCCCTCACCGTAGCATCGGGCCGCAAGCGCACCGTGAGGGCGCGCTTCATCCGCAACCGGCGGCTCGGCGACGCCACCATGCAGTGGGCGATGTGTTCGTTGCGCGCGAGCCCCGGTTGCCGCGACTTCTACGACCGCCGTCGCGCCGCCGGCGACCCGCACTACCAGGCCCTCCGCGCCCTGGCGAACCGCCTCGTCGGCTACCTGCACGGGTGCCTCCGCTCGCAGACCCCCTACGACGAAGTCCTCGCCTGGAGTCACCGTTCACGCCACGAGGATCGCGCCGCTGCTTGACTCTTGCAGTCATGGGGTGTCTTTCTTTGTAGGTGTGGTTTGCTGACCTGGACGCCATTCGATCAGTTCGGTCTCCTCGGGGGTGGCCTCGATGCGGATGGGGAATCGCTGACCCTGCGCCAGCAGCAGTCCGTCGCCGCGGGGACAGGACAGCAGCCAGCGCTGGAGGTCCTGGAGTAGGTCGAACGCGTCGCCGACCGTCGAGATCGCGGCGGCATCTTGTTGCAGTAGGAGCTTGAAGGCGGCGTTCTGCAGCAAGGCTCTGCCCGAATGTCCGGTGATCGTGCGGCTGGTGTCTTCGGACAAGAGGTCCTGCACGTCCTGGGTGATGAACTGCAAACCCAGCCGGTGCTTGCGAGCTCGCTTGGCCATCGAGACCATGAACGCCGCACCTTCGGGGTGCTGCATGATCGACCAGACCTCGTCGACGACCAGCAAGCGCGGGCGCGGATCGCGAGCGGCGGCGGCCCAAACCGTTTCGGTGCAGACCATCGCTGCCGCGGGCCGCAACTCCGCCTCCAAGAGGTGCAGGTCGAACACGGTCACGAGCGCCTCGTGCTGGAGCAGGTCGTCGCCGTCGTCGGAGAGCAGGTGCTTGAGACTGCCCGACTCGAACGGCCTCAGCAATTTGGCCAGCGACTCTGGATCGTTCGCCTCCAGGAAGCGGTAGAAGTCGCGGAAGCCGGAGCGTTCGTTTGGTTGCGCGTAGTACGAGGCGAGCGCGTGATCGAGCGCGGCGCGGCGTTCGGCCGAAAGCCGCTCGCCGACCATCACCTCGACCAGGCGCCTGAGCGAGCCGATCCGTTGCAGCAGCTCCTCGGGATCGGCGCGGCCGACGACGAACGGGTTCATCCCCTGTCCCGGCACACCGGGCGAGAAGACGCGTCCGCCCGCGGCTCTGGCCAGGTCGGCGTACTCGCCTTCGGGGTCGATCACATAGCAGACCACGCCGCGGCTGATGCCCCTGAGCACGCCCAGTTTGGTCGCGAATGATTTTCCCGAACCGGACCGCGCGAGCACGGCGGTGTTGGCGTTGAGATGGGTGCCGTCCCAGGGGTCGTAGACGATCGGCGCGCGAGCTCGCAGGTCGATCCCGTAGAGCGCGCCCGATCGCGTGTCGAGGTCGGGCGGCGAGAATGGGAAGCACCGCGCCACGGACGAGGTGTCGAGCGTGCGCCAGGTCGCCACAGAGTTGAGCGCCAGCGGCAGCGTCGAGAGCTTGCCCTCGCGTTGTCGGAAGGGCACTGGATCTAACTTGCCCAGCGTGGCGGCGAAGTGGGCCGAAGCGCGCTGGGTCTGCTCGGCGAGTTCCTCGCTGTCATCCGCGTGGAGGGTCACTGAGAGCGAGGCGTTGAACAGCCGCTCGCGACCGCGCTGCACATCGTCGCGCAGTCGGGATACGTCCTCCAGCGCGATCTCGGCCTCCGGCGAGAGCGACTTGCCGCGTCTGAGCGACATCGAGCGGGCCGATTCGAAGCGCACCTTCTGCCACTCGAGCTGTCGCGCCGCCTGCGCCGGCGGCACTGGGCCGAGATGCAGCGACAGATCCATCGGCGCGCCAGTCGACATCAGCTGTTGCAGGAAGCCGGGCGCGAGCGAGCGCGGCCACTTGGTCAGGTGCAGCGAACGCTGCAGGCGACCATCAACATCCAGTTCAGCACGATTGATTTGGACTGTGGATTCAGCATTGGGATCGCGTTCGGTCGGCGTACCGCCCAAGGCGGAGGCGATCACGAACTTGCGCAGCGACTCGTCCTGGAGCGGATGAATCACCAGCCCGGCGCGAGCCAGGACGCCGCGCAGTTCGGCGGCGTGTTCGGCTTCGCAGATCGCATAGAAGCGACGATCCAAAATACCGGGCCGCGACTCCAACTCACTCAGTAGTCGCCGCGATGAATCGGCTGCTTGCTTCGTTGCTTGCGGCAAGTTGTCGGGTTGAGCCGACTTCAGTTCAATCCGTAAGCGACGCAGGTCAGGCGGATGCTGACGTACCAAGAGCTGGAGCGAAAAGTCGCAGGCATTGAGCGCTCCCGCGAAGGCGCCGAGTCTGGCCTCGTCCAACTCGAGGCCCATCAGCTCGGTGACCGCAAGTTTCACGCCGTCCAGTCGGACCGGACCGTCATCTTCAACGTGCGACAGCATGAAACAGAGCGGTAGCTCAGGTGGCGGTTTGGGTGGGGGCGCTTCGCTGGCCTCAAGCTCATTACTGAGTGGTGACGCTTTGTGCCGGCGAAGTTGTTTTGCGAGTAGTTTCATGAGGAGTACTCCGTGCGTTAGGGGACGGGAATCGGGATGGCGCCGTTCGACATCAACGCGGCCAGGCCCTTGGCCGAGAGCGCGATAGCGAGACCGGCGAAGCTGAGGAAGACCGCGGAACGGGCTCGCCCGCCGCGTTCGCCGGCGCCGTCGGCCATGAGTAGGAAGCCGGCCCAGACGAGTCCGAAGACAGCGAGCCCTGAGGCGGCGTAGACGACCGCGGTGAGCGCCGTGTCGAAGGCGTCGAGCATGGCCTGCTCTTCGGGCGAGTCGGCGGCGGTCGTCACAATCGCGACCGCGGCTAGTGCGATGATCGCGAAGATGCGCCGCATCAGTTCAGCTCCCATCCGAGCAACGACAGGAGATCAGTGAGTTCGCTCCCACTGACCACGGTCTGGGTTGAGCCGGTGTTGCTCGGCTCGGACTCGTTGAGAGATTCGTACGATGCGTCGGCGGCGATGCTCGTGCCTAATGTCAACTCTTCTGAGCGCTGCTTCCTCAGCGGCGAGCGCTGCACGATCTCCGCTTCGACCCGTGCCGGATGCACGACCTGGAAGGTGATTGTCTGGGAGACGCTCTCGCCCGACTCGGGGTCGGTCAGCGAAACGGTCTCGGAGAACGTCTCGGTGCGCTGCGGCACGTGCCTGAGCTGGACCAATGGCGGCAGGGCGATCTGAATGTCGGCGGTGAGAGTGGCGCTCACGGAAATCGCAAGCGGTGCCTCTTCGGAACCGATTACGAGTTCGAACGTCGTAACACCGTCCGCGACAAAGGTTGCGCTGGTTGTTCGGTCGCCTACACGGACTTGGATCGCGCCGCTGACAGACTGCCCTTGACCTGTCAGCACGAGGTCCTGACTCAGGTTGTGATGACCCGAAACGGTCTGCAGTTGAACTTGTTCGTCGATCGAATCGACGCAGTCGGACTCGATCTCGCCGGACAGGCTGCCGGGCCGCCATTCGAGTCGTGAGATAACCAGGTCGCAGAGCTCGCCTTCATGGTTTGGCAGCGGAAACGGGAGCTGTTCACCCGCGAGCGTCACCGCGCCGGCCTGGTGGTGCTCGTCTTGCCAGCTGAACGTGAACGATGGACGCTCGCCGCCAAGTGGTAGGACTTGCGTCGTCCACTCGCTTTCTGCGAGCTGAACCGAACGGTTGACTACAAGTAGTTGACCGTCCCTACCGCCGAAGGTTTGCACATTCAGGTCAAGGTCGGCAGCGGCCTTGAGCACGACGGTGGCCTCGGACTCCGTGACCGTCAGTCGTTCGATGAACAGCCGCCGACCATCGATCAACGGATCCGGCTCGAACTCGATCTCCTCGGGAACGGTCGGCTGCAGCGAGGGTTCCTGCGCGACCGTGATCGGCAGCGTGCAGGTTCCAATGCCCAAGACCGCCACGAGGCCGACCGCGCCAAGGAGCGCGGGCCACGGCAAGCGGTGACCTCGGCTCTCCTGGCGGATGGACTGTTTCGCCTCGTCCAGCTCACGCTTGGACGGACGCTTGCGGTCGCGCTTGCGGAACCAGCCGAGCGGCACGCGCGGCATCCGCTCGCCTCGCGTGCGCGGACGGCGCGCCGACTGCTCGTTGGTCGCCGGCGGTTCGCTGCGAACCAGATGAACGACCGGTCCCTCGAATCGCCGCGCGCCGACGCCGAAGCGGAGCAGGTCGGCGAGGACTGCCGGCAGCGGTCGTCCGCCGATCTTGCCTGCGACCATGGCCACGCCGACCGCGGCGACGGTCGCGCCCATCAGGACGCGGACCAGCTCCGAGCCGATCGGCGCGTAGTGATAAACGCCGTAGCCCAACGCCGCCACCACGGCCAACGCGATCAGCTGCGGGAACGTGAACCAGAGCAGGACACGGTCCTCGGCTTGGACATGAGTCGGCACTTCGTGTTCATGCATCTGACACCTCCTTTCCAGAGGCTTGGACGGCCTAGCTGCCGGTAGTCGGGTCAGGTGGGGCATCGACGTCGACGACCGGGTTGACGACCGCGTCGATCACGAGCTCGACCACGCCGAAGGCGACCAAGGCGAGCACGATGCCGGCGAGCGCGGTGAGCATGGCCGACTTGCCGCGCTCCATCTGGTGCGGCGCGCCGGAGGCGGTCAGGTACTGGTAGGCGCCGAAGACGAAGTAACCGGCGCCGATCGCTCCGACCACGCCGAGCAGGATGCCGACGAGGTTGGAGATGGTTTGAATCAGATCACCATCAGGTGTGCCCTTTCAGGAACGGGATGTGGTTGGGGTTGGCGAATGTCCTCAATGGGACGTGGTTGCTACTCAGCACATGGCGCGTTCGCTCCTTCCCGTTATTCGTTCTGACTGCGCAGGCCGCGACCCGAGGACTCGGAGCCGCCATTACCGACTGCCGGTGATGAGAGTTGGGACATTGACTGAGCCGGCGTGCTCGCCGCGCCGGCAGCGACTGCTTGGCCGCTTGGCGCTGCCCGACCGCTGTCGCCCATGCCGCTGAAGGCCGCGAAGGTGGCCGCTGAGCGGGCCATGTTCATCGGCAGCGAGAAGGCGAAGTAGAGCGTTCTGAGCCAGGAGTCGAAGGGACCGGAGTTGCCCAACATTGAGGACACGCGGGTCGCCAGATAGACGAACCCGACCGCCATGAGCAGCTTCCAGACGAGATCGCGGGCCGGCTCGAATGGGCCGATCTCGGCGAGCTCAGAGAGGAAGCCAATACCGAGCGCCAAGGCGATCAGTTGCACCGCCTGCTGCGCAACGGTGGTCGCGAACAGGCGCAGCCACTGCCGACTCCACCCTGCGGTCTGGGGCAGAATCCAGAGCCCCATCGCGGCCGGCGCGAGCGCCAGGAGGAGGTCGATGAGGGCGAGCCGAAGCACCATTTGGAGGAGCAAGTACAGGCAGAAGAAGGCGTAGATCAGATAGATCAGCGCGAGCAACAGGGCGATGCCTACAGAGCCGGACTTGACCGCCGTGAGCAGGGTGTCGATTGGTGCGAGCAACAGGTCGGCAGGGGAGACGTCGAGCGTCGCTGCGATGAAACTGGAGATGGCGTGCGCCAGATCGATCACGAGTGCGCACCACCAGAGCGACGCCGCGGCGGCGACCAGTCCGAGCAGGAGTCGTGGGATCAGTTCGCGCCAACCGCCGCCGCGTCCGCCGAGCGGTTCCTCAAGGATCAGCGAGAGGCCGATACATCCGATGATCAGGGCGAGCGCGGCTGAGGTGATGATCCAGACCGCGAGCCATGCTTGCTGGACCAATGCGTGCTCGTAGGTGAGGCCGGCGGGTGTGCCGGTGATGATGTCCGACATCTGGGCCTACCCCTCGCACTGCGCGAGGCCGACGCCCGCGAACTGTTCCAGCACGCCGCACAAGAGTCCGTGCACGCCTTCGATCACCCAGAACGACGCCGTCCGCGCCCAGCGCTCAGGGTTGAGCGCGCCTAGAATCTTGTTGAAGATGCCGCCCGGCTGGTGCTCGGGGATCGTCACGTAAAACGTGGTCGGTGTTGGATGATCAACCGCCTGCGCCGCGATAACCAAGAGGTAACGTCGCTCAGGATCGAGCTCGGGCTGCTCATCCAACGCCGGGTAGTCGAAGTCGTACTCCCAGCCCTCGTCGCGCTCGTCCTCCCCGCCGTTGACGCGGTAGATCGCGGTCAACCACTCGCCCGAGTCCGCGTCGCGAATCCCGTAGGTCAGTCGCGAGAGTCTCAGGTTGAAGATCGGTCGAGCCCGAAACTAACCGTTCTTCTCGCGCTCGATGAAGGGCTTTTCCTCGTCCTCATTGACGATCACCAGCGGTTCAATCACCGGATTCGTCTGTGCATTTGCTAGCTGTAAGGCGGGTATCGTCACAGCGGCTGCCGCAAGCAGACCGGCGACGGCAAACTTCAATCGTCGTTTCCAGTTGGATGTCACATCTGAGCCCCTCCAGGACATGAGTTCTCTATCGATGGCTCAAAGTGTGTCCGATGTCAAATCCCCCGCACAATGGCTCGCGCGCCATGGCGTCCGCGTCACTGACGCCGGCGTCATGTTGTTTGTCATACAGATATGATCTTCTTGGAAGGCAACACTGATGCTGATAGGACGGCAATGATTCGGAGCCGAGACGATGCGTGACGACTCCCATGACGACCAACTGATCGAGGCGGTCCGGCGGCTCGCGGCGGAACAGGGCAAGGTGGAGGCGGCCGACCTGCTCGGAATCAACTACCGCACCCTGAAAGCCGCGCTCGAAGCGAAACGCCTCAGCCCGCGCGTGCGTGAAGCAGCGGAGAGCTTTTTCGAGGAGTCGAATCAGGCCAGCAGCGTGGATGCGGAGCATTCGTCAGCGGACTCTGAGCAGCGGATGGTCGCGCTCGAACTGCGGGTCAACGACCTCAGTGACCAACTATTGATGCTGCAGCAGGCGGTGGCTGCATTGCGAGCGCGGCCTCCTGACCGGACACCGTCTCAGCGACGCTCGGATCGTCCTGAGCGAGTGGGCGAGGTGCCAACCCGCGTCCCAACTCGCGGCTTCACCGCCGTCGTCCCGGCAGAGGCGGAGCCTTGGTGAGGCATGGCCCAAGCCCTTGCAGCGGCTGGTTGAGCAATGGCGAGAGGCCAAGCTGGATCGGGGGACGGCGCGGCATACGCTCGCCTGGTTACGCGCCGATCGGCGCATGCTCGAACTCGAACTGCAACTGGCCGGCGAGCATCAGTTGACCCTGCCGCCCGCCGATGATCCCTGGTCCCCCGCGCGCCGGCGGCGAGAGTTGCGACTCAGGCGGACGGCGCTGCACGACACCCGGGTTCGACTCTTCTGGACCAGGCCGCTGCATCTGCTGATGCGCACGCTCACGCTCAGCCTCTGGGGCCGCTGACACGCTCTCGCCAATCGCTTTTCTGTCCCTTCGTCTGACCGCTCAGTCCGATGCGGCGGCTGATCAACGCGCCCAACACAGGTAGTTGGACCCTCGCTCGCCTGACCGTGGACACCGTCCCTCGTCCATCCGCCCGATTGCACTTTTGGGCCGCTGGGGAAGTATGGGGCATGTACAGGAATCTGACTGCGATTGCACTTTGCAATCGGGCTGCAATCGAAAGTAAAACACTGGGTTTGCTGCCGCTCGGGGAGGTCTCTGTCAACTGCGCGCATGGAACAGCTGGTTCCACGCCGATTGCACTTTGTTTGCACTTGGAAGGACACGTGGAGGCGTCCGGATTGCGGGTTTGGGGAGAGCAGAACGAGGTGGGTGGTGGGCAGCAAGACAGCCAGTCGGCGATGCCGCCGCGTGGTGTCATCGAGCCGCCGTGTGGAGGTGGAGCTGCTGGCATTCAGTGACGGCCCCGAGCGGGTCTAGCACTGGTCGCTTGACGACGAGGCGTCTTGATCAGGACGCAGCTAGTCGGGCTGAACCCCGCGCCTCTAGAGGATGTGGAACAGCAACTCGCCTGGTCACTGCGGAGTCTGGCTGCCCCGCTTGACTCGTTAGGACTTGCTTCCGCTGTCCATCAGTCATTTGCGCGTGCCGGTCGAGCTCCCCTGCTCACAGTCCGGTGTTTCTGACTGCACACAAACTCGGTGAACCGGACGCCTGCGACATGGTGGTGCGACGGCAATCCGTGTCTAATGACGGTGGTTTGCGGTTTCAGCCAGCGGTTCCTCCTCAGAACACTGGTGGGTTTTGTCTCCGGCCCGAACCTGACCCGACGGATTGAGTCTTGCTCTCCTGACGGCTCGTTCACACAGAGAGACAACCGCGCACTCCTGCGGCGCGAGGCGGCTGACGGGTTGAGTCTTGCTCCCCTGACGCGCGACCCGAGATTGCAGGAACTGGCATCGCGGTTGGCGCTGACGAGCTGATTGGCTCGATATGCCCACCAATCGCAGGAGTTGCCCCTGATTGAGCTCCCTGAATGGGCAGCTCGGTCGCTTCGTGTCCGCGCGAGTCTCCCTGCTACCGCTGAGCGACCTCGCGCTTCCATCTCTCCGCGCTTCGATTCCCATGGTTGACGGCATCCGACCGTGGGCGAAGCGTGTCCAACTCCCGTCTTCACTCATCAACTCTCGCTGACCGTGCGTCCCGATGCCGACGCCGGTCTCCACCTGTCAACACCACCCCACAGTTCACCAACTCATTCTCTCGTCAGCACACGACACCAAACGGAAGGAGTTCTACCGATGAGAGATTTCCACACGCCCACTGCTGCACAAGGCCGCTACGTCGGGCCCGATGCCTGGCAGATTGCTGGACGGCTGCCTCACAGAGTCAGGTTCGAGCGCGGCTGGTTCCACACCGCTGCGGTCTGCCACGGCTCGCTCGACGACCGACTGTCGCTCCGACAGCGGCCAGACGGCGGCGCGATCGACGTTCGTTGCCACACAGCCGGTTGCTCGAGGCAACGAATCATCAAGCGGCTCGAAGAGCTGACCGGCGAGTCGATCTGGTCGGCGTACGAGCACGGCGACACGGTTCCAGCAGTGAACGAGCCTCCCGCGACGGATCAGCACCATCGCCGACGCAGCTTGATGGACATACGCTTGCTGGTCGTCGGGGCAGTCTTCGCGATGTTGATCGCGCCTCTGGCCTTCGGCTACGGAGTCGAGGTCGCGGCGCTCAACGCGTTCGGTCTCGCATGGACGGCTGCGCTCATCTGGCGGATACGGCAAGCTCGACAGCAACGGCGCCAGCGCCTTCGACGCGGGAGAGGCGGCGCCTCGTGATCGCCGCCGTCGATATCCCCGCGCTCAAGCGACGCTACCCGCTCGGCGATGTCGTCGAGTCCAGCGGAATCGCGCTGCGCGGTCGGAGCCGCGTCCGACAGGGCGTCTGTCCGTTCCACGAGGAGAACGAGGGCAGTTTCACCGTCTACGCCGACTCGCAGCGCTGGTACTGCTTCGGTTGCGGCCTCGGCGGCGACGTGCTCGACTTCATCCAGCGTCTGGACGGAGTCGACTTGCCCGAGGCGATTCGGCGACTGCAAGGAGGCTCCTGGGAGCCGGTCGAACGACCAGGCGCTCAAGTTGACTACCAGGCGGCCGAGCCACTGTTTGCACGTGATCCGCAGCTGCTGACAGCAGCGACTCAGTTCTACGCGAGGCAGCTTCGGCGGGCACCGGAGGCGTTGGACTACCTCTCCTCGCGCGGCATCGAGCTCGACGCGGCTCGGCGGCTTGGCCTGGGATTCGCCACCGGAAAAGGGTTGCGTGAGCATTCGCGGTCACTCGGCTTCGACGACACTCGGCTGAAATCGAGCGGTCAGTTCACCGAGCGCGGTGAGCGCTTCGACGGGATGATCGTCGTTCCCGAAATCATCGCAGGACGTGCGCATTGGTTCGCCGGTCGAACCATCCAACCCGGCGCCAAGCAGCGATTCACCGGTTTGCCGGGCCCCAAGCCGGTGCTCGGACTCGGTCGGCTGCCATGCCCGACGCCGTGGATCGTCGTCACCGAGGGCCTCTTCGACTGGCTCACGCTGGCCAGTTGGGACATCCCTGCGGTTGCGCTGCTCGGCACCCAAGGGCTGGAGAAGGTCGCGGCTGCGCTTCAAGGACAGCCGCGCATCTTCCTCGCCCTCGACTCGGACAACGCGGGTCAAACGGCTGCCGTTCGCCTCAGACAACTGCTCGGTGGGCATCGCTCGCGGATCGTCCAACTGCCTCAGGGCGTTTCGGACGTCGGCGACCTCGCCATGCAGCCTGACGGCCACGCAGTCTTCCTCGATTTGCTGAGGCGAACCGCCCGCGTTCGCTGAAGCATCCATCCACCCAACCCCAAGTTCTGAGAGGAGGGTCCCTGGACCCACGTCCGTTCGTGCACAACGCACGACATTCACCCACACCAAATCAGCTCAGCGAAGGAGCAAGACCGCCATGAAGAGTGGCACTTCCACCCACACCAACGGCAACGGGACGCGCCCGATGAACGGCGCGGCGCCCACCAACATCAACTCCACCGACCTGCACTGGGACGCCTTGTCCCCGGCGGTCAACGACGCACTGCGACAGCCGCTCGAACCCGCCTTGGTCTCCGAGCGCAAGGGTCGCGGCGGTCGCCGGTTCTCGTACCTCGAGGGCCACACGGCCATCAACCAGGCCAACCAGGTCTTCGGCTACGGCGGCTGGGGCTACGAGCTCGTCGGCGACGTGACGCTGCACGAATTCAAGTCGGGAGCGGCCTACTCGGCGACGGTCCGCGTGACCGTGACGGGTGCGCCCTCCCGTACCGATGTCGGCTTCCAGCCGGTCTCGGATGAGTCGGCTGAAGGTCACGAGACCGCCTACAAGGGCGCCGTCACCGACGCGCTCAAGCGCGCCCTGCGCAGCTTCGGCGACCGCTTCGGCAACGGCCTCTACACCGGGTCAAGTCCGGCGCAGGCGGGTGACCCGCCTACGACCAACACGGGGCAGCATCGACCGCAGTCGGAGCCTCGCCAGCCACGTCCAGAACGTCGGGCAGACCGAATGCCTGCTGCTCGGTCTGTGCAATCGAACGGGACGCAACCGCGCTCCGACGACTCGGATGCTCGCAATCTGCGGGCCCAGCTGGTCGACCTGAGCGAACAGCAGGGCTTCTCGGAGGAGCAGGTTCGCGCCGCCGTGCTGCGCAAGACCGGTCGCGACCTCAACGAGCTCGGCGTCGATGCGCTGACACCGCTGATCGCGTCGGCAGCCGAGAAGTTGCAGCAGCGACAGGGCTAACACCGGTCGTTTGCGCAGCGAAACACCCAACAGAGCGGGGCTGCCTTCTGAGCGAGGGCACCCCGCTCTCTTCTATCGGACAGAAAGACACCCCATGACTGCAAGAGTCAAGCAGCGGCGCGATCCTCGTGGCGTGAACGGTGACTCCAGGCGAGGACTTCGTCGTAGGGGGTCTGCGAGCGGAGGCACCCGTGCAGGTAGCCGACGAGGCGGTTCGCCAGGGCGCGGAGGGCCTGGTAGTGCGGGTCGCCGGCGGCGCGACGGCGGTCGTAGAAGTCGCGGCAACCGGGGCTCGCGCGCAACGAACACATCGCCCACTGCATGGTGGCGTCGCCGAGCCGCCGGTTGCGGATGAAGCGCGCCCTCACGGTGCGCTTGCGGCCCGATGCTACGGTGAGGGGCGAGGTGCCGGCGTAGTTCCTGCGGGACTTCGCCGACTCATAGCGTTCGGGGTCGTCCCCGAACTCGCCAAGCACCCGGGCGCCGAGCACGACACCGAGACCGGGCATGGAACGGTAGATGTCGGCGTCCGGGTGCTGCTCAAAAGAGGCTGCCAGCTCGGCCTCGAGTTCGGCGATCTGTCCGTTGATCGCGTCGATCTGGGTCACGGTCGCCCTGGTCGTCGCGGCGAAGGCCTGGCTGACCGTGGCAGGCACCTCCAGCTGCTCGACTCGGAAGGCCTGACGGAGCTCGGCGGCGCGCTGCTCGACGTTACGCTGGCGGCCGCCGCGGCGCAGCGCCGAGCGCATCTGCGACGTGCTCAGCCGCGCCGCCTCGCGCGGCCCCGGTGCGGTCGCCAGCACCCCCACGGCGTCGCCGTGCGCCAGGCTGGGAAACGCTTGCAGGGCCCCGGGAAAGTACTCCCTGAGCGCGTTGCGGAGCCGGTTCGTCTGCCGGGTGCGGTCCCAGACGAGTTGTTGGTGGGCGCGGGCGAGGATACGCACGGCGGCCGCCTCGTCGCTGTCGCCGGCGACCTCGCGGTGGTTATGCCGGTCGGTCCGCACGAGGTCGGCGAGCAGCTTCGCGTCCCCGGCATCGGACTTGGCGCCACTGACGTGGTGGCGGTCGCGGTAGCGCGACGCCGAGCGCGGGTTGATCGCGTAGACCCGGTAGCCGACCGCCACCAGGGCCATCACCCACGGGCCGCGGTCGGTCTCGATGCCGACGACCACCTCGTGCGGTCCCGAGGCGTGCCCGGCAACCAGTTCGTGCAGGGCGGTGATGCCCTCCACCCCTTCGGGCAGCCGCCGGGCGGCAAGCCGCTCGCCCGCTTCGTCCATGAGATGGACGTCGTGATGGTCCTCCGCCCAGTCATCACCCAAGTACAAGGCCATCGTGTTTCGGTTCCTCTCCAGTTCGCGCTTTCTGGTGCGACCCGGTGGGTTGGTTCCCGCGACGGCCTAATGAATCGGTGCTCTTGGGCACGACACCCCATCAGTGCTGCAGAACAACCCAGACATGCCGGCAAGGGCTCAGTCTTTCTTCAGCGGTCACACGCCGCAGGAACCGAGAGAGCTCACCGGCCAGCAGGGTCCAGGACCAGTCTGCCAGAGGTCCTCCGGCGACTGATCTGACCCCATTAGGAACCACCGATGTCCGAAACCAACCCGTATAACCGACCGATGGCACGGTTCACTGACGACCGCAAGCTCGAAGTCCGCGCTTCGGCGCTGGGACGCTGTCGCCGTGCGCTTTGGTACTCGGCGACCGAGCAGCCGATCACGAACCCCACCAGTTCTGAGTCCTTGACGATCATGGAGTCCGGCAACGCACTTGAGCCTGTCGTCATCCGCGCCATGCAGCGGGCCGGCTGGTCGATCCAGCCCATCGACCGCGACTCTCCCACCTCAGTGTCGGTCGAGCTCAGCGACCACCTGGTCGTCAGTGGTCACCCCGACGCGACGGGACTATTGCCCGCCGACGGCTCGAACGCGATCGACAGCTTCCTCTTCAATGATTCGCCTTCAACCGAGGGCGAGGAACTGGTCATCGAGGTCAAGACGCGCGGTCCGGAGGCGTTCAAACGCTGGCAGACACTCGGCGTTGAGCGCAGTCATCCCGACTCGGTCGTGCAGGCGGCCTGCTACTCGTTCGGGCTGTTCGGCGAGGTCCGCGATGTTGTCATCGCGACCTTGGACACAGGGTCGCGTCGCTGGGACCACGAAGTCATCCCGGCTGAGCGTGTCGAGCGCGCCTGGCAACGCGCCGGCGATCGGCTCGACGCACTGGCCGACCACCTCGAAGTCAATGGCCCTGATCCCAAGGTCTTGCCTGAGCGCGACTTCGACGCATCCGATTGGCAGTGCCGTTCGTGCCCGTATCTCAACGTCTGTCAGCCGGAGCTGCCCGCTTCAGAGCCTGTCGCTGAGTCGGTCAACGAGCCGACTGAGCCCGTGTCCGACGAGGAAGCGGAGGCAGCGCTCTGGCACTACGAGGAGCTGTCGGAGCTGATCAAGTCGCTCAACACCGACAAGCGTGAGTCGCTCGCGACGCTCGAGGGTTGGCTCCAAACGCAGGGCGTTCCCAAGTCGCTACTCGATGGTCGCGACAAGCCCCGCACGGTCGGGATGGTTACCAGCAAGCGCTACAAGGTCGACCACAAGCAGCTCAACGTGCTGCTCGACCCCGAGCAACGGGCTGAGATCGTCACCGAAACCTACTCGGAATACCTCCGGGTGAGCTAACCGCAACCCAATCCGGTTGCACCACAGAGGCCGCATTTTCATCCCGGGGACGCGGCCTTCCCCATTTCCAAACAGGCGCGAGCGTTTCGCGTCGCAACACGCTCTTTGAGAGGAGCAATACCGATGGCACGCACCATCAACCAAGTCACGCTGCTGGGCCGAGTCGGAGCCGACCCCGAACTGCGCAGCACCAAGAACGGCACGGCGGTCGTCCAGCTCAGGCTGGCCACCGACCGCTACAGCAAGTCGAACGGCGGACAACCCGAGACCGACTGGCACACGGTCGTTTGTTGGGGCAAGACCGCCGAGGCCGTCGCGCGGTACGTCGCCAAGGGCGACCGCGTCCACGTCAGCGGTCGGCTGCAGCAGCACAGCTGGCAGACCGATTCCGGCGAGCGGCGCAGCAAGGTCGAAGTCCACGCCAGCGAGGTGATCTTCCTCGACTCGCGCAGCGACCGCCGCGATGACCACCAGGAGGGAGGCGACGCTCCCTTCTAACGGACTTCCCATCTTCCGCCCGTCAAGTGGGGGCACCCACGAGGCCGCGCTCCCACTCCGGGACGCGGCCTTACTCATTCCCAAACAGACGAGGGACCCTCCCACGTCGCAACACGCTCTCTGAAAGGAGCAACCCCGATGGCACGCACCATCAACCAAGTCAACCTGCTGGGCCGAGTCGGAGCCGACCCCGAGCTGCGCAGCGCCAAGAACGGCACGGCCGTCGTCCAGCTGCGACTGGCCACCGACCGCTACAGCAAGTCGAACGGCGGTCAGTCGGAGACCGACTGGCACTCGGTCGTCTGCTGGGGCAAGACGGCCGAGGCGGTGGCGCGCTACGTCCAAAAGGGCGACCGCGTCCACGTCAGCGGTTCGCTGCAACAGCGCAGCTGGCAGACCGACTCCGGCGAGCGGCGCAGCAAGGTCGAGGTCCACGCCAGCGAGGTCATCTTCCTGGACTCGCGCAGCGACCGCTCGGGCCGAGACGAGGGAGGCGACGCTCCCTTCTAACGGACTTCCATTTTCCTGCACGTCAAGTACGGGCACCCACGAGGCCGCGTCCCGGTGTGGGAACGCGGCCTCACCTCGTTCCAAATCCTGAAAGGAACTCACGGATGAACACTCTCATCCAACCCGACCAGTTCGCGCTCGCGAACCCCGATTCCGACCTGCCGCGGCTGGACGACAGAGAGCGCCAGGAGTTGCTCAACGCCCTGCGCTCGAACCTCTTGCTGTTGAGCGAACTGGCGATTCGCTATGAGGTGGAGACTCGGCCTGAACGCTCGCCCGAAGCGGAGCAAATCACGACGTCAAAGCAGGTCTTCGACCTGCTCCGGGCCGAGATGTCGCCGCTGGCGCAAGAGCAGGTGCGCGTGCTCCTGCTCGACCGCAAACTGCGGATTGTCGGTCAGCGCACGATCTATCAGGGCAACGCCTATTCCGCGCTGGTGCGGATCGCCGAGATCTTCAAGCCAGCCATCGCCGAGTCGGTGCCCAACGTGATCGTCGTGCACAACCATCCCTCGGGCGACCCGACGCCGAGCGCGGACGACATCAGGCTGACCAAGGACCTCATTTCGGCGGGCGATCTGCTCGCTGTCGAGGTGCTCGATCACGTCGTCATCGGCGCGGACGCCTTTGCCTCGATCAAGAACGGAGGCTTCCTGGACTAGCTCCGTTCGCAACCCCAACCACCCCTGTTTCACCGGAAAGGACGAGCAACATGCTCGACACCAACCTGGCGTTGGCTGAATCTGACGCCGCATCCACCCAGCTCTACACCATCTCGGCCGGCGGCTTCTCAGCCACGGTTGACGCGTTCGCGCGCGACGCCGACACAGACGGACTCTGGTTCCTCTCGATGCTCGGCTCGCAGACCGCAGTCAAGGCGATCTGGGCCGCCCTGCTCAAGCAACCGCCAGAGGCGGCGTTCCTGATTCGCGGCGCGGACGGCCTGCCGCACTCAGGCGGCTACCAGCGCTGCATCGTGCCCGAGGAGACGATCGGCACCTGGACGACCAAGATTGGTCGACTGCCGTCATCAGGCGGCTGGCAAGCGATGGTCTACACCAAACTCACCGAGTTTCGCTTCGAGCGCGATGAGTTTCTGCTACTCGCGCCCGATGAGGACGCGGCGCCCGCGCTGCATCGACGCTTCCTTGACCGTCGCTCGGACCTGCCGCTGCCGCCTGATTGGGCCGACTGGCTCTGGCAGACCGGCCTGCGCCAGGAGACGATCGTGCCGCTCGAATCGGTCGGCGTTGCCGCCTATTGCTGCGCACCCAACCACGATCTGCTCCGCGAGGAGCTGTCCCAAGCCGTCGCCTCCGGGCGACTCACTCTGCCCGAATCAACCCAGCAACACACCACGAACGGAGGTTCCCGATGAGACTCGCTGCCCAAGCCAAGGGCGGGTTCTACCCGACCCCCATCCGCGTGATCGAGCTGATCCTGCAGCTGATCACACCCCAACGCGCCAACCTCGGACGGGGTTCGGCGGCGCAAACCCTACGTCTGCTCGACCCCTGCTGCGGAGCCGGCGAGGCCCTGAGCCTCGTCGCCCGCGCGCTCAAGCGACGCACCAGCCTCGACGTCGAGAGCTTCGGCGTCGAACTGCACCAAGAACGCTCGCTGTTGGCTCAGCAAGCCCTCGACCACACACTTGCAGCGGACATCTTCCGCTGCTCGATCGCCAACCGCGCCTTCAGCCTCCTGTGGCTGAATCCACCGTATGACCACGACTCCGAAGACCAGCGCACCGAGCATGCGTTCCTGACGCAGTGCTCGCGCTATCTCGCCCCCGACGGCCTCCTCGTCTTCATCGTGCCGCGCAAGCGACTCCGGGTCTCGGCCAGGTACCTCGCCTCTCACTACTCGCGGCTCAGTTGCTGGGCATTCCCCGAGCCGGAGCGCGAGGCGTACGACCAGGTTGTGGTCATCGGCGAGCGCAAACATGACGCGTTCCCGGATGCCTATGCCGAAGGGCAGATCGCTCGCTGGGCTGACGGCGATCTGGATTCGTTGGACGATGCTCGCTACTCGCAGTATCGACTCGAGGCGGAACCAGCGGGCGAGGTGCTGTTCACGACCCGAACCATCGACCCGGTGGCCGCCGCGGCCGAAGCTCGGCGATCAGGCCTCTGGCAGAGTCCGCAGATCACCGACGAGCTCTGGCCACAGGAGGACGCTCGCACTCGACCGCTGATGCCGCTGCGACGCGGCCATCTGGCGATGTTGGTCGCGGCCGGCTTCCTCGACAATCTCGAGCTTGAGTCGAACGGCTCTCGCATCCTTGTGAAAGGTCGCACGGCCAAAGAGATGATCCTGGTCGAGGAGACGCCCGACAAAGAGGTCTACCGCGAGCGGATGCGGACGACCGTCGTCGCGCTCGACCTCCAGACCGGCGAGATCACCGACATCGACGCCTGAACCATCCAGCCCGCTCATCTCTTTCGGTGAGCCGTTCACCCACCAGCCCTCTCGCCACAACAGGCGGGAGGGCTGTTCGCATCCCATCGCCACCACATCAGTCCACGGAAAGGACAATCCACCATGAACCTCGGCGAGTTCGCAGTGACCACATCTCAGACCGGCGCCGAGACGCTGGTCGAGCTGCATGACCTGGACCTCAAGACCTACGAGCGGATGCTGGGCCGCGCCCTGCACGACCTCCGCGAGTCACTGGACGAACGGATCAGCCGCGAGCAGCTCGAGCGGGTGCTGCTCAGCAGCGAAGCGCACCTCTACGACGTGCTCGAAGCGATCCAGCACCTGGCGCTGATCGTCCTCACCGACGACCCGTGTCCGCGCTGCGACGACTTCGACTGCACGGAGGAGCACCGAGCCCCTACCAGGAACAGCGCCTCAGTGAGTATTGGAGACCTGGCATGACCCAGACGACCCAGTGCGGTTACTGCCGCGAGCACTATCAGATTGGCGACCAGCGTTTCACGCCCGACGCCGACGCGCTGCCGCTGAACCAGTGCGCGACCTGCGCTCGGTTGGAGGCCCGCGGCAGCCGCAATCGTGAGTACCCGATGTTCGACGGGCGACCCGACAGGTGGATCGACCCAGTCAACGCCTGATGCATCATCTCCCTCACCCCTATCGGTGAGCCGTTCGCAATCCAGAAGCTCCGTTGCTCTCAGTGGACGACGGGGCTTCTGCGCGTCCATCGCCATCACACAGTCCACAGAAAGGACACCCCAACCATGAACCTCGGCGAGTTCATCGACACCTACCGCGACGCCATCACCGAGCGTGTGATCGCGTCCTACCCACCCGTCTACAGCCCGGCCACCGACTCGCGGCCGATGCCTCGACTGATGCGCACGCCCTTGGGCGCGCAGGAGGACGCGATTCGCGGCGCGGCGCTCTCGCTGGAATCGCAGCGCGGCACGACCGTCGTCGGCGAGATGGGCACCGGCAAGACGTTCATCGGCACGGCGGCCGCTCACCTGGCCGGCTTCCGCCGCGTGCTCGTGCTCTGTCCGCCGCACCTCACGCGCAAGTGGAAGCGCGAGATCGAGGAGTCGATTCCCACGGCTCGCGCCGTGATCGTCTCCTCGATCACCGACCTGGAGCAGCTCCGGCGCGTCTCGACGGTCGGACCGCTGTTCGCCGTCATGTCGCGAGAGCGAGCCAAGCTCTCCTATCGCTGGCGACCGGCCACGATCGAGCGCCCCGCCGTTTCGGATGGCAAACTGGCGCGGGACAAGGAGACGGGCGAGCCGATCCGTGTCCCCTGCTGCCCCGACTGCTTCGAGCAAATCGTGGACAAGCACGGCGTGCCGCTGGCTGAGTCTGCGCTCAAACGGCGCAAGCTGCGCTGCGCTGAGTGCGGCTCCGCGCTCTGGCAGGCTGACCCGACGGGGCCGAAGCGCTTCCCGCTGGCCGACTACGTGAAGCTGCGGATGCGGGGATTCTTCGACCTGCTGATCGCCGATGAGGTGCACGAGTACAAGGGTCGCGGCTCGGCGCAGGGCATCGCAGCCGGCGTGCTGGCCGATGTCTGCGGCAAGTCGCTCAGCCTGTCGGGAACCCTGATGGGCGGCTACTCATCCACGCTCTTCCACCTGCTCTATCGGTTCTCGCCTGAGATTCGGTCAGAGTTTGCGCGGACCGAGGAGTCGCGCTGGATTCAGCGCTACGGTTTCCTCGAGCAGTCGATCGGCAAGTCGGACGACGATGACGCCGCCGACGGTCGCGCCAGCAAGCGGCGCAGCTACCGCAAGGTCGTGCGCGAGCGACCTGGCCTGGCGCCCTCGGCGCTGTTCCACCTGATCGGCAACACGGTCTTCCTCAGGCTCGCGGACGTTGCCTCGGGACTGCCGAGCTACCAGGAGCAGGTGCTGCTGTCGACGCTCGACTCCGAGCCGGACCCGAAGGCGAAGTCGCCTGAGGGCGTGGCCTACTCGCAGCGTTCGGCTTACGCCGACCTCGAAGCGACGATGCGGGCCGCACTCAGGTCGGCCTTGGCGCAGGGGTCGAAGCGACTGCTCGCAGCCTACCTGCAGTCGCTCCTGGCCTACCCCGATGGCTGCACCCGCGGCGAGACCGTCCTCGATCCCGAGTCGGACGAGGAGACCATCCTCGTCCAACTGCCGCCGCTCGACGGCGATCGGCTCTACCCAAAGGAGCAAGCCCTCATTGACCTCGTGGCGCAGGAGCGGATGGCCGGTCGACGCGTGCTCGTCTACGCGACGCACACCGGGACTCGCGATATCACTGGTCGGATGCAGGGGTTCTTGACCAAGAACGACTTCCGTTCGGCCGTGATGAAGGCCGATGCCGTCGCGCCCGACAAGCGCGAGGCATGGGTCGCAAAGCAGGTCGAACAGGGCATTGACGTGCTGATCTGCCATCCACGGTTGGTGCAAACCGGGCTCGACCTGATCGACTTCCCCACGATTGTGTGGTTCGAGACCGACTACTCGGTCTACACCATGCGGCAAGCGTCGCGGCGGTCGTGGCGGATCGGCCAGACACGCCCAGTCAAGGTGGTCTTCATGGCCTATCGGAACACGCTCCAGGCCGACGCGCTCAAGCTCGTCGCGCAGAAACTGCAATCGTCGCTGGCGGTTGAGGGCGAGCTGCCTGACGACGGTCTCGCTGCCTACGGAGACGACGGCGATGACCTCATGCTCGCCCTCGCGCGGAAGCTCGTCGTTGGTGATGAGGATTCCGATGCCGGTTCCGTTGAGTCGATCTTTGCGCAAGCGCAACAGGTCGCGGCAGACGCCGAGGCGCTGCTGGTCGACGACTCCTGGCGTCCGGTCGAACCGACGCCGGATCCGGTCGCACTGCCGGTCGGCACAACGGTCGACGCAGAGTCCACCGCCGCGGTCATCCCATGCGAGCATCCCACGGGCAACGCACCTCAGCAGCAGGACCTGTTCAGCTGGGCCGAGTTCCTCGCGGACGAGCCCCAGCCGACCAAACGTCGCCGTCAGAAGCAGGTTCAGCCCTCGGCGTCACTCTTCGAGTGGGCGCTCGAACGCGAGCAGCAGTCCGGCCTCGCCGCTGCCGGTGGATAGGGGAATGGGGGAAGCCCACCCCGACTCGATGGGAGGTCGTCGCGCATCAACCGATGTGCGGCGACCTCCCGAAGTCCATGTGTGACCGTCTTTTTTCGTGCCTCCGGCCACCGTCAAGGTTCCTTCATCACTCTTCGTCGGACATCAGGCCGCCTTCCGTGCCCACGCTGTTGGCTTCGCCGTCAGCGATTGGTTGTAGTTGTGCATCCGCCGTGTCGTCTTGGGCGCGCTCCACGCCGAGAGCGGACACTCGCAGCGGCTTGAATGTGAACGCGCCTGTGTACAGCCAGCGGTCTACGGTTACCGTCTTGTAGTAGAAGTTGTTCTGGGACGGACACATACGCTGACTCGCGCCAGCCGGACGGAAGCAGACATCCACGTAGTAGCTGCTCGTGGTCTTAATGTGCTTCACGGTGATCTGGCCCAGCAACCGGTTCTTCTCTTTCCCCGCCGGGCCAATCACATCGCTGGACGATGCCCACCTGGTCAGCTTGGTCGTGTCGGGCGTGTAGAACCGTAACGTCGGTAAGATCCGGCTCTTGCCCGTCGGTCTGAAGGCCAGCTCGATCTTGCCCGAACTGAGCAGCCGCGCTGCGACCTGGCCGGTCACGGTCGGCGGAGACTTAACTGCGACGGACAAGCTCTCGGAGTCGTTCAGTGTCGGATGCTTGGTATCAGTCGCCACGACGGCGATGGTCTGTGTGCCCGCCGTCTGCTGACAGGTCACATTGGCCGAACTGCCCGTCTTTGCGACCCCACCGACCGTCACCCGGTATGAGCCTGAACCGCCGGAGACGCTCCACTGCACCGTGACCGACTCGCCAGACTCACAGCTGGTCGGACTGACCGAAGCTGAGAGTGATACCGGTGTCGGTTTGGTCGTTCCTACTATCGAAACCCAGTCCGACTCGCCGCCGCGGTTCGTGGCCCGAACGTACAGTTTGTACTGTTCGTCGGGGTTCAGTCCGCCAAACGTGTGACGGCGGGGCGGATCGCTGGGCGACTTGGCGCTGCCGGACTCAAGTCGTACTTGGTAGCCAGTCGCGCGCAGAGCCGAGCTCCACGTCAGGGTGATGCTGTTGGTTGTCGCCGTCGCCTGCAGGCCAGACGGCTCTGCTGGAGCCAACGGAAGCGTCGTCACCGACGTGCTGCTCCAGCTGGACGCGCCCCAGCCGTCCCGCGTCCGCACCCGGAAGCTGTAGCGGGTGTCCGGGCGCAGTCCGCTCGGCTGAAATGTGTTGGTGGTCACGGAGCCGAGGCCGATACTGCCACGCTGAACGTCATACTGACTTGCGCCTGAGACGGCGGTCCAACTCAGCGTGATCCGGTTGGTCTGCACGTCGCTCGCGCTGAGTTCGCCCGGCGCAGGCGGACAGACCGGCGTCCCGTTGGCCTGCGCCTCGATCCTCGCTCGCTCGACCTGATCATCGCTCGGCGCCTCAGCGCTCATCAGTCCACCGTCCGTGCCCGGTCCCGCATTCGTCTGGTCCGGCGTGTCGTCGAGCCAGTCACCGGCAGGCTCCTGATCGTCAGTTGCGTCGACCAACGAGTCCGACTCTGGAGCTGCCAGCGTGATCTCGAACGCCGCGCTGGACCGCCATGCGTTCACGGTCGAGTTGGTCTCGATGAAACGCATGCCGGGCGTCAGCCGTGCGCCGCTGGGCGGCAGGAACCCAACCTCCACCCGGGACGGGCAGCGGTCGTTATGCAGCCGCGCCGAGATTCGGCCGAGCGTATATTCACTGTCGTCGATCGTGACGCTCAGCGTCTCGCTCTGCTTCCATCTGAGATCGGTCGTCTTTGGAGGCTGGACGAAACGCTTGCTCAGAGTGCTTAGGGTGCCACGCACAACGCGCAGATCCAGCTCGATCCGATTGTCCGACAGCCGCCGCGCCCACAGCTTGGCCTCAACTGTGCTGGGCGGTGCCGGCTTCGTCACAGTCAGACTGAGCGTCTTTGTGGCGGACCACTTGATGTACGTCTTGTCGGTTGCTTTCACCGTGACCGTCTGCGTGCCCGCCGTCGCCTGGCATGCGACCTTCGCTGAAGAGCCTGTCTGCGCATTGCCGTCGACCGTCACGTTGTGCGACCCTGAGCCGCCCGTCACGGTCCAACTGACCGTCACCTCGCCGTCGGTTTCGCAACTGGTCGGCGACACCGTAGCGGTCAGCGTGACCGGGTCCGTTACCGTCAACGTGAGCGTCTCGGTCGCAGTCAAATGTGTGTGAGCCTGATCGGTCGCCTTCACCGTGACCGTCTGGGCGCCGGCCGTCGCTTGACAGGTCAGCTTGGTTGAAGAACCACTCCGCGCCGTACCATCAACAGTCACGTTGTGCGACCCTGAGCCGCCCGTCACGGTCCAACTTACTGTCACCTCACCACCCGTCTCGCAACTGGTCGGCGACGCCGAAGCGGTCAGCGTCAACTCGGACACCTGTCCATCGTCGTCGCTCACGGTCACCGCAGCGCTACTGGGCGAACCCGGACGGTAGCCGCTTCCCGCGACCAACTTCGCGGTGACGACGCTGTCGGACTCGTCTCGTTCATCGTCCTCGGTCGCAACTGTTACGCTCGCGGTGCGCGCTCCAGATGCAATCGTCGCCTCCGTCGGCGGCCCGCCGCTGACCATCGCCCCGCTCTCGGTGATGGACAGCTTGACCGTCAACGCTGTTGTCGGCGCTCGGTCGCTCGCGACCGTGAAACTCGCGTTGTCGCCTTCATTGATCGGCGACGCGCCACTCGTGATCGTGATCACCGGAACGCTCGACACTGTTGTGCGGATGGTCTTGCCGCTCCACTCAGAAGCGCCCCGCCAACTGCGAGCGCGCACCCGCAGCGTGTGATCCGTATCGGCGGCCAGTCCTGTGAAGTCGTGATATCGCTGTGTCGATGCCAGAGCTTGCTCGGCGCCGCCGACTGACACGTCGTACTGGCTCGCGCCGCTGACCGCTTGCCAACTCAGTCGAACGCCGCTGCTCGTAATGTTGCTGGTCTGCAGCCCCGTCGGTTGATCGGTGCAGGACGCCTGCGTGTTGTCTGCTTGGGCGCTGTCAGGCGCATCAGTTGAGTCGCCGAGCATGGCCCCACCGGCGCGGCCGGGACCGTCATTCGTTCCCTCCGGCGCTTCGATCATCCAGTGACCCGCCTCCGACTGAGCAGAATCCGGCACTGCCGACGAAGGCTGGAGCGGCACAGCGAACTCGGATGTCATCGCCCAGAGATCGGCCTCTCGGTCGACCGAGAGCTTGTACTGCGTCGGCGTGATCCGCTCGCCGCCCGCGGGAATGAATGTCACCGCAACGAACGCCGGACAGACCGTGTTGTCCAACCTCACTGAGACCACGCCGAGCGCGTACTCGACGCCTTCAATCGACGTCGTGAAGGCGCTGCTCGAGTACCAACGTCCCGCCGTAACCTCGGGCAGCTTCATGTACCGCTTGTCCGTTGTCTGCTCCGTGCCGTCTGCGAGGCGCAGTCGGAACTCGACCCGGTTATCGGCCAGCCGACGCGCCCGGATCTGCGCCGTTACCAAGGTGGGCGGCGCCGGCTTGGTTACGGTCAGCGTGATCGTTTGGGTCGCTGCCAGTTGCGTATAGGTCTTGTCCTGCGCCTTCACTGTGACGCTCTGCGTCCCGGCCGTCGCCTGGCACGTCACCTTTGATGTGGAGCCTGACTGATCATCCCCATCGACGCTGACCGTGTACGAGTCCGAGCCGCCCGTCACGGTCCAGCTCACCGTGACCTGCGCGTTCGTCTCGCAACTGGTCGGCTCGGCCGAGGCGGTCAAGACCAGCGGCGGCGGCGACAGCGTGGTCGCTTCGATGCTCGACCAGACCGAATGGTCGGCGTCGATGTAGGCGCGCACCTCCAGTTTGTGTTTCGTGCTCGGCGTCAGACCCGGGAACGGATGCCTCAGCGTCGTCGCCGGCAGCGTCGTCTCTGCGCCGCCGTCACGTCGCACGCCGTAGCCGCTCGCGCCGTCCGGCCCCTCCCACGCCAGCGTCAGACTGGTGACATCCGCGCGGACGCTGAGTTCGGTCGGCGCTTCCACCTGAGGTTTGGTCACGGTCAGCGTGATGGTTTGCGTCTTGGTCAATGTTGCGTGCGTCTTGTCCGTGACCACCACCGTCACGGATTGGTCGCCTGCCGTCGCCTGACAGGTCACGGTTGCCGAGCTTCCGCTCTGCTTGTTCCCGTCGACGCTGACCTCGTACTTGCCGGAGCCGCCCGTCATGCTCCAACTTACCGACACCGACTCCCCCGCCAGACAGGTCGCCGCGCTTGGACTGACGCTCAGCGTCAGCGGTTTTGGCTTCGGCGCCGCCGGGGTCGTGAACTCGACGCCCGCCCACGCGCCCCAGCCGGATTCCAATGTGTACCAGGTACGCACCTCAGCTCGATACGTGGTTTCCGCCTTGAGCGCCCCGCCCGTCGTGATCCTCGAACTCGGAATCGTGAGCCCCTTGCTCTGCCCCACGATGTTGGCGACCACCTTGCCGTCCTGCACAATCCGCACCTCGTGGAAAAGAGCCCGCTCGAACAGACCCTCCCAGTCCACCCTCAGGCTGTTCAACGACACGTTGCTCACCCGCATCTCGCACGGTCCGAGGCAGAACTCCACCGTGCCCGCCTCCGATCTCACTGGCTCAGCCTGGTCATCTGCTCGCCTGACGGCGACCACGGAGATCGCGTAGGTCTTCGTCGCGTCCAGCTCGGCGAGTTGTTGTGAAATCCGGCTCTCCATCACCTCGCACTCTTTGCCTTTCGGCGTCGGCACTGAGATGGGGTCTGCCGCGCCAGAACCGTCGTTGATTACGACCTCATACCCGGTGGCGCAGTCCACTTTCGGCCATGCGACCGTCGCGGAGAACGTCCCATCGTCGGCGATGGCGCCGAACGCCACCGTCGGCTGCGGCGTGCCTAACAGCGTCGTCACGGGATGCTCGACCCAGTCCGTCCATACCATGTTCGTCACCAAGCGAACGCCTAGCACGTATGGCGTACCAGGCGTCAAGTTTTCGAACGTGTGCGAAGTGCCCTTCAGCTGCAGGGAGTCCATTTCTCCTTCGGCGAGAACCGTCTTCCCGTCCTTCTGAACCTCGTAGTAATATTGATCCTCCAACGCTGCCTGAGCATCGACCAACGCAGTTACACCAACAGGAGACCAGTCCAATGTCGCGCTACGAGTGGTCAACCTCGCCACATGCAGGTTCGCGAAGGGATCAGGAATAACGGTGACCGTAGGTGCGGTCCAACTTGCGCCGTTGCCCGCCGCGTCCAGGACAAAGCCACTCAACGCCAACGCTGTACTTGTACCCGAAACAATCGGGCACGATACCGTCGCTGGAGACGCGCCATTCGGATCCAGTTCCTCGCCGATCCAGACCTGCTTGGCGCCCGTGCCCCCGCTCACTTCCCAGCCAACCATTAGCTCTCGGCCCGACGTGCAAGATGTCGGCCGAGGCGGAGATGACGCCAACTCTAATGTACTCGGAGTCTCATGGACGCTCACCGACAGAGAGATTGCCGGACTTCTTATAGTTGATATGCCTGAGCCCCACTCTCCAATAGCCAGGAACTCCCTCGCGCCACCAACACTTCCGCACGGCGCGCGCTCATCATTGAAACTGTAACCCGTCTCATCAGGCCCTCGCAGCCCCTTCGACCGAGTCGCGACTCCGCCGCTCACCGATAGCGATGTGGCCAACGTGTCCCCTGCCCAGCAGTAACGAGGACTGACACTTGCACTCAGTACTTCCGGCCCGATTACGCCGTCTTGACTCCTGTTGTACGCCTCAATCCCCACGATGAACGTCGGATCACCTTCCGTGTACTTGATCGATCCAAGCGAGATCTCACGATCAAATGTCCAAGTCGTTGGATCAGTCGAAGTTTCTACACGCCGACCTTGCCAACGAATGTCACCTCGGGTCACTCCAACGACCTTGTACAAGTTACCGATCTTGCCGGACGTATCCAACACATCAACGGATAGACGCGCCGCGTCATGTTCGTCCCTTACGGAGATCTCATGGACCACGTGCCAGTCGTCTGAACCAACGTCCTGTCTCAGCACAGCGATGTGCGACGCGCCGTGGCTGGCTTCCTCAATGCCATCTGCTCCCCAGCGCAACGTGAACTCTACCACCTTGGGCAGCATCATGTCATCGATCTGCTTTGACCCTACGTAGACGTCGCCGTCCACTTGGATGTTTGTTATCGCGCCAACGTGGTATGCTTCGTAGAGATCGCGGAGGTCGCGGCCAGTGATCGTCGCCTCATCTGGCGGGCGACAGTCGCGATCGGAAGCATTATACATCAGTGCATGGTGTTGGTCCAGTGGGTCGGGGTCCTGATGCGCAAGACCTTGACTACGTAGACTGGCGCAGTTGCTGTAGTCCTTGAGGCCTAAGACATGGCCAAGCTCATGGACCAGTGTTGAGACAGAGGGAGTACGCGAGGCAGTAACGATCTCCGCGGCATCCGGATTGGCAGACGAGCTTCTACGAAAGGTCTGCCGCGGCGGCTTATTCATGTGTCCAGGAAGTTTCACATAACACGCGTTGATCCCCGGATCGCATCCATACTGATCGGTGTGTTTGTCTGCTCTGTGGAGGACCTTCACGTGGACATCAAGTTTGCCGGGGGTGTCTTTGCATGATGCCGGCAACGAGTTCTGTACCGTATGAAGAACAAACGGCCTGACTTCGGCTTCCGAGCCGAACTCCAGAGGAGCCAAGGCATCATTCCAGATGTCGACTGCTTTCCTCAATACTGGAAAGAGCTTGTCGTCTTCCGTGCAAACGAGCGTTGGCTTTCCGGCAAGGAGGTTGCCGTTTAGGGCAACCTTGTCAGTCTCCGTGTTTGAGTCCCTGTGCGACGCGGGTGACGTGAGGCCCGGAAAATCAGGAGTAGACCGGAGGGAGGGCGCATTCTCGATCAGCAGGCTTGTATTGTTGATCCCACCCGTGAGGGCAGGCGGGTACTCGCCATCGAGGCCAAGTACGGCAGCCGCGAGAGCGATGCCTACAGTCGCTGCTACCAACACCGAGTTCATTCGCCGGAAGGCTTTGCTGGCTTAGGGAGTTTGCCAAAGGAGTCAACTAGCTTATCGAATGTTTCGTCAAGGTCGGTGCCTTGCGCAGCCACTCCTCTGGCCAGGTTCTCCGGTTGCGGGAGGAACCGGAAGGTTTCGCTGAAGGTGTCCTCTTTGAGCCAGATTACGGCGCGGTAATCAGAACCGTCAACTGTCAGGCTGAACGTTCCGTCGCTCGACGTCTCTCCGATGCGAAAGTCGACGTCAGGTGGAATCGTCAGGAGGAGCCTACCGAATACCCGGTAAGTGTGACCGCCTCGCAGCAAATGCTCATGTCTTCCGGTTGACAGGATGACGTACACGTCGACCGTTGCTTCTCCCGTCTTGCCGTTAGCGTCAGTGACCACCGCCCGAATTGTCTTCAGACCGGAATCGAGGAAATAATCTCCTTTGAGGTAGCGGTAGGGTTCGTCTCTCTCGTCCTCGTAACGCACTTCGCCAGTCTGCAACGCGCAGCTCACTGAGGCAGTGCCTGTTTGGCCTATGTAAGCGCCTGATGCGTCACGAGTTTCGCCATCAATATCGAGGGCGTAGGGCCCTTTTCCGCCCGTCACCTTCCAGGTGACCGGCGTCTCGCCGATCCTCCAGCCCTGGAACCCATGATCCGTCTCGCAGATGTCCGGCGCGCTCAGCGTCAGGCTCAGGGCGCTAGCAGCGTCCTGACTCTCTGCGGATTCCGCAGGATCTCGGAAGGTTCCTCCGTCTGTCTCATTGGCGTCTGGATTGGCCTTCTGCGCTGCATCAGGCACCTCCGTTGCCGCCGCGGCTTCGGCGACGCCAGAATCGACACTCACCTGTTCGAGCGTCGCCGTCGCCTGTCCGCCAATGCCAAACTCGCGGCCGATCATCACGCTCAGCACCGCCACGACCGCAGCGACGGCCACGAACAGGACGGCGTCTCGTGGTCTCAGTTGTCGTATTCGGTTCGTCATCGCGAAGTCTCTCGTGGTGTTGTTCAACCCTACTCCCTTCAATCAGGAGCCAGCCTAAACGTGGCATTCGCGACTTCTCGGACGCGGTCCCACTTGACATAGCGACGCAAGGCTCGTGAAAATCTCGTCGATCCGATGGGTGAATGCGCGATTCTGGCAGGAACATATGTACTATGAGTCTGACGTTCAGCGTGAGCCGAACCTGAGGAGCGCCTGCATGATCGGCTGCCTGATAGTGAACCATTTCCGGGCGCGTATGGAACTCGCCCGACGGCCGCAGTTGGCGGATTGCGCTGGAATGAACGTTGAGTGCTCCGGCCGGCGCGCGGTGGTGGTCGATACGCTGCCGGCGATTCGCGGGGCGGTCGCGGGGATGAGACTGAGCGAGGCGCGCTCGCTGGAGCCGGACGCCGTCCTGATTGAGGCCGATGAGCCGTATTACCGCCAGGCGTTCGAGCGGATGCTGAGCGCGCTCGACGCAGTCAGCGACGAGGTGGAGGGCGCGGAACTGGGCGTCGCCTATGTGGGCCTCGACGGCCCGGCGGCGAGGCGTGATGAACTGCTCGGCGCCGTGCCTGAGCATTTCAGGCCGCGCATCGGGATCGGGGCGAACAAGTTCACGTCCTTCGTCGCGGCGCGTGTACGCCGCTCGTCGGGCGCGACGAGTGTTCCTCACGATGCCGCCGCGTTCCTCGCGCCGCACCCGATCGGGCTGCTGCCTTGCTCGTCCGGCTTGCTCGACGACTTACGGCGGCTCGGTCTGCGCAGCCTGGGCGATGTCGCGGCGCAGCAGCCAAACGCGCTGCTCGACCGCTTCGGGCGCGAGGGCCGCCGCGCCTGGGAGCTGGCCAGCGGGATCGACGAGCGTCCGCTGCGGCCCCGAGCGCACGAGGAACCAGTCACGGAGAGGCTCGCGCTGCCGAAGGCGTCGGTCTCGCTGGAACTGCTGCGCGCAGCGGTCGAGATGCTGCTCGCCAGAGTCTTCGCGCAGCCGCGGATGCAGGGTCGCGAGGCGGATTCGGCGACGCTCTCCTGCGCGCTTGAAGACGGGCAGACCTGGTCGCGCGAGTTCCACTTTCGCAGCGGCGTCGGCAGCTGGCGGCGGGCCACGGAGATCATCAAGCAGAAGCTGGAGACGGAGCATCCTGAGGCGCCGGTCGAGGCGATGACGATCACGTTGGGGCGCCTCACGGGCGCGACGGGCATGCAGCTCTCGCTCTTCCCCGACCTCCGCGCCGACCGCGCGCAGCGCATTCTGCAGACCGAGCGTCAGTTGCAAGCGCGATTGGGCGGCGCTGCGCTGCACCGCCTGGTCTCGGTAACGCCCTGGCATCCCGCGCCCGAGCAGCGCACGCTGCAGGTCGCCATCGACCCCGCCGCGCAGGACGAGATGCGTCCCGTCGCCGGGTCGAGCGCGGTCGAAGTGCGCGAGGGACCCGCTCAGGAGCCGCTCGCCATCCGGATCGGCTCGCAGTGGCGCGCGGTGTCGCGGATCGAGGATCAGTGGAGCTTCGACCTCTGGTGGCGTCCGACGCCGATGCAGCGGCGTTACTACCAGGTCAGCGGCGAGGACGGTCGCAGGCTCACGCTCTATCGGGACGAACACGCAGACTGCTGGTATCGGCAGAGCGCATGATGGGCTCGGCATGACCTACATCGAGCTGCACGCGAAGAGCTTTCATTCGTTTGGCGTCGGAGCATCGCACGGGCATGAGCTGCTCGCGCGCGCGGCTGAGCTGGGGATGCCCGCGCTGGCGCAGACCGACGGCAACCTCTGCGGCGCGCTCGAGTTCGCGCGACTGGCCAACAGTCTCGGCCTGCAACCGATCAGCGGCGGCGAGCTGACCCTGCTCGACGGCTCGCGGATCGTACTCCTGTGCGAGTCGCGTCAGGGCTACGCCAATCTGTCGCGGCTGTTCACGTTGGCCAACGAGGTCGACCGTCGCGAGCCGCGGCTCGATCCCGCGCATCTGCCGGAACACGCGAAGGGGCTGGCGCTGCTGACGGGCGGGCGTCGCGGTCCGCTCGACCGAGCGCTGCGAGCAGGCGGTGAACAGGAGGCGCGGGCGCTCTTGGGACAGTACCGCGACAGTTTCGGACCGGACGGCGTCTTCGTCGAGCTGCAGCGCAACTTCCTGCGCGGCGATCGCGAGCGCAATCAGGCACTGATCGCGCTTGCGCGAGCGGTCGGCGCGCCGCTCGTAGCGTCGGGCGACGTGCTCTATCACGATCCTGAACGATATCGATTACAGCATGCGCTGGTCGCGGCCAAGCACAACATCACGCTCGATCAGGCGCTGCAATACATACAACCAAACTGCGAGTTATATCTGAGATCACCTGAGCAGATGTTAGAGTTGTACTCCGACCTACCGGATGCTATCTGTAATACTGAGATCATCGCCGAGCGCTGCCAGTTCAACCTCGACATTGACCTCGGTTATACGCTGCCCGAGCCGCTCGTGCCCGAGGGCTACACGTCGCAGAGCTACCTCCGTCGGCTCTGCGAGGAAGCGGCGCTGAGACGCTACGGCTCGCTCAGCCCTGAGGTTGCAGCGCGGCTGGACGAGGAGTTCCGCCTGTTCGCCAGACACAACCTGTCGGGGTTCGTCCTGCTCTACCGGGAGATCGTGCGACTGGCGCAAGGCATCCTCGAAGAGCGCGGCCTGGTCGAGCCGGAGACGCCCGTGGAGCAGCGGCTGCCCGGTCGCGGACGCGGATCGTCGGTGGCGCTCTTGGTCGGCTACCTGATCGGGATCAGCCACGTCGACCCGCTCAAGTGGAACCTGACACTCGAGCGCTTCCTACCCGACGACATGACCTCGCTGCCCGACATTGACCTCGATTTTCCCCGCGGTCTGCGCGAGCAGCTGATTGCCCGCGTGCACGAGTACTTCGGCCGCGACCACGCCGTCCTCACCGGCGCAATCTCCACTTACTCGGCCAAGGGCGTCATCCAGGACCTGGGCAAGGCGCTGGGCCTGCCGCCCGCCGATCTGCGGGCGCTCTCCAAGCGGCTGCACTCGCAGGATGGCGCCCGGCTGCGCGAGGAGATGGAACAGCTGCCCGAGTTCCGCCGCAAGATCGACGCGTACGGTTGGCGCGACCTGATCGCGCTCGCGCCGCAGTTGATGGGCGCGCCGCGCGGACTCAGCCAGCACGTCGGCGGGATGATCCTCAGCAGCGCGCCGATCCCGGAGATGGTTCCGGTGCGAGCCGGAGCGATCGAGGGTCGCTACATCATGGACTGGAACAAGGACAGCGTCGCCGACGCCAACTTCGCCAAGATCGATCTCTTGTCCCTACCGGTCCTGGACCAGCTTGAGGAGGCGCTGGATCTGATCGAGCGGCGCACGGGACAGCGGCTCGATCTCAGCCGGATCGACCCCGAGGACGACGGCGTCTACGACCTGATCAACGCCGGCCAATCCAAGGGCGTCTTCCTCTTACAGTCGCCGGCTCAGTTGAAGATGGGACAGCGGCTCAAATCGCGCAACCTGCGCGACCTCGCTTACCAGGTCGCGCTGATTCGACCCGGTGTGGGCACGCAGGGCAGCGCCGTCTCGCAGTTCGTCGAGCGCTACCGGCACGGGGCCGAGTGGGAGTACGACCATCCGCTGGAGCAACGCGCGTTGGAGCGGGGCTACGGGATCATCGTCTGGCAAGAACAGGTCGTGCAACTGATCAGGGATGTGGCCGGCATGTCGGCGGCCGAGGCCGACGAGGTGCGGCGCGCCTTCGCGCGGCAGAACAATGAGCATCTAATCGCGGTCCATCGCGAGCGGTTCCTCGCCGGAGCCGGCGCGAACGGCGTCCCGGCGGAGGTCGCCGAGCGCATCTTCGCCAAGATCAACGGCCATTACATGTTCCCTGAATCGCACTCGCACGCCTTCGCGATCACCGCCTACCAGGCCGCCTGGCTCAAGCGCTATCACCCGCTGGAGTTCTTCGTCTCGCTGGTCAACAATCAACCGATGGGCTTCTACCCGGTCGAAACGTTAAAGGAGGATGCCCGCCGCTTCGGAGTACCCTTCCTCAACCCCTGCGTCAACCGCAGCGACGTGCGGGCGCAGCCTGAGGACGGCGAAGTGCGGCTCGGCCTGGGCATGATCAAGGACATCGGACCCGAATCGGCGCGCCTGATCGTGGAAGAGCGGGAGCGCCACGGTCTTTATGGCGACGCCGGAGAGTTGACTCGACGCACCGGACTCAAGCCGCAGGCGCTGCGCTCGCTGATCGAAGCCGGCGCGTTCGACGCCGTCTCGCCCAACCGACGCGAGGTGCTCTGGGAGTCGGGACTCTCGATCCATCCCGACCGCAACGGCCAGCGCGCCTTCCCGGTCGTCGGCGCCGAACCGCCGCCTCGCTTCAATGACCTCAGCAACCACGACAAGATGATCGGCGAGTACCGGGCGCTCGGTATCTATCCCCGGAGACACGTGATGGAGTTCATCCGTCCGACGCTGGACGCCGATGTGCTAACCGCGGCCGAGGTCTACCGACAACCGGACGATGCCCGCGTCCGCGTCGCCGGCTGGCCGATCGCCAGGCAGCATCCGCGCGGCAAGTATGGCACCGTGTTCGTCACGATCGAGGACGAGACCGGCGACGTGCAGTCCATCGTCTGGTCACATGTCTTCGCCAAGCACAGAAACGCGCTGCGCAGTCAGCTGATCGAGATCCAAGGACGAATCGACCGCTGGGACGGCACCACCAACATCGTCGCGGAGCGCATCGAAGCGGTCGGCGCAGACATCCCCCTGCCCGACGCCCACGACTGGCACTAGCATCGGCTTTCTGCCTATAGCGATCGAGGGAGCACGTCAGCCGCATGGTCGGTGCACTCGGTGCGGCGCGGGAGGAACGCGAGCGGCTGGAGGAGTTGTTCGTAGTTAAGTATGTGATGGTGGTACAAGTCACTACCCAGAGTTCCCGTCAAGGTCGCCGATACCCTTACCTTGGCCGCAGTTGCCCAGACTAGGCGACAAGGTCAGTTCCCCTGAACCGAATGCCGAGCGTGCTCTGTGAGTACACCGAGAAGCGCGACGGCCGTGACACACCTGACACACCTATTGTGAGGAGTCTGCGGCACGCAGCTCGGGCTTTCACTTACCTCACCCGAGGAAGCCATCGAGGCAGCATTCATCCTACGGCATGCGACGAACACCTTTGCGGGAATGATCGACAGACGGTACACGTCGGAACGATCTGGCGACGACAATCGATGCCCAGAGGCAACTTCGGCAATGGGTCTCGGTGCTTTAGTCTATGTTTAGGCGCAAAGGAAAGGCGCGTGAACCAGTGGAATCCTGCGAAGCCGGCGGTGAACAGATGTCCGTCATTGCCTGGCTCCACATCTCCGACTTCCACTTCCGAACAGGCGTAGACAATTTCTCACAAGAACAAGCGTGTCAGTCCCTCTTAGAGAGCGCGACGAGTGCAGTCGACAATGGCCAGCACCTAGCATTCGCCGTGATAACTGGCGACATTGCCTTCTCAGGCCAACGATCCGAGTACCAAGAAGCCAGTGCATTCCTGGCCGAGTTGGCAGCCGCAACCGGCATCAGCACTTCAGCCTTCTACTTCGTGCCCGGCAATCACGATGTCGATCGGACCGTTAACGAACTCGCTTACGAAGGCGGTCTGTCGAAGATTACATCGCAAGAACTGGTAGACCACTACCTTTCCGAAGACCGAATCACACCGCTTCTCCAGCGACAATCTGAATTCTGGTCATTTGTGGATAGCTTCACAGTCGGACAGAGGCGTCAACTGCTACCTAGCGGCCTCGGTTACATCTCGAATATCTCCGTTGCCTCGATGAATGTCTGCATATTGGGACTAAACTCTGCGTGGTTGTCTGGCTCAGAGAATGAGGACAGGAACCTTGTAATCGGCGAACGGCAAGTGATAGACGCCATTACTGCTTCGCGAGCAACCAAGCCTCACTTCACTGTCGCGATGGCTCACCACCCACTGTCGTGGCTCTCAGAGTGGGATGAACAAACTTGTGGAACTCGTCTGTTGCCGGCTGCTGATCTCTTTTTGCGAGGCCACCTTCATTCCAACTCTGTTTCGCTATCGTCCTCACCGCAACATCCTTGCATTGAAGTCGCCGCTGGGTCGAGTCATGCTACCCGGTTCTATGGCAACGCATACAACATTGTTTCAATAGATGCGTCAGCAGGATCTTGCGCCGTGCAGGGTTACAAATACGTTCCTAGTGATGCTAGGTTCGAAGCGAGTGAGCCAGTCGTGGCGGACATTGCCCTACCTGGCTCCATCCCAGGAACGCGGGCAGAGCTTGCGAGAGCCATCGCATCTAAGGTACCCGCCGCAGCGCCGTTCAGTGGGTTCATGGCTGGTCTGCTCACAGGTCAGCTTGGCGAGGTGCCGATTCCCGAAGGTGACGCAGTCTCATTCCTGTTGCCGACAGCGGCCGATCAGTTCGTCGGCGAGGAGGTCCTCACGCCGTTAAAGACATTCTTACGCTTACGAAACCTGTTGCGGCTGGGCGGCCAACACGTACCGTTGGAGGCCAGGATTGTCGCGAATGTCACTGCTATCGCCGAATACGCGGCCAGCCTGGCTATGATGATTGAGGCTGACCCAGGATGCGCGCCGAGACTCCACGGTCAGCAGCAGAATCTGAACATTGCCTCGACAGAGGTCGATCCTCGTCGATGGTCCTTGAGCCTGCTCGATGACTACCGGCGTGAGGAAGACTGGGCGGGGCTGGAGGCTTACTCGCGCACGCTCGTCGCCTCGCCCGACCCACGCATGATGCGGCTCGCAAGGTTCGCGCTCGCTGAGGCTCTGATGCGTAGCGACGATGCCGACAAACGCAGAGAAGCATTTGAGACGGCCTCGGAGTTGGCATCAGGGGCTGACGCGTCAGCCAGGGAGGTAATCCTGGCCGCGGCCGCGGCAGAAGCGAGTGACCGGGCTCCGCGGGCCGTGCGCCTTGTGGAGGATGCACTGCGGGCCGGCCAGTACAGCACACAGCTGGTCGACTACGGGGGAGAACTCGCGGCCCGTTTCGGCAGCTTCGAACTACGTGAAGTTGTCGACGCAGCAAGACGTGACGCGAAGGGGCAGGGGTAACCAGATGACAGAGGCCTTCAAGGTCGGGATCGAGTTTGACAGCGTTCTAGCTGCGATCTCGAAGCAGATTTACGAAACCCCATTGGCATTCATTCGCGAGAACGTGCAGAACGCTGTCGACGCAGTTCGGCTGCAGGCTGCCCGCGAGGTTGAGCCTTCGGCCAACGGGCTGGCCGTCTACGTGACTGCAACCCCGGAGACCGTCGAGATCCGGGACAACGGAATCGGCATGACAAGACGCGATCTCCAGAATCTCTTCTGGACGATCGGGGCGAGCGGCAAGCGGACAGTGGAGGCGAGGGACGCCGGTTGCGTCGGAATGTTCGGAATCGGAGGGTTCGCCAACTTCGGCATTTGTTCGGCTCTGTCGGTGACCTCGCAGACGAGCAATGACGTGGTTGGGTATGAGACCAAGTTGTCGCGTGTGGACATTGAATCGGCCGGCGGTGGAGTACCGGAGGTCTCGATCACTCCGAGTGACGCGGCTGGACCGCGCGGCACCGTAGTCGAAGGAACGATGAGAGAGCTGGCCGATGTCGCTCAGCTCCGCGAGTATCTGCAGGATTTTGTGAGACACGCGGAGGAGCTCGTCTATTTCAATGACGAACTCCTCTCTCAGCAGTCGAAGCCACTACCTAACCAGGATGACGAGCTCACTCCGCTCAGTGCCTCTACCAAAGAGTGGATCCACGGGAACACGGTAGTCCAGGGTCGCCTGTACGAAAATCAAGGCCACACGCTTCACACTGAATTGACGGGGATGCGGGTTGACGGTGCCCCTATCCGACTTACCGGCTCGCTTCGCTTCGAGAACGGCTCTATCGATGTCCTTAAGCGGGGGTTTAAGCTCTGTGCAACGGCGGTCGGAACCCGAATTGGCGTCTCCGGCACAGTTGACTGTGACCGGCTCTCCCCTACTGCAGGCAGGGACTCCCTAGATGCTGAGTCGGCCGCGTTGCTCTCCTCAATCACAGCGTGCATGGAGCAGGCCGCGGTGCTTGCCGTGCTTGAGTCCCCTGAGCGCATAGCACAGCACACGCGGATTTTCCGATATGTCAGGTCGAATGGCCTGGTAGAGAAAATTGGCGAGACCATTGTGGATCTCCCAGACGGAAGGACGCTGTCCCTCGCCGACGTTCGAGCCCGAAGCAACGATTCCGCCGTTCAGGTATTCTTCGCGACACATCGGAATGCCCGGCTCGCTCATCTACTCCAGACCCGCGGCAATATCGTGGTGCAGCTTCCGAGTGACAATCACAAGAGGCAAGCCGTAACTGAGTTCCTGACCGGGTATTGCAACGCCAAGGCACTTGATGGTCGAGTCGAATGCATCGAGAACTACCAAAACCCAACGCGGTTCGAAAAACTCTTCTTGGCCGAGCTTGAGGAGACCATTCTCAACAGCTTCGAAGTGCAATCAGCCGAACTCGTACCGGGTCGCCTGTCGGAGGACATTCCCGTGTATGCGTCTGAGGACGATGGTTTTCTGACGATCTTTGTAGATGTTCGCCACGAAGAAGTCACCAAGCTTGAAAGACTTGGATTCACAAGTCTCTTTCGGTCACTGGTCTCCGTATTTTGTCGGGAGTATCTGGGACCAACTTTGAGAGCGCACAGCCCCAAGTTCTTCGGGAGTGGGGCAATCAACTTGGACTTCCTCTCGAAGCGCAGGTCGGAACTATGGATCCTTGTCAGCAAGGACGTTCAGGTCTTCTCGCATGGAACCCGGCGGCAAGTCGTGCGAGCAGGTGACGTCCAGGTTGTGCATGCCGGAGGTCCGGTCCAACAGCCTGAGGACATTCACCGTGAACCTAAGCTCGTTCGCATTGAGGGCGGGGTGGAGTTCTCTGGCCTCTTCGGATACTACCTCCGCATTCCCAAAGCTGCGACCGTCGCCTATGGAGATGTCATTCAACAGCTGGAGGATCGAGCGGCAATCTGGGGTGGCGACAAGATAACGCTGTTTGCATCAGACGGCATCAGCACTGCCTTTCAATTTGAAGTGCGCCTCGACCAGCTGATCGCACTAGCTGAAGGAAACACTGGCGCAACCCCTCTGGAGCGACCGGTTCAGGCACTCTTTGATGGTCTGTACTTTCCGATCCCACCTACACTCGAGGGTCACTTGGTGCCCGTTTCGAGTCAGGAGATCAGAATCGAAGTGTACTGCGAGTGGACGGACTACTCGACAGCACGATCATGGCAAGGGACAGACTAGCAGGCTGCTGAACTACGGATGATACGCGCCAGACCTGGCCATCTTCGACGAGTGGGCGCTGGCTGAGCAGCGATCGACTGGAGGTCGTGTAAGTGAGAGGGCGGTATCTGGATCGCTGGATCCGATGCTTGAGGCCGCGGCCACGCGGTTCAGCTACGCGGCGGCCGCCTCGAGGTTGGCCAGGCGGGTGAGGTTGTAGGCGGCGGCGGTCAGTTCGAACCAGAGCTTGTTGCGGGCCCGGCCCAAGTACCGCAGTTTGCCGCCGGCGCCGACCGTCTTGATCCAGCCGAACACCTCTTCGACGATCTTGCGCCGGCGCTGACTCTGCGCGTAACCCGGATGCCGGGTCGTGCGACGGTCGATCGCGCTGCGCCGACCGCGCTCGTTCTGTGCCACATGGGGCGTCACACCCTGTGCTCGCAGGTCCCAGACGAAGTCGCGCGTGTCGTAGGCCCGGTCGGCGCCCAGCGTGGCCGGGCCCCTGACACTACGCTCCAGCATCGCCAGGGACGCCTCACGTTCGGCGTAGCCATCGGCCTCGGTCAGTTCGACATCAACCACCAGCCCGTGACGGTTCTCGGTCAGCAGATGACCCAGGTAGCAGAGCCTGGCCGCCTGCTGCTTACCTTTGCGGTAGAGCCGCGCCTCCGGGTCGGTCGTCGAGGCGTGCGTGTCGCGACTGCGGCGTTCGCCCTTGAAGTCGACGTCGTGGTTGCGACCGCCGCCTCTGGGTGGTTGCTCGTCGCGCGGACGATAGCTCTTGTGCGAGGCCCAGGCGTCGAGCAGCGTGCCGTCGACGCTGAAGTGATCAGCCGAGAGCAGCCGGCGCCGCCGCGCCTCGCGCACGACTTCCTTGAGCAGCACCCGCGCCGCGTCCGCATCCAGCAGCCGTTCGCGGTTCTTCGTGAAGGTCGTCGGATGGAACGGTTCGTCCTCGACATTCAGGTCGAGGAACCACTTGAACAAGAGGTTGTAGCGCAGCTGTTCACAGAACTGGCGCTCCGAGCGGATCGTAAAGAAGGCCATCAGCAGGCTCGACTTGAGCAGGTGCTCCGGCGGAATCGAGGGCCGCCCGTTGTCCGCGTAGATCTCGTCGAACAGGGGCGACATGCGCCGCAACGCCGAGTCGGCCAAGGGCTTGATCCGCCGCAATGGGTGGTCCTTCGGCACGAAGCCCTCCGGCGTCAGACCCAACATCATCGTCGCCTGTCGCTCTGACACGCCGCGCATCGCAGACCTCCTTCAGCTATCGGTTCAACACCTCCGCCATAATCTCACATACCTTTCTTCAGCAGCCTGCTAGGAGGGCTCCGATGATCAAGAACGAGCGCCAGTACCGGATCGCCAAAGCGCAAGCCTCGCGTTTTCGGCAGACGCTTGAGAACCTTCAGCGTCGAACTGCTGAGCCGCCTGATCTGCACCGGCGCATCGCACGGGCGCAAGAGGACGCAGTCCAGAGTCAGCTGGCGGACCTCGAACAGGAATTGCGGGAGTACGAATCGCTGAAGGCAGGCGGATTCGAGCTGGAGGAACTGCATGCGATTGCCGGCGTGGCGACAGCACTGATCAAGGCGCGGATTGCCCGAGGCCTGAGCCACAAGGAACTGGCGGAGCGTCTGGGGCTGAAGGAGCAGCAGATTCAGCGCTACGAAGCGACGGACTATGTCTCAGCCAGTCTCGGCCGAATTCGGGACGTAGCCAATGCGATCGCTGAAGACCGAGGAGTTGATCGGCGTCGGTCAGCCTGAGTCTGCTCTTCTGTGGCGGGATGGGTCGGAACTTCGTTCCATCGCCGGCCGATTTGGAGCGCGGGAATGACCGACCGCACCGCAGGAGATCAGTGTGCGTTCGTACTTGCGAACAGGCTCGTGTACGACGACTGGGGTCGAGCCGGGTGCTCGCCGGCTGCGGACCAAGCGGTCGAGCTAGGCGCTGCTGCGAGGGTTGCCGCCAGGGTGGTTGGGATCCGCGGGTGTCGACGTCACATCCGCGCTGGTGTGCGGTCCGGTGCCCGACGGCGGCTCTGACCTCCCGCCGCCGCTGACCTTGGCCAACTCTTCAGTGGTCAGTTCGTCTTCGGCGACCTCATCGGTCGTGGTCTCTGGTTGGTCTGACATGGGTCACCTCGTTTCCTGTCCATGGTAGCGAACCTCCAATGGAGATCGCAAGACTGGGTGAGAGGATGACAGGATCGGGTCGGCTGATGCTTGTCGGTGGGCCGAGCCGTCAAGCACGTTGCCTGCCGGCTTGGGACTAGGTGTCGCTGCCGGGGTACCGCGTGGGGTCTATGATCCCATCTGAATTATTCCCGCCGGCGGACGCGTTCGCCGATGGAGAATCGCTCTTGGCGGTGTTGGAGCCGCCCTGTTTTCCGCCAACTCTTCGGTCGTCAATTCTTCTTCGGCGACTTCGTCGGTGGTGGCTTCGATTTGGTCTGGCGTGAGACATCTCTTTCCGCTGAAACGTAGCAGATCCTCGATCTGGCGGGGCTGCAGGCTGGAAGATTATGGCTAGATGAGGGCGGCTGAAGCGTGGGTAGACTGCGATTGATCGGCCGACGCTCGATCAGACTGCGACTGGGCAGCAGGACGGAGGGTTCCCGTGTCAGAACGCCGACGCCTCTTCCGCGACGAGGCGTTCGCCCGTCGCGGACGCACCGAGCCGATCGACGGACTGCTGCGGATCACCGCGCCGCATGAGTGGGTCTTCCTCGGACTACTCGGCCTCGCCCTGCTCGGCGCGCTGGTCTGGGCTGTGTTCGGCACAGTCGAGCGTGGGCTGTCGGCCAGTTGCGAGATCGCCACCGACGACGCGAACCAGATCGAGGTTGTGGCTGAAGTCTCGGCACAGGACGCGCGACGTGTGCAAGAAGGGATGAGCGCCCGCGTCGCCGTGATCGGCGCCGGAGAGTCGTGGGATGCCCTGGTGCGAGACGTGCAAGATGTGCGCGACGTAACGAGTGGCGAGCCATCACTCAGCGATGAGGCGACGCATCGCGTCTGGTTGGCGGGCATACTGACGCCTGAGACGATCGGACCGGGGCAGGTCTGCAGCGTCCGCATCGTGCTCAGCCGCGAGGCCCCGATCCGACTGATCGCCGCGGTTGGGTTGGAGTAGCCGCGCGTGCCGACGCTCACGCTCCGCCGACGCATCCGCACGCCGCTGATCCCGCAACTCGAGGCGGCCGAGTGCGGCGCGGCCTCGCTGGGCATCATCCTCGCTCACTTCGGTCGTTGGGCGCCGATGGAGGAGCTGCGCGTCGCCTGTGGGGTCAGTCGCAACGGATCCAACGCCGCCGACATCGTTCGCGCCGGCGACCGCTACGGACTCGAGATCCGCGGTTGGCGCCGAGCGATCGAGTCGCTCGCCGAGACGCCGCTGCCCGCGATCCTGTTCTGGGAGTTCAATCACTTTCTCGTCCTCGAAGGGATCCACGGCGATCGCTATCTGCTCAACGATCCTGCCAACGGCCGCCGATCGGTCAGCGCGCAGACCTTCAGCGAGTCCTACACCGGCGTCGTCCTGACGGCGGAGCCGACCTCGGAGTTTCAGCCCGGCGGCGATCCGCCCGGTATCTGGCGGGCGCTCTGGCCCTGGCTGCGACAGGCTCGCGGGGCGTTGGCCTATGTCGCGCTGGCGGGTCTGCTGCTCGCGATTCCGGCGCTGGCGCTGCCGATTCTGCTGAGCGTGTTCATCGACGACGTGCTCGCCGGACCGCAGCGTGATTGGGGCGGCTGGATCATCGGCGCGATGCTGCTGGCCGGGCTCGCCGTCTATCTGCTGACCTGGCTGCAGCAGCTGATCTTACGCAAGATCGCGGTGCAGCTGGCGGTGGTCAACGCGCAGCGGCTGCTCTGGCGACTGTTCCGCTTGCCGACGCAGTATTTCGCGCATCGCTTTGCCGGCGACCTGGCGGCTCGGGTGGGATTGGTCGACGACATCGCCGCCGGCGCCGCGCGACAAGTGGTCGGGATCGCGGTCGAGCTGGTGATGTCGGTGCTGCTGTTCGCGTTGCTTGCGGTCTACGACCCGCTGATCGCCGTGGTCGTGCTGGGCATCGCGGTCGGCAACGTGCTCGCGAGCCGCGTCCTCAGCCACGCCCGGACCGACCACTATCGGCAGTTGCGACGAGAACAGGCGCTGTTATTTGGGATCGAGACGGCCGGGCTGCGTCAGATCGATTCGCTCCGCGCCACCGCCGGCGAGCGCGATCTGTTCACGCGTTGGAGCGGCTACCAGGCGCGCGAACTGACCGCGCGTCAGCGCTTCGTCGAGCTTGGCTACGTCAACGCCTCGTTGCCGCGGCTGTTCGCAGTGCTGGGCGGGATGGCTGTGCTGGGACTCGGCGGTTGGCGCGTGATCGAGGGCGACCTCAGCATCGGCGAGCTGGTCGCGGTCTACATCCTGGCCGGCAACTTTCTCGCTCCGGTCGGGCGGTTCGTCCAGTTCGCGGACGCATTCCAGCTACTCGATGCCGACCTCCAGCGCGTCGATGACGTGCTTGACGCTGAAGAAGATCCGACGTTGCGCGACGCCAACGGGCTAACCGCTACCGGCGAAACTCAGGTCGCGAGCCTCAACGGTCGACTGCGACTCGCAGGTCGACTGGAACTGCGAGGCATTACGTTCGGTTACTCGAAACACGCCGATCCGCTGATCTCCGACTTCAGCCTCACCGTCGAACCAGGTCAGCGAATTGCCGTCGTCGGACCGACCGGCTCCGGTAAGTCGACGCTGCTCCGACTCGTGAGCGGCGAGTACCAGGCTTGGACGGGAGAGATCCGCTTCGACGATGTCCCCGCCGCGCAGGTGCCGCACTCGGTGTTCACGACCTCGGTCGCCAGCGTGGACCAACAGATCGTGCTGTTCGACGGCAGCATTCGCGACAATCTCACGATGTGGAACCCGACCGTGCCCGAGCAGGAGATGGTCGCCGCCGCTCGCGATGCGCTGATCCATGACGAGATCATGAGTCGGGCCGGCGGCTACGACGCCCACGTCCAGGAGGGCGGTCGCAACTTCAGCGGCGGACAGCGCCAGCGGCTGGAGATCGCTCGGGCGCTGGTTCATCGACCGACCGTGCTCTTCCTGGACGAGGCGACCAGCACACTCGACGTGATCACCGAGCAACGCATCGACGACGCGCTGCGCCGTCGCGGTTGCACCTGCATCATCGTCGCCCATCGGCTGAGCACGATCCGCGACTGCGACCTGATCGTGGTGCTCGATCGGGGACGCGAGGTCCAGCGCGGCAGCCACGACGAGTTGAGCGCCGACGCGGACGGCGTCTACGCACAGTTGGTGACGTCGCAATGACCACTTCATCATCCAGAGCAGGCCCTGCGCAGTCGCAGCTGACCGAGCTTGTCCTCGCGCAGGGCGAAGCGATTGACAGCGCCGCCAACCAACCGATCTTGCTCAACGATCCGGCCTACGCCTGGCTCGTCGTTGAGGGCGGCGTCGATATCTTCCTGTTCGAGCGTCGGGACGACGCGATCAGCTCCAGCGGCCGACACATCATGCGCGCGTCGGCGGGGCAGGTGCTGTTCGGCCTCAACGCGAGCGACGTCGACCGTCAGGCGATCGCCAAGGGATTGCCGGGCACGCGACTGATTCGCTTCCCCGCCGCGGTCCTGCAGACGCGAGAGTTGTCGGACGAATTCGCCGATCAGGTTGACGCCTGGATCGCGGCGATTGCGGGCGCGGTGGCGGCTCGGATCGATCCGCGTCCTCGACCAACCGAATTGCTTGAACCAGGTGGCGCAGACGCCTCGGTCGCGGCGAACAGCGTGCTCTCGACCCGCACCGGGGCCGTCATCTGGGTCTCGGACGAGCGCGACGACGACTCGCGTGACTCGCACATCGCGCCGGCGTATCTGGGCACCGAGGAGCCGCCGCCCGGCGGCAGCGGATTCGTCCCACTCACGTTCGATACCTGGCTCTCTGTACCCGATGCCATGGAACTACGGATCGCGTCGTCGCGAGCGCTCGCTCGCGACGGTCGGCTGATGACGGCGTTAGCCGAGTTCCACGCGCTCGTGCTCTCGGCCGAGCAGCTCAACACGCTCCTGCTGCGGGCCGACGTGGTCAACCAGCAGACCGCTCGCGACGCGCTCCGCCGTCGCGACGCCGAGGTCGCGAGCGACAATCTGATCCGCGTGATCGACGGTCGTCGCGCCGAAATCGCATCTGACGGCTCCGCCTTAATGACGGCGCTGGCGCTGATCGGTCGGCGGGAAGGGATCCACTTCCGTCCGCCGGAGCCTCGGCCCGGCACGATCGATGAGGAACCGTCACTGTCAGAGGCGCTGAGCGCATCTGGCGTTCGCGCGCGTAAGGTCCGCCTGCGGGTTGAGGATCGTTGGTGGCTCGGCGACAGCGGCGCGATGCTCGGCTTCCGCGCCGACGATGAGCGTCCCGTCGCGCTGATTCCCGGCTGGGGCGGTCGCTATCGGACGATCGATCCGCAGAGCGGACGCGCCACCGCGATCAACGAGTCGCGCGCGCGCCTGCTCGCGTCCGACGCCTGGTTGCCCTATCCGGTGTTGCCGAGCGAACGGTCGGTGCGGGTGACCGATCTGCTGAGCATCGCCAGTCGCGGCATGGCGACCGATCTGATCCGCTTCTTGTTCGCCGGACTCGTCGCGGCGCTGCTGGTGCAGACGCCGGCGATCGCGCTCGGCGCACTGACCGATTGGGTCTTGCCGTCGGCCGCGGGCGACATGCTGCTCCAGGTGATCATCGCGCTGCTGGCCTTTGCGCTCTTGGGCCTGACCTTTCAGATGCTGCAAGGCACCGCGATTATGCGACTCGAAGGTCGCGGCGCGGCCCGCGTCAGCGCTGCCGCCTGGGATCGATTGCTCTCGTTGCCGCCCAGCTTCTTCCGACGCTTCACCTCGGGCGAGCTCGCGGTGCGCATGGCCACGATTCAGATCATGCGCGACCAACTGTCCGGCGTCGTCGCCAATGCGCTGCTGTCCGTCGTGTTTCTGCTGCCGACGCTCGCGGTGCTCTTCGCCTACGACGTCACGATGGCGCTGGTCAGTCTCGCCATCGGCGTCGTCACCATGCTGATCACCGCCTGTTTCGGGTTGCTCCAGATACGTCCTCAACGTCGCGGATTTCGCGCCGAGCGACAGCTCGCCGGCGAGCTGTTGCAGTTCATCAACGGGATCAGCAAACTGCGCGGGGCCGGGGCGGAGCCGTCCGCATTCGCGGCCTGGGCCCGCCAGTATCGAGAACAACACCTGGCCGGCATTCAGGTCTCGCGGATCAACGAGCACATGGTCTCGCTGAGCGCGGCCTACCCCGCGATCGTCGGTGCGATCCTGTTCGCGGTCGCCCTCGCGCGCGGCCCCGACGAGCTGTCGCTGAGCGACTTCCTCGTCATCTACGCCGTCTCGATGACGTTCTTCGCCGCCGCCACCAATCTCGGACTCTCGGTCGAGACCATCGCCGCCGTGCTGCCGGGCTTTGAGCAGGTGCGGCCGATCTTCCAAGCGCTGCCGGAGACGCGGGCTCACAACACGCAGCGAGTCGAGGTCGGCGGCGACCTGCGCTTCGACCACGTGAGTTTCCGCTACCAGGAGGACGCGCCGCTGATCGAGGACGTCTCGATCCAGGCGCGGTCGGGCGAGTTCATCGCCCTCGTCGGCGAATCCGGCTCCGGCAAGAGCACGCTGATGCGGCTCGCGCTGGGTCTCGAGGAACCGAGCGCCGGCAGCATCTACTACGACGGACACGATCTCGCCTCGCTCGACCGCCCGGCGCTGCGCCGACAGCTCGGCGTCGTCATGCAGGACGGCGCGCTGCAACCGGGCAGCCTGCTCGACAACATCATCGGCCTGGGCGAGGGACTCACGATTGACGACGCCAGGCGCGCGGCCACGCTCGCCGACATCGCAGACGAAATCGCCGAGATGCCGATGGAGATGTTCACCATCGTCTCGGACGGCGCCCATACGTTCTCGGGCGGGCAGACGCAGCGCATCCGCATCGCCGCGGCGCTGGTTCGCAACCCGCGCATTGTTCTGCTTGACGAGGCCACTAGTTGGCTCGACGCCCGCAGCCAAGCTCAGGTGATGAGCAGCATTGAGGGACTCGCCGCGACCCGCATCGTGATCGCGCACCGCCTCTCGACCATCCGCCACGCCGATCGGATCTACGTGATGGAGCGAGGCCGTGTGGTGCAGGAAGGGTCGTTCGACGATCTCTTCCAACAGGACGGCCCCTTCCGCCGCCTGGTCGACCGCCAGCTCAGTTGAGGCCCTGACTATGACGTCCCGACTCCAAGCCTGTGAGAGGCGCCGCGGCCCGGTCGCCGGCGATCCGGCGCTGATGATGGACCGCGCTGATCACGGCGACCAGCCGGACGTCGTCTTCCTCAGCTTCATTCACCTCGCCCTGATCTGGGACGCGCTTCAGTTATTGTGAACAGGCCCTAACAGGCTGCTGAAAATGGGCATGTGAGATCATGGCGGAGGTGTTGAACCGATAGCTGAAGGAGGTCTGCGATGCGCGGCGAGTCAGAACGACAGGCGACGATGCTGTTGGGGCTGACGCCGGACGGCTTCGTGCCCAAGAGTCACCCGCTGCGCCGGATCAAGCCCTTGGCCGACTCGGCCCTGCGGCGCATGTCGCCCCTGTTCGACGAGATTTACGCGGACAACGGTCGACCTTCGATTCCGCCCGAGCACTTGCTCAAGTCGAGCCTCCTGATGGCCTTCTTTACGATCCGCTCGGAGCGCCAGTTCTGCGAGCAACTGCGCTACAACCTGCTGTTCAAGTGGTTCCTCGACCTGAACGTGGAGGACGAACCCTTCCACCCGACGACCTTCACGAAGAACCGCGAACGGCTGCTGGAAGCGGACGCGGCGCGGGTCTTGCTCAAGGAAGTGGTCAAGGAAGCCAGGCGTCGCCGGCTGCTCTCCCCGGACCACTTCAGCGTTGACGGCACGCTGCTGGACGCCTGGGCCTCGCACAAGAGTTACCGTCCGCGCGACGAGCAACCACCCAGAGGCGGCGGTCGCAACCGGCCCCGCGACTTCAAGGGCGAACGCCGCAGTCGCGAGACGCATGAGTCGACCACCGACCCCGAGGCGCGCCTGTATCGCAAGGGCAAGCAGCAGGCGGCCAGGCTCTGCTACCTGGGCCATCTGCTGACCGAGAACCGTCACGGGCTGGTGGTCGATGTCGAACTGACCGAGGCCGATGGCTACGCCGAACGGGACGCCGCCCTGGCGATGCTGGAGCGCAGCGTCCGGGGCCCGGCCACGCTGGGCGCCGACCGGGCCTACGACACGCGCGACTTCGTCTGGGACCTGCGCGGTCTGGGGGTGACGCCCCATGTGGCTCAGAACGAGCGCGGCCGGCGCAGCGCGATCGACCGTCGCACGATCCGGCATCCGGGCTACCGCCAGAGTCAACGCCGGCGCAAACGGGTCGAAGAGGTGTTCGGCTGGATCAAGACCGTCGGCGCCGGCGGCAAGCTGCGGTACTTGGGCCGGGCCCGCAACAAGCTCTGGTTCGAACTGACCGCCGCCGCCTACAACCTCACCCGCCTGGCCAACCTCGAGGCGGCCGCCGCATAACCGAACCGCGCCGACGCGGCTTCAAGCATCGGATCCAGCGCCCCGGATCCCGCCCTCTCACTTACAGGACCTGCCCGCGATCGCTACTCAGCCAGCGACCACTCGTCGAAGATGGCCAGGTCTGGCGCGTATCATCCGTAGTTCAGCAGCCTGCTAGGCGTCTGTGTGGCCAAGCCAGAAGACTTCATTGCACGCATGGAGGATCGGCCATCGATCGAGTCGTGACAAGGCCATTTGCCCCTTTGAGAACTCGCTCACCCACAGCCACGATCGTTCCGGCGACTCCAGCTCGGACCCAACCACGCAGGCCCAGCAGACTCGCGCAGACTGCTACGCTCACCTTGAGGAGACGGCTATGCTAACTCAAGTGAAAGCCCGCTACAGCAACGGCAAACTCGAGCCCCTCGAACCGCTCAACCTCACCGAAGGCTGCCTAGTCAGCCTCTCGGTCTCCGAAGAGCCGGAACCGGGAGGCGAATCGGTGCTCGAAATGTTTGAAAAGCTGCACCGCGACTTCCCACCCGAATCGCGGGAACTCATGCCGACGGACGGGGCCAAGAACTACAAGCACTACCTCTACGGCCATCCCAAAGAAGAGGGTTGATGCGAACAGTCTTCGCCGACGCTGGCTACTGGATCGCGCTTCTTGATGAGCGGGATCAGCTGAACCGGTATGCCCAAATCGAGACTCAACGATTAGAGCCGCTGCTGATAATCACAACGGAGATGGTCTTGGTGGAGGTGTTCAGCCACGTCTCCGGCGCCGGGGCAAGAAATCGCCGCAAGGCCAGCGCAATGCTGGTAAGGCTACAAGCGAATGAGAGAGTGGAGATCATCCCGCAGACAACGCACCAGTTCCGCGCAGCGGCGGTGCGGTTCGCCGACCGGCCCGACCAGCGCTGGAGCCTCACCGACTGCGCCAGCTTCCTGGTCATGGAAGAACGCGGCATCACAGAGGCCCTCGCCTACGACCGAGACTTCGAACAGGCGGGCTTCACTGCCCTACTCCGCCACGATACATCCTGACGGCGGAAATAGTCTCCAACGCCTTACTCAATCACATTCTTTGCAGTCCCGAATACCCGCAACCACGGCCGATCCGCCGATTCCAGCGTCGGACCAATCGCCCGGTTCGGCATGCAGGTTCATCAACAACTGCCCCTCACCGCCCCATCGCCCTCCGGTAGGACTAGCAGGCTGCTGAACTACGGATGATACGCGCCAGACCTGGCCATCTTCGACGAGTGGTCGCTGGCTGAGCAGCGATCGACTGGAGGTCGTGTAAGTGAGAGGGCGGGATCCGGGGCGCTGGATCCAGCGCCTGAAGCCGCGCCGGCGCGGTTCAGCTATGCGGCGGCCGCCTCGAGGTTGGCCAGGCGGGTGAGGTTGTAGGCCGCGGCGGTCAGTTCGAACCAGAGCTTGTTGCGGGCCTGTCCGAGGTACCGCAGTTTGCCGCCGGCGCCGACCGTCTTGATCCAGCCGAACACCTCTTCGACGATCTTGCGCCGACGTTGACTCTGGGCGTAGCCCGGATGTCTGGTCGTGCGACGATCGATCGCGCTGCGCCGACCGCGCTCGTTCTGCGCCACATGCGGCGTCACCCCCTGGCCGCGCAGGTCCCAGACGAAGTCGCGCGTGTCGTAGCCACCACGGTCGGTGCCCAGCGTGGCCGGCCCCCGGACGCTGCGTGTGAGCATCGCCAGGGCAGCCTCGCGTTCGGCGTAGCCGTCGGCTTCGGTCAGCTCGACATCGGCGACCAGCCCGTGCCGGTTTTCGTTGAGGACATGGCCCAAATAACAGAGCTGCGCGTCCTGTTGTTTGCCCTTGCGGTAGAGGCGCGCCTCGGGATCGGTCGTCGACTCGTGCGTGTCGCGGCGGCGGCGTTCGCCCTTGAAGTCGCGCGGCCGGTTGCGCCCAGCGCCTGTGGGCGGCCCTTGCTCGTCGCGCGGACGGTAACTCTTGTGCGAGGCCCAGGCGTCAAGCAGCGTGCCGTTGACGCTGAAGTGGTCCGTGGAGAGCAGCCGGCGACGCCTGGCTTCCTTGAGCAGCACCTGCGCGGCATCGGCTTCCAGCAGCCGTTCGCGGTTCTTCGTGAACGTGGTCGGATGGAACGGTTCGTCTTCGACATTGAGGTCGAGGAACCACTTGAACAGCAGGTTGTAGCGCAGCTGCTCGCAGAACTGGCGCTCCGAGCGGACCGTGTAGAAGGCCATCAGCAGGCTCGCCATGAGCAAGTGCTCCGGCGGAATCGAGGGCCGCCCGTTGTCCGCGTAGATCTCGTCGAACAGGGGCGACATGCGCCGCAGGGCCGAGTCGGCCAAGGGCTTGATCCGCCGCAGCGGGTGGTCCTTCGGCACGAAGCCCTCCGGCGTCAACCCCAACATCATCGTCGCCTGCCGTTCTGACTCGCCGCGCATCGCAGACCTCCTTCAGCTATCGGTTCAACACCTCCGCCATGATCTCACACACCCTTCTTCAGCAGCCTGCTAGGGCCTGTTCACTTTGGCGCGTAGGTGTGGCAGAGTGGGAGTGGCAGAGTGGGAGTGGTTGGCGGCGCGGTCCAGGTGACCAGATGACTGATCAGACGAGGCTGAGCGACGAGCAGTACGCACGGATCGAGCCGTTGCTGCCGAGGCGCGGCAACCACGTCAAGATTGCCCATCGTCAGGTGCTCGACGCCTGGCTCTACGTCTATTACCAGGGCTGCACCTGGCGCGGTCTGCCGCGCGAGTTCGGCGACTGGCACACGATTTACGTGCGGCCTGCGTCGTTGTTCGAACATGCCAGTCAGATGCTGTCTTGCCTCGACCGTGATTACTCACACTCCGAGTTGCAGGCTTATCTGGAGATCACACCCGCGCAACTGAAGGCTTGGCTACCTGAGTTCTTGGCGCTGGGGGTGTTGGAGCAGGCATCCAAAAGACCCGTCAGATACCGAACTAGGCCACCCACTTTTCAGCTCTGAGCTGTGCTTCGTTCGCAAGCGTGGTTTACCGACCTCCAATCGGACATACGGCAACCAAAGGCCACTCCCCAAACATACGTGCTCAGAAGGATCCCGCATGCTCCGGGTAAGGGGACTCGAGTCCAGAGGAGACTGGTGACTTGTTGAGAGGGTGAGTTGGGGCTTACAGCGCCACATCCCACTCAAAAGTTCGCAGATCGGTAGCGTTTCGCCCACCAACCTGGCCAAAACCAAGAACCTTCGAGACTCGGTTCCCGCTCGACCGTTGACTCGCTGCCCCATCAGGTCCCAGATTCGACCAGACCAGGCTCCGGTGCTCCCCGCGGCATTGCGCAGGGTCGCAACGCCGCCATTTGGGCGACCCAAGAACGCGAAGCTCTGAGTGCTTCTTCGAAGTCTCGATTTAGGCCTTCAGAGGCTCTCGTCCGAAGAACATCGAAGAAGAGGCGTCTGATGAAGATTGAGCGGATTGACAAGCTCCAAGGGTCTGGCGTGTTTCGAGACTTCAGATGGTCGGACGTTCCAGACCTGCAAGAGTTCAGCCGATTCAACCTGATTTATGGATGGAATGGATCTGGCAAGACCACCCTCAGCCGCATCCTCCAGAGCCTGGAACTGCGGACAGTGCCTCAGGGCGGGGACATCGCGCTGCGCGTCACTGGGCGCAGGATCGAAGGCTCGGAATTCGGCGAAGTCCCGGCCGAGGCGATTGCTTTGAAGGTCTTCGATCAAGACTTCATCAAGGACAATGTCTTTCGTCCTGACCACGACGGTATGACCCCCATTGTGGTGCTGGGCAAAAGGAACATTGATGCACAGCAGAAGATTGACCAGCTCAAAGCAGAGCTCGAGACATTGAATCAGGAACTGGCCGCCTCCGAAAGGAAAGAACGCGACTTCCAGCGTGACCTGGACAATCACGTCCAGACAAATGCGCGCACATTGAAGGACTTGCTCGGCAACCAACCGAAGAGCGCTTACCGGAACTACAACCGGGGCCGTTACGAGACGCGCGCAGACACTATTGTCGGCGCTGGCGATGTCGAGAGTCTTCGACTGAGCGACCAGGAGCGCATCGCGTTTGTTCAACGCCAGGCTGAGACACAGAGGAACACAATCTCTCTGCCAGACTTCGATCCAGTCGACCTTGCTGGGTAGGAAACAGAGACCTCACGCCTACTGGCAACGACCGTCACTTCAACAGCCCTTGATTCACTCGTTCGCGATCCAGCGCTCGCTGCTTGGATACGCGATGGGCTGCACGTTCATACTGAGCGGTCGACCGATACATGCTTGTATTGCGACCGCACCATGCCACCGGAGCGATTGGAGACCTTGAGAAACCACTTTAATGGTGCTCACGGCGAGCTCATGAGGGACCTCGAATCCGTTCTCTCGAAATGTGAGGCAGGGACGAAAAGCATAGAGGCGTTTCGCTCTGAGCTGCCAGTGGCCGACCAGCTCTATGCGGACCTGTCAGCACCCTTCGAGGAAGCAAGGGATCGACTATCCGCGGAGGCCGACCATGCTCTGTCGTTTCTGCAACGGCTGGCCGGCGACCTTGGCACCAAGAAGGAGCGGGGGTTCGAGTCAATGAGCTTGGGATATCAGGCACCTTCGAGTGGTGTCGACGGTTTTGCGTCGGTTGCAGGGATCATCGAAAAGCACAACGAGTCCTGCGCCGAGTTCGAGGCCAGCGTGGAGCTTGCACGGAAGTCGATTGAATCGGATTTCATCGCCGAACGTCTTGACACCTACAAGAGCCTCAGGTTTGGACTCAAGACGACTAAACTCACCCAAGAACGGGTCAATCGACGAGTGAGTGAGGTTCGAGAGGAAATCGCTCGGCTCGAATCGGACATCTTGGACCATCGCCCTCCCGCAGACGACTTGAATGCTGATTTGCGCGACTACCTGGGTCCAGGAGCCATGCAACTGGCTGTCAATGAACACGGGTACACGCTGATGCGCGACAGACGCCCTGCGAAAGATCCGAGCGAGGGGGAGATGACGGCCATTGCGCTCTTGTATGTTCTCAGAACCCTGAACAGCCGTGGATTCGACCTCAAACAGGGGGTCGTCGTTCTCGATGACCCAGTGTCCAGTCTCGACGAAAACGCGCTCTTCACCGCGGCTTCTTACATACGTCGAAGGACTCAGGGAGCCGGCCAACTCATCATTTTGACGCACAACTTCGCCTTCTTTCGTGAGATGCGGAACTGGCTCAGGAATGTCAACATACAACGCAACAAGGATCCAGCGAAGCGGCCGGCGCGGTTCTACATGTTGAGATGCAGCGTCATTGACGGAAAGAGGGCTGCCGTTCTGCGCCCGTTAGACCGGTTGCTGGCGCAATACGAATCCGACTATCACTATCTCTTCAGCCGCATCTGTCGCGCCGCCAGTACGCCGGCCAATCGCCGAGTGGCGTCGTCTTCGTAAGCGCGGTCCATGACGAGATAGGGCTGCCCGAGACCGGACCGAGACGGCCCGTCGTGGCGCTGACTAGCTGAGAGGCCGATGATCAGTGGAACGCGCTCGCCGGCGACTAGCGCATGCAGCTTCGTTGTCAGGCCTCCGCGCGAGTGGCCGATTGCCTGTCGTGGCCCAGGATTGCTCCGCTGGCGCTCCCTTTTCTGAGCGCGCCAGTTCCGTGTGCGTGCAGCGGGATGATCGTACTGTCCAGCGACCGCGTGTCCGATTCAATCAACAACTCTTGCTGTAACTCACGCACGACGCGCTCCAGGACGTCCCCTTTCGCCCAACGATTGAGCCGCACATAGATCGTGTGCCAGTTGCCGAACTCGCTCGGCAGACCGCGCCAGGTGCAGCCCTATAGACCACGTAAAGCCTGGCATCGAGCGCCTGACGTTGCGAAATCTTGACGTGATGACCCGGCGAGGCCAACAACGGCTCCAGCCGCGCGTACTGTTCGTCGCTCAGCTTCTTCTGATCTGTCATCTGCTCACCAGCACCGCGCCGCCAACCGACTCCACTTTGCCACAACTACGCCGCGATGTGAGCACGGCCTTAGCGACGCCGATGAAGTTCCGATCAGTCCAGGGAGCGACTGACTCGAACTGAGAGCGCTTGGGGCGCCGGATCTAGGGTGAGCGCAGCCTCGAATATTCTGGCCACCACCCACCCAACAGTGCTTGGTGACCATTCTGGCATCGACACATTCAAGCCCATGTTCGTGCGGGCAAACTGAGGCCATGCCCAATCAGGGCCTGCCGCATACTCTGCTGGAGCAGTGATTAGCGAACCGATCTCGAATGAACCCGTGTTCGTTTGGTGGATGGAGGCAACAACGTCCGCCTCCTTGCCCTCGTCCCATTGATCGGCCGCCACGGTCAGCGATGCGCGCGGGCGCTCTATCGCAGTTCCGATGTTGAACCAGTTGAGTGCGGACACCAGGTGGTCTAAGCAGGACTGCTGCCTGCGCTCGATGTCAATCGCCGTCACCTGGGCCGCTGCGACCTCAGCCTCTCCGAACCATCGGAGTGAGTCATTCAGACACTGAATCAGAGGCGGAATAGCCAACACGGGGTCGGTGGGCGGAACGGTTGGGCGGTTCGGGAAAGGTGCGGGCTTCCCGACCCGCTGGTTACTCAAACGGGGGGGCTCCAGTTCGCTCCGGTCAACGATGTCGGTATTCCAACCAACGTCAAGTCCTACCTGAGCGAACCCGATGCGGTGTCCGTCGTCCTCGTTGGTCAACTCTGCTTCGTTCATGCCCCAGAGCAATGAACTTTTGCCAGGGGAGTTGATCGTGGACCATCCCATCAGTTCCGATCGCGCCCGGAAGACGCTATACAAATCCTCGTCGAGGACGTCAACTGCTCTGTCCTGATTAAGTGCCAGGTGCCCAAACGCCTCGGCGAGGATTGTGGTCATGATGTCTCAATCACCAGTCGTATGGACGACAATAGAGTTCATTCTGCTTGATCTTTACGTCGGACGGATCTCTCTGCCCGACCAGATCCACGCCGATGATGCTCCTGTAGGCGATCTTACAGGCCCATACCTCACAGGACGCCCGGGCAGTCGCCCGCCTGCTCGATCCCCCACCAGAACGCACCCTCTTCTTGCCTTTGCCGATGGTCGAGAACCAGCAGTCAAACGGATTGCATACCCGTACCTGAAGGGTGACTGTGACATCGGCCTTGGAGGGGCAGTTCCAATTCACTCCACGAGTAGTCCACCATCCATGGGCGGACACTGCTTTAGGCCTACTTGATGAGATATGCGGTAGGTCTCCTTCTGTGTGGTAGTTGCAGTCGCCTTGCCCAAAAACTCCACCTTCACCAGGTCCGACAGCCGTGGTGTCCGTAGACGGATTAGTTTCCGACTCTGAGAGTTGCGCCAAAGTGCCGCCGCCCGGAAGGCTGTCCCCGTAGTCGATTTCGACCTCAATGCCAACCGTGACGCAGTCGCCTGCCTCGGTCAAGGTCACATCCAATGCGTAACCGTCCCGGACGGGCGTTGCGGTCACCGAACAAGTCTTGGTGATGTCGGCCGGATTGTCATCGCTGGACACATCGATGAGCGTCAATGACATCTCGCACTCGCGATCCGAGGAGTAGGAATACTTGGTCAGCTCGCCTTGTTTCTTCAGCGTCATGGTGTTGGCGGACATTGTCAGTGAGTATAGGCCGTCGCAAACAACGTGTGCGGTTCTTCCGTCTCTGCCTCCGGTTCCGACTCGGCCCGAACCTGACCAGGGGTGAGCGCCATGAACGCCACCATCGCCAGAACGACCGCTCCCAGGATTCCCAACCCAACCTTGAACCGACCTCGATGAAGCTGCATTGCAGCATCCTATCATCGTGCGGCAAGACTCTCTTGCCGGCTGCGATATCATCGCACAGTGAAACCGGAATGTCGAGACAACTGCGAGGCTGAACTGGAACACGGCGCTCCGCACGACCGGCTACAAGGTGCGCATTGACGGCAGCCAGCGTCAGTCGTTAGGTGGCTCGGCTCGCAGCTATCCGTTTACAGGCCTGAGTCCCGATACCGACTATCGCCTCGAGGTTCGCGCTACCATCCGCGGCAGGCCGTCGGACTGGGTTCCGATGGTAAGAACGACCAAACCGACCCCGGTTTCACTCTCCGCTTCGGTCAGTCCGTCCGGTTGCGAGACGGGCGCGTCGGTGACGGTTGAGTGGAGCGTTGAGGGTAGCTCGGGCGCGTATCGTGTGACAGTCGACGGAGCAGTGAACACTGGCACCTCCACTCAGACGACCAGCCAACAGACGGCAGGCAGTCAGACGATTCGCGTGGTCGCAACAGACGCCAGGCACGTGAACCTGAGCGACAGCCAGAACTTGTCCGTGACGGTTAAGTCGCCGCCTCTGCCCGACCAAGAACAACTTCTTCTACCTGACCACCACCGAGAACACCTGGCTGTACACGGGCGCGCTGACGTTCAAGCCGCTGCGTGTGTCCGCCCTTAGCGCTGACAGCACGCCATGCTGGACGAAAACGAGGTGCGTGAACGGCACCCCAGAGCGAATAAGAGGCACATGAGCCGACGGCTCCGCGACCCGCATCTCCAGCGGCAACGCAACCTCAGCTTGCACCGTCTCGGGCGCCTCACCATCGAAGTCGATTCAAGTTATGGGACTCCCAGAAAGAGCTGGCTTTGAGGATTAGGCATCTAGGATGTACCCAATCGCGCATTAAGAACGGGTCCGATACGGAACGACTATGCAGAGCAACATCGCGCAAACCCTTCAGACCGCGGCTCAGGTTGCCCAGCAGCCAACCGACGGCCAGTGGCTGGAAGGCGCCACCGTGCTGTACGGTCCCGATATTCTCGAATGGGACCTCGCCGAGTGCTACCTGTAGGCGGATTGGCCTGGACGCAAGACGCGCTTCCCGGGCACGACCGCCCAGGATGTTGGCATCGACGCTGTCGGCGTCAGGCGTGATGGCGGCTTCATCGCAATCCAATGCAAGTCGCGCCAGTTGGACGAGCACGGCCTGGGCGCGCCGATCGCCAAGTATGAGACGGATAAGCTCGCCGCTGCGTCCGCTAGCGACTTCTGGGCCGAGCGCTGGATTGTCACCAATGGGGCCAGCCACATGCGGCAGCAGCAGGCCGGGACGGTCACTGAAGACTGCCAACACTGCGCCGATCCCGATAACTCGGAGCTTCGACAGACCAAATCCTGCATGCAGGACGAGGCGGTTGAGGCCAGCGTCCGTGTGCTGCATCCCGACGACTCCGACCGCCTGTTGACTGAACTGCTCAGCGAGCTAGATTTCGAGATTCATCCGCAGCGCTTCGACCTCACCCTCTCCTACAACCCACCCTTGATGACGCTGACGGAGTCGGCGCCCGTCTGATACCCTGATGGGCTTCAACCGAAAGGCGCCGACCGATGATCCTTGACCACCCCGTCGACACTCCGCCCGCCGACCTGCTGCGCACAGCGCGGGAGGCCGCCTGGGGCGAGGACGAGTCCGTCGCGCCCGACGCCTACGACTGCGCCATCCGCGCCGTCGAACAGGCCTTCCGCGAAATCGCCACGCCTGACAACCCGACGGACGACCTCGGCGTGATCCTGGAGCACTGGCAGAAGCGCCCCGATCTCTGGTGCGAGGGTTACTCGCGCGTTGCTGAAGTCGACACGATCATGCCTGTGCTGGCCAATCTCTGGCAGGGACGTCCAGAAGCGGACAAAGCCTTCCCTGTCCTTCTGGAAGAGGCCCGCATCGCGCTAACCGTCGCCGAGTGGGTCGTAAGGCTGCTCGACTTGGGGTTCTTCGAGCTGCTGGACGAACTGACCCCGGAGGAAGAGGCGGAGGACCTGCGCATCGCGGAGGAAACCCAAGCCGAGTACGAACGAAATGGCGGTCGCTTCCCCGACGCAGTCCCCTGGGAAGAAGTAGAAGAGCGGCTGGCCGCCCGCTGGGCTAAGGAATGACGGATGAATCGCGGCCGCGCTACCGGCTCACAACGAAACCGCGGGTAGAACGACAGTTGGCGCGTCTTGGGAAGCGAGACCTGACCGCAATCAGGAGTAAGATTCGCAGCCTCGCCACCGAGCCACGGCCGCGGCGAGTACTGAAACTCTCCGACAATGAGCATCGCGTACGCCAGGGCAACTGGCGAATCTTCTACGACATCGACGACGCCGAACGAATCGTCACCATCACCGACGTCCTGCGTCGCAACGAGCGCACCTATCGCGATCTCTAGCCACGACTCTCATTATGGCGTTGGTCACCACAATCTCACGCTCGATGAGTCGTAGAACTTCACCCCAATCGGCTCACCTTGCTTCGTCTTTGTAGACCGGGATTTCTGCGACTCTTCGATTATGCGCAGCGCCCTTGACTGCATCGCTGCTTGCTCAGATGGACCTTCCTGGCCGTACACGCCGACCCATACATCCGTGATGTCCCTGTTCGACCAGATGGCCTCGAGCAAGTGCGCGTCTTGGTCACTCATCGACCATCCGTAGGTAAACACAACACCCTTTGCGTGTCGCAATTGATGTGTTGCCCAAGTCAGATATCCGCTTCGGGCAATCTGTTTCTCCTTGGCCTGCCATGTTCCTTCCGCGACAAAGAGAGGATACTCTCCATTCTCAATGGCGTTCCGAGCCTGATCGATAAGCGAGTCCCCGTCCATTCCCCACCGCCGCTTCAGCGCTCCGCCCCTGCCTGGCGTTAAGTGAAGCCCACCATGCAAGTAGCACACTACTCTTTTTGCGTTTGGTCGAGGCCCGTAGAATCTGAGCTTGTCACCGCCATGAAAGTCGTTTCCAAAACCATCCAAGAAGCTACGGTAGTGCCCTTTCACATCGCCCATGTACTTCATGAGCAGCCAATACAGAACCAGGTCGTAGCTCACTGAGGCGACCATATAGAACTTCTCCAAGAACTCGCCAATCCGCGAGACCCCGGCCATATCCACATCCCAAGACCGCTTAGGGTGTACATCTGAGACCGCCTGAATGAAAGCCTCCTTTAAGGCTTCATAATCGCCATCGATTTCGCTTGAATCATTGCCGTACTTCCGAGTGAGCCACGCTGTCTCGTGAAGTTGATACAACACCTTCTCAAAGTCGCTGGTTCCGTACTTAGTGAACAGGGCGCGTGCTGCGTCCGGGAGATCATACTCCTTGGCTACCTCATATAGCCTCTCGTAACCAAATTCGTTATGCGCTCCAATCGAGAAGCCGTTGCCGAGAATTATTTGGGCTGCCTTATCCTTTACGTCTCTGTTTGGTACCTGGCTCCATGCTTTATCAAAGCTAACCAGTTCTGCCACTGTGGCTCCAATCTCTGTGTGGCTAGCCTAGCAGCTCCGCGACCAACGCCTCCACCTGCTGACCCTCCTCCGACTCCGAGAGCCATTGGCGGATTTCGCGGCGGGCGACGGTGACGGAGGTGGACTTACCCGATGCCTGGCGCTCGGCGCGGACTTCGCTCCAGAGGGTCTGCGCGCCGATGGCGGCGGCCGCGCCTGCCTCGGCGATGGCGCGGTGGAGGTCGTTGGCGTCGTCGTACTCAGGAATCGGCAGTCGCCAGAGGTGCTTCTCCAAGTCCCTTGGTCCGAATTGACCTTTGTTCATCAAAGGGGCAACGAGAGTTTCAAGACAAGCACTGTTGATGATTGCGCATAGATAATGCGCCTCATCTAGCCCACACTCAAGCCAATATAGCTTCTTGTCGAAGATACAGGGCTGAGAGACTACTGCCGCTGTCGGACGGCCTGACTGAGCGTATGCGACGTACTTGCGTCCGTCAGCAATCATCACGTTCTGCGCTGCAAGGTTTCCTACATAGTCCAGTCGCTGAATCAGGCGTAGTTTGTTGCTGGCACCCTTGTTTTCGTCCCACATTTCGTTGATTTGCCGCCAACGTCTGCGCATGCGAGTTCCGATTGTCGTAGGATCCACGCCGTGCCAACCATCTTCTTTCCTGACAATGTGACCCGTAGTCTTTGACAGCGGCAGTACAGCTTTGAGAGGATCTAAGCATACGTACGACGCGATTGTCTCACCGAGATGCACATCAATGACGTGTGTCGCTTCAATGGCCTGAGACTTGAGCAGCGGCTCCTCTAGCGATTTCCACGGTTCCTTCTCTTGTTTGCTACGTCGTGCCGAGACCGTCAGAATATCGGCCGCCTGAACGATGGCCGATGACTCCTCTACATTCACGAAGAACAGCGCACGCGGAACAATAGTGGCCCCTTGGCGCGCGCGCGCGCCATATACGGAGGCGAACTTTCCCGAAGTATCGGTCAGATGGACTTGCTCACGTGTGAATGGTCCGCCTGCGGGGCCGCGCCAACGGGATGCGGTCTGGCCCAGTCGCTTTGGGTACGCTTCCGGCGGCTGCCGTCTGAGGAACACGACGCAGGCGGGGACGGGAAAGAACGTGTTGGGCTCGATGCGTTCAAGATCCCAGGGCGGCGCGTGCTGCAGGTCGACCGCGAGCTGGCCCCAGTCGCCCAGCCGCCATTTGGTGTACTGACCGGTCTGCAGGGCGCTGTGCGGCAGCACCATCGCCGCCCGGCCTTCGAGTTTGAGGTACAACTCGACCGCGCGGGCATAGAACATTCCGGCGATGTCCTGGTGCGTCGCGTAGCGTCCGCCGGCCCAGATCTTGTAGCGCTGCTTGCTCTGACGCTCCAACTCCTCGCGTACGACGGCCTGCGTCTTGTTGTACGTAATCCACGGCGGATTGCCGACGATCACATCTACCGGATCAGTGCGCAGCGCCACAGGTCTCACCAGATTCCTGGTATAGTACGCCCAGATGTGGTCTCGGCCTTCGTCGTGGAGTTGTTTGAGCAGCGCGGCGGTTCGTTCCAGCATCTTTCGATCTTCGCCCTCGCCGATGTCTTCGTCGTGGAGGGTCCAGGCGGGGTCTTCTCCGTTTTCGATGGCGTTGGCCATGCTGGTCATCAGGTTGTCGAACCAGTCGGCCTGCTCAACCAGGGCGCGGGGGAACTCCAGCTCGCGGTTGCGCTCGAAGTCGGAGTCGGGCGGGTCGGGGACGGGAATGCTGACGGTCTGCTCGGCGAACATACCCGATGTCTCGGCGCGAAGCTGGAGCGAGTCGCCGAGGTAGACGGGCACGGTCGCGCTGACCGCCTCGCCTTCGCGGACGGCGCCTTCGAGCGCCTCGCGGGCGGCCAGCGTCCAGGTCGCGCGGGCGAGGTGCACGGCGACCGGATGCACATCGATGCCGATCACGTGGTCGAGCAGTCCGCCAATCGCTTGGGCGGAAGTGCGCCCGTCGGCCTGAGCCGCGTCCAGATACTTGCGCACGGCGGCGAAGATGAACGAGCCGGAGCCGCAGGCAGGGTCGAGCACGCGCTGGTTGAGCGGGTCGGTGACGACGGCGTCGACGATCTCGCGGGCCAGCCAGTCGGGCGTGTAGTACTCGCCCAGGCGTCGGCGGTCATCGGCGGGAATCACCGACTCGTAGAGGATGCGGGCGATGTCCGACTCGGCCTGCGACCAGTCGAACCAGCCGATGCGCTTGGCCAGGTCGCGGATCCACTCGTCGCCGCCGACTTCCGCCGGCCCTGCTTCCGCAGGCCCCGCTGCCGCAGGCCCGGCTTCCGCAGGCCCGGCTTCCGCAGGCCCCGCTTCCGCAGGCCATGTGAAGAAGTCGGATTCGACCACGCCGCTGACGCCGGTCTGGTCGACGAAGAGCTGACCGCCGAGCAGCGCCGCGGGGTCGCTGTTGGCGGCGGCTTCGATCTCGATGCCAAATGCCGATTGCACGGCGAGTCCAACGACGACGGAGAGATAGGTGTGTCGGACGAAGAGCCGGTCGAGGTCGGGTTCTTGCTCGACGACCTGTCCCAACGCGGCGGCGAGCAGGCTGCGCCAGAGATCGCGTTTCAGCGCGATCGTCGGGTCGTCGCGGTTGGCCTGGTAGAGGTCGCTCAGCGCCGCGATGTGCTGCTCGAATCGGGGGCCTTCGCCGAGTCGCTTCTGGACTTCCTCGGCTGTCGGCGTGAGGCCGCGTTCTTCCAGCGCCTGCGACTGGTCGCGCAGCCACTCGTAGAGGTGGTTGCCGTGATTCGCGTCGCTCAGGGTGAACGCGTTGGGCGGCTGCGTTCTGACCGGCCCCATGCCGGGCCAGCGCAGAATCCAGTACTTGCCGTCGGTCAGGATGCCGAAGCGCTGCGGCTGCCCGCCGGCGACAGCGGCGCTGAGGTAGGCGTCAAGTTGCCGCACGTGCGCCGGGTCGGGATGGATTCGGTCGCCGATGCGCACCTTGAACTCGATGATGACGTCGCGCGTGCGCAGGTCGACGCGCCCCGTTGAACTCTCGGACGGTGCCTGCTCCATTTCGATCTCGGCCTCCGGCGCAAGTTCGGTGGCGATCAGGAAGTCGCGCACCGCCGCGCCGATATCGGCCTCGGCGACGCCCGCCTGGTTGTGTCGGTCGAGGATCGGTTGGGCGCGTTCGGCGCAGAATTCAGGAGTTGGCATGCTGCGATTGTACCGATGCCGCCGCCCTTAGGATCCAGACTGGGCTCGGAGGTGAAGTGGTTCTCGGAGGTGGCGCATCGGGTTGCAGCGGTATTTTTCAGTCGGACGATTGAGTGTTCGTCCCAAGCAGAGGCGTTGAGTTATGCGCGTAGACGAGTTTGATGATCATGGTTTCTTCCGGCTTCCTCACGACGCGAGCGCCGAACAGCGCGTGCCGGGAACTCTGCGAGTCTCCGCGCTGGGAGCAACCACATTGGAGACATTTGCCTTCGCAGATGGGGAGCCTAACTCGCTGGCCTCCGATCTTACTATTCGCGGCGGACAGGCAACCAGAAGGATACTAGGTGTCACGCGAGAACGGGGATTTGTCACACTTGAAGGATGTCTGCGAACAGGGTCCAACATTCAAGTTCAAATACGAGGAACTGTCTTCGATAGCGCTACGTATCACCCAACCTGGATATTCGATTCCGTCAGCTTGGGAGGAAACAAAGGAGGCTCAAATGTCTCAACACGCAGACGTGGAGCTGTCAACCGATGATTGGTGGACGGCTGATGAGTCGACGCAGCGGGTGATGTGGTTCCCGGACTTCTTGCGATTGGCTACAGATCAAAGCGTGGCTGTTACTGGAATGACCGGGTACTCGCGAGATGTAACTGAGTCATCTCAAGGCGTCGGGGAGCGCGAGAGCGAGTTAGAAAGGGTCTTTCATCGGCATCGGACTCTCCTTTCTGTGGTGTCACAACAGGTCGAACTCGGTGAGTCGTCCCCTTTCGAATCGAAGGACCATACGTCGGTTCGCGGTGACATCGACGGCCCCCAAAGCATGCCAAGTGCCTTCTCAACGGATGCTGCTTCGAGTGCAGTCCGGATACGGCGATGTCTTGGGACTTCGTGGTGCGTCAGGCCGTTCGGAGCGCCGCAACGGTGGAAAGACCGCAATCCGCGATGTCGTATGCGCAGGACCATTCGCTGAGCGCATCCCAAATTGCGGTCGAGACTCGTCGGTTGCATCATGGGGCGAATCGTCGCTGAGCAGGCACCGACAGAGCTGACCCAGATGGTCGCGAAGGAGTCGACGTGATGGCAAAAGAACGAGCATCGGACTGGGCGATAGTCGAGTCGGCTTCATTTGAAGTCAGCGCCGGCCGGAGAAGCGCCGAGCTGCCGTCCACTCCCAAGATCAAACGGTACGTCGCCGAGTGTCGCGAGTTTCTCCAGGCCGGCACCGTCCCAGAACGCAAGGAGCTGGTACGCAATTTCGTCAAGGGCATCAAGATCGATGGGATGAGGTGTCGATTCGGTACACTTTCCCATGCCCTCCGACGGCACCAGACAGGAAAAGGAATCGTTCTCAAAGTCGTTCAGTCAGGCCACCGAACGCAAACTCCGGTATGGCCGAGATCTGCTTCTGTATCGCTTCGCTTTGGCTTCGGCTTTGCTGCCCGGATTCGTTTTGGCACGAACTCCCGTACGAAGCGATATTACCAACCTTGCGTTTAGCTATGGCCGCTAATCCGCTTGGCAGCCCGCGTGTGTCGGCGGACGCGCGCGGACATTGCGTCAGCCGCTGCTCCGCGAGGCCACTGTTACGACAAGCACGGCGACCAGTAGCAGCGCGGTTGATAAACATCCGCGTTGACGTCCATCTTCGAATCCGGCTGGCTGACGGCGCCGCCTTGCGGCTGTGAAGCGTTCACGGTAGATCGAGCGGACAGCTTGCGACGCCCGCGTCCGCTGGGTCTCTTCGTTAAACGCTTCCTGCGAAATCGGCAGATCGGGGATCGACCCGTCAGGCGGCAGCAACCGCCAGTATCGTGAGCGAAACTCTTCGTCGGTCTGGATGCCCTTGCGCATATTGCAAGCTGTACACAGCAACTGCAGGTTCGTGCGCTCGTTGCCGCCGTTCCGACTGACAGGCCACTTGTGGTCGATCTGGAGATAGCGGTTGCTCATGCGACGACCGCAGTACCGGCAGCGACCACGCTGCTCTATGAACAATGTGTTCTTCACTCGCGGAGGAAAGATGATCCGCCCTCGCGGGGGAATCTCTCCGTTTTCGCCGTAAGTCATCGATGCCGCCAAACTCACGCGTGTCTGCTGCGCGCGTCCTCCTCAGATTGTAGCCGAGGCCTCGCGCGGCATAGTAGAGAATACCTGCTGCGCAGCACAACGCGCACATCACCCAGCGTTTTGCCAATGCCAGGGCGCGCGAATGAAAACGTTAAACTAAGCCGTCCAGGGTGGTGGGACCATCCTACCTTTGCTATCTGACACAGCACGATTGTTGGCTGGCCGCGTAGACACTATCAAACCAGGACAGCCTATCTCAAGTTGCTCATTCCTGCTGCATCTGTTGCGCATCGCGCCCGCATTTGACTTCAACCGCAAGTCATGTACTTACCGTTTCGCCAGATATTCCGCCTTTTCCTGCGGCATGCGTTCCACGTCACTGATCCGCATCGTCATCCGACGTCTTAATGCCAGCCGGAACGAACTCGTACGAGTCTTCAACGTAAAGTGGACCAACAACGATGATCTCGCGACGGACCCAACTCGCGAACTTCCAACCAGAACCCACGACGATCTGCCACTGCCGACCATTGATAAAGCAGACTGCCACCCCTTGTGGATTCTGGTACACGTAAAACTCGCTATCAACGTGCCACCAGAGTCTGTTAGCGGCACTCCGTTCATCCATCGCAATCAGAGTCTGCGCTCGACGATTTCGCGCTACGAGGTGCCTGAATTGCCCACAGGCGTGGCGTACCACCGACCGTCTGGAGACACATTCGTAGATTGAGACTCCGTATCCGACAATATGCGTTCCGTTCGTGTAGATGTGATCACTCCTTCGAGTGCTTGTTCTTCACCGAGTGGACTCACGATAAGGATCTCAATATGACACTGACGAATTCTACCGTCATAGTTGATCGCGATCCATTTCCCGCCAGGCGACGGCCTCAGCGTTGCTCGTTTGTTTGTTCGCGCTGAGAGCAAGCGGTTATCAAACGACGCCCAGCCAAACCAACCGAGCTGCGCCCTGAGTCAGTGCCGGCTGCAAAACGCCCGGACGTATCGTATCGATCATGAAGGCTGTCTCCGTCGTCGGGACGGGATACGTCTGCCGACACCAGTGGTTCCGCGAACAGGATAGCTATGGCCTGTTCACTTTGGCGCGTAGGTGTGTCAGAGTGTGGTTGGGGCGCGGTCCAGGTGACCAGATGACTGATCAGACGAGGCTGAGCGACGAGCAGTACGCACGGATCGAGCCGTTGCTGCCGGCGCGCGGCAACCACGTCAAGATTGCCCATCGCCAGGTGCTCGACGCCTGGCTCTATGTGGTCTATCAGGGCTGCACTTGGCGTGGTCTGCCGCGCGAGTTCGGCGACTGGCATACGATCTACGTGCGGCTCAATCGCTGGGCCAAGGCGGGCGTGCTGGAGCGGATCGCGCGGGAGTTACAGCAAGAGTTGCTGGCCGAACTGGACTTGGACACGCGGTCGCTGGACAGTACGATCATCCCCGTGCACGCGCACGGAACTGGCGCGCTCAGAAACAGGGCGTCCCCGGCTTGACCGGGGAGGGGGCTGACGACCAAGCTGCACGCGCTGGTCGCCAACGAACGCGTCCCACTGATCATCGGCCTCTCACCTGGTCAGCGCCACGACGCGCCCTGCGGACGCGAGCTGCTGCAGCGACTCGGACCGGTCCGCGGCGCGCCGGCCCTGGACCTACGACCGCGCCTACGAAGACGACGCCACCCGGCGCCTGGCCCCCCAGCTCGGTGACCATCCCGTCGTCCCGCCCAGGTCCAACCGCCGCCGGCCCTGGACCTACGACCGCGCCCGCTATCGCCGGCGCAACGAAGTCGAACGATTCTTCTGTCGCCTCAAGCGCTTCCGTCACATTGCCTTCCGCAGTGACAAACTGGACCAGATCTACCTCGCCGCCGTCCACCTGGTCCTCATCTACGACATGCTGCTAGCAATGTGAACAGGCCCTAACAGGCTGCTGAAGAAGGGAATGTGAGATCATGGAGGAGGTGTTGAACCGATAGCTGAAAGAGGTCTGCGATGCGCGGCGAGTCAGAGCGGCAGGTGACGACGATGCTGGGGCTGACGCCGGACGGCTTCGTGCCCAAGAATCACCCATTGCGGCGGATCAAGCCCTTGGCCGACTCGGCCCTGCGGCGCATGTCGCCCCTGTTCGACGAGATCTACGCGGACAACGGGCGGCCCTCGATTCCGCCCGAGCACTTGCTCAAGTCGAGCCTGCTGATGGCCTTCTTTACGATCCGCTCGGAGCGCCAGTTCTGCGAGCAGTTGCGCTATAACCTGCTGTTCAAGTGGTTCCTCGACCTCAATGTCGAGGACGAACCGTTCCACCCGACGACCTTCACGAAGAACCGCGAACGGCTGCTGGAAGCCGATGCCGCGCGGGTCTTGCTCAAGGAAGTGGTCAAGGAAGCCAGGCGTCGCCGGCTGCTCTCTCAGGACCACTTCACGGTTGACGGCACGCTGCTTGACGCCTGGGCCTCGCACAAGAGCTATCGACCGCGCGATGAGCGACCACCCAGAGGCGGCGGTCGCAACCACGACATCGACTTCAAGGGCGATCGCCGCAGTCGCGAGACGCACGCCTCAACGACCGACCCGGAGGCGCGACTCTACCGCAAGGGTAAGCAGCAGGAGGCCAGGCTCTGCTACCTGGGCCATCTGCTGACCGAGAACCGTCATGGGCTGGTGGTTGATGTCGAACTGACCGAGGCCGACGGCTATGCCGAACGGGACGCCGCCCTGGCGATGCTCGAACGCAGTGTCCGGGGGCCGGCCACGCTGGGCGCCGACCGGGCCTACGACACGCGCGACTTCGTCTGGGGCCTGCGCGGTCTGGGGGTGACGCCCCATGTGGCCCAGAACGAGCGCGATCGATCGTCGCACGACCCGGCATCCGGGCGATGCCCAGAGTCAGCGCCGGCGCAAGATCGTCGAAGAGGTGTTCGGCTGGATCAAGACCGTCGGTGCCGGGGCAAGTTGCGCTACCTCGGCCGGGCCCGCAACAAACTCTGGTTCGAATTGACCGCAGCGGCCTATAACCTCACCCGCCTGGCCAACCTCGAGGCGGCCGCCGCATAGCTGAACGGCGTCGACGCGGCTTCAGACGCTGGATCCAGCGCCCCGGATCCCGCCCGTTCACTGACTGGACCTACGCGCGATCCCTGCTCAGCCTGCGCCCACTCGTCGAAGATGGCCAGGTCTGGCGCGTATCATCCGTAGTTCAGCAGCCTGCTAGGGCACCTGTGCAGTGTCGCCTATTGACAGTCATTTCGACTAACCGGAGAGGCTTAGGCCAAACGACAGCAGCTTGAAGGCGGCGTTCTGTAGCAACGCGCGACCCGAGTGGCCGGTGATCGTGCGGCTCGTGTCTTCCGAGAGCAGGTCCTGGACGTCCTGAGTGATGAACTGCAGACCGAGCCGATGTTTGCGGGCGCACTTGGCCATCGAGACCATGAACGCGGCGCTTTCGGGGTGCTGCATGATCGACCAGACCTTGTCCACGACCAGCAGCCTTGGACGTGGATCGCGAGCAGCTGCGGCCCAGACGGTCTCGGTGCAGACCATCGCCGCTGCCGGACGCAGTTCCGCCTCCAGGAGGTGCAGATCGAAGACAGTGACCAGCGCCTCGTGCTGGAGCAGGTCGTCGCCGTCGTCGGAGAGCAGATGCTTGAGACTGCCCGACTCAAACGGGCGCAAGAGTTTGGCGAGGCCTTCGGGGTCGTTCGCTTCCAGGAAGCGATAGAAGTCACGGAAGCGTGAGCGCTGGTGTGGCTGCGCGTAGTACGAGGTTAGGGCGTGATCCAAGGCGGCGCGGCGTTCGGTGCCCGGCCGCTCGCCGATCATCACATCGATCAGCCGCCTGAGCGAGCCGATCCGTTGCAGCAGGCCCTCAGGATCTGCGCGTCCGACAACGAACGGATTCATCCCCTGTCCGGGCACGCCGGGCGAGAACACGCGTCCACCTGCTGCTCGAGCGAGGTCGGCGTATTCGCCCTCCGGATCGATCACGTAGCAGACCACGCCGCGCGAGATGCTTCTGAGCAGACCGAGTTTGGTCGCGAACGATTTGCCGGATCCAGACCGTGCGAGAACGGCGGTGTTGGCGTTGAGATGGGTGCCGTCCCAGGGGTCGTAGACGATCGGCGCGCAGGCTCTGAGGTCGATCCCGTAGAGCCCGCCGGAGCGCGTGTCGAGGTCGGGCGGCGAGAACGGGAAGCAGCGGGCGACGGATGAGGTGTCCAGCGTGCGCCAGGCGCCGACCGCGTTCAGCGCCAGCGGCTGGGTCTAGAGCAACCCCTCGCGCTGGCGGAAGGGCAATGGATCGAGCTTGCCCAGCGTGGCCGTGAAGTGGGCCGATGCGCGCTGGGTCTGCTCGGCGAGTTCCTCTCCGTCGTCCGCGTGGAGGGTCAGCGAGAGCGAAGCGTTGAACAGCCGCTCGCGGCCGCGCTGCACATCGTCGCGCAGGCGGGAAACATCTTCGAGGGCGATCTCGGCTTCGGGCGACATCGTCTTGCCGCACCGCAGCGACATCGAGCGCGCCGACTCGAAACGCACCTTCTGCCACTCCAGCTACCGCGCCGCCGGCGCAGGCGGCACGGGACCCAGATGCAACGACAGGTCCATCGGCGCGCCGATCGACATCAGCTGTTGCAGGATGCCGGGCGCCAGTGATCGCGGCCACTTAGTCAGGTGCACCGAACGCTGCAGACGACCGTCAACCTCGATCTCGGCTCGGTTGATTTGGACGTTCGCCACGGAATCGGCGGCCCGGTCAGACGGCGTGCCGCCCAATGAAGCCGCGATCACCAACCGATGAAGCGAGTCATCGCGAAGCGGTTGGACCTTCAGGCCAGTGCGGGTCAGGACGCTTCGCAGCTCACCTGCGTGTTCCTGCTCGCAGATCGCATAGAAGCGCCGATCGAGGATGCCGTGCCGCGACTCCAACTCTTCTAGCAGGCATCGCGAAGACTCCGCTGCTACTTGAGTCTGAACTGGTAAGTCCTCAGACTGAGCATCCTCAAGCTCCCGCTGCAGGCGCGAGAGGTCGGGCGGACGCTGTCGCACCAGGAGCTGCAGCGAGAAGTCGCAGGCGTTGAGCGCGCCGGCGAAGGCTCCCAACTTGGCCTCGTCCAATTCCAAGCCCTCAACTCGGTGATTGATAGCTTCACGCCGTCAAGCCGCAGCGGACCGTCGGGCTTGACGTGGGAGAGCATGAAGCAGAGCGGTAACTCCAGAGGTGGTTTGGTTGCCGGTGGTTCGCAACGCTCGATCTGATCGTCATCTGATCCGGTGTTTTGTTGGAGCAGGTGAGTGAGTGATTTCATCAGAGGAGGTTCTTTCTTCAAGGAACAGGGATGGGAATCGCGCCATTGGCGGGCAGCGCGGCCAGGCATTTGGCCGTGAGCGCTAGGAATGCTCTGAACAAGGGGCTGTTCATGGTGTTTCGCGCTCACGGGTAGACGCTGTTGCGCGACTGTGGTGAGTTGGTGTTTGGGACGGTGGGTTAGTGCCGTTCACAGAGTGCAGTTGGTCCCATGGCGGGGGGCCGAGTCGGTGGAGGGCGCAGTTGACCCAGGGGTTAGGCCAGTTGCGGCTCGGCGACGAGCAGATTGGTGAAGCCGAACAACAGCGCCAGTCGGTTGTGGTTCTTGGCCAGGCCGCGGTATCGCACCTGGTCGTAGCCGAAGCGTCGTTTGATGTAGAGGAACGGGTGCTCGACTTTGGCCGGCAGCGAAGCCCGCTTACGCTCGCGCTGAGCGAGTGGGCTGTCCCGCGCGAGTTGCCGGCGGCGGCCGTGGCGAATCGCGACCCGCCACTCGACCGCCGAGCCGGCGTATTCGGGACGCCGCTCCGCGCCCTGGTAGCCGGCGTCGCCCCAGGCCTCGCGCTCGTCTCCACGCAAGAGCCGATGCGCCTCGGTCACGTCGGCCGTGTTCGCCGCCGTCGTGCTCAGGCTGTGGGTCAGCCCGCTCACGGCCTCAACGGCCAGATGCGCGTTGATCGTCTTAAACAGCGCTTGGCCCAGTTCGTGCTGTTCCAACAGGTGGCGGAAGTGCAGGACCGTCGACTCGTACGGGATCGGACCGCTGAGGTTCAGCTCGCAGAAGCGGCGCGCCGACTCGGCCTCGTAGAGCAAGCCCTCCATCTCCAGGTCGCTGAGGTTGTAGCAGAGCTGTACGCAGTGGATGCGCAGCATTACGGCCAGCGGGCAGCGGTCGACCGCCGACCTTGCCCATTTGTTAAGCAGACTGATCCACTTAACCAAACCCGACGTCAGCATTCGCCTTCGGCAGATCAACGAAGTTTCGTCCAGTTGACCCAGGTTGCCATATTGTCCATCGATCACTCGCGGCGGCAATAGCCTTGTTTCAGTTTCGAAATTTGTGAGACGGCAAGTCCGCGAGCCAAGGCGGTAAGCAAAGGTCACGTGTCAAGAGTAGTCCATGATGTGGATCGAGAGGCATCCATCATTCGCCGGCACCGGACAGACCGACTGCTGGACTTACATCGTGACGACTCGTTCTGAGGCTGTGTGCTACCACAGGAGTATCGGAAGTGACAAAGCGTCCTGAAACAACATAGACGATTACGTAATTCCATCCGGTGTGCAAGCCTTCGAGTAGCCCGTTAGCAGGCTGCTGAACTACGGATGATACGCGCCAGACCTGGCCATCTTCGACGAGTGGGCGCGGGCTGAGCAGGGATCGACTGGAGGTCCTGTAAGTGAGAGGGCGGGATCCGGGGCGCTGGATCCAGCGCCTGAAGCCGCGTCGGCGCGGTTCGGTTATGCGGCGGCCGCCTCGATGTTGGCCAGGCGGGTGAGGTTGTAGGCGGCGGCGGTCAGTTCGAACCAGAGCTTGTTGCGGGCCTGTCCGAGATAGCGCAGCTTGCCGCCGGCGCCGACGGTCTTGATCCAGCCGAACACCTCTTCGACCCGTTTACGCCGGCGCTGACTCTGCGCGTAACCCGGATGCCGGGTCGTGCGACGGTCGATCGCACTGCGCCGGCCTTGTTCGTTCTGGGCCACATGGGGCGTCACCCCCAGCGCGCGTAAGTCCCAGACAAAGTCGCGCGTGTCGTAGGCCCGGTCGGCGCCCAGCGTGGCCGGTCCCCTGACACTGCGTTCGAGCATCGCCAGGGCAGCATCCCGTTCGGCGTAGCCGTCAGCCTCGGTCAGTTCGACATCAACGACCAGCCCGTGACGGTTCTCGGTCAGCAGATGGCCGAGGTAGCAGAGCCGCGCCTCCTGCTGCTTACCCTTGCGGTAGAGCCGCGCCTCCGGGTCGGTGGTCGACTCGTGCGTCTCGCGACGACGGCGCTCGCCCTGGAAGTCGCGCGGCCGGTTACGACCGCCGCCTCTGGGTGGTTGCTCGTCGCGCGGACGATAGCTCTTGTGCGAGGCCCAGGCCTCGAGCAGCGTGCCGTCAACCGTGAAGTGGTCGGCCGAGAGCAGCCGGCGACGCCTGGCTTCCTTGACCACTTCCTTGAGCAGCACCCGCGCCGCGTCCGCTTCCAGCAGCCGTTCGCGGTTCTTCGTGAACGTGGTCGGATGGAACGGTTCGTCTTCGACATTCAGGTCGAGGAACCACTTGAACAGCAGGTTGTAGCGCAGCTGCTCGCAGAACTGGCGCTCCGAGCGGAGCGTGTAGAAGGCCATCAGGAGGCTCGACTTGAGCAAGTGCTCCGGCGGAATCGAGGGCCGCCCGTTGTCCGCGTAAATCTCGTCAAACAGGGGCGACATGCGCCGCAGGGCCGAGTCGGCCAAGGGCTTGATCCGGCGCAATGGGTGACTCTTGGGCACGAAGCCGTCCGGCGTCAACCCCATCATCATCGTCGCCTGTCGCTCTGACTCGCCGCGCATCGCAGACCTCCTTCAGCTATCGGTTCAACACCTCCGCCATAATCTCGCATACCCTTCTTCAGCAGCCTGTTAGGCGGCGGAACTTGCAACTGTAAGAAGAAGTTAGGATTGTCTTGAAGTCTGATACTACCGGACTCGACGTTTTCCAAGTACGACATCGCTGCAGCCTTGAGATTCTCATCCCAATCAGGAGGGATGCCTTCGGCGCGTACTTCGGCAACTCCGATGGTGGGAAGGTACTGTGAAGCGTCTCCAAATACATGTTTTCGGTACCCTGTCGTCCGACAATAAGTCTGAGCAAGGAACATACGAAGCAGCGGTATGTCTTCACTTCCCACCCTGCGAGTTTCAGTAATGCGTTGCAGCGTTTCGGCAGCATTAGACTCCATCTTCGCAAGGCAAGTGTCTACATTGTAGGCATCTGACTCTTGGACACCACAGAACTTATACAAATCTGCCTCTACTGCAACATTGTTCACCGAAAGTGTTGGAATGACTTTGCCTGTATTGCGATCGTAGGCTGCAACTTGACCAGCTTGGGCTTTGGCACCGCGAACCGCTCCACCAGAAACCGTGGTACGCTGTGGTGCCGCTTTGGTATTCCCTTGCCCGTGCCCTCGATTTTACAGCGATTCGTGTTCCTGTCCAAACAAGCGCAGTAGCACTAGACTGATGACACGGGTCGTAAGTGCGTACTACGTTCAGGGGTGCACAGTTGCCCGCAGCCACTGTCGACTCCAACCAGGTGTCTGGGGCAGAATCACGAGCCCCATCGCCGCTGGCGCGAGGGTCAGGAGCAGGTCGATCAACGCCAGCTGCAGCACCATCTGCAAGAGCAGGTAGAGGCAGAAGAAGGCGTTGATCAGATAGATCAGGGCCAGCAGGAACGCGATGCCGCAGCCGCCACGAGGCCGAGCAGTAGTCGCGGGATCAGCTCGCTCCAGCTCGAACCATGGCCGCCGAGCGGTTCTTCGAGGATCAGCGAGAGACCGACCCAGCCGATGATCAGCGCAAGGTCGGCTGAGGTGATGATCTAGCCAGCGAGCCAGGCCTCCTGGTCCAGCGCGTGGTCGTAGGTGAGTCCGGCAGGCGTGCCAGTGATGATGTCCGACATCCGCGCCTACCGCTCGCACTGCGCGAGGCCGACTCCCACGAACTGTTCCAGCAGCCCGCAGAGGAGTCCTGCACGCCCTCGATCACCCAGACCGCCGCCGCCCGCGCCCAGAATCTTGTTGAAGATGCCGTCCGGCTAGTGCTCGGGGATAACTACGTAGAAGGTGGTCGGCTCGGCGTGTCCGACAGCCTGCGCTGCAATCACCAGCAAGTAGGTACGTTGCGGATCGAGGTCCGGCTACTCGTCCAGCGCGGGACAATTGAAGTCGTACTCCCAACCCCGTCGCGCTCCTACGGTAGTGGTGGCAACGCGAGCACGAGATCAGACATTGCGGCGCTCGGCTGGAAGCGAGGCGCTACATACTCAGACGCAGGTGGATTCGTCGGTTCGTCGTGCGGCTGCTGAGGTTGAGTCTGCTGAATAGCAGCGGTCATCATCACCCATGCACAGCCGAGTCCTGTACGGCCTTGACCACGCCCAGCAACTGGTCCGGATGCCAGATATGTTCCGCCAGCTGACGATACAACTCGCTGCGGGTGTTCAGGTCGGCCTGCTTGAACTCTTCGTGTGCTCGGAAGGGTAGGCCGCTCGACTTCACGAAGTTCAGGAAGCCAGGGCTGCTCTGATACGCCCGAGGATGCAATGAACGCGCCAACAGGTTCTCTTTGAGGTAATGAGCCAGCTTCTGCTCATAGGATTTGTCGCCCAAGCTCGAGTTAATGTCCTTCGGCAACAGCAGCAATCCACCGATTCGGTTGCGTGCCTCAACGAAATCAGCGGCGTGTCCGAACTCGGCAAAGTGCCGCTCAGGGTGATTCGCCCAGATGTGCTCGACCTCGTAGCGATTACGGCCAGATGCTACGTACTCTTGGTAGCGCGATGGCAGCCCTGACTGTGTCTCGACATAGTCCGTCATTCTGGCCAGCAACCTGTGGATCGCGTAGCGATTTTGCTGGTGCATCCGCAACCGGCCGTCGGCAAATAACGTCTCGTTGTCATGGATCAATCGCTGATACAGGTTGGCGGCCAATGGTTCCGGGTCCAAGCCGCGAATCTCACGAGTCACGACGAACATCGTATACTGCATCGTGGAGTAGGCGATGGAGCGGAAGTTCCAGATACGTCGGGCGAGCAGGATGTCCACATAGCGGGAGACCAACTTCAGCTTGGTATCGACCGTATTTTGGTCGTCGCTCGTGGAGAGCGGCGCCAGCAGTAGCAATTCCTGCAACGTAAACCCATGCCCGGCGTTGAAGTGGATGTGCTCCAGCCCCGCCGTGAGCTGGCGTTCCGCCTCGCGGATACGCAGGAACTGCCGGCTGTAGAAGTCGAAGTCGCTACGGACGAGGTTATAGAAGTCATCGGACTGCTGTAAGCCAAGCGCATCGTTATGGCTCCGCACCCAGCGGTGAAACTCGGTGCCAATCCGCTCAAAGTCTTCGGGCTTGGCCCCTTTGCGGCGTTGGCGGCTGGACTGGGCGTGTTGGCTACGTAGCCAAGCCTTGAAGAAATCGGCGCCATGCTCGTCCTGTTGTTCAGACATTTCCTGCACACGCCGACGCCAGAGCTCATTAGCCGGCTCTCGGCGCTCCTGTGTCATGCTCGCCAACAGGTAGCCCTTGAGCATTTCGGTTGGGCTAAGCGACAAGCCGCGGTCGTTCATCGTTTCGAAGATCGTGTACGCCTCTTCGTCGGTGTAGGCGGTGATCTCAATCAGATGCACGTGCTCGATCAGCCAGTCAACGAAATACGGCAATGCATCGTCCCGCAGTTCTTTAGGGAAGTGGTCGTCGATGTCCTGGTATCGCTGGTAGAGGTTCTGCACCGACTCGCTCTTCTCGGTCGGATCAAACGGCTCATCCTCAAACAGGGCTTCCATACAATCTGCGCGCTCATCAACCTCAAGGTTGAATGACTTGCGTCGCAATCGCGTTGAGAATATGAGGGCATCGACGTCAACTCCATCCTCCAGGCCTCTCTGCGCGTTGCGAAGCCAGACCAACAGCAGCGTGAGCGTGGTGAGCCGCTGTTGGCCATCTACGACGAAGCTCTGGTTGCCACGCTGACTGATGATAATCGAGCCGAGGAAGTAGTGTGGAAATTCGTCAACTGCCTCAGGTGGCGATCCCGGTACATACCCGTCCAAGAACACTTCTGAGAGGTCGTCGATCAGCTCCCGGACCTGCTTTGCCTCCCAACGATACTCGCGCTGGTAATAGTCGATCGAGTACTTCACGCCCTGCAGCAGTTCCCTGACGCTCCGCGCCTGGCCTTCAATTGGTCGCATCGTCGCCTCCGACGGATTCCCGAGCAACTCAGAGTCGCTCATTGTCCGCTCTGCTCCAGTATAGCTGAGTTCGTTGTTTCGCATGTCAAACATGCTAGTGGTCGAGTTTTGCTCCCCTGTCGCGCGACCTGAGATTGCAGGAAACGACATTGCGATTGGCGTGATGGCTGAACTGCCCGCTGACCGCGCTTCACGGATGCCCACGCCGGGCTCCACCTGTCCACAGCGATGCAACCGATTTATCTACGAAGTCTCGTCACCCCACGGCGCCGGTTGCTCGCGTCAACGAATCATCAAGCAGCTCGAAGCGCTGACCGGCGGGTCAGTCTGGTCGGCCTACCAGCCAGGATCGACAGGTCGCGACGCTGGTGCCCCGCCCGCGTCTACCTCAGGACTGGAACATCGGATGCGCTTCCGGCTGTTGGTCCTTGGTGCGATCATCGCGATGTCTGTCGCGCCCATAACGCTCGGCAACGGTATGGAAGCCACCGCTCTTAATGTCGTCGGTTTGAGCTGGACCGCGACCGCTACTTGAAGCAGTGCCGGATCGAGACAGAATCCGGCGAACGTCGCTCATGCTATGCAGGCGGAGCCGATCACTCACGCTGGGCGATCCTACGACCTGTTCCGCGCGGGAACGGGATCAACATCCTCAACCGCCTGAGATGGTGGCTGAGACCGACTCGCCGCTGTTGATGCTGTGCGTCGATGCGCTGTGAGTGACTTTTAGATCGTTGCCGACAGTACTGTCGAGCGGTTTCAATACCACGATCTGGTACCGATCCCAGTTGTCGGTGGTGAAGCTGAGACTGCTGGTATGCAACTGTACGCTGACGCTATCGGCCGCCGGCGACAGCTCGATTTCGACATCGGACGCTGGTTGACGATCGAGTCGGATCCAATAAGCGAAGAATGGTTGATCGCCGAACGACCGCTGTGTGGGTTGGCGGAGTTCGAGACCGACTGTTGGCTGCTCCGTCACCGTGGCGAAGACAACGGGTCCGACCGGCGCGCCGCTAACGCCTTCAACAATATGCCCGATGCCGACCTGCTCGTCGTCGCTGTCCGTATCAGCCTCGGCGGTCACGACCACGGCTTGAGGCTGGTTCCAGTTGGCCGAAGTAAAGGATAGCGAAGCCGAAGTACTAATCGTCCCCTCATCCAGACTCACCGGTTGGACGGTCACTGTTTGATCGCCAGGATCGCTGTTGAGCGTCACGTCGTAACTGAAGCTGCTGCCCTCATTGAGTGATATCGCGTTTGTACTGACCCTGATTGGAGATTGCAACGGCTCCGAAGACGGAACGGAACTGGATGATGCGGCCGCCACGCAATCGGGCGTCTGCGAAGGGGCGTTCCACGAGTTAGTCCTGTCCAGGATGAGCCCGTACGCAAAATCGACGCTATGTCCGTCAGGCTCGCCCGCGATCGCCCTGATGCCGGCAGGCGCGCTCACCAAGCTCAGTCGCATCACGAACGATTCTCGATCATCACTGATGTTATCCTCCAGCAGCGGCAGATTCATGACATGGCGGCCCCTCCGAGTGGGATTGACCGTGCAGTCATAGTAGCTGTGACCGCCGACGAAATCTGCGTGGTCTGCGTAGACGCTACTCTGCCCGCCATACATGAATTGAAACCCGAGACGGAGCACGAACTCGCCCACACTGGTATTGCCATCCACATTGAAGGCAACAGACATGTTACTGCCTTCGGTGCCCCAATACACTAAATCGCCTAAACGAAACCTGGTACCATCAACAATCTTCCCGGTCGCATCGTAAATGCCAAAGCGGTCTCGGAATGTTACTCCGTCGGGATGTTCTTTCAGATATGCCCTGAGGTGGACACGTTCCACCGTCCGCGTCGGCCTGTCGGCCCTGGCTTGCACTGTGATGGCGGCGGAAGATGCGCCCATCGGTATCATCACATTGTGGTGCACTAGCGGTGTCGCGGGATCTGCGTAGGCGGCCGAGTAATCGTAAGTGCTATTGATGACGAGAGGGATGTCCTGGTCGGCAATGACAGAGTGATGATCCTTGTCGGTGAGCCGAACCTGGTACGTCAACGCCCCGCCCTTCACGGTTTCCGCGGCGTTATCGATCGAAAGATACCGGATCATGTCTTCAGCGGTGGTATGGGAACGCTCGCTCACGATAATCCGCCGGTGACATTGTTTGATACCCAGCTACCATGTTCCTGCCAATAGACATTGAGCCCGAAGTGGGCGCCGACCGGCGTGAAGGTCTGACCGCCGGCGTGCCGCAACCGCGAGCTGCGTAGACCCTTGATGGTCAAGTCAATGGGCAGCGAATCTGGCGGCAGTGCGATTGCCTCAAGGTGCGTCCTCATGTTGGGCACGGTGTGCTTGACTTTTGAGGCGTCGTTGTCGGCCTTGGTGGTGTACGAGAGAAATCCTGCGCTCCAGTTACAATAGCAATACGTCGTCAGAAAGAGTGTTGATGTATCGGCTGGAGGCGTGTTGGGATGAGGTGTCACCCGGAATGTGACTTCTTGCCCTTCCACGATATTGAATGCAAGCCGGTCCCACATCGGGTGACCGTTCGGATCGTAAGTGATGGCTCCAGAAGTAGTAGAGGTAATCGTGAGTGGCAGATCCGCGAGAGTATGGCCCTGACCAGTACTAGGAGTGAGAGCGAGCGGCGCGGCGACTGCCAGCGCCAGCAGAGTGAGTATTGCGCGGCGATACGCTTGTTGAGTGACCATGCGCTGGAGTAACACCATCCGCTCCCATCTGCGGCTCCGCGAGCCGTTCGCTGTTCCAGATTGCCCGTGTCCCGCCAGCCAGACGGCAAGGCGAGCGCCGCGTCGTCTCGCGTAAGGTACTGGATTTCGATTTACTTGACAAGGCGCTCGCAGCTCCGCAATACCATACGGCGATCCTTCCGCTTCCTGCCCGGCTCTGTTTTCTCCCCCGCTCCGCGGGGGAGATGTCACGGAGTGACAGAGGGGGCGGCCTCTGCCTGGCCGGATGCGACGGCGCATTTGAGGCTGGAGTGCCCCCCTCTGCCTTCGGCATCTCCCCCCGCTGGGCGGGGGGAGAGAAGAGAGCGCTCATGTGGCTAGCTAGGGCCTGTTCACTCTATTTCGTCATGAAGTGGATGCAGGCGAGGAGGACTTGGTTGAGGTAGATGTGGGCGAGTTTGTGGTAGCGGTTGGCGATGCCGCGCATTCGCTTGATGCGTCCGAAGTAACGTTCGATCGCGTTGCGGGCGCGGTAGGCCGCACGGTTCAGCGGCCAGGGCTTGCGCCGATTCGCCTTCGGCGGGGTGATCAACTCCCAGCCGAGTTCGGCGGCCAGGGCGCGCATCTCATCGCCCTCGTAGGCGCGGTCGGCGAGCAGTTGCGGCTGACCAGATACGGAGCCGAGCCGCTCCAACAACCAGCGTCCCCAGGGCGCATCGCCCCAGTGACCCGGCGTCAGGGTCAGGACGAGCGGCAGGCGGTCTTCCAATACGACGGCGTGTAGCTTGGTCGTTAAGCCTCCACGTGAGCGGCCGATCGCTTGGGGCCCCTGTTGCTGGGCGCTCCCGTCCCGTCCTGATGGACCTTCACCATCGTGCTGTCGAGCGAGACACGCAATGGCTGCTCCGGACCAGCTTGCTCGAGCTGCGCCTCCAGTTCCATACGCTGCAGCTCGGCGAAGACGCGCTCCAGCACGCCTTTGTCGATCCAGCGCCGTCCACGCATGTAGACCGTGTGCCAGGGGCCGAAGCGCTCAGGCAAGGCCCGCCAGCTGCAGCCTTCCTTGGTCACGAACAGCCAACCATCGAGCACCTGGCGCGAGGGCAGCTTGCAGTTGCCGCGCGGCGTCGGCATGAGTGGCGCGATCCGCGCCCATTGTGCGTCGGTCAGTTGCATGATCCCATTGACCCGGCCGCCAGACCGTTCCCCCAACTCTGACACAAACCTCGATTAGAGTGAACACGCCCTAGCGAGCGGGGGCGGGGACGGAGTGGGATTTGCGATAGCCGCATGAATTGCCCGTCCACGTAGATGCGTAACTCGATCGCATGACCATCGAGTCGGAGTGGGATTTGCGATAGCCGCATGAATTGCCCGGGCGAGTCGTGATCTGCTTGCGCTATCGAGAGCGGATCAATATCGTGATGCGGACGAAGTGCCGCTTGCGGCAGATGTGCCTGGCTACGTGAAGCTGTCGCTGGCGGCGGCGAGGGGAGTTCTGACGTGACGTTCCGATCAAGCAGTTCTTTCACCCCCCCCCCCGCATGTTGAGGGCGCGGCATGCTATAGCGCCAAGCGGCCTGAGCGCGGGGCGACTGCTGGCGCTGGCGGCGTTGATTGCGATTGCCGCGACGGTCGCGATCCTGCCGGGCGGGCTGCGGCATGAGTCGGCGCAGGCGCAGACCGTCCCGACGGCCGACCCCGACGGCGCCTACACCGTCCCGTCGGACTGGGCGCTGATCCCGGCAGGGGTTAACCCGGGCCAGACCTTCCGGCTGCTGTTCATGACCACCACCTGGGGCGACGCCACGTCCACCGACATCGGCACTTACGACACGCACGTGCAGAGCGAGATCGGCAGGACCACCGGCAACGCGAATCAGATCGCGCATCCGGCGATCCGGCCGTATGCGTCGCTGTTCAAAGTGGTGGGGTCGACCGCGTTGGTGGACGCCCGCGACCACACCAACATGAACCCGGCCACCGATGGCATGGGCGAGCGGATCTGGTGGCTGAACGGGCCGCGGGTGGCCAGGGACTACCAGAGGTTCTGGCAGGACACCTGGGTAAACTGGGATGAGGCCGACCGCCGTAATCAGCAGGGCACGCAGCCCCCCAATGACTGGGCATTCACCGGCACCAATAACGACGGCACGAAGTCATCGCAGCCCTTGGGCAACAGCGGCAACGTCACCACGGGCCGATTTCGGGAGGATAACAGCTCCCGCGGCCCGCTCAACCATATGACTGCCCCAAACACCCAAACGCACTCTTTCTACGGGATCTCGCCGGTGTTCAGGATGGGCGGCCCGGTGACGGTGCCCCAGGATTGGGCGCTGATCCCAACGGGAGTGACCCCGGGCGACAGTTTCCGGCTGTTGTTCATCAGCTCCACCACGCGCGATGGAACGTCCAGCGACATCGCCGACTACAACAGCTTCGCGCAGGCGCGCGCCGCCGCCGGCCATGCCGCCATCCAGCCCTACAGCGCGCTGTTCAAGGCGCTCGCCTCGACCTCCGCGGTGGACGCCCGCGACAACACCATGACCACCGGCACCGGCGAGCCGATCTACTGGCTCAACGGCAACAAGCTCGCCGACAACTATGCGGACTTCTACGACGGGAGCTGGGACGACTATGGGCTCAGAGACGAAAGTGGGAGCAGTAATTCCAACAGCGTGGCGCTGACGGGCAGCAATACCGACGGCACCAAGCACGCGACTGAGTCTCTGGGCGCCACCACGGTCAGGACCGGGTCCGCAGTCAGTGGCAGTGATCCGATATCGAGCACGAGCAGTGCAGCCAGCCAATCTCACCGCTTCTACGCCTTTTCTCCGGTGTTCACCGTGGGAATCCCCGAGATCTCGGTCGCGCTGCCGACCGGGGAGGGAGTGAACCGCCGCGACGGCGCGCTGGTGCTCGACGAAGCCCAGGGCATTGACGGGGCGGTGTTCACTGTGACGGTCACCCCGCCGGTGCCGACTGCTCTGACGATCTGCATCAACGTGACCGAGGAGGGCGTCGACCGGGTGGTGGCTGGGAGCAAAGGAGCGCGGACTCTCAACATCCCGGGCGGCAATAGGACCGTGGTGCACACCATCGGATGGACAGACACCCCCGATGACGACATCAACAGCCTGCTAACGCTGGAGGTAGTGGCACCGTCGGACAGCAGTTGTTCGCAAACCGGCTACACGGTGTCGGCGACCGCCGGCTCGGACACGGCGCTGATCGAGGACGACGAGGCGACGCTGGTTACCCTGACGGCGTCGTCGGACTCGGTGATGACTGAGGGCGACGCCTCGGACGTGGCACAGGTGACGGTCATGCTGTCGCGTCGGCTGTTTGACGGCGAGATCGTCGTGGTGCCGATGTCGCTGTTCACCCAGACCGGCGCGCGGCGGCCGGGCGAATCGGAGGCGGGCTTCACCGTGACCGCCGCGGGCACGAGTGTTGCGGGCGCGGGCCTGGACACGGTCGAGTCGTCGTTGACGTTTACCGGCGGCGACTCTATCACTGTGCAGACGGCGACGGTGACGTTCACGCCGAACGCGGGCCATGACGACGACGACAACGACCACGAGCTGATCTCGTTGGCGATCAACGCGGCCCTGCTGACCGGCACGGGCGCCACCAATGTGGGCGGCGGCGCTGCGCGTGGGACGCCGCACACGGCCTTGCTGACGATCAACGACGATGATTCGGCGACGCGTCCGGGCAGCGTGGTCGTCGCCGACACCAGTCTTCGCATCTCGGAGAACGGCGGCAGCGGCACCTACGTTGTGTGGCTGACCGGGCAGCCGACTGCGGACGTGACCGCGACCATCACCCGCGGCGGCGCGCAGAGCGGGGCCGCGACTCTGGGCGCGACCGCGCTCACGTTCACCGCCATCGGCGCGTCGGCCAACTGGTGGACGCCGCAGACGGTGACGGTGAGCGCGGTGGACGAGGCGAACATGCGCCGCAACCGCGCCTTGACGCTGTCGCACGCGTTTACCTCGTCGGACAGCACCTACAATAATGTGTCCGCCTCCGTGAACGTTGAGGTGCTGGACGCGCCCAAGGTGGATGTCTTTGAGCGGTCTGGCATCGAGTGGAAGCCTGGCTACGAGGGCCAGCGGTACGCGATCCCGCCGCAGCCCGTCTCTGAGATCGCGTGGCTGCGGCACGACACCCTGGTCTATGAGGCGCTCGACTATTCCGTGGCGATCTCCAACCGCCCGGCGGGCGGGCCGGTGACGGTGACGGCAACGGTGGCGGACTTCGCCAAGGCAGGACTGTCGCTCACGAGAGGCGGCGCGCCGCAGCAGTCCGTGACGATGACCTTCACTGACCGCCAACCGGCCAACGGTTCTTGCAATGATGACCGCGGCAACATCACCAGCAGCAGCTCTGGCGACCTGGCATACCGGTGCTGGCACCGGGTGTGGCTGGTGCGCACGGCTGCCCCGCAATTCCAGGGCTGCACCGATGTCACCCACACGGCCAGCGGCGGCGGGGCGCGCACGAGCGAGACGATCCAGACCCAGCGGGCGCAGATCATCTCTCAGGGGCCGATGACGCTTCCCTTCGCCCTGCCGTGCCAGTTCATCGACATCCGTGGTTACCCGCAGTTCTCGCCGGAGTTCACCACCATCCACAACAACCGGCCGATGATGGCCGAGAGCCAGGGCCAGTCAGACGATCCAGGCACGCCCTCGCCGGTCAACGTGCCAAATGTCCCGCAGGCCGTGCTCGAGGGCACGTCGTCAACGATCTCCATTGACCTCGGCCGGGAGCTGAAGTCGAACGAGGGTGCGGAGCTCGACCTGGTCCTCAGCGGCGCAACGGTGGGCGTGGACTACACCCTGTCGCTGTCCCCCGTTGGCAATACCGGCGTGACCGTTTCGCCCGATGCGCCGCTCTCCAGCCAAAACCCGACCCTGGTATTCACCGGAGGCTCGCAGACGGCGGAACTCGTGCTCACCGTCCTTGACGACCAGATCTGGGAGCTGGAAGACCTCACCGTGTCCTTCGGGAGCCTGCGGCACAGCGTCAACGGCGAGGAAGGGCGGGCTACCAGGCCGGAGGGCAAGATCGTCTTTGCGCTGATTGACAGCAGCGCGCCGAGCGGGCCGGTGCTGGACGCGCAGCTGGAGTCGGATGTACGCAGCTACGCGGCGGAAGTACAACACGGCACGCTGCACGTGAATCGCTGGAAGCGCGTGCTGGAGGCGTTCGGCCTGGAGCAATACCCGGACCTCGAGCCGACGACGCTGGACGAGGCGCGAGTCCACGTCGACATCGGGCGTCCGCGTTGGGTCCCGGTGCTGGCGCACATGATTGCGCTGGACGCGGTCAATCCGCAGCCGCCGCTGACGTCGTCGACCGTGCAGGTGGACGCGCAGGTGCTGGCGACCGCGCGCAGTCGGGCCGGCGAAACGCACAAGGGCGCGGTTCACGTGAATCGTTGGAAGCGCGTGCTGGAGGCGTTCGGCGACGCGGACTATCCGAACATCGAGCCGTTGACGGCGGCGGGCGCGCAGGTGTACGCCAACGTCTGGTCGGGCTGGACCTCAATCGCGGCGCAGCTGCGGCTGATCGAGGCCGGCGCGACAACCAATCCGCCGCCGGTGGTCGTCGCACCGACGCCGGAGGTGAGCATCACGGCAGGTAGCGGCGTGACTGAAGGCGGCAACGCCGAGTTCACGGTGACGGCGACGCCGGCTCCGCAGGCGGACCTGCCGGTCAGCGTGACGGTGAGCCAGTCTGGCGACTTCGGCGCGAGCGTCGGTCAACAGACGGTGACGATCCCGACGACGGGCAGCGCCACGTTGACGATCTCTACCAGTGACGACTCGACGGACGAGACCGACGGCTCGGTCACGGCGACGGTCAACAGCGGCAGCGGCTACACGGTGTCGAGTTCGCAGTCAGCGGGCACGGTGGCGGTGTCGGACAACGACGCTGCGCCCACGGGCTACACCGTGGATCCGACGGTGGTGGCGCAGGTGCAGGCGTTGGCGTCGCAGACGCAGAACGGCGCGGATCACGTCAACCGTTGGCAGCGGGTGCTGGTCGCCTTCGGCGTGCTGGACGCGTCCAGCGTCAGCGGCGGCGCGATGACGGCTGCGGAGGCGCAGCAGATGGCGGATAATCACAGCAGTCCGGTCTGGGACCTGGTGGTTACGGAGCTGACGGCGCTTGAGGCTGGCGGCGGCACCAATCCGCCGGTGGTCGTGCCGACGACGCCGGTGGTGAGCATCAGCGGCGGCAACGCGGTCACGGAGGGCGGCGATGTTGAGTTCACGGTCAGCGCGCTTCCGGCGCCTGCCGCCGGCCTCGCCGTCACGCTGAACCTGACCACGGTCGGCAGCTACGGCGTGAGCGCGGGTTCGCGCACGGTGACCGTGCCGACGACGGGCAGCGTCACGCTGACGCTGACCACGAGCAACGACAACGCGGACGAGCCGAACGGTTCGGTCACGGCGACGCTGGTTGACGGCACGTCGTACGACCTCGGCGCCAGCAAGACGGCGACGGTCAACGTGACAGACGATGATGCGGCGCCACTACCGGTGGTGAGCATCAGCGGCGGCAACGCGGTCACGGAGGGCGGCGATGTCGAGTTCACGGTCAGCGCGCTTCCGGCGCCTGCCGCCGGCCTCGCCGTCACGCTGAACCTGACCACGGTCGGCGACTACGGCGTGAGCGCGGGTTCGCGCGCGGTGACCGTGCCGACGGGTGGCAGCGTCACGCTGACGCTGACCACCAGCGACGACTCGACGGACGAGCCGAACGGCTCGGTCACGGCGGCACTGGTTGACGGCGCGTCGTACGACCTCGGCGCGAGCAAGACGGCGACGGTCAACGTCTCGGATAACGATGTAACGGTTGCACCGGTCGTGGTACCGGATCCGGTGGTGAGCATCAGCGCCGGCAGTGCGGTCACCGAGGGCGGCAACGTCGAGTTCACGGTGACGGCGAGTCCGTCCCCGTCGGCGGCCCTGCCGGTCAGCGTGACAATCACCCAGTCTGGCGACTTCGGCGCGAGCACGGGTTCGCGCACCGTCACGATCCCGACCAGCGGCTCTGTGACGTTTGCGATCGCCACCAGCGACGACTCGACGGACGAGTCGGACGGCTCGGTTACGGCGACGGTCAACACGGGCAGCGGCTACACGGTTTCAAGCTCGCAGGGCGCGGGCACGGTGGCGGTGTCGGACAACGATGTCCCGCCGACGCCGGTGGTGAGCATCAGCGCCGGCAACGCGGTCACCGAGGGCGGCAACGTCGAGTTCACGGTGACGGCGAGTCCGAGGCCAACCTCGAACCTGCCCGTCAGCGTGACGGTCAGTCAGAGCGGCGACTTCGGCGCGAGCACGGGTTCGCGCACAGTCACGATCCCAACCAGCGGCTCTGTGACGTTGAGCATCGCCACCAGCGACGACTCAACGGACGAGTCGGACGGCTCGGTCACGGCGACTCTGGTTGACGGCGCTGCCTACGACCTCGGTGCCAACAAGACCGGGACGGTCGCGGTGTCGGACAACGACGATCCGCCGCCGAGTTCGGTGACGGTATCCGTCGCGGACGCATCCGGTCAGGAGTACGAGTGGGTCGTCGACTTCAGCGTGACGCTGTCGGAGGCGTCAAGCGAAGCGGTGAGCGTGCGCTTCACCACCTATGCGTGGCGAGGCGCGACGCGGGAGACGCTGTCGCAACGCGCGAAAATGTTCATCGACTACCAGCTCACGGACACGACGGTGGTGTTCGCGCCGGGTGAGACCGAACGCACGGTCTCGGTCTGGCTAACGGACGACAGCCGCTCTGAGTCCGAGGAGCATTTCACGGTGGAGCTGAGCGACCCGCAAGGCGCCAGCATCGGGCAGGGAGAGGCCACCGGCACCATTCTCGACGACGACTAATCCGCCGCAGCCCGCAAGCAGGCTGCACACCGAGCGGCCGCCACGACGACAGTGGCGGCCGCTCGACACGTACAGGCAAGGCCGTACCGTCCCCGCCACCGAACGGGGACCCGCTCCCTCCCGTCCCCTGTTCGACCTGTGCGTAAACCCCCAGTCCCCAGTGCGACCTCACCCCTACAACCAGCGAACATCGGGTGTGCGCGACGCAGCAGTCCAAACAGTCCGACGCGGTGCATTCGACAGAGTGACATGACTGCCGTAAACAGGTCCGCGCCGTTCAGCGCCTGGAACGATGCCAGCGAGCCAACGGATTCGATCCGCCAACCGGCTTCCCACCCAGAGAGACGACGCAAGCGACCATACTGTGGAGCGTCAGGCAGGTTGCGAACTTGTGAAATCGTTCGCTTTAGCTCCTCAACAGAGGCTCAGTCCGTTCCCATTCAAAAACAAACCGCGGCATAAGTGCTCCACGTTCACTCATTGCGACCAATGTTTGCGCTGCATTTGCTACCGTGATCCAGTACCATATGCGTCATGGGGAAGGGAGATGCATTTGTGAACAGATTCTGGTAGAGTGCGTACCCAGCAGGTGTTGGTTGAGAAGAGGAGCGGCTCATGTCACAGCGAGGGACGAGTTCGAGGGATCGACGTACAGGAGCGAGCACCGCCCGTGAGGTGCGGCGAGCAGGGCCTCTGGTGGCGCTGCTGACATTGCTGGCCATGATGGCCATCTTCCTCCCGCAACAGGTGTCCGCAGACACCACTTGCACCACCGGGACCACGGTTGACACGGGCGGCACCGTTGCTTGGTGCCCAGAGAGCGACGCCGACAGCTACATCGTGCTTTGGTGGGAACCAGACAGCACCGCGGATGACCTGGCCCTGGACCACTCCATAGTGGCCAGCGGCACCACGGCAAACGTCGACCTGTCCGAGTCATCGGGCATGGTTGAAGTCGCAGTCTTCACTAACAATTTTGCAATGGCCGGTGGCGTCGCTGTCGTGAATAATCACGCCGGCAGACCCGTGGTCAGCATTGCCGCGGACGGCGATGTGACGGAAGGCACGGCCGCCAGCTTCACGATCAGCGCGGATCCCGCGCCTACGGCTGATCTGACGGTCAGCGTGACCGTGGCTGACAGCGCCGCATTCGCGAGCAGCGGTGGCACGGGCGCCAAGTCGGTGACGATCGCGGCCAACACTACGTCGGCGGCCTTGACCGTCGCCACCGACGATGACTCAAATGACGAAAACGATGGCAGCCTGACCGCCACGCTGAGTGACCCGGTCGCAGGCGCCGGTTACACCGTGTCCCTGACTGCGGCCTCAGCCAGCGTTGCCGTCGCGGACAATGATGTCGGCGGCACGCCGGTGATCAGTATTGCGGCGGATGGGGCTGCGACGGAGGAGGGAGTGGACGCGAGCTTCACGATCAGCGCGGATCCGGCGCCGACTGCGAACCTGGATGTGAGCGTGACGGTGGCGGATAGCGGAGCATTCGCGAGCAGCGGTAGCACAGGCCAACAGACGGTGACGATTGCGGCGAACGCGACCTCGGTGACCTATACGGTCCCGACGGACAACGACTTGGTCGTGGAAGCCGACGGTAGTATCAGCGTGACGCTGGATACTCCAGCTACCAACGCGGGCTACACGGTGGACAGCAGCGCGAACACGGCCAGCGTGGCCGTGACCGACAACGACGCGGCCCTGGTGGTGAGCATCGCGTCGGATGGGGATGTGACGGAGGGGGCGGCGGCGAGCTTCACGGTGACGGCGACGCCGTTCCCGCAGGCGGATTTGGATGTGAGCGTGACGGTGAGTCAGTCTGGCGACTACGGCGCGAGCGTGGGTCAACAGACGGTGACGATTACAACGTCGGGCAGCGCGACGGTGACAGTCAGTACCAGCGACGACTCAACGGAGGAAGCCGACGGCAGTATCAGCGCGACGCTGGATGATCCGGCGGCGGACGCGGGTTACACGGTGGACAGCAGCGCGAAGACGGCGAGCGTGGCGGTGTCAGACAATGATCAGGTGTACACGCTGGATCCGCAGCTGGTCACGGATGTGCGCAGCTACGCGGCGGAGGTGCATCACGGAGCGGACCACGTGAATCGCTGGAAGCGCGTGCTGGAGGCGTTCGGGGTCGAGAGTTACCCCGACCTGGAGCCGATGACGGCGGCGGAGGGGAAGCAGAAGTACGGCACGTTGCCGCGCTGGCAGACGGTGATTCCGGCGCTGGAGGCGATTGAGGCGGCGGGCACGGTGATCGTGACGGTGACGCCGGAGGTGAGCATCACCGCGGCCGCCGGCGTGACTGAGGGCGGCAACGCCGAGTTCACGGTGACGGCGACGCCGGCTCCGCAGGCAGACCTGCCGGTCAGCGTGACGGTCAGTCAGAGCGGCGACTTCACCGCGGGCACAGGTCAACAGACGGTGACGATCCCGGCAACGGGCAGCGCCACGCTGACGATCGCTACCAGCGACGACTCGACGGACGAGACCGACGGCTCGGTCACGGCGACGGTGAACACGGGCAGCGGCTACACGGTGTCGAGCTCGCAGGGCGCGGGCACGGTGGCGGTGTCGGACAACGATGCGCCCACGCCGGAGGTGAGCATCACCGCGGGTAGCGGCGTGACAGAGGGCGGCAACGCCGAGTTCACGGTGACGGCGACGCCGGCGCCGCAGGCGGATCTGCCGGTCAGCGTGACAGTCAGTCAGAGCGGCGACTTCACCGCGGGCACAGGCCAACAAACGGTGACGATCCCGGCAACGGGCAGCGCCACGCTGACGATCGCTACCAGTGACGACTCAACGGACGAGACCGACGGCTCGGTCACGGCGACGGTGAACACGGGCAGCGGCTACACGGTGTCGAGTTCGCAGGGCGCGGGCACGGTGGCGGTGTCGGACAACGACGGCACGACGACCGGGCCGGTACTGGACGCGCAGCTGATCGCGAACGTGCGCAGCTACGCGGCGGAGGTGCATCACGGCGAGGCGCACGTGAATCGCTGGAAGCGCGTGCTGGAGGCGTTCGGGCTGGAGAGTTACCCTGACCTGGAGCCGATGACGGCGGCGGAGGGGAAGCAGAAGTACGGCACGCTGCCGCGCTGGCAGGCAGTGATTCCGGCGCTGGAGGCGATTGAGGCGGCGACGCCGGAGGTGAACATCCAGAGTTTCAGCGGCGGAACGGAGGGTCAGACGGTCACGTTCGAGATCGCTGCGAACCCGGCGCCGTCATCGGCCCTGGAGGTGGGCATCAGCGTGGTGACCACGGGCGACTTCGGCTACGGCTCGATTCCGTCCAGCGTGACGATCCCGACGGGCGGCAGCGTGACGTTGAGTATCACGACGGCGGACGACTCGGTGGACGAGCCGGACGGCACGGTGACGCTGACGCTGAACAGCGGCAGCGGCTACACGGTCGGCTCGTCCGGCACGGGTAGCGCCGATGTGACGGATGATGACCCGACGGTCGCGCCGGTCGTCCAGGATCCTGAGGTGAGCATCACGGCGGGTAGCGGCGTGACCGAGGGCGGCAACGCCGAGTTCACGGTGACGGCGACGCCGGCTCCGCAGGCGGATCTGCCGGTCAGCGTGACAGTCAGTCAGTCTGGTGACTTCACCGCGGGCACGGGTCAACAGACGGTGACGATCCCGACGACGGGCAGCGCAACGCTGACAGTCAGTACCAGTGACGACTCGACGGACGAGACCGACGGCTCGGTCACGGCGACGGTCAACACAGGCAGCGGCTACACGGTGTCGAGCTCGCAGGGCGCGGGCACGGTGGCGGTGTCGGACAACGACGCCGCGCCGACCGGGCCGGTACTGGACGCGCAGCTGGAGTCGGACGTGCGCAGCTACGCGGCGGAGACGCAGCACGGCACGCTGCACGTGAATCGCTGGAAGCGCGTGCTGGAGGCGTTCGGCCTGGAGAGCTACCCGGATCTCGATCCGACGACGCTGGACGAGGCGAGGGTGCACGTGGACATCGGGCGTCCGCGCTGGGTCCCGGTGCTGGCGCACATGGTTGCGCTGGACGCGGTCAATCCGCAGCCGACGCTGACGTCGTCGACCGTACAGGTGGACGCGCAGGTGCTGGCGACCGCGCGCAGTCGGGCCGGCGAAACGCACAAGGGCGCGGTTCACGTGAATCGTTGGAAGCGCGTGCTGGAGGCCTTCGGCGACGCGGACTATCCGAACATCGAGCCACTGACGGCGGCGGGCGCGCAGGTGTACGCCAACGTCTGGTCGGGCTGGACCTCAATCGCGGCGCAGCTGCGGCTGATCGAGGCCGGCGCGACGACCAATCCGCCGCCGGTGGTCGTCGCACCGCCGCCGGAGGTGAGCATCACGGCGGGGAGCGGCGTGACTGAGGGCGGCAACGCCGAGTTCACGGTGACGGCGACGCCGGCTCCGCAGGCGGACCTGCCGGTCAGCGTGACGGTCAGTCAGAGCGGTGACTTCGGCGCGAGCGTCGGTCAACAGACGGTGACGATCCCGACGACGGGCAGCGCCACGCTGACAGTCAGTACCAGTGACGACTCGACGGACGAGACCGACGGCTCGGTCACGGCGACGGTCAACAGCGGCAGCGGCTACACGGTGTCGAGTTCGCAGTCAGCGGGCACGGTGGCGGTGTCGGACAACGACGCTGCGCCCACGGGCTACACCGTGGATCCGACGGTGGTGGCGCAGGTGCAGGCGTTGGCGTCGCAGACGCAGAACGGCGCGGATCACGTCAACCGTTGGCAGCGGGTGCTGGTCGCCTTCGGCGTGCTGGACGCGTCCAGCGTCAGCGGCGGCGCGATGACGGCTGCGGAGGCGCAGCAGATGGCGGATAATCACAGCAGTCCGGTCTGGGACCTGGTGGTTACGGAGCTGACGGCGCTTGAGGCTGGCGGCGGCACCAATCCGCCGGTGGTCGTGCCGACGACGCCGGTGGTGAGCATCAGCGGCGGCAACGCGGTCACGGAGGGCGGCGATGTTGAGTTCACGGTCAGCGCGCTTCCGGCGCCTGCCGCCGGCCTCGCCGTCACGCTGAACCTGACCACGGTCGGCAGCTACGGCGTGAGCGCGGGTTCGCGCACGGTGACCGTGCCGACGACGGGCAGCGTCACGCTGACGCTGAGCACGAGCAACGACAACGCGGACGAGCCGAACGGTTCGGTCACGGCGACGCTGGTTGACGGCGCGTCGTACGACCTCGGCGCGAGCAAGACGGCGACGGTCAACGTCTCGGATAACGACGTAACGGTTGCACCGGTCGTGGTACCGGACCCGGTGGTGAGCATCAGCGGCGGCGCCGGCGTCACGGAGGGCGGCTCGGTCGAGTTCACGGTCAGCGCGCTTCCGGCGCCGGCCGCCGGCCTCGCCGTCACGCTGAACCTGACCACGGTCGGCGACTACGGCGTGAGCGCGGGTTCGCGCACGGTGACCGTGCCGACGACGGGCAGCGTGACGCTGACGCTGACCACGAGCGACGACAACGCGGACGAGCCGAACGGTTCGGTCACGGCGACGCTGGTTGATGGCGCGTCGTACGACCTCGGCGCGAGCAAGACGGCGACGGTCAACGTCTCGGATAACGACGTAACGGTTGCACCGGTCGTGGTACCGGACCCGGTGGTGAGCATCAGCGCCGGCGCCGGCGTCACGGAGGGCGGCAACGTCGAGTTCACGGTGACGGCGAGTCCGTCCCCGTCGGCAGACCTGCCGGTCAGCGTGACGGTCAGTCAGAGCGGCGACTTCGGCGCGAGCACGGGCCAGCGCACCGTCACGATCCCGACCAGCGGCAGCGTCACGTTGAGCATCGCCACCAGCGACGACTCGACGGACGAGTCCGACGGCTCGGTCACGGCGACGGTCAACGCGGGCAGCGGCTACACGGTCTCAAGCTCGCAAGGCGCGGGCACGGTGGCGGTGTCGGACAACGATGTCCCGCCAACGCCAGTGGTGAGCATCACGGCAGGCGCCGGCATCACCGAGGGCGGCAACGTCGAGTTCACCGTCACAGCGAGCCCGAGGCCCACGGCTGACCTGGATGTCGAAGTGACAATCACCCAGGCCGGCGACTTCGGCGCGACCACCGGTTCGCGCACAGTCACCATCCCAACCAGCGGCAGCGCCACGTTGACGATCGCCACCAGCGACGACTCGACGGACGAGCCGGACGGCTCGGTCACGGCGACGCTGGTTGACGGCGCTGCCTACGACCTCGGTTCCAGCAAGACCGGGACGGTCGCGGTGTCGGACAACGACGATCCGCCGCCGAGTTCGGTGACGGTATCCGTCGCGGACGCATCCGGTCAGGAGTACGAGTGGGTCGTCGACTTCAGCGTGACGCTGTCGGAGGCGTCAAGCGAAGCGGTGAGCGTGCGCTTCACCACCTATGCGTGGCGAGGCGCGACGCGGGAGACGCTGTCGCAACGCGCGAAAATGTTCATCGACTACCAGCTCACTGACACGACGGTGATGTTCGCGCCGGGTGAGACCGAACGCACGGTCTCGGTCTGGCTGACGGACGACAGCCGCTCTGAGTCTGAGGAGCATTTCACGGTGGAGCTGAGCAACCCGCAAGGCGCCAGCATCGGACAGGCAGAGGCCACCGGCACCATTCTCGACGACGACTAAACCGCCGCAGCCCGCAAGCAGGCTGCACACCGAGCGGCCGCCACGACGACAGTGGCGGCCGCTCGACACGTACAGGCAAGGCCGAACCGTCCCCGCCACCGAGCGGGGACCCGCTCGGCCGTTAGTGTGTCCCATCCCCGAGTTGTGGCGGCACGCGCGGGGCCGTGCGACGTGATGGGCCAGCCGAAGATACTGTCATGCGTGACATCACAGGGAGGACTCTTGCTACCGCCTTCGACTGCGCGCACTGGCTCTGGCCGAGGACTTGCTTCCCTGGGAACCCAGTCCGACTCGCCGCCGCGGATGGTAGCGCGAACCTCGAGGCGATAGTCAGTATCGGGACTCAGACCTGTAAATGGATAGCTGCGAGCCGAGCCACCTAACGACTGACGCTGGCTGCCGTCAATGCGCACCTTGTAGCCGGTCGCGCGGAACGCCGTGGTCCAGTTCAGACTCGCCGTTGTCTCGACTTTCCGGTTTCACTGTGCGATGATATCGCAGCCGGCAAGAGAGTCTTGCCGCACGATGATAGGATGCTGTGTTGCAGATTCATCGTGGTCGGTTCAAAGTTGGGTTGGGGATCCTTGGAGTGCTCGTTCCCGCGGTCGTTCTTGCGATCGTGGCGTTCACTGCGCTTGCTCCTGGACAGGTTCGGGCTGAGTCGGAACCGGAGGCGGAGACGGAAGAACCGCACACGTCGTTTGCGACGGCCTATACTCACTGACGATGTCCGTCAACACCATGACGCTGAAGAAACAAGGCGAGCTGACCAAGTACTCCTACTCCTCGGATCGCGAATGCGAGATGTCATTGACGCTCATTGATGTGTCCAGCGATGACAATCCGGCTGACATCACCAAGAGTTGTTCGGTGACCGTCGCTCCGATCAGGCCCGACAACTCATTCGATCTAACCGTCACCGAATCGGGCGAATGCAGTACCGTTGCGATTGATGTCGATATCGATTATGGGGACAGCCTGTCGAGCAATGGCGCTTGGGCGCAGTACACACCGAGCGAAGAGGAATCGTCTACGGCTACCGACTCTGGTGAAGGCGGGGTTGCTGGCCAGGCTTTTGGCGGTTGCGACTTCGATACCAAGAGTGACGATCCGCATATGTCCAGCACTAACATCCATGTGTCAGTTCACGGTTGGTGGATCGATAACGAATGGGGCGAAGGTGATTGCCCCTATCGCGCACGGGTCACGGTGTGGCTAAAGGCGTATTACTGCGAGAGTATCCCGTGGGGTCCTTGCACCTGGAGGACCGTCGGATACAATAGGCACGATGTCCGGGCCTGGAACCTCTCGAGCAATCGGGTGAATGCTCGAAGTACCTGTGGACCTGCGACAGCTCCAGTTGGTTACCGGGGGACTGTCGATGTCAATCTGATCGGTCAGTCTGATTGGCCTGACAGGCACAACAGCACTTGGCAGAATTTCTACTGCAATCCTCCCCTCTGATGCCGACTCGTAGGAACGACTAAGGGAAGGCGCCCGACATGCATCCAACTCTGTTCGTAGACGCATTCGGGCGCTTTATCCCGATTCCCGAACGTGTGGCTCCCGACCCTGACGATCCAAATGAGCCGCACGAGCGCCTCTGGAGCACCTTTCTCGATCGATCGGTACATATGCGATGGGCAACTGAGGGCAGCGCCGGGACTTCGCGCGTGTGGGATGTGCAAGAGGCGGAACTCGCCTATCACCTCGGGTCGTCCCGAATCGGCTTTGCCCAGGTCGGACTCGAAGTCAAATCTGCTACCCCTGATCTGGCCAACGTCACGATTCTCAATAAACCTCCGCCGGGCTTTGACCTGTCTCAAGGGGGTTGGGCGCCTGCGCCTGCACCGATGCTTGACGACGCAGAGCCACCTACGGGACCTGCGGTGGCGATCTCGCCGCTGATTCAATGCTTGGACGACTCGCTCCGCTGGTATGGAGAGACTGAGGTGGATGCGTATCAGGTGACTGGTTACGACCTGCCGCCAAGTCGGACCAAGGACCCTCTCGGCTCTGTGCTCTCCTGGTTCTGTGTCCCCATCGCAGCCGACATCACGCCCGCCACAATCACGTTGGCATCCTCGCAAGGGGGAGATCGCCTAATCTCTGATGTCCTTGATCGCATCCGTGGGCGTGGCTATGTCTACTTCACCATGGGGCCACTGGTCGACGCACCGGATGAAATCGCTGCCGGCCTCGACTGGAAGTGGCTCCAGTTGACCCGCGGCGAAATGGGCATAGCGGTGTCACTACCGGAGTGGTCCACCGCAGCGGTTGGATGGCTGATCGGGACGGTGTTTCACGCCGCACTGTCACTCGAGTCGGCGCCGCACGCGCTCTCGGTTCGAGTCACCCGCTCGCTGGACTGATCAGAACTTAATCCGCGTCGCGAAGACCATGTTCACATCGCGGCGTAGTTGTGGCAAAGTGGAGTCGGTTGGCGGCGGCTCGCGCGTCGTACTGGCTGGCGCCGTGCACTGCTTGCAGATGTAGGCAAACGTCACTGGTCGTAATGTACTGGTCTGTCAACCGCTTTAGTGACTCAGCGCAAGCCTCTTGCGTGTTACTATCCTGGGCTAATCTGGCGGTATCAGGCTCGTCACCCAGCATGTATCCGCCCTCGCGGCCGGGTCCGATACTCGTCCCCGCCGGCGCCTCATCCATTCATTCTGCATTCTGAAGGTTGAGAACGATCGGTGCGCCGAATGATCTCCACATCGACGTTGCGGCATACGTCCACGGTCACCGTGATAGGGGTGTTTAGAACGGGGTGCAGGCCGAGTTGGGTTTGGATCGTGATTGGCGGTATCTGCGATAGAGCGGCACCCTCGGCGACGGTAGGCAGAACTCTATTCCACTTGCCTATTGCGGCTGTCAACGGAGACCGAATGTTGGGGCTAACGGAACAGATAGTTGTGGTGTCGCCGTTGATCACATTCTGATTGAGGTAGACGCTTTTGTCCGATGTGGTGGCGTCGGAATGCGACGCGGGCCCGGAAGTTGCGACGTTAGCGCGCAAAGGTTGTAAGGAACGCGAGGGAGTTGGTGGGCTGTTGGTACTCTGCTCACGATGGAGACCGTTTACTACGTCGGCAGATCTGTCCAATAGAACGCCAGCTACAATGCTTCCAGCGGCGACCGCAAGAAGGAGTAGCCTCATGGCGGGGTCGCGGTTTGCGGATAGCGATCGACTGATTTCATCAGATTGTCCAGGTACCTGTCTAGGTCGTCCGGGGCCCTCGATCCATTTGACCTGATCCAATCTCCGTTGGCGTTAGTTCGCCAACGAGCGCCTTCGACGAAGTCGTCGACCCACACGCCGATGATGGCCGGCGTGTCCACTACATAGAGGGACAGTCCCTCCTCGCAGCGTCCTTTGTAGTCAGCATCGCATGATGGTTCCTGAGTGCTGCCAACGCGGATGTTGTGGCCGGGTGGTGGGGTGATGAGGTGGCCGAACAGCCGATAGGTCTTTCCACCTTCTAGGATGGCATCGGAACCTGTGGCGAACAAGATCACATGGAAGTCGAGGGCGGCGTCCGCAGTGGCGCCGTTGCCATCCTTCACGGTAGCCGTGATCTTCTTAACGCCGGCGTCTACCAGCGGCTCCTGCTCGAATTCTCTCCAGGCGCGGCCTGAAGGCAGGGTGTGGATGTACGAGTCTTCGAACGACATGGCGCAGGTCACAGACGCCGTTCCCGTTGCGCCTTCGTACTTCCCTGCGGCGTCTCGCGTCTCCCCGTCGATTGTGAGCTTGTACGAAGGCTTGCCTCCGGTGATGGTCCATTTGACCGGGATCTCGCTGACATCAGCCCATCCCTCATCCTTGGCTTCGTATTTCGTTTGGCCATCATTATCTGGGTCGGAACGACGTTGGAGGGAAACGTAGCCGGTTGCGGCGGCGGTTTCACGGAAATCGCCGGCGGGCAGCGATAAGCTCAATGAGAGGGGAGGGGCGTCGACCACTGTCGGCCTGCCAGTCCCCAGTTCACCCCCAATCATCACGCCCAGCACCGCGACCACTGCAGCGACGACCACGAACAGGACGGCGTCTCGTGGTCTCAGTTGTCGCATTCGGTTCGTCATCGCGATGTCTCTCGTGTGTTGTTCAACCCTACTCCCTTCAACCAGGAGTCGGCCTAAACCTGGCATTCGGGACTTCTTGAGCGCGCTCGGGCTCGGTGCGGTCGCCGGACGCGGCTGCGCTTGACATAGCGGCGCAGTTGATGCGAGGGGCTTCGAATCGGCGCGTGAGCGCGGTGCTACTAATAGGTACATGTGTACTATGGTCTGACGTTGAGCGTGAGCCGAATCTGAGGAGCGTCAGCATGATCGTGAACCATTTCCGGGCGCGTGTGGAGCTCGCCCGACGGCCGCAGTTGGTCGACTGCGCCGGCGTGATCGTTGAGCGCTCCGGCCGACGCGCGGTGGTGGTCGATACGCTGCCGGCGATTCGCGGGGCGGTCGCGGGGATGAGACTGGATCTACTAATGCTGTACCCGTTCGATGAAGTTCGTCGCAAATCTTATAGTCACTGAGGCCTAACACATGTCCAAGCTCGTGGACGAGGGTAGACGTATCGACTTCGCCTTTGTCGCTCAATGCGATCGTCGAATAGTGGTTGGTGTGATATGTATCGTCTACTTCGGGTGCACTTACTGTGAAGAGTTTGCGAGGCGGGGTTTCCTGCTTGTCGCTCCAATAGATCCCACCTTCACGGGGAACTCGCCTCACGTAGACATGTACGTCCCTGGCCTCGGTGTTGCTGGCGCAGGTGTCTGTACGTGCCGAGGGTTCAAAATACTCGAGTGGACCACCGGCGCTGCCATTGCTGTCTGTAAATTGTTTCCAAGGCCATGCCATGGCCCAGGTTTCAACTGCGAGTTTTAGCTCAGGGCGTACTTCATCGTCGTCAGAGCAAACGATCGTCGTCATGCCGTCAATGACGCGTTGGTTCAGGTAGACTTTGCGGCCTGCGGTGTTTGCGTCTTCATGCGCGGGCTTGAGCGTTAGTTCAGTATCTGACCGGGCAGCGCCGTAGCTTGCGGTTCTCTGCGACGCTTCTTGCCGCTGGACTGGGATGGCGCTCTCTATTGACGACAAGTCCAGTTCCAGGCCGAGGATGCCGAGCGCCAAGACCATCCCCGCAAAGGCTGCGGTGAGTAGTGATCTTCTTGTCATGGGGTTCGACGCTGAGGTACTTTGCCCAGGTAATCTACTAACAGGCTGCTGAAGAAGGGTGTGTGAGATCATGGAGGAGGTGTTGAACCGATAGCTGAAGGAGGTTTGCGATGCGCAGCGAGTCAGAGCGACAGGCGACGATGATGTTAGGGCTGACGCCGGAGGGCTTTGTTCCGAAGGACCATCCGTTGCGGCGGATCAAGCCCTTAGCCGACTCGGCCCTGCGGCGCATGTCGCCCCTGTTCGACGAGATCTACGCGTCCGGCGGGCGGCCCTCGATTCCGCCGGAGCACTTGCTCAAGGCGAGCCTGCTGATGGCCTTCTTTACGATCCGCTCGGAGCGCCAGTTCTGCGAGCAGCTGCGCTACAACCTGCTGTTCAAGTGGTTCCTCGACCTCAATGTCGAGGACGAACCCTTCCATCCGACCACGTTCACGAAGAACCGCGAACGGCTGCTGGAAGCCGATGCCGCGCGGGTCTTGCTCAAGGAAGTGGTCAAGGAAGCCAGGTGTCGCCGGCTGCTCTCTCCGGACCACTTCAGCGTCGACGGCACGCTGCTGGACGCCTGGGCCTCGCACAAGAGTTACCGTCCGCGCGACGAGCGACCGCCCAGAGGCGGCGGTCGCAACCACGACGTCGACTTCAAGGGTGAACGCCGCAGTCGCGACACGCACGAGTCGACGACCGATCCCGAGGCGCGCCTGTATCGCAAGGGCAAGCAGCAGGAGGCGCGGCTCTGCTACCTGGGTCATCTGCTGACCGAGAACCGTCACGGGCTGGTGGTCGATGTCGAACTGACCGAGGCTGACGGCTACGCCGAACGCGAGGCGGCGCTGGCGATGCTCGAACGCAGCGTCCGGGGCCCTGCCACGCTGGGCGCCGACCGGGCCTACGACACGCGCGACTTCGTCTGGGACCTGCGCGCGCTGGGGGTGACGCCGCAGGTGGCCCAGAACGAACAAGGCCGGCGCAGTGCGATCGATCGTCGCACGACCCGGCATCCGGGCTACGCGCAGAGTCAACGTCGGCGCAAGATCGTCGAAGAGGTCTTCGGCTGGATCAAGACGGTTGGGGCGGGTGGCAAGCTGCGCTACCTCGGACAGGCCCGCAACAAGCTCTGGTTCGAACTGACCGCCGCCGCCTACAACCTCACCCGCCTGGCCAACCTCGAGGCGGCCGCCGCGTAGCTGAACGGAGCCGACGCGGCCTCAGGCGTCGGATCCAGCGCCCCGGATCCCGCCCTCTCACTTACAGGACCTGCCCGCGATCCCTGCTCAGCCAGCGCCCACTCGTCGAAGATGGTCAGGCCTGGCACCAGCTATCCGTAGTTCAGCAGCCTGCTAAGGACTTTCAGACTGTAACCGTTACGCTCGCCGGCAAAGATGGAAAACCGGGAACGGCCGACGACGAAACCCATAAGCGAGGTTACTGCGGTTGGTCAACCAACCGAAAGTTGCCATCGGTTATTGATCCAGAGTTCGTGCTGCCGCCGCTGCCTGCTTCGTGGCAGCCGACCGGCGCGCGCGGCCAATCGTTGGCGGACGAAAACGCCCGTGTTTTCTCCGTTCGTTCGGCGAAGGGAGCAGGAGGTCTAACTCCAGGGCTCTCGCTGGAACTCCGTACGAATGTCTGGCGACCCAACTTCTACGACCAACTCACCGACTGGGAGTTCCAGCCCACGAGGCAAGGGGGACAAGCGCGAATCGATATGATGGGGATTGCCGGAACGCGGCCCGGGGTAACTGGCTACACGATCGAGGCTGAGAACTGCTGGGCGTCCCAGGATGCGAAGCCCAGCGGCGCGGTTGATGAAGGTGCGCACATCCTGAAGCTGAGCTTGCGGCAGGGTCAGTCTTGCCAGCTAGCCCTCACCTCGGTGAATACTGCCTATCCATCAGGCTTTAGCGATTTCCTCCAACCGCAGGCCATGGTCAATCTGCGCCGTCTCGTGGGGCGCAGCGCCGACGCGATGATCAGCGCGACATTGAAGGGCGTCGATCTTCACTTCTATCAGTTCACGGCTGTTCCTGGGAAGACGGTTAAGTTCTGTACCGTGCTGAACGGCGATGGAGACTGCGAGGACCGGGGAGCGAAGGTTGCGGGCAAGGACACAGTGATCGAAGTCTGGGGTCCGGACGGACGATTGGATGAAGCGACCGATGGACGCGACGGCGAGTCTCAGGTGGAATGGACTCCGTCGCCGGGTGAGGGTGGTGTCTATCATCTATTGGTTCGGGGTGGCTATCTGTGCGGCGATGTGATGCCGTGCGGCGGAAGCTACATCCTGAAGTACACCGTTCCTTCATGGCCAGCTGGGTTGCCTCTCAATCCCTTCGCGAATCTGACGGTGACTAAACTGTCACCGAGAAGTGCGGTGTTGGATTGGCGGCAGGATAAGGCAGCTATGGCGGCGCAAAGCGGAGAGCAAGCGGCTACGCCTGAGACAGGCTACTACTACGAGGTCCGCAAGAATGGCATCACGGTACTGATGCCGGGACTGAAGCCGGGCAGCACCTCTCCCCTACAGGTCAAGGAACGTCGGTATTCGTTCACCAAACTGACGCCGGGTACGGTGTACACCTTTGGCGCACGCCTAGCAGGCTGCTGAAAATGGGCGTGTGAGATCATGGCGGAGGTGTTGAACCGATAGCTGAAGGAGGTCTGCGATGCGCGACGAGCCAGAGCGACAGGCGACGATGATGTTGGGGTTGACGCCAGAGGGCTTTGTTCCGAAGGACCACCCGCTGAGGCGGATCCAGCCGCTGGTCGACTCGGCGTTGCGGCGCATGTCACCCCTGTTCGACGAGATTTACGCGGACAACGGGCGGCCCTCGATTCCGCCGGAGCACCTGCTCAAGGCGAGCCTGCTGATGGCGTTTTACACGGTCCGCTCGGAGCGCCAGTTCTGCGAGCAGCTGCGCTACAACCTGCTGTTCAAGTGGTTCCTCGACCTCAATGTCGAGGACGAACCGTTCCATCCGACCACGTTCACCAAGAACCGCGAACGGCTGCTGGAAGCGGACGCGGCGCGGCTGCTGCTCAAGGAAGTGGTCAAGGAAGCCAGGCGTCGCCGGCTGCTCTCTCAGGACCACTTCAGCGTCGACTGCACGCTGCTGGACGCCTGGGCCTCGCACAAGAGCTACCGTCCGCGCGACGAGCAACCACCCAGAGGCGGCGGTCGCAACCACGACGTCGACTTCAAGGGCGAACGCCGCAGTCGCGAGACGCATGAGTCGACGACCGACCCGGAGGCGCGGCTCTACCGCAAAGGTAAGCAGCAGGCGGCCAGGCTCTGCTACCTCGGCCATGTGCTGAGCGAGAACCGTCACGGGCTGGTGGTTGATGTCGAACTGACCGAGGCCGACGGCTACGCCGAACGTGAGGCGGCCCTGACGATGCTGGAGCGCAGTGTCAGGGGGCCGGCCACGCTGGGCGCCGACCGTGGCTACGACACGCGCGACTTCGTCTGGGGCCTGTGCGCACTGGGGGTGACGCCTCATGTCGCGCAGAACGAGCGCGGGCGGCGCAGCGCGATCGATCGCCGCATGACCCGGCATCCGGGCTATGCGTAGAGTCAGCGTCGGCGCAAACGGGTCGAAGAGGTCTTCGGTTGGATCAAGACCGTCGGCGCAGGCGGCAAGTTGCGCTACTTGGGCCGGGCCCGCAACAAACTCTGGTTCGAATTGACCGCAGCGGCCTATAACCTCACCCGCCTGGCCAACCTCGAGGCGGCCGCCGCGTAGCTGAACGGCGCCGACGCGGCTTCAGGCGCTGGATCCAGCGCCCCGGATCCCGCCCTCTCACTTACAGGACCTCCAGTCGATCGCTGCTCAGCCAGCGCCCACTCGTCGAAGATGGCCAGGTCTGGCGCGTATCATCCGTAGTTCAGCAGCCTGCTAGGGCCTGTTCACATTGCTAGCAGCATGTCGTAGATGAGGACCAGGTGGAGGGCGGCGAGGTAGATCTGGTCCAGTTTGTCGCTGCGGAAGGCAATGCGCCGGAAGCGCTTGAGGCGGCAGAAGCAGCGTTCGACTTCGTTGCGCCGGCGGTAGCGGGCGCGGTCGTAGGTCCAGGGCCGGCGGCGGTTGGACTTGGGCGGGACCACCGGCTGATAGCCGAGCTGGGCGGCCAGTCGGCCGGGTGGCGTCGTCTTGGTAGGCGCGGTCCATGACCAGGGCCGGCGCGCCGCGGACCGGTCCGAGTCGCTGCAGCAGCTCGCGTCCGCAGGGCGCGTCGTGGCGCTGACCAGGTGAGAGGCCGATGATCAGCGGGACGCGGTCGTTGGCGACGAGGGCGTGCAGCTTCGTGGTCAGCCCTCCGCGCGAGCGACCGATCGCCTGGAGCCCCTGTTGGTGGGCGCTCCCGTCCCGTCCTGATGGACCTTCACAATCGTGCTGTCGAGCGAGACACGCAATGGCTGCTCCGGCTCGCGTTGCTCGAGCTGCGCCTCCAGTTCAACCCGTTGCAGCTCGGCAAAGACGCGCTCCAGCACGCCTTTGTCAATCCAGCGCCGTCCACGCATGTAGACCGTGTGCCAGGGGCCGAAGCGCTCAGGCAAGGCCCGCCAGCTACAGCCCTCCTTGGTCACGAACAGCCAAGCCTCCAGCACCTGTCGCGAGGGCAGCTTGCAGTTGCCGCGCGGCGTCGGCATGAGTGGCGCGATCCGCGCCCATTGTGCGTCGGTCAGTTGCATGATCCCATTGACCCGGCCGCCAGACCGTTCCCCCAACTCTGACACAAACCTCTATTAGAGTGAACAGGCCCTAGAACAGTGGAATCGGCCCGGATTGGCAGTATTGGAGTCGGCGCTACGACCACCGGCCCACGCCGAAGGGGCTGTGGGCTCACATCCTGACGATTCTTTGCGACGACCGATGGCCCACCAGTTGACTGACTTCAGCAACCACGAAATCTCGGTCGCGATGACCGCTGAAGTTGACGCAGTGCTAGCGGACTACGTCTGCTAGGGCACCGAATAGGAGGACTTGACCTTCGCCAATTGGAGGCCGAGCGTAGGCCAACACCGGTACACCGCTGTGATCACGGACCTCGTTCTACCGGTAGACGGAGACCGAGTCCTATAGGGCAACGTGGCCTTCTACCCTCAGTACTTGCTACGTGTGCTCGCCGAGATACCCGAAGCTAACGGGATCGCCTTCCTGCATGGCCATCCGAAGCCTGGGTGGCAAGGAATGAGCATGACGACATCGGCGCGGAGCGCGATCGCCTGGCCGGCCAGGTTGCCGGGCGTTCGGGTCTGCCGCTCCTCGGGATGACGCGAGGAACGGACGGGCATGGAGCGGCCGCATTTGGGTCCTTAGCGGTCCTCGTTCTTACGTGCGGAAGGACGCACGATCGGCTCGAAGAGTCGGCCGAGAACTATCCGTCACATTTCATCATGATGACCAACTGTTAGATCAGGCGACAGTCAGGTCGCGACACTCAGCGTCTGGGGCGAAGCGGCACAACAGAGACTGGTGAGGTCGCGAGTTGGAATCGTGGGATTGAGAAGCGTTGGTCGCCTCGTCTCGGAATCGTTGAGCAGGATGGGCCTGCGCCGGTTGACGTTATCGACTTCTACAAGATCGAACAACGGACCTGGACCGAACACTCGGCGCCACCCAGGAGGATGTCGACGCGGAAGCGCTGAAGGTAGACGTACCCGCACGAACTGCCAAGAGCAGCGCCACCGCAGCTGATCTCGACTTGCGGATCGTGCCGTACAGTTTGCTTAGCGCTGAAAGGCTTGCGGCCGTGCTCGACTGCGATGTCCTCTTCTCATGCGTTGACCGTCCCTGGCCGCGACACCTGCTCAACACGATCGCGTACAGCCATGTCATTCCGGTCGTCGACGGCGGAATCATGGCCATGGTCAAGTTGCGACGATGGTTGCGAGTTCGCGGAGCTGACCGCAACAGCCGTGGACCTCAGGGACACTTTTGATTGCCCGTGAGGCCAAGGGGCACGGCGGCCAGGAACAGCCGACGAGGCCGATGCGCGTCGAAGGGGAGTCAATCGACTTGCGACCACGGCAGCGCCTGAACCACTTCCCAAGCCCGATCCACATCCAGCTGACTCGACACGTAGTCCCTGTTGAGCAATTCGTCACTCAAGTACCAGTGGTGCTTTTCGGTTCGTTTGTTTAGGACACTTGTCGCTAGTGCATCGGCCTCCGGCGGGCCAAACGACTTGAGTTGGTCATTGCGCTGAGCGAATTGCTCGGCGGACGTCTTGACTAGCTGCAACGCAGGTCCATCAGTGAAGGCGCTAACGCCTTGGGATCGGAACATGAGCCCGAGGGTGTGGAGCGCCCGATCACCTACCCACGGGAACAGCCAGGTATCTCTCCCCTGTGTCAGTACAGCGCACTTCGTGAGTTCGAGACGACGAACAGTCTCGCGAGCCTCAATGAGGAGATGACGGCCGTTCGAGTCGAGGAACGCCGGCAAATCGTTGTCCAGGTACACCTGACGCATCTCCTGCCGAACGCGATCATGAATCAGGGAACCCGCATTGGAGAATTTTGGAAGTCGTCCGCCCGCAGCAGGTGTCAGCTCAGCAATGCGCCGCTCCTCGTCAACTGCCACCACTCGCCAGCGGCGCCCGGCGAAGATGAGATATGAGTCGATCAGCAATGGAAACAAGACGGGCAAGGTTCCGAGCGTGCGATTTCCTGAAACGAGCCGCCACTCGTCAGATGAGCTAAACGCGGCATAGAAGTCGTAGTGATTGACTACGCGCTCGCCATTCAGGTCGAGGACAAGCGTGCCGTCGTGAGTTTGAGTCAGCATTTCGTGAGCCGCCAGATCGCGGAGCAGTTGCGCGAATGTGGCGGGATCGACCGAGGCGAATGGGCCGGTGACGCAGAGCCTCCGGTACGCGTCTGCCGCGCGAACACCGCCATGCTGCGCGATCAGCGACAGAACCTGCTGCACAAGGGTTGACAGGTGCAACGCGAATGGCGCCGGAGGTTCCACCCAACCTTGCAGTAACAGCCGGATCATCGCGACGGTCTGGACAAGCGAGACGCGCAATTGCACGGTCAATGCTGATTTCTCGTTGATTTCCTCCTCCTGGACATAGAGCCGGATTACTGAGGGCGAGCCAGGTTTTCGTCCAGACCGTCCTAGGCGTTGCTTGAGCGACGACACTGAGCCTGGTGGCCCGATCTGGGCGATCGAGTCGACGCTGCCAATGTCAATCCCCATCTCAAGTGTCGTCGTGGCCACGACCGTCGTTGGTCGCGGTCCTCTCAGCCGATCTTCTGCATCTTCTCGAATCTCTCGCGAGAGCGAGCCATGGTGTGCAAAGAACTCGTTTGGCAGGTTCCCCTTGTTGACGAGACGACGGAGCAGGTCCGCGTAGAGTTCCACGTCGGAGCGTCGATTGGCGAATGCGAGGTTCGTACTGCCTCGCAAGGTCCCATAGAGATGCTGGGCGATATCGATTTCGTCGGACTTCGCCGCATCTTGGTCTACGACCTCATCGCCGGCGGCGGCAGAGTCCTCGCCACTCTGGGACGACGTTGGCCGTTCTCTCAGGTAGCCGCGAACCAAAAGTTTGACTTCGCGACCCTGAGCCGAGGACGTGATCTGCTCAGCTTCGATGCCGCGTCCAGGTCGCAGAAACTCTGCTGCCAGGCCGGTGTCGCCCAAGGTGGCCGACAGCCCGATCCGGGGAATCGACTTACCGGCAGCTAGTTCCAGGCGGTGCATTAGAGACTGAAGCTGACGGCCACGCTCTGTGCCGATGAGTGCATGTAATTCGTCGACCACGATGAACCGCAGATCTTGAGCGAGTCGTGGCGCCGAAGTGCCTCGTGTCACGAACAGGGCTTCGAGCGACTCCGGTGTGATCAGCAGCGCGCCCCGCGGCCGGTCTACCAATCGTCGTTTGGTGTGACCAGAGATGTCGCCGTGCCATGGCGTGACCGGCGCGTCAATGGACTCAAACAGGATCTCGAGCCGGTGGCATTGATCGTTGATCAAGGCTTTGAGCGGGGAGATGTATATGACGCCCAGTGAGCTCGCGGCGGTGTCCTCCAGTGCGCTGCAAACGGGAAGGAACGCCGCCTCGGTCTTGCCGGAGGCCGTTGCCGATGAGATCAAGACGTCACGGCCAGCCAGGATCGGACTGACGGCCTGCTCCTGGATGTCATGCAGCGCCGGCCATCGTTGCTGCCAGACCCAGCGTTGAACAGGCTTCGCCAATAAATCAAAGGCTGGCGATGTCGATTCGCTCATGACTATGCTCGTCTGACAGTTCGCTACAGACGGAAGGAGACGAGTTCGTCATCGACCGGGTCGGCCGGCATTCCTTCAATCTCACCCGTGACCGCGGAGTCCGAGTCAGGGCCGATGTTGACCGCCGCCACCAGATCGCTCCACGAAGTGGACGGGTTCTGCTCAAGGACCATCAGAAGTTGGACGAACGCGCGAATCGAGCTTCGAGGCGTCCGGAAGTATGCCTCGCCAACATTCCTGGAGCAGTGCTCCATGAACGCGTGCAGCGCTTCGTCGGGAAGCGCATATCCCTGCTCGTCCCCTCCGGCGTGGACGTGTCGGAGCTTGGTCAGGACGACGAACAGCTCTTCTGGGCTGAGGTTTGCCAGGCGCAGCACCGGACCAGAGAAGTCGCGGACTCCGGCTGACGCAAACTTGTTCTCGCTCAAGCGGCTCTGCAGAGCTTCATAGCTGTAGAGGCCACCGCGCGTGTCAGTGAGGAACTCAGGTGTGCCGGCCATCATGAAGCCTAGATTGGCGACCGAACCCTGGAGGCAGTCGTTCAGGATCCGGAGAATTTGCTCATAGTTGCTGTTCCGAGCCCGTGGGTTCGCGAGCTTGTACAGGTTCACCATCTCATCGAAGGCGACGATCAATCCGCCGTATCCAGCCAGCTGAACGAATCGGGCCAGCAGCTTCAGCATGTCGTAGATGTTGCCGTCGTCAATGATCGTGCGTACGCCCAAGTCCCGGCGAGCGTCGGTCTTGGTCGAGTATTCGCCCCGCAGCCAGCGAACAGCCGAGGCCTTCAGATCAGCGTTGCCCATGTCGTGACCTCGCCAATAGGCAGCGACGACGTCGGCAAAGTCGTAGCCGCCGACGAGCTCAGACAGGCTCACCAAGTGCTCACGAATGACATCCTCGGTCTCTGCACCGGAAGAGCGGGCTGTCTTCTGCGCTTCTCCGATAAACCTCTCTACAACCGATTGCAGCCCACCGCCATCTGGGTTCGTGCGTGTACTCAGATTCCTTGCCAACTCGGTGTACAGGCTCCTCGCCTGACCGCCGGTCGCGAAGATGCGCCGATCAGGCGTCAGGTCGCCGTGCATGGTGACCATCTGCTTTTCGAGTGCAGTCGTGCGAATGAGATGCAGGAAGAAACTCTTGCCGCTGCCATATTCGCCAATCACGAATCTGATTGCCGACCCGCCGTCAATGACTCGTTCGAGATCGCCCAGCAGCGTTGAGACTTCTTGCACTCGCCCAACTTGCACATGTTGGAGGCCTCGACGCGGTACCACGCCTGCGGCCAGCGATTGCAGAATGGCATCCCTATCGCGTGGCCGAATCCGTGCGTTGTCAGGCATTGAGCAACTCCTTGAGTGCGTACTCATTCATCTCCAGAGGATCGTCGCCCTCGATCAGAGGTTCATCGCATTGTTCGAACGCGGCGTCGTTAATGGTTTCCATCGCTCCCGCTGGCATCAGTCCAAGTTGGCTCGTCGCCTCCTCGAACTCACTCCGAGGCCAATTCGGCCGCGAGGCAAGGAAGCGAACAAGTTCTGTATGCGTCGGATCAAGTAACCTGCCGGCAACGTCCGCAGCCGTTGACGACTGCTCTTCCACTTCCGCGGATACCAGGTCTTCCTCTGCTGATTCCGGTTCAGTCGGTCCCTCGAAAATCGAAGTCAACAAGTCGGCCACTTCCCGAGTGTCCTTCATAATCGCGACGATCTTCTCGTGATCCAGCTCGACGAAGTCCTGACTTCGACCACGCCAGGGAGGCGGTGGAATCCTATGCCCGGAGGGCTCGTCAGGCTGCATCACGGTGACTGGTTGAGTTGGGGGCGCCGAGGCAAGTTCGTGAAGGTCGCGGTGCAGTTGATTTGCATCCAGTCCAAGCAGGTTGTAAACACGATTCAGCACTTTGACCTCATCGGAGCTCACGACGCCATCGGTGCCGGCGATCGTGATGGCGAAACGGGCGATTCGCCTCCGCTCCGAATCGGAGAGACCCTGCATTCGAGACTTCATTCGCGTCAGCGACGGAGGTTCAACGAGCAGCCACTGTAAGTAGGCGCGAAGACGAGTGCGATCTGTCTCAGACAGATGCAGCGACTCCTCCAGGTGAGACTCCAGCAATCGCTCTTCGTCGGCGCTGATCGTGCCGTCGGCAGCACTGACTGCTGCGCCTAGCTGGAGCAGCACGGTCGCCGCCTGATACTGATGGCTCGGCTCCGTTTCGTCGGTGTCCAAGCGGAATACGGCGGCATGCTGATGCTTGGTCAGGTTGACATTGGAATAGCGGATGTCCGGCGCAACACCGAATCCCAGTCGCTCCAGGAGCTGCGCGAATGTCGACGCTTCCTTGGTCGAGAACGCATTTGCCTTCTTCGCTGGGAAACCGTCTATGAGCTGCGAAACCGGAATGGTCGCCGCGTTCGTTCCGGTCAGGGCTGACTCAATCCTTCTATTGAACGTTCGGAGTTCTTCGGATTGTCGAGCTCTGGCGAGTTCCTTGGGCAATAGCGCGATTGCGCCAAGACTCTCGCGATCTCCGTGTTTGCCAACCCAACGACTGTAGGGATCGAGCTCGTTCGTGACGGATTCAGCAATTGCCCGCAACTGCAGCCGCGGTCGAATTAGCCGGCTGACATCCGGGATTTCGTCGGCATTGATAGTCACCTGGGAACGGAAACTCTTGCTGGCCGGCTGATAGTAATGCGTCAGCGGCGTCTTGTTTCGCTGAATCTTCATTCCGGTTCCGTGAATCTCCTGATACCGCACCTGGAACAGTTCGTTGAACTCTTCCGCACAGCGAACGGCGGCAGTTCGCAGCGTTGCGTTTGGGTCGAGGCGCATCCAGGAGAGTGCCCAGAGAGCAGGCAGCGGCTCTTCTGCAGCAACGATTGACCCCAAGCCGAGCTTGAGTTCGAGCGACAGATCCCATCCTCGTCGATCCAGCGGAGGCTCTAGTGATCTGGCATCCAGGTCGACCTCCAGACATCTGGCGAATGAGAGGAGCTGAACGGCGTATCGAACGAACGACCCGCTCTCGCCGTAGAGGTTAAGGAGTCGCTCTATTTCAGAGGCCAGGGCGTTCGTCTCTGAAATGGGGACATCGTCGCGGCTCTTGTCGAACAGCAGACGCCGCTCGATGCCATAGAAGAAGAGAAATACGTATCCGATGTAGGCGCCTCCCGGTCTTCCGTCCGCCAACCAATCGAGGTAGGCGGCCCGCGATGCCGGAGTGATATCGGCGTAAGACGGCCAATAGCTCATGTAGTGACCGTCAATGTCCGGGAAGCGATCGTCAACTAACAGCAACGGGTTGATGAGGGCAGGCTCTGTTTCAACATATTGCGATACTCCGCGCAGGCTTGAACCGACGTAAACCATTCCGTCGGGCAGCCTGCGGCCTTGCACCATCACCGACTCGCCTGGCGGGACCCAGACTGTCTGTCTTCCTCTCTGTATGCTGCTTGCCGCCCCTCTTGTCCGTTTCGATTTTTCTCTTACACCACTCATGGACTTTGAGGGCTCAATAGCAGGTCTGCGCTGCACAGCAGTGGCCTCAACGCTCTCTGCTGATGTGTCAGGAGCTTGCTGAGAAGGCTCATCCGCGCCCAGAATCTTCCTGACCACCTGATCAATGCGAGCCTGCTGATGACCTTCTACACGACTCGCCCGGAACTCCAGTTCTGCGAGCAGCTGCGTTACAACATCCTGCTCAAGTGGTTCCTCGAGTTGAAACAAGCTCATGAAGACCGCAGCCAACCAATGGAGGACCCACGGGTTCGGCTGAGCAAGAACTTCACTGGAGCTCCGCGCTGTCGTGGGAATCTGGGGCGGTAGACCTGCTGGGATTGTCCGCCTGCCCGAGGTTCGTTGCTCGAACGGATCGGTCTGCCATGTGCCACTCCTGAAACTCGGCACCTTCCCGAGCTGTAACCGGACATCCAGAACAGGTTATAGCAGGCTGCTGAACTACGGATGATACGCGCCAGACCTGGCCATCTTCGACGAGTGGGGCGCTGGCTGAGCAGCGATCGACTGGAGGTCCTGTAAGTGAGAGGGCGGGATCCGGGGCGCTGGATCCGATATCTGAAGCCGCGCCGGCGCGGTTCAGCTACGCGGCGGCCGCCTCGATGTTGGCGAGGCGGGTGAGGTTGTGTAGGCGGCGGCGGTCAGTTCCAACCAGAGTTTGTTGCGGGCCCGGCCCAAGTACCGCAGCTTGCCGCCGGCGCCGACGGTCTTGATCCAGCCGAACACCTCTTCGACCCGTTTGCGCCGGCGCTGACTCTGCGCGTAGCCCGGATGCCGGGTCGTGCGACGGTCGATCGCGCTGCGCCGGCCGCGCTCGTTCTGAGCCACATGGGGCGTCACCCCCAGACCGCGTAGGTCCCAGACGAAGTCGCGCGTGTCGTAGGCCCGGTCGGCGCCGAGTGTGGCCGGGCCCCGGACGCTGCGTTCGAGCATCGCCAGCGCCGCCTCACGTTCGGCGTAGCCGTCAGCCTCGGTCAGTTCGACATCGACCACCAGCCCGTGACGATTCTCGGTCAGCACATGACCCAGATAACAGAGCCTGGCCGCCTGCTGCTTGCCCTTGCGGTAGAGCCGCGCCTCCGGGTCGGTCGTTGAGGCGTGCGTGTCGCGACTGCGGCGTTCGCCCTTGAAGTCGATGTCGTGGTTGCGACCGCCGCCTCTGGGTGGTTGCTCGTCGCGCGGACGGTAACTCTTGTGCGAGGCCCAGGCATCCAGCAGCGTGCCGTCGACGCTGAAGTGGTCCTGAGAGAGCAGCCGGCGACGCCTGGCTTCCTTGACCACTTCCTTGAGCAAGACCCGCGCCGCGTCCGCTTCCAGCAGCCGTTCACGGTTCTTCGTGAGGGTCGTCGGGTGGAACGGTTCGTCCTCGACATTCAGGTCGAGGAACCACTTGAACAGCAGGTTATAGCGCAGCTGCTCGCAGAACTGGCGCTCCGAGCGGATCGTAAAGAATGACATCAGCAGGCTCGACTTGAGCAAGTGCTCCGGCGGAATCGAGGGTCGCCCGTTGTCCGCGTAGATCTCATCGAACAGGGGCGACATGCGCCTCAACGCCGAGTCGACCAGCGGCTTGATCCGCCGCAATGGGTGATTCTTGGGCACGAAGCCGTCCGGCGTCAGCCCCAACATCATCGTCGCCTGTCGCTCTGACTCGCCGCGCATCGCAGACCTCCTTCAGCTATCGGTTCAATACCTCCGCCATGATCTCACATACCCTTCTTCAGCAGCGTGCCTAGCACGTGTCCATCGATCGTGTCCACACTTGGTGGACTGTGATGCGTCGCCGGATGCTGGGCCTGATCGCAACTGAACTTGGCCTCAAAGTGTGATAAACGAGGCGCGCCGCTTTATCAACTCACTTCAGGCACTCGGGCAGCACGTCTATCTCGCCGCCCAAACGGAGAGCCACCCGTCGCGACTGCGCCGTTGCGGGTGATCTGTCTGGCGCAGTGACTCGCGAGAATGGGTTCAAGTCGAAGTCAGCGGCTTGATCATCTGAACACCGCTTTTGCTTTGAACCGAGCTCTGGTCTCGGGAATTGACAGCGTCGCAATCCGTCGCTTTGGCGGCGGTGCTGATGGTTGCGTCCCAATACGAGATTCTGCAGCGCTCGCTGACTGCAATGGCGGACAGAACTAGATCCGCGGTTACTGGACGAACGGTTCCCTTCGCCAGTTCCTCGACAACAGCATGGCCGATTCGTAAGAAGGCCTGCCCGGCCGGTTTAGCCCGGTTTGGTTGGATCAAGTCAGTCGGCGAGGCCAAGCGTTGGTCGTCACGCACAGCCGAATATGTAGCCAGATATTTGGGATAGGGAAATCCAGACTCGGAAAAGTTCTCGGTCGTCAGGGTGAGGAGACCCGCTTGTCGGCCTCAGCGAGCAGGAAGCGCTGAATACGATCGAACACACAATCGGGGGTCCGCAGTTCGCATTCCCAAATCACCAGGGTGCGCCAACCGAGTTCGTGCAGTTCTGACAAGTGCTCCAAGTCGCGCTCCCGTGTACGAGTCAGCTTTGGCGTCCAGTATTCGAGGTTCGACTTGGGCAAACCGGCAATCGGGCAATCTGGGATCGGGTGCCAATGCCAGAAGCAACCATGCACGAAGATCACAGCGCGATGCCGTGCAAGCGCCAGGTCGGGCCTCCCCGGCAAATCCTTCCGGTGCAGACGGAAGCGGAAACCCATGCGGTGCGTCATCGATCGCACCGTCAGCTCTGGGGTCATGTCCTTCGAGCGGATGCGGGACATGCAATAGGAGCGTTGTTCAGGGGTCAGATTGTCGGTCATGCCGTTACTGAAAAGGCTCGCTCCGCCTCAGCTCGGATGAGCGCATCGAGCGCCGGGGGCGGCACCGCATCAAGCAGGATCACACCGCCCCGCCGGTTGAGATTCTTCATCCACTCTCGAAACGAATCGCGTTGAAACAAGACCTTTTCGTCTGTCTCAAAGTCCTCCTTCATGACCGCATAAATCGCCTTCAGCACGTCCAGATTCATCGACACGCTCGGCCGCTCAATCAAAGCGGATCTGACATCCTGGCGGTAAAGCAGGATGTCCAGAAACCGGCGAGGGCAGGCCGGATCCACCTTGTGCGCGATCGATCCCAACCACCAGAGGCGAGACACGCCGTTGTCTCGAATGAGCGATCTGTTCCCCCGTACGAAGAAGTGATTGAGAATTCGATCTGCTGCGCCGGGTGAATCCGGCTCGGACCCGCGAAGCCAGCGCTCGGCGACGTAGGAGCGGCATTCGTTGTGGCAGAGATAGGTCCACACTCGCTCGTCCGAGGCTTGATAGGGACTCAGCTCTGAGAGGGACTCGAACACGGCCAGCGCGTTCACTGCATCGGTCGAGGCTGGGCGCTTCCCGTCAATACGCAACTGGTCCTGCCACCCTGTCAACTCGATCCTCGTGTCTCTTCTCGGTGTCTTGGCGGTCAAGATCCGCTCCGGGGCGTTCAGATCGAAATACCACTCGAGATTGGTCTGAAGAGACCGCCGCAACTCCGATACCGCCTCCAGTGTGTAGTACTGCAACGACGCCACGGTCACTCCTCTTGGTGTTGTAGAAGCGGGAGCCTGCCGAACGGCTGCCTGAGTATCTTCTGAGCGTCTACCAGCCGATCTGCATTACGCTCTCCCAATGGGCTGCAATCCGCGCGCGCCAGTGCGGCGGTAAGCGCGTCGAACCAGCGTGCGCCTGCCAGATCATCTTGCTCTGCCCGATCTGCCTCCGTGAGCAACCAAGCCAGAGCAGGCAGGTACATCCCGTTCAGGATGTACACCGCAGTCTGTCTCGCGGCCGCGTGGCTGCGCGCTTCTTGAAATCGTCCGAACTCTGCGGGATGAAGCAGAATCGTTACGAGATCTCGGTCTCGCTGCCAATCGCACCGCCAGGTACCAGGCGCTACGTCAGCATCGGCTGCGACTTGGAAGACGGAGGAGATCGGTGTTTCGTCCGCCGACACGACCCAGTAGCTGACCGGTAGATCGATGGCCAAGACCGACCCCGGTTCGATTGCGAAGGAGCGGCCTGAATAGTCTTCGTGCCAATTCGATGCCTTGAAGTTGTCGATTCTTCGGTGCGCAACGATGAACGGCGTGATTTCTACCCGGCCCGCCAGTCGTCCGTCCTCTGCGTACCACTCGATCCGCGGATCGGCGGATTCAAGATATTTCCGGAAGTGGGTCGTCGAACAACTGATTAGCAAGGAGTATCTCGCGTAGCCTTTCGCGATCAGACCCGTGAGATTCTTGTCGCCCAAGTAGAAGTCCGCCTCCAGATGCAGCTGCGTCGTGTTTTCGATCTTGTTCAATTCGGGGGCGCACTGGAATTCGCTGCGCATGTAGTCGCTGCTGCCGTGCCTCAGGACCGGCCAGGGCCAAGACTTCGATTTGACATACTTCACTTCTGCTCCTCCACGACCGCTCCTACCTGCCAAGCAGCGTCCGCGAGCATCTCCTTGCCCGTAATCGTCAGTTGATAGCGCACGCCCTCGACTAGCTTGAATGGGCTCAGAGCCACCTGCTCGCCCTTCTCGTCAAAGACGGCGATATCAGCGCGCGGGATCGCGGCAGCGTCTCCAGCCTCGTCAATAGTGAGTGTGGCAACGGCCGTTTCGGGCGCCGTGAATGCGACGCGGCTCCGCAGCTGGTCGCTTGGATCGTGCACGACTCGAACGTCGCCAAGTTCCAGAATCCGGCGCCCTTTCGATCCTCCTCGGCTTCCTGATCCACCACTGCTCTCACCCTCGCCTGCACCGCCGCCTGCACCGCCGCCTCCGCCGTTGCCTTCCCCGCCTCCGCCGCCGGACCCACCCTTGCTGGAGCCGTCGCCGCCCTCACCGTCTACCGTCTCATCATCTTCGAGCGTCACGGTTGGAGTCACGCGCAGGCGCGGCGGTTTCCTCTTAGCAGCGCCTACTTGGCCGAACGCCGCCTCTGCGCCGTGGTTGGCAGTCGGACCATCGAGCGGACCGGGGTGATCGTCGAAAAGATACTCGGCGAGTTCGTCGACGACATCGGTGACCTCCACCGCAGGCGGCGCGGCGTGGATTCTCAGCTGAGTTCGAAGGAAGTCAGCCAGCCGATCCAATGCGCGCCTGCCTCGATCACGGTCCTCTTCGGGCAAGCGCTCGTACTGAAACTGATCGTGGGCTGGATTCTCCATATCCCGCAGTAACTTGTTCGCGTCGGCATCATCAATCACACAGACAGCGGCATACTCTCGCGAGCGCCGAAACTGGTGCTTCGCTTGCTGATCCGTGACGATCATGCCGGTGCCGCGTATCAACGCCACTCGACTTGGCAGACGTGCGTTCGGGAAGTCGTCCTCGGTGCCAATCCACAGCTTGACCCGCCCTAAGTATTTGTCAGGGGGGTCCATCACGGCGGTCGGCGGGCCGCCGCTGACCAAGCTCCAGTAAAGTCTGGCGCGATTTATCGCGTCGTCGTCATCCTCGCTCTTGGACTCGGTCGTTAACTGGCTGAAGAGCGCCGGCAAGGCGTCCTTGCGAATATCCCAAAGAGCCTCATCGCTTCCATCCTCATCGGGTTCCAGCAGAATCTCCAGATCACCCTGCTGAACAGCGTAGAAAAAGCTCTCAACCACGCTCCGTGCAATCGCTCTCTGCCACGGCTCACCATGCTGATCAGGGTTGAACCCGACGATCCAAACCGCCGTCCCCGGCTCCGCCTTTCCTCCGCGCGCGGGGCGAAAAACCCTTGGGATGTCGTCTCCTTGTAGAGCTTCGCAGCCATCCGTCAGGCCGAAAAAACCCGTTCCGCTGGTCGTCTCAAGCCCGCTACCGAAGTCGTGCCTGTGCGACACAAGCACAGCCTTGCCCTGGAACTTCTCCGTCAGCGTCCCGCCGTCCTCGAACGCCGACCAATAGCAGACAGTTCGCAGTGACGAGACCGTAAACGGCGCCGCCTTGCCGACGCCGAACGAGCCGCCGGCCGACTCGCTGCGCTTGAAACTCGCTCCGGCCACCTTGACCAGATGGCGCCACGTTTCGCCTTCGAGTCCGGTCGTGTTGGTGTCGATCATGCCGAGGAGGGTGAGTTTCCCCGAATCCAGTACGGCTAGCGCGCCACGGAGGGTGGCGAGTGCCTTGGGGTCGTTCGCCCACTCGCTGATGCAGCTCTCAAGGTGCCCGCCGAGTCCTTCGCCCGCAATGTCGCTTGGATCTATCTCGCGTAGTTCGAAGGCGATGTGGACGGGCAGTTCTGGGTCGGCGCGCGCATCGAGCGAGTTCTGAATGACCTCGCGAGCCAAACTTGACAGTGGCGCGCCGTCGAACGTGACGATTCCAGCGTCGTTGATCCCGGTCTCCACGCCGCCTCCCGTGGGTGGGAAATTCCAGCCAATCTCGTTCATTGCAGACCCTCCGCGAGTGCTTCCAGACACTGTTCCCCGACCAGTCGTGCCAAATCTGGGCAGGCGGCGTTCCCAAGGAGCCGGTACCGTTCTGCGGTCGGCACCAGTTCGGGAAACAGATCAGGTTCAGCGCTGTTGAAGCCCTGCAGTTGCGCGACTTCTCCAACGCGCAATCGACGGATGCCCCATTCGTCGAGCAAGAAGGGGATGTTGTGTCCGCCGATGCCCATGTTCGCGGTCAATGTCGGGCAAAGAGCAGCGGGCTTCTCTCGGACATAGTTGCGTCGGACCTGGTAGAGATTGTCCTGCGACCGGCCGTTGGCCATCTCCACCTCAATCATCTTTCGATATGTGTTGCCGACAGGAAGGTAGTCAGCGTCGGCGGCTCGAATCCTCCGGTCAACGATGTCATGAATCGTGCGCGCCGTGACCTGAGAACCTGCAAGAGCGGGCGGAATGAACGGGTTGTATGTGAAGTGCGTCCGAGACGCGGCGACGAGGAATAGGCGCTCGCGATCCTGGGGAATGCCGGTCCACTCCCTAACGTTCGCGACCCAACATGACTCGGCGCGGAACCAATAGCCCGCGCGCCGCAATGATCGGCAGACCGCGTCGAACCACCCGCCGTCGGCACCATGGAGCAGGTGGGGGACATTCTCAAGAATCAAGAGCTTCGGGCGGCACTCTTCGGACCACTCTCCGAGCAGACGTGGAATTTCCAAGAACAGGCGCCCTCGTTCGTCCTCGAACCCGCCGCGGTTTCCTGCTTGGCTGAAACTCTGGCACGGGAATCCGCCGGCCAGAACGTCAACCGCCGGCAGCGACGAGGCGCTCAACTCGCAGATGTCCCGCTCGTAGAAATCCACATCGGGGAACCGGTAGCGGAATGTCGCTGCCGCATGAGGGTCGTTGTCTGTAGCCCAGCGCAGAGTAAATCCTGCGTCTGTGAGCCCAGTGGCGAACCCGCCCATGCCGCTGAACAAGCATCCGAGTGTTGGCCGATAGTCCATTCGCGGATTCTACCGGCAAATTCCTGGTTCACGGGAGAATTGCCGATGGCCATAGAGCATATATGTTCTCCTTGTGCGCCGGGTAGAGTGAGCGACCTGCGCACGGCTGGAGCCAAGAGCACTCTGTTCCCGCTCGTTGGCGTAACAGCTTCCAGTTCTAAGCGGCAAGTGCGAGCAGGTTTGTTTCGCGTTGATCGGAACAACCGCAGGTCTTGGAATCGCTGGATCTGCTAGGGCGTGTTCACTCTAATCGAGGTTTGTGTCAGAGTTGGAGGAACGGTCTGGCGGCCGGGTCAATGGGATCATGCAACTGACCGACTCACAATGGGCGCGGATCGCGCCGCTCATGCCGACTCCGCGCGGCAACTGCAAGCTGCCCTCGCGACAGGTGCTGGAGGGCTGGCTATTCATCACCAAGGAGGGCTGTAGCTGGCGGGCCTTGCCTGAGCGCTTCGGTCCCTGGCACACGGTCTACATGCGCGGACGGCGTTGGATCGACAAAGGCGTGCTGGAGCGCGTCTTCGCCGAGCTGCAGCGTATGGAACTGGAAGCGCAGCTTGAGCAAGCTGAACCGGATCGGCCGCTGCGCGTCTCGCTCGACAGCACGATTGTGAAAGTCCACCAGGACGGGACCGGAGCGCCCACCAAAAGGGGCCCCAAGCGATCGGTCGCTCGCGCGGGGGCTTGACTACCAAGCTACACGCCGTCGTATTGGAAGACCGCCTGCCGCTCGTCCTGACCCTGACGCCGGGTCACTGGGGCGATGCGCCCTGGGGACGCTGGTTGTTGGAGCGGCTCGGCTCCGTATCTGGTCAGCCGCAACTGCTCGCCGACCGCGCCTACGAGGGCGATGAGATGCGCGCCCTGGCCGCCGAACTCGGCTGGGAGTTGATCACCCCGCCGAAGGCGAATCGGCGCAAGCCCTGGCCGCTGAACCGTGCGGCCTACCGCGCCCGCAACGCGATCGAACGTTACTTCGGACGCATCAAGCGAATGCGCGGCATCGCCAACCGCTACCACAAACTCGCCCACATCTACCTCAACCAAGTCCTCCTCGCCTGCATCCACTTCATGACGAAATAGAGTGAACAGGCCCTAGATCGGCTCGGCCTCTTGCAGTGGCGGCGAGACCGTCGTGACGAAATGCGCCTGATCGGCCTAACCGCGACGCCCTACCGGGGCACGAACGAGGAAGAGACTGAACGCCTAAGGCGCCGCTATGGAGGCATTCGATTCGACTTTGGCGCATTCAGCAGCAACGTCCCAGAAGATGTCGTCGCCGAATTGCAGAACATCGGAGTGCTGGCGCAAGCGGATCAGGATGAGATTCCAGGCAGCCAGCTGGAGCTGACTTCGACTGAAATGGACCGCCTGCGCAGATTGAGGTTGGTGCCAGAAGAAGCCGCGGATCGCCTCGCGCTCGATGTCGAGCGCACGGGGCGCATTGTCGACTCCTACATGCAGCAGGTTCGCGGAGCACTCGGTCCGGTACCCACCCTCATCTTCGCCACCACCGTCAGACACGCCGAGACGGTCGCCGCCCTCCTTCAAATGCGCGGCATTTCCGCACGCGCTGTCAGTGGCAACACCGACACCGCCGTTCGGCGTGCCATCGTCGAACAGTTTCGCAACGGCGAGATCGACGTGCTCGTCAACTACGGCGTCTTCCGTGAAGGATTCGACGCGCCCAAGACCCAGGCGATCATCGTCGCGCGCCCGGTGTTCTCGCCCAACCTCTACTTCCAAATGATCGGACGCGGTTTGCGCGGCCCGCTCAATGGAGGAAGCGAACGCTGCCTAATCCTCAATGTCGCCGACAACATCCTCAGCTTCGAAGGCAAACTCGCGTACACAGAGGTCCAAGGCCTCTGGGACTGATTCGTCGCTCTTCTCTGTTTGCTCTCAGTCTGCAAGAGAGATTCTCCGGTGCTGCCCACATCATCGACGGCGATATGACTTGGCGTGACCTGGACGGCGGTGAACGACGTCTTGACAGGGACTGAAGCACCCCAGTTCCCAAGTCCGTCTGTCCTCCCTCGCGCATTCTGAAGGGGGCTGGACTGGACAAACGTCTCTGGCAGGCTGCTGGCCAAAGGGTACGGAAGAGTGGAGGTGGTACTGAGCCGATAGATGAGGGAGCTTGGTCATGCGTGGTGGAACAGAGCGGCAGGCATCGATGATGTTGAGGCTGACGCCGGAGGGCTTCGAGCCTCAAGGATCATCCGCGGCGGCGGACTAAAGCCTTGGCCAACTCGGTGTTGCAGCAGATCTCGCCGCTGTTCGACGAGATCTACACGACCGGCGGACGGCCCTCGATCCCGCCTGAGCATCTGCGCTACAACCTCTTGTTCAAGTGATTCTTGGACCTCAATGTTGAGGACGAACCCTTCCAGCCAACGACCTTCACTAAGAACCGCGAGCGGCTGCTGGAGGCCGAAGCGGAGCGGGTGCTGCTCAAGGAAGTCCTGCGCGAGGCGCGCCGGTGCCGGCTGCTCTCAGCCGATCACTTCACGGTGGACGACACGCTGCTTGACGCCTGGGCCTCGCACAAGAGTTGCCGTCCGCGCGACGAGCAACCGGCTACAGGCGGCGGGCGCCGACGCCGCGAGATGCACGAGTCGACCACTGACACGGGAGCGCGGCTTTACCGCAAGGGCAAGCAACAGCAGGCGCGGCTCTGCTACTGGGCCATGTGCTGAGCGAGAGCCGTCACGGGCTGGTCGTTGATGTCGAGTTGAACCAGGCCTTTGCTTTGTACAAGCCAGGGGCAGGAGGCTACGCCGAACGGGGCGCCGCCCTTGTTTTGATCGCTCTTGATCTAGGGCCTGTTCACTCTAATCGAGGTTTGTGTCAGAGTTGGAGGAACGGTCTGGCGGCCGGGTCAATGGGATCATGCAACTGACCGACGCACAATGGGCGCGGATCGCGCCACTCATGCCGACGCCGCGCGGCAACTGCAAGCTGCCCTCGCGCCAGGTGCTTGAGGGTTGGCTGTTCGTGACCAAGGAAGGCTGCAGCTGGCGGGCCTTGCCTGAGCGCTTCGGTCCCTGGCACACGGTCTACATGCGCGGACGGCGTTGGATCGACAAAGGCGTCCTGGAGCGCGTCTTTGCCGAGCTGCAACGGGTTGAACTGGAGGCGCAGCTCGAGCAACGCGAGCCGGATCGGCCGCTGCGCGTCTCGCTCGACAGCACGATTGTGAAGGTCCATCAGGACGGGACCGGAGCGCCCAGCAAAAGGGGCCCCAAGCGATCGGCCGCTCACGTGGAGGCTTAACGACCAAGCTACACGCCGTCGTATTGGAAGACCGCCTGCCGCTCGTCCTGACCCTGACGCCGGGTCACTGGGGCGATGCGCCCTGGGGACGCTGGTTGTTGGAGCGGCTCGGCTCCGTATCTGGTCAGCCGCAACTGCTCGCCGACCGCGCCTACGAGGGCGATGAGATGCGCGCCCTGGCCGCCGAACTCGGCTGGGAGTTGATCACCCCGCCGAAGGCGAATCGGCGCAAGCCCTGGCCGCTGAACCGTGCGGCCTACCGCGCCCGCAACGCGATCGAACGCTACTTCGGACGCATCAAACGATTGCGCGGCATCGCCAACCGCTATCACAAACTCGCCCATGTCTATCTCAACCAGGTCCTCCTCGCCTGCATCCACTTCATGACCAAATAGAGTGAACAGGCCCTAGCAGTTCGGTGTAGATCGGCGCGATAGAGGCATGCGCCTCGTCGATCACCAGCAGTCGGACGCCGCCGAGATAGTCGGGAAGCTTGCCGTCTGTGCGCGCATACAGAGTCTGGATGCTTGCGACGATGACGTTGGTGGCATTGGCGATCGGTTCAGGGTTGTTCTGTCCCCCCCAGACGCGAGAGACACGCAGTTGCCGGCTGGCAACACCTACGGCTCGCCAGCTGCGCTGCCAGTCTTCGACAGCCTGCTCGCAAAGTTCGTCGCGATCGGCGACCCAGAGGATGTCCCCCTGAAAGCCGCGTTCAATGGCTTCGATGATAGCTTTCACCGCGACGCGGGTCTTCCCGGAACCCGTAGGCATACTGAGTATGCCCCGTCGATTCTCAAGAGGCGCGTCGGCGCCAAGGGCGGCAATGATGCTGTCCGCCGCCTTGCGCTGGTAGTCGTGCAAGTCGGGGAATGATTGCGGCCCATCGACCTCTTCGTAGGGTCTTCGCTTGGGGTTCGCGGTTCCGGCCCACTCGTCTCCGAATTCCAACTCGCGCACGAATCTGAGGGCCGCACGCCTTCCGTCGAACTGCCCTGGCGCATTGAGATGGTCAAGATGTTCGCGGTATGCCTTTAGTGCACCAGTGTGATAGCTGGCGATGGCGGCTTCAGCGACGGCGATGCCCTCGAAGGGTCGCTCGGCGTGGTCGAGGACCGCTAGCAGTTCGTTAGGCAACCTGTTCCGGAGATTCTGTTCTCCAACTGCTTTGAGCAGCTTCTCCGCCTCGGTGGGCTGGCGCCGAATGAGCGCGCGAGCTCGCGCGACATCTTGGTCCGTGGCGTGGCTGAGAATGCGTTCCAGAGTTTGAGCCGAGAGGTCGAGGCCAAGGAGGTCGCAGAGCAGTTCAAGCTCGGCGCGTTCTTCGAGCTGACGGCGCAGATAGATGACGTCGCCGTCGGCGGCGACATCCCAATGGATCGGCGCTGCTTGGTCGTCCAAGAGATCGTCGCAGCGGACCAGGTTGAGGAGCAGTTGGGCATTGTCGAGGAAGGAACGAAGGCCGGGCCAGAAGTCCAGCAGGGGAACAGGTTCATCGTCGCCTACGGGTTCGACATGGCCGTCGTGGCCTCTCTGAAGCTCGTCCCCGAACGCGCGGCGGATACGGACGGTTTTGGGGTGTCTCAACAGCCACTGCTGGACTTCGCGAGACTTCGGTCGCTCGCCGAGACCATCCGTGATGGGCCGATAGCCGTCTGAGGATTCCACGAGTCCGAATCGACGCACCGCTTCGAATGCGAAGGTGTGGATGTTCATTGGCTCATAAGTCTGAACCGTCTCATGTCTGATGTGCCAGGTGTCATAGGTGGCGTCGAGCGAGAGGAGAGCGTTGGTGAAACGGGCACGAGCGTGTGGCGGCAGTTTCGGTAAGACTTCAAGCGGCTCCACATGGCGAGTGATGTAGATTCTTAGACGCGCCCGATGTGGCCGGGACATGTGTCCCATGGTCTGATAGGCACTGAAACACCGCTCGACATAGTCGGACAGGCATGGCGGGGTGTGTGGACTCGGATCGATCTGTTTGGGCCCTTCAGAAACACCTGCACGGTCGAGCACGCTGAGGTGAGGCTGGTGGAAGTCTCTGTCGACCACGAAGGAGAGGATTTGGGGATCTGCATCTGAGACGATGGGACCCGGTAACAGAACTTCGCTTACGGGGTGCCAGGCATCGTCTTCAGTGCGCACGCAGAGCCATTGGCTCCACTTCGGATGTTGCTGGATAGTCTCCAAAGCGGTGTTGGGTGGGACGGCGGAAACAGCATTCCAGAATTGCATCCATTTGGCGTCGATATCGATCCCGACGACGGCACCCTCTAACAGCTCTTCTGCGAGTTTTTGGAGCGCACTCTCTGGAGTTGGCGGCTGAATCTGAAATTGTTCTAACACGGCGGAAACGTTGGGGTCATCGACAAGTTCGCGATGAACTGTGGTGGATGGTTCCGATCCGTCGCCGGGGAGGAAGACTTCATCGCGCTCCAATGGCTGCCAGCTACCATCCTCGGCCAGCACGATGTCTCCGAAGTTTAAGCTGTCGTCGTCGAATGCGGCAGCGGTCAAGATCGCAGCCCGCGAGGCCCCGACGGCGTCACTGTTCGCGAGTCCAGAGTCGATCAGGGCTTGCAGCCATTGCTGGAGGGATTGGCGCGGCAGGTAGCCGTGCTGGCTGGTTCCTCTGTCGACGATGCGGGCGATAGCAGAGAGTCGGGCGCTGCCGAGAGCGTCGTTGTGTATCCAGTTGGCGGGTCGGTGTGCGTACTGGCTCCAGGCGGCAAGCGGTTCTAGCAACACGCGCTGGCCCGGCGTGACCTCTTTAGGTGGTACCAGCAGGGATCCAATGCGGCAGAGCACACCGTCCTGATTTGGCACGACACCCTCTCGGAGGAGGCCAGCGAAGATTTGCCGCCGCAGCATGTCGCCGGCGGTGGTGCGGTCACCCGCTGCGCGTTGGCGTGGAAGCAGGTCGAGATGGCCCGCTGGATTGCCTGGTTCAGAGAGTTGGGGGAGGGATTGGATGACGAGGACTGCCGCGGCGCGGATCAGTTCCTCGTTGCAACGATTGTTGGGCAGGACAGTGGCGCGGCTGTCATCGGTCTCCCAAGGGGCGTTGAGGATGCCGCCGACCAGACTGGGTGCAGAGGTAGGGAAGTAGGACCAGAACCGCATCTCCGTACTGCGTCGATCGAGTGGCGCCGCCCACGTGATCAGCATCTCGCGCACACCTTCCGGAGCGCGACTATCGGCGCGAGCAGCATCCGAGAGCTTGTGTTGGCGTCTGAAGACACGCCAACTGGATACACCATCCGCGCCGCGCAGTTCGAGCACATGACCGTTAGACGCGTCATTGAACTCGCGCGTTCGCCGCCTGACGCCGTGTTCATCGACCAGGACAAGCTCTCGGACATGGGGCACGAAGAGCAGAAACTCGGGCTCGAAGTCGTGCAATTGATGTGAAAGCTGGACAGCCGAAGGATCGTCGTTTGGGCGATCTACCAGGGGCAGCCGGACGATGTTCTGGGCCCACTGCATGAGGTCGGCGAGGATGGGATCGCGGTGCATTTCATCAATGGCGTTAGCAGGGAAGGCAGTGCGCAGGACAGGGCAATCGGTGGCGTCGGGAACCACGGAGCGGATCTGTTGAGCAGCATGAGCAGCATCCCATTGGATCGAACCGGTCCTGCTGAGGATCGCGGGGCGATCCGTGAACCGGAGGATCGACTTGAAGCCGATCCCGAAGCGTCCGATATGAGGTCCGCCGCGCTTGGTGCCGAGCCGGGCGTGCATGAGCGCGGTGACGCCGGCTTGGCTGAGGGTCTCGCCGTCATCGGCGCAGTACAGGCAGTCGGCGGTGAGGCGGACTTCGATGCGCCCGCTGGAGCGATGATCTTCAGCGCCGGCGATTTGGTCTGCTGCGTTCTGGATCAGCTCGATTAGTTGCCGACGGGAATAGCCGCCGCGTTGTACCTCGCGCTCGTGGGCGTGGTGCTCGGCGACATCACGAGGAGCGGAGCGATAGGCATCGAGACGCTGGCGGGTTTCTCCTTCGATGTGCTCGGCAATCGGCCCGTCAGCGTCGGACCATTTGGTCTGAGACAAAACAAACTCCCATTATGAACAGTGGATGCGAATATAGCACTAGCTGATACTTGGGGGGATGGCAGACCGCGAGAGGGCCAAGTCGTGAAATCTAGCTGCTCGGGAAACAGCGGGTGAGGTGTTCTGACAGCCTGCGCCCCTTGTGCTGCTTACCTTTGCGGTAGAGCCGCGCCTCCGGGTCGGTCGTTGAGGCGTGCGTGTCGCGACTGCGGCGTTCGCCCTTGAAGTCAACGTCGTGATTGCGACCGCCGCCTCTGGGCGGTCGCTCATCGCGCGGACGGTAACTCTTGTGCGAGGCCCAGGCGTTGAGCAGCGTGCCGTCGACACTGAAGTGGTCCTGAGAGAGCAGCCGGCGACGCCTGGCTTCCTTGACCACTTCCTTGAGCAAGACCCGGGCCGCGTCCGCTTCCAGCAGCCGTTCGCGGTTCTTCGTGAACGTGGTCGGATGGAAGGGTTCGTCCTCGACATTGAGATCGAGGAACCACTTGAACAGCAGGTTGTAGCGCAGTTGCTCGCAGAACTGGCGCTCTGAGCGGACCGTGTAGAAGGCCATCAGCAGGCTCGACTTGAGCAGGTGCTCGGGCGGAATCGAGGGCCGCCCGTTGTCCGCGTAAATCTCGTCGAACAGGGGCGACATGCGCCTCAACGCCGAATCGGCCAGCGGCTTGATCCGCGCAGCGGGTGATTCTTGGGCACGAAGCCGTCCGGCGTCAACCCCAACATCATCGTCGCCTGTCGCTCTGACTCGCCGCGCATCGCAGACCTCCTTAAGCTATCGGTTCAACACCTCCGCCATGATCTCACATACCCTTCTTCAGCAGCCTGCTAATAGGGCGGCTCTTGATCGCGTTTAGTTCGGGCTTCAGAACCCCATTCCAATCAGCCGATTCTATCAATCCGCGGGACCTGTGGCCGCAACGTCCGATGCCATCTTGGAGACGCTACGATCCACACGGAGTGGCTCATGTGCCGCCGTTGCCGGTGTATCGGAAGGCGGCACAGCGAATACGGAGATCATTATGGATGTCGGCATCTTCACATGGACGAATGCTGCGAGAGACCCGGCCGTGTTAGCGAAACGGGCCGAGGAGCTCGGGTTCGAGTCGTTCTGGGTGCCGGAACTTCCGATCATCCCCGTTGAGTCGAAACGGGAATTTCCGACGGACACAATCAGTGGAGTGGACACGAGCGCGGCGACTGACCCGTTTGTGGCGCTGTCCCGGGCGTCTGCCGTCACCACCAGGATCAAGATCGGTACCGGGGTCTGCCTGGTACCGGAACACAATGTGTTTCACCTGGCCAAGAAAGTGGCAAGCCTGGATCAGTTCTCGCGCGGCCGATTTATCTTCGGCATCGGCGCCGGAGGCCTGCGAGAGCAGCAGGAGATCATGGGGGCCGACTACGACCACCGCTGGACCCAGACCCGAGACGCAATGCTGGCGATGAAGCAGCTGTGGACCCAGGACGAGGCGGAGTACCACGGAACGTACTACGACTTCCCGCCGGTCAAGTTATTCCCCAAGCCGTTCCAACAACCCCATCCGCCGGTGTTTCTGGGGGGTACGGCGAAGAATGTGCTCAAGCGGGTCGTTGACTATGGCGACGGCTGGATGCCCGCACGAGCTGCCACCATCGTGTCCACGGACCACGCAGACTTCGTCGACCGGGAGGAAATCGAACGCGGCCGGAAAGAGCTCAATGATCTGGCCGAGGCAGCCGGCCGTGACCCCGCATCGATCCAGGTCCTGGCCTTCGGCGGTCCCCGCCAATACCGGACTCGCGAAGCGATCGACGCCCTCGCAGAGGCCGGGGCGGACCGGGCGACGATCTGGCTGAGAAGTGACACTGAAGGTGGAGCCCTCGAAGAGATGGCGGAGCTCGCCAGCGAGGTGTTGGACTAGAACACTGCGCCCGCAACTGTGTAGAACCTGTGCGGTCGTGTTGCTAACGGATGATGCGGCTTGAGTAACGAGACTTAGAATGCCCAAACGGATTCAACTTTCACAACGTATCGACTGTTTGGAGGCCGCACCTTGAGTGACGATGCCATTTCTGCTGCCGACTCCCACCCGCGCAAACGAGTATCCGTCGAGGGAACTGAAATCTCCTACGTGGATGTCGGGGATGGTCCGCCCGTGGTGTTCTTGCACGGGAATCCGACATCGTCTTATCTGTGGCGCAACATCATTCCCCATCTGTCCAACTCGGCCCGCTGCCTCGCTCCGGACCTCGTCGGGATGGGCGATTCGGGCAAAGCGCCCGATGGCTCGTACCGCTTCGTCGATCACCGGCGCTACCTGGATGCATGGTTCGAGTCCCAGGGCCTGGGCGACGATGTGACGTTGGTGGTGCACGATTGGGGTTCCGGGCTGGGCTTCGACTGGGCCTACCGGCACCAGGAACGGGTCACAGGGTTGGCCTACATGGAAGCGATGGTGCGGCCGCTGACCTGGGACGCCTGGCCGGCGAGCGCGAGAGAACTCTTCCAAGGCCTGCGGTCGCCCGCCGGCGACCAGATGGTGCTCGAGCAGAACGCATTCGTGGAGTTCATCCTGCCCGCGGGCATGCTTCGTGATCCGAGCGATGAGGAGATGTCCGTCTACCGGCGTCCCTACACCGAGCCCGGCGAATCCCGCCGCCCGACGCTCACCTGGCCGAGGGAGATTCCCTTCAAAGGAGAGCCCGCCGACGTAGCGGAAATTGTCGCTGAGTACTCCCAGTGGCTGGCAGGGAGCGACGTAGCCAAGCTGTTCATCAACGGAGACCCCGGATCGATCCTGACAGGCCCTCAACGGGAGTTCTGCCGTGCCTGGCCCAACCAGCAGGAAGTGACCGTTCCCGGATTGCACTACATCCAGGAAGATTCTCCCGCCGCGATTGGTCAAGCGATCGCGCAGTGGCACTCTTCTCTGCCGCTCGGCTGACGCGAATCCATGATCGACAAATCGGCTTCGAGAGTTTCTTCAGCCGCGCAGCAAACGGTGCGCCTCAGTCACGTCGGCCGTATTCGCCGCCGTCGTGTGCAGACTGTGCGTCAATCCGCTCACGGCGTCCACCCTGAAGTGCCACTCGTTGCCCTTGCGGGTCTGATGCATCTCCGGGTCGCGCGCGGTCCTGGTTCTTGGTCGAGGACGGCGCCGCGATGAGGCTCGCGTTGACGATCGTGCCCGCCTGCAGCCGCAGCCCCTGGCCAGCGAGATGCGCGTTGATCGTCTCCAACAGCGCCTCACCCAGTTGATGCCGCTCTAATAGGTGACCGAAGTGCAGGATCGTCGACTCGTCCAGGATCGGTCCGCTGAGGTTGAGCCCGCAGAAGCGGCGCGCCGACTCGGCCTCGTAGAGCAAGTCATCCATCGCGGGGTCGCCGAGAGCCTGCCCCCGCGAAAGCGGGGGTTGCAACAGAGTTGGACGCAGTGCGCGTGCAGCATCACGGCCAGCGGGTAGGGTCGCCGTCCGCGCCCCGGCTTTGGGTGGACCGGTTCGACCCGCGCCTCCAGCGTCGGCCAGGTCAGCAGCGCCTCGATCCGCTCCAGGAACCGCTCGCGTTTCGTCTTGCGCTTCTTGTGGGCAAACTCCAGGCTGGCAAACGTCGGCTCCTGCAACAGACCACTCCCTCCGGCTCTCGCCATCAGGATCACAACCCTCAACCGAAGGCCTTGTTCAGACCGTTCCTGGATCGTTGGTCGTCATCAACGGCAGGCGCAACACGTCGAACGCTGTCGGCAGCCGAGACTCATTGAGGTTCCTGAAGAACATAACTCGACGCGGTCCTAGCCTGTGGCGCATGGCCAATCGAGATCCAGGATCACTGCTTGCGTTTCGCGGCCGAGATTGGGTCGTTCTGCCCAGCGACGGCAGCGACACATTGCGGCTTCGACCGGTGGACGGTCCGGAGCACGAGGCCGTTGGCGTCTTCCCCGCTCTGGAGACAGAACAACCCCTTCCAACTCACTATGAGTCGCCCTACCCCAGTCAAGCTTCGGACATCGCGGGTGCGCGTCTCGTGTTCGACGCCGCACGCCTTGCCTTACGCAGCGGAGCGGGACCATTTCGCTCGCTGGGTAGGCTGTCAGTGACTCCGCGTCCTTACCAATATGTGCCCCTGTTGATGGCGTTGCGCCTGGATCCCGTGCGGCTGCTGATCGCCGACGATGTAGGCGTGGGCAAGACCATTGAGGCGGGGATGATCGCCCGCGAACTGCTGGACCGGGGACTCGTGCGTCGAATCGGAGTTCTGTGCGCACCGCACCTCTGCGAGCAGTGGGCTGACGAACTTCGCAGCAAGTTCCACATTGATGCCGCGATCGTCCAGCCCTCGCGAATGGCCCGACTCGAGCGGGGACTCTCAACAGACGAGAGCGTCTTCCAACACTACGACCACATGGTGTGCTCAATCGACTACGTCAAGTCGGATAAGTACCGCCAGGCGTTCATTGATCACGCCCCCGATCTCATCATCGTTGACGAAGCCCATTCTTCAGCCCGACCGCGAGGTGACGATTCCGGCAATCAACATCGACGCTTTGAGTTGCTCCAGCGACTCATGCGGCGCCGACCCGAAACCAACTTGATTCTGGCCACCGCAACCCCGCACAGCGGTGTCGATGAGGCGTTCCGGTCCCTGCTGGGCCTGCTGGATCAGGACTTCGATACGGAGGATGAAGTTCCTTCGCAGAGGCTCGCTGGGCATCTGATCCAGCGCCAGCGTCGCGACCTCGTCAAGTGGCTGGGTGAAGACACACCATTTCCAACGCGTGAGCCTATTGAACACGAGTATCAACTCCATGGCGATTACCGGGACTTGTTTGAGGATGTGCTGGCATATTGCCGTGAATCGGTGGCAGGTCAGGAAGACCAGTCTCAGCGTCAACGAGTTCGCTATTGGGCTGCGATTGCCATTCTCCGCTGTCTGTTGTCCAGTCCCGCCGCGGCTACCCGAATGCTTACTCGCAGGCGCGAACGGACATTTGAGCGCGATGAGGCGGCTAGCGACGCCGACCGCCACCGCGAACAGATTCTCGACTCGTCCGACGATGATCAAACGCCCGATTACCTTCCGACGGCATCACTTGATGACCCCGAAATCGCGCTTTCCGAAGCTGAACGGCGACGACTGGACGGATTCCTTAGGCGCGCAGAGTCGCTGTCCGGGTATGAGCACGATGCCAAGCTCCAGCGCTGTGCTGAAGTAACGTCCACAATGCTTCGCGACGGTTTCTCGCCGATTGTCTACTGCCGGTACATCGACACGGCTGACTACGTCGCTGACCAGCTCGAGTCGCTCCTGCGGCGGGAATTCCCTGACCTTCAAGCCCGATCCGTCACCGGGTCGGACGGCGATGCGGAACAGCGTCGCGAGATTGTGAACGAGCTCGCGCAGTCGCCCCGACGGATTCTCGTGGCGACCGATTGCCTCTCTGAGGGCGTCAACCTCCAACAAGACTGGGATGCGGTCATTCACTACGACTTGCCCTGGAATCCCAATCGGCTGGAGCAACGCGAAGGGCGTGTCGACCGCTACGGACAATCGAAGCCGGTCGTCCGCGTCGCGACACTCGTCGGTTTGAACAATCAGATCGACCATGTGGTGATGCGCGTCCTGATCGAGAAGGCGCGCACGATTTACCAGCGCCTCGGCATCGCCGTGCCGGTTCCGGTCGGCTCCGAGGACGTGCTCAATGCCGTGATCGAGAGCGTGCTCCTGCGTGGACGCGGGCAGGCTGAGCAGCTTCAGCTCGACCTGGCCTCGCCGCAGGTGTCGACGTTTCACGAACAGTGGGACGCTGCGGCCAATCGGCAAAGCAGTCGTCGTACCCGCTACGCGCAACACCAAATGAAGCCGGATGAAGTTGAAGCGGAGCTCGAGGCGATTCAGCCCATTTTCGGCGGCGCCGATGATCTGCAGCGATTCTGTGCGACGGCCGCGGAGCGGCTGGTACGCCCTGAACTCGAAAGACTCGCCGACAAGGGACGCAACCATCCGGATGTCGAGCGACTCGCCCACGACATCCTGGCCCAGGCGTTTGGTGACGACGCTGAGGCCGAAGTCTCGCGCTGCGGCGCAATCGCCACCGACGCGGTCGAGCGCAATACCGCAGTACTGCTGCTCCGCCTGCGTTACACCATCCGCGAACAGGGCAATGATCTGTTCGCTGAAGAGATCGTCCCAGCCGGATTCCGCCGTGAACGAGGCGAACTGGTCTGGCTCGATGCCGACGAGGCGTTGCAGCTCATGGATCGGGCGCAGCCGACCACCAATCTCGACCGATCGGCGCGAATTGACTACGTTGACCGCATGCTGAAGATCCTCGAGGACCGCGGTGACTGGTATGCAGGTCTCGTTGAACAGCGACGAACAGAGTTGTATGACTCGCACACGCGCCTCAGGAAGCAGATCGGCGGACGGGCGCCGCGGGTGACGCCGCATCCGCCGCCCGACATACTGGGCTGCTACGTCTTCGTTCCAGACGGCTCCGGCGATCGGCAGCTGCGCTGATGGCCTGGAGCACGATCACCGTTGAAGGCGGGCTCTTTCCGCCTGACCTGCTTGACCAGATCGCCGAAGGCCAGGGCGACGGTCAGCGTCTGGAGGACTTTGGACTTGAGCGCGGGAGACTCTCCGATGAGATTCAGAGCGCGTTCTCCGACGCCCAATCCTACTGGGACAGCTATCAGCGACGCCTCGACCGCACGGCTGAGGACCAGCACACCGGACTCACCCGCAACGCCTGGATGATCCCCTTCTTCGGCTTGCTCGGATTCCGCGAGGGTGACATCGTCTTTCAGCGGTCAAGTACCCATGTCGCGGGCGTTGACTACGCCATCTCCCACTTTGCCGGTACAGCCGAGCACGCGCCGCCGATTCATATGGTCGGCAGTCAATATGAGCTGCACCGGCGTCCACAGCAGGGCGGGCGCGCGCCGCACTCCCTGGTGCAGGAGTTCCTCAACCGAGACGAAGCGCTCTGGGGCATCGTCACCAACGGGCGCAAGCTTCGCATCCTGCGTGACTCGCAGCGGATGACGCGACCGACGTATCTCGAATTCGACCTCGAAGGCATGATCACCGGATCGCAGTACTCCGAGTTCGCGCTGCTCTACCGGATCATGCACCGGACAAGATTCCCGCGCGGCTCCGATGACGCGCACACCTGCTTTCTTGAGCGCTGGTTCCAGCAGGGCATCGAACAGGGCGGACGCGTGCGCGAGAAGCTGCGCAATGGCGTTGAGGCGGCCTTGGAGCGTCTGGGGCGCCGATTCATCCAGCATCCCGATTCTACGGAGTTGCGCAGGGAACTGGCTCGCGGCCGGCTGTCGGCGCAGGACTTCGAGCGCGAGCTGCTGCGACTGATTTATCGACTGCTCTTCCTGATGGTCGCCGAAGAGCGGCGGCTGCTGTTCTCGGGCGAGCCGACCGACGAGCAGCGCATCTACGAGCGTTACTACAGCGTTTCGCAGCTCCGCGAGCGCGCCGCATTGCCGCAAATGCGCAATCGCGAGTCCCACCGACACTCCGACCTCTGGCAGGGACTGTTGACGACGTTCCGGCTGTTCCGCATCGAAGATCTGGCGCAACGGCTGGGCTTGCACGCGTTGAATGGAGAACTGTTCGGCGAGTCGGCCTGCCGACACCTTGAGTCGGCGCGGATCAGCAACCACGATCTGCTGCGGGCGATTGACAGCCTGGGCCGCTTTGACGACGAGACTGTCCGACGCCGGGTCAACTATGCCGCGCTCGATGTCGAGGAGCTCGGTTCGGTCTATGAGTCGCTGCTTGATTTCGAACCGATCGTGGTTGAGGCCGACCCTGAGCGACCTGAACTCTGGGATTTCCAGCTCGGCGCCGGCGGCGGACGCAAGAGCTCCGGCTCCTACTACACGCCTCGCGAGCTGGTCCAGGAGCTGATTGGTTCTGCGCTGGTTCCCGTCATGGAGCAGCGGCTCAAGGACGCCGGCCGCGATCCTGCGAAGCAGGAGCAGGCGCTGCGCTCGATGACCGTGATCGACCCCGCCGCCGGCAGCGGACACTTCCTGCTCGCGGCTGCGCGGCGGATTGCGCGAGAACTGGCCCGCGTCCGCACCGGCGAGCGTGAGCCCGCGCCGGAGGCGGTCCGCACCGCGATGCGCGATGTCGTGCCGAGCTGCATCTACGGCGTCGACAAGAATCCGATGGCCGTTGACCTCTGCAAGGTCGGCCTCTGGATCGAGGGCCACGAGCCGGGACGACCGCTCAGCTTCCTCGACCACCACATCAAGCACGGCGACTCGCTGATCGGCGTCTACGACATACAGGTGCTCCAGGACGGCATCCCCGACGGCGCCTACAAAGCGCTGACCGGCGACGACAAGGCCGTCGCCGCGCGCGTCAAGGCGCTGAACAAGCGGCACAAGCAGGGCGAGCAGAGCCTGCGCCCAGTCGTTGAACAGCGCCGCGACCTGGCCTCGGACTACCGCGATCTGCGCGAAATGCCGGACGACACGCCGGAGGCGGTGCGGGACAAGGAGGCGCTCTACCTGCTGCTGCGCGAGGACGGCCTGACCGCCCGCACCGCCTGCGACCTCTGGACCTACGCCTTCTTCGCGCCGCTGACTGTGGAATCGGAGGCGTTGGTCCCGACCAGCGACGACGTGCGTTCGCAGCATCGAGCCCAAGTCAACGGCGACGCCATGGCCGCCAGCCGCGAGCATCCCTACTTCCATTGGCCGCTCGAATTCCCCGACGTCTTCAACGACGGCGGCTTCGATGTCGTGCTCGGCAATCCACCCTGGGAGCGCTACGCCTTGCAGGAGAAGGAGTGGTTCGCGTCGCGTGACCAATCTGTCGCCAACGCCCGCAACGCCGCCGCTCGGAAGCGTGCGATCACCGCATTGGCCGATTCAAACCCGGGGCTACACGCCGATTTTGAGGCGGCCAAGCATCTCGCTGAGGCGCAAAGCGACTTCACCAGAGCCAGCGGTCGTTTCCCGCTGGGAGCGAAAGGACAAATCAACCTGTATCAGGTCTTCATCGAGCAGGACCGCGCTTTACTGAAGCGAGCAGGCCGCGCGGGAGTGATTGCTCCTACCGGGATTGCAACCGACAACAACACCAAAGACCTGTTCGGCGATTTCGTCAGCCGAGGCCAACTGGTGAGCCTGTATGACTTCGAGAATCGGAAAAAGCTCTTTCCCATTCCTTCCTACTGGAAGTTTTCCCTTGTCACGTTGGCTGGCACCGCACAGTCTGGCCCGATCGACTTTGCCTTCTTCCTCTATCACACCACTGACCTTGCTGACGATGAACGCCGCTTCACCCTGTCGGCCGAGGACTTCGCGCTGATTAACCCCAACACTGGCAACTGCCCCATCTTTCGCACTCGTCGCGACGCTGAACTGACGCGCCAGATCTACCGGCGCGTACCTGTGCTTCTCGACGAACGCGCTACCCCCCCCCCCCGAACGCCAGTTCTGGAACATCCGCTTCTTCACGATCTTCCACATGGCCGGGGACGCCGGACTCTTCATCCCGGCGGTTGGCGAGTCAGCTTCCGGCAGGGTCTCTTCAACATGAGCAGCGACGCCCACCTCTTCATCGCGGCTGGTCGGTCAGCTTCCTGAGGATGTTCGACATGTCACAGGATGCTGGTCGTTTCTACAACGCTCCTGGACCAGGGTTGCTGCCTCTATACGAAGCTAAACTCATCCACCAGTTTGATCACAGGTGGGCTAGTTACGACACTGTTAACAGTAGGAATGTACTTATATCAACCGATCTCACCGACGCCGATAAGAGCGATCCTACCCGTGCAGTTAACCCTCGCTACTTCGTTCGAAGAGAGGCGGTAGAAGAGCGCCTTGCAAGTAGGTGGGGACGTGATTGGCTTCTCACTTGGCGCAGCATCGCTCGAAACAGCGACGCCCGGACCATTATTTCATGTCTGATACCGAGGGTCGGAGTCGGCCACAAACTCCCAATCGTCTTTGATGAAGCTGAACCGCCCTATCTGGCAGCACTCAATGCCAATCTGAATAGCTTTGTCCTGGACTACAGCGCACGACAGAAGGTTGGCGGCGCAAATGTTGACTATTTCCTAATCAAACAGTTTCCTGTACTGATGCCATCCTTGTACGACCAGACATCGGCCTGGCAACCCGGCACCATCCTCCGCGACTGGATCGCCGATCGCGTCCTCGAACTCTCATACACCGCCTGGGACCTGCAACCGTTTGCTCAGGACCTTGGCTACGACGGGCCTCCGTTCAAGTGGGACGTGGAGCGGCGCTTCGAGATTCGCTGCGAGCTCGATGCCGCCTACTTCCACCTCTATGAGATTGAGCGCGACGACGTCGACTACATCATGTCGACTTTCCCCATCGTCCAGCGCAAAGACGAGGCCGCCCACGGAAGCTACCGCACCCGAGACCGCATCCTCGAAATCTACGACGCCATGGCCTCAGGCGAGTGGCAGTCCTCGCTCGACCCACCCGTCGCCGACCCTCGCGCAGCGCACACCATAGACTGAACCGTCACGGAGGTCTCATGGCCAACACCGCACTGCAGCCTGAGCGCGCCGATCCGCGAGCGCGGTTCGTCGATTTCGGCGGTCTCGATTGGGATGAGTTTCCGCCGCTCGCTGAATGGACGGACGTGGAGTACGACCAAGCCGTCCGCGACACGCGCGATGCGCGAGATTCGCGCGGCGGGCCGCTGCTGAGGGAGGACTACCCCGAGGAGTCGATCGAGATCAGCACAGTCCTGATCAACGAGCGCCTCTGTGGGATCGATTTCTCTCTGCTCCCACTTGACCACTTTCCGCCGATCGGGGAGTGGCATGCTGAGCATTGGTGGGAAGCCATGACCATCACACACCTGGAGTGGCAGTCCAAGCAGGAGCCGGTTGCCGAAGGTGAATGGCTGACCCTGGATGAGATTGCCGCCGAAGATGTCGTGCCCGCGGACTGATGGAGAGCTGCCAGGTCATCATCAAGCCTCGCCTGGAGCGCCGGCTGCGCAAATCCGCTTCCGGTCCCCTCTCCCCGTGGGAGAGGGTTAGGGTGAGGGCCGGAGCGTGTGCATACGCAGTCGCGAGCAGACAAAGAGGTACGGGAGCCCCTCACCCCAGCCCTCTCCCGGAGGGAGAGGGAGCGTCCTGTTCGTCGCGCTAAACCGAATGATGCAGAGGTCTCCGAAGCGAACAGAGGAGTCTACCAATGCCCATCGACCCGTTTGCCCTCAACGAGCGTGCGCGCAACACGTTCGAGCAGTACCTGCGCGCGACCGTCAACATGGCCGAGCCTCGGCTGCGGGAGTTTGTCGACGCTGAGCTCAGCCGCGGCTTGCTCTGGCCTGATCCCTACCTGCAGGTTTCACCCAAGTTCAAGCCCGGACTCAGCCTCGGTGAACTGGCCGCTCAAGGCAGGATCCATATCGGAACAGCGCGATTCTTCGGCGAAGACATGGTCCTCCACCAACACCAGATGGAGGCATTGGAGCACGGGCTTGAAGGACGCAGCTTCACCGTCGCCACCGGTACCGGATCGGGCAAGTCGCTGACCTATCTGCTGCCGATCGTCGACCACATCTTCCGTCTGCATGAGGCGGACCCGAACGGATCGAGATACAAGCTCTCGGCGCTGCTGATCTATCCCATGAACGCGCTGATCAACAGCCAGTACGACTCGTTGGAGCAATTCACCAAGGCGTACGAAGCAGAGTACGGGGCTTGCCCAGTCCGCTTCGAGAAATACACCGGCCAGACTCGCCGCGACGTGCGCGACCAGGTGATCAACGATCCGCCGCACATCCTGTTGACCAACTACATGATGTTCGACCTGATCCTGCTGCGTCCAACGGAGCGCCCGCTGGTCAAGGTGATGACGCAGAACCTGCGCACGATGGTGGTTGACGAGCTGCATTTCTACCGCGGGCGGCAGGGCGCCGACGTGGCGATGCTGCTGCGTCGCTTGCGTCAGCGAGCGACGGCGGCTTCCGGCCGCGATGTGCAAATGATTGGCACTTCAGCCACCATCGCCAGCGAAGGGGGACGCGCGGAGCGCCGTGAGACGATCGCGAAGAGCGCCAGCCTGCTGCTCGGCTCGGAGATCACCGGCGAGCGCGTGGTCGACGAAACCCTGGAGCGCGAGTGCGTGGTCAACCCTCCGACCAGTTCCGCTGAGTTAGGCGCCGCTGTTCAGGCGCAGCCGCCGACCACTTTGGACGAGTTCCAGCATCACCCGTTGGCGGCATGGATCGAGCAGAAGTTTGGCCTTGATTTCGATGACGATGTGCTTGTCAGGAGCCAACCGCTGGAACTGACGAACGGTGCGAAGGACATCGCCGACTCAGCTGGTCTTGAGCAAGTCGAGGTTGAAGCAGCTCTGCTCCAGGTCATCACCGCGGAGTTGAGCGACGCAGACAATCCTTTCGCCTTTCGTCTGCATCAGTGGTTCTCGTCCGGTGCGGCGGTGTACTCGACGCTGGAGTCCGGCGAAGATCGCGCATTCACCATGGACGCCGGATATCGGATGGATGATCTTCGGGTGCTGTTCCCGCTGGCTGTCTGTCGTCGTTGCGGCCAGGACTACTACCTCGTCAATCGCACAGAGAGAGGGCTGAGTCCGCGCTCACCGGTCGAGCATTTCCGAAGGCCGGACCGAGATGACCCTGACGACCGGATCGGCTTGTTCGTGCTCAATCGCTCGTCGGAGGATGACGACCCGATCTGGACCGGGTCGTACGAAGAGTTGCCGGACCACTGGTCAGTCCAACGCAAGTCTGGACCTCGCCTGAAAGACAACTACGCGCAACACGCGCCTACCAAGATGCGGGTGGGTCCGGAAGGCGAGCTGTACGACTCGGAGGTTGAGGGCGGCGCAGTCTCGGGCTGGTATCAGACGGCGCCGCTGGCAATCTGTCTGCGCTGCCGCTGGGCGCACGAGCTGCGCACGTCCGATTTCAAAAAGCTTGCTTCACTCTCACAGACGGGCCGCTCCACCGCGACGACATTACTTGCCTCATCTACTGTGCAAGGCCTGCGGGAGCAGGTTGAGGACTCGGCAGAAGCGAAACTGCTCAGCTTCACCGACAATCGCCAGGACGCCTCGCTGCAATCCGGTCACCTCAACGATTTCGTCAAAGTCGCTCAGCTACGCGCCGCTCTCGTCTCGGCTCTCGAACAGCATGGGGAGCTGACCACCGCCGACATTGGGCGCCGCCTGTTCGATGTCCTTGCGCTGCGTCCCAAGGACTTCATGCACGATCCGGTCGAGAGTGGGCCGGGTTTTGATCGTGCGCGGAGGACGATGGAGGCATTGCTCACGCATCGCGCCCTGGTTGACCTCACGCGCGGCTGGCGTGTAAATCAACCAAACCTCGAACAGTCCGGTCAGCTGCGAATCGACTACGACGGCCTGGACGAACTGTTCGATGATGAAGCGCTTTGGAGCGGCGTACCGATGTTTGAATCCTCGACGCGAGCGAAGCGGTCAGAGGTGATCCGGGCGGTGCTTGACCGGCTGCGCATGGAGTTGGTCATCGACGATCCATCGCTTGCCCGGGCGGGGATCGAACGTCTGGAGCGTGAGGCCTCTGCGCTCAATCAACTGTGGAGACCGATTGAGAACAGTCTCCTCTCAGAACAGGCCAACCTCGCACTCCTACCGGATGGCGAAATGCCGAAACAGGAACCCTTGAGACGCTGGTTGCGACTCAGTGCGCAGTCCGCCATTGGTCGGTATCTGCGAGACCACCGCACCTGGAGTGAATCCGAAAGCGATCTTTGGAGGGCAAATCTCGGGCGGGACGAATCGAGGTTGATGATCGACGGACTCATCAAGGCGCTCCTCGGGCACGTGCTGCGTTCGGAGGAGAGCCGAGGCGCCAAGGGCGTGCGGATCACGGGAAGTGTCCTGCGCTGGAGAGCGGGCGACGGGCATCCGGCGCGACCTGACCCGACTCGTTCGCGGGCCCAGTATCTCTGGCGTGATGTCGAGGACCGCCCCAATCCGTTCTTCGTCGACTTCTATCGCTCCGGTGGAGCGGCGATGCGAGGGTTGGTCGGCGGCGAGCACACGGGTCAAGTCGATCCAGACCTGCGGAATCAACGCGAGGAGGCGTTCCGTAATGGCAGTTTGCCGGCGCTGTTCTGCTCGCCGACGATGGAGTTGGGCGTCGATATCCGCGACCTCCACGCGGTCCACCTGCGCAACATCCCACCCAACCCAGCCAACTATGCCCAGCGCGCGGGTCGGGCAGGCCGTAATGGTCGAGCCGCGCTGATCATGGCGTTCGCACAACACGGCAACGCCCACGACCAGTACTTCTTCGACGGCAACCGACCTGAGATGATCGCCGGCGCCGTGCAACCAGCTCGAATCGAGCTCACCAATGAAGAACTGCTGCGTGCCCACGTCCATTCGAACTGGCTGAGTCGAGCGGAAGTCAAACTCGATCCATCGATCGGTCAAGTGCTCGATCTCGAGGCAGAAGGCTATCCGCTGCGGCCGGACATCAAGCAGGACATCGAGAAACCCCAGCCGGTGGCTCTCTCCGATGTGCGACAACTGATCGACCGAGAGACCCAACTCAACAAGGCGGAGTGGTTGACCGACGATTGGATTGAGCAAGTCGTCCGTAACGCACCCACAGAATTCGATCGAGCATTTGAACGCTGGCGGGAGCTGTATCTGCAAGCCGATCGCGCTTATGACGCAGCCGCGAGGGAAGCGAAGCGTCCGTATGTCTCTTCGGTTGAGCGCCGCAGTGCGGAGCGACGACTGGCAGACGCCCAGCGGGAGATGGCCTTGCTGCGCAATTACACGACGAGTGATGAGTCGGACTTCTACTCCTATCGCTATCTCGCTGGCGAGGGTTTTCTGCCGGGCTACAATTTTCCTCGGCTCCCGGTTCGTGCGTTCGTTTCCAACCAACAGAACCTGTACTCCATCTCACGGGCGCGACCGCTCGGATTGTCGGAGTTCGGGCCTGGCAACACGATTTACTACGAGGGCCGCAAGCACAGAGTCAGTGGTGTAACATTGCCAATCGAGGGGCTGGACCAAGTTTTTCGCAAGGCCCGGATCTGCCAACAGTGTGGTTATTTCTTCCCTGACTCCTATACAGGCACCGAGATCTGCCAGGAATGCGGCTCTCGTCTCGACCATGATTCGTCAAGGTTCCATCAACGGCTACTGCAGGTCACGACAGTTCGTACCACTGCGCGCGACGGTATCACCTCTGAGGAGGAACAGCGAGCCCGAAGCGGATATGAGATCGGAGTCCACTACCGGTTCGGTGACCCCGATCCGGTCAGGGTGCAGGCAATCGCGCCTGGCGCACATTCGCTGATTGACTTGAGCTTCGCCCAACAGGCATCCGTCTGGCGAATCAACAACGGCTATCGCAGAGACGCATCCGGGTTCGTTCTGGACAGCTCTAGCGGCCGATGGCACACCAACGCTGCATCCACGGATGTGGAGGAGGAGGGTCAGTTGGTTCGGCAGGTTCGTCCGTTCGTGTTCGGAGAGCACAACATCATCGTCATCGGATCGCCGGTTCACTTGCCCAAGGAAGACGCTGACGCAGAGCGCATGTGGATCACGCTGAGAGAGGCGCTGCGTCGCGGGGTCGAGAGCGCGTTCCAAGTCGAGGAACAGGAGCTAACCACACATTTGGTGGGTGAAGGGGACGGGCGACGAATATTGATGGTCGAGTCGGCCGAGGGCGGAGCAGGGGTCTGGGATCGGATGCAGGAGACTGAGTGCTTCCGCGAGGCCGTTCGCGCAGCGCTTGAGACATGTCACATTGATCCGGAGACCGGCTCAGATGCGGAAGGTGCATGCGCGACCGCCTGTTATCGCTGCCTGATGAGCTATGGAAATCAGCTCGATCACGAGAAACTTGATCGCAAGCTGGTACGTCGCCTGCTACTTGCCCTTCGCAACGCTGAGTTGCTGAGTCCCTCACTTGGCGAGGAACGGAGCGAGACGCAATACGGCCTGACTCAGTCTTCGGTACAGCAGGTCGCTGAGAGTCCCACAGAATGGTATGAGCACCTGCTCGCAATCTGCGATTCGGAGTATGAGCGAGACTTTCTCAGAGCGACCCGGGCTGCTGGCTGGCCCTTGCCCATGCAGGCTCAATCGAGACCGGAGCCTGAGGTCTACTCGCAGCCGGACTTCGTCTATCGCGGGAAGGTCGCGGTGTACATTGACGGACCCAAGCACGACGATCCGAGTGTCTCCAAGACGGATGCAGCTGCCCGGGAGGAACTTGAGGATCGAGGCTGGCGAGTTTATTCCGTCAGATACGACGCACCCTTGAGTGCTCAGCTAGAGAGACTCTCCGCGCTCACCGGATTCGGCAAGTCCGGCTAGGATGCGAGGGGGCCACCTCCCACGCAGAGGATTACAGTTCGGTACACAAGGGCACACCAATCTTCCCAGAATCAAGAACCCTTGAAGTGACATTCGCACTTGGCCCGGAGGTGGGACCTCCCCACCGGTGTCCTTGACCTCGAGACGTATGGTGGTTCGCCGAGTCGTCGGCGTAGCGGTTTCTCCACACCGGTAACGCTGGGGTAGACCATATGATTGGCGACATGATGATTGGTGACATGTGATTGGCGACATGGCCATCGGGGCACTCGACAACTCGGTCACCCATCGCGTACTGAAGTCGAATGACGAAATCCTCCAGTCTCTGTGCAGCAACGACCTCCATGCGCTGGGTCGATGCGGCCTCCGCCCTGCTAGTCCTGCAGCGCTCGACTGGCGATGTCCTTTGGCTCTTCGAACGAACAGACCGAAGGCGAGCTGTCCGCCTGCGATGACTATCTGATCCTGGCGCTCGTGTTGGAGAGCCAGGATCCCGTCGCCGGCCTCATTCACGCGGCCAGATCTTGACTACCATATCCCCTATCCAGCGTCCGCGGCGCTCGATATTCTCTTCAGTCCACTGGTCGCTGGACTCCTGAAGAAGCTGCCGATTCAAGAACAAGTTGTCTGACTGCTGAATCTTGTCGCGTTTCACTTTCCACGCCCTGTTGCTGGCCGACGAATTCAGGCGTGCGTTCAACAGCGTCAGGTTCCCGAGCGTGGCAATCGCCTGACTCCGCTCTTGCTCCGCCTCCGCCGGGTCAATCCCGCTCGGCAACGGCCACTCTTCTGGCCCCCAACCGCGTGGCATGATGTGTTCCACGTGGAGGCCAGAAGGGAGGCCCGGATTGCCAGCCATCAATGGAATCAGCTCTCTCTCCAACCCGGCCAGCACGAGTCTGCATGCGTACAACGCGAGACTGCGCTGTTGGACAGCCCGTCTCGTGATGGCGTCGTCCGGCCATAGATTCGCGTTCTCCGAGTATGACAACAGATGCGTGCGTATCGCCTTACTCGTCCCTTCAGGGTGCTGAGCCTGCTCGGATACCGCCTCGATCAACTCCAGGGCGACCATGTCATAGCTGCGCGCCTGATACCCACCGATCAGCCTGCGCACGAGGTAGCTCTCGAGGACAGCTAGGCACCTCTGCCGTTCCTGGGCGTCGAGGTCCAGGTGTTGCAGCTTCAGCAGTAGAGGCCATACTGCACCAGCCCCCATAGCCAGGCGACGCTCGTGGAACAGCGCTTCACGATCTTTGGTGCCAAACTCCGCTTTCTCCGACTTCATGTAGTAATGCGCGTCTTCAAGTAGGTGTTTTACGACCTGTTCGAGGCAATCGTCTCTCCGATCCACGTATTGCTGGAACTCTCGGAAAACACGCCGCACTGCAACAGACGTGCCGGTCTGAGCCTCGAGCCAGTAGTAGACGAACACGTCGACCCGAGGTCTCTGGACACCGCGCCCAACCCGCTGACGCCACCAGGGATCGTCGAAATCCTCCAAGTACTGCTCAAAGAAGGTCTCTTGGTTCAGAGTGCGGTCTTCGTCTGCCTTGTACAGGTCTGCCTTGTACAACAGATAGTTCCTGATCTTGTCCCATTCCGTCAGCGGTTCTCCCCGAGCGTTGAGGCTCTCAAAGATCGTGTGCTCCTTTTCGTGCGGATCCAGGTAGATGGCGACAACGCGGAGCTTGTGGGCGAGCGTTCGCATGAGGGCATCGCCGGCCAGGTTCGCCCGGTGGCTGTGAAGACCGAGCCACTCTTGGATCGAGCGGCTGAAGTGCCGGTAGCAGTCGGCCATGGGACAGCCAACACCGGGATCGTCTTCACCGTTACCGGCCGCGCTCATAACATCAGGGAAGCGTTCATAGTCATGGCCGCGCTTGTATCTCTGGTATTGGATCTTCAGGGGCTGACTCATAGAGGCATTGGCGGTGAACTGGCGGAGGTTACTGGCCTGGTCAGTGAGGCCAACTACACCAAGACAGGACACCGCCGCGGCCATCAAGATTTGGATGGTCGTGAGGCGCTGCTGGCCGCCGAACTCGGCTGGGAGTTGGTCACCCCACCGAAGGCGAATCGCCGAGTGCCTTGGCCGCTCAACCCAGCCGCCTACAGTGCCCACAACGCGATCGAACGCTACTTCGGTCGCATCAAGCGGTTTCGGGGCATCGCCAATCGGTATCACAAACTCGCCCACATCTATCTCAACCAAGTACTCCTCGCCTGTATCCACTACCGAACGAACTAGAGTAACAGGCCCTCGGCGCGGGCAAGCAGTTTGATGACGGCGAACGCCGCCAGAGCACTCGCGTAGAACAGGATCCCGATCCAACCGAAGCAGAGCGGCGCTGCGAAGATTGCCAGCGTCCTGCGATGACCTGGACTGGCGACGATGATTCCAGTCACCGCCAATCCAACGCCAAGCGGTCCGTAGCGCGGCGGCCCTCTACGGTCATCGAGAGGGCGAAGCCCAGTGCGACCGCAGAGAGAGCCAACACGATCGCGAGCGGCGCGCGGAGCCAACCATAGCCATCCCAGTCGTAGAGTTGACGGACGGGGATCAACGTTGCTTTCATCTCATCGCACTCCGCAGCGTTCGACGTAGTAGTGAACGAGGTTGAGGAAGTTCGGTCCCACGAAACCAGTATCGGCGACCTGGCAGCTCACATGCCCTTGACCTGTAGTCTTCACTATTGAGTTGTTGCTTGTGTAAGCCAGCGCTGTGAGAGAAACGACGCCCACTGGTTGGAGATGTATAGCGTTGCCGCTTCGTCGGGGCCACGAGCTGGCTCCTGTCACAGTGTACATGGGCAATGTACATGGGCAATCTCTCTGCTCTCCCGTTTGCGGGAGGCGAGAGCTTGCTGAGCCACATCTCCCGCGGAGATGGAGAAGGAACCGGAGCGCCAGCCTCAGCAGGTGTTGTCCAGAATCCTCTCGGCTCCGCCAAATTGTATCTCGTGGAAGTCGTACATCACGAATGTGATCGACATGAAGGCCCAGGTCAGCCCCAGTGCGCTGATGATCAGATGCGCCCGCGATGGCCGCAATGCTATCCCAGCAATGTTATCCCAGCAAGGAAGAACGGCATTGAGGCCGGCGCGGCCAGGAAGGCGTATGACCACATTGTGACCATCGATCCACACCACGTCAACACCCCGAGCAGAAACAACATCTGCGCTCCGGCATTTCGCCGTTCTGGAGTAAACCAACCTCCAGACCCGTCGCCAGGGCCTGAATAAGAAGTGGGTGCGGCCGTATCGCTCGCCGTTTCCTTCCGCGCCAAGTCCGTTGTGCGGCTTCAATCTGCCGCGTCTCGAACGTAATCCTCTCAGAAGATTGGTCATGCCGCGACCCTCTCCACTTGCGGCCCTATTGTGGCTCGCAAGTGAACTCGAAGTACGGGTTGAGATGCGGGTTAATCCAGTAGCTGGGACTGAAGTCGCAACTGAAAGCTCCTCCGGGTTTCGCGTCGAGCGCTACGTATGTGTAGACTCTTGTGTCTGCAAGTATAAGAATGTGAATGTGGAACCACGCGATTTGGACGGCACGATACCATTGTCTGCTGATCCGCCGTCCACAGTGCGAGACGGACTCAACAGTCCAGTTCGTTGGGGTGTCGCTATCCCCAGTCGATGGTTGGTAGTAGGCAGAGATCACCTCGGTCGCCGAGTGCTCCCAGGTCGCCACTACGCGGTTGTAGAATAGATCCAGACCGATGGGGTCGTTGCCCAACACTTCCGCAAGAACCGTAGTAAGGCCCGTAGAGGTTCCGCTTACAACTGAGTCATCACTTGGTGTTTGGGAGATGGCCGAGACATCGATCCTCAAACCAACACGGATACCATCACAGCCGCCGTTGAATGTCACCTCGACACGGGATCCTCGTTCCCCGGACGAGCGGGGTGTTGCATTGACAACGCATGGTTCTGCTTCTCCGTCCTGGCTGTCGCCGCTTGCTGTCGGCAAGGCGCTCAAATCGAGCGAAACTTCGCAGTCCGTCGTGACGGCGCTGCTGCCGCCGCTGACGCTGCCGGAGTTGCTGGCGACGAGGGCGATGGCGGACATGCCGTTGCAGGCATTCGTCGGACCATCTTCTTGGTTGGTGTCCGCGCGGACTGTCCCGCGGTGGTCAGAAACAGGACGCGGCCATGGGCGCGGCGGCCGTCAGCATCACTGTGGGAATGATGCGCCTCCTCGACTCTTGTTGGCGGCGCTGGTGGATGAGGGTGGCTGATCGGAACGTCATGGCGTTTCTCCTCACTGCTGCCTCCTCAGTCCTGCTGTCACAGTACGCAGTACGCTTCTCAACAGCGGATTGTGGGCAGGACGACATTGCTACGCAAGCTCGTACCTCCCTGGTGCATAACGGAGGCTCGCCATGACGACGGCACTGACAACTCAGATCGACGACTGGCGTGAGCGCATCGCCGCCATCGGCGATACCCTGCGCGGCGAATCGGCGACCAACGAGGAGCTGCGCCGCCTCTCGCCCGCAACCGAAGCCGCGCTGCGCAGCGTTGGCGCCTTCAGCCTCTGCTCGCCGGTCGAGCTGGGCGGCGTTGATGCGCACCCTGTGCTGCAAACACAGGTCATGGCTGACATCACCTCGCACGACTCGTCCGCCGGCTGGTGTGCGTTGATTGGCGCGCACGAGTCCGCCTGGCTCGCGTCGCGCCTCCCGGACAGCTCGGTCGCCCGCATCTTCGCGGACTCCGACCAACGCTGGCCCGTCACTTGCGGCTCGATTGCGCCCGACGGCGAAGCCGAGCAGGTCGAGGGCGGCTGGCTCGTCAACGGACGCTGGGGCTGGGCGTCGGGCATTCATCACGCCGACTATGTGCTCGGCCAATGCCGCATCCTGAACCGCGATCCGCAACCAGGCAAGCCGCCGCCGCTAGTGACCGTTGCCGCTCCCAAGCAAGATGTCGCCGTTGAAGACACCTGGCGCACCATGGGCATGCGTGGCACTGGCAGCACCCACTACCGATTCGACGATGTCTTCGTGCCCGACGAGATGTGCCTGGTCGGCTTCGAGCGTCCGGCGCTGCGCGGCGGCGCCTGGCTCCAGCGACCGACGATTACGTTCCTGACCGCCGCCGGCTACGGATTCCCGCTTGGCGTGGCCAGGCGAGCGGTCGAGGAGATCACGACCCAAGCCACCGCCCACACACGCACCGGTCAACGCTCGCCCATAGCCGAGCAGCAACACTTCCAGGGCGATCTCGGACGCTGCGCTGCGCTGCTCGAAGTGATGGAGGGCTATGGCCGTCATCTCTTCAAAGAGTTACTGTCGGCCCCCGTGCGATCCGTGGAGGACGCGGTACGCATGGACGACCGCGCCCGGGCCTCGCTGCGCTGGGCACATCAGGCGGCGGAAGAGATCGTCCGCACCGCGCACGAACACGCCGGCGGACCCGCGGTCTACAGCGACAACGTCCTCGCCCGCCTGCTGCGCGACATCCAGACCGTGAGCCAGCACGTGATCCAGACGCAGTCCGCCTACATCCGACGCGGACAGCATCAGCTGGGCATCAATGTCAGGCCGGGACTGTGACGCGGTCGGCGCAGGTGATGTAGGGTAGATTCGAGCTGCTGCGATGCAGCAGATTGGACGTTCCGATGGTAAAGGCGCTTGATGTCGCGGCTTATCTGATTTGGAAGTCAGCGCAAGACGGCACAGAGATGACGCATCTGAAGCTGCAGAAGCTGTGCTACTACGCACAGGGCTACGCGTTGGCGCTGTATCCTGAACCGGTGTTTGAGGAAGAGATTGAGGCTTGGGACATCGGTCCGGTTGTTGCAGAGCTGTGGCATCACTATCACAAGTACCAACGTGAGTCGATTCCGCCGCCGGAGGATCCACCCGAGGTAGACTTGTGGATTCGCAAGTTACTTGATGAGGTGAGTCAACGCTTCGGCTGGATGTCGCTGTGGGACTTGCGCAACCATACCTATGACGAAGAGCCATGGCGAGAGGCTTGGTATAGCCTCGATCAGTGCCGGACGATTGATCGCAAGGTGATGAGGGATTACTTTCGCGGTCAGGTGCGGGGAAACCGCCGCGCTTCGCAGCCGGTTTCCGAGAAGGAGCTGAGAGCTCTGTTTGCGAAAAACGGTGAGCTGCGCGAGCGTCTCCAACTTGCCCGCGAGCGTGTGAAGGACGCCCCGTGGGACAAGTGGGAGTAAGTGATGTCAGAAGGTCCAGAGGGATACGATCTGTTCTTTGCTCAGGGGCTTGAGCGGAGTTGGCGAGGAGTTTGACACTTCAGCAACATATTGATCTACAGCAAGCAATCGATTTGCTGCTGGCTGATCCGACATCTCGGAACGACTTTGTTACGGAATCGACCGCCAGGCTCGGTGGAGATGAAAGCGGTTGGATGATTGTTGTGGGTGATCTGGTCGGTTCGTATCAGTTCGAAAACGTGCTCGTCTTTCAAGTGATCGATGTGGTGTCGCGAGGTCCGGGTTTGCTGGACTGATGTTGATTCGCGCGCATGCCGAGCTCGTAGTGGCTTTCGAGGTTGCCGCGTCGGGATTCCACGATGTTGCAGATGATGAGGTAGGCCCTGGAGTCAGATCCACCACCAGCGACGATGTAGTTCCGACATCGATTTCATCCATCCGTGCGCTCGCGTCGAAGGTGTTTTCAGGCACCTCGCCGTTGGCGACCGGGATGTCGGCGATGGCGGTGTCGTCAATGTGGATGGTGACCAGTTCATGCGGCTCATCGGGGCCGACATGGTCGACGTTGAACTGGACACGTCCAGCCTCGACCTCGATCGTGGCGGGGCTCATGCCCCACTGCGGCAGGGAGATGTTCAACTGCGCGGCGTCGCCTGACTGCGTGCCGACAACAGTTGCGGATTGTCGTCTGCACCGCCGCAGGCAATGCCGAAGGCTGCTCCCAACGCGAAGATGGCAGCAGCCGCCAGCCTGAGACAGTGTCGGGGCAGGACGCGGTTCCCGTGCCCTAGCCGTTCTTGGCCTCGCCGTGCGTCTTGCGGAGGTCGTTCTTGAGCACTTTGCCCATGTGATTTCTGGGCAGGCTGTCGACCACCGCCAGATAGGTCGGCGCCTTGTAGCTGGCGAGCTGACGCTTGGTGTGCTCGATCGCATCGTCGAGCGTCAGCGATTGACCAGCATGCAGAATCACGACCGCCTTGACTACCTCGCCCCACTCGAGGTCGGGGGCACCGATCACGGCAGCTTCGGCGACCGCCGGATGACCTTCCAACACCTGCTCGATCTCGCCAGGCGCGATGTTCTCACCGCCGCGGATGATCAAATCCTTCGTGCGGCCGGTGATAAACAGGTAGCCTTCGTCGTCGAGATAGCCCACATCGCCGGTATGCAAGACGCCGTCGCGGATGGCGGAGGCGGTCTCTTCTTCCTGCTTGTAATATCCCGCCATGATGCGGTCGCCGCGCACGCAGATTTCACCCTCTTCGCCCGTGCTGACCACCGCATCGGACGGATCCATGATCAGCACTTCGATATCCGGCATCACCTTGCCGACGGATCGCAGGCGATGCTCCTTGACCGCGATGTCCTCGGCGCTGCCGTCGAGTCGGTGGTCGTCAGGGCCGAGGAAGGAGATCGAGCTGGTCGACTCGGTCTGGCCGTAGGCGTTCATGAAGCCGACGTTGCTCGGGAACACATCAACAGCGGCGCGGATCACGTCGTACGGCATCGGAGCGGCGCCGTAGGTGAGCAACTGCAGCGTTTCGCCGCTGAAGTTGGCGAAGGCGTCGTCTTCCATCGTGCGCTTGAGCATCGTGGGCACAACCATCGAATGCGTAATGCCATGTTGATCCACGGCGTCGATCCAGTTCGCGGGTGTGAACTGCGGCAGGATCACCAGCGTCCGTCCGCCCCACACGGACGACACCATCGTGGTCGCGCCAGCGATGTGGAAAAGCGGCACGGAGAGCAGCGTCTTCTCGTGCGGCATGTCAGGGTCGGCTGGCGACATCGTGTTGGTTACGTAGACCGTGAGGTCCTGGTAGGTGACCTGCACGCCCTTCGGCATCGCTGTCGTGCCTGACGTGTAGATGATCACCGTCGGGTCTTTGTCGTCCACCTCGGCCCAGAGAAAGTCGTCCGAACCGGCGGCCATCAGGTCGCGGTAATGCTGCTGACCGAGAGCGACATCGCGCTCAAGCGCGATGTAATGCTGGACCGTCGGGCAGTCGTCCCTGATCGCGCGGACGAGGTCCTGATAGCGGTCGGAGACGAAGATCGCCTTGGCTTCGACGGTGTTGATCATGTAGGTCAGCTCTTCGCGCTTGGCCCGGTAGTTGAGCGGCACGAAGGTCAGGCCGAGCTTGGCGCAGGCGTAATAGATGACCACGTACTCAGCCGAGTTGACGGACATCACGCCGACATGGTCGCCGCGCGACAGGCCCAGCCCCTGCAGCGCGTTGCCGAGCTGGGTGACATCGGCCGACATCTCGGCAAAGGTCTTGACGGTGTCTTCGCAGATCAGGGCCGGACGGTCGGGAACCATTGCGGACGACAACTCAAGGAAATCAGCGGTGTTCATACAGTCACTCCTGCGGCGCGCGGCATCGGATAGTCAATCAAGCAGTCTAATGGCCAATCGGCGTGCAGTCTGCGTATCGTGATGTATTGCCGTCGACAACGGCAGATCCAGCCCGCGACGCAGGCTGCGCTTGACGCCCGCCGCGAGCGACGGGTCGGCCTCTGCGAGACGCCTGGCAGCGCGCTCAACTGCGGCGTCCAGCTCGGCCAACGGCACGACGCGATGCAGGATGCCCCAACGCAATGCTCGATCGGCGTCGATCGGGTTGCCGCTCAGGATCAGCCCACGCGCCGCGCCGAGCGGCGCCAGACGCGGCATCAGTTGAGTCCCGCCGGCGGACGGGATGTAGCCCAGCGACACTTCGGGCAAGGCGATGCGCGTGTCGTCGGCGCCGATTCGGAGGTCGCAGTACAGCGGCGCCTCGATCCCGGCGCCAAAGCAGAATCCGTGTAGCGCCGCAATCGTCGGCATCGGCAGGTCTTCGAGCGTCGCCCACAGATCGCGTTGACGCCGCGCCTCGCGCGACTCGTGCAGCGATGGCGCGCTGCCGAACTCCGAGATGTCGGCCCCCGCCGAGAAGGCGCGAGGACCGTCGCCGCGAAAGACGAGCACGCGTACATCCGGATCGATCCGCGCCGCCTGGACGAATGTCCAGAGCTCGTCCCGCATCTGCAGATTGATCGCGTTCAGCGCCTCTGGTCGCTGCAGCGTGATCACCGCGACGCCGTCCGCTGGCTTGTCGTATCCGATCAGCGATTCGGTCATGCGACTCATCGTATCTGCCTCTGATTCGGGCGTGACCGATACGTAGTATGCTCGTGCTATGACGATGCCAAGAGTTGTGCACTACGCCGATCTCAGCGCCGAGTACCTGCGCAAGGCGCGCCACCATCTCGCCGATGGCGATCTGCCGCAAGCCTCGGAGAAGGCGTGGGGCGCGACGACTGTGGCGCTCAAGGCTTGCGCCGAAACGCGAGACCTCCCGCATGATCGGCATCACCTGATCTGGCCGCTCATTCGGGCGTTGGTGGACGAGACCGGCGACGAGGCGATACAGAATTTGTTCCCCTACGCTGAGTCGCTGCATGGCAATTTTTATGAGAATCGGATGGAGAAACAGGTTGTTGAAGACTTCCTCGGCAAGGTTGAGGAACTCGTTGCCAGGCTGCAACCGCTCGCCTGATCCCGATTCAGGTTGCCTCCAGACGTTGGCAGGCTGCTGAACAATGACCGGTCGGGGTTGGCAGTGCGAGATCGGCTTGGCTGAGCGGGTTCTACTGAACTGATCGACAGGTGCGGTTGGAGCGGCGAGAAACGTTCCGATGGCCCGGGTGGGGTTCGGCCGGTGCCTAGCTATGCGGCGGCGGCATCGAGCTTGGCCAGGCGGTTGACGTCGTAGGCGGCAGCGGTCAACTCCAGCCGGAGCTTGTTGCGGGCTCGTTGTCAGAGTCACGCTCAGCTTGCTCGATCTGCGCCTCCAGCTCGGCGAAGACGCACTCCAGTACGCCTGGTCTGGCAAGCCTGGTCTGGCAGGACTGTCTGGCACGCGTGGTCCAGCAGGACGGTCTGCTGGAATGGCTCAGCGATCCGGTTGCCCTGTTTGGTGGATGAATGACCGCAGTCACTGCAAATCGCAAACGATCACGCGTTCCCGCTCTTCACCAATGCTGAGACGTTCAATCGCTACGCAGAGACCCAGATTCCTGGGATCGCTGGAGCATCGGACTCCGGGTGGTATTCGTCGCCTTCCACGATTCGACGAGATCGATGATCGTAGGCTGATGCCAGAGATCGCAACGTCTCAATCTCACTGAACTGAGTAGCTGAGGAGTCTGTGGTGGCGGACGCTTTCTTTGAGGCCCCGGTGCTCAATTCCCCGTACGAATACCCGGGCCGTTATTGGGAACTCGACGAAGCTAAACAGCCTACCGATCACATCGTCGTACGGCGGCGTCCCGCCTCGTACGTCACACCGATCGCGCAGCCCAAGAAGCAGATGGGAGAGCCTCAGCAGACATCGCTCGTGCTGGATGAAGGCAAGGGGCTGTCAACCGAAGATCAGGAGTACGACCCCACTTCGGTGATCAACCTGATCCGCCAGTTCGTCGATAACTGGCGTCAGTCGCCGGGAGCTGAGTGGGACGTCACACCCGAGACGGCGCGGCTGCTGAGACACTGGCGGCATCACCAGTTCAGCGGACTGCGACCCTTCTTCTGCCAGGTCGAAGCGGCCGAGACGGTGATCTGGCTGACGGAGGTCGCACCTGGATTGCCCAGGAGGAGCCGCCAACGGCAAGTGCTTGACCGGCTCGGCGCTCTCAACGAGCAGGCCAATGCCAACTTGCAGCGATTGGCGCTGAAGCTCGCGACCGGCGCGGGCAAGACGACCGTCATGGCGATGCTGATCGCCTGGCAGACGGTCAACGCCGTGCGCCGCCCGCAGAGCCGCAACTTCACGCTTGGATTCCTCGTCGTGACGCCGGGCATCACGATCCGCGATCGGCTCCGGGTCCTCTTGCCGAACGATCCCGACAGCTACTACCAGAACCGCGAACTCGTACCCGGCGACATGCTCGCGGATCTCAAGCGGGCCAGGATCGTGATCACCAACTATCACGCGTTCAAGCAGCGCGAGACGTTGGATCTGGCCAGGGGCAGTCGGGCGCTGCTGCAGGGTCGCGGGCCGGCGATTCAATCGACCGAGACCGAAGGTCAGATGATGCAGCGCGTGATACCGGCGTTGATGGGCATGCGCAGCATCATGGTCTTCAACGACGAGGCGCACCACTGCTACCGCGAAAAGCCGGGCGAGAACGAGGAAGGCAAGCTGACCGGTGACGACCGCCAGGAAGCGAACAAGAATCGCGAAGCCGCGCGGCTCTGGATTTCCGGGCTCGAAGCCATCCAGCGCAGGCTCGGGATCAGGCGCGTCATCGATCTGTCGGCGACGCCGTTCTTCCTGCGCGGATCAGGCTATCGAGAGGGCACGCTGTTTCCTGGACGATGTGCGACTTCTCGCTCATGGACGCGATCGAGTGCGGGATCGTGAAGCTGCCCCGCGTGCCCGTCGCTGACAATATCCCCGGCGGACATGTCCCGGTGTACCGCGACCTCTGGAATCACATTCGCAGCGACATGCCCAAGAAGGGCAGAGGCAAGGCGGGCGCGCTCGATCCGCTCAGCATTCCCGTCGAGTTGCAGACCGCGCTGTCGGCCCTCTACGGACACTACAAGGAGACCTTTCAGCTCTGGCAGCAGGCAGGTATCGAGACGCCGCCCTGCTTCATCGTGGTCTGCAACAACACCTCAACCTCAAAGCTCGTCTACGACTACATCTCTGGATTCCGCCGCGAGAACCAGGACGGATCGAGCCAGCTGCAGGAGGGACGGCTAGAGCTGTTCCGCAACTTCGACGAACACGGCAACCAGTTCGCCCGCCCGCGAACGCTGCTGATCGACAGTCAGCAACTCGAGTCAGGCGACGCGCTCGACCGCAACTTCCGCGCAGCGGCCAAGGATGAGATTGATCGGTTTAAGCGCGCCAAGATTGCCAGGGAGGACGATCACGCGGCAGCCGACCACATCACCGATCAGGACCTCCTGCGCGAGGTGATGAATACGGTCGGGAAGCAGGGCGAGTTGGGCGAATCGATTCGCTGCGTCGTCTCTGTCTCAATGCTGACCGAGGGATGGGATGCGAACACGGTGACGCACGTGCTCGGCGTTCGAGCATTCGGTACGCAACTGCTCTGCGAGCAGGTTGTGGGGCGCGCGCTGCGGCGACAATCCTACGACCTCAACGAAGAGGGTCTGTTCCCGGTTGAGTACGCCGACGTGCTCGGCATCCCCTTCGACTTCAACGCCAAACCGGTCATTGCGCCGCCGCAAGCGCCGCGCGAGACCGTCCATGTCAAGGCGGTGTCGCCGAATCGCGACGCCCTCGAGATTCGCTTTCCACGGGTCGAGGGCTACCGTGTCGAACTGCCCGAGCAGCGCATCGAGGCCGAATTCACGGATGATTCAACCTTGATCCTCTCGCCGAGGCTCGTCGGACCGTCCGAAACTCGCAATGAACCGATCATCGGCGAGGGCGTCGATCTGACCCTGATCCACACCCGCGATCTGCGCCAATCGACGCTCCTCTTCCACCTCACCCAGCGATTGATCTTCACGAAGTGGCGAGACCCCGGCGGCGACCCTCAGCTCAACCTGTTCGGACAGCTCAAGCGAGTCACGCGTCAATGGCTGGACAATCACCTCGTCTGCGAAGGAGGGACATATCCGGCGCAACTCATGTACCAGGAGTTGGCCGACCTGGCCTGCGCGCGGATCACGGCCGGGATCGTGACCCGATTTTCTGACGAGACACCGATCAAGGCCGTGCTCGATCCATACAATCCGACGGGCTCGACCCGGCACGTCAACTTCAACACCTCGAAGCAGACTCGCTGGCAGACCGACCCGCAGCAGTGCCACGTCAACTGGGCCGTCTGCGACAGCAACTGGGAGGCGGAGTTCTGCCGCGTTGCGGAGAAGCACCCGCGGGTTCGCTCCTACGTCAAGAACCAGGGGCTCGGGTTCGAAGTGCCCTACCGCTCCGGCTCCGAGATGCGGCGCTACATCCCTGACTTCATCGTTCGCGTCGACGACGGTCATGGCGACGACCTGCTCAACGTGGTGGTCGAGATCAAGGGCTACCGCGGCGAAGACGCCAAGGACAAGAAGCTGACGATGGACACCTACTGGGTACCTGGCGTCAACAACCTCGAAACTTACGGCCGCTGGGCGTTCCGCGAGCTGACCCAGCTCTACCTGATGGAGGAGGAGTTCGAGAAAGCGTTCTACGAGCTGATCGACCAGTCCGCCATCTCAGCGGGCTAAGATCGCGACATGTAAAGTTGGCGAGTAAGGCGTAGTCATTGCCTGCGGACCGTCGGAGGAGCCTGCATTGGTCACGACCAAGTTGTACAGCGATGACGAACTCCTCGGGCTCCAGACGATGCCGAAGCGGGTGACGAATCCCAACGCACGTTGGACTCCGAAACCTGGCCATCGCCAGCGCAACTTCCAGCTCCTGGCGAGCTCGGATGAAGAAACGCGATTCTCAATCTACCAGCGCCAGAGCCAGCTCGACGACAGCGACTTCTCGTGTGGGATCGCGTATCTCCCTCACGGAGGAACGCGATTGACACTGGCGCGATACAACGGACCGAGCCACATTCACGGCGCGATCGAATTTCGGCCGCACATCCACAGGGCTACAGCCGGCGCCATAGCGGCAGGCAGGAAAGCGGAGTCGGAGGCCGAGGAAACAGACAGATTCACTACCTTTGAAGGCGCATTCAGGTGCCTGCTTGACGATTTCCAAATAGAAGGAATTGCAGCTCCTGAGCCGGACCAGAGGAGGTTGTTGTGATGATCGACGCTGCAGCGCTCAAGAATCTCCTCTGCGCGCGCCTCTGTCAAGACATCGGCGTGGTCGAGCGACCCGATGGTGAACTCATGCTCCGCACCCACTTCACGTTCCCCGACGGCGACGGATATCCCTTCCACCTTGCTGAATCTTCTGCTGGAGGGCTGCGACTTTCCGACAAGGGACACACGCTCATGCACATCAGCTACGAGCATGACATTGACGCCTTCTTCGGCGGTACGCGGCGGATGCTCCTGGATCGAATCGTCGGCGAGAGCGAAATCGCCTTTGACGAAGGCGTGTTCTCGTTGGAAACCTCGGCCGAGCGGCTGCCTGACGCGTTGTTCCGCTTCGGCCAGGCCCTGACCCGGATCTACGACCTGACGCTCCTCTCTCGCTCGAATGTCGGCTCAACCTTTTATGACGATCTGGCCGATTACCTGACGAGCGTCATCGATGAATCGAAGCTCGAACGGGATCATCTGCCTGCCGTACCCAATGCCGAGGCCTACCCAGTCGACTATCGGATCGAAGGCAGGGACGAGGTTCCGCTGTTCCTGTACGGCGTGCCGAATCGGGATAAGGCTCGCCTGACGACGATCATGCTGGCTCACTTCCACCGCCACCAGCTCGATTTCGAGTCGATCATCGTCTTCGAAAATCAGGCCGATATTCCCAGGGTCGACCTTGCGCGACTCTCCGATGTGGGCGGAGACATGATCTCCTCCCTCGAATCGGCGAACGATCTGAATCGCAAGCTCCTACGTCGGGTTGCCTGAATTCACATGCCCAACGACCGCTGCGGAGGGCTAAGATCGCGACATGACGACAACCCGCAACACGACCACCCGCACCCAGGCGCTGACCCGCGATGAGGCGCTGACCCGCGATGAGGCGCTGCGCATCCTGCGCGCGCACCAGGCCGAGCTGGTCGAACGCTTCGGCGTGACCGAGCTGGCGCTCTTCGGCTCGACCGTCCGCAACGAGGCGCGCCCCGACTCCGATGTGGACATCCTCGTCAACATGGACATCGCCGGAGATTGGACGAGATCGTTTCAGCTGCAGTTTTTCCTCGAAGACTTGCTGGGGCACTCGGTCGATCTGATCGTGAACGGCTCCGTGCGAGAGGCATTTCGCGCCCGAGTTGAGCGGGAGGCCGTCAATGTCTGGCGCTGACGAGATGCTCAGAATCGAAGACATGCTGCAATCGTGCCACCGCATCCGCGACCACCTCGCTGATCTCGAGCAGCGCGCCCCGATCAACACATCTGTTGTGCATGATGCGATGATGTGGAATCTCGTGATTATCGGCGAAGCCGCAAATCACCTGCCTCAGGATTTTGTTGACAACTATCCGCTCATCCCGCTGCGGGACCTCGTGGGCTTGCGACACCGAGCCGTGCATGGCTACGCCAGCATTGACCAAGATACGATCTGGAGTCTGGTAGCTGACGGGTTGCCGCAGCTGGTGCACCAGCTGACTCGACTCCTGGCCGAACTTGGCGCGGCAGCGCCTGAGGAGGGCGCCGATGCCTAGACGCGATCAGCCCGCCGCCGATGACCGCTGTCTCACCCGCGATGAGGCGCTGCGCATCCTGCGCGCGCACCAGGCCGAGCTGCGCGAACGCTTCGGCGTGACCGAGCTGGCGCTCTTTGGCTCGACCGTCCGCAACGAGGCGCGCCCCGACTCCGACGTGGACATCCTCGCCGACTTCGTCGGTGAATGCGACTGGACGATGCTGGACGCAGCGAAGCAGTTCCTCGAACAGATCCTGAATCACAGCGTCGATCTGGTTTCGCGGCCCCGCCTGTATGAGAAAGTGCGACCGTGGGTCGAGCGCGAGGAACTGCCCGTCTTCAATCCACCGACACATTGGAGTTTGCCCGTGCCGCTCGACAAGCGCTGGGACATGTACGTCGATGACATGCTGGAGTTCTGTTCCCTCTCGCTAGAGTTCACTGAGAGCTTTGATCTGGACGCGCTGGTCGAGGACAGGCGCTCCTATATGGCCACGCTGCAAGCCTTACAGACGATCGGCGAGGCGGCCAACAAGATCCCGCGCGAGATTCACGACCAGCACCCGGAGATCCCGTGGGTGGACATCATCAATGCGCGCAACTGGATCGCGCATGGCTATGACGCTGTCGAGCCGTCGGAGATTTGGAAGATGGTCACCGTCAGCGTGCCGCAGCTCCTGCCGCAGTTGCGAGCCCTCAAGGTCGAAGCCGTCGCCGAGCTGCCCGAGGATTTGCGCGATGCCTAGACGACGCGCTCGCGACCAGACTCCCAAGCAGGTGGAGACCTTCACCCACGACGAGCGGCGCGCGAACATCCCCAATGCCGAGGATCGCTCGCTGATGGATGAGGAGGAGTTGTCTCCGATCCGGGTCGCGTACGAGCGGCGTAATCCTGACCTCGATCCTCAGTTGGTCTGGCGCGGTAAGGACTCGGAACCGCTGGAGGTGCAGGCGCCGCCGCTCTATATCCAGGAGCGGGTGCATCCCCAGGCGCTCATTGCCGACCTGATGCGCTTCTCTGATCTCCCCCTCGCAGGAGGAGATGCCGAAGGCAGAGGGGGGCGACCCGCCCAGCAACTTGCCCAAGAGCCAGACATGTTCGCCGACTTCAACGGCCTGCCCGAAGGCGCCGACCGCACCGATTTCTACGAGCACGACGCCAACTGGTCGAACCGTATGATCCTGGGCGACAGCTTGCAGGTGATGGCCTCGCTGGCCGAGCGCGAGGGTCTGCGCGGCAAGGTGCAATGCATCTACCTCGATCCGCCCTACGGGATCAAGTTCAACTCCAACTTCCAGTGGTCAACCACCAGCCGCGACGTGCGCGACGGGAACGCCGCGCACATCACGCGAGAGCCGGAGCAAGTCCGAGCGTTTCGGGACACGTGGCGGGACGGGATCCATAGCTATCTGTCGTATCTGCGGGATCGATTGGAAATCGCGAGGGAACTGCTCTCAGAGTCAGGCAGTATCTTCGTCCAGATCGGCGATGAGAACGTCCACAGAGTTCGAACTCTAATGGATGAGGTGTTCGGCTCAGAGAACTTTGTAAGCCAGATAAGCTCTGTCAAATCGGCAGGCTCTTCCACGATCTATCTGCCGAACACGGCAGACTTCATACTTTGGTATGCTAAGGACAAGGGCTCTTTGAAGTACCGTAACTTATGGCGCGATAAACTACCTGGAGACGAAGGAGGTACAAAGTACACTGAAGTGTCCCGAATCGGGCATCTTCAAAATTCAATTTTCAGCAATTCCCGCTTTGCGAGGTTAGCTGATCTAACCTCGCAAAGCGGGAATTCTATCGATTCTCCAGTCACGTTCAGAGGCAAGATCTACAATATATCTAGTGGGTCTTGGAAGACGCACAGCGAGGGGTTCCGTCGCCTCGATGCTAGTAGCAGGTTAGCATCAATGCGTAACACGCTGGCATACGTTCGGTTCATCGATGATTTCCCGGTGTTCGGGTTCACTAACACTTGGACCGACATCAGCGGCGCGGTACAGAGCCGTTTGGACCCAAAAGTCTACGTAGTCCAAACCTCGGTCCAGTTGATCCAACGCTGCATCCTCATGACCACCGATCCCGGAGACCTTGTCCTTGACCCGACCTGCGGCTCCGGCACGACTGCGTATGTCGCCGAGCAGTGGGGGCGGCGCTGGATCACGATTGATACGTCTCGCGTGGCGCTGGCGCTGGCCCGCGCTCGGATTATGGGAGCTCGCTATCCCTACTACCTGCTCGCGGACTCCGCCGACGGGCAGGCCAAAGAGGCTGAGATCAGCAACAACCCGCCGTCAGACGCTCCCGCCTACGGCGACCTGCGCCAGGGCTTCGTCTACGAGCGCGTCCCGCACATCACCCTGCGCGACATCGCCAACAACGCTGAAATCGACGTGATCTGGGAGCGCTTCCAGGAGCAGCTCGAACCTCTGCGCGAGCTGCTCAACGAGGAGCTAGGCCACTCCGCCGATGAGTCGTGGGAGGAGTGGGAGATCCCGCGCGAGGCCGACGAATCCTGGCCCGACTTCGCCAGAGAGTGCCACGCCGACTGGTGGGAGCTGCGCATCGAGCGCCAACGCGAGATCGACGCCTCGATTTCGCGCAACGCCGCTTTCGAGTACCTCTACGACAAACCCTACGAGGACAGGCGCAAAGTCCGCGTCGCCGGACCGTTCACGGTCGAGTCGCTCTCGCCGCACCGCGTGCTCGGCGTCGACGAGGACGACGAGCTGATCGATCCGCGCGATCAGATGGTCGCCGAGTCCAACGGCCGTTACGACGAACCGCAAGATTTCTCCTCGGTGATGCTCGATAACCTGCGCCGCGCCGGCGTCCAGCAGGCGCACAAGGAGGACAAGATCGAGTTCTCCGCGCTGACGCCATGGCCGGGTCACTTCATCTGCGCCGAGGGTCGCTACGAGGAGTCGGGCCAGTCCAGGCGCGCCGGCATCTTCATCGGCCCCGAGTTTGGCACGGTCTCGCGGCCCGACCTGTTCGAGGCCGCCAGGGAGACGGCCGAGGCCGGCTTCGACGCGCTGATCGCCTGCGCCTTCAACTACGAGGCGCACACGACCGAGTTTTCGAAACTGGGCAGAATCCCCGTGCTCAAGGCGCGGATGAATCCTGACCTGCATATGGCCGACGAGCTCAAGAACACCGGCTCGGGCAACCTCTTCGTCATCTTCGGCGAGCCCGACATCGACATCTTCGCCGCGGAGCCTGACCGAGGCCCTCACCCTCACCCTCTCCCAGAGGGAGAGGGGATCAGAGGGGAGAGCGCTTCGAGCGGACAGCTCCAGGTGCGAGTCAACGGCGTTGACGTCTTCGATCCATCGAGAGGCGAGGTCCGCAGCGACGGCCCTGACGGGATCGCCTGCTGGTTCATCGATACCGACTACAACGGCGAGAGCTTCTTCGTCCGCCACGCCTACTTCCTCGGCGCCAACGACCCGTACAAGTCGCTCAAGACGACGCTCAAGGCCGAAATCGACGAGGAAGCCTGGGCAACCCTGCACAGCGACACCTCGCGCCCCTTCGATCCGCCGGAGTCGGGCCGAATCGCGGTCAAGGTGATCAATCACCTCGGCGACGAAGTGATGAAGGTCTTCCGCGTGCCATAGCGGCTTGATTGGCGAGGCACAGCGGCGCGGCGACCTGCCGGGCGTCCGACCGCCGGAGGACGGCTGTCCGCGGGCGACGGATTCCCCGGCAGCGAGATGCTTGAAGAAGCGTCCATCACGAACGCCCAACTGGCGCTGTCCTGGCTCGACGGCAACCTCAAATGCGGCAACTCGTTGGTCGGCGTGGCTATGGCCTGGATGTCGACGAGCTGCGCTTCATCTTTGCCGACTTCACGCTCGACGCCGTGCCTCAGCGCCACCGCAAGCTCGTCGCGGTCAAGTTCGAGTCTCTGTAACATGAGCCGATACGGGAGCGATCTGAAATGACCACCGAGACACCAGCCGGGACTGCGCTGCTGACCGCCGATGATCTGCTGCGTCTCTACAGCGAAGGCGTGCGCGGCGAACTGATCCGAGGAGTGCTCTGCGAAACCATGCCAACCGGACAACGACACGGCAAAATCGTCACGAACCTCGTCTTCCTGTTAGGGATACACGTGAAGCCGCAGCGGTTGGGAACGCTCGTCGCTTCTGACTCGGGTGTCTTGGTTGAGCGCGATCCCGATACCGTGCGCGAGCCCGACATCGCCTTCACCTCGGTTGAGCGGATGCCGCTGGGCGATGACCTGGATACATACGCCGAAGCGATTCCAGATCTGGTGGTCGAGGTGGTGTCGCCGAACGACAAGCCACCCGAGGTACGCGAGAAGGCGCGCATGTGGCTCTCGCACGGCGTCCGTCTCGTCTGGGTCGTCTATCCCGAGACTCGCAGCGTTGACGCGCATCAGGCCAACGCGCCGACCGTCACGCTCGACGACACGCAGTCGCTGGACGGTCTCGACGTCCTGTCCGGCTTCCGCTGCGCCGTCGCCGACATCTTCGACGCCTAGCGACCGCAAGTCGCTCGCGGATGCCACGTTCGAGGCTCCCAACAGGGAGAGTGCGACAGCTAACATTAGCCGATACGGGAGCGATCTGAAATGACCACCGAGACACCAGCCGGGACTGCGCTGCTGACCGCCGATGATCTGCTGCGTCTCTACAGCGAAGGCGTACGCGGCGAACTGATCCGAGGAGTGCTCTGCGAAACCATGCCAACCGGACAACGACACGGCGCAATTGTGATGAATCTGGGCGGCGAACTGCGCAACTACATAAAACCGAGGCGTCTCGGCACGTTGGTCGGCTCGGACGCCGGCGTTCTGGTTGAGCGCGATCCCGATACCGTGCGCGAGCCCGACATCGCCTTCACCTCGGTTGAGCGGATGCCGTTGGGCGATGACCTGGATACATACGCCGAAGCGATTCCCGACCTCGTAGTCGAGGTGGTGTCGCCGAACGACAAGCCACCCGAAGTGCGCGAGAAGGCTCGAATGTGGCTCTCGCACGGCGTCCGCCTCGTCTGGCTCGTCTATCCCGAGACTCGCAGCGTCAATGTGTACCAGGCCGACGCGTCGACCGTCACGCTCGACGACACGCAATCATTGGACGGCCTCGACGTCCTGCCCGGCTTCAGCTGCGCCGTCGCCGACATCTTCGACGCCTAGCGACCGCAAGTCGCTCGCGGATGGCGCCCTCAGAGGTGTACGAGGTCATCGACAACGACGAGTACGGTCGGCACGGCGATGCGCTGCTCTGGCTGGCGGCTCACTACGACGGACCGCTCAGCGTGGCCACGGCTTACGTCGGTCTGGACGGCCTCGTGGTCGCATCGGCCCAGCTCCGCGACAGCATGTGGCAACCACGTCTCGAATCGGCGAATCTAGCGGCGAGGGTGGTCTCATATCAACAGCTCGCGCAGGACGCCCAACTGGGCGGCACAGATCCGGTCCTGCGGTTGCCGATCGATGCCTACAGACTGGTGGTCGTCGACGAGGCGCACGCCTATCGCAACAGCGACACGTCCTGGTACGCCGCGCTGTCGAAACTAATGGGCGGCCGCGACAAGCAACTCGCCATGCTGACTGCGACGCCGGTCAACAACACGCTCTGGGACCTGCATAGCCTGTTCCTGCTTTTCGGCAGACACGATGCCGCGTTCTCACGCGACCCGCTCAACATTCCCAGTCTCCAGGAGTTCTTCCGCGAAGCAGGCGCCGATGCCGATGACCAGGACGCAGCAGGTGGGCCGTCGCCTGCGAGGCTGTTTCCGCTTCTCGAGGCGCTTACGGTAAGGCGTGATCGCGCATTCATCAAGGAGCACTACGGAAGTGAACGCTTCCAGGATGGCACTGAAGTGCGGTTCCCTGAACCTGAACTCAAGGAACAACGCTATTCATTGGACGACGCATATCGAGGTTTGGCCCGCGAGATCGGAAGGCGCATTGGTCCTCAGCCGGAAGGCCAGGAGAGGCCGGAAGATGTTCTGACGATGGCCCAATATCGTCCTGGCTCCTACCGGTACGAACCGAGCCCCGACGTAGCTCGCCAAGAGGCGTTGGCGGGGCTGATGCAGTCGCTGTTGCTGAAGCGCTTCGAATCGTCGTGGTATGCGGCGCTCCAAACGGTGCGCCGAATGAGACAGAAGGCGCTCGCTCGCGTCGAATATCTCAGACAGACAACCGATGCCGACATCGAGATCGACGAGGAAGACCTCGCAGAAGTCGAGGGCCTTACCGACGATCTACTGCAAGAGCCTGGCGACTGGGCAGACCCTGATGGTTTTCGTCCCGAATTGCTGGGAGACCTCCAGAAGGATGCCGAGATTCTGGACGAGATTGCCAAGCAGATCGAGCAGTTGGAGGACGGGCCGGACCCGAAGCTGGAGCAGCTGCGAAAGGTCATGGCTTCGACGACTGCGCAGAAGGTAGCCATCTTCACGTCGTTCCAGGACACGGCCGAGTATCTGAAGCAGGCAATCGAAGACGATCCTGGGTTGCTCAAGGGTCGTAGTTGGGCTGCCGTGATCGGCGCCGAAGCGAGCGAGGCTGAGCGAGAGCGCGCGATCAATCGGTTCTGCCCGGAACTCGCAGCTGGAGTGTTCGATCCGGAGTAGCACGGCGGTGAGATCGATGTGCTACTCAGCACCGATGTCCTCTCCGAGGGCCAGAACCTGCAGCAAGCGCAAGCCGTGTTGTCCTACGACATGCCCTGGAATCCTCAGCGAGTGGTGCAGCGAAACGGCCGCGTGATCCGCCTGCGCAGCTCGCACGACATGGTGTTTCTGTTCACCCTGATGCCGCAAGACGACGAGTTGGAGGAACTGCTACGTCTTGAAGCAGCGCTACAGGCGAAGATCAGGGCCGCGAACGCCTCGATGGGGATGGAGACTCCGGTGCTGGCGGGCGAATCCAGCGTGCAACGCATCTATGAAGGGATCAAGGACTTCACGGACCGTCTGCGGACCAACGATGCATCGTTGCTTGATGAAGATCGCGGAGCGGGAGGCGCCGCCTTTGCCGGCGAACACTACCGAGCCATCTTTCGCCGCGCCGTCCCAGGAGGGCGAGGTCGAGCGGCTCAAACGAATGCCCTGGGGTATCGGTGCTGCGATCATTAGGTCAGATTCGAGACTCAGCGAGCCCGCCGTTTTTTTCGCGTGCAAATCGCGGGAGGATCGCCGCTATTGGCGGATGGTCTCCGCGTCCGGGGAGATTCTGCTCCGCGACGATTTACCGATGCTTCAGCTCATCGATCCTGATGGACAGCAATCCGTGCCGATTCCCCAAGAACTCGACCTCGAAGGACTCTTCGCGATCGCCGCGGCCGACATCTGCGAACTCCACAACGAGCCGCCGCCAAGCCCAAACCTTCCGGCCAGTCAGCGCTGGGCCTTGACAGAGATTCTCGGCGCTCCCGATGCCCCGGTCGGCGACGAATACAACCAGGCTGCAGATGTCCTTGTAATGCCGCAAACCGCCCGAGTGAGACGAGCGTTGTCCGCGCTGCGCCGCGAGCATTCGGAAGGCGGCATGAGCGTGCGCAAATGCGCGTCAAGAATCGTGAGGTTGGTCGAAGAGTTGCGGTTGACCGCCGTCCCCCGCCTTCGGCCCCGACACCGATCCAGCCCGACGATCTTGGTGTGGTCTGCTACCAGGTCATCGTCCCTGCATGAGAAGCGGTGTCTGAATTACTCGTACTGCTTGTCAGAGCGCCTCACGAACACTTGGCGTTCAGAAAGAGATCGCGCTTCGCCCAGAGACGCGCAGAATTGCTCTGTACATGCGTGGCGGCTCAGATCACCTCCCCCGATTTCCGAGCGAGTCTCAGTATTCCGGATTGATGATGTCCGGTTCCGCGCCGGCTGCCGAGATGCCGGATGTCGCCCAACCTGTAGCACAATCGCCTGTCGCGTCCGATCAAGTTCCGCAGCAACCACTTCCTCGTCGGGTAAGCTCAGCTGATACTCGGCAGCCATGACCTTGTTCGACAGCCCTTCTATCAGGCCGCTGTAGAACAACCTATGCGATCACGGAGATGCGATTGTTACTGTAATTGTTACTGTAGAAGAGGAGGGGGGGGGGGAGTCTGCCATGTGTGGCGAGACTGAGCGACGCTCGATCTCTCCTGAGTATCTACTCAAGTGGAGTCTCTTGATGGCATTCTATAAGGTTCGCTCTGAGCGTCGGTTCTGCGAGCAACTACCTTACAATATACTTGTCAAGGCTTGAGCGCGCGGCGTCAGCGGCGACCTGCTCTGCATCATCCACGAATCCACCAATCGCGGCCTTGAACAACGCTGTGACTCGCTGGAGCCCGCCTACGCCATGGTCGACGCGATCAGCGCCGAACACCCTGATCTTGCGCTGGCTGCGGTGTCGGCGGACTTCCCGCGTCCGTTTGCCATGCTCTACAGCGAACGGCTCTCGTTCGTGCTCTGGCCGCACGCGCTCGAGCAGGGTTACCACTCGATTACCGCGCTGCTCTTCGCGCACGGTACACCGTTCCCGTCCGAGAGCGGGCTGTTTGCCGAAGCGACTCAGATTGCGATCCAACCCATGGTGATCACGCCTCAGTCGGTCAGGGCGCTGTTCGAAGCAGACAATCAGTTCAGGGAGAACCTACCAGCCTGGATCGACGCTCTGGAACGCGCCATCGACGCTGAAACCGTCGCCTCAAACGGCGAGCAGTAACACCATGAGCGACTTCGATGCCAGCCAGCACACTGTGTGCTCCGATGAGGCCTGGAACTAACACGGTAAGAATCCTGGGGCGCGATCATTGCATTAGTCGACGACGCCGGGTCGCGGACAGCTACACGCTCCCTTCGCCTTCAGTGGCTAGAATTTCGTCGCCCACTTCGTCGTCACGCCCTGTTGAGCGACGTCGCCGCTGCGATCTGACCCTGCGAACGCGATGTCATAGAGTGACAGTAAGCGCGTCCCAACGCGCTGAACTCGGGCGTTGACCTGTCGATGGCGGCCATCGCTCGTGACCGGCCTGCGGCCGGGCGACGCGAGCGGGGGATATTTGCTAGTATGTACGGCATTCAGGAGGATTGACCAGCGTGCCTACGGCGCTTGCGGGGAGGCTCTGATGACGGCAGCACGACGAAGGTTGGCGATCATGTGGACGGCATTGGCGTTGATTGTCAACACAGCCAACCCAGAAAAAGGGGGGGGGGGGTCATGGCCGCGCTGCGAGCTGGCGCACGGCGTCCTCGGCGGATCGGCCGTCCGGCGGCGCTGCTGGCGTTGCTCGGAGTGACGATTCTGGTCGGGTGGAGCGCGGTCTCGGCGCAGCTTCCGGTTCAGATTCCACCGCTGTACCAGGCGTCCATCACCGACAATCACAACCTGCTCCTTCCTGAGCCCACGACGCCCTGCCTGCACTCGATCACCTCCGACGCCGAATGCGACCTGTCGGTTCGGTTATGGAACAAACACTCCTCCAAGGAAAAGACATTTACTCTGAACGAAGTCGGCGTCAACGGCGCCTTTGACGGCAGCACCATCACACCGTACCAGAGCGAGTACCCTACTTACACGCTCGGCGACTGTCCGTGCGCTTATACGTTGCCGGCGAAAGGATTTGCATCGTTCCACCTGAGAATCAAGGTGGGACAGCTGACGGATGGATATCGGACGAGCAACATTCGCATCTATCTCGGCGCTCAAACGACGAACCTCAGGATGAAGGAGTACCGACTGAAGCTTGTCGACGTGACGCCGCCGCCGGTGCTGACCGTGATTACGGTAGGAGAAGTGACGGCTCGCAAGATCGTGTTGAACTGGACGGCGGACGATCGGGCGACCTCGTACATCTTGTTCTGGTGGCCGAAGGATGATATCGACAAAGCAACCATCGGCGCGACGAACCAGAAGGCGTACACGATCACCAGACTGGAACGTACTACGCTCTATGTGATCCGGGTGCAACCAGTGGCGCACGGTATCGAGTTCGCCAGCGCGGACGTCGATGTGACGACCACAGGAGAACGACCGCAGTGTCCTCAACCCACGGACAGCGACGGCGTGATCGACTACGATCAGGACGATGACGGCCTGATAGAGATCTGTAGTCTGACTCAACTCAACGCGATCCGTCATGACCTTGACGGCGACGGCGTAGTGGACGGCGACATTCCCCATGGAGACTTCACGCAGGCTGAGCGTACCGCGAACTACACGGCGGCATTTCCGACTGCGAAGGCTCAGATGGGTTGCAATGAAACTGCGGCAACTATAGCGGAACGGGTATGTCACGGGTTCGAGCTGATGAGCGACCTTGACTTCGACGAGAACGGGAACGGACTTCGCGACGACACATACAACACCGGCGCGGGCTGGCGTCCGATCATGGCGAGAACATATTCCACCATCGAGCACATATACTTTTCCGGCTATGTCGACTATGTTGACCAGCATTGGTTCGGCGGCATGTTTGATTCTGTATTCGAGGGCAATGGACACACGATCGCCAATCTCTACATCAATAACGACAATGCGTTTGTCGGACTGTTCGGCTATGTTACCAGCGGCGGTCATATTCGCAATCTCGGGTTGATCTCGCCAACGGTTCGCGGGCACATTAACGTCGGCTCGTTCGTGGGCGTTCTGAATCAGGGTGCAATCAGCGCCAGCTATGCGAGGGATGCGGACGTGCATGCCCAGCATCACAATGCAGGCGGCCTGATTGGCCTGATCTGGGGTGGTCACGTACTCGAAAGCTATATATCCGGACGAGTATATGCCGAATGGAATGCTGGCGGGCTTGCCGGAGAGCTCAGGATATACCTGTCAAGGAAGGCCCTCAACGGCCAGATCCGATTGAGCTTCGCGTCGGTCAACGTGACCGGTGAAACGTCGGCGCTAGGCGGTATGGTTGGCAAGCGCAGGAGCGGCACGATTGCTGGAACGTATGCCACTGGCAGTGTCCAGGCCATTGGTACGATCAAGAGAGGCGAGTGGGGTGGCCGCTGGCGGAACGCGTATGTCGGCGGCCAGATCGGTCATTTCCATAACACCGAACTGTACGACGGCGAGATCAGGGCGAACTACACCACGAGCCAGGTCATCGGCCGGCCAGCAGGCAGTCAAGGACCGGCCGATGTCACTGGAGGGTTTTCGGGCGCTTGCGGCTTATTCGTGTTCGATTCCGACCTTCCAGCGATGCCGCATGCCTACTGGGACACGGATATCGTTGGGCCGTTTACCAGCGACTGCGCCAGAAACGCGTCGAACCCGATGAAGGAGAGTCTGCTCAGGGGTTACACCAGCGCTGAGTTGAAGGCGCCGACCAACGACAACGCGTACGATGTCGGCAGTATCTACGAATACTGGAAAGTGAAAGCGACGGCCGATGGTCCGATGATCGATCCTTGGGACTTCGGTACGTCGGATGACTACCCGATCCTGGACTACTGTTCGGATAAGCCCGGCATCGACACTGTTGATGGCGGGACGCACTGTCCGCTGCGCGACTACAACCAGCGCCAGTAGCGTCAGGTGATGACTTCCGTCTCGGATGACATTGAGCAAAGGCCGCTGCTATCAGGACACCGCGATCAAGTTGACCGGCGGTCGGGATGCACTCGCCGATCCCGGCACGATGGGCACCTCGGCATGATCGAGCTGCGGGTCAGATCGGCTCTGCCAGACCCATGTCTGGTGCCGCAGCTCGCGGATTATGACGACCTAGAAGCCATCGTCGGCGGTAGCCGACTGGAAGATGAAGTCCGAGGCGTCGAGATCGTCAATGCTGACGTTGACTAACGTGATCGAGCCTTCGCCCAGCTTGATCACCGCGTTGCCGTCTTCCTGAGTGATCGACAGGTCCGAGAATCCCTGGATCGCGGTCATCGCTGAGAGGTCGATCAGGTCTTCCCCGTCACCGAAATCCCGGATCGCGTCGTTGCCGTCGCCGGGCCGGTAAACGAAGACATCGTTGTCGGTAGGGCTGGCCAGCGGGTTGTATTTGATCCCCTGTCCGAACAGCGCGTCATCGCCGGTCCCGCCAACGATTCTGTCGTTGCCCGATCCACCGACCAGGGTGTCGGAGCCGGCGCCGCCGTGCAGTTCGTCGTTGCCTTCGTATCCGAGGATGTAGTCGTTGCCGCCAAGACCGAACATCCTGCTGTCCTGGTTCTCCGCGTCATGCATGGCATCGCGGTTGTCGGTACCGGTTCGATCAGGCATTTGCCGCATCCTTTCGTGTGTTCACGAGCTGCGCCAACTGGGTTGGGCGCCAGCCGTGGTCTTCATCTGGCAGGCATCCATCTGCCAGGGTACGCGCTTCAGACACCGTCAGTTTAGCGGCTCCGAGCGTTCTGTGTAGGGTACCGAGTCCGCATCGAGCTTGGAGCGCCGCTCGGTCGCCCCAGCATCCGCGCGGCAAGGCTCAACCGCTCAACGCGGCAAGGTTCAACGCGGTAAGGCTCACCAGGCTCAATTGGTCGACTCGGGCGTCGCGGAACCCTCGACCGCGTCAGCGTCATCTCCTGGCTCAGACGGTCCGGGCTCAGGCGGTCCGGGCTCGGAGGGCAACCGTTTCGTCATGGTGATCACGTTGAAACCCTCCTGCCGATCGAAGCTGACCGCATCCATCATCTGTCGAATCAGATGGATGCCAAGCTGGTCGATGTTGTCGTCGTCCAGGATCAGCTCGGCGGCGGCGGACGGCAGCTGGGCGAGCGGCAAGGGTTGGCCATCATGCACGATCAGGACGGACAACTCGCCAGGATCGCGATAGATCGCGACCTCCAGCCGATGCGGCGCATTGTCGCCGTACGAATGTCCAATCGTATAGTTCAGCATCTCGTCAACGGCCAGATTGACCGCGTAGCCCAGCTGCTGCCCGAGGTCGGCCTTGCGGCAGAAGTCGTCGATCGCCGCGGCGATACGAGGCAGCTCGCGCAGATCGTTGACCAACGACAATTCCAGACTGCCGAGACCGCCCATGCCGCTTGCCATGTCACGTGTCAGGCCGCTTGGCTTCTGCATCTGGTCGCTGGCCGCGTCGGTCATCACGGATCCTGTCACTCTTCCCGCAGCGAGCGACTGAAGAAGTCGGTGATCGGCTTGAGCAGATAACTGATCACGGGACGGTCGCCCGTATTGATGAAGACCTCCGCCGGCATGCCGGGCACCAACGCCAGCTCGATCTCGTAGACGTCATCGGGCGACGGCTCGTCAATCGCCAGCTCTACGGTGAACCAGGAGAGTCCGGTCTGGTTGTCGACGATCGCGTCCGCCGACACGCTCATCACCCGCCCGCTCCGTTCCGGCGATGAGCGATACGGAAACGCCGAGAACAGAATCGTCGCCTCTTGACCGACGTGGACGCGGTCAACGTGGATCGGTTCGACTCGCGCCGACACTACCAGGGGCGAGCCGTCGGGCACGATGTAGAGGAGCGGCTCAGCCGGGCGGATGACGTCGCCAGGCCCCGCCACGGTCATGCCGAAGACGGTACCGCTGATCGGCGCCCGCACGTTCTGCACGGCGAGCTGGTCGCGGATCGATTGGATTCGCCGCTCCGTTTGCTGCTGCTCAGTTCGAACGGCGCTGAGCAGCGCTTCAATCTCGGACAGGCGCTGCGCTTCACGTTGCAGCAGCTCCGCTTCGAGTTCCGCGACCTCGCTCTCGGACTGAGCCAGCGCGATGCGTTCCTCGTAGACAGCGGCCAACTGCGCAGACAGACCGGTCCGCGTCGCGAATGCGATCTCCTCAGCAGCGATCGCGACCGCGACCGGCGGCGAGGCCGCTGCCAGGTCCAGCAAGGACGAATCCCAGGGCACCGAGGATGAACCTCTCCATTCCGCTTCGAGCCGACTGCGTCGAGCGCGCAGCTCAGCGTCGCGCAGCTCGAGCGTCGACAGCTCCGCCTGCACCCCTCCGTAGGCGAATCGCACTAGCGGATCGCCAGTCGCCACCTGATCTCCATCGCGAACGAAGACCGAGTCAACCACGCCGCCTCGGGCATGCTCAATCGGCCGATTCCTTGCTTCGACCGAGAGGCGCCCGGAGGCGATGACGGCGCTGTCGATCGATGCGATGAGTCCCCATACGATCAGTCCGCCTACCAGTATCAGGACGCCAGCGAGTCCGAGCAATACGGCAGGGCGCGCGGAATAGCGACCATCACGTTCAGTCGAATTCACGACGACGCATCCTGATTCGGCGCGAGCGAGGTATGTTTTCGCAGACGCGCGATCGCCCGATCGATTCGCTGCTGCCGCAGCCCGTCCGCCTGATCAGTGAGAGCGCCGTTCGCCGCCGCTTGATCGCGTTCGACCACCGAGGCACTGGTCGGCGCTGCCAGCTGGCTCGTTGTTGGGCCGGTTGTTGGGCCGGTTGCTTGCCCTGCGGCATCGGGTAACACTTGTTGCAAGCTGCGCACCGGCGTGCGGCGAGTTCCCCTCTCCGTTGACGGAACTGGCCGTCCGTTCTCCATGATGTAGACGATGTCGCACTGCGCGAACGCTCCGTGTCGGTGCGCGACGACGACGGCCGCGCCGCCCCGCTGCTTGTGTCCTTCGATCGCGCCAGCCAACGCCATCGTGCCTTCTGCGTCCAGATTCGAGTCCGGCTCATCCATGACGACCAGGACAGGGTCGCCGTAGAAGGCTCTCGCCAGCGCAATCCGCTGACGTTGTCCGCCTGACAGCGCGGCGCCGCCCGCCGAGACTCGAAAATCGTATCCGTCTGGCAGGCTCAGAATCATGTCATGCGCGCCGGTTCGCTGCGCCGCCTCGATGATCGCGGCGTCGCTCGCGCCTTCCGACAGGCGGGCGATGTTCTCGGCGACCGTTCCGTCGAACAGCACCACTTCCTGCGGCAGATAGCCGATGTGCTCGCCCAACGAATCGCCGTACTGATCGAGCTCCGCGCCATCGAGTCGGATCGATCCGCCCACCGGTCTCCAGACGCCGGCGAGCGATCGCGCGAAGGTCGATTTCCCGGAGGCTGACGGCCCGGCGATCCCGACCGCCTGGCCTGGTCCGAGTCGCAGGTTGGCGTTGCGCACTGTCGCATAGCGCGCGCCTGGTGGAGCCACCACGACCCCTCGCGCCTCCAGCAACGCGCGAGGCCTGGGTAGCGCCGTGCGCTGCATCGGCACGGGATTGTCCGCCAACAGCGACGCCAGCGAGCGGTATGCAATTACCGTCCGCTGCATCAGCGGCCATTGCCCGATCGCCTGATCGATCGGCGCCAATGCTCGCCCCAGCAGAATCGACGCTGCGATCATCAAGCCAGGCGTGAGGTCGCCTTGAATCACCAACCACGCGCCGAGCCCCAGCATCAGCGACTGCAGGAACAGCCGCAGCGTCTTGGATGTCGTATTGAACAGCCCCAACCGATCTGACGACGTCAGCGTATGGTCGAGCGCCTCGCCGCGCAGTGCCTGCGATCGCCGAATCACCGCGTCCTGCATCCCCAAACCTTGCACGGTTTCTCCGCCGGCGCGCATCTGCTCCACGAAAAAGAAGGATTGATTCGACGACCGTACCAGGCGTTCCTGCAATCGACTCGTGCGTCGCTGGCCGATCAGGGCAATCGTGATCAGCAACGCGCCCGACAGCACCGCCAGCAATCCGAGCAGCCAGTGAAAGATGAACAGCGCCCCGAGGAAGATCGGCGTCCAGGGAGCGTCAAAGAACGCGAACGGCGCGTTGCTCGCCGCGAAGCGTTGGATCGTGTCCAGGTCCTGTGTCCCGGTTGAGGGTTGCGAACGCTCGCTCGGAGACGTGGACCGATTCAGCACCGCTCGCAGGACTCTCGAATCGAGCCGCGCCTGCAACCGAGCGCCAGCCCGCGCCAGCACTCGACCGCGGGCGTAATCCAGCACGCCCATCATCAGGAACAGGAAGGCGACGATGCCAATCAGCGTCACCAGCGTTGCTTCCGAGCGCGAGGACAAGACGCGGTCGTAGACCTGCAGCATGAAGATCGGGCCAGTCAGCATCAGGAGGTTGACGAATGCGCTGAACAGGCCGCAGGCAACGAACAGCCGCCTGCTTTCAGAGAGCGCTGCCTGAATCTCCTGCGTGCCGTCGCGTAAGTCTGCCACATCGATCAGGTTACCCGCGCTGTGCGCTCGACTGAACGACTCAGCCGCTCCAGCAGACCGCAACATCCGCCGGACCACAGCTGAGGGGTACTCCATCAAGCATTTCACTACGCGAGTTCGCAACCGTGTTCGCCGCCAATCTGCGCTGGCAGCCTCCCTGCTAGGCTGTGCTCGAAAGGCGTTGCCGATGAACGAGTTCACCCAAGACTCAGCTACGCCCTTTGCGGGGGGGGGGTAAAGACTCTCACCCGTCCGTCCTTGCAGTAAGCACCCCTATTCGAACGCGCGGGCTGGCGCTGATGGCTCTATTTGCGCTGATCATCGTCGCGTCCGCATTGCCCGACGCCTCAGTCCGCGCAGCGCTGGCGCTCAGCAGCACGCCGACAGGAACGATTTCGCTCAAGCTCGGCGCGACGCAAGATCTGACCCTTTCACTACCGACGCAACCGTCGAGTGACGTCACGGTCACATTGGTCTCAACTGATCCAACGGTGTTCGGTCTCTCGACTGGCGGCGGCGCGACGCAGGACCGCGTCACGCTGACATTCACCACATCAAAGTGGCAGACGCCGCAGACGGTTACGGTGACCGGCCTCGGCGCAGGTTCCGCCATGCTCGCTCGACAGGTCACCGGCGGCGGCGACAGCTACATGGTGCAGCCTGTCGTGGTCACGAGTGATGACTGCGCTCCCGGCTTGGACACTACGTGTCACCTCGGCACCGTGAAATCATCCTCTCTCGCCTTTTCCGGTGAGATTGAAACGCCTGGGGACATCGATTGGATCGGCGTCAACCTCAAGGACAGGCGCACCTACGAAATCACAGTAAGCGGCAAAGCCGGCGACGATGTTCAGCACGGGACCCTGGTTGACCCGCACCTTGACAACTCCTGCCACCTTCAACGCGTCCACGCGCATCGCCAGATCGCGAAGGCTCACCTCTGGATTCTGTACCGCGATATCGACAACAGCAACAACGACCGAGCGCTTCACACCGTTCAGGATGGGCCGGCTGGCGGCGCATACACTTGCTACTTCGCCGTCACCGGGAATCCAACGGACGGCAATAGCGGCGTCGGAACGTATACGTTGTCGGTGCAGCGGCTAGACCTATCCACTCTGGAGGACGATTGCGACCTCGGTCCCTTGAGCACCTGCGCCGTCAGCGTTGACGGCCCGCCGCAGGGAGGCATCATCGAGAGGAATCATGACCGCGACTGGTTCTCGGTGCAGCTGCAATCAGGCAGAAGCTATATCATCACGCGCGAAACATCCAGCTTCCACGGCGACGGCGGGGCTGAGCTCGGCGCCATCTACAACCGCGCCGGCAATGATCTCAAACACGCCACACAGAAGCCATCTGAGTCTCTGTCCTGGATCGACTTCGTGGCGCCAGCGACCGGTCAGTACTGGATCGAAGTGCGTCACCAGTATCGACGAGTGGCGTTTTGGAACCGACTCGGCGTGTACGCAGTCGTCGTGCGGGAGTTGCCCGTGGATGATGTCGCCGACGATAGTTCGACCACCAGCGCCCTCGGCGTCGGCGGAACGGTCTCAGGAGTCATCGGTTCCAGCGATGATGTCGATTGGCACCGAGTCAATCTAACGGCGAACACGGAGTATGTGTTCGATATCGCGCCGCACAACAGCGGCAAGAGTGATCCGTGCGATCCCAACAGCGAAGAAGCCGAAAGCTACGCCCGCAACGGAGAGCCGCATTGTTTGCTGGGCTTCCCGCTAACCACTCGGGTGGTGTTCGACGGCCTGTACGACAGCAGCGGTCAACAGGTGAAAGCTGGCAAGGAGCACGAGTTCTACCGACTCAGGTACGCGCCGACTGCGACCGGCGTCCACTACATTGCGACCACCGGTCACAGTTCGAGCCTCGGGCCGTACACGATCAAGCTGTCAACCGCGGACAACGCAGTCGCTGACGACTACCCGCACGACAACAGCGGCGCGACGGTCGACCTCACTGGTCTCCAGCCCGGAGGCGCCGCGGTCAACATCACGGGCGCCACGCAGTACATTCAGGATGAGGACTGGATCAGAGTCAAGCTTAGCAGCAACCGCGAGTACCAGTTCTCACTCTATCGCGATCAGCCGACGCACGACTTCAATCTCGACGGCATATTCCAGGGCGATGCCGGTGGTGGGACATTTGCCACGTCGATCGCAGGACGTCCAGACACTGAGTCCGGGGCTCGCTCCAATCAGACCAACTATTGCATCAATGCCTGGTGGCAGGAGCCAGACAAAGACCTGCGAGAGCGCATGTGGCGCCAGGCGGAGTGGGATGACAACAGCCAATACTGCAAAGTGGTCGCGCCTGACACAGGCGAGTACTCATTCCGCCTCTCCAGCGATCACTTTCAGATCGGCGCCTATCGCATCAAGGTGACAGCAGCCGCCGGGCCGCCAGATGATCACCCGGCGAACAGCTCGACCAGCGCGGTGGTCACGACCACCTCATCGCTGCGCGCCCGGATCAACTATGAGAGCGACTACGACTGGGTGAAAGTCTCTATGCAGGCCAACACCGGATACATCCTCAAGGCGAGGAAACCCGGCAGTACGCGTACCGATCACCTCAGAGTCGATCCGCAGGCGGTCGGTACTGATGGGACGCCGCTGGAGGGCGAGCGTCATCACGAGACCTCCCGCAACGATGCCTGCTTCGAGGTGGGCGCCGATGGCGCCTACTTTGTGCAAGTCCGAGGTCAGGTTGGCGGCCGGTACTACCACTACGTCGGTCCCTACGTGCTGACGCTCAGCACCGTCGCGGGCGGTTGTCCATAGGTCTCAGGCCTTGGCAATCACCGCGCGGGCGCTCGCACCGTGTGTCAGCGGGAGCAGGTCAGACATCCTTACTCAGGCGCCCTACCCGTGTTCGCGATTCCCAATGCTTCAGCCACAGATGCGACGGGATCTTCGGCGCCGTCGATAGCGGCGGAGATCGAGTGCTGCCAGTAGTGGTGCAATGGTTCCAGATCCTTCGCATCGAACCGCCGCACCGGTGTATGGAACGAATGTTGACGTTGGATAGCGATATCGATCGGTGGCCCCACGTCGGCGGAGCTTGCCTGTGTCGAGTCGAACGAGATCAAGCCGACGCGGAGCGCGCGTTCGAGTGGTACGTCGTAGCTCAGGATTCTGTCCAGTGTCGGTTTGCCGTAGCGCGCGTCGCCAATGATGACGTACGGCGTCTCACTTGGCACCTCGACCCAATTGCCCTGCGGATAGACCAGGAACAGACGCGGCTGATCATCCTCGCTCAGCTGTCCGCCAACGATACAATGAAGGTCGAACGTGAGGTTCGCTCTCATCAGCCATTGATTGTCTTCCTCATACACGCGTCGCATCTCATAGGCCAGGGCGTTGGCCGCGTGATACGTCTGCGTCAGATCGTCCGTGCCCCGTCGCCAGCGCTCGTCGAAGTATGTGATCGCCTTATCGCGGACGGAGCGCAGACCGCTCGTCAGAATGAAGATCGATTGACGCTCGCCCTCGTAGACCAGAATCTTGTTGGCCGCCGACACTTCGGAGCCGCTCGTGATGCGGGTGTCCGAGATCGCGATCAATCCATCCTCGCACTTGATGGCCAGGCAGAACGTCATCTCAGACCGCTCCTCGCTGGCCTGGTCGGCTCTGCTGGCTGACATCCGGTCGAGCGCGGAAGATGTCGTCAGTGATGGCGCGGTCGATTGCTGTCAGCCGTTGCTGGAACTCCTCAAAGAACTCGTGCAAACCCTCGTCGATGACGTGTTCGATATCACGGGCATCCAGATCGAGCCGGAGCAGGGCGATCTCGCGCGCGGCGGCCGCGCGGCGACGTTTCGGCGTGAGCGTCGTCGCCTGCGAGTAGTGACGTTCGAGCGCCTGAATGCAAAAGGCCATGCTGCGCGGAAACTCGGGTGCGAACACCAACAGTTGCGCGACCAGGGAGCCATTCACCTCGCGGTGGCCCATCCGCCGATAGGCCTCGCGAGCAGAAGCCGACCGTAACACCGCGACCCACTGGAAGCGGTCAAACGCGCCGCCGATCGCCTCTGGATTGGACAACAGGATGTGGTATTTGGCGTCGGCGATGCGGCTCGTCATATCGGCGCGTTCGAGGTACATCCCGCAGCGGAACCACTCCCGACCCTCATCCCGCAACACCGTGTTGTCGTACAGTCCGAGCACGGTCTGCGTGCGCCGCAGCGTCTCGGCGGTGAACTCGTGTACATCGCCGCTACGAGTCCGGGTGCGATTGGAGAGAAAGAGGTAGAGCGCGTTGATCTCCTCCCATACCTCACGCGAGATGTGTTCGCGCAGACCCTGCGCCAGCTCGCGGGCTCGCACCAACGTTGAGCGCAGCGACGAGGGGTTCTGCGTCGAAAACAGCAGGAATTCGGAGTGGGTCAGGTCAGGCGCCTCGATCAGCGCGTCCCAGAAGAGCTGATTGGCGGCCGTGGTGCTGACCAGGCTGTGCCACACCTCTTGTCCGTCTTCAAGCGAGACCTCGAACTCCACCCGCGCCATTCGCGCGATGTTCTCGGTGCGCTCCAGATAGCGACCAAGCCAATACAGATTCTCGGCGACGCGACTGAGCATCAGGCGAGTTCCTCATTCAAGACCCACGTGTCCTTGCTCCCGCCGCCTTGCGACGAGTTCACCACATACGACCCTCGGCGCAGCGCCACGCGCGTGAGCCCGCCGGGAATCACCCATGTGTCCTCGCCTGAGAGGATGAACGGCCGCAGATCGGCGCGGCGAGGCTGCAATTCGGTGTCGTCAAAGGTGGGGATGGTTGAGAATTCCAGCAGCGGCTGAGCGATCCAGTTACGCGGTTCAGCGGCGATCTGATCGAGCGCATCGTCCAACTCCGACCGAGACGCCTGCGGCCCAATCACGATTCCATATCCGCCGGAGCCATTCGCCGGCTTGAGGACTAACTCCGATGCGTGGGCGCGAATGTGATCGTGCTCTGCTGGAATCAGTGGCGAGAAGGTCTCTACATTGTTCAATATCGGGTCCTCCGAGAGGTAGTAGCGAATCATCTCGGGCACCCAGCGATACACCACTTTATCGTCGGCCACGCCCGCCCCTGGCGCGTTCGCCAGAGTCACATTACCCGCGAAATAGGCTCGCATCAGGCCGCGCACGCCGAGCATTGAGTCCGGGCGGTACACGTCCGGGTCGAGGAAATCATCGTCAATCCGCCGATAGATCACGTCAACCCGCTCCAGACCCGTCGTGGAGCGCAGATACACCACATCGTCGTCTCCGACCGTCAGGTCGGGGCCTTCAACCAACGGTATCCCCATCTGATTGCTGAGGAATGAGTGCTCGAAGTAGGCAGAGTTGTAGATCCCTGGCGTGAGCAAGACGGCATTCGGCGGATCGCCGCTTGACGGCGGACGCGACGCTAGCAATGTCGCCATCAACTGGTTGGGATAGTCGCCCACTGCGCGGACGCCGGAGCGCGGGATCAGGTCAGGCACCACGCGCAACATCACCGCTCGGTTCTCGAGCACATACGACACGCCAGAGGGCGTCCGCAGATTGTCCTCGAGCGCCACGAAGTCACGATCTTCGTCTCTGACGAGATCGCATCCAGCGACGTGCGCGTAGACACCGAGCGGAGGCAGCACCCCAACCATTTCCGGGAGATAGCCAGGTGAACCAAGCACAATCTCCTCAGGCGCAATCCCATCTCTGAGAATCCGCTGGTCGCCGTAGATGTCTTGCAGGAACAGGTTGAGCGCCTGCATCCGTTGCTTCAGTCCCGCCTCGACGCGTCGCCATTCCGCGGCGCCAACGATTCGCGGTACGAGCGAGAACGGGAAGATGCGCTCGGTCCCTTCCTCTTCGGAGTAGACATTGAAGGTGATACCGGCGCTCAACAGCGCCAGTTCGGCTTGCTTCTCGCGCTCCTCGTACTCCGACAACGACCACCTCAGCAGCGCCTGCGCCAGCTCGGCGTAGTCGGGCAACAGATGACCGTCTGGATCGACCATCTCGTCATGTTCGGCGCCGTCTGACAGGTAGCTGTGAAGCAGATCGCTGGGCATCGTCTCTCCCACCGAAGCATGGTATCGCAGGAGCGCTCGACACCCTCACCTACGCTAACGCCGCTCAGCCCCACGGTTCGGCCGCGTTGGCCTAAGGCAACTGATCGGTCCGATCTGCGTCATTGCAAGTCGCCAAGTGAGACCGATTGCAGTTGGAATGCGCTTCCTTCCCAAACCGACTCCGCAATGGTGGCTACGCGTGTAGCGCCTCTCCTCGATGAAGGCGAGCGGCGGTCTCGTAGGTTTGACCCATGGAGCGCACCGTGGGCGCGTGTGCGGTGAGGAAACGGCTGGCTCCGATTAGCACATCGTCGGCCTCAGGGCGGCCGTCGAAACGGTCAACCAGACGCAGGGCGGCGTCGTAGATCTGGAATGAGTGGAAGCCGGCGTCTTCGCGCAGCAACGCCGTGCCGAGCGCGCGGGCGACCTCGGTCTGCTGACCGGCCGCAAGCAGGTCGGCGACGGTTTGGCCGGTCTCATCAACCTGCTGTTGGCGGTCGAAGTGAGCGAGCAGATCGTCAGTCGAGTTCGAGCCGCCGTTCGGCTCCGGTCGTGGCTGGCGCGGCATGTTGAGGAAGCGCTCCAGGTAGACCGAGGCCGCGCCGTCGAGGATGCCGCGAGCCAGCTCACGCGACGGGGCGCGCTGCATCGCGCGGTCCACGGCGTTGGTGTAGGTAAAGGTGTGATGGACAGTATTCCAGTCGCCGAACTCGTTGGAGATGTGGAAGTGCAGCGGACGGCGCGCAGCCGCGTAGGCGACGGTGGCGCTCAGTTCGCCGAGCGGCGCGCCGTTGCGGGCGGCATCCACGATCCGGCGCAGCGAGCGGTCGGGAGGGTCGTCAAGGATCGATTCGGCGACTGGCCGGTGCTCATCCCATGACTCGTTGCGCTCAGCGCCGATAGCCAACGCCTCGTCGAGCGCGTCGCCGGCTTCGTCCAGCAGCTTCGGTAGGTTGACGGGATGCTGCCAGGCGGAGGTCTCCTCCATCCGCTGGGCGCCGGTGATGGTTGGAATCACCGAGCTCAGAATGTCGGGCGCGTCGTCCCAACCGATCGAGTCGAGCAGCTCGCAGGCCTTGTTGGCGAAGTCGAGCGTGTGGCCCACGTCCATGAAGGTGTGATCGGTGGACGCGGTGAAGAGCAGATCGGCGAGCTGTTCCTCGCCGAGGCCGGCGACGGCCGCGGTGCGCAAGCAGCGCTCGGCGGCATCACGCGAGCGCACTTCGGCAAAGCGCCGAAACCAGGCGCGGAACTGATCGGGGCGGTCCTCGTCGGTGTCGAGCGCGGCAATGTCGAAATCGGGCGGTTGACCCTGCACGCTGCGCGCGACATGCACGACTCCCTGGTACAGGGCGCGAGGTCGATCATTGGCATTGAGGTGCGGCAACACGTTGGCCATAGCTGTCAGAATTGACAGGCCGCTGGACCAGCCGGCAGCGCGGTTCCTGACGCCAAAGCGGGCGGCCTCCGTCAGGATCAGGTCTTCGCGCCCCGCTTCGCAGAGGCCGATGATCGACTTGGCGATGACCAGCCGCAAGTTCTGCTCGAGGCCCTCTGAGAGCTTGCGTGTACAGTGGGCGACTGCCTCTTCCTCCTGCGGCTCGGGGTCGAGCCAGACCTCGCCGTCGCGCACTTCGGCGCGGAAGGCGGCCACGTCGTCGGCAAAGAGGTCGAAGGCGCAGCCTCCGGAGAGGTCGAACTTGGCGTGGTGCCAATGACAGGTCAAGATGCCGTCGGCGACAGTCCCCTGGCTGAGCGGAAAGCCCATGTGCGGACAGCGATTATCGACCGCGTAGACCTGGTCGCGGTGCCAGAACACGGCGGCGGTGCGCTGTCCGGTGGAGACAACGCGAACTCCGTCGCACTGCAAGTCGTCAAGTGAGCAGACGTGAACATCGGCGTTCATAAAGGACCTCCAGACTTCGCTCCCAAGGGTACCGAGGTGAATGCGGGAGCGTCACAGGGGAGCCTGACTGTCTGGCGCGTGTTCCCCCTAACTGTCGAGGATGGTGAGGAGCGGCGAGCGTCAACACAGGCTCTGTCATTCACGCGCTCAATGTGGGGACACGATGGCTTTCGTCTTGAGCTGGGCTCAGTAAACAAACCCTGCCGAAGAAGTGTGGTACATCTCTGCGCAATGACCTTCATAGTGCCAGCATCCGTAGTTCAGCAGCCTGCTAGGGCCTGTTCACTCTAATCGAGGTTTGTGTCAGAGTGGGAGGAACGGTCTGGCGGCCGGGTCAATGGGATCATGCAACTGACCGACGCACAATGGGCGCGGATCGCGCCACTCATGCCGACTCCGCGCGGCAACTGCAAGCTGCCCTCGCGCCAGGTGCTTGAGGGTTGGCTGTTCGTGACCAAGGAAGGCTGCAGCTGGCGGGCCTTGCCTGAGCGCTTCGGTCCCTGGCACACGGTCTACATGCGCGGACGGCGTTGGATCGACAAAGGCGTGCTGGAGCGCGTCTTTGCCGAGCTGCAACGGGTTGAACTGGAGGCGCAGCTCGAGCAAGCTGGTCCGGAGCGACCGTTGTGCGTCTCGCTCGACCGCACGATTGTGAAGGTCCATCAGGACGGGACCGGAGCGCCCAGCAACAGGGGCTCCAGGCGATCGGCCGCTCACGTGGAGGCTTAACGACCAAGCTACACGCCGTCGTATTGGAAGACCGCCTGCCGCTCGTCCTGACCCTGACGCCGGGTCACTGGGGCGATGCGCCCTGGGGACGCTGGTTGTTGGAGCGGCTCGGCTCCGTATCTGGTCAGCCGCAACTGCTCGCCGACCGCGCCTACGAGGGCGATGAGATGCGTGCGTTGGCCGCCGAACTCGGCTGGGAGTTGATCACCCCGCCGAAGGCGAATCGCCGCAAGCCGTGGCCGCTGAACCGCGCGGCCTACCGCGCCCGCAACGCGATCGAACGCTACTTCGGACGCATCAAACGAATGCGCGGCATCGCCAACCGCTATCACAAACTCGCCCATGTCTATCTCAACCAAGTCCTCCTCGCTTGCGTACATTTCATGACCAAATAGAGTGAACAGGCCCTAGCAGGCTGCTGAAAATGGGTATGTGAGATCATGGCGAGGTGTTGAACCGATAACTGAAGGAGGTCTGCGATGCGCGGCGAGTCAGAGCGACAGGCGACGATGATGTTGGGGCTGACGCCGGACGGCTTTGTTCCGAAGGACCACCCGTTGCGGCGGATCAAGCCCTTGGCCGACTCGGCATTGAGGCGCATGTCGCCCCTGTTCGACGAGATTTACGCGGACAGCGGTCGACCTTCGATTCCGCCCGAGCACCTGCTCAAGTCGAGCCTCTTGATGGCGTTTTACACGGTTCGCTCGGAGCGCCAGTTCTGCGAGCAGCTGCGCTACAACCTGCTGTTCAAGTGGTTCCTCGACCTCAATGTCGAGGACGAACCGTTCCATCCGACGACCTTCACGAAGAACCGTGAACGGCTGCTCTCGGCCGACCACTTCGCGGTTGACGGCACGCTGCTCAACGCCTGGGCCTCGCACAAGAGCTATCGACCGCGCGACGAGCAACCACCCAGAGGCGGCGGTCGCAACCGGGACGTCGACTTCAAGGGTGAACGCCGCAGTCGCGAGACGCACACCTCGACGACCGATCCCGAGGCGCGCCTGTATCGCAAGGGTAAGCAGCAGGCGGCCAGGCTCTGCTACCTGGGCCATGTGCTGACCGAGAACCGTCACGGGCTGGTGGTCGATGTCGAACTGACCGAGGCCGACGGCTACGCCGAACGGGACGCCGCTCTGGCGATGCTCACACGCAGCGTCAGGGGGCCGGCCACGCTGGGCGCCGACCGGGCCTACGACACGCGCGACTTCGTCTGGGACCTGCGCGGTCTGGGGGTGACGCCCCATGTCGCGCAGAACGAACAAGGCCGGCGCAGCGCGATCGACCGTCGCACGACCCGGCATCCGGGCTACGCGCAGAGTCAACGCCGGCGCAAACGGGTCGAAGAGGTGTTCGGCTGGATCAAGACCGTCGGCGCCGGCGGCAAACTGCGGAACCTGGGCCGGGCCCGCAACAAACTCTGGTTGGAACTGACCGCCGCCGCCTACAACCTCACCCGCCTGGCCAACATCCAGGCGGCCGCCGCATAGCTGAACCGCGCCGACGCGGCCTCAGGCGTCGGATCCAGCGCCCCGGATCCCGCCCTCTCACTTACAGCACCTCCAGTCGATCGCTGCTCAGCCAGCGCCCACTCGTCGAAGATGGCCAGGTCTGGCGCGTATCATCCGTAGTTCAGCAGCCTGCTAGACGGCGGAGCGCAGACTCAACCGAAAGAGAACTCTGTGCGGGACTTGTGAGGGACGGGAACTTGAATACCTTGGATCGGTTGATGCCTCGGGACGCCTCTGCTTGGCATGACGCGGCACGTTACGCGGCAGTTGAAGCATGCGCGACATACCAGTTGCATGGGAGCCTGGTTTCCCCTTTGTCTGACTGCGTACTCGGCATCATCGGCGTCGAGTCGAGATACGGGCGAAGTCGACGCTTTCACGCCAAGCACTTACTGCAGGGCGCTACTCACCGCTTCACCCTGTTGTCACGGCTGGCTCCGACAGCTCAAGGAATAGCCCAGATAGACAAGGGACGCGTCGCCTACCTCAAGCGCGATGCAGGTCTTGGCGCGGACATCAACGCTAGTGACCCGAATGGCGCGATCAGACTCACTGCCCTCGGCCTGGCCAAGGCTGCAGCGATTCACTATGCCTGTCGCCGACTGGAGCCCGTGGACGAGGAGTTAGCCGTCCTGATCATCACGCACAATGCCGGCTGGATGGTTCCGCGTGTGGCCAGGCTTCAGGAAGTTCTGGCTTCGCTGGGCTTTCTCAACTCTCAAATCCCACGGAGCGGAGCCGTCGGCCCTTCGACCCTCGCGGCGTTGGATAGCGCTGCACGCCGATTCGGCTGCGCGACCATCCAGGATGTGTGGCCCGCCAGTCGTCTCCGTCGGTCCCCGGCGTGGGGGTTGACCGACCCTGATCTAGCCGGGATTGTCTATCAGAGCGACCTCTTTCACTCTCTTCAATATGCGGCCATTGGCATCGGTGACAACTTATGCGAACCGAAGTTTCCGCTGTACCGATTCCGCCGCTGGTACACCGGTTGGATTAGCTCGGAGGGGTACGCGCGAGCAGCGCTCGCACACGCTCACGTATGGCGAATGAGATCAATCACCAGACGGGGCGGATCGCTCAGCTTGAAGACCAGATAGTGAGCCTCGCTTGGAGCGCTGATTGCCCACTCGACCCGGTCGGAGTCCCCGCTGACCAACTTGTGCTCTGTGAGCGCGGGATATCTTGGTCGTCCTACGATTTCTGAAGGAGCGGTAGCGCTGTCGATGGCACCCACCTGATACCTGATCCGGCAGTCTGCAAAGCTCACCCCCAGTCCCCAAGGGCCTTGCATCTCGCGTTCGATAAGGTCCGCCTCAGTTAGGGGCGTGATGGTATAGCCCGGAACGAGGTGAACGAAGTCGAACACGATTCGATCGAACACCGGTTCATGGCGGGCGTACCGGATATCAGCGAGCAAAACCGGATCTGCGACGCTGCGTGGCTCAACGACGCTCTCCTGTGGAGACTTGGCCAGCTGCTGCAGCAGTTCATGTAGTTCGCCGACGCTGTACTGGGAGTCAGTCAGGCGCCTTCGAATCGGCGGCAGATTGCGAAAACCCAACCACGCCAAGACACATGTGCCTAGCAGGCTGCTAAACCGCTGGAAACTCCGATAATCACATCGATCGCCGTCGGATCGGTCATTCTGAGTTGCCTCCTTGGACCTTGCTCGGCAGGTTATCGGCAGGCGAAGAGCGCTTTGCCAGTCCTCATGCAGCGTCAATCCGACTCGATTTGCAGCCGAGTTGGCTGAACCGCGCGACCGTCTCCGTTGTCTTTGTCAGGATCTTTGGGCCAAGTGGCCGCCAGTTGAAGGACTGTCATCAAAGAGCGCTATCCGAGCGCCAGGCCTCGGCACACGCTGGTTCAGCCTCCAGCTGCCCCGCGGTTCCGATTTTGGTTGTTCCGAAGTCTCGCCCGCGCCGAGAGCAACTCGGTCCGCACGCCTCGCACTCGCGCTGCATCTGCTGTTCCAGGGTCAAGGGGCGAGCGGTCCCGTGCGGCGGCTGAGTCCAATGCGTTGACGGTCTCGCTGCCGTTGTTCACTCCAGCGCAACTCGTTTGTCTGTCGCATTTCGACATCGACAATCCGGCCAGAACGGCAGACAAAGTGCAATCTGACTGCAATCCGGGGGAAGGAGCCCTTGCCCCAAACCGGTTGCTGCTGACGTCTGGTAGGAGGGCTCAAGCTATGCCCAAGACTGAAGATACGGCCCCGGTTGCAAATGTCAATCGAGTCTGGACTCCTGTACACGCCCTCTACGGCAAACGATGTCAATCAGTAGTCGGGACAGTTCGACGGTTTCGGAGGCGACAGTCTTAGCGAGTGCGCCGGCTCGGGCCATCGTCGCCCCGACGATCAATCCCGAGGCGGATCAGCCAGGCTCCAGTAGAAGGGAGCATAGGTGCGTTGGGATCTGCCCGCCGCGCAAGCGGCGTTCGCGCATCTCGTCGCTCTCGACGATGACCGATTTGGAGGCGGACTGCCTCGGAGGCTCGGCGACCGCGAGCGGTGTGATTCGGTTGGCGATCGCTTGAATCTGCGTCGTGTCGAGATCGACCTAGGATTGATCGTCGTGCGAGCATCAACGCCGGTTCAGTTCGGCCGGAACATCGGCTCGCCGGAGCGAGGTAATCGACATGACCCAAACACCGAGAAAGCGCGGCAAAGGCGGCAGCCTCCCGGCCAATGCGCCGAGCACGACCGGCAAGCCCTCCGGCGGCGGACGCGGCAACAACCCGCCCAAGCGCTAGCACTTCGGTCCGGCTTACTCCAGGTCGCCGCCTTCTTTTGGCGCCGAAGCGTTCACCGCTCCGCAACACGCATTCGCTCCCCAGTCCCACCCCCAGCGATATGCACGCTTCGGAGTCCTGTGGTGAGCGATGTCGAGCGGATCGAGTCGCTCCGCACCTACCTGCGAGCACACGCCTGGCGGCACGGCCATCAGCGCACGGCGGAGCGGTTCAGCGTCTCCCGCCAGACGCTTTGGCGCTTCCTTGACCGCGGCCAAGCCGGCCGGGCGCTGCCCCGAGCGGTGATGGACACTGTCGGCGATAGTGCCGACGCACTGGAGGCGGCGACACGAGCGTTGGTCGCCGCGCAGCCGCCCGGGGCCAGCCGTGTCCCTCAGCGACGGGATCAATGGCGCGCTGCTCAATCTCTGCGAAGCGCCGCTGACGACCGCCGGCGAGCTGGCCCAACTGAACCGGGTTCCGGTCTTCACGCTGCGCGACCAGCTGGACAAGCTGAGCGAGCGCGGCCTGGTCGACTCACACCTGCACCGGCTCGACGCGCTGGGTCCGCGTCCGCGTCGGCGCTACTTCCCCACCACCGCCGGCATCCGCGCGTTGGCCGACGACGAACCCGACCTGCAGCGGCTGCTGCGCGTCTACCCCGTCTCGAAGCAGTGGTTCGAGCTGCTGGCCGAGCGGCTGGACGCCGTCGCTGTGCTGTACCAAGTAGCTGCGATGATCGCCGAACTTGACCCCGAACGGCAGCCGGTGCGGATCGACCACTACCGCCAGGGTCCCTAGGACGCGCTGCTCACGCTCTCCGGCGGTCGCTCCATCGGGCTGCTGCGCCAGGGGCCGATGCTCTCCGCCGCCAACCTGCGCTTCCGCCTGCGCACGATCGAGCGGCTGGACTGGGTCGAACGCGTGGCTCACCCTCATGCTGACCGACTCTGAGCAGGACTCCCGCCGCACCGTGTGAGCGTTGGCCGACCCTGGCCTGCACGGCACCACGTGGTCGCCTGCACGGCCGACTTGATCGCCGCCGGTCCCCGCCCCCCGGTCTTCCAGCCGGGCGGTTACGGCTATCCCAACACGCCGACGATCGGGCCCAACGCCGACCTGCCTGCGAGATCCTGACCTGGAGCACCAGACGCGTCGCCGCTTACGCGAAGGGAGGCTCGATTGAACCCAGCCCCAACCCGGACACGCTCTACCGCCGCAACGTCAGTGCGACCATGCCGGAGCCTTCAGCACAGCTCAACGCCGCGCGCTCAATGCAACTCACCCGTGCCGAGAAGCAGACGCTCGACATGCTCGCCGCCTGGCCATTCTGCACCACCGAGCAACTGGCGGGGTTGCTGGGCGGCGTCACTCGCCGGCGCGCCAACCAGGTTCTGAGCGCCCTGCGCCGCCGATCCCTCGTGCAACGGGAGCCGGACGGCTACGTGTTCACGGACGATGGCCTGACCTACCTCGCTCGCCGCGACCGTAGTGCCGTCTGCCCAATGCTCGACCGCTGGACACCGCAGCATTCAGACGACGGGGCGTACTTCGGCAGCGCCCTGCGCGCCCTCGCATCCCAAACCGACCACCAGCAATGCATCACCGACGTCGCCCAGGACCCCGACGACGAGCTGCTCGACCTGCTCCCCACCCACCGTTCGCAGATCACGTACTGGCACAGCGGCAGCCGCTGCGTCCTCCATCCCGACGCCTCGTTCCAGCTGGGAGACCAGGGCGATTGGGACTGGTGCCTGCTGGAGTACGAGCGCCCCGCCGTGACACCCAAGCGCGTGCCCGAGCGACTGCGCGGTTACCGCCGCTACTTCATGAGCGACTACGTCAAGCGAGACCACGGCGGAGCCGAACCACTGGTGCTGTTCCTGTTCGAGACCGCCGAAGCCGAAGAGACCTTCCTCGCCGCCGCCCAGCTCAGACACGCTCCCTTCGTCAGCAGCAATCTGCCGACCCTGACAGAGCGGGGGGATGCTGGACCCGTCCTGGCGCCTGCCGCCTCCCCACCCCACCGACCGAGCGCCCTTGCACGCTGTCCGGACAGTCAGCGGACATGTTCCAGAGTGCCATTGCGCCCGGCCCGAACGTTTCCTGTAGGGGCCGCCCCGCCCCACCCCCTGTCCCACTTTTGTCCAGCCCAAAACTCCCGCTCTGCGTTGGGAATGCTTCCCCCAGGGGACAGAAATGTCCCGTTGTTGTCCAACGATCCAATCCTGCCAGGGCAGTTGTGCGCAATCGTGGGGAAGTTGTTGCAAATCGGCCAACCCGCTTCAGAGCATCGTCTTCCGACTGCCGGAGCCTCAGATCAGCGTGACCCGGTAAGTTTCTAGTTTCCGCTCTACGAAGAAGCGGCCGATTCCCTCGTCGATGCGCTGGAATTCGCCGAGGAGCGGCTCGGCGCTCGAGTACCCGGTCAGACAACCGTCTGGCACTCGATACTCGAACAGAACGGGATGTGAGCGAACCCCTCCGGCTCATGGCGCGGCTGCCAGATCAATCCGCTGCGCCACGGGGCCCAGCTGCGGTTCACCGAGGCCCATGCCCGAGTGAGCCCGTATTCGCTAGCGGTACCCCACTTCGATGCAGGGCGAGGGAAGATCTAGAAGTGCACGGCCGCTGACGGACCACTTGCTCGGCCAAACCAATTCTTGAAAATAGACACATGTCCGTCTCTTAACGAACGAACTCGATCTCGATTAGCCAAAGGCATACACTCGCCACATGAAGACACTCATTCTTGAGGACTTTCGGTGCTTTGCCGGCCCAATGGAGCTTCCAATTCGGCCTCTCACTCTCCTCGTGGGCGAGAACAGCACAGGCAAGTCCTCATTTCTCGCTGCAGTGCGGGCAGCTCATGACCTAGCTTCGATGGGGACGCCGGACTTCAATGAAGATCCGTTCAACCTCGGCAGCTACGACCAGATCGCCAACTTCCGGGGTGGCCGAGCTGGTCGAGCCCGGAGCTTCGTCATTGGACAGGAAATGACTTCTGCGCAGGTATCTTCCCCAAGGCGCAGGCGAAGCCGTAGCCGGAAGTTGACGAGCGTGGTAGGCCGATTCCGCTCTGCCAAGGCTCAGCCAGTTCTCTCAGAGTTCGTGATTTCTTCGGATCATCACGCTCTTGCAATCAGCTTCTCGGGTGCTGAGACGACGATCGACTTGAAGCGAAACGACGAAGTCATCCGTCGAAGTCAGATTCATGACGACCTAATCGGCATAGCTGGACATCTCGATAACCTCCGCATGATCTCGTATTTTGCACGCTCACTGTTGGACGATGACTCTGAGCAGCCGGAGCCCATCGCTGAGTCCGATTTGGAGGAGCTTAAAGCTCTGCTGGATGCACTCCCTCCCTACTTCGGCCGCCGGCTCTACGCCTTTGCGCCCATTCGTACGAGCCCACGCCGGACGTATGACCCGATTACCGAGGTGAGAGATCCGCAGGGGAACCACATCCCCATGATGCTGGCGCGACTGCTTGGAAACGGTACTGGCACGGACTTCCAGAGCCAGCTAGAGGACTTTGGCCAAGGCAGCGGTTTGTACTCGAAACTAGGGATCCGCAAACTTGGTTCGCGAAGGGGAAGCGATCCGTTTCAGATCGAAGTGAAGCCCGCCACTGGCGGCCTGGCGAGGAATCTGATTGATGTTGGCTACGGAGTTAGCCAAGCGATTCCGATCATCGCCGATTGCGTTTCGTCCGAACGTGGATCCACGCTCTTGATTCAGCAACCTGAAGTTCATCTCCATCCTCGTGCCCAAGCAGCCATGGGTTCTTTCTTTGGACAGCTCGCGACAAATCGTCGCAATCAACTGCTAGTTGAGACGCATAGTGACTACCTGGTCGACCGAATCAGGATGGACGTGAGAGACGAGAGGCTCAAGCCAAACGACGTGCTCATTCTCTACTTCGAACAAGGACGCTCCGGTGTCGAAATCCACCCAATCAGTGTTGATGCGAACGGCAGAGTCGCAGACGTTCCACCTGGTTATCGGCGCTTCTTCTTGGAAGAGGATCGTCGGTTCTTCAGGGTTCCGTCCTAGTGTGTGCGATTGTCGACGCGAGCGTCGCGAGCCTGTTTTTCAACGATCCTGTTGACCCAGAGCTTGCTCCGCTGTGGACGTGGATCAATGAGCGGAATGGGATTCTTGCTGTTGGCGGCAAACTGCTGACTGATGAGTACGAGAAGGTTGGGAGCGCGATCCGAGCTGTCAGGAACTGGGAACGGGCTGGGCTAGCCCACATCGTTTCGGAGTCTGACCTTGCTTCTGAGATCAACACCATTGAGGATCAATGCGACTCCGACGATGCGCACATCGTGGCGTTGGCTCGCGTTTCTGGAGCGAGAATCCTGTGTTCTTCTGACAAGGCTCTCCGCAAAGATTTCCGCAATCCTGACCTGGTTAAAGCTCCGCGAGGATCCGTGTACCAGAATGCCGGTCATCAGCATCTATTGGTTCACCAAGGCAAGTGTCCACTGCTTGGCTGATGGAGCCCTCAAAGGCGCCCCACTGAATTCCGCGAGTGCGGTGCTTTCCGCTCCTCGGGTCGGTGAATCGCCATGCCCGCTCGATTCGGATAATATGTTTCAAACACACAACCGACGCCGCTTCCAGCTCGGTGGGAGTAAGGACAAGCGCGATGCAGCAACCACTCGATTCGATTCCCGCGGCGCTCTACGCCCGCGTCTCCTCGGACCGCCAGGACGTCGACCTCTCCGTCGCGGCCCAGCTTCGAGCGCTGCGCGATTTCGCCGAGCGCAACGGCTACATCGTCGCTCGCGAATACATCGACGAGGCCGAGTCTGGAAGCGTCGCGGATCGCCCGCAGTTCACCAAGATGCTGGACGAAGCAGCGCTACCGGACGCGCCCTTCCAGGAGATCCTGGTCTGGAAGTTCTCGCGGTTCACTCGCAAGCGCGAGCACGCCGTCGCCTTCAAGTCGATGCTGCGGCGTCGCGGGATCCGGGTGACCTCGATCACCGAGCACGCCGACGACACGCCGACCGGCAAGCTGATGGAGGCGATCATCGAGAGCGTCGACGAGTTCTACTCCGACAACCTGGCCCAGGAGGTGCGTCGGGGGATGCGCGAGTCGGCTCAGCGCGGCTTCTATCTCTCCTCGGTCGCGCCCTACGGCTACCGCAAGGTCTACGTCCCAGACGGCGGCAAGCAGCGGCCCCGGCTCGAACTCGACCCGCCCAAGGACGCCCTCGTGAGGCGCATCTTCGAGATGGCCCCGCGCGGTCAAAGCATTCTTGAGATTGTGAAGACGCTTAACAAAGAAGGCATCCCCACGGCCAAGGGCAAGCGCTGGCTCAAGACCTCGGTGCACAGCATGCTTTCCAACGAGGTCTACATGGGCACCCTGGTCTGGGGACTCAAGGCGACCGACGGATCGGAGCCGGTCCGGGTTGAGCACGCAGTTCCTGCGATCGTCACAAAGGAAGAGTTCGAGCAGGTCCGGACGGTGCTCGAAGCTCGGGCGCCGGCCAAGACCAACCCGCGCCGCGCGGCCAGCCCCTACCTGCTCTCCGGCCTAGTCGGTTGCGCGCTCTGCGGCAAGCAGCTCACGGCGGCCAGGCTAAGGGCGGGCGCTACTCCTACCACGTCTGCGGCTCCCTGCTCAAACGCGGCTCGGGTAGCTGCGAGACGCCTCGGCTCAACGCCAAGCAGTTCGAGACCCTGATCCTTGACCAGCTGCGCGACCACGTGCTGACCGAGAGCAACATCCGCGAGTTGGTCAAGATGCTAGACGAGGAGATGGACGGCGCCCCGCGCGAAGAGCGCGAGCGGCTGGAGACGATCGAGGCCGAGTTGCGCGAGATTCGGCTGATGCTGGACCGCATCTGGCGCATGATCGAGAAGACCGATCTGGAGGTCGACGACGCCGCGCCGCGGATCCGCGAGCACATGGCGCGCAAGGAACAATTGGAGCTAGCTGCTGAAAAAGCACGCAACGCCTTAGATGAGCGCCGCGTGCTGCTGAACAAGGCCGAAGTCGTGGCCGAATTCGCCGCCGACATGGCCGAGTTCCTGCGCGCCAGCGACATCACCGAGTCGAAGGCGTTCCTCTGCACCTTCATCCAGCGCATCGCCGTCGAGCCCGGCCGTGCGGTGATCCGCTACACGAGCCCAATGCCCGAGGACAGCCCGATCGAGCACTCGGACGCCGCTGAAGTGGCGCTTGCGGAGGGTGTTCGCAGTTCAGTACGTGATGGTGGGCCTGACTGGACGAAATCGAGAACCGATTCTCGGTCTTGGGTGGCGCCGTCGGAGGGCATGGGGATGGTGTACCGGATCGACACCTCATCCCCTGCGACCTTGATGCCCTTGACGAAGTTGCGGATCAGCGCCTTGCGCTCGGGGATGGTGCCGGCTTGCAGGAACTCGCGGAACTCGGCGACGTACCGCTTGATCTCGGGGGTCGAGGGAAGGTCTGCACGTCGCTGCTCGAGTTGGCGGACTGCGTCATCTCTCGCCGCGGCGAGCTGATCCTCCTGCTGTCGCAGCTTGAGAATGGCGGCGAGAGCGCCTCGTAGGTCAGGTCGCTGTTCTCAAGTGCGTCGTAGAGCTTCTCCAGCCGGCGGCGGATGTCGTCCAAGTCCGACTCGACGATCGCCAAGTCCGATGCTCGCTCTTCAGCCATCGCGTCGACTTCCTCAGCGACCATCTGCACGAGCTCCGTGATCGTCTGCTCGTTGAGGATGCGTCCCATGATGTTACCAACGACCTGGTCTTCGATGCGCGTTGCGTTTAGGTAACGAGCGTCGCAAACACCTGCGCCGTCTTTCAGTAGCTTGTTGCAGACGTAGTAGGCGAACTGACCGCTCTTGGCGCTCTGACCGGTGTACGGCTTGCCACAAGTACCGCAACGTAGAAGTCCGCTGAGCAGAAACTTACTACCTGTTCGAGCCGGTGATTGCACTTTCGGAGCTCTGGCTCGTAGACCCGCCTGAACAGAGTCGAACATCTCGCGAGACACGATCGCGGGCCAGGCCTCGGCGACACGCACAGGATCAGGCGTTTGCCCTTCCTTGGCCGTCTTTCCCCAAACAGCCGTGCCGGTGTAGGCCTCGTTGGTCAACACGTAATGCAACACGTTCTTCTGCCAGCGTTTTCCGCCCTTCTTGATGCCGCGCTCGTGCAGGTCTTGGCAAATCTCTTTCAAGCCTTGTCCGCGAGCCGAGCGCTCGAACATCTCTTTCACGATTGGCGCTGTCGCGGAGTCAATCTCCAGTGTCGGCCGCTCCTTGGCGCCGTCTTGGACCTTCACTCGCTTGTAGCCAAAGGGCGCGCGAGCCGAGAAAGAATCCCCGCGCTGCCGCCTCGTGCATTCCGCGCGTGACCTGCTGAGCGAGGTTCTCGGAGTAAAACTCATCGACCGACTCGATGATCGCTTCCATGAGCTTGCCGGTCGGCGTGTCGTCGGCGTGCTCGGTGATCGATGTCACCCGAATTCCGCGCCGTCGCAGCATCGACTTGAAAGCGACCGTGTGCTCGCGTTTGCGTGCGAATCGCGAGAACTTCCAGACCAGAATCTCTTGGAAGGGAGCGTTGGTAGCGCTGGTCTCATCCAACATCTTGCGGAACTGCGGACGATCGGCCACGCGGCCGGATTCGGCCTCGTCAATGTACTCGCGGGCGACGACGTAGCCATTAGGTTCCGCAAAGTCGCGGAGGGCACGAAGCTGAGCGGCGACTGAGAGGTCGATGTCCTGCCGGTCTGAGGAGACTCGCGCGTAGAGCGCGGCGGGGATGAAGTCGGGTTGGTGTTTCATGAGGTGCTCCTGTCGATATGGCAGACTGAAGTCAATCGTGTTCCGTGTTCGAAACAAGGTTATCCGACTTTGGCTGGGCGAGGTGAGGCGCAGGCTGATCTTGACGTAGGTCGGCTCGCGCTTCGTCTCAGCCTGAGTCTCGACTGCGGATGCCGAGCTCAGTGAGTCGATAGCGTTGCAGGCGACTGCTTGGCCGATCGGGAATCGTCATCTCGATCAACCCCCTCTCAAGCGCAGGCCGGATGTATCCATCGCGGAAATGACGAACGTCAGACAACTCCAGCCTGACCATCAGTTCGGCGCGCGACATCTCTCCGTGCAGGGATTCAACGAGGCGTCTGACTTGGGGGGTAGGTTGCGCAAGACGTCGGAAGGAGATGGTGAACCAGTCATCGGAGACCTGCATGACCGGTGGCTTGACACTGTGTTCGCTTTCTCGATTACGATCGCTTCGATTGATTGAAAGAAGGAATCAATGCCGATCCGTGATCGAGACGATGCCACGCAGGTCGCAAACCGGTTTCAGCGTTTCTTTGAGGCTGAGTCAGAGCAGCGGCCAGGCATCCTCCGAGAGCTCTTCGCCGAGATCCTGGACTTCGATCGTGAGTCGGGTCGGCTCAGCCTCGTGCAAGCGCAAGGACGGGTCGGCGTCGAACTCCCTGACGTCGCCGAGCGCATTGCAGCCCTTGACGGTGTTGATGTCCTCTATGTCGACCTTTCCTCCGCTGACACCGCCACGGATCGCGTCCGCAAAGCGGAAGTCCTGGCAACTGCCAACGTCGTCCGTGACGCGCTTCGCGAGGACATGCTGCTGCTCTTCAGCAACCGCTCAGGCAACCAGCTCCACTGGATTCACCCAAAGTTCAGTGGCGGAGCAACTCCCACCCTTCGCCGCATCGTCCTGGAGCGCGGCATCGAACAGCGCACCGCGATTCAGCAGTTCTCCAACATCTACTGGAGCTACCGCGATTCCGGGAACATCCTCGACGCTGTCAACGAAGCCTTCAACGTGGACAAGGTCACCAAAGACTTCTTCCGTGAGTACAAGCGCATCTTCGAGCGGGCTGAAGAACTGATCACCGGCTTCTCCGACCCCGAGGAACGCAAGCAGTTCGTCCAGACCCTCTTCAATCGGATGATGTTCGTGTACTTCCTCTCGCGCAAGGGTTGGCTCAAGTATGAGGGCAAGACCGACTATCTCAATACCCTTTGGGATGCGTACGCCGATCACGCGACCCAGGACAACTTCTATAATGACCACCTGACTTTCCTATTCTTCCAAGGACTCAACAATCCCGACTCTCGCGATGTGCGCGGCGGCGTCGACTTCCTGATCGGCGATGTGCCTTTCCTCAACGGTGGATTGTTCGAGGAAACCGAGATTGACCGACGAGGTGACATCACTGTCCCCGACGAGGCCATCCGACCGTTGATGACCGAGCTGTTTGACAAGTTCAACTTCACCGTGATGGAGTCGACGCCCTTCGACATCGAGGTCGCCGTCGATCCCGAGATGCTGGGCAAGGTCTTCGAGGAACTGGTCACCGGACGCCACGACTCCGGGGCCTATTACACGCCCCGCCCAGTCGTCTCGTTCATGTGTCGAGAGGCGCTCAAGGGTTACCTGGAAACTTCCCTCTCCGCTCCCTCTGATCCCCTCTCCCCGAGGGAGAGGGTGAGGGCCGTCCCGGTGGATGCCACGGGCGCCCTCACCCCAGCCCTCTCCCAGGGGGAGAGGGAGCCAATGGACGATACCCTTTCTCGCTTCGTCGACGACCACGACGCTTCAGGCCTCAGCATCTCCCAGGCCGAGCAGATTCGCGACGCGCTCAGCAAGGTCACCGTCGTCGATCCCGCTTGCGGCTCCGGCGCATACCTGGTCGGCATGATGCAGGAGCTGGTCGACTTGCGCGTCGAGCTCTACAACCAGAAACTCAGGCAGGACGCGCGCAGCCTCTACGAGCTCAAGTTGCACATCATCGAGCGCAACCTGCACGGCGTCGACCTCGATCCCTTCGCCGTCAACATCGCCATGCTCCGCCTCTGGCTCTCGCTCGCCATCGAATACGAGGGCGAACAACCCGAACCCCTGCCCAACCTCGACTTCAAGATCGTCGAGGGCGACAGCCTCCTCGGCCCCGACCCCAGCGAAGTTAATCAGAGCGCCTACCTGATCAGCCAGACTGACCTCGCCAACGACAAAGCCGCCTACATGCGCGAAACTGACCCATACCAGAAGAAACGTCTCGATGAGCAAGTCAGGGAACAGCAGTCCCAACTCCGAGAAGCGATGGGCGACATAGTCTCCGCTGGCGCCCTCGACTGGCGAATCGACTTCGCGGAGATCATCGCCGACGGCGGCTTCGACATAGTGCTAGCTAATCCACCTTACGTCGTTGTCAAAAGTGATGAATTGCGCACCCTCTATCGCGAAGGTGTCTTTGGCAGAATGAACACCTACGGCTTGTTCCTGCAACGAAGCCTTCAACTGCTAACCGAAGATGGACAGCTGGTGTTCATCAATCCGAGAACCCTACTCACCGATAAGTACTTCATCAATCTACGCGATGTAATCAGGCGTCAGTCAGAGCTGAGAGGTGTAGTCCTGATCGAAGATCGACACCGCACGTTCGACCGAGTCTTACAGGAGTGCGTGGTCTTCCATACGGCAAGAAAGGCAGAGCCCGCAACACAGTATACCGTCCGCAACAGGGCTATCTCTTTGCCCGAAGAACTCAATGACCACTATGCGTCGTTTTCGGTTGACGCTTCCAAGGTCTTGTTGGGCGGGAGTTATGCCCGATCGTTTTACGTCGGTCCCTCGGACTTTCACTACGATGTGTTTGAACGCATGGATCGCGTTGGAACGCAGTTAGCCTCCCTGGGGCTCAAGGCAGAGACTGGCAAAGTACAGTTCGACAAGTTCGCTACCTTTGCACTACCGTCTCTACTCCCCGAAGCCTCCCGCCTCATTTGGGCAGAGAACATCCAACGCTACTGTGTTCGACCTTCTCAGAAGAGAATCGGCAAGGAGTTTCTTTCAAGTGCCATCTCTGATGCCATTGCCCCCAGTATCACCGGAATAGGTATCGCAACCCAACGGGTTACGGCAAATGAGCAGCCGAGACGAATCATCGCTACGCTCGTCGAACCCATGGCTGATTCCATTGGAACATACTCCGAGAATCACACGAACTACATACCCCTCGAAGACGATCAAATCACTATCGCCGAGTTCATTCTTGCAGCCCTAAACTCGAGTGCCATGGAATTTGTGTTTCGCCGTCTGAATAGCAACACCCAAGTGTCGGCAGGAGAGATAAACACCCTGCCTTTCCCTCCCCTACCGAACCAAGCCATGCTTGAGGAGATTGCGGAGTTGGTATCCGAACTTGTTGATTTGGGAGGCGTGGATTCTGCTAAAGACTCGGTGATGAAAGCGATCGAGATTGAACAGAGACTAGACATTCTCATTGGCAGTCTCTATGGGTTATCTGAGGCGGACATCCAAGAGCTGTGGGTGCATTTGTCCCCCTACAGTCAGGTCTACGGCCTCAGCGAGGAGGAAATCGCGGCGGTCGAGGCGCGGGTGTCGGGTCAGACACGGTAGGCTGAGTGTGTGGTCAGCAGGAGGGATCGCGCGATGTTGGACCAACGCAAGTTCTTGACTGTCGGTCAGGTCATGCGCGGCGCCGGGCCGCCAATGGATCCGAAGGAGGCCCGCAAGCGCATGGAGCGCGCCGCCGCTGCCTGGGCCAAGCGCTTTGCCGAGGATCCGACGCTGATCGAGGCGTTCCGCAGGGACTGCGGATGCGGGCCATCAGCAAGCGACGAATAGCTCGTGCGTTACGTCATCGACACGAACTGGGTGATTGAAGCGCTCAGAGGCTCAAGTCCAGTGCGTCGGCGCATCCTTGAGTTGCTTCCTGCGGGCATTGCGATCAGCGTGATCAGCGTGGCGGAACTGTTCGTTGGTCCCTACCGAACGCCCCACCCGCAGCGGGCGAAAGCCGATATCCTCGAGTACGTCGAGCCGTTCACCTTGCTTCCCTTGGACGCGGTCACCAGCGACATCTTTGGGCGGATCAAAGCCGACCTGCAGGAGCGCGGCCAACTGATCGGCAACTTCGACACATTGATCGCCGCGACGGCACTGCAGTACGACCTGACCCTGTTGTCCAACAATACCCGTCACTTTGAGCGCGTCGACGGGCTGCGGATCGAGTCCGTTTGAGCGAAGAGAAATTCCGCGGGGAGCCGAGCACCCATGAATGCCACCTACTTCGAGGACACGGGCACGCTCATCGTCGACACACACGGGACCTGGATTAGAACACCATCGGCTTCGGTACACTGGCCATCAGGGAGTCTTACCATGACCAGCCAAACCATCCGCGCCCGATATGCGAACGGCGTCTTCACTCCGCTCGAACCGGTCGAGATCGAAGAAGGCTGCGATGTCGTGCTTGAGTGCTCACGCCCAGAACCAGGCAGGCGTCCTGGGCTGCTGGGACTGCTCGATTTCGCCAACGAGCTTCATGCCGCTATGCCTCCCGGCGCTTGGGATGATGTCCCAACCGACCTGGCGAGAAACAAGAAACACTACCTCTACGGACACCCAAAGGAGGAGGACGAGTGAGCCTCGTCTTCGCTGACACTGGGTACTGGATCGCGCTGTGGAGCCGAAGTGATGGCTTGCACCGCAAAGCAGCAGCATTGGCCGAGAGGTTTGTGGGGAACAAGACCATTACCACAGAATTCGTGCTGATCGAAGTGCTCGATGGTTTCGCGGATCTGGGGGAGCATGGTCGACACGTGGCAGCGTCTTTGGTGCGTGAGCTGCAGACTGCTTCCGATGTAGAGATCGTTCCCGCCAGCTCAAGTCTCTTCAATGCCGCCCTGGAGCGCTACGCCCGACGTCCCGACCAGTCTTGGAGCCTGACTGACTGCGCCAGCTTTCTCGTGATGGAAGAGCGCGGCATCGCCGAGGCTTTGGCCTACGACCGCGATTTCGAGCAGGCCGGCTTCATCGCCCTGTTGCGAGACGAATCGGTCTGACCCCGATGAGCATCCTCCACAGCACCACCGACCCGACGCTCCTGGACCGGCTCAAGCAGATGCTGGGCAGTGCGGAGCGGGCCGACATTGCTGTCGGCTACTTCTTCATGAACGGCTTCAATGAGGTCGCTGATGAGCTGGGCAGACTGCAGAAGGTCCGCATCCTCGTCGGACGCACCGACCGTCAGGTATTGGAGGAAGTCGCCCGCGGTCTGCAGCAGGCGCCCGCGCTCAAGCGTCGGCTGGAAGAAGAATCCACGGTCCGCCGCCGCGAACGGCCGGCAGTGGCTCGACAGGCTGTGGATGACATCGCCACCGGCGTCTCTCAACTGCCGCAGGAGGCGAGCACAGAAGCCGCCGTCAAGCAGCTCCGCGACCTTGTCCAAGACGGAGTCGTCGAGGTGCGCACCTACGTCAAGAGCAGACTGCACGCCAAGGCCTATCTCTGCTGGTACGAAGGCCATGCCGAGAAAGGCTCGGCCGTGGTCGGCTCCTCGAACCTCACGCTGGCCGGCTTCGAAGGCAACACCGAACTCAACGTTCGCGTCACCGGCGACGACGAGATGGACGCGCTCAAAGACTGGTTCGACAACCTCTGGCAGGACTCGGTCGACATCAGCGAGGAGCTGGTCGAGGAGCTCAATCGGTCCTGGGCGATCGAACAGACGCCGCCCTACCTCGTATATCTGAAAGCGCTCTACGAGCTCTACCACTCCGGCGCCGGTCTGGCGGAACTGGCCGCGCCGGTCCGGGACCAACAGCTCGCAAACTTCCAGATCGATGCGGTGCGCCAGGGCCTGACCATGATCGACGCTCACGGTGGCTGCTACATCGGCGACGTCGTCGGCCTGGGCAAGACCTTCGTCGGCGCGGAGCTGCTCAGGCAGCTCAGCTTCAGCTATCCGCACGACGGCCCACCGCTGATTCTCTGCCCTGCGGGCCTGAAGCCAATGTGGGAGTTCTTCAACGAACGATTCGGCCTGGGCGCCGCCGTCGTCTCGCACAGCATGATCGTCCCCGCGGGTGCGCCGCAATACGAGGAGGAATTCGGCCGCTGGGTCGATACCGAACCGCCAGGACGCGGCATCGTGTTGCAGGAGACGTATGCAAACCGCGGGCCCGTGCTCGTAGACGAGGCGCACAACTTCCGCAATATCAATCAGCGCTCCAGGGGTCTGCAACAGTACCTCGACGCCGGAGACCACAAGGTCGTGCTGATGAGCGCCACCCCGCAGAATCTCGGTCCCCGAGACATCTACCGACAACTCGGCCTGTTCCTCGATGACCGTGACCATGGGCTGCCCATCGAACCCGTGAGTTTGGAGGCCTATTTTGGCAATGCCGAACAGTGGCTCACACACCAAACGCGGATGGCCGATTACCGCTCCGAGTACGAAGATTGGCAAACACATCGAAGGCAAGCGACGCCACCGATTCCACCGAGTAAACCCGCGATTCCCCACGCCAGGATCGAGGAAGTTCTATCACACGTCTTCATCCGTCGAAGGCGCCGAGACATCCGGGATCTGTACGGGGATACAGCGGAGATCAACGGCAAACCGGTCCAGTTTCCGGAGCCGATTCTTGAGAACATCAACTACCGCCTCGACCGCGTCTACGCCCGCGCCGGCACGTTCGAGGAAATCACCGCCATGCTCAAGGAGCACAAGGCATCGCGCTACCAGGCCAGCGAGTACCTATGGCCCGAAGCACGCGACAAGGACCGATACACCGGATTGCTGAGGTCAAGAGATCGGGTCGCCGGGCTAATGAAGGTCTTGCTGCTCAAGCGGCTGGAGTCGAGCGTCGCCGCGTTCCGCTCGACCCTTGAGTCGCTGATGCGAAGCAATCGGCACTTCCGCGAGGCATTGGATGCCGGTTACGTCCCGGTCGGCACACTAGCCACCCGGCTGATCAACGGCCAGGAGTTCGACGCCGACGAAGCATTCGAGATCCTGAGCCAGGAAGATGTGCAAGACGACTCAAGAGGCGCCGCTCATCCCGTGGAGGACTTCAGGGTCGGCGATTGGATTCAAGACCTCGACGCTGACCACGACCTACTCCGTAACCTGCACGAACGTGTACAGACGGTCAGGCCCGGAGACGACGACAAGTTGCGCGCGCTGAAGCAGTTTCTCGACCGGTCGGACGTCGACGGCGGCAAGGTCTTGATCTTCTCCGAGGCCGAGACCACGATCGATTACCTCTACCGAGAGCTGAATCCGACCGGCGAGGATGACGAGATCGAGCGCCTCAGCGGCAGCAACCGCGATCGCGCTGAGACCATCGTCGGCAGGTTCTCGCCGCGCTCGAATCTGCCGACGGAGCGGCGTGCGGGCATCAAAGAGATTCGCATTCTCCTCGCAACCGATGTCGTCTCCGAGGGTCAGAATCTGCAGGATTGCGCTCGTGTGCTGAACTACGACCTGCACTGGAATCCGGTCCGACTGATCCAGCGATTCGGTCGGGTCGACCGGATCGGCACCGAGCACAACCTGATTCACCTACAAAGCATGTGGCCGGATGTTGAAGTCGACCAGGACCTCGACTTGACCGACAGGCTGTCCCGTCGCATTCAGCTGTTCCACGACCTGATCGGCCTGGACAACCGCCTGCTCTCCGAGTCGGAACAGCTCAATGCCGATGCGATGTATCGGATCTACGGCCACCAGCAACTGCCGGAGAGCAAAGATGGATTGGACGATGTGTCCGTGCACCAACGAGCCGTGGCCACGCTCCAGCGCATCCGCGAGGAGCAACCGGAACTCTGGAGCAGGATCGAGAATCTACCCGACGGCATTCGATCCGCTCTGATCGCGAAGCCTCTCCCACGGGTAGTGGCTGAGAAAAGCAACGATCTGCCGAAGGAACTCAGTGCAAACGAAGGGACACAACCAGCGCTCTTGTCTCCGGAAAACCTGCGACCGGCCTCCCCTTCGGCGTTCGATGAACCAATGCCGGGAGAAACTCTGGTGCTGCTTGGCGCCGGCGAGGTCAATGGTTGCTACGCGGTCGGAGACGATCTTGCGCCGCGACCGATTAGTCCGGCCCAGTTCATTGCTCACGCAGAGTGTGAAGCAGATACTCCAGGCATGCCGCTTCCCGCTGGCACAAATGAACGGGTCATGGCGGCTTTCGAACGCTTCTCGAGGGAACTGGGTCAGCGATTGGGTCAATCAAGACGGCCGCGCAATACCCGGGCGCGCCGGTTTGTCTCAAGGCAGCTCAACATTCTGCGCAACGACGCAGCAGGGGATGCAGCAACCACGCGCGACATCGACGAACTGAGACAAATCTTCGGCGGGCCGCTCCCAGCGAGGGTTGAATCCGCATTGAGCGAAGTCCTCGCGGTTCAACCTCAAGGCCGTGCCTTGCTCGCGCGCCTGGAGGCGTTAAGGGATACTTATCGGCTTTCGGCACAACACGATGCCAAGGGGACGAACGCGTCTCAGCCGGAAGTGATTCGGATCGTTTGCTCGGACGGAATGATCGAATAAGGACATCACTATTCGACCTGTCTTTCAGCCTACCGTGGTCGCAGGAACCTATTCCGAACCCAGTTTCGCCCGGAAACGCCGTCAGGGGCGGAGTAATCGTCGCCTCCAGTGTGTTGGCCAGTTCCTGTCTCACCTCAGCTGGGTTACCTGATCCTGAGGGGGCTCTGCCCCGTCTCCCTATAGGCCTCAGCAGTGCCGTTGGTCTGTTTCTGCGTCACATATCTGGTGGACAATGTCGTTGAGATCATCAGGTGCCTGTGTCGATTGCTCGGGACACACTAGGCAGACTGCCTGTCGACTTACGAACAACCGACCAAGCTCTCCACCCGCTCACCTGTTCAGATGAAATACCGTATGCAAGAGCCGTGCAAGGATGGAGGCAACGATGTCCGTTCGCGTCTCCGGATTCGCCAAGGGCCTGGTCCGCTGTCTCGATTTCGAGGGCGTGGCACCGGAGACGCTTGAGGCGGTGTTCGCCGAGGCTGCGTCGCCTCTGGAGATGCAGTTTGCTGAGCCGTCGGCTGAGGCGCCGTTGATTCGGTCTGGGGCGGCGTTTTCGCACCTCGTCTTCGTGCAGCATGGTGTCGTGACGCCTTGGCAATCGCCGCATTCGGAGCTGGCAGCGCCGTTTCTGATTGGCGTGCACGAGTTCCTGATGGGCGCTGAGCGCTGGTCGGCGAGCTACTCGGCAATCACTGAATCGGTCATCGTGCGAATTCCGACGGAAGCGATGCAGCTCGTGGTTGAGCGCCTGCCGCAAGTGCGCGAGCGTATGCATGAGCTGGTGATGCGTCGCTTGGCGCGGTTCTATTGGGTGTCGCTGGCGACGAGTGGTGGCCCTGCCTCGAGAGTGGCTGCGGCCTTGGTGTCGCGACTGGCGCTGGATGATCTGGATTTTGGCACCGAGCGCGTGATCTCGATTCGGCAGAAGGACCTCGGACGGCTGACGACGCTGTCGCGCTCGGCGGTGGCTGCGGGGCTAACCGAGTTGGCTGAGTGTGGCGCGATTCGCTGGGGAGACGGTCCGGGCGCGCGATTCAGGGGTGAGGTGCTGGTGCCGGATGTCGATGCGCTGAAAGATCACGCCTTTGCCGATGTCCGCCGTGAGATTCAGCCACTGATAGCTGACACCGGCGGCGAATAGCTGCGATTTGGCGCTTTCCTGTGGTTCCTACCCGGACTGACTGCCCGTTGTGTGACCTGGGCGTCGTTTGAGATCGTGAATGGATTGAGTTTGCCGCATCAACCGTTATGACGTCATAACGATCTGTGGGATATCGGCTCACCTCGGATACAATTGCCATATACAGCACATATGTTCTTGCTAGGAGCGTGCGCCATGACCTTCTACCGACTCCACTCGACCCAGCTCGTGCAGTGGAAGGATGACGGTCATGCAATCGAAGGAGATGACCGAGACAGATCAGCAGACGCTGCGGGACGACCTGCGCATCTTGGCGCGGTTGACTGCGCAGCATCATGTGGAGGCGACCAAAGAGCAAGAGGCGGACCTCCCGTCTGCGGCTCAACGGAACGGAGCGGCGCCGTCATGAACACACTCCTACTTGAGGCCCAGAACCTGCGGGCCAACAAAGCGCGCCCCGCCGAGAACTTCTCGGAAGGGCTCGTGCGCCTGAAGCGGCGCACGAGCCTCACCTGGGATGAGATGGCATGGGCGCTTGGCGTTGATACGCGACAGCTGCTGCGCTGGCGTCGAGGCGCGATGCCCAGCGGCGCCGCGATGCTGGCGCTCGTCCGCCTTGCGGCCCAGGCACCGGACGGCATCTTCGACTTGCTCGGCGATGATTTCATCATTCTCCTGACAGAGCAGCACCAGTCGGGGACACGCGAAAACGATCCGGGCGATGCAGCCTCCGGGATCGAGGCGTCAAGCCACTTGTGCGCCTACCGCAGTCCGACTCGTTCTCGACCATCAGCGGTGCGCCAGATCGAAGCCAAGGGTCCCCAGCGGCTGATGTCCGCCTTGCACGAGACGAACAAGGGCAAAGCGACGTGAGCCCGCGCTAACTCGTGGCGGGCGACCTTCAGAAAATGGTCAGCGGCCAGCTCGTCCTCGAATACGACCAGCACGCTTGGGACGACGCCGTGATCTTCAAGCGGGCGTCGGGTGGAGTAGTAACACAGGTACGGAGCGAGTCGGTCTCGCATGGTGGCGGGACGGTCGGCTCGGCGCTCGTACTCGAGGAAGAACGCCTGCCTGCTCTTGGATGTCAGCAGTTCGAAGTAGGCATCCGGGTGGACGGATCGGACGGCGCCGTCGTAACGGAAGTAGCGCGAGGCGCGGTGGGGCGGGTCGAGCTGGGCAAGCGATGCGCCATCCGCGGCCCCTTGCTTGGCCAAGTTGGCGATGAACCACTGCACCGACTCGGTGTGTTCGATGTGCCGAAGGAGCTGCCTCGACCGCGAACCCGTGAGACCTCGCCAATCCAACGGCTGCTCAGGTTCACGATGAGCGACACTCCAGCGCTGCTTGGCGATGCCCACGGCGGCGCGATCGCGGCGAGCGCTGTGCGCGATACCGGAATCCGACAGTGCTAGTCGAGGTTTTCCTTCGGCGAAGCCTCGGACCACCAATCCGTCAGACTCGAGTGATTGCAGGACTTGACCTGTGTGCCGCTCTCCGCAATCAAGCAGGTCAGCCAGATGTGTAGGCCGGATCCAGGGCCAATCGCCGATCAGGTCGAGCGCCCGCTGCTCGGTCCGGCTGAGCGAGATCACGCCGCAGTCGGCAAGCGGACGCGGCATCGACACTCGCGTGAGCGGCTGCTCGATGATCTGATCCGACCGCGGGATCGCGTAGCTGAGCGCCTCATTCAGCGTGAACCGAGCATTGCCAGAAGCGATCCGCCAGACAGCAGCGTCCGCGTCCATGTTGATCACGTCGCGTTCGACGGCCAAGAACGGCATCGCAGTGAAGCCGGCGACGATGCGCCGGACGTGGCGCAAGCGCAGTTCATCTGGCAGCAAGATCATGGCCGGGCCGACCCGTAAGGCCTCGTGAAGTCTGCCCAGGCGTTTGGCGAACGCGGTGCGGTCGGTCGTGCGTCCGATCCGCACCAGCGCGAGGCTGCGCCCGTCCGGGAGCTCGATCACCGCGTCCATCGCTTGGGCACGGAACCAGTGGAATCGCAGCGGATGTTGCGACTCGCAGATTGCGGTCGTCAACCGATACAGGACAGCGGCGGCATCAAGACGCTCTAGGATCAGTCGTCGCCACTCCTGCGAGACCGGCCAGCTGCGCAACTGTCGCGCCACCTTCCCTCCGCCGCCCTCGGCCAGTTGGCGCAGGCCCTCCGCGCTGAGGCAGTAGCGGCGGGTGGTCGGGATCAGCAGAGTTGCGTGAGTCAGGTGTTCGACCAGGCCAACATGCTCCATTGATGCCATCTGACGGTACACGGCTGACTGCGACCAGCCGCTCAGGGCAGCCAACTCAAGGCGGTCGGCGAACGGGGTCTGCGCGAGTTGGTGCAACAGATCCGATTGGCAGTCCGAGAGTTTCATCCGGCCTGCTCCATCCGACGGCTGCGCACCCGGCGCGGCTTGGACTCGTCAGGCTCGGCTGACTGCGACTCCTCGCGTTCGGCCAACGACTGTTGGAATTGGATCAGCCGACGTTGGCGCTCGATCTGCTGCGCCTCAAGCTGGTCAGCGGATGTGACATATTCCCGTGCCGCCTCGCGGATGCGCTGGGCTCGTTCGGGATCGCCCAGTTCCGGCTTGCGCACGGTCATCGAGAACGCGGGCAGGCGCTCGGCACCGACTGAGGCTCGGACGTAGCAGTGGTGAGCCGGCTGACCAACCAAGTCTTCTTCTGAGAGGCGTTCCTTGCCAAGCTCCCAGACCAGGTCGCGAGCGTCAGCGCCTGAGACCTGGAAGACGGCCAGACAACCGACGTTGGCCAACAGCGTGTGCCGCATCGTGGGCGAGAGGTCGTCAAGCTTGCGCAGACTCTGGGTCGCTAACACGAACCGGGCCCCGTACTTACCCAGTTCGGAGAGCATCGACTCGAACGGGACGCCGGGAATGGTCTGCATCTCATCAACCACGACCAGCGCGCCGCGTCTCTGGGCCTGTGGCAGCCGCTCCTGCTCGCGGATCACGGCGTCCACCAGGTTGAGCAGTGAGGCTCCGACCAGCGCGGACACATCGCGTCCGGCCGCGCCCTGAGCCGTCGAGACCAGCAGAATGCCGCCGTCGAGGATGGTCTGCCGCAGATCAATCGTGGAGCGGGCTTGACCCAGAATGGCTCGCGCCCGTTTCGACGATGCGTAGTAGTTGAGCCGCGTCTGCACCGGAGCGAGTGCCTCGGCGCGGTACTCCTTGCGCCAACCGCCGAAGTCCCGCGCCCACCAGTCCAGCAGGTACGGGTCACTGACGCGGGTGAGGACAGTGTTGCGATATGGGTCGTCCGCGAGCAGGCGAAGCCCGTCGATGATCGTGTGTTGATCCTCGCGCTCGGTGAGCGGGTGGCTGTTGGCCTCATGCAGCGTCTTGACGGTCTGCTCCAGGATCGACTGCATGCGCGGTCCCCACTGTTCCCAGAGGCCCCGTGCGACGCGTACCACAGCGTCGGCCGTGCGGTCGCGGTCGGTGAAGATGTGGGCGTCGAGCAGGTTGATCCCGACGGCTCCGCGGTCGTCGGCCAGGTCGATCAATCGGACCTGATCGGCGAGCGACTCAGGCACCTGCTCCAAGATGTCGGCGACCAGATCGGCGTGCGGGTCAACGACCACCACGGCGTCGGAGTTGAGTCCCTTCGCCTTCTGCTGGAGCTGGTGCTCGACCAGGTGCCGCATCAGGGTGGATTTGCCCATCCGCGTGCGGGCGACGTAGAGATGGTGTCGCTGGGTCAGGTCGTTGGGAAAGCGCACCGGATGCGGCTCGTCGCCGGTGGTCAGGCCGACGTTCGCGCCATCTCTGATCTCCTGCTTCGGCGGCAGCAGCACCTTGGAACCGCTGCGATCGAGCTCGTGCGTCTCGTCCGACGCGCCCGGTGGATGCCAGAGCGAGGCCGCCTCGCGCACGTTCATCCTGACGGCGTGCCGCTACTACAATGGCAGAATGCCCCGCACTTCGAAAGCCGTCCGTGACCATCTCGAGAAGTCACGCTCTGCCGCCCTCGCTGCGGTTGAGCAATACAATAGACCATCGGCGACATTCAGAACCAGAGCGTATGTCATGCTGATGGGCGTAGCATGGACGTCGCTATTTCATGCTATCTTTTTCCAGCGTAAGATTAAGCCGTGGCACCTAGAGCTCAACAGTGGCAACCGCAAGCGATATGTCAAGGTCGACGGCGAGCCCAGGCATTGGGAGCTCAGTAGTTGCCTCAAGGAATACTGGCAAAGCGAATCGCCTCCACAGCGCCGCAACCTAGAGTTCTTTATTGGATTACGCAACAAAATCGAGCACCGAAATGCACCTGAGCTAGACCCGGCACTCTACGGGGAATGTCAAGCTATGCTGACTAACTATAACGACTTGCTGACAAGCGAGTTCGGCAAGCGCCATGCATTGACAGATGCCCTGGGACTAGCCCTTCAATTCTCAGCACTGAGACCTAGTGCGCAAATCGATGCTGTTAGACGACTACAGAGCCAATCAAGCAAGGACTTACGGCAATATGTCGAGACGTTTAGAGCCAATCTGCCCCCCGAGATACTGGCTAGCTCAGACTACTCGCTGAAGGTGTTCCTTGTTCCTAAATTAACAAACAACATTAGTACCTCAGACTTGGCAATCGAGTTTCTGAACGTCGACCATCTAGCAGGCTGCTGAAGAAGGGTATGTGAGATTATGGCGGAGGTGTTGAACCGATAGCTGAAGGAGGTCTGCGATGCGCGGCGAGTCAGAGCGACAGGCGACGATGATGATGGGGTTGACGCCGGACGGCTTCGTGCCCAAGAGTCACCCATTGCGCCGGATCAAGCCCTTGGCCGACTCGGCCCTGCGGCGCATGTCGCCCCTGTTTGACGAGATTTACGCGGACAACGGGCGGCCCTCGATTCCGCCGGAGCACTTGCTCAAGTCGAGCCTCCTGATGGCCTTCTACACGCTCCGCTCGGAGCGCCAGTTCTGCGAGCAGCTGCGCTACAACCTGCTGTTCAAGTGGTTCCTCGACCTGAATGTCGAAGACGAACCGTTCCATCCGACCACGTTCACGAAGAACCGCGAACGGCTGCTGGAAGCGGACGCGGCGCGGGTGCTGCTCAAGGAAGTGGTCAAGGAAGCCAGGCGTCGCCGGCTGCTCTCGGCCGACCACTTCACGGTTGACGGCACGCTGCTCGAGGCCTGGGCCTCGCACAAGAGCTATCGTCCGCGCGACGAGCAACCACCCAGAGGCGGCGGTCGTAACCGGCCGCGCGACTTCCAGGGCGAGCGCCGTCGTCGCGAGACGCACGAGTCGACCACCGACCCGGAGGCGCGGCTCTACCGCAAGGGTAAGCAGCAGGAGGCGCGGCTCTGCTACCTCGGCCATCTGCTGACCGAGAACCGTCACGGGCTGGTCGTTGATGTCGAACTGACCGAGGCTGACGGCTACGCCGAACGGGATGCTGCCCTGGCGATGCTCGAACGCAGTGTCAGGGGACCGGCCACGCTGGGCGCCGACCGGGCCTACGACACGCGCGACTTTGTCTGGGACTTACGCGCGCTGGGGGTGACGCCCCATGTGGCCCAGAACGAACAAGGCCGGCGCAGTGCGATCGACCGTCGCACGACCCGGCATCCGGGTTACGCGCAGAGTCAGCGCCGGCGTAAACGGGTCGAAGAGGTGTTCGGCTGGATCAAGACCGTCGGCGCCGGCGGCAAGCTGCGCTATCTCGGACAGGCCCGCAACAAGCTCTGGTTCGAACTGACCGCCGCCGCCTACAACCTCACCCGCCTGGCCAACATCGAGGCGGCCGCCGCATAACCGAACCGCGCCGACGCGGCTTCAGGCGCTGGATCCAGCGCCCCGGATCCCGCCCTCTCACTTACAGGACCTCCAGTCGATCCCTGCTCAGCCCGCGCCCACTCGTCGAAGATGGCCAGGTCTGGCACCAGCTATCCGTAGTTCAGCAGCCTGCTAGGGGAGAACGAGCTAGAGCAACTGAATCAAATGGTCGCCCTAATCAAGGAAAAGCACGTACCAATAGCAAGCGCCGGGCTGGTTAAGCCGGGTGTCGTTGTCGACACCGTCAGCGATCGCCTTCCGTTTGAGTTCAATCAGTGGGCCCACACCCAAGCCTGGAAACACTACCAGGTGAGACCGAGTAACGGCAGCGAAAGCCCTGGAGCGACAAAGCCCGAGTACTGCGTGTATGACGAATTGAACGGGAACTATGGCTACACCCAAGCTTGGATTATCTTCCTGTGCGACAAATTGGCAGATGCAGGTGAGTATCAGCGAGTCACCGGCAAGCTACCGAAGCCACCAAAGTGCGATGGTAGCTAGGGCACCTGTGCAGTGTCGCCTATTGACAGTCATTTCGACTAACCGGAGAAGCTTAGGCCAAACGACAGGAGCTTGAAGGCGGCGTTCTGCAGCAGGGCTCGGCTGGAGTGGCCAGTGATCGTGCGGCTGGTGTCCTCCGACAAGAGGTCCTGCACGTCCTGGGTGATGAACTGCAAACCGAGCCGGTGCTTGCGGGCTCGCTTGGCCATCGAGACCATGAACGCCGCGCCCTCGGGATGCTGCATGATCGACCAGACCTCGTCCACGACCAGCAAGCGCGGACGCGGATCGCGAGCAGCGGCGGCCCAGACCGTCTCGGTGCAGACCATCGCCGCCGCGGGTCGCAGCTCCGCCTCTAAGAGGTGCAGGTCGAACACGGTCACGAGCGCCTCGTGCTGGAGCAGGTCGTCGCCGTCGTCGGAGAGCAGGTGCTTGAGGCTGCCAGACTCGAACGGCCTCAGCAATTTGGCCAGCGACTCAGGATCGTTCGCCTCCAGGAAGCGGTAGAAGTCTCGGAAGCCGGAGCGCTCGTTCGGCTGCGCGTAGTACGAGGCGAGCGCGTGGTCTAGTGCAGCCCGGCGCTCCGCCGAGAGCCGCTCGCCGACCATCACTTCCACTAACCGCCTGAGCGAGCCGATTCGTTGCAACAGCTCTTCGGGATCGGCGCGGCCGACGACAAAGGGGTTCATCCCCTGTCCCGGCACGCCAGGCGAGAACACTCGGCCGCCTGCGGCGCGAGCAAGGTCGGCGTACTCGCCTTCGGGGTCGATCACATAGCAGACCACACCGCGCGAGATACCGCGCAGCACGCCAAGCTTGGTGGCGAACGACTTGCCCGATCCGGACCGGGCCAGCACGGCGGTGTTGGCGTTCAGGTGGGAGCCGTCCCAGGGGTCGTAGACGATCGGCGCGCGAGCTCGCAGGTCGATCCCGTAGAGCGCGCCCGATCGCGTGTCGAGGTCGGGCGGCGAAAAGGGGAACAACGGGCCACGGATGAGGTGTCGAGCGTGCGCCAGGTCGCCACAGAGTTGAGCGCCAGCGGCAGAGTGGACAACTTGCCTTCGCGTTGTCGGAAGGGCAGCGGATCGAGCTTGCCCAGCGTGGCGGCGAAGTGGGCTGAAGCGCGTTGGGTCTGCTCGGCGAGTTCGTCGCTGCCATCCGCGTGGAGTGTCAGCGAGAGCGAGGCGTTGAACAACCGCTCGCGACCGCGCTGCACATCGTCGCGCAAGCGCGAGACGTCCTCCAGCGCGATCTCAGCCTCCGGCGAGAGCGACTTGCCGCGTCTGAGCGACATCGAGCGCGCCGACTCGAAGCGCACCTTCTGCCACTCGAGCTGCCGCGCCGCCTGCGCCGGCGGGACGGGACCGAGATGCAGCGACAGGTCCATCGGCGCGCCGGTGGACATCAGTTGCTGCAGGAAGCCCGGCGCGAGCGATCGCGGCCACTTGGTCAGGTGCAGCGAACGCTGCAGGCGACCGTCAACATCGAGTTCGGCTCGGTTGATCTGGACTGTCGACTCAGCTTCGGGGTCGCGTTCTGTCGGCGTGCCTCCCAAGGCGGAGGCCACCACAAACTTGCGCAGTGACTCGTCCTGGAGCGAGTGAATCACCAGCCCGGCGCGAGCCAGGACGCTGCGCAGTTCGGCGGCGTGCTCGGACTCGCAGATGGCGTAGAAGCGCCGATCGAGGATGCCGGGCCGCGACTCCAGCTCGCTCAGCAGTCGTCTCGATGAATCGGCTGCTTGCCTCGTTGCTTCCGGCAAGTTGTCAGGTTGAGCGGATTCGAGCTCCCGTCTCAGTCGACTGAGGTCGGGCGGATGCTGACGCACCAAGAGCTGCAGCGAGAAGTCGCAGGCGTTGAGCGCGCCGGCGAACGCTCCCAGTTTCGCCTCGTCCAGCTCTAAGCCCATCAGCTCGGTGACCGCAAGTTTCACGCCGTCCAGTCGGACCGGACCGTCATCTTCAACGTGCGACAGCATGAAGCAGAGCGGCAACTCAGGTGGCGGTTTGGGAGGAGATGCTTGGCTGGCCTCAGGCTCACCGTTAGGTGATGAACTCTCACGCCGGCGAAGTCGTTGGCTGAGTAGTTTCATAAGGAATACTCCGTTGGTTAGGGGATTGGGATCGGGATGGCGCCGTTCGACATCAGCGCCGCGAGACCTTTGGCCGAGAGCGCGATCGCGAGACCGGCGAAGCTGAGAAAGACGGCCGAGCGGGCGCGTCCGCCGCGCTCGCCGGCGCCGTCGGCCATGAGTAGGAAGCCGGCCCAGACGAGTCCGAAGACAGCGAGCCCTGAGGCGGGGCGTAGACGACCGCGGTGAGCGCCGTGTCGAAGGCGTCGAGCATGGCCTGCTCTTCGGGCGAGTCGGCGGCGGTCGTCACAATCGCGACCGCGGCTAGTGCACTGAACGTGAAGATGCGCCGCATCAGTTCAGCTCCCATCCGAGCAGGGACAGGAGATCGGTGAGCTCGCTGCCGCTGACCACGGTCTGGGTTGAGCCGGCGTTGGTCGGCTCGGGCTCGTTGAGAGATTCGTACGATGCGTCGGCGGCGATGCTCGTGCCTAATGTCAACTCTTCTGAGCGCTGCTTCTTGAGCGGCGAACGCTGCACGATCTTCGCTTCGACTCGTGCCGGATGCACGACCTGGAAGGTGACCGTCTGGGAGACGCTTTCGCCCGACTCGGGGTCGGTCAGCGAGACGGTCTCGGAGAACGTCTCTGTGCGCTGCGGCACGTGCCTGAGCTGCACCAATGGCGGCAGGGCGATCTGAAGGTCGGCGGTGAGAGTGGCGCTCACGGAAATCGCAAGCGTTGTCTCTTCGGTGCCCAGCCCCAACTCGAACCTGGTAACGCCGTCCGCAACAAAGGTGGCGCTGGTCGTCCGATCGCCTGCGCGGACCGCTATCGAGCCGCTGACAGACTGCACCTCAGCGTTGAGCACCACGTCCTGACTCAGGTTGTGATGACCCGAAACGGTCTGCAATTGAATCTGCTCATCAACCGAGTCGACGCAGTCGGACTCGATCTCGCCGGACAGGCTGCCTGGCTTCCACTCAAGCTTCGTCAGTTGAAGGTCGCAGAGATCACCTTCCACGTTTGGCATCGGAAACGGGAGCTGTTCACCCGCGAGCGTCACGGCGCCGGCTTGGCGGTGCTCGTCTTGCCAGCTGAACGTGAACGATGGACGCTCGCCGCCAAGTGGTAGGACTTGCGTCGTCCGCTCGCTTTCTGCGAGCTGAACCGAACGGTTGACTACAAGTAGTTGACCGTCCCTACCGCCGAAGGTTTGCACATTCAGGTAAAGGTCGGCAGCGGCCTTGAGCACGACGGTGGCCTCGGACTCCGTGACCGTCAGTCGTTCGATGAACAGCCGCCGACCATCGATCAACGGATCCGGCTCGAACTCGATCTCCTCGGGAACGGTCGGCTGCAGCGAGGGTTCCTGCGCGACCGTGATCGGCGGCGTGCAGGTTCCAATGCCTAGGACCGCCACGAGGCCGACCGCGCCAAGGAGCGCGGGCCACCGCAAGCGGCGACCTCGGTTCTCCTGGCGGACGGACTGCTTCGCCTCGTCCAGCTCACGCTTGGACGGACGCTTGCGGTCGCGCTTGCGGAACCAGCCGAGCGGCACGCGCGGCATGCGCTCGCCTCGGATGCGGACATCTCAACTGCCATTCAGGGACCACCGTAAAGGGTGGGTCCGCCAATGTTATTGTCGCAAATGGTTCCTCAGGCATGACCCAAACAGGTCCTTACCTCCATTGGTGATACTCCAACACGCGTGCTTCTCAGCCTATCCCTAGCTTAACCTACCTACAACTCTCGGCAGTCTAAACACATTTAGAAGCGAAAGCTTTCTAACATACGATCGACATCTCCAGCATATTCGGGAATCTGTGGTTCAACGATGATTCCACTTACGATATATTCAGTCGAACCTCTACGTCCGACCTGCGTGATCATGAGGTCGCGCTGATTGGACGCATCTTCTCTGTAGCGAACACCCACACGATAATAGTCATGTCCGGCCTCGTCATCACGATGTGATGAGACCACATCGAAATCAGCCGTTGCCTCGTGCTCAACTAACCAATTGGACACAATATCTGTACCCAGGTCCTCAACGCTATGGTCATCGTCGATATCAATGATCTGAACCTGGACAAACGCACCAGGAACCGGTGACTGAACCAATACACGTTCATCGCTGTTCTCCACAACCGTCCAGCCCGGAGCAGGCGTGATCGCCCAGTGCCTCAGTGAGTTTCCGACACTGTTCCGCAATGATAGTCTCTCACCGATGGCAGAGAGGAATTGAGCCAATCCCTCTCTGTCGATGCTGGATACGACTGGAGCATTCAACCGCAACCAAATGGTATATTTGATGGTGCCGTCTCCAACAAGTTCAAACACATCTGACAAGCCCTGCTTCACCGTGCCGTCATCACTAACTTCAGAGTACTCAAAGTAGTACGTCTCGCGCCCGTTACGCCGAGTCCAACCTTTCTCTGTCGTAACAATGGAGTCGCCACTTTGAGTATGCGCACCATGCCACATCTGAGCCTGATGTTCTAGCGATACAAACTCACTGGCCTCCTGAAGCATTATAGCCAAACTTTGGTTACCATCTTCAGACATACAGAGCACCACCATTGATGTATTGAAGAACATATCCCATCCTGAAGGCAGCTGAAACTCAAGTGTGCCGTCTTCTGTAAGGTGTGTTGTCCAAGAGTTAGCTGGGACAGGTCGATGTCTCGCAATAGAAGGATTATCAGCGTAATCGCCAAACATCAAGGAATCGAGGTCTGGCTTGACATCATCAATTGGTATTGCGAAGTTGATCCCTGATATGCTCCTACCGGATGAAGTTTCAATCCCAGACGTGTTTACACCGATGACTTCGCCGTAAGCGTTGATTAGAGGTCCGCCGCTGTTACCGGGATTGATGGCAGCGTCAGTTTGGAGGTGATCGTGGCGTTTGGCGGAGATAATGCCTCTTGTCACAGTCGGAGCACCTTGCAGAATGAGTCCCAAGGGATATCCTAGTGCAAGCACATCTTCGTCTACTCGGGTCGTAGAAGAATGTCCCAAGGGCAACGGTGTCGCGAGAATGTCACCGGTTATCAGAATACATGCCAAATCCAACTTGGGATGCGTTCCGACGGTCATGACGGTCGAGTTCGCGCCGTCCACAAACTCAAGATCAACAAAAGTGTCGTTTTCTACGACATGAGCATTCGTAAGCACATAGCTGTCTTTGACGAGAAAGCCCGTGCCGTTACCGTTCGAGGTCTTGATACAGACCAGCCTTTGCTGCGCGGCGTGAATGATTTGCGAAAGAGGCGGCGTGGATTGAAATTGAGATGGCATCTAATCGTCCAGTGCATGAATTGGGGCGCTTTGGTACGGGTGCTGTCGATGGTACAGGGAGCATCATTTGACCACAAGAACTGAATCCGCCCGGCTGATGCTCGGGGACGGTCACGTAGAAGGTGGTCGGCGTCGCGTGACCGACGGCCTGGGCAGCGATCACCAAGAGGTAGCGCTGCTCCGGGTCGAGCTCCGGCTGCTCATCCAGCGCCGGGTAATCGAAGTCGTACTCCCAGCCCTCGTCGCGCTCGTCTTCGCCGCCGTTGACCCGGTAGATGGCGGTCAGCCACTCACCCGAGTCGGCGTCGCGAATCCCGTAGGTCAACCGCGAGAGCCGCTGCGAGAAGATCGGACGAGCCCGAAACTCGCCGTTCTTCTTGCGCTCAATGAAGGGTTTTTCCTCGTCTTCATTGACGATCACCAGGCGCTCAACCACCGGCGGCGTCTGCGCATCTGCCGGTTGCAGCGCCGGTATCGCCACCGCGGCTGCCGCGAGCAGTCCGGCAATCGCCAGCTTCAGTCGTCGTCTCCAAGTCGGTGTCACGTCTGAGCCCCTCTAGGGCCTGTTCACTCTATTTGGTCATGAAGTGGATGCAGGCGAGGAGGACCTGGTTGAGATAGACATGGGCGAGTTTGTGATAGCGGTTGGCGATGCCGCGCAATCGTTTGATGCGTCCGAAGTAGCGTTCGATCGCGTTGCGGGCGCGGTAGGCCGCGCGGTTCAGCGGCCACGGCTTGCGGCGATTCGCCTTCGGCGGGGTGATCAACTCCCAGCCGAGTTCGGCGGCCAACGCACGCATCTCATCGCCCTCGTAGGCGCGGTCGGCGAGCAGTTGCGGCTGACCAGATACGGAGCCGAGCCGCTCCAACAACCAGCGTCCCCAGGGCGCATCGCCCCAGTGACCCGGCGTCAGGGTCAGGACGAGCGGCAGGCGGTCTTCCAATACGACGGCGTGTAGCTTGGTCGTTAAGCCTCCACGTGAGCGGCCGATCGCTTGGGGCCCCTTTTGCTGGGCGCTCCGGTCCCGTCCTGATGGACCTTCACAATCGTGCTGTCGAGCGAGACGCGCAGCGGCCGATCCGGCTCGCGTTGCTCGAGCTGCGCCTCCAGTTCAACCCGTTGCAGCTCGGCAAAGACGCGCTCCAGGACGCCTTTGTCGATCCAACGCCGTCCGCGCATGTAGACCGTGTGCCAGGGACCGAAGCGCTCAGGCAAGGCCCGCCAGCTGCAGCCTTCCTTGGTCACGAACAGCCAACCCTCAAGCACCTGGCGCGAGGGCAGCTTGCAGTTGCCGCGCGGCGTCGGCATGAGTGGCGCGATCCGCGCCCATTGTGCGTCGGTCAGTTGCATGATCCCATTGACCCGGCCGCCAGACCGTTCCTCCAACTCTGACACAAACCTCGATTAGAGTGAACAGGCCCTAGGAACATCTGTGCTCTATCGATGACTCAAAGTGTGTCCGAAGCTGAACTCCGCGCACAATGGCGCGCGCGTCGTGGCGTTCTCGTCACTGACGCCGGCGTCCGTGCCTGCCATTACAGATGGCCGATTGGAGGTGTGGGGCGTGTACAGGAATCTGACCGGTTGGACGGTTGGACAAACTGACCGAACGACCAGTGTTTTCTGCGGCGAACGCTGGACAAACGTGGTTCGGCGGCAGCGGTCTGGGTGGAATAGCTGGTTCCACGCTCGATTGGACAAACTGGTCTGTTTTGTCCACCAGGGGACGGGTGTCTGGGTAGGTTGAGGGCATGGAGACGACCGTAAGTGCCCATGTTGAGACCCCTGAAGTGGTGTCAGCAGAGCCCGGTGCGAGGGAGGACGCGCGGTTGCTGGGCCTCCTACAGGACCTGATCGCCCGTGATGGTCGTGAGGTGGTGGCGCGTCGATTTGAGGTCAGCGAACGGACACTCAGGCGAGCGCTGTCGACCGGTCAGCTCAGCAAGCGTCTGACCGAGGCGCTGGAACGAGAGTCGAGCGGTTCTGCCGAGGTGCAGCTGGGTCTGCTTCGGCGGCAGGTGAAGGAGCTCGAATCACGTCTGGCTGAACTGGAACAGTCGAGGGGCGAACAGGCTCGCGGCAACGGCGCTGAGGAACTGCAGCAACAGGTGGAGGGATTGCAGGGCCGGCTACAGGACGTGGAGCAGCAACTCGCTCAGGTCGTTGCCGCTGTGACGGAGCTGCGGGAATCGCAACGGCCTACCGCGCACCCGGGCGTCGCTGAGTCGAGCCGGCCCTACATCCCCAATCGCATCTACCCCACGCTGGTCGAGCTGGAGCCGCAACCCGATGACGACCAGGTCTACGGCTCTCAGGCGTTCACCCTCATCACCGAGTGGCGCCAGCAACATGCCGAGTTCAAGGCGCACTGGCCATCGGTCGAGGGTTACGTCGCGGAAGTGCGAATGGTCGAACTGGAGCTTGAGCTGATCAGCGAGTACGAGCTAACCATGCCGCCTGCCGACCTCCCCTGGCAGGACTGGCAGCGCAAGCGGGAGCTGCAACAACGCCATGCGAGGCTAGATGAGGCGCGACACAAGCTCCGACGCAAGCGGATTCGTCGTGTCATCGTGCGGCTGCTGACGCGGGGGAGTAGTCGACCCAACGGAACACCGGCGTGTGCGGCTCAGCGGGATACGCGTACCACCTCGGTGCCGGCTGCGATGTCCCACAAACAGCGGCGGCGGACGTCCCAGACGCACCAGAGCGCGGCGACCACGACCATCAGGCCATAGATCGCGCCGCCGGCTGTCTCGCCCAGGACGGCGATCAGCACCCCGTTCACTGCCCCGAACGTGATGATTCGGATGGCCAGGTCGCGAATCAGCATCCAGCCCAGATTGGCGACCTCGCCGTCCCGCACGACTCGCATGCCCAACAGCCGCTTGGCCGGACTCTGACCGTTGCGCGCCGCGATGAGGTACCAGACGACCCAGCCGATGCCCAAGGTCAGACAGAACAGCACGACTTCAAGCACCGCTCCTGCCAACCGTCGGCTTTGGCTGGCCAACTCCCGCGACGCTGCGTCTGGCTCCGGCGTTGACTTGGGCCCAATCTGCCGCTGTGTTTGCTCGTCCATCATCCGATCTTAGCTGTGGACCAAATCGGTCTGCAGCGCGGTGGCCGCCTGCTGGTTCTCAGCCTCCTGCCCAGGCAAGGCCCGCCAGGCCGATTGCACTTTTGGGGCTCCGAGGAAGTATGGGGCATGTACAGGAAACTGACTGCGATTGCATTCTGCAATCGGGCTCCAATCGCAAGTAAAACGCTGGGTGTTCTGCCGCTCGCGAGGGTCTCTGTCAACTGCGCGCATGGAACAGCTGGTTCCACGCCGATTGCACTTTGATTGCACCCAGATTGTACCTTACGGGGCATGTGAAGGGGGCCGGTCTGCGGGGTTGCGGAAGGGTGGAATGAGGCGTCTTGATCAGGATGCGGCTAGTCGGGCTGAACCCCTCGCCTCTACAGGATGTGGAACAGCAACTCGCCTGGTCACTGCTGGGTCTGGCCGACTTGAGGGGCTTACAACCGCCTGCTGTCAGGCACCCACCGACTTCAGCGCGTACTCCCGCTGTCCCGTAGTCACGCAGGTGTTGCCGGTCGAGCTCCCCTGCTCAGAGTCCGGTGTTTCTGACTGCACAGATACTCAGTGAATCGGACGCCGGCGACATGGTGACTCGACGTCGATCCGTGTCTAATGACGGTGGTTTGCGGTTTCAGCCAGCGGTTCCTCCTCAGAACACTGGTGGGTTTTGTCTCCGGCCCGAACCTGACCCGACGGGTTGAGTCTTGCTCCCCTGATGCGCGACCTGAGATTGCAGGAAACGGCACAGCAGTAGCGAACAGGCCAGCCTGTCCCGCGATTGCCGGATTTGCCTCTGATCGAGCTTCCTGAATAGGCAGCTCGGTCGCTTCGTGTCCGCGCGAGTTCGCTAACCACGGTTGATCCTGCTCGCGCTTCCCCCCTTCCCGCGCTTCGATTCCACGTGTCACGGCATCCGACCGTGGGCGAAGTGCGTCTCATCCCACCCAACTCCGAGTCACCAACTCTCGCTGACTGCGCGTCTCGATGCCGACGCTGGACTCCACCTGTCAACTCAGATTACACCTGCTCACTCACGCGCTCTCGTCACTCAACGACACCAAACGGAAGGAGTTTCACCGATGAGAGATTTCCACACACCCACTGCGACACAAGGTCGCTACGTCGGGCCCGATGCCTGGCAGATTGCCGGACGGCTGCCGCATCGGGTTCGGTTCGAGCGCGTCTGGTTCCACACGGCTGCGGTCTGCCATGGCTCGCTCGACGACCGCCTGTCGTTCCGACAGCGGCCCGACGGCGGAGCGATCGACGTGCGTTGCCACGCAGCCAAGTGCTCACGACAGCGCATCATCAAGCGACTCGAAGAGCTGACCGGCGAGTCGATCTGGTCGGCCTTCGAGCAGGGCGACACGGTTCCACCAGCGAACAAACTTCCTGCGACGGGTCAGCGCCGGCGCAACTGGATGGACATCCGCTTGCTGGTCGTCGGGGCAGTCTTCGCGATGCTCGCCGCGCCTCTGGCCTTCGGCTACGGAGTCGAGGTCGCGGTGCTCAACGCGTTCGGACTCGGCTGGGCGGCGATGCTGCTCTGGCGGATTCGACAGGTTCGCCAGCAGCGTCGACCCACGAGAGGCGGCGCCTCGTGATCGCCACCGTCGATATCTCGGCGCTCAAACGTCGCTACCGACTCGGCGATGTCGTCGAATCGAGCGGAGTCGCGCTGCACGGTCGAGGCCGCGTGCGACAGGGCGTCTGTCCGTTTCACAAGGAGAACGAGGGCAGTTTCACCGTCTACGCCGACTCGCAGCGCTGGTACTGCTTCGGTTGTGGTCTCGGCGGTGACGTCCTGGATTTCATTCAGCGGCTCGATGGCGTCGATCTGCCCGAGGCGATTCGTCGGCTGCAAGGAGGCTCTTGGGAGCCGGTCGAACGGCCACGCGCTCAAGTCGACCTCCAGTCGGCCGAGCCACTGTTTGCCCGTGATCCGCAGTTGCTGACGTCGGCGATTCGCTTCTACGCGACGCAGCTTCGTCGTTCGCCAGAGGGGATGCGATACCTCGCGTCGCGAGGCATCGACATTGATGCTATTCAACGGCTTGGTCTGGGATTCGCCACCAGAAACGGGTTGCGTGAGCATTTGCGGTCGCTGGGCTTCGACGACGCTCGCATCCAGACGAGTGGCCTGTTCACCGAGCGCGGCGAGCGCTTCAACGGGAGGATCGTCGTTCCCGAGGTTGTCGGTGGACGCGTGCATTGGCTCGCCGGTCGCAACATCTTGTCCGATGCCAAGCAGCGATTCACCGCCTTGCCCGGACCCAAGCCGGTCCTGGGAATGGGTGGGCTGACCCGCCCCAGCCACTTAATCGTCGTCACTGAGGGCCTCTTCGACTGGCTCGCGCTGGCCAGTTGGGGCGTCCCTGCGGTGGCAGCGCTGGGCACGCAAGGTCTCGAAAAGGTCGCGGCTGCACTTCGAGGACAGCCGCGCATCTTCCTCGCCCTCGACTCGGACAACGCGGGCCAAACGGCAGCCGTTCGACTTCGCGAACTGCTCGGCGGGCACCGCTCGCGAGTCGTCGAACTACCGACTGGCATTTCCGACGTCGCGGACCTCGCGTCGCATCCGGACGGCCGCGCCGTCTTCCTCGATTTGCTGAAGCGAACCGCCACCGTTCGCTGACGCATCCACCCACCCAGCCCCAATTCACGAACGGAGGGTCACTCGGCCCAAGCCTGATCGTGTTCGTGACACGACTCCAACCCACCTAAACACAGCTCAACGAAGGAGCAACATCACCGTGAAGAACGGCATCCACACCAACGGAAACGGGACGCGCCCGATGAACGGCGCGGCGCCCACCAACATCAACTCCACCGACCTGCACTGGGACGCGCTGTCCCCGGCGGTCAACGACGCCCTGCGGCAGCCGCTCGACCCTGCCTTGGTCTCCGAGCGCAAGGGCCGCGGCGGTCGCCGGTTCTCGTACATCGAGGGCCACACCGCCATCGACCAGGCCAACAAAGTCTTCGGCTATGGCGGCTGGGGTTACGAGCTGGTCGGCGACGTGACGCTGCGCGAGTTCAAGTCGGGAGCGGCCTACTCAGCGACGGTTCGCGTGACCGTGCCGGGCGCGCCCTCACGCACCGATGTCGGCTTCCAGCCGGTCTCCGATGACTCTGCGGAAGGTCACGAGACCGCCTACAAAGGTGCCGTCACCGACGCGCTCAAGCGCGCCCTGCGCAGCTTCGGCGACCGCTTCGGCAACGGCCTCTACGGCGACCCACCGACCGCCGGTCAGGGCCGACCACAACCGAAGCAGCGGCAGTCCCGACCCGAACCAGTGCCCACCCGCGGTGCCGCGCAGTCGAACGGGACCCGACCGCGCGCCGAAGGGTCAGGGTCGGATGCGCAGAACCTGCGCGCCCAGCTCCTTGACCTCAGCGAACAGCAGGGGTTCTCGGAGGAGCAGGTTCGCGCCGCTGTCCTGCGCAAGACCGGTCGCGACCTCAACGAGCTCGGCGTCGACGACTTGACGCCGCTGATCGACTCGGCAGTCGAGAAGTTGCAGCAGCGGCACGGCTAACGACTTCCGTTTCCGCTGCGAAACACCTACCTGAGCGGGGCTGCCTTCAACACGAGGGCTGCCCCGCTCTCTTCTATCGGACAGAAAGACACCCCATGACTGCAAGAGTCAAGCAGCGGCGCGATCCTCGTGGCGTGAACGGTGACTCCAGGCGAGGACTTCGTCGTAGGGGGTCTGCGAGCGGAGGCACCCGTGCAGGTAGCCGACGAGGCGGTTCGCCAGGGCGCGGAGGGCCTGGTAGTGCGGGTCGCCGGCGGCGCGACGGCGGTCGTAGAAGTCGCGGCAACCGGGGCTCGCGCGCAACGAACACATCGCCCACTGCATGGTGGCGTCGCCGAGCCGCCGGTTGCGGATGAAGCGCGCCCTCACGGTGCGCTTGCGGCCCGATGCTACGGTGAGGGGCGAGGTGCCGGCGTAGTTCCTGCGGGACTTCGCCGACTCATAGCGTTCGGGGTCGTCCCCGAACTCGCCAAGCACCCGGGCGCCGAGCACGACACCGAGACCGGGCATGGAACGGTAGATGTCGGCGTCCGGGTGCTGCTCAAAAGAGGCTGCCAGCTCGGCCTCGAGTTCGGCGATCTGTCCGTTGATCGCGTCGATCTGGGTCACGGTCGCCCTGGTCGTCGCGGCGAAGGCCTGGCTGACCGTGGCAGGCACCTCCAGCTGCTCGACTCGGAAGGCCTGACGGAGCTCGGCGGCGCGCTGCTCGACGTTACGCTGGCGGCCGCCGCGGCGCAGCGCCGAGCGCATCTGCGACGTGCTCAGCCGCGCCGCCTCGCGCGGCCCCGGTGCGGTCGCCAGCACCCCCACGGCGTCGCCGTGCGCCAGGCTGGGAAACGCTTGCAGGGCCCCGGGAAAGTACTCCCTGAGCGCGTTGCGGAGCCGGTTCGTCTGCCGGGTGCGGTCCCAGACGAGTTGTTGGTGGGCGCGGGCGAGGATACGCACGGCGGCCGCCTCGTCGCTGTCGCCGGCGACCTCGCGGTGGTTATGCCGGTCGGTCCGCACGAGGTCGGCGAGCAGCTTCGCGTCCCCGGCATCGGACTTGGCGCCACTGACGTGGTGGCGGTCGCGGTAGCGCGACGCCGAGCGCGGGTTGATCGCGTAGACCCGGTAGCCGACCGCCACCAGGGCCATCACCCACGGGCCGCGGTCGGTCTCGATGCCGACGACCACCTCGTGCGGTCCCGAGGCGTGCCCGGCAACCAGTTCGTGCAGGGCGGTGATGCCCTCCACCCCTTCGGGCAGCCGCCGGGCGGCAAGCCGCTCGCCCGCTTCGTCCATGAGATGGACGTCGTGATGGTCCTCCGCCCAGTCATCACCCAAGTACAAGGCCATCGTGTTTCGGTTCCTCTCCAGTTCGCGCTTTCTGGTGCGACCCGGTGGGTTGGTTCCCGCGACGGCCTAATGAATCGGTGCTCTTGGGCACGACACCCCATCAGTGCTGCAGAACAACCCAGACATGCCGGCAAGGGCTCAGTCTTTCTTCAGCGGTCACACGCCGCAGGAACCGAGAGAGCTCACCGGCCAGCAGGGTCCAGGACCAGTCTGCCAGAGGTCCTCCGGCGACTGATCTGACCCCATTAGGAACCACCCATGTCCGACACGACAACCACTACCAACAACCCGTACAACCGACCGATGGCACGGTTCACTGACGACCTCAAGCTCGAAGTCCGCGCCTCGGCGCTGGGACGCTGCCGCCGCGCGCTCTGGTACTCGGCAACCGAGCAGCCGATCACGAACCCAATCAGTTCTGAGTCCTTGACGATCATGGAGTCCGGCAACGCGCTGGAGCCGGTCGTCGTCCGGGCGATGCAGCGTTGCTTCTGGACGGTCACTCCGGCCGACCGCGCTGCGCCGCTGCAGGTCTCGGTCGAGGCGGCGCCTGGACTGACGGTCACCGGACATCCCGACGCCACCGGCGCGATTGAGCTGTTCGACGACGAACTGGTCATTGAAGTCAAGACGCGCGGTCCAGAGGCGTTCAAACGCTGGCAGACGCTCGGCGCTGAGCGCAGTCATCCCGACTCGGTCGCGCAGGCGGCCTGCTACTCGCTCGGGCTCTTCGGCCACTTCCGCGACGTGGTCATCGCGACGCTCGACACGGGCTCACGGCGCTGGGACTACGAAGTGATCCCTGCAGATCGAGTGGAACGGGCCTGGCACCGAGCATGCGCACGGCTCGGCGATCTCGCTGACCACCTCGATGACAACGGTCCCGACCCGCAGGTCCTGCCCGAGCGGGACTTCGAGGCGATGGACTGGCAGTGTCGCCGTTGCCCATATCTGGACACGTGCCAGCCGCCAATCGGCGACACGTCACCGGCAGAGGCATCTGCCGACGCGCCGGCCGAACCCATCTCAGACGAAGAGGCGCAGGCGGCCCTCTGGCACTACGAGGAGCTGTCGGAGCTGATCAAGTCGCTCAACGCGGACAAGCGTGAGTCGCTTGCGACGCTCGAGGGTTGGCTCCAAACGCAAGGCGTTCCCAAATCCCAACTCGATGGACGGGACAAGCCCCGCACGGTCGGGATGGTCTCGACGCGTCGATACAAGGTCGACCACAAGAAGCTCAACGAGCTGCTCGACCCTGAGCAGCGGGCTGAGATCGTCACCGAAAGCAGCTCGGAATACCTCCGGGTGAGCTAACCGCAACCCAATCCGGTTGCACCACAGAGGCCGCGCTCCCACTCCGGGACGCGGCTTTCCCATGTCCAAACAGACGAGGGGCGTTCCCTCGTCGCAACACGCTCTCTGAAAGGAGCACCACCGATGGCACGCACCATCAACCACGTCAACCTGCTGGGCCGAGTCGGAGCCGACCCCGAGCTGCGCAGCGCCAAGAACGGCACGGCCGTCGTCCAGCTGCGACTGGCCACCGACCGCTACAGCAAGTCGAATGGCGGTCAGTCGGAGACCGACTGGCACTCGGTCGTCTGCTGGGGCAAGACGGCCGAGGCGGTGGCGCGCTACGTCCAAAAGGGCGACCGCGTCCACGTCAGCGGTTCGCTGCAACAGCGCAGCTGGCAGACCGACTCGGGCGAGCGGCGCAGCAAGGTCGAGGTCCACGCCAGCGAGGTCATCTTCCTCGACTCGCGCAGCGACCGCTCGGGCCGAGACGAGGGAGGCGACGCTCCCTTCTAACGGACTTCCATTTTCCTGCACGTCAAGTACGGGCACCCACGAGGCCGCGTTCCCACACCGGGACGCGGCCTCTTCTCGTTCCAAATCCTGAAAGGAACTCACGGATGACCACCATCCAATCTGATCTGCTCGCTTTCGCGAACGACGACTCCGCGCGGCCGTTGCTGGCCCACGACCAACCGCAGGAGCTGCTCACGGCGCTGCGCACCAACCTCTCGCTGTTGAGCGAACTGGCGATTCGCTACGAGGTGTCGACACGGCCTGAACGCTCGCCAGAAGCGGAGCAAATCACGACCTCGAAACAGGTCTTCGACCTGCTCCGGGCCGAGATGTCGCCGCTGGCGCAAGAGCAGGTGCGCGTGCTCCTGCTCGACCGCAAACTGCGGATTGTCGGTCAGCGCACGATCTACCAGGGCAACGCCTACTCGGCCTTGGTTCGGGCTGCCGAGGTCTTCAAGCCGGCCATCGTCGAGTCGGCGCCCAGCCTGATCGTCGCACACAACCATCCGTCGGGTGACGCCACGCCGAGCCGGGCCGACATCAATCTGACCAAAGACTTGGTCGAGGTCGGCAAGTTGCTCGGCGTTGAGCTGCTCGACCACGTCGTCATCGGCGCGGACGCCTTCGCTTCGATCAAGAACGGAGGTTTTCTCGACTGAGTCCGTTCGCAACTCACAGCCCAATCTGTTCACTGGAAAGGACGAGCACCATGCTCGACACCACCACCACGCCTCCCGAGCGGGGACACGATCTCTACACCATCTCGGCCGGCGGCTTCTCGGCGACGGTTGACGCCTTCGCCCGCGATGAGTGGACGGAGGGACTCGGGTTCCTCTCGATGCTCGGCTCGCAGACCGCGGTCAAGGCGATCTGAGCCGCCTTGCTCAAGCAACCGCCCGATGCCGCCTTCCTGATTCGCGGCGCTGACGGCCTGCCGCATTCGGGCGGCTACCAGCGCTGCATCATCCCCGAGGAGACGATCGGCACGTGGACGACCAAGATTGCTCGGCTGCCCTCATCAGGCGGTTGGCAAGCGATGGTCTACACCAAACTCGCCGAGTTTCGCTTCGAACGCGATGAGTTCTTGCTACTCGCGCCCGATGAGGAGACCGCTCCGGCCTTGCACCGGCGCTTCCTCGACCGACGCTCGGACTTGCCGCTGCCGCCTGATTGGGCCGACTGGCTCTGGCAGACCGTGCTGCGCAGCGAGAAGATCGTGCCGCTCGAGTCGGTCGGCGTCGCCGCCTACAAGTGCGCGCCCAACCACGACCTACTCCGTGAGGAGCTGTCCCAAGCCGTCGCCTCCGGGCGACTCACTCTGCCCGAATCAACCCAGCAACACACCACGAACGGAGCATCCCGATGAGACTCGCTGCCCAAGCCAAGGGCGGGTTCTACCCGACCCCGATTCGCGTGATCGAGCTGATCCTGCAGCTGATCACACCCCAACGCGCCAGCCTCGGACGGGGTTCGGCGCCGCAAACACTGCGGCTGCTCGACCCCTGCTGCGGCGCCGGCGAAGCGCTGAGCCTCGTCGCCCGCGCACTCAACCGACGCACCAGCCTCGACGTCGAGAGCTTCGGCGTCGAGTTACATCAAGAGCGGTCGTCGCTTGCTCAGCAGGCGCTGGACCACGCACTGGCGGCGGACATCTTCCGCTGCTCGATCGCCAACCGCGCCTTCAGCCTCCTGTGGCTGAATCCACCGTATGACTACGACTCCGAGGACCAGCGCACCGAGCACGCGTTCCTGACGCAGTGCTCTCGCTACCTCGCGCCGGACGGACTCTTGGTCTACATCGTGCCGCGCAAGCGCCTGCGAGTGTCGGCCAGATACCTCGCCTCGCATTACTCGCGGCTCAGTTGCTGGGCATTCCCCGAGCAGGAGCGGGAGGCGTTCGACCAGGTCGTCGTGATCGGCGAGCGCAAGCATGACACTTTCACGGACACGTACACGGAGAACCTGATCGGTCGTTGGTCCGACGGCGAGTTGGAATCGCTGGACGAGGTTCGCTACTCGGAGTTCAACCTCCGCGCGGAGACGGTGGGCGATGTCCTGTTCACGACTCGAACCATCGACCCGGTGGCCGCAGCGACTGAGGCTCGACGTTCGGGGCTGTGGCAAAGTCCGCAGATCACCGACGCGCTCTGGCCGCAGGAGGACGCGCGCACTCGACCGCTGATGCCGCTGCGTCGAGGTCACCTCGCCATGCTGGTCGCGGCCGGCTTCCTCGACAACCTCGAGTTGGAAGCAGGGGGCTCTCGCATCCTTGTGAAAGGTCGCACGGCCAAGGAGCTGATCCTGGTTGAGGAGACGCCCGACAAAGAGGTCTACCGCGAGCGCATGCGCACCACTGTTGTCGCGCTCGACCTCCAGACCGGCGAGATCAGCGACATCGACGCCTGATCCCGCACAGCCCGCTCATCTCTACAGGTGAGCCGCTTTCAACCTCGAAGCCCCGTTGACCGCAGAGAACGACGGGGCTTCGTCACGTCCATCGCAACCAATCAGTCCACGGAAAGGACACCCGCCATGAACTACATCGAGACCCAAGCACAGACTCGGTCCGACCAGTTGGTCGAACTGAACGACTTGGACCTCCACACCTACGAGCAGTTGCTCGGCCGTGCCCTGCACGACATCCGCGAGTCGTTGGATGAGCGGATCAGCCGTGAGCAGCTCGAGCGCGTGTTGCTCAGCAGCGACGCGCATCCCTACGACGTGCTCGAAGCAGTCCAGCACCTGGCGCTGATCGTCCTCGCTGACGAACCGTGCCCGTGCTGCGAGCACTTCGACTGCGGCGAGCACCACCGCCTCCCGACTTGGCTCGGAGGATGAGTCAGATTCGGAGAGCTGACATGACCCTGACGGCACAATGCGGCTTCTGCCGCGAGCGCTACGTAGTCGGCGACCAGAGCCTCGCACCCGACGCCGAGGCGCTGCCGCTCAACCAATGCGCGACCTGAGCGCGGCGGGAGGCCCGTGGCAGTCGCCAGCGAGAGTATCCGATGTTCGATTGGCGGCATGCCGACCGATCGACGAACGCGGCATCACCGCCTGACCATTCACCTAGCCAGCTCACCGCTATCGGTGAGCCGTTCACCACAAGAATCCCTCTCGCCGGGTGTGGCGAGAGGGATTCTTCGCCTGCCCCGCACTCGATGCGGGATCGCCAACGCCACATCAGTCCACGGAAAGGACAACCCAATGAACCTCGGCGAGTTCATCGACACCTACCGCGACGCCATCACCGAGCGCGTGATCGCGTCCTACCCACCCGTCTACAGCCCGGCAACCGACTCGCGTCCGATGCCGCGACTGCTGCGCTCGCCCTTGGGCGCGCAGGAAGACGCCATTCGCGGGGCGGCGCTCTCGCTGGAATCGCGGCGCGGCACGACCGTCGTCGGCGAGATGGGCACGGGCAAAACGTTCATCGGCACTGCAGCGGCGCACATGGCCGGCTTCCGCCGCGTGCTCGTGCTCTGCCCGCCGCACCTGACCCGCAAGTGGAAGCGCGAAATCGAGGAGACGATTCCTATGGCACGCGCCGTGGTCGTCTCCTCGATCACCGACCTGGAGCAGCTCCGGCGCGTCTCGACGGTCGGCCCGCTCTACGCGGTCATGTCGCGCGAGCGAGCCAAGCTCTCCTACCGCTGGCGACCGTCCACGATCGAGCGCCCCGCCGTTTCGGATGGCAAACTGGCGCGGGACAAGGAGACCGGGGAGCCGATCCGCGTCCCAAGTTGTCCTGATTGCTTCGGGCAGGTTGTCGACCGGCACGGCGTGCCGCTCGCGGAGACAGCACTCAAACGACGCAAGCTGCGTTGCTCCGAGTGCGGTTCAGCGCTCTGGCAAGCAGACCCAACTGGGCCGAAGCGCTTCCCGCTGGCTGACTACGTCAAGCTGCGGATGCGCGGCTTCTTCGACCTGCTGATCGCCGATGAGGTCCACGAGTACAAGGGCCGCGGCTCCGCTCAGGGCATCGCCGCCGGCGTGCTCGCCGATGTCGGCGGCAAGTCGCTCTCGCTCTCCGGCACCCTGATGGGCGGCTATTCGTCGACGCTCTTCCATCTGCTCTATCGGTTCTCGCCCGAGATTCGCTCGGAGTTCGCGCGCACGGAGGAGTCGCGCTGGATTCAGCGCTACGGATTCTTGGAGCAATCGATCGGCAAGTCGGACGACGATGACGCCGCCGACGGTCGCGCCAGCAAGCGGCGCAGCTACCGCAAGGTCGTCCGCGAGCGCCCTGGTCTCGCGCCCTCGGCGCTGTTCCACTTGATCGGCAACACCGTCTTCCTCAGGCTCTCCGACGTGGCTTCGGGACTGCCGAGCTACGAGGAGCAGGTGCTGCTGTCCTCGCTCGACTCAGAGCCGGACCCGAAGGCGAAGTCGCCCGAGGGCGTGGCCTACTCGCAGCGTTCGGCTTACGCCGACCTCGAAGCGACGATGCGAGCGGCACTCAAGTCGGCGCTCGCGCAAGGCTCGAAGCGGCTCTTGGCCGCCTATCTGCAGTCGCTGCTCGCCTACCCCGACGGCTGCACGCGCGGCGAGACGGTCCTCGATCCCGAGTCGGACGAGGAGAACATCCTCGTCCAACTGCCGCCGCTCGACGGCGATCGGCTCTACCCAAGGGAGCAAGCCCTCATTGACCTCGTGGCGCAGGAGCGGATAGCCGGTCGACGCGTGCTCGTCTACGCGACGCACACCGGGACGCGCGACATCACCGGTCGGATGCAGGCGTTCCTCACTCGCGCGGGCTTCCGCTCCGCCGTGATGAAAGCCGACGCCGTCGCGCCCGACAAGCGCGAGGCCTGGGTCGCGAACCAGGTGGCGCAGGGCATCGATGTCCTCATCTGCCACCCTCGGTTGGTGCAAACCGGACTCGACCTGATCGACTTTCCGACCATCTGCTGGTTCGAGACCGACTACTCAGTCTACACCATGCGGCAAGCGTCGCGGCGGTCGTGGCGGATCGGTCAGACGCGACCCGTCAAGGTGGTATTCATGGCCTATCGGAACACGCTGCAGGCCGACGCGCTCAAGCTCGTCGCGCAGAAGCTGCAGTCGTCGCTGGCGGTCGAGGGCGAGCTGCCCGACGAGGGTCTCGCCGCCTACGGAGACGATGGAGATGACCTGATGCTGGCCCTGGCCCGCAAGCTTGTGGCTGGCGACGAGGACGACCACGAGTCGGTCGAGTCCATCTTCGCCCAGGCGCAGCAGGTCGCGGCGGATGCGGAGGCGCTGCTGGTTGACGACTCCTGGCGTCCGCTCGAACCAACGCCGGATCCGGTCGCACTGCCGGTCGGCGCAACGGTCGACGCAGAGTCCAGCGTCGCGGTCATCCCATGCGAGCATGACACGGGCAACGCGCCCGAGCAGCGAGACTTGTTCAGCTGGGCCGAGTTCCTCTCGGATGAGCCCAAGCCAACCAAGGGTCGCAGCCGCAAGCAGGCGCAGCCGTCAACCTCACTCTTCGAATGGGCGCTCGAACGCGAGCAGCAGTCCGGCCTCGCGGCTGCGGGTGGGTAACGGAACGGGGAGGTCGTCGCGCATCAAACGATGTGCGGCGACCTCCCGAAGTCCATGTGTGACTGTCTTTTTTCGTGCCTGCGACCACCGTCAAGGTTCCTTCATCACTCTTCGTCGGACATCAAGCCGCCTTCTGTGCCCACGGTGCCGGCTTCTCCGTCGGCGACTGGTTGTAGTTGTGCATCCGCCGTGTCGTCTTGGGCGCTCTCCACGCCGAGAGCGGACACTCGCAGCGGCTTGAATGTGAACGCGCCCGTGTACAACCAGCGGTCTACGGTTGCCGTCTTGTAGTAGAAGTTGCTCTGGGACGGACACATACGCTGACTCGCGCCAGCCGGACGGAAGCAGACATCCACGTAGTAGCTGCTCGTGGTCTTAATGTGCTTCACGGTGATCTGGCCCAGCAACCGGTTCTTCTCTTTCCCCGCCGGGCCAATCACGTCGCTGGACGATGCCCACCTGGTCAGCTTGGTCGTGTCGGGCGTGTAGAACCGTAACGTCGGTAAGATCCGGCTGCCGCCCGTCGGTCTGAAGGCCAGCTCGATCTTGCCCGAACTGAGCAGCCGCGCCGCGACCTGGCCGGTCACGGTCGGTGGCGACTTAACTGCGACGGACAAGCTCTCGGAGTCGCTCAGTGTCGTGTGCTTGGTATCAGTCGCCACGACGGCGATGGTCTGTGTGCCCGCCGTCTGCTGACAGGTCACCTTGGCCGAACTGCCCGTCTTTGCGACCCCGCCTACCGTCACTCGGTATGAGCCCGAACCGCCCGAGACGCTCCACTGCACCGTGACCGACTCGCCAGACTCACAGCTGGTCGGACTGACCGAAGCTGAGAGTGATACCGGTGTCGGTTTGGTCGTTCCTACTATCGGAACCCAGTCCGACTTGCCGCCGCGGTTCGTGGCCCGAACGTACAGTTTGTACTGTTCGTCGGGGTTCAGTCCGCCAAACGTGTGACGGCGGGGCGGATCGCTTGGCGACTTGGCGCTGCCGGACTCAAGTCGTACTTGGTAGCCAGTCGCGCGCAGAGCCGAGCTCCACGTCAGGGTGATGCTGTTGGTTGTCGCCGTCGCCTGCAGGCCGGACGGCTCTGCTGGAGCCAACGGAAGCGTCGCCTCGGACCTGCTGCTCCAGCTGGACGCGCCCCAGGCGTCCCGCGCTCGGACTTCGAACCGGTAACTCTGGTCGGGACTCAGCCCAGTGAATGTGTATGGAGCCGTCTCTACGAAGTCCACGGCAACGCCGCCTCGCCTGAGATCATACTGAGTCGCACCAGTCACGGTAGTCCAACTGAGTTCGATTGAGTTCTTCGTAATCTCACTCGTTCTGAGACTGGTGGAACAGACGGACAGGACGGGGTCGTGCTTGATTGCGAGTCGGCCTGGGCCCGGGCTGATGGTACGTTCGCTACTTCCTCACCTTCCATCGGCCCACCGTATTCACTCGGACCTGCGTTGGTTCGGTCCGGCGTGTTATCAAGCAGGTCCACTTCCTGCCGTTCACCGGAAGAGGCGTGAACCGATGAGGCTGAAGTCTGCACCACCAACAGGATTGCAAACTTGCTGCTGTAACGCCATCGCTCGGCGGTCACATTGGTCGAGACGAACCGTGTGTCTGGCTCGATCCGTGTGCCTTTGGCGGGTACGAACGTTATCTCCACCCGAGACGGACATCGGTCGTTATAAGGCCGTGTCGCAATCTTGCCCTACGTGTATGTCCGATCATTGATTTCAGTCGTAAGCACCTCGCTGTGTTGCCAGTCGCCATCGGTCATCGAGGTAGGATCGGCGAAGCGATGCTTGATCGACACATCAGTACCATCAGCCAAGCGCAGTCCAATCTCAAACCGGTTGTCGGACATTCGCCGTGCTTGCAACTGTGCCTCGACCGTGCTCGGTGGTTTGGTCACGGTCAGATTGAGCGTTCTGGTTATGGTCAGTTTGCTGTCAGCGTCATCGGTCGCCTTGACGGTGACCGTCTGTGTGCCCGCAGTGGCCTGACAGGTCACCTTGGTTGAAGAGCCTGTTTGCGCCTTGCCGTCAACTGTCACCGCGTGCGATCCTGACCCGCCGGTCTCGCAACTGGTCGGCGACACCGTAGCGGTCAGCGTGACCGGGTCCGTTACCGTCAACGTGAGCGTCTCGGTCGCAGTCAAATGTGTGTGAGCCTGATCGGTCGCCTTCACCGTGACCGTCTGGGCGCCGGCCGTCGCTTGACAGGTCAGCTTGGTTGAAGAACCACTCCGCGCCGTACCATCAACAGTCACGTTGTGCGACCCTGAGCCGCCCGTCACGGTCCAACTTACTGTCACCTCACCACCCGTCTCGCAACTGGTCGGCGACGCCGAAGCGGTCAGCGTCAACTCGGACACCTGTCCATCGTCGTCGCTCACGGTCACCGCAGCGCTACTGGGCGAACCCGGACGGTAGCCGCTTCCCGCGACCAACTTCGCGGTGACGACGCTGTCGGACTCGTCTCGTTCATCGTCCTCGGTCGCAACTGTTACGCTCGCGGTGCGCGCTCCAGATGCAATCGTCGCCTCCGTCGGCGGCCCGCCGCTGACCATCGCCCCGCTCTCGGTGATGGACAGCTTGACCGTCAACGCTGTTGTCGGCGCTCGGTCGCTCGCGACCGTGAAACTCGCGTTGTCGCCTTCATTGATCGGCGACGCGCCACTCGTGATCGTGATCACCGGAACGCTCGACACTGTTGTGCGGATGGTCTTGCCGCTCCACTCAGAAGCGCCCCGCCAACTGCGAGCGCGCACCCGCAGCGTGTGATCCGTATCGGCGGCCAGTCCTGTGAAGTCGTGATATCGCTGTGTCGATGCCAGAGCTTGCTCGGCGCCGCCGACTGACACGTCGTACTGGCTCGCGCCGCTGACCGCTTGCCAACTCAGTCGAACGCCGCTGCTCGTAATGTTGCTGGTCTGCAGCCCCGTCGGTTGATCGGTGCAGGACGCCTGCGTGTTGTCTGCTTGGGCGCTGTCAGGCGCATCAGTTGAGTCGCCGAGCATGGCCCCACCGGCGCGGCCGGGACCGTCATTCGTTCCCTCCGGCGCTTCGATCATCCAGTGACCCGCCTCCGACTGAGCAGAATCCGGCACTGCCGACGAAGGCTGGAGCGGCACAGCGAACTCGGATGTCATCGCCCAGAGATCGGCCTCTCGGTCGACCGAGAGCTTGTACTGCGTCGGCGTGATCCGCTCGCCGCCCGCGGGAATGAATGTCACCGCAACGAACGCCGGACAGACCGTGTTGTCCAACCTCACTGAGACCACGCCGAGCGCGTACTCGACGCCTTCAATCGACGTCGTGAAGGCGCTGCTCGAGTACCAACGTCCCGCCGTAACCTCGGGCAGCTTCATGTACCGCTTGTCCGTTGTCTGCTCCGTGCCGTCTGCGAGGCGCAGTCGGAACTCGACCCGGTTATCGGCCAGCCGACGCGCCCGGATCTGCGCCGTTACCAAGGTGGGCGGCGCCGGCTTGGTTACGGTCAGCGTGATCGTTTGGGTCGCTGCCAGTTGCGTATAGGTCTTGTCCTGCGCCTTCACTGTGACGCTCTGCGTCCCGGCCGTCGCCTGGCACGTCACCTTTGATGTGGAGCCTGACTGATCATCCCCATCGACGCTGACCGTGTACGAGTCCGAGCCGCCCGTCACGGTCCAGCTCACCGTGACCTGCGCGTTCGTCTCGCAACTGGTCGGCTCGGCCGAGGCGGTCAAGACCAGCGGCGGCGGCGACAGCGTGGTCGCTTCGATGCTCGACCAGACCGAATGGTCGGCGTCGATGTAGGCGCGCACCTCCAGTTTGTGTTTCGTGCTCGGCGTCAGACCCGGGAACGGATGCCTCAGCGTCGTCGCCGGCAGCGTCGTCTCTGCGCCGCCGTCACGTCGCACGCCGTAGCCGCTCGCGCCGTCCGGCCCCTCCCACGCCAGCGTCAGACTGGTGACATCCGCGCGGACGCTGAGTTCGGTCGGCGCTTCCACCTGAGGTTTGGTCACGGTCAGCGTGATGGTTTGCGTCTTGGTCAATGTTGCGTGCGTCTTGTCCGTGACCACCACCGTCACGGATTGGTCGCCTGCCGTCGCCTGACAGGCCACGGTTGCCGAGCTTCCGCTCTGCTTGTTCCCATCAACGCTGACCTCGTACTTCCCCGAGCCGCCCGTCACGCTCCAACTTACCGACACCGACCCGCTCGTCAGGCACGTCGTCCCGCTCGGCGTCACAGTTAGGGTCAGTGGATCTGGCTTCGGCGCCGCCGGGGTTGTGAATTCGACGCCCGCCCACGCGCCCCAGCCTGATATCAACGTGTACCAGGTGCGCACCTCAGCTCGATACGTGGTTTCCGCCTTGAGCGCCCCACCCGTCGTGATCCTCGAACTCGGAATCGTGAGCCCCTTGCTCTGCCCCACGATGTTGGCGACCACCTTGCCGTCCTGCACAATCCGCACCTCGTGGAAAGACGCCCGCTCAAACAGACCCTCCCAGTCCACCCTCAGGCTGTTCAACGACACGTTGCTCACCCGTATCTCGCACGGTCCGAGGCAGAACTCCACCGTGCCCGCCTCCGACGCATCGCCATTGCTGTTGACTGCCCGCACCTCAAACTCATACATCTGGTCCGGCGCGAGGTTCTCGCATATCCGCTCGACGCCAGACGCTCCTTTGCGGCAGGTTGGCGCTTGGGACGTCCCGATTCGCGCCGGAGTCACCTCACCGGGACTCACGTCGAACGCATCCGAGTATGTTGTCGCTCCTGGTACTTGTGGCCAGGACACATCAACCCCAAAGCTGCCGCCTGGATCTCCCGCCCAGCCCCGAAAGCGCACGTCTGGCTGGGGAGGAGTAGGAGCAGTCATCATGCTGGCGGGCAGGCTTTCCTGACTCGCCTCGCCGTGTGCCAGCGCCTGAACGGTGAACCGGTACAGCGTGTTTGGCTGCAACTTCCCAATCGTCACTGACGGTGTATCGGACTCAACTACATCGTTGCCGTCAAGGCCGGCAGGGGCGTAACGCACCCGGTACGACTCCGAGCAGACCTCCGACCAGGTCAAACGGATCGCGTCAGAGCTGATCGCGCCCGACTGGCTGAAGGGAGCTGACGGCGCCACAAGCGGCAACGAACATGTGGCCTTAACCGTAAAGGGGGCACTTCCAGTCCGGCCGACGCCGTCCGTAACACTGATTGTCAGCTTGGAGACGCCAGGTGTCGAAGGACAGCGATACCCAAACGCCTTGCTGTTGCCCGGCTGGACATTGGGGTATGTCTTGTTATTGTGATCGGTGTACATATAGGGACTGTTCCCGCCCGAGAGATGGAAGAATGTGGTAGTCACTTCGCCGGCAACGCAATCGCGTACGGTCGTCAAACCGGTCAGGGCCAGCGGTTGCGTCGCCGTCGCATTGACCTGCTTACCGCCGCCGTCCTTGCGTAGGGCCCATACTTCAACCGAGCTTCCAGCAGCGATCCCGACCGGGCACGTCACCTCAAACGGCGATGTTGTCGAGCTCTGACCATGGGCGTACACGGTGACCGGACCTCCCGAGTCTGACGCCAGATTCCAGCCAATCGACACCGTGTCGCCAGGGTTGCATGCACCAGGCGCTGCGCTCGGCGCGATTTCGAACTTGACCGGCTTGGGCCTCGTCAGCACCTGAACCGGCAGCGCAAGCGACAATGCCGGATCATCAGCTTTGAGCCCCCAGCGAGCGGTCACCATGAAACTGGCAGGGCCCTCCGTGAGATGACACTGCGGTACTGGAGGGAGAGCCTTCAGGGTTAGCGGAGGCAAATGCCCGCCGGTGATCGCAATGTTTGGGGCGCTGTCGCTCTCCCCACCGGAAGGTGTGTAAGCAATCGTTGGCCTGACCGCACCGGTGAAGCAGTAGGACTGTGTCATGCTGGCGCTCAATACCGGTGGGCAGTGTTCTTTGCCTGCACACCAATCATCATCGTCAGCCTTCCCGTTCCAGGCAGCAACGCCAACGACAAGGGTAGGGTCACCAATCGCCACCTCCACTCCGGCACTGGATTCTTTCGAATCCGAGCTGGTACCGCAACTTGATGGTGGATCTTCGACCAGTGTGGCCACCGGAGCAGCCAGCGAGTCATCGTCTACGAACGCGTTCAGCCCCATTCGAAATGCCGAGCCACCGACCAACCGATACTGCCTCGCAACTCCATCGCAATGGATGATGCCAATCATCTCTTGTGGCTCGCCATTTTTCATGAAAGCCTTAGCAGACCCAACAGTCTCCCAGCCATCTCCGCGCTTGCGCTGAGCCAACAGGTACTTCGCATTGTGACTGAGCTCCTGTGCGCCCGCCTTTCCCCAATAGAAGGTGGCGTTGACGCGCTTGCTGGGCGTCACACCCACAGAACCCTTCATCCGCACCTCGGTCAACGGCCCAATATGGTAGGCCTCATAAAGGTCCCGTAAGTCCCGGCCGGTGATCACGCCAGGACTGCGACACTCAGGAGCATCCCCGCTGTAGGCCATCACCGAAAAGTGATCTCCGAGTGGATCGACAAGCTTGTCATGGAAGTGATCGCAGAAAGTGTCCGCGGCATCGTCGTGATCAGCGTAGTCACCGAGTCCAAGCACGTGGCCTAGTTCGTGCACCATCGTCGATAACGGCGTGGCTGAGTTTCGCCAGAGGATGACAGAATAGTCAGGATATCTCGGAAGCTTGTAAAAGTGGCGTCTGGGTGGCATTGAGGTTCTGTCGCTCAAGTAGCAAGCAGCTGCATCAAGGCACATAGTATCGCTAGTGGTCGCAACCCGAAGCAACACGTCGATACCAACACTTTGAGTACAAGAAGCAGGCGGACTGGAGCCATTCGCCAATACTGACAGCGGCGTGAACGACTGATCGAGCGCCTTGTTCCAACGCTTGGCGGCCGCCTGCAACACTGGAAATAGGGTTGCGTCTTCAGTGCAAATGGTGGTCGTCTTCCCCTTGATGATGTTTTCGTTGAGCCTGACTTTGGTACCAGGCCAGGTAGTCGCATCGCTATGCGCTCCCGGTAAGGCAGGTGATGCTGAACCAACAAGACGATGGCTGCTTTCTTGCATACCGCCGCGCACAGAACTCTCAAAGAGCCCAAGAACGCCTCCCGCCAGGGCAATGCCAACTACGACTGCGGACAAAATGGTGTTCATCTGTTGGCGGGGATGCTATTCGGTCACTGGGAGTTTGTCGCGAGACGCGACAAACTCGTCCAGATAATCACTGATAGCTTGGTGGGCTGTGTCAAGGTCGAGATCTGGTCCCGCCTGTACCGCGTCTATCGCCGCATCGACAGCTGCGGGAACTGGCCCAGGGAATACCAGCTTGGAACCTAACTCTCGATACAGTTCCTCGCCATGACGGTTGATGACCAGGATGATATCGGTACCTTCTACCCACAGCAGCTGCTCCCAGCTACCACCTTGAACCTCCGCACTACCACCCGTCATGATGGTGATCCCTTGTGGCACCGTGTACAGGAACCCATTGTAGCGGTACGTTCTTCCTGCATTGAGACGATGACTCTGGTATTCTCCGGAACTGAAGTGTCCAGAATCGCTAAGCTGAAGAATCACGTAGATGCCGACTGATGCATTGGCGGTAGCGCTGTTCGCATCGGTCACGGTGACGCGAATTGTCTTTGGTCCGGAATCGATCTCTGGGTCGCCGCGGAAGCGGCGCTCGTTGTAGGAGGTGTAAAACACCTCAGCCGAGGTCACGGCGCAACTGACCGAAGCTATGCCAGATGCTCCCTCATACGGACCATCGCCATCTCGGGTCTCGTCGTCGATCACGAGCGTGTAGGGCGCCGTTCCGCCGGTCACCCCCCACCTGACCGGGATTTCGGCAACGTCATCCCAACCTGTGCTGATGTCCCGGGTACCGATCGCTTTGCCATCGTCGTCATACACGAACACTTGTCCGGCGTAGCCTCGGCCGCGCTCCGTCTCACAGATCTCGGGTGCGGACAGGGTCAGGGTCAGCGCGGTGGTTTCTTCAGACTGCTGCTGCGGGGTAGGACCGGATTGGTCGGACTGGGCGGGGGTTACGCTCGCGCCGGTCTCTTGGCCGATCCCCAGCTCACGGCCGATCATCACGCCCAGCACCGCCACCAGCGCAGCGACGGCCACGAACAGGACGGCGTCTCGCGGTCTCAGTTGTCGCATTCGGTTCGTCATCGCGATGCCTCTCGTGGTGTTCATCAACCCTACTACCTCCAACCAGCAGCCGGCCTAAACGTGGCATTCGCGGCTCCTCCGTGGCGTTGCTGGTCGGCTACTTGATCGGGATCAGTCACGTCGACCCGCTCAAGTGGAACCTGACACTCGAGCGCTTCCTGCCCGACGACATGACCTCGCTGCCCGACATCGACCTCGATTTCCCCCGCGGTCTGCGCGAGGAGCTGATCAAGCGGGTGCACGGGTGCTTCGGTCGCGACCACGCCGTCCTCACCGGCGCGATCTCCACTTACTCAGTCAAGGGCATCATCCAGGACCTGGGCAAGACGCTGGGACTGCCGCAGGACGACCTGCGGGCGCTCTCCAAGCGGCTGCACTCGCAGGATGGCGCCCGGCTGCGCGAGGAGATGGAACAACTGCCCGAGTTCCGCCGCAAGATCGACGCGTACGGTTGGCGCGACCTGATCGCGCTGGCGCCGCAGTTGATGGGCGCGCCGCGCGGACTCGGCCGGCATGTCGGCGGCCGAGGCCGACGAGGTGCGGCGCGCCTTCGCGCGGCAGAACAATGAGCATCTAATCGCGGTGCATCGCGAGCGGTTCCTCGCCGGAGCCGGCGCGAACGGCGTCCCACCCGATGTCGCCGAGCGCATCTTCGCCAAGATCAACGGTCACTACATGTTCCCCGAGTCGCACTCGCACGCCTTCGCGATCACCGCCTACCAGGCCGCCTGGCTCAAGCGCTATCACCCGCTGGAGTTCTTCACCGCGCTGGTCAACAACCAGCCGATGGGCTTCTACCCGCTCGAGACGCTGAAAGAGGACGCCCGCCGCTTCGGAGTACCGTTCCGCAATCCCTGCGTCAACCGCAGCGACGTGCGGGCGCAGCCTGCTTGTTCCCCCTCCCCCTTGCAGGGGGAGGTGCCGAAGGCGGAGGGGGTGCGGCTCGGCCTGGGCATGATCAAGGACATCGGACCCGAATCGGCACGACTAATCGTCGCGGAGCGCGAGCGTCACGACCCCTACGCCGACGCGGGCGAACTCGTGCGCCGCACCGGACTCAAGCCGCAGGCCGTGCGCTCGCTGATCGAGGCCGGCGCATTCGACGCCCTCACACCCAACCGACGCGAGGCGCTCTGGGAAGCCGGCATCTCGATTCCGTCCGCGCGCAACGGTCAACGTGCGTTCTCAGTGATCGGAGCGGAGCCGCCGCCCAGATTCGACGACCTCAGCGACTACGACAAGATGGTCGGCGAGTACCAGGTTCTGGACATCTACCCCCGTGGCCACGTGATGGAGTTCATCCGCCCAACGCTCGACTCCGACGTGCTCACCTGCGCCGAGGTCTACCGACAACCCGACGACGCCCGCATCCGCGTCGCCGGCTGGGTGATCGCTCGACAACACCGCCGCGGCAACGACGGCATCGTCTTCGTCGCCATCGAAGACGAAACCTGCGATGTACAGTGCATCGTCTGGTCACACGTCTTCGCCAAGCACAGGAACGCGCTGCGCAATCAGCTGATCGAGATCCAAGGACGCATCAACCGCTGGGACGGTACCACCAACATCGTCGCCGAACGCATCGAAGTCGTCGGCGCCGACATCCCCCTGCCCGACGCTCACGACTGGCGGTGATGTCACTGTCAGCAGCTTCTACGCGCTACCAGAAACCGAAACAGCACCCATTCGACTCGTGGGCGACGCCCTCATACACCGCGGCACAGTTATCCCCTACAAGCCTGCAGGGCCTCCCAGTCAGCTTCTAGTTGCTTAAGTGTGGGGGACACGGCCAGGTGTTGCGGCGGCTGAGAATGACCTGACATTATTCTACTTGCTCTCTCAAACACCTCGATTACGACATCACGTACTCTCGTCAGCCGTGCAATGTCGATCTTTTTGAGCGCAGTCGTGCGGACATTCGGTTGGTATCGCTCCGTCACACCTGCCAGCAGTTCGCTCTCGATGAAGATCTCACACCAGGAACGAATCCGGCTATAGCCCTCGCGGACCAACTTAGTTCTCGCTTCTCCGTGTGCCGATCGAGCGTCCTGAATCATGGCATTAATCTCGCCGCGAAGGGACCTGATGGTGTCAGTACGCAGGCCGGTGGCAGGGACAACATGACCCTTTCCATCCTCGTCGCTAACCCGGTAGTACGAGAGGCGCGGCGAACCCTCAAAGAGGGTCAGCAAATGAGTGGCGAAGAAAATGTCGTGGGTGAACACGATTACTTGATGGTCGTTTGCCAGATGACCGATGCGCATCGCCACCTCTGCGATTCGTCGATAGTCCAGGCTGGACACTGGATCGTCAAACACGAGCGGTCCTACGGGTCCATTGAGGCGCGCTTCTGCGAGAAAGTCAGAGAGTGCGAGGACCTTTTGCTCGCCTTCAGAGAACACCCTGGAGGGTCGAAGCGTTCCTCCGATCGCCTTGTGCCGCTGGACCTGACCTTGGCGTCCCACACAATCCAATTCGACGTGTGGTGCCCTGAGCGCGTCGCATTCGAATCGGAACAACCGCGCGAAGTTCCGATTTGCCATCTCTTCGCTGAGCGACTTTGAGAGTGCCGTAAGCTGCCGCAACCTGTTCGATGTCTCAGTACGTAAATCGGACAGTTGCGCCTTTTGCGTGAGGTTCTTGACGCGTTGTTCGACGCTGGGCCACAACTCTCTGAGCCGCAATCGCGCCTCAAGTTCTGTTAGATCCGCCTTGGCTTCCTCCAAGAGCCTCGATTGGTCGGCAACCTGTTCTTCCAGCTGTTCGAGGGAAGAGCGCACCTCCGACAGCGCAGGCACCAGTAACGCCTGGTTCTTCTCGACCGCCTTTAGTGTCTCGACTTCGAGGGACCGATTCTGTTCGAGGCTCTCTCGAATCGACTTTTCGTTCTCGGTCACTTGAATGAGCAGATGTAGCAGCTCAGGCGCCACTTGCGAGTCCGGCTCCTCATCAGATCGCATCTCTTCGACGAACGAACTCACTTCTGTGATCCGAGCATCGAGCACTCTGCTTCCAATCTGCTGGAGCCGCTCCCCTTCTACCGCGATATCTTTCGCGATGCGGTCGTCAAGGTAATCGCCGTATCGCTCAATCAACCGCGTGGCCGCGTCGTTCAGGGTCTGCCGGCCATAGAGACATCGAGCTTCATCATGCTTGCCGATGCTATCGAGGTGTTGCCTGTATTGGTCACCCGCCTGGATGAACGTCTCCCAGGTTTCATCCGGATCAGCAGGAAGGTCGGCCGCGGCGAAGAGTTGCTCTCGCAGTTGCGTGAAGTCCAGTTGGAGTTCTGAAAGCCGACGGAGGCGAGTGTTGTACTCTTCCACCTCGAGGGCACCAACGGCGGATGTGAAGCTCTCTGCTTCGATGAGGACGCGACGAAGACGAGTTTGCAATGCAATCTGGAGTCGAGGTAGTCCTGCCTCCAGCGCTGCAACGCGTTGCCGCAACTCTTCCTTCCGGGCAGGCGTGTCATCTGGAAGTGAGCTGAGTTGTCTCAACTCGCTCAGATTCGTCTTCGGTCCGAGTGACTCGATCTTCGAATACAGTAACGAGTCTTTGTCGAATCGTTCATGAAGGTCAAGGTCGGTGCGAAGCAATCGATCAGCGAAGTCGTCGATCTCTCCCTGGACTCCGTGAATTCCGTCAGTGACGTGGTCAATTAGGGCCAGTGAGGCTGGCCGAAACGAATAGGTGAGGGCTTTCCTCAAGGTGCAGCGCGGCGGCTGGGTTGTCAAACACCAGCGTCCGGTTAAACGGCTCTATATCCTTTTCTCCTTGCCATGAGAACGTGAGCGCCTTGTCACCGAGGCGGTATTCGATATCCGCTGATGGACCGAGCTGCGACTCAGTGTCGGCAATGTCCGGGAGAATCTCGTCGATGCTCCGACTCCCGGCAAGCGCCTTGAGGATGCGTGTGTAACCTGTCTTACCGGCGGCGTTCTCGCCGAAGAGCAGCGTCAGGCCAGCGTTGAACTCGACCGATTGTCCTGGGACGAGAGCGTTGACCCCGATCACGTTGGAGAGTCTCGTTAAGGTCAAGGCGGGTTGATTCTGCTCTTCGTCTCCGGCCTCGGCCAACGGTGGTACACGCGGTGCCGATCTTTAAGTGAAGTTGTTTTCTTGGAGAAACAACTCGAGGACCGAGCGTGCAGAGTCCCGAGCCATCGCGGCATCCGTGCCTAGGACGACCGCGACAATCTGACGGACCCATTCTTCCCTGTCGTTCGCTCAGTCAGCGAGTGCAGCCCTTGGGCTCCGAGGAACTCTCTCAGAATCGCTACTAGCCCTCATTCCTACTCCTTCCTACGGGGCTTGGCTATTGCACGCCATGGACTTCGTCCTCGTCGTCGCGCACTTCACGCTGGGCGATGGCCGATGCCGCCTACCTGTTCAGCACAGCGTCAGCTTACCTCGCTGCGAATTCCGCGTGAGTCTCGTGCGAGGGGCTATGCCCAGCCGACGCAGAGCCCTTCGCCGTTGGTCGGGGATGCCTGCGGAAGATTTCAATGTCCACAGAGCCAGTACCAAGAGTTGAGGCTTTGCCTCCAGGACCACCGGAGCCTGATCTGTCGAATCTCGGACCTGACAGGGCAGCGAATCAACGTTCCAACGCGAAGCGATCCCCGAAGGTTCTTGATGTTGTCCAGGTTGGTGGAGATAGGGGGACTCGAACCCCCGACCTCGTCGTTGCGAACGACGCGCTCTCCCAGCTGAGCTATATCCCCATGCCGATACTCGGCTCAACCAGCCTACTACCGGCAGGCGGCCTCGTTCAATCAGTTTCAGCGGTTCTTGGGCGGTCGTCAAGCAATCCGTCTGGCAGATCGACGATCATCTCGCCTGCCTGCACATCCACTTTGAGTACCACGTCACTCAGCGCGGGTACCAGCAGATCGCGCGAATCGCCGCGATCCACCAGGTAGACATCGTTGGCGCCGGTTTGCAGCACCTCGCTGATCTCGCCGAGTTCCTCACCGCTGACGGTGCAGACTCGCAAGCCCTCGATTTCGTCGATGTACCAGAACGGTTCATCGGTCGGCGGACGTTCGTCGAGCGGGATTTCGATCAACTCGCCGCGCAACGACTCGGCGGCGTCACGATCGGCGATCCCATCAATGTAGAGATAGACGCGACCGCTCTGCCAATTGCTGCGCTCGACCTGGCGCACTTGGGCGGCGATATAGAGTCGGGCGCCAGGATCAAAGCGCTTGGGGAAGTCGGTCAGGGGGCGGACTTTGATCTCGCCCTTGAGTCCACGCGGGCGTTCCACGACGCCGACAGCGCGGAAGCCGTCGCGCGGCATCCGATCGGGCGGGCGGAGCTGTCCGAGGCGGCGCGGCATTGGTTAGCGGATGTCGAGCGAAGTGTCGACCGCGCGCGCGTGCCCGGAGATTGACAGCAGCGTGCGCATCGCGGTGGCGAGCCGGCCGTCGCGGCCGATGATGCGACCCATGTCGTCGGAATGGACGTAGAGCTGTATCTGCACGTGATTGCCGCGTTGCGTGCGTTCAACGCGCACCGCGTCCGGGTCGTCCACCATCCACTTGGCGACGTATTCGATCAGGTCTTCCATGAGGGACTCCGCGATCTGACAGCGACATAGCGGTCCGTGTTGGGTGGGCCGCGTGGTGGTCAGCGCTTACTCGGCTGCTGGGGCTGCGCGTTTGGCGTCGGCGCGCTTGCTGCGCGGCTTCGGCTTCCATTCCGCGATCAGACCTTGCTTGGCCAACATGCGGTGGACGGTCTCGGTCGGCTGGGCGCCGTGCGACAACCAATGGGTGATGCGTTCGCCGTCAACCTCGAACGTGGCCGGATCCGTCAGTGGATCGTAGTAGCCGACGCTGTCGACAAAGCGGCCGTCGCGCTGTTGCTCTGCGTCCTGGACGACGACGCGGTAAAACGGTCGTCCTTTACGCCCGTGACGGGCGAGTCTGATTTTCAGCATGTGGTGGTTCTACCTGCTTGTCTCATGTGTCTGCGGGTCTGGCATGTCGGCTCTGGCATTGCGGGTTTGGCAATCAATGAGATTAGCGTAGCGACCGTTGCTGACTCGCGCAGTAAGCGCGCAATCAGACCGCAACCGGCTCAACGACGCCCAGCCATCGTCTTGACGGCGGCGGCTGTCGGCATCTTGCCCGCGGCCAGGTCTTTCATGATGCCTTTGGCCTGCTTGAACTGATTCAGCAATTGATTGACCTCTTGCGGCGAGGTGCCGCTGCCACTGGCGATGCGTCGGCGGCGGGAACCGTTGATGATCTCAGGTTTGCGACGCTCGGCCGGGGTCATGGACAGGACGATCGCCTCGAACTGGCTGAAAAAGTCGTCGTCAAGCTCATCGACCTGAATCTGGTTCTTGATCGAACTGAGGCCGGGGATCATCCCGACGATCTGCGAGATCGGTCCCATCTGACGCACTTTGCCGATCTGCTCGATGAAGTCCTCCAGGTCGAACTCGCCTTCCTGCAAGCGGCGGCGCCAGGCCTTGGCGTCCTGGTCTCCGAATTCTTCCTGCGCGCGCTCAACCAGGGTGGACATGTCGCCGCGTCCGAGGATGCGTCCGGCGAGTCGGTCGGGATGGAACGACTCGAGCGCGTCGGGGCGCTCGCCGGTGCCGAGGAATTTGATCGGCGCGCCGGTCACGGCGCGGATCGACAGCGCCGCGCCGCCGCGCGCGTCGCCATCCATCTTGGACAGGACGACGCCGGTAATGCCGACCGCTTCGTGGAAGGCAGAGGCGGCATTGACGGCGTCCTGACCGGACATGGCGTCGGCCACGAGCAGCACTTCGGTCGGACGGAAGCGTTGTTGGAGCTGCGTGATCTCAGCCATCATGCTGTCGTCGATGTGCAACCGACCGGCGGTATCGACGATCACCGTTCCGGCGCCGATCTGGTTGGCGCGTTTCAGGCCGGTTTCGACAATCTGGATCGGAGGCGTCTCAGCACCCTGCTCAAACACTTCGATGTTGAGCTGTCGACCCAAAGCCTGCAGCTGATCGATTGCGGCGGGGCGGTAGACATCGGCTGCGATCAGCAGCGGTCGCTCGCCTGACTTGCGGGCGTTGAGCGCCAGTTTGGCGGCGGTCGTCGTTTTACCGGAACCCTGCAACCCGACCATCAGAATGATGGTCGGTCCCTGTGAGGCGCGTTGTAGGCTCGGGGACTCCGTTCCGAGCAAACTGATCAGTTCCTCGTTGATGATCTCGATGACCCGATTGAGCGGCGTCGGCGAGCGCATCACTTCTTCGGTGCTGGCGCGGGAGCGGACCGCTTTGATGAAGTCGCGGGCGACCTTGTAGTTGACGTCCGCCTCGAGCAAGGCGAGACGGACTTCGCGCAGCGCCGATTCGAGCTCTTTCTCGGAGATGGCGCCGCGTCGTCCAAGGGTGGCGAAGACGCCTTGCAGCTTCCCGCTCAGGGAATCGAACATCGCCATCTGTTATCCCGGCAACCGTCGTCGCGCCGCTCCGGTTGCATGGTTCGGGCTGGTAGGATTTGGCGTCATTGTGGTTACATCGTTGCGGTGAGTTGGAGTTAACAATAGCCAGGTGAGAGCTAGGAGAGGCCGGCCTCGGCCATGCGCACGCAGAGATCGCCGACGCGGACGCTGTAGCCCCACTCGTTGTCGTACCAGCTGACTACCTTGACTTGCGTTCCTTCGAGCACCATGGTCGAGAGCGCGTCAATGATCGAGGAGGCCGGCGAGCCTTTGAAGTCGCTGCTGACGAGCGGCGCCGCTTCGTATTCGAGGATGCCGAAGAGGGCGGATTCGCGCTCGGTGGCCGCCTTCTCGAAGGCGGCATTGACTTCCTCGGTGGAAGTCGGCCGCTCCGCGTCAATCACCAGGTCGACGACGGAAACGGTGCTCGTCGGGACGCGGTAGGCCATGCCATTGAGTTTGCCGTTGAGGTGCGGCAACACCAGACCGACCGCCTTGGCGGCGCCGGTCGAAGTGGGAATGATGTTCATCGCCGCAGCGCGAGCGCGTCGCAGATCGCTGTGAACGGTATCGAGAATCGCCTGATCGTTGGTGTACGCGTGGATCGTGGACATGATCCCGCTCTTGATGCCCACGGTGTCGTCCAGCACCTTCGCCATCGGCGCCAGACAGTTGGTGGTGCAGGACGCATTGGAGACGACATGATGCGCGGACGGGTCGTAGGCATCGTCGTTGACGCCGAGCACCATGGTGAGGTCCTCATTCTTGGCGGGCGCCGAGATGACCACTTTGGACGGACCGTGATTGAGGTGACCGCGCGCGCGTTCGGCGTCGGTGAAGATGCCGGTGCTCTCGACCACGATTTGGACGCCGTGGTCGCCCCACGGTATCTGGCCGGGGTCTCGCTCTGAAATCACCGCGATGCGGCGGCCATCGATCACGAGGTCACCGTCCAGCACGTCAACCTCGCCGGGATAGCGGCCGTAGTTGGTGTCGTACTTGAACAGGTGCGCGTTCGTGGCAGAGTCTGTCAGGTCGTTGATGGCGACGACCTCGAGGTCGTCGCCGTGAAAGTCGAGCATGCCCTTGAGTACCTGCCGCCCGATGCGGCCGAAGCCGTTGATGCCAATCTTCGTCGCCACGATGCCCTCCTGAGCTGTCTGTTGGTCGGCGCAGCCAATAGGTGCAGGTTCGCAGAGTGAATCGGTCTACTCAAGCGGTCGTGTTGATAAATCGCCACAACGAGCGGTATACACGATGTGGAAGCGATGCTCCCACCGCCGCCGACGTTCTGCGGGACGTTCCCGCGAATGGACATGAAACGCCTGAAGACGGACCGTTCCTAGAGCAGCAATCGCTTTGGCGCGCCGGAGGGCTGACGGCGGTAGTTCTCGATCAAGAGACGCTGTCGGCCGCTGTCCACGACCCAGGTCGCATGGCAGCGGCGCGGGTCGTTGAGCAAAGACTCGATCTGTCGGTGCAGACGCTGATATTCCTGACGATCGGCTGATTCGACGCCGAACAGGCCGCTGCCGACGGCAAAGCGCGATTGGCGGTCCTGGATCGTGATTTGCCAGCCGAGCAGCAGTTGCGCCCAACCGAGATGGAACTCTTCGTCGCCCCAGTTGACGAGCAAGCGCGTGGCGTGCGATCGATCTGCGCTCAGCAGCGCCGACGCGCCGAAGTGCGAGCGCGAAAGCTCGGCGACGGCGCGGTACGCCTCCGCGGTCTCAGGCGCCATGGCGATCTGCTGGCCGGCCATGTATTGACCCATGCCGATCGCGGTCGCGTGCTGTTCCGCATGATTGGACCAGGCATCACGCAGCCAATCCTCGAACTCCACCTGCTCCTCACCGACCACGGCCTGCTCGGCCCCCAGCCACTCCATCGTGGCGCGCATCAACGGCAGCGCGGATGAGTAGGCGGCGCGGCAGGTCAGTTGCAGCGCCTCAAACCCGGCGCTGTAGACGCGAGACCAGAACATCAGCGCCGAGGCGTAACGTCGATTGCGGTACTTCGATCCGTATGATTGCTCGACGATGCGGCGCTGCAACGCGAACGCGTCGCGGAGCCAGCGCAGATCAGGCTGGAGCGCAAACGACGTCTCGCGAAACGCATCGCGGCGCGACTGCGGCTCGTCGTCGCGCGGCTTGGCGAGGATGGGCGGCTCGGACGGGAAGGTGATCGGCGAGATCCGCTGCGGCGGCGGCCTGAGGATCGGACCTGCGGCTGGATCGTCGGTCACATCGTCGGTCGGATCGTCGGTCACGGTGTAGCCGCTCCGTTTTCCGGCGAGGCGAGCAAGAGCTCGAGCCAAGCCAGCAAACGCTCGCCCTGCATCTCCACGTACGGGCGATCAGGATGCCAGGCCCACAGCTCGCGCACCACTTCCAGTGTCGACCAGGCGCTGCCCTCGCCGCCGTCGGCGATTTGGACCAGGCGTCTGGCGACATGGTCTGCGTTCCAGATCAGCGGACGCTCGTAATCGAGCTGGCGCGTGGTCTGGGTGAGCGCGCGAATCCAGCGTTCGACGGTGTCGAACGCGACGCGCCGATCCATCAGCATCGCTCTAAGCGCCAACACCTCGGGCAGGTCGACGATTCGCGCCGGCGGCCGATCTGGCGGCGGGATCGCTTCAGGGCCGTCATCGGCGGGGAGGCGCTCGAGCGCCTCCGACCAGCGCTCGGCCGGCACTCGGCGCAACTCGGTATAGACCAGCGCTCCGCTGGAGCCTGACTCCCACCAGCGACGCAGCCGCAGGTCGCGAGGGGCCGCCGTGAGGTCTGAATCGGAGCTGCAATCGGAGGCATGTGTCGGGGCCACGAGGCGTCGCAATTCCCTGGAAGTCTGTTGCCTCCACGTTAAGCGCAACAAGGGATTACTGCCATAAAGATGTACGACCTCAATGTGACGCGGCAATTGTTAGAGCAAGATCAGTGCTCTAGGCGAAGCGGCGCGGAGGTCAGCTCAGATCTCTGCGATCTCGAGCGACGCTGCGAGCACCAGAAACGAGGCAATCGACTGCGATGGAACGCGAAATTCAGCAATTCCTGACCTACATGGGCGCGGAACGGGGCGCCTCAGCCAACACGATCTCGGCCTATCGCAATGACCTCGCCCAGATGCGCTCCTACTTCTCGGGCGATCCATTGGATGCGGAAGCAGGCGGCGACGCGAGAGGCGCCGCCGCGCTCAACGAGATCGGCGTCGAGCGGCTGCAGCAGTACATCGCCTACCTGCGCGATCAGCAGTATGCCTCGGCGACCGTGGCGCGCAAGGTCGCCGCGATCAAGAGTCTGTTCGGCTACCTGGAAAGTGAGGGACAGCTCTCCTACAACCCGGCTGAGCAACTCAGCTCGCCGCGCGTCGGGCGCACGCTGCCGCGCACGCTCAGCATCCAGGAAGTTGACGCATTGCTGGAGCAGCCATGCCGCTCGAATACGCCAGAAGCGGCGCGCGATCAGGCGATGTTGGAAATCCTCTATGCCACCGGCATGCGCGTCTCTGAGTTTGTTTCGCTGAATTTGTCCTCGATCGAGCTGCAGGGGCAGCATGCGTCGGTTCGTTGCGTAGGCAAGGGTCGACGCGAGCGGTTGATTCCGATTCACGCCGCAGCCGTCGCTGCGCTGCACCAGTATCTGCAGGAAGCACGCCCCAAGCTTGCTCGCGGACGCCGCGAGGTCGCGCTCTTCATCAATCGCCGCGGAGAGCGGCTGACGCGCCAGGGGGTGTGGCTGATCATCAAGAATTATGCGCGTGAAGCGGACATCTCCGACGTCACGCCGCACACGCTGCGGCACAGCTTCGCGACGCACCTGTTGCGGGGGGCGGCGCCCTTGCGCAACGTCCAGGAGTTGATGGGCCACGCCAACATCGCGACGACGCAGCTCTATACGCAGCTGACGGATGAGCATCTGCGCGAGGTCTACGACCGCGCCCATCCACGCGCGAGTTAGCGGTTGTGTCGGCGACCACCATTGCGACCATTCGCGCCAGAGAAATCATTGATTCGCGAGGCAACCCGACTGTTGAAGCCGAGGTCGAGCTTGAGGGTGGCGCAATCGGTCGAGCAGCGGTCCCCGCCGGCGCCAGTACCGGTTCACATGAGGCGGTCGAGCGCCGCGACGGCGGCGCGCGCTACCGCGGTCGCGGCGTGCGCGACGCAGTGGCGGCGGTCAACGGTCAGATTGCGGAGGCATTACGCGGCTCCGACGCGGCTGAGCAGCAAGCGATCGACGACGCGCTGATTGCCCTGGACGGAACAGACCGCAAATCGCGGCTCGGCGCGAACGCGCTGTTGGCCGTTTCGTTGGCCAACGCCCATGCGGCCTCGGCCGCGAGCGAGCAGCCGCTCTACGAGTGGCTCGGCGGCGATCGCGCGACGCTGTTGCCCGTGCCATTGGCCAACATCCTCAACGGCGGCGCACACGCCGACAACGGGGCCGATTTCCAGGAGTTCATGATTGCGCCGATCGGCGCACCCACGTTCGCTGAAGCCTTGCGGATGATTGTCGAGGTGTATCACGCGCTCGCGGCCGAGCTGCGCAGACAAGGCTTGTCCACCGGGCTCGGTGACGAAGGCGGCTTCGCTCCTGCGCTGCCGAGCAACGAATCGGCGCTCGACCTGATCATGGACGCGATCCGGCGCGTCGGCTATGAGCCCGGCCGCGAGATCGCGATCGCGCTCGATCCTGCCGCCAGCGAGCTGTACGTGGACGGACGCTACGTGCTGCGCAGCGAAGCTCGCAGCCTGACGAGCGCTGAGCTCAGCTCGCTCTGGAGCGACTGGTGCGCGCGTTATCCGATCGTGTCAATCGAAGACGGCATGGACGAGGACGACTGGAGCGGCTGGCAGCGTCTCACGAGCGAACTCGATGGGCTTGCCCAGACAGTTGGCGACGACTTGCTGGTGACCCATCCGCAACGATTGAGGCGCGCGATCGCCGAGCGCGCGGCGAACAGCATTCTGATCAAGCTGAACCAGATTGGCACGCTCTCGGAAACGCTCGAGGCCGTGCGGATCGCGCAGGCTGCTGACTGGACCACGATCATCAGTCATCGTTCCGGCGAGACCGAGGACACGGCCATCGCCGACCTTGCCGTTGCCACGCGATCGGGGCTGATCAAGACGGGCGCGCCTGCGCGCGGCGAGCGCACCGCCAAGTACAACCGTCTCCTGCGAATCGCTGAGCGGCTCGGCGACCGCGCCGAATACGCCGGCGCCAGCGCCATCCCACAAGCAGCAAGGCTGCTCTAGCCTTCGGACTCGCGCCGCCCGGTCTACAGCTCCGTCTTGAGCTGCTCGGCCAAGCGACGCGTCATGCCTGGCGTCGCCGCCAGTTCGTCCAACTTTGCCTCGCGGATTGCCTGCAGCGAGCCAAATTTGCGCAGCAACGCCTTCTTGCGGCGCGGGCCGATCCCCTTGATGCGATCGAGTGTGCTCTGCGAGGTCTGACGGCTGCGTAATCGGCGGTGATAGCTGATGGCGAAGCGGTGCGCCTCGTCGCGAATCCGCTGGACGAGATACAGTCCCTGCGAGCGGCGGTCGAGTCGCACCGGGTCCGCGGCATCGACCTGGTAGAGCAACTCTTCGCGCTTGGCCAAGCCGGCCAGCGGAATGTCATCGACGGCCAGATTGCGCATGACATCATGCGCCGCGGAGACCTGGCCGCGACCGCCGTCGACGATCACCAGGTCGGGGATGGCGCCCCAACCTTCCTGCTCCGAGGATGATTCCTGTTCGTGCTCGGCCAGATCCAGATCGGGCGCCGCAAAGCCCTCTGCTCGCTCGGCGCGGCGCGTCTCGCCCAATCGGCGGAATCGACGCTGGATCACCTCTGCCATCGAGGCGAAGTCATTCGGTCCCTCACTGCCGCCGACGCTCTTGATCCGGAACCGCCGATACTCGCTGGTCGCCGGTTGCCCGTCGAGGAATACAACCATCGATGCGACGATGTTTGAGCCTTGCGTGTTGGAGATGTCGTAACACTCGATCCGACGCGGCAGGGACGGCAGGCTGAGGGCCTCTTCGAGCTCTGCCATCGCTGCTTCGGTGCGGCCGCGATCGGCGAGCCAGCGCACACGCGACATGGAAAGCGTTTCCGACGCATTCTCGGTGGCCATCGCCAACAGACGCCGCTTGGCGCCGCGCTGCGGATGCCGCAGCTCGACGCGCGAGCCGCGCTGCTCGCTGAGCCAGTCCTGCAGGATCTCGCGATCATCCACATCCTGCGGGATCAGCACCAGCTTGGGCGGTTGCAGGCCGCCCTCGTAGTGCTGACGCAGAAACGAGGAGCAGACCTGACTGATCGGCTCGTCCTGAACGCCGGCCAGCGAGAAGTGATCCGATCCCGCCATCTGTTGTCCGCGGATGAACAGCACTTGCACGACGGCCTCATCACCATCGATGGCGAGGCCGAAGACATCGATCTCGGCGGCGGCCGTATCGGCGGTGAGCTGCGTCTCGGTGACTCGCTGCACGGCCGCGATCTGGTCGCGCAGCTGCGCCGCGCGCTCAAAGTTGAGCTCGTCCGCCGCCAGCGTCATCGCGCCTTCCAGCTGCCGCAGGACGGCATCGCTCTTGCCATCCAGGAAGAGCATCGTCTGATCAATCACCTCGCGATATTCGTCCGGGGTGCAGAACGACGTACAGGGCGCAATGCAGCGCTGGATGTAGTACTCCAGACACGGCCTCGGATCGGAGCCGGTGATCTCTTTGTCGCATGAGCGCCACGGGAACAGCTTCTTGACCAGGTCGAGCGTCGTCCGCACCGATTTCGCGGAGGCGTAGGGTCCGAAATAGCGGGCGCCGTCCTTGACGACGCGCCGCGCGATCGTGACGCGCGGCCACGGCGCATCGACATCGATCTTCAGATACGGGTAGTGCTTGTCGTCCTTCAGGCGGACGTTGAAGAACGGTTGATGCCGCTTGACGAGCGTGGCTTCGAGGTGCAGCGCGTCCTGCTCTGACTGCGTCGTGACGCATTCGAGCTCGGCGATGCGGCCGGCGAGCACGCGAGTCTTGCCCTCGAGCGAGCGCGACGATCCGAAGTAGTTACGCACGCGCGAACGGAGGTTGGCGGCTTTGCCGATGTAGATCACGCGGCCGGCGGCGTCGCGGAAGGTGTAGACACCGGGTTTGGTCGGCAGCGCGGCGACCTGGGCCTGGAGTTGGGAGCGGCGTTCGGCGTTGATCGATTCGCTGAGCTCTGGCAAGGTTCCATTCCTCAGGTACGCCTGGTCGGGCAGCGAGGGTTGGCGAGCCAGATTCCTGCTGGAGCAGGAGCGACGGAAACGAGAGAGGTGGCGCGCCCGGCAGGACTTGAACCTGCGACCTCTGCCTCCGCAGGGCAGCGCTCTAATCCGCTGAGCTACGGGCGCATTGATGACCTCAAGGACCACAGATCAGCGTTGGTGCCGACGGAGGGATTCGAACCCCCACGGGCTTAAGCCCACTACGCCCTGAACGTAGCGCGTCTGCCAGTTTCGCCACGTCGGCATGGAATCGGACGACATCCGATCCGGTTGACTGCTGATTGCGAGTCTGTGCCAGCTTACCCCTCTGTCGCTGTACGTACGATCTGGTGGGCGATGCAGGACTTGAACCTGCGGCCTCTCGGATGTGAACCGAACGCTCTAGCCAGCTGAGCTAATCGCCCCGCATGAAGTGGTGGTAGCAGCGGCAGGACTCGAACCTGCGACACGGGGCTTATGAGTCCCCTGCTCTGCCAACTGAGCTACGCTGCCACGCTCACCCAGATTAGCGTACCGCGCCAGCGACATCAGCTCGATCAGCAATCAGATCGCATACTCTGACGCAGAGCAGCGACCGCGCTCCCGCGGTCAGGCGATTGGGCTTCGAGATGGCACTCAGCTGGCGCGCCAACGATCCGTCCAGCACGCTCGCCGGCAAGATCGTCGTCGCCTCGCGTCACCTGCTCGATCCCAACTTTTTCCGCACGGTCGTCCTGATCCTCGAGCACGGCGCGGGCTCGCTGGGCGTCATCCTCAATCGACCGACCGCAGTCGCCATCGCCGACGCGGTGCCGAGCTGGCAGCCGCTCTGCGCGCCGCCCGCGAAGGTCTTTCAGGGCGGCCCCGTCGAACGCACGGCGGCGATCGGTCTGGCCCGACCACATGGCCAGGTTGACCCCGCTCATCCCTGGCTGAGCTTGACGATCAACGAACCGGGCCGCGAAATCGGGATCGTGAACCTGGCTACCGAACCGACTGAGCTTGAGGGAGCCATCCGCGACCTGCGCATCTTCTCGGGTTACGCTGGTTGGAGTCCGGGACAGCTGGAAGCGGAGTTGGAGTCTGGTGGCTGGATCGTGCTCGATCATGATCGCTTCGATCCGTTGACGAGCAATCCGGCGACGCTTTGGAATCAGGCATCCAGCGACGCGGCGCGCGGACAGGGCGTCAAACTGTCCGACGGTCCTACAGTGCAGAACAACTAGGCGAGCAGCACTCGCTCGAGCGCGAGCAGGAAGAGGAGTCAGCGATGGCCAATGGTTTCCGCTCGCGCATGCGCCAGCGACGGCAATCACTCGTGCTCTTCTCCGCGTTGCGGCGCCCGTACTCGCAACGCGACGCCGTCAACCGAGTGCTCGTGATCGCCTCGATCACTGCGGCGATTGTGCTGCCGATCTTCATCGGTCGCGGCGGCGGCGACGCGACCGCGGGCGCCGGCGCCGATTACCGCGCCCAGCTGGAGCAACTCGAGAGCCTACGCGTCGAACGCGATGAGCAAGGCGCCTCCGACGATCTCGACGCGCGCATTGAGGCGCTGGAAGCCGACACGCAGCTCGGCTACCTGAAACGTGACGGCGACGCCTCCGACCGGGGCGCGTTGGCGCCGGATTTCCGCTTGCTCGACCTCGACGGTGAGCCGCACCGGATGTCGGAGATCGCGGGTCCGATCGTGCTCAATTTCTGGGCCAGTTGGTGTGAGCCTTGCATTGAGGAGATGCCCGACTTCGAAATCGTCAACCAGGAGTTTGCCGGGCGCGTCACGCTGATCGGTGTGAACGACGGCGAGAGCCCGGAGACCTCGCGTGAGTTTGCCCTCAATGTGACCGGCGTGCGCTACCTGATCCTGCTCGATCCGACCAAGTCGATGACTGATGGACCCTATCCGCTCGTCGGCCGACCGACGACCTTCTTCATCGGCGCCGATGGCATCGTCAAAGACCTTCGAGTCGGGATCGTCGATCTGCAGACGCTGCGCGGACTTGTGGGTGACCTCGTCGGTGAAGAGATTGGCGGCGCCGAGCCAGCCATGCCGGCGGACTACGGCGAAGCGGCGCTCAACGTCATCGACTCCGCGCGCTCGAACTACGCCGTGGCAGACGAGCTGATCGGACGCTGGCGCTCCGAGGCCGGTGTGTCCACAGATCCAGGCTGGCAGCGCAACCTGGAGGCGCAGACGCGAATCTGGTCAGACCTGGCCGAGCAGTTTGCAGCGCTCGCGCCGCCGGAGCAGTGGACGGAGCTGCACCAGAAGGTGTCCGACTCCATGGCGCAGATCGCAAACGCGGCCGGTCCGCTGGTGCGTCAGGCGTCCGAGTCTGGCAGCGAAAGCAGTCTCCAGACCGCGGTCGACCTCTTCTCCAGTTTCCGCGCACTATTCGATATTGCGGCGGAGAACCTGTCGGGCGTGATTGACGCGCAGCAATGATCGGATCGAGGGCGATTAGCTCAGGTGGTTAGAGCGTCCGGTTTACACCCGGGAGGTCGGAGGTTCGAGTCCTCCATCGCCCACCAACGCGTACCGATTTGCGAACTCTGCCATCCAGACCCCAGTTCAGTGCGATCTGAGCTCTCGATGGGGCTGTCTTTTGGCATCGGGATCGTGTAGCGGATCAGGGCGCGACCGGGGCGGACTTCGATGCGCTGGATGAACGTGCGCAGGAATGCGCGGGTCTCGGTCAGCTCGCTGGTGAGCAGGAACTCGCTCATGTCCTCGGCGAATGCCGCGATCATGTCCTCTGAGTCGAGCAGTTGGCGCCGGTCTTCCAGCGTCCTGCGGGCCGTCTCTGCTGCGACTTCCAGCTGTTCCTTACGCTGCTTGTGCTCGCGGATGCGGTCGGCGGCATCTGACATCTCGAGGTCGGTCGTCTCAACCAATCGCCAGATGCGGTCGAGCGCGCGTTTGACCTCGTCCAGTTCGTGCTCGACAGTCTCCAACTTCTGACGCTGTTCGCGAGCTAAGCCGTCAATCTCCTCGTCAACCATCTTTACGAGTTCGCGGATGTTGCTCTCGGTCAGGATGTGGCTACGCAGTTGCTCAATGATGGTGCGCTCGAAGTCACGAGCGTTCAGCCGAGGCGTCTCGCAGGTCTCTGAACCCTTCTTGATCTTCGATTGACAGACGTAGTAGGAGTACTTGCCACCCTTCGCCTCGGCTGCCGACATACTGACAGCGCACAGCTCGCAGCTGACCAAACCGGATAGTACGTAGGGACTGGAAATGCGCCGCGGGTTTGCTTTCTTCGGTGCGCGAGACTTCATGAGTCGCTGTACGTACTGAAACTCCTCCGCGGTCACGATGGCCGGGTGCGCGCCTTCGACCCGCACCGGGCCGCTGCCGTCTTTGGCGTTTTGCCCCCAGACGAGCGTCCCGGTGTATGCCTCATTCGTAAGCAAGCGGTGCACAGTGGTCTTGAGCCACGGCTTGCCGGTAGTGGTCGGGATGCCCTCATCGTTGAGCGCGCGGGTGATGTCGAGCACGCTCTTGCCGTTCACGGCCATGTCGAAGATGCGGCGGACGATGTCGTCAACGGGCGGGTTGAGAACGAGTGTGGGACGTTCCTTGCCACCATCCTGGACCTTCACCCGCTTGTATCCGTACGGCGGTCGACTCGCGACCCAGAATCCGCGTGAGGCTGCCTCGCGCATTCCTCGCGTGACCTCCTGAGCGAGGTTCTCCGAGTAGAACTCGTCGACCGACTCGATGATGGCTTCCATCAGTTTGCCGGTGGGCGTATCGTCAGCGTGCTCGGTGATCGAGGTCACGCGGATTCCTCGTCGCCTGAGCATCGACTTGAAGGCGACCGCGTGCTCACGCTTGCGAGTGAAACGCGAAAACTTCCAGACCAGGATCTCTTGGAACGGCGCGTCCGGTTGCGCCGCTTCGTCCAGCATCTTGGTGAACTGCGGACGGTCCGCAACGCGGCCCGACTCGGCTTCATCGATCTACTCGCGGGCGACGACATAGCCGTTGCGCTCAGCAAAGTCGCGCAGAGCCCGAAGCTGCGCCGCGACGGAGAGGTCGACGTCCTGGCGGTCGGAGGAGACTCGTGCGTAGAGTGCGGCTGGAATACGGTCCGGTTGGTGTTCCATGTGGAAGTCCTCTCAGGCGACGGCTCGTGACTCGTCGCGCTCCTTGTTCGAAACATTCTACATGGCGGCGGCACCGAGAAGGACACAGGTGTGCCACCGCGCGATCGAGCTAATCGGGTTCCTGGCGTTCTGTCGGATGCCTTACTGCAAGGTCGGCGGTCGCAGCGTCGCATGGGGCGCTGCTCCTGAGCGCAAACGGAATACGCTCAACCCATGATCTTGCGTGTTCGGGATCGCGGTTTGCGGCGCTTCCACCGCCTTAGTGACCCGAGCGGCTTGACGCCTCACGAGGTTCCCAAGAATTCGCCGTATCCTGACAGCACTCAAAGCAACATCGGGACCAGAGGACTTGGACGCGCCGACCTACCAACTCCACCGGCTGAGGAGTAACTTGGCGGGCTTCTGGGCCGTCAATGTCACCGCGAACCGGCGCATGATCTTTCGATTCGAAAGGGAAGACGTCACCGACGTCGACCTGCTCGATTACCACTGAGGGAGAGACCGATGGCGATGAAGAACCCTTGTCATCCAGGTGAGCTGATCCTGCACGACTGGATCGGCGGTCTCACTCTCAGCGTGGAGGCAGCGGCTGAGCATATGCAGGTGTCAGCGGAGTCGCTGGAAGACATCTGTCAGAGCTACGCCTAAGTCGCGGCAGAAATGGCCATGCGCCTCTCCAAAGCGCTCGGCAGCACTCCTCGATTCTGGATCCAACTCCAGGCCAACCACGACGCCGCCAAGGCCGAGGAAATGCTCGACCAGTTCAACATCAAACGAATCGAGCGGGCGGCCTGACGGGTGATCGTTCACTTCCGGCATCAGGGCCTGCGACGACTGTACGAGCGGGACGAGCCGAGTGGGGTTACACCTCGGCATCCGCGCAAGATTCGGGCGATTCTGCGGCGGCTGGACACGGCGGCCGGGCCGCAGGACATGGATATCACCGGCCTGCGCCTGCACCCGCTTAAAGGCGACTTGGCTGGGCATTGGGCAGTGGATGTGAGCCGCAATCGGCGGATGACGTTCCGATTTGACGGCGCGGACGTGCGCGATGTCGATCTGCTTGACTACCATTAGGACGACGAACGGAACGAGGCCATGCCGATGAAGAACCCGCCGCATCCAGGCGAAACGGTCCTCGTGCTGTGCTTTGAGCCGTTTGGCCTCTCTATCGCCGACGCCGCGGCACACCTCAAGGTAGATGAGGCGCATTTGTCGGCGCTATGCGACGGGCGGGAGCGGGTCACCGCCGACCTCGCGGTGCGTCCGGAGCAAGCCTTCGGCGGGACCGCCGACGACTGGATGCGCGTACAAGCTGCCTACGATCTCGCCCAGACGCGCCTGAAGTCAGACCACATCCAGGTCAAACCAATCGGCTCAGCAGCCTGACCATCGGCTGCAGGACTCCTGCAACAACGCACCGATACGCAAAGCAAGTAACCACGTCAACCTGCTGGAACATGCAAACTGAAGGGGCTACCCAGCCATGCGAATCAACGAACCCATCGAGTCTCCTGGCGTCTTCTGGCACCCAGCGACTCCAGACAAGAGAGTCTCAGGAATCCTAAACGTGTCAGAACAGGGAGGCATCACCTTAGATGTCTTTGGTATAAACACACCTCCATTCGACAACCCGCCGGACGCCCTCGTGCCCGCACCTGAACCCTTCTCGTCCGGCAAGAGGATTGGGCGCATCCTGGGAGTCATCAAGCAGAAGGCTGTCACTCTCGAGAACTGTATCTACGGGGCCTACAACTTCAACTTCGGCGGGACTCTATCAGATTCGACTATTCACGCTAGCAGAGCGTACAGTGGCGTACTGTATGAGGACACCGATAGCGTCACCTTCAATTCCGTCATGTTCTGGCTGGAGGGACTGCACGAGTGGCTGATGCTGACAGGTTTTTCGACAGAGGAACAGTTCTCGTCCGATAACCTCCGCTTTACAGTCACGTCCGCGCCAGTAGACCCCATAGTAGTACACCTCAACAATCGGATGTCCCTGCAGTTTGACCTCTCACGGACACTTCCGGGCGTTGGTCCGGCTGCCACAACTGTAACCATCAGCCAACTGGCACATGTCACCATCAAGTCTGAAGTTCCACAGCCTCTGGAATACTTCCTCGACGCGATCTTCCCGATTGAGACGTTGCTTGCACTCGCAATGGATCGGCCATCCGCTATCACCAGAGTAATGGCTTTGACCCCTGAGCTGGTTCGCAAAATAGATGGTGACGACGAGCGCCGCCTGCCAATCGAGGTGTATGGCCAATTCTCACCACCTCCATCCTCATCAAGGGAAGTCAGTTGGCAGCGCATGCTCTTTACCTATGGGGACATCGAAGGTCGTTTCGCTCAAGCGATCACGAGTTGGTTTGATTACTGCAGAGACGCAGAGCCCGCCATCCGCCTTCACTCTGCGATTACGTCGGGTGGGTATCGCTATGCAGAAGGTCAGTTTCTCTCGTCCGCGCAAGCCATTGAAGCGCTTCATCGCTTAACATTTGACCAAGAGAAGATTATGCCAGCCGAAGAGTTCAATCGTTTGCTTGAGCAGATTTCTCGAGCTGTATCCGATGAACACCGGGATCACGTGCTAACACGCTTGCAGCATGCAAATGAGCCATCCTTCCGTCGCCGGCTGAAGGACATGTTCGAGGACTTTCACAACAGCTACGGTAACGGTAGGGACCGAGAACGGCTGGTCGATAACATCGTCAAAGCTCGCAACCACCTTACGCATCATGGAACGGCGGCTCCAGACAAGGCTCCTAGTGTCCAAGCATTGATCAGGATGCAGAACCAACTGGAGTCCCTGATCCAAATGCACATGTTGCAGGTATTCGGCTTCAAGCTATCCGAAGTAGACAAGATCGCTCGGGAGCACCTGGGCTACAAACTCAACGTCGCATTTCTCTGACCCTGTGCTCTGTTTTGGTTGAGTAGAGTTCTTCCACATCACGAAGGAGTTCGTCAGGCGTTCAAAATCTCTGTCACGCGACGGGCCACCTCCGAGAACCAGGACACCTCCGACACGCTTAACGATCTCCCCAGCACCTTCGACTCCCGATAGCTCAGCCACTTCTTGAGCACCTGGTAGCCGCCTAACCGATACTCCCAGACCTCGATTGGCACGTCTTTCCAGTACGCCCGATCGTTCAGATAGACATCCACCATCTCTCCTCGACGTACGATCTTGCCCTGGCCGGGCATGACGGCTTGGTTAGCTCCGTAGTGGCCCCAGCCGGCGCTGAGGTTGAAGTCGTTGGGTTGCATTGGTTGGCCGTCGATGGTGGTGGGGACGGCGATGCTGGTGTCGAGGAGGTCGGTGACGTCGGACTCGGTGTCGAGCAGGCGGGCGAGGCGGCGGCCCGTGGCGGCGGACTCGGCCAGGGCGTCGGCGCTGTCGGGCAGGGGGATGCGAGGCCAGCCCATACGCAGACCGCCGGCGTTGGCCTCGCGATAGGCGGGATCGTGCAGCGTGGCGAGGACGTGGTGGAACAGGTCCTCGGGCTCGGCATTCATGGACTCGATGTAGGACTGCGCCAGCTCGCTCAGGTTGGCGGTGCGCTTGACGCCGTTGACCTCTTCGCCAAACTGGTCGTCTCGAAGGTAGAGGGGGATGCAATAGTTGGCGCTGTTCATTTGATTGGTGTCACCCAAATGGGAAATGACTAAAGGCGGCGACAAATCCGGCCTTGCCTTGTTTTGCAGTACAAGGCTTTTGTTCTCCGCGAATATGTGTGGCCGATACTCTGCCCGCTTTTCGTCAAGCAGCTTGGTCTCGGGATCCCAATAGAGCCAACGGGTATCGAATGGGCGGTATGCGTATTTAGTTATTCCGCCACTGTGTGGCTTTCCGCGAACAAGTAGTGCGCTCCGCACGTGCCGGGCATTGAATCGCTTCGTGTCCTGCATCACCTTGGGATACCGACTTGTGATCTCAGTGTCAGATATCTTTGAATCGAAATACTCGCTGATTCGAAGCTCCAGCGCAGCATTATCGATGTCTACAAGAAATGAGTCACGACTGGTCATCACTCCGGGAAACGAAGCTGGATACAAATCCCGGAGAGAAGGCCAATCGAACCAGTCTGGGCTAGCTGTGATAGGAACGAAGGGAAGTCCCATGCCTGATGGGGGTCTGATTGGCTCGTAGTGGGTCGCCGTTTCCACTTCCGCTTGGTGATCGAGTTGCTTGAGTTTGCCGATACCCCAGAGTTCGCGCCAATCGACCTGATCAGTCAACTTGTGGTTCTGCTTGCGGACAAGCGTGGCGATTGCGGTACCGACCTGAATACCGATGGGATCGTCCACGGTGGAAAAAATGCTGGGATCAGATTGCCCATCGGGTGTGAGTTTACCGGTTCGACGACTGTCTCCGTTGAGGTTGTCAATGCGGATGATGTCGAAGGCGTTGAGGTAGCGCTGTCTCATGCCGGGGAAGGAGAGGCCGTCGAGCCAGGAGTAGTTGCTGATGAAGCAGACGATGCCCTTGCCAGTCTTGTCGGCGATGCGTCGCTCGGCCATGCGGAAGAAGCGCACGTAGAGGTCGTTGAGTCCCTGTCCCTGCGGTTTGGGCACGTCGGCTCCCTTGACCTCGCGATAGGCGTCGGTCAGGTTGCGCTCCTCTGCCACCTCGGAGACGCCGGGGAAGCCGTTGTAGGGCGGATTGCCGAGCACGACCAGGATCGGGCGCTGCTGCTTGACCTCGTTCGCGCTGCGGCGTTCCTGTTCCAGTTCGGGGAAGGGCAGCGGCTTGGTCGTGTGCGGCTCCCAGCCGGTCAGCGCGTTGGTCAGGAAGACGCCGGCCCGCTGGTCGGGCGCGAGTCCCGCGCCCATCTGCTCCAGCGCCAGACCGATCTCCAGGTGCGAGACGACTAGCGGCGCGGGCATGATCTCGAATCCGAAGACGCGCGTCGAAGCGGCCTGGCGGACCGATTCCGCCCAGGCCGCGCCGCCGCCTGATGACTGCTCAGTCTCGGCGATGCGGCGCAGCGTCTCGACCAGGAACGCGCCCGTCCCGCAGCATGGATCGAGCACGTACACGTTCTCGTCGGCGAGTCCTTTGGCGATGCCGAGGTCGTCGCGCAGCGAGCGGTCGACCCGCGCCACCATGTAGCGCACCACCTCGCGCGGCGTGTACCAGACGCCGAGCTGCTTGCGCAGATCGGGGTCGAACGCTTCGAGGAACGGCTCATAGAAATACTGCACCGCCTCGCCCTCCGAAAAGCGTTGGAGGAAGGCCTCGCGATCGACCCGCTCCAGCGCCGCCTCGGTCCAGTCGAGCACCTCGCTCAGATCGAGCCGCTCCAACCGGCCGGGGTCGGTGATCTGGTGGAAGAGCATCCGCAGCACCGGCGCGCGCAGCTCGTAGACGGTGTCCTTCCAGCCGAAGCGCCCCCCAGCATTGCTTGAAGTCCCGGCCCGAGCCCAGAGCACCCAGGCGGCGAAGACTCCGTAGAAGAGCGTCTGCACCAGCGTTGAGCGGAAGAACTTGCCGCCGTCCGCACCCTCGAACGACATGCCCAGCGCCTGTTCGATCGCGTCGCGAATTGGCGCAAGCGAGTCCTCTTCCGCCGCCGCATGCTCGACCCGTTGCAGCGCGTCGCGCGCATATGACGCCAGCAGACGGGCCAGCTCGCGCGGCTCGGAGATGGTCGAGCGGTGCGACATCACGCGCTGCAGATACTCGCCCAGCGAGACGCCATGTCGAGTGGCGGCGCGAGTGCGGTGTTTGAGCAGCTCGTCGAACGCCGCGGCGGAGTCGGCCAGGCTGTAGCGCTCCAGCGTCGTCTTGGCGCCGTCCTGGTCCTGTCCGACCAACGCAAACTCGCGCAGGTTGGTCGCCAGCGCCAGCTTGTGCGTCCGCCAGTAGTGATCGACCTGCTCAGAGGCGATCAGCGTCTCGATGTCGTAGTCCGCGCCCTTGACCTCGACCACGCCGCGGTCAGGTTGAGGCTGGTCGGCGGAGAAGAATCCGAGATCGGGCTGTCCGCTACTCGTCTCGCTGTAATGAACGACGGCGCGGACTCTGGGTCTGAGATGCGCGCCGACGGCGTCGAAGAGGTTGTCGAGGGCGGTGTAGTGCGACAGCTCCGGCGTGCCGACTCGGCTGACACCGGCGACGGCGTCCAGGTACTGCTTGACGGCCTGTTTCAGTGCTTGCACGCACACCTCAGAGCTCGGTTGACGATCGGCGCTCAACCCCATTATCGACGATGTGGCGAGCAGGATCAGGCAGCGTGCGTCGCAACTGCCAGAATCTCAGTCTCGACGTAGCGCTTGAACCCGTCCGCGTCGGTGAAATGACGAAAGCCGTGGTCGTTGGCGGTCTGGAGCGTCGATTGCGCTTCGCCCAGCAACAACGCAACGGGAGTGCTGAAGCCAACCTGTAGGCCGTTGGGCCAGGCGAGATCGAGGATCGCGAGGGGCTCTCCGGATTCCGCCTCGGCCAGTTCGAGGTCGAGTTCGCCCGGCGGCAACCCTCGTTCCTGAAGCCAGTCATTGACCGCCTGAAGCGTGGCCTCTTCATCCGCATCGGCGATGCCACCAGGGATCGACTGCTGCGAGTCGAGGTCAGGCGGCGTGGCATCCTCGAGAACATCCGCAGGCGGTGCCGGCTGCGCGGCATGGTGCAGCTGATCAAGCAACCTGTTGGCCGCGTCCGCAAGCAGATGTTGACGGGCCTCCAGGAATCGTGGGAAGTTCTCGACTTTCCATAGCTCCGGGTCTTGCGGAATCCACTGGGACGCGAGGGCGCCAGGGTGTTGATCTTCGATTTCCGGGAAGTACTCGGCTGGAGGACGAGCGCCGATCTGTAAGTTGGTGTCTTTGGTCAGGAAGCAGAAGTTGGCGATGGCGTTGACCTCGGACTTGCGGTAGCTCGCCTTGTAGAGCAGCGATTTGGGGAAGATGTGATGGACCTCAAGCCGATTCATGTTGCCCAGCAAGTTGCTCTTGAGTGGCAGGCCCGTGCCCCAATCCTGCGCTTCGTCAACACGAGTGAGCGCGTAGAGCACGGGATAGAAGCGGGCACCCAGGCTCCAACCTCGGAAGTGCGCTGGTTCGATCTGTAGCGAGCCATGCCACAGGCGGAGATTGTCGAAGAGCCGGTCAATGGCGCCATCAAGTGACTCCGTCGCCTCAAAGTCAACATCGAGTGTGCTCTCCGTCGAGCCAGAGAAGCGTCCCCACATTGCGCTCTGGAAGTACCAAGCCAGGAGCCGGTCGCGTTCTTGCGCACCTGACAGATGTCCACCTCGACGGTCGATGTAGCGAGCCATCACCGGCAAGGCATAGCGGCCGAAGAAGACGCGGTCGTGGTCTAGGCCGAAGCGTCCCGAGATCATGTTGAGGGCGGTGTCCACCGCCTTCTCGGCGCGCTTTAGTCCATCTTGAATCTCGTCCGTGCTCCGATTGTGCAGGTAGGAGAAGCGGGCTTCGCCAGTCACGATGGCGTTCAGAATCCGCAACAGCAAGTCGAGACTGAAGATGTATCCGTTCTGCTCCCAACGCGTCAAGATCGCCTGCATCGCCTCTCTGCCCTCCGGCCAGGAACCGCAGATTTTGGCGAGCGCCAGATCACCTTGGGAGAGCTTCGTTCCGCCACTGTTGACCCGGTTGAAGATGTCGACCACTACGTCGATAGTCTTGTCTGTGCCAGTCACTTCCTCAGTGTGCAGTTCGATCTCGCGAATGCCCAGCACTCTGCCCAAGCGCCCGAAGTAGTCGCCAATCCTGGGTGCCAGTTCTGGCACTGCGCTGAGCTGAGCGATATGTGCTCCTAGGCCGTCGTCACCTTGCTGCATCAGCGCGGAGACGTCGATCCACTGTGGATCGTCTGTCATCCGCGTCGCTTGGTAGAAGCGGAACTCTTCCGTGTCGATGTTGAAGTAGAGGTCGGTGAACGCCCGCTTGCTGCCATCGAAAAAGGCCGGAGGTTTGCCGCGAATGATCCCATAGAGCGATGTAATGCGCTGCTGGCCGTCCAGCAGCAAACGGACAACGCCTGGTGCCAGCGACTGTGTGCCGCGATGGTCGGCAGAGTCGGAGGGTGTGGCCCAGACAAGGAGACTGCCGACGGGGTGTCGTCGGTACAGGGATTCCATCAGGCCCCGCACCTGATCTCGATTCCAAACGTAACCGCGTTGGAACTTCGGCAACGCCATGTCGCCGCTGTCAATGTGGTCCAAGATGGTTGAGACCTTCATTCGACCCTCCTTGCGGGTTCTGGCAGTGTCTCATGCTCGCCGGCGCAAGCGGCATGGCGGTCGCTCGCCAACTGGCACGCTCACACCGCTGAGCAACGGGCCGAAGAGCGGGGAGCTAGCGATTCGCGGGTTGTACACACTCGGAAAACTCTACCTCAATCAGCGCCCCAGCCTGAACCGCGCACAGTCGCGGTGTTCAACCCTGGGGACGGCCCGGCGCTCCGAGGAGAGATTACTCCAACCAAACTGGTGGAGGTTGTCTGGCAGCATCGGTTCACCAGAGCCACACGTGGACAAACACAGAGAAGGATGGCGCGCTCAAGTCTGTCGATCAAGGGCGTCGTCCGGGCTGCGCGGTCGGTGGACGACACTACTGTTGACGAGCAGCGTTTCCGTTCGCTGCGTCAAACGCTGCTGTTGGATGAGCAGAGTCCACCGTGCGCCACGCTTGCCCGAGCGGCCCAACAGACTCAATCTGTTCACGGTTCGAAACGAAGAGCGGCACACGGATGCGCGCTTGACCCTGTTCCATGCGGGCGACTCGCAGGAAGTGGTCGGCAGCCAACTCGTGCTCGAAGACAACCAGGACCAGCGGTATCGCACCATGATCCTCGAGCGGTCGCCTGGAGCTGTAGTAGCGCAGATATGGCGCGAGACGTCGGGCCATCGTCGATGGCCGGATCGCGCGGCGCTCCCACTCGAGGAAGAACGGCTGCGGTCGGCCTTCGCAGTGCAGCACGCCGAAGGCGTCGGGTTGAATCGAGCGCAGACGGTCCTCAAAGCGGAAGTAACGCGAGGCGCGATGGGGTGGATCGAACTGGACCACGCCCCAGTCCTTCGAACGAGATTGTTCGGCGAGGGTCGCCAGGAACTGGTGCACGGCTTCGGTATGGGTGAGATTGCGCAGCAGTTGGCGAGTCTTGCGACCTCGCAGATTGCGCCACTCGAGCGGTTGCTCTGGATCGAGCAGGTTGGCACTCCAGCGCTTGCGAGCCGCACCGACCGAGGCGCGATCCTGGCGGGCGAGCAGGGCCAGTCCGCGGTCACTCAAGCAATGCCGGCGCCGGCCATCGATCCGATGGGATCTGAGCAGGTCGAGCCGCTCGAGGCGAGCAGTGAGCTGGGAGAGCGGCGTCGGGCGACGCCGAGCAACGCGCCGAGGTGGTCGGTGCTGATCCAGGGCCAATCGCCAACCAGTACGAGCGTGCGTTTCTCGGCCGGCTTGAGGCAAGCGGGCAGCAACCAGTCCGTCATCCCTTGGTCGCTCCTGTTTGGTAGCGAGCGAGGGGCAAGCGCACGCCGAGGCGATGGCTCAATCGCCCACCAACCCTTGGGACGCAGGTAGCTCAGGGCCTGTTTGAGATTGAGCTTGACGCCAGCGGTTGGTCCTCGCCAGACATGCGCCTCACTGTGCGCCCGCGCCGCGTCGCGCTCCAGGGCGAAGAAACAGGTGAACGGCGCCTGGCGAAGCAGACGGACGGCGTGGCGGACCAAGGCGAGCGTGCGGCCGTCGCTGAGGCCGACGGCCGCGTCAGCCGGTTGCGAGCAGTACCAGCGGAGCCTCAGCGGATGCACGAGTTCGGCCAGGGCCGAGGCGAGCCGGTAGATCACGGCGACCGAATCGAGGCGGCCGAGCAGGATTCGGCGCCAGGGCTGTGAGGTCGGATGCTCGCCGAGGATCTCCTCAGCGCTGCGTCCGTTGTTCAGCGCCAGTTGCTCGATCCCCGCTTCCGTGAGCAACATCCGACGAGTCGGGCTGATCAGCTCGGAGGCGTGAGCCACGTCCTCGACTAATCCTGCACGCTGGAGATCGCCCAGACGCTGATAGATGGCGCGCTCCGACCAACGCGAGAGCCGAGCCAACTCGATTCGGTCGACGAGCGGCGCGTCGGCCAGCAGCGTGAGCAGGTCGCGATCAATCTCCCTCATCAAGCGCTCTCTTTGCCCGGTCAGCTGCCGCCCGTCACCCTCAGGAGGGGCGATGCGGTGAGTTCAGCCTATACGACCGTATGTTCTATCTTCACTACATTGTCCGCTTGGCCGGACAACGATTGCACTCGTCGGGAGATCGACCCGTGTACAGGAATCGGGAGTACTGGGACATGGCACCGGAGGCTCGGACACCCAGTGTTTCGCCTGCTGAGGACAGCACGATGGGTGCGAATCAGCAAGAACATTCTGCGTGGGCGGGTTGCACGAAGATTGCAGTGTCCCGTGACAGTCAGGACAGCGAGCAGAGCGGCGAGGCGGACGCGGTGCAGGGCGGAACGGCAGCTGAGAGCGCGGGGCAGGCAAGCGGCTCCGCTGGGGGAGAACAGCTGCGGGGTTTCCTACAGGACCTCGTGGAGCGGGAAGGCCGGGCAGAGGCGGCGGAGCGTCTGGGCGTGAGCGAGCGGACGGTGCGTCGTGCCCTGACATCCCCCCAGCTGAGCCCATTCATGACCGAGTCCTTACAGCGTCAGTGGGACCAGGCGGCCGTGGCGCCGGAACCGGCGATCGTGCGGGAGCCGGCGAGTCTGCCCGACCAACTGCGGAAGGTGGAGCGGCGGCTGGCTGAGATTGAGGAACTCGCCGATGCCCAGTTGGATGAGCTCTGGGAGGTGGGTCAGGACCTCCGCCAGATCCGCGACGCGTATGCACCGGCAACTGTGGTCCAGGCCGCCAGCAATAGTGGAGGCCTCCGCCTCTGCTTGGTCACGGTCGATCCAGGCGTGGACGATGGCGAGGTCTATGGCGAGGCCTTGCCCATCGTGGCCGACTGGCGGCGGACCTTGCGCGCATTGGCGGAGCCACCCCACACCCTGGCCTGGCTCGGGGCGACGGAGCGGCTGCTGCGCCTGGAGATTCAGTTGATCGACGACCGTCACCTGACCCTGCCGCCAGCCGACGCCCCCTGGGACGACGTGCACCGGGAGCACGAACTGCTGGTGCGTCAAGACCGACTCCGCGAGCTGCGCATCCTGCGCCTCTGGACCGAGCCCCTGCACTGGGCGTTTCGGCTCCTGAGCCTGGGCCGCTGGGGCCGGGGCCTGAGCCTGGAGCAGCAGATTCAACGCGAGTTCGAGGCGCGACGAGCGGAGTTGCTCTCGCCAGGTGCGCGGCCTCTCGTCGGCCGGATTAGGAACGGCCGCGCGTGAAGTGAGGTGTGATCCGCCGATTGCCGGGCTGAGGCCGCCCTCCAACAGGACTGCACCCGCGCACGTGTGGGGAGCAACGACAGCACCGTGGTGATTCTGGCGCTGGAGCGACCGATGCCGGCACGCGCTGCCGAGACGTTAGCCACCCTGTTATCCACTACACATGCTCTTGCTGAGTAGTTCAGCAAACTGGCCCCCTACTGAAGACTCTGTTCAGGCTTTGTCCAGCATTTCCCGCCTTGAAACGCTGGGGGTTCGTCCCACACCCGTGCCTGGCCCGTGGGATTTGGGGTCTGCTCTCCCCGGCGCCGGACTCAGTGAGGACAAGCGCTTTTCGCAGCGCGAAGCGGCCGAGGGATCGAGCCTTGCTCTCCTGACTCTTGCATCTGAACGCGGAACTGACACGGTTGGTAGCCCGACAAGGCCTGCCGACCGCGATTTGGACAACTGACCGGACTGCAAATCGCGCAGTTCGGTTGCTTCGTGTCCGCCACCCTCTCCCATTCCGCGCTTCTCCCCAGGCGTCACGGCATCCGACCGTGGGCGAAGCGCGTCTCGTTCCACCCAGTCTCTGTCTCCAACTCTCGCTGACTGTGCGTCTCGCTGGTCGAGCTGAAGCCGCAACCCGATGACGACCAGGTCTACGGCTCTCAGGCGTTCGCCCTCATCACCGACTGGCGCCAGCAACATGCCGAGTTCAAGGTGCACTGGCCATCAGTCGAGGGTTACGTCGCGGAAGTGTGAATGGTCGAACTGGAGCTTGAGCTGATCAGCGAGTACGAGCTGACCATGCCGCCCGCCGATCTCCCCTGGCAGGACTGGCAGCGAAAGCGTGAGCTGCAACGACGCCATGCCAGGCTGGACGAGGCCCGCCACAAGCTCCGACGCAAGCGATTTCGTCGGTTCGTCATGCGTCTTCTGACGCTGGGGTTGCGGGGGTAGATCGCTACCCGTTGTCCGGCACTGCCATCGTCCTGGGCGTTGACGATTGAGCCCTTACTCATGCCGGGTCGACATGTGTGAAGTGCCTCCTTCAGTCAGTGAACGGCAATCTCCAAACGACAACAAGCGCACCGAGGAAGACCAACGGAAGCGCAATGCCGAGCAGGAGGGCGAGCAAAACTACCTGCATATCTCCCGCCCAAGTGCCTAGAATTTGGAGTGCAAAACCGACTGTGACAATCGGCAGACCGAAACGGCCTAGCTTCGACCAAATTCGTCGCAGCCCGGGCAAATTGCTAGACGTCTCATCCCCTTCCAACGCAAGGAAGCTCGCGCGTAGGTGAACTCTCGGGCCTGCGAGTAACAGTGCCACCCCAACGATGTCGAGCAGCAAGCCAACTGTAATCAAGATTTGACTGAGCACGTTGCTCCACGAGGTGACCGAGCGAAAGTCAAGCCTAACTTCGGATTCACGTACGTCCTTGTTGCTCAAAGTCAGCGACGTGCACTCCTGCACCTCGGGTGCTGTATGTCACTTTGCAGACTACTCGCCAACCGGACGCCCGCGACATGGCGACCCGCTCGCAGACGCGCTCTAATGAGGGTGGTTTGCGGTTTCAGCCAGCGGTTCCTCCTCAGAACACTGGTGGGTTTTGTCTCCGGCCCGAACCTGACCTGGCGGATTGAGTCTTGCTCTCCCGACGGTCGGTTCAGACAGAGAGACACCCGCGCACTCTTGCAGCGCGAGGTCGGCTGACGGGTTGAGTCTTGCTCCCCTGACGCGCGACCCGAGATTGCAGGAACTGGCATCGCGGTTGGCGTGATGGCTGTAAGGCCCGCCAATCGCCGAATTTGCCTCTGATCGAGCTCCCTGAATAGGCAGCTCGGTCGCTTTGTGTCCGCGCGAGGTCGTAGATCGTCCCTGATCCGTCTCGCGCCGCTCTCTTTTCCACGCTTCGACTTCACTGGCAACGGCATCTGACCGTGGCGAAGTGCGTCCAACTCCCGTCTTCACTCATCAACTCTCGCTGACCGTGCGTCCCGATGCCGACGCCGGTCTCCACCTGTCAACCCAGATTCCACCTACTCACTCACGCACTCTCGTCACCAACGACACCTCAGAAAGGAGTTCCACGATGAGAGATTTCCACACGCCCACTGCTGCACAGGGTCGCTACGTCGGTCCCGATGCCTGGCAGGTCGCCGGACGGCTGCCGCACAGAGTCAGGTTCGAACGCGGCTGGTTCCGCACCGCAGCGGTCTGCCATGGCTCGCTCGACGACCGCCTGTCGTTCCGACAGCGGCCCGACGGCGGTGCGATCGACGTTCGCTGCCACTCGGCTAGCTGCTCGCGGCAACGGATCATCAAGCGGATCGAGGACCTCATCGGCCAGTCAATCTGGTCTGCGTACCAGCAAAACGACGAGGTACCTGGAGCGCACGAGCCTCCTGCGACGGGTCAGCGCCGGCGCAGTTGGATCGACCTCAGGTTGTTCGTCTTCGGCGCGCTGTTGGCGATGCTTATCGCGCCTCTGGCCTTCGGCTATGGAGTCGAGGTCGCGGCGCTCAACACGTTCGGAATCGGCTGGGCGGCGATGCTGCTCTGGCGTATTCGACAGGCTCTTCAGCAGCGCCGTCATCGGCGTCGACCCACGAGAGGCGGCGCCTCGTGAACGCCTCTACCCAGTCGGTCGACATCGCGGCGCTCAAGCGGTGCTACCCACTCGGCGACGTTGTTGAAGCGTCGGGCGTCAAACTCGTTGGGCGAGGCCGCGTGCGGCAGTGCGTCTGTCCGTTTCACGAGGAGAACGAGGGCAGTTTCACCGTCTACGCCGACTCGCAGCGCTGGTACTGCTTCGGCTGCGGACTCGGCGGCGACGTGCTCGACTTCATCCAGCGGCTCGATGGCGTCGATCTGCCCGAGGCGATCCGGCGACTGCAAGGAGCCTCCTGGGAGCCGGTCGAACGACCACGCGCTCAAGTCGACTACCAGTCGGCTGAGGCACTGTTTGCCCGTGATCCGCAACTGCTGACGGCGGCAATGCGCTTCTACTCGGCTGAGATCAGACGCTCGTCTGAGGCGTTGGACTACCTCGCTTCGCGCGGTATCGACGTTACGACAGCGGTGCGGCTCAGTCTTGGCTACTCGACTGGTCGCGGGTTGCGCGAGCACTTGCGTTCGCTCGGCTTCGACGAAGGCCGACTGCAATCGGGCGGGCTGTTCACCGAGCGCGGTGAGCGGTTCGGCGGGATGATCGTCGTTCCTGAGGTCATCGCGGGGCGTGTCCACTGGCTCGCCGGACGCGCCGTTTCACCTGTCGCCAAGCAAAGATTTACCGCGCTGCCCGGCCCAAAGCCTGTGCTCGGACTGGGTCGGCTGAGCCGACCAACACCGTGGATCGTCGTCACTGAGGGCCTCTTCGACTGGCTCACACTGGCCAGTTGGGGCATCTCCGCGGTGGCGGCGCTGGGCACGCAAGGTCTTGAAAGGGTCGCGGCTGCGCTTCGAGGGCAGCCGCGCATCTTCCTCGCCCTCGACTCGGACAACGCGGGCCAAACGGCAGCCGTTCGACTGCGCGATCTGCTCGGTGAGCATCGCTCGCGAGTCGTCGAACTACCGACTGGCGTCTCGGATGTCGCCGACCTCGCGTCGCATCCGGACGGTCGCGCCGTCTTCCTCGATTTGCTGAGACGAACCGCCTGCGTTCGCTGAAGTATCCACCCACCCAGCCCCAATCAAGGAACGGAGGGGTCACTGGACCCAAGCCTGATCGTGCCTTGCGCACGACATCAACCACACCCCAATCTCAACGCTCAACGAAGGAGCAACACCGCCATGAAGAATGGCACACACATCCACACGAACGGCAACGGCAACCACAGCAACAGGACGCGCCCCAAGAACGGCGCGACGCCCGCCACCAACCACCGCGGCAGCGAGTTCCACTGGGACGCGCTGTCCCCGAAGGTCAACGACGCCCTGAGGCAGCCGCTCGAGCCCGCCTTGGTCTCCGAGCGCAAGGGGCGCGGCGGTCGACGGTTCTCGTACATCGAGGGCCACACGGCCATCAACCAGGCCAACCAGGTCTTCGGCTACGGCGGCTGGGGCTACGAGCTCGTCGGCGACGTGACGCTGTACGAGCTCAAGTCGGGAGCGGCGTACTCGGCCACGGTTCGCGTGACCGTGCCGGGCGCGCCCTCACGCACCGATGTCGGCTTCCAGCCGGTCTCGGACGACTCGGCTGAGGGTCACGAGACCGCCTACAAGGGAGCCGTCACCGACGCACTCAAGCGCGCCCTGCGCAGCTTCGGCGACCGCTTCGGCAACGGCCTCTATGGTGACCCGCCGACAGCCGGTCAGAGTCGAACGCGACCACAGCCTCGACAACAACGTCCTGATCCAACGCCTGCTCGCCGAGAGGCGAAGCCGAACGGAACGCGACCGCAATCCGACGACTCGGACGTTCGCAACCTCAGGGCTCAACTGCTCGACCTGAGCGAACAGCAGGGGTTCTCGGAGGAGCAGGTTCGTGCTGCTGTCCTGCGCAAGACCGGTCGCGACCTCAACGAGCTCGGCGTCGCCGACTTGACGCCGCTGATCGACTCGGCAGTCGAGAAGTTGCAGCAGCGGCACGGCTAACGCCTTCCGTTTCCGCAGCGAAACACCTACCTGAGCGGGGCTGCCTTCAACACGAGGGCTGCCCCGCTCTCTTCTATCGGACAGAAAGACACCCCATGACTGCAAGAGTCAAGCAGCGGCGCGATCCTCGTGGCGTGAACGGTGACTCCAGGCGAGGACTTCGTCGTAGGGGGTCTGCGAGCGGAGGCACCCGTGCAGGTAGCCGACGAGGCGGTTCGCCAGGGCGCGGAGGGCCTGGTAGTGCGGGTCGCCGGCGGCGCGACGGCGGTCGTAGAAGTCGCGGCAACCGGGGCTCGCGCGCAACGAACACATCGCCCACTGCATGGTGGCGTCGCCGAGCCGCCGGTTGCGGATGAAGCGCGCCCTCACGGTGCGCTTGCGGCCCGATGCTACGGTGAGGGGCGAGGTGCCGGCGTAGTTCCTGCGGGACTTCGCCGACTCATAGCGTTCGGGGTCGTCCCCGAACTCGCCAAGCACCCGGGCGCCGAGCACGACACCGAGACCGGGCATGGAACGGTAGATGTCGGCGTCCGGGTGCTGCTCAAAAGAGGCTGCCAGCTCGGCCTCGAGTTCGGCGATCTGTCCGTTGATCGCGTCGATCTGGGTCACGGTCGCCCTGGTCGTCGCGGCGAAGGCCTGGCTGACCGTGGCAGGCACCTCCAGCTGCTCGACTCGGAAGGCCTGACGGAGCTCGGCGGCGCGCTGCTCGACGTTACGCTGGCGGCCGCCGCGGCGCAGCGCCGAGCGCATCTGCGACGTGCTCAGCCGCGCCGCCTCGCGCGGCCCCGGTGCGGTCGCCAGCACCCCCACGGCGTCGCCGTGCGCCAGGCTGGGAAACGCTTGCAGGGCCCCGGGAAAGTACTCCCTGAGCGCGTTGCGGAGCCGGTTCGTCTGCCGGGTGCGGTCCCAGACGAGTTGTTGGTGGGCGCGGGCGAGGATACGCACGGCGGCCGCCTCGTCGCTGTCGCCGGCGACCTCGCGGTGGTTATGCCGGTCGGTCCGCACGAGGTCGGCGAGCAGCTTCGCGTCCCCGGCATCGGACTTGGCGCCACTGACGTGGTGGCGGTCGCGGTAGCGCGACGCCGAGCGCGGGTTGATCGCGTAGACCCGGTAGCCGACCGCCACCAGGGCCATCACCCACGGGCCGCGGTCGGTCTCGATGCCGACGACCACCTCGTGCGGTCCCGAGGCGTGCCCGGCAACCAGTTCGTGCAGGGCGGTGATGCCCTCCACCCCTTCGGGCAGCCGCCGGGCGGCAAGCCGCTCGCCCGCTTCGTCCATGAGATGGACGTCGTGATGGTCCTCCGCCCAGTCATCACCCAAGTACAAGGCCATCGTGTTTCGGTTCCTCTCCAGTTCGCGCTTTCTGGTGCGACCCGGTGGGTTGGTTCCCGCGACGGCCTAATGAATCGGTGCTCTTGGGCACGACACCCCATCAGTGCTGCAGAACAACCCAGACATGCCGGCAAGGGCTCAGTCTTTCTTCAGCGGTCACACGCCGCAGGAACCGAGAGAGCTCACCGGCCAGCAGGGTCCAGGACCAGTCTGCCAGAGGTCCTCCGGCGACTGATCTGACCCCATTAGGAACCACCCATGTCCGACACGACAACCACTGCCAACAACCCGTACAACCGACCGATGGCACGGTTCACTGACGACCTCAAGCTCGAAGTCCGCGCCTCGGCGCTGGGACGCTGCCGCCGCGCGCTCTGGTACTCGGCAACCGAGCAGCCCGTCACCAACCCGACCTCGCCCGAGTCGCTGACGATCATGGAGTCCGGCAACGCGCTCGAACCCGTCGTCGTCCGCGCGATGCAGCGAGCCGGCTGGGCGATTCACCCCGTGGACCGCGACGCGCCGACCAGCGTGTCGGTAGAGCTGGGCGACCAACTCGCCGTCAGTGGTCACCCCGATGCAACGGGATTTCTACCCGCCACCAACGTGTCAGCAATCGACAGCTTCCTCTTTGACGACGAGCCGCCAGCCGAAGGCGACGAACTTGTCATCGAAATCAAGACGCGCGGTCCAGAAGCGTTCAAGCGCTGGCAGACGCTGGGAGCCGAGCGCAGTCATCCCGACTCGGTCGCGCAGGCTGCTTGCTACTCGCTCGGGCTGTTCGGCGAGGTCCGCGATGTTGTCATCGCAACGCTCGACACGGGGTCTCGGCAGTGGGACTACGAAGTGATCCCCTCCGAGCGAGTCGAACGGGCCTGGCAGCTTGCCGGCAACCGGCTCGACGTACTGGCGGACCACCTAGATGCCAACGGACCGGATCCTGAGGACCTGCCCGAACGCGACTTCGAAGCCACTAGCTGGCAGTGTCGCAGCTGCCCGTATCTCGATGTCTGCCAGCCGCCCGTCCCAGAGACATCACCGGCAGAGGCATCCGCCGACGCAGCGGTCGAGCCCGTCTCCGATGAGGATGCTCAATCGGCGCTCTGGCGCTACGAGGAGCTGTCGGAGCTGATCAAGTCGCTCAACGCGGACAAGCGTGAGTCGCTTGCGACGCTCGAGGGTTGGCTCCAAACGCAGGGCGTTCGTAAATCCCAACTCGACGGTCGAGACAAGCCCCGCACGGTCGGGATGGTCACCAGCAAGCGGTACAAGGTCGACCACAAGCAGCTCAACGCGCTGCTCGACCCCGATCAGCGGGCCGAGATCGTCATCGAGTCGCGCTCGGAGTACCTCCGAGTCAGCTAGCGCATCCTCCATCGGATGCACGCATAGGCCGCGCTCCCATTTCGGGACGCGGCCTTTCCCTACCCAAACAGGCGCGAGCGTTTCGCGTCTCAACACGCTCTTTGAGAGGAGCACTACCGATGGCACGCACCATCAACCAGGTCACGCTGCTGGGCCGCGTCGGGGCCGACCCCGAACTGCGCAGCACCAAGTCCGGGACCGCCGTCGTCCAGCTCAGGCTGGCTACCGACCGCTACTTCAAGAACGGTCCCGCCGAGACCGACTGGCACACGGTCGTTTGTTGGGGCAAGTCCGCCGAGGCGGTGGCGCGAGACGCGCGCACGGGCGACCGCGTCCACGTCAGCGGTCGACTGCAACAGCACAGCTGGCAGACCGACTCGGGCGAGCGGCGCAGCAAGGTTGATGTTCACGCCAGCGAGGTCATCTTCTTGGACTCCCGCAGCGACCGCTCGAAGTACGAGGAGGGAGGTGACGCTCCCTTCTAACGGACTCCCATTTTCCTGCACGTCAAGTACGGGCACCCACGAGGCCGCGTTCCCACACCGGGACGCGGCCTCTTCTCGTTCCAAATCCTGAAAGGAACTCACGGATGACCACCATCCAATCTGAATCCAATCTGATCTGTTCGCTTTCGCGAACGACGACTCCGCGCGGCCGTTGCTGGCCCACGACCAACCGCAGGAGCTGCTCACGGCGCTGCGCACCAACCTCTCGCTGTTGAACGAGCTCACAATCCGCTACGAGGTGGAGACTCGGCCTGAACGCTCGCCCGAAGCGGAGCAAATCACGACGTCAAAGCAGGTCTTCGACCTGCTCCGGGCCGAGATGTCGCCGTTGGCCCAGGAGCAAGTGCGCGTGCTCCTGCTCGACCGCAAACTGCGGATTGTCGGTCAGCGCACGATCTATCAGGGCAACGCCTACTCCGCGCTGGTGCGGCCAGCCGAGGTCTTCAGACCCGCAGTCGTCGAATCCGCGCCCTGCATCATCATCGCGCACAACCATCCCTCTGGCGACGCCACGCCGAGCCAGGCCAACATCAATCTGACCAAGGACTTGGTCGAGGTCGGCAAGCTGCTCGGCGTCGAGCTACTCGACCACGTCGTCATCGGCGACGGTTGACGCCTTCGCTCGCGACACGGAGTCGGAGGGCCTCTGGTTCCTCTCGATGCTCGGCTCGCAGACTGCGGTCAAGGCGATCTGGGCGGCGCTGCTCAAGCAACCGCCCGAGGCGGCGTTCCTGATTCACGGCGCAGACCCCCGATCGGAGTCGGGGGCAGGCGGTTTGCCGCATTCGGGCGGCTACCAGCGCTGCATCATCCCCGAGGAGACGATCGGCACCTGGACGACCAAGATCGCGCGTCTGCCATCGAGCGGCGGTTGGCAAGCGATGGTCTACACCAAACTGGCCGAGTTTCGTTTCGAGCGTGATGAGTTTCTGCTCCTCGCGCCCGATGAGGAGACCGCTCCGGCCTTGCACCGGCGCTTCCTCGACCGACGCTCGGACTTGCCGCTGCCGCCTGATTGGGCCGACTGGCTCTGGCAGACCGGGCTGCGGAACGAGACGATTGTGCCGCTGCAATCAGTTGGCGTCGCCGCCTATCGCTGCGCACCCAACCACGATCTGCTGCGCGAGGAGCTGTCCCAAGCCGTCGCCTCCGGGCGACTCACTCTGCCCGAATCAACCCAGCAACACACCACGAACGGAGCATCCCGATGAGACTCGCTGCCCAAGCCAAGGGCGGGTTCTACCCGACCCCGATTCGCGTGATCGAGCTGATCCTGCAGCTGATCACACCCCAACGCGCCAGCCTCGGACGGGGTTCGGCAGCGCAAACGCTGCGGTTGCTTGACCCTTGCTGCGGCGCCGGCGAGGCACTCAGCCTCGTCGCCCGCGCTCTCAAGCGGCGCACCAGCCTCGATGTCGAGAGCTTCGGCGTCGAGTTACATCAAGAGCGGTCGTCGCTTGCTCAGCAGGCGCTGGACCACGCACTGGCGGCGGACATCTTCCGCTGCTCCATCGCCAACCGCGCCTTCAGCCTCCTGTGGCTGAATCCACCGTATGACTACGACTCCGAGGACCAGCGCACCGAGCACGCGTTCTTGACGCAGTGCTCGCGCTATCTCGCGCCGGACGGCCTCTTGGTCTACATCGTGCCGCGCAAACGGCTGCGCGTCTCCGCCAGGTACCTCGCGTCGCATTACTCGCCGCTCAGTTGCTGGGCATTCCCCGAGCAGGAGCGGGAGGCGTTCGACCAGGTTGTGGTCATCGGCGAGCGCAAACACGACGCGTTTCCGGACACGCACACGGAGAACCTGATCGGTCGTTGGGCCGACGGCGAGTTGGAGTCGCTGGACGAGGTTCGCTACTCGGAGTTCAACCTTCGCGCAGAGACGGCGGGCGATGTCCTGTTCACGACCCGAACCATCGACCCGGTCGCGGCCGCAACTGAGGACCGACGCTCAGGACTCTGGCAGAGTCCGCAGATCACCGACGCGCTCTGGCCGCAGGAGGACGCGCGCACTCGACCGCTGATGCCGCTCCGACGCGGCCACCTCGCGATGCTGGTCGCGGCCGGCTTCCTCGACAATCTCGAGCTTGAGTCAGGTGGTTCCCGCATCCTGGTCAAGGGTCGAACGGCCAAGGAGCTGATCCTGGTCGAGGAGACGCCCGAGCAGGAGGTCTATCGCGAGCGGATGCGCACCACCGTCGTGTCGCTCGACCTCCAGACCTGCGAGATTACCGACATCGACGCCTGATGCATCATCTCCCTCACCCCTATCGGTGAGCCGTTCGCAATCCAGAAGCTCCGTTGCTCTCAGTGGACGAAGGGGCTTCTGCGCGTCCATCGCCACCACACAGTCCACAGAAAGGACACCCGCCATGAACCTCGGCGAGTTCATCGACACCTACCGCGACGCCATCACCGAACGTGTGATCGCGTCCTACCCACCGATCTACAGCTCCGCCACCGACTCTCGGCCGATGCCTCGACTGCTCAGACAGCCGCTGGGCGCGCAGGCAGACGCGATTCGCGGCGCGGCGCTCTCGCTCAGCTCGCAGTGCGGCACCACCGTCGTCGGCGAGATGGGCACCGGCAAAACGTTCATCAGCACCGCAGCCGCGCACCTGGCCGGCTTCCGCCGCGTGCTCGTGCTCTGTCCGCCGCACCTCACGCGCAAGTGGAAGCGTGATCGAGGAGTCGATTCCCACGGCTCGCGCCGTGATCGTCTCCTCGATCACCGACCTGGAACAGCTTCAGCGGCTCTCGACGGTTGGGCCGCTGTTCGCGATCATGTCGCGAGAGCGGGCCAAACTCTCCTATCGCTGGCGACCGGCTACAGTCGAGCGGCTTGCCGTTTCGGATGGCAAACTGGCGCGGGACGAGGAGACAGGCGACCCCATTCGCGTCCCCTGTTGTCCCGACTGCTTCGAGCAGGCCGTTGACCGACATGGCGTGCCGCTTGCTGACACTCAACTCAAGCGGCGCAAATTGCGTTGCTCGGAGTGCGGCGCCGCGATCTGGCAAGCTGACCCGACCGGGACGAAACGCTTCCCGCTCGCTGACTACGTCAAGCTGCGGATGCGCGGCTTCTTCGACCTGCTGATCGCCGACGAACTGCATGAGTACAAGGGTCGCGGCTCCGCTCAGGGCATCGCCGCCGGCGTGCTCGCCGATGTCTGCGGCAAGTCGCTCAGCCTGTCGGGAACCCTGATGGGCGGCTACTCGTCCACGCTCTTCCACCTGCTCTATCGGTTCTCACCCGAGATTCGCTCCGAGTTCGAGCGGACCGAGGAGTCGCGCTGGATTCAGCGCTATGGGTTCTTGGAGCAGCAGGTCGGCAAGTCGGATGATGATGACGCCTCAGACGGTCGCGCCAGCAAGCGGCGCAGCTACCGCAAGGTCGTCCGCGAACGCCCTGGTCTCGCGCCGTCTGCACTGTTCCACCTGATCGGCAACACCGTCTTCCTCAGGCTCTCCGACGTGGCTTCGGGACTGCCGAGCTACGAGGAGCAGGTGCTGCTGTCCTCGCTCGACTCAGAGCCGGACCCGAAGGCGAAGTCGCCCGAGGGCGTGGCCTACTCGCAGCGTTCGGCTTACGCCGACCTCGAAGCGACGATGCGAGCGGCACTCAAGTCGGCGCTCGCGCAAGGCTCGAAGCGGCTCTTGGCCGCCTATCTGCAGTCGCTGCTCGCCTACCCCGACGGCTGCACGCGCGGCGAGACGGTCCTCGATCCCGAGTCGGACGAGGAGAACATCCTCGTCCAACTGCCGCCGCTCGACGGCGATCGGCTCTACCCAAAGGAGCAAGCCCTCATTGACCTCGTGGCGCAGGAGCGGATGGCTGGGCGACGCGTGCTGGTCTACGCGACGCACACGGGGACTCGCGATATCACTGGCCGGATGCAATCGTTCTTGGCCGAGAACGGCTTCCGTTCAGCCGTGATGAAGGCTGACGCGGTCGCGCCCGACAAGCGTGAAGCGTGGGTCGCGAAACAAGTCGAGCAGGGCATTGACGTGCTCATCTGCCATCCGCGGCTGGTCCAGACCGGCCTCGACCTGATCGACTTCCCGACCATTGTCTGGTTCGAGACGGATTACTCCGTCTACACGATGCGGCAGGCGTTGAGGCGCTCGTGGCGGATCGGCCAGACGCGCCCCGTCAAGGTCGTCTTCACGGCCTATCGGAACACGCTGCAGGCCGATGCGCTCAAGCTGGTGGCGCAGAAGCTGCAGTCATCGCTCGCGGTCGAGGGCGAGCTGCCCGACGACGGTCTTGCTGCCTACGGAGACGACGGCGATGACCTCATGCTCGCCCTCGCGAGGAAGCTCGTCGTTGGCGACGAGGACGACCACGAGTCGGTCGAGTCCATCCTCGCCCAAGCGCAGCAGGTCGCGGCGGATGCTGAAGCGCTCCTGGTCGACGACTCCTGGCGTCCGGTCGAACCAACGCTGGAACAGCTCGCGCTGCCGGTCGGCGCAACGGTCGACGCAGAGTCCAGCGTCGCGATCATCCCATGCGAGCATCCCACGGGCAACGCGCCCGAGCAGCGAGACCTGTTCAGCTGGGCCGAGTTCCTCGCGGACGAGCCCCAGCCGACCAAACGTCGCCGTCAGAAGCAGGTTCAGCCCTCGGCGTCACTCTTCGATTGGGCGCTCGAACGCGAGCAGCAGTCCGGCCTCGCCGCTGCCGGTGGGTAACGGAAAGGGGAGGTCGCCGCGCATCAACCGATGTGCGGCGACCTCCCCAAATACATATGTGACCGTCTGTTTTCGTGCCTGCGGCCACCGTCAAGGTTCCTTCATCACTCTTCGTCGGACATCAGGCCGCCTTCTGTGCCCACGTTGTTGGCTTCGCCGTGAGCGGTGTTTGCTCTCTCTCAAATCGCAGCAATGTCCGTGTTGCCGACCGAGAAAGTTCATACGTTCTGTACATTGTTCTCGGAGCAGCGCACTGGTTTGCAGTTTCTGGCGCCCGAATTCACGATTGCGCATGGTTTGCAGGAATTCGCTCTCGGCAGTCCGTGTTCGCGCTATCGGGTTTGCATCCCGCTGATGGGCGCATGCTGGATGCTGCGGCGAGACGCCATCTACTGCACTGCCCTGCGACGAATGCGCCCAGAGCTCAACGCCGAACCCGAGGCAGACACGCGGGCCAGCCCAAGACCGACATCGTCAGACGCCGATATCGCCCCTCACGGCGACTCGGCGACAGCGATTGCGTCGAATAGCGCGCTCACACCGATCGCGTCGCTGGCGATGACGCGTCCGAGTTCCTTACCGCTGCTCGGATCCAGGGCGAGCAGCGAGCCGCTCGCGAGATCCGTCAGCCAGACCGCCATCGCGCCGGACCCGCCTGGATCCGGGGCCGCCATGAGCAGCCAGTCCCGACCAGCGCTCAGCGCCAGCTTCAGTTGCATTCCGCCAAGCTCGATCGTGATCGTCTGACCAACGGTCTGCGCGCAGACGGTGTTGTCAAGGTTGACGCTGGCAATGTCGCTCTCCGGAACCGTGTCGCAGGCGGGGGAATCATCATCGATCTCGATGCTCGATGTCGACCTGGCCAAGCTCAGGGTCGATGCGAGCTGCGAGAGCGTTGCATCTGAACTGCTCGGCGCGGCCTGGCTGAGCGCCCCGACCGTGACGACCAACTCGGCCCCACTCTCGGCCACGAATACGGCGGCAATGTCACCCGTGTCGAGCACGCGCGACACAACCGTGATCGTCGCGGCGGCGGGTACGGTGAAGCGAAGTCGGTCAACACCCCATTGCATCTCGTGCGTCCCGGCCGCGAATTGTTCCCGCAGCGCCGGCGCTGCCTCGGGCTGAGCGGCCGAGTCCTGCGCGCGCAAGGCGCAGAGCCGCTGGCTGCCCGCATTCAGCCAATACCGGTACCGCACCGGCGGCGTGATCTGGGACACGGTCGGGTTCCAGGACGATCCGCCCCATTGATACGTCCTGGAATAGGTGGTTCGGTAGTAGGCGTGCTCTCGCTGCATCTGTTCGAGGCAGATCGGGGTCGTCTGTACCCGCATCACACGCCTGCGCCCCGTGGCCGTCGGCGAACTGTCGCGGTAGAAGGTCTCGGGCGTTGGCTTCAGCTTGGTCCGCAGGACCGTTCGGGTCGTGACGGCCGCCCCGTTGTTCGTCCAGGTCCCCGCCTGCCAGAGACACAACGCAGGGCCGGACCACGCGTGCGATTGCCGTTGCCGCTGCGTCACCGTCGTGCGAATCTGTCTGGCCGTCGCGCCGGACACCTGCCAAGCGGTCGAGGTCGAAACGGTGAGCGTGCGCGTGCGGTTCGCCGGTTGGCTCGGCATTGAGCTGCAGGACCACACGCCGAGAACCCAGGCGCTGTACGAGGGCGCGCCGCTGTCGCCCCAGGCGCCAGTCGCCCACTGTCCGTTCCTGCACTGCACGGAACGCGCCTGAGCTTGCGTCTTGGTGCGCTCGTTGGTTCGCAGCGCACGCCCGTTGGCATGCGTCTCGGTTGACGTTTCCCTGGTCCGCACGGAGCGAGTCGACGACGGTTCAGGTCCCGAACAAGACGGCGGCGGCGGAACGATCGCCTCATCATTGTCCAGCACGGTGACGGCAGCGGTCTTGGGCGATCCGATGCGGTAGCCCGAGCCTGCTTCCACTTGCGCAGTCACGACGCTGTGGGGCTCATCCACTGCGTCATTGCTGGTCGATACGCTCAGCGTCGCAGTCTTGCCGCCGGCGCTCAGCGTCACTTGCGTCACCGCCGCGCCGCTGATCATCGAGCCGGTCTCCGTCACGCTCAGCTTGACCACCAACGCCTTCGAGACGGCGCGGTCGCTCGACACGGTGAACCTCGCGCTTCCGCCTTCCGTGATCGAAGACGCACCTCGCCCGATCGTCACCGTTGGCAGGCTGACCGCCTTGGTTCGCACGCCAACGCTGCTCAGCTTCGATACCCCGCGCCAACTCCGCGCCTGCACCTTGAGCGTGTAAGCATGATCCGCTTTGAGTCTTGTGAAGTCGTAGCGCAGCTGTGCGGCGCCAAGCGATGTCAGCGGATCGTTGTCGACCGCCACGTCATACTGACTCGCGCTCGATACTTTGCCCCATGTGAGCGTTACGCCGCTGCTCGTAATGTTGCTGGTCCCGAGACCCGTCGGTTGATCGGTACAAGTCTTCTGCGCATTGTTATCTTGAGCTGCGTTGAGCGCATCAGGCGCGTCGCCGAGCATGAGACCACCCTCGCGGCCGGGACCGTCCTTCGCTCCCTCGGGCGCTGCAACCATCCAGTAACCCGCCTCCGACTGAGCAGAATCCGGCACTGCCGACGAAGGCTGGAGCGGCACAGCGAACTCGGATGTCATCGCCCAGCTATCTGCCTCGCGGTTGACCGGCAGCTTGTACTGCGTCGGCGTGATCCGCTCGCCGCCCGCGGGGATGAACGTCACTTCCACTTGCGCCGGACAGACTGGGTTGTCCAACCTCACCGAGACCGCCCCGAGCGTGTATTCGACGCCTTCAATCGTCGTCGTGAAGGCACCGCTTGCGTACCAACGTCCCGCTACAATCTCGGGCAGCTTCATGTACCGCTTGTCCGTTGTCTCCACCGTGCCGTCTGCGAGGCGCAGTCGGAACTCGACCCGATTATCGGCCAGCCGACGCGCATGAATTTGCGCCGTCACCGTGGCCGACGGCGTTGGCTTCGTCACCGTCACGTTAAGCGTCCGAGTCGCCGTCAGTTGCTTGTAGGTCGTGTCGGTCGCCGTCACCTTGACGCTCTGCGTCCCGGCCGTCGCCTGACACGTCAGCTTGGCTGACGCCCCTGATTGTTCGGTCCCATCAACGCTAACTGTATAGTTGCCTGAAACGCCGCTCGTGACTATCCAGTTGAGGTTGACCTCGCCCCCAGTCTCGCAGCTGTCGGTGCTCGCCGAGGCCATCAGCGCCAACATATGTGGCGCAGTCGTTATCCCGTCAATAGAAGCCTACTCTGACCTATCGTCGTTGAGGTAAGCAGTCATCTCCAGCTTGTACTTCGTGCTTTGCGTCAGACCCGGGAACGGATGGCTCAGCGTCGTCTCCGCGCCGCCGTCGATCCGCACGCCGTAGCCGCTCACGCCGTCCGAACCCTTCCGCTTCAGCCTTAGACTGGTCACATCCGCATCGACGTCGAGTTCGATCGGCGCTTCCACACTACATCTGGTCACGGTCAGTGTGATCGTCTGAGTTGCCGACAGTTGCTTGTAGGTCGTGTCGGTCGTCTTCGCCGCGACGCTCTGCGTTCCGGGTGTCGCCTGACACGTCACCTTCGCCGAGGAGCCTGATCGTGTCTTGCTATCGACGCCCACTGCGTACTTCCCCGAGCCGCCCGTCACGCTCCAACTTACCGACACCGACTCACCTGTCAGACAGGTCGTACTGTTGGGCGTGACGCTTAGCGACAACAGTTTCGGCGGAGGCGGGTGCGTCGCCGCCGGCGTTGTAAACGTCGTCCCACCCACCCTGTGTGCCCGCCGCGCGCGCCGCTGTAGAGCCGCACCTAACCCACGTAGGTGGTCTCACCCGCCAACTTGAGATGCTCAATGTCTTATACGCTCGGTGCGATCCGCTCTTCATGGCCAGCTCATTCTCACCCAGCAGCACCCGCGCCTCGTGCAACAGCACACTCTGCTGCGGCGCCCGATACCGCTCCAACCCCGTCCAGCTCAGTAACAGGCCGCTCGTCGAGACGTTGCTCACTACCAGTTCGCAAGGACCCAGACATGCCACTGCCGTGCCCGGATCGGACGCGTCCCCGTTGCTGTTCAGCGCCTTTACCGCTATTCGATGGGTCTCGTCCGGCGCTAGCTTCTCACAGACATACTCAACCTCTGAGTCTCCTTTCGCACATGCCACGTCTTCGCTACTCTCCGTCGTCCCCGTCCGCGCCGGATTCGCCAGTGACTCTGGACTCCCATCCATCGCGTACTTCTCCGCACCGGGAACGACAGACCAAGTCACGTCGATCGTGAACGCACCTCCGGGATCATCCGCCCAGCCCCGAAATGCCAGTGCAGGATCGGGTGGGGCAGAGGCCATCTGTACGCTCACGCCAGCACTTGGTGCGCTCCAACTGGAGCCAACGCAAGCTCGCACAACAAACCGATACGCCGTGTTCGCCAGCAAGCCGTCAACTGGGACAGACAAGTCCGTTGTTCTTTTCGTCATCACCTGGCCGTCTCCTCCGACCTTCTCGTAGCTCACCTCATACGCTTCAGTACACAGCACTTCCGTCCAAGAGAGAGCTACACGGCTGGACTTTGTCGTCCCAGGTTCCACTGCAGGCGTTGAGGGCATACCAATCGTTCCAGGGCAACTTACCCTCAGCTGGGTATCAGCCCTTGCCGATCGGCTGCCGTTGTCGACTACGTGAACGGATAGGGATTGGCACAGTAGTGAGACCAGCTCTCTAAGTTGAGAGAATGACTTCAGCCAGCCCACCCCTGACTGTTACACCATAGGGATGTTGTCCCCCAGAGATGGTGAACACCGCATTGGTCACCCCGCCGGCCATGCAGATCACTGACGCATTGAGGAAGGGAGCGCCTAGCTGTTCCAAGCTCGGTACCTGAACCTCGCTTCCACCTCCATCGCGTCTCAGCGACAGAAGGTCCAGACTCGCATCCTGGACAGGGCACTGAGTAACAACGGAGGTCCCCGTTTTCAGGTCGTCGTCAAGCCACAATGACGTAGCATGTTCGCTATTGGCGATTCTGACCTCCTCACCTGATAGGCAGTAAGTCGTCTTCAGCATTACGTCCTCACCCTCGGCGACTCGTGCGCTGGTTCTATCAATACAGAAACACCGATTCCGCCACTTTCGTTGATTGCTCCTACAGGCATTGGTTTTGCAACCACTCGCACCGGCAGCGCAAGCGACAATGCCGGATCATCCGCTTTGAGCCCCCAACGAGCGGTCACCATGAAACTGGCAGGGCCCTCCGTGAGATGGCACTGCGGTACTGGGGGAGGAGCCTTCAGGGTCTGCTGAGGCAAATGCCCGCCGGTGATCGCAATATTCGGAGCGCTGTCGCTCTCCCCGCCGGATGCCATGTAAGTGATCGTTGGCCTGACCGCACGGGTGAAACAGTAGGACTGTGTCAAGCTGGCGCTCAACACTGGTGGGCAGTTATCTTTGCCTGCACACCAGTCATCATCGTCATCCTTCCCGTTCCAGGCAGCAACGCCAACGACAAGGGTAGGGTCACCGATCGCCACCTGAACTCCGGTGGTCGACCCTGTGCTGGTACCACAAGTCGACGGCGGCTTACCGGCGAACATCGCTAGCGGTGCCACAAGCGAGTATTCTTCTACGAACGCCTTCAGCCCCATTCGAAATGCCGAAGCGCCAAGTAAGCGGTATTGGGAACTTATGCCACCGCAGTGAATGACATCGATCATCTCTCGGAGGGCACCATTGTCGTCGAACGCAGATGTGGATGCAACAGTCTCCCAGCCACCCTCGCTCTTCCGCTGAGCCATAATGTACTTCGCATTGTGACCCAGCTCCTCCGCGCCCGCTTTTCCCCAAAAGAAGGCAGCGCTGACACGCTTGCTCGATGTCACCGTCACAGCTCCCTTCATCTTCACCCCAGTCAAGGGCCCAATATGGTAGGCCTCATAAAGATCCCGTAAGTCACGGCCGGTGATCACGCCATTCGTTTCACAAGCTTCCGTACCTGCTCGAGGCCGATAGCTCATGGCCGTAAAGTGATCACCCAGCGGATCGACCGAATCATCTCTTAGTTGGTCACAGTGATCTGCATCGTCGTAATGAGACAGGCCCAGAACGTGACCGAGTTCGTGCACCATCGTGCCTACGTGATCAGGGCTATTCGGGTCGTGTGAGATCGCCTGGTAAATGACAACTGCACGATCGTGCAGACCCGACCCCATCGGTGCCTCCTCCCACTGAAACTGCTTTCTGGGCGGAGACTTTTGATCTCGCTTCCTATAGCAGGCACGAGGGCTGCCGCTCACAGCGGGATCAAACACTCCATTCATACATTCAACCTGAATCGAGGAGGCGTTCACCAAGATCGTGTTCTCCATCACCTCTACGTCTGCGCCTGCACAGGCTGGCGTGGTGACCTGTTGGAAGACGTGATATCCGAACAGTGCGTCAGCGTCAATGTCTCCGTCGCCATTCGCATCCGGGCTGAGAGTTTCGTGCCAGATTCCAATTGCCTTTTGCAGCACCTGTACCAATCGAGGATTCGTGCTGCGCGTGCAGATCGTCGTCGCTCGCCCATCAATGACATTCTGGTTCAGGTAGACGGTTTCGTCGTTATCGGTGTTGCTATCGTCGTGCGCCGCTGGGAATGCGGAAGGTGGTGACGAAGGCGGCAATCGCCAATCAGCCGAGGATAACGGTTGGCCAGACCTTGGCGTTGTGCTATGCGCCCCCGAGGATTCGTCAACAGAGAACCCTAGTATGCCTGCGCTGAGCGCGAGGCCCAGTACGATTGCGATTAGCGTGCGGCGCATCTACCGAGCGGTCATGATCGGAGGCTGACCGACTGACTCTACGAGTTTTGTCATGATCGTGTTCAGTGCAGCCTCTGGATCGTCTTGTCGACTGCCCTCGCTACTGGCAGCTTGGATCCCAGAGAGCTTCTCGACTCTACGACCTATCTCAGTACCTGAGTCTCTACCTATGCCGACTATACCGCGATACCCGTTACGAAAGAACATAAGCCCAAAGACATGCTCTCCTCCTTCTGTTTCTTCAGAGCCGCCGCTGACCGCATTGGCGGAAAACGTCATCAGGAAACCATTGATGCGGTATGTCTTCCCTTTGTTGTAGAGAAAACTGATAGCGGTTCCGTTAGGTCCAGCGTACGCATCACCTACTACGGAGAGAATCACGTATATGCTCACAGATGCATCAGCAGTGACGCCGCTCGCGTCGGTCACAGTGGCGCGAATTGTCTTTGGTCCGGAATCAATCTCTGGGTCGCCGCGGAAGCGGCGCTCGTTGTTGGGGGTATAAAATACCTCAGCCGATGTCACGGCGCAACTGACCGAAGCTATGCCAGATGCTCCCTCATACGGACCATCGCCATCGCGGGTCTCGTTGTCGATCACGAGCGTGTAGGGCGCCGTTCCGCCTGTCACCTCCCACCTGACAGGGATTTCGGCGACGCCATCCCAACCTGTACTGATGTCCCGGGTGCCGATCGCCTTGCCATCGTCGTCGTAGACCAGCTCGCTTCCGGAGTAGCCTCGGCCGCGCTCCGTCTCGCAGATGTCGGGTCCGGACAGGGTCAGGGTCAGCGCGGTGGTTCCTTCAGACTGCTGCTGAGGGGTAGGACCGGATTGGTCGGACTGGGCGGGGGTTACGGTCGCGCCGGTCTGTTGGCCGACGCCGAGCTCGCGGCCGATGACCACGCCCAGCACCGCCACCACCGCAGCGACGGCCAGGAACAGGGCGGCGTCTCGTGGTCTCAGTTGTCGCATTCGGTTCGTCATCGCGATGTCTCTCGTGGTGTTCATCAACCCTACTACCTCCAACCAGGAGCCAGCCTAAACGTGGCACTCGCGGCTCCTCCGTGGCGCTGCTGGTCGGCTATCTGATCGGGATCAGCCACGTTGACCCGCTCAAGTGGAACCTGACGCTCGAGCGCTTCCTGCCCGACGATATGACCTCGCTGCCCGACATCGACCTCGATTTTCCCCGCGGTCTGCGCGAGGAACTGATCGAGCGCGTGCACGGGTGCTTCGGCCGCGACCTCGCCACCGAGATGTCGCGCCTGCCCGACTTCCGCCACAAGGTCGGCGCGCACGGTTGGCGCGACCTCGTCGAGCTGGCGCCGCAGCTGATGAACGCGCCGCGCGGACTCGGTCAGCATGTCGGCGGCCGAGGCCGACGAGGTACGGCGCGCCTTCGCGCGTCAGAACAACAAGCATCTGATCGCGATGCACCGCCAGCGGTTCCTCGAAGGAGCGCAAGCGAACGGCGTACCGCTGGACGTCGCCGAGCGTATCTTCAGCAAGATCCTAGTCGGTGGCTTGGCTTTCCTCTGACCTACTTTCTGCCTGCAATATATCCATCAGCATCTTCCCAAGGTCATTTTCGAGCTTCCACTGGGCTTCCCATCTAGGGCCTGTTCACTCTATTTCGTCATGAAATGTACGCAGGCGAGGAGGACTTGGTTGAGATAGACATGGGCGAGTTTGTGATAGCGGTTGGCGATGCCGCGCAATCGTTTGATGCGTCCGAAGTAACGTTCGATCGCGTTGCGGGCGCGGTAGGCCGCACGGTTCAGCGGCCAAGGCTTGGGGCGATTCGCCTTCGGCGGGGTGATCAACTCCCAGCCGAGTTCGGCGGCCAACGCACGCATCTCATCGCCCCAGTGACCCGGCGTCAGGGTCAGGACGAGCGGCAGGCGGTCTTCCAGCACGACGGCGTGTAGCTTGGTCGTTAAGCCTCCACGTGAGCGGCCGATCGCCTGGAGCCCCTGTTGGTGGGCGCTCCCGTCCCGTCCTGATGCACCTTCACAATCGTGCGGTCGAGCGAGACGCACAACGGTCGCTCCGGACCAGCTTGCTCGAGCTGCGCCTCCAGTTCAACCCGTTGCAGCTCGGCAAAGACGCGCTCCAGCACGCCTTTGTCGATCCAACGCCGTCCGCGCATGTAGACCGTGTGCCAGGGACCGAAGCGCTCAGGCAAGGCCCGCCAGCTGCAGCCTTCCTTGGTCACGAACAGCCAACCCTCAAGCACCTGGCGCGAGGGCAGCTTGCAGTTGCCGCGCGGCGTCGGCATGAGTGGCGCGATCCGCGCCCATTGTGCGTCGGTCAGTTGCATGATCCCATTGACCCGGCCGCCAGACCGTTCCTCCCACTCTGACACAAACCTCGATTAGAGTGAACAGGCCCTAGTTTCCCAAGGCCAACTGGCAAATGCTCGGTAGAGCCCAAAGGAAGCCTGATTTAGTGAGACTGCGGTGACAGCAATCACTCGTTCGAGCCCTTGCGCGCTTCGCCCATCGTCATAGCGGCTGTTATCCATTTCTTGGGATCCCAGCCGCCAGAGTGTCCCTCGAGAACTCGCGTGAATGTTGCCGTTTGAGATCTCATATTCGGTGCGACCGTGGTTTAGTACGAGCCACTCTTCAATGTTTGCAAATGAGACACGAGGTTTCCCCAAGGCGTCGGCTGCCCATCCATAAGTACCCACGAAGGGACCACCGTATTCATCCTTTAGGGCATAGAATCGTTCCTGTGCAGCCAGATACTCCTCCTTAGTGATAGACCAAACGTCTTCTCGGTCTCTGTGATTCCAACGGCGTTGGGCCAGCCTATAGACCTCGACTTCGTGGTAGTCCATGAACCGGCGAGCGATTCTGTCATTGTCATCGAACGCGGTGATGAATAGGGCAACAGAGGCCACTTCGTGAAGGGAGCGCCAACGCGCATGGGCGCCGTCCGCAAAGCCGGCGCGTAACAGCGTTGAGATTTCTGCAGCAATCTGACAGGCCCTTGCATGAAGTCTTGTCTCTACGAGGAACCGGTCGCTCGACTGGAGCAGCTCAATCTCTTTCCCCGCCGCCAAGACGTCGGAGTGGATTTCTCTGGTGAATGCAATGAATGTCTCTAGGAACCCTAGCGGAGCCCCATAATGTTCAGCGATTTCCGCCTGAATGCGGCGCTGTCGTAATCCGAGTGTGAACGCAGTGGAAATGGCCTCCTCCTTGAATCTCAATACCAGCTCTTCGGCAGTTGGCGGATCGTCTGACTCTTGGTTAGGCATCAGGAAACTCCCACATGGTTTGTGTCTCTGACCCATCGTATGCGAAAACCTCGTCCAGGAACTCCTGCTACCAGAACATCTGTTGGTCCGCATCGATGTGGGCCGCTCTCAGGCAGAAGCCCATTTCGGGGTGAACATTGACCCGGACTGCAAGGGCATCAAACTGCGGAAGGTCTTTGAAGAAGGTCACGCTCTCCAGAACTGAGCTGAGGTGGCTGACGCCCCACTTTGAGGTCCATGTTTGGACTGCGACCTCGCCCTAGCAGAGGCTGCTGAACTACGGATGATACGCGCCAGACCTGGCCATCTTCGACGAGTGGGCGCGGGCTGAGCAGCGATCGACTGGAGGTCGTGTAAGTGAGAGGGCGGGATCCGGAGCGCTGGATCCAGCGCCCAAGGTCGCGTCGACGCCGTTCAGCTATGCGGCGGCCGCCTCGAGGTTGGCCAGGCGGGTGAGGTTGTAGGCCGCGGCGGTCAGTTCGAACCAGAGTTTGTTGCGGGCCTGTCTGAGGTAGCGCAGCTTGCCGCCGGCGCCGACGGTCTTGATCCAGCCGAACACCTCTTCGACGATCTTGCGCCGGCGCTGACTCTGTCGGTAGCCCGGATGTCGGGTCGTGCGACGGTCGATCGCGCTGCGCCGACCGCGCTCGTTCTGAGCCACATGGGGCGTCACCCCCAGACCGCCGCAGGTCCCAGACGAAGTCGCGCGTGTCGTAGCCACGGTCGGCGCCCAGCGTGGCCGGGCCCCGGACACTGCGCTCCAGCATCGCCAGCGCCGCCTCGCGTTCGGCGTAGCCATCGGCCTCGGTCAGTTCGACATCAACGACCAGCCCGTGACGGTTCTCGGTCAGCACATGTCCCAGGTAGCAGAGCCGCGCCTCCTGCTGCTTGCCATTGCGGTAGAGCCGCGCCTCCGGGTCGGTCGTTGAGGCGTGCGTGTCGCGACTGCGGCGTTCGCCCTTGAAGTCGACGTCGTGGTTGCGACCGCCGCCTCTGGGTGGTTGCTCGTCGCGCGGACGGTAACTCTTGTGCGAGGCCCAGGCGTCCAGCAGCGTGCCGTCGACGCTGAAGTGGTCCTGAGAGAGCAGCCGGCGGCGCGCCTCCTTGACCACTTCCTTGAGCAGCACCCGCGCGGCATCGGTCTCCATGAGCCGTTCGCGGTTCTTCGTGAAGGTCGTTGGATGGAAGGGTTCGTCCTCGACATTCAGGTCCAGGAACCACTTGAACAGCAGGTTGTAGCGCAGCTGCTCGCAGAACTGGCGCTCCGAACGGATCATATAGAAGGCCATCAGCAGGCTCGACTTGAGCAAGTGATCGGGCGGAATCGAGGGTCGCCCGTTGTCCGCGTAAATCTCGTCGAACAGGGGCGACATGCGCTTCAACGCCGAGTCGGCCAAGGGTTTGATCCGCCGCAATGGGTGGTCCTTCGGCACGAAGCCGTCCGGCGTCAGCGCCAACATCACCGTCGCCTGTCGCTCTGACTCGCCGCGCATCGCGAACCTCCTTCAGCTATTAGTTCAACACCTCCGCCATGATCTCACATACCCTTCTTCAGCAGCCTGTTAAGGAACTACGCATCCCCGATGTCCGAGACGACCGCATCCGCCGCATCCTCTCTGACTGCTGGGAGCTGACCAAAGACGAGGTCGTGCCGCAGTTCCGCGACGGCGAGTGCGATGTCCGGCGTCTGTGGGACGAGGCCGTCGCAGAGGCGATGGGCTGGGAACCCGATAAGCTGACCAGGTTGCGTCTGCTGCTGCATCGCGAGCCGCATGTCCGCGGCCTCGGCTACCACCAGTTCGGCGACGGCGAATGATTGGAGTTAGCTGATCGTGGCGACGAATCGTATCGTCGAGCTTGAGGCAGTTCACGTCAAGAACTGTCGCGTACTGAGCGATGTGACTCCGCTGACGGTGTTGATGGGTCCCAACGGCAGCGGCAAGTCCACGCTGTTCGCCGTCTTCGCGTTGCTCTCGGATTGCTTCACCGCGGGCTTGACCCAGGCGTGGGGGAATTGCAACAGACACCGGCTACGAGGGAGTAGGATCGGAACTGTAGGCTAGATGCCAAGGGCTCGGTGGCTTTCGTCCGAGCAGTTTTCGGGAGCCGGACGATGGTCGACGACCTGCTGACCGTTCAAGACCAAGAGGAAGCGCTGTCCAGGGTCTACGCGCATGCAGTTGCAGCCCGAGCCGGCTACACTACCTCGGAACCGAGCTTTGATCGGGATGGCGTCGACCTCAGCGTCCAAGCGGGTGGCGCAATGCGCCCAGCGGTGGACCTTCAACTCAAGGCCACCAAGAGGCTCGGATCAGCCCGGGACGGCTTCTACCGTTACCCGCTCCGGCGCCGAAACTACGATCTGCTCATCACAGAGACGCAAACACCCCGATTGCTCGTGGTCCTGGACTTGCCGGAAGACGAAGCACAGTGGATGAGTCTGACCGAAGAACGTCTCATACTCAGGCGTTGTGCCTACTGGGTCAATCTCAAAGGTCAGCCGGAATCCAGCAACACCCAGTCCGTCACCGTCCAGATTCCCACTGGGAACATCTTCGATGTCGAACAGCTACGAACGCTGATGGAGCGCTCTCGGACAGGGAGCCTCCTATGAACTCGGCACCGTTAGATCACAGTGCCATGCAAGCGATCTCCCCGACGGCCCTGTCCGCTTACGCTCGCTCGTTGGGATGGTCGAAGGGAGAGCCCTTTGGTGCATCTTCGGACGTGTATCAGCATGATCTCCAGGCCGAGATTGTCCTTCCGCGTAGCCAGAACATCGCCGACTACGCGAGCGTGGTCTGGCGGCTCCTGTCGGCTTTCTCTGAAGCCACGACGTTACCGCCGTTGTCGGTGTATCGAGACTTGGTCACTGCCGACCGCGACGTAGTCCGGTTCAGGCTTCTGGACAGCGCAGAAGATGGTGCCATCCCTGTCGAAATAGGGGTCACGGCTATTCAGGCTGCGAGGGATTTGATCTTGTCAGCTGCCTGCTCTCTCAATAGCAGACGCGCGGCATTTCGAGCAGGCGCGAATCGTGACGCAACCGAATACCTTGAGCAAGTACGCATCGGGCAGACGGAGCACGGAAGCTACGTCGTGAGAATACTCAGCCCCGTTGTTCCGTATCCTATGCAGGGATCGCTTTTCGATGACGCCGAACCGGGCGAGCAGCCATTGGGCCGACAAATGACTCAACATTTGGCGCATACGCTCGATGCTGCCCGACAAGCAACCGATCGAGCGAACAGCGGCGTCGAGGATGCCTTTCAGAAGGCAGTATCGGCAGGCGTGAGTGCGAACTTCTGCGAGGCGCTCGAGAAGATGTCCGGTATCGGGTCGACAGTGCAAGCTTCTTTCTCATGGGCTTACACACGCCCATTATCGAATCAGATGTCAAGTTTGCGATTCGTAGCGGCCGACGGTCCGGTACTGCGAGAAGCCGGCAAAGTCCTCCGCGCCAAGGAGCCGAGTCCAGGTCAAACCGTTTTCGGTTTCGTCAAGCGACTGGAGCGAGACAAGCACCAATCTGACGGAGTAATCTCAGTGACGGGATTGATTGACGGACAGCGACGATCTGTCAGAGCCACGCTTACTCAATCGGACTACCATCGTGCAATCGAGGCACATACGAACAAGTCAGCAGTCGTCCTGAGAGGTGACCTTGAACGATCTGCGAAGCTTTGGCATCTAGTCAACCCAGTGCTCGTAGACGTCATTTCTATTGATGACGACTTTGAGTAAGCAGAGGCTGTCGCACAAACCTCTTTGTGGGCAAGACCGGCTCAGTTTGAGCGCGAGGAACGACCAAGTGGGGCAGGCGTTAGCCAGTGTCACAGCGCTATCAGCGGTGCGAGCGTTCGAGTTGGCGGATCGAGCGGCGCTGCCGCGAGGGTTTCGCTTACCGCGTGCCGAGCGCGAACCAACAACCGAACCACGCAACGATCTGCCGCTTCCGCCAGCGTCATCAGCAGGCCTTGGCCGGACTGTTCGCTGAGACGTTGCGGCTCTGCGCCGAGGCCGCCTTGGTCAAGGCAGGACTCGTGGCGCAGGACGGGCCAAGCTGCGGGCCAACGCGAGCAGGGAACACAAGCGTGCCCTGTCCCAACTAGAGGCTGAGGCCGAGCGCGTGGATCACTAGGACCAGCGGTGCGACGGCACGCAAGGCGATGACTCACTCCCGAAGGCGCTGCGGCGCGAACGCGCGCAGGCGGATCCGCGCGGACGGCCACATCGCCGCCGAACTCTTGCCGCGCGAACGGATGCGCCGCAAGTTGGCAACCAAACGCGGCAGCCGCCGTTTCCAGGGCCGGGGCTTCGAGGCCTGTTCCAGCGAATGCAAGCTGATCGCTGCCACCCACAACCTGCGCAAGCTCTACCGCCAACGCCTCAATCAACCGTCGCCCCGACCCTCGTCCCCCCAACCGCGACGGGAATCCCATCGATCCCATCGAGCCAAACCCAACTCAGCCCGACGCCATGGCTCTGATCGCTGAACGAAAGCGTCCACCCGAAACCCCCGATGTCGATAACAGCGACGACCACTCCAGCGAAACTCTACGCAACAGCCTCAGCTAGTGCCACCCGAAATCTCAGGGCGCCAAACGATTGGGCGCAAGGCATAGTGTGGCCTGTATGCTGTTTCGAACACGGAACACGGTCGACTTCAGTCCGCCACATCGACAGGAGCACCGCATGAAACACCAACCCAACCTCATCCCAGCCGCCCTCTACGCCCGAGTCTCCTCCGACCGGCAGGACGTTGACCTCTCCGTCGCCGCCCAACTCCGAGCGCTGCGCGATTTCGCCGAGCGCAATGGTTACGTCGTCGCCCGCGAGTACATCGATGAGGCGGAATCCGGCCGCGTGGCCGACCGGCCTCAGTTCCGCAAGATGATTGATGAGGCTAGGGCCTGTTCACATTGGCGCGTAGATGTGGCAGAGTGGGAGTGGTTGGCGGCGCGGTCCAGGTGACCAGATGACTGATCAGACGAGGCTGAGCGACGAGCAGTACGCACGGATCGAGCCGTTGCTGCCGGCGCGTGGCAACCACGTCAAGATTGCCCATCGTCAGGTGCTCGACGCCTGGCTCTATGTGGTCTATCAGGGCTGCACCTGGCGCGGGTTGCCGCGCGAGTTCGGCAACTGGCACACGATCTACGTGCGGCTCAACCGCTGGGCCAAGGCGGGCGTGCTGGAGCGGATCGCGCGGGAGTTACAGCAAGAGTTGCTGGCCGAACTGGACTTGGACACGCGGTCGCTGGACAGTACGATCATCCCCGTGCACGCGCACGGAACTGGCGCGCTCAGAAACAGGGCGTCCCCGGCTTGACCGGGGAGGGGGCTGACGACCAAGCTGCACGCGCTGGTCGCCAACGAACGCGTCCCACTGATCATCGGCCTCTCACCTGGTCAGCGCCACGACGCGCCCTGCGGACGCGAGCTGCTGCAGCGACTCGGACCGGTCCGCGGCGCGCCGGCCCTGGACCTACGACCGCGCCTACGAAGACGACGCCACCCGGCGCCTGGCCCCCCAGCTCGGTGACCATCCCGTCGTCCCGCCCAGGTCCAACCGCCGCCGGCCCTGGACCTACGACCGCGCCCGCTATCGCCGGCGCAACGAAGTCGAACGATTCTTCTGTCGCCTCAAGCGCTTCCGTCACATTGCCTTCCGCAGTGACAAACTGGACCAGATCTACCTCGCCGCCGTCCACCTGGTCCTCATCTACGACATGCTGCTAGCAATGTGAACAGGCCCTAACAGGCTGCTGAAGAAGGGAATGTGAGATCATGGAGGAGGTGTTGAACCGATAGCTGAAAGAGGTCTGCGATGCGCGGCGAGTCAGAGCGGCAGGTGACGACGATGCTGGGGCTGACGCCGGACGGCTTCGTGCCGAAGGACCACCCGCTGCGCCGGATCAAGCCCTTGGCCGACTCGGCGTTGAGGCACATGGCGCCCCTGTTCGACGAGATTTACGCGGATAACGGGCGACCCTCGATTCCGCCGGAGCACCTGCTCAAGTCGAGCCTGCTGATGGCCTTCTATATGATCCGTTCGGAGCGCCAGTTCTGCGAGCAGCTGCGCTATAACCTGCTGTTCAAGTGATTCCTGGACCTGAACGTGGAAGACGAGCCGTTCCACCCAACGACCTTTACCAAGAACCGCGAACGGCTGATGGAAGCCGATGCCGCGCGGGTCTTGCTCAAGGAAGTGGTCAAGGAAGCCAGGCGTCGCCGGCTGCTCTCTCAGGACCACTTCAGCGTTGACGGCACGCTGCTGGATGCCTGGGCCTCGCACAAGAGTTACCGTCCGCGCGATGAGCGACCGCCCAGAGGCGGCGGTCGCAATCACGACATCGACTTCAAGGGCGAACGCCGCAGTCGCGACACGCACGAGTCGACCACCGACCCCGAGGCGCGGCTCTACCGCAAGGGCAAGCAGCAGCCGGCCAGGCTCTGCTACCTGGGTCATCTGCTGACCGAGAACCGTCACGGGCTGGTCGTTGATGTCGAACTGACCGAGGCCGACGGCTACGCCGAACGGGACGCCGCCCTGGCGATGCTCGAACGCAGCGTCCGGGCCCAGCCATGCTCGGCGCCGACCGGGCCTACGACACGCGCGCCTTCGTCTGGGGCCTGCGAGCACAGGGTGTGACGCCGCATGTGGCTCAGAACGAGCGCGGTCGGCGCAGCGCGATCGATCGTCGCACGACCAGGCATCCGGGCTACCGCCAGAGTCAGCGCCGGCGCAAGATCGTCGAAGAGGTCTTCGGCTGGATCAAGACGGTTGGGGCGGGCGGCAAGCTGAGCTACCTCGGACAGGCCCGCAACAAGCTCTGGTTCGAACTGACCGCCGCCGCCTACAACCTCACCCGCCTGGCCAATATCGAGGCGGCCGCCGCATAGCTGAACCGCGCCGACGCGGCCTCAGGCATCGGATCCAGCGCCCCGGATCCCGCCCTCTCACTTACAGGACCTCCAGTCGATCGCTGCTCAGCCAGCGCCCACTCGTCGAAGATGGCCAGGCCTGGCGCGTATCATCCGTAGTTCAGCAGCCTGCTAGACTGCGTCGAGAGTCGCGGAGGCGATGTGCAATGTCGATTCGAGACCCACTCCTTCGGGGGGGGGGGGGGGGGGGATAGGCGGATGCCGGAACGGCGCGCCCGGCGAGGGCTGAGCCTGCTGACCCCGCTGGCGCTGGTCGTGGGGCTGTTGCTCGCAGCACTGGCGCTGATCGAGCCGGCCGAGGCCGCGCCGGCGCTGGCGGTCACACCGACCGGGCCAGTCTCGATCGAGACCGGCGAGGAACGCTGGCTGACGCTGTCGTTGGACTCGCAGCCGTTGAGCGATGTCACGGTCACCCTCGTCTCGACCGATTCGAGCGTGGTCGCCCTGGCCATTCCATACACCTCCGGTTCCGAGGCCTTCAAGCCTGCCGCCGCTCGCGTCGTGGTCACGTTCACGAAGGAAAACTGGCGGCAATCGCAGTCGGTCCGGCTGGAGGGCATCGGCGCGGGCTCCGCGATGGTCGCGCGGGAGATCGACATGGGCGCCACGCCCAAGTACGCCGTGCAACGGGTCGACGTCACGTCGGACGATTGCGACGCCGGCCTGACGACCACTTGCAGTCTGGGAACCCCGACGTCCGCCGGGTTATCGATCTCACGGGAGATTACGACGGCCAGCGATGTCGATTGGATCAAGGTCAAGTTCGCGCTCGACAAGGCCTACGAGGTCACGCTGAAGGGCAAAGACGGAACCGACACGAGTCAGGGCACGCTGTTCGATCCGCACTTGGGAAGCTCGTGCTACCAGATTGCCCACTTGGTCATCCGCCGTTCGTCGAGCGGTCGGTACGACCGGGACGAGCTCTGGCATCTGTCGCGCGACATCGGCGGGACGAACAATGACCAAGCCATCTTCTACGAGCACCGTTGGCCGTCGGGCGGCACCTGCTTTTTCGCGGTGACCGGGAATCCGACCGGCGGCGACAGCGGTCTGGGCACGTACACGTTGGCGGTCAAGGAGGTGGCGTTGTCGAACATCGCCGATGACTGCACCGCCGACACAGACACAACCTGCACGGCTCCCGCCGACGGAACGCCGCAGGGCGGGATGATCGAACGGAACAACGACGAAGACTGGTTCGCCGTCCAACTGGAAGCCGGCAAGAACTACGCGATCACCAGGCAATCGCGATATGGGTGGGACTTTGCCAGGTCGGAATCGGTGATCCACGGCCTTTACGACGGCGAGGGCAACCTGGTCAGAGCCGGCGGAGATCACGAGGGGCACTCATGGGTGGATGTCGCCGTGTCGGTGACGGGGCAGTACTTCGTCGCCGTGAAGCAGCGGTACCGGTACCACCTGGAGCGGCGACGCGGCCCCTACGCGCTCGTCTTCAACGAACTGCCAGCGGACGATGTGAGCGGCGACTCTTCGACGACCAGCACGATCGCCGTCGGTGGATCGGTTTCGGGCACGATTGGGACGGGCTACGATCTGGACTGGCATCGGGTTTCGCTGAACGCGAACACGGAGTACGTGTTCGACATCGATCCTCAGGGCGCCGTCAGCAAGCGAGATCCGTGCGATCCGTACAGTCCCGAGGGAGAAATCTACACGACCCATGGGACCACGCACTGTCTGCTCGGCGTCCCGCTGAGGACGGACGTCAGGTTCTACGGATTGCTCGACGCGGACGGCGATACGCTGGTCGTCGGCGACCAGTACCAGAACCTCGGCCCAGCGGTATGCGAGGTCACGGAGGCCCACGATGGGACGACGCTGGTCACTTGCAGCAGTCCCGCTCGCGGCAGTCAGGAACCGGATCACTACACCCGAATCCGCTACATGCCCAAGACCGCGGGCACGTACTATATCGTGACTACCGGCCTGGGTCGCTACACGGTCTCGCTGGATACTGCCGCTAATGTGGTGGCGGACGACTATCCGCACGACGACAGCGGGACGGCGATCGATCTGACCGGCGTGACGCCGGGCGGCGCGGCGCAGTGGATCAGCGGCAAGACCGATTACGTTAAGGACAAGGACTGGATTCGGGTCAAACTCAGCGCCGGTCGCGAGTACAAGTTCTCGCTCTACCCCGACAATGACAATTACCATATCGAAGGCGTCTATTTCGACAATGTTGGTCGCCATTGGTGGACAGGCTACGTCGCGTACCGAACATCGTACGCTACAGAGGATGGGGAGACGACGAGGACCAATCAGACCAACTACTGCATCCTCGCCTGGTGGTCTGAGCCGGACCCCGGAGTGAAGGCAAGAGTCCGCAACAGCAGAACCTGGGGCGACGATCACAAGTACTGCAAGGTCGTGGTGCCACGAACCGGCGAGTACACAATCCGCATCGAACGGGAAGACTTCCGGCTGGGCAGCTATCGGTTCAAGGTTACGGCCGCCAACGGACCGCAGGATGATCATCCCGCCGACAGCACGAGCACCGCGCAGACGACGGTCGGCAGTTCGTTCCGAGGTCAGATCGACTACGAGAACGACTTGGACTGGGTGAAGGTGTCGTTGCAGGCGGGCAAGAGTTACCTCGTGGGGGCGGTCATCCCAAACGCCGGCAACACCCTGTACCCCGAGCTGGCAGTTGGTCGCCATGCGGTCGACAGCACCGGCGCAGAGCTGGCCGGGTTGCTGTATATCCCGGGTCACTACTACGACGTCTGCTTCACGGTGACCACCAGCGGCGACTACTTCGTGCAAGTCGGCGGCAAAATTCTCACTCGTGGCCGGATGTCCGACGTCGGCCCGTACGACCTCACCGTCACGGAGCGGGCCATCTGCACGCGCTGATCAGCTCTCGCAGAACTGCTGCTCGACATCCCACACGATGGCCAGGAGTTCAAACGCCTGACACTGCCTGTCCGCGAGTCGGACTGCTGATGTTTCTGGTCGACACAGACGTGCTCTTGGCGCCACCGCCGAGGCGAACGACATTCCAGTAGATCGCGTGCAAGAAAAGGGGATTATATCGGATAGTGCCCAGCGTTTCAGGTTAGGGCTAGCTCTTTGAGGCGCACCTTGAGGTAGGCCATATCCCTGTCACCTTTGACCGAGTTGCAGTGGCTGCAGAGCAGTTGCAGGTTGTCGATGTGGTCAGTCCCTCCTTTGGCCTGTGGGATGACATGATCGACGTGGAAATGGCGGAACTCAAACGCAGTCACACAGCCGTTGCAGCGGCCTTCCTGCTGGCCGAACAGGACGTGCTTGTTCTGTCGGTAGTTCTTGGGTGTCTCGATGTCGTCACGACGGGGAATATCCGTTCGGTTGACAACTTGGTTTGCCCACAGCGCGATCCCAGGTTCCTGCTGTTTCAGCCTCGCGTTGACCAGGTCGGCGGCCTTTGGAGAAAGATCTATCCCCACCCAGTTTCGTCCCAACCTTTCAGCGGCAACGCAGGCCGTCGCGCAGCCGCAGAATGGATCTAGCAGGCTGCTGAACTACGGATAGCTGGTGCCAGACCTGGCCATCTTCGACGAGTGGGCGCGGGCTGAGCAGCGATCGACTGGAGGTCCTGTAAGTGAGAGGGCGGGATCCGGGGCGCTGGATCCGATGCCTGAGGCCGCGTCGGTGCGGTTCAGCTATGCGGCGGCCGCCTCGATGTTGGCCAGGCGGGTGAGGTTGTAGGCCGCGGCGGTCAGTTCGAACCAGAGCTTGTTGCGGGCCCGGCCCAAGTAGCGTAACTTGCCGCCGGCGCCGACGGCCTTGATCCAGCCGAACACCTCTTCGACGATCTTGCGCCGGCGCTGACTCTGGGCGTAGCCCGGATACCGGGTCGTGCGACGGTCGATCGCGCTGCGCCGACCGCGCTCGTTCTGAGCCACATGCGGTGTCATCCCCAGACCGCGCAGGTCCCAGACGAAGTCGCGCGTGTCGTAGCCACGGTCGGCGCCCAGCGTGGCCGGCCCCTGGACGCTGCGCTCCAGCATCGCCAGGGCGGCGTCCCGTTCGGCGTAGCCATCGGCCTCGGTCAGTTCGACATCAACGACCAGCCCGTGACGGTTCTCGGTCAGCAGATGACCCAGGTAGCAGAGCCTGGCCTCCTGCTGCTTGCCCTTGCGGTAGAGCCGCGCCTCCGGGTCGGTCGTCGAGGCGTGCGTCTCGCGGCGGCGGCGTTTGCCCTTGAAGTCGCGCGGCCGGTTGCGCCCGCCGCCTTTGGGCGGACCTTGCTCATCGCGCGGACGGTAACTCTTGTGCGAGGCCCAGGCGTCGAGCAGCGTGCCGTCGACGCTGAAGTGGTCCTGAGAGAGCAGCCGGCGACGCCTGGCTTCCTTGACCACTTCCTTGAGCAGCAGCCGCGCCGCGTCCGCATCCATCAGCCGTTCGTGGTTCTTGGTAAAGGTCGTCGGGTGGAAGGGTTCGTCTTCGACATTCAGGTCGAGGAACCACTTGAACAGCAGGTTGTAGCGCAGCTGCTCGCAGAACTGGCGCTCCGAGCGGATCGTATAGAAGGCCATCAGCAGGCCGACTTGAGCAGGTGCTCGGGCGGAATCGAGGGTCGCCCGTTGTCCGCGTAAATCTCGTCGAACAGGGGCGACATGCGCCGCAGGGCCGAGTCGGCTAAGGGCTTGATCCGGCGCAGCGGGTGGTCCTTGGGCACGAAGCCGTCCGGCGTCAGCCCCAACATCATCGTCGCTTGTCGTTCTGACTCGCCGCGCATCGCAAACCTCCTTCAGCTATCGGTTCAACACCTCCGCCATGATCTCACATACCCTTCTTCAGCAGCCTGCTATGGCTCCGCCAGAGATTCCCTTGATGAATTTATCGCGTCGCGTGGTAAACTCCCAGTTGCACCGAACAATCAGTAACAGACATGCAGGTACGCCTCTATCTAACCGCTGCCGTAGTAGGTCTCGCGATTGCGCTCGGTACTCTGAGCGGCTTCGACATCAACATTGACGGGAGCGCGCAGTCTACGCCAAGCTCCAACAAGAGTCTGGGGAAGCCGCACGATCCCCAATGGCACGCTGATGCAAGCACCTGGGATGGTGCCAAGCGCCTGCTCAACGAAAACATCATCAAAGGTCAAACTACTAAAGTCTGTACTGAGGACGCTACATTGTATCCCGTGCTTCAGACTGCGGCCGAACGATGGAACAGTGCGCTTGACCAGACGTTCACTCCGCTGACTGTCCTGACCAATGGCTCCGACGCGCCGCCTGCTTCCTGTAAGCAGGGAGCTGGTTTCGATGTGTTGCTCCGGTAAGCGACTGCGGCAGACCTACAGTGCGAGGATGCTGCGGAAGTGGAACTCGCGCGACCAGGTCGGCCCGTCCTCCAGCTCACAGGAGAGCGTCGCCGAACCCGCCTCGCGACCCTGCATCCGCGGTTGCACGAAGGCGCGTGCGAGCAGCATCTCGACTGCCGCGCGCAGCAGTTCCAGCGAGACCGACGCCTCCGGCAGCGCGAGTCTCTCCGTCACGGGTTCCTCGTGCGCTCGGGGCCGCAGCGGACGCTCGTCGATCCCGCTGGCCAGCTCCCAGGCGCGGCGGCCCTCGCGCCCGAAGCGCTCCAGCAGCGCGTGCGGCTCCTGCGCCGCGACATCGCCCAGGCTGCGCAGACCGAGCCGCCGTAAGTCGTCAAGCAAGCCGGACGAGCAAGGCAGCAGCCCGATCGGGTGCGGCGCGAGGAACGCGGCGGCATCGCCGGGAACGATCGTCGCGCCCGGCGAGCGGCGCGCACGCGCGGCGACGAGCGACGTGAACATGTTCGCGCCGATCCCGATGCGCGGCCGGAAATGCTCAGGTACGGCGCCGAGTAGGTCATCACGCCCCGCCGCCGGGCCGTCCAGGCCGTCGAGGCCCACATAGGCGACGCCCAGTTCCGCGCCTTCCACCCGGCCGCTGACCTGCTCAAGCGCGCACAGCATCCGCTCGAACGCCTGGCGGTAATGCGGCTCATCGGCCTCAATCAGCACAGTCGATGAAGGCGTTCCTCGCGTTGTATTAGAGAGCAACACCCGACGATTCATGCCAGAGCCGCCGACCGTGCAGTATCTGGGGGTTAATGATGCGCTGAGAACTTCTGGACGTTTCGCGATGCTATTCCTGCTTGAGCGGAACTTGACGATCGTCGGATCGCCTTCGCCATGTGACTTTTGACCATCTTTAGAGATCTCGATTGTGCCATCCAGGTTGTGCAGGGGCGTAACGACTCGGTTTACAGCAGTCAACTTGTAGCTATGCCGCAAGCCACCAGTGTCGACGAACTGCATATAACCCATAGGCAAACTTTCTCCCTTCTCCCACAGGGGGACAGCTGATATATGTTCCCAATCACCAGTGGCTGAACTTCTGCCAAACAATACGGCATGGGTGGCTGCGTGCCCCGCCTCCAGAGCCCCCACTTACCGTAATGGTGTTACCTATGCCATCTATTGTCTCATGCTCCCAGGTCAATATCGCCTGCAGCGAACTCGCAAAGTAGACCACATCGGCACCCGGCCAGAGATACACGTCGAGGATGGGGCCCGGGTGGTACGTCTCATAGAAGTCTCGAAGCCCCCGTCCCGTGATCGTCAGTTCCGAACGACATGGAGTATTTGCGTGGGTCATGACCGTGAAGTGATCTGTTGTCGGATTGACGTTGGGATCTCTGAGCGATTTGCATCCGGCGCCCGCGGTACCGTCATCGTCATAGTGTGCGAGGCCGAGGATGTGACCGAGTTCGTGGGCGAGAGTGGCGACCGACACCGGCCCCGGGGCCTGGTAGATGACGTAGGCTCGGTCTTTCGGAAACACAGAACCAACACTGTTCGTGAGGGTCATCATCCAAGGTCGCGCCTTTAGATGGTTCTTTAGTGCACAGGCCCTTGTTCCGTCGGCAAGGGAATCAGGGCACTTGCGGGCGCCAAGGGGACGTGCGACTTCAACGTCCACGTCTTGGCAGACAGGCTGGAGAGGATTACGGGGTGGTGGCAGGGTCACTGCGGTTTCCTCTTCAAAGACGGCGGCTTGTCCCCTGCTGGTTAGCGCCGTGTTCCACATTGCGATGGCGCGTTGGAGAGGTTTGATCAGGGTGAGGTCGGCGGTGCAGACCGTAGTTGTTTGCCCTCGGATAACGTTCGGGTTGATTCGGACCTTGCGACGCTCGTCAGCGTCAGTAGTGCCGTCCGAATGAGACGCAGGTAATCGACTCGACTCGAGAGTGCCCTGACCTGGCGCAATGCGACCCGCGGTAGCCGGGTTGCCAAGCGTGAGTGAAACTGAGGAGTCGGGCGGATGGCGTTCCGTGATAGAGAACCCGAGGACACCGCCACCTATCGCAACGCCGACGACGACTGCGTAGAGAACCCACCGCACTCCCGTCACTCAGTGGTCCCGGCAGGGTAGGCGTTGATCGACTCGACGATATCGCTCAATGCCTGGTTTAGCGGATGCTCCGCGTAGAAGCTGCTTGCCCCTTCCCCATCGACCGCCTCTGAGCCGTCTGGTAGGTGTCGGGTATCTCCCTCTCCGGTGTCGGAGCAAAGCCACAGCGTGGCGGCAACTCGAGGATCACCGACACGAAGCGCGACAAATTCACTACATCCATCACTTCCTTCTGATATCGCGTAGTCGCCGATCCGCATGGGTATGTCGGAAGGCGCGGTAAAGGTAAATCCGGGACCTTCGAAGGTGGACTTCAGCCGATACGTCTCCCCGGGCGTGATGATGTGTCCATTCGACCAAACCGCCGTCAGGATGTAGAACTCGGCTTGCGCCTTGGCCACATTGCCGTTGGCGTCAGTGACCTGCGCTGAGAATGTCTTCCAGCCGGAATCGAGCTGCGGCTCCGATCGGTAGCGGCGCGTGTACCTCGCAGGCCCGCTGCCAAAGTATTCGGCCGGCGATGTCGGCCAGAGGCAGTCGACCCACGCGTTGCCTTCAGTTCCGGCAAAGGCCTCGCCGTCCCAGTTTCGGTCCATCCCGTCAATGACCAGTTCGTAGGGCGGTGTTCCCCCACTGATTTTCCAATCGACCGGCATGAAGTTTCTTGCCCGGAAGCCGTGGCTGATAATGCCGGTTTCCACTTCACCGTCGTCGTTCAAGCGCGCGTAGTTGCCCATCTGCTCCCAGGTGTTCTGGCTGGTCTCACAAACGGTGCGCTGTCGCGCCAAGGTCAGGCTCAGGTCGCTGTCCGCACGCTCCGCCGCCGACTGGGCGCTGTCGCTTTCCCTCACGGCCGCCGTCCGCCCGCCAAGTCCCAACTCGCGCCCGATCACCACAACGACCACCGCCACGACCGCGGCGAAGACCACGAACAGGACGGCGTCCCGTGGTCTCAGTTGTCGCAATCGGTTCGTCATCGCAATGTCTCTCGTGGTGTTCATCAACCCTACTGACTTCGACCATCAGCCGACCTAAACGTGTCATTCGCGACTTCTCGGACGCGGATCGTCGGTGGCGCTCTTGGTCGGCTACCTGATCGGGATCAGCCACGTTGACCCGCTCAAGTGGAACCTGACGCTCGAGCGCTTCCTGCCCGAAGACATGACCTCGCTGCCCGACATCGACCTCGATTTTCCCCGCGGTCTGCGCGAGCAGCTGATCAGGCGAGTGCACGAGTACTTCGGCCGCGACCACGCCGTCCTGGCCGGCGCAATCTCCACTTACTCAGTCAAGGGCATCATCCAGGACCTGGGCAAGGCGCTGGGACTGCCGCCGGGCGACCTGCGGGCGCTCTCGAAGCAACTGCACTCGCACGACGCTCGCGACCTCGCCTATCAGGTCGCGACTGCCCGACTTCCGCGACAAGGTCGGGGCGCACGGTTGGCGCGACCTCGTCGCGCTGGCGCCGCAGCTGATGAACGCCCCGCGTGGACTCGGCCAGCACGTCGGCGGGATGATCCTCTCCGACACGCCGATCCCCGAACTGGTCCCGGTGCGGGCCGCCGCGATGGACGGCCGCTACATCATGGACTGGAACAAGGACAGCGTCGCCGACGCCAACTTCGCCAAGATCGATCTCTTGTCCCTGCCGGTCCTGACCAGCTTGAGGAGGCGCTGGATCTGATCGAGCGGCGCACGGGGCAGCGGCCCGATCTCAGCCGGATCGACCCCGAGGACGACGGCGTCTACGACCTGATCAACGCCGGCCAGTCGAAGGGCGTCTTCCTGCTCCAGTCGCCGGCCCAACTGAAGATGGGACAGCGGCTCAAATCGCGCAACCTGCTCGACCTCGCTTACCAGGTCGCGCTGATTCGACCCGGTGTGGGCACGCAGGGCAGCGCCGTCTCGCAGTTCGTCGAGCGCTACCGCCACGGGACCGAGTGGGAGTACGACCATCCGCTGGAGCAGCGCGCGTTGGAGCGGGGCTACGGGATCATCCTCTGGCAAGAACAGGTTGTGCAGCTGATCATGGATGTGGCGGGCATGTCGGCGGCCGAGGCCGACGAGGTGCGCCGCGCCTTCGCGCGTCAAAACAACGAGCATCTGATCGCGATGCACCGCCAGCGATTCCTCGAAGGGGCGCAAGCGAACGGCGTACCGCTAGACGCGGCTGAGCATATCTTCGCCAAGATCAACGGTCACTACATGTTCCCTGAATCGCACTCGCACGCGTTTGCGATCACCGCCTACCAGGCCGCCTGGCTCAAGTGTTACTACCCGATCGAGTTCTTCACCACATTGTTCAACAAACAACCGATGGGCTTCTATCCAGTTGAAATGTTAAATGAGGACGCACGTAAGTTTGGCGTCCCTTTCCTCAACCCCTGCGTCAACCGCAGCGACGTGCGGGCGCAGCCTGCTTGTTCCCCCTCCCCCTTGCAGGGGGAGGTGCCGAAGGCGGAGGGGGTTCGACTCGGCCTGGGCATGATCAAGGACATCGGACCCGAATCGGCGCGCCTGATCGTGGAAGAGCGGGAGCGCCACGGTCTTTATGGCGACGCCGGAGAGTTGACTCGGCGCACGGGACTCAAGCCGCAGGCCGTGCGCTCGCTGATCGAGGCCGGCGCGTTCGACGCGCTCTGGGACGCGGGCCTCTCGATTCCGTCCGCGCGCAACGGTCAACGCGCGTTCCCGGTGATCGGGCCGGAGCCGCCGCCCAGATTCGACGACCTCAGCGACTACGACAAGATGGTCGGCGAGTACCAGGTTCTGGACATCTACCCCCGTGGCCACGTGATGGAGTTCATCCGCCCAACTCTCGACCGAGAGGTGCGAACGACGGCCGATACCTACCACGCCGAGGACGGCGAGCGCATCCGCGTCGCCGGCTGGGTGATCGCGCGGCAGCATCCACGCGGCAAGGACGGAACTGTGTTCGTCACGATCGAGGACGAAACCGGCGATGTGCAGGCGATCGTCTGGTCACACGTCTTCGCCAAGCACAGGAACGCGCTGCGCAATCAGCTGATCGAAATCTATGGACGGATCGACCGCTGGGACGGCACCACCAACATCGTCGCTGAGCGCATCCACGCAATCGGCGCAGACATCCACATGCCCAACGCCCACGACTGGCACTGAGCGAGACTCAAACCTGCTCGGATTTCGCACCATGCCTAGCCGGATCAGCTCCGTGGTCGGTATCACCCCTATCAGCCGTCTCGCCGGTGTGTAGTCAATACCGCTAGACAATGACAGACTTTGTGAGTCGATGACTGTTTGGCGCTTGGTTCGAGGAGTTCGTGCGCAGCATCTTCCTACAAGTCGGTACGTGGCATTCGTGCGTCGCAGGGCGAGGAAGCGCTGCTCTACCGCCTACGCTCGTCGACAAGCTGGCGAGCCTCCTAGCAGGCTGCTGAACTACGGATAGCTGGTGCCAGACCTGGCCATCTTCGACGAGTGGGCGCGGGCTGAGCAGGGATCGACTGGAGGTCCTGTAAGTGAGAGGGCGGGATCCGGGGCGCTGGATCCAGCGCCTGAAGCCGCGTCGGCGCGGTTCGGTTATGCGGCGGCCGCCTCGATGTTGGCCAGGCGGGTGAGGTTGTAGGCGGCGGCGGTCAGTTCGAACCAGAGCTTGTTGCGGGCCTGTCCGAGATAGCGCAGCTTGCCGCCGGCGCCGACGGTCTTGATCCAGCCGAACACCTCTTCGACCCGTTTACGCCGGCGCTGACTCTGCGCGTAACCCGGATGCCGGGTCGTGCGACGGTCGATCGCACTGCGCCGGCCTTGTTCGTTCTGGGCCACATGGGGCGTCACCCCCAGCGCGCGTAAGTCCCAGACAAAGTCGCGCGTGTCGTAGGCCCGGTCGGCGCCCAGCGTGGCCGGTCCCCTGACACTGCGTTCGAGCATCGCCAGGGCAGCATCCCGTTCGGCGTAGCCGTCAGCCTCGGTCAGTTCGACATCAACGACCAGCCCGTGACGGTTCTCGGTCAGCAGATGGCCGAGGTAGCAGAGCCGCGCCTCCTGCTGCTTACCCTTGCGGTAGAGCCGCGCCTCCGGGTCGGTGGTCGACTCGTGCGTCTCGCGACGACGGCGCTCGCCCTGGAAGTCGCGCGGCCGGTTACGACCGCCGCCTCTGGGTGGTTGCTCGTCGCGCGGACGATAGCTCTTGTGCGAGGCCCAGGCCTCGAGCAGCGTGCCGTCAACCGTGAAGTGGTCGGCCGAGAGCAGCCGGCGACGCCTGGCTTCCTTGACCACTTCCTTGAGCAGCACCCGCGCCGCGTCCGCTTCCAGCAGCCGCTCGCGGTTCTTCGTGAACGTGGTCGGATGGAACGGTTCGTCTTCGACATTCAGGTCGAGGAACCACTTGAACAGCAGGTTGTAGCGCAGCTGCTCGCAGAACTGGCGCTCCGAGCGGAGCGTGTAGAAGGCCATCAGGAGGCTCGACTTGAGCAAGTGCTCCGGCGGAATCGAGGGCCGCCCGTTGTCCGCGTAAATCTCGTCAAACAGGGGCGACATGCGCCGCAGGGCCGAGTCGGCCAAGGGCTTGATCCGGCGCAATGGGTGACTCTTGGGCACGAAGCCGTCCGGCGTCAACCCCATCATCATCGTCGCCTGTCGCTCTGACTCGCCGCGCATCGCAGACCTCCTTCAGCTATCGGTTCAACACCTCCGCCATAATCTCACATACCCTTCTTCAGCAGCCTGCTAGGGCCTGTTCACTCTATTTGGTCATGAAGTGGATGCAGGCGAGGAGGACCTGGTTGAGGTAGATGTGGGCGAGTTTGTGATAGCGGCTGGCGATGCCCCGAAACCGCTTGATGCGTCCGAAGTAGCGTTCGATCGCGTTGCGAGCGCGGTAGGCCGCACGGTTCAGCGGCCAGTGCTTGACTCGATTCGACTTGGGCGGGGTGACCAATTCCCAGCCGAGTTCGGCGGCCAACGCACGCATCTCATCGCCCTCGTAGGCGCGGTCGGCGAGCAGTTGCGGCTGACCAGATATGGGACCGAGCTGCTCCAACAGCCAACGTCCCCAGGGCGCATCGCCCCAGTGACCCGGCGTCAGGGTCAGGACGAGCGGCAGGCGGTCTTCCAGCACGACGGCGTGTAGCTTGGTCGTTAAGCCTCCACGTGAGCGGCCGATCGCTTGGGGCCCCTTTTGGCGGGCGCTCCGGTCCCGTCCTGGTGGACTTTCACAATCGTGCTGTCGAGCGAGACGCGCAGCGGCCGATCCGGTTCAGCTTGCTCAAGCTGCGCTTCCAGTTCCATACGCTGCAGCTCGGCGAAGACGCGCTCCAGGACGCCTTTGTCGATCCAACGCCGTCCGCGCATGTAGACCGTGTGCCAGGGACCGAAGCGCTCAGGCAAGGCCCGCCAGCTGCAGCCTTCCTTGGTCACGAACAGCCAACCCTCAAGCACCTGGCGCGAGGGCAGCTTGCAGTTGCCGCGCGGCGTCGGCATGAGTGGCGCGATCCGCGCCCATTGTGCGTCGGTCAGTTGCATGATCCCATTGACCCGGCCGCCAGACCGTTCCTCCAACTCTGACACAAACCTCGATTAGAGTGAACAGGCCCTAAATCTGGCCGCACAGATTGGTGGCCACGACCTTGTGGTGCAGGGAGATAAGCTATATGCGAGACAGCGAGTGAGAGGGTTTCTGGCCTGCCTCGCGCTCATTTGTGAAGCCGGTTAGCGGAGCGCGAGATGCCTAGACGCGGGGGCGAGGCAGACAAGGCCGGTAACATATACGAAGGCCTGTGGATGGTCGACGCGGTTCTCGACCTTTTCGAAGGGAAGTACGTCACTCTTGAGGTGGAACGTGTCGGAGACGAGGCCGCAGGCGTTGAGTTCGTCCTCGTAGATCGTTCTAGCACTGAGGAGTTCCACACCATCAAGCGCCAGCACTCTGAAGGAAACTGGACGGTCAGCAGGCTCCACGATGAGCAGGTCCTCGATTCCTTGTTGTCGAAGGCGCTATCTGGCGCAGACGCGGTGTTCAGCTCAGGCACGAGCGCAACGCGGTTCGAAGTGTTGATTCAATGCGCGACCCAGTTCGCCTCGATTGAGACCTTCAAGCGCCGAATCGGCGACAACGCGCAACTCTCTGCCGACTTCTACGACCGAATCCTTCCCTTGTGCTCAGACGATGAAATCGCCGCCTACGAGGCGTTGAAGCGACTCAAGATTCGCGTGAAGAACGAAACGGAGCTTCGGTTGGATGTCGAGCGTCGGATTCGCTCGACGCTTCAAACGAACTCCGCGGCGCCAATCGACCCGCGCGCGGTGCGGCTCCTGATCGTCGATTTCATGATGGATCGCCTGGGCAACCCGCTTGAGGCCCGCTTCTTTCAGGACGAACTCGCGACACACGGCGTCGTACAGTCCCAATGGGTCGGCGACGAGGCAATCGAAGAGAGCATTCTCCGGCGGAACAGGATGTATATCAGTGCTGTGAAGGACCTCCACATCAACCGAACCGAGATGACTCGCCGGGAAACGGACGTTACCCAAGACGCACTGTTGGAACTGAAGAAGGAAGTCATGATCGAGGGCATCGCGGGCAGCGGCAAGAGCTCTGTGGTCGCACAGGCAGTCGGGCAACTAGCTGTGCGAGGCGTTCCTTCCTTGGTCGTGAATCTGGACCGTCTCAACCAGAAGACCGACACCTCGGCCCAGGCGATGGGTACGAATCTTGGGTTGCCCGATTCACCGGCGATCAGCTTAGGCGAGTTCGCCGGGACGCGGCCTAGCGTCCTGGTGATTGATCAGCTCGACGCGCTCAGCGTAGTCTCGGCCCGGCAGCAATGGGCTTGGGACACGTTGTATGAACTACTCGATGAAGCTCGCAGCTATCCAGAGATGCGTATCTTGTTCGCTTGTCGATCCTTCGACCTTGAACAAGATGGGAGGCTGCGCCGGCTGGCTGACGATCCGAAACGCGTGGAGCGCATCCGTGTGGAACCGCTCGCCGAGGACGCCATCCGAGGTGCTATCGCTGCGTCGGGGATCGGCAATCCGGCGCTGAGCAAAGAGCAAGTGGAGGTCCTTTCGACTCCTCTGCACTTGTATCTCTTCCTTGAAGCTTCCCGCTCAGAGAGGGTCGACTTCGGCGCGGCCGGCGATCTGTTCGATGCGTTCTGGAGGTACAAGGAACGGACCGTCATCGCACGGCTCAACGGACCGCAGTCATTGTGGGAGTCGGCTGTGGCTGCTCTTTGCAAGGAACTCAGCGACCGGGAATCGCTCGTCGCACCTGAGTATGCGATGAGCAAGCACCGCCTGACATTGGAAGCGATGGCCTCCGAAGGAGTTGTCACCGCGAGAGACGAGCAAGTGCGGTTCTTCCACGAATCGTTCTTTGACTACGCATTTGCGCGCACGTTCGTCGGAGCGGACGAGGGCCGGGATCTCGCGGAGTGGCTTGCGAAAGACGAGCAAGCGCTCTTTCGCCGGTCCCAAGTGCGCCAGGTGCTGGCGTTTCTGCGTCGCGACCCTCATGATCGCAAACGATACCTCCAGACGTTGGCTGGCGTGCTCTCGGATCCAAGGGTCCGGTTCCACATCAAACGGCTCGTGCTCGACTGGCTTCGCTCTTTGGACGACCCAACCGCTCGGGAATGGAACGCCGTAGAAGCAGCGAGCGATGAGCTTGGCCCGCACGTCTGGGATGTTGTGAGAAACTCGGCACCCTGGTTCGATGTGCTCGCCCAACATGGCAAATGGGACAACTGGTTGAATGCCGAGGGAGAAACTCTGGATCGAGCAATCCACTTGCGGGCGCTACCCGATGGCCGAATCGCGGAATCGACTCGAAGACGAATTCAGGAGTTAGAGCGAAAATTTCCGGAGGCCCGAGAGCATGGTGCACCGGAGCCACCACCGGAAGACGACGGCTTTCGGACGGAGCCTCCAATTCCAGAGCGCGCCTATTCGCATATGTCGGACGACCAATGGCTCGCAGCGATGCGCCGATATACGGACGACTCGAAGAGATTCCGTGACGGGGAACTCATCGGGCGCGCGACTGAGTTGTCCTACGGCTTAGAACGGGAAGCGCGAAAAGCTCCGTCTCGCTTCGCCGCGCTTACAGACTCGATGGATGATTCTTGTAGCAAGGACTACTTCCGAGCGATCCTTCGTGGTTTGACGTCCGATGACACTGGTGCCAGCTCCGGGCAGTTTCACGAGCAAGTGTGCATCGTGTTGCGCAGGATCGCTGAACTCGGAATCGACCTGCCCTCGCGGGAAATCGCTGGGGCGGCGTACGACGTCGCTCAACGTGGACTTCCGGATGACATTGTTCAATCTCTGTGCCGAATCGCCGTTGAGGATTCCGATCCTGAAGAGGACCGCTGGTTCGGTCCTGATGAGGCCACACGGCCGATGACACAAGCAATGAACTCGGCACGGGGAACGGCTGCAATGGCCATCTCTCGATTGCTCTTTGCCGACACATCGTCCTGGCAGGCACTACGGCCCGTTGTCGAACACCTCGTGACTGACCCGGTGCTGGCGGTCCGCTCAGTCGCGGCTTCTTGCTTGCTCGCGGTCATCGATCACGAGCGCGAGGAAGCTCTCGCGCTGTTCGAACAGCTGGCTGAGGGAGCCGATGCGATCATGGGCTCGTACGCCGTCGAACGGTTCATTCACTATGCGATCTTCCGGGACTATGATGCGATGCGGCCACATCTGAGCGGGATGCTGGAGTCATCCTCGGACCTAACCGTTCGGATTGCTGGAAGGCAACTGACCGTTGCGGCCTTGTACTTGGAATCGAAGCAGGCGCTCGACGATCAACGCCTCGCGATTGAGGCGAGGAGCGGGGCCAGAGTTGGCGCCGCGGAAATCTACGTGGCCAATCTGGCTGACCCGACCATCGGCCAGGAATGCCAGGCGCACCTGCGCAGCTTGTTCGACGATGACAATCAAGCGGTTCGGGCGGCCGCTGGCGAGTGGTGGATGTCGGCTTCTGCCAATGAACTTGCCCTAAGCCGGTCGTTGTTGGCTGATTACACGAGATCGAGGACCTTTGATGAGCACAACACGTCGGTGATGCTCCATCGGCTAAAGGAAGCCACATCCCCTCTTCCCATCGAACTCTGCGATGTCGCCGACCGCGCGGTCGATCAGTTTGGCCCAAAGGCCTCCTCAATCCAGTACGCCGAAGCAGGGGTCGCTCGCAACCTGGCGGAACTGATGATTCGGCTGCACGAACAGACGAATGCTGATCAGCGAAGCCGTGTCCTCGACTCAATCGACCGGATGCTCTTCGCAGACTTCCATGGCATGCATGAGCACCTGGAACTTCACGCGACCCGCTGATTCGCTTGGCCTGCGAGTGGCAGGGCCACCTGTTAGTAAGTCCGCACGGGCTCCTTGGCGGCGCTCAGCGGTAACACTATTCGGCCACCACTTCGCTCGGCGATAAAGAGATGCGTCTCCTGCGAGAGGGATCCAGGGTGCTTCGGGACGTAGTGCGGGATGTCTCATGCAATACGCTACCAGCCGTCTCATCCTCGTCTTGTGTGTGTGGGGGGGGGGGCAAAGAGATCGGCAATTCTGCCCGCCGGTCGTCCACGAAAAGAAGAGCGCCGCCGAGAGCCGCAGAGAGAAACTGACCTATGAGAGCTCCGGCTTGGCTGCAGGAACGGAGTCAGGATCCGGCGTCCTTGCTCCTAATCAGTTGGAGATTGAGGCCGAACGTCAACTCGAAGGTTCTTGAGTTTGTCCAGTTTGGTGGTCCGGAGTGTCGACATTAGGGCCTGAGGTGCGGTATCGGCATTTGAGGCCATCCCTGAACAGTACGGCTATCGGGGTTCGCCTCTTGTTCAGCCTGAAAAGACCAAACGCTCTATGGCTCGATACCGGGTTCGATGTCCTTACCGGTCATCATATCAGCCAACGCCACACGGACCACTTTGTCTCCTATCCGGTATTCGTCACTGAAAACACTAGCGTGAGACTCGTTGTGTTGCTGGGGAGAGTGAATGACCTTGGGGTCACCGAAGTCCTTGCCGGGTATTGATTTGATTACATCCTTGAGCTGTTCGACAACTGCTACGGCATAGCAACTGCCTGGGTCGGGCGTCATCGCGCCAGTCTCCTTCCTGAGTTTCGAGATGGCTGCCTTCCGTTCGATGTTCAGGAACTCAAGCCAATTCCAAGACATATCATTGGCACCTGCCGGCTGCACCTTGAACGACTTCTCCGTTGGCATCCCGTTCTCAATGCTCCACGGCTTGCAGTAGTGGGCGATGTGGTCATGGTCAGATAGCGGCTCACCTGTCACGATTGGCGACTGCTACTCGTCTATCAGCCGGAATATGCCCACAAAGAGATCGCCGTCGTCTACATATCCATTGATCCACTGCCTCCGCGAGCCAGAAGCATTGGGGATGACCGCCGCAAACTCCACACTGTTGCCTCCGTGAAAGTCCGCTGCGAAGGTCCCTCGAGGCATGAGACTCCAAGAGAGTGCGAGCGATCCATTCTCGTCATCAACCACGATGCCGGGATTTCTGATATCGGGGTTCGCCTTGAGGAATGAGAGAACCTGACTTCTCGACTTCTCGTTGATCTTGCAATCTACATCGCCTTCTTGGAGCATTCGGTCCAACTTATCTAGGCGATCTTGGACAACCGTCATGTCTCGCGCTCGCACAGTGTATTCGGACCACACTAAGTATTGTGCATCCAGTGCTCCCGTTTCGAGCAGGTCATCAGGGAGGGCAGCTTCCATAGCTCCCACACTCGCCTTGATCCAATGGTCGATGATTGGTGGAGTGTCCTTCATCCGCCATTGCTCTAGCTGCGAAAGAATATCTGCTGGATGATTTGCATGTGGGGAGCCAGCATTGCCCCTAGCCTGGCCTATCGCTTTGTCTCGCAGTTCCCTATAAGCGTCCGGAGGGTGGTGGTCAGTGAAGCGCAATCCGCGCTCCAGCTCAGACTCAGTCAGCCAGTATCTGGACACGCGGGCATCGTCCTCATCGAGGAATTGGGATAGTCGATCGGCTGTCGGACTTGGCATGGTTCATTCTTCCCCTGAGCTTCGCAGCCCTTGAACGATCTGCTCGATTCGCTCGCCAAAGGCCTCGCCCTGTTTTGCGAAATCCGACCTATCGGCGTCCGACCAATCGTAACGCTCACTAGAGGCAAACCGGATGCCCAACTGCTCATCCTCGATGGTGTGCCGCAGGCGCAAAGTCAATCGCGTCTTCAGGCTCGATTGCGCCGCGAGACTGAACCCAGTCGCTCCCCAGGACTCAAGGTCGTCTCCGAGCAAGTGCTGAGTAGCTGAGCGATCGATTAGCGATCCTATTTCGAAGTCCAAGTCCTCGATCGGCAAGAAAACATCAGCTTCCCATCTGTGATTCTGAATGTCGAGGCCAGTTGACTGCATCAAACTGAAGCAGGACTGCAGCCTCGACATGAAGACGTCACGGGCAGGGGAGTGACCGGAATGATCTTGGATCGAGATCGCTGGATTGCTCTCCATCGTAATACCAATCTGGTCGACCAAGCTCACGAAGCGAACCCGATCGTCGTCATCTTGCAGACGGATCGCATTTCGCAACACATCGAGAAAGTGCCCGCGGTCGCTGGCGGTCTCCGGGTCGAATTCCCGAACGACCACGGAGAAGTGAACGCCGTAGTTCTCGAATCGAGGTTCTTCAGGCATTGATGCCCTCCGAGTTCTGGCATCCACCATTTCGCACAGGGATCGCCTCCGTCTGCAGCTATTCTACCTGGACATGTCCGAAAATCTGCGGATAATTTGTCAAGGAATCCTCTTACTGCTCCAGAATCCTCAGTGGACCGGTCGACGTGTCCGCTCGGCGAGTTTCCCGCCGGCTCTACCAAATGGACGAGGAGCAGACCACTCGACTCGGTGCCAGCCGTCAACATCGCACGGAAAGTGATGCACCACGTAGGTGAGGACGTGATCCAGTTAGTGCGGTGGAAGTCGTCGGGCCTGGGTTGGCTTCACCTCCGTTCAGGCTGTGGCACGGTGAGGAGTCCGATAGGAGTGGCCTTCGGTCGTGAGGATGTGTGGGGGGGGGGGTATTGGCCGAGCCAGTCGAGCATGGGGTGGTCAGCTTTTCGTCGCCGAAGACCTGGACCCACTCGTAGAACGCGAGGTTGGTGATGACGGTTGTGGAAAGCCGCTCGCAGCGGTCGGCGAGCAGGATGAAGAGCAGATCGCCGTTGGCCCGGTTGAAGGGCACAAAGCCGAGTTCATTGACGATCAGTAGGGCGACCTGGAGGCCGCGCTGGCGCAGGCGCGAGAGTGTTCGTTCGTCGCGCGGCTCGACCAGTTCGCAGACGAGATCGGCGGACCGGACGAAGCCAAACCACTGGCTGCGCGGGGCTGAGGCCCAATTCTGTTTGGCTCCGTTGCGCGACCGGAGGAGTTTCGATCTACCCTGCCGGGACTACGAACGCCGGTACCGCAACTTGGCTTCGAGAAGTTCGACCTGCCTCTCACCTGCTGGAACTACTTGTTAGGTCCAACTCGAACGTCAACTCGAAGGTTCTTGATTTTGTCCAGTTGGTGGGCCCTCTGGGACTCGAACCCAGGACCTTCGGATTAAAAGTCCGCTGCTCTGCCGACTGAGCTAAAGGCCCAGGCCCAGTTTATGCGGAATCTTGGCGGCTGTGCCTATTGCAGGGCTGACACGACGGCAAGTTCGGCGATCTGTTCGTCGGAGTAGCCGAGCAGGTCTCGCAGGACGGTGTCGGTGTCGGCGCCCATCAAGGGGGCGATGTCTGGGCGGCGCGCCGGCGTGCGACTGAGCAGGATGCGCGCGCCCTCAACGATCGAGCGTCCTTGCGTGGGATGCGCGAGCTCGACGAAGTGACCGCGGTGCTGGAGCTGCGGGTCTGCGGCGCAGTCGGCGGAGGATTGGACCGCGTGCGCGGGGATGCCGACCGCGAGCAGCGCATCGGCGGCCGCGTGCGGCGAGCGTTGCGCGGTCCAGGCCGCGAGTTCCTCGCCGTTCAGCAGCTGGGCGAGCGCCGCGCGATCATGGTCGTCGCGGCAGGCGACGGCGACCCATTGGTCGTCGCCTGCGGACGCGAAGACGCCGTGCGGAGACATGTGCGGATCATCGTTGGCGTTGGGTTGCCAGGTTTGTCCGTAGAGTTGGTAATGGAGTAGGGCAGGGGTGAGGAAGTGGATGGCGGCTTCCATCTGCGAGACGTCAATGTATTGGCCGTGTCCGCTGTGTTGACGCTCGCGCAGCGCGGCGAGCAGGGCTGCGGTCGCGAAGCGCGGCGCGACGTAGTCGGTGTAGGCGCCGAAGGGACCGGCGGGAGAGCGGTCGGGCCAGCCGCAGAGCGACGTGAAGCCGGCAAAGGCGGCGGCGAGGTTGCCGAAGCCGGCGAAGTCGGCGAGCGGACCGGTCTGGCCCATCAGGCAGGAAGAGAGCATGATGGCGCGCGGGTTGACGGCGTGGATGATGTCCCAGCTGAGATTCCAGCCGCGCATGGCGCGCGGCGTGAAGGACTCGGTGATGATGTCCGCCCAGCGCACGAGGTCGAGGATCAGTTCACGGCCCTGGGGATTGGCGGGGTCGATGGTGATCATCCGCTTGGAGGCGTTCATGTTGTGGAACATGGACGAGCCCTCGGGTTGGGTGGAATCGTCGTTGATGTAGGGCTGGAGCGTGCGGGCGGTGTCGATGCGGACGGACGATTCGACGCGGACCGTGTCTACGCCGAAGTCGGCCATCGGTCGGGTGCCGGCAGGTCCCGCCATGACCCACATGAGGTCGAGCATCTTGAGGTCGGAGAGAGGCGGCTCGGTGAGCGCTGGTTCGGTGAGCGCTGGTTCGGTGAGCGTTGGTGCGGTGGCGGGCAGGACGATGGCCGGGAGTTGCTCGGCGAGGACTTCGTCCGTGTGTTGACCAAGCGAGGGAGCGGGACGGTCGTAACTGATCGGCGTATCGGAGAGACGCGCGAACGGTCCTGGAAAACTGAGCGCGTGACCGTTGATGTCGACTTCGCGCCAGTAATCGCGAGCGGCGAGCTGTTCGTTGACGAGCAGATCATCTGTCGTGGAGACGGGCACGAGCAGTAAGCGGCGTTCCTGCGCGACCTGGAAGAGCTCAGCTTTCGTCCTGCTGGCGCAGAGCGCCGCAATCACCTCGCAGCAGCGCAAATACTCGCTGATCGGCTCCTGACCGGTGAGGAGCAACAAGGTGTAGTTGAGCCAGTCCTTGTCGCGAGTGGCTTCGTCGCAGAATCCTTCTTCGAAGGCGTATTGCATGAGTCGTGCGGAGAAGGGTCCGATGGCGGCGCCGAATAGGTAGGTGATGGCGACGTGCCCGTCGGCGCAGGGCCAGAAGAGCTGTACCTCGAGCGGGCCGAGCTTGATCCCTTTGGCGGATCGGGCGAACGGAGCGGCGCGATTGGGAGCGTTGAGGATGCCGGATTGGGTGGCCTGCGCAAAGGCTGCCTGAGCGGAAACGTCGATGAACTGTCCGAGTCCGGAGCGCTCGCGCTCGTGTAGGGCCATGAGCGCGCCGATGGCGGCTTCCGCGCCGGCGTGGAGGGCGGTTTGCGGCAGGCTGATGCGGAGTGGCGCGCGGTCAGCGTCGCCGCTCTGGATCATCGGACCGGCTGCTGCTGCGACAGTGAGATCGGTAGCGGGCCAGTCGGACTTGGGTCCATCCGAGCCGAAGGCGGTGATGGCGCAGTAGATCAGGGCGGGATGGATCGCGCTAAGCGCCTGGTATCCGAGGTCGAGCGAGTCGAGCGCGCCCACATCAGAGGATTCGATGAGCACGTCGGCTGAGCGAACCAGGCGGCGGAACTGTTCGCGTCCCTGGCTGGACTCGAGGTCAAGCGTGATCGAGCGTTTGCCGCGGGCATATGACTGCCAGATGAGGGAGTCGTCGAGCCCGGCTGGCTGATCGCCGCTGAGGAAGGGCCCGCGGCGGCGGGCGGCGTTGCCCTGGGGCGGTTCGACTGCGATCACGTCGGCGCCGAGGTCGGCGAGGATCATGCCGGCGATCAGGCCGCGTTCATCGGTCAGGTCAAGGACTCGCACGTCGTTCAACATCGGAAATGCCTCCGCTCGCATCTTGGGAGAGATCGTAGCGAAACACGGGAAACCGCGCCGGAGCTGGGCAGAGGGTCAGAGGCTCGTGTCGGATCCGGCGGAAGCTGCCCAGGTGGAGGTGAGCAGAGATTCGGCGGCGGCCTGGACAGCGCGTTCGGCGGCGAGGAGAGCAGATCGGAGGTTGGCTGGATGCTGTGCAAGCGCGGATTGAATGGCCTGAGCGGCTGCTTGATGCAGCGCCGTGCCGACATTGATTTTGGCGACGCCGAGATTGACCGCGGCGCGGAGTTCGGATTCGCGTAGTCCGCTGGCGCCGTGCAGCACCAGCGGAATCCCGATGCGTGCGGAGATCTGTTGCAGTCGGTCGAGCTGCAATCCGCCGATGGCTGGTCCGCCATGTGTGTTGCCGACGGCTACCGCGAGCCAATCCACACTGGTCGCGTTGACAAAGCGTTCGGTTGCTGCGGGATCGGTCCAGGCGGGGTCGCCGATGGTGACGCCGGGCTCGCGGCCCGCGACGTGGCCGAGCTCGGCCTCAAGCGGGAGCCGAGACCAGGTGGCGAGCCCCTTCGCCTCGCGGACGAGGTTGATGTGATCGTCAAGCGGCAGCGTGGATCCGTCAATCATGACTGAGTTGAAGCCGGCATTGATCGCGTCGGTCAGCTCAGGCAGGGTATCTGCGTGGTCGAGGTGCAGGGCGACGCTGGCGTCCGAGTCATGTAGTGTGGCGCGAACGGCGTGAACCGCGAGATCGGCGCCGCCGAGCAGCTCGAGTCCGGAGCGGTTGCACTGGATGAGGACGGGGCGGCTGGTGGCTTCAGCGGCGCGGATGACGCCGCGGATCATCTGGATTGTGGAGACGTTGGCGCCAACGACGGCGCGGCGTTGTTCGAAGGCCTGACTGATCATCGCGCGTGGATCGCTGAGCGGCATGGAGTCCAGTGTGCCATAGCCACGCTGAGTGGCGTCGTCACTAAACTTGGATTGCCCAACAGTGCGGAGCGTCCGAGTGGATTCTGCCAGCAACCGACCGGACTTTTCCACGTTGGACGACGATCGGCTGGTGTCGATCGCGTTGGATGGTCGGTTGGACGCCTTCAACGTGCTGGTGCTTCGCTACCAGGGACGGGTGCGCGCGATCTGTCAGGGCATCGTGGGATCGTCTGACGCGGATGATCTGATGCAAGAGTCGTTCATCAAGAGCTGGGAGCGTCTGGGCAGTTATCGGCAGGGCGGGAAGTTTGCGGCGTGGTTGGGCGTGATTGCGCGCCGCACATGTTTCGACCATCTGCGGCAGCGGCAACGCCGGCCCTCGACGTCGTTGAATCGACTGACCGATACGTTGGGCGATCACTTTTCGCCGGCCGATCCGTCGCGTTCACCTGATGAGGAGGTGTTGAATCTGGAATTGAGCGGCGTGTTGCGAGAGGCGTTGGAGTCGCTGCCGGAGGAGCAGCGTCGTGCCGTCTTCTATCGTGATGTGATGGATTTCGAGTACCGTGAAATTGCGGACGCGACAGGATGGTCAATGGGCACGGTGAAATCACGCATCAGTCGGGGGCGATCGTCAATGCGCGATTTCATGAAGGAACGGATCTGATGATGCCGATCGGGGAACAAATCCGAGCAGCGGTGCGTCTGAATGCTGAGCAGGAGCGGAGGTCGTAGGCCGATGCGACGACTGTTGCAGTTGATGCCGAAGCGCGTGACGCGCAGATTGCCGGAGCGCTGGCGAGATGACCTGTCGGCGTACGTCGATGGAGAGTTGACTCCACGAGCGCAGGCTCGGTTGGAGGCGCAGTTGGCTCAATCGGAGGAGATGCGGGCGTACCTCGAGGACCTGCAGCGAATGCGGACGGTGTTTGCGGGCTTGGCGCCAACTCTGCGCGCGACGCCGTTCCAGCTGACTGCTGAAATGGTGCAAGGCGCGTCGAGCTCGCCCTTGCGAGCATCGTCGACCGCGCGAGCATTGCGTCTGTCGATGGCGAGCGCGGCGGTTGGCGTGGCCACGTTCGGCGCGGTGATGGTCTTCGATCTGATCGACTCACCGTCGGTACGGTTCAGCAGTACCGACGCGAGCGCGGAACGAGTGTCCGTGCCGACGACGCAGGTGGTGACGGACGAGATTGAGTCATCCGGCCAATCGGGGTCGACAGCGAGCGCTGCCCAGCCGACGCCGGTGACGGTGGCAGCGGTTGCGCAGCAGGAAGCGGCAGCGGCCGAGCAGCCGCAAGCCGAAGCCGAGTCGGCGGAGCTGGCTGAGTCGGAAGAGCAGGCTTGGCAGCAGGCTGAAGAGTCGGCGCAACCGATGGCACAGCAGTCGGATGACGCGGCAGACGACCCCTCTCGGCAGGCGATCACGGCCGGTCGCTCAGGCGAGGCAAGCGGCACGAGTCGGGCCCAGGACGTAACGGCGGCGGATGTGGTGGCGGATGTGTCGGCAGATGAGGATGACGCAGCGACTCAGAACACGGACACGCCAACGGCTGAACAGTCGTCGCAATCTGAATCGGCGACGGAGTCCGTGCAGGCGGAACCTCGGACGGTGGCGACCTCGGTGGCGCAGGTGGAATCGGACTGGCCGCTCGAACAGCGGCCGCGCTCAACCATGGTGCAGTTGGCGACGGATCCGAGTTGGGAGCAGCCGTTGCAGTTTGTGTTGGCGGCGCTCGCAATCAGCGCAACCGCGGTCTGGACCGTGTTGTTCGTGGCTCAGCGTCGCCTGTGGCTATGACGGATGGTCGAGGAGTGAGCTCGCGGCTGATGGCGCGAGCATTCGAGTTGGCGCGGTCCGTACGAGGATTTACGAGTCCCAACCCTGCGGTGGGCGCGGTGGTGGTTTTCAACGGCACAGTGGTGGGCGAGGGCGCGACGCAGCCGCCGGGTGGTCCGCATGCGGAGGTCATCGCACTCGCCGAGGCGGGACCACTGGCGCAGGGCGCGACGCTGTATGTGACGCTTGAACCCTGCGCGCACTACGGTCGGACGCCGCCTTGTACGGATGCGATTCTCCAATCTGGCGCCGCTTCGGTCGTGGCGGCAGTGAGGGATCCTGACACACAGGTCGCTGGACGCGGGCTGGAGCAGCTGCGCTCGGCTGGACTTGACGTCACGGTCGGCGATGGAGCGGTCGAGGGCGCGGCGCTGTACGAGGCGTACGCGCACCACCGGCGTTCGGGCCGCCCGTTCGTGACGGCGAAGTTTGCAGCCTCGATGGACGGTCGGATTGCCGCGACGAGCGGCGATTCACGCTGGGTCTCAGGACCGCAGACGCTGCGTTGGGCGCACCAACAGCGACCACTCTTCGATGCCATGTTGGTCGGCGTGGAGACGGTGCTGGTCGACGATCCGCAGCTCAGCGCGCGGCCGCAACGATGGCAGGGTCGGATTCCGCAACCCTTGCGAGTGGTGTTGGACAGTCGCGGGCGGACCACGCTGGACCGCCGTGTACTGAGCGGGCTCGAATCGTCGAGGACGCTGCTGGCGACCACGGAGTCATCCTTGCCGGCGTGGCGAGAGTCGCTGCGTGATCGTGGAGTCGACGTGGCGGTCATGCCGAGCGATGCCGGCAGAGTGTCGTTACCAGCGCTGCTGGATCGGTTGGGCGCTGAGTATGGCGTCGTGAGCCTGTTGGTGGAAGGTGGCGGCGAGGTGTTGGGATCCTTCTTTGATCAGCGTCTGATCAACAAGGTGACGGCGGTGATCGCGCCGATCATCATCGGCGGCGACGCGCAGACGGCCGTGCGCGGCGGCGGAGCGGAGCGGATGCGCGACGCGTTGCGTTTGAGCGGGGTCAGGTTCGAGCAGTTAGGCGGCGATCTATTGGTGACGGGCTATCCGAATGATCCGGAACGCGAGCATCAGGTGCAGATTCGGCCTGCCGGTCCGCCGGATGGCGAGGCGGTGGATGAGTTGCTTGCGGCTCACGGTCAGTTGGCGTTGACGCTGTCGGACCTGCTGACGGAGGCGCGGTCTGGCGAGGCAAGCGTCTGGCTGGCGCTGATTCCACAGGAAACCGTGGACGGACGCGATCTGGTTGTCGGCCTCGGCGCGGTGAGTTTCGCCGATAGCTCCAGGGCGTCGCTACGCTGTCTGGTGGCGCGGCCGGATGCCGCGTCAAGCATCGTTGAGCGGTTGCTGGGTTCCTGCGAGGCCTCTGCGAGCGGGCGCGGCTGCGAGTGGGTGAGTTGGTCCGAGTCGATCGCGCCGAGTCTGACGCGAGAACAGGCTGAGGCGCGAGGCTACCGATACTTTCGCCGCGATCCAGACGGCGGATCGGTGTACATCCGCCGCCTCAGTGACTAAGCACGTTCTGAACAATTCCCTGGGCGCTGGTTTCGACTTTGATGTGAGAGCCGGAGAGAGCGGCTTGATGCATGAGCCGACGTTTGCCAGCCTGGAGTTTGAACAGAAGAGTGAGCGCAAGATCTGGCGTCAGCGGTTCCTGGAGCGGATCGACTGCCTGGAGCCGTGGTCGGCGCTGGAGGCGACGGTCGAGCCGCGCTACTGCTACCCCCTGGAAGAGCATGAGTTTTGCGACTACCCGTGGGAGATAGTTCCTTGCAATCGCGGGCTCGCCAAACACGACTCACATGCCCTCAACCAAGCAGCCGACCGACCAGCCGACACTGGCCGACGCAGCGCCTGTGGTGGCTTGCGACATGCGCGACGAACCCGACACATGCGGACACGATAGCGACATTCGACATACGCGACGTCACGCTGTAGGTGAACGTCGCCACGATCGTGGCGGCTATGGGCGTGATGATCGGGCGCAAACTCTACATCGCCCGGGAAGCGGCGGCGGACCGCGATGATGTCAACGCCCAACCACCGGTAAACCGCGCCGACAGACGCCACAGCAGGTGGCCTACGGGCACGAAGCCATCCGGTGTAAGCCTCAGCATCCTCTTCGCCGGTCGCTCAGTGCCGGCTCCATGATCTCATACGTTGTACTTCCGGGCATCTGTTAGCCGCCTGAGATGGTGGCTGAGACTGACTCGCCGCTATTGATGCTATGCGTCGATGCGCTGTGAGTGACTTTGAGCTCGCTGCCGACAGTACTGTCGAGCGGTTTCAGCACCACAATTTGGTAGCGGTTCCAGTTCGTCGTGGTGAAACCGAGACTGTTCGTATGCAACTGCACAACGGCGCTATCAGACGCCTGTGTCAGTTCGATTTCGACATCGGACGACGGTTGACGGTCGAGACGGATCCAGTACGCGAAGAATGGCTGATCGCCGAAGGAGCGTTGTGTGGGCTGGCGTAGGTCCAGACCGAGTGTCGGTTGCTCCGTCACCATGGCGATGATTACAGGACCGACTGGCGATACGTCCGTATCGCTGATCCCTTTGACGACGTGCCCAATGCCGGCCTGTTCGTCATCATCATCCGCATCGGTCTCAGCGGTCACGACGACTGCTTGAGGCTGATTCCAGTTGGCCGAAGTAAAGGATAGCGACGCCGAAGTACTAATCATCACCTCATCCAGACTCACCGGCTGGACGGTCACTGTTTGATCGCCTGGATCGCTGTTGAGCGTGACATCGTAGCTGAAGCTGCTGCCCTCACTGAGCGTGATAGTGTCGGTGCTCAGGCTGATCGGGGATTGCAGTGGTTGCGAACGCTGAGCGGAACTTGGTAGCGCGCTGGAATCTCCGACCGCTACGCAATCGGTCGTGGGTGGCCGCGAAGAGGAAGAGATCGTCGCCCGAGCCCGGTCCCGGAGCATCCCGTACGCAAACTTCAGGCCGTCCGGGTGATCCGCATCGGCAAACCCTCTGGCGCCATCCGGCGCGCTGACCAGCGCCAACTGCAAGTGGAAGGCCTCAAGGTCATCCGCCACATGATCTTCGAGGATTGGCACGCGCAACACATGCCGACCAGTTCTCGTCGGGGTGATTCTACAGTCGTAGTGACTGTGACCGCCAACGAAATCGGCAGCGCTGGCCCGATTCATGGGCGATGGCCGTAACATGTTGAAGAATAGCTTGAGTCGAAGCACGAACTCGCCGACGTTAACCCGCCCATCGACATCAAAGACGATCGGCATATTGCTCCCCTCAATGCCCCCATAGCCGAAACTTGACAGAGTGAACTCAGTACCATCGACGATTCTGCCGCTGGCGTCTCTCTCCCAAAATTGATTCGCGAACTTCACGCCGGAAGGGTGGTCCCTGAAGTACGATTGGATGTATACGTATTCGATCGGCCGCGTCGCTATGTCAGTCCTGCTCTGCACTGTAATCTCGGCTGAGGATGCGCCCGTGGGAATCGTCACGAGCGCGTTCCTGAGCGGAGTCGAGGGATCCCCGAAACCTGACCCGTAATCGGGCCTGCTATTGACGACCAGAACGATGTTCTGGGCGGCCGTGACCGCATTGCCATCCTTGTCGGTCAGTCTCGCGGTGTACCTGAGCACCCCGCCCTTCATGACCTCTGACGCATCATCGAAGGTGACATACTGAATCGCAGCCTCATCGGCGGGATGACTGCGTTCACTCACGATGATCCGTCCACTGACGCGACTCCCGGTCCATCTATTCCCGCTCGGTGTCCCAGGTTTCCGCCAGTAGACCGCGACTGACAGATGACTGCCGGCCGCTCTGGTGTCCGTACTGGTGTCCGTAGATGTTACATACTCGCGTCGAGAGACGCGCTGGCCTCGCACAGTCATGGTAATCGGAAATGAGTCGGGACTGAAGTATTGGTAGAGCTGGTCCCCACGGTTTGAGTGGTCATGCACGACCTCGCGGTCGGTGCCGGCGGCGGTCGTGACCGAGATGATGTCAGCGTTCCAATTACACCAACACCAGACCGACAGATGAAGGTCTTTGGCGTCGGCCGGCGGCGTTTTGTCGGTGAGCGCCAGTTTGTATGTGACCTCCTGGCCTTCCTCTACATTGAATGCAACTCGGTCCCATGCAGGTTTGCCTGCCGGGTGATACGTGATAGCGCCCTCGGTGTCAGAGGTAATGAGGAGCGGCAAGTCAGCGAGCCCCTCGCCGCGACCGGTATTCGGGTTGAGGGCGATCAGCGCCGCGATGGCCAGCGCCAGCAGCGCGAGCGCGCGGCGGCTATGCCTTCGTTGGGTACCCATGCGCTGGAATAACATCATCCGCTCCCATCCCTGGCTCCGGCGAGCCGCTCACTGCTCCAGATTGCTCCTGTCTCGCCAGCCAAACGGCAGGGCGAGCACTGCGTCGTCTCAGCGTACGGTACTGGAAGTTGACTGGCCTGTCCAGGTGTTCGGCGCACCGCAACACCACACGGTGATCGTTCTGCTCGCGTAACTTCTGCCTGCGTCGAACGCGCGGTTTCTGCGACGCGGCAGCCCCACCGAGCACGGAGACGCGCTGGTGCTGGTCCTGACGCCGATCAGGGCCGGTCCCTGCTGGTGGCGCGGGCGGTTGTGTGTCCTTCGCCTGCTTAATCGCCAACCGTCCCTGACTTGATCGGAGACCCGCTCGGCGGCGGGGACAGGGTGTGTTGTTGTCGGGTGTTGTTGTCCCTCGCCTGCGAGGAGGATGCCGCATCTGTCAACCCGATGCTGTCGGCGTTAACTCGACCATCAGCTCTACTCAAGGTTCTGAACCGATCCAGCGAAGCTCAAGCCCGCCCGTCAGGTGCGACAAGTGCGATTGGTGAATCAGTGGTGAATCAGCCGGATCGGTCTGGAATCTGTTAGACTTCCGATACGGCGTAACGGAGGCTCGGAACGCCATCGGCTCAGGCTGTCGGAGGAATCATCATGAACATCATGAAACCGATACTCATGTACCTGCGAATCCGCAAGCACCATCTGGTCGGCCTGTTGGCGGTGCTGTGGCTCAGCTGCGCCGCTCTGGCAGCGTCGGCAGTGATGCTTGACGCTCCTGTTACCGCCCAGGACAGCGGCACTACGGGGAGCACCCAACCCGTGGTGACGTCCGTGACGCTGAAGGCCACCGGACTCGAGGTCAGCTGGGATGCGCCCTCAGTCAGCTTGGACGTCTCGACCTATTCGGTCTTTCGGAGTGCAACGGACGTCGAGAGCAGGTACGAAACCGTCGTAGAAGGCCTTGACGGCTCTACCACCACGTATCTGGACACATTGGAAGGCGTCCCGATGGGGCGTCTGACCAGTCCCATCGTCTGGTACTACAAGGTCAGCGCAGTACTCGATCAGGGTACTGGGCAGACGTTCCCCGGCGGGAAATCTGAAGGCTTTGGCATCAACGTGGTGTTGCCCAAGCCCGGCGGGCCCACATCAGGGGGATCCCGCAACATAGGCAATGGCAGTTACACGTTTCACGTGGCATGGACGGCCCCAACGCTATCCTGGTCTAACAATGGTCTCGGCGTAACCGGTTACGCGGTCTACGTGGTAGAGTTCGACCGGCCCAATTACAGGTTTAGCCAGAAGAAAGTCGTGGCTGAGACTGAAGCCAGCGTCCGCGCGTACTCGCAATCTTGGAATTGGCATTCGCATTTCAGAAGCCTCGTGGAGCATCGGTTCTCAGTCCGGGCGAAGTACGGCATCTTCTTCAGCGGGGAAACCGGCTTCGTCAGTACTCCGTTTACCAGGAGCGATTCGCATGACGAGGGCGATGCGCATGACGACTGACCGCAACCGACAACGTCTGCTCTACATCGTGGTTGGCCTGGTGATCGGCGCGATCGCGACCAGTCTGGTCTGGTCGGCCAGCGGCGGCTCATCGGAGGTGCGCCTGGCCGCTCGAGTATTGGAGGACGGTCGCGTCGAAGTGGCGCTCCAGCAGCCAGTCGAATCGCACCGCGTGAGCGATGATACGGAGGCGCCGCAATGGAGCGACCTGAATCTGCCCAGCCTGCGATTTCTGGCGAACGATGCCGAACCGGATCGCTGGTTTTACAGCAGCGCCATCACGTTGGAGCTTGATGCGCGAACACCGCCAGCCGTCACTGAGATCGGACCGTTTGAGATTGCCGGCACGCCGACTGGCAACCGGCCAGTGAACGATCAAACATTGCTCTGCGTGATCACGCACGGGGATCCGACTGACTTCTTCTGGTTCCAGGTATATAGCGCGTTGGCCGACGCCGCCTACTGGAACGACATCTCGCTGCGCGCGGAAATGTACGAAGCTGGGGCAGACCAGGCCATGGCGATCGACCGTTGTGTCGAGGACGGCGCCGCAGCGATCGCCGTGACATTGGCGGACCCTCAGGCTCCGGAAGCGTCGCTTGAGCGCGCGGCGGCGGCGGGTGTGCGCCTGGTCAGCTTCAACTCAGGATCGGACCAGGCGACCGTCGTCGGGGCGTCGGCCCATGTCAGCCTGGATGAGACCGCCGTGGGCCTGCTGGCCGCTCAGGAGTTCGCCGACCGCGGTGTCAGCGGCGACCTGCTCTGCATCATCCACGAATCCACCAATCGCGGCCTGGAACAACGCTGTGACTCGCTGGAGGCCGCCTACGCCGCGGGCAGCGTCATTCGCGTCAGACTCAACGAGAGCGAGACGGACGCGGAGAGCGTGATCGCCGCGTCCGTCTCGGATGCGGTCGGCGGCGCGCTGGCGCTGAACGCCAACAGCGCCTACGCCATGGTCGACGCGATCAGCGCCGAACACCCTGATCTTGCGCTGGCTGCGGTGTCGGCGGACTTCCCGCGTCCGTTTGCCATGCTCTACAGCGAACGGCTCTCGTTCGTGCTCTGGCCGCACGCGCTCGAGCAGGGTTACCACTCGATTACCGCGCTGCTCTTCGCGCACGGTACACCGTTCCCGTCCGAGAGCGGGCTGTTTGCCGAAGCGACTCAGATTGCGATCCAACCCACGGTGATCACGCCTCAGTCGGTCAGGGCGCTGTTCGAAGCGGACAATCAGTTCAGGGAGAACCTACCAGCCTGGATCGACGCTCTGGAACGCGCCATCGACGCTGAAACCGTCGCCTCAAACGGCGAGCAGTAGCACGCCGCCCGTAGCTCGCGGGTCAGGCCGAGCGAGCTACGCAGCGGTCTCGCGGCAGATGCACCGGCGACGGATGCACAACCACTCCACTCCACTCGCGTGCCTGCTCAGTAGCAACATGGTCTCAAGCTGGACAGGAACCGAGCGCTTGTCGCGCTTGTCCTGGTCACCCCGGTTCTCGCTGCGGCTGGCTCGGCCCTGCCGATGTGGCGAGTGAGCTCGATTGGCTCATTGATCACTACCCGTTTCTCGCTGCGTTTGCTATCTTGGGCCTTGAGGCGGCACTGACCGCGAACGACTCACAGACTGAAGGTCGCGACAAGCCAGACGGGAGAGCGCAATGCCATTTCCACCCGAAATTCCACAACAATGGGGATCCAGCGGAGATGACATCCTGGATGGACGCGCTGACGAGGGTCGTGAGAAGATCTTCGGCGAAGCTGGCGACGATCTGATCCGCGGCGGCGCCGGATTCAACATCATCAACCCTGGCGACGGCGCTGACCACATCGTGATCGAGGGAAACGCGCAGAACGTCATCTACTACTGGCAGCCGGATGATCTGATTGACCTGTCCAAGTTTTCTGGCCTCAGCTACAACGATCTGTCGTTCCACACTGAAGGGCGCGATGAGGTCATCTCGACAGCGCAACATCAGTTTCAAATCAAGCTGATCGGTAGAGCGTGGTACAAACCCGGCCCGGATAAGTTCATCTTCGAACATAACCGAACCGCGACGGAGGAAAACGACCATCTGATTGGCTCTCCGCTTGACGACTCGTTCGTCGCTGGCGGCGGACATGATCTGGTGCAGAGCTTCGGCGGGAACGATCGGGTGGACGGCGGTCACGGCGATGACATACTGGAGGGCGGCAAAGGCGATGACCAGCTGATTGGTAGAACCGGCGACGATACGCTGCGCGGCGGCGCGGGAGTCGATGGGCTGGAAGGCGGCGCGGGAGATGACCTCCTGGAAGGCGGAAGCGGCAAAGACCAGCTCTGGGGTGGAACGGGAGACGACCGCCTGGTGGGCGGCGCGGGCGAAGACATCCTCATCGGCGACGGACCGGAGGATATGCTAGCCGGGTTGCTCAGCCAGGATTACTCCGGAACCGGCGGAGATGACACCTTCGTCTTCAAACCTTCCGATAACGGCGTTGACTACGTGTATGGTTTCGGCCACGGCAATGACCGCATCGACCTGTCAGCGTACGATTCGGCCTCTGTCTCGTTTAGCCAGGTATTGGGCGGTCACACCGTGCTAGAGGTGGGCAACAGCACCATCTATCTGATGTATTTCGATCTGAGCGACTTCGACGCCAGCCAGCACATTGTGTACTCCGATGCGGACGGCATGTAGCTCAGCGAGATTCCCAGGCCGCGATTGTGGCAGTGGCCATCAATGCCAGGCAGCCTGCACGCCGCGCAGACCGTGCGTGGGCTCGGCGCCCGCCAGCGACTCATCCATGCCGGCCGGTCGCAGGCCAACGGCTGCGTTGAGCGGGGGCAAGGCACGATCTTCAATGCGTGACGGAAGCCTACCTTCGCTCGCTTTTTCGTCCCCAAGCAGACTCGTCTGCGCCGCGAGCCCGAACGCCACTTGCGCTGCGACCACGACGACGGCGTCCATAATCGGCCGCTGGGTCCGCGGCCGCACCCCTGCCTGAGTCCGTGATCGGCAAGGCCAAGCTATGGCCCTCACGAGACACAGGATGTGCCTCCGGATCTCGGGGACCGGATACGCCAGATTGCGCGCCGATCTGGAAATTACGCGCCCAGGCCGGGTTGCCGAGCAGGCTCGATTATCCTGTTCGCATGAGTTCCAACAACGCTTCGATGCAGTTCGGCGTTCTGCAGTTCTTTAGCTGGCCGGGCCGACGCGTGCCTCTGCCGACCGTCTACGAACGCGCGCTCAACCGGATCGACATCATGGACGAGTCCGGCTACGACTGCGTCTGGCTTGCCGAGCATCACTTTTCGACCTATTCAGTCTGCCCCTCAGTGCATCTGATGGGTATGCATGTCGCCGGGCGGACCAAGAACATCCGCATCGGCACGGCGGTGACGCTGGCCTCGTTCTATCATCCGCTGCGAATCGCCGAGGAAGTCGCGCTGCTCGACATCCTCTCCGGCGGGCGCGTGAACTGGGGCGCGGGACGCGGGTTCGACCGGACCGAGTTCGAGGTCTTTGGCGTCGACATTGAAGAGTCCTATCCGCGATTCCGTGAGTCGGTGCAGGTCGTCCTTGAGGCCTGGCGGCAGGAGCGCGTGACCTGGCACGGCGATTACTTCGACTTCGACGAGATCGAAGTCCTGCCCAAGCCGCATCAACAGCCGACGCCGCCATTCTGGGTTGCCGCCGGCGGCCCCGATGCGATTGACTGGGCGGCCAGGCAGGGGTACTCGATCCTGATGGATCCGCACGCGACGCACGAGGAACTCGGCGACAAGCGTCGCAATTATTTCCAGGCGCTCGCGAGGCACGGGCACGAGTCGGACGGCCGCGTGATTCCCATGGCGCGTCTGATCGCCGTGGCCGAGACCGATGAGGAAGCCGAGGCGATCGCGCGCAACGGCGCCCAGTGGACGATCGGTTCCTACGCGAACAACAAAGTGAGCGGCAACTCCAACCCCTCGCGGCTGCTCTCTGATCAGCAACGCATTGAGCGCTATGCCGATCAGGTCGTGATCCACGGCAGCGCCGCCAGGATGATTGACCAACTCGAGGAGCTGCGCGAGACGATCGGGCTCGACTACCTGATCGCGTCGCCGTTCTCGCATGACTCGTTCATCCGCTTCACGCGCGACGTGATGCCGCACTTCCAGTAACCATCAAGGCCATACCATCAAGGCCAAACCACCAAGGCCATACCAGCAAGAACGCAGGAGAACGACAGATGGCGTACGAGTTCATTACGGTCGAGCGGACCGGCAATCAAGATGGCATCATTTGGATGGAGCTGAACCGTCCCGAGAAGCTCAACGCACTGACCTTTCCCTTGCTCGCGGAGATGCTTGACGCGCTCTCCCGGGTCCGCATGGATCGCACGGCTCGCGCGCTCGTGATCACTGGCAAGGGTCGCGGATTCTGCGCCGGGATGGATCACGCGGGCGGCGGACGCGGCACTGATTTCTGGGACGACAACCCTGACCCGCTGCTCGGCTCGCCGGCGCCTGAGGGCTACCCGGACAACGAAGGTCAGCGGCTCAACTTTCGCTACGAGACGAAGACCTTTGCTGAGCTGCGGCGGCTCGACATTCCGGTCATCGCGGGGGTAAACGGCGCCTGCGTCGGGGCGGGCTTTGACATGGCCTGCCTCGCCGACCTCTGCGTCGCCTCCAGCAATGCGCGCTACCAGGTGGCATACGTCAAGCGCGGACTCTATGCCGATCTCGGCGGCTTCTGGGCGATCCCCAAGATCATTGGCTGGCGCAAGGCGATGGAGATGATGTTCACGGGCCGCTTCATGAGCGCCGAAGAGGGTCACGAGGCCGGCGTCAGCAACTATCTGGTGGAGCCAGAGGACTTCCAGGCGAAGCTGCGCGAGTTCGCGCAAGAGGTCGAGAACGGCCCGCCGATCGGTCAGAAGGTTGGCAAGCTGATGGCCTATCGCACCGCGAACCTCGACTATGAATCGGCCTTGGAACTGTCAGGCGCTGTGTTGCCGTTGGTGCAGAATTCCTTCGACCGCATCGAGGGCGTGCAGTCTTTCGTTGAGCGCCGAGATCCCAAGTTCAGCGGCTTCTAAGGCTCGATCATGTGCCGCTCAATCAAGCGTCTGCGACAGCCCGCCGGCGAGCCAGCGTCGACTGACGAAATCGAACAGGCCGCGCGACAGTTTGTGCGTAAGATCTCAGGTATCCAACATCCGTCGACGCGCACATCGGACGCGTTCGAACGGGCTATCGTCGATATCGGCGCAGTTTCGACGAAATTGCTCAACGAGCTGCCGCCACTACAACGATCGCGCCGTCGGGCGCAGGATCAGGAGCTTTCGCCATGACCAATTTCCAACTCTCCGAGGCCGACCGCATGGTGCAGCAGACTGCTCACGCGTTTGCTCAGAACGAGGTGCGGCCCGTCTCGATGGAGTACGACGAGCGCAATGAGTTTGCCTGGGACATCGCCGCCAAGGCCGCGCGGATTGGCCTGACCGGTGTGCCTCTGGGTGGGCAGTCGGCCGAGCCTGGCATCACGGCGATGATTACCGCTGAAGAGCTGAGCTGGGGTTGCGCTGGAATCGCGCTCGGCACGCAGGTGTCGGGGCTGGGCGCGACCGCCATTTCGGTCATCGGCACGCCCGAGCAGAACGAGCGTTGGCTGCCAGAATGCACATCGGAGGACGGACAACTGCGACTTGGCGCGCTCGCGCTCACCGAGCCTGATGCTGGTTCAGATGCTGGCATGATCAAGACTCGCGCCGTCCGCGACGGTGACGAATACGTGCTGAACGGCACGAAGCGATTCATTACGGGCGGCGGCATTGCCGACATCACGATCGTCTTCGCGCGCGAATCCGACTCCGAAGGCTGGCGTGACGTCTCGGCTTTCGTAGTACCCAAAGCCGCGGAAGGTTTCACGCAGATCAAGACGTGGGACAAGATGGGGATTCGCGCCTCACACACCGCGGACCTCGCCTTTGACGATGTGCGCATCCCGCTGGAGAATCGGCTCGGCGACCCGGATCCCGATTTCCGCTCCGGCGGTCGTGGCGCGCTCGGCACGCTGGCGGCGACGCGACCGTGGATCGGCGCCTTCGCCGTCGGGCTGGCTCGGGCCGCGTTCGAGTATGCGGCCGACTACGCCCGCGAACGCAAGACCATGACGCGTCCGCTGATCGAGCATCAGGGCATCGGCTTCATGCTCGCCGATATGGACATCGCGATCGACGCGGCGCGTCTGCTGACGTGGCGCGCCGGCGAGATGGCATCGTCGAATCAACCGTTTGAGCTGGAAGAGGCAAGCAAAGCCAAGACGTTCGCGTCGGATATGGCCATGAAGATCACGACCGACGCCGTGCAGGTCTGTGGCGGCGTCGGATTTATGCGAGATTTGCCCCTGGAAAAGTGGATGCGCGACGCGAAGATCTTCCAAATCTTCGAAGGCGCCAATCAGATTCAGCGGATGGTGATCGCGCGGAACATCCAGAATCGGTACTTTGCCTAAGCGAGAGGAACGCCCGACAACATGCCAATCGTTTCCCACATAGGACGGGTGTATCAGGTAGTCTGATGCAACTGAAGCGGGGGAACAGATGGCGGTCTTCAACCCGACTCGGCTGCGGGATGTGCTGGTCAACGGCCGGATAGCGGCGGAGGCGCCCGCGCAGGAATTCGTTGAGGAGTTGGAAGAGCAGATAGGCGAAGCGTTGTCGCGCTATGGGACGCTTGATCGCATGGAGCTGATGGAAGCGCGGCTGCTACAGGCGATGGCGGAAGCGGAAGCGCGGGCCTCGGAACGAGAGGCACGGGCCTCGGAACGAGAGGCGCGACAAGCGCGACACCTGAATCAGGCGGTAGGGCTGATGTTGGGTGGTATCGCGTTGGCGGTCGCGATCATCCTTGGTTTCGGCTGACGCCGTCCCCACTAGGACGGGTGTATCAGGTAGTCTGATGCAACTGAAGCGGGGGAACAGATGGCGGTCTTCAACACGGCTCGGCTGCGGGATGTGCTGGTCAACGGCCGGATAGCGGCGGTGGCGCCCGCGCAGGAATTCGTTGAGGAGTTGGAAGAGCAGATAGGCGAAGCGTTGTCGCGCTATGGGACGCTTGATCGCATGGAGCTGATGGAAGCGCGGCTGCTACAGGCGATGGCGGAAGCGGAAGCGCGACATGCGCGACACCTGAATCAGGCGGTAGGGCTGATGTTGGGTGGCATCGCGTTGGCGGTCGCAATCATCCTTGGTTTCGGCTGACGCCGCTAGAAGACGCCAATCCAGGCCAGGAGCGTCCAGACGACCATGCTGAGGAAGCCGGCGCCTAGCAACAGCTGGAAGAGAATCAGGCTTTCCGCGGGACCACGCTTGGGCATCGTCCTATCCTCCCAGTAACGAGTCGCCAGTGCGAATCAAGGATACCTGATGTGGGAGCTCGCAGTCTTTGACGACCTGGCCGAGTTGCGTGACGCCGTCCTGATCCTGGTGGCCGCTGTCGTCTGCGTCGTTGCATTCGTCGGTCTGTTGATCGTGACGAAGCTGTCGCTGATTGCCCTTCGTGTGGTCAGACGGTTACAACGCTTCCATGACAACCGCATTGACGGCGCCATCGAGTCGGCGGACGCCAAATTGGCGCTCTGGATGGAAGAGGAGCGATGGTCGGCGCGCGGGCTGCTGGAACTGCTGCAATTGGCGCGAGCCGAGGTCCAGAGGCGCCGTCAACCGCCGCCGCAACCAGGCCGTTGGCAGCGACTGATCGGACTATTGCCGACTGTGCGGCGTTGACGTAACATACGCAATACACACGCACTGGTTGCGCGTGTCAATGGAATCATGGAAGGAACTCCTGTGAAGGCTGCCATTTTCGATCCAACGAATCAGGCCAAGGACGGCGACCGATCGGTACTTGAGGTACACGACATCACGGTGCGCGATCCGCAGCCAAGCGAAGTACTCGTGCGCACGACGACATCGGGCGTCTGCCACTCTGATCTGCACTTTGTCGACGGCAAATGGGCGGCGGCGTTCGGTGGTATGCCGGCCGTGCTCGGCCACGAGGCTGCCGGTGTTGTGGAGGCCGTCGGCGACGACGTGACCTACGTCCAGCCTGGCGACAACGTGATCATGTCCTTCCGACCCTTCTGCGGCGAGTGCTACTGGTGTTTGCGCGGCGAGCCGAATCTGTGCCCTGACCCGTCCGGCGCCGCCTTGGCCCGTGATCGGTTGAACTGGGACGGACGTCCGGTCATGCAGATGGCCAGCGTTGGATCGTTCGGCGAGTACATGCTCACCTCGCAGAGCGGCGTGCTGAAGATTCCTGAAGACATCCCGCCGGCCGAGGCGGCGCTGGTTGGCTGTGGTGTGATGACCGGCGTCGGCGCCGCGCTCTACACCGCGAAGGTGCCGGGCGGCTCGGTTGTGGCCGTGATCGGCTGCGGCGGCGTAGGCCTGAATGTGATTCAGGGCTGCAGGATCGCTGGCGCGAGCCGTATCATCGCCGTCGACATTTTCGAAAACAAGCTCGACTTCGCCGAGCAATTCGGCGCCACCGACCGCGTCAACGCGAGCGAAGTCGACCCGGTGGAAGCGATCAGGGAACTGACCGACGGCATCGGCGTTGAGATCGCGTTCGAGGCGATCGGCAACGTCAACGCGGCGCGTCAGGCATGGGACATGGTCCGCGCGGGCGGCACGGCCTGCATCGTCGGCATGATGCCGCTCGGATCTGAGGTCAGCTTCCCTGGCCCCGAGTTCCTGCAGGAGAAGAAGGCGATCGGCTGCATGTACGGCTCGACTCGCTTCCGCGACCACATGCCGAAGCTGCTTGACCTCTACCGGCAGGGCAAACTCGACCTCAGCGGCCTCGTCACGAAGCGCTTTGAGTTGGGTGAGATCAACGAAGCCTTCGCCGCCATGCAGCGCGGCGAAGTCGCACGCGGCGTGCTCGATATCTCGCAGCCATAGTCGCGACTGATCGCACAACCAACGCGCCGTCCGATTCGTCGGGCGGCGCGTCTCTGTTCCCTTCTGATCCCCTCTCCCTTTAGGAGAGGGTTAGAGCGCGAGCAGCCTGACACGACACACCATGAACTTTGACGAGTACCTGCCGCCTCGCGCCGCTCCACGACCTGCTCGTGACGGCTCCGCTCATGAGGCGCTGAGACAGATCCCGGATGGCGCACGTGTCGTCGTGCCGCCGATGTCGGCGACGCCGATGGCGCTGTTACACGCGCTCGACGAGATTCGCGCCGGCTGGACTGCACTCGAGATCGCCACCGGCAATCTGTTTACGCATGCGCCGCCGCTGGACCATCCGCACGAACCATTTCGCTTCGCCACCTATCAGACCAGCGGACCATTGCGCGAAGTCGAAGCGGTCGGCGCGCTGGAGCACATTCCCGCGACTTATGCGCAGGTGCCGTCGCTGTTCAGACCTGACGGCCCATTGCCCGCCGATGCCATCCTGGTTCAGGTATCGGAACCAGGTCCTGAAGGCATGTATTCGCTGGGTACATCAGTTGGCGGGATCGTCGACGTCGTTCGGACGGCGCCGCTCGTCATTGCGCAGGTCAATCCGAATCTGCCCTACAGCTTCGGCGCGGCCGAGTTGCGGCGCGAGGAGTTCGATTGGATCGTCCCGCTCGCCAGCGATGTCGTGGAGTTGCGCCGATCGGATCCGGGACCGTTGGAACGTGGGATCGCCGCCAAGGTGGCGGAACTCGTCCGCGATGGCGCGACCTTGCAGTTCGGGATCGGCGGCGTGCCTGAAGCGATCATGGGCATGCTCGGCGAGCGGCGCGACCTCGGCATTCACTCCGGTCTGATTTCCGACGGCGTCATGGGACTCGTCGACAGCGGCGCCTTGACCGGCTCACGGAAGGCCACCGCTCCGGAGCTGATCGTCACGACCGAGGCGGCCGGCAGCGCCGCTTTCTTCCGCTGGCTCGACCGCAACCCGGCGGTCTGCATGGCGCCTGCCGGATACACCCACTCGCTGCACGTGCTGGCGCAACAGCTCAACTTCGTCGGGATCAACTCGGCAGTGCAAGTGGCATTGGACGGGACAATCAACGCCGAGTCGATCGGCGCTCGCCAGATTTCGGGTCCAGGCGGTCAGCCAGACTTTGCCGCCGGCGCGATGCTCAACGGCGGCGTGTCGGTGGTGGCGATGCCATCAACGGCCGCGCGTGGCCGTGTCTCGCGAATCGTCCCGCGTCTCGATGCGGAAGCGGTCGTGACCACGCCTCGCACGTTGGCGGACCGAGTCGTGACCGAGTACGGCGTCGCGGAGCTGGCTGGGCGCACGCTGAGCGATCGCGCCGCAGCGCTGCGAGCGATCGCGCATCCCGATTTTCGCTCCAGCCTTGACGTCTGAAAGCAGGCTGCGCCGCGCGCGGCGTCCGTCTCAGCCGTCCGTGGTTGACGGCGACGGGTTGGTACAGGCAGCGGGGCGCAGGCGGTTGGTAAAGTTGGCACACTATGCCAACCTCAGATCGGCTATCTTGCAACTGTTTCTTGATCGAGACGCCGCGATGCCGCGGATGATCAGCAACGGAGATTCGAATGCCTGAGTCCATTGAAGACATGCTGGCGAACACGTCATTATTCTCGCGCGTCAGCCGTGACCACCTGCACCACATCGCTGGATGGGTGCAGATCCAGAACTTCAACGCGGGTCAGGTGATCGATCGCGAGGGCGATCTGGGGACCACCCTGCACATCATCCGCTCCGGCTCCGTTGACGTGTATCAGCACTATGACAGCGACGATCAGCAGCATCTCGCCTCGTTCGGTGAAGGCGACTTCTTCGGCGAGATGGCGCTGTTGTTGGGTCGGCCGAGATCGGCGACCGTGGTTGCGCAGACCACTACCGAGTGTCTCAGCCTGTTGCGCTCAACCTTTGAGGATGAGGCCTCGTCGCCAGTGCTATGGGCGATGTTGCAGCATGTCGCAGAGCGTTTGTCGCACGCCGACGAGCAGATCGGCGAGATGCACGCGCACTAGCCGATTGGCCGGCTGGCCGGCTGGTCGATTGTGTCTTGCTTCAACGACGGTCGGTCAGTCGCCAAAGCTCTGACCGAGTCCTGAGACGACCCGCGCGAGCGCTTGCGTGCCTTCGTCGCCGAGACCGGATGCCTGTAGTTGGTGGTACAGCTGGTTCACGAGCGAGGTGTTCGGCAGGGGTTGCTGGACATCGGCGCCAGCCTCCAGCGCCAATCTGAGGTCTTTCTGCATCAATCGGATCATGAAGCCGGGCGCGAAATCGTGCTCGGCGATCTTCGGTCCGAGGTTGCTGAGCTGCCAACTCCCTGCGGCGCCGGCAGAGATCGCGGCTAGCATACGCTCAGGGTCCACGCCAGACTTGCCGCAGAGCGCGAGCGCCTCACAGACGCCCAACAGCGCTCCGGCGATGGCGACCTGATTGCACAGCTTGACGGTCTGCCCGGCGCCGCCAGGACCGCAGTGCGTGATGGTGGAGCCCATCGCTTCCAGTACCGGTCGGCAACGTTCGAGCGTGGCGTCGTCGCCGCCGACCATGATCGAGAGCGTGCCCGCCTTGGCGCCGGAGTCGCCACCGGAAACCGGCGCGTCAAGCATCGCCACGCCGCGCGCCGCCAGCTGCTCCGCCAGATCGCGCGTGACAGCCGGCGATATGGTCGACATGTCGATCACCACTGAGCCGGACGCCAGCCCATGAATCGCCGCGTCATCCCGATCGATCAGCACCGATTCCACGTCTGGCGAGTCGGTGACGATGGTGATCAGAATGTCTGATGCTTCTGCGACGGCGCGAGGAGAGTCGGCCGCCGCGGCGCCGAGCGCCGTACAGGCGTCGATGCCTGGCTGCGATCGATTCCAGACGGTCGGGTGATAGCCAGCCTTGATCAGGTTGCCGACCATCGGCACGCCCATAATCCCGAGCCCGATCAGACCGATCCGTTCCATGGCGCAATCCTCCCGCTGTGTCTTGAGCCGTTGCGACTACGATAGGGCCATGCCGCTATATCTCTCAGAGGCGAGTTGGGATCGGAGCGCACCACTCGCGGACACGCTGTCCGCACTGGAGCTATCGATTCAACGCAGTGGCGGTCAGCTGCTGCAAGCGCTACAGGTTGACGGGGGCCTGTCGCTGACGTTGGAGACGCCCGATGACCTGTCGCTGTACCGCATCAGTCGAGAGGCGTCCGAACTCGGGCTGGAACTGAGAACGCGGGTCGCATTGGCGCGCGCCGAGGCTGAGTCGCTCGACGCGGCGCATCGATTACGCAAGAACGAGGAGCAACCAGATGGCTGACGACGCACGCTGCGAAGAGATGAGAGCCGAGCGATCGCGGCTCAACCTGTTAGCGGACGATCTGCCGGGCAAGCTCCCGCCGCAGCCGGGCGAGGGACCATTGGGTCGCCCGAATCCGGAGCTTCGCCAGATTTACGATCGGATCAATGATCTGCGCAAAGAGCTGTTGGCGATGGGCTGCAAGCCTTAGACGCGCGATGGCGCATCACGGCGGGTTTCGCAGCGCCCACAGCAGACGCCATCCGCTTCAGCTACCTCAGCTACCTACTGCAACTACCTGCTGCCATTGCGTGCGCGCTGGGACCGAGAGTCGCTCTGCATCGGGACGGTAAACGTTCTGCAAATGCGCGGTCGAGCAGTCATCCAGCTACCCATCCGCGGCGAACAGTGCTATGCTGAGTTCAGCAATGAAGAGGGCCGAATCCTCGCTGACTGCGGTCAACGAGGAGCGGGGGACCCACCACTTGGGGTGAATGCGGGATTCGAGCGATCGTTGACCGCACGGCGCACTCCTTCGCGCCGAACCCGTCAGCTAACCCCGTAGGCGACCGAGGGAGACATCGCGCCACTGTGTGCGCGAAATCCGTGCTTGACACGGCTCCGTCGGTTCTGCAGAGCGCCTGGCGCTCTGCTAATCGTATGAGTCCCGCCGGGAGCGACCGCCTGGCGACACTCTGAGGGGCACGGGTTTCTCGCTCTCCCGTCCCCGCCTCCTGGCCGACCCCCGGACATCGCGTCCGGGGGTTCGGTTTATCTGGCCGATCGGTGCTCTGACGCTAGCGGCCCACGAAGTTCGGCGGACGCTTCTCAAGGAACGCGCGTGCCGCCTCCTTGTTGTCCTCGCCCTGGAACGACAGCATGACGTGTGAGCCCTCCTGGTAGAGCGACTCTTGCAGGCTGGACGTCGCCGCATAGTTGATTGTCCACTTCATCATCGACAACACCGCGGTCGGGCCCTGCGCAAGCTCGCGACAGAAGTTGAGCCCCTGTGGAATCAAGTCCTCGTGCGGCACGACCTGGCTGACGATGCCGACGGCCTCCGCCTCATCGGCAGACAGATGCTGGTTGAGCATCAACAGCTCGCGCGTCCGCGTCGTGCCGACCATGTGCTGCAAGAACCAGGCCACGCCGTAGTCACCGGACACGCCGATGTTGCGGAAGGCGGTCACGAACCGCGCACGCTCGGAGGCGATGCGAAAGTCGGTCGCCAGCGCGAGTCCGAGTCCGCCGCCAGCGGCAGGACCATTGACGAGCGACACCGTCGGCGTGCCCATCTCGTGCAGCATGCCAGAAGTCTGAATCTGGCTGCGATGACTGCGACGGTTGACGACGCCGGGGCCAGGCGGCGGCGCATTGGAGCCTCGGTTCATGTTGTTGATGTCGGCGCCGGCCGAGAATCCGCGACCCGCGCCGGTCAGCGCGACGCAGCGGATCGCCGGATCGTCCTCGCAGTCGACGAGCGCCTCAGCGAGCCTCGCGAGCAGGTCGTCGCCGAACGCATTCATTCGCTCTGGACGGTTCAGTGTGATCAGCGCGACGCCATCATCGCGTTTGTCCAGGATGACGGTGGCATCGGTGTTGGTTTCGGACACGGCTAACCCTTTCGCTGTAGACCATGTGGCGGTGTCTGCATACTAATGGGCGAGGCGCTGAACGCCGCCTTCCTCAAGGCAGGCCTCATGGCACCGCAGGGCAGGTCTCAGGGCAGGCGTCACGCAAGGGATGCGTCATGCAAGGACGGCCATGCAAGGACGGCCATGCAAGGACGGCGGAGAAGGACGGCGGAGAGTGACAGCGGAGGATGACGGCGGAAACAGTCGGTAGACTCAACCCATGTGCGGACGATTTACACTGATGGCAGACGCGCTGGAACTAGTCGAAGCCGTCCAGCGGTTGCAGGCGCGATTGGACGCGGCGCCGAGCTTTCGTCCGCGCTTCAACGTCGCGCCCACGCAGCTGCATCCGATTCTGATCGCCGACGGTGAATCGATCGCCGTCCAGCCGGCGAGGTGGGGTCTGGTGAACAGCTGGGCAAGGGATTCGAAGCGCGCCTCGAAGCAGATCAACGCTCGCTCAGAGGGCGTCTACGAATCCCGCGCTTACGCGCGTCCGTTCAAGCGTCAGCGCTGTCTCGTACCCGCCGACGGCTGGTACGAATGGAGCGGACCACGCAGCCAACGACAGCCGCACTGGATCCACCGCGCGGACCGCTCCTCGTTCGCCTTCGCGGGACTGTACGAAATCTGGCGTCCGCAGCCGGAGCGTCCTGCCGTCACCTTCACTATCTTGACCAAGCCAGCGGATCGGGCGCTTGCATCGATCCACTCGCGAATGCCAGTGCTCATGCCAACGGATCGGCAGGAATCCTGGCTGGATCCTGGCTTGACGGACACGAATCGATTGCGGGAACTGATTGACGCGCCCGAAGACGACTCGCTGATCAGCATGCCGGTGTCTTCGCGCGTGAATTCAGTCAAACATGACGATGCGACGCTGTTGCAACCAGAATCGCAGATCTGTCTCGCGCTGTGAGACGTTGCCAGACCTCGTGAGACCAGTTGCCGCGCCACCAAGATCAAGACAGGGGCAGGATCGATGTTTACTGAGATTGACGGGTTCTTGCGCTACTTTCGCTCGGTCAATCGGCGCGCAGTCCGCGATGTCACCGCGCTACCGCCGCCGGCTGACGGTTGGACGCCTGATGCCGGTGAAGGTGAGCACGCCTGGTCCATCAACCAGCTGATCGGCCACATGTGCGGGTCAAGACTCTACTTCGCCAGCGCCTATCGACAGGAAGGCTGGATCTCGCCGCCGCCGCCCGACGTGTCGCGGGCGGAGTTGTGGGCGCCCGCTCTGGATGACAGCTACGAGAGATTTTCGAGGCTGGTATCTGAGGTTGGTCCTGACGGGCTGACTCGCCAGGTTGACATGATCGATACGCCCGGCGCTGCGTTGAGCGGCTGGCGCGTGTTGCTGATGATGATGGAGCACGACATTCATCATCGCTCACAGATCGACACCTACGCCGGCCTGAATGGCTGGGACCCGCCCGACATCTACTACCGTTCGGCGGAGACGATTGCGACGCGGCAAGCCGATCAGATCGCGAAGTATCGCTCGTGAGCGGGCTCGTCAGCAGGCATGTGAGCGAGGAGCTGAGTCCGCCAAGCCTGGACGATGTGCGTCGCGCACACGAGGTGATTGCGCGCGAGCTGTCGTTGCCGACGCCGCTTGTCCACAGCCCTGGCCTGTCCGAGCGCTGGGACGCGCATGTCTCGCTGAAACTGGAGTGCGTCACGCCGACATCCGCGTTCAAGGTGCGCGGCGGCGTCTACCTGGCTTCCGTGCTGAGTGACGCGGAACAAGCCGGCGGCCTCGTGACCGCGTCGACAGGCAATCACGGTCAATCGATCGCGTTCGCTGCCGCGTCGTTGGGGATTGAGGCCACGATATTCATGCCGACCGACGCGAATCCGGACAAGATCGCGGCCATCGAGCGACTCGGCGGCCGGGTGGAACTGGTCGGCGCTCGATTCGATCAGTCGCGCCGCATGGCTGAGGACATGGCGGCCGAGCGTGGCGCCTGTTACGTCGAACCTGTCGAGGATCCGCGCCTGATCACCGGTGTCGCGACTGCGGCGTTAGAGGTGCTCGAATCGCAGCAGCCTGAAACCGACCTGGTGCTCCTGCCGCTTGGCGGCGGCACCGGATCGAGCGGCTGGGTGACCGTGCGGGACGGGATCGGGCACTCGGCGCAGATCTGGGCGGCGCAGTCAGCGCAGTCGCCCGCAGCTCACGACGCCTGGCGCTCCGGACAGATGGAGGCGCGGCCGAACGAAAGCCTGGCCGAAGGCTTGGCGACCGGCGCCCCCTTTCCGTACGCCATCGACATCCTGCGGGCCGGTTTGAGCGACTTTGTACTCGTCTCGGACGAGCAGATTCTGAGCGGCTTGCGGCTGCTCTGGGACATCCAACACGTGATGGCGGAGCCGTCTGGCGCCGTGGCGATCGCAGCCGCTGAGCAGGAACGTGAGCGAATCGCGGGCAAGCGGGTCGTGATCGTGATCACGGGAGCCAACGTCACTCGCGCGCAACTGCTCAATTGGCTGCGGAACTAACAGAGGCTGTCGCACAGAGGTAGTGATCGCCTGGATATCCTGGCCAGCCGTCTTCGCGAGTAGTGCGACAGGCGTTGACCTGTCGATGGCGGCCATCGCTCGTGACCGGGCTGCGGCCGGGCGACGCGAGCGGGGGATATTTGCTAGTATGTACGGCATTCAGGAGGATTGACCGGCGCGCCTACGGCGCTTGCGGGGAGGCTCTGATGACGGCAGCACGACGAAGGTTGGCGATCATGCGGACGGCATTGGCGTTGAATAACGGCCGGAGGCTCGCGATTGGGATTGGGCTGGCGTTGCTCGGAGTGACGCTTCTGGTCGGGTGGAGCGCGGTCTCGGCGCAGCTTCCGGTTCAGATTCCACCGCTGTACCAGGCGTCCATCACCGACAATCACAACCTGCTCCTTCCTGACCCCACGACGCCCTGCCTGCACTCGGTCACCTCCGACGCCGAATGCGACCTGTCGGTTCGGTTATGGAACAAACACTCCTCCAAGGAAAAGACGTTTACCCTGAACGAAGTCGGCGTCAACGGCGCCTTTGACGGCAGCACCATCACACCGTACCAGAGCGAGTACCCTACTTACACGCTCGGCGACTGTCCGTGCGCTTATACGTTGCCGGCGAAAGGATTCGCGTCGTTCCATCTCAGAATCAAGGTAGGCCAGCTGACGGATGGATATCGGACGAGCAACATTCGCATCTATCTCGGTGCGCAAACGACGAACCTCAGGATGAAGGAGTACCGACTGAAGCTTGTCGACGTGACGCCGCCGCCGGTGCTGACCGTGATTACGGTAGGAGAAGTGACGGCTCGCAAGATCGTGTTGACCTGGACGGCGGACGATCGGGCGACCTCGTACATCTTGTTCTGGTGGCCGAAGGATGATATCGACAAAGCAACCATCGGCGCGACGAACCAGAAGGCGTACACGATCACCAGACTGGAACGTACTACGCTCTATGTGATCCGGGTGCAACCAGTGGCGCACGGTATCGAGTTTACCAGCGCGGACGTCGAGGTGACGACCACAGGAGAACGGCCGCAATGCCCTCAACCCACGGACAGCGACGGCGTGATCGACTATGATCAGGACGATGACGGCCTGATTGAGATCTGTAGTCTGACTCAACTTAACGCGATCCGTCATGACCTTGACGGCGACGGCGTAGTGGACGGCGACATTCCCCATGGAGACTTCACGCAAGCCGAGCGTACCGCGAACTACACGGCGGCATTTCCTACTGCGAAGGCTCAGATGGGATGCAACGAAACTGCGGCAACTGTAGCGGAACGGGTATGTCACGGGTTCGAGCTGATGAGCGACCTTGACTTCGACGAGAACGAGAATGGCCTTCGCGACGACACATACAACACCGGCGCGGGCTGGCGTCCGATCATGGCGAGAACATATTCTCAACATGGATACTATCTCGAGTATGGCTATATCAACTCTGTCAACCAGCACTGGTTCTACGGCATGTTTGATTCCGTATTCGAGGGCAATGGACACACGATCGCCAACCTCTACACCAACTACAACAACGAGTTTGTCGGACTATTCGGCTACGTCACCAGCGGCGGACACATTCAGAATCTGGGTTTGCTCTCGCCGACGGTTCGCGGCCGAGGTAATGTCGGCTCATTGGTGGGATTTCTGAATCAAGGCACGATCAGCGCCAGCTATGCCAGAGATGCGGATGTGTTTGCGTGGGACCACAATGGAGGTGGCCTGGTCGGTCAGATCTGGGGCGGTACCGTGATCGAGAGCTATGCAACCGGACGCGTGTATGCCTGGAGATATGCTGGCGGGCTCGCCGGGCAGATCAAATTATATGTGGTCGCAGAGGGCCAAATCGGGCAGCGCAAAGCGTATCTGCTCAGGAAGGTCCCAATCGGAGAGATCCGGTTGAGCTTCGCGTCGGTCGACGTGACCGGCGAGAGAAGTCGTCTTGGTGGTCTACTGGGCTGGCGCAGAGACGGCACCATTGCTGGATCGTATGCCACGGGCAGTGTTAAGGCGCTTGGCACGATTACAGGCAGGACTTCGATTACGCCTATTCACTGGAGTACAGCGAGTGTCGGCGGGTTCATTGGCCATCATAATCATACCAGACTATATGACGGCGAGATCAGGGCGAACTACACCACCAGCCAGGTGATCGGCCGGCCGGCGGGCGACAGAGGACCGGGGGATCCAACCGGAGGATATGCAGGCAGTTGCGGCCCTGCTAGCACCTATACCGAGTATCCAGCGATGCCGCATGCCTACTGGGACACGGATATCGTCGGGCCGTTTACCAGTGACTGCGCCAGAAACGCGTCCAACCCGATGAAGGAGAGTCTGCTCAGGGGATACACCAGCGCTGAGCTGAAGGCGCCGACCAACGACAACGCATACGATGTCGGCAGTATCTACGAATATTGGAAAGTGAAAGCGACGGCCGATGGCCCGATGATCGATCCCTGGGACTTCGGTACCTCGGATGACTACCCGATCCTGGACTACTGTTCGGATAAGCCCGGCATCGACACTGCTGATGGCGGGACGCATTGTCCGCTGCGCGATTACTATGCGCAGCCGCAGGTATCGATTGCCGGCTCCGATGACGTTTCGGAGGGCGAGACCGCAGTCTTTACTGTCAACGTTGACCAAGCGCTCACAACGGATCTCGATGTGTACGTGGTCCTCAGCGAGGACGGCGATGTGAGCGGGTCGGCTGATGAGTTGGGACTGAGGTTGGCCACGGTACCGGCGGGTCAAACGAGTGCGACGCTCAGCGTCAGCACGCAAGCGGATTCGACCAGCGAGCCGCCAGGGGTCATCAGCGCGAAGTTGAAGCCGACGTCTGGATTCATCAGCGCCCGTACGACAGACGGTCGTCTCGATCTGGCGTCGGTCGCTGTGCTCAGCGACGATGGGCCGCCGCCGCTGAGCGTGAGCCTGTCTGTTGTTGAGACTCTGTTGCGTGAGTCGCACCACTGGGGAGGCTGGACGTACCTGGACATTACGTTGAGTCGAACGCTCAAGGCGACCGAGAAGGTGGTCATACCGATTACGTTGTCAGGCGGTCAGCAACACGTACAGTGGGAGCTGTGGAAGGAAGACTTTGGGGTCGGGGCAGTGCGTACCGAAGATACGCACCACACGACTGTGGAGTTCGGCCCCGGCGGGCGAGTTGCGACATTCAGATTCGCCGGCCTTGAAGACGCGAACCGGTTGGATGACGTGATCACCATCGCCTTTGGAACGGGTGATCGAGCCCCGATGTCGATTGGCAAGTCGGCGGTTGCACTAAGTACAGGTGGCAGCCCCGTTGCAATCACGCTCAAAGAGCACGGGGGGAGGCACACCAATAAGCGCGATACTCGGCCTCGGCCACGGTGAGCTGGCTGTCCAGCGCCGAGGCCCAAATCCGTCGCTACCATTCGAGGATGGGATGCTTCACTCGACCAAGCCGTCAGAGCAGACGATGCGAATGATCTCAGGTCTGGGAGAGCGTGGAGCGTCTGTAGCATTGGGCGCGGTGAGTCGATAGGTCTCACGCAAGGCGTCCAATCGGGCGAGCAGCGCGCGGCCCTGAGGTCGGATGGAGTGAATCTCGCTGAGCGCGGCTTCCGCCCGCGCCGATAGCGGACCGTTGAAGATTCGGCGCAGGTCATCGATCTGGCGCAGTGCGGCCTGATCGGAGTGGTTGGACATTGCTTGCTCGCGGGTGATCCTGAGTTGTTTCGAGACATAACGTCGCGCGTTGGTGTTGCGCGGCCGCCTGGAGCGGCCCAGCCGCTGAGCGAGTTCGCCGGCGAACTGGTCGAATGCGGCCATCACGCGTTCATTCGTGCCTTTTGGCAGCGGCATCGTCGGAGTGAGTTCGTCACATTCCGCGGCAGCGATGAACTGGGCGGGACTGATGGGGCGAGCTTGCAGTTGATCGCCGACGGCGTAACAGCTATTGATATCTCCGGCGCCGAGTAGTACCAGGGTCTCGCCCGCGAGCGGGTTATCGTAAGCCGATGGCGCGCTGGATCGCAGGTTAGTCGGAGACAGGAGCGCCGGCTGGATGCCTGCTACAAGTTCCGCGTCTGGCGGCGACTCGCTCATGACACTGTCGGCGGTAGTGTGGTCGGAGGCGGTATGACGCTTCACGGTGAGGGCGGAGCGAATCCCGTCCGGTAGTGTTTCAATCCTTGTCCAGAGCTCTGGTTGTTCGTCGCGGATGCGTTGTAGCGTTGCGACGGCTCGCTGATGCGCGGACACATCATCAAGCCCATCGTCAGCGTCCGGCAGCTGTTGCTCGCCGTAGATGCGGTACATGGCGTCGAGATTAAGCTTCTCGGCATTGGACAGCAACTGATTGTCAAGGCCGATGAGGTCGTGGAAGAGTTGGATGCGAAGCTGGAGTCGATCTGTTAACGCCAGTGTGGAGTCGACTTCCAGATCGGGCCACATGTTGTGCAGATGGATCACGTCGTGCTCGCTGCCGATGCGGTCGACGCGACCGAAGCGTTGGATGAGGCGGACTGGATTCCAGTGCAGATCATAGTTCAGGACGAGAGCACAGTCCTGGAGATTCTGCCCTTCGGAGACGATATCGGTGGCGAGCAGAACGCGAATCTCTTGCGCTCCTTGATGACGCTCCGCGGAGAGGTTGGAGTGGGGTGAGAATTGCGCGATGACACTCTCGGTACGCTCGTGGTTGCTGCCGGAGAGGCGCTCTATTTCGGGGTTCCTGGTTGGATTGAGTTGCTCGTAGAGATATTCGATAGTGGTCTCGGCTTCGGAGAAGATGAGTACTTTTCCGCCGGTGACATCGGGTCGCTGGAGAAACTGTTTGAGCGCCCGGAGCTTGTCATCGTCCTCGGGCCGGATTGACTCAACCTGTTCGCGCAGGTTGCGCAATAGCTCATAGTCTGAGTCGAGGTCGGCGATCCAGTCGTCCGCTCGGAAGTCGGTCGCGGGATAGGCCGAGCCCTTTGATTCGGGCTGATCGTCCTCGCGATTGAGGATGGCGAGTGCGTCCTCGGCGTCGAATTGCTGACCGTTGAGCAATCGTGTGGCGAGCTTGCCGACGGGGACATAGCCGGCCTGCAATGCCTCGCGGAAGTGTCGATTGCTGCGCAGTAATGACTCAAGCGTGGACTGGAATGCGGCGACGCTCGACTCCAGGCGCTTGAGCAGCAGCACCTTCATCAGGCCCGCGAGCCGATCGCTGGACCGGAGCAGGCCGCTGTATCTGGGCTGGGCGCTTGCGGCCTTCAGGAGATACTCACTGGCGCGATATCGCGAGGCCTGGTGTTGCTCAAGTGTGTTGATGATGTGTTGGAATGTTCCGGCGCGGGCGTACACGCGGTCGAGGCGATAGTCGATGTTTTCGAGCGCGGGCTGTGGGAAGTGGATTGGCTTGTCGTTGATCAGCGCCGAGTCACCGTAGAGGTCGCGGACGTCTCGGCGGCGGCGGCGGATAAAGACGTTGGCGAGTACCTGCTCGATTCTGGCGTGCGGTATGGAGGGCGCCTTGGGCTCCAGTGGCGGAGCCGCCTGTTTGCGACTGGGCTTGCGATTGGACGTCCGATCAGGCCGATGACTACTCTGACCGCTGTGACTGCTGTGACTGCGTTCCCAAACTTCGTGGTCTGACCTGTACTTGGCCATCTCCGACTCGTGCGATAGCCACTGTTGCGCCATGCCAAAATAGGCTTCGAGGCTGAGTGGTTCAATCGCGAGACCGTGCTCTCGATCGTCAAGGAACAGTCTGAGCTGACGGTAGATGTCCATCGGGCCGAGGTTCTGCGGCGTGGCGCTCATCAGTACGATCTTGTGATCGCCGGCGTCGAGATACTCCTGTAGGCCTTTGGAGCGCTGGTTGATGTTGCGGAAGTTGTGTGCCTCATCGATCAGGACGGGCCCGCGGTCGGCGTACTTCTCGTGCAGGACGATGCCGCGCGCGGGGCGGTCGGCATCGAGGTAGCGGTCGAATTCCTCATCGAACTGAGGCGCGCCGGCTGGGACGATCATGCTGTGCGAGACGACCTCAGCGCCCAACTGGAAGCGCTCGTTGAAGGACTGCCACATCGGAATCAGGCTGTCCGGTGCGAGGATCAACGGTTTGCCGTCGTTGGGATAGCTGAAATGGAGCTGTCGCAGCAGCTCGGCGCCGACGTAGGACTTGCCGAGACCGACGACATCGCCGATGTAGCAGCCGCCGTGCGCGTCGATTATGGCGAGTCCCTGGCGCACGGCGTCGATCTGGAAGTTGGCGAGCTGTTGATCGCGGACGGGCGCGGCGAGATCGCCGAGCCCGGCGCCAGAGTGATAGAGCTCGTAGAGGGCCTTGAGGTAGATGTCGTAAGGGGAGGCGCGCTGGATCGCCCAAGAGCGATCGAGGTCCTTGACCAGCTCGTCGCTGACGTCTTCCGAGTCCTGCCAGAGGTCGTCAAACCATTCCTGGAGCGCCTGCATTTCGGCGTCGCCGGTGACGCGGACGTTGAGTTCAGTGTTGCCCTCGAAGCCGGCCAGGGTGAGGTTGGAGGAGCCAACGACGGCGGAGCCGCGATCGGGTGAGTGAGGCGGATACCAACAGAGATAGGCCTTGGCGTGCAGCGGACTCTTGAGGTAGGTGTGGACGGCGATCTTGCCGGCCGCGACGAGGTCTCGCAGGCGCTGGACGGCGGCCTGGCTGGAAGCTCGCTGCGGTAACTGCGCGACGCCGCTGGCGATCAGATCGATGGGCTGACGGGCGACCTCGGATCGGTGGCTGCGCCTGACCGTGCGGTCCTCGCCGAGTTGGAGGTGGAGCGCGCGCGATTGCTGTAGGCCGCTGGCGACCTCCTCAATAACCTGTTGGTCAGTGCGTCCGACGAGGATACGCACCTGGTCGAGGTTGGCGAGGTCGTCGGCGAGCGTCTCGAAGCCGCTGATGAAGAAGTAGCCAACGGCGATGTCGGCGCGCACGGAGCCAGCGAGGCTCTGCTGTAGTCGCGTGAGCAGCGAGGGATCGGTGCGGCTGTGGAGGATATCCATCGGTTCAGGCGGAGTCGGCGCGCAGCAGAGGGACGAATCCCGCCTGCTCAAAGTCGCGGTCGTAGGCGAGCGCGTCGTTGATGCCGCGCGCTTCCATGACCAGGAAGCTGGCGCAGTCGGTCAGGCTCCAGGACTGGTCAGGGCGGTCAGCGTAGCGTTCAAGAGCGGCGCGAAACTGCTCGGAGGTCTGGGGGATTACCTCAACCGCTGACTCCGTGATCAGTTGCTGGACATGCCTTGCCGCGGTCAGCCTCTGGGCCTGACCGCGGCCTGACAGCCCGGCCAGTACTTCGACGAGGACCATCTCAGTCGTGATGATCTCTTCCGCCAGGAAACGGCGTGACAGTTTCAGCGCCCTAGCAGGCTGCTGAAGAAGGGTATGTGAGATTATGGAGGAGGTGTTGAACCGATAGCTAAGGAGGTCTGCGATGCGCGGCGAGTCAGAGCGGCAGGCGACGATGATGATGGGTTTGACGCCGGACGGCTTCGTGCCCAAGAGTCACCCATTGCGGCGGATCAAGCCGCTGGTGGACTCGGCGTTGCGGCGCATGTCGCCCCTGTTCGACGAGATTTACGCGGACAACGGGCGGCCCTCGATTCCGCCCGAGCACCTGCTCAAGTCGAGCCTGCTGATGGCCTTCTTTACGGTCCGCTCGGAGCGCCAGTTCTGCGAGCAGCTGCGCTGCAACCTGCTGTTCAAGTGGTTCCTGGACCTGAACGTGGAAGACGAGCCGTTCCATCCGACGACGTTCACGAAGAACCGTGAACGGCTCATGGATGCGGACGCGGCGCGGGTGCTGCTCAAGGAAGTCGTGCGCGAGGTGCGGCGGCGGCGGCGGCTCTCGGCCGACCACTTCACGGTTGACGGCACGCTGCTTGACGCCTGTGCCTCGCACAAGAGCTATCGACCGCGCGATGAGCGACCGCCGGATGATGGTCGGCACGGCGGCCGCAACCACGACGTCGACTTCAAGGGCGAACGCCGCAGTCGCGACACGCACGCCTTGACGACCGACCCCGAGGCGCGGCTCTACCGCAAAGGCAAGCAGCAGGATGCCAGGCTCTGTTACCTGGGCCATCTGCTGACCGAGAACCGTCATGGGCTGGTGGTTGATGTCGAACTGACCGAGGCCGACGGCTACGCCGAACGCGAGGCCGCCCTGGCGATGCTCACACGCAGTGTCAGGGGGCCGGCCACGCTGGGCGCGGACCGGGCCTACGACACGCGCGACTTCGTCTGGGACTTACGCGCGCTGGGGGTGACGCCCCATGTGGCGCAGAACGAACAAGGCCGGCGCAGCGCGATCGACCGTCGCACGACCCGGCATCCGGGCTACGCGCAGAGTCAACGTCGGCGCAAACGGGTCGAAGAGGTCTTCGGCTGGATCAAGACCGTCGGCGCCGGCGGCAAGTTGCGCTACCTCGGCCGGGCCCGCAACAAGCTCTGGTTGGAACTGACCGCCGCGGCCTACAACCTCACCCGCCTGGCCAACCTCGAGGCGGCCGCCGCATAGCTGAACCGCGCGGCCGCGGCCTCAAGCATCGGATCCAGCGCCCCGGATCCCGCCCTCTCACTTACAGGACCTGCCCGCGATCCCTGCTTAGCCAGCGCCCACTCGTCGAAGATGGCCAGGTCTGGCACGTATCATCCGTAGTTCAGCAGCCTGCTAGCGCGCAACGTATCTCGCGGCTCAATGAGCGCAAGCCAGTAACCCGTGTCGGCGAAGACGACGCTCACTCGTCCTCTTCTTTCAGGTGGCCGTAGAGGTAGTGCTTCTTGTTGCGGGCGAAATCGGTTGGTGGCCCTTCGAGTTCCTCGGACGGCCACGTCGCCTGCTCTGCCAGGATAAAACGGACATAGTCGGGATACGGCAGTTCCGGTTCCGACTCTGGCACGGAGGTTTCAGCGGAGGAGAGCGGCATGGGCAATTCAGTCACGTCCAGGGAGACTGGGCAGCCCTCTTTGAGATCGTGCGGGTCGAGCGGGGTGAGGACGCCGTTGGCGTAGATGGCTCGGATGGTGGTGGTCATGGCCGCGCTCCGATCACTTCCACGCTCAGTTTACCTGAGTTGACGCGACGCTCCGGCGGACTCGATGCTGAGGTCGTCGATACGCTGAGGTGTTTGAGATTGTTGGTCAGCAGCGCCAGCTCGTGTTGTAGCGCTGTCACGGCGATCAGGGGGCGGGTCCCCGATCAAGTCGGGGACGGATAAGGCTGGGCCACGCTCTCCGTTCTGCCACCAAACTCGTCCAGCGCCGACAGCAGCCGCTCACAACATCCAGCCCAGTCGGGGCTTTGTCCAGCATCAGCTCGTCTACGAAGGCGGCGGAGCGAAAACCCGCGCGTCCGACGAGACTGAACGATCACCGTATTGCGATGCGGGCGCGAGCACCTGGACAAGCAGGTCGACTTCCAGTATCGTTTTCCGAGACGATGCAGCGTTTGCCATGCCGTTTGGCTGGTGAGACGGGAGCAACCAGGAGCAGTGAACGGCTCGCGGAGCCGCAGATGGGAGCGGATGATGTTAGGCCAGCACATGTTTACTCACCGAATGCATACCCGCCGAGCGCTCGCACTGCTGGCGCTGATAATCGTTGCCGCGCTTGCCGTCAATACTGGCGCTAACAGGGGCATCATTCTCGGCGCCGAAGGGCCGAGCCTCACGATCAGTTCCACTACCGCGGGCGCCATCACCGAGACCCTTGAGAGCGGAACTCAGACTGGCCTGGTTGGGATCAACCTGGTGACCGGGCAGGAAGTGACGTATAGGTTAGAGACCAATGCGAATTCCAACACTCCTCCATCCGACGTATCCGAAATGTACCTGGACTTATTTTGTCGGTGTAACCGAACGGCCGATGTCGTCTCGTACACGACCAAAGCCGGGACCCCTGCTGCAACCAAGGTCAGTCTCCCCGATGTGAACGTGAAAATCGAAGGGGCGCCTCTACCGGCAGACGCGTTTCCGATCGAGTTCACACTGAAGGGCTTGCGCAGCACTCGATTAACGTCCGGCACAGGCCGAAGCATGACCCCCACGCAGGTGGGTCGTGCCTATACAGCTGCCGTCTATTGGAAACAAGCTGGCCAGGTGACCAGTAACGGAGTCGTTGGGCGGATCATCGTCCGCGAACGCAGCCATTCCGTAGCTGAAAGCATGATGCAGTATGTGTCGATCGATAACGCCGCGGATGTCATGAAAGGCGGCGCCATCAGCTATCCCGTTCGGCTCTCCGACCGGCAGCAACATCCCGTCAACGCGACCCAGAACATCCATCTCGTCATCACCACCTCCTCCGATTACACGGACACATATGACAATCCCGTGACGCCGCTCAATCAGCACGTTGTGATGATACCGATGGGCGCATCCTCCACCACGATCTCGGTGCAATCCAGGGCCGATGTGCAAACGCGTCCTGTTGAACGTGTCTACATTAAGGCGTATCTGAGAGACCACCCTGACGGTGTGACCTTCTTTGATCCATATGAGCAGTTTGATGCGATCGGCAAGGTAGTCGAGGGCACCGCGTTTAGCTTCCTGTACCCAACCTTTGAAGGCGGAGAAGGAAGCATCATGCCTATTCCGATTCGGGTGGAAGGCAACGTCAATGTGGGCGAGTTCGTGCTGCGATTAAACTTCTCATTCTGGGCGCCGAGGGGGTACTCCAAGGCCGCGGATGCGAATGATCTGGGGAATATCAGTCAATATGACTGCCGAATCAATCCGACCACACGAGGGGAACATTTGATCAGCCTGCCTCTGCATCAGGACAACATGTCCGAACCGTCTGAGGCATTTGTGATGCAGCTGAGTCTGGTCAGCGCGCCCGTCGGTGTGACTGCTAGTGCAACTCCAAACTACTACTTCAAGCAAAGGAATCTCGCGTACGGATACATCCATGAACAGCCTCCCTATACGTACCACAACCTCACCTCCGACTGCGTGACGGTTGAGGCACAGGGTTCCGTTCCAAGTTCCCAGCCGCTGCGTTCTCCAATCAGCTTGGGCGCAAGCGCTATAGCACTCGGTGAGGGCAGCAGCTTCAGTTACGACGTCACGCTCGAGAGCGACCCAGGCGAGCAGAGAGTGACCGTCACCCCCATCAGCAGCGACGAGGATACCATCGAGTCGCCGACCCCAATCTCGTTTGATTCCGGCAACTGGGATCAACCACAGCAGGTGATAGTGTCCGCCGCCGCTGATGCCGATGATGAGGATGACGTCGTAATGATCGGACATCGGGTTGAAGGCGTCAACGATGCCCCGGTCGGGCCGGCTATCTTCGCCACGGTCACGGAGCAACCGACAGTGGGTCTCGACTTGCGTCAGCCCACGCAACGATCATTCGGCGATCAACCATTCTTCGCCTACTGGATCCGACTTGACCGGCAACCGTCGTCCGATCTCGAAGTCGAACTGGCGCCTGCATCAGATAGCGTTGGCGTACAGTTGCATACAAACAGTCTCAGCTTCACCACCGAGAACTGGGATCGCTATCAGATCGTGGTACTGAAACCGCTAGACAGTTCTGCCGGCAGCGAGCTCAAGATCACTCACAGCGCGACGACTCACATCATCAACAGCGGCGAGTCAGTCTCAGCCACGATCTCAGGTAGCTGAGGGGAGAGCTATCGGTCCCCGCCCCCGAGCGGGGACCTGTCCCCTTCCCTCGCAGGCCGCTGCCAAGCAGGTCCCCGCTCGGGGGCGGGGACGGTTGGGGCGGCGCTGCATCCTGGTCGAGAGCGAGCAGCAGAAACTCGTCGCGTCTCGAACTCGCGCTGGAACTGCTGCTCCAGGTCCCGACCACGGTCGCAGCCCTCAGGGTCACGAGCTGAACAAGGGTTAGCCTGCGATCTCGTTGATCTGCTGCGCCAGCGAGAAGTCAAAGTCGGTGACGCCGCCGGCGTCGTGCGTGTTGAGGTCAATCGTGACGCGGTTGTAGACGTTAGACCAGTTGGGATGGTGGTCCAGCTTCTCGGCCAGCAACGCGACCGACGCCATGAAGCCGAACGCGGCCACGAAGTGGTCGAAGCCGAACTCGCGATGCAGCGAGCCATCGGTGTAAGACCAGCCGTCAATCTCCGGGAGGCGCGACGCGATCTCTGTCTCGTCCAACTTGCGGCGCTCAGGCATGTCAACCTCCTATGGTGATCTCACAACGCTGCTGCGAGTATAGGAACCCGATGCCCACGCTCAACGATGTCCGCCGCACACTGGAACAGGCGAGGCACGGCTATCTCTCGACCGCGTCAGCGGCGGGCGAACCGCACCTGCAACCAGTCGTATTCCAGGTCGTGGGCGAGTCGGTGTACATCGCCATTGATGAGAAGCCGAAAACGACGCTGCGGCTGCGTCGGTTGACGAATATCGAGTCGAATCCGCAGTTCGCGCTGTTGGTGGACCACTACTCCGACGATTGGTCAGAGCTGTGGTGGGTCCTCCTGCGCGGTCCCGCAGAGGTGTGGTGGCCAAGCCAGTGGTCAGAGGACGAGGCGAGGCCTGTCATCGCCGCGCTGAGGCGGAAGTATCCGCAGTACGAGGCGATGCGATTGGAGGATCGCCCACTCCTCAAGCTCACACCTGAGCGAGTCAACAGCTGGTCCGCGACATGAGCGTTCATGGCCGCGGTCTGCGCCGAGGCGTCGGGGTGGGTACATGCGATGTCGATTGCGTGACGGCCGTTACGGCATGGAGCGCCGTCTCCTCAGTGCTGGAACCTGAGGCGGCACCTATCCGTTGCGCGTCCGGGCTGATCCTCTGATCGGTTCCAGCCTATGAGAAATCGCGGCCGGTGATGTCGCTGTAGCGACGATCGACCGCCGTCCAGCCGCCGTCAACCACGATCGCCTGACCGGTGACGAAGGATGAATCGTCCGACGCGAGATACAGCGCCGTTTGCGCGATATCGATTCCCTCGCCCGAGCGTCCCAGCGGGTGCGCCTGAGCGCCGCGCTCGCGGCGGCGTTCGAGATTGTCTGGATCTTGCGGGCCTTGCGTATCGTCGCCGATGCGCGTCGCGATCGCGCCCGGACAGATGCAATTGATACGGATGCCTTTAGATGCCCACTCGCCCGCCGCGGCCCTGGTCAGCGCAATCACGCCGCCCTTGGAGGCGCAGTAGGCCCCGATCCCTGCGAGTCCCGACAAACCCGCCACTGAGGCCGTAGAAATGATCGATCCGCCGCCGGCGCGCTCGAGGTGCGGAATCCCGTACTTCATCCCTAGCCAGACGCCGCGCAGGTTGATCGCAATGATCTCGTCAAAGACATCCTCCGGGCAGTCTCGGACATTGTCCTCACGGGCGCCAATGCCCGCGTTGTTGTAGACGATGTTGACGCCGCCGAATCGTTCAACGGCTGCGGAGTACATTGCCTGCACGTCTTCGCCGCGAGAGACGTCGGCCGTGAAAGCGGCCGCCGAATCGCCAATCTGCAGCGCCGCGTCCTCGGCGCGTTCCGCCCAGCGGTCAACCACCAGTACCTGGGCGCCTTCCTGGGCGAAGAGTTCTGCGGTGGCGCGGCCCATGCCGGCGCCTGCGCCGGTGATCACGGCCACCTTACCTTCGAGTCGTCCTGGCATGGCTCAATCCTTCCTCAATGCTCGTAGGAGGCTAGCACTCAGCACGTGACATTCAGCACGCGACACTCAGGTGCGGCTTCAGGCGGATTGCAGCTAGCGGAGCCCGCGATGCCGCACTGCGCCGGGATTAAGTGAGCGCGTCGGCGATGGCGAGCTGCGCGATGCGTTCATCGTCGTAACCGAGGATGTCGCGCAGGACGAGCTCGTTGTCGCGTCCGATTGACGGTGCCGACGATCGATAGCTCGGCGGCGTCTCCGACATCTGCCCTTTGGCCGCCTCGATCGTCGTAACGCCATGCACCGGATGCTCCATCGTGATGAAGTGCTGACGGTGTCGCAGCTGCGGATCGTCGGGCGCGACGGAGCTGTTCGAGACGGCGTGAGCAGGAATGCCGAAGGCTTGCAGCATGTACTCGATCTGGACAGCGTGATGCTGCGCGGTCCAGGCCGCCACCATCTCACTCAGTTCGGTTTCGTGGGACTTGCGAGCCGCGAGGTCGGCGAAGCGGTCGTCGCAGGTGAGCTCGGCCTGTCCCATCGCCACACAGAGGTTGGCCCAATCCTCGTCGTTGCGGATAGCGATCGCGACCCAGTCATCATCACCGCTGGCGCGGAAGCAGCCGTGCGGCGCCATGTCGGGGTCCGAGTTGCCAACGAGCTGAGGCACGCGACCGTTGATGGTGTAGTCGAGCAGCGCCGTTGACATAAAGTGCAGCGATGACTCCGCTTGCGCCTGGTCAATGTAGAGGCCTTCGCCAGTGCGGTCGCGGTGATCGAGCGCTGCCAGAATCGTCGGCAGCGAGAATCGCGGCGACAGGTAGTCCGTATAGGCGGAGTACGGTCCGACGGGCGCTTCGCCGGGATTGCCGGCGAGTGCGATGTAGCCGCCGATCGCCGCGCCCATCGTCCCGAAACCGGCCACTCGCGAGAGCGGCCCTTCCTGTCCAAACAGGCAGGTGGAGAGCATGATCAAGTCAGGGTGGGCTTGGCGCAAGGACTCGTAATCCATGCCCCAGGCGCGCATGGCGCGCGGCGAGAAGGATTCCGCCAGCACGTCGCACCAACCGATCAGGTCGAGCAGGACGTCGCGCCCCGCCTCGACGCCAAGGTTGAGCGATAGCCCCAGCTTGTTGACGTTCATGTTGCTGAACAGGCCTGAGTGGTCCGGCCCCTGCGCGTTGTGATGGAACGGTCCGATCCCGCGCGCGGTTTCGATCCGATTGGCGGACTCGATCCGCACCACGGTGGCGCCGAAGTCGGCCATCGTGCGCGTGGCTGTGGGCCCCGCGACGACCCACATCAGGTCGAGCACTTTGAGGCCCGCTAACGCTCCGTCCGTCGGAATGCTTGGAATGCTCGGCAGTGGCGTCGTCATCTGATTCACCCTCTAAATCACGTGTCGCGCGCGCAGGTCGCTGAGATCATTCTCAGAGAGTCCCAGCTCGCCGTACACCTCGGCGTTGTGCTGACCAAGCGTCGGCGCCGGATAGCGGTATTCGATCTCGTTGTGGGAGAGCTTGACGAACGGCCCGGGGAAGCGCACCGGGTCCGGCCAATGCGGCATGTCGTGTTCGCGCCAGAACTCACGCGCCTCAAACTGCTCGGAGTTTGCGACTTCATCAACGGTCGTGACCGGCACGATCAGCAGCGATCTCGCCTGGGCTTCGCGGAAGAGCGTTTCTCGTGAACGCTTGCTGAGGAAGGCGCCGACGACTTCCATCAGGCGATCCCATTCGGAGAGTGGGCGAGCGCCGGAGATGAATTCCGCGCCAAGCCCGATCCAGTCCAGGTCGCGGTCAGCGAGATCGCACTCGCCTTCTTCATGGATCCACTCGAAGAGTCGGCGCGAGAACGGTCCGATACCAGATCCGAAGAGAAAAGTGAGCGAGATGTACCCGTCGCTGGCGGGCCAGATCAGCTTGCCGGTGAACGGTCCGACGGCCATGCCGCCTGCGACGCGAGGCGTCTCATTGGCGCCGATCGAATGCGCGAGGATCGCAGACATCGTGGCCGCGGCGACCGCCTGTTGGGCGGAGATGTCGACGTGTTGCCCTCGTCCGATGGCGCGACGCGCTCGCAGCGCGATCAAGGCCGCGCTGGCCGCCTCGCCCGACGCGTGCGACCACGCCTGCGGCACGGACACGCGGACCGGCGGATCACCCTGTCCACCGGTCAGAATCAGCGGTCCGCCGGCGGCCATCAGAATCAGGTCTGTGGACTGATAACGAGCCTTCGGTCCGTGCTGACCGAAGGCTGAAATGGAGGTGTAGATCAGCTGATCATGATCGGCGGCGAGATTGGCGTAGCCGAGTCCGCGCGCAGACATGGCGCCAGGATCATCTGACTCGATCACGAAATCGGCCGTCTGCGCGAGCTGACGCACGAGCGATTGACCGTCAGGATGGTCCAGATCGCAGGTGATGCCGCGCTTGTTGCGGGCGTACGCCCACCAGAACAGCGAGGTGTCAGGACTGACCTGATCACCGGCGAACGGCCCGATCGCGCGAGCTGAGGATCCGCTCGGCGGTTCGATGCAGATGACGTCAGCGCCGAGATCGGCCAGGATCTGACCGGCCAGCATGCCGCGCTCATTCGTCATGTCAAGGACGCGATAAGGGGAAAGCAACATCGGTTTCCGCTCCGATCCACATGCGCTCAGGCTATCGCAAGCGAGTCAGTCAGCGTGGCCCTTGTTTGTATGAGCGCGCCTCGTTTGATGGGCTACTCTGGCGCTTGAAGTGGAGGCCAGCATGAGCAAGATTTCTGCAGACCCTCGAATCGACCCGCGCATCAAGGCGGTCTTCGGCGGATTGGACGCCTTTGCTCAACCTGACGCCGCGTCGCGCGAAGAGGTCATTGAGCGTGCCAACGCGGCTCAGAGCAGCGAGCAACTGGAAGGGCTGATCGCCTTCCTGGCCATGTGCGATACGGAAGAGATTGCGCCATCGGACGGGTTGACGTTCCGGACGTTCACGTTCAAGTCTGAGCCTGACGGCAACATCGTCCAGATTCGCCTCATTCGGCCCGAGATCGATGAGCCGTTGCCCTGTGTCTACTACATCCACGGCGGCGGCATGGCTCGGATGTCGTGCTTCGACCCCAACTACCAGGCGTGGGGTCGGATCATCGCTCAGAACGGCGTGGCAGTTGCAATGGTTGATTTCCGCAACAGCGTGGTGGCATCGTCGGCGCCTGAGGTGGCGCCGTATCCCGGCGGTCTGAACGACTGCGCGTCGGGCCTGAGGTGGGTCGCCGACCACGCGGAGCGATTGGGGATTGATGCCTCGCGGATGATCATCGCTGGCGAGAGCGGCGGCGGCAATCTGACCCTCGCGACCGGCCTCAAGCTCCTGCGCGACGGCGACATTGAACTGGTCAAGGGGCTCTACGCGCTCTGTCCCTACATCGCCGGCAGTTGGCCGCGCGATGACCTGCCGTCGTCAACCGAGAACAACGGCATCCTGCTCGACCTGCACCACAACGGCGGCGCGATGGGCTACGGCTGGGACGCGTTTGCTTCCGAGGACCCGCTCGCCTGGCCGTCGTTCGCGTCTGAGGAGGATGTGCGCGGCTTGCCCTTGACGGTGATCTCGGTGAACGAGTGTGATCCGTTGCGCGACGAAGGGATTGCGTTCTACCGCTTGTTGCTGCGAGCGGGCGTATCGGCTCGCTGCCGTCAGGTGATGGGTACGGTTCATGGCACCGAGGTGTTCCCGCTCGCCTGCCCCGATGTCTCACGAGACACGGCGAGGGACCTGTCAACCCTGGCGATCGGAGGCTGACTCCAAAGCCGCAGCCGACCATGGAGGAGAGCCGGAGCGGAGCGGCAGGCCGCTCGATCAGCGAAGGACGATTCGCTTAGGCGCCGCGCAGGCGCGGGTCGAGGACATCGCGGAGCGCGTCGCCGAGCAGGTTGAAACCCAGTACCAGCACCATGATCGCGCCGCCCGCAAACACGGTCTGCCACGGATGCAGATCGAGCGAGCCGCGACCTGCCTGCACCATCTGACCCCAGCTCGGAATGCCCTGCGGTCCCGCGCCGAGGAAGGAGATTGACGCCTCAGCCAGAATGTAGGCGCCGATGCCGATGCTGAACGCGATGATCAGCACCGCGACGACGTTCGGCAGCACATGGCGGACCATGATTCGCAAGTCGGAAGCGCCGACGACGCGAGCAGCGAGCACGAACTCGGACTCGCGCACGGCGAACACGGCTGACCGGATTAATCTGGTGGTGATCGCTAATCCGGCTACTCCGAGCCAGAGCACCACATTCAGCACCGAACGCTCCGTAATCTGCGTGAAGACCAGCACGAGCACCAGGAAAGGGATTGCCTGCAACATGTCGACGATGCGTTGAATCAGCAGGTCCACGATCCCGGCGTAGTAGGCGGAGATCATGCCGATCACGAGGCCGCCTACCACCGCAATGATCGACGCGCCGAGACCCACGATCAGGCTGAGTCGCGAACCGTGGATGACCTGCGACCAGATGTCGCGCCCGAACTTGTCGGTGCCAAAGAGATGCTCGCCACCCGGTTCCTCAAACTGATTCACCGTGACCGGCGATCCAATGTCCGGATTCCGGGCCAGCTCGACCACGGTCGGGTTGGACTTGTAGTCAGGATTGGGCGCCTCGAAGATCACATCCGGGTCGTGACGTTCGATCACCGTTGCCAGCAGCGCCACCAGCATGAACACGACCACGATGATCAGGCCGGTGCCGCCCAGGGGCTTGCCGCGAAGGAACCGTCCCAGAGCCTTGACCCCGGATGAGGCGCGATCCAGCACAGTCGGGTCGCGCAGCGGGATGACGGTGGTGTCGACGATCTGACTCATCTGCGTCTCTCTCTGGGCTCTTTAGGACAGCCGAATGCGCGGGTCAATGACGCCGTACATGATGTCGACCGCGAGGTTGGTAAGTACGGTGAACACGGCGATGATCAGGACCACGGACTGGAAGACGGGATTGTCACGCGCGAACAGCGCGGTCAGCACCTTGTTGCCGATGCCGGGGATGTTGAACATGTTCTCGAGGATGACTTGCGAGCCGATGATCGTGGCGATGGTGACGCCCATCACCGTCAGCACCGGCAACAGCGCGTTGCGGAGGGCGTGTCGGATGATCACGACCGTTTCACGCAGACCCTTGGCGCGAGCGGTGCGCACGTAGTCCTGCCGCATCACCTCCAGCATCTGCGACCGCAGCAACCGCATCGTCGCGGCGGTCCCGGCGAAGCCGCCGGCAAGCATCGGGATCAGATACCAGGTAATCGCCCCCTGCGGGTCCTCCCAGATATGCGGCTGTCCGATCACATCGATCAGGAAGAGGTCCCATTCGAGCACAAGCAGTGAAGCGATCGCCGCCGTCCAGAAGACGGGCGCGGCGAGCGCCAGAATCGCGAGCGTGCGCAGAATGTAATCAGCCGGCTTGTCCTGGAAGATGGCGGACAGCAGACCGACCGGAATCGCGACGCTGAAGCCGACGATCATGATCAGGATGCCGAGCTCAATCGAATAGGGAAGCGAGCGCCCGATTTCGTACCAGACGCTGTTCTGCGTCAGGAAGGAGGTGCCGAGGTCGAGCCGGATGGTGTCCCAGAGCCAGTTGGCGTACTGATCGGCGATGGAGCCATCAAGACCGAGGTCGGATCGGCGCTGCTCAATGTTTTCGGCCGTCGCGCTGCCGGCGTCGAGTCCCAGCGAGGCAGTCGCAAAGTCGCCCGGCAATACGCGGATCGCAAAGAAGGAGAAGGTGCCGACGAGAAAGACGACGAAGGCGGCGCCGATCACTCTGCGGATGATGTATCCCTGCATGTCGCCGCGATTCGTTTCTCAATCAGGCCCTCTGAGAGGGTTGCATTTGTTCCCCGGCATCGCCCCTGTTAGAGGGCTGCCACTCATACCACCGCCCTCAAGTTCGAAGTTCGAAGTTCGAGGATCTGCTACAGGCTAGAGGGGGTGCCCTCCTGCCTCCGGCATCTCCCCCCTCAGGGGGGAGAAAGCGGATTGCCAGCTGCTCTCCCGCTTGACGCATGGTGACGCATGGAGAGCGCAGGGAGTGAGCCGTGTTCAGATCAGAGCGGCACAGGCGACGGCGCCTGGCGGTCTGACGCCGACGGGTCGTCCAGATCGAGGTAGTGCTCCATCGCCTGCAGACTGACGGCGAGGAAGTTCCAGCCTTCCTCGTCAGTCTTCCTCTCGATCTTGTTGTAGTTGTAGCCGATCCACGGGAAGATGTAGTTGTAACAGATGCTGCGACCGAATTGGCCGCGCTCCATCACGTAGTCCTGCACCTCTCGCACCATGTCGAAGGCCTTCTCGTAGTCAAGCTCCTGCTTGGCCGCCGTCAGCGTGTCGTCGATGAACGCGTCCGAGACCTCCCAGTAGTTGGAGCCGGCGCCGGTGGTGAAGGCGCCGATCATGTCGGCCCGCGCGTCGGGAATCTCGATGTTCGGAATCCAGCTGAAGAACGGATCGAAGTCCTTGTTGATCCAGGACGGGATGATCTCCAGGTATGGCTTGGTGATGCCGTTGAACTGGTCCGTATCGAACGCCTTGTTGAACATCTCGGCGACGATGCCCGGCGTGGCCGACCATGCCGCGCGAGAGGCCCAGAGTTCGGACGTGACCCAATCGATCTGACCCAAGTCCGGTCCGCCGGCGGCATTCCAGAGCGCGCGCGCTTCCTCGATATCCGCGTCCTTGTCGACCCGGTAGCCGGGAATCGTCTCCATCTCTTCCTGCGGAATCGCCCACGCCTCCTGCATCCAGGAGACTGGACCGGAGACTTTGCCGAGTCCGTTGTGCAGCTGTTGGATCAACTGTCGACGGTTGGTGGCGAGGTCGATCGCCCGCGTCAAGCGCAGGTCGTTCCAGGGCGGCTTGTTCGAAGGCGTGAAGATCGCCACCGTGTTGGCCACACCCTGGAAGGTGAGATACGTCTCGTCGATCAGGCTGTCGTGGATCGCCAGAATCGTATTCGGGTCCGGGTCGGTCATCGAGTCGACCTGCTTCTGCTCGAACGCGATGCGATAGGCGTTGGGGTCCTGGAAGGTTTGCACCCAGACCCAGCCGTCAAGGTATGGCTGCTGCTCGAGACCGTAGAAGTTGGGGTTCTTGACGGCGGAGATGCCCTCGCCCGGGTCCCAGCGCGTGAGGATATTCGGCCCCGTGCCGATCACCCTGGAGGCGTCGACTTCTGTGTATTGGTCCTCGGTGCCGCCGACCAGCTCGGGCTGGTTGATCAGGTTGAACTCATTGGCCAGACCCTGGATGAAGGTGGCGTCCGGTTCGACCAGGTTCAGGGTGACGCTGCCGCCAGCCTGATCGAGGCTGTCAATCCCGCCCCAATAGGCGCTGCGTCCGAAGTTGCCCGCTTCTTCACCATTTTCCAGCAGCTTGTTGCGCTGCCGGTCAATGTTCCAGACGATGTCTTCGGTTGTGAGCGCGCGTCCGGAAGCGGCAGACGGGTGAGCGGCGCCAGGTCCCTGGTCATGCCAGTTGACGCCGTCGCGCAAGTGCAGCAAGATCGTGGTGGCGTCGGGCGCCTCCCAGGATTCCGCGAGGTCGCCGACCAGTTCACCGCTGTCCGGGTTGGAAAAGCGCAGCAGCTTCGACTGCACGCGTGCGAGCACCTGCAGCACCGGCGAGGCGACCGTTCGCTGGGCGTCATAGGTCTCGTACACGTTGGCCGACTGCTCAACGAGGTAGCCGCCGTATTGCTTGGCCGAAGCGACTGCGGCCTGCTGCTGCATCGCCTGCTGCTGCTGCATCGCCTGATCGTCGCTCGACTGCGTCTGCGCGTCCTGTTGAGCAGCCTGCTGGCCAGCTTGCTGCTCGGCCTGCTGCTGCATCGCTTGCTGCTGCTGCATGGCCTGTTGCGACTGCTGCGCAGCCTGTTCCTGCTGCTGTTGGGTTTGCCGGACCTGAGCCGCAGACTGGCTGTCGTCATCGTCATCGCCGCAACCGACGAGCGCCAACCCGGCGGCACCGACGCCCGCGCGAGCCGAGGCGCGCAAAATGCCGCGTCGACTCATCCGTTTCCGGTTCATTCGTTGCCAGTAGGAACGCTCGCTCATTGCATCCTCCGGATGATTCGCCCGCCTACCCTGCGAGACGGTGCGCATAGTCAGTAAACGTACACGATCAGCGCGGCTTCCGCGAAACTGTTGACATAATTGGCACCAGAGCGGAGGGTGATGGCTTGACGCGAGCGATTCGAGAGCTAACCCTGCGCGCCGTGCCGATCTGGCTGCTGCGCGAATATCTGGAGCAACTTGGCGCGACGGAGATCGCGCCGCCCTCACCGGGCGCGACCGATCCCGACGGCGTGACGCGTCCGCACGGCGCGATGTCGGGCGATGGCTGGACCGTGCTCTGGCGGACGGATCAGCGTCCGATACATCCTCGTTTGCCAACCAGGATGGACGAGCATCACTTCGTCTTCACGGCAGAATCTGAAGCGGCGCTCGAGTCGCTGCTGGAGCGATTCATGCTCAAGGCGCACCGCGGCGGCGGTTGAAGCGACATCCTGCTCCCTGCGACCTATCATGATCCTGTTTGCGGCGTTGTTTGACATGTCCGTCCTGTCAGTCAGTCATGTCAGCCTGGAGATGTCACATGCCTGGACCACTTGACGGCGTGCGCGTGTTTGACCTGACGCTGTGGATGGTCGGGCCGTGGGCGTCGATGCAGCTCGGCGCGCTGGGCGCGGACATCATCCACATTGAGCAGCCGGGCGTCGATCCGCGCACCCTGGGCGCTGGCGTGCCTCCGTCGATTCACGGGACGTCAGTCGGATACATCACCTGGAACATGAACAAACGCGGGCTGTTTCTCGACCTGAAATCGCCCGCCGACCGACAGACCGCGTACGAGTTACTACAGACCTGCGATGTGTTTCTGATCAATATGCGACCCGGCGCGGCTGATCGCATGGGCGTCGGCTATGAGCAGGTCGCCGCGATCAATCCCAACATCATCTACACCGCCATCACTGGTTGGGGCGAACTCGGTCCTATGCGCGACAAGCCCGGCGCCGATGTGCAGTGCCAATATTTCACCGGTTTCTGGTCGGTCAACGGCAAGCGTGACGGTCGGCCTGAAGTCTACCGACATTTCACGCAGATGGATGCCAGCACCGGCAATGTCGCCGCGCAAGCGGTGCTGATGGGTCTGCTGGCGCGTAAGAGGACCGGACAGGGGCAGCGCATCCATGTCGGGATGCTGCGGGCTGGCATGGCGCTACAGAGCGGGCGCATCGCCGAGTACCTGGCAACCGGCGCGCAGCCGCAACCACTCGGCTCCGCCGGATTCGCCGCCGCTCCCGATCAGGCGTTTCAATGTCAGGGCGGCGACTGGATCGGCGTTGCCGCGACCAGCGAAGAGGAATGGCAACGCCTCTGCGAGGCCATGCGCGAGTCGGAAGCTGAGCTGCACGGTTTGAACGATCTCGCATCGGATCCGCGCTTCGCGACCAATCTCGACCGCGTCGCGCACCGCGATGCGCTGGCGCCGCTGCTGCAGGATGCCTTCCGTCAGCGACCGCGCCACTACTGGATGTTGCGTCTGAACGAGGTCGGCGTGCCTTGCGGATACCCGCTCACGTTCGAGTCTCTGCAACATCACGCGCAGGCAATCGAAAACGGCTACCTACGCGAGGTGACGACATCCGGTTGGGGCGATGTCTGGACGGGTGGTCCGCCGTGGGAGCTGTCGAGGACGCCGGCACGGTGGTTCGGCGCGCCGCTGCCGGGCGAACACACTGGCGAGATCCTCGACGATCTCTCACAGCGCAGAGCGTCGACAGAGGCGCCAACGCCAGTGGTCGGCGACTAGGATGCGTGGCCCGTTGGACGGCTATCGCGTGGTCGAGATTGCTGAGGGCGTTGCCGGCCCGTATACCGCCATGTCGCTCGGCGACGCCGGCGCAGACGTGATCAAGATCGAGCCGCCGTCAGGAGACCGAGCGCGTGGTTGGTCGCCGCAAACCGAGAGCGGAACCTCAGCTCTGTTTCAGGCGCTCAACCGCAGCAAGCGCGGCATCATGCTGGACTGGTCGTCAGAACGGGACCTCGAGACTGCCGAGCAACTACTCAGCAGCGCAGATGTCGCGATCGTCGACAAGGTCGGGCTGCCTGAATCATTGAACTGGGAATCACTCGATGCTCCTGGTCTCGTGTATTGCGCGTTCTCCGGATTCGGGCCGCGCGGTCCCTGGCGCGAACGGCCGATCTCCGAGTTGGCGGCGCAGATGGCGAGTGAGGCGACGGCATCACTGGGCGTCATCGGCGAGGAACCGGTGCGGCACGGAGGCGACATCGGCTCGATGTACTCAGCCAACTACGCGATCCAGGCCATCTGCGCCGCGTTGTACGCACGTAATGATACTCAGCCCTCCCGACCGACAGGCGGTCAACGGATCGAAGTGTCACTCTTCGGAAGCTTGCTGGCCATGCGATCGACGTTGTGGGTGGCGCTGTCGAATCCAGACGAATGGTGGGGCTTCCACCTGGACTCGTATGTGAAGCCGCCAGACCACGGCTATCAGTGTCGCGACCTGCCAATCTACTTCTCGCTGGCGCGGATCCGCGGCGACGCGTTTGAGTCATTGATCGACGAGCTCGGCATGGAGTGGGCTCGGACGCACCCAGACGTTGAGCGTCTGCGGACTGACGGCGCCGGAGGAGCCGGTCGCTACGCGGCCGAGCTGAAACCGCTCTGGGAGCGCGGCTTTGCCAACTTCAATGCGGCTCAAGTGATCGAGATCGTCGAGCGGCACGGCGGCTGGGCCTTCCCGATGCACGACTACGAGCGCCTCAGTCAGGATGCGCAGGTCGAGGCGGTAGGCGCGATCATTGAGCTCGAGCAGAGCGACGGCCTCGTGCTGTCTCAGGTGGCGCCGCCGTGGGACTTCGAGGGCACGCCAACAGCGGTTACTCGTCCGGCCCCAGGACTCGGCCAACATCAAGAGGAAGTACTGTCGGGAGCTTAAGTCTCGGTCACCTTGACGCGCAGATCCGATGCCACGTTCGCGCGATCCGAAACGTGACAGTAGTCGCCTTGATTATCCCGGCATGAGCTGTGGAATTATGCAGGCGACGGCCGAAATACAGGCAACGTAATCTCGTCGTTGACCTGGCGAAAATCGACCTCGACCGTGAGGTCGCAGCTGACATCCGCGTCGTCGATATCGACGAGCGTGGAGTACATGTACGGACCTTCTTCAAGCTTGATCAGCGCGACCGTATAAGGGTACTCTTGCGGCGACCAACCAGGAAAATACTTCTGCCACATACGAATCCAGGACCAGACCGTACCTTGTCCAGAGATAGGACGCCACTCCCAGTTGTCCTGCAGGCAACGCGGACACGCCTCAGCCGGTGGAAACCAGGGTAGGTCGCAGATGTTGCAGAACTGAATCTGCAATACGCCTTCACGACACCCGTCCCAGAACGGCTTCGTGAGGCCTGTGACCGGCGGCAGCGGCTTTTCGTATGATTGCGCTTCAGTTTGAGTCGTCATCGGTCGTCTCGCTTCAGGATGTGTCCGGTGGCAAGCGGCGCCGCGCATGCGTACAGGCCGTACTGCGCGTCGTTCACTTGACGCTCCCCGCACTCTTGTCGCAACTGTCGCACTGCTTCGACGTGCAACGCCCAGCCTTGCATGTACGACTCGCTCGTGTGACCGCCGCCGGTGTTCAGCGGCAGCTCGCCGTGCAACCCGATCCGTTCCGGCGTGATCCAGTCGGCGCCCTCGCCGGGTTCGCAGAATCCCATACCTTCGAGCGTGAACAGGATCGTCGGCGTGAAGTTGTCGTAAAGCTGCGCAAACGCGAGGTCCTCACGCTGAGCGTCGGAGACGGCGAAGAGGTCGTCCGCGATCTGTGACATCGGCTCCTGCCAGAAGTCGTCCGCCGCATAGACCGGCGTAATGTCCGATGCTTGTGATGTGGCGTGGATCAGGACCGGCGTGTGTTTGAGGTCGCGGGCGCGCTCCGCCGAGGTCACGATGAAGCAGACGCCGCCGTCATTGATCAGGCAATAGTCAAACAGGCAGAGCGGCTCGGCGATGTAGCGGGCGCCATGGTAGTCGTCCATCGTGATCGGACGCTGCATGACGGCGTTCGGATTCAGCGCCGCGTTGGCGCGGTTGGAGATGGCGAGATGCGCAAGCGGCTCAGTGGTCGTGCCGTAGCGATACTGATGGCGACGAAACATCATCGAGGTGACCGCGCCGGGCGATGTCATCCCGTACGGCGCCTCAAACATCGCCTGCGTGGAGGCGCCGCGATTCTCGCCGCCGTATCTGGCCCCGGCAGAGCGTCCGTTGTTGCCGTAAATGCAGGCGACGACATCGGCCATGCCATTGGCAACGGCTAACGCGGCGTATTGCAGCGCGATCCCGGATTGTCGACCCTCGCCGGGCAGGACATTGACGAATCGCGGATGTCGCAGCCCAATCATCTCGCACATGCGCCCGTAGTGCGGCAATCGGGAAACGATCACGCCATCCACATCGGTCCGCCGTAGGCCGGCATCCTTGAGCGCCTCACGGAAGGCGATCAGGCCAAGCTCGTAGGCGGAGCGTTCCGGGTCAAGATCGCGATAGATGGCGCCAAACTCGGTCGTGCCCACGCCGACGATAGCGGTCCTGTCCTGGAGATTGCGTAGCGCGCTGCGGTCAGGTTGGTTGCTCATCGTCTGAGTCTACGGCGTGTTCAGCGCCGTGAGCGGCAGGCCGCACATGTGCAAGTTCGATAATCGCCAGAGAGATGAACGAGGCTGTTCACGGCTCCTCCGTTGCTGCTGAATGCCGAAAGGATCTGGTTGAGTATTGAGTGATCATCATGTTCGTAGGCTCGGTAGAGCCAGTGAGCAGCAAAGTCAGCGAGTTGCACGAGACGACTCAGCCGGCTGTCGATGAACAGTGGCGGCTCCAGGAGGTGAGTGAACGCCCCGCGAGATGCATGATCGTCTGACATCTGACCGGGCCCGGGAGTCACCAGTCCTTGAATGACTGGTTCCAGACGTGTGTTGTCTGCGATCGCGAGGATTCCGGCAGGCTCGCGGCCTGGTTGGATGCGTTGATCGCAGATCTCGAATAGAGCGCTGTAGGCCTGCTCGTACAGCTCTAGGCCCTGACCGGGAGACCGATCTGTGACCACGGCGACCAGTGTCAGAGGATGTTCGACGATGTGTGACTGCTCAAGTAGCAGTGAGACCACATCGTCAGTGATCAGATTCCGGACGCTTCGTGGGAATCTGGACCATCGGCGTCTGCCTGTGCGCATTTGGCCAGCGTGAATCTCTATGTCGGTGGCTTCAGGCAGTCGATCCGCGACGATCCGTTCCACCGAGGTCTTCAGAGGCTCAACGTTCCGCCAATGGACTATCAGTCCAGCAACGACGAAGTGCATGGCGTCAGTGGACCCTGACTCATCGAGATACAGCAGATGCATCAGGATCCATTACAAATGGCAGGACAGGAGGCGGGCCTGACGGCCTGGCCGCTGCGATGATTGAAGTCAGCGACGCTCGCCCCCCGTCGTTGTCATTCTGCCTGGTTGGTCAATGGCTGTCAAACCATGGCTCGATCACGAGAGCCCCAGCACGGGACGCGCGTTGGCGGCCAGGATCAGGTCGAGCTCGTGATCCGTGAGGCCGCTGCGGAGCAGTTGCAACACCTGCGGTCGTTGGTCGGCGCCTGGCGCGTCCGAGCCGAACATGACTCGTTCCACACCGAGCGTCCGAATCAATCGTGCGGCGTCCTCGATCGCGCAGGCGCGCCGACCGTCGCGACAGCTGAAGTGCCCGTCGTTGAACCCGCCGGCGGTGTCGAAGAGGACTTGCGGGAAGCGCCTGGCGATCTCAATGCGCTGATCCCAATAAGCGCCTGGCATATGAGCCATGATGAACCGCAGTCTGGGAAAACGTTCGAAGACAGGGATAAAGTGATCGGGCATGCCGTAGATATCGTCGCCGGGACCGCCGCGTAAGGCGCCGGTGTCGCTGAGGATCGGCAAGCCGAGCTCTTCCAGACGCGCGTAGAGCGGCAGCATCCGCTCGTCGGTGGGGAAGTAACGCCCGAGTCCTGGATGCATCTTCACGCCGCGCGCGCCCAAGCCGACGCCGCGTTCCAGCTCGGCCATCAATAGGTCAGGCTCAATCCATGTGCCGATGTCGCAGCACAGGAACGTGCGAATTCGCGAGTCCGCCTGTTGGCGATCCAGTGTCCAGCTGTTGAAGCTGCGCACGCGATCGTGCAGCAGCGCCATCAGTTCAGCCTCCGACGCATCCGGCCGACGCCGCCGCTGCTGCTCGAGCATCTCTGGCACGACCATGTAGTTCAGTCCGACGATCGCTTCCACGTCGTTGCGGGTCATGTACTCGCCGCAGGCATCGCCGTTGGCCCAACGCCATTCGAGCGGCAGCCCGCGACGCGGGAAGACGACCGCCTCCTGCTCAGCGGTCCGACAGAGGTGGACGTGTACGTCGATCAGGGTTGGCATGTGTTGGCCTCACGGTGTTCTGCTCTTCGGCAGGCGGGCGGCGAGGAAATCCGCGTAGTGCAACGTGTCGTGCCGCGACTCGCGCGCAGCGGCGCCCGCGCGAAGATGGATGGCGCAGCCCGGGTTATTCGTCAGCAGCGTCTCGCAGCCTGACTGGGCGACGCAGTCGAGCTTGCGATCGAGGATGCCCTCACCCACCTCGGGCGCAGCCATTGACGTCAGGCCGCCGAAGCCGCAGCAGACTTCAGGTTCTTCGATCGGCAAGGCCGACTCGCCAGTCAGTCTCTGCACCAGCAGGTCTATTCGCGCGCCGGCATCGCCACGATTGGATGCCTGGCAGAATCGGTGCGCGCTCCACGATTCGCGCTCGCCGCCGCTGAGGCTGTCGTCGGGCAGGCGACCATCGCCGTCGAGCCAGGCCGCGAGATCGTGGACGCGACCGCTGACGGCGGCGGTGCGTTCGCGCCACTTCGGCTCATCGGCGAAGAGCTGCGGCCAATGCTCGCGCATCGCGATCACGCAGCTGGGCGCAGGGGTGACGATCTGGTGGTCGCCCGATTCCAACGCTTCGATCGTCTGCCGCGCCATGCGGCGCGCGGTCTGCCAATCGCCTGCGTCAAAGGCGGGGAGCCCGCAGCAATGCTGATCCTGCGGCAGATTGACAGCGGCGCCGCCAGCCTCAATCAGACGTGCGGACGAGTCGACGACCGAGGGCATGAGCCGGTCGGCCAGGCACTGTGCGAACAGGTCGACGGTTTGCCCCGACGCTGGCGCTGGCGCGATTACGGATTGCGGCGCGCGACTTCGGACCAGGGTCTGTCCGCTGCGGAGAGGCAGCGTCGGGATTGAGCGCCAGCGTAGTCGTTTGGGCAACGGCAGACGCAAGTGATCGCGTCGGACGAGTCCGATCGCGCGGGCGAGCGCGGACGCCCACGCGCCGATTCCAAACAGCGAGTTGAGCAGCCTCGGCCGCGCCCACAGACGCAGCGCCGCGCGCTCCCAGATCGGCGCGTGCCCCGATTCGTGCGCTCGCTTACGAACCTCAAGGATCTGTTTGGGCAGCGGGATGGCGACGGGACATACCGTCTCACAGGCCCCGCAGGAGACGCAGAGTCCCTGCGGGCCGGCCGCGTCTGCAAGCGAGTGGTGGAACGTCGTGTTGACGAGGCCGATCGCGCCGGTGTAGATGTGACCAAACGTGTGTCCGCCAACGATCTGGTACGGCGGGCAGACGTTGGCGCAGGCGCCGCAGCGGATGCAGCGCAACGCGTCGCCGATGACGTCGTGGTCGCGCATCGCTCGACGGCCATTGTCGAGCAGGATGATGTGCATCTCCTTGCCTGGTTGGGCGCCGGTGATGCAGGTGGTGTACGTACTCAGGGTCTGCGCGGTAGCCGAGCGCGGCAGCAGCTGGAGCTGTCGTTCGGCATCGGCCCAGGTCGGTATCAGCTTCTCGATCCCGGCCGTGATGAAGTGTACATCGGGCAGCGAGGTCGCGAGCCGCATGTTGCCTTCATTGGTGACGACCATGATGCTCCCGCTTTCGGCGATCAACGCATTGGCGCCAGTCAGCCCCGCGCCGGCCGCGAGATAGTGCCGCCGCAATCCGCCGCGAGCGCTGGCGACCATGGCCGGGATGTCGTCTGGATCAAAGTCCTCGCCGAGCTCCTTACCCAGGATCTCTGCGACGTATTGACGCTTCTGGTGAATCGCGGGCATCACGAGATGTGAAGGGCGTTCCTCGGCGAGCTGCAGCAACCACTCGCCGAGATCGGTTTCGATTGCGGTGATGTTGCGCTGTTCAAGCTCGTGATTGAGTTCGATTTCCTCCGACACCATCGATTTGCTCTTGACCACCAGATCAATCCCGCGCGACTTGCAGACGGCGGCGATGTACTGCACCGCGTCGGCGGCCGTCCGCAGCTCAACGACGGTCGCGCCGGCTGCCTCTGCGTTGGCGCGGAACTCGGCGAGGTAGTCGTCGAGCCGCTCCAGGGTCGCGTCTTTGACAGCGGCGAAATCGTGGCGGAGTTCGTCAAAGGAGCGCTCACGGCGCTGCTCGAGTCGGCGAACCTGAGCGTCCCGGCTCTCGCGCCAGGATCGCTGGAATTCAAGCAGTCGCGGACGCAGATCGGGATCGCTGACGGAGCGACGGTAGCGCGTCTTGAACGGCGCGGTCGATGCGCTCATGCGATCACCGCCACGCTCAGTCGACTCGGACCCTGCACACCGATCGTGAGCGAACGCTCAATGTCCGCCGTGCGCGAGGGACCCGTTACAAATGTCGCGTAGGCGGCAGCCCGCGGCTGTCTCGCCAGCCAGCGAAACCCGTCCGCGAGGTTGTCGACCAGGTCCGCTCCCCGGACCGCGACGATCAGATGCCGCGTGAGCAGCGATACTGCGCGATCGATTGGCGCCGGCTCCACTAACAGCACCGAGCCGGTTTCGGCGACGGCCAGCGTCGCCACCGTGATCCCGACCGCGCGGTCGGCGATCGAACGCAGTGGATCGTTGGAATCCGGCAGGATCCCACGCTGGAGTTGCGCATAGGCGGACGGTGAAACCACGGGTTCGTAATCCGAGAGCGATGCGCCGAATTCCCAGACCTCGCCCCAGGTCGCGAGCTCGACGAACTCGCCCTGCGCGGCAGCGAGCGCGTCGGCGAATTGACTGATCTGATCGGTGGTCGCCATGCGCTCAGGCTAACGTTTGACTGTGAACGCACCCGTCGCGCGCTGAGTCGCTTCCGCTCACCGATGGGAACAGGGAACGGACGCCGCGATGATTGAACTCAGCGAAGCCCAGCGTCTGATTCAGCAATCCGTGCGAGACTTCGCGCGCGACCAGATTGATCCGATCGCGGATCAGATTGACCGCGAGGATCGATTCCCCGATCATCTCTGGCCGCAGCTTGGCAAGCTGGGATTGCTCGGCGTGACGATTGAGGAACGCTATGGCGGCTCCGACGCGGGCCTGCTGGCCGGTGTGATCGCGACTGAAGAGATCGCGCGCGCGAGCGCGTCAGTCGCGCTTTCGTACGGAGCGCATGCCAATCTGTGCGCCAACAATATCGCCGCCAATGCCAACGAGTCGCAGAAGGAACAGTATCTGCCCGGCTTGTGCGATGGCTCCGCAATCGGCGCCCTGGCGCTGACTGAGCCAGAGGCCGGCTCCGACGCGATGGGCATTCGCACCAGCGCCGTCCGTGACGGCGATGTCTACCGCCTGAATGGTCGCAAGATGTTCATCACCAACGGCTCGGTGGCCGACACGCTGGTCTTATACGCCAAGACGGATCCAGAAGCTGGTTCGCGCGGCGTGACCGCGTTCATCGTCGAGTCACAGTTTGACGGGTTCAGCGTCGGACAGCATCTGGACAAGGTGGGACACCGCGGCTCCCCCACCGCCGAGCTGGTGTTGGACGACTGCATCGTGCCGGCGTCGAACGTGTTGCGCGGCGAGGGTCAAGGCGCTGGCGTGATGATGCAGGGACTCGCCGTTGAGCGATCCTTTCTCGCCGGCGAGCCGCTGGGGATTGCGCAGGCCGCGCTGGATGAGGCGATTGCGTACGCGCGCGCGCGTCGCCAATTCGGACAGCGCATCGGCGACTTCCAACTCATTCAGGCGATGTTGGCCGACATGTATACCGAGCTCGAGGCGGCGCGCTGGTTGGTTTACCGCACCGCGCATCAGGTGGAGCAGATGTCCAGCCGAGGCGAGCGCAGCAACAAGGAGGCAGCCGCGGCCATTCTCTACTCAGCCGAGATGTCCAGTCGCGTCGCCGACAAGGCGGTGCAGATCCACGGCGGCTACGGCTATATGAGCGAGAGTCGGGTGGCGCGCTACGTGCGCGACGCCAAGCTATTGGAAATCGGCGCCGGCACCTCCGAGATTCGGCGAATGCTAATCGGCAGAGAGCTGATCGGCCCCGAATAGCCTCGCTGCATTCCTGTCCTCGAGTGATACCCGCGTGAAGAGTGGGTCGCGCCGATCAGATCTGCGTCAACTCTGCGTCAACGAGGCTCGAACTCGTCCAGGACGCGAAACTCGGTGTAGTTCTCAGGCAGCCCAACATCCAGTGCCGTCTGCCGCATCGCCGTGAGCGCTTCGTTCCAACCAGCGCTCCAGCCATCGCTGAAGCGATCGCCGTAGGCGGAATCGGCCGCCGCGTCGCCAGCTACGATCTCAGCGCCCAGATATTGCAATTCTCCATACGGAATGCCGTCGACGTAGCCGAGCGGCTCGGCGTCCGCGAAGGCGATTTCGTAGGCTGCCTGCTCAGCGCGACGGATGTCCTCTGCGGTGAGCAGGTTGAGCGGGTCGAACACCGCGCCGACCAACGCCGCCAAAATCACGCCGAATACGACGGCCACCATCGTGTGCCGACCGATCGGGTCGCGCCCGCGCTTCCACCAGACCGTCTCGACCTCGCCGGCGCCCCATCCTGTCAGTCGCGTGCGCTGTTCCGTCATGGTGCTGTCATTGTTCTGTCATGGCGCCGTCATCGCTTCAGCGCTTGCCACTCATCAAAGGCGGATGCGACTTCCAGCTTGTCGCGCTTGGCGCGCAGCAACGCGATCGTGATCGCCTCATTCCAGGAGAAATCGTAGGCTCGCTGATAGCCGTCCTGCGGGTCCCCCGATTCGAGCAGTTGCTCAATCGCCAGCGCCGCGCGACCGCCGCCGTCGAGTCGGCCGCGCTCAAAGCCAGCGTCGTATCCGTCGATCCCGCCTTCGCGCGCGCCGCGCACTTCAGACTTTTGGATTTCCTCGACGGTGACCTGATCGAGCGCCGAGATCAGCCAACCGATGCCCGCCGTCAGCCCGACCGCCACCATGAAGGCCCACAACGTCTGACGCGGCAGGTCATAGCGCCACCATCGCACGATGACGGCTCAGCCGCGGGCGGCGGGCGGGACCCGCATCGGCGCGCCGCAGCGGGTCAGTTCAGGAACAGCTCGTGTCACGGGACTACTTCCTCTGCCGACGCCTGCTTCTGCATTCACCCTACTACTGATTATCTGTCCGCCAGAGCAAAGTGTGAGCGGATCGATGCCGGTCAGGTCAGAACCCGGTCAGGTCAGAACAATGCCGCCGGCAACTGAGCCGCCAGCTACGGGAGGGAAGATGTCAAGTTCACTGCCTGGACTGACGCGGCTTTGCAGCCCTTCAATGTGTCGGATGTCGCGACCGTCAACCATGATCGCGACGAAGCGGCGCACCGCGCCGTCCTCGTCAAAGAGCTGGTCGCGCAGACCGTCGTAATCGTCGGCGAGGCGCTCTAGGATGGCGCCGATCGTGTCGGGCGGGTCTGGCAGATCGACGCTGCGACCGCCCACGAGCGGTCGCAGCGTCGCGTAGAAGCGGATCTGCATACCCTCCTCGGTCACACTATGCGCATCTCTTCCCGCTCAGCGAGGTCAGCGGGGGAGATGTGGTTCGCTAGGAAATGATCTCGAGTTCGCGCAGCTTGGCTTCGCCGACGACGCCGTCGTCCCAGCCACGCGCCTCGTAGTACTGCTCCTTCATTTGATCGAGTTCGCAGACGTGACCCTCGGCCGGGCCGGTCGCGGGCTCCGTCAGGAAGCGATCCGGCAGCGAATCTTCGTCGCCGCCAAATCCGATCTGGTTGTTGTAGTAGCGCTCAAGGTTGTAGATGCGTTCGCCGGCGGTCATCACGTCGGCTTCCGACATTGGCACTCCGACGACCGATTCGTAGAGCGCCGCATACTCGGGCGCGCCCACGGCGAAGGCCGAGAACTTGCACAGGTCGAGCGAATCCGAGAAGGCGTGCAGGTCCTGGAAGATCTTCAGCAGCGGACCCTTGCCGTCCCAGTCCAGCGGGTCGGTCTTGATGGGAATGCCGAGCAGCTCTGAGGCGGGCGTGTAACCGCGCAGATGACAGGCGCCGCGATTGGATGTGGCGTAGCCGAGTCCCTCGCCCTTGATCCCGCGCGGGTCATAGGCGGGCACTGCCTGACCCTTGACGGTCATCGAAATCTCCGGGTGGTTCCAGGCCGCCGCAGCCTTGGCGGGGCCCTGTCCCAGCGTGCGACCGATTGACGTCGACCCCATCGCCAGCTCTTCGGCGACTCGGACCATGCCGGCGCCGTCGCCCCAGTCGAGCGGCGTATCCACATAACCGCGCTCGGAGGCTTCCATGTACATCGAGATCGCGTTGCCGATCTCGATCGCGTCCATCCCGAAGTCGTTGCATTGGTCAATGATCTTGGCGATCACGGCGGGGTCGTCGTTGCCGCAGTTCGCGCCCAACGACCAGGCCGGCTCATACTCAAAGGACTCCATCTTGAGGCCGGCGTGGACACCTTCGGTGATCTCCACTTCTTTCTTGCAGGCGACCGGACAGGCGTGACAGGTCGGCTCGGCGACGAGGAAATCGGAGCGGATCGTTTCGCCCGACACGGCGTCGGCGGCTTCCGGCGTGGTCTGAGTCTGCTGCGAGTTCTTGGTGCCGAGCCCGCCGACCGAGTTCACTGCGTTCATCAGTACATTCGTCCCGAAGGCGGAGAGCGCGCCAGAGCCGTCCTTCAGTCCGCCGTCGTCGCTGACGGATGACGGCGCCGTGACCGGCGACTCCATGATCAGCTTCAGGTGTTGGCCTTGCGCAGCGCGGAACTTTTGACGCGCCTCGCCCTGTTCCGGTCGCCAGCGACCGTCGCGCGTGCCGCGCACGACGACGCACTTGAGGTTCTTCATGCCCGCGACGGCGCCCGTGCCGCCACGACCGGCGGCGCGGTCATCCTCGTTGAGGATCGACGCGAAGAGCACGCCGTTCTCGCCAGCCTGACCGATTGACATCACCGACACATCGGTCTTGTTGCCCTTGTCCGAGCCGAAGTGCGCCACCGTGTCGTGGATGCCTCTGCCCCAGATGGACGAGGCGTCCTTGATCTCCACCTGACCGTTCTCGACCTCGAGGAAGACGGGAGCGTCGGCCTTGCCGGTGATCAGCAGCGCGTCGAAGCCGGCCCAACGCAGTCGCGCCGCCGACCAGCCGCCCATGTGCGAATCAGTCACGGTGCCGGTCAGCGGCGACTTCGTCACGAACGCCAGCCGTCCCGACATCGTCACCTCGGAGCCGGTCATCGGACCGTTGACCAGTGCCAACATGTTGTCGGCTGACAGCGCGTCCGTCGCTGGGCCGTTGTCGAGCAGGTACTTGACGCCCAGTCCTCGCGCGCCGATGTATTTGCGCGCATCCTCTTCATTGATACCTTCGTACGTGACCGTTCTGGAAGTCAGATCGATCCGCGCGACGCGGTCTGCAAATCCGCCAAGTGCCATTGCGATTTCCTTCACTGGGCTCTCGATTATTCGTATGCTAGCCGATCCGGACGCGGCCCCCGCCATCAGCAGCGCTATCCTTCGGGTACCCGCTCCGGGAACGCGATCGTCGCCTCAGCTCCCGCGAGCTATGAAACTCCAGACAGGAACCGCCGATGCCAACTTCCGCCATCACACTTGAGCCGCTGACGCCCACCATCGGCGCCATCGTCCACGGCGTCGACCTGACGCAAGAGCTGGACGAGGAGACGTTTGAATACATCCACGACGCCTGGATGCGGCACCTCGTGCTGTTCTTCCACAATCAAGCGATGACGCCTGATCAGCACCTCGCGTTTGGTCGTCGCTTCGGCGACCTGCACATTCATCCCGCCGCTCCCTATGTGCATGGCAATCCGGAGCTGATGCAGATCCACACGGACAAAGATTCGTTCCGCAACAACGGCGAGCGTTGGCACTCCGACGTGTCGGCCGATGAAGAGCCGCCGATGGCATCTATTCTGCACATCCACCAGATTCCATCGGACGGCGGCGACACCTGCTGGTCCAACATGTACGCCGCCTGGGACGGGCTTTCGCCGCAGATGCAGGACTTGCTCGAGCCGCTGACGGCGTTGCACGCTGCCGACTACTCGGGTCAATACGGCGACCATCAGCCGCAACGCGAGTCGCCTCGCGCCGTCCACCCGATCGCGCGCCAGCATCCGGTGACCGGCAAGAAAGCACTGTTCGTCAACTCCAGCTTCACCAGACGAATCGTGGAGCTGCCGCGAGAGGAGTCGGACGCGATCCTCAGCTTCCTGTTCGAACACGTCAAGAACGTGAACTATCAGTGCCGCTTCAAGTGGGGCGCCAACTCGGTCGCGCTGTGGGACAATCGTTGCACGCAGCACATGGCGATCTGGGATTACTACCCGGAGTCGCGCAGCGGCATTCGCGTCACGATTAAGGGCGACAAGCCGTTCTGATCTGCCGGCGTCCGATGATCCGGTCGAATGGCTGACAGACCAGTTTGTTTGGCCAGATGAACTGATTGATGAACTGATTGATGAAAAGGAAGCGTTTCCGGTGAGCAACATCGCGATTTGGGTGAAGGTCAAGGTCAAGCCAGAAGGTCGCGAGCGCTTTCTGCACGCGATCGAGGTTGACGCGCTGGGCTCCGAAGCTGACGAGCCCGGTTGCCTGCGCTTCAATGTCCTGCAGGACGCCAACGACGATCTGACGTACTACTTCTACGAGGTCTATCGGGACGAAGCGGCGCTCGCCGCGCACCGCGAGGCGCCGCACTACGCGGTCTGGTCGGCGGCAGCCGACACGCTTGACGGCGCCGTCGAGATCACCAGGACGTCAACCGTCTTTCCGTCCGATCCGGACTACTGGTCAACGGACTCGAAGGGCTGAGTCGGCGCGATATCAGGTCGCCGCCTCAGAGGCAGGCAGCCTATGGGGGCTGACCGTCAGGCGCCCAAGAGGCTCTGGCGGCCCAAAAGGATCCTGCGGCCTTGCTCGTAAGCGTCGAGCGCTCTCGCCTGTAGGCCTTCGCTCCCAGCGCTGCCGATCGGATGATCGACCAGGGCGTAGCGAAAGTCGGGCATGCCCAGAGTCCTGGCGATCATGCGGCTGGTGGGATCGAACGGGTGCGTGCAGAGCACCAGTCCTGGCTTGCCGTGCTGCTCAAAGCTGATCCCGTCGTGCACACTGCACGTGGAGCAGGAGCCTCAATCGCCGACCGCCGTGATCAGGAAGTCCACATCGTTGGCGATCCGTTCGAGCAGTTGCGGCTCAGCGATCCGACTGGCGTTGACCTTGCCCGAATCAACGACGATATTGCAGCCTGCCTCCCGCTCAAAGACTTCGGCCGTGTAGCGCAATAGCTTGTCGGCGTTGACCTTGCCGTTCGAGAACAGACCAACGCGCAGGCCATCCAGGCTGGACAGTCTGGGCGCTGCGATGAATCCTGTGGGCGTCGGTTCGCCGGTCGGATCGAGTAATTCGATAGGCATGAGACAGTTTCCCTTAGCAGCTCCCTTAGCAGTCGAGGCAGACGCCGATCGCTTTGGTCTGGTAGATCGAGTTGCGCCCGCGACTCCAGGACGGCAGGAAGGCGGAGTGTCCGCCCGCCTCACCGCCAGCGACGACCAGCAGGATGTCTTCCGGGGAACGCCCGCGATGGAACCGGTCGCCGCTGCGATCGCCTTCGGCGAGTCCGTCCTGCGATTGCCCTGACGGCTGCCCTGACGGCCATTTGCCGTTGCTCAACATGTCGTCAGGGTCGCGACTGGCGTGCTCGAAGAGGTATGCCTGCACATCCCGTTTGGACATGCCGCCGGAGGCGGCGATCTGCGCGTGTTCCGGCGACATCACCACCAGCGATTGGCCATCGGTGAGCGCGCCCAGCGACGCCATGGCATCAGCGAAGGTGTCGAGCAGCCGTTCCGGATCGCTCGTGTAGTGATTCTCGACGTTGTAGAAGCCTGAGGCGGCGAAGACGGTTGCGGTGGACACCTCGGCCGGGAAACCGAGCGATTCGTGCAGCGGTTCCCAGGGGCTGTTGAGGATGTTCTCGGCGATGCAGCAGGCGTACTTGCCTGGCCAGCCAGTGGTGGAACGGTCCGAGACGCCGGGGATCATCTGGAAAATGTTCATGATGATCAGTCGAATTGCGCGTCCGATGGTCGCGTTGGCGCGATTGCCGGGCCCGAACACGTTGACGCTGGCGTTCATCCCGATCTCATCGCGGATGTCGCCAGAGACGACGATCGCCGGCGCTGATCCGCCCGTGCTGGCCGTCGATCCATGAAAGTTGTAGCGATCTTCGTTGAGGCCTTCGAGCGCCGCGAGCACGGTCGGGAAGTATTGCGGCAGGCAGCCGGCCATGACCGCGTTGACCGCTGCCGACTGGACGTTGCATTCGCGGCCAGTGGCGGGGTGTCGAGCGACGACCTCTTCGGGAGGACGTCCAGCGGCCATCAAAAATCGCTCGACGCGCTCGCGAGCCGGAGGCACCACGGGCAGTCCGTCGGTCCAGCCCTGCTCATAGCACCAGTCAATGGCAGAGAGCTCGTCCGTCAGGGTGTGAGTCTTCGCGGTCATGGGCGCAGTCTAGAGCGTTACCTCATGACACCTCCTTTGCAGGAGGTCTGCGACCAGCCGATTTACTTCGTCCGCGCGAACTGATCACGTAGACTGACACCGTGGCGCTCGGGACCGATTCCCGATGGTCCCCTGAAGAGGCGGCGATGGCGCAGACGAACGGGCCAGCTCCGCGCGCCGCCGATCGGCCGCAGCAGGACGATGATCGACCGCTGGTGGCAGGGCCGTCACTCGGACCCATTCCGTACTACTGGGTAGCTGCCGCCGTCGTCTGCGTGGGCACGTTCCTTGGCGTGGTCGACAACTCGATCACGAACATCGCTCTCCCCACGATGAGCGAAGAGTTCGGACGCTCCGCCGACGATGTGGTCTGGGTGGCGCTCTCATTCATCGTCGTCAGTACCGGCCTGTCGCTGACGATGGGTCGGCTTGGCGACATCTACGGCCGCAAGATGCTCTATGTGGTTGGATTCTTCATCCTCACGATCGCGACCGGACTCTCAGCGATCGCAGGCTCCCTGGAAGAGCTGATCGGGACGCGCATCGTGCAGGCGATCGGGTCGGCGATGACGATGGCGAACGGCGCGGCGATCATCACTGCGGCGTTCCCTCCTTCGAAGCGCGGCACCGGACTCGGACTAATGGTTTCGACCGTCGGCGCGGGCGCCATGGCGGGACCGGCGCTCGGCGGAGTGTTGATCGACCTGTTCGACTGGCGCGCGATCTTCTGGACGCGGGTGCCGTTTGGCCTGATCGGCGTCTTCATGGCCTGGCGACTGCTGGTTGACGGATCGCCCGAACATCGTCCCAAGGGGCTGGACATCCCTGGCGCGCTGTTGCTGTTCGGGATGCTCGGCTTCGTGACCTTCGGAATCAATCGCGGTCAAAGTATCGGCTGGACCTCACCTTTCATGCTGACGATGTTCATCGCGAGCGCTGTTTGTCTGCTGGGATTCATTGGCGTAGAGCGGCGCGCGGCGTCGCCGGTGGTTGATCTCGGTCTGTTCAAGGGTCGAGGGTTCAGCTTCGGCATCTCCGCCGCGATCTTGCAGTTCATGGGGATGAGCGCATCGCTCTATCTGACGCCGTGGTTATGGCAGTTGGGGCGCGGATTCGAGCCGATCGAGATCGCGGCGGTCATGTTGCCCATGCCGATGGCGATGATGCTGTGGTCTCCTGTCTCCGGGCGCTTCTCCGACCGATTGGGCTCGCGTCCACTCACCACGGCGGGAATGGTGATGGTCTGCGTGTCCCTGTTCCTGCTCTCGCGGACGACCGCCGACACGTCGCCAATCGACTTCGGTTTGCGGATGCTGCTGTTGGGAATCGGCACGTCGACATTCAGTTCACCCAATACGGCCGTGATCATGTCTGCGGTGCCGCCGCAACGCCTGGGCACGGCATCCGCAGCGCAAACGACGGCTCGGACGATCGGCAACGCGATCGGCGCCGCGGTCTGGGTGGCTATCTTCGTCTCGATCGCCGGCGCGGTCGGCGACGCAGATGCCCCCGCGCAATCCCCGAGCCTGATCATTGACGGCTTCCGCACCGCGCTCCTGGTTGCGGCAATTGCGACGGCGCCGGCCATTCTGTTCTCGCTGGTCGGCGGACAGCGAGGCGTCCGCGCGGTCGCCAAACAGGTGCAGGTCGTGCAGCAAGCGATCAAGTCCGAGATCGGCATGATGGTGCCGCTTGTGCGAGGCCAGAAATCGGTCGTCTATCGTGCGAACGGTCGGAACGGCGCGTCTGCTCCGGTCACAGCGACCGAGAAATCGGCGAAACGTCCGACGCAGTCGGCGCGGTGAGGAACGATGCGATGACAGCCAGGCGCGTGATCGTGGTCGGAGCGGGCAACGCCGCGTTATGCGCCGCCTTGTCGGCGCGAGAACAGGGCGCGGATGTGACCGTGCTCGAGAAGGCACCCGCAGGCGAACGCGGCGGCAACACCTACTTCACCGGCGGCGGATTTCGCTTCCCTTACCAGGGCATTGAGGAGATTCGCCCCCTCATCCCGGATCTGAGCGAGGCGGAAGTGGCGCGAGTCGATGTGGGCTCATATCCAGCGTCCGCGTTTCGCTCTGACCTGGCCCGGGTGACGGATGGCCTGATCGATGATGGGATGGCATCGGCGTTGGTGCGCGAGGCGGCGCCCACGATGCGTTGGTTGCGAGAGCAGGGCGTGCGATTCGCATTGATGACCGGCCGGCAAGCGAACGAGGTTGACGGCAAACTGGTCTTCTACGGCGCGCTGACCGTAGAAGCCGTCGGCGCCGGCAAAGGACTGTCCGACCAGGAGTTTGACGCAGCCGAGCGCGCTGGCGTCCACGTACGCTACGGCTGCAAGGTGGTGGATCTGCTGCATGACGGTCCGCAAATTCACGGCGTCGAGCTGTGGAGCGCCGACGGCGTCGAACATCTTGAGGCGGATGCCGTCGTGCTCGCGGCAGGCGGTTTTGAAGCGAACGCCGAGATGCGGACCAGATACCTCGGTCCAGGATGGGACCTGGCGAAGGTACGTGGATCCAGATTCAATACCGGTGACGCGATCCGCGCGGCGATCGCGGCCGGAGCGCAACCGTACGGGCACTGGTCCGGCGCGCACGCAGTCGCTTGGGACCTCAATGCCCCGCCGACCGGAAATCGTATCGTGGCTGACCTCTATCAGAAACACTCCTATCCCTACGGCCTGATCGTCAATCTGAACGGTGAGCGGTTCGTCGACGAAGGCGCAGATCTGCGTAACTATACCTACGCTCGCTACGGACGTGAAATTCTGGCGCAGCCACAACGCGCAGCCTTCCAACTGTTCGATTCACGCACTGCCCACTTGTTGCGCGATGAGTACCGCGTGCGTCAGGTGACGATGGCGCAAGCAGATACGATCGTGGAACTTGCGGAAGCATTGGGTGTGGACGTGAATGGGTTGGTACGAACAATCGACGCGTACAACTCAGCCTGTCCGGCTGACGGCGAAGACCGCTTCAATCCGTCGGCGCTGGACGGTGTCGGCACGTCCGGAGTGCATCCGACCAAGTCGAACTGGGCCTTGCCGTTGGACTCGCCGCCTTACCTCGCTTACGCCGTCACCTGCGGTATCACCTTCACCTTTGGAGGTTTGAAGATCGATCCGCGCAGCGGACAAGTGTTGGATACTGAAGATCAGCCCATGCACGGGTTGTATGCCGCGGGCGAGCTGGTCGGCGGGCTCTTCTACAACAACTACGCCGGCGGCTCCGGCTTGATGGCAGGCAGCGTGTTCGGTCGGATCGCCGGACGGAGCGCGGCAGTTGAGCGTGTCTGAACGGGGCGAAGCCCTACTGCGCGAAATCCTGGACTCACCCGACGTGCTCATGACGCCGCAACTGCGGCGCATCGCTCAGAGGGAAGCCCGAGACCTAACGGCGGCGTCCGGCGAAGAAGTGCTCGAGCTCTGCAATCTTCTGATTGAGCGCGGCGGCAGCGGCCGGGTGCGTCGAGCGGAGCATGGCCCGGCGTACGAGTCGCGGATGGTCGCGTTCGACCTGGCGTCGATGCACCGTGCGGCATTCGCGCTCTTAAATTGGCGGGCACTCGAACGACTGGGACGCACGTTGGACGGTTGGGCGTCGGTTGATCACTTCGCGCGCAAGCTGAGCGGTCCGGCCTGGCAGCGCGGTCAGATCAGCGATGCGCGGGTGCGTCGCTGGGCGACATCCTCCGATTTCTGGTGGCGACGTGTCGGGATCGTTTCAACGATTGCGCTGAATGAGCGTCACTTGGGCGACGGCGATGCGAAGCGGACGCTGGAGATTTGCGAGCTGTTCGTCGACGATCGCGCGGATCTGCATGTGAAGGCGTTGAGTTGGGCCCTGCGCGAGCTAGGCTTACGCGATCCCGACGCCGTGATTGCGTATGTCAACGAGCGAGAAGATCGCCTGGCGCCTCGCGTCGTTCGCGAGGTGCGAAACAAAATCGAGACGGGACACAAGCTGGCCAAGCCGTCGGAGGCGATGCTGCGCCGGATGCGGGAGCGTCGGTCTAGCGGTTGATGGCCAGGGCGACGCTGGGAGGGTCGTAGGAGAGGTTGAATTCGAAGCGCTGGAGCACGTCGCGGCCGAGGAGTGATGGCACTCTGGATCGCTCCGTTCCTTGCTTGGTGTATTGGCCGTCCTCGGCTGCCTGCGGTACCAGAATCGAGGTGGCAAGAACCAACTCGCCGTCGTCTATGTCGAAAAACTTCAACCCGGCACGCTGAACCCGGCACGCTGAACCCGGCATGTGATGGGAACCGGCCCGACTCCGTTGAGCAGTATCTCATCAGCGCTTGAAGTTTCGTCAAGGTCTACGCCCGCAGCTTCAATCAAAGACAGGACGACTTCGCGCTGTACGATCGTGTAGTCCGCGCCTGTGTCGATCATGAACTGGTGCGAAACTCTCGCTCGGCCAATCAGTATGTCTACACGGATCAACGGTCGGCGTGTCGGCGTGAGCAGCGGATGAGGCCGACGGCCAGGATCAGAACCGAAAGCGCCTCGAAAATCCGACTCACAACGCCCAGGCCGCATCGGCGGGCAGATACGTAGATATATGAGCTGCCGATCGCTGCGCGTGGGTCAAAGACTTGAGGAAGTCGGCGGCCTCGTGAGGGTCGGAGCAGTACTGGAGCTGTCCGCCGTCGTAGATGATGGCAATGTCATCACCATGATTTCCGAACATCTCAGCCTCGTGTTCGAGCCAGTACAAGAAATGCTCCTGGCTGGCACGGTTGATCGTCAGCCGCTCCTGGTAGCCGGGATCTCCAGGCCTGAGTTCGGGAAAGTCGTAGGGCAGTGGGTCTTGAGTGTTAGCCATTGCAGGATTCCTTGTGGTCAGCCTACCGAGATCAGACGCAGGTCGGCCAGCTCGCGAGCTCTTTGGTTTGGCCGTGAGCCGGAGGTTGGACCGGGAAGCGCTGGACCGATTCCAGTAGCCAGCGACGTGTATCTGCTGGATCGATGATCTCGTCCAGGTTCATCAGACCCGCAGCGCCCCATGGCTCGTGCCCGAGCGTCCACTCCGCGATCCGACGCTGTCGCTCTGCCTCCGGGTCGGCGGCGTTGGCGATGTCTCGCGCGTGCACGACATTGACGCCCACGCCTGGGTCCATGAACGAGATTTCCGCGCCGGGCCAAGCCGTGACGAGCGTGTTGTCGAGGCTGGCTCCGGAGAGCGAGAAGTACGCCAGGCCGAAGGCCTTGCGCATCACGACCGTGATGCGAGGCACCGTCATCAACGCCAACGCCTCAAGGAACATGATCGCCTTGTGCAGCAGTCGGGCGTGCTCTGGTTGCGACCCGACGATGAAGCCCGGCACGTCTTGCAGCCAGATCGTAGGGATGTTGAACGCCTCGCACATGCAGATGAATTGAGTGGCCTTGTCGCAGGTGTTCGGATCGAGCGCGCCGGCGTTGAACATTGGATTGGACGCAAAGATGCCGACCGTCTGGCCGCCAATGCGCGCAAGCGTGGTGATCAATGAGCGCCCGAAGCGCGGTTTGAGCTCGAAGAGTTCACCGTCATCCACAATACGTTCGATCACGCGGTGCATGTCATAGGCGCGCTGCCGACGCGTCGGAACGAGGTCTGCGAGGGTGAGATCTGGCTCGGCGTGGGCGTAGCCATCGAGCGTCGGCGGCGTCTGCCAACAGTTGGATGGCAGGTATGAGAGAAATGTCTTGATCTGGTCAATCGCGTCGTCCTCCGATTCGGCGGCGCGATCGATCTGGCCGGTGACGTCCAGGTGGACATCCACACCGCCGAGCGCCTCGAGCGAGATGATCTCGCCCGTCGCGATCTCGATGACCCGCGGCGACGACACGTTCAGCGCCGAGCCGCGTACCTGGACGGTGAAGTCTGAGAATGCGGAGTGGAAGCTGGAGCCGCCAAAGGACTCGCCCGTAATCGCGGTCGCCAGTGGAATCCGCCGCCGTCGGCGAGCGTTCTCGAGTCCGGGCGGAATCTTGCTGAAGCCTTCGGAGCCGAGCGCGTCTGGCAATCGAGCGCCGCCGGTCTCGCCGAAGTAGACATAGGGCACGCCCTGCTTGAGCGCCTGCTCGTAGATCCGCTTCATCCGCTTGCCGCCGACAACCGATGAGGAGCCATGCAGGACCGTGACATCGTCGCCGGCGGCGGTGGCGCTGCGACCGTCAATCGTGCCCCAACCGCCGATCTTGCCATCGCCCGGCGTGCGATCGCGGACATCTGGCGCCTCGGAGACGGCGAAGGTGCCGATCTCACGGAAACTGCCAGGGTCGAAGAGCCGGTCGAGCCGCTCGCGGATCGTCAGGCGGCCTTTGGTGTGCTGTCGCGAGATGCGTTCGCTGGAGCCCATCTCGTCGACGATCTTCTGCCGCCGAAGCGCGAGGTCCTGGCGAATTTGTTGCGCGGTCAGTGTCATGAATGAATCCAATTGGTGTGGTTGGGGAAGTGCATGTCTCTTGGGGTGCTGAGTTGGCGTGACATGCGCCACGCGCTACCACCCTTCACTAAAATTAGCGCCTCAGCCAGTTTCGTTTGAGCAACGCAGCGACCCTCCATGCGGGCACTCCTTGCGACCATCCTCAGTGATCAGTGATCGCATCCTCCGGCGGCGAGACGGCGATGGCCTCGCCAGTGGATGTCAGCAGCAGGTACGACTCGGCCACTTCGATGCCGGCTTTCGCGAGCATCGCCGCGTAGCGCTCAACCTGCTGAAAGTAGGCGTCGCGCCGCTTAGGCGGCAATTCGGGATCAGATTTGTAGTCGACGAGCACCCAACCGTTCGCGTCAAGGAAGAGGAGGTCGGCAATGCCCTCGGTGATCAGCGTGGCGCCGTTCGCGGACTCTTCGATCGTCGTCAGCGGCAACTCGCGGTGGAGCTGCTGGGCGCGAGCGGCTCGCTGCATCAGGTCGGAGTCGAGCGCGCGCTCAAGCTGTTCGAGCAACGGCTGCGGCGGCAGACGATATCGCTGACAGATGCGTATCGCTCGCCGTCGCGTGAGCTCGCGATCGCCGAAGTCGCAGGCTTCCAGCGCCTCGTGGACGGCAGACCCGAACTCAAGCGGATTCCAGGCCTGCGGTTCGTCTTCGGCGGAGTCGCTGAATTCGACTCGGTGCAGCGAAGATGGCGTCGCAGTCGCAATCTGCTCGGCGCCGCCTTCGAGCGCGGCTTGATGGCGCGCCCGCCACTGCTCGCGAAGCGATGACAGCGGTGGAATCAACACGTTCGCCGGACGCGGTGGGACCGCGTCGAAGCGATCCGCGCCCAGCGCGACGACATCCGGATCCGTGTCCGGCTGCAACCAATGCGGTGCGGCGTCTTCGAGATAGCTATAGAACGACTCTCGGTCAGCGACGCTGTCGGCGGGGAACGACGACAGAATCAGCCAGTCGCGGGCGCGAGTTGCTGCGACGTACAGCATGCGCCGCGACTCTGCATCGACATAGGCGCGTTCACGATGTTGGACTGCGGCAAACCCGCTGCTCTGAAACACCGCTTGACCTCTGTCGCCGCCGAGCCGCAGCTCAAGCTGCTCGCGGGCGCGGTCGACGATGAACTGCGGTCGCTGGGCCGCGCCCGGCCGATCCTGCAGCTTGGGCATGATCACGATGGGAAACTCCAGTCCCTTGGCCTGATGAATCGTCAGAATGCGGACGGCGTCGTCATCAGCCTCGGTTGTGGCGGACTCTGACTCCGGTAAATTACGCAGCCCGCGCTGCGAAAGCCAACGGACGAACGGTCTGAGGCTGTCTTCCCGCTCGTCGGCGAAATTGGCGGCGCGCAGGACGAGCGAGCGCAGGTTGGCCTGTCGTTGACTCGTCTGCGCCGGGCGTCCGTCGAGCGCCTGCGCCAGCAGCAGACCTGAGCGTCGGATGACGTGCTCGATCAGATCCGGCAGCCCGAGCGCAGGCAACTCGCCGCGTAGTACTGAGAGCGCCTCGACTGGTTCACGGAGGCGGCCCGCGTAACCTTCGGGCAGGACTTCAGCGTCCAACAGGATGGGCTGATCGCCCAGCTCTGCCTGGAGCTGGAACAGTTCCTCGTCAGAGGCGGCAGCGAGCGGCGACTTCAGTGTCGCAATCGCGGACACGGAATCGGTGGGATCGTCGAGCGCCTGCAAGAGATACGCCAGCGCTCGAATCTCCGCTCGCTGGTAGAAGCCCTGTCCGCTGTCGAAGTGGTACGGGATGCCTGCGTGATCGAGCGCGTTGGTGTAGACATCGGCCGCCGTGCGCGTGCGGATCAACAATGCCATGTCGCGAAACTGCGGCAGACGCGTCGCGCCTGCCAACGACAGTTGACCGAGCGAGGAAGCGCCGTCCCGCATGTGCATGATCAAGTTGGCCATCAGGCGCGCTTCGGACTCGCGCGCCTCGCCGACCCGACGGAACTGCTCCTGCGAGTCGATCACGGCCACGGCCACGGCAGCGCCGCGTTCGGTGCGATACGGATCGGTGGTCGCCCAGCGAGCCTGGGCGAGCGGATAGCGCTCGTCCGACTCGATCACGCGAGCGAGGACGCGATTGTGCCAGTGACAGAGCTGTGGTCGAGCGCGAAAGTTGACACTCAGTTGCACCACTTCGGCCTCAGCATCCGCCTCGCGAAAGCGCTCGCGTACCTGTTCGTAGATATCGATATCCGCGCGACGGAAGCGATAGATGGCCTGCTTCGGGTCACCGGAGATGACTAGACGGCCAGGACCAGGCCGAGCGAGCGTCCAGTCATCCGTGTCAGGATCTGCGCTGAGTAGCAGCGCAATCTGTGCTTGCAACGGATCCGTGTCCTGGAATTCGTCAATCAGAATGGCCCGATAGCGCTCCCGCAGCTCCATACGGACGCCGCTGGAGCGAGCCAGGAGGTCGCGGGTCTCGAGCAGAAGGTCGTCATAACTGAACACGCCCTCTCGTCGGCGCTGAGCGGCGTCCGAGTCGACGAACTGACGTATGGCGCCGACTAACGCTGCGAGCAGAGCGTCGCGCTCGACCTGTTCATCCGGCGGATCGGACGGCAAGTCGGCTGGCAAGTCGTCCGGCGGAGTGTCTGACTCGCTACTGACGCGCTCCGCTACGGCTCCTCGGAGATCGCGGTGCGCAGCGAGCTGCTCGGCCACCGCCTGTAAGTCCCCCAACTCAAGCCCAAGCTCAAGCGCGCGCTGCAATGTTGCTTGGGGCGCGTCGTCGCTGCTGAGCCATGCGCGCCACGATCGCGCGAAGCGAAGGTCGGCTTGCAGTTGGTCAAGCACGCGGAAGTTGGGATGCAGCGAAGCGTCCAGCGCATGCTCGCGCAGGATGTTGGCGCAGAATGCGTGGATCGTCTGAATCGGCGCGGCATCGACCTCGCGCAACGCGTGCGGCAGTTGCGCGCGCGCCAACTCCTCTCGGATGCGTTCGCGCAGCTCGGCGGCGGCCTTTTCCGTGAACGTGATCGCCACAATCTGCGGCAGCGGGACTCCGCTGCGGACGCAATGGACCACTCGCGCCACGATCACAGACGTCTTACCGGAGCCCGCGCCCGCCTCGATGAAGAACGACGTATCGAGTTCGTTGATGACGCGGTCGCGGACAGCTTGGTCGGCGGGCACAGGCGCCGAGGTCACCATGCCGGCGCCCGCCGACGGCGGATGATCTCGAGGGCGCGCACCGGTTCCGGATGGCGGTTGAGCTTGTGTTGGAATCGATGGCCGATATCGCTGGCGCAGACGGCGTCGTAGGCGCAGTTGGCGCAGTTGGGACGATCGCGAGGCGGTTGGCCGGGCGTCGCGATGAAGTTGGCGGCCTCGAGTCCGTCGGCGATCGCAGTGAGCGTATCTCGCAGTCGCTCCGCCGCGCTCGGAGCGTCGACTCCGCCTTGCGTGGTGAGCAGCTCACCACGCAGACGCTGCGCCGCAAGATGCCCTTCCGCGCCGATGGATTGAAACACCACCTCAGCGTCACGGATCGCGACACCGCGCTCCTGCAGAGCGGCCAATGCGGCGATCGCCTCCAGCGAGGAGCCATTGACGAATCCCGATGGGTCTGGCAGGCTCGAGCCGCTGACCCAAATCATCGCGCGCTGTCGACCGCTGCGGTGCTGGTCGATGCGGTCAATGCGACCACGCAACCTGAGTCGACGATTCCTGCTCACTCGGACAGTTGCGTCGGAATAGTCAACGCTCACCGCAATCGGGCGCCAACCATCGCGCGACTCGCTCAGCTCGCGCCGACGCACATGCTCAAGGTCCGCGCAGACCCGATCGCTGATGCGCTGCTCGACCGCGGGCGGTTCGGCCTCGCTCAGCCCAAGCTCATCCGCGACGACTCGCGCCGCGATTTCGCGCAGCAGCGGCGCCTGAGCGGCATAGTCGCGCCACGTCTGATCTTCAGGCGACTCGAGATGGCGGCGACTCCATTCGCGCAACGCGCGTCTCGCGAGCTCCCCGATCTGCGCATGCTGACGCTGGTTCGGGCGATCCGCAGCCTCTGCAGCCTCGGCAACGGTCGAATGAAGGACGTGTTGGAGGAAGAACTGATACGGACATGTGACATACGTCTCCAGCGCGGATGCGCTCCACGCCTGCTCGAGCGGTCGCCATGGCCTCTTGCTCGCTGATCGGTCGAGCAAGCCGTCGAACTCGGTGAATTGCGATGCGTTGCGCCGTCTGCGGGCATGATCGGCCTGCTCGGCCGCCGGCCAGATCAATGGCGACAGCGCCCGTCCGTCCACCCCAGGCGCCGATAGCAGTGCCAGGTCGAGCGACTGCAGATCGCCCGCCGACAGCGGCAACCGCCAGTCGTCAGCAACGACCTGATCAGGCCCTGGCGTCACCGTCGTCGCGGCGGATGGCAGTCGGCGAATGCGACCGCGCTGGCTCAAATCTGACTCCGAATAGGGAGCATCAGCCGGATCAAGCGTGGCTGACGCAGCCTCCAGCAACAGGTTTGACGCGTGGCTGGGACCTCCAATCGCGCTACTGCGTCGACTCCAACCCGCCACGAAGCGTTGACGCGCCGCTCGTCGCATCAGCGACCAGACATGCCGGTCCGTGTCGGCGCGGTCGCGTTGCAGCGGCAGCGCATTCGGGACACGCCGATTGATCGCCGAGCGCGCGGCATCGGAGAACAGCGAGTCCTGTCGCGCGACAGCGGGGAAGATGCGCTCTGCGACATCGGCTGCGAACACGGCGTCGTAGCGGATGCCTCGCGCCGGGCCAGCCGCCGCGCCGACGTTGACGCCGCCAACCAGTCGCCGCGGATCCCGCACGACGCGTCCGCCGAATGCGCGCCGCAGTGCCATGAGACCTTCGCTGGCGACCCATGGTCGGCCCAGCTGATCGTGATCGCGCAGATCACTCAGAGTTTCGCGCGAAGCCTCAAAGCTGGCGGTGTCGTTGCTTGACTCGTCCAGGTAGGTGTCGAACGCGTCCACGAGCCGTGCCGATGCGGTCTGCCACGATTGACATGATTGACTTGTCGCCAGCGCGCGCGCCCGATCGGAGAGATCGGCGATGATCGTTTCAAGGCCGTCGGTTGCGTCGGACGTGTCGTCGGCGAGCGTCCTGAGACGTTCGCGCAGAGCGTGAAGTCCGCCGGAACGTCCCAGCTCGAGGCCGTACGGTTCCCAGCGCACGGGTCGTCGGACGACGTTGAGCGGACGGGCGCGCAATGCGCGATGCGAGAGCCAGTCGAGGCATTCACTCGGTTGCGCGCGGTCAGGGTCGAGCAACAGCTCCACCAGTCCCAGCGTGGCGCGTCCGATCGACGTGAGGCTGAGCTGTCGGCCGGCAATGCGCCAGCTCGGAACATCGGCGCGTTCAAGCGCCGCGCAAATGCGGTCGTCCGCAGGTGCTCCGAGCTGATGGAAGACGGCCGCGCGACGCCACACGAGCCCATCGTTCGCCATTTCCAGGATGAGTCGCGCAATCTCGTCCGCCTCAGCCGTCGGGTCACCCACGCTGAAGTAGTGGTCGGGAGCAAGCGGCATCGCCGACAGCTTCGAGCGGACGATCCGCGCGCCAGTCTCGCGTTGGAGCGTTGCAGCCGTCTGCATCGGCAGCGTCTGCGGATCGTCGAACGGCGCGACGAGCAGCATTCGGACATCGGTCGCGTCGGCGATGCGTCCAAGCAGGAGTCGCTGAATCCGCGTGAGGTCGTACATGCCAGAGACGACGAGCGGCGCGTCACCCAACGCCGCCCGATACGCGTCTGCGCCGGTGATGGGACTGACCGCATCTTCGTAGCGAGCGGTGCGGTCATTGCAGTCGCCGACGGTTTCGCGCCAGGCGCGAAAGACCGTCTGAAGGTCGCCGCGCGGCAGATCGTCCGGGCTGAGCGCGGCCTCGCGCAGATCCGTGAGCGCTCGCAGCATCGCGCCGGCCAGTCCCGGCCCTGCGGGATCAAATTGTTGCAGAGACAGCGTAGGCAGCAGCTCGCTGAGCACAGCAAGGTCGGCGCCCGGCGGCCAACGATGACGCGGCGGCGCGTCGCCGTGCAGAGCGGCGGCCTGGGCGATATCAACCGGTGTGAATCCGTAGACCGCAGCCAGCCCACCGCCGCTGGCCTCTGCAAGCATGCGTTGGCTCGACAGACGCTGCAGCGCGGAGCCATGCAAGAGGTTCAGCCGCTCCAGCGGCGACGCTCGCTCCTGGACGAGCTGCTGCAACCGCAAGTCGTTAGCGGCAAGGTCGGGCAACAGCTCGATCGTGAGGCTCATGCGAAATTCAGCATAATCCTCGCAGACGCGAGAGGCGAGAACCGCTCAGCTGAGCGATCCCCGCCCCAACCGGTCCCCGCGGAGGGGGACAGGCCGTCGGTCGCTAGACGGCGGCCGGGCCCCGTTCACGGGTGCGCACGCGGACGGCGTCTTCGACATCCAGCACGAAGATCTTGCCGTCGCCGATATTGCCCGATCCAGCGTTGTCGAGAATCGCGTCAATCACGTCGTCAAGCGGCGTCGTGTTGATCACGATTTCGACCTTGATCTTGGGCAGGTAGTCGACCTGCACCTTCTGTCCTCGGAACTCCTGGACGACGCCCTTCTGCGCGCCGCGTCCGCGGACTTCCGAGATGGTCATCGAGACGATCCCGATGGCCTCGAGCGCCGTGCGAACGACGGAGAGTCGTTCGGGGCGGATAATGGCGATCACCATTTTCATGATCGTGTTGCCTTTCCTGTTGCTGTTCTGTCTCAGGCCTTCCCCCCTCTGGGGGATGCGCCCAGTTGGGGCGGAGGGGGCTCCCACTCGCGGAGGCGAGGGCAGCCCCCTCAGTCGCTCCGCGACAGCTCCCCCGGAGGGGGAGCGCTTTGGGAACCCTCCATCGCCTTCTTTCAGTCTCCTCCACCGGAGGCTGAGCCTGCGGCGGGCAGCTCCTCGCCGGCCGAGACCTCGACCGCCACGCCTGGCGAGACTGTCGGGAACTCGGGGTAAGCGCCGATGCCGTGCTCTTGCACGTCGAGTCCGGCGAGCTCTTCGTTCTCCGGCACGCGCAAGCCGATCGTGTGCTTGATCGCGAAGAACAGGATGCCTGAGGCGACGGTCACCCAGGCGAAGATGGCGAGTACGCCAATCAGCTGCTCAAACAGGGCGCGGAAGCCGCCGCCCATGAACAGTCCGTAGCCGGGAGCGCCCCAGGCGTCGGCTGCGCCCGCAGTCGCGAACAGCCCAACCGCCATCGTGCCCCAGACGCCGCAGATGCCGTGTACGGAGATCGCGCCCACCGGGTCGTCGATCCGCACTTTGTCGAACATCTCGACCGCGAGGACGACGAGTCCGCCGCCGATCGCGCCGATCAGCAGCGCCGCCCATGGCTCGACAAAGCCGCAGCCGGCCGTGATCGAGACAAGCCCTGCCAGGGCGCCGTTGAGCGTCAGGCCCAGGTCAGCCTTGCCGTAGCGCAGCTTGGCGACAGCGACCGCGACGATCGCGCCCGCGCCAGCGGAGAGGGTTGTATTGATCGCTACCCAGGCAGCTTCGGTCGCCAGTCCGTTCGAGAGTCCGAGCGTTGAGCCGGGGTTGAACCCGTACCAGCCGAACCAGAGGATGAACATGCCCAGGGTGGCCAGCGTCATGTTGTGACCTGGAATCGCGCGCACCTCAGCGCCGACGTACTTGCCGATGCGCGGTCCGACCAGGATGGCGCCCATCAGTCCCGCCCAGGCGCCGACGGAGTGAACGAGCGTCGATCCGGCGTAGTCCATGAAGCCGCGATCGCCGAGCCAGCCGCCGCCCCAGCCCCAGTGAATCACAATCGGGTAGATGATGCCGGTGACGAACACGGTGTAGAACAGGTAAGCGGAGAACTTGGTGCGCTCCGCCAACGCGCCCGAAATGATCGTCGCGGCGGTTGCGGCAAATGCCCATTGGAAGAAGAAGACAGCCGCCTCGGAGACGCCGTCGGTCTCTGTCAGTCCGCCGATGCCAGGGAAGAACGAATCGCCGCCGATCAGTCCGCCCTGCGAGCCGCCGAAGGCGAAGCCGAATCCGACCGCCCACCAGACGACCGCGCCGAGCGATGCGTCGAGCACATTCTTCATCAGAATGTTGGCGGTGTTCTTGACGCGCACAAAGCCTGCTTCGAGCAATCCGAAGCCAGCCTGCATGAAGAACACCAGGATGCCGGCAATCACGAACCAGATCGTGTCGACGGCGAGGACGATGTCTTGCAGTTGGCTGGCCAGCTCCTCCGCTTCTTGCGCGCCAACGAATCCAAGCGTGGCCAAGAGGCCGGTGAACAGACCAAGGAAGAGTCCCAGTCCAGGTTTGCGGACCACGCCGAGTGAAGTGGGCGTGGTCCTGACCAATCGGGCAAGTGTCATGGTTGCCTCCGTTCCCGAGTGCCGGTCTGAAATCAACCTATGGAGCGGAGAGGCTGCGCTGGTTTCCGTTGAGTTGCGCTCGCATTGCACTTGGGTTGCATGTACATTTCGGCGGTGTTTCGGTGCGGATGTCGAAGACAGGGGAGCTGTGTGATTTCCTCCGTCAATTCATGTCACGACACCCCCCTGAGGAAGCTGCCTCCCTAAAGGGAGAGGGGACGCGGACGGCTGGTTGGCGGCCGTGGCCGAAAAGCGGGGCAGAGTTGGGACTCTCCGAGGAAGCTGCCCCCTCTCCCTCCGGGAGAGGGTTGGGGTGAGGGTTCCTGACTCGTCTCTCTGCCACGGGCGATCGTTGCTCGCAGCCCGACCGACCCTCCCCCACCCTCTCCGGGGGGAGCGGGAGCGGATAGCTGCTGATTGACGCACAGGTCTCGCCAAAAGGGGACGCCATGAGCCGTTAGCATCTGGGCATGGGACCGCGAACGATCAAGGCGTTGACACGCTTCCAACAACCGATCTTCACCCTGATGCGTGGTCGCCTGCAGGGGCCGCCAACGTTGCGGCTGTGGACGCTTGGGCGTCGATCGGGGCGTCAGCGGTCCGTGTTGCTGCTGTATCTGGAGGATGGCGAACGCATAATCGTCGTCGCATCCTACGGAGGACACTCGGAGCACCCCGAATGGTGGAAGAACCTGCTAATCGAGCCGAACTGTCGGATCTGGACGGCGGCGCGCGGTGAGGAGACGGTGATCGCCTCAGAGCTTGAAGGCGAGGAACGGGAGGCGATCTGGGCGCGGCTGATTTCGATGTACTCGCCGTATGTGTCGTATCAGGAGAAGACATCGCGACGGATTCCGCTCGTGGCGCTCACTCCGCGCTAACGTCAATCTCGACGCCCATCAACGCCCATTGACGCCCATCGCCGTCAGTCGACATAAACTTTGCTGATATGCTGGACGCAGATGGTTGAGTACTGCGCATGCTGCGCATAGCTGTGGTGAATTCTTGAGTCTCATTCAACGTTTGTTAGGTCGCGACGCCGAACAGGCCGCTGCGCCCTCCCCCGCTCCCTCCCCGACGCCCGTGACAAGAACTGCGAAGACCGAGGCTGCCAACACGGCGCCTGCCGGTGCCCGCAAGCCTCGCAAACGACGCCCCCGCTCTGAGCGGGCGCAAGCCTCCGCCCCGGCGGTACGCGAGTCCGGCGAGCGCCCAAAGCCGAAGCGGCGTCGCAGCGGCGCTCGTCGCTCGGGCCGCAATGCTGGCGGAAACGGCAACAGTGACCAGAGCGGCGGCGCTCCGCCAGGTGCGCGCCAAAGCGCCACGCAGCGCGCCTTGCTGTCCGGCGGATACCAACTCCCAGCCCTGGACCAGCTTGATGTCGTCAGCTCCGACGACTGGTCGCAGAGCTTTGTCAAACTCGGTCTCTCCGAGCGGATGCTGTCCGCGTTGACCGCGCTGACCTTCACTGAACCGACGCCGATTCAGGCACAGTCGATTCCGCTGCTGCTGGCCGGCCGTGATGTTGTTGGACAGGCGCAGACCGGCACCGGCAAGACCGTGGCGTTCGGGTTGCCCGCGGTGGAGTGTTGCGATCCGAATCTCGGCGAGTGTCAGGCGATCATTCTCACCCCGACGCGCGAGTTGGCGCAGCAGGTCGGCTCCGTGCTCGACTTCTTCGCGCGCGCCGCCGGCCTTGAGGCGACCGTGCTCATGGGCGGTCGGAAGCTGGCGGATGACTTTGCCAATCTGGAACGTCGGCCGCAGATCGTCGTCGGCACGCCCGGACGGATCATCGATCACATCGAGCGACGCACGCTGCGCTTGAGCAACGTTCGACTCGCCGTGTTAGACGAGGCCGACCGCATGCTTGACATCGGCTTCTATCCCGATATGCGCAAGATTCTGCGCCGCTGTCCGGATGATCGACAGACTGCGCTGTTCTCCGCCACCATTCCGACGCCGATCAAGTCACTGATCCACCAGTTCATGCGTGAACCTGAGCATGTACAGATCGCGCCCGAGACGGCGACGGCCGAAGGCATCCATCAGCGCTATCTCGAAGTGGCGCAACGCGACAAGACGCGCGCAGTCGAGGAGCTTTTGCCAGAGCTGACCGGTCGGACGCTGATCTTCTGCAACATGAAGGTGACGGTCGACCGTTTGGTCGGACGCTTGCGCCATCTCGGTCTCGATGCCGACGCCATTCACGGCGATCGGGTTCAGAACAAGCGCGACCGCGTGATGGGCGAGTTCCGCGCCGGCAACCTGCAGTTCCTCGTCGCGACCGACGTCGCCGCGCGCGGTCTGGATATCCCGGATGTACAGCACGTCGTGAACTATGACTTGCCGCAGTCCGCCGAGGACTATGTGCATCGTGTCGGCCGAACCGGCCGCGCAGGCGCCGAAGGCTCGGCGATCTCCTTCGTCAGCGAATGGGACTTCGATCAGCTGGAGCGAATCCTGAAGCTGGTCGGCGATGAGCTGGCGCGCGGCGAGTTGGAGCTATACGCGAAGCGGTGACACGGTCCGTACGTTGAGTCGTCGCGTGTGCCGCTCGTGGCGCATGTGTAGAGTCGAAAGATGCACCGATCCCGCACGGTCGCGCTGGTTCTGATTGCCCTGACCGCCGCATTTGCCTTCATGAACCAGGCTGAGGCTGATGACGGCGGCGTCCCGTTGCCGGCGCCCGCGGGCACCGAGTGGCGCGTGATCGCCGGCTACAACACCGGCAGTCACAATCAAGCAGACGGCGGCGACCCGCATGCCATCGATCTCGTGCGCACCGATGCTCCCACCGATTGGACGCCAGTCCTCGCGCCGGTGTCCGGCATCGTGACGTGGGTCGGTAACGCCTGCCTGGCCATTGACGACTCAGCCGGCTACGCCCACCTGCTCTGCCACCTGGAGACGGCTGGAAGCCTGCGACGAGGCGTCCGCGTCGTCGCAGGCGATGAGGTCGGTCGGGTCTATCCGGCGGGATACGACGCCAACGGCGGCGTGGCGCACATTCACTACGCGATCCATCAGTCAGGCGGAAACGGACGGCTCGGCAGCACGATTCCCTTCACCGGCGCATATGCCTTGGAGGGCGTCGATCTGCCCTGGTACGAGAGCTACAACCTCTATGTCGACATGGATTTCACTTCCACCAATCGCGCCGACTGGTCGGGGGAGGTCGTCCGATACCAGCTGCGAATCGGGCTGAACCTCGTGATCTGGCGAGGCCCGGACTCGACCATCGCGCATGCGTTGGGCAACATTGAACACTTCAGCCACGCATACCGCTACAACCTTGCGAGCGAGCGCTGGGACTTCTGGTCGCCCATCGCGCCGCCGTTCCTCAATACGCTGACGCGGCTCAGGTCAGATGAGAGTATCAACGTTGTCGTGCGCGAGGAGTCGATCTGGACTCAGCAGACACAGCCCTGAGCGCTTCGCCCAAGACTCATCGCCTGGCCCTGACGCCCACGCGGACATACCTGACCATTGGGACGGTGAATCCCAACTAGTCCCGACAACGACCAGTCCCCGCGTAAAGCGGGGACTGGAGAGCGACTGTTTGCCGCAGGACGTGGTTGGAGCCGGTTAGCGCTGGAGCCATTGGAACTGTTGCTGTCGACGCTGGGCTCTCGGAGCGATCTCCACGTTGATCAACGTCGAGCCTTCCTGCTGGAAGGAGTCGTCGAGCGCGGCTTCGAACTCGGCCGGACTCTTGCAGTAATAGCCCTTGCCGCCGAACGCTTCCATGATCATCTCATAGCGCGCCATCGGCGTGAGCTGTCCCGGCGAGAGGCCGCCGGTCTCGTAGTCTTCGGGCAGCTCAGGCGATCCTCCGCCGATGCCGTTGTTGTTGAAGATGATCCACGTGATCGGCAGCTTCTGGCGGACGGCGGTTTCGACCTCAGTCGGACCGAAGCCGAAGGCGGCGTCACCCTCGAGCGCAATCACGCGCTTGCCAGGGTTGACGACCTGCGCCGCGAGCGCAAAGCCGGGACCGACGCCCATCGTGCCCCACGTACCAGCGTCGAGGCGCTTGCGCGGCTCGTACGACTGGATGACCTGACGCGCGATCGCCATCGTGTTCTCGCCTTCCGTGACGAAGACGGCGTCGCGCGGCATCCGATCCTGGATTTCCTTGAGCGGTCGATAGTAGTTCATTGGCGCTTCGTCGGAGGAGCTCCACTCGGCCTGCTCGGCCGCCTTGCGCTCCACCTCAGCGTTGATCGACGCGATCCACTCGGTCGAGTCCTCAAACTGCCACGGGTTGTCGTCAAGGTAACTGTTGACCTGACCCATCACCGCCTTGCCGTCACCGACGAGCGCCACCTCGGTCGGCACGTTGGTGCCGATCTCTTCCGGCTCAATGTCGAGCTGGATGATGCGCACATCCTCCTTGAAGCGGGGCGGCTTGCCGAAGTGGAGGATCCAGTTCAGGCGCGCGCCGAGCAAGACCACGAGGTCGGCGTTGCGCAGGACGTGCGTCCGAGCCGCGGCGGCGTTGTTGGGCGCGTCCGCCGGCACGACGCCAGCGCCCATCGGCGTGGCGAGCCAGGGAATGCCCGTCTTGTCAACGAATTCCTGAACTTCCTGCTCAGCCTGCGACCAGGCCATGCCCTTGCCGACGATGACGAGCGGGTTGGAGGCGGTCTTCAGCGCCTCGATCGCCGCTTCGACAGACTCAGCCGAGACCATCGGACGACTCGGCTCCTCAACGCGCGGAGCCCACTGCACCTCAGACTCGTCAACGACCTCATCGATGATGTCGCCAGGCATGTCGAGGTAGACCGGGCCGGGCCGACCGTTGATCGCGGCTCGGGTGGCCTGCGCGATCAGGCGCGGAATCAGGCGCACGTCGCGCGCCTGGTCCGACCACTTGACGAACGGTCGCGCGGCTTCCACCTGCGGAGCGTCCTGGAAGTCGCCCATCTGTGAGAGCGTGACGTTGGCGGCGCCGCCAATCAGGATCATCGGCCAGCAGTTGGCCTGGGCGTTGCCGAGCGCAGAGATCGCGTTGGTCATGCCCGGTCCCGACACCACCAGCGCAGCGGACATGTGACCGCGCATATAGGAAGCGGCCTGAGCCGCATAACCGGCGGCCTGCTCGTGTCGCACGCCGACGAAGGGCTTGCCTTCTTGCATCCAGGCGATCGAGATCGGTACCACTGGCACGCCGATCAGTCCGAACATTTCCTCGACACCTTGTGTCTTCAACGATTTGGCAACGATCTGCGCGCCGCTCAATTCTGCCACGGGACAACTCCTCAGTGTTTTCAGTACTCTGGGCAGGTTACACCACGCGCGCTGTCGCGCACGCAGAAGGCGGGGTCGGTCGACCCCGCCTTCGCAGCGTAACGTTCTGGGCGATTAGATGCGGCGTCGGACGCCGTACAGGCCAAGCGCCATCACGCCGGCGACGATCAGCGCGACGGTCAGTCCCAGCATGCCCGCGGAGGAACCAGCTCCGACCAGGCCGCCGGAGCCGGTGCTCGGCATGCTGTCGCCGCTCTCCTGCCTGGGCGCCTGGATTGGCGTCGGTTCGGCGTCGTCCCGCGCCAGATCGCCGGTGTCTCCAGTCAACGCGTCATCGTCGGCCAGCAGATCGCTGCTGTCTCCCACCAGCTCGTCTTCGTCAGCCAGCAGGTCCGTGTTGCTGGCGAGGTTGCCAGGCATCGGCTTCAGCATCACTTGCGCCTGGTCCTCTCCGGTCGGATTGATCTCCGCCAGAGCAGGGTCGCGGTTGACGTTGAAGCTGAGCTGTTTGATCTCGTCTGACTCGCATGGCACATCTACGTACCAGACGCCGGCGTTGGTCACGGTTGTCGACCCAAGCTCGTTGCCCTCAACATCAAGCACTTCGATCTGATCGCCGGCGGCGCCGCTCCCATACAGTCGGAAGGCGGGTCTATCCTGCGCGTTGGCCATGCCGAACGCGGCCAGCGTCATGCCCGCCACGGCCAGCAGGCCAGCCATGCGCACAACCATGCGCATGCGCAGATATCTCCGAGCGAAGTGGATGTTCATGCTGTTGCTCCTTGCCCAAGCCTGTTTCAGGGTGTGCTTCACCCCCAGCACTGTGCCAGATTCGCGCCCGGCTCCCAAGTCCATAATCAGTACTGTGGCAACGTTGATTACCTCCAGTGAACAAAGCAGACCATCGAACGATCCCGAAACTGACCCCAGCGGTCGCTCCGGCAACAACTCCGCCATGGATGCGGACCTCGCACCTGACTCTCCGGAGAGCACGGTCAGCAGTTGATGAACCAGTTGATGAACCGGCCATTCACAGCCCGTCAACCAGCCGCTAGCCAGCTTGGTAGATGCAAGATGCAGCCTGCGTCAGTGAATCTGCCAGCCTGAGCGTTGCCAGAGCTCTCGCGCCTCCGCATGGACGCCGGGACTGGCGGCGATCAGTCCCTTGACCGTGGGACGCGCCTGATTGAACAGCAACGCTCGACCGTCGATGTCCGTGACGCGAGCGCCGGCGGCGCCGAGCAATGCGGCGCCAGCCGCCAGATCCCATTCGCTGCGCCGACCCGCGGTGAAGATCAGGCAGCCCTGTCCGCTCGCCAGCAGCGCCATGCGGTACGCGATGGAACCCACCGGCATCACTCTGGTGCCTTCGGGCACCGGCGGCAGATCGCCAAACCGCCACTCACCGCGTCCGACCAGCATGAAACCATCCGCCAACGACTCCGCCTGATCGAGTTGGAAACGCTCGTCAGCGGAGTCTGCGGTGGCCGCGAACATCTCGTCGTTGGCCGGGTTGTAAACCACGCCCAACACCACCTGGCCGTTGACCGCCAGCGCGATCGAAACGGCGAATTCAGGGACGCCCTGCAGAAACTCGCGCGTGCCGTCCAGCGGATCCACGATCCAGACGCGCCGCTGCAACAGCCGCTCGCGATCGTCATGCGCCTCCTCCGAGAGCCAGGCGTCGTCAGGGAATGCGCCGAGCAGCGCCTGACGCAGCGATGCATCAACCTCCACATCCGCTTCCGAGACCACCTCGTAGTCGGCGTGGTGGCCCGGACTGCTCTGCTTCCAACCGTATCGAGCGCCGGAGTCTCGATAGCGATTCAGGATCGCGCCGCCGCCGCGAGCGGCCTCTTGCGCGGCTTCGAGTTCGGCGCGGTACAGCATCGGCAAGCCGCCTTCGTCGCTCCCTAACCTCGTCCCCCAACCTTGCCCCCCAACCTTGCCTCGTGCGGCGGCAGAGAGACACAGAGAGATGGTGAGAGCTAGAACCCTGCCTGCTTGTCGACCAGTCCGACCAGCTCTCGGCGATTGCGGTAGCGCCGCAGGTTGCCGCAGAACCGCTCCAGGTTGCGGCCTGCGCGCAGTTGAGAAGCGCCCGCAGTATGCGGCGTCATGACCACGTTCTCAAGCTCGAAAATCGGGTGATCCGCAGGCAGCGGTTCGCCCTCGACCACGTCGAGCGCGGCGCCGCGCAGATGTCCGGATTCGATCGCTTCGATCAGCGCGTCGAGTTCGATAATTTCGCCACGCGTCACGTTTACGATCACCGAGCCCGGCTTCATCTTGGCGAAGGTCTCGCGATTGAACAGGTGATGCGTCTCCTCCGTCAGCGGCGTGCAGGCGGCAACCACGTCGGACTTCGCCAGCAAGGTGTCGAGCTGACTGATGTGTCCGATGACGGGCAGAATCGGCGTGCCGCGCACGGCGAGAGCGTCCACGGCGCGCAGATTCATCCCGAAACCGTTGGCTCGCTCGGCGATCGCGCGACCGGTGCCGCCAAAGCCGACGATCCCCATTGTCAGCCCCGAGAGCTCGAATGCGGCGCGTCGCATCGGCACGCGCGCCCCCCATGCGGCGCCCTTGAGCTGCACTGCCGGTTTGAGCGAACGCGCCAATCCGAGCAGCAGCGCGAAGGCATGATCGGCGAGGTGCGGCCCGACCAGGCCCTTTTCGCCGGTCAGCGGAATCTCGCTGTCTTTAAACGCGTCGAACAGGTACCCATCAACGCCAGAGGCAGTCGCGTGAATCCATTTGAGCTGCTTCGCTTCCGCAAACAGCTCAGGCGTCAGATAGCCGAGCATGACTTCCGCGTCAACGATCATCTCCATCGCGTCCTCGCGGTTGTGCGCGACGACGACGTCAGCTTCCGCTCCGGCCGCCGCGCGGATCGCGTCGAGTTGCGCGTCGGAGACTTCGGGCAAGGTGAGTCCAGGCATCACTAGCACGCGCATGGGTGGTCGTCTCCTCGTTGGTGGTCGTTCGTTCTCTGGTCGGTCATTCTTGGACGGTGGCTCTTGGGCGGGTAGCGGAATCGGCGCCCAACGAGCAGATCGTTGGCAGATCGTCGGCAGGCCGCTGAATTGAGGCTATCACCGAGCATCCAGCCGTCCACGTAGACTGCGGCTACATGATGCGATGTCGCGAACGAGCGTGTCTGGCACGTTGACCAGACAGGACCGGAGGTTCCGATGACGGCTGTGAAATTTGGCGCGCAGGTGTCGGCCTATCTGACGTCCTGGGATGAGATCCGCGCAGTCGCGCAGGCGATGGACGCCGGTCGCTACGACTCGATCTGGTTCGCCGATCACTTCGTGCCGCCCAATCGCGGCAAAGCGGTTGAAGGACGCGAGGCCTTCGAGGCCTTTGCGCTGGCCGCGGCGGTAGCCGCCTGCACCGAAACGCTGCGGATCGGACATCTCGTGCTCGGTAACACCTACCGCAACCCGGGACTCGTCGCCAAAATCGCCGGTTCGGTGGATCATATTTCGCACGGTCGATTCACGCTCGGCATCGGCGCCTCGTGGTTTCGTCGCGAGCACGCCGCCTACGGTTGGGACTTCCCCAGCATGAAAGAGCGTCAGGATCGATTCGAGGAAGCGTGCCAGCTACTGCGTAACATCATTCATGCCGACGGCGCCAACATCACCTTCAACGGTCAGTACTACTCGTTGGACGACGCGCCGCTCTCGCCCGCAAGTTACAGCCATCCAATCCCGATCCTCGTCGGCGGAACGGGCCCCCGGCGCACGTTAAGAACGCTGGCCAAGTACGGCGATATTATGAACCTCGATGGCTGGGCGGGCCGAGGTATGTCGGTTGCGCTCCTGAACGAGAAGGTCGATATCCTGCACGCGCACTGCGAGGACCTCGGACGAGATCCATCTGAGATCAAGATCACCGCATTGATGCCATGCCTGCTCACAAATGACGAGTCCGAGGCGAGGGCATGGGAAGAACGAATCGGACCCGGCACCTTGAACGGAACGGCAGATCAGATCGCGCAGCGAATCGGAGAGTTTGTCGAGTACGGCATTGACGAGATCATGTTCGGTCGGCGAGGCGATAACGATCCGGAGTACTTCCAGCGTCTGGACGACGAGGTCATCGCGCAGTTCCGCTAGACCGCGGCGGCTGCTTTGCGATATCGGCGCGGCATGTTTCCTGGCTTGAAGGCTCCGGGAGTCGTCGTTGGCAAACCCGCGCTCAGAGGCGTAGGTTGAGTGGGACAAGTCAAGAGAAAGGAGGGCGAAACCAGTCGAACGAGCGCCCCGCTCATCGAGGCACGGCCGCAATCACCGAGAGGAAGGACGTCATGACGTTGCTGCCGATGGCCACCAGAATCCGCCTCAAGCTCCGCCCGCAACGAGCGAGCATCATTCTGCCCAATGTCGCCGCGGCGGCGTTGCTCGCTGCTCTCAGCATGGACTCCGGTCAGGCCGACGCCCAGGAGTCCCCTTCCAATCCGTACGACGGTCTTCCACCAATCTCGATGAGCGTCTTCCTTGACGTCCTTGAACGGCAGGGCTCCCTAACAAAGACCACTGCAGCTCCGAGCGGCGAATGCTCGCTCTTTCTTACCCTGACACATGATTCTCGGGGTGCAGCCACCCTGCCTGCTAACACAACCACTGTTCCTGTCACATGCACAGTATCGGCAAGTCCCACGCCGCAAGAACCACGAGGGACCATGGTTGGAGTCGCGACCACCGGAAACTGTGAGGCCGTAACTATAGTGTTCAAGGATGATATTAGCCCGAGATCTTCGACCGACACTTCTGGCGGGAACGGTGCAGGTGGTATGAACGGCGAGGAATATCTACAACGGCGCACTATCAAAGCGAAGATTAAGGTAATTGATTTGATTAGCCTGAACATCATCAGGGATGCTACGACTCTGAGCTGGAGCTACTCAAGTATCCGTGTATCCGAGGGTCACGCTGCGTGGGAACGGTCGCACAGCCGGTACTGGGATGAACCCACGGTTACGGAACAGCTGATAACCACGTCCCCAGTTCAGTACACTGCCTATTCAAGTGCGATTTGGCACTCAGATGGATTGTTCTTCGACGATTCTCCCGACGTAGACATCGTCACGAGGGCCACGGCATTCGGATTCGCTGATGGTAGAGGATAGTGCAGCTTCCGTATGACGGGAATCGTTGTGCCAAGAGTGTATCACTCATTTGGAACGGACATTGCCAAGGATAGGTGTGACTCGGAGTCGACGCTCATCGCAACCGCTATCCCTGCGCTGTTAGATAGCAGGTCAATGATAGTGAGTCAATGTGGTTATGGCGACGTGCATCGCAGGTCGCCTCTCGGCTTGGTGAGTAGCGATGTCTGAAGTGATTCCACTTCGCCGAAAGAGCAGTGGACTTGGCTATCTTCTAGTCCTTCTCGGCGCTGCCATGTTTGCCTTTGGCTGGCTTGGGTTCTCCATTGTCGCATTTGCCATACTGATTGGGGGCGCAGTCGCGTTCGTCGTTGGACTGTTCCTGCTCAGACCTACAGGATGGACGCTCTTTTGGCTCGTTCTCGCCGTTGGGTTCGTGACGTTCCCGGTCTGGTTCTTCCTCCTGGTGGCTGCGCTCATCGATTGAATGTCTGGCGCATCACAAACGGCTGCGGCAACCGACTCGCGATCAGGAAGACCACGCTGCTCCCCAGCGCGCAGCAGGCGTAGATGATCAATACCAGGTCGTAGTTACCGTTCTGGTCGTAGATCGTTCCCGCGATGATGGGCGAGAAGAAGATGGCGATCGTCTGGAACATGAACGCTGTGCCCATGATCGTCGCGAAGTTGGACAGTCCGAAGGCGCGCGAGATGATTAGCGCCTCCAGCGGCGGCGTCGCCGCGAAGCCGATCACGTACAGCACGACGGCGATTGCCACGCCCGGAATCGATCCCTGCGCCACGTACAGCACCACGAGCGCCGCCGCCACGAACAGCACGCAGATGCTCGCCACCCGCTCCGGCCGACGGAATCGTTCCAACTGCGTGCCCGCCGACAGCAGCCAGATGACCGCTCCGCCGGCGGTCAGCGACACGATCTGCGCAGCCCACGTCTCCGAAAAGCCGACTGATCGGTAATAGGGCACACCCTGTGACAACCAGCCAAAGATGACGAAGAAGAACAGCATCAGCCCTCCCACGATCGCCCAGAACAGCGGCGTGCGGATCGCCTCTCGCAGAGTCAGGCCGGGCAGAATCACGGGTTGGGAATCCGAAGTGGAGCGTTGGCTGGCGAGCTCAGCCTCGCTGGGCCGATCGCGCACGAGCGCAAAAGCGACTACGTAGGCAATCAGCACGAAGATGGCAGAGTAGAGGAACGCGTCCCGCCAGCCCAGGCTGGTAATGATGATCTGCACCACGGGCAGCATGATCAGCTGCCCCATCCAGACTGAGGCGCCAATGATGCTGGCCGCGACCGCTCGCTTCTCGTCGAACCAACGCACGGCCAACGACTGCGCCGGGATGTAGGCGACCAGCCCCAGGGCGAACGAGGACAGGCCCAGGTAGACGTACCACTGCCAGAGCTGCGTCATGAACGCCAGCAGCACGAACGCGACCGCGCAGAGCGGTGCGCCGAGCAGCATCAATCGCCGCGGTCCGACCGAATCCACCAATCGGCCAATGATCGGCGCGAACAGTCCGACCGCGCCGACCGTGACCGAAAATCCCAACGAAACCTGGGCCCGACTCCAACCGAATCGTTGCTCGAGCGGCTCAATGTAAGCGCTGAGCGAGCCGAACGTGACGCCCTCGGCGATGATCAAGGCGATCACCATCCCGGTCAGCACCCACCAGCCGTAGTAGACGCGGCTCAGCCCGAAACGTCCTCTCCGCTTCGTCGCATCAGTCGTCGCTTCAGGCGCGAGCTCAATGGCCATGCCAGGATGCTACGCCCGATCGACGCCTCGTGACGCCTCTTGCCGATTTCAGGCGGTATCTTGCAGATGCGCGCCGTGACATGCGCGACACACCGCGCCCAGAGTGATCCTGGCGCTCCAGCGAACGGACCGATTGATGCCCAGCTCTCCGACCAGCTCTCTAACCAGCGTGTCCACCAGCCCGCTGCCCTGGCCGAATCAGCGCGAACTGCCTGAGGTGTCGCGGCCGCTGCCGACAGACACCACCGTGATCTCCGCCGACAGCCACTGGCTGGAAACAGGCGAGTTTGTCGACCGGATGCCGGCCAAGTACCGCGACCGTGCGCCGCGCGGCCTGTTCAACGAGCGCGGCTTCCACATGGAGATCGACGGGCAGTCGACCGATAATCCCGGTATGCCCAGCGAACTGATCGAGGGTCGCGCCGGCATGTGGGACGCCGGCGTCCGCGTGGACGAAATCACCCGCGAAGGGGTTGACCAGGAGATCCTCTTTCCCCAGCGTATGTTGGGCGTGATCCGCAACGAGGACTTCGACTACATCCAGGCCTGCATGGACGCCTACAACGAGATGCTGGCCGAGTTCTGCGCCGAGCAACCGGGCAGGCTGCACGGGCTGGCGCTGCTCAACTACTGGAATCCTGACGCGACCGAGGACGAGCTGCAGAAGATCAAGGCGCTCGGCTTCAAGGGCGTGCTGATGCCCTCGCTGCCGCCGCCGCACGCCAAGGTCTACTACAACGCCCGCGCCCTCGAACCGATGTGGCAGGCGATCGGCGAGTCCGGTCTGCCGCTCAGCTTCCACGTCGGCGAGACGTTCGACGCCCGCGGTCAGGGCGGCCTGGCCACGACCATCGTGGTCGCGTTCCAGCCCTTCCGCCGCCTCTTCGCGCTGCTGACGTTCGCCGGCATCTTCGAGCGCAATCCTGGACTCAAGGTCATCTTCACCGAGGGCGGCATCTCCTGGGTACCCAGCGCGCTGTTCGACTGCGACAAGGTCTACGCCTCGTTCGAGAGCGAGATGACGCCCAAGCTGGCCGAGCGGCCCAGCCACTACTGGTTCGAGAACTGCTACGCGACCTTCATCGAGGACCCCAGCGGCCTGCGCCAGCTCGACCTGATCGGCGTCGACAACGTGATGTGGGGCTCAGATTATCCGCACCCGGAAAGCGCCGTCGGCTACACGCAGCAGAGCCTCTGGGACGTTTTCGACGCCACCGACGCGATCGAAGACGCCCAAAAGATCGTCGGAGGCAACGCCCAACAGCTCTGGGGGCTGGACTGAGGAGAACTGCATTGCAAGTGAGATGGACGACAGCGATTTAGTGAAGTGAGCATGGAGTGAGCGAATCGCCCCCCGATCCGTGGTTGGAGTTCTCTTTCGATGGACCCGATGGTTCAGCGATAGACGCTCGAGCCGCGGGGCAACTGCTTCTTGACTTGACAGCGGCGGCAAGGCAGATTGCAGCCGATATTCTGGATTTGCCCGAACCGAAAGGGCCGATGAGTGCAGAAGAACGTGCACTTGCTGCGTTGACGCTGAAAACCATTGGGCCAGGCAGCATTGCCCGAGTGGAGCTTGCTCCACCTGCGACGGAACCTGCCAGCCAATTGGTCCTTGGTGACGAAGTCGTACTACTACCTACGGCAAATCAAGTGATTCATCAACTTGAGCTTGATCTCCTCGAATCGGCGAATGGAGCAATGCCACATAGACCAAAGAGGCGAGAGTCGATTGTGGCGCTGCAAAAGTCCCTGACGCGTATTGCACCCACAGTTTCCATCGGTGGCACGTATACAGGAGAGTTTAGAAGGCTCGCGGTCTATCGCAGGGAGCCCAAGGAGAAGACTCCTATCGAGGTGACAGAGCGTCGAGTATATTTCGGCCGCGCAACAATGGCAGACTCCGATCCCGGCCGCCGCAGACTACGAGCGACACTGTACGACGGCAGGAGGTTCCTGCTGGATGTAGCAGATGACTTCGCTATTCCCCTTTCAGACATCTTCGATCGAGACGTTGAGTTTAGAGTAGTTGACACGATTGATGCGGGAGTAGTCGTCAAGAGTACTGTTGACGCAGTCAGACCGCTGGAGCCAGCGGAAGTCGGGATCGACTTCCCTGCGAGAGACTGGCGAAGACTGGCGAAAGAACAAGGTATCGACTTGGTCGAGCCGCCGGACTATGTCCAATTACTACAGGAGCTGTTTGATTCCGAAAGCGAGATTGACGCGTTCAAGCATCACATAGTTGCCTCCAGGGGCGGTTATGAGCCCGATGACTGATCAACTTCCTTTGTCCATAGATACTAATGTTGTGAGCAGGGTTATAAGTAACCGTGATCCGCTGCAGGCGCAGTATGCACAGCGATTGAGTGGCCGTACTCTCGCAGTAACTTACTTCACGCGGGCTGAGTTGGAGTCCGCAGAGTGGACGCCCGAAAAACAAAATGCTGTCGCCTCATTCTTGGCTCAATGTATCAAACTCGATAACCCGGGCGATGCCACGAGGGTCTGGTTTGCGAGGGCAAAACGAGTCCGTGCCAGATTGAACTTGGATAAAGGCGCCGAACGGGAGGATCTGTGGATGCTTGCGCAAACCGTGGAGCACCGACTGCCGATCATTAGTCACGATTACAATGCTGTCCGAGTAGCCAGGGGTCTCGGCGTGGATTGGAGCGCGACCCTGCTCGATCGGGTCAAATTAAGCGACTATTTCGCAGAGGACGATCGCGCTCTGAGTAAGCGACCATTGCCGTCTGATTAGACTAATGCCAGGCATCCTCTTTGGATGCGGAGTGAGACTGGAGTTTGCAACCATGTCCGTCGAACGAATCGAAATCATGCACCAGGGTGCCTACGCCGACGGCCAGGCGTTCGGCGATGCCGGCGCCTTTGAGCTGATCCGCGCCCGACTGCGCTACGCCGTCAACCCGACCCTCGAAGACCACCAGCGCATCACCGACCTCGAACTTGCGCCGCGCGGCTCCGACGGCTGTGTCCGATTCAGCGGCGACCTCGTGCTCATCCGTCCGCAGGATGTCTCGGCCGGTAACGGAGCGCTGGTGATCGATGTGCCTAACCGCGGGCGCAGCCTGCTGCCCGGCGCCCTCAATCGCACGCCGCCTGAGTACTCGCTAACCGACCCGCTGCACCCCGGCGACGGGTTCCTCTTCCGCCACGGATTCAGCGTCGCCTCCGTCGCCTGGCAGTGGAACACGCCGGATATGCCGACCCTGCTGAGCTTCGGCGCGCCGGAAGCGCTTGGATTCGATGGTCAGCCGATCTCCGGCGAGGCGATCACGGACCTGCGTCCCAGCAAGCGATACGCTTCAATGCCGATCGAGCATCTCGGCCAACCGGGCTATCCGGTGTCGAGCGACGCAGCCGACAGCGCCCGACTCTACGTGCGTGAGTTCGAAGACGACGAGCCACGCGAGATACCGCATGATCGCTGGCGCTTCGCACGCCAGACCGACGACGGGGTCGTCTCCAGCACCCGCGACCTCTGGATCGAGGGCGGGTTCACTCCAGGACGAATCTACGAGATCGTCTACCCGACGGAACGTTCGCCGGTCGTCGGAACCGGCTTGCTCGCCTTCCGCGATGCCGCTCTGTTCCTGCGCAACTGGCAGCGGTCGTACGAGCGCGTGCATGGATTCGGCATCTCACAGAGCGGACGATTCCTGCGCCACCTGCTCTATCTCGGCCTCAACCGCGACCCCGACGCGCTCACGCAGCGCGTGTTCGATGGAGTCCATATCCACGTCGCGGGCGGGATCCGCGGCGAGTTCAACCGTCGCTACGGGCAGCCGTCGCAACTCTTCCTGGCCGGACCGATCCATGAATTCCCGTTCGCCGACGTTGAACGTGACGATCCGCTCACCGGAGATCGCGACGGGCTGCTCAAGCGCTCAGACGAGCAGGGCGTGACGCCAAAGGTCGTCAAGACGAACACGAGCTGGGAGTTCTGGCGCGGCGACGCTTCGTTGGTTGATATCGATCCGGCCACGGGCGAGGACATCCCACCACACCCGCAGTCGCGGCATTACCTGCTAGCCTGCACGCAGCACGGCCCCGGTCAGGCCGAGCCAGTGGACCGCTTCTACCTCACCGACGAGCGCAGTATGTATCGGCACAATGCTGTCGATCAGACTCCGCTGATGCGAGCCGCGCTGGTCAACCTGGATCGCTGGGCCGCAGGAGAGTCGGAGCCGCCATCCTCAAGCGTCCCGAGCTGCGCGAACGGTACTGCCGCCACACGGGACGATGTGCTCGCAACGCTCAGCGATCGCGTGACGACGCCCGCCGCCGATCGACTCTCTCGAGTGCGCACGGTGGACTGGACATCGCTGCCGGCCCAGGAAGGCGCCGAGTATCAGGGCTACGTGTCCGCAGTCGACGACGACGGCAACGAAGTCGCGGGCCTGCGCTTACCCGATCTCACCCAGCCCCTCGGTCTGCACACCGGTTGGAATCCTCGACACCCGGAAACCGGTGGTGAAGACCTCACCAGCCACTTCGTCGGTCTCACCCAGTGGTTCCGCCGAGAAGAGATCCTCGCTCGCTACGGTGATCGCGAGAGCTACCTCCAACGTGTCCGCGCCGACGCCCGGCAGCTCGCCAATGAACGAGCAATCCTACCCGAGGACATCGACCTGGTCGTCCAGAACTGCGCTAATCGCTGGGATATCGCAGTGAGCTGACACCGTATCGGATAAGGAGCAACCCATGAGCTTCGATGCGGCTCCCAACCAGATCAGGAAAACGATCAAGCGACACGCGATGCGCTCAGCAGTGAGGAGGTAACGAAGCAGGCCCTGGTCTTGCCATTGATCGAAGCCTGGGACTTCGATCCGCGCAATCCATCCGAGGTCATGGCGAGTACCAGGTTAAGCTACCTTCAGGAGCCAGGGCGGATGGACAGCGGGCCTTCTGCGAGGTGCGACTTTCGGACAAGAATCCGGACGATACACGAGCTCTGTCTCTGCTTTCCAAACAGTACTTGTCACCCTCTCGCTTGCGAACCTCGGCCAGAGCGCACAAACAGAAACTAGGGCCTGTTCACTCTATTTGGTCATGAAGTGGATGCAGGCGAGGAGGACTTGGTTGAGATAGACATGGGCGAGTTTGTGATAGCGGTTGGCGATGCCGCGCAATCGTTTGATGCGACCGAAGTAACGTTCGATCGCGTTGCGAGCGCGGTAGGCCGCGCGGTTCAGCGGCCACGGTTGAGCGGCCAGGGCTTGCGGCGATTCGCCTTCGGCGGGGTGATCAACTCCGATCCGAGTTCGGCGGCCAACGCACGCATCTCATCGCCCTCGTAGGCGCGGTCGGCGAGCAGTTGCGGCTGACCAGATACGGAGCCGAGCCGCTCCAACAACCAGCGTCCCCAGGGCGCATCGCCCCAGTGACCCGGCGTCAGGGTCAGCATCAGCGGCAGGCGGTCTTCCAGCACGACGGCGTGCAGCTTGGTCGTCAAGCCCCCGCGCGAGCGACCGATCGCTTGGGGCCCCTTTTGGTGGGTGCTCCCGTCCCGTCCTGATGGACCTTCACCATCGTGCTGTCGAGCGAGACGCGCAGCGGCCGATCCGGTTCAGCTTGCTCAAGCTGCGCTTCCAGTTCCATACGCTGCAGCTCAGCAAAGACGCGCTCCAGCACGCCTTTGTCGGATCCAATGCCGTCCACGCATGTAGACCGTGTGCCAGGGACCGAAGCGCTCAGGCAAGGCCCGCCAGCTACAGCCCTCCTTGGTGATGAATAGCCAGCCCTCCAGCACCTGTCGCGAGGGCAGCTTGCAGTTGCCGCGCGGCGTCGGCATGAGTGGCGCGATCCGCGCCCACTGTGCGTCGGTCAGTTGCATGATCCCATTGACCCGGCCGCCAGACCGTTCCTCCAACTCTGACACAGGTCTCGATTAGAGTGAACAGGCCCTAGCAGGCTGCTGAAAATGGGTATGTGAGATCATGGAGGAGGTGTGGAACCGATAGCTGAAGGAGGTCTGCGATGCGCGGCGAGTCAGAGCGACAGGCGACGATGATGTTGGGGCTGACGCCGGAAGGGCTTTGTGCCCAAGAGTCACCCATTGCGCCGGATCAAGCCCTTGGCCGACTCGGCGTTGAGGCGCATGTCGCCCCTGTTCGACGAGATCTACGCGGACAACGGACGGCCCTCGATCCCGCCCGAGCACCTGCTCAAGTCGAGCCTCTTGATGGCGTTTTACACGGTCCGCTCGGAGCGCCAGTTCTGCGAGCAACTGCGCTACAACCTCTTGTTCAAGTGGTTCCTCGACCTGAACGTGGAAGATGAGCCGTTCCACCCAACGACCTTCACCAAGAACCGCGAGCGGCTACTGGAAGCGGACGCGGCGCGGGTGCTGCTCAAGGAGGTGATCAAAGAGGCGCGCCGGCGCCGGCTGCTCTCGGCTGATCACTTCACCGTCGACGGCACGCTGCCGGACGCCTGGGCCTCGCACAAGAGTTACCGTCCGCGCGACGAGCAACCACCCAAAGACGGCGGTCGCAACCACGACGTCGACTTCAAGGGCGAACGCCGCCGCCGCGAGACGCATGAGTCGACGACCGATCCCGAGGCGCGCCTCTACCGCAAGGGTAAGCAGCAGGCGTCCAGGCTCTGTTACCTGGGTCATCTACTGACCGAGAACCGTCACGGGCTGGTGGTTGATGTCGAACTGACCGAGGCCGATGGCTACGCCGAACGGGACGCCGCCCTGGCGATGCTGGAGCGCAGCGTCTGCGGACCGGCCACGCTGGGCGCCGACCGTGGCTACGACACGCGCGACTTCGTCTGGGGCCTGCGCGGTCTGGGCGTGACGCCGCATGTGGCTCAGAACGAGCGCGGTCGGCGCAGCGCGATCGATCGTCGCACGACCAGGCATCCGGGCTACCGCCAGAGTCAGCGCCGGCGCAAGATCGTCGAAGAGGTCTTCGGCTGGATCAAGACGGTTGGGGCGGGCGGCAAGCTGAGCTACCTCGGACAGGCCCGCAACAAGCTCTGGTTCGAACTGACCGCCGCCGCCTACAACCTCACCCGCCTGGCCAATATCGAGGCGGCCGCCGCATAGCTGAACCGCGCCGACGCGGCCTCAGGCATCGGATCCAGCGCCCCGGATCCCGCCCTCTCACTTACAGGACCTCCAGTCGATCGCTGCTCAGCCAGCGCCCACTCGTCGAAGATGGCCAGGCCTGGCGCGTATCATCCGTAGTTCAGCAGCCTGCTAGGGCGCCCAAGGGCCTGCCTACATGATTTCTATGAACCCATGGCGTGAGCATCTGAGTTTCACACTCTCTGTTTTGCAAGGGAAGCTACCGAACGCTGAGGGTATCCCGCTCCTCATCGACGAATCGTCAAACCATCAATTCGGCTGTTGGCCCTCCCATGCAGATAAGCCCTAGTCTCGGTATCTCTTTATCGCGTTCCACCACGTGGTTGCCTGGACGAGAGCCTCTTCGAGCTCGCTAATCTCCGCAGTGGGAGAGTTCAGCTCCGCGGATGGGTCGTGCCTCCTCGCCCAGCCTGAGACTTGAGAATAAACCTTATCGTACTGACGCTTGTCGTCCTCACTTACCCTTGCCACAACCTTGAGCATCATCGTTGCTACTTCCTGCTTTGAGGGATTAAACAGCGGCGTAGCGATCCCAGCAGAGAGCATCCGTTCCATTGTTTCGGAGAGGCGTCCAGACCAATCAGAGATTTCCCTCTCTAGGTCAGGCCCTGCCATGTCACTGACGTGCTTCTTGAGTTGCCTCAGGTCGTGCTTGAGCTCTCCGAGCCTAGTGTCAACGTTCTTTGCAACCCACGGATGTGAATCCCTGACGGTGCCAGGCAAGTCTCCTCGGCGCTCGATTGATCTCCGCGTGAAATCTACCTGTGACTCCTTAGCTGTGGCCTCAAGAACTGATACAAACGCAGCATCATGAGTGAAGACTACAACCTGTCTGTCTGTGGCGAGGTCAGCTAAACACTCGGCTATGATTCTCCGGCGTGTGTGGTCCACGGAAGAAGCAGGATCGTCCAAAATAAGCGCCGATTCAGTCAAGTCGAAGTGCGCCTCAGTGAAGAAGCCCGCTAGGGCGAGCGCTGACTGTTCGCCCTCACTGAGCACTTCAGGCAACTGAGTCGGTTGTACAGCACCCTCGAGTTCTGGACGACCCCGCAGTCTCCCCTTTCTTCCGCCGAGATCACGAAGCATTCCTCGATCTACCTTGAGGAGCTTCGCTGTGGCGCGAAAGTGTTCCTGCACCTTCAGAGTTCCGTATTCGCGTGCCCACACGGTCGACTTTCTGGTGAGCGCCGTCGTATCGACCTGGCTTAGCGCCTTGTCGATACGCTCCTCAAGCTGCAAGCGACTAATCTCCTTCAAGATTGCGCCGAGGCCACTTGACATCGCCCTTTGGTCCTCTAGCTCCGCAATTGCCGACTGCATTTCTTGGAGACTCTTCTGATACTGCTCTTGCGAAATCACAGACGCTTCGGACATGAGACCTGCTTGGCGCTCTCGGAGCGTCTGCAGGAAGGTACGAGCGTTGCTGGGTACGGCAGGTACAGCATCTTCAGCAGCAACAACAGCCTTGGCTCGCCCCTGATAGAGTTCGCTAGTCAGCTCAATCCGCTCACTAAGTTCTACGTCATCTTGGCTGATGTGGGCAACCGCAGCGATGACCGCGGGGGGCGTGATGACTGCGAGCTCAACCTGTTCGAGCCTTCTGCTCAACTCCTCTTCTGCCTCCTTTGCTTGCTGTTCAGTCCGGTCTTGAACGAACCGTTCGAAATGTTCAAGTCGCGCTTGTGCGTCATCGCCGAGTTCCTGATGGCACAACACGCACCTTCCGCCGGCGTCGACAACCGGAAAGTGCCTTCCTGGGTAAGCGTGTGATAGGGAGTAATCACGGGCGGTTTTCCACAAGGCTCGCCAAGTCTCAGTGCCAACCCCAGAGAGAGGTTCAGTGTCGAACGACTGTAGTGCAGCCAACTCCGCGGCTCGGCGCGCTTCCATCGCACTCTCACGTGCCTCTTCGACAGCCTTGAGCGCCGATTCGCCTACATTCTTCATCAGCGAATCGAGATAGTCTCCGACTTCCCGATAGTAAGAGGCGACCTGCACTGTCCGCTTGCGCTCGGCTTCAGGATCGGAAGCCGCCATCTGTGCTTGCCGGGTGCGGAGCGTGGCCAGCTGACTGTCCACATCGGACGGTACAAAGCACGCTGAATCGACCTCTGCGCGACTCGTTGAAGCCGAGAGACTTGCCAAGAAACTACCAGCAGGTCGTTCTACTGGGATCGCAGGCAAATTGGACGTCGGTTCACTATTCTGAATACGCCGTTGTCGTAATATTGCTTGAATCCCGTCGCAAATGGACACCAAGCTGTCAACGACTACTAGTTCGCTAGGCCGGTAGCTGATTTCGGATTCCTGGGTCAGGTAGATCTGACCTACTCTGCGGTCGAAGAACCGCACCTGGTTCATTTCTGGCGGAGGTTCTTGCCATGAACACGTCTCAACATCAGAACCGTCAAGCGAGAATCGAATCGTAGCCTCGGGCGGTTTTGGCGGCTCATCCTCGAACACATTGCTCAACACTTGCTCAGCGCGCCTCGTTCCCACTGCGCGCTTGAGGATGCGTGCGTAGCCGGACTTGCCTGTTCCAGTGTCGCCGTAGACGACAGTGAGGCCGGTCTCGCCAAACTTCAGCTCTTGTCCCGCTCGAAGGGCATTGACATGCTCGCCTATCTCAAGGGCGTGCATGCGCAACGAAGCGCCGGAATCAGATTTAGCGTCAGGTTTCGACGGAGGTGCGTCGAGGGATTCAAACTTATCACCCTCAATGAGCTTGTCCGCCAACTTGGCGAGATCAGCCTCTGACAATCGCTCGCCTCGCAAGAGCCGGGCATAAGCGCTCCGAAGGAACGGGCGTTGCCTCTGCCCCTGAATCCACTCGTAGATTTCGTTGCTCAAGTTACTCATAGAACCAGCCTATTCTGGAGTTCGTCAAGTGGCCAAATCGGGAATACCCCCGTCAGCAAATCGACTGTTGCTCGGGCGTGTCTACTCTAGGCTTTGCGTCGGCTCAGGGGAAAATGGACCTGACAGATGCGCAATGGGAGCGGATTGCACCCCTAGCAGGCTGCTGAAGAAGGGCGTGTGAGATCATGGAGGAGGTGTTGAACCGATAGCTGAAGGAGGTCTGCGATGCGCGGCGAGTCAGAGCGACAGGCGACGATGATGTTGGGGTTGACGCCGGACGGCTTTGTGCCCAAGAGTCACCCATTGCGCCGGATCAAGCCGCTGGTCGACTCGGCGTTGAGGCGCATGTCGCCCCTGTTCGACGAGATCTACGCGGACAACGGGCGGCCCTCGATTCCGCCGGAGCACCTGCTCAAGTCGAGCCTGCTGATGGCATTCTTTACGATCCGCTCGGAGCGCCAGTTCTGCGAGCAGCTGCGCTACAACCTGCTGTTCAAGTGGTTCCTGGACCTGAACGTGGAAGACAAGCCGTTCCACCCGACGACCTTCACGAAGAACCGTGAACGGCTGCTGGAAGCCGATGCCGCGCGGGTCTTGCTCAAGGAAGTGGTCAAGGAAGCCAGGCGGCGACGCTTGCTCTCAGCCGACCACTTCACGGTCGACGGCACGCTGCTCGACGCCTGGGCCTCGCACAAGAGTTATCGTCCGCGCGACGAGCAACCACCCCGAGGCGGCGGTCGCAACCACGACGTTGACTTCAAGGGCGAACGCCGCAGTCGCGAGACGCATGAGTCGACGACCGACCCCGAGGCGCGCCTGTATCGCAAGGGTAAGCAGCAGGCGGCCAGGCTCTGCTACCTGGGCCATGCGCTGACCGAGAACCGTCACGGGCTGGTGGTTGATGTCGAACTGACCGAGGCCGATGGCTACGCCGAACGGGACGCCGCCCTCGCGATGCTTGAACGCAGTGTCTGCGGACCGGCCACGCTGGGCGCCGACCATGGCTACGACACGCGCGACTTCGTCTGGGGCCTGCGCGGTCTGGGCGTGACGCCCCATGTGGCTCAGAACGAGCAAGGCCGGCGCAGTGCGATCGATCGTCGCACGACCCGGCATCCGGGCTACCGCCAGAGTCAACGTCGGCGCAAACGGGTCGAAGAGGTGTTCGGTTGGATCAAGACCGTCGGCACCGGCGGCAAGTTGCGCTATCTCGGCCGGGCCCGCAACAAGCTCTGGCTCGAACTGACCGCCGCCGCCTACAACCTCACCCGCCTGGCCAACCTCGAGGCGGCCGCCGCGTAGCTGAACGGCATCGACGCGGCTTCAGGCATCGGATCCAGCGATCCAGATCCCGCCCTCTCACTTACACGACCTCCAGCCGATCGCTGCTCAGCCAGCGCCCACTCGTCGAAGATGGCCAGGTCTGGCACGTATCATCCGTAGTTCAGCAGCCTGCTGGAGGGCGGTAGCAATATTGATGCTGCGTTGAAATCACCTCCACTGGACGATGACCTTTACCGCATTGGCGGCATCTCGAATCAAACACGTTGCGCCGCGGAGATCGCGAAGCTTACGGAGGACGTGCGTCAACGAGCGCAATCGCTCATTGAGGACATCGCCAGACGCGGCCTAAGAAGGACAACGAAGTCGTAACCACGTTTGACGAGTATGCTGCCTATCTACTCGTCAAGGGCATCGTATACGGTTCGCTTGAGCCGCGCCGAGTGACGTTCCCCGATCGGCGGAGCTACGCCAGCGTGCTGGTCGATGACAACAACCGCAAACCTGTCTGTCGTTTGCACTTCTACGGACGGAACAAGCATGTGGGCAGATTCGACGAGCGCAAAGTCGAGACCAGGCATCAGATCCAAAGTGTCGACGATATCTTTAATGTCGCCTCGCTACTGCGACAGACCGCGAAACGATATCGGTAGCCGGATGGGACCACTGTGCTCGCGTCACCCCAGCCCTCTCCTCCCAACCACCCGATAGCCAGCATACGCTAGCAGTTGTCAGCTTGTATCAGCGAAACGGTTGCGCGTCATGCCAATGGACGGAGCTGCAGCTTGGTCATGAGATACTCCATGCCGCGATCGCCTTTGATCCGATTGCAGTTGCCACAGAGCAGCTGCAGATTGGAGATATGATCCGTTCCACCTTTGGCGCGTGCGATCACGTGGTCAACTTCCAGGTTGCGCAGCAGGAAATGTTCTCCACAGCCGGCGCAATCGCCTCCCTGTTGTCCGTACAGAGTTTGCCGATTCTCACGCGAGCGATACGGAGGGAGCGGCCCTAAATCGGTGCGGGCAGGCAGGTCTCGCCGGTGTACGATGTTGCGCCAGAGCCCCTGATCTGCCTCTACTCGCTGCACGACCAGTTCCGCCGCTTTGGCCGAGATATCTATGCCTACCCATTGTCGATCAAGTCGGTCGGCCGCAACCATCGTAGTGGCGCAGCCGCAGAAGGGGTCCAACACCATGCCGCCTTCATTGGAGCTGGCCAGGACAATCCGCTCCAGCAGTGCGAGCGGTTTCTGCGTCGGATAGCCAGTGCGTTCGCTTGCCCATGGCATTATAGCGTGATGCTCCCATACATCATCAGGTAGTTTTCCTTTGGGATCCCGTTCTGATCCATCTGCTCGGCGCTGTCCTGCTGTCCACTTGTGAGGAACGCGAACATCATCAACGTTGAATGCCCATTGGTTGCTCGAGGAATAGAAGAAAATTACGTCGTGTTTCCTTGCCCATCTCCTCCTCGATGCGCCGCCGCCACTGTAGTACCAGATAAACTCATTCTGGAAGTTACGGCGACCCCAGATTGCGTCCATCAGCAGCTTGAGATAGTGACTCATGGTCGGATCGCAGTGCAGGTAGATCGATCCTGTTGGCTTGAGCAGTCGCGGCATCTCCAGCAGGCGAGTCGCCATGTAGACCAGGTAGGCCTTGTCCGAGTTGGTCATTGCCGCCAACAAAACGCGATGCACCTGCGGTTCCTTGAGCGAAATCAGGTTGAGCCATTCGACATCAATGTCGGAGAGCGACCACGTGTCCTTGAAAGCGGCGCCTGCCGCCTGTGAGCCGATCGGAGCTGCGTAGTCGGCATTCGAGTTGAACGGCGGGTCAAGGTAGATCAGGTCGACTGACTCTGAGTTCATGCCGCGCATGACATCGAGGCAATCACCAGTCCAGATCGTCCCGGATTTCCAGTTCGGTTCTGACATGCATGATCCGCTCATCGGCCGTTCGCCTGGCATCATCGTACACGTCGCGAAGGCGAGAGCTTGTGAGCGCTCGCCGGCGCGCTCCGAACTATGTCGGCATCAAATCCACCCCGATCAGTCGACCGGCTAGACCACGCCGGATTGGGCCAGTTTGTCGAACTCGGCCTGATCCAATCCCAGCTCTTCAGCCAACACCTCTGCCGTGTGCTCACCGAGCAGCGGCGCTCGACGATGCACGGCGGGGCTTTCGCTGAGCCGAATCGGACAGCCGAGCAACGTCATCGGACCTCTCGTCGGATGCTCGATCTCGACCAGCATCCCGCGTTCCTGCAGATGCTCGTTGCTGAAGATCTCACCCGAGTCCAGGACCGGCCCCGACGGGACGCCAGCTTCCCGCATCGAGTCCATCACTTCAAACTTGGTCCGCTCGCGCGTCCACGACTCAATCGCCTGCCGCACATCGTCGCCCTCGTTGCGGGTGATGCCGCGTGCGCCGTTGGACTCAGCCAGGTCAGGGCGACCGATAGTGTCCATCAAGGCCTGGCGCATCCGACCGCCGGCGACCACGACCCAGACCCAGTCCGAGCGGCCGCCCGGTTTGCAAGGGAAGAGGCCGGTCGGCGCGGTCTGACCATCGCCGTAGGGCGGCGCCGGGTCACCCGATACCTCACGCCGCGTCATCGGCACGCGGGTATAGTTGGTGACCGCCTCCTGCATCGACAGCTCGACTTTCTGTCCCACGCCGTCGCGCTGACGTTGCCAGAGCGCAGCGAGCATGCCGATCGCGGCCTGCACGCCCGTGCCGGTGTCGCCGATCGTCGGGCCGGGCTTGAGCGGCATGCCGTCGGCCGTGCCGGTCAACGCCATCGCCCCGCCCGCCGCCTGCGCGACCATGTCGAAGGACTTTGTCGGCGCCCACGGACCGGTCGTGCCGAATCCCTTGACCGTGCAGTAGATTAGCTGCGGATGCAACTGCTTGAGCGTCTCGTAGCCGATCCCGAGCCGCTCCATCGTGCCGAGCGTGAAGTTCTCGACCACGATGTCGAACTTCGGCGTCAGCTGGAGGAAGATCTCGCGACCCTCATCGGACTTGAGGTCGAGCGTCAACGATCGCTTGTTGTTGTTCAGCGTGATGAAGTAGGTCGAATCGACCTCGCTGCGCGCGCCCAGGCGTCGCCCCGGTTCACCACGTCCTGGCGGCTCAATCTTCACGATCTGCGCGCCTAACCAGCCCAACGCCTGTGTCGACGACGTGCCCGCCTCGTATTGCGTCAAGTCCAGAATCCGTACATCCGACAGCGCCAAGGCCATGGCCAGCCCCTCTCAGCTTTGCAGTGAGGATAGCTGTCCTCGATAGCTGTCCTCAACGTTGCAGGGCGCGATCAACCACGTCAAACGAGGCTTGACTGAAGACGATCTGAAACGTGCCCCGCATGGGACCATCCTGGATCGTCAAGTCGCCGTAGGACGGCATGTCCTCGCCGACCGTTCGGTCCTGATTGAACGCGTCTTGCAGCGCCTTCAGGACCTGCGACTTGTAGCGGGTATCCGCGCTCTCCGCCAGATGCTTACCCTTTGTCTCGAAGACGAGGAGATGCGGCACGCCACGACGACGCCCGGCCATGGCGATGAAATCGGGCCAGATACGGTCGGACTTCCAGCCGCGCACGTAGTACTCACCGGCCTGACGCACGCCCACCCGATGCCACCAATGCAGCGCTTGCTCCTCATCCAGATAGCGCGCGAACAGCTTCTCCAGTTCCGAGTCGAACTGTTCCTCGATGATCGGCTCGAAGAGTGATATCTGTAGTGGCTGGCCGAGCGATCGTTGCAGCTCATGCGCGCTCGTCGGCAGCGACACTTCGTATGGCGTGGTGCGGATCGAGTGGCGAGGCAGCGTCGCCTCCATCGAGAATCGAATCGAGCCGGATTGCAGCCCGTCTCTGAAGATCTGCTCCGACTGAGCCTCCACTGCGGACTGGACGGCTTCGCGCATCGCCTCCACCAGACGCGTTCGCTGACGATAGATCAGCTCGTCGCTCTGCTCAGCAGTCAGGTCATCCAACATTTCTTTGGCGATTCGCGCCGCTTGCCATGGATTCGGCACGATATCGGCGAGGCGTCTCGTGAACCAGGACAGCTGCGAGCTCGTGTCCATGTACAGTGCCTCTTCGCTGACCGCGGATGTCGTGGCGCCGGCAGCAGCCAAATCGACCGTGCCAAACTCCACTCGCGGCGACTCCGGTTGTGAGCGTTGAGCATGCGGAACGCGTATGGCTCCCCAATCGATGAAGCGCAGGATATGGCGCTGGTACTCGAGCTCGACCCATGATCCATCGTCTTCGCACAACACCTTCGGCAGGAAGACCTCCATGCCCTCGAACCGCTCTCGGCGGCGAATCTTGACGCGTTGCAGATCGCTCGTCTCGCCCTGCACGTCCGCGCTGAGTCCCTGCAAACCTTCCTCCTCCAGACCCTGCTTGACGTGCTGCATCGCCTGCGACACCGATGTCTCGGCGCAATAGACATAACATTGGTCCAGACGCTCCACGCCGCTGCGCCGCGCCTCCGGCTGTCGCATCACGCGCCCCAGCAGCTGCGTCATCGCCGTCTTCGACCTGGTCTGATCCAGCACCACCAGCATGTAGGCGAAGGGACAGTCCCAACCTTCCATCAAGGCCGCTTTCGTGATGATCCATCGAATCGGCGAGAACGGCGACAGTAGATCGATGCCGGTGATCTCGTCCACGGCCGTTGACTTGACCGCGATCTGGTCTGACGGCACGCCCAACAGTTCTAGCTGAGATCGCGCATCCTCGGCGTGAATGTAGCCGCCGCCGCGCTGCTCCTTACCGGTCCGTTCGACCCGCACCACCGCGATCGGACGGATGTAGCGGCCGCTGCTCTCGTGATGATTGACCGCGTCGCGCTCGATTGCATCGAGCTCTTCCAGCGCCAACGCCAACGTCTGGCGCCAATCAGCGTTTGACGTCGTGCGCACCTGGATCGGCAGCTTGATCATTTCCTCGCGCTTCAATGCCGGACCACCGACATCCACCAACAGATTGCTCATGGCTCGGTTCGGCGTGGCCGTCAGTTCGATGACCAAGCTCGGATTGAAGCGATTGATCGAGCGCACGAACTCGTCCTTTTTCGCTTCGGCCTTGCCGTAAGCCTTGTGCGCCTCATCAAGCACGACGACCGGTCGCACGTGCTTGAAGACATTGGCCAGGCTCTGCATCACCAGGCCGCCGCCGTCCACCTGCTCGAGGTCCGGCTGCTCTCTCAACAAGCGTGTATGCGCCCACAGGTCGTCGTCATCCGGGAAGAAGCCGGCGTATTTGCCTGAGTCGCGGAACATCCGCAGAAACTCCTTGTTCTTCTTGCGATTCGCGCCCTGCAAGGAGATCAGCATGACGCAGAGGTAGTTGGCCGCATCGAGCGCGGAGATGGGATCGTCCTTTTCCAGCAGCTTGACGCGGCCGCCGCTGGCGCGTTCGAGCATCTGCCGATACGGGTGCTCGCGATTCCACAGCGCCGATTTCGTCTGCGCGTAGATGGCGCGAGTCGGGACGAACCAGAGCACGAGACCGGTCGGCTGATTCAACCGCTCCAATGCGGCTGCGCCCAGGAGCGTCTTGCCGCCGCCGGTCGGCAGCTTGAAGCAGATGTGCGGAATCGGACGCCCGGCGCCGTCGGTGCGCGCGACGTAATCGTGATCCGCGTGCGGCAGCTGACCGTCGTCGCGCAATCGCTTCCAGGTCGCGCGCGGATAATCTCGCGCCAGGGCCACGACCTCAGGCGGCCACGCCTGCAGCGAGGACCCAGCAGCCTCTACCTGCGCCTGCTGTTGGCGCAGCTCCCGCAGCCAGCCCGAGAAGGCGTCGAGCGATTGTTGTTGGTACTCCTTTAGCTCCATGCTTGAGCAGCTCTATGTTTGCGCGATCACGAGCTGCGAAACAGCTCGAACGGCAGCTGACAGAACGTGATCGCGCACGTGGTCAGATCCTTCTGACCCATGTACTTGCCCGCGGCGAAGACGACCGCCGAGCGTCCGCGCGATTCAATCCGCCTGGCGAAATGATCGTTGAGCATCGCCTCGTTGCTGCGCAGCCACTCCAGATCCGGGCGGTAGAGCAGGTAGAAGTCGGTATCGGCGTCGCGGAAGAATGGGGCCTCGGCCGCAGGTTCTGCGATGCCCTCGACGGTGCGGCCCGTCGCCGTGTATAACAGATGCGCCGCCAGATCGGCGAAGCTCGGCAGCGACTCGCCCAGTAACATCCGCTCGGCGTCGATCGGGTCGCCGAGCGTGCAGTAGGTGAAGGCGCCGTCGAGTCCGTCGCGCAGACGCTCGTCCTTCGCGCCAGGCACGCCGGCGATCACGCGTCGCACGCGTTCGGCGGTGATCGTGTCGGCGTAGTCCTCGCACTCGACCAGAATGAAGCGTCGGTTGCCGCCATCCTCCCTGTTGAGCGCCAGGACGGCATGCGCCGTCGTGCCCGAACCCGCAAACGAGTCGAGCACGATTGCGTCTTTGTCCGTTGCGATTCGTAGCACTCGTTGAACCAGGCCGACTGGTTTTGGCGTGTCGAACTGATTGCTCCCATCGAAGATGACATCAAGTTCCATGCTGGCGTCCGCGGTTGTGGGAAATGAATCATGCGAATCGTTCAGCCACAACGTAGGCCAAGTAATGCCGTCCTTTATCTCACTTTCGAACTTCTTACGCATTGGTCGTCCCTTGCCGTTCTTGCCAAAGAGAATGCGGCTGTCCTTAATCATTTGAGGAATGGTCCCTTGGTTGTGTACCCAGTTCCCCCTTGGATAATGTTCTTCCAGTGTGTCAGGATTGACAATGGGGTAGTATAATGAGTCGACCCATCGCCCTCCCTTGATGTTTCCGCCATCGAGTGGGTCCAACCGCCAAGGACCGCGAGGATCACCGTCAGGATTGGAGAAGCCGCCGCTTCCTTCAGGGCGCGGGCGCAACTGCATGGATGTTTCATCTCCAAACACCAAGACATATTGATGGTTGGTTCCGAATGTTCTAGCCCAGGGCGGTGTGTTACGTGACTTCCAAATGGCAGTACCAACGAAGGAATGCGAACCAAAAGTCTCCTGCATAAGAAATTGCAAATGGTGCTGCTCGTTGTCGTCGATTGAGATGAAAATCACGCCGTCTTCCGCCAGTAGTTCCTTAAGTAGTTGCAGGCGCGGCCACATCATACAGAGCCACTTGTCGTGACGCTCCAGATCCTCGCCGTCGACCGGCGTGTGATCCTTGAACCATTGCTGCATCAGCGGACTGTTAACGTTGTCGTTGTACGTCCAACCCTCGTTGCCGGTGTTGTACGGCGGATCGATGTAGATGCAATTGACGCGCCCGGCGTAGCGCGGCAGCAACGCCTTGAGCGCGTGCAGGTTGTCGCCGTGAATGATCAGGTTGCCATCTGGTTGCTTCGAGTCGCCGCGCTCAGAAGATGCGGGGGGGGGGGGTAGGAGGATACGACTTGGCCGTGTCGGGCGTCAAAGGTCGATGCGGCACCGTCAGGTGGTGCGCGTAGATGTGCTGTTTCCCTTTGAAGTCAAGCGTCGGCATGGTGCGTCGCAGGCTAGCAGACGCCCTTCAGGCGGACTGCCGGCAAGCGCTTGAGTCGCTGATTGCGCGGGTCGACTTCGATACCCAGCGACTCCAGGGCGGTCACTCCGAGCAGCGGTTCGACGTGGTCATCGCCGAACATGACCGTCGTACCCACGATTTCGCCGAGGATCTCCAGTCGCGCCACCGCGATGTCTATGCGAAGTTCGCTCCCGTCGGCCAGGACATAGACGCGGCTTCCATCCGGTTCTAGGCCGATCTGCTCCAGGTGTTGGCGTGGAACGAGCGAGTCCGTTGCGCCGGTATCGACCAGAAACACTCCACTCCACTCGCGGCTATGATCGCCGGGATTGGTCACGTTGACGGTCACGTGCGTAGCTCCCATGGGGCAGCTTCCTGTCAGGCTGTTCTACGTTTGATGATATCGATCTGATGGTCATGGTAGCGTCTCCTCAATCCGCGGCGATGATGACTCCCGCTTCCGAGAGTGCGGGCGCTCGTTCGCCGAGGACTTCGGCCGCGCCGGATCCTGGCGTCATCGCCGGCCTGCCAACGCTGACGGGCGTCCGACTCATCCGCACGGACGGACCGTTGGTGCGGACGCGTCCGCGGCCTTCGTGCTCGCGCGTCACGGACAGGCCGAGTTCGACCGCTCGCGGAGTAGTCATCGCGTCCTCGACTGATCCGACGGGCGCTGCCCCGATTCCTTTGGCGGACAGCGTCGCCACCCACTCCGCCACCGTCCTGGCTTTGAACTCGTCCGCCGATGGCACGTCCCCCGATTGCGCAGCGCTCGCGCCGACGAAGAGCCAGCCGTCCAACGCCTCATAGAGCCGGTGCAACGGACTCTCGCCGACGGCGTCCTGCCCTGCCGGCTCGTCCCAGCGTTTGCCTTCATAGTCGTGCAGCATGTTTGATTGCAGCGTGCCCGCCGTGCGCGCCAGCGCAGTGAAGACTTGCTGACCCTCGCCCGTGCGCAGTCGGTGATAGAGCGCCATGCCGACGCCGAATGCGCCGTTGATGCCAGTGCCGTAGTCGTTGATCGCGAACGGTTGCAGCGTCGGCACGGTGTCGCCGTAACGCGTCTGCATACCGGACGCGGCCTGAGCGAGCTGCTCCCAGCCGGCCCGCTCGGCCCACGGACCGATCTCGCCAAACGCGTTCAGCGACGCGTAGATCACGTCGGGATTGATCCGCCGCACCGTGTCGTAGTCGACCCCGAGTCCGCCGACCTTGCCGAGTCGGTAGTTCTGCACCACGACGTCCACGTCGGCGGCGATCTCCATGAAGACTTCGCGGCCTTCGTCGCGCTTCAGGTCGAGCAGAACCGATCGCTTGCCGCGATTGATGTCTTCGTGCAGCATGATCCCGTTCTCGCGCGATGGATTGTCGATCTTGACGACGTCGGCGCCGAACTCGGCCAGCGTCCGACCGCAGGTCGGGCCGGCGAGGATGATGCAGAGGTCGAGCGCGGTCATGCCTTCGAGCGCCTGCGAGAGTCGCCCGCCCGGCGCTCGCATCGCCGCCGGAGCCGAGCTCGTGAGCTCGGAGAGGATGTCGTCGCGGTCGGCGTTCAGCGCGCGGCGCGGTCCGCGGATCTCGCCCGGCGTGCCGCCCATCCGCACCTGGATGCCCGGCTGGAGCATCGGTCCGAGCTGTGGATCGTCCAGGTCAACGATGATTTCGGCCTCGCGTGCGTGCGGCTCGTACAGCCACTCAGCCGAGTCGAGGCAGCGCACGGTCGGCGGGCCGGCCTCGTTGATCAAGTCTTCCCATTCTTGTGCCGTGCGAGTCAGGAAGATGTTGGTGAGCTGCGCGGTGGCGATATCGGCGAGGGATGGGTCGGCGAAGATATGTTGCGCGTTGGACCATGGCTGATCAAGCCACTGCGGCACGCCCGCCGCGACGCAGAATTGTCGGATGAAGTGCGAATACGCCGCGTGAAAGAAGACCCAGCGACCATCGGAACACTCATACGGCCCGACCCACGGCACAGGGCCGCGAGGCGCCTCGCGATCAAGGAACCTGAGCCCGCGGATGCCGATCGCCTGATAGAGGCTGTCGTGCAGGGACGCCTCAATGCGCTGTCCAAAACCGTCACGCTCGCGAGCGACCAGCGCCATGGAGACGCCCGCGCAACCGACGAACGCGGCGTAGGACGACGCGATCGGCACCGACGTGTAGACCGGCTTCGGCGCGTCAACCAAGAGCGATCCGCTGTAGGTACCCACACCCGCCGAGACGACGCCTTCCCAACCAGGCACGGAGGCGCGGTCGTCATCGGCGGAGAATCCGGGCAGCGACAGATAGATTAGTCGGTCGTTGGCGATCGTGGACTCGTCCGCGCCGATCCCGAGCCGATCCATCACGCCCGGTCGGAAGTTCTCGATCACCACGTCTGCGGACGCGATCAGCTCTTGCGCCGTCCTGCGACCGCTGGCCGACTTGAGGTCGAGCGAGATGCGTCGCTTACCGCGATTCCAGACCGCGTTGGCTGGCGTATCCCACATCGGTCCAGAGGGCGGATCGACGCGAATCACGTCCGCGCCGTGGTCGGCGAGCATCATCGCCGCCAGAGGGCCGGCCATGTACTGGCCAAAGTCGATCACGCGAAGTCCGTCGAGCGCGCCCATGTCTGCCTCCATCGCAAGAGTGGTCGTGTTTGGAGTGGTCGTTGCGATCAGAGGCTAGCGGCTAGCGAAGTTTGGACAGGATGCTGCCGATCGCGTCGTCAACACTGGCGAGCAACTCCGCCACCGAGCCATCGTTGTGCAGGACGAGGTCAGCTCGGGGCGCGCGTTCGGTCCAGTGGATGGCTGAGGCCATGCGCTGCTCGGCTTCGTCGCGGCTGAGGCGGTTTCGAGCCATCAGCCGAGCCAGCGCGGTCTCATCCTGCGACGCCACCAACCATCCTGCATCGCAAATCTCCATATATGGACCTTCAAAGAGCCGCACGGCCTCGAAGACGGCGATCGGCGCGGGATCATCCTTCAGCTCCCGCAGCAATCGCATGAACTCGCCCTCGAGATCACCGATCGCCGAGCGCAGCGCCGCCAGCAGATCGGGCTTGCCAAAGACGATGTCGCCGAGCGCCTTGCGGTCGATGAACCCATCGGAACCGACAACGGCGTCGCCAAACTGAGTCACGATTCGGTCAAAGGCGGGCTTGCCAGGCTCATACATCGTGTGGACGTGTCGGTCAGCGTCGACACGGCGAGCGCCATGCGCGTCAACGAGGCGCTGGCACAGCAGCGACTTCCCTGAAGCAATCGATCCCGTCACTCCGAGCAGAAACGCCATGCCAGACAGGATAACGAGATTCGATTGTCTGCCTGGCTTGAATCAACTGTGACTGAGCCGCCATCACGTGGCTCCAACCGATACGATCTGAGCATCAGCACCCGATCATCAGCGCGCCGACGCGACTCAGACCAACATGCCACAACGATGCTCTTGGCCCGGCGACGACCCGCTTGACGTTGCTTATCACGACAGCGAATGGGGCGTCCCCACATGCGACGAGCCCGCTCTCTTTGAGGCGCTCACCCTCGAAGGGGCGCAGGCCGGGCTATCCTGGCACACGATTCTGATGCGACGCGACGGATATCGTCGCGCGTTCCTCAGCTGGGACATCGAGGCCATTGCGCGAATCGACGACGCTGGAGTCGATGTGCTGGCGCAGGACGCCGGCATCATCCGACATCGCCGCAAGATTGAGTCCACCGTGTCGAATGCCCGCGCGACGCTCTTGCTTCGCGAGCAAGGATTGTCGCTCGCCGAGATCGCCTGGGCCTACGCTGATCCGTCGCTCGATCCTCGCCTCAACCGCGGACCTCAGACCGACGAATCGAAGGCGATGTCACGCGAGCTCAAGCGTCGCGGCTTCCGATTCGTCGGCCCCACGACCTGTTACGCCTTTATGCAAGCGGTCGGTATCGTCAACGATCATGATGCCGAGTGCTTTCGATTCACAGAAATTTCGCAATTGCGCGATACCCTGCTCAGGAAAGGGAGATGATTATGACATTCCAGCATCTACGGCTAGAAGTCTCGGACCAGATCGGCACGATCATGCTCGATCGGCCTGAGAAACTGAACGCGCTCTCGCGCGACTTGCACAATGAAATGGTCGTCGCGGCCAATCAGCTACAGGCTGACGACGATGTGCGCGTAGTGATCGTGACTGGCGCCGGACGCGGATTCTGTTCGGGCGCCGACCTGACCGCTCGGCCCCGAGACTCAGTCGCATCCGACCAGAGTGCGCGGATGGATGAGATCGGCTGGGTTGGACACCAGGCGCTCACCTTCGGGCAGCTTGACAAACCGACCATTGCCGCCGTCAACGGCGTCGCCGCCGGTGCCGGTATGAGCCTGGCGCTTGCCTGCGACCTACGCGTTGGGTCAGAGAAGGCGCGCTTCAAGGTCGTCTTCCTGGAGCGTTCACTCAGCCCCGACGCCGGCATGACCTGGTTCCTGCCGCGTGTCGTCGGCTATCCCAAGGCGGTCGAGCTGGTTCAGACCAGCCGCTTCGTCGAGTCCGATGAGGCGCTCGAAATCGGCCTGATCAACCAGCGAGTCCCACACGAGGAGCTGATCAATCGCGCTCGCGCGCTGGCGACGGAGATCGCGTTCTGGCCGCCGCTCGCCTCGCGAGCGGCCAAGCGCGTGATGCAGCGCAATCTCAGCGTCACGCTCGAAGAAGCGTTGCGCAACGAGATTGTCGCGATTTCGCACGCCTCTCGATCCGAACACGACGTGCGCGAAGCGCAAGCCTCATTCGTCGAGAAGCGACCGCCCGTCTTCACGGGCGAGTAGGCGGAGGCGCCGTGCCCGAAATCAGCGTCCGCGCAGCCATCCCCGATGACGCGCAGTCCATTCTGGACTTCATTGTTGGTTTGGCCGAGTTTGAGCACGAGCCGCGCTCGACGGTCAAGGCGACCGTCGAGAGTATCCGCCGCGACGGATTCGGCGATCGGCCGCTGTTCGAGACGCTGATCGCCGAGCGTGAGGGAGCGCCGATCGGTATGGCGCTCTTCTTCCCGCACTATTCCACCTGGACGGGAACGCCCGCGCTCTATCTCGAGGATCTGTACGTGATTCCGGAGGCGCGAGGCACGGGCGCCGGCGTGGCCTTGATGCGCTCGCTCGCGCGGATCGCGCATGCGCGTGGTTGGGCGCGCCTCGATCTCTCCGTGCTGGACTGGAATCCAGCCCGAACGTTTTATCACCAGCTCGGCATGACGCACGAGTCTGAGTGGTTGCTGTACCGCCTCAATGCGGAAGGCATCGCAAGCCTGGCTGGCACTGAGTAGAGGTATAGCGGTACAGGCAGATCGGAGCCCGCGCTAGCGACGCAGCGCGGGCACGACGCCCTCGTAGACACCCGGCTTCCACTCTCCGCTGTCACTGAGCGCCTGGTCGATCATCACGGGCGCTAACTCCCTGGCCGACTCATACAGCTCTTCGACATCGCTAAACGACCCAAATGACTCTGCGCGCAATCCCGGTCGCCACACGACTGTCGGCACCAGCGATCCGAATTGGTCGATCTCGGCCAGTGTCCGCTGATGAATCGCAATCTCCATTGAACGCGCGAGCAGGTCTACCAACCCGCTCGGCTCATACGGCGTCGGCGAGACTCCGAGATCGACCGCGATCGTGTGCGTCGCGCCCTGCAGGATTGCAGTCTCCAGATCTAGCCCGGAGGAGAGTCCGCCGTCAACGCACCATTCGCTGCCCAGTTGCAGCGGCGGAAAGAGTCCAGGCACCGCAATCGATGCGAGCACTGATGCGATCAGCTCGCCGCGACTGCGCACGTACTTGCGACCGAGCGACAGACTCGTCGTCACCAGGAACAGCGGAATCTCCGCAGCCACGATCTCATCAAAGGTGACGTATTGCCGGATCAGGTCACGCAGGAAGCGGTTGGAGTAGAGCGACTGACCCTCACCGATCAGACGGCGACCGATTCTCAGCAGATTGCGATGCCAGAGGCGGTTCTCGCGCATCGCGAACCAGATCTCCGCTAAGCCGTCAATGTTGTGCGGATGAAATGCGAGAAATGCGCCATTGATCGCGCCGACTGATGATCCGACGATCATGTCCGGTCGGATGTCGCGACGAATCAGCTCCTCGAGGAACGGCACCTGCACGATGCCTGAGGCGCCGCCGCCGCTGAGCACCAGCGCCAACCGTCGCGGCGGATTGAGCTCCGTCATCGCGCTCGGCGGTCGGGGACGATTTCAGTCAGGATGCCTCCAGCCGTGCGAGGGTGAAAGAACGAGGCCGTAATCTCTTCAATCGGTCCGCCGAAGTCGATATAGGCGAGTCCGCGCTCCATGAACAGCTTGGTGTCCCCGACCACGTCGGTTGAGGCGTAGCCCAGGTGGTGCAGGCCAGATCCACGCCGCTCGAGGTAGCGACCGATGCCGCTCTGATTGTCCTGCGGCAGCAGGATCTCGATCCGCGTCTCGCCGAGATTGACCTTGACGAAGAAGATCTGCGTCCGCTCGGGAGCGAAAAAGCCGCCATCGGGGAAGGGCGAACGCTCTTCGTCGTAGGACAATCCCAGCTTGTCGATCAGCACCGCGCCCGCCTCCTCTAACGAATGCGCCACGATGCCAACGTGATCCAAATGCGTAATCATGACCGCTCCTGTCCCGACTCGATTCCCGGATCGCTTTCCGGTCGCTACGCGCAGGATAATTGACTGGCCTTGCAACATTTGACCCGCCTTGCACATCTGCGCCGGCGCGCAGAGATCGGGCAGATGGCGCCAGGCGCAAAGGCGCATTGACAATGTCGCGTCGCGCAAGCCGCTTTGGGGCGCCTTGGGCGCTCTAACCGCCGTAGTGCCAGCCGGTGTAGAGCGACGTCAGCGGGCCCTCGTCAATCAGCGAGGTGTCGCCATCAAAGACCTCGCAGAGCGCCAACACGTGCTCTCCAACCGGGATGAACTGCTTCGCCTCCGCCGCAATCCAGGCGAGCGAATCCTCAAGCAAGGGCGCGCCTTCGCCCAATTGCGCATGCTCCAGCTGGACATGCGCCACGCCGCGCATCTTGTCTGGCGCCGCAAACTCCTTTGAGCGCCCCTCGATTTTCGATGGATCCGTCGGCTGCAGGAACCGCGCCGCAAGGTCCATGCCCGACTCCGGCAACAGGCAGACGCTAAGCTGCCGAGTCTCGCGCAGATTGCGCAGTGAGGCCGCGTCGCGCTCGAACGAGACGCAGATGATTCGCGGGCGGAAGGAGACCTGCATTACCCAGTCCGCCACCATGGCGTTGGGCGTGCCCTCGGGCGTCACAGTGCCCACGACGTAGACGCCGTACGGCAGATGCTGCAACGCGGAGCGAATCCGGCCTTCGCGAAGCTGCTCGCGTCTGCTCAGCGCGCGATGATTCGCGGTCGCCGCGAAGTCGCCCTGCATGGTCGGCGTATCGGCGCCCAACAACAGATCGACTGCTGCGTTCAACTCCAGCATCCGCGCGCCCGCCGCGTCGTCATCCGGATTCGCGTCCGGGTGATAGATACGCGCCAGGCGTCGATAGCGGTCTCGAATCGTGTCGCGGTCAGCAGTCAAGCCCACGCCGAGCAGCGCAGCTGCGTCGGCAGGTGAATTCGGTATCGGCATGAAGCCTCCCCAGAGAGCCCACGAGTGGCAATCATAGATGTCGTTGGAAGTAGCGGGCCACCCGGCCTTCCTGGTACTCAAGTCCCGCCTGATCGCGAGGCATATGTCGCTCCTGCGGGAAGAGCAGCAGGTCGTAATCGTGGTCGTGTTCGATCAGCGCGGTGATCAGTCGCGCAGTGTGTCGGAAGTGTACGTTCTCATCGACGCCGCCGTGTACCAACAACAGCCGACCGCGCAGCTGATCAGCATGAGTCAGAAGTGATCCTTCGCGGTACCCTTCCGCGTTCTCCTGCGGCGTACCCATGTAACGCTCGGTGTATCCCGTGTCGTAGCCATCCCAGTCCGACACCGGCGCGCCTGCCACGCCAACCTTGAAGAGGTCGGGGCGTCGCAACATCGACATCACGGTCATGTAACCGCCATACGACCAGCCGTAGACGCCGACGCGGTCGCGATCGACCAGCCCCTCGTCGATCAGTTGCTCGACTGCGGCTGACTGATCATCCACCTCAATCGTGCCCATCTGACGATGCAGATGCGCTTCGAACGCCAGGCCGCGACCAGCCATGCCGCGATTATCCAGCTTTAGCACGAGGAAGCCCTGTTGCGCCAGATACTGCGCTCGCAGGTCCACGCTCAAGCCCCAGGCATCGAGCACGGTCTGCGCATGCGGCCCGCCGTAGACCGCCAGCAACAGCGGATGCGGCCCGGCGCCTGTCGGTCGATAGAGCGCGCCGTACAACGTCTCGCCGTTCGCGGCCGCGAAGGTCCTCAACTGCGGCGGATCCAGAGCCAGGCCGTCCAGGCGCGCATCCGAGCGATACAGCGTCTGACGCTCGAGCGTCTCCAGGTTGAGCAGGGAGATCGAGGGCGCGTCAGTCAATGATGAGCTCATCTCCGCCAGCCAGCGGCCATCACCTGACAGCGTCGCGTGGTGCATTCCGCCAGGCTCAGAGAGCGTTTCGATCTCACCGCTGTCGAGCGAGACTCGTTCCACACGCCGTTCCAGTGCGGATCCGCGCGTGCTCGTGAAATAGACCAGTCGTCCCGGCTGATCAACATCGATCAGCGAATCGACCTGCCATTCACCGTCGGTGAGCCGACGGATCTCACCGCCTGAAGCGTCGCGCAGCGACAAGTGTCGAAACCCGCTCGCTTCCGACGACCACAGAAAGGCACCATCGGCCAGGCCAGTCGCGTGATCGGCGACATTGATCCAGGGTTGCTGCTCTTCCTCGATCAGCGTCGTTGGCGAATGCGGGTCGTCGAAGGCGAGCAGGCGAAGCTGATCCTGCTTGCGATTGATCCACTGAGCTACCAATCGCTGCAAGCCGTCTGCACCTCGCCACCAGGCGACGCGTACGAGGTAGCCGTCTTCATCCGGCAGCGGCATATCTGTCACCACTCCGTCATCGACGTCAACCACCCGCAACCTGACCGTCGGGTTCGCCTCGCCAGCGAAGGGATAGCGATGCGTTTCCAGCTCTGGCAAACCGCCGCCCTGATGCACAATCGGATAGGTCGGCACATGACGCTCATCAACCCGCACGTACGCCAGTCGTCGGTCTTCGGACCACCAATGCCCTCGCAGGAGACCGAACTCTTCTTGTGCGTTGTAATCCGGCATCCCGTTGGTGAGGCCGTCTTCGGCATCGAAGGTGAGTTGACGCGCAGCCGATTTGCCGTCTATGCCGTCTGCGTCGATCACGAACAGCTCGCCCCCGCGTACGAAGGCGACTTGCCGACCATCCGGGCTCAGATCGGGCGTCAATGCGCCAGCGGAATCGGGCAGCGCTCGCAAGGGCTCATCGTTCACCGATACGCGAAGCGTCGGGCCTGGAATCAGCAACACTGGCGACTCGGACTTGCGCGCCCAGGCGTAGCTGGGCACGCCCAGTTCCCGAGTCCGTGTGCGTTCTCGCAGCAGCTCTTCCTCGCGCGAGATCGGCGTCGCGGCGCCAGGGCCGGCCAGAACGGAGCGATCGCCGCTGCTCAGATCAATTCGCCACAGCGATCGCACCAGGCCGCCGTCGTCCGCGTGCAGCCAATGTAGACACTTGCTGTCGGGCGAGAATCTCAGCATCGCCGGCGCGTCCATGCCGGGACGCGGATAACGCGCCACATCGGCGATCGTCAGGCGGCCCGTCCGGCTCGCAGACAGGCGCTCAGACATTTGATCTACCCAACGCGTCGCGCCGAATCGCTTCAATCTCGCCGGCGCTTGACGGCAGCGCTGCACTCATCACGCGACAGCCGTCCGCGGTCACGATGATGTCGTCCTCAATCCGAATGCCTCCAAAGTCGAGCATCCCGTCCACCAGTTCCCAGTTGACCATCTCCGCATATCGACGGCGGCGCGACGGATCGGTCAACAGCGCGGGCACGAAGTAGATGCCAGGCTCGACGGTCATTACATAACCAGGCGCGAGCGGCAGGTCTGCCCGCAGATACGCCATCCCGAAGCGATCCTCAGGCAGGCGACCTTCCAGATAGCCGCCGCAGTCATGCGTCGATAGCCCCAGCATGTGTCCCAGACCGTGCGGAAAGAAGAGCGCATGCGCGTCGGCGTCAACGAGATCGCCGGGCGCGCCTCGCAGAATGCCGATCTCCGACAAACCTTGCGCGATTGTCCGCGACGCGCTCAGATGCAGAGACTTGTACTCAACGCCGGGCGCCGCTCCCGCAATCGCTTCGGACTGCGCAGCCAGGACCAATTCATAGAGATCGCGTTGCAGCGGACTGAATGCCGCTGAGACGGGGAAGGTTCTCGTCACATCGGACGCGTAACCATCGACCTCCGCGCCGGCGTCGATCAAGACCAGATCGCCGTCTGACATCGAGCGCGCCGTGGGATCGCCGTGCAGGATCGCTGAATTGGGACCTGAGCCGACGATTGATCCATACGCAGTCCTCGCGCCGCCGTGACGGAAGAACTCCGCTTCGAGCTCAATCTGCAGCGACCGTTCGGACATCCCATGCTGCGTCAGGCGTTGAGCGTGCAGGTGCCCGGCGATGGCGGCGTCTACCGCGCGCTGTATCCGATCCTGCTCGACCGTGTCCTTCGTGCGGCGCAGTTCTGCGAGCAAGCGCCCCAGGCGGTCGGTTGCCGCCTCTTCGACGGTGGCTTCCAGCGCGCGCCATGTGTCAAGTCCGTACTCCGCCGCGCGAGCTTCGATGTCGCGCGATCCCAGCAACGCCAACGGCGAACCGCGGCGCTGTTCCAACCAGCGCGGCAGCTCTGAGCGGTCCAGCGTCCGCGCAATCCCCGTCCGATCAGCCAGTTCGCCGGGCGACGGCGTCGCAGACATCCAGACCAGGTCTTCAACTGACAATGACGGCGCAAACAGGGTCCAACCTTCCGCTGGGTCGTATGCCAAAGCTGCGCCGCCCTGCGCAACGCCGCTGAGGTACTGAAACTCAGGGTGCGCGTGATAGTCGTGGAATTGATCTGTGCCTTCAATCGGGATCGGCAGTCCGGCGGGAACCACCACTGGCGTATCGTCGCCGCTCGCCGACCAGGCAGCCGCCACCTCCGCTCGGCGCTGACGCAGCGCCTCTGCCTCGCGCGTGTCGAGCCTCATCCGACCGCTCCGAGTTCCAGCAACAGCGCGTCCTCTTCGACCGCGTCGCCGCCGGCGACATGTACGGCGGTGACCACGCCTGCGTTGGGCGCAGTGAGCAGATGCTCCATCTTCATCGCCTCCAGCACCGCCAGCGTCTGACCTGCCTCCACCTCGTCGCCGACCGCGACCAGCACTTCGATCATCGTGCCGGGCATCGGTGCGCGGACTGCGTTACCGCTCGCCGCACGGGCGCGCCCACGTCCCTGTCGATGCCGCTTCGCGCGCGTCAGCGCCCAAGCTTGATCGTCCCACCGGACCACGACGCCCCAGCTAGCCACGTCTGCCCGCCAACGGTCTCGCGCCGCGACCGTGCCCTGCCAGGGACGGCCATCCACCGTGACTGTCACTCCGTCATGTTGACGCTTCAGCTGAACCGAATGCCGACGTCCGCACACGACATACGTGCGCGAGAGCTCGCCTGACGATCGCCAGGCGCCTGCCTCCATCTCTGCATTCGCGGCGATCGCCAGCGCGGCCATCAGCTCGTCGCTCGGAGGCGGGCGCTGCGGAACTTCGTTGCGATCGAGCCAGCCAATGTCGATCCTCGACGCCGCAAAGTCCTCCGAGTGCAGAATGTCGCTGAGCTGAGCCAGATTCGTAGTCACGCCTTCAACCGCCCAGCTGTCCAGAGCCGCCGAGGCAGCACTGACCGCGCGTTCCCGAGTCGCCGCATGCACGATGGTCTTGGCCAGCATCGCGTCATAATGCGCGGTCACCAGCTCGCCGGCTGCCGTGCCGACGTCGTGGCGGGCTCGCTCGTCGAACGGCTGGAATCGCTCCAGTCGTCCGGTCGAAGGCAGATAACCGCGCGACGGATCCTCCGCGTAGATGCGCAACTCGATCGCATGACCATCGAGCTGCACATCTTCTTGCGTTAGCCCCAGCGGCTCGCCCGATGCAACCCGCAGCTGCAACTCCACCAGGTCCAACCCGGTCACCATCTCCGTAACGGGATGTTCCACCTGCAGCCGCGTGTTGACCTCGAGGAAGACGTAGGAACCGTCGGGCAGGAGCAGGAACTCGACCGTTCCTGCGCCGACGTATCCCGCCGCCTGACACACCTGCAACGCCGCCTCGCCGAGTCGAGCTCGCAGCGCGTCGTCAACTGCTGGCGACGGCGACTCCTCGATCACCTTCTGTCGACGACGCTGCACGCTGCAATCGCGTTCGCCGAGCTGTATTCCGTGGCCGAACTGGTCGAACATCACCTGCACTTCGACGTGTCGACCGTTTGGCAAGGCGCGTTCCACGAGCAGGCGACCCTCGCCGAATGCCGCCGCCGCCTCGCGCCGTGCGCTCGACACAGCCGCTTCAAGGCCGTCGGGGGCGTCGGCCATGCTGCCGATCAGCCGCATGCCTCGACCGCCGCCGCCTGCCGCCGCCTTGACCATGACCGGCAAGCCGATGCGCTCAATCTGCGCCGCGAGCGCGGCGTCATCAAGGTCGTCCTCGATTCCATCAGCGACAGGCACGCCAGACTCACGCGCCAGCCGCCGCGCCGACACCTTGTCGCCGAGCGCCTCAATCGCCTCCGGCGGTGGACCGATCCAGCGCAAGCCGGCCTCGATCACCGCGTGCGCGAAGTCGGCGCGCTCGGACAGAAATCCATAGCCCGGATGCACAGCCTCAACCCTCGCGCGCTTCGCTTGCTCAATGATCGCTTCGATGTTCAGGTAGCTCTCAGCGGCGGGCGCCGGACCGATCCGCAAGGCATCGTCTGCCGCCTGCGCGAATGGCGACGTGCGATCCGCGTCCGAGTAGACCGCGACGCTGCGAATGCCGAGCCGCTGGCAGGTCCGAATCACGCGTAGCGCGATCTCGCCTCGGTTGGCAATCAGGACGCTGCCCAGCAGTTCCGACGTGTCAGCCATGATCAGAGTCTATCCCCGACGCCCGCTCCGATAGGCTGAAGCCATGACTGAGCCACTTGATGAACTGCGCGTCCGCGCCGAGCAACACTTCGGCCGCCACTTGGCAGCCAACCGCTATCCCGGACGCGGCATTGTGCTCGGACGGCTTGCAGACGGCGATTGGGCGCAGATCTACTGGCTGATGGGGCGCAGCGAGCAGAGTCGCAACCGTCGCCTCGTCAGCAGCGATCAAGGCGAACTCCGCACTGAGGCGCGCGACCCGTCACTGGTCGTCGATCCGACCAATATCATCTATCGGGCCATGCTCGAGTTCGGGCAGATTTACCTCGTCTCCAATGGAGACCATACCGACACCTTGCGGAATGCGGTTCAGCGCGGCGACCGTTTCGAGGACGCCATCGCTCAGCGCGAGCGCGAGGACGATGCGCCGCATTTCACGCCGCGAATCGCGGCGATGCTCGATCTGCGCGATGATGCGCAGATCGCGCTCGCGATCCTCCGCGCCAACGCGGCTGATCCGTCACAGTCCGACCGCGCCGTATGGCGGCTCCCGCCGCCGCCGCCCGGTCTCGGTTACGGACTCACCACCTACCGACACGATGGTCATCCGCTGCCGCCCTTCGCCGGCGATCCGCTCTGGCTGCCGCTGGCAGGCGATGCTAACCAGGTCGCGGACGCCTATTGGCAGGCGCTGGATGCCGAGAATCGTATCGCGGTCGCGGTCAAGGTGATCCGCGATGGCCACTCCGACATCCTCTTCCGCCAATCGAGCTAGCCGGCTCGCGTCTATGCTTGCCGCAATGAACCCTTGCTTTAGTGAACCAATGCCTCAGTGAACCCTTGCCGCAACGAATGGAGCATCCGATGACCGATGCAGACCTGGCCGGGCGCGTCGCCGTCGTGACGGGCGGCGGCCGCGGGATCGGACGCGCCATCGCGCTGGAGTTGGCGCGCGAGGGCGCGGATGTGGTCGTGTCTTCGCGCACGCAGGCGCAGCTTGACGGCGTCGTTGCTGAGATTGAGGCGATCGGTACGCGCGGACTCGCCGTGATCGCCGATGCGCTCGACCGCGAGCAGTCGAAAGATCCCGTGCGCCGCGCCATCGCCGTGTTCGGTTCCTGCGACATCCTGATCAACAACGTGGGCGGCGGCGCGCCATTGCGCGGATCGCAAGACCCCTTTACCCACGACGACGATGTCTTCGAGGCGAATCTGGCGCTGAACATCACTTCGGCCTATTGGACGACGCGCGAGGCGCTGCCGCACATGCGCGAATCGGGTTTCGGACGGATCATCAGCATCGGATCGGGCTATGCGAAGCGCTCAGGCGGTGCGCTGGCGTATTCGACAGCGAAGCACGGGCTGATCGGATTTACCCGCGCGCTCGCGCACGACACGGCTGCGCACGGAATCACGGTCAACTGCCTCTGTCCCGGTTGGACGAACACGGCGCTCGTGGATTGGGAAGCGATGGGCCGCGCGGCCGGTATCTCGGCCGAGGCGGCGCACGCCTGGCGCGCGTCCGAGAATCTGCAAGACCGTGTACTCGAGCCGGACGAGCTCGGCCCGATGGCGGCGCTCCTTGCGTCGCCGCGTTCAGCCGGGATTACCGGACAGGTCATATCAGTCGACGGCGGCTACAAGGTGTAGCGCCCCAACGCGCCTCAGTGGAGCAATCGCATGAGCCTCAAGATCACGAATCTGAAACTGGATGTCTTCAACTGGGAAACGCCGCCCTGGCAGGTCGGTTCCGGCATGCGCTTCGGTGGACCCAAGCAGCTCTCGGTGTTGAGCGTCGAGACCGACGCCGGCATTACGGGCAACGCCTTCCTGTCACGACCCGAACACCATGCCCAACCGCTGCTTGACGTGCTCAAGCCGCGCGTGATCGGCAAGCATCCGCAGGACATCGGCCGTATCTGGGCTGATTGCTACCAGCAGAACCGCCAGGTCTCCACCGCCGCAATCGGCGCCATCGATATCGCGCTCTGGGACATCAACGGCAAGATCGCCAACCAGCCGATCCATCGACTGCTCGGCACCTGCAAGGATGAGGCGCCGGTCTACTCTTCGACCGCCTGGTGGGAAACGCCGCAGGAGTACGCCGAAGAGGCGCTCAAGTTCCAGGCCGACGGCTGGATCGCCCACAAGCTGCATCCTCACGGCGAGCGCAAGGCTGACATCGAGATCTGCCAGGCGGTGCGCGAAGCGGTCGGCGACGACATGATCCTGATGCTGGACAGCATGTGGTCATACCAGTACGAGGACGCCGTCCGCGTCGGACGCGCGATCGAGGAACTTGACTACTACTGGTACGAAGATCCGCTGGTCGAGGAAGACATCTACAACTATGTCAAGCTTCACCAGAAGCTCGACATTCCGATCATGTCGACGGAGTACGCGCCGGGTCGGTACTACGGCATGACTCAATGGATCACGCAGTACGCCACCGATATCCTGCGCGGCGACGTCGCCGTGACCGGTGGAATCACGCCGCTCGTCCGACTCTGTCACCTCGCCGAGGGCTTCCAGATGAAGTGCGAAATCCACCACGGCGGCAACAGTCTCAACAACGTCGCCAATCTGCACGTGATCATGGCCGTCCCCAACTGTGAGTTCTACGAGTACTTCCCCAGCACCGGCGGTTTCCTCTACGGCCTGGTTGAGGACATCGACATGACCGGCGGCAAGGTGGCAGCGCCGACTGCGCCCGGTCTCGGCTACGAAATCGATTGGGACCTAATCAAGTCCCAACACATCGCGACGGTGGAATAGCAGTTCACTTCTTCGGAGGCGCGATCGGCCTGGCCCCAGTGCAGCGCCCAGCCATCCGCATCGGCGCGAACACTCTTGAAGAACGCCCGATCTTGCCACTTCGGCGGCGGTCCGGTCCGCACGTCGTAGTCCTGCTCGACCGTCCACTCGACCAACTCAGCGGCGTCGAACTCGCCAACGACGCCATCGCTGAACGACACCCAAACGCGATAGCCATCTCGCGGCTCGACTGCAACGATCGTTGGGGGTGTCGGGAAGGTCTTCGATGCTGCTAATCGTAGACAATCACGCCGCGACCGTCCTCGCCGCGTTCGAGCGCGTGGAAGGCCTCGTTGATCTCGTCCAGCGGATAACGACGCTGCACGATGTGATCGATTTCGATTCGCCCGGTGACGTACATGTCGATCAGCTTCTGGAACGTCCGATGCGGCGAGGCTGAGCCGTAGTACGAGCCGACCATCGTCTTCTGTTTGCGCACCATATCGACCAGGTCGAACGATCCGACCGCCTCGGTCGGCGCGATCCCGACGATCACGCCGGTTCCGCCTTTGCCCAGTGAATCAAAGACCTGATTCGCCGTCACGTCAGAACCGAAGGTGTCGAAGGCGAAATCGACTCCGCCATTGGTCAGCTCTCGCACCGCGGCGCCGACATTGACATCGCGGGCGTTGACGGTGTCGGTCGCGCCGAACTTGCGAGCGAATTCCAACTTGTGATTGTGGATGTCAATCGCGATGATTCGCGAGGCATTCAGCATCTTCGCGCCCTGGATGGCATTGAGCCCGACGCCGCCGGCGCCGATCACGGCCACGGTCATGCCCGCTTCGGCTGTCGGCTGGTTGATCACGGCGCCCACGCCAGTGGTCACCGAGCAGCCGATCAGCGCCGCCACGTCCATGGGCACCTGATCCGGAATCGGGAAGCAGGCCTGTTGGGCCGTTACCACGCGCTCGCCGAAGACGCCCAGTTTGCCCATCTGGAAGACTTCCGAGCCGTCCTGATCGTGCAAGCGCACAGTGCCGTCAAGCAGGCGCGAACCGGTTGCCTGGTGCAGGTCGCAGAGCTGCGGCGATCCCTTGCGACAGGTCGGACACTGACCGCACGGCGTCACAAACGAGAGGATGCAGCGATCGCCAGGCTTCAACTCCAAGACGCCTGGCCCGACCGCCTCGACTGTTCCGGCGCCTTCGTGCCCCAACACGGACGGCAGCGGGAATGCCGCCGATCCATCCATGATGTGGTGATCTGACGCGCAGATGCCGGCGGCGCCCATCCGCACCAGCACCTCGCCATGCTGCGGTTCATCCTGAACCAAATCCTTGATCAACAACGGCGTGTTCGGAGCTTCCAGCACTGCTGCTCGCATGGTTCCTGGCCTCTCTGTTCACAGCCGCCGCGGAGGTCAGCTGTGGTGGTGATTCTGACAATGTGTGTGTTCGCGTGTTTTTGATGGCAAGTGTGCTTGTGGGACAGGCTCGTGCGACAGGCTTGTGTGACAGGGTGGTCGCTAGCGCCCCTGGAACTGCGCGGCGCGCTTCTCGAGGAACGAGTCGATTCCCTCTTGACGGTCGGCCGAATTCGATGTGATGCTCAGGCCCCACGCCTCGCGCTCGACCTGCATGTCAAATGTGGCGGCCGTGTTGTTCACCAGACGCTTGGTCAGCTCGATTGCGAGCGACGGTCCGCGCGCGATCTTCTCCGCCAACAGCATCGCCTCGTCCAACAGCGATTCCGGATCCAGCGTTCGATTCACCAGTCCATAGCGCTCCGCCTCGGAGGCGGACAGCGGGTCGCCGGTGTACATCAGCTCCAGCGCCCGACCCTTGCCGATCATCTGCGGCAGATAGAACGTGCTACCCGTATCTGGCGTGATCGCGCGGTGCACGAAGGCGGAGATGAATCGCGCATTAGTTGAGGCCAGGCGGATGTCGCAGGCCAGCGCCAGGGACAGCCCCGCGCCCGCCGCGGCGCCATTGATCGCGGCCACGATCGGCTTCGGGTAGGCATCAAGAGTCGAGAACAGCACGCCATAGTGTCCGATCGGCGCCTCGCGGTGCCGGCGGAAACTGTCGGCGCCGTCCAACTCCTCAGTCAATTTGCGTGCTTCGGCACCGCCCGATACATCAGCGCCGGCGCAGAAGCCGCGTCCAGCGCCCGTCAGCACCATCGCCTTGACGCGATCGTCGTGTCGCGTCGACTCCAGGACATCAAGCAGCTCGTGTACGAGCCTCGGACCCATCGCGTTCATCTTCTCTGGTCGTTGCAGGGTGACGAGGGCGACGCCGTCACGCTGATCCAGCGTCAGATCCTGATAACTCATGCTGAATCCTCTCGTTCCGTCTGTAGGATAGCTTGCCAGCGACACTCACAGACCCAGCGCACAACCCACAACCCGTCGCTGATTGACAGCGCCAGAGCGTCGATATCGTGGGTGCCGCAATGCCGATCCTACGACGGCCTCCGTAATCGAAGGCAGTCGTATCGATCAGAAGTCAGCCCGCCAGGCGATGCCTGCCAGGCGACGGCGAGCGCCAACTAGCCGCCAGCGGCGACTGCCTGAATCCGGCTGTCGTGCTCGTACCACTCGGCGGTTTCTTCACCAGGTTCCGGCAGCACCATGCCGCCCTCCATCGTCCACTTCGCCGGCCCCTCAGTGATGCGTCCGCCGACCAACTCTGCTGGCACGCCGGTGATCTCGCGGAAGGCGCCTACCAGATCATCGATCAGCTGCGCCTTCAACGCCTCGGGCCGGCCGGCGCGGTTGCCGCCATCAACGAAGTACGGCTGTTCAAAGCGCGTGTCCGGCGTCTCGTCGAAGACGACATGCACAAAGCTGCGCGGCGCGCCCGTGGATCCGCAATGCACATCCGTGAACGCCGAGGCCACGGCCTGCCGCTGTTCGTAACTAACTGAGCCTTCGGGAATCACACAACGGTAAAACGGCATGCTTGTTGTCCTCTCACAGCCGATGCGTCAGGCCAACTGGTCTGCCTGACTCTTGCCATGCTAGCAACCTCCATGCTGGCAACCTCCATGCTGGCAACCGGGCGCCAGTCATTGACGCGCAGCTAGACGTCGCGCGCCGAAACCACCAGCTCATCGACCGTGCAGCCGCTGATTGCCATCCACATATCGCAGATCTGACGCATCAGGTCTTCGCGCACGTCCTGCGTGACGCCGCCGACGATGCTGCCGCGCACCAATGAGGTCGTGGTCGGTTCGCCGCCTCGGAATCCGAAACCGCTTGGAATATCCGAGAACGTCACCGGCGCCTCAGACTCGGCGTCGCCGATGAGATCTGCGGCAATGCGCTGCAGTCCGGCTGCCAACTGCGCCCGGACGTCCTCTCCGATCTGGCCTTCCTGCATGGTGCAGCTAAAGCTCACTCGCGACATTACGGTCTCCTTCCGCGGCTGACCACGTCTCCACCAGACTAACGCTCAGCCCGACGCAGACATCCTCTCCCAACAGCGCGGCTGGTTCGCGCAGGGACTCAGGCTCACGCTGCGGACGATAGATCCACACTCGGCGCGCGAATGGATCGATTAGCCAACCGAGCAGTGCGCCGTTCTCAATCCAGAGCTCCATCTTGAGCTGCAGGTCCATGATCTCGTCGCTTGGCGAGGCGATCTCTACGATCAGTTCAGGGCAGACATCAAGGCTGCCCGGTCGCTCGCGGTTGCGGGTGCTCCAACGCTGTTCGCTCATCCAGGCCGCGTCGGGAATCAGGATAGAGCCGTCCGACAGGCGGGTTCTCAGCGCCGGCCCGTAGACACGACCGAGCCCGGTTGATCGCTTCCAAATCCCGATGTCGGTGATGACCACCGTCCCTCGCTCGCTGCTCTCAGGTGACTCACCAGCCAAAATGATCAACTCCCCGTCCGCGGACAGTTCGAATTCCCACTCCGGATTCTCTTGTCCCAACTGATCCCACGCCTCATCCGAAGTTTCCCAACCTTCGGGCAGTTTCAACCGCAGCCAGCCCTGCGTGATCGCGGGCTCAGCAATCGCCTCAACCATTGGCTCCGTCGCCGCAAGTGCTTGCACCATGATTCCTTCTCCTGAGAACAGGCTATCGATCCGTGAGTGGGCTTACTGAGCGCCGCCGAGCAAGCCCTCTAATCCACCGCCCATCTGTCCGAGGCCGCCAAGCTCTCCTGCGCCCATGCCAGCAGCCATGCCACCACTCATACCTCCGCCCATGCCGCCAAGCTGACCGAATCCGCCCAACGACGGCGCTTCCACCGGTTCCTCGCCCGAGAGTGAGCGTGACGCCATCGCGAGTTGTTCGGCGACATCGCCAGCCATGACGCCGATTGTCCCGCGTGTACGCGCTGCCCGATTGCCTGCGTCACCGTGCAGGTAGACGCCCAATGCCGCCGCCTCGGCAGGCGATAGTCCTTGCGCCAACAGAGCACCGATGGCCCCGCTCAGCACGTCGCCTGTTCCCGCCGTCGCGAGCGCCGGTTGCGCCACCTCTGATACTCGCGCCTGATGATCTGGCGTCGCCACGATTGTGTTCGCTCCCTTAAGCACGACCTGACAGTTCCACTCCGACGCCCGCTCGCGGGCCAGAGTCAACCGTTGGCCTTGCACCTCGTCTGTGGAGAGGCCGCACAGGCGACCCATCTCGCCTGGATGCGGCGTCACGATCAGTGGCGCCACCGCTTGCGACAAGAGCGTGGTGTCGCTGGCGACCAGGTTGAGACCGTCCGCGTCCAGCACGATGCCGTTGACCGCTGCTACCTCCTCGGAGACGAGGAAGCGGCGCACGAAGACTCCACTATGGTCGTGTTGACCGAATCCACAACCCAGGACCACGGCATCAACTGACGCCAGCTCATCGCGTACCGTGTCCCAAGCCGCAAGCCCAGCGATCACGCCAGGATCATGCTCCGGCAGTGGCAACAGAGTCGCCTCAGGCACGGCGCTCACCAGATGTGAGGCGATCGAAGCTGGCGTGGCGATCGTGACCAGGCCTGCGCCCGCGCGATAGGCGCCGCGCGCCGCCAAGATGGCTGCTCCGGGGTAGCGCACGGATCCAGCGATCACCAACACTCGACCGAAACTGCCCTTGTGAGCGTCCGACGCTCGCGCTGGCAGCAGCTGTTTCGCTGCACGTCGCTCCAGGATCTCCGTCTGCAGATCATGGTCCAATCCTGCGGGAATGCCGATCTCGACCTGCTGCACCGATCCGGCGTAGGCCGCGCCTGGTTGGAGATAGAGCCCGACTTTGGGCGCATGGAACGTGACCGTTTCGTCGGCCTTGACCGTGAGCGGGTCGACGCGTCCGCTGTCGGCGTCCACGCCGCTGGGCAAGTCCACCGCGACCAACTTTGGCTTGACCGTGCGAGACCGCACCGCCGCCAGACGCTGCATGATCTCCGCCAGGTCGCCGCTGATCGGTCGCGATACGCCCGTGCCGAGCAGCGCATCGATGATCGCCTCCGCGCCTGAGAGCAGCGCGTCAAGCGCCTCGAACTGCTCGTCACCCGACACCGCGCCGCACGGCACGCCAAGCTCCTCCGTCTTCGTCCACTGGACATCAGTCCGTTCGCGCAAGGCGTAGACGCGGACTTGCGCGCCCCATTCGTGCAGGTGTCGGGCGGCGACCAGGCCGTCGCCGCCGTTGTTGCCCGCGCCGACCAGCACCGCGATGCGGCGATCCTCGAGCGATCCGAGCTGCATCCAGATCTCTTGCGCGACGGCAAGCCCAGCGTTTTCCATCAACGTCTCGGTCGAGACGCCGGCCGCTTCCGCGCGCGACTCCAACTCGCGCATCTCCGCCGATGTCAATAGCTTCATCGCTTACCTCCGATGGGTGGGTGTCAGTCGCGACGCGGTTGTCCGACTGCGAACGCGCAGACCAACTGCTTCTCATGCGTCAGGCTAATCTCGATGCGCTCCAGACCGAGTGCTCGCGCCCGCAAACGGGCGCCGCCGTGCAGAATCACGACCGGCTTGCCGCGCGCATTGGCCAGAATTTCGATTTCACGCCACTTGACTCCTCGCACGCCGGTGCCCAGACACTTCATCACTGCCTCTTTGCCGGCGAATCGCACGGCCATCTCGGCAACCCGATCGCCACAGTACGCTCGCTCGCGATCGGTCAAGATCCGCTTAGGCAAGCGCTGCGGGTGTCGCTCCAGGACGCCACGGAACCGCTCCATCTCCAACAAATCGACTCCACAGGTCAAGTCAGCGAACATACCAGCCAGTCTATCCGCACTTGGCCGCCTTTGCGCCCTCGAATCGAACCTGCGCCATTGCCGTTACGCAGGACCCGCCTGTATTTGTAAGTATTGGCGACACATTGACGACACTTGACGATAGTGGCATCGTACGCTCCGCTCGGAATCACACGTGTGCCTATAGCATCAACAGTACAAGTCCAACGCCAATCGCTGCCACTGATGCGTAAGTGTCAACCTGGCGGAGTCCGCAAGTCGACCCAGGCGGTATGCTGCCTCCATGACAGCCACCATCATTGACGGCGCGGCGATCGCCGCTGGCATCCGTGAGGCGCTGACCCGTCAGGTCGACGACATGATTGTCGGCGGACTCCTGCCGCACCTGGCGGTATTGCTGGTTGGCGACGACGCGGCTTCCGCCAGCTATGTGCGAGGCAAGGTGCGCGCTGGACAGCAGACCGGCATCAAAGTGGTGATTCATCGCATTGAAGCGGACATCGATCCAGGCCAAGACCCAGGCCAGACCGAACGACGTATCCGCGACCGCATCGACCTGCTCAACGCTGACCCTGATGTGCATGGCATCATCCTGCAACTACCCGTGCCAGACGGCGTCGATTCTGATGCCCTGCTTGATCGCATCGACTCGCTCAAGGACGTCGATGGACTTCACCCGGCGAATCAGGGCCGCATCCTGCAAGGTCGTGAGCGATACCTGCCTGCGACTCCGCACGGCGTGCAACAGTTGCTCGTGCGCAGCGGCGCCGACCCGGGGGGCAAGCATGTCGTGATTGTCGGACGCAGCCGCCTGGTCGGGATGCCGCTTGCCGCCATGCTTGCGCAGAAGCGGCAGGGCGCCAATGCGACCGTGACGGTCTGCCATACCAACACCGTGAATCTGCCGTCCATCACCCGCGAAGCCGACATTCTCGTCGCGGCCACGGGACGCGCCAACACGATCAGCGCCAACATGGTCCGGCCAGGCGCTGTCGTGATCGATGTCGGCGTCAATCGCGTGGACGATCCCACCCGACAGCGTGGCTATCGGCTCACGGGAGATGTCGATTTCGATGCGATCCGCGAGGTGGCGTCCGCCATCACGCCCGTGCCTGGCGGCGTCGGACCGATGACGGTCGCCATGCTGCTCAACAACGTCACCCGAGCCGCTCGAATCGCCCAACATCGCTGACGCCGTCGTGGCGGCGTGCTACCGACTTGGCGAGAGCGTCCTGACCAACAGGACCGCGCTGAACAGCAGCAAGCCTGCCGCGATCCCCATGAGCGGCCACTCCCACGGGAACGGTTCCGCCAGCTCGAAGAGCGGCGCCGGGCGACGCTGCTCCTGTCGGCGCTGGATTTCCGCCGTTCGCGCCTCAATCTCCGCTTCGGAACGGCCCGACACTTCAGCGGCCTCTTGCTCGACCGATTCCTGCGCCGCCGATTGCTGCTGCGCCTGTTCGTCTCGCCCCTCCGACTCGCCAGCTGCTTGCTGATCTGACTGCTGCGGTTGTGATTGCTGTTGCGCACCTTGTTGCGACGCCTGCTGTGAGGATTGCTCGTCCGCCACCTCAGGCCCGCCAATGACATCATCCTCGATCGCGGTTGACCGATCCGCGGTTGCTTCACGCGGGTCGAGCCCGACCGAAACGCGCCATTCGTTGTCCAACTCGTCTCGGGTCAATCCGTAAACAGCGGTCAGCGCATCATCAACGGGAGCGCCGGCCTTGAACCGCTGGAACAGTTCCGACATCGCCTCTGAGCCGTACTCGACGATCAGGTACTGCACCACCGCCGCCGATTGCCCGTAGAAGATATCGATGAATCCGGGTCGATTTGAGGGCGACTCCATGCTGCGCAAGGAGAGTACCTGATCGCTGTTGATCGCGAATTGCAGGGCTGGACCGCGTCTCTCGAGCCAGTCGCCCTCGGCGATTGTCGCCATGCCTTCATCGAGCCAGGCCGGCAGGTCGCCGTAGGGACCCTCGCCGGCGAGCTTCGTCAATACGTGCGTCAACTCGTGCCGCACGACCCAGCGAGTCGGCTGATAAACGTGTACCAGGTCCGCCAACACTCGCGTCCCGCCGGTCAGCACCGACTCCTCAAAGGTCTCCGACTGGAGCCGTTCCACTTCGCGCGCGTCGTCGTTGTTCGCCCAGACATACACCTTGATTGGAATCAGCTCATCCAGACCGAGAAACGGCGAGATCTCGGCCAGGGCGATGAGGCCTTCCTCCAACATCGTGCGCGCGACCGCTTCGTTGTGGTACCAGGCGATTTCGAGGTCACCCTGCTTCAGCGACTGCCATTCAAATCGCGGATCCTCATAGCGCCAGACTTGCGGTTCGGTCTCAGTGCGTTCGCCGGACTGATCGATCAGCTCCCAACGCCACTCGAAGTCGGCGCCAGCCGGAATCCAGAGCCGCGCGTTGCGAGTTTCAAACTCTGCGTGCAGCCGCGTGACATCCCCGCGTTGGATCTCCGCCGCTTCGCGAGTCAGCGCGCCCTCGGGCAAGATCGTGTAGAGGAACGTGGCCGATTCCAGCTCGTCGCCGTTGTTGACCAGCGCCGTCACCGTGACGCTGTCAGGCCAGTTGTTCGACAGGCTGGTGCCTTGCACCGTCACCGTCTGCGCCGATGTCTGCGCCGACGTTGGCGCGATGCCGAGCGCCAGCCAACCGATCGCCCCGATCGCCCAAATCACCAGGACCAGCGCGGCTAGCCGTGATCGCGAAATCGCGGTCATGGCGCCGCCTCGCCAATCTGGTGCTGCAACGACGCTCGCAGGAACTCATCAATCTCGCCGTCAAGCACTCGGTCGGTGTCCGAGGTTTCATGTTGCGTGCGTAGGTCCTTCACCATCCGGTAAGGCTGCAGGACGTAGGAGCGAATCTGGTTGCCCCATCCGGCCTCAATATGATCGCCGCGGATGGCGAGTCTCTCCGCCTCATGCTTTTGCTCCTCTAGCAATAGCAACCTCGCCTCGAGCACGCGCATGGCCGAATCGCGGTTCCGCCGCAGTGAGCGCTCATTCTGACAGCTCACGACAAAGCCGGTCGGCAAATGCGTGATCCGCACTGCGGTTGAGTTCTTCTGGACATTCTGGCCGCCGTTGCCAGAAGCGCGGTAGACATCCACCTTGAGGTCGTCATCCGCGATCGAGATTTCTGTGGAACCCTCAGTCTCAGGCATGATCTCGACTCGCGCGAACGACGTGTGTCGGGCATGATTCTGATCGAACGGGGAAATGCGCACCAGTCGATGTACGCCGTGCTCCGCGCGCAACCAGCCGTAGGCGCCGCCGCCATCGGTCCCGCCGCGCACCTCCAGCGTGGCCGATTTGAGCCCGGCCTCTTCGCCCTCAACGAGGTCGAGCAGATCAACCTCAAAGCCTGAACGCTCGGCCCAACGCTGATACATCCGCAAGAGCATCTCAGTCCAATCCTGCGAGTCGATTCCGCCGGCGCCGGCGTAGATCGCGATCACCGCTGAACGCTCGTCGTAGGGACCGGAGAACGCCAACTGGAACGAGCGTTGTTCCAGCTCGGTTTCGATTGCCAGCCCCTCCGCCTCGAGATCGGCGGCGAGCTCCTCATCCTCCGCCAGTTCGAGCAGTTCGATCGCATCTTGCAGCCGCGTCTCCAGTCCGCGCCAGACCTCGATGGTGCGTTGTCGCGACGCCAGCCGTTTCATCTGCGCGCGGGCCTGTTCGGCGTCATCCCAGAATTGCGCCGCGGTCGACGCCTGCTCAAGGCGCAAGGCCTCCGCCTCCAGGGAAGGCAGGTCAAAGACGCTCCAGAACGTCATTCAGTCGCACCGACAGTGCTTCCAACGTCTCGCGCAAGCCATCTACGTCTGTCACGAATGCACTCTTTCGCCCCTGCTCGCAGGCAGTTAGTGTCAGCGTACTACCGATTCGGCACAATCAGACCGCCTTCGGTGCGATGCATCCCGTCCGGTGTTGCAGCGGCCTCGCGCGCGCGACCTGCCGCCGCGGCGATTGGGTCAATCGGACGCGGTCCGTGCTGATGCGTCGCTGTTTGCGGCGGACGCCACGCCGTTGCCGTGCCCGGTTGCGCCAGCGGCGGATTGAGTACGGCGCGTTCCGGATTGGATTGCCATAGTCCGATGTACTCAACCAGCGCCATCGGCTCGACCAGGCCGGTCGCCGCGAGCCGATCGTCGACAAACAGCGCCGGCAGCGCTGACACGCCAGATCGCGCGCCGATCTCCGCAAACTCCTCAATGACGAAGATGTCCGCTTGCAACTTCGGCGACAGCAACGCGCAGGCGCAGGCGGCCAACGCGGCCTGCCCGGTATTCGGATCAAGCGCCGATCCCAGAAGTCGCAATCGAGTCGGGCGGCGCAGCTTGGACAGCGCGCGCTTCATCTTGACGGACGGCTTCGCTTGCAGCGTGGCTGCCAGCACCATCGCTCGGACGAGCGCCACCAGGAGATGCCCGGTCGGCGCGCCGTAGAAGCGCAGTGGCCGATTCAACTCGCCCCGAATCAGCAGACACGGCACGTCAATCACGTCGCGGCGTTGAACCTGCCGTTCCGACTCCTCGCGTTCATAGACCGTCAATGCGATCCGATCAGAGAGCTGCGCCAACTCCTCATACAGCTCCTTGGCCAATTCGCAAGATGGTTTCTCGGCGCGGCCAGGGACCATCACCCGTCGCGGACTCTGATGGAAATATTCCAGTTTGAGCGGACCATCGATGGCGGCGAACTGTTGCCGAATCTGTGCCCGCTCTGCGCCTGACAACGCCATAATCGACTCGCTCTCTCTTCCGTCAGCTTAGCCGTCCGCCTCGACAGGAGAGCGCCAATGAGCCCTCTATTGCTGCATAGGTGATAATCTGTTCTGAGAAGGAGCGTGAGCATGAACGAGCAAGCGACGCAGTACGCCGCGCGCGGTCGCAAGTTCCTCGCGCAAGCGAGCGAGGAACTCGCCCGCAATGATCTGCCGCAAGCGTCCGAGAAAGGCTGGGGCGCAGCTGCTCAGCTGGTCAAAGCTGCAGCCGAGCAGCGCGGCTGGCCGCATGGCCAGCATCGACAACTCTATGAGATCGTGCGAAATCTCGCGGCGGAAGAAGGCAGCGATGAGCTGCGTAAGCTGTTTGGCCTCGCCGGCGAGCTGCATACGAACTTCTATGAAGAGATCATGAGCACCGAGGTGGTCGAGTACCACCTCAGCGAAGTAACCGGCCTCGTCGAACGAGTCGAGGCCATCCTCCGCAACGGAACCGCGGCATGAACGAGCAAGCGACGCTGTACGCCGCGCGCGGTCGCAAGTTTCTCGCGCAAGCGAGCGAAGAACTCGCCCGCAATGATCTGCCGCAGGCATCCGAGAAAGGCTGGGGCGCAGCCGCTCAGATCATCAAGGCGGTCGGGGCCGAACGAGACTGGCCGCACGAGCAGCATCGCCACCTCTACCGAATCGTTCATCAGCTCAGCGAACAGTTTTCCACGCAGCTCAACCAGGACGATCTTCGGGTTCCCTTTGCGTTGGCCGCCGAACTCCACACCAATTTATACGAGGACCATTTTCCGAAAGAGGAAGTGGCGCTGCGCCTGGCCAGAGTGACGACGATGGTCGAACGCGTGGAGGCCATCCTCCGCAACGGAACCGCGGCATGAACGAGCAAGCGACGCTGTACGCCGCGCGCGGCTGGCCGCACGGTCAACACCGACATCTCTACGAAGTGGCGCAGCGCCTCGCTGACGAGGTTGGTGACAACCAGATTCGGGCGCGATTCGCGATAGCAAGTGATCTGCACGCCAATTTCTACGAGGACTACCTGCGTCCCATAGACGTGCAGTTCCATCTCAACGAGGTCACTCAGCTCGTCCAACGCATCGAGGCGATCCTCAGCGATGGCCCCCTCAGCGATGGCCCTGTCAACGGCGCCTAAGCTTCAGGCTTCTCGCTCGCTACGATCCCGCTTCCTGCACGATCCACTCCAGCGCTGACCGCAGCTCCAACTCCGTTACCGCGCCTTCGAACGCGTAACGGATGACGCCAGACGCATCGATCACGAATACCCACGGCTCCGACGGCAAACGCCACGCGGCAAACGCCTCCGACTCCGCCAACCGCGACGGTTCCTGCGGATTCTCGAAGACTTCCACATGAATGGCCGTGACCTGCGCCGACCACTCGCGCCATACGGCTTTGACCGACTCCAGCACCGGCGAGCAGGTTCGCGAGTGGCAGAACGCCGGCGTAGCGAACGTCACGATCAATGGACGCTCCATCGCTAACGCCTCGGCAATGGATACCGCGTACAGGCCCGGCTCTGGCTCCGGGTCGGACGTGATCTCTGACAGCGCAGACACATCGGCTCGCGTGCGCGATTCGGTTTTCGGAGCCTGCTCTCCTACCGAGGGCGCCGCTGCTCGCTCGCGCACCGAGAATCGCAATCGCACCGACTCTTCAACGTCGTCAGCCGACAGATCGAGCAGTATGCCCCACACGCCAGCGGCGTCGAGCCGCACCGGCACGACATAGACGCCGCGTCCGATTGGCAGCGATCGATCGGAGATGCTGGCGCCCACGTGTCCGTGCGCTGAGATGGTTACGTCTGGGTCGTATGCCAGAAACCTGGCGTACTGCACCGAACTCGGCGATTCCCGATCGCGCTCCAGGTCAAACAGCGACACCCGAACCGTTGGCGGCGGCTCGTTCGCGCCGAGACCGTCCAGGCTGAAGGCGATTCGCTTTACACCGACCGCGAGGTCCTGCGTCGCCAGGACCGGCAGCCACCGCGCATCCGCCGATGCTTCCGCGATCGCCCACGGATCGTCAGACGACGGTCCGAGGTCGTTCGCGGTACGCGTGTCGGCGCAGGCGGAGCTCGTGATCGCCAGTGCGAACCCCAGCAGGACGACGAGCAGAAATGCGCTCTCGGTGCTCACTCGCGAACGGTAAACAGTTGACGTAACGAGACTTTGACCGTGACTTGACAGATCGTCGCCAGTACGCTTCAATGTTCTATACAACTGATTAGACGCCTGATCAGTTTTGCGGAGGTTGCCGATCATGGCCTTTTCCACCACCAATGCTCGACGCGAGACCTATTTCTTGCATGCGCGCGAGATCGAGCTCCGACATCAGCAACCACAGCGCGTCTATTTCTTCGCCAAGTCCGAGCGACCAGGCGCCATCGATCAGGTGCCGCTGGGCTACGAAGTCGTCGAGCAGGCGCGTACCGGCTTGCCTGTTCTGCATAGATTCGGAGATGGCGCCGCGGCACCTCGTTAACCGCGCGCGCACGGTTGATCCACAGCCGATTCTGTGCCTGAAATGTGAGATGGACAACAGGTCCACGAACTCGTAACGTCAGTGCTGGAGCTACGGGCAAATTCCGCGTCCTCAACTGATGTTTCCACCAGATGCCGCCAATTCCGACAGCGCGGCGCGATGCAATTGCGGCGTCGCCGTCGCCAATATCTGATCGCCTGACGCCAGTGTCAGCGCCGAACCGTTCCAGTCTGTCATCTGACCGCCCGCGCCTCGCACAATTGGCGCCAGGCCGAAGTAGTCCCACGGCTTCAGCGATGCCTCGCAGACGATGTCCACCGTGCCCAACGCCAGCAGCCCGTAGGCATAGCAGTCGATCCCATATCTGACCCGCTCGCAGCGGGCCGACAGGCGCTGCCAGGCGCGCAGATCCTCAGCCTGGAACATCTCCGGCGTCGTTGCGAGACATGTGGAAGCGCTCAAATCCGTCGTGGATGTACTGTGGATAACCTGTTTATTGTGTGCAGCTTTGCGTGGAAGATCAGGAAAACTGAGTCCTGTCCAACGCTCGCTCAATATCGTGCTGTCAAGTACCCCCAACACGGGTTCGCCCTCGCGAGCCAGTCCGATCACGGTGCCAAATGTTGGAATGCCAGACACAAACGCGCCGGTGCCGTCCAATGGATCCAGCACCCAGACCCACTCGGCATCGTCTCGCTCGGTACCGAATTCTTCACCAATGATGCCGTGTTGAGGAAAGCGGTCCGCGATTCGTTGGCGCATCTCGGCTTCAGCCGATCGGTCCGCTACCGTGACCGGCGATCCGTCGCCTTTCGTTTCCACCGTCGCACGATTCCGAAACCACGGTCGGATCGCCGCGGCCGCAAGGTCGGCCAATTCCTCCGCAAATTCCAGGTACATCGCAGCAACCAGCTCGCGCGGATCAGGCATAGCCCAAGCCTACTCCGCCGCAGGCAGAGCCTCGCGGCGGTCGCCTCGTTCGGCGCCGAGCGCACGGCTGAGCGAGGCTCCGTTTTCACGCCCTCTGATACACTGCAGTACTTACCGCTGGCCTATGCGGCGCCGGCTCGTGAGCTTCCGATGACGCTCGGCATCCGACCAGACCGCAGCCACCGCGGAAGGAATACCACATGCCAGAACCGATCTCCGAAGACGCGCCTCAAGGCAAGATCAACGTCGCCATTATCGGCGTCGGCAACTGCGCCTCGTCGCTGGTGCAGGGCGTCACCCACTACCAGCACGCCCAGGATGGCGACGAAATCCCCGGCATCATGCACGCCGTGCTCGGCGGCTACTCGATCTCCGATCTGAACTTCGTCGCCGCCTTCGACATCGACTCCCGCAAGGTTGGACTTGACCTCTCCGAGGCGATCTTCACCGATCCCAACAACACGGTGAAGTTCACCGACGTGCCCCATCTCGGGGTACCCGTCGAGCGCGGCATGACCCACGACGGACTCGGCAAATACCTCTCGCAGGTGATTGACAAAGCGCCCGGCTCCACGGTCGACGTGGCGCAGATTCTCAAGGATCGCGACGTAGATGTCGTGATCAACTACCTGCCCGTCGGCTCCGAGGAGGCAACCAAGTGGTACGTCGAGCAGGTGCTCGAGGCCGGTTGCGGCTTCGTCAACTGCATCCCGGTCTTTATCGCCCGCGAGGAGTACTGGGCCAACCGTTTCCGGCGCGCCGGCGCGCCGATCGTCGGCGACGACATCAAGTCACAGGTTGGCGCGACCATCGTTCACCGCGTGTTGTCTCGCCTGTTTCGCGACCGCGGCGTGCAGATCGACCGCACCTACCAGCTCAACTTCGGCGGCAACACCGACTTCTACAACATGCTCGAACGCGAACGGCTCGAGTCCAAGAAAATCAGCAAGACCAACGCCGTCACTTCGCAGATCGAATACGAGATGCCTTCGGGCGATGTCCATGTTGGCCCTTCCGACCACGTGCCCTGGCTCGAGGACCGCAAATGGTGCCATATCCGCATTGAAGGCACCACCTTCGGCGATGTGCCGCTCAATCTCGAACTCAAGCTGGAGGTCTGGGACTCGCCCAATTCAGCCGGTGTCGTGATCGACGCGGTGCGCTGCGCCAAGCTGGGACTCGATCGCGGACTCTCCGGCCCGCTGCTCGCGGCCTCCGCCTACTTCATGAAGTCTCCGCCCGAGCAATGGACCGATGACGTCGCTCGCGACCAAGTTGAGGCCTACGCCCGAGGCGAGTAGCTCCTCCCAAAAGCTCCCCCTCTGGGGGAGCTGTCGCGAAGCGACTGAGGGGGCCCCTGAGCCACACCGAGTCTCGTGATCCACCCTCTCGCCCTCGGCTACCAAACCCTCGGACGCGTCGCCCGAACGCTCCCGCGACCCGCCGCCTACGTCGTGGCGCGTCAACTCATGACCACCGTGTACCGCGCCTGGCCACGAGGCCGCAACGCCGCCCAGCACAACGCCGAACTCTTACTCCCGCACGTGGAATGGAACGGCGACGCCGCCTCTCTCGCCAGAGCCCAGTTCCAGCGCTACGGCGAGTACATGGTTGACGCCGTCCGCCTTGACGAGCTCACGCCCGCTGACTACTACGAGGCAGTCAGCGGAGATGACTCTGCCTACGCCGACCAATGGCGCCAGCTCGACGACTGGTACCAGCGACGCCCAATCCTCTTCGCCGTCATCCACTTCGGCAACTGGGACATCCTTGGAGGCGCCTTCAGCCACCGAATCGGCCCCGCCATGGTCCTCGTAGACGACCTGGGCCAGCCCGCTCTCAACCGAGCCATCCAGGATCAGCGTGCCAGACTCGGAATGATACCGGTCTCAGGTCGCAGCGGTCTGAGACGCATCGTCCGACATCTGCAGGAGAACGGAACCGCCGCGATCCTCTTCGACCGCCCGCCGCGAGCCAACGAACACACCACGACCGAGCCGCTCTTCGAGCTTCAGGTGGATGTCCCCAACGAGATTCGCAGAATCGCACAGTCGACGAACGCCAGGCTCATTCCTCTCGCCTGTACGCGACAAGCTCACGACTTCCGCTTCCAGCCTCAGATCGACCTCAAGTACCAGCCGAGCCAGTCTCTCTTGGGAGCCTTCGAACCGCTGCTCAAAGCAGCTCCCGACCAGTGGTACCAGTTCCGCGATCTCCAGTGGCACTAACGCTGATCTGAGGTTTCTGCCGAAGAAAGCGACGTTGACCTCTGAGACTGCGTTGTTCGATCCAGCCGTCGGTGCATGGCGCTCATGAACGACAGCCATTCAAAGGCTTCGGTTCGCTCGACCGGCAGATCGATTACGTGGGTGTAGAGGTTTCTAACACCGAGATTGAGTCCAAGCGACAGAAACCGAAACCCGTTGTGTATGTCGCGCTCAGCAGCATATTGTCGCTCCTCGCTGAAGGCCAGCAACGGTTTGTCCTCTGAGAATATGGTGTTGGCAAGTGCAGACCCTGAAAGGTCAGGGCGCTCTGCGAGTATGGCAACTCGAACGTTAAACCGTTCTGCGGCCTTCTGGACCGCCTCTCGATAGAACCCGTGACGAATGAGATCTTCTGCTACTCGTACGTCGTCGTGGAGATCTTCGAGATTCAGCGGAGGGATTACATCGCTCTCATCCGAGATCATCGGAGACCAGTCGTTGGGCTAGAGTGCGGCACTCTTCTGCTCCGGTAGCTCGCATTCGAACCAGCCGGTTGGGTGATCCTGGTTTCCCTCTCACGGCGACTTTGTCGAAACCGGTGAGGTGCTTCATGAAGTTAGCGTCAAGACGGTTGTAGTGTTCTGCGACAAGCTTGATGTCTTGCGATCCAGTGTCAAGCCCTAGCGCAGTTCTCACTCCGCACACAAGGAGAGTAATCTCCCGCACACCTTGTGCCTTCGTCTGGGTGAGTCTGTTCGCGGGAAGATTGAGAGCAGGCACCTCTTCCTTGAGGTCGAACAGGTCGCCCGTAGATTCGGGATCAATGCCGAAATACTGCGCCACCTCGTCCGCGCGCATTTGCGGAGAGGAGAGGCTGGTATCCACCGAAACGTCGTTCTGTTTGCTCGCTGCCATGACCGACGGCGGACCGTTTCCGTTGTGCGTTGTCGACAGCTCGTGTTCCAGCAGTTTTTCGAAGGCGATCTCTCTCAAGCCAAACTCATCACCACTCAGAGACTGAGTCGCAACGCGGACCCGCTCAACGATTTCCACGAGTTCGTCTATCGTGCTCATTTCAGCATTCCTTTCTACATAAATCTATCACGCCAGTTGCAATCCAGTTGCAATCCTGTGCGAACATGGCGGTATGTTGACCGCCTACGCTCTGCGCTTCCTCGCCTGGCTGGCCCGATATCTGCCTTGGCGCTGGCTCTACGCACTCGCCGAGACCGCCGCCTCTCTCGCCCTCCCGCTGCTTGAACGCCGACGGCTTCGGATCCGCAACAACCTCCAACGCATCCATCCAGAGCGCAGTCCGGCGCAACTCAATCGCGCGACCTCCGAGGTCATCGCCGAGACCGCGCGCTACTACGTGGACCTCGCGATCCTGCCCTCGCTGAGTCCGCAGCGCGTGCTTGAACGGCACTTGCATGTCAATGGACTTGCGCACTTGCTCAGCGCCCATGAAGGTGGACGCGGCGTCGTGTTGACCACTGCTCACCTCTCGAATCCTGAGGTTGCGGTCAAGGCGTTGGCCGCATTGGGAATTCCGGCTGTCGCGCTCGTGGAGCGGCTTGATGATGCGCGACAACTCGAGGCCGTCAACGCCGCCCGCGAATCTACGGGCATCCAATTCCTGAGCGCCACGAAGACCGGCGTCGCCACCGCCCTGCGCGCGCTACGCGATGGCGGCGTGGTCGCCATCCTCTGGGACCGCGATCGTCAAGGCGGCGGCGCCTGCGTGCCGTTCTTCGGCCGACAGGCCCGATTCCCCGTGGGCGCTATCGATCTCGCGCTGCGCGCCGAGTCCGAGGTGCTGCCGCTCTACGTCGCGCGGCGTAGCGGCGCTGACCGCCTCCAGTTCGACGTCACCTTTCTGCCGCCACTCGATCTGCTGGTCAGCGGTAACCGCGCCCTCGACGCTCGGACCAACATCGCCGATCTGGCGCGGCTCTTCGAGCCGATCATTGCTGCGCACTCCGATCAGTGGCGGGTCGCCGAGTCGCCGTGGGCTCCCTGTCACGACACCCCCTGGGACGATCCGCACCCGCGCGCCGACTCCAACGTCGCGAGCGCGGCATGAGCGACCGTTTGGGCCGAGCCGACCTCCAGATCCATACCGACGCCTCAGACGGGATGGACGATCCTCTCACCATCCTCAACGCCGCCCAGGAGCAGCAGCTCGACCTGATCGCCATTACGGACCACGATCAGACGCGCGGCGCCTTGATTGCACAGGAGACCGCAGCGCGACTCGGCCACCCGGTGGAGGTGATCGTCGGCAGCGAAGTCTCGAGTCGGCAGGGACACATCCTCGCGCTCTGGATTGAGCAACCGATTCCTGCGTTTCGCAGCGCCGCCGCAACCGTCACCGCCATCTGGCGCCAGGGCGGCGCGGCGGTGATCGCCCATCCCGGCGCCATTGTTCCGCTGGCACTCAATATTCGCTCGATCGACCAATTGTTGCGTGAACTCTCGCCGGAGTTGGGCGCCGCCAACAGCGCGCGCGCGCCTGACGCGCCCATCCTCGCGCTCGAGACCGCCAATCCGATCCCGACAGCGCGCTGGTTCCGTGAGCGCTTCATCGCGGCCAACCAGCGCTGGCAATTGGCTGAGACTGGCGGATCTGACGCGCACCTCCACGAGCAGGTGGGGGCGGGATTGACGCGCTTTCCAGGACGGGATGCTTCGTCATTGCGCGACGCGCTGCAGACTCGCAACACCACGGCCGAGATCGGCGACTATCCAAGTCTGCGCACACTCGGTGCGTCGCGTCTGCTGCGCCAGCAGTGGCGCGGGATCAGCGCGACGCCGAAGGTCATCATCGGCCGCCGCCTTGGCGTCAGGCGCTGAAGCTTGATTTCTGCCAGGTCCGGCTGACGCGCGAATGTTCTAAGCACTATCCTGCAACCAGCTATTGGGGCATCCACTGCCTGCTCTATGCTGTGCCCACTAGTTCTGAGTTGGAGTACTGAAGTGGCTGTCCATCGAGTAGAAGAGCAACCCGCTTTCGCTTCCTTGACTGAGGCTCAGAAATCGTTTCGATTTGGCAACCAAACGCTGTTGTTGGGTGATTGCAGGACATGGCTGAGGGAGGCGGAGCGCAATAGCATCCACGCTGTCGTCACTGACCCACCCTATGGCCTGCGTGAATACACCTCGAAAGAAGTGACCAAACTCCGCAACGGCAAAGGTGGAGTATGGAGACTTCCGCCATCGTTTGACGGCGCGCAACGTCGCCCCTTGCCGAGATTCACGGTCAATTCGCCAAGTGACCGCGCAGCGTTGAGAGTGTTCTTCCGAGATTGGGCAACCTTGCTACTTCCGATTTTGAGGCCTGGCGGACATGTGTTCATAGCGAGCAACCAATTGATGTCGCCACTGGTTGCTTCAGCGATGGAAGCCGCGGGATTTGAACGGCGAGGTGAAATCGTCCGGCTCGTCAGGACATTGCGAGGAGGAGATCGCCCGAAAGGGGCGCACGAGGAATTTGCCGATATCAGCACCATGCCAAGGTCCTGCTGGGAACCCTGGGGCTTGTATCGGCGACCGCTATCGGAATCGACAGTGGCCAAGAATCTTCGCCGATGGGGCGTCGGCGGCCTCCGCCGCCTCTCCGATCAAACCCCATTTCTGGACGTCATTGAGAGCGGTAAGACTCCAGCGAGAGAGCGCGCCATCGCGCCTCATCCCTCCGCGAAGCCTCAGGGCTTCTTACGCGCGCTCATCAAGGCCTCTCTACCCACCGGGCAAGGTATCGTATTCGACCCGTTCGCCGGCTGCGCCACAACGTTGGCGGCGGCGGAGGCGCTTGGGATGTGCGGGATTGGAACGGAGATCGATTCCCACTATTGGGAGCTCGCTTGTCAAGCGATTCCCGCGCTCGCGGAGCTGTAGCGTGGTGAGTCCCACAGAAGATTTGCCTTTCCTACGCCTTGCTGCTCCCGATCCTGCTGGATTGGTTCATCTGGCCCGCTTGCCCGAACCACTTCCGTATGGACTTCAGCCTCGCCATGTACTGCGCGCGATTGAAGATGTCCAGGATCTGATTCATCAACTCAACGTCGTATTGTATGAATCATCATACGAGCCGCTGGAAGATTTGCTCGATCGTGCATCGTTCTCCGGCCTGATCAGTAGGACAATCACCACACGTTTGGCAGAGTCGCGCAGTGGAAGTTTAGTTGTCAATCAATTTCACAACGGTTATCCGGATTTGATTCCCAAGGGTCGCTATCAGAACGACGCGGTGCAACGAGGAGTCGGACTTGAAGTCAAAGCTAGCCGCAGTGAAGGAAGTTGGCAAGCACACGGCCCGCGACCTGGTTGGTTTATTGTTGTCCAATTCCAGTTGGACGAATCACCAGAAGTAGCTCGTCTCGAACGAGAGCCGACGCGGATCCAGGCGGCAATGCTAGCAAACCTAAGCGAAGAGGACTGGTCTTGGACGCCAGCACGCGCCGGACGTATCCGTAGCGGTACGGCATCTGTAAAGCCGAGTGGTCGCCTCAAGCTTCGCACAGGCGCAGTCTGGGTGGATCCTCATTACCAGGCGCGGCATGATCAGCTCAGCAACTCCCTGGAATTCTCTGCATTCAGAATGTCCCTGAGTACACTGATTATGGAACGGCTTGCAGGAACCTCTGAGCCAGTGAACCCTGAACAGATTCTAGACAGGTTGGACTTGCCTCACGGCTTATCGGAGACGCAAGGTTTGACAGCAATCCGTTCCGCACTTTCGAAATTGAAGAAGGAAGGAACTATTACTGCTTCGGGGCCACGCGGCTACTACCGAGCCACGTATCCACCTCAGCCGTAACCGCGCTACCCTGACTCGCGTGCGCATCGCCCATATCTGTCCCTACGACCTGCGACAACCTGGCGGCGTTCAGACGCATACCCTGGCGCTCTCCGACGCGCTGACTGAGATCGGGCACGAGTCAGACATCTTCGCGCCGCGGCATCCACTGCGCCTGCCGCTCGGTGGGACGCGAGCGGACCTGGCGCTGCATCCACGCGATCTGTTTGCGCTGCATGAGATCCTGCGCCGACCTCACGACATCATACACATCCAGGAGCCGCTGCTGCCGCTGCTCGGACCGCTTGCGCTGTTACATCCGGCGATTGGCGGCAGGGCCAAGCTCGTGGTCACGCTGCATTCAGCTGAGTCCCTGGCGAGACGCGCCTATCAGTCGATCGCGCCGCTGCTGCGGCGACTGCTTGCCCGCGCCGACGCCGTAATCTGCGCCAGCGGCGTGTCGCGCGAGATTGCAGCCCCCATCCTGCCCAATGGCACGCGGCCCGGCGGCTCGCGGATTATTCCGCCTTGCATCAACGTCAGCCCGTTCGCGAGCGTCGAGCGACGACCGACACCTCGCTGCGTTCTCTTCGTTGGCAGAGATGAGCCTCGCAAGGGACTGGCGGTGTTGCTGCGCGCGATGCGCCGCGTCGACGCGGCGCGCTTGGTCGTTGCCGGGCCCGTCACGAGGGAGACCATGCGTCTCGCCGATCGCAACGCGACGTTCCTCGGGCCGGTCTCGCGCGAAACGTTGCCGTCGCTGCTGTCCGAGGCGGCCTGCGCCGTGTTTCCGGCGCTCGGCGGCGAAGCGCTGGGATTGGTCCTCGTCGAGGCGATGGCAGCCGCCGTCCCGCTGATTGCCTCAGACATTGACGGATATCGCATCGCGACTGGCGACGGTCAGGCCGCTCTCTTGACGCCGCCTGGTGACGCCGACGCGCTCACCGTCGCCATTTCTCGCCTGCTTGACGATGAGCCGCTCCAACGCGAGCTTTCCCAACGAGGACGCGTTGCCGCCGCCCGATTTGATGCATCCGTGGTGGCGCAACAGCACATTGATCTGTATCAGTCGCTCTGACCCTCCTACGCTATGCAGATGAAGACATCTTGGCGGCTCGGTCCCGTTGCGCTGCTGATCACCGCGATCGCCTTGGGAATCTCCTGGTCGTTCGTCCAAGCGCAGGACGCGCCGCCTGACGGACTGACCTGGTCCTCGGCGCAACGGGATCAGATCACCCTCTGGCACTCAGGCGGACAGCTCCGCGCCGACGATCTCGCCGATCAGGCGCAGGGCGCGTACGACCTCGTCAGCGACCTGATTGACACAACGATTTCCCAGCCGCTTGGCATCATCGTCTGGCCGGAAGGCGCCGATCCATCCGACCCCGCTTGGCGACCGACCGAGATCGAGGGTGACGCCCTCGTGTTGGACGTCTTCCGCAATGCCGGCGGTGATGTGCGCAACGCGGTCACCAACGCGCTGCTCAGTGAAGCGACCGGCCAGTATGCGGCCGAGCTGCCCTTCTGGTACCGAGCGGCGATGGGATTCTGGGCGCAAGGACCCTTGCCGGGCTTCTATCTACGCCGCGCCGGCTCGGTCGTCATCCTTGACCACGAGCGATACTACACGTTCGAGCAGTTGGAGACCTTCCCGTCGACATGGCAGTTCCAGGCCAAGTATTTCGGTCAAGCTGGCGGGATGCTGAGCTGGATGATTCAGGATTGGGGCCCCGAGTCGCTGATCGATCTGCACGCGCAGGTCAAAGCGGGCCTGCCCTTCTACGACGCCCTCGAGCTCGTGTACGAGATTCCTCAAGAGCAGTTCGTCGACGAATTCTCCGGCAATGCTGAGCGCTCGCTGCTGCTGACCTGGCCCTACATCGAGAAGCAGACGCCGCCGCTCTGGGAGCGTCTGCCGGTGTTCCTGATCTTCGTCATCGTTGCGGCAATTCCGCTAGCCATCCTGCTCTTCTTCATCGGCAAGCGCATGTTCTACGATTGACCTCAGTTCCATCAGTTCCATCAGTTCCAATCTGACGGGTCCTTCGCCGAGTTGTGGAGACGAACACAGGCGCACAGGCGTGGCTCCGGTGAAGTGAGGGGCCAGCCGCCGATTTACGTCAAATCTGCGAGCGCGAATCTGACATCGCCCCTGTACAGTGACGGTGGCGACGGGGCTGGCGACCTACTGTGTCTTTGCTTCCTCATTCGGTTTCACGCGAGTGGTCCGAGCGCGTCGGACGCGCTGTGGCCCGGACCGGCCTGACACCCAACGCGCTGACCGTGATCGGACTGTTCGGGATGGGCGGCGCCGCGACCCTGGCCGCCTACGGACGATTCTGGCAAGCCGGCGTCGTGATGCTGATCGCCGCCGCCTTCGACATGCTTGACGGCGCGGTCGCGCGCGCCACCGATCGCGCTACGGATTGGGGCGCCGTCTTTGACGCGGTCGCCGACCGCCTCGCCGACTTCGCGCTGCTCTTCGGCCTCTTAATCTGGTTCAGCGCTGCCGATCGCCTCGACCGCACCGCGATCGTGCTGATCGCCGTCACGCTCTTCGGCAGTCTGATGGTGAGCTACACCCGATCCAAGGCCGGCGAGTTTGGCGTCAGCATCCGCACGGGGCTCGGCACGCGCGCGGAACGCGTGCTGATCCTCGCAATCGGATTGCTGGCCTCGCAGGTGGTGGCGATTCTCTGGCTGCTGGCGGTGTTGACCAATCTCACCGCGCTCCAGCGATGGTTCATCACCTGGCGCGCGATGCGAGAATTGGAGCAGGCGGCTGACGCCGATCAGACAGATGCTCCGATCGACAACCCCTTCGGCGACGATCAATAGGCCGCGAAGGGGCTGCCGCTGCGGAATTAGGCGTTCGCTCGGACGAGTTCGACGATTTCCGTGACCGTCTCGTCGCGCCACGATGCCCATTCATCCGAAGACTGAAGGTTGCGGTAGGAGTCGCGGATACGCGCGCGCATCTCGTCTTCCGACTCGCCTTCTTGCCGGCTGAAGAGCTTCTGCATGTTCGCCATGTGCTCGTTCGCAACCGCCGGACGCTCGATCCAGTGCCCCACGTAGGTGTGATCCAACGTGTACATGACTGCCGTGGGGATCGACTCATGCTGTCCGTCTTTGAGGAACTCTGACATGATGTCGCTGTTCTCGTCACGAGCAAAGATGCGCAGCTCCCAACCGGCCGTGGCGGCGATTTCGGCCAACACCGGCAAGCCGCGGTAGACATCAGGGCACCAGTCCTCACCCAGCACGAGCATCTTCAGACGCGGCAGCGATTGCAGCGCTTCGCGTCCCTCCTCAGAGATCTGCCAGGCGCCCATGTTGCGGACGAACCGCTCCACATTGGCGTCGCCGCGCGGCTGCCCGCCAGGCGTCAAGCGCTGGAAATTCTCCTCCGAGTTGATGAATGCCAGATACTGGTTCCAGGTCATGCCCGACTTGAAGCGTCCTGGCGTGACGACTGATTCTTGTGTGGCGGTAGTCATGCAGATATCCCTCCGTGCGCTGTCCTCAGCGCGAGGACAGGCGGTGTCGCATTGCTTGTCAGCATTCTATAGCCGAGCGGCTTGACGTGCTCCCGTTAATCGTGCTCCTGGTGGCATGGACAGGTGCATTCGTCCAGCGAGTAGCGCAATACGTCGACGTAAGTCGCCTCGGCCAGGTGCTCGGCCAACTGTGGCGGCAACCTGAGACCTTCCGCCGCTCCTGCCTTTGTGACCGAGGCGAAGGCGTAGACCGCCATCGTGGCTGCGCGATCAATCACGTCCGCGATGTCGCTGCGCAACACGCCTTCTTCGCCAGCATGCCGTTCGTCCACGACGCACCTCGTAGAGCTAGCCCTGTACCGAGTTTCGGTGCAGTTAGGATACACCTGAACCGACCATTGAACCGACCATGCCTGAGCGGATCATGTTTGGCTTGATCGCTGATTGGAGCTAACCCAATGCCCACATTCGAGTTTGGCTGTCAGATTCCCGCCTGGCACTGGCACTGGGATGTCTCCGAGATGCGCGATTGGGCGCAAGGGGTCGAAGCGATCGGCTGCGATTTTATCTCGATGGCCGACCACGTGATCTACGCCTACTCCCGTGGCGACCGCCCTCAGACCGGTCCCTACACCGACGATGTCCACCAGCACGAGGTCATGACCACGCTCGCCTGGTTGGCCGGTCAGACCAGCCGCGTCGCCCTGCAGACCAACGTGCTCGTCCTGCCGCAGCGCGAGCCGGTGCTCGTCGCCAAGCAGGCCGCTGAGATTGACATCCTCTCAGGCGGACGCATGCGGTTGGGCATCGGCGTCGGTTGGCAATGGCAGGAGTTCGACGCGCTGAGCGCCAACTTCCGTCAGCGGCCGAGCCGGATGGAGGAATACATCCGCGTCCTGCGGGCCTGCTGGACCGAAGAGCCGATCACGTTCAACGGTCGCTACGTGAACATTGATGAGATGTCGGTGATGCCGAAGCCGGTGACGCCGGGCGGTCCGCCGATCCTGTTCGGCGGACTCTCCAAGCCAGCGATCGAACGCACCGCGCGGCTCGGCGACGGCTGGATCGCGCCAGTCGCGAGCAACCTCGACCAGCTCGCGCAGCTCTGTAGCGACCTGCGCGCCGCGCTGGAACAGAACGACCGCGACCCAGACGAGTTTCCGATCCAATGGCTTCCGCCGCTTGACGCCGATATGTCAGCAAATCTGCGGTTGCTCAGCGGGGCTCGTGACGCAGGGATTACCAGACTCGGTATCGGGATGCCCAACTACGACCGAGAGTTGGCGATTCCAGTCGACCAGTACCTGCAAACAGTCGAAACCACCTGGCGCGAAGTCTGGCCCGAGGTGCGCGCCTAGCCGCATACAACGGAGTTCAACCGCGCTTCCGCTGTCGTACGCCTTCGCGCATGCGCGTTCCAGGAGAGGGGCGGCGATTTATCGAGGTTTTGGCGCTACAGGAGGACGGCGAGGAGGATCGCGACGCCCATCGCCAGGAGAGTCAGGAATCCGGCTGCGATGATCCCGAGCAGCACTTGTTGGTGCCGCGCGGTTCGCGCCTCGCGCTCGGCGGCATCCGCTTTGATGTCCGCGACCGCGCTCGTGACCATGCCTTCTACGCCATGAACGTCCTGTTTCGTCGCGACGCCCTCAAGCTGTTCCCGAAAGGTATCGTCGAGCGCATCGGCGAAGTCGATGGCGGGCGCCTCCGGTACCTCGCCGCGGACCAACACGTTACGGAATCGCAGCTTGTCGATACGCAGCGCCACAACCAAGCTCCTCTCTCAGCTTGAGCCAGTATAGCGCCGATCATGGATCGTCATTGATCGAAGAGCGGCGTGACCGCCGTCGCTGAGCGATCACGTTAAGATTTCCTAACGTCAGACCTGGTTGACCACAGAGCGGTGACCTCCTGGCAAGTGCCGAGGCAGCGGTACTCCTTATTCACCACCTCTCCGCTGTCGTACGCCTTCGCGTATGCGCCGTCCAAGAGAGAGGCGGCAATTTATCGAGGCCTTGGCGCTACAGGAGGACGGCGAGGAGGATCGCGACGCCCATCGCCAGGAGAGTCAGGAATCCGGCTGCGATGATCCCGAGCAGCACTTGTTGATGCCGCGCGGTTCGCGCCTCGCGCTCGGCGGCATCCGCTTTGATGTCCGCGACCGCGCTGTGGAGGTCCTGTTTCGTCGCGACGCCCTCAAGCTGTTCCCGAAAGGTATCGTCGAGCGCATCGGCGAAGTCGATGGCGGGCGCCTCCGGTACCTCGCCGCGGACCAACACGTTACGGAATCGCAGCTTGTCGATACGCAGCGCCACAACCAAGCTCCTCTCTCAGCTTGAGCCAGTATAGCGCCGATCATGGACCGTTGTGGTTCGTCATTGATCGAAGGGCGGCGTGACCAACGGCGCCAGCGGTTACTCAACGGTCATTCAAACGGCAAGGCCGCGGACTGCGGTCTCGGCCAGATCTTCGTGGCCAGATCCGCCAGTCGTCGTCCCCGCTCCAGGACCTGTTGTTCATCCCATACACCTTCGCTGACATGATTGAGTAGATCCTTGTTGAGATGTAACACTGACTTGTCTAGCGCGCTCGACTTGGCTTGCCAGCTGCGATTGGACATCTTACCGTTCAAACTCGCAGTGACGAGCGTCAAGTTGCCGAGGCAATGTTTCACTCGATCACGGAACTCGGTTGCTGACAGCTCGCCGCGAATGTTCTCGTCGACGCTTGTAATCGGCCAGTCAAGCTCAGGGCCGGCCCATTGCTGCGGCAATACGTGCTCGATCGATAAGTGACCGGGCACACCTTGCTCCGCACTTAACGGATCTCGCAGCTCCCGCTCGATCGCTTCCAGCAACATGCGGACACGCGCCTGATTGAGTCGGTCGTAGATGGCCGTCCCAGAGACCAGCGCTTCTTTGAACTCGGCGTCATTGGGCCACCTCATCCGATTGTTCGGATCCTGCAGCAGCTCAAAGAAGCTGACGAACTCGCCTTTCACTTCTGTTTTCTGGAGCGACGGCAACAGGGCAAGCAGGTCCAATGCGATCTTTAACAGATCCTGCCCGCCGCCAGAAGTCGTCAGATCGCAGTACATGCGCCGGGCGAAATAGCTTTCGAGGATGCGGCAGCAACCCTCCAGGTCCAGGATGTGGATTTGCTCTGACGCGAGCCAGAGGACGATGACGCGGAATGGACCGTGCGGCAACACTCGCCAGCGTTGTAGGAACAGTCCCCATTCAGAGTTGTCATCCAACTCCGCAAGCTCGCGATATACGCGTCCAACATGAATCAGATCCTGCATCACGCCCGCGATAGATTTCTCTCCCTCACCCTCGCTGTCCGCGTACCGGCGAAATGCTTCGAATATTTCACGTGGGGTACGAGCCTGGACGTTCGCTGCGGTGCGCATGATGGTGTAGTCGATCAGGAAATGATCGATTCGATTGCGTCGATTGCGGCCGGCTCCAACATTAACCTGCCACCAGTCTGAGTCGAACTGATCGAGATGGATCTCGCTCGCGACCTCCGGGAAGCGGTTAATCAGGAAATTCTTGCTCAGGTCCCATGCTCGCAGCGGCGTGCCGCGCGCGTTCAGCGTTTCGAAGATGCGATTGGCGTCGTCTTCCGACTCAACCTCGATCGCGATCACCACGAGGCACGTGTTGAGCACCTCCAGCAGAGCATCCGCCCTCGCGGCGGCGTCTGTGCCTGAGGCTTGGTTCAGCCACTTGTTCAGTTCATTTCTGAAGTAGACATGCGCTTTGCCAATCTGTGAGGCGCGATAGAGGCGGCTCTCAAGGTCGGCGCTCATCGTGTGCGTGAATGCGTCGCGATCGTGGTACGTCGGCCAGATCTTGAGTCGATGGTTGGGCTGGTCCTCCCAGAATTCTTGATCGTTCTGCACCATCTTCTCGAGGAACCTGGCAACACGGGAGTCGCGCTGCTCTAACTCCTCTTGCGCGGCATCAAGCAGAAGCTGGAGCGTCGTGAGGCGTTGTTGGCCATCGATCACCGCCCAGCGATTCGGCTCATTCGCCCGGTTGGGACGGTCCTGCATCACGATGGCGCCCAGGAAATGGGCACGTAAGTCTGGTGGCTCGCCCGCTTTCACGCTGGCCTCATACGCCTCTACCCGTAGTCTCACGTCCTCCCAGAGCGGCTCCCACTGATCCTCCTCTGTCCACGTATAGCGCCGCTGAAAGTCGGGGATTTCATACTGAACCTGGTTCTTGAACAGTTGATCAAGCGTCATTTTGTGCGAATTCACGGCGACGACCAATCTATCTGGGATTGCAGTGAGTATCCCAGATAGAACGGCAACTGTCAACTAATGGGAACGACTGACACAGGAAGCAAGAACGCCAGCAGCCGACGGACGCCAGGCGCACGGTCCAAGGCATGGGTCAATTGAGCCCCAGAATGAGTCCGACCGCTGTCGCGATCAGCGCCGCCATCGCGACAAAGAGGATCAGACGCCCACGCGCATTCTCGGCATTGGTCTCTGCGATTGCCTGAAGAATCTCCGCTTTGAATGCGGTTAGGTCAAACCTGGTCGCGAGGCTGCCGGCGACATCCTCAAACGCCGCGTCCTGCGCCTCATCCAGTGCCGCAACCAGTGCCTCGGCTGGTGCTGTTTCGGCAATGTCCCCGTCAACGAGCATATTGCGGGACCTGAGGGCGTCAATGATTGCCATCTCAGTCACTCCTCGTTCGCATCCCAACAGAGCGCCCGCACTCTGAGCATCGACATCAGGAAGTGCTGCGCATTGTCGCAACGCAGACCTGCTCGGTGCAGCGCAGATCGGACGCCGCCTGCGTGCTCTGGCCCGCCGACCAACGCCGTCTCGACGCCGTCGAGTTGCAGTGAGAGCAGGAAGCGCATGCTCTCCAGCAACGCGGCGCGGTACTGCTCGACTCGATCCGCGTCGCCGGCTCGACGGGCGATCGCGAGCGCGGACGCGATTCCCTCGCTGTAGGCAGCCGTGCCAATGCCTGGCGTGTTCTGGAATGCGCCAGGCCAGAGCGGATTGGCGTTGTCGGCATGGTGCTGCGATTCCAGCGCCCAATCCGACATGGCATAGGCGTAGTCGCGCGCCGCCTCGTCCTCGGTCAGGGTGTGCCATTGGTCGCAGGCCTGAATCATCCACGTAGTGAACGAGAGGTCGCGCTCGTCTGGGTCTTGCCAGCGCTCCGCGTAGTGACGCAGCGATCGCTCTACCGCCGCTCGCAGGCGTGGACGTTTGCGCATCGCATGTAAGCGGGCGAGTGCCAGCACGACCTGCCCGGCGAAATACGTCTCTGAGCCTTCCAGATCCAGTCCGCGCGCGGTCGTGCCCAGGCGACCGTCCCGCGACTGCACCGCGAGCAACGTGGACGTGAGCTGATCGACCGTCTCACGCGGGATGCGGAGCGAGTTGCCGAGCTCGCTCATCGCCAGCAACAGCAGCGGGATCGCGCCGAGCTTGGGCTCGCCGTACATGTCCTTGAGGTAGAAGAGCCGCCCTGGGCCGTCGCGTCGCAGGTGACGTTCGAGGATGCCGCCGATTGAGCGCGCGGCCGCTTCGCCAATCCGTTGATCACGCGTCAGTCGCGCGACATACGCGATCGCCCAGGCGCAGCCGCACTGCCGCACGAGCTGGTCGAATGGCGACCAGTCCGCGTCCCGATTCGCGGACGGCGGCTGATACTCATATTGAAACGAACCGTCGCCGCGCTGGTGTCGCAACAGCCACGCCGCCGCCTGCAACGCCGCGCCGGATAACCGATCGGGCAGCACCTCGCCCGTTTCGACGAGTCGGAAGCCGCCAGCGCGTGATGGGATTCGTTCGTCATCAACTGGCGTGACCGCGCCCAGCGCCTCGACTGTGCGGAAGGTTGCCACTGATGTGGAGGCCGTCAGACGCGCGCCGGGTGGACGTGCCTCGCGATTGAGACGCTTGACCCAGGCAGGTGTCCGACCTTCGGCGCGAAGCGCGTCAAACGGCCAACCGCGAGCGACTCGTTCGCCGTCAACCAGGATGAGTCCTTCATACCCGGGCAGCGGTGTCTGAATCAGGCCGATCAGTCCGTCCGGTTGGCGCGATTCGCGTTGGTACTCGACTTCGATGCCGAGCGCGTCGCCGGGACTATCTGTCGAATCACCCATCGCTGAGCGCAGAGCCGCGCCCGCAGCCTGAGCCGCGCCGAGCGCACCTGCTGCCGCGGCCTCTGCCTCGGCGATTACGCGTCCCTGACGCCACAATCGCGCTCGCGCGCCGATCTCGCCCTCGCGGAACTCGGAGGCTGCGCCGGCGAAGCCTGCGCGCGCCGCGGCCAACACATCCGCAGCCTCCAACGGAGCGGTTGACGACCGCGATGCCGCTGTCACCTAGTACGCGCCCTGCTTCTCGAACAGGTCGCGCGGATTACTGATCAACATCTGGTCGACCTGCGACTGCGTCACGCCGCGTTCGAGCAGCGCAGGCACGACATCGTCAGGGATGTGGTTGAAGTGCCAGTTCGGCTGCGCCTGACGCACCGCGTCAATGTCAGGAATCCAGTCGAGGCAGCAGGATGCATCGTGCGCGAGCAGCATGCGCTCGGTGTAGCCATCGGCGGCGAGCTTGACCACCGTGTTGACGCGATCCTCGAAGGGCAGGATGCCGTCCAGCCCAAAGCGGTCCAGCCCGACGTAGGATCCGCGATCCATCAGCGACTTGAGGTAGTCGGTGTCGGCGGTGTCACCGACGTGGCCAATCACGATGCGCGAGAGGTCGCAGCCTTCATCCTCGAAGACATCCTGTTGTTTCGCGCCAAGCTCGGGCGGACCGTTGTGCGTCGCGATCGGTACGCCGGTCGCGCGATGCGCGCGGGCGCCGGCGCGCAGACACTTCTCGTTGTACGTATCCACGCCGCCGCCCTGCACGTCTGAGGCCAGCTTGATGATGTTCGCTTTCACCTCGGTGCCGGCGACGCCTTCGACGATGTCCTTGACGAAGACGCGCGTCAGCTCCTCAGCAGGTCGACCGCGCCAATACATTGAGCGCAGCCAGTAGATGCCCGTACAGACCACGACATTGATCGAGGTCACCTGCGCGACCTTTTGCAGGTAACCCATGTCGCGTCCCAGATCAGCGGTCGAGAGATCGACTACGGTGCCGACGCCGCGCTGCTGCAGCGCATTGAGTTTTTCCTCCGCCGACGCCACGCAACCGGCCTCGTCCCACAGCTCTGGCCAATTCTCGGAGATACCAGGCGACTTGATGCCGATGTGTTCGTGAATCAGCGTGCGTCCAAGCTCGGCGGTATCGAGCGCTCCGTGCAAGGTATTGATTGCCGGCATGAATCAGGTCCTTTCGTACAGGTCTCGTACAGGCGGTCACGATCGTAACGGGCCCTGCGCGCGGCGCAGCCCGCCAATGCTTGCAAGGCTAACGGAGAGGCAGACGGCTCTCCGGCGAGCGTCGTGGTCGAAAGAAGCCGCAGGCCGCAGTGTCCGACGCTGGTGAGAGGATCCCGCTGCCAGGGTGTATGCAGGCGCCACGCGCCGCCAATGCGCTCGCGGCGGGCGGCAACCACTCGAGACAGTTTCCGCATTCCGCCGCGACCTCAATGGTCGCAGGCAGATCGTCAAGCGCCACCAGTTCCCGACGCTCGCGTCGAGACTCTCGCTGGCTGTGATACTTGCGCGGACGCTGTGACGGTCGTCTGCCCTTGCGATTGCGACGAGGCACGTGAGCGCTCGCTACCGACGCGCCAACGCGTAGCGGTCGGCGGAGAGCAGCATCTGCAAGGCGGACAGCCAACGGTCGCGCACGACGGTGTAGTCGCGGCCGGTGCGTCGGTCGCGACGGCGTGGCGCGCGAGGCGGCATGCCGTAACGCAACGGAGACGGCCCGTTGGACCATTCCGTGTTGAGTGTGCGGTCGGCCTGCGGCGCCCAACGCACGCGAAGCCGAGTCTGACGCGCCCGTCGGCGGTTCGGCGGCAACCAGCGAATCACCAGGTCGCGTCCGCGCGAGGCGCGCACTTCCTCCACGGTTTCCGCAGGGATATGCAGCATCGGACGGCCGTCCTCGCGCAGGAAGGTGGCGCCGTCCGCATCGAGGATCAGGTCTCCGGCGCGATCGGTGAAGGGGACCGGGCTGACCAACGTCGCGGCATCGCGGCTCGGCAGCGCAATCGGCCGCAAGCGCGCCACATCGGCGCCGCAACGATGGCATGCGTAGCGGCCATCGAACGTCTCGCGATGGCAGGACGGACAGATTTTCATAGCGTCTCCGCGGCCTCGCTCTTCGCCCTTGGGGAGGTGCTCCGTCATAGGCGCCAGGGGGACGCTCTCAGCGCTTCGTGAGAGCGTCCCGGCGAAGGTGGGGCTGTGGACTTGCCTATGCGCGAACCGGCGAGCCGAAGTTCTCGATCAATGCTTCGGCCTGGGAGACCATCTGGTTCACGACTTCGGTCGCGGGACGAATCGCCTTGATCAGGCCTGCGCCGTTGCCGGCGGGTCCGCCGATCAGCTCCTCGATGTGCGCTTCGCGAGCTCCACGCAATGCCTCGCCAACGAGCAGGCCTTGCAGCGGCATGGGCAGCGTAGGCGGCGCCTCAGGCCGCTCCCAGGCCTCGGTCCAGGCGTTGTACATGTGACGCATCGTCTTGCCCGAGTACATCCGACCAATGCGCGTGTCTTCGTCAACGGCGGCGACGAGCTTGTCCCATTGGACTTTGCGCGTCCATTCGTCAGTTTCGCCGCGATCTTCCGAGTCCTGGTATGCCTCCCACGTGCCCAGGAAGGCCGTGCCGCACCAGATCGCCTGAGCGCCGAGCGCCAGCGCGGCAAGCAGCCCGCGTCCATCCATGATGCCGCCAGCGGCAATCGTCTTGGTTGGCGAGATCGCGTCGACAACCTGAGGCACCAGCGCGAGCGTCCCGATGCGTCCGGTGTGCCCGCCGGCCTCGGTGCCTTGCGCGACGACGGCGTCCACGTTGGCCGCCGCGACGCGCCGCGCGTTGCGCGTATTGCCGACCAGGCCGATCACGGTCATCCCTTGCGCGTGAGCATCCGGCACCATCCAGCCAGGATTGCCCAGTCCAGAGGCAAAGACCGGCACTCGCTCGTCCAGGATCACTTCAACCTGCCGTCGGAAGTAATCCTGCGTCAGCGGCGGACGATCGACGGCCGCGGATGGGTCTGGTATCTCAAACTCCTGCTTGAGCTGATCGACAAAGTGATGGTGCTCGGTCGAGATCTCCAGCTCAAGGTCCTCGCGGTTGCCGCTGTCAGCGATCGAGGACGGCAATAGCAGATCAACGCCGAACGGCTTGTCGGTCAGCGATCGCACCTTGGCGATCATGCCGGCGAGTTCGTCAGGGGTATAGCCGGTCGCGCCGACGACGCCGAGCCCGCCGGCCTCGGATACGGCTGCCGCCAGGGTCGGACCGGCCGCGCCGCCCATGCCCGCCAGCATGACGGGGTACTCGATCCCGAGCATGTCGCACAGTTCAGTCTTCAACGGTGAAGTCATTGGAGGCCTTTCATCATCGCCATTCGAGGCACCTGTCGTTGGCATGTTATCAGCGTGCCGTCAAACCAAGTCGATCGATGGACCGGGGACCGGTTCGCGATCTCGATCCTCCGCGGGCCATTGCCGCGTGGTTGGCGGCAGAGCATGCGTCCGTCGGCCTGATCTCGATAAGGACATTCGCGAAGGCGGGCATGATGGCGGGTACAGTAGCGGGGAGGGAGGCATGAGCGTTGCGGTGTCGCTCGGCCTCCGATGAGGCGATTAAGTACCGGCTGGCCCAACGATCGTGATCTCCTGGCCGAGCGCCGCCAGCCCGAGTGAATGTTGCAACTCGCCCGTCTTCCAGGCCATCACGTTGCCGCCGGTCAGATCGCGGTAGAGCCGTTCCAGCGGTTGTCCCTTGACGTAGGCGTGCGCGCCCGTCGTAGCCATGGCGATCCGCGCGACTTCCTCCGCCATACGACGCAGATGATGCGTGGTGCGCACCTGCATCCGAACGAACTCCTGTCGATCGCGGTAGGGCGTCTCGACCTGCTCCTGCGCGTGCTTGAGCATGACGCGCCCCGATCCAATCCAACTGTCCATTTCGCCCAATGCCATCTGCGCCCAGGCCTGCTCCGAACGCGTCTCACTGGAACCGCCGAAGCGCGTGGATGGATTGGCGAGGTAGCCGCGACGCTTCTGCAGATACGTCACGGTCTCATCGAACACCGCCTGCGCGTTGCCGAGCCAGATCGCCAGAATGCCCAGGCCGGGATAGGCGCGCCGCTGCCATTGATCCTGCGGAATCATCTGCTCGGCCATTTGCAGGAGCGAGATCGGGACCACAAAGCACTCTGACCGCGCAACCCGCAAGTCCGATATCTCAATGTCGTTCGAGGCGGTCGAGCGCAGGCCCATGGCGTTCCAATTACGTCGATTGACAATCGCCGGCTGGTCCAGCTCAGGGAACAGGATCACGAGATCAGGTCCGACCTCTTTCTCAATGATCGCGCCGAGAAAGGCGTATCGCGCGTTGTCCGACCCGGACGCGAATCCGGCCCGGCCGGAAATGACGAGGTCGGCGCCGTCTTCTTTGGCGAAGAAGCCGGTGCCGAGGTTGTCGAGCTCGCCTGACGGCACGCTGCCGGGCGCGCACATCCAGGAGCCTTCGGCGCAGGCGCGCAGGACCGCGTCGCGACGCGGAAACGCCGGCAGCGCGCTCGCAACCGCCGCTACGAGCAGGTGCATGTTCACGACCACCGCCGTCGAGGCGTCGCCGTATGCGATCTCTTCAATCAGTCGCAGGAAGGTCGCGCCATCCGCTTCCAGACCGCCGTGCGATTTCGGCAGCAGCAGCCCGGCGATGCCCAGTTCAGCGAGGTCGCGGTAATTCTCGGGCGGCAAGGCGCCGCTTGCGTCCGCTTCGCTCGCGCGTTCGCGGAACGGACCGCGCGCCAGAGCTCTCACCTGTTCGATCAGCTCAGACGCCGCCTCGATCTCCATGGCTCAGCTCCCACCAGGCTCACAAACAGCTCGCGAACGGCAACCAATGGAATTGCTGCCGACGGCGTTCAGTCGGCTGACAGCGTATCACCGCTCCCGCCCTGCAACCGCGCTTCCAGCTTCAGTCGCGCCAGACGATGTGACCGTTGATCCCGTGACGCTCATAGGTGCGCAGCACGTCCCGCAGGAAGGCGCAGAGGTCGGGGTCTTCGTTGCGCTGCGCCAGTTCCAGCAGGCGGATGAACATCTTCTTGCCGGTCTCCGTCTGGCCGTAGTTCTTCTTGCGGAAGTTGTGCGGACTGCACAGCGTCTGACCGTTCTCGATGGTCGCGCGACCACCTTTGTCCTTCGGTTTGATGTGGTCAACCTGCAGTTCGACGCCGTCGGCGCGTCCGAGTCCACAGATGACGCATTTGTAGCCGTCCCGACGCAGAATCTCGCCCTTGATCGATGCACTGAAATCCTCCAGATCTCGTTGCGCCTCAAGCGTCGGGTCGTAGGCGTAGACGCCTTTGCCCAGCTTCTGCAGTCGACCCTCCTGATGCAGCTTGCGAATCGAACGATCTGGATCGCGAAAGACCTTGCCGGTCATCCGCTGATACTCGGACGTGGCCCAGTCCACCACTTCCGCGTGCGCAATCGGAAGATTCGGCCGTGCCTGGTAGTAGCTGAAGATCAGCTCCGACTGCGACGTGCGGCGCGGCATCAGAGTCTCGGCACTTCCGCGCTAATGCGGTTCAGCGCGAGCTCTTGGTATGTCGGATCGATCTCCACGCCGAACGCGTCGCGATCTTCGAGCAGCGCCGCGATCAGCGTCGTGCCGCTGCCCGCGAAGGGATCCAGGACATGATCGCCCTTGTACGAGAACAGTCGGATGCAACGACGCGGCAGCTCGATGGGGAACGGCGCCGGGTGTCCGACCCGCTTGGCTGACTCGCCGCCGAACGTCCACATATTGGAGGCCCATTTGCGCGCTTCGCTCGGGGACAGTTCCTCAAGCCCGGGACCGCGCGGACGTGTCAGCAGCTCGACGAAGGTGTCCTGCAACGTTGCGATCGAGATCGGCGCTGCGCCAGCGAACGACTTCGCCCATTCGAGCAGTACGCTCGGCGCGATGCTCGGAGAGACGATCGGCTCAGAGATCGTCTCATCGGGCGCCGCCGCGTCAGGTTCGTCGTGTACCCACGTGCCCGATGTCCACTGCATGAACTCCTCGCGCGCGATCGTGACGAGCTCATCGCCCAGATGCTGACGTTTCCATTCGTCCTTGTAGAGCACCACGATCGACTCGACAGGCGCAATCACATGCGGCGCCGATGGACGCATCCACGATCCCCACGCGGTGCGGCGCGAGATGTTGCCCTCGTTCCAGATGATCGTGGCGTGGTACTTCCAGCCGACCTCGCGCGCGATGGTGGTCAGATCGGCCGTCACGGCCTGTTTGCCGCCGCTGTTCTTGTCGAGCGGAATGTTCAGGCAGAGCCGACCGCTCGAAGCGGTCCAGTCGTAGACGTTCCGCAGCCAGGTGCGAGAGAAGTCGAGATAGGCCTCGTAGCTGCCCGCGTCATTGACGCCCTCGCCGTATTGCAGTCCGACGTTGTAGGGCGGCGAGGTGACCGTGAGCTGAAAGTGCCCACCGTCGAACAGGTCAGACTGGCAAACGTCGCCGAGGACGAGCTGCGCCTGATCCCATTCGAGGATCACGAGGAACCGCCGTCATCGGGGCAGCGTTCGCTGCTTCGACTAGCCCCTGTTCCGGATCGGGGGGGGGGGGGTAGCGCTGGTGCGGACATGGCGTAGCAGAGGTGGCAGGTGTGCAAGGTCACGCCGGCCGGTATAACCCGGTTCCGTCTGGCCGGCAAGCCGGACGACCTCCGTTCCCTATCGGGTACAGCGTGTTCCGGTTGACAAACCCGTAAACCGGCGTGTATCCGGTTTATATGACCCAACCGCTCCTCAGCCCGGGACTCGAACGCGAGAATTCCCTGCTCGGACTCTTTCTCAACTCAGAATTTGACCGTCCCGAAGATCACATTGACGAGATCTTTCAGCGTTTCGAGAGTCAGCAACAGCAAGCATTACTCGAACGCGGCGGCGATCTCGGCCAGCGCAGCAAGGCTGCCATGGGCCGAGGCCTGCAACGGCTTGTTCAGGTCCTGGTAGAGGATCAGGTGACCGCTTTGAATCGCGGCGGCGGACTTGACCTGCGATGCACCACCGATCAGGCATTGCGGCGCAAGAATCCGGACCAGCCGCTCGATCGCGTGAAGCGAAACTTGCTCGTTGACTACGGCGATTATGGCTGCCACCTGCCCGACGCCGATGTCGTCGTCTATCGCGCCGAGAATCTCGCGGTGGTCTGCGTGGTTTCAGTCAAGGCCTCGCTGCGAGATCGGATGAAGCAGACCGCCTACTGGAAATTGAAGTTGCAGCAAAGCCCGATCACGACACATGTCCGTATGTGTCTGATCACCCTGGACAAGGATGGCGATCTGATCAACGAACAACCGCCTCACAAGAAGAACTACGCGATTGCCAATACGGACTTGGACGCTACCTACGTACTGCGCCGCGACCTCACCCCTCACGATCGCATCAAGCACTTCAGCAGCTTCGAGGACGACCTCAAATTATGGGGGGGGGGTAGGTGTCCGACCACCTCTCCAAACAGGCGCTTCGCCTGGCCGAACAGTATCAAGAGGCGCTCGACGCGCGCAAGGCCTTGCGCGCCTATCAGCGAGGCGCCACTATGTTCGGTGGTCCTGACGCCGCCTACAATAAAGCCACCAAGCAGGTCGCAACGATCCGAGGGCGCTTGCGCACGCTCGAACGTCAACTGCGCGACGCCGCCGGGATTGAAGAGAAGCCAGATGTGGAAGCGACCACGCTGTGGGACTTCCCGACTCAGTCGTATGGCTCGAGCAAGAAGGGCGATTCCAAGTATCAGGGCGTTACGCCGGCGTTCATCATCTACAACATGCTGAAACGCTACACCGAGGCCGGCGACCTGGTTCTGGATCCGATGTGCGGTTCAGGCACTACGATTGATGTCTGCCAGGACGAAGGCCGCCGCGTGCTCGGCTACGATATCAATCCGACCCGCGACGACATCACCCAAAACGATGCGCGCCAGATTCCGCTCGAGGATGAGTCGGTCGATATGGTCTTCATTGACTCGCCCTACGGCGACAACGTTGATTACAACGATCAACCAGGTAACATCGGCCAATACTCAGCCGAGCTGGCGGAGTTCTACGACGCCCTGCGCGAAGTCGCGGAGGAGCTCTTTCGGGTGCTCAAGACGGGCAAGACGCTGGGCTGGCTGATCGGCGATCAATGGGTGCGGCGACGCTATACGCCGGTTGGGATGCTGATCTATCAGATGCTGGTTGACGACGTCGGATTCATCCCGATCGACTGGATCGTCGTTACCAGACGCAATCAGTCGTCCAACACGGGTCTCTGGGCCTATCGGGCGCGCGAGCACAACTTCTACCTGCGCGGTCACAAGCACCTGCTGCTGATGCGCAAGCCTCAGCGTCGCGCGGCGCAGATGAGCGGCGAGCGCGTGGTGCAGATCGGAATCGATCAGCTCACCCGCGACCCTGCCGCGCGCGACTGGCGCAAGTACAAGTAGCAAGCATTCTGAGCCAGCGAGTCCGTTGAGTCAGTCCGACGTGTCAGCGGACGCGACGCCCACGACATGGATACGGCCAGTTTCGCCGCCGATGTCATCGACGTAGTAGAGGCGAAACGCTCCAACCGCGACATACGTTGGCACGACGAGTTGGCCAGATCGATTGACGCGCGTCGGCGCCGCGAAGATGGGACGCCTCGGATCATCGCCCACATCGGAGCCGTCCAACGCGTCAGGATGGCCGCTCTCAGCGCACCAGCGCGCGAAGTCGCCGTGGAACTCAAACCAGTCCTCCTGGCAAGCTTCGCAAAACGCCTGCATCGCGCCCAACGCGCGCCAGAGTTGCGCCGGGTCAAGTCCCTCGCTTGGCGCGTGTAACGCTACGGCCGGCAGATGCTCGACTACCGCGTCGAGCATCTGATCCGCTCCTGGTTGCAGATCCGACCAGCGCGTCTGAGCAGCCGCTTCCTGATCGGCGAGCTGTCGCTCGAGCGCGTAGGCGCGGGCCCGCGCGGCGCGGACCGCATCGACGTTGGGCGGCGGCTCATCAGGCGGGGCCTCGCGTCGCGCGCGTTCTGCTGTCAGTTGCAGCTCCAATTCCTCAATCCGCTGCTCCTGCAGCGGGTCGCGGACCGGTATCTCTTCCATGATTGGTTCTGGCGCGGACGACCCAGGCGCAGACGATCCAGGCGCGGACTGTTCTGGCGCATCCGTCGCGCGAGACGGTCGCTGACGATCAGCCCAGAGCAGCGCGGCGAACGCTCCCGCCAACAACGCCGCCAGTGTGCGAAACAGTTCACCCATGCTGCGCCTACTTGAACGAGGCCACGGGCACGAGGTCGTGCGGCCCGATGAAGCCGATGTGGACGAGCCCGGTCTCACCCTCGGTGTCGTCGTAGAAGAAGACGCGCGGGCTAATGCTGCCCTTCGCCTGAATCTTCAGATGCGCCTGCATTTCCTTCATGCCTGAGGGGTCTACTTTCGGATCGACCGGGAAGACTCGCGTCTCTCCATGCTGTTGCATGGTGACATCGGACTCATGCATCGCGATCCGCGAGGAGTGCCAGGCGTACTTGCTCTGGCTGTTTTGCGTCCAGGCAAGGAAGTTGCCGTGGTACTCATGCTCGCTTGACGCGTACTCGTGCAGCGATCCGAGCGCTCGCCAAGTGTCTGGCAGCCAGTTCTTTTCCATCGAGCTGCCGAGTCGTTGCCCGCCTTGCAAGGCCTTGTTGTGTACCTGAATGCCGCTCAGTTGCTGCTGCGCCAGACGGACGAGAATGTTGAAGTTCTTGTTCGGCAGCATCAGTTCCCACTGCGCGGACGGTTCTGCTTGCGCAGGTTGCTGCAGCTCCTTGATGCGGTCGGACTGCGCTTCGATGGTCTCTGCCAGGTTCAACTCTCGACGTTGCAGGTGCTCGATCTCGCGCTGCAGGCGCTCTTCACGGTCGCCGATGCCGTTGACCTGCGCTTCCAGGGCGTGCTCCTGCTCGCCGAGCCGATCGACGTGTTCAGCCAACTCCGCCTCCTGCTTGCGCAGCGCTTCGACCTGCGCCTCGAGCTCGGTTTCGCGCTGACCGAGTCGATCGATCTGGCCAGCGAGCCGTTCGTCCAGGTCTTGCAGGTCTGAGCGTCGTCGCTGCTGCCAGTACCAGGACAGCGCGAGCGAACTCAGACCGACCAGTAACCAGCGAGGTCTCATCGGTCGCCTCCTCGTACGCCTTCGAGCCAGGTGAGACACTTGGCATAGTTGGCCTCGGTGATCAGATCGCGCGCCAGCAGATAGTTGAGCAGCCCCTCGAGTGTCAGCAGCGGATGCACGTTGATGCCTGCCTGACGCAGACGTTCGACGCCGCCGGCGCCTCGATCAATCAGCACGAAGGCGTCATGCACCATCAATCCCGCCGAGCGCAACAGATCGGCCGTCTCCGCCAGCGATCCGCCCCGCGTCATCAGATCGTCAACCAGAATGACGGTCTGGCCGGGATAATAGGCGCCCTCAATCTCCTCCGCGACATGACGAGCCTGGCTGGGCGGGTGGACATAAATCATCGGGACGTTGCTGGCCAGCGAGAAGGCGGTCGCCGCGTGCAGACCACCGATCGGGACGCCAGCGATCAACTCAAAGGGTTTGATGGTGGGACGCAACATCCCGCCGAGCATCCGTGTCTCGTCGTTCAGCAACTCGCCCACGCGGCGCAGCGCCCAGGGGTGCGCGATCAGGCGGCGAACATTGATGTACACCGGCGATCCGAGCGTCGCGCCGAGGTCGAAGTCGCCGAACATGATCCCGCCGGAGTCCCACAGCGCGCGCGCCAACCAGAGGTTGCCGGGCTCGTCGCCTTGCGGTGTCCATGCGGGGCGTCCCTGGCCGGTCATCGGCCACCTGCTGAGCGCACCGGAGCGGTCCCGCCAACTGAGTGCGGCAGGCGCTCGCCGATCACGCCGGCGCGTAGATTCGCGACCGCGATGTCGGCCATCTTTCCTCGCGTCAGCATCGACGCCGACCCGATGTGCGGCAGTACCACGACGTTCCGCATCGTCAAGAGCGGTGAGTCGACAGGCAGCGGCTCCGATTCGGTGACATCCAGCCCGGCTCCGCCAATCTGACCTGATCGCAGCGCCTCGATCAGCGCCGGCTCATCCACGATCGGTCCGCGAGCGGTGTTGATCAGGATGGCCGTGGGTTTCATCTGCGCGAATGCCTCGGCGTCAATCATGCCGCGGGTTTCGGCGGTCAGCGCCACGTTCACGCTGACGAAATCAGACTCCGCCAGGACTTCGGCGAAGGCACGCGGTTCTACGCCGAGCACCGCCGCCTCGTCGCGAGCGGATCGATTCCAGGCCAGGACACGCATCCCGAAGCCGCTCGCCCGGCGCGCAACCGCTTGCCCGATCGCGCCGAAGCCGATCACGCCGAGCGTCGCGCCGCAGACATCGGTCCCGGCGAGCTGTGTCGGAGACCATGTTTGCCAGGCGCCGCGCTTGACATATTCCGCCGCTTCGACCACTCGCCGCGCCGTCGCCAGAATGAGCGCCCAGGCGAGATCAGCAGTGGTTTCAGTCAAGACTCCGGGCGTGTTGCCGACGGCGATGCCACGCGCGCGGCAGGCCGACACGTCCACGTTGTCCACTCCAACCGCCATCTGCGAAACCACCTTCAGTTGAGCGCCCGCCGCGTCCAGCGTTTCTACGTCGATCCGGTCGGTAATGAGACAGATCAGCCCGTCAACTCCAGCCACGCGCTCTAACAGCGCCGAACGCAGAGGCGGCGCGTCATCGGGCCAGACGTCCACGTCGAACCTGGGGTCGGCAAGCAGCTCGGCGAAACCGTCGCCGGGCAGGATTCTTGTCGCAAACACCCGATACGGCGCACCCATCACATCCTCCTACGGCAGATGATAGTGCCACGCATTGCCCAATCTCTGTCCGATCCCGCTTGCGACCTGCGTTGTATCCCAACGGCCACAGCCGAGCACTTGAGAGCAAGCTCAATTTCGATTGGGCAGCTTGCTGATCAGGTAGAGGCCGATCGGTCCGAGCAGGAATCCGAGCGACGATCCGAGATGTCGCGACCAACCGCGCCGGCCGGCGATCGCGCCGCTGCCGATCCCGAGCGCGAGCCAGATGCCCAGCGCTCCTGCCGTGATCAGGCTCACGAGCACCACGGCCGCCAGCAACAGCGCCAGTACCATCCCAATCAACATGGCGGGAAGGCCAAGGATGCCAAGGATCAACCGCGTCCATAAGGGACTCGTTGGCTCCGCGTTCGGTTGACTCCAGGACCAGGCATCCTTGCTCTCCTTCCTGGCGCGCTCGCCGAATTGCTTGCCCCACTCACTCCAACGGGCGCCCTGTTGGCGTCCCCACTGCGACCAATCCTCGATCTGATCTGGTTCAAGCGGGCGCTGCTCCTGACTCATGAGGACACCTCATCCTGTTCGCGCGACGTGATCAGATCGATCCTCATCTGGCGCTGATTCACCTCGCTGCGACCCTCATCGCGCCCCTCATCACGACCCTGATACTGAGGCCGATAGTCGGACTGCCGCCCTTCAATCTGGGCGGTATGCATGCGATCGTGGCGGTAAAACGAGCGCAACCATTGCATCAGCGTGAGCTCGCCGAAGGCCGGCGTGATCGCCGTATGCGAGAACTCTTCCAGCGTGAGTGATCGGATGAACCCGATCGTCCCGGTCCGCTCCGTGATGAGCGCGTCCAGCAGTTCCTGAACTGAGTGGTCGGGTGCGTGTTCGATCGGAATCGTGACCGGGTCGCCGCGAATCTCGGCGGCGTCAACGCCACTCTTGGCGCGGCCCGCGACGCACCACGCGACATATGATCGCTCCATTTCCCAGAGATGCGCCAACTGTTCCTTGGCCGTCCACTGCTCTTCGCCGACGGCGTCTGTCGGCACGTGGTTCGCCTTCTCTGCCGAGAGCGCTGCCGCGGCGGCGATCAGTTTGCCGCGCTGAAGCTCCATCTTGCTCAGCAGCTCATCTACGTCGTCTCGCGTGTAACTGGCGGTGTCGCTGGGCATCGGACGCTCCTTAGCAGGTGCCGGTCAGGGCGTAGCGGATCTGCTCGACATGTCCTTCAATGTGGCGCTGGTTAGCTTCCAGCCATTCGGCGACGCTGCGCTGCTCACCGTTTGGCAACGGTCGCGGCTGCCGCCATTCGGATTCCTGCAGCAAGTCCAGGATGGACGCGTTGGCCTCAACCATTGCCTCGATTACGCGCAGCGAGGGTCCGATCGGGCGTCGGTCCGCACGCAGACGTCGTTGAAGATCTTCCTGCTCGAAGTCCCAGTACTCCACGACCGCGTCGACCATCATCATGCGCAAGCGCAACGATCCCATCACGGCGATATCGGCAACGTGGTGGACGATCTGCCGCGCGGTCCAGCCGGGCTCGGGCGGCGCACCGTCCAGTTGCGCGAGCGACGATCCTGCCACCGACTGGTTGAGCAGCGTCGCCGCGGCCCGATAGCGAGCGAGCTGCGCTGAGCGTTCGGCTGCTGTCATGGGAGGCGGTCCTTGACGATCCGCGCCAGATTCCAGACGTCGTCATCGTCCAAGTGTCCGCCAGGCTCGGAGTCGCCGCGCAGCACCCCGATCACTGCGCCTGAGACCCAACGCAGCTCAAGCATCCGCTGCACGGTGTCGCCGCGCTCGGTGCGCGTCCACTCGCGCGCCAGCAATCCGCTGCGCTCGCCGGCATCCTCGACGCGGACGCCATCATCCATGAGGTTGGCTTGCAGCGGGCCGTTGAGCGCTTCGGCGGCCTGATCCGGGCCTTCGTAGAGCGTCAGCTCCAGCTCGACTCGACGGTGCGCCCGTCGTCGATGCAGCGTCTGCGCCAGCAGCCAGTCAGGGAACTCACCCCAGGATCGCGGGTCGCGGAAACTCTCGCGGTATCCAATCACGCGGCCCGCATCGTCAAGCTGCCGAATGGTCGCCTGCGGATTCTCGTCCGCGAGCGCGATCTCCTCCGAGGTCACCGCCTGGGCGCCCTGCGGCGAGAGTCCGCGCGGCAGTTCCTGGCGCCGCAGGCCGGCCGCTCGCAATTCAGCCACTGACTCGAGGCTGAGCGAGCGTCGACGCTGCCAGACGCGAATGAGCGCCTGCACAATCGGCACGCCCACCACGAGCAGGAGAATCAGAATGCCAACGATCAGCGCGGTCGACATGCTGTCAGGCTAACGCAGCCTCGATCCGACGACGCGCATCAGGTCTTGTAGCTGGCGATCCCAATCGGGTGCGGGCCCATCGGTTGCGGAATTGACGGCTTGGGCGAGCAGCACAGCCAGCGCCGTCTCGCGCTGCAACCGCAGCTCAACGACTCGCTCGGTGGACTCGGCGTCGTCACTTCTGGTCCACTCGTACACCCGTACATCGGCCCCGACCGAGCCGATGCACTGGCGCATCCGACCGCCGTCAGCCAGGACCCGTTCGGGCGGCGTTTCGATTGCCGCAGCAGCCTGTTCTTCACTGACATAGCGCGTAGGTCAAGGAGCATCTGTGATGACGGTTGTCTCTTGATTCTGCTCTGCGCGGCCAGGCTTTGTTGCACCGAGGTGACGATCGGCGTGGCGGGATCGAGCGGAGGAGGGCTCGGGCAAGCCATCGGTCGGTCGGACTCGCGCCGACCTCGGCGATGGTTCCCGCTCAACGAGCATGCCCATCCGCGATTTGCTGGTCGGACGGCGCGTCATAGCGGCCGAACGTGTCGAGGACGTTTGACGCCTTCCACGCAATCTCGAACAGTCCCCGCAGTAGACGGCCCATGCGTTACCGCCCGAGCAATGCCTCCATTGACAGCCGCAGGTCGGACAGGTCGTCGAGGATGACATCGGCATCATCGAGTTCGCCAGGTTCCGCGTAACCCGTTCGCACCGCCACGACCCTCGCGCCGATCGCGTGCCCGGCTTCGACATCGTGCCCCGTGTCGCCGATCACGACCGCTGGAGCGCTGTTGCCGGCGTGCTGCCGTAGCCGTTCGAGCCCAGCGGCGAGCAACTCCGTCCGATCCGGATGGTCGTCGCCGAATCCGCCATCGATGAAGTGGTCCCAGATGCCCAGCGGCGCGAGCTTGGCCTGAGCCGCGCGGCGAAAGTTGCCCGTGCCGAGTCCGAACGTGACCTGTTCGCTCGCCAGAGCGTCTAGCAGTGGCAGCACGCCGGGACAGAGCTGAGAGTGTCGCTCAACGAGCGCGTCGCCCAAATGGGGTACGTAGGCGTCAACGAAGCGGCTCAGGTCGTCCTGTGAGCAGTCTCGACCGTTGTTGGCGAGCGCGGTTGGCACAATCCAGCTGTCGCTGCGACCAGCGAAGTTCATCCCCTCAAGCGCGCGCTCCAAACCCCAGAGCTGCTGGAACGTCCGCGTCATGGCCAGGGTGCCAGCGCCTTGCGAGAGCGACAGCGTGCCGTCAATGTCAAACATCAGAATCGTCATGGCTACCTCCCTCTCGCTTCTCCCCTCTGGGGAAAGCTGTCGTGGAGCGACTGCAGGGGGTCTCCAGCGGTCCCAGACCTCTCGGAACCCCCCTCTGCCTTCGGCATCTCCCCCCGCGAAGCAGGGGGAGAGCGGAATCATAGCGGCATCTCCCTCCTCGAGGAGAGGGAGAGCGGAATTCTGGCGGCATCTCCCTCCTCAAGGAGAGGGAGAGCGGAATCCTGGCGGCATCTCCCTCCTCGAGGAGAGGGAGCGGAATCCTGGCGGCCTCACCCCTCAGCGTGCCCAGAGGGAGAAGTGAGACGCCCCTACTCAAACAGTTCGAAATCGGTCCAGCCGCCGAGCACGCGCAGCTGCAGCCCAGAGGCGTCGAGCGGAATCTCGTAGACGGCCACGACCCGGATCGTGAGCTGAGGTTGCAAGGTCAGCGGCGGGGCGTAGACCACGCCTTCGGTGGCGCGCGCCGCGCCGTGCGAGAGCGCGGAGTCGGCGAGATAGGCGCGACCGTCGGTGGTGATCAGCTGCAACCCGTCAAGCGGGAGCGCGACGGCCTGACTCGATCGGTTGGTGAGCGTCATCTGCACCGCGGCGAAGCGTCCCGCGGGGTTGCGCCAGATGCCATCGGCGCGAATCTGCTCAGGGAAGTTGATGCCCGTGATCGTGGCCTCAATCGGTCCCACCCTCCGGGACTCACCCAGCGTCACCCCCTCAGAACGGAGCTCCGCCACTGTCGTCGCTTCACTGATTGGGATTTCGTTGTCATCGCCGCCGCCGGTGAGGCTGTCAAATCCGCCCGAAACGAACAGGTAGACCACCACCACGATCACCACGAGCAGAACGAACAGCGCATAGCGCTGCGTCCCGCTCATGTTCCTCAGCATCGGATGCGACCGCTCGTAGTGGAGATAGCTTTGCGCACGCTAGGAGGGCTACTCGGTCGGGAGCCCGGCGGCGATCCAGGCTTCGGTGCCGCCTTCGACGTTGTAGAGATCGGTGAATCCCAGCGCTGCTGCGAACTCGCAGGCGACGGCTGAGCGCTGGCCTTTGGCGCAGATGAACATGATCGGCTGGTCCTTGCCGCCCGCGATCTGCTCGAGCTCCTCCGCACGAGTCATCACGGACATGTGCGGCATCAATGGCGCGCCTGCTGCGTGTCCGTCCTGATACTCGTCCAGTTCGCGCGTGTCGATCAGCGTTACGCCGTCCTGACGCTTCGTCTCCGCCTGCGTGACCGTGATGCGCTGAAACGGTTCCTCGATTGCCATGTGGTGCTCCAACGTTGGCGCGGCAATCGACGCCCTTCGTCGCTGCCGTCTGTTCTCGCTCATCGTATCATCGCTTCAAGTCATTCCGAGCTGGAGATGAGTATTCCGATGACCACTGCCGATGCCGCCATGCCCGTGACGGAAACCTACACCCCGCCGGCCAGAGTCCGTGAGGGCGCGCTCGTCGACTCGCGCGAGGCGTATGAGGCGCTCTGGCGACGCTCGCTCGATGAGCCCGACGCGTTCTGGTCCGAGATGGCCAACGAGCACCTCGACCTGATCGAGCCTTGGCACACGCTCAAGGAAGAGAACCTGACCGAGGGTCAGATCGCCTGGTTCCTGGGCGCCAAGCTCAATGTGTCGGTCAACTGCCTCGACCGTCATCTCGCCGAGCGCGGCGACCAAACCGCCATCCTCTGGGAGGGCGACGAGCCTGCCGATAACGAGTCGATCAGCTACCGCGAACTCCACGCCGAGGTCTGCCGACTCGCCAATGAGCTGCGCAGTCGAGGCATCGGCAAAGGCGACCGAGTCGCGATCTACATGGGGATGACGCCCGAGGTCGTGGCCGCGATGCTCGCCTGCGCGCGGATCGGCGCGATTCACTCCGTGATCTTCGGCGGATTCTCCGCCTCCGCGATCGCCGACCGCGTCACCGACTCGCTCTGCAAGGCGATCATCACGCAGGACGAGGGCAAACGCGGTGGCCGCAGGGTGCCGCTCAAGGCGAACGTCGATGGCGCGATGGATCGACTCGACGCCAACGGTGTCGACTGCGTCGAGTTTGTGCTCGTGCATCAGCACACCGGCGGTGATGTGGCGATGAAAGACGGTCGCGACATCTGGTGGCACGAGACCGTCGCCAATCAGTCGGATGTGTGCGAGCCCGAGGTGATGGACGCCGAGGATCCGCTCTTCATCCTCTACACCTCAGGCTCGACAGGTAAGCCCAAGGGCGTCCTGCACACGCAGGCCGGCTATCTGCTGTTTACGATGCTCAGCCATCGCTACACCTTCGACTACCGCGACGGCGACATCTACTGCTGCGCCGCCGACGTCGGTTGGATTACCGGTCACAGCTACATCGTCTACGGACCGCTCGGCAACGGCGCCACGAGCGTCATGTTCGAGTCGATCCCGACCTATCCCGACGCCGGACGCTACTGGGATATGATCGATCGGCTGGGGATCAACATCCTCTACACCGCGCCGACTGCGATCCGTGCCCTGATGCGTGAAGGTGACGAATGGGTCCAGAACCACGAGCGCACCAGCCTGCGAGTGCTCGGCACCGTCGGTGAGCCGATCAATCCCGAAGCCTGGCGCTGGTACTTCGACGTCGTCGGAGAGGGACGTTGCAGCATCGTCGACACCTACTGGCAAACCGAAACCGGCGGCCATGTGTTGACCGGCCTCGCCGGAGCCAACGACATGAAGCCTGGCTCCGCCTCGCTGCCGTTCTTCGGGATCGAGCCGGTGCTCGTTGATCCCGAGGGCGCCGAGCTGGAAGGCAATCAACAGAGCGGCCTGCTCTGTCTGGCTCGTAGTTGGCCCGGCATGATGCGAACGGTCTATGGCGATCACGAGCGGTTCATCAACACCTACTTCATTCAGTACCCGGGCAAGTACTTCACTGGCGACGGCTCGTTCCGCGACCACGACGGCTACTACTGGCTGACCGGCCGCGTTGACGACGTGCTCAACGTCAGCGGTCACCGCCTGGGTACTGCCGAAATCGAAGGCGCCCTGGTCGGCCACGCCGGCTGCGCCGAGGCCGCCGTCGTTGGTTATCCGCACGAGATCAAGGGAGAGGGCATCTATGCCTACATTCTGCTCAAGGATGGCTTCGACCCCGGCCCCGACCTGGCCGTCGAGTTGAAGCGACAGGTCAGAGCCGAGATCAGTCCAATCGCCACTCCCGACAAGATTCAGTTCGTCGGAGGTCTACCGAAGACCCGCAGCGGCAAAATCATGCGCCGAATCCTCAGGAAGGTCGCCGAAGGCGAACCTGAAAATGTCGGCGACGTGACCACGTTGGCGGAGCCGCACGTGGTCGAGGCGATCATCAAGGGGGCGTCCACCGCGCACTAGCGACCCATACCGGGTATCCTGCTTGGTAGGAGGCCTCTCGCATGGCGACGGCGACTGAAGAACGCATCCGCGCTTGTCTGATTCGCGAGGGAATATGCGGGGAAGAGGCGGCTACGCGGTTCGCGGCTGTGCTGTCTGAGGAGATTGAAGCAGGCGACGCGGACAAGGTCACAGAAGACCGGCTCGCGGTCGCGATCGCCGAGCTCAATGCCAGTATCGAGCGGCTCGGTCGTGAATTCGCCGAGCGAGATGCTGAGCGAGCCGTCGAGATAGCCGCGTTTTTTGCCCAGGCCCAGGAACTGGAGCGCCAACGAGACGAACGCGAACGCCAGCGGGCCGAACGCGAACGTGAGCGTGACGCCAAATGGGCCGAACGCGAACGTGAGCGTGACGCCAAATGGGACGAACGTGAAGGTCAACGTGACGAACGTGAGCGAGAAGGAAACCGCGAACGGGATGAACGCGATCGCGAGCGCGACGAACGTGAGCGAGAAGGAAAACGCGAGCGGGATGAACGCGATCGCGAGCGCGATGCTGCCATGCGCGACTTTCAGCGCACAGTGGGCAACTGGGGTCGAGTCATGTTTGGCTTGTGGCTCGGCTCGGTGAGCGCCCTCGCCGCTGTGATCGGATTCGTGCTCTGAAGCGCCTCGCGCCCCGCAAGCCCCTACAGTAACCTCAGCAATCGCCCGCGACCACGCTTCGCGTCATGATTCGTCTTATGCGGTGGATTCTTCACCTCTCCGGTGCTTTACATAATGGTGACTTGACACACCTTCTCCCACGAAGAGTGAGTTTATGATGGCGGCGATTGCGTATAGTGTTATATGAAGGGTTGTTGGTGTAGTGCTTTTGAAACAGCTGAATCTAATCGATATCTAGCAATCGCCGAAACCATAACCTTTCTCACCCACCCTGCTTCGTAGCACCTCAAGTAGGACTCCGGAGAGCTCATGAATCACACCTCCCTCAATCAGTTGCAGCGGTGTCTCGTCGCGACAGCCATCGTCGCGATGCTGACGTTATTGGCGACCGCGACAACCAGTCACTCCGTTGAAGCGGCTGCGTTTTGCGGAAAGGCGACAGCCTACAAGTAGAGCACGCACTGGGCCGTCGGAGTCCGATCTGATCTTCGTAGCTCAGATACTGATCCGGTTGGCAGCCAGAAGTCTGCACGTTACTATTCTCTAGATGTTTCCAATCATAACTTCACAAGGAGCGAGAGTGCTATGAGAACGAGACTGAAGTCGTCACCCTTGCCTCTTCGTGGTCGGTCGTGTTGAGAACTGCGATACGCGAGTCAATGGATCGCCGCTGCAGCATTTGGCGCTGATGTCACGGCGATCGCGATCGTGGGGCGATAGGCGCCGGCGGTGGGTGGTTGGCTGCCCGGGCGGTCCAGGCGCGGAAATAGAGTGGCGTGGTCACAGCAAGCGAGGCGACCTCTTTCGACCTGGCCTCGGGTCGTAGTTCGACTTGAACATCAGCAGCTGGTCCTGCTCGATCAGGTACTTGCCGCCGTAGAGGCGCGCCGGGATCCGCTGCTGCTTAATCAGCCGTCTCATTGATTGCGGATGGATATTCAGCTCACGGGCCGCCTCGACGATGTCGAGCCAGCCATCAAACGGGTCACCCTCGACCATGTCATCTCCCTTGCTCGTCACTATGACGCAACTGCATATACAGAATAGCAGGATGTCCGCGTCGAGGCTGATCAGCAGCGCCATGTAGACTTTGCGCAGCGAATGAAGCGTCGCGTCGCCAGACGCGCAATGCCGGAGATGCCGATGTCAGCCGATCTGATCGCCGCCGCCCGCTCCGAAGGGCGCGCCTTGCTATCCGAAGTTGAAGCCAAGCAGTTGCTCGCCGACGCTGGCCTCAATGTCACCGAAACCCGTCTGGCCGTCTCGGCCGATGAGGCTGCGCAGCACGCCGCCGAGCTCGGCTATCCGGTCGCGCTGAAGGTCGTCTCGGACACGATCACGCACAAAACCGATGTCGGCGGCGTTGAGCTCGGGATCGCCGATGAGGCAGCGTTGCGGACGGCGTGGCACGACATCCACGACCGCGTTGCGGCAGCCGCTCCGGGAGTCGAACTGGCCGGACTGTCGGTCCAACCCATGGCCGAGGCCGGCGCTGAAGTCATCCTCGGGATCACGCAGGATCAGCAGTTCGGTCCTGTGCTGATGTTCGGACTCGGCGGCGTGTTCGTCGAGGTGCTCAAAGACGTCGCCTTCCGCATCGTTCCGCTGGAACCGCGCGACGCCTCAGAGATGATCCGCGAGATTCAGGGTTTCCCGATTCTCGAAGGCGTCCGCGGACAACCCGCCGCCAACCTCGAGGCGATCGAGTCGATGCTGATGCAACTCTCCGAGTTCGCGGAGGCGAATCCGGAGATCGCAGAACTCGATCTCAATCCAGTGTTCGCCCGAGTCGACGACGCCATTGCGGTTGACGCACGGATTCTGTTGACTTCAGATTCCTAGCGCAAATCTGCTCCCCTTACAGAGGGAGCAGTCACGGAGTGACTGAGGGGTCCAGCCGTGGGCTCACCAAGAGAAATGAGCAGGCCAATGCAGAACCCCTCTGCCTGCGGCATCTCCCACGTGGAGCGGGGGAGATCAGAATCCGCCATTATGCGGCTGCCTCTGTTATGGGGAGCCGAAGAATTGGGAGAACTCCGATGGCCGTCACACGTGAACGCCTGACCCGCGCCCTCGCGCCGAAGGTCGTCGCCGTCATCGGCGACAAGCAGGCCAGCGGATACACCTGGCTGCGATCGCTCAAGCCGTTCATCGGCCCGCTGTACAGCGTCCAGGTCGATGAGAGCGAGATTCCGGGCATTGAGGAGTTGGGCGTGCCCAACTACAAGTCGCTGACCGACATCCCCGAGCAGGTGGACTTCGCGGTCTGCGCCGTCCCGCGACACGTCGCGCCATTCATTGTGCAAGGCTGCGTCGAAGCCGGCGTTGGCGGCGTGACTCTGTTCACCTCTGGATTCGCCGAAACGGGCGAAGACCTCGGCGTCGAACTTCAGCAGAAGATTTTCGACATCGCCGACCCGGCCGGACTGGCGCTGATCGGTCCCAACTGCATGGGCCTGCATGTGCCCGGCCTCGGCGTCCGATTCAATCGCGACCAGCCCGAAGGCGTTCAGGGCAATATCGGCTTTGTCTCGCAGAGCGGGACGCACGGGATGAACTTCTCACTCACCGGCGCGGCGCACGGACTGTATTGCTCCACCCTGGTCAGCTTCGGCAACGGGATCATCCTCGAAGCGGCGGACTACCTCGAGTATCTCGCCGATGACCCGCAGACCGAAGTGATCGGCATGTACATTGAGGGCGCGCGCGACGGGCGCCGCCTGTTCAAGACTCTGCGCGAAGTCGCGGCGAAGAAGCCCGTTGTGATCTGGAAGGGCGGCCAGACCGAGGGCGGCGGACGCGCCATCCGCTCGCACACGGCCTCGCTGGCCAGCGACCAGGCGATCTGGGAAGCGATGATCAAGCAGGTCGGCGCGGTTGCCGTGCATAATCTTGATGAGATGATCGATGTGATCAAGGCGACGCTGCTCACGAAGCGCACGCAAGGCAATCGACTCGGTCTGATCGCGATGACCGGCGGACAGTCGGTCGTCCTGACCGACGCCTTCGAGAAGGCTGGCTGGAAAGTGCCGACGCTCTCGGACGACAGTTACACCCAACTCGGCGATTTCTTCAACATCATCGGCGGCAGCTACCGCAATCCGCTCGACGCCGCCGGTACGATCGGTCAGGATCCCAAGCATCTCGACACCATCTTCGACATCCTCAACCAGGACGAGAACATCGATGCGGTGGGAATGGAACTGTCGGCCACATTCATGGCTCGTCGCTGGCAGGACAAACCGGAAGAGTTCGACCGCTTAATCGGCTCGCTCAAGAAGTTCATGAGCGAGTCGGACAAGCCGTTCCTGGCCGCACTGCATCCCAGCCACGTCGAAGAAGCCGCCCTCACCGCCCGCCTGAGGCTGCAAGAAGAGGGAATCCCCACATTCCCCAGCTTCGAGCGAGCCGCCAACGCGCTGAGGAAAGCGTCAACGCTGGCAGCAGTTTAGGAAATTGACAGTGACCATCAACGCCACCGTTCGTACCCCTGAGCAGCTCTTCGGACGATCCGTCCGCTATGTCGTCCCTCCCTACCAGCGTCGATATGTGTGGAACCAGAAGGATCAGTGGGAGCCGCTTTGGGCGGATGTCGAGCGGCTTGCAGATGATTACCTCAAGTTAACCGGCAATGGCGCATCCCAGGTCAGCGACGAAGAGGCGCCGAAACACTTTCTAGGCGCAGTGGTGTTCCAACAGGAAGTCACACCGACCGGCGCCATCGAGATTCGCCGCGTGATCGATGGTCAGCAACGTCTGACCACGTTGCAGATTCTCCTAGACGCAGTTCAAGAGGTTTATGAACACCAGGATCACGACCGCGAAGCGCGCCGATTGCGGCGGCTGGTCCTCAACGATGAACTCGACACAGGTGGCGACGAAGTGGCTGGATACAAAGTCTGGCCGTCGGAGAATGATCAAAGAGAATTCCGCTACGCGATGCGGAACGCCGCCACTGGCCCAAGGCCGGAACACTCTCTCATAGTCGACGCGCACGAATACTTTAGGGAACAGGCTTCCCGCTGGCTGACGGAGCAAGCGGAATTGGAAACCGCGGTTGCCGGACTGAGAGTGGTGTTGGCAAGGATGCTCCAACTCGTGGTGATTGACCTTGATGCCGAAGCTGAACCGCAGGTAATCTTCGAGACACTAAACGCTCGTGGTACTCCGCTGCTCCAAGCTGATCTGGTCCGGAACTACATGATTCTCAAAGCGAAGGCTGAAGGACTGGACGAGGGTGTGTTCAACCGGGAGTGGCTGCTTCCGTTCAACACTCAATGGTGGCAAGAACAAGTGCGATTTGGACGCTACGTCCGCGCGCGCTTTGAGCAGTTTCTCTACTATTGGATCATGATGCGCACCGCCAAAGACATTAGGGTCGACGACGTCTTTCGCGGCTTCCAAAGGTACGTGGACGACGGTGCCGACTCGATCGAGAGCGTGGCAGCCGAGATTAAGCAATCGGCTGAGGTGTTCAAGCGGATTGAGAGCCTTGACCGGCCCAGTTCATCTGATCGCTGGTACCCCTACTTACGTACGCGACAGCTTCTTGACATCAGTGTGGATACACCAGTGATGCTGTGGTTGTTCACTCAGAAGTTGCCAGAGGAGGAACTGGAGCGACTCATGGCTGCATTCGAGAGCTGGTATGCGCGCCGGATCTTGTGGGGCCGACAGCTGGCAAACGACAATCGAGTCCTTATTGGTCTCCTTGCGCGATTGGCCCGGTCTGGAGATGAACAATCCACTGCGGATATCGTTGTTGAGTTTTTCAAGGGCCAGGATGCCGATCGAATGCGCTGGACTGATGACGAAGAGTTCTTCAGATCGCTGGTCGGGGAGAAGTCCTATGGTCGTCTGAGCCGCGCACGTGTGCTGTATTTGTTGGCTCGGTTGGAAGCACACTTAAGAACGAATCAGTCTGAAGACGTTTCCTGGCTCGACGATATCCAAGTTGAACATGTCATGCCTCGGAAGTGGGAGAGACACTGGCCATTGGCGGGCGAAAGAGACGCGAGCTTTTCCGGTGAAGCAGAGTATCGAGACTACATCGTCGATTGCCTCGGCAACTTGACACTGGTCACGGGCAAACTCAATGCGTCCGTCTCCAACGGACCTTGGCTGCGTAAACGCGAAGCGTTGGACAGGCACAGCGTGCTCTTTCTCAACAAGGACGTAACTCAGCAGGGCGGCGACTCATGGACGGCGGCTGACATTGAGGAGAGAAGCCGCCGCTTGGCCAAGCTCGCCCTTGAGATTTGGCCAGGGCCGGACAAGTTCTAGAGACACGCCATGCCAAGACCCATCGCGCCACACGACCTCCAACGCCGACTTGCCGATGACGCGCCGAACGCGTTGATCGATGTGCGCGACCCGCCTGAATACAATGCCTCGCACATCATCGGCGCCAGCCTGATCCCTCGGCGGATGCTGGAGTTTGAGCTGCCTGACGCCGTCCCGCACCCCGACACGCCGATCGTCCTCTGCGACGAGGATGAGCAGCGCGTTCACTTTGCCGCCGCGACCGCTGAGCGGATGGGCTACAGCGATGTTTCGATACTCTCTGGCGGGACCAACCGTTGGGCGTTTCTTGACTTGCCTACCGAGTGGGGCGTCAACGTGCCCAGCAAGGACTTTGGCGAGCGAGTCGAGGTCGTGCACCACGTCCCTGAGATCGACGCTGACGACCTGCGCGACAGGATCGAGCGCGGCGACGAACTGGTCATCCTCGACACGCGCACTCCTGAGGAGTATCGCCGCGCCTGCATCCCCGGCGGACGCAGCATGCCCGGTGGCGAGCTGGCCTTCCGCATCACCGATGTCCTCGAGGACGCGCCGCCCGACGCGACGCTCGTGGTCAACTGTGCCGGGCGCACTCGCAGCATCATCGGGACGCGCGTCCTGCAGCGGATGTCGCTGGAGCGCGAGGTCGTCGGTCTGAAGAACGGCACCGCGGGCTGGATGCTCGCCGGGCACGAGCTCGAGTTCGGGGCCGACCGCGACGCATTGCCTTCGGTGACTTCCGAGGGCCAGGCCGCGGCTGAGCAGTACGCGCATCGCTGCGCCGAGGAAGACGGCGTGCAACTCATCGGTGTCGATGAACTGGATGCACTTCGCGAGCGCAGCGAATCGGAGAGTGTGTACTTGATCGATGTCCGCACCGACGCCGAGCACGAGGCCGGTCACATCCCCGGATTCCGCTGGTTCCCCGGCGGACAGGCGGTCCAGCGCAGCGACGATGTCGCCGTCGTGCATCAGGCGCCGATCGTGTTTGCCTGCGACGGCCTGGCGCGGGCCGCGCTGACGGCCTCTTGGTATCGGCAGATGGGGCATCGACACATCTACGCGCTTGAGGGCGGAACCGGCGCCTGGACATCGGCAGGGCGCCCGCTGGAGTCTGGCTTGGAGCGCGAGGAGCCGCCTTTGCTCAGACAGGCCCGCGAATCGGTGAAGCTGGTAGAGCCGAGCGACGCATTCGATCCTGTGGACGCCCGCGTACTTCACGTCGGAACCAGCCAGGAATTCGCTGATGGCCATCCCCCGGGCGCAGAGTGGGAGGCGCGAGCATGGTTGGAACGGAATATTGAGACCTATGATGACGAGCCGATCATCACGATCTGCGAGTCGGGTGAGCAATCGCTGCTGGCAGCGCACAGCCTGATCCAACGCGGCCGGACTGACGTGACGGCAGTCGCTGACGGCATGGCCGCATACCGAGATGCTCGATTGCCCATCGAGACAGGCTTGACCGGCGTGCTCTCGCCGCCTAACGACATCCTCAGCTTCGGCCCGGCGCGCGGCTTCGCTGACATGCAGCACTACCTCCGCTGGGAAACCGCGCTCGGCGAGAAGTATGTAGGCGAGGCGCAGTGATCAGCGCCATGAGCGTCGGCGTGAAGTCGCCTCATTCGTAGCCGGCGATCGAGCGCTCTGGACGGCGCGTACCGAGTGGACTATCCTGCGGTCTGGTAACGAAGCGGTCGCCGTCCGCCTGGCCGGCGAGACAGGATCATTGGTGAACGGCCAAATGGGGCCACAAGTGGGAGTGGAAGATGTCAATTCAGCACAGGACCAACACGCGGCGCATGTTTGCTCGATTGGCGCGGAGCCGTCGGTACATCGCCTTCCTGTCGCTGGGAATCCTCGCGCTGTTTGCGTTCCATCCCAGCATCGGGTCAGGCCAGACCACCCCGACTATCAACGATCTACCGTTCACGATTACCCCTACGACTGCATTCACTTTCGATCCTAACGGCCGCACGTCGTGGGACCAGCTCACACTCAACCTCGTTGAAGGGCAAGAAGTCACATTCCAGGTCACGCCGAAGGACACCACTTCTCTCAGCGGGGCATCACAGCTCTATCTGAGCACGCTTTGCTATTGTAACGGGCGCGCCGGAGTCGTTTCGTACACCACCAAGGCAGGCACCGGCTCCGACACCAAGACCAACGTTACTCATATGACCACCGACTTTGAAGTAGCACTACCGGTAGATTCGCTGCCGATCCAATTGACCTACAAGGGTCTACGCAGCTCGCGGTTGCGGAACATCGAAGGCGACACCCCACACGCGGTAGGCTCCACTTTCGCAATAGGCGTCAGTTGGCAGGCAAATGGCAACTGGGTGAGAAACAGAATCAACGGGCGAATTCTCGTGAGCGAACGCTCCCATTCTGCAGATGACACCGTGATCCGGTATGTTTCGTTCGACAGCGCCGCGGATGTCATGAAGGGCGGGACGCTCACGTATCAGGTTCGGCTCACCGACAAGGATGATCATCCTGTCAATGCCGCCCAGGATATTCACCTCGTCATCAATAGCGGGTTCGATTTCACGGACAGCTATGCAGATCCGGCAACACCGCTCGTACAACGCGCTGTGATGATACCGATGGGATCATCCGCCACCTCGATCACGGTGCCATCCTTAACGGGCGTTTCAACGCGAGCGATCGAACGTGTATACCTTAGGGCGTACCTGAGAGATCATCCTGAAAATGTGAAATTCCGAGACCAATACGGGTGGTTCGATGCCGTCGGCAAGATTGTGGATGGCACCACGTTCCGTCTTGACGATGTAGTGTATTGGGGCACCGAAGGCGATAACATGTCAGTTACCTTTAATGTGGATGGCAATGTCAATGTGGGCGCATTTGTGCTCCGACTCTGGTTTCAATTCAGGTATAGCGGGCCGGGACGGGCAGGAGTCAACTACGCAGACCGCACAGACTTCGTCGGCGGCCACAGGTTCTATGACTGTACGGTCAGTCCCACTCGGAGAGGCCGTCATGTCATGAATCTGCCGCTGCTGGAAGATCACACCAGTGATGATCGAGAATCGTTCGTGATGCGGCTGAACTTGGTGAGCGCTCCTGGTACCGACGGGGTGATGGCGGGCGTACCTAACCGTTACGGCGTCGATTTTGCGTACGGGCTCATCCTGGACAGGACTGACTCGCGTAACGCTTCTTCTTACACCTCGGACTGCGTGGCGGTCCCAGCTTCAAGCGTGGTACCGAGTTCAACTCAATCTTCGCAGCCGTTGCAGTCCCCGATCAGCTTCAGCACCGGCAGTATTACGCTCAGTGAGGGCACCAGCTTCAGTTACGATGTGACGCTCAACAGCGATCCTGGCGACCAAACCGTGACCGTCAGGCCGGTGAGTCTGGATGAGGCTGCGATCCGAACTCCGGCGGCGCTACTGTTCACTTCGGCCAATTGGAATCAACCGCAGTCCGTGGTCGTGACCGCGGAGACCGATGCGGACGACGAAGATGATCAGGTTGGCATCGGCCATGTGATCGAGGGCATCAGCGGCGCGCCTGTTGGTCCGATCGTCTTCGCCACTGTGACGGAGCAACCGACACTCGGGCTCGATCTGCGGCAACCCACGCAGCGGTGGTTCGGCGATCAGCAGTTCTTCGTCTACTGGATGCGGCTTGATCGTCAACCGTCGGCTGATGTTGAAATCGAGCTGGCGCCAGCGTCCGACAGCAGTGCCGTGCAGTTGCACACGAACAGTCTCAGCTTCACCGCAGAGAACTGGGACCGCTACCAGATCGTTGTCATGACGCCGATCGACGCCACTGCCGGCAACCGGCTCAAGATCACGCATAGCTCGACGAGTCAGCAGATCAACAGCGGCGAGTCGGTTTCAGCCACCGTCTCGGGCGGCTGACACAGGTCTCCTCTCGCAGACCAAATGCCCTCAGAGCGCGAGGGCGTTCTGTCAATTGCGGCCGACCTGGACTCGATTGCGCCGATCTTGTGCGACACTGAGGATATGGTCCGACCGCTGCGACTCGGTCGACGTGGATTCGAGCCTCTGTCCGGGGCGCGGCTGATCGTGGGTCTGGGCAATCCTGGTGCTCACTACGCGCAGCATCGGCACAACGCGGGCGCGCGCTCGGCGGAACACCTGCAACGCATGCTCGGCCTGCCACAGGCTACCCGCGAAGCTCGATATCACGTCTCACAAGCGGACACCGAGTTCGGTCCGGTCGCCGTTGTGATCCCGCGCACGTTTATGAACGAGTCGGGGAAAGCGGTGCAGTCACTGCTCGACCGGTATCGCGCCGAGCCGTCCGATCTGATTCTGCTGGTCGACGAACTCGACATCGAGCCGGGGCGGATACGGATTCGTTCCTCAGGATCCGATGCCGGACAGCGCGGGATGCGATCGATCAAATCCACAATCGGGTCGCTGGACTTCCCACGCCTGCGGATCGGCGTGGGACGACCGATCATTGGTGATCAACCGTCGCGGCATCCCGATGACGTGGCTGACTGGCTGCTGAGTGATCCGCCGCCTGCAGAGCGAGCGTTGTTGCGCGATGCTGAACGGCGAGCTGCGGAGGCCGTGTTGCATCTGCTTGCGCGCGGTGTCGAGTCGGCGATGAGTACGTACAATCCAATGCCGCCGCGGGAGGAGCGCGTGAGCCATGTCCAAGCGCCGTAGCAGTCGCAGCCGTAACAAGCGCAGCCATAGCATTCGCAGCCCCAGCAGCCGCAGCGATGACGCGCTCGCCACAATGGCACTGCTGATGGTAGCGAGGGCATTGTATCCGTCGGCCTGTCAGCTGGTTCGCTACGTCGTACAGACAGACAACCATACGCTGCGCGCGGACATGCGCGCCACCGCTGAGTCGATGGCTCGCACCTTCACCACCGCAGCGGAACGACTCATCGCTCTTGTTGAAGACTCGTCACTCAGCGGAGAAGCGGAGCGCGTTGCAGAGCTGGAGCGTGAATTGCAGATCGCCCAGGAGGAGCTTCGCGCCGACCATCAAACAGTCGCGCGACTACAATCCGAGCGGACACAACAGGACATAGATATCCGGCAACAGGCACAGGATGCCGAAACGGCTCGCGCCGGACTACAGGCGGAAATCGATGAGTTGCGACGAGAACTGGAGGAGGTCAAGGAGTCAAACCGCAAGCTGCAGGCCAAGAGCGATAGCTACTTGTCAACGCTCCGAGAGCGCGCCCAGAGTTCAGCGCCGCCGTTGGAGATCGATCAGTCTGAAGAGTCGGGAGAACCAGTCCAACTCACGATCTCCGGGGCCATCGAGATGGCGCGTGAACAGTATGAATCGGTCGTCGTGCCGGACGCGGCGCTGAAAGAGATCGATGCTCTGGAAGCAGACGAGAAGTCGAGTGATTGGGCGCGTGAAATCCTACGCGGCATCGAGGCACTGCACGCGTACACGGAAGATGCGGAGCACTTCACCGGCGGCTTTTGGGAGTGGTGTGAACATAGCAACAATCCGAAGACCTGGAATGCCTCCGCCGCGAAGCTGGCGATGAGCGAGTCGGACACCGTCAGGAATGACAGCCGCCTGTGGAAGCAGCGGCGATTTGTGGTGAGCAACAAGGTCGATCCGAGCGGCTACAAACATATGGAGGCGCACCTCAAGATCTCCGAGGGCGGCGGACAACACATCCCGCGTCTCTATTTCTATGACGATACGAAGGGTCGGACGCGCCACGTTCATATCGGCTTTATCGGTCCGCACCGGTTGGTGCAGACCGGTCAGAGCTGATTTTGGATCGTCTGATGCGGGGGAGATTGGCTCGGTGAGCGAGAGCGAAGCGCAAGAGACGCCGATTGGTCTACTAGCGGGCTTGACCGATTTCGTGCGCGCCGCAATTGCGCCGTATCGCGATCAGGCCATGATGGGCTTGCCCGACGCCGCGAAACCCGCCGTCGTCGCGGCGCTTGCGGCGGAGCAGAGCGGTCCGATGCTCGTGCTGACGGCAACGCCGGCGGGCTCGGCCGATCTGATCGATGCGCTTCCGCTCTGGATGCGCGCTGCGGATGCCGCTCGGTTGATGCCGTTCCCGGCTCGGGAAGGCGCGCCGTATGAGCGTCAGCGACCCGCCGCTGATCTGGTCGAAGCGCGCCTCAACGCGGTGGTCGCCTTGCAGACGTCGAATCCGATCATCGTGACCGATGTGGACGCAATCAGTCAGCGGACGCTGGCGCCGAGCACGCTGCCGATCTCGCTCCGCGCTGGCAGTGCGTTGCAGATGGGACGATTGATCAGCGTGCTGGCGGCTCAGGGCTATGAGCGTTCGCGCCTGGTGCTGGAGCCGTCGTCCTTTGCGGTTCGCGGCGGGCTCGTCGATTTCTGGTCGCCGACCGACGAGTTGCCGGTGAGACTGGAGTGGTTCGGCGACGTGATTGAGTCGATCCGCCGATTCGATCCGCGCAGTCAAATTTCGCAGGCTCAGCTCACTGAGCTCAAGCTGGGCACTGCGCGCGAATGGAGCATCAATCCCGATGCCGAGCCGCATGTGGCGGCGTTGATCGAGTCGTTCGACCTGCAGAGATCATCGGCGCCGGATGTCGAGCTGAGCGAGGAGGCGGCGCGACTCGCCGAGGACATTGAGCATCTGCGTCATGCTGAACCGCTGGCGCGGCCCGACTTCTGGACGCCGTTTCTGGCATCAGGCGACTTGCTGTCCAATCTGCCGAGCGACGCCCTGCTCGTGATCGATGAGCCGCATGACGCGTTCGCGCGAGCGGAGGAACGCGACGAGCGCGCCGTCCACGCTCGGGCGGAGCTGGAGCGGGCCGGTCGGATCCCGCGCGGTCTGCCGCATCCCTGGCTGAACATTGATGAACTGCGGGATCGGCTGGGCTGTGTCGAATCGCGGACGCGGTCGCTATCGAAGCTGGCCAGCGGCGCGCAACGACTCCCATTCCGTCCGACGCCGCGACTGGGCGGCAAGCTACAGCAACTGTTTGAGTCGTTGCGCCAACCGCACGCTGGTTGCCGCGTGTTGGCATCGCTGCAAGCGGCGCGCCTGAACGAACTGATGCTGGACCTGGGCTTGCAGATCGCCGCGCTTGAGCCTGAGTCGCCGCCGCATCCATCCGCGATCACGGTCGGTCGCGCTGCGCTCGCGGAAGGCTGGCAGCTACAGGATGTGGCATCGGGGCAGACGATCCTGACGCTGATTTCGGACACCGAGATATTCGGCTTTGAGCGTCAGCGGCAACGCCGTCCGACGCGAACGCGGTCAGCCGCGGCGGCCGATTCACATCTGTTGGAGACGCTCAAGCCGGGCGACTTTGTGGTCCATATCGACAGCGGCATCGGCAAGTTTGCCGGAGTGGTGCGCGAGCGCGTCGGCGGTCGTGAGGGCGAGTATCTTGACTTGCGCTATGCGCAGGGCGATCGCCTGCTGGTACCTACCGACAAGCTGGATCGGGTGCAACCGTACGTCGGACCTTCGGACGCGGCGCCGTCGGTTACGCGGCTTGGCAGCGGGCAATGGCAGCGCGCCAAGCGCAAGGTGCGCGGCGCCGTCGCGGAGATCGCCGAAGACCTGCTGGAAATCCACGCCGCTCGCGAAACCGAACCCGGTATCGCAATCGAACCCGATTCGCCCTGGCAGATCGAGCTGGAAGCGTCCTTCCCGTACGTCGAAACGCCGGATCAGCACCGCGCGATTGAGGATGTGCGTCGTGATCAGGAGGCGGCGAAGCCGATGGATCGGCTGATCGTGGGCGATGTCGGCTATGGCAAAACCGAAGTGGCGATGCGCGCGGCCTTCAAAGCGGTGATGTCGGGGCACCAGGCGGCGGTGCTGGTACCGACCACCGTGCTGGCGCAACAGCACTTCGAGACGTTTGCGGAACGACTCGCCGCCATGCAGGTGCAGGTGGCGTTGCTCTCACGCCTGCGGACTTCCGCCGAGCAGCAGGTGACGGTGGCCGATCTGAAGTCTGGCGCCGTCGACATCGTGATCGGCACGCACCGGCTGCTCCAGCGCGACATCGGCTTCAAGAGCCTGGGCTTGCTGGTGATCGATGAGGAACAGCGCTTCGGCGTCGAACATAAGGAGCTGCTCAAGCGCCTGCGTCGAGAGGTGGACGTGCTGACGCTGTCGGCGACGCCGATTCCGCGCTCATTGCATCAGGCGGTGACAGGCATCCGTGACATGTCGACGATCGCGACGCCGCCGGAGGAGCGCCTGCCGATCAATACGTATGTGATGGAGCGTGACGACAGCGTGATCCGCGAGGCGATTCTGCGTGAGCTGGATCGCGGCGGGCAGGTGTATTTCCTACATAACGAAGTGCGCTCGATTGATCGGGAGGCGTTGGCGCTGCAAGAGCTCGTGCCGGAGGCGAGCTTTCTGGTCGCGCACGGTCAAATGCCGTCGCAGACGCTGCGCGATCACATGCGCCGCTTCACGCATGGCGAGGCCGATGTGCTGGTCTGCTCAACGATCATTGAGTCAGGCGTCGACATCTCACGGGTCAACACGATCATCATGGACCGCGCTGAGCGTCTCGGCCTGGCGCAGATGTATCAGCTACGCGGCCGCGTCGGCCGATCCAGCGCGCGCGCCTACGCCTACCTGATGACCGAGCCGTATCGCTCGCTGTCAGAGGTGGCGCAGCGGCGCCTGGCGACGATCATGGAAGCGGATGACCTGGGCGCCGGCTTCCAGATTGCGCTGCGAGACCTCGAGATCCGCGGCGCCGGCAATCTGCTGGGCGCGCAGCAGTCCGGACACATCGGCTCCGTCGGATTCACGCTCTTCACTCAGATGCTGACGGAGGCGGTCGAACGCGCGCGAGACAAGCGCGATGGTCAGCGGCGGCGGCCGAGGCATTACGGCACGCAGGTCAGCATCGATCTGGCGCTGCCTCGTTTCCTGCCGGAGTCCTACGTTGACGACATTGGACTGCGGATGTCGCTCTACCAGCGAATGGCGAGCTGCGAGTCGGCGGCTGAGGTTGATGCGTTGGCGGATGAGCTGCGAGACCGTTTCGGCCCGCCGCCGCTGCCGACGCGCAATCTGATCGGCGCGATGACGCTGCGCGCACTGGCGTCAGGATTGGGCGCGGAGTCGATCCAGACGCAGGGCGACGAGGTGGTTCTGAAGCTGGCGTCGGGCTTGAGCTTCAGCCGCGAGCAACGTCGGCTCGCGTTGCCGCGCCAGATTCAGATTGGCGCGACCCAGCTTCGCTATCGTCCTGAAGTCCGCTTCGCCGAGTCGAACTGGCAGGAAGCGCTCACGCAGGCGCTCCAGGCGCTGAGGCGCTGAGATCGGACTGAACCGAGTCCGATCTCACAGGCGGACCAAGAGTAGGTGAGAGGAACAGATGAAGGGGGCAACCGCATCGCGCGTGGCGCGTGGGTTGCCCCCTCCGACTGTTGTCTCCACGACCCGCCAGGGTCCGATCACGAGATCATCCGATGGCTACGGCGTACTTCCAGTTCCCTGATAGACCGTGCAGTCGTAGAAGTCAGGCTGACTGTCCGGGAAGGGGTAGTAGCACTTGAGATAGTCGCCTTTGGCGGCCAGCTCATCCTTCGCGTCGAAGTAGGCATCCCACTTCGCGTCTACCTCTTCCTCATAAGCTGTCTCCTCCGCAGACTCCGCATCGTCAGTAGTGTCGTAGAGCACCGGAGTGTACGGCTCGAAGACCGCCGGGAGCGTTTGGCCTTGCGTGGCGAAGAAGCTAGCGCATTTGCCGGCTTCCAGGTGGGCATTTTCGGACACGCAAGCTGCGATCTCAGTGGCAGGGTCGGTTGCCCGCGTGATCATGACCGTAGTCGGCGCGGTAGCGGTGGTCGTCGTGATTACCGCACCGTCGACCGTCTGCACCGACTTCGTGGCCGTGTAGGCGTCGTGCGTCGGCGCCGTTGTGCCCTGCGGCAGATTGTAATGCTGCGGCACCGCTATGTAGTTGTGCTTTGTGCAGCCAGTCAGCGCCAGATCGGCATCGTAGTCGCCTTCTGCGCCGTCTGCTTCGACCACGATGTTACCGTTCGCATCCGTCGTTCGATAGTCGCCGCGACATACCTGGTACGGCTCCGGTCGTGGGGGGGGATCGCCTTCACGCTCGGTAGGTGGTGTGGATGTCCACTCCCACCAGGCCGCGTGGATCGAATCCAGGGAGTCGGTCTGGCTGTCGTATGCCTCCCATGCCTTCTGGATCGCGAAGTAGTTGGGCACCGATTTGGTCACGAGCTCAAAGGATTCGACGTAGTCGGTGAGAGTCTCGGGATTATCAGGATCAGTGTTGTCAATCGTAGTCACCGTGGTGAGGACCGTTTTCACTACCGTGCGTGAGACCATCGGCACGCTCTCGACATACGGCCCGTTGATCACCGGCGGCATGATTTCGCGCACGAGCGCAGTGGCCGCACACACCGTGCTGCGGTTGAACGACGTAGTGATCAGGGTACCTGGGTTATCAGGGTCATCATGCTGAATGTCGGTGGTCCCGGTGCTACAGACTGGTCTCCCGTTTTCATCGAGCAACGGCTTGTCGACCTCTTGTTCAGGCAGTAGGACCGGCGCTGGTTCAACGGGGGGTTCTTGAGCCCCTGCCGGCAAGGCCGGCGCCATCAGCAGGAACAGCAGCGCCGATAGGATGGTGAAGGCAGCCTTGAATTTGGTCATCCGAGTTCCTTTCAGGCCTTGGGTCTCGTTAGCGGGCTGTGCCCCCCCGCATTCTATATGGAACGATGGGAGTTCTGGAAGGCGACCAAGCTGGTTGTGGCTTGCGCGGACGGCCTCCTTTCGCATATGAAACACGGTCTCGCATTGAAGTAAGAACAGCCTCATACGGGCGCGCAAACGCTACCGGTTGGTCAGTGCGCTTCGGGGAGGGAGATGTCATGCCCATGCGTGCATGGTAGTGATTCCAACGGAGTTGTCAAGCGCTGAGCATAACGACTCACTTGTGAAGAAAGGTACAATCTATAGTGTGAAAGTTTTCACGTCTAAACGCATAGGCTATCGATGACTCCGCTCTGCGAGATATCGATGCATCACGAACATTCCCGTCCCCGCCTCCGAGCGGGGACCCGTTTCGATCCGCCCTGCTGAACTCCGGGCAGGCAAGCGCGAGCAGGGAGGGAGCGGGTCCCCGCTCGGGGGCGGGGACGGTTTGGGAGGTTGCGCGGGTGGTCTCTGCAAGGGAGCGGGTCCCCGCTCGGGGGCGAGGACGGTTTGGGCGGTTACGCAGGCGGTCTCTGCAAGGGAGCGGGTCCCCGCTCAGAGGCGGGGACGGTTTAGGCGGTGCGGATAAGCTGCGGATATGCGATTGCGGTCGTCCTGGACGCTGCTGATTGGCGCGGCCCTGATTGGGCTGCCGGCGTTGATCATGCGAGTCGGCGGGATCCATGCCGGCACGGAAGTCGAGGTGGCGATCTTCGGCCTGGGCATTCTGTCGGCGGCGTTTCTGATCTCCACCGGCGCCGAGGCCGCGCAGCACGACATTCCGGCGGCGCTGTCCGTGGCGGTGGTGGCATTCATCGCGGTGCTGCCTGAGTATGCCGTCGATCTGTTGCTGGCCTGGGAGGCGGGCAAAGGCATCCCCGGCAAGGATGAGCTGGCGCTGGCCAACATGACGGGCGCCAATCGGTTGCTGCTCGGCGTCGGTTGGGCGACGGTCATCTTCCTCTTCGCCTGGCGCGCGGGAGGGCCGAAGCAGCTCTTCACCAGCGCCGCTCGCAGCGCCTGGCAGGCGCTCCAGCGCCGTCCAGCCGATCCGAACGAGCCGTTGCTCAACCTGCCCGGCGGGATCGGGCTCGATATCGGCATTCTGATGGTCGCGACGCTGTATTCCTTCCTGATCGTGCTGAAGGGCCGGATCGCGATTGAGGACACGATCGTGCTCGGGCTGCTGTTTCTGTGGTACATCATTCGGCTGACGCGCTCACCGGTTGAGGAACCGGAATTGGAAGGTCCCGCCGCGGCGATTGGCGGTCTCGACACGGGCAGGCGGCGTGCAGTGGTGGCGCTGCTGATCGCGTACTCGGCGGCGGTGATCGCCCTGTCGGCCGAACCATTCGTACACGGACTCGAGGAAGTCGGCCGCGACATCGGGATCGGCGAGTTCTTTGTGATTCAGTGGATTGCGCCGTTGGCCTCGGAGTCACCCGAATTCCTCGCGGCGCTGTACCTCGTCTGGCGCGGATCGGCCGGGCTCGGCATCAACATGCTGATCTCCAGCAAGGTCAATCAGTGGACGCTGTTGATCGGCTCGATCCCGGTGGCGTACATGGCCGCAGGCGGCTCGATTGACGGCCTGATTTCGAGTGAGCTGCAGCGCGCGGAGGTGTTCATCACCGCGGCGCAATCGGCCTTCGGCGTGATGCTGATCATTGATCGGAAGTTGACGGCGCGCGCCGGTTTCGCGCTGCTGGGGCTGTTCCTGGCGCAGCTATTGACACAGTTCTTCTTGCAGGACAACAACTTGCCGCGATTCCTGTTTGGCGCGCTCTACCTGGGCTTGACCGGATTGATGCTGACTGGTCACTGGCGTAGCATTGGACCAACGTTGCGAGCGGCCTTTCGCTCGCCAGATGCGGCCGAAAGAAGTGAAACATGAGCGATTGGGCTGACCTATCCGATCAGTTGCAGGGCGCATTGGGATTGGCCAATGCGCCGATCGCGATCACGTTCCATGAGTCCTCGTCTGGCGTGATGGGATTTGACCTGCCGATGCCGTCGCCGGCGGCGGACGGACGCACGGGTCGAGTGGCGGCCGGCTGCGTCTTCTGGATGCACGCGGTTGACGGTACGTTTGCAACGGTTGCCGCAGACCACGCCAACTGTTCGGTCGGCTCGGTCACGCACGGTTTTCTGCAGCTCGGCGAGGTGCTTGAGAACGGCGATGTCAGCGCGCTGTTGGAGTCAGGCTGGGTGACGCCTGAGGCGGCGATGGCGTTGCCAGTGGTAGAGGACACTCCGGCGGAGGTCGTCTACGGTCCGCTGTCAGAGTCGCCGGGCGATCCCGACGTGGTGATGATTCGGATTACCGGACGGCAGTTGATGGTGTTGCACGACGCGTTTCCGACGCTGCGGATCGAAGGCAAGCCGCAGTGTCACATCATCGCGATTGCGAAGAGCGGCGAGATGGCGGCCTCGGTCGGCTGCCAGCTGTCGCGCGTGCGGACGGGGATGCCGAACGCCGAGATGACGTGCGCCATTCCGGCGTCACAGCTATCGGGGCTGCTGGCGCGTCTGGAAGAGACATCGCAGGCTGACCACGCGGTGGCGCAGTACGCCTCTGACGACATGGCCAGGTTTGGCTAGGTCGCGTCGTGGCTGGCAAATGGTTTGAAGAGCTTGAACCGGGTCTGGTGATCCGGCACGAACCGTCGCGCACCGTAACGGAGACTGACAACCTGCTGTTCAGCGCGCTGACGCATAATTCGCAGCCGCTGCATATGGACGCCGAGTTCGCGGGCAACACGCCGTTCGGGCAGCGCATCGTCAATAGCATCTTCACGCTGGGACTTGCGGTCGGACTGAGCGTGGCGGACACCACGCTGGGCACGACGCTTGGCAACCTGGGCTTCGATCAGACGACCTTCCCGAATCCAGTGTTCATCGGCGACACGCTGACGTGTGAGACCGAGGTGATTGAGCGTCGGGAATCGCGCAGCCGTCCTGATCGCGGGATTGTGACCTTTGAGCACCGAGGCTTCAATCAACGCGGAGAGATCGTGGTGCAATGTCGTCGCAGCGGGATGATGCTCAAGCGTCCGGATGAGGCGTCGTCGGAGAGGTGATGCGGCAGCTCGCTGATCAGCGGCGCGAAATGTGCGGCTCTCGGACGATCGCTCGCAACCGCCAGAATGCCTCGGGACGGTGCTAAGATAGCGGCGGCGGAGCGTGGCGCAGCTTGGTAGCGCACTTGACTGGGGGTCAAGAGGTCGCCGGTTCAAATCCGGCCGCTCCGACCATCATCGAAGCTGGCGCCGACTCCGTCTATCCTGTCCGCAATCGACGCGAAACATTGGACGGAGTTTCCTATGACGACGAACGCAACGTCTCCGGCAACCGTGGTGCTGGTGCATGGCGCCTGGCATGGGCCATGGTGTTTCGACCAGGTGGTAGCCGGGCTTGAAGCGCGCGGAGTCCCCGCGGTGGCAGTGGAACGCCGACGCATGGACGACGCCAGCGGCGAGTTGCGCGGCGCCACCGACTCTGCCGAGAACGAAGCGATCGTGCGGGCAGCCCTGGATGCTGTTGACGGCCCCGTCGTGCTGTTGGGCCACTCATTTGGCGGCGTCCCGATTACGACCGCGCCGCTCGGCAATGAGCAGGTCAAGCATCTCGTCTATCTGACGGCGATGATGCCGAACATTGATGGCTCCATCCCAGACAACTTCGTCAACCCCAAGTTGGGCATGGCCATTCAGGTCGGCGAGGACGGCTCTACGACCGTGCAGTCGGACCTGATCCGTTACGCCTTCTATCACCAGTGCTCCGACGAAGACTATGAGCGCGCCTTGAGTCAGCTGGTGCGCGATCAGGCTCCGATCCCGTTGGATGAGGCGCCGCGTGACACCGCATGGAACAAGATCACCACGACGTATGTGGTCTGTACCGAGGATCAGGCGCTGCTGGCGGAGGGTCAGCGGACGTTGGCACGGCGCGCCGACCGCGTGGTTGAGTGGGCGACCGATCACTCGCCCTTCCTGTCCGCGCCAGAGCTGATGGTGGACCTGCTGGACAGTCTGGCTCGCGAGTACGCGGCTTAGCCCTCTGTAGTCCACTGGTTCGCAGTCTCGCTCCCGCGCATTGCGGCGGGAGCGAGACTGACGAGACTGAATTGACCGACCCTGTGCTGCTGGACTGGCCGCCGCAGGCTGTTAGCTGGCTACGGACGCTAATCGTCCATGAGACGGTCGAGCAGCTTCGTCGGAGAGGCGGGGAGCGAGTTCATGCGGATGCCGGTCGCGTCGTAGATGGCGTTGGCGACTGCCGCAAGCGGCGGAACGATGGGAACCTCTCCCACACCGCGCACTCCGTAGGGATGGCTCGGATTCGGGACTTCCACCAGCAGCGTCTCAATCTCTGGCAGGTCGAGCGCCGTCGGCATGCGGTAGTCGAGCAGCGAGGCGTTGGTCATCCGACCCTCTGGTGAGTAGACGTATTCCTCGCTGAGCGCCATACCGATTCCTTGCGCGACGCCGCCCTGGACCTGACCCTCGACGTAGGACGGGTGGATCGCGGTGCCGACATCCTGCACGGCGGAATAGCGAACGATGTCGACTTTACCCGTGTCGCGGTCAACGGCGACATCAACGATGTGGCAGCCATAGGCAGGTCCAGGCTTGGTCGGCAACACATCGGCTTGACCCTGGATCATGCCGCCGGTGCGCTGGAGTTGACGGCAGATCTCCGTGAAGCTCAGCGCCTGTCCGTCGGGACCCTGTACGGCGCCGTTGGCGTAGCTGACGGAGTCGACATCCACGTCCCAGATCATGGCGGCGCGCTCGCATAGCTGTTGCTGCGCATCGAGCGCCGCCTCGTGGACGGCGATGCCGGTCGCGTAGGAGACGCGAGAGCCGCCGGTGACATGCGTGAAGCCGATCGAGTCGGTGTCGACCACTTGCGGACGAACGAGTTCGTAGTCAATCCCCATCGTCTCGGCGAACTGCATTGCGAGTCCGGCGCGCTGACCGCCGATGTCGACTGAGCCGACGTTGAGATTCACGGTGCCGTCGGCGTTGAGCGCTGCGTAGGCGGAGGACTCCATGCCGCCATTGGTCCAGAAGCCCATTGCGACGCCTCGGCCGAGCAGCCGGCCGTCTTCGTCGACGCCCTGACCGCTATGTAGTTCAGAGCGGTAATGCGGCGAGTCCATCGCGGCCTGCATGGTCTCTTCAGCGCCGATCTGCGGGAGCACGACGCCATCGGCGCGGCGCGTGCCTTCGCGCGCGGCATTCTGGGATCGCAGCTCCATAGGATCGCGTTCGAGGCGTTCGGCGAGCTCGTCAAGCAGCGCTTCCACCGCAAAGGTAGCCTGCGGCGAGCCAGGCGCGCGATAGGCGTGCGCCTTGGGCTTGTTGGTCACGACATCGAGAGCGTTGACGTACAGATTTGGAATGTCGTACGAGGAGAACATGCAGGTGGCGCCGGCGCCGACCGGCGAGCCGGGGAATGCGCCTGCTTCGTAGGCGAGGGTCGCTTCGGCTGCGACGATGGCGCCGTCGTTTCTGGCCCCGATCCGGCAGCGGACGTATGTCGAGGAGGTGGGACCCGTGCCGATCAGGACCTCTTCGCGGTTCATGTACATCTTGACGGGACGGCCGGTCTTCCTGGACATCAGCGCGGCGGCTGGCTCCATGTAGGGACGCGTCTTGCCGCCGAAGCCGCCGCCGATCTCCATGGGCACCACTTTCACGTTGGCCATCGAGACGCCGAGCATGCGCGCGATCGTGTCGCGGATCGCGAACGGCCCTTGCGACGAGGTCCAGATCGTGAGCGTGCCGTCGGAGTTCCAGTGGGCGACGCCGCTTTGCGGCTCGATGTACCCCTGGTGCGCGGCTGCGGTCTCGAACTCGCCCTCAACGATGATGTCGGCCTCCGCGAAGCCGGCGCTCGGATCACCATGCTCGAATTCCAGCTGCGAGGCGATGTTGGACTCGCGCTCGCCGCGGCCGTCGCCTGGAACGAATCTGGCGACCATTTCGACGGTCGTCATGCCGTCGTGCAGAATCGGCGCGCCGTCGGCCATGGCGTCATGCACTGAGAGCACCGGCGGCAGCAGCTCGTACTCAACGTCGATCAGCGCCAGCGCGTCCTCGGCGATGTGCGGATCGGTTGCGCAGACGGCCGCGACGGGGTGGCCCTGGAAGAGCGCCTTGGTTGACGCGAATGTCTGCTCCAGTACCCATTTGTAGGGCGCGACGCTCTCGCCGAAGTCGATGATCGCGTCGTCGGCGCCTGGCAGATCGGCATGGGTGATGACGCAGCGCACGCCGTCAAGCGCTTCCGCCCTCGAGCTGTCGATGCTCAGAATACGGGCGTGACCGTGCGGCGACCGGAGGATTCGGCCGTAGAGCATGCCTGGCAGGGAGATATCGGCGCCGTAATTGGCGCGCCCGGTCACTTTATCCACGCCGTCCGGGCGCAACGGCCGGGTGCCGACCACCTGGTAGGCGGTCGTGGTCTCGGTGGAGGTGTCAGTGGTCATCGTGTCCCTCTCGTTGGGCCTGGATTGGCAAGGGGCTGTCAACAGAGTCAATCGGCAGTGCTGCGGCAAGGATATCGCGCCATGCAAGGTGGGCGCGGGAGCGATACAAGCCTGTGCGTGATCAGGTACGATTCCATTTGGCAATGGGATTGGCTGACGGAGATTCGGTACCGGGAGCGATCGAGGCGGGCGCCGCCTCGTAGACGGGAGTCGATCGTGAATCTGAGACATGTGGCCTGGGTCGGTGCCACGAGTCGCGCGCTCCTGATCGGCGGGCTGCGGCTGAGGCGATGGCTGATTCCGCTGCTCATTCTGCTTGCGGCGCCGTTGGCGCTGGTCGACACCACGGCGCAAGCTCCTCCTGGCTATGACAAAGTGGTGCCGCAGTTCGATCGGACTCCACCGTTGCGAAGCTGCGCGATCACGCTCGGCTTGGGCGAGTCCATGCAGATTGGCCTCGCGCTCAGAGACCCCCACGCAAAGGTGGCCCATGCGGCGGTCAGCGTCAATGCGACGCCAGCGATGTACCATCTCCCGCTGGTCGTCGCCCTCTCAGGCGGAGACTCGTCCGACCGTCTCGGCATCCTGTTCAACGTCACGCCTGCTGACGATCCTAAGTACTACACGATCAGAGGCAATGCCCGGGGCTCTGATACCCTGCTGAGACTGTCCAAGTACTTCTGGAACAATGGCGGCGCGGAGCCGAGAACGACCAATTGGATTTCGGCGAAGACGTTCCGCGTCAACGTGACTGAATCGTTCGATTACGACAACCGACCGCCGACGGTGGTTCGGTTTCGCAGAGCAGCCGAATCAGTGACCGAAGGGCAAACCCTCTCCTTCCGAGTGGACCTGCATCCACCGCCAGTGCAAGACATCACAGTCAAGTATAGCGTAGACGGCACAGGGGATGAATATCTTCACATCCCGGCCCGATGCGCGAGAGGCTACATTACGGTACCCACCGCACCAAATGATAAACCTGAAATGTCCCGGACCAGGACTGTTCGGCTTCTCAACGGAAGCGGCTATAGCGTCGACTCGACAGCTCACACGGCGACCGGTGAGATCATGGATGACGACGAGCTCGCGGCCGTCTTCAGTGACCAGCATCTAAAGATTGCCGGAACCGCAACGGCCAGTTACCAGGTGACGCTCAATAAACCGCCGGAACACCCAGCCACGGTCAAGATCACCGCCGCAGAGTCTGCTACTGACGACGCGTACTTCGATTTCATCGTGAACGGAATCGCAGGAACGCAGACGGCGCCGAAGTCGCAGTCACTTACCTTTACTCCTGGTACTCATGGCAACTGGAACACGCCGCAAACCGTGTCGATACGCAGCAAAGGCAAGGTCCCACCCCTAGTCATGAGAGGGCATCTTGGGCTCACACCATCATCTTACGATTTGTCTCTGGAGCACGCGATTTCAGGGACGGCTGCGATTGTGGAGACGCGGACGCTGCCGGTGGCGCTCTATCACGGTGGAACACCAAGGGTCACCTTCACCGTGGGCGGGACCGCGAGATCGCATACGATCTACACTCCAGACAGATCGGCCGGTTCTACCGAGCCCACCTCCGTGACGCTTAGGATGTGCGTGGATCGTAAGGGGTTTAATCATGGATTTACTGTCCAGCCGGCGGCGTACTACGCCTATACGCCTTCGGGCTCGGGGTTGATGTTTGATGTCAACGAGGCGCTCACCGGTGACAAGCCAGCCGTCACGTTCATGCCAACCTCATTTACCGCTCAGACCAGCGGTGACCAATGTACCAACATTACCGTGACCGCCGTTAATCGAATGAAGACTGAGATTAGGGAAATCCATTGCTATAGCCCGAGCGAGAAGGATGCGTATGCCGGTTTCGGCAAGTATAATATCAGTGTGCTTTACGTTACAAAGAATTTCCTGTTGACAGTGATGTACCCTATGGGTCACTACGTTAACAATGAAACCCCGAAATGGGCTTGCCCGACTCCGTTCACCGGGTATCCGTAAACGGGCGCGCCACGCTGATTCAGGCCGGCTCAGCGTGGCGGCGCCTCAGGCTCGGTCGGCGGACGCGCCGCCGGCCATGGCGGGAATGATGTGGATTTCGGCGCCGCTCGGCACGCGAGCGAGCAGGCCAAGCGGCTGCTCAACGCTGTTGACCGCGATCGCGAGCCCGGCGCGGAGTTGGCCGTGCTCAACGAGCGAATCATGGAAGCCGGGATGCTTTGACTCGAGGTCAGCCACGACCGCTGCAATGGTGCGTCCGTTCGCCGACACCGTCCGCTGACCGTTGGTCAGCGGACGCATCCCGATCGGGACGAAGACGGTAATGTCTGATGACATCGCGCAAGCCAGGTTGACATACAGGTTTACAGGTTTACAGCCGCAGGCTGCCTTCGGCGACGACGGCGGTGACGCCGTTGCCCTTCTCGACCCAGCAGGCGATGTTGCGGCGCGACGGATCGTCGGCGTTGGCTCCTTGCAGGACGCCATGCACGCTGACGGTTTCGTCGGGCCAGACGATGTTGGCGAACTTGACGAGCAGGTTGCCGGACGACTTCCAGGCGTCGCCGAAGCGCTGATCGAGCAGTTCGCCGATCAGCGACATCGTCATTTTGCCGCCGACGACGACATCGGTGAAGCCGAGTTCGGCGGATGCCTGTTTGTCGGTGTGGTAGTTGCGATTGCCGTGGAAGAAGGCGCCGCACATCTCCAGGGTGATGCTGCGCGAGAGCGGTCCGAACGGCTCACCCTCGGGTCGCGAGTAGTTGCGCGCGCCTTCCTTCTTCGACGGGTCTCGGAGGGTGACTTCGCCTTCGCTCTGGTGCAGCACGAATGACTGATGGTGGCGTTGGACCACCGCGACCTCGCCCTGCGGATCGGTGAGCACGGTCTCGGTCAGGATGACGCTGCGGTCGCGCCGCGGGTAAACATCGAGCGAGCGAGCGGACGCCTGATACTCGGCGCCGGGCTTGAGGGGCTGGCGAAAGTCCCATTCCTGTCGCAGCCAGAGGTTGCCGAAGTCGTTGCGGTAATGCATCCGCGTCGAGAGATCAGCGTTGGCCGCGATCATCGAGGGCGCGGATGAGGAGGAGCTCGGCGCGGCGAGTTCCAGCCCGTCGTAGTAGTCGCTGAGCGCTTGCTGATCAATCGCGATCTGCGCGGTACCGAGGTCAATTCCCGCTTGCGGTTCATCGATTCTGCTGGTCACCATGTGGTCTCCATTTCTGCTGTCTCGCTCGCTTGCGTTGAGCGTTGATCAGGTTGATGATAGCGGCGCGGTCATCCTCAGGAGCCTGCGGCTTGACGCCATGATCTGGCGGGACCGTCCATGTAGAGCCATAGCGGCTGATTCTGGCGCAGCACCCTGAGCGTGCTGAGTTGAGGCGGCAGCGCCGTAGCGAAGAACGACCAGGACTGCTGATCGGCGTCCCAGACGTAGGCGCGCAGCGGAACGCCGGCGAGCGTCGCGAAGGCAGCGGTGATCCGCGTGTCCTGACCGTGCCAGGTGACGAGGTTCCAACCGCGCTCTAGCTGGACGACGCGTTCGTCGGTGTACGTGAATGCCTCGCGCGCCATGATCGGCCGGGAGCCGTGGCGTTGGATGATGATGTCGGCTGCGCCGATTGCGCCCGCCGGCGTGATCACGCTGACGCAATGGCGCGACCACGAGGTGACGCGGGCTGACTGTCCGCCAATCCAGATGTCTGGCGCATCGGAATCTGAGGCGATCTGCACCCCGCACAGCTCAATCGGGTCGCCGCCGCCTGCGTAGCCCTGTTTGGGCGCCACATAGCTGAGCGCGCCGGGCGCGGCAATCCTGAGAATGTCGCTCTCCGCCGTCACCTGGTTCAGCGCCGAGTGGCCGATCACCGACAAGTCGGTTTCGGTCGCCGACTGGTGGGCGATGACGCGCTCGAAGCGGAACTGTCCATCGCGTACCTGAGTGGTGGCGATGTATTCACGGTTGCGGCCGGATCCTGCGTAGAGGTCAACGCTCGCGGCGTCTGCGGCGCGACCGCTGAGCGTGAATGCGATGCCGTTCCAGGAGAGATCGTCGATCGCGGGCGCTGCGAAGTCGACGGAGATATTGACCTGGTTGCGGCCGAATGTGTTGCCCCAGACTCTGCGAATTGCGGCCTGATCGAGCGCCGAGTCCGGGTCGGACGGCTGTATCTGGATCCCGACGCGGTTGTTGCTGATGTGATTGCCGCCCTCCATCGCGGGTCCGACGACCATGACGGAATCGCGATGCGCGGACGGTAAGCGCACGCTGGAGTCGCCGCCTGACGTGAAGTTCAACCGCTGGCTGGTGGTGACGCCATTGACGGCGAATCGAATTTCGGTCCCGGGTCCTGGCACAGTGGCGTGGAATCGAGCGTGATCTCCCACGGCAACCGACGCCGCGAGTCGGCGGTCGAGATAGACGTCCACTTCCGTGCCCGCGGGGGCTGGCAGTCCATCGATCAGGACGCTGCCCTGTACCGCATGATCGAGCCCTGATCGGGGCAGATCGAGCAGCGTGTTGAATGGCGCGATCGGAGGGGCGAGTTCGCTTGCGGCGACCGGCTGCGGCTGTTCGCTGACTGGTCCAACGTGGACGTCGCCGGCCTGGTCATGGACAAGCAGTCCGGCTCCGCCGTTCGAGATGATCTCGCTGGTCGAAATCGTGAGGCTGGCGCCGTTGTTGACCTCTATGCCGTTCGTATCGCTCAAGCGAATCTGCGAGTGGTGGATGGCGGTTGCTGAGGCTTCGACGCTGACGCCAACCCCGTTGCCGTCGAGATTGACGTAGTGCAGGCTGGCGCCATCGCCGCGCAGCGCGACGCCGACCGCCGCAGCCGAGACGACGCGCAGTCCCCAGACCTGAGCGCCGGCGCCCACGGCGAGGCCGAGTTGCAGGTTGGAAGCGTCGAGCGTCCAGCCGCTGGCGTCGAGGATCGTGTTGGGCTGGACGGGCGGCAGTGGTGAGCTCGGCTGGATGGTCTGTGGGACGGGCAGTTGGGAACAGAGGATGATCGGCGCTCCGCTCTCCAGCGCGGCGCGCAAGCTGCCCGGCCCGCTGTCGGCAGCGGAGCTGACGATCGCGATTCGGTCGGCGGAGGCGAGCAGAGCGGCGTTGGCGTCGATCAGGCCGGCGCCAGAGGCTGGGTCCGGGCCCGCCGGAGGCAGGTCTTGCGCGGTGGAGAGCAGGAACTGCCGAATCAGATCGCGCTCCAGGACGGCGTTGCCTCCGTCGGCTGCGGTGAGCGCCGGTTGCGACTCGAGCAGGAGCGCTCCAACGGCGGCCACATGCGGCGCGGCAGCGGATGATCCGGAGAAGCGAGGCGCAAATCGCGTCGTTTCGGACACGGTGACCGAATCAACCGCGGCGATGTCAGGCTTGAGCGCGCCGTTCACCGTCGGGCCGCGACTGGAGTATGCGGCTACTTGATCGCGTCCGACATTGACGGCTGCCACCGTGATCGCGCCTTCCGCGTCGGACTGTGCGAGGATACTGCCGTCTGCAACGCGATGTTGGAGTTGTACCTGCAGTCCAGCGAGGCTAAAGACAAACAGTTGCAGCACGACGGGTTCCGCATCGTCCTGATGGTTCTGGATCACGACGTAGATGGTGGAATCGGGGCCGTCGTGGTCATAGACGAGGTGCTCGCGCGGAAAGTGGTGATTGACGCCGATGCCTTGCGTGGTCTCAGCCTGCGCGAGGATGTCACCGTCGGCGCTGAGCAGATAGAGGTTGTAGTTGTTCGTGGAACGTCCCCATTGATCATCCCAAAACAGCGCGATCCGAATCTGCGCGTCGGTTTCTACCTGGAATCCGTTGCCGGCTCCGAAGTGCGGCGCATCGAGCGTGGATTCACTGAACTCATGCGTCGCGCCGCGCTGCGGCAGTCCGATCTCGCGTCCGTCAATGCCTGGCAGCCACTCGCCGGACCAATGCGACTCGCCCCAGTTACCGGCGGCAGTCACGTAGAGTCGCAGACGCCAGTCGTGACGCTCGAGCGCCTGGGTGGTGTTGGTCGAGACGTCGCTCCGTTGGTCAGCGGGGAAGGCGTAGGAGATGTCGTCAACGATAATATCGACGAGCGGAGCGTAGTGGTTGACCGCGACGATGTGGTCGACATCGGTCGAGACGGCTGCGAACGAGACGCTGGCGCCAGGCGCGAGATCGTGGATGATCTCGATCATGACGGTGCCTTCCTGGCCGGCGTTGAGGTCGCCGGCGCCGAAAGCGCGCGCATCAACGAGTTTGGGCGCCTCGCCTGTTTGCTGCGCCTGCGCGAGCCCGACGATGCCGTCCGAGATTACGGCGATGTGGACGCCGGACCCGTCCACGTCGTAGAGCGCGCGCGCGAGCGCTGCATTGAGCGCCTGGTCGCCTTCGCTCAGCGCGGCGCCGGCGGCGAAGCTGCCGTAGGTCGGCTCGCCGACGGAGAGCACGCCTTCGATCTGGCTGATGGCCTCAATCTGATCTGTTGGTATCCAGCCTTGCCAGCGTCCGAGGTCGGGAACGACGAGTTCAACCTCGAAGTCGGCGGCTGCGAGCATGGTTGCCAGCGTCGCCGTATCGCCTTCCGTACGGATATCAACCCGGATGCGCTGATCGCGTGCGAGCGTCGTGCTGGTGAGAGCAAGGAACAGGACTGCGATGAGGCTAACTACGGCAGCTGTTCGCGAATGAGGACTCATGTCACGAGGGTAATCGAACGGACGTATGTACATCAGGGCGGGATAGACTCGATCTGTGCTGACTCGTCGTAGGCTCGTTGGCGACGGATTCGCCTGGTGGCTGCCGCTGCTGACGGCGGGTTGGGCGGCGCTGATCGCAGCGTTGATCGTCCAGTCCAGCGCGACCGCGTGGGATGCGGATGTCCATCTCTGGGCTCGTGAAGGCGAAGTGGCCGACTACGTTGAGGTGCTGCTCGATCCCGACCTGCAGCGTGAATCGTCATCTGAGATGATGATGGGCCGAGATGGTCTTGCCGAGTTGCAGGGCGTCAGCGTTGAGTCCACTGGCACGCTGATTCGGCTCACCGTACGCGCCTCTGACGGGGTGAGCGCTGAGTCGCTGGCGATCTCGCTGGCGCGCGCTGCGGTGCTGGAGACCGATGTCACGCTCGGCGGACAGGCAGGGCTCGACGTGCTCGGACTGGTGCAACCGGGCGCGCGCAAGCAGGCGCCGCAGGCCGAGCGCGCCGCCGCCGCGTCCGTAGTCGGACTGCTCGGCGGGATCGCACTGGCCTGGTTGCTGGCGAATCGGGTCACTGGGCGGCCGTCAACTCTGGGCAGAATGGGACGTGTCGGGATTCGACCGCTGGCAGTCGTCCCGAAGCAGGCGGCGGCGACAGCTACTCCGCCGGACGCCCTGGTGGACGCGTTGGAACCGATTGATGGAGTCGTAGCCACGATCACCCATGTTGCCACCCACGATGCAGAAGATGGCGCTGAGCGCGCGCTCAGCGCTGCGGCGCGGACCTTGGCTGCTCGAGGCCGCCGAGTACTCTGGCTCGACGCGCGCCGCCCCGGCTTTGAGCATGTGCTGACGTCGCCGCCTCGCTGGTTGTTTGGCGCCGTATGGCGCGCAGTGCCGCGATCTGAACTGATCCGACGCAGCGCGCGCGAGGCGGCCGGTCGCTCCGATACGGTGTTCCTGCTCACCGATCCAGTGTCCGATCCGCTGGCCGGGCGAGATACGGTGCAGATCGCGCAGTCTGCGAAAGCGGTCGTGCTGCTGCTAAGCGCCTCGTCGGGCGACGACACGTTGATTGCGGTTCGTCAGCAGTTGCGCGGCGCCGTGATCCTGGGCGCGGTCGTGGTTGATGCGGATGATGCAGACTTGGTCGAATTTGAGCAGGCGCAAGCGGCCGAATAGCGGATTGGACGGATGACGACATGGAATACGAACTGCCGACCGAGCTCGCCGAGGTACAGAGTCGCCTGTTGACCTTCGTTGCGGAACAACTGGATCCGCTAACGGCCGGCGTCGATCCGGAGTCGCCGAGTCTGGAGCTGAGACGCGAAATTGCGCGGCTCGCCGAAGTGGCGGGCATCTATCGACTCTCCATCCCGACAACGGATGGCGGACTCGGCGCTGGCCCTCAGTTGTTGACCGCGGCTCGCGAGGCGCTGTCGCTGAGCGGCAATCCGTTGGCGTCGCTGGCGCTGGGCGTTGGACCGGGCATTATGCGTCTCGCCGACAATCCGTCGCAACGCGACGAGCTCTACCTGCCGGTGTTGCGCGGCGAGCGACGGGCCGCGTTCGCGTTCACGGAGGCGATTCGCCCGGATGGTCAGCGTCAACCGACGCAGGCGTTGCGCGCCAGGTTGCCGAACGGCGCCGAGGGGTTTCTGGTCAGCGGGGCCAAGGGCTTCGTGACCGGTGGATCGAGCGCGGACTGGTTAGTGGTGGTCTCCAACGTGCCGGACGAGGGCACCGCCTTGCTGGTCCTTGATCGCGAGTCGCCGGGTGTGACCGAGGGCGAAGTTGGCGCGTCGCTTGATGGCTCCACACATGCGCCGTTCTACTTCGACCAGGTGGCCGTGCCCGCTGCGCGCCTGTTAGGAGCGGTTGGCGATGGCATGCCGCGCGCGATGCAGAACATCGATCGCATGCGGTTGGGAGTCGCGGCTGACTGCGTGGGTTGGTCGCGTTGGGTGACCCGCCAGACGTTGCAGCGGATCGAAGGGCCGCATCGCAGCGGTCAGGCGCTGGCGGAGCAGCAGCAGGTACAGGCAATCTTCGCCGATATGGTCGCGGACACCTACGCCGCCCGCGCTTCGCTGTACCAGGCTGCGGCCGCTCGCGAATCGGGCGAGCGGACGGCCGGTACGCAGGTCGCAACGGCCAAGTGGTTGGCGTCAGAGTGTCTGCACCGAACGGTTGACCGCGCGATTCAGCTGCACGGCGCGCAAGCTCTGTTGCGGGGACATCCGCTCGAGCGCCTCTATCGCTGGAGTCGTTCGCAGCGAATCGCGGAAGGTCCGACAGAGTTGCTGCGTCTGACCGTGGCGCGTCATGTCAGACAGAATGGCGCCAGGTCGTTGTAGCGTCTACGGGCTGAGGAGCGATCAGCCGTCGAGTCCCGCCCGTCCTGCATGTTTGTCCCGAGGGAGGCGTCAGTTGCCGACGCCGAGACCGGAATAGCGCTGCTGGTGGTGGAGCCCGACTCGGTCGATGAGCTGACGGTTGGACGCGCGCAGGATGCGGCTGAGTAAGTTTAGCTGTTCGACGCTTGAGTCAGACTTCAGCACTTCCTGTTTGACCGAGGCTGGCGCCTCGATCTGCGCGGCGATGTGATTTACCAGCGTTTGCGGAGCCAATGGCAAGCGGTAGTTGCGCTGCCAGGAGTTCTGCAGGGCGAGCGCCAATCCGAGATGCTCGCGGTAGAGCTCTGCCGAGCGCTCGCTGGCCGTGACGGCGTCCGCGCTGCGCGCGTCGGGCGGATCCTCGAGATACTCAACGTCGGCAACCCAATAGGGACGCTCGCCCAGTTTTTCGACGATGCGGAAGCGGCGTTCGCCAATGCAGCCGATGTTGTAGCGACCGTCAGGAAAGGCTTCGCTCGTCTCCAGGCGGACGCTGCATCCGATCTCGTGGGTGGGTTCGCGATCATCTGGCGATGGCGCGCTGCGATTGCGTCGGGTGAGCACGATGCCGAACGGGTCGCCGCTCTGCAAAGTGTCGCGCACGAGCTGTCGGTAGCGCGGCTCAAAGATATGCAGCGGCACGGTCTCACCGGGGAACACCACGATCTGCAAGGGGAAGAGCGCGAGTTCAGCCATGTGCTACCGCTGTGGTGGTCTCCGCCCCGTGCGTGGGGCGGGTGGTGGTTGCAATTCGAGCGTGTCCCTGTCTGGCGCGGAGAGCGGTGCGTGCATCGCGAAGTGGTTTCCGATAGCCGTGCCCCTGCGCGAGTCCGACCTGAACCGACCTATCTCACGCCTGCCATTCTACCCGCGAGTCGCATGACGCGTCGGGCGTTGCCGTTCTCGTTGAAGGCACGGAAGACCTGCAACCGCTCGGCCTGCAGCGAGCCTTCGGCGTGAATGGCGAGCACTTCCTGATAGGCGCCGTAGTCGGATGAGGTAAGGTCGCGGATGAAGTTGAGCAGTTTCATGCGCTGCTCGCCGCTGATCCCGTCGCGTCCGACGAGGTATTTTTGCAGGAAGGGTCGCAGCTCCTCGTTCTGCCAATCCTCATCTCCCGGCCCGGTGACGAGGATGCCGCCCGCGATCTCCTGCACATGTTGGACCGCCTCGTGATAGCCGTGCGCGAAGTGCGACTTGGCGAGATTGACGGTCATCGGATCGGGCGCGACCTGTCCGTTGGGTTTGTCGATGCAACGCTCAGCCGATTTCTCGAGCAGCGCGCGCGTGGTCTCGGCATAAGAGATCAGGTCTACGAACTTTTCTCGCACGTGCGAGACGTTGATGATGCCGTTGTAGTCAGCGGCGAGCGCGGCGCAGCCGCCCAGCGCATCAATCAGCGGCAGCTTGTACGAGACAGCGGTAAAGCGGTGGTACTCGACGAAGGTCAGCGCGAGCCGCCCGGCGGCGGCGGTGTCGCCATCGAGGAAGATGCGATTGTTCGGCACGAATACGTCGTCAAAGATGGTGATCGTCTCCATCATTTTGCGCACGGCGGAGATCGGGCGCTCGCCCTCGTGACTGGCGTTGTCGCCGAACGGCGACGCGATGAAGCGCAATCCGGGCGTGTTGACAGGCAAGGCGAAGGCGATCGCCCAATCCTGCTCGTCGGCGCCCATCGCGCGGGTGGGCAGGACGATCACTTCGTTCGTGTTGGTGACGACTGAGGTATGCGCCTTGGCGCCGCGCACCACGACGCCATCGGGACGGCGCTCCACGACGCGCACATACATGTCCGGATCAGTTTGTTGAGCAGGCCGCTTGACGCGGTCGCCTTTGACGTCGGTTTGCGCGACGGCGAGCGCCAGGTCGTGGTCGCGGCAGTGCTCATAGAAGGTCCGGGCTCGTTCGTGGTACGTCGGATCGTCGAATTCGGCGGTGACCGAGAGCAGCGCGAACAGGGCGTCAGTGCCGATTTCCTTGATCAACACGACGAGCGTGTCGCCTTCGGCCGTGGCGGCTTCGATCAGCTTGGAGCGGTTGAGCAGATCCTCCGTCGTCCGTGGGATTCGGTAGTAGGCGGAGTGCTGCTCGCCGTCCTGCTCGAAGGTGGCGAGGTCGCGGTACGCGTCGGACTCTGCCATTTCGTAGTCGATGCGGGCGTGTCGGACGGCTTTGCTGATAGTCGGGTGAGTGGTGACATCATCGACACGCTCGCCGCGGTACCAGACTTCACGGTCATCGCGGAGCGACTCGACATACTCATCGGGTGTTCGGAGTGCCATGTGTGGTGCTTTCCTGGGGCTGCCTGTCTGATTGCGTGTTGGAGAGGAGGTCAGGCGCTGGAACGACTGACTGGTCTGGGGTCTGACTGACTAGCTGGTCTGTAGGAGCATGGTACTCGTCGCCTCTGCGGTTTCCGCCGCGGTACCGCTAGATCGACGCGACCGCGCCGTTGCTGTCCTTGCTGCCACTCGCTCTGTCGCTCCGGTGCTCTCTCGCTCATTCGATTCCTGCCGACGCAGGTATCACGGTAAGACGAGGGGACGAGGTCAGGAGATGACTTTGTTGAGGGGATAGCTGACGAGGCCTGAGGCGCCGGCGCGACGCAGCTCGGGGATCATCTCGCGCTCGAGGCGCTCGTCGAGGATGATTTCGAGCGCGACCCAGGTGTTGTCGATGAGCGGGCTGATGGTGGGCGCGTGCTCGCCGTATCTGCCGATCACCGCGAGCACGTCATCGAGTCGATCGCGCGGAGTGTTGAGCTTCAGTCCGACCTTGGACGTAGCGGCGATGGCACCCTGGAGGAGCGTGTTGATCGCCTCGATCTTGTCGCGGCGGGCCGTATCGGACCAGGCTTCGCGGTTGGCGATCAGCCGAGTGGTGCTCGTGAGCACGTCTGCGATCACGCGCAGATTGTTGGCGCGCAAGGACGAGCCGGTCTCGGTGATGTCAACGATCGCGTCGATGATCCGCGCCTTGACTTCGGTGGCGCCCCAGCTGAACTCGACGCGCACGTCAACATCGCGGTGAGCGAAGAATTCGCGAGTCGTGCGCACCAGTTCAGTTGCGATCACGCCGCCCTGCAGCTGCTCCACTGCGGTGATGTCGGACTCGGCAGGGACGGCGAGCACCCATCGGGCAGGACGGCTGGTAGCGCGGCTGTAGGACAGCTCAGCGACCTCGACCACGTCCGCGCCGGTCTCAATCACCCAGTCGTGACCAGTGATGCCGACATCAACGACGCCATCCTCGACATAACGCGCCATTTCCTGCGCACGAAACATCGTGCAGCTGACCTGTTCGTCGTCGATCTGAGGAAAGTATGACCGGCTCGAAACGTTGACCGAGAAGCCGGCGCGACGGAAGAGTTCCAGCGTGGGTGATTCGAGCGATCCTTTGGGCAGTCCGAGTTTCAGCATGTCGGCGTCTCCATCATCGCCGAATGGCGACCGCGGGTGTGTCCTGATCATCGCGCAAGAGGCGGCGCGGGCGATATCGCGGGATACACTGCCCTCATGACTGCCATGGATCCGCCGCAGGCTCAGGTACCGCTGACGGACGTCCGTCGCGAGCGCTTGCGCGAGATGATTGCTGATGAGTTGGACGCAGCGTGGCTGTATGACCGTCTCGCCGAAATGAGCGAGGCGCAGTCTGCGCAGACGCTGCACGCGATGGCGGACTCGGAGCGGCAACACGCGGCTCATTGGGTGGCCTTGCTCGACGACCATGCAGACGAACACCGCGAGCAGGACCACCGTCCATCATTGCGCGTTCGGCTGACCGCGTTCCAGGCGCGGGTATGGGGGTTGGGCTTCGTGATCTCGCAGCTCAGACGCGAAGAGCTGGTAGACATTCAGAAGTACGTGCTGGACCCGGACTCAGGCGATCTGGCGGAGGAGGAGCGCGAGCATCGCGCCACGCTGGCCGAACTGGCGCCGCAATATGGTGCCGTTGGCGCCGTCGGCGAGGGGCACGCCGGCGTGGGCGCCTCAGGCTCGTCCACCTTCCGGGCCGCATTGTTCGGGCTGAACGACGGCATCGTGTCGAATCTGGCGCTGATCGCTGGCGTCGCCGGGGTGGCGGTTGGCTCGGAAGCGGTGCTGGTCGCCGGTACAGCAGGGTGGTTGGCAGGAGCGTTCTCGATGGCGGCTGGCGAGTACATCTCGGTCCGCGGGCAGTCGGAAGTGCTCCAGCGTCAGATCGCGATGGAGCGCGACGAGGTGTTACTCGATCCGGACGAAGAACGACGCGAGCTCGTCGCAATTTACCGGGCCAAGGGTCTCTCCAGTGGTCTCGCCCAGCAGGTGGCCGATGAGCTCGCCGAGCGGCCGGGGGCATTGATCGACACGATGGTTCGCGAGGAGTTGGGGCTCGACCCGGATGACCTGGGGGATCCGTGGCGCGCGGCGATCAGTTCGTTCACGGCATTCTCGTTTGGCGCACTCGTGCCACTGATTCCGTTCCTGCTCTGGCACGCCGCCGACTGGACCGTCAACTACTGGGCGCTCGTCGCCGGCGTGGTCGCGAGCGTGGTGACGCTCGCGATCGCCGGACTCTTCACCTCTTTGCTGACGAGTCGGAATCCGATCTACACGGCAGGTAGATCGGTCCTGGTCGGCATATTGGCAGCTGGCGCCACGTTTGCGATCGGCAGCGCGTTGCCCTTCGATCTGTAGTCCGCGCCAGACGCTGCTTCGCCAGACACTGCTTCGCTTCGATAGCTGCCTACAGGAGCCGCTGCAGCTCCTGGTCCGGATCGAACTCGTCCACGTTGATACCGAGTTCTCGCGGCAACTCGGTATGGAACGCTTGAGCATCATGCTCAAGGTCGAGTTGGATGATGCGCGGATAGATCGCGGCGCTCGGCATGCGCTCGGGGAATCCGAGCACGCAGAGGCGTTGGTTGTCGTCCGGGATGTCATTGAGGGCGTCAAAGATGGCCTGACCGTGCCCGACCACGAGAACATCCGGCGCTGGGCCGGAATGGCCGCGCAACGCGCGCGCGCCGAGCAATCCGCAAACAAATTCCTCGACGACTGGACGCATCGGCTGGGAGTCATCCCGCTTGACTGGCGAAGCGGTGAAGCCCAGGTCTTTGAGCGCGTGTCGGAAGCCGGGATGTCCGGGAGCGATATGGGCGAAGAGCGCTTTGACTTCGCGATCGGGAGCCTGCGACCGACTGCGGCCAAATTCCAGCACCGTGCCCCAATCAGGGCGAGTCCCGGACTGTGGTTTCTCGCCGAGAATCTCGCCGATCTCCTTGTCGACGCTGCGGCCGTCAACGATGAGGTAGAAGTCGCGCCTCGTGTCGGCCGTGAGTGGCGCGAACGCCGGCGGCGCCAGCGTTGACGCCGTCGGCCGCGGTGGCTGGATAGATGCCGCAGTTTGGTCGAGTTGCGGCTGGAACGCGACTGGCGCCACTGGTTGCCGCTCGTATGGCTCATCCTCGTACTCGTCGAAGTTGACGCGAGCCAAGGGCAGGCGAAACAGCTGGGCGTCGTCTTCGATGTCATAGAAGTCAATCCATGACTCGAGCTCAGGCGCATCCGGCAGGAACTCGGTGAATCCGAACACGCTGATCTGCTCGGCCTGATCGGCGATCGCCGGGAGCTGTTGGATGAGTTCTTCGTCGTGCGTGCCCACGATCAGCTGCCAGCTGTCTTCGGGAGTGCTGGATCGATTGAGGGCGGCGATCCGTTCAGCGATCAGTTCAGCGCAACTCTGGCCGGGCACGAAGCGGTCGCCGAGCGCCACCAAGAAGCCGATCGAGTGTAGGAAGTGAATAAAGCCTGGCTGTCCTGGCGCCCAGAAGACGAAGGTAGACGTGAACGGTGCGGGCCCACGCTGCTGTTTGACGAATGTCTCCAATCGGCGCCAATCGGGTCGCGTCTGGGGACCTGGCGCTTGTCCGATGACGCGGCCAAGCGTGCGGTCGATCGATGGGCCATCGATAAAGACGTAGTGACCGCGCGGAGCGGAGGAGACGGGTTCAGGGTGCTGGAAGGTCATGTCGTGTCTTTTCTAAGAGATGAGTAGGGTTGTCTGACTGAAGCGATAGGTGAGACTCCGTGATCGCGAAATCGCCCTCCTTTCAATGCTGGTGTTAGCTCATCCTATCCCGATGTTGGATTTCGTCATGGCCGTGCAATGGCCGTTTATTCGATTGCCATTCGTTACTCGGCGACGGTGACAACAACGCTGGGCAGGCGATCGGCGCCTGATTCAGTCAGCGTCTGCAGAGCGCCTCCTGCATGGAGGATCGATCCCCAGACTGCGCCGACGGGCACATCTTCGGTGATCTGCGCGGGCATCACGACTTCGCCGCGATCGGAGCTGAGGCTAACGTTGGCGCCGTCACTAATGCCGCGCGCCGCTGCGTCTGCTGGATGCATCTGAAGGCAATTGGAGCGGTGCAAGAGGTCGGCATTGACGTCGCCGCGCGCAGCGCTGAGACGATCAGTGTAGAGATCGCGTCCGGTCAACAGAGTCAGGGAAGCGTCGCGGTTGATGGCGCCACTCGGCTCGACGCCGAGGAAGCCTTGCGTGACGGCGCCATTGACCGGCATCCGCGACTGTGAAAGTCCTGTTTCGAGCAGCGACGCATAACGCGCATCTCGCTCGGCGAGCAGGGATCGGGCAGCGCGGACATCTGCGGGTTGGTCGGGCGCGCCGTCAACGGCTGGCAACTGCGCGGCCAAGGCGGCCAGCCATTGGTCAAGCGAGCGCGCGTGACGCTGCGCCACGGTCGCCGAGCGCAGTCGCAGTATCTGCCGATCGGCGTTGGCGATATGCCCGTCCTTGCCGAAGGCGGAAATGTCGGGCAGCAGATGCGTGGCGAGCTGAGCGGTCTCTGTGGCCACCTCATCAATCACGAGCAGCAACTCGAGCGCTTCCAGCGCCGCAATCGTGCCCGCGCGATCAGGGGACAGCAATAGCGGATTGTCACGCGCGACGATCAGCGCCTTGAGCTGTCCGTTGCGGGCTGATTCGAGCATCTGACTGGCATTGAGTCCGCCTTCTGTCGGGAACAGCCCAAGGTCGCGCAGACCGACGGTGTTGGCTTCGGGCGGCAGCACGTGCAGCGCCGCTGGGGCGGCGTCGGCGCCGCTGAGCGCAATGGCGAGGTTCGCCGCTGCTCGGACCTGGGCGCCAGCCTGGGCGGCGTTCGTTCGCGACGGGGCGACCACCACGGCGACGGAACCGCCGCGCCGACGAAGGATCGTGCGCACGGCGGCGTCAATGCCGTCTGCTGTGCCGCTGACGGCGGCGAGTCCATCCAGGCCGGAAAAGGCGGTTCGAACGTCAAGGTCCTTGAGCAGGCTTGCAGCGATGGACTGGGCCACAGCCGCCAAGTCGCCGTCGGCGGGATGAACCACGTGCGATTCGTCAACGGCATAGTCGGCGATGGGGTTGTGTCGTGAGGAGATGCTGATCAAGGAGGCGCCGTTATTGGCGACCGCATCCTTGATGCGCACGCCGAGCACGTTGTTGGAAGCGGAGATATCATCGCCGATCGCGATTACGAGGTCCGCTGCTTCGACACTGGTGAGTCGAGATGGCAGGTGCTCGGAGCCGAATGCGTCGGTCAGAGCGGCGCCGATGGCGGCGCTGATCGGCCCGAGTGAGGAGTCCACGTTGGCGACGTTGAGTCGGTCTGCGAGCGTGCGCAGCGCAACGAGTTCTTCCAGTGTCGACTGGCCGGAGGCGAGGATGCCAACGGCGGCGGATCCATGCTCGCGCAGGATCGCGCTCAGAGCCTCGGCCGCGTGCGCGGCGACCGCGTCGCCATCTTGCTCGAACGCGTCCTGTCCGCGCCCGATTGATGCCGCGCGCAGACGGTCTTTGTCTCTGATCTGGTCGTAACCGAAGCGACCACGGACGCAGATCTGCGAGCGTGAGACGTCGTTGCCGTTGCCTGGCCGGACCTGGACGCCGCGACCATCGCGTACGCCCATCTGGATCGTGCAGCCCATTGAGCATTCGGTGCAGGTAGTGGTGACCCAACGGTCTGGGCGGGCGACCCATTTGTTGGGCGCTTCCATCAACGTGGCGGTAGGGCAGACATCAACGCAGGCGCCACAGAAATCGCAGTTCGATTCGTCGATCTGGCCGCCCGCTCCGAAGGCGATCATGGTCGAGAATCCGCGACCGGCCAATGTAATCGCGGTGGTGTGGCGGAGGTCATCGCAGGCCCGCACGCAGCGGGTGCAAATGATGCACATCTGCGGGTCGAACTCGAAAAAGGGATTGGCGCGATCGGGTTCAGGTTGTCTGGCGCGGTAATAGGTGCGGGCTTCGTCAATGTAGGGCTCGACGTTGGCGCGACCGACGTCGGCGGCGTCGCAGGTGGTTTGCAGCTCGCAGCGATAGTTCTTGGAGCAGGTCACGCAGCGATGCGTGACCTCATTGTCGCGCAGGCAGATCTCGCCAGTGCGGCAATGCTCAACGCGGTGGCATGTCAGGCAGCGGTCTGAGTGATTGGCGAGGATGACGGCGAGAACTTCCTGGCGCATCTCCGTGACGGCGTCGGTGTCGGTGCGCACGACCATGCCGTCCATCACGGTGGTGGTGCAGGAGAGCGGCAGTCCGCGCATGCCTTCGACTTCAACGGCGCAGGTGCGGCAACCGGCATATGGCGGCAGGCCGTCGAGGTAGCAGAGATTCGAGATCTCGAAACCGGCGCGCTTGATGACTTCAACAAGCGGAGCGCCGACCTCGGTCTCAACTTCACGTCCATTGATCGTAATCGTCGCCATCAAAGCCCCCTGTCGCAGGCACGCCGATGCTCCGTCAAAGTCTATCAGCACCCTCTGGAGAGTCTGGCTGCCTAGACTGGTCCGCCTAGACTGGTCCAATGTCCGCATCGGTGAGCGCATTGAGCCTAGACCTGATCAGGAGCGTGAGATGACGACGGCGACGCAGGCAGTTCCAGAGATGCCCGAGGCCGTGGTTGCGACGGGATGTCTGCGAATCCCGTTGCCATCGCCGATTTCAGACGAAGACGTGATTCGGATTAGTGATGAGAATCCGGGTTGGAGAGTTGAGCGCGGCGCGAACGGCGTCCTGGAGGCGAAAGTGACCGCAAGCAAGTTGCATACGCGAGTGAGTTTCGAGATCGCTGGACAGCTCTACCTTTGGAATCGGGCGGTTGGCCGTATTGGAGTGCTGTGCGACTCGGATGGCACATACAATCTGGCGGATGCTGAAGGCAACACGCGCAGCTGGGCGCCTGACTTGTCGTGGATCAGTCCTGAGCGATACGAGGCGCGGACGGCGGCGGATCGCGACGGGCATGGTTTCTGGAATCTGTGCCCGGACTTCGTGGTTGAAGTCGGATCGCCGAATGAGTCAGCGGAAGATCGGCAGGCGCGGATGGAGTGGTGGTTGCGCTTCGGAGTCCGACTCGCCTGGCTCGTTGACCCCTGGCGGCGGACGGTGTCGATCTATCGCCCCGGACGTGACCCGGAGCAGCTTGAGCGCCCGGAGACGCTCAGCGGCGAGGGCGTGCTTGTGGAACTGGAAGTCGACTTGCGAGATATCTGGCAATGGTCCGAGGAAGTAGCGGCTCGCCCCACCACCGATTAGCTGACAAATTTGCTACATCTGAGTCGGTCGGTGCTCACTCTGCGCTATTGGCGTGACGCGTCCAATTGCCGTGTTGTTCCGTTGGGTCGAAGCGTTCCTGGCACGATCCGTTTGAGATAGGATCAGGCAATGCCGCCTCGCCTCATTGACCCTCCGCTCGCCGAGCTGGACCATCTGGCCAATCCGTTGACCGGCGGCGAGCGCATGGTTGTCGATTTCTTCAATGCAAATCTCACATCAGGGTGGGAAATGTACGTTCAGCCTCATTTGAATGGTCTTCGCCCCGATCTGGTGCTGCTCAATCCTACAGTTGGGATAGCTGTGTTCGAAGTCAAAGACTGGAATCTCGACGCGCTCGATTACTTCGTCAACCAGTCAGGGCAGGAACCTGAACTCGCAGCCCGCAAGCACGACGGTAAGCTCGTGCCACTGTCGGACCGGCCGCGAAATCCGCTCGCCCAGGTCGAGCGCTACCGGGAGGAAATTCTCAAACTGTATTGTCCCCGTCTCGAAACCAGCTATGGAGCGTCTTCCGACCAGGCAGTGACCGCGGGCCTCATTTTCACCAGTGCCACTACCGAGCGTATTCACAAACTGCTGGAGCCGCTTCGAGATTGCCAGCCAAGCGGACGACCGTGTCTGATATCAGGCTTCAATGATTTGCGGCCGGGTCGGATGTCTGTTGTCTTCCCTGGCTTCGATCGACGAAGATCGACCCCGATGAGTACCGCTGTCGCCGAAGATCTGCGCGGCTGGCTGCGGGAGCCGGCGTTCAGCCGTGAGCAACGCACACTGCCACACCTGGACGCGGACCAACGACGAATCGCTACCACACGGACCGAGACCGGTTTCCGCAGGGTGAAGGGATCAGCCGGATCTGGTAAGACCGTCGCATTGGCTGCTCGCGCAGCCGAACTTGCCGCGCTGGGTAAGCGGGTGTTGGTCTGTACTTACAACGTCACTCTTGTGAACTACGTTCGCGATCTGACCCGTCGATATTCGCGAACACATGGACGAACACCGCCGGATATCGAACTTCGTAATTTCCACGATTGGTGCAGGCGTGTTTGCCTGGATGCAGGTCGCATGGATGAGTATCGTTCCTTATGGGATCGATACAGCCGCGACGAAGTGTTTGATGTGGAGATGTCTAACCTGACGGAGACGATCTGGCAAGGGATCGAGTCGACCACGGAGTTGCGACCTTACGAAGCCATTCTTGTCGACGAAGGACAAGACTTTCGTCTCAGTTGGTGGAGCACCCTCCGCGCGGCGCTCGCCGAGGGTGGCGAGATGTTGTTGGTCGCCGACAAAACGCAGAACGTATTCGGTACGGCAGGCGCGTGGACCGATGCGGCAATGCCCGGCGCAGGTTTCAGAGGCGGGTGGCTGCGTCTGGAGCATAGTTACCGCCTTCCGCCGCGGATGATGCCCATTGTCGAGTCGTACGCGGAGCAGTTCATGATCAGGGAAGAAGTTGACTTGCCCACGGTTGAGCAGGGTGAACTAGGGCGTGTTCACTCTAATCGAGGTTTGTGTCAGAGTTGGAGGAACGGTCTGGCGGCCGGGTCAATGGGATCATGCAACTGACCGACTCACAATGGGCGCGGATCGCGCCGCTCATGCCGACTCCGCGCGGCAACTGCAAGCTGCCCTCGCGACAGGTGCTGGAGGGCTGGCTATTCATCACCAAGGAGGGCTGTAGCTGGCGGGCCTTGCCTGAGCGCTTCGGTCCCTGGCACACGGTCTACATGCGCGGACGGCGTTGGATCGACAAAGGCGTGCTGGAGCGCGTCTTCGCCGAGCTGCAGCGTATGGAACTGGAAGCGCAGCTTGAGCAAGCTGAACCGGATCGGCCGCTGCGCGTCTCGCTCGACAGCACGATTGTGAAAGTCCACCAGGACGGGACCGGAGCGCCCACCAAAAGGGGCCCCAAGCGATCGGTCGCTCGCGCGGGGGCTTGACTACCAAGCTACACGCCGTCGTATTGGAAGACCGCCTGCCGCTCGTCCTGACCCTGACGCCGGGTCACTGGGGCGATGCGCCCTGGGGACGCTGGTTGTTGGAGCGGCTCGGCTCCGTATCTGGTCAGCCGCAACTGCTCGCCGACCGCGCCTACGAGGGCGATGAGATGCGCGCCCTGGCCGCCGAACTCGGCTGGGAGTTGATCACCCCGCCGAAGGCGAATCGGCGCAAGCCCTGGCCGCTGAACCGTGCGGCCTACCGCGCCCGCAACGCGATCGAACGTTACTTCGGACGCATCAAGCGAATGCGCGGCATCGCCAACCGCTACCACAAACTCGCCCACATCTACCTCAACCAAGTCCTCCTCGCCTGCATCCACTTCATGACGAAATAGAGTGAACAGGCCCTAGATGTATACCCGGTTGATCTGAAGTGGGTGCAAACTGATCGCCACACGGCTTCACAGGCCTCAGTCGCTGCTGTGATAGAGCAGATGCGCGGTCTGCAATCGGGAACTGCTGCCAGTGACATCATCTTCCTCGGGCGCAAACGCGTCGGAGCCGATGTGGTGAATCAGCTAGAGCAACTTGGCATTCGTGTCCGTCATACGTTCGATGACAGTGGGCAGCCTGGACGCGAGCGTCAGTTGAAGCGGGATTTCTTTCAGGGTGCGGAGCGCATCAAGGCCACGACCCTACACAGCTTCAAGGGATGGGAAGCCGTCCAACTCGTGGTCTATGTCGACTCGGTCGCCTCGCCGGAAGACCGCGCCGTGTTCTATGCCGCTCTGACGCGCATCAAACGTCGCGAGTCGGGTAGCGCGCTGACCGTTGTATGCTCCACGCCGGATCTGGAAGCGTTTGGTCGCGCCTGGCCCACATTCGAGCAGGTCACCGATTCGACCCGATGACAGGGCTCGCCTGAGTTAGATAACAGGGGGTCGCCTGAGTTAGTGATGCTGGCGGCGCTCGTTTGGGTGGACCGACTGCTGGACGGCCTGCTGCCCGTTGGGATACACCCAGTTGTGCTGCTCCAGGTACTCGTTGGCGAGCTCGATCAGGTCGTCCTTGTCCTGATACAGGTTGTTCGGATTGGTCACGACATTGGTGTAGGAGCCGCCGACCTGAATCGCCTCGTAGGGACAGGCTTCGGTGCAGAGTCCGCAGTACATGCAGAGGCGAAAATCGATCTCGTAGCGATTGACGAGGAAGGAGCCGTCCTCGCGCGGCTCGGTGTCGACCAGGATGCAGCCGTCGGGGCAGCTCTGGGCGCAGGTGGAGCAGCCGGTGCAGCGCTCGACGAACCAGACGAGATTCGTCCGCGCACGGGGGGGAATGTTGCGCTCTTCCTCGGGGAACTGCACCGTCACGACCGGCTTGCGGACGTGTTTGACGACGGTCATGAGTCCTTTGGCGATGCCTTTGCCGAAAACCATGCCGGAATCCTAGCTTGCTGCCCCAACTTGCTGCGATGTTAGCGGCTGGTGTAGAAGTTCTCGTCGTGTGGCAGTGCGCCGGTGAAGCGGTCGCGGGCCTGGCCGCTTGATGTCAGGTACGGCGGGAAGAGCGACTCCAGCTCCGCGCGGATCGGGTCGCCCTCTGGCAGCATGCGAGAGAAGTCACCGGTCGGTTCGGGACGTCGCTTGCGACCGTTGTGCGCGTGTTCGTCGTCGATCACCTGCTGCAGCAGCATCAGGCCGGCCAACAGCGATTCCGGTCGCGGCGGGCAACCCGGCACGTACACATCAACCGGGACAACGTTGTTGACGCCGGGCAGGGTCGAGTAGCCGTGCGCGAACGGACCACCGATGTTGGAGCAGGAGCCCATTGAGATGACCCACTTCGGATCTGCCATCTGGAGGTAAATGCGGCGGACGGGCGGAGCCATCTTCCAGGTCACCGTGCCGGCCACAATCATCAGGTCGGCCTGTCGCGGCGAGGCGCGGAAGACCTCGGCGCCGAAGCGGGCGAGGTCGTAGCGCGCGTTGGCGGTGGCGATCATCTCGATCGCGCAGCACGCCAACCCGAACATGGCGGGCCAGAGCGAGGAGCGCCGCGCCCAACCGAATACCTTGTCGACGGTGGAGACCAGCAGCTGTGAGCGCAGCTCCTCTTCGACATCGGTCACCGGGTCAAGCAGGGGAATTCGCGCCCCGCCTGTGTCAATCGTCGGAGAAACCATGCCCACTCCTCTGCAGTGACCTGCATCCGTCTTGGACAGGATACACGAGGCGCGCATCTGAGGCCGCGCAGTCGCCGCGATGCCGAAGTCTGCCTAGTCTGAGGATCAGCGAGATTAAGTGGAGTGACGGTGATGCGAGAGGCGCTGACCTGGGACGAGACGCGGCGGCTGCGAGTGCATGCGCAAGGTCTGGGCGCTCGTCGCGGCGCTGACGTCGCGGCGGCCGCTCGGACGGCGGGAGCGGTGCAGGCTCAGGATCGATTAGGCGAGTGGCTTGGCGTTGCCACGCGTTCGCATGGGCTGACGGCGGATGATGTCGAGCGCGCCCGCATGATTGACCGCAGCGTTACGCGAAGCTGGCTGATGCGCGGAACGCTGCATCTGGCGCTGTCCGAGGACCTGCGCTGGCTGCTCGGTCTGCTCGGTGAAGCAATGGACCGTAAGGCGCTCAAGCGTCGCGCGGACCTCGGCATCTCGCCTGACGATCACGATCGCGTCCTGGCATTCCTGCGAGAGCATCTGACGCTGACGGGTCCGCTGACTCGCGCCGAAATCGCTGAGGCGCTGCGCTCAGCCGGATTGCCGTGGGAGAATCAGGCGACGCCGCATCTACTGCGTACCGCGTCGCTACTCGGCGTCATCTGCTTCGGACCTGACCGCGACGGCGAGGCGACGCATGTCCTGATCGATGACTGGCTGCCGCGAAGCGGTTGGCTGCCGCCGAATCCGGCCGCGGAGTTGGCGCGAAGATTCTTCGCAGCCTACGGCCCGGCGACGGCGGCAGATTTGCGCTGGTGGTCAGGGCTGCCGGCCGCTGACGTCAGACAGGCGATGCAGGCGATCGTCACGGAGCTGGTCGAACTCCGCGTTGAGGGTCGCCCGATCTGGATACCCGCTGAGGCCGCCGCAGAGATTGAAGAGGTGTTGGCCGAGGAACATGGAGTGGTCCGAGTGCTCGGACCATTTGATCCGTATCTGCTCGGTTACGCGAAGCGCGAGCTCGGGGTCTCGGATACCTGGCTCAAACGAATCAATGCGGGCGGCGGCATGATCCGTTCCTGTGTGCTGAGCGACGGTCGATTGGTCGGTACATGGGAGCGGAAGCGTCGGGCGCGTGGATTGTCCGTGATCGTTACTGCGTTCGAACCGTTATCGGACCACGCCCAGTCGCAGCTCGAAGGCGAGTTCAAGGAGATTGGGCGATTTCTGGGCACCGAGATCAGGTGCTCTCTGACCCTGGATCATGACGCGGCCAGATCCGGCTGAAGTCAATCGTCAGGTCATCGGCGATTTCGGTCGCCGTCAGCGAATCGGGGCGCTCCAGCCGCTCAGGATCCTGTTCAGGCCGGTAGATCCAGACCGCTTCCTCATACGGGTCGACGAGCCACGCCAGCCGCGCTGTCTGCGAGATCCACATCTGCATCTTCGCCTGTTGATCTTCAAGCTCATCGCTGACTGACCGGACCTCCACGATGAAGTCTGGGCAGATCTCCCAGATTCCCTCATCATTCACATCAATCCCGGCCAATCGCTCATCATCGATCCACGCCGCGTCCGGCATGCGACGCTCGCCGTTCGGGAGTTCGAACATGGCGCTCGACTCAAACGTCAGTCCACGTTCAGTCGATTCGCTCCAGATCAGAGTTTGCGCATAGATCCGGCCGCTGCGATCGCTGCTTAGTGGTCCTGGCGGCGGCATGATCAAGAGTCCTCCCTGCGCGTCGGCCTCGAGCCGCCAGACTTCGTTGAGCGCACCGATTCTCAGAAGCAGATCGTTGGTCAGTTTCCAGTCAAGGGGTAGTTGCAGCCTCAGCGGAAAGAGGGCCGGTTTGACCTCCGCCACTGCATCGCGCGGCTCCGTGGCGAGTGGCCCTTGATGTGCGGCTGTGACCATCGGCTCGCTCCCATCGGCTCGCTCCCATCGTGGCGCGATCTAGACCGGCGACAGGGCTAGACCGGCGACAGGGCCCTGAGTCGCACGGTGATCTGCTCGATGCGTTGCGCGATGCGGTCAACCTGATCGGGCGTGTTCGACTGGCCCAGGCTCAGCCTCAACGTGCTGTGCGCGGTATCGGGATCGAGGCCGAGCGCGCTCAGGACGTGACTCGGCTCGGTGCTGCCGGTTGAGCAGGCGCTGCCGGACGAGGCGGCGAATCCTTCGAGATCGAGCTGCAGCAGGATGCTCTCGCCTTCAACGCCGGGAAAGCTGACATTGAGATTGTTGGGCAGTCGCTGACTCCAGTCGCTGGGACCGTTCAGGCGAATCGGATGCACGCGCTCGTTCAGTTCGCGCCAGAGTCGGTTGCGCAGCTGCGAGCTGTGTTGGCAGCGCTCAAAACGCTCTGTTTCGGCCAACTCGAGCGCCTTGGCGAGCCCGACCGCTTGCGCCACCGCCTCGGTGCCGGCGCGACGTTCTTCCTCCTGTCCTCCGCCGAGCTGCAGCGCTTGCAGTGGCGTGCGACGTCGTACGTACAGCGCGCCAACCCCTTTCGGCCCGTAAATCTTGTGAGCGGTGAGGGAGAGCAGATCAACATCGAGCGCGTCCGGCCGCAGATCGATGGCGCCGGCCGCCTGGATGGCGTCGGTGTGAATGATGGTCTTCGGATTGCGCAATCTGACCGCCTGGGCGATCTCGCGAATCGGTTGCAGTGCGCCGATTTCATTGTTCGCCGCCATGACGCTGACCACCGTGGTGTCGTCGCGGACGGCTTCGGCGACATCCTCAGGCGCGACGAGGCCGACGTCGTCCACGCCGAGCATGGTGAGCTCAAAGCCCTCGCGTTCGAGTTGTTGCATGGTGTGTAACACGGCATGATGCTCGGTGGCCTGCGTGATCAGATGCCGTCCGATGTGCTGCCTCGCCAGGGCCGCGCCGCGAATCGCGAGATTGTCCGATTCCGTGCCGCCGGACGTGAGGATGATCTCGCCGGGCGTGCAGCCGAGCAGGTCGGCGATCTGGTCGCGCGACTGATCGAGCAACGCTCGGGCGTATTGCGCCTCTCGATAGATGCCGGATGGGTTGCCCCAACCGTGCTGCAGCGCGGGCAGCATCGCCTCCAGCACGCGCGGATCGAGCGGCGTCGTGGCGGCGTGGTCAAAGTAGGCGCGTTCCATACCATCAGGCTATCGGAGTTGATACACGGTCGTGATGCATGCTCATAATGAATGGTCGGCCGTTGAAGGCGAGCGGAGCATCTTTGGGAGCCTGGCTACCGGCTCCGGTGACTGTTGAGTTCCGGTGCTGTTGTCATGGGATGCGTTCTGCGTTATGATCGCGCTAACCCCCTGAGCTAAACCCCTTGTACGAGAGGAACCTCACATGGTGTTTCAGATTACGGAAATGCTGGAAGTAAGCGATCTGGCGGCCGAGAAGGCAAAGTCGCTGTTGGAAGACAAGGGCTTCGCCGAAGGCGCGCTGCGTGTCTTCGTGGTCGGCGGTGGCTGCTCCGGCTACCAGTACGGCATGGCCCTGGCGACCGATGCTGAGGCTGGCGACTCTGTGATCGAAAAGCATGGCGTGCGATTCCTGGTCGACTCCGAGTCGGCGCCGCTGATCTCTGGTTCACGCGTGGACTACATTGACGACGTGATGAAGCAGGGCTTCTCGATCTCGAACCCGAACGCGTCTCACTCCTGCGCCTGCGGATCGAGCTTCGACACCGCCGAGCACGGTGGCGCCTCACAAGCTCGCTCCTGCGTCTAGGTTTCGGAGCGCCGCTCCGCATTTGACATCTCCCCCGAACGGGGGAGAGGAGTTGACTTGCATGGCCCGCATCACGCAGCTGCTTGGTGCTGGGCCGATCCTTTCCTTTGAATTTTCCGCTCCGCGAGACCTTGACGGGCACGAGCGTCTACATCTGACGCTAGGCAGTCTGTCGCGCCATCAGCCGCAGTTCATGTCGGTGACGTACGGGGCCGGTGGCGTGACCCGTGGCCCGACGCGGCAGTGGGTCGCGGCGATCCGCGAAGAATACGGCATCGAAGCGATGCCGCACCTGACCTGCGTCTCTCACTCCTCTGCCGAGGTCGCGGAGATCATTCAGCATTATCAGTCAGACGGCATCGCCAACATCCTCGCCTTGCGCGGCGATCTGCCGCGTGATGCTGAGTCGGGGGAGCAGGCCTTCGCGACGGCTGCTGAACTGACCGCATTCATTCGCCAGCGGGCGGATTGGGATATCGGCGTTGCGGCGCACCCGGAGGGTCACCCGCTCGCAACTTCGCGCGAGGCTGACCTCGCGCATCAATCGGCCAAGTTGACGCAAGCCGACTTCGCGATCACGCAGTTTGGTTTTCGCGCCGATCATTACGAGCGGTTCGTCGCAGAGTTGCGGGCGCGTGGAGTCGACACGCCGGTCATTCCTGGCATCATGCCGCCGACCAATGTCGATGGCATCGCGCGGATGTCGGCGCTCAACGCGACCGAGTTCCCCGCAACACTCCGCGAGCGTCTAGAACGAGCGTCGACAGGCGTGGAGCGTCGGCGGATTGGGGTTGAGGTAGCGGCGCTGCTCGGTCGCGAGCTGCTAGAGCTCGGCGCGCCGGGCGTACATATCTATACGATGAATTTCGCGCGGGCGGCGTCAGAAGTCGCCGCAGCCCTCGGCTGGCCCGCCGTCAACAACAGCTGATCTGTCGCTTCCGGCCTCGCCGGTCTTGGCAAGAGTCCGAGGCGGGAAGGCGGCTATTGGAGCGGTAGCTGGGCTCGCAGGTTGTTGAGGATTTCCAGGTCGGAGCGATGGAGGTCGCGCGCGATTGACTCGACGTTGCGCATGCCCTGAAACCGATGCGGCGCGCTGCGGCGCCACTCATACTCGGATGACATCGCGAGGACGCTGGAGAGCTGCTCGCGAATCTGGATGAACTCCTGCAGTTGCTGGTAACAGTCCGGGAGGCGCGCCTGTTCGAGCCATTCAAAGTCGTGCAGCGGGATTTCGTCAACCTCGCGGAAGAGCAAGTGGCCGAGCTGCCAGGCGGCGATGTGCTCGCTGCGCCAGGCTTGCTCGACGAGCTGCTCGGCCTGCGGCGAGTCGTCGTGCAAGGCCTGCATGAGCAGAGTGTGCAGCTCGCCTGACGCTTCGCGCAACGCCTTGAGCAGCCAGCGCTGCGATCCGCTTGAATCCATGCCGGAATCCATCATGTCGGAATCCATCATGGCTGCATTCTGACATGTTCAGGCGTTAGCGGATCGTCAGTTACGATGGATCGCAGTTGAGCTCTCGAGAGGGTTGCTGATGCTGACGGAGTTCTGGGAATCGGACGCCTTCACCGAACGGCGTGAAGCGTTGCTGGACACATTGGATACCGATTACCCGTGGAGCAAGGGCGACACGCTGCGCTTTCGTCGCGGCGGACGCGATGATCGCTATCGCATCCTGCGCGTGCAGGTCGAGATCGCAGACGAGGGACTGCGTCGCGAGGTGCTGTTGTTGAAGCTGGGGTCATAGGCGGCAGTGGAGGCGTCGGGAGCGCTGCCATACACCTTGTTGCTGCTCCTGTTGGAGCTCGGTGTCGGCGGAGTGCTGGTCATGCATGTCGTGCATCTGCGCGGTCAAGCGACGTCCGGATTCGTCCGATCGACCACGATCATGCTGCCGATCGTGCTCGGTCTGGCGTTCTGGACGGCATTTTCGCTGGACGGCGACATCGTTGAGGGCTTTGTCATTCGCTCAGGACCGCGCGACGCGCTGGTCTGGACGCTGGCGGCGCTGACCGCGCTGTCCACGCTGCACAATGTTGCGCTCTACACATCGCGCGAGGCGTGGGCGCGACGCCTGGGCTGGTTGCTGAGTGGTCTCAGCTTGGCCGCAGTCGGGCTGACCGCAGCGACACTGGCCGGCGCGCCGGGACTCCTGGTCGGGCTGAGTCTCGCAGCCGGCGCGCTCGCGATCGGGCTGGCGGCGGTCGGGCTGGCGCTCGGACATTGGTATCTGGTCACGCCGCGCCTGCCGGCCAGGCCTTTGGTGGAGATCACGACGGCGTTTCTGATCGTGGTGCTGCTTCAGGCGCTGCTCTTTGCGGTCGCGCTGGTGGTCTCGGTTGATGAGCCGCTGGGCGGACGCGACCAATCACTGAGCGGCGATCCGACATTCTGGCTGCGTATGGTGGTGGGCTTCGCGTTGCCGCTGCTGTTCGGTTGGATGGCCTGGACGACCGCGCGTATGCGCTCGATGATGGCGGCGACGGGACTACTCTATATCACCACGGCAGCGGTGTTGGCCGCTCAGATCGCTGCCCGCGCGCTCATGTTTGACAGCGGTCGACCGCTCTAGCCGCTACTCGCTACTCGACCACGTCCTGCTGGCCAACCGTGAGGTTGAGTCCCGGCGGCAGATCCGGCGCGATGGCGAGATTCTCCTGCCAGCCAACACGGGCCTGATCGAGCATCGCTGAGACCTCCGTGATCGCGTCTGCGGTACGGATTCCCCACCAGGTCAGCTGCTGTCCGTCACAGAGATGGACTTGATGGTGTCGCGCGGCAGCCATCTCGCGCATCGCCAGGAGTTCTTCTGCGTGACGCTCGCGAAATCGATACGGCTCGGACGGCAACAGAATGACTTCCGGGTCAAGCTCAACCAGCTCGCGCAGCTGCAACCTTGGATAACGACCGCTGGACGCATCCTCGCAGACATTGTCGGCGCCGCAGACTCGCAGCAGGTCGCCGATGTAGGTGTCGCCCGACGCTGCCATGAAGGGGTTGCGCCAGATCAGGGCCGCAGTGCGCACGCGCGGTCGTAGACGTTGCAGGTGACGCTGTTCTTCCAGGGCTTCGCTGATCGGTTTCGTCTGTTTGAGCGCGATCCCGCCGACGAGTTGTCCCACGCGCGCGATCTCGTCGCGTGATTGCTCCGCGGTGCGGACATCACCGACATAGACTGTGAGTCCGGCGTCACGCAGCGCGATGACATCTTCCTCGCGGTTCTCTTCGAGGTTGGCGAGCACCAGGTCTGGTTCCAGCCGAATGATCCGCTCCAGGTTTGGAGTCTTGGTGCCGCCGATCTTGCGGATGGCGGCGACCATTTCAGCCGGCTCGACGCAGAACCTGGTGATGCCGATCAGTTTGTTCTGCAGTCGGAAAGAGCAGACGATCTCGGTGAACGAGGGAACTAACGAGACCATGCTGCGGGCAGGGCGATCGAGCGCGATCTCGGTGTCAGTCGCATCGATTACGCTAGGCATGCGCAGAATCGTAACAGAGGCGCAGCGAGGGCTCTCAAGAGGCGCGTATGAGCATCAGACCGATCGCTGGAGCTGAGGTGGCGTTCCGTGATGTGAGTGTGGGGTATCCCGGTCACTCCGTCTTCAGTGACCTATCGATCAATATCTCTGGCGGCGTGTTCACTGGCATCATCGGCGGCAACGGATCGGGCAAGAGCACATTTCTCAAGACGATCGCCGGGTTGCTGCAGCCGAGTTCGGGCGATGTGATGATCGGTGGCCAGACACCGACCGAGGCGCGCTCCTTTCTGGGTTACATGCCGCAGGCCTCCAACGTCGATTGGCGGTTCCCGCTCACCGTCCGTGAGTTGGTGGCGATGGGCCGCTATCAGTTCAGCTGGCGACGACGGTTGGGCCGGCTGATCCGAACACGAGATGATCGAATCGCGGTCGACCGCGCGTTGGCCATGATGGATGTGCAAGATCTGCAACACCGACAGATCCAGGAGCTGTCCGGCGGGCAGCGCAAGCGCGCCCTGATTGCGCGGGCGCTCGCGCGGCAGCCTCGCATCCTGCTGCTTGATGAGCCGTCGGCCGCGCTCGACTCGGTCTCGGACGACCAGCTCTTTGATGTCCTGTGCGACATCACGGAGCTGGGCACGTCGGTGATCATGACGACCCACGATCTCTCGACCGTGGTGGAGCACTTTTCGGAAGTGATCTGCATCAATGCGAATGAAGGCGGCGTGATCGCGCATGGCGATCCGACGACCGTACTCACCGAAGATGTGCTGCGACGCACCTTCGGCCGCGAGCTGGCGATCCTGTCGCGCGGGGATGTGCAGGATGAGGACGACGCGCCGTCTGAGCATCACACGATGCAGCTCGGCGACGGATTACAACTGGTGATGGACGAGCACGAGCACCAGGCAGGTCATACACACCGCGAAGCGCGGCTCTAAGGGCCATCCTGCGGTCGCAGGACCCCAATCACGCGCTGCAGCAACATCGTGAATTGTCCTTCGTCGGCGGCGCGTTGGAGCTTGCGCCGCCAATCGTCGAAGCGCCGCGCGCGGACTCTGCCTGCTTCAATCACGAGATAACGCCGAATCGCTTCCAGCAGATCCCAGGCCAATCCGCCCACTTCCAGGCGCTCGGCATAGATGCTGGCGGTCGAGATGGTCGCGTTGGCCAAGCCTGCCTCGGTCGCTGTGGCGCGGAGCTGCTGTCGCAGATTGGTCGGCGCGCCGCGGCTGAAGGCGCGCACCAACTCCTGTCCAACTTCCGCCTCGTCGACCTGGAACCAGAGTCCATTCCAGTCGGTTTGCACTACCACGATCGGACCGGCAGTGACGCGCGCGATCTCGCTCAGGCTGGCGACAGGATGTCGCAGCCATTCAAACACGTCCACCATCAACGCGGAGCGAAAGCTGCGGTCGGCGAAGGGCAAGCGTTGCGCATCCGCCTGTAAGGTGCTCCAGTCGGGCGGGCCGAACCAGGCTTCCGGCGACGCCATATCCAGCGCGACGCCCGCCAACGCCGTGCCGCGCACGATCGCCGAGAGCGAGAGTCCGTCACCGCTGCCCACGTCCAACACTGGCCGCGCCTGAGTCGGCGGCCGTCCGTCGAGCAACAGCTCGTAGAGCGCGTCGTAGTGGCGACCGAGCTCGCGGTGGATGACAGGATCGCCGTCGCCGCGCTGCGGTGGTGGCGCCAGCGATCGGTGATGCGGCACGCGGCGGCTCAGCTCCACTCGGAGACGATGATCGGCTGTCGGCCGGCGAACCCGTCCGCGATCTCGTGCCACCAACTCACGGTTCGTTCGCCGTATTGCCAACAGAGGTAGACGATCCGTCCCTCGCGCTCGGCGCGCCAATCCACCAGTCCCCGCCGAATGTCCTTCACTTCCACGTCCTGTTGCTGGATATGTTCGATCAGCATCGCGATCTGACCCTCCAGCTTGGCGATCCTGGCCTGCAATTCGGAATCGTCGCCATCAACGGGCTGTCCATCGGCGCTGGAGAGTCGTCGCATCGAAGCGGCGATCGCGGCGAGCTCGTCCAACTGTTGCGCACGGCCCTGCATCACCTTCACGACGGCTGCGATGCCCGGTAGCGAACGTCGAGCCTGCGCCAGGGAGTAGATCCGTGCCATGTCGTCATGTTACGCGTGGGAGGTCGGGAACGGCGTCTACGTCGAGTCATGTGGTGAGGAGGGCGGGTGCGGCAGGAACCACCAGTTAGCCCGCGATTGATCGCGATGGTCTGTGAACAGTGCGCGCACCGTCGGCTCCTCGTTGGGCGCCGCGAGCACGATGACCAGATCATTGGCCTCCATCAGCACGTTGCCGCGCGGAATGACGACGGAACCGCGTCGATGTATCGCGGTGATCACCGATGCCTCAGGCAACGCCAACTGGGAGACGGTGCGGTTCGCCGCGGCCGATCCAGGTTCCACCCGCGCCTCGATCTCCACTGCGCCGACCAGGCGTCTGACCGGCATCGGCGCGGCCTGTTCAGCGGCGCGCCCGGTTGGCTGTGCGATCTCGCGCAGGACGTCGCGCTGCGTCAACATCCCCAGCAGTCGGGTCTCATCGTCTCTGGCGACAACCGGAAGCTGACGCACATCGTGTTCCACCAGCAGTGAGAGCGCGAGCCGCAGGTTGTCGTCAGGATGCACCACGATCGGCGCGACGACGGCCAGATCAGCGGCGATTCGACTGAGACTGCCGCGCTCAACGGCCTCCGTGACATCGGTGGCGCTGATCAGACCGATGAAGCGATTCTGATTGTCGGTCACGGCCGCGACGTTGCCGCGCGACTGACTCATCGCGCTGGCGATCGCCTGGATGCTGGCGATGCGCGTGACAATCGGCGTGTCTGTCCGCATCGTGGCCGCCACGGTCAGATCGTCCAACGGCGATGGCGCCGGTTCCTCGCGCACATCCAGTCCGGCGCGTCGCAGCCGCACGTTGTAGATAGTGTCGCGGGTGAGCAGTTGCGCCAACGCGGTGGCGAGCGCGACGGCGGTCATCAACGGCAGGATCAGGGAGTAACCGCTCAGTTCGAAGACGATGAAGATAGATGTCATCGGCGCGCGCGCGGCGGCCGCGAAGACCGCCGCCATGCCGACCACGACATACGTACCGATTGGTCCGACGATGTTCGGCAGCGCTGCCTCGAAGCCGGCGCCCATCAGCGCGCCCAGGGTGGCGCCGACGAAGAGCAGTGGAGCGAACGCGCCGCCGGACGCCCCCGATCCAATCGTGAGTGAAGCGGCGATCAGCTTAAGCACCATCAGCACGGCGAGCGTCGTGACGGCCATGCTGCCCTCGGCGAAGAAGTGGATCTGCTCCAGCCCGGCGCCGAGGATGTCCGCTTCGATCAGCGCCAATACGCCGACCAGGAAGAGTCCCAGAATCGGACGCAGCAGCATCGAAACGCCGAGGAACTCGAACACGTCCTCGGTGAAGAATCTGACGCGCACGAAGATGATCCCGGCGATCGCAGCGGCGACTCCGACGATCGCGTGGAGGAAGAGCTCCCAATTGCTGTTGAGGTCCAGGTCAGGCAGATCGAGGCCGCCCGATTCGCCGTAGAAGGCCACCGCGATGATGTTGGCCACGACCGCGGAGACGACCACGATGGTGAAGTTGCGCACGTTGAAGCGTCTGAGCACCACTTCGAGCGCGAAGAACGTACCTGCGATCGGTGTGTTGAACGTGGCTGCGATCCCGCCAGCCGCCGCGGCCGCGACCAGTAGCACGAGCATCTCGGATGGCTGTCGGGTCAGCCGACCGATCGTGGAGGCGAGCGACGCGGCGATCAGCACGATCGGACCCTCGCGTCCAGCCGCACCGCCGCCGCCGAGCGTGAATCCGGTGGCCAACAACTTCGCTGGCGCAATGATCGGGCGGACGAAGCCGCCGCCGCGCTCGACGGCGACCATCACATAGGGCACGCCAGCGCCTTGCGAATCTCTCGAGACGCGTGAAACGATCACGGCGACCGGAATGGCCGCAATCGCGGGGACCAGCATCAGCGTCCAGCCGCCGGCCAGATCGTCAAACAGTCGGCGAAGGTCATTGAAGGCGGATGTGAGGCTATCGACCAGCGCGTTCAACGCGACCGCGCCGAAGCCGGCCGCCAATCCGACCGCGACGGCCAAGAGCAGCGGCGCCAGATTTTGCGGGACGCGCACGCGTCCGATCAGCGGTAGGCGCCAGAACATCCTGACCGACCGCGTGCCGAAGCGTCGGGCAGGTCGTTGGACAAGGGACATCTGACAGCCCGTCTGTCACTCGCCACAGGTACGTTGCGAACGCGTTCAACAATCACCAAGTCAAGCTGAGGCTACCGCAGCGCTTCAGGTGCGCACACTGCTGCCGCGGTTCGAACAGTGGAGCAGGAGCTTCGGATTACTGTTCCAACGAATCGTCCGTGTCGGAGGCATCTGAATCGAGGTCGTCCGTCTCGGGATCCTCTGCTTCCGCCGGCAGCTCGGAGCCTGCCTCCGAGTCGGCCTCATCGTCAGCGGTCTGCTGCTGTTCCGTTCGCTGCTGTGCCGGCTCGTCCTGGACTTCGTCCGACGCCTGAACGGCCGTTTGGACGGTCGGCTGAGGGGTTGGTTGAGCAGACGCGCTCACGCGCAAGACTTCCACAAGTTCGTTGCCGCGAGCAGTGAGAATGAAGGTCGCGCTGGCGCCGCTCGGGTCGTTGACAGCCTGACCCTGCACGACCAGTTCCGGCACGCCGTCGCCGGTCCGATCTTCGATCTCAACGGCGCTGACCTCGGCGATGCGCGCCGCGGAACCCGTCACCGTGTGATAGCCAGTCTCGGTCGTCGCGAGCACGTAGAAACTGCTGACACAGCGTGCCGCGTCGCAGCTGATCTCGCGGAACACGAGGTCTCGGACCGTGTCACCGGTCAGGTCGAGGTCGGTGAGCTGCTGTATCCCTTGCACCTCGCGCGCGTAGGCGAGCGCATGGTCGTAACCGATTCGATACTTCGAGGGGTTGCCGGGCACTGGGTCGTAGACGACCAGATTGGAGAACGGCACCGCCGAACCGAACGAATTCGGGTCGGTGTAGATCAGCGCCAGCGAGAAGTTGCCGTCGCCATCCAGATCAATCAGCGAGATGCGATCGTGACCGATGGCAAGCGGCGGCATCGGCCAGGCCTTGAGCAGTTCGATCACCGTATCGATTTCGCTGACGCCGTGCAGCCACGGCAATGCCTCAGCTCCGTACTGCAGGAAGTTGTTCGGTGGATCCGGAATGCGATCGGTTGTTACGTCCGAGCTTGGCTGTGGGAACTGCAGATGCGAAACACGAGTCGGCGTCGCAGCCGCGATCGCCTGCGTGGGCAACTCGACCGGCGGCGACAACGTCTCCGCGTCGTCATCGGCGTCGTTTGCAGGGTCAGACTGCGCTGCCGCTGCGTCATCCTCGTCATCATCCGCGCTCGTGACGTTCGGCGGACGGATCGGTTCCGGCTGCGGGATTTGCAAGACCTGTCCAACGCGCAGCAGATCGGGATTCTGGATGCCATTGAGCGTGATCAGATCGTCGATGCGCACGTCAAGGCTGCTCGCGATGTTGGCCAGCGTGTCGCCCTCTTGCACCGTGTACGTCACTGGCCTGTCTGACTCCTCCTCCAGCTGCTCCTCAGTGTCTGCCCGCGATGCATCCTGTTCCTCATCGTCAGTCGGCGAGGTCGTCACCTGTACCGCTTCGGTCGGCGCGTCCGCCTGTTGAGGTTGTTCGTCAGGGTCGTCGGATACGGCTGGCGATGTCGCATCGGAGCCACCAGCCTGAGCGCTCGTCGCCGGTGGCGGGACGACGTCAGGCGTCTCCTCATCGTCGCCGCCGAACAGTCCGCAAGCGGAGACGGTCAGAGCAACCGAAATCACGGTCAGGATCATGAGCGCCTGAACGAGAAACAGATTCGACCGAATCGGCCGTCGCAGATGATGATGGCGATGCATCTCGGACCCAACTACCCCGTCGCTTGTCTTCACTCTACCCGCAATTGTTTGACATAGTACGCCGAGACCCGTTCCCATATACAGATTCAGGACTGAGCGCTCAGATTCGGGCCAGCTGCTGTCCCAGCCAGGCAGCGGCGAGCCCGCCCACGGCCGACACGATCAGATTGGCGAACGCCCAACCCCAACGGCCGCCGTTGAGCAAGTGCAGCGTGTCGAGCCAGACCGTTGAGAAGGTCGTGAAGCCGCCCAGCAGTCCGACGGTGATCGCGAGCCGCAGTTGATCGGACACGCCAAATCGTTCGAGGAAGAGCGTGGCGATCAGTCCCAGCAAGAAGGTGCCGCTGAGATTGACAATCAGGATGCCGATGGGCAACCCATTGGGCTGCCCGATCCAATAGTTGAGGACATAACGCAGCGTTGATCCGAGGGCGCCTCCGACTGCCACCGATGCGATCGCGGCGATGGTCATAGGAAGGTCATGCGACGGTCCGGCAAGTCATGCAAGGAATCACGGCTAGCGGCCCGTTGAGCCGAATCCGCCGACGCCGCGTTCGGTGACGTCCAACGTCTCGACCTCCTCCATCAGCGGTCGTTTCACCGGCGCGACCACGAGCTGCGCGATCCGATCGCCGTGTTCGATGCGGTAGCGCCGATCTCGCGGACCGCGCAGCGACATCGCGACGAGCAGCTCGCCGCGATAATCGGCGTCAACCGTGCCCCAGCCGACATCCACGCCGCGCAGCGCCAGACCTGAACGTGGACGAATCTGCAGCTCGCAGTCGATCGGCGCCGCGCACGCGATGCCGGTCGGTACCAGCTGGGGCAGCTCGGACAGCTCCAGGGATCCGTTCAGCTCCGACAAATCGGCGCGCAGGTCGAGGCCGGAGGAGAACTCGGAGCCGCGCGTGGGCAGCTGCGTCGCCGAACGCAGCCGCCGCACGCGCAAGGCCCCGGGCAGGTCGCCGTCCGTAACAGCCCAACGGAACGGCGGAAACCGATTGATTGACGTTGCCGCCAGAGCGTCCGGGTCGGTCGGCGCCTGGCGCAACAACGAGGCCGCATCCACGATCATGCTCGTCACGTCCACGCCAAGATAGGAGGGCGCGTACGGCGCGAGCCGCTCAATGCCGCTCGCGAGCTTGATTCGCACGCCTCGTGGTCGATGCGTACCAGTCCAGTGGTGCAGGCCAGCGGCCAGCAGAATGAGTCCTTGATAACAACTTCGTATGGGGCGCGATTCGCGCTGCCAGATCTCTTCCCAGGTTTCGTGCGCGTCAAAGAAGGCGCCGGCGTCCCATTCGGCCGCACCCTGGGCCAGCGCCGTCCGATCGGCCGCGCTCACCGTCGGCTCGAGCGCTTGCTGTTCGGCTCGCGATGGAATGACGCGAACATGGGCCATCGTTTGGCTGCCAGTTGTCCTACCACCGCCGCTGCTTCACACTGTCAGACATATGGCTCCTAACAGGATCAGGCTGAGGTAAAGATCATCACCAGCTTTGTAAACGTTCCGGCCGCCCTGGCGCAAACCTTCGACGATCTCCGAGACGTGATCGACCATTGTCGCGACGATCAGCTCAGCGCGCGGTTGGCGCCGAGCGAATGGTCCGTGCGCGAGATTCTGCTGCACGTGGTGCATTCTGAGCGTTGGTTGCAGCCGCAACTGATGCTGCTGAGGCGCGAGGTGGCGCCGCAGCTGCCCGTGCCGCAGGTCGGCGGCATCACGTTGCCAGACACGGAGTCTGACGCCTCGCTGCCAGAGCTGCGTTGGGCGCTGACGAGTGTCCGCGAGGATACCCAACGGTTGCTCGTTGATCTGACGGACGATCAGCTCAGAGAGCCGGCCAATATCGAGCTTGACGGTGACATTCTGGATATGTCGCTACGCACGATCGCCCTGACTGCTGCCGATCATCAGCTCTTTCACGTGAGGCAGATCCAGCGAACGCTAGGGCTCGCCCCTCAGTCCTCTTAATCCTCTTAATCCTCTTAATCATGCTGCCTGTGCGCACTGCTCGGTAGGTTGGCGAGCGCGAACCCTCTACGCCGCGAGACGCAGAGCGCCGTGCAGCTCGATTCGCCGCAGGAACCAGAGAAATGCGCCGAGATTGAGCGCGAAGAGGGCGATCAACGCGCCGAACAGCACGCCGACCACGGGCCAGTCGATCGCAAACTGCAGCGGCGGCACGACATCGCGACCGTCCGGGGTGAGCGCGAAGAAGTCGAGCAGCACGGCGCCCGCCTGCGTGCCTACAATCAGGCCCGCGCCCAGTCCGATCACCATCACGATCACCTGCTCCATCGCAATCAAGCCCAATATCTGTCGGACACTCATGCCGACGCTCTGGCAGACCGCGAACTCGACTCGGCGCGCCTGCGCGGTGACGGCGGTCAGCACAACCAGGCCGAACGCGGACGCGATCGCCACCGCCGCCAGGGCGCCGAGGAAAACGCCGTTCCACGACGCCACAATCAACGGATCGGCAGCCAACTCGTCGCGCGCCTGATCGAGCGTCCGCACACTGGCCAGGGCCGCTGATATGTCCGTCGATTCCGCTTCCTGCTCTTGCGGCGTATTGTCTTCCAGCGTGGACGGCCGAGCATTGATGTCTGCACTATTGATATTGACGACGATCGTCCGGTTACCAACTCCGAGCGCGGACCGCCGTGCATTGCTGTCTGACTGCCGTGCCGTGTGCTCGGCGATCAATGACTCCCATTCCTTGAGCGGAGCTGAAACCCACAGCTCGTCTTCCACCGCGAGCGCTACGCCGGCCGCCGCCGATCCGTACAGGCGCTCCACCAGCGCCGATCGGTCAACGATCACGAGCGGATCGTCGCGCTGCTCGTCGTAGGTTGGGAAGGTGTCGAAGGCGCCTGTAATGCTGAAGACCATCGGCGTCGGCCCGATCCGAATCCGCACATCATCCCCGATCTCGAGTCGTCCCTGCTCGAGCGCCGCCGTGGAGAGCAGCACCGGCAGCGGCGACTGATCGATCCGATAACTGACGCCGCGCAGTGAGGTGGGCGTCGCGTCCCAGCGGAAGCCGGCGCCTGCGATCGTTTGGTCCAGTTGATCAACGGCTTCCTCGCCGGCCGCCAGCGGTATCGCCTGCCACGCTTCGAAGTCAGCGGAGAAGTCCGCGAGGACTCGAGTCTCGCCGCCCTGCGAGAACGTAAGTTGATTGAGCCAGATCTCGCCGGCGGAACGCGCCAATGCCAGGTCAACCGAAATCAGCGTCAACGGCGCCGTCGGGCGCTCCTCGACGCCAGGCCGCCAAGCACTGCGATTCCGCACAATCCGCGCGCCCTCCAGGGGCAGGAAGACCGATGGCTCAGCGCCGATCCGAGCGCGTAGCTCGATCTGTTTGGGCACGCCTTCCTCATTTAGCTCGATATCCGGGTCCAACACGCCTAGCTGATACCACCAGTAGCGACCGTTGGCATCAAGCACCTTGATTCCCACCGGAAGACTCTGCAGCAGATTGATCGGGATCAGCGTGAGCGTCACCGAGCCGCCGAACCCCTCGATCACCGCGCGATCCTGAACCTGTCGGCCGGGCATGAGCGAGCGCAGTTCCTGCGCCCCGATCGTCCAGTCCGCGTTGCGCCGGCCTAGCTGGCTGGCGATCACCTCCGCGTCCAGGGCGGCAATCTGCAGCCTGCCTGAACCTTCATCCCCGTCGAAGGCGCCGCTGATGCGTTGCACTCGCGCGACCGGCTGGCCGGTTTCCGACGCTATGGCGTCGAACGGCAGCGTCTGCGACAGCGGCTCCGACACCCGTACCGTGGCGCCCACCGCGTGCTCGGCGCGAGCGTCGTAGGAAGCGTCAAGTGTGTGGCGGAACGATGCGGCGAAGACCGCCAACGCGCCCGCAATCGTCAGCAGGAGCACCGTTCGCGCGTAGTGTGTGGGCGTCCGTCCTAGATACCAGGCGCCCAACAGCAACGTCAGCGAGCGCCAGGGTGAGACCAATCTCGCCAGGGTGCGCATCGTCGGCGGAAACAGCCGCAGCACAATCAGACCCACTACGAATAGCAACACGGTCGGCGTGGCGACCGCCAACCAGTCCAGCCGCGCCTCGCCGACGAGCGGTGTGTCAAGCGGATCGCCGGCCCACTGCAGCTCAAAGATCAACAGCGCGCCCAAGGCGGCGACCGCGGCGTCGATCAACGCTCGCTGCGTCCAGGATGCAGGCGGACGGCCTCGCTCGCGACGCGACGTGACCATCGTCTGTCGGCTGGCGCGGTAGGTCGGCGCCGCCTGCGCCAACAGCGCCAATGCGCCCGCGCCGAGCGCCAGATACCAGGCCTCGATCGGCAAACTGACCGGTAGGAATCGTCCTGCGTTCGTCAAGAGCAATGCCTCGTCGAATGGCGGCACCAGTCCAAGCAGGCTGACCAATCCCATGCCGATCACGGGGCCGAGCGCAATCGCCGGCGCCGTCAAGATCGCCGCTTCGACGATGTGCAGCATGGCGACATCGCGTTGTCGAGCGCCGCGCGATTTCAACCAGGCGGTGTCCTCGGTGCGCTGCTCCGCCAGCATCGCCGCCGCGACGACCGCGTAGACCAGCACCGCGCCCACCAGTTGCAGCACGACCATCAGCAGCGTCGATTGCGCGAACTGGAAGCGATCGCGGAAACCCGCCAATGTGTCGAGCAGCTCCGATTCCTGCGTCACGTTCTCAATCGACTGCGCGATCCGGTGCGACATCCGCTCCAATGCGTTGGCGGCAGCGGTCGCCTCGGCGGCTGAGGCGCCCGTGAGATCCACGCGTAAGCGCTGCAGGAGCGTCAGGCGCAAGCTGGGCGATTGAGCGGCCAGCGGACCGAGGATGTTGTCGCGAGTCGTCCAGAATCGCAACTCCGTCTCGCGCGCCGCGCTGGGCAGGAACGAATCATCGAGCGTTGACCAGCGGCGCTGGTCACCGGACGGTTCGAAGATGCCCACCACGCGCACGCGCGTCTCGTGCTGCGTCCCAAGCCAAAACGGTTGAGCGAGCCGCTCGTCGCCAATCGACAGGTCGAATCGCTCAGCCTGCGTCTGCTCGATCGCAATCTCCAGTACATCGTTGGACGTTGCAGGCAGTTCGCCTTCCACTACTGAAACGGCAGATGCCATCTCCTCCTGTGCGAGGAAGGTCGCGTGATCGGTGTCTGGCTCGTTGAACGGTTGATCGTCCGTGCGCAGGATGAATCCACCTGTCCGCACTGCCGTCAGACGACCACTGGCAAACGACGCCGTCGCCGTCGCCGACTCAGCTCGAATCACGCCTTCGACGTCATTGACGGCATCGGCGTCGGCGCTGACGTTTGAGCGGATGAAGCGCAGGTCGAGCGAGGACGGCTCAGCGTCAACCAGTGTCTGCTTGAGCCCGAGGTCGCGCACGGCGTCGATGAAGATCGGCGCGCTCGAGGCGAGCCCGACCGCCAGCAGCGCGCCCAGCAGCAGCACGGCGGACAGTCGCGGCGCCGATCCGATCCGACGCAGCGCCAATTGCGCCAGCTCGAAGGCGGTTTCGCCTCGCCTCGCTGACGACGCGGATGATCGGCGCGACATCAGTCTGTGCCTTCCCGCAAGAGCGGCGCGGCCGCGCGACCCGCCGCCCATCGCGCGACGGCGGTCGTGCCGATCACGGCGCAGCTGATGATCACGGCGATCCCTGCCCCGGCCAGGACCCAATCGACCGATAGCGAAGTCGGCGGCGCAGCCGCTACACCCTCGGCCGTGACATCCAGGAACGCCAACAGCGCGGACGCGACCGCGCGTCCCAGGCCAATTCCCAGCGCCACGCCGGCGATCAACACCAGGCTGACCTCAACTGCTGATTGCGCGGTCAGGCCACCGCGCCCGGCGCCGACGGTGCGCATCAGGGCGAACTCTCGCGCGCGTTCGCCGCCAGCCGCCGCCAACGTCACGATCAATGCCGCTGAACCGACGATCAGCAACCCGATGAATCCAACCACGAACAGCGCAGCGGCTCCACCGGAACGAAACGGGTCGGACTCCGCGGCGGTCAGCTGCGCCTCTGCGTCGAGAACCGTGCTGGAGAGATAGACATTGTCCAACAGCCCGGCCACGACCAGTCGATCACGGTCGTTCGACACGCTGGCCCAGAGCTCGGTAATCGGCAACACGGCCTGCACGGCGGCAACGCTGGCGGCGCTGCGCAAGGCCAGCAGATCAGCGATCAGGAACCCACCCTGCGATGGGTTCAGCGACGGAAAGAAGTCCAAGACTGCCGTAACTCGCACCGGAATATTGGCCTGATTGAGCACGATCGGCACGACGTCGCCGATGGCAAGTCCCGCCTGTTCCAGCGAGCGTCGATCAATCGCTGCATTGACCGGGACGTTCGGGGAGCGACGCACGATGATTCGCTCATCGTTCGCGCCAAATTGTGACCATTCGTATGCCAGCGCGCCATCGCGATACATAATGCGGTCGCCGCCGGCGCCACCATTGGCAGACAACCAGGGAGCCGCTTGCGCATCAGTTTGCGCATCGGCTTGGGTGTTGGAGTGGTCGAAGGCATCGACTAACACTGACTCCCCCATCACTTGCGCCGTCAATCCGTCGATGTAGAGCGTGCCCGTGGGGGCACGCACGACCCGCGCTTGCGGCCTCATGACGAATGCCGCGATCCGCGCGGGTTGCGCCAATCCACCGAGTGCGGCGCGCATCGCACGGCGCTCGCCAGTCACGATGCCGCTCGTGTTCGTACGAAACTGGCGCAGTTGCACCTGTCCATAGCGATCGATCAGGCGCACCCAGAGCTCCAGGTTGCTGTTGCCAGGATCGCTGTAGACGTCCATGGTGAGCGACTCGGCGCCATCGGGCAGCGGTTGTCCGGCGCGACCAGGCTCGCGGGCAATTGCTGCCAGGAGCTCCTGCGGCGCGATGCCGAGCTGCGACTCCTCCAAGCCGGTGGTTGCGGCGATTCGATCGGTCTGCAATCCCAGCAGAATCACGCGACTGCCCTCGCGGTCATCGCCGATCGCGCCGATCCCGCGAAACGCCGCCGATGACGCGATGTCTCCGCGCGAATCGAGCGGTTCGGTCACACGGGCTACGGTCGAGTTGGCCAGATTGCCGCCAATCGAGACGCCGCGCAGATCGCCGCCCACGGCATAGGTGATGCGTTCACGCTCGACGCTGCGAATGCTCGAGGCATAGGTCGCGGAGATCAGTCCGACGGCGGTGACGAAGGCGGTCAGGGCGGTCAGTAACATCGGTCCGGTCGGATTGCGAGCCACGCTGAGCACGCCGAGGAAGAGCCAGGACGGTGTTGGCGCACGCGCCAGGATGCTCGCGACCATTCCCCAGACGCGCGGCGCGATCCGCATGATCGTCAGCGCGGCGCCCAATAGCAACAGGCCAGGACTCAGCATCAGGACCGGATTGATCCCGTCCGATTCGAAGGCGGACAGCGCGCCGCCGGAGGCTTCGGATTCGAACTGCAGAAACAACACGATCGCGAGCGCCAACAGCGCCACGTCGAGCCAGGCTCGCTGGATCAGCGAGAGCCGTTGCGGTCGGCCTGTCGCCACGCGCTGATTGCTGCGTTGTCTGGCGTCGAACCAGGCTGGCGCCGCAAATGCCAGCCAGGCGATCGCGGCGCCGCCGATCGCGAGCGCCCACGCCTCCCAGGTCAGACGCGTATCGAACGGCTCACCACCCGACACTCGAGCGACCGCATCGAGGCGTCCGGAGTGATGCAACGCAAAGGCCGCCAACGGCGCTCCCAGCGCTGCCGCTGGCGCTGCCGCCAGTCCGCCCAACATGATCTGCGCTCCGGCCTGCTGCCACGGTCGCGCGCCGCGAGCAGCGAGGCGTTCGCGGTCCACGCGTGTCCGTGTTGCCAGCACGCGACCGACCAACGCCACGCCGAACATCGCCACTGCCGCGATCTGCAGCCCGGCAATCAAGGATTGTCGTGACGAAAACTCAGCCTGTCGCGCGAACGTTTGCAGTTGCGTTTGCAGCAGCGCTGAGGCAGAACCGCCCTCGAGCCGACTCATGTCTTGCCGCCAGGCGCTCAACGCCTCGATCACAGCGGTGACCTGGTCAGAGTTCAATGCTTCTGGATGCAATTCCGTCCGCATCCGATGAGTGACGGGCGCCTCGAACCACTCCAGCGTTCGCGGCGAGGCAAACAGGCCGAAGTACGGCTCAACCGCGCCACCGAGCGTGATGTTCTCCTGAAGCTCGAACCAGACTCTGGTGTAGTGCAGCGCGAGCACGTCGCTGACATCGTCTTGCAGCGGCTCGATCACGCCAACGATCGCGACCTCAACGCCACCAGCGAAGGTGACCGCGCTGCCGACGTCCATTCCCAACTGGTCCGATAACTCCGCGCCGATGACCACCTCATCGCGGGCCTGCGCCCAAGCGCCTCGCAACAACCTGGCGTGCTTATCCAGATCCTCGAACGACATCAGATAGCCGAGCAACGACTCCTCGATTCCGTTGTCGGTGCGGGTGAAATCGCCGAAGAATCTCGGCGTTTCAACGATCCGTTTGGTATCAACGACCAGACCCTCGAACGGTTCCAGGCGCTGCTCACGCGCATCCGCGGCAGTTTGAGCAACGCGGTCGAAGTCGTCCAGTTCGGCCGGCCGGAATGCTCGGCTGTGGTCGGCGAAGCCGTTCGCGCGTGGAGCTTGCGCGATCATCTCCTGCAGCGCGAGATCGGCGGAGGCGGCGCGAAAGACGAGCGGTAAGGCGACCAGCGCAGCAGCGATGATCAGCAAGGCCACCGCGGCCAGCATGAGTCGCCAGCCGCCGCGAAGCTCTCGCAACGCAGCGAGGCGCAAGAGTTGCAGCAAACCCCAGATGCCAGGAAGCATGCCGCCATGCTACGCCTGCATCGTTTCCGCGGGCTGCTTCCATCGCTCAGGTAAACGCGGGCGATCGGTGAGCGACCAGAGGCATTGAGTTGCTACTGTGAGTTGCCTCTGTGAGTTGCCACTGTCCTGGCAAGCACTTAGCCTGACGGAAACGATGCACCGCTGACCACTCAGGAGTTCGTGGATGACCACACAGACCGAAACACACAGTCAAGTTGCCGCACAGGTGTCGGGGCTCACTGTCAATGCGTTGCAGGACGGTAGCGGACCTCACGTCGTCGTGTTGCATCACTCCACCGGACCGGGCTGGATTCCGTGCTACGACTTGCTCGCGCAGAGCCATACTGTGACGGCGATCGATCTGCCCGGCTACGGACAATCGGAGCGCCCGGTGTGGGCGCGACACCCGCGCGACATCGGCATCATGGTGCGATCCACGATCCGCAAGCTCGGGATCGACAGCTACCACCTCGTCGGCTTCGGCTTCGGCGGCTGGGTCGCCGCGGAGATCGCCTCGATGAACTCCGAAGGCCTCGAGTCGCTGACCCTGGTTGGCGCCGCTGGCGTCCAGCCGGAGGATGGCGAGATCGCTGACGTGATCTTCTACGAGTTTGAGGAGTACGTGAAGCTCGGCTTCTCATCCGATGAGGCATACGCCGAGGTCTTCGGCGACGAGGCCGCCTCCGAGCTCAAAGAGCTCTGGGACTTCTCGCGCGAGATGACTGCGCGTCTGACCTGGAAGCCGTGGATGTTCAACCGACAGCTACCGTATCTCCTCTCGGAAGTCGAGACGCGCACGCTGCTGCTTTGGGGCGAACAAGATCGGGTGGTTCCGATCAATGCGGCTGAAGTGTACGACGCCAGCATGCCCAACAGCTCGCTGCAGATCGTCAATGGCGCCGGTCACCTCGTCGAACTCGAGCAAGCGCAGGCCACTGCCGACGCGATCAGCGCCCACGTCGGCGCCTAACCGTCCAGGCATCACGCGACGTTTCGATATCGCGTATCATTTCAATGAACGAATCACCGACCGGCAACGCGCCATCCCGGCAAGGCGTGCGCTGAGTCGAAGGAACAGGAACAAACACGATGTTCGTTGGTTACTTCACGGAACGTCCCTATCAGGACTTCGAATCGGGCTGGGTCGGTGCGACCGGCCGCGAAATCGAAGACCTCGGGATGACCAACGCCGATTACAACCCCAGGATCGGCGCCGAACTCTACAACCGATACCTCGACGAGAAGGTCTACGCCGAGGAGATGGGCTTTGACGGCTTGATGCTCAACGAGCATCATTCGACTCCGTTCTGCATGGGCGGCGTGATGAACGTCGAAGCGGCCATCCTCGCCCGCATCACCAAGCGCGCCAAGATCGTGCTGCTCGGCAATGTGCTCCCGATCTGGGAAGACCCGCTCTGGCTCGCTGAAGAGCTCGCCGAAATTGACATGATCTCACGCGGTCGACTGGTCACCGGTTGGGTGCGCGGCACGGGCCGCGAGTCCGTCGCACACAACTCTCAGGCGCCATTCAACTGGGAGCGCTTCCAGGAGGCTCACGACTTCGTCGTCAAGGCATGGTCAACCCCTGGTCCCTTCCGCTGGGAGGGCGAGCACTACCAGTACCGCTACGTCAACCCGTGGGCGCGTCCGTACCAGGACCCGCACCCGCAGATCTGGATTCCGGGCGTGATGTCGCGCAACACGGTGAAGTGGTGCGCCGAGCATCGCTACCCCTACGTCATGCTCGCCACTGAGATCGAGCCGACCAAGAAGTCGTTTGAATACTACGATGAGGTCGCGCGAGAGAACGGCTACGAGGCCTCGACTGAGCATCACGGCTACCTGTTCAAGGTGCATGTCGACGAGACCGAAGAGCTGGCCGAAGAGGCTGGCCGCAAGTACATCGCCGGTCCCGCAAACCCGTTCCTTGAGGGGAACCAGGGCAGCGTTCGCTCCAATCTGCAGAACCTGCCCGGTCTGACCAGCCGCACCGCGCTGCTGCCGACCGTGCAGTCGTTCGCCGCGGCGGCCGCGCGCGGCCGCCAGCAGGCCCACGAGGCCGCTACTGGCGAGCAGGAAACCGAAGTCGACAAGGTCGACTCGGACGCCTTCGGGACCTACGAAGAGCAGGTCAACAAGTACTCGATCATCACGGGTACGCCGAAGACCGTGATTCCGAAGATCCGTCACGTCCTTGAGGAGCTGCGCCCCGGCAACATCTTCTTCTGGGATGGCGACGGCGCGATGAACCACGAGGACGCGATGCGTTCGCTGCGCCTGTTCGGCGAGGAAGTCATCCCCGCCGTGCGCGAGATGGGCAAGGAACTCGACCTGAAAGGCGCCTTCGAAGTCGACACGAAGACCGGTGCGCCCATCTCGGGCGACTAAGCTCGCTAACAGGTTCAACCCACAGAGACCCGCGCTTCGGCGCGGGTCTCTTCGCGTGTCCGGGTGTCACAGGATCGTTGAAGAGGGCGCATGTAGGGGCGACCCTTGTGGTCGCCCTCCTGGTCTCAGCCCGATCACCGATCTGTCTGGGAGGCGTACGCTCAACGTAGAGGCGTGGTCATGCTTGCCAATCACGGTTCCGTGCTCGTGATCTCCATCGTTCTCGTCGGGTTGACTGTCCTCGTCACAGCCTGCGCAAGTGATCCGCCCGCTCGTCTGCTGGAGAACGTCAGCGTCGCCATCGTCTACAACGATCAGGCCGATCGCTGGCACGCCGGCGCCATTGTGGCTGGTGACCGCCCCGATTCGTCTCTCCGGGTGTTGTGCCTCACCGAGGCGGGCAAGCCGGAGGGTGACTCTGGGCGCACCCACACGGGAGCCAACATCGACGTGCAGCCGGGGGATTTCGATGGACGGTCGGGGTCGGACTGGTCATGGAGTCTGGATGGCCAGCCGTGGGAGGGCGGGCGCTGGGACGTCGATTTCAACACGAGGCCCGCGACTGTGGTTGCCTCGGACGCCGATGTTGAGGCGGCCTGACTCCGTGATCTCCGCACCGCCAAGATGGCAGAACTGAGCAACGCCCGAACTGGCGAAGAAGTGATCAGCATCCGTTTCGATCTCACGACACTGTTCAATACACCCGTACAGTTCGCCATTGATGACGGTGACGAAGATGTCATTGAGCAGCGCACTGACGACTATCACTCCGCCTATGCCTATTGGCTCCCCGATTCAAAGCGGCACAGCATCACCTTGACCGAACGCGATCCCGCCGAGCAACTGAGCCTCATTGTCAGCTGTGGGCCGACAACATGGGTCGACGACGACGCGCCGACCTGGATCCGCGAAGCGAGCGGATAGGTCTACACAACCACAAGCTTCCTCGTCCACACCGATGATGCTGATGCGTCTGTTGATGACACACCAACCGCGGAGACAGCAACCCTGACCTGGCTGGATGACGACGGCCGCACAGGAACGTCGATTTGGTACGTAGATTGAAATTGGGTGTCTCCCGCTTCGGCGAGTGACAATCTGCGCGTCATCGATGCGCTGCGCAGGGCTGAGGAGATGATCGTTACCATGGAATCTACCCAAACCGAGCCACTCGAACTCAAGCTGCAGGGCGCAGCGCTGTTCGCCAAGCCAATGGGCGCTGAGTTGGATACGTGTATCCAGGAGTACGCTGACCTGAATGGCTGACGCTTCTGAGGCTTCGGTAATCGTCATCGGCGGCGGGCCGGGTGGTTCAACCGTCGCCACATTGCTTGCCCGGCAGGGCTTTGACGTCACGCTCTTTGAGCGCGAGTTCTTTCCCCGCGAGCACGTTGGCGAGTCGCTGCTGCCGGCCTCTATTCCAATCCTGGAAACGCTCGGCGTGATTGACGAGATTGCGGCTGCCGGCTTTACGCCGAAGTACGGCGCCACCATGATCTGGGGGCGCGACCACGAGCCCTGGTCCTGGCGCTTCGCTGAGACGAATGCGAGCTATCCTCACGCCTACCAAGTCTGGCGACCCACCTTCGATCACATACTCCTCCAGAACGCCGCCAGACATGGCGTTGATGTCCACCAAGGCTGCCGCGTGGTCGACGCTCGCGTGGCAACAGGCGCGGCGCCATCGGTCACGGTTGAGTCTGCAGACGGCGACAGCCAGACAGTGGAAGCCGACTGGATCGTTGATGCGAGCGGACAGAACGGGTTCCTTGCGCGTCGACTGGAGCTTCGCCAGCATGACGAGTTCTTCCGCAACCTCGCCGTGTACAGCTACTATCGAGCCGCTGAGCGACTGCCGGCCCCGGATCAGGGCAACATCTTTATTGAAGCCTTCGAACATGGCTGGTCATGGGCGATCCCGCTGCCTGATGACACGATGTCCGTCGGAGTGGTGGTGGACGCGGCCTGGGCCGCCTCAGAGCTCGCCAAGCTGACAACCGCAGAGTTCTACGAACATCAACTCAGCCGAACGTCGCGGACCGCAGCGATGCTCTCACGCGCTGAGCTGTTAGAGGCGCCAAGAGTCATCCGCGATTGGTCGTACACCTCGCAGCAACTGGTCGGCGACGGCTTCATTCTCGTGGGGGACGCAGCCTGCTTTATCGATCCGCTGTTTTCCTCAGGCGTACATCTCGCGCTGTCCTCTGCGTTGCTCGCGTCTGCCTACGTCACATCGGCGCTGCGCGATCCCGACATGCGCGAACCAGCGGCCGAGGTCTACACACAGCTCTACATGCAGCAGTACCACCAGTTCCGTGAGATGGCGCAACTGTTCTATGCCTCCAATCGCACTTCTGATTCTTACTTCTGGGAAGCTCGACGGATCGTCAATCCCGGCGATGATGTATCTCCGCGCGACGCGTTCATCGCCGCAGTTGCCGGACAGCCGCCGCAAGGCTATGAGCGCGTTGTGTTGGAGCGAGGCGAAGCGCCGCCTGACTTCATACAGGGCGTGGCCGCTGTGGAAACGGAACGCCGCCGACGCGATTCGGAGATGTCCCGCCTGATCGACTCCGTCTGGCCCGATCGCAGCGCGCTGCTCAACGCTGTGCCCACGCTCGCGGACGGCGTTGAAATCGCGCGGAAACCGGTCATCGGTGACGGTCAGTTTGAGTGGGGCGCGGTCATTTCGTCGCCCTCGCGGCCGCAAGGCGCGCCGATCTCGCTGCTGATTGCCAGCCTCGCTTCCAGAATCGACGGTCGCAGCAGCGTCCGCCAACTCCTGGACGACCTGCTGGATGGCGTTTCCGCGCAACAGCGCGCGCAAGTCCTGCCGGGACTGATCAGCGCATTGCGCGTCCTGTACGTTGACGGCATCATTTCGCATTGGCGTACTTAGCTGCTTAGACTTTGCGCAAGCGAACAGGCAGACGCCAGAACCAGAGCGAGCGATCAGATGAGCGAATCCAGCGAACGAGCCCACGGCCGCATTGAGCAGCTCAACGTCTCCGCCGGCGGCGTCCCCAAGCGCGCCGTCACCGAGGCGATCGTGAATCAATACGGTCTCACACGTGATCGCCAGCGCGACCGCCGTCATCACGGCGGGACTGAGCGCGCCCTCTGCCTGTGGTCGGCTGAGGTGATTGACCGCCTCCGAGCTGACGGCCATCCGATGAGCTCAGGCGCCGCCGGCGAGAACGTGACGGTGCGCGGCATGGACTGGAAGCAGCTCGTGCCTGGCTCGCGCCTTCACCTCGGCGACCAGGTCATCGTTGAGGTGACGTCCTACGCAGCGCCCTGCCGCATCATTGCCCACTGTTTCCGCGACGGTGACTTTAATCGCATTAATCAAGCGACCAATCCAGGCGCGTCGCGCGTCTACGCCCGCGTCGTCAGGCAGGGCGCGATGTATCCGGGCGACAATGTGATCCTGGAGCGAGACTCGGCAGCCGAGCGCGGCGCGCGCTTGCAACCGAAGACAACCCGCTGGCGGCCGCCAAGCAGCTAATCAACTGATTGGTCGCGGTGATACGCTTGCGGCAGCAGCGCAACGCCGCTGCCACGTATCGGGAACATGGATCGGGGACAATCATGCCGACCGAAGCCGCCGCCCGACAAGCTGCGCTGATCGCGCGCCGCTATCCCTCCCGCGCCACGCTACGCGGCGGACGCGAAATCGATATGCGCCTGATGGGCGCCGAAGACAAATCGCGTTTCCTGTCATTCGCCCGATCCCTCTCGCCCGACGACCTGCTCTATCTGCCCTGGGACATCACCGACGAACGCATCGTCGGTCGTTGGATTGAGAACATTGAGGAGAACAGCACCACAACTGTTCTCGCGATCAATGCGGGCAACATCGTCGGCGAGGCCTCGCTCGTTCACAATGAAGCCGGCTGGACTGACCACATTGGCGAGATCCGCGTCACCGTCAACTCGCAGATCCGCGGACAGGGACTGGGCCGTTTCCTCGCCGAAGAGATCTTTGCGATCGCCGACTCGATCGGGTTGGAACGCATCTCCGCGCGCATGGCGCACGATCAGCTCAGCGCGCAGGCAGTCTTCGAATCGCTGGGCTTTAGCACCGTAGCCACGTTGCCCGGATGGGTCATGGACCGCGAAGGCCGCATGCGAGACCTCGTGATCATGGCCTACGACCTGCGCTCGCGCGGCGCACCTCAGTCGGCGCAACGCTAAGAACGCAGGCACATAGTTCGCGCACACCCTATCCTGTCGGCACGACGTTGCCAGACAGGAACTTTCAATGACCACCACTGCCCAAGCTGACCTGCGCCAGCAATCGCTGGAGCATCTCTGGATCCCTACGCAATCGCATGCCGATCTCGCGACCGACGACGGTTTGCTGGTAATCCAGAAGGGAGAGGGCATCTTCCTCCACGACGACCAGGGGCGCGAGTACATTGACGCGATGTCGGGACTCTGGCTCAACGCGGTCGGACACGGACGCACGGAGCTGGCAGATATCGCGCACGAGCAGATGTCGAAGCTCGCCTACCAGAACACTTTCGCCTACGCCTCAGAGCCGGCTGTCAATCTGGCAACCAAGCTGTTTGAGCTGACGCCGTCAACGATTCGCAAAGCCGTCTTCGTCAATGGTGGCTCCGAAGCGGTCGAGAACGCGCTGAAGATCGCGAAACAGTACCACCACATCCGCGGCAACAGCGGCAAGTTCAAGATCATTTCACGAATCGGCTCGTATCACGGCCAGACTGCGGGCGCGCTCTCGGTCAATGCCGCGAGTTATACCATGCGCGCCGCCTACGAGCCGTTGGTGCCGGGCGCCATTCATGTGCCCAACGTCAACTGCGACCGCTGCCCCTACGAAAAGACGTTCCCTGATTGCGATGTGTTCTGCGCTCGCACGATCGAAGATGTGATTGTCGCTGCAGGCGCAAGCACGGTGGCGGCCATCATCGCCGAACCGATCTCCACCGCCAACGGCAGCTATGTCCCCGACAAGGCCTATTGGGGCACGTTGCGCGAAATCTGCGACAAGCATGACATCCTTCTGATTGCCGATGAGGTCATCAATGGATTCGGTCGCACCGGCAAGTGGTTCGGTATGGATCACTTTGATGTCGAGCCAGACATCATGACGACCGCCAAGCAGATTTCGTCGGGCTACTCGCCGATCGCCGCCACGCTCGTCTCCGACCAGATCGCGCAGACGTTTGAGGAAGCAGGCAAAGAAGGAACCATCGGCGGGATCACCTGGGGCGCCAATCCCGTCTCGTGCGCGGTAGCGCTCGGCAACATCAACATTATCGAGCGCGAAGGTCTGGTTGAGAACGCAGCCCGCGTCGGCGAGCATGTCCGCTCACGACTGGTCCAGCTGCGCGAAGAGCATCGAACCATTCATCACACGCGCGGCATCGGTCTGATGCATGTGGTTGAACTCAAGAAGGACCCGATCGCCGGCGAGGACTTTGACGAAGCGGACAACGTGCAGGCGCGCGTCACGCAGTACCTGCGCGATGAAGGCGTACTTGCCCGGGGCGGCGCGACCATCCCGTTCGCGCCACCGCTGACGACCAACCTTGAAGAGGCCGACGAACTGGTCAACCGCATCTCAAGAGCGATCGCGCGACTCGAGTCAGAACTCGGTCTCTAACCGCCTAGCGCCTGGCATCCAGGACGCGCAGCCCGGGGGCTGCGCGTCAGTCTCTTCGGCCCCTCGTGCAGAAGGAGGCGATGCGGGCTCGCCCCGCGCCTGATGCGGGTGTGATGCGGCTTTTCACTACCTCCATGGTGAAGGGGCAAATGCTGGTCGAGCCCTGCACTGCCGGCCGCAACTCGCAATCTGAGCAGTCCTTAACGACGAGCGGCAGTAACGCGTTCCCGCCCGGAGCGATCCGACTTCCTGCTCTTGGGATTGCGCATCCGCGCATCTACAGTCGGTCGCCGGGCTGACTCTGAAGCACCGCGATGCTGCGAGCGTCTAGAACTCGCCGAGCGCTCCGGTGCGATCATCGTGGATCGGAATGATCTCGGAGAAGCCAGAGAACTTGAAGACCTCTTGCACATGCTCCTGCACCGCGAAGAGGGCGAGCTGACCCTTCGCCTGACTCGTACGCTTGGCCGCCATCAGCAGCACTCGCAGACCAGCAGACGAGATATAGTTGATGCCTTCGAAGTTCAGCAGAATCTGATGGTCGCCGGCTTCGATGCGACCGAGCAGCGCTTCCTCAAAGGCCTTGGCGTTGGTGCCATCGATCCGCCCGAGCGGATTCAACACCAGCACGCTGTCGTCGTATTCCGGATACAGGTCAACCATTAGGTGTCTCCTCCGTTGGACTCCCGCGCCGATGGCGCAGTGTCGTCACGTTGCGATCTTCGATTCGTTCGTAGGTTATCGCATCGAATGTGGCGGTGATCAACTGAAGACCCAATCCGCCGATCGGTCGCTCGTCCAGCGTCAACTCCGTGTCCTGCTCGCTGGCTTCCAGTGGATTGAACTCCGGACCGTTGTCCTCATAGCGCACCACCACCATGTCTCCCTCGCTGCGCAACGCGACCGAAATCTGCGCTTCCTGAAGACGACCAGGGAAGCCGTGCTCCAGCGAATTCGTCAACAGCTCGTCGAGCGCGAGGTTGACTCGGTACAGCTCCCTCGGAGCGAATCCTTCCGATTCCGCGAATCGCTCGACGAATGCGGCGACTCGCGGCAGCGAGGTTTCCAGTGACGGCTGGACCACCATACGCCGCCAGCCGGATGCGAGCTGCGCGCTGCCTCGACCAGGAATGTACGGCTCTGGCGAGGCAGGTCCGCCGACGAACTTGAGCGACAGGCAGGTGATGTCGTCAAACTGTTTGGCGTCGCCGGTGAATGAGAACAGGTCAGCCAGAATCGAGTCAACCATCGCCTGAGGTTCCGTATCGATCAGCTCCGACAGCTGAGTCTCAAGCCGTGCGCGACTGTACTGATGATCGGCTTCGTTTTCCGCCTCCGTGATCCCATCGGTGTAGAGGAACACTCCTGCGCCCGGATCGAGCGGAATCGTCGTCTCAGCGTAGGTCAGACCTGGCAACACGCCCAGCGCAATACCGCCTGTATGCGGAATGGCCTCGATACCGCTGTCCGGTCGGAGCAGATACGGCGGATCGTGGCCTGCGTTGACGTAGGTCAGGGTCCCCAGTTCCATATCGATCACGCCGAAGAAGGCCGTGATGAACAGCTCTTTCGGATTCATGCCGCAGAGCTGATCGTTTGTCTCTGCAATCGCCAAACTCGGGTCAGCATGCTGATTGGCGGCGCTTCTCAGCAAGGCGCGTCCAACAGCCATCATCAAGGCTGAGGCCACGCCCTTGCCGGAGACGTCGGCAATCGCGAAGGCGAGCCGACCGTAGTCCGTGATGAACGCGTCATAGAAGTCGCCGCCGACATCCAACGCGGGTGTCATGAAGGCGGCAATGCTGGCGCGTGGATCGTCTGGCAGGTCAATCGGAACCAGAGCCGCCTGCACGGAGTGCGCCATCTCCAGATCGTTGCGAATCTCGCGCTGCGTAGATTCGAGCACGCGGTTCTTCTCCGACAGCTCGACCGTGCGCTCCTCCACCAACGCGGCCAGCTGCACCTCGCGCTGTCCCACTTCGCGCGCCATATCGAGGAAGACGCCGGCCAGCTCGCCGTATTCGTCGCGCGTGAGCGATGTATTGCGCAATGACGCGGCGACGCCGGCCTCTGGTTGACGTCCGACTTCAACGGCGCGCGCCGCTCGCACCATGAGTGCAATCGGCCGCGCCAGACGCTTGGCGAGGAAGTTGCTGGCCAGCACCAGCGCCACCAGAATTGCCACGACCGCGACCAGGTACTCCGCTCGGTACGCCTCGAAGTGGTTGCCGATCCGGTTGCTCTGGAACTCGACTCGGACCGCGCCTACCGGATCGCCCTCGGCTGTCCGCAGCGGCGCGGTCCCCGCGTAGCGACCACTCTCGAATCGCTCCACGATGGTGCTGCCGCCATCGCGCATCGCTTCTCGAGCGGTCACGATTTCGCTGCGAGTGACCGATCGGGCGCCTTCAGATGAGGCCGCCAATCGCGCCTGCTGGTTGAACACCCAGACTTCACTCAGTCGTGTGGGATCCTCCACGTCGTCCGCCGCGTCATGCTCATGCCACCGAATGAGGTCGTTGATTTCTTCGTCGCTGAGCGTATCCGTGTCCGCCATCAGCAGAGATCGCGCCACCGCCTCAGAGAACACGACGGCCGACTGTCGTCCGGTACGGTCTTCAGAGTCGAGCGCCAACAACAGCAACACCGCCGCTGACACGAACACGCCAGCGAGCGTGAGCACTGAGATCATGCCGACAATTCGTCCAGCCATAGTCGAATGCTACCGATTTCGACCGAAACGGTCTGTCCTGGGGCTTGATTCAGTCCGCAGGCGAGTCCTCAGAATGCTAACGCAGCGAGTCAGCCATGCAGCATGCAGGTCAGCCATGCAGCACTGGAACGGCTCAGGGAGGCTAGGGATTAATCAGGCTCGCGGCGGAGCTGCCGCCGTAGGCGCCGCGTTGGTCGCCGAGCACCGCCTGCGCCGTCGCGACCCCATCCGACGCGCCACGCGAGACAATCCGTAGATATTGCCACTCGCCAATCGGGTCGCGGTGAAGATGTAGCGTGATGTCCGCATTGACATAGCCGCTGCGACCAGGTTGCATATTGGCGAAGGGTGAGACGAAATCCGCGATGCTCGCGGCCCGAACCGTGGGACTCGGTGGCACATCCGCCAACACCGGCGCGTCAGCCCGAATCCAGACCAGCGGCGGATCAGCAGAGCCAGGCGGCGCCACGTGCCGCATTTCCAGCGTGCCCGGATACGACACCCAGCGATTGCCCACGCGATCAATCTTCCCTGCCTGCGCGAGATCGGGCGCCACATCTGGCGGGTCAGCGGCAACATCACTGCCGATCGCGCCCAGCGATGCGGCCGATTCCAGGCACAACGTGGTGGCCAACGTGAGCAAGCGCTCCTCGCTCATGATGCGCGACTGGAAGATTGCCAGTCGCCGACCGATGCGTATCGGCTCCACCTCAACCGTGAGCGGTTGGAACGGAACCGGACGCATCAGATCGATCGTCTGCCGCGCGATACGCAGGTGACTAAGCTCCGCGCGGCGGCGGCAATACTCTTCGACGACATGTGCAATCAGCGCCGCCACCGGGCTGCCGTGCAATGCGTCGGGCGACCAGGGCCCGCGCGAGCGGTCAGTCGGCAAGTAGCGCTGCCCGTCAAACCTGAACAGCGCTTCGCCAGGCGCCGCTGTCGTCATTGCAGTCTGACGTGCTTGCTGAATCGCTTACTGAATCGGCGAGCGCGGCGTCGCTTCGAGCCGCTTCACTGAGATCAGCTCACGGTTCATCATCCCGGCCACTTTGGGTGCGATCTCATTTTTCCAATGGTCTGAGCCGTAGACGGCCTCGTACAGCCGCTCGCGCTCCGATTCCGAATGGAAGCGACGAATCCAGACGTATGTCGTGTCATCTTCCTCAGACACAAATGAGCCCAGAATGGTCATACCCTGCTGAACCTGGAAGGGGATGATCTCCTCCTCCATCAGCTGGACGAATGCCTCACGGTGACCGTCGTTAACTGTGTACTGGCGCAACTCAAACAGCATGGAATCTCCTCAGGCTCAGTGTCGTGTTCCGTGTGATTGTGGTTACAGTCACGCGCCACAACCGCCGGGTCGGCGGGCGACGCGTGCCTGTTGCAGGTGCGGGCGGCGTTCGCTACTGATTGGAAAGCGGGCGGCTGCCGAAGGTCGTGGTAGAGGTGACGACCGGCGGTCCACCGGGACGCTCGGGGCGCTGAATCGGTGAAGGCGAGACTGCCGCAGGAGGGGTTGGCGCTGCGGCGACCGGGGCCGGCGCGCTCGGCTTCGGTTCCTCGATCGCTGGCGCTGGCGCTTCCGAGCCGCCACTCTTGGAAATCAAGGCCCAGCGATTGCGACCGCGGTTGGCGATCTCGCCCAATTCCTTCATTCGCTGCAAGGTGGACTGCAACGTCGGCATCGGCTTCGCCGACTGCGGCGCGGCGTCGTTCTTCTCAAGGTAGGAGAGGATTTCGGTCGCGTGTACCGGTTCCGATTGGTCACCGAGGTACTCACGCACCTTATTGGTGATCAGGCCGCGCGGTCGTCGTGTCCGCTTGACTGGGGCCTGGGCTGAGGAAGCGCGGCGCGGAGCTCGACGCTGCGGCTCCGGCTTCTTCTCTTCGACCACAGGCGGCGCGTCGATATCCAACAACTCCTGGATCAGGCGGCGACGATTGCCGAGTGATTCGAGCTGGCCGTCGATGTTTGACAGCTCTGATTTCAGGCTTGAGTTGAAGGTGTCTGCCATATCTGAGTCCTTTCACGACTCGGCGCTATGATCCCCGCTTGCGACTGAATCACACTCGGCGACCTACGATGCATTAAGTATATGCACAACATCTACGCTCAAGTCAAGCTTCACTCAGTACTGAGCGTGACAATACCGTCTCGTTCAGTCAGCAACTGATCGCGAATCAACGATCGCAGCGCCGATTCCACGCGCGCGTCTGCTGCCTGAGCATCGCTCGCTACCGACATGATCACTGATTCCGTTTCGAGTGACTCACTACTTGAGCGCAACCGTTGCATGATCAATCCGCGCAGCTCGCGCTGCGATCCGGCGAAGGCTGGCTGAGATCGTACCGCTGTCGCTCGCTCGCCGGACAGAAATCTGGGCTGCGCCGCGCATAGTGAGGCCAGAGGACACTCGCTACAGCGCGGCTGAGGCGTACAGACTGCGGCGCCAAAATCCATCAAGGCCGGGTTCCATCGCAGCGCCTGCCTGGTTGGCAGCAAGCGTTCGCTGGCCCATGCAATCCTCGCCTTCGGCGTCTCGCGCGCTGGTTGTAGATCAGCGAACAACAAGCGTCCCAGAAGTCGAACGATGTTCGTATCGATTGCCGCCGCGTCGATTCCATGGCCAAAGTTCAGCACGATTGCCGCCGTAAACGGCCCCACGCCTGGCAGCGCTTCCAACAGTTTACGTTCACGCGGCAGCTCGCCGCCGTATTCGCGGCACACGATGTTGGCCGTTCGATGCAGATAGAGCGCGCGCCGCGGATAGCCGGCGCGACTCCAGACGCGCAGTGCCTCCGCCGCGCTTGCGGACGCCAGCGATTGAATCGTCGGAAACGCCTGCATCCAACGTTCATAGATTTGGAGCACTCGAGACATCTGCGTCTGTTGCGCACAGACGGCCGCAACCAGTGCCGCGTACGGATCACGAGCGTAGCGCCAGGCAAACGGCTGCTCATGCTCGGCGTACCAGCTCAACAATCGCTGGCGAATGGCGCCGAGCCGCTGTGGCGACAGCGGACGCGGCAGCGGCGGATCGTCTGCTGTGCTCACGTCAGTCCGCACATCAAGTCAGTCCGCACATATCGTCGTAGTAGTCGCGACCGACCGGCGTCACATACACGCGAAAGGCATCGTCGCCGGCCTTGGTCAGATCGACCAATCCATGTTCCACCAGCTTTGCCAGGATCGCCGGGTGGTAGCGACGACGGCGCAGTTCGGGTTGAAAGACGAGCCCATCATCCGAGACGGCATCGTCAACGATCACCCGCCGCGAATCGGGCGCGTCCTGCAGCTCGATCAGGTCTTGCAGCATCGCGCAGTGGTACTCATTGAGCCGAGCATGGCGAAACTGAATCATGGCCGGCTCACGACACGCTCAGCACATACTCAGCGCAGGCGGAGCCGTCGCCTGAGACACAGCAGAGCGCTCAAGGTGAGGCATCAGGGTTGACCGCTCAGGCGGGTGCGAACGAACTTCAGCACGTCCTCCGCAATCTCAACCGCCCTGGAAGCGTCTAACGCGTCGTACGCCTCGTGCGGCACGCCGCCGGGCAGGCTGCCTGGGTAGCGAGTCGGGAGATAGTGTTTGTCGAGCAGCATCGCAACCGATTTGATCACATCGAACGACTTGTCCAGCTGCATCGCGTCTTCGCACAGGTCGGAGAGGGCATGGCCCCAGACATGATCAGCGCCGCGAGCGAAGAGGTAGCCTGCCATCGCCTTCTCCGCTGCCTGCTGCGAGAGAAAGCAGGCGAGAGCGAAGAAGTCGCCGTCGGAAGCGTATCGAGCCGAGTCCAGGTCGTGCTGCGCCTGCGCCAGCCAGCGTTCGAACTCGGGCGAGCGCCCACTCACACCACCACCTCGTCGCTCTGTTTCAGAATCTCAACGATGACGCGATCCGTCTCGCGCAGCGTCAGGAATTCGCCAGCCGTGTAGACGTGGAAGCGGGTGCCAACCTGCGGTCGCAAGTGCGTCTGAAAGAAGTCTGAGCGACGCTGAAACGGCTGATCGGTCGGATGTACCAGCAGCAGTTCCAACTCCGAGTCCGGTCGAATCTCGTCGCGAGCCAGATCGCCGGCCAGCCAGAAGCGTTCGACGCCGAGCCTGCGCATCTCTCCCGCCATGCGCAGGAACTCGGCTTCGAGCTGCGATCGGCGGTGCTGTGCGAAGCCGAAGACCATCGGCATGACCGACGTCGCCGCGTTAGGTCGTCATCAGAGTCGGCGCGCGCAACGGTTGCAGAATCTGGCCCTCGTCCAGCGGCTCGGCGTCCTTTTGGTATACCTGCACGCGGTGCGAGCCGAAATCGCAGATGTACAGCCGACCGTTCTGGTAGGTCAGACCTTGTGGGAAGCGCAGTAGTTTCTGCGGTTCGACCGAGGTCATCTCACGCAGCCGCAGCGTCTTGTGGTTGTTGCGGATGTACTCGCGACCCATCTTGTTGAGCGTGGCGTTGCCATTGAAGGATTCGAGGTAGCGACCCGTCTTGTCGTACATCACGACTCGGTGATTGTCGCGTTCGGCGACATAGAGGTCGCCGTGTTCGTCAACCGCGATCCCGCTGGGACGCTTCACCTCATAGCCGGGCCGCCTGCCGAAGTCCATGAGATGCTCGCCGCCGGCGGTCAGCTTCTGCACACGGTGATTGCGCCAGTCGGATACGTAGAGGTCGCCGACGGCATCGATCGCAATCCCCCACGGCAGGTGGAACTGAGCTGGTCCGTCGCCGTGCTCGCCGAAACCGCCGATGTACTCGCCCTCGGCCGAGTACTGCTGGATTCTGTGATTCCAGGAATCGACCACCCAGACGTTGCCGTCCGCGTCGAAGGCCATCCCTGAGGGCCGCTCGAACTGACCTGCTCCTGAGCCTTGCTCACCCCATTGACCGAGCTTTTCGCCGTCAGGCGAGTAGGTCGTGACGTTGTGGTTGCCCTCGTCAAGGATGTGCAGGTTGCCGTCCGCTGATCGCACCAGGGCGACAGGCCAGAGTTGACCGGTGTCCGCCATTGTGCCGAGGTCGCCCCAGGGCGCGTCATGCAGACTGCTGTCATCAGCCAGCGTGACCATGCGGATGTTGCCGCCCACGCCCAACTCGGTGCGTCCCAGCACGTACGCCCGATCGTCGCCGATCGCGATTGAGACCGGGAATGAGGTCACGCGCCGCATCCCCAGCACTCGTTCATATGGATAACCAGCGCGCAACATCGCGTGAGGGAAGGTCATCTTCGGTCTCCTTGTTCAAGCTCGTGTTCAAGCTCGTGTTCAAGCTCGCCGCCAGGCGTCGCCGCCAGGCGGAGGAGCTGTGATCGGTCGTCGCTAGTTTGTCAGCATCGTGCGCTCGAAGGGGTGAACCTGTTCGAAGTCGCCCACGACAATTTCTTCCGGTTCGATCCCCATCCACTGCTCCACCATCGTGCCGTAGATGCCGCGGAAATCGATCGTGTGCTTCAAATCCTCGCCGTTCAGCCAGTCGTTCGGCGCGATTGACGGGTACTCGGCGTAGAGGCCGCCGCTAACATGCTCGCCGATGATGAAGGCGCCGCCGCCCGAACCGTGGTCGGTGCCAGAGCCGTTGTCTTTCATCCGACGCCCGAACTCGGTGAAGACGAGGATTGACACCTCTTCGGCCGCCTCATGCTCGCGCAGGTCGGTCATGAAATCGTCCAGCGCGCCGGACAGATCTCGCAGCAGACCGGGATGTACGGGCGGCTGGTGCGAGTGCGTGTCGTAACCGATGTGATTGGTGTAGAAGACGCGGGCGCCCAAATCGGCTGTGTGAATCCGCGCGACATCGCGCAACGCTTTGGCAATCGGACTGGCGCCGTATTCCACCGACGACTCATACATGCCCGGCACTGTGGCAAGCATGTCTGCCCCAGCCAACGAGTCGGTACCGGTCTGGCGCAGATAGTCCATCACCATGCCCGCGCCGATTGCTGGCGTGTACATCCGCTTGAAGATGGCGAGATCGCGGTTGCGATCTTCCTCTGCCTGGATATCAGGCATCAGACCGTAGTTGTCGAGGTCTCCGACGGAGGTCGCGGTGACGCCGGGGGCAGCCATCGCGCGCGGCAGGCCGCGGCCGATGTTAACGCCCGTCAATGGGTTCTCCGCATCCGGGTCCAGACGCTGAATCAGCTTCGCCACCCAACCTTCGGTCGAAATCCGATCGGGTTCGCACGTGTGCAGGATGTCCATGCCGCGGAAATGCGATCGCGATGAGTTGGGGTAGCCAATGCCCTGAATGACCGCAACGTCGCCGCCGTCGTACAGCCCCTTGAGCCGTTCGGCGGCGGGATTAAACCCGAGCTGGTCACTGATCGGCAAGACCTCGCCCTGCGGCACGTTGACCAATGGCCGGGCGTCGTAATAGTGGCCCGAGTTGTACGGGACCAGGGTGTTCATGAAATCGTTGCCGCCCGAGAGTTGGACGATGACGAGGACGGGATCTTTCTGGTCGCTGTGTCCGTTGCTGCTCATTGGGGGTTCCTTTCGTTGGTCGTCTCGTTGGTCGTTGGTGGGTTTCGCTTGCTGGTTGACTTTGAAGGAAGGACCCTCTCAGCCTTCGACCGCTCCCCTTGCCCTGCAAAAGGGGTGGGGGAGCGGAGCACTCTAGGCGAACTGGTACTCAGGCGAGGCGATCACCAGACGCAGCGCCTGCGCCGCGCGTCGGCCAACGGCCTCGCGCTGCTCGTCGCTGGCAAACGACAGGTCGCCGCCGGCTGACGCCGCTTCCAGCAACGCCGCGCGCGTCGTGTCCGAGACCTCAAGCGGCCCGGCGACGTCGAGCGCGGCGTCAACCAGCGCTTCCGGATCGCTCGCGCCGATCTCCTGTAGCCGGCTGACCAGCTCCTGTACGCCAGGCGTCGAAGGATCGGAGACGAGTTTGGAGGCGAAGTTGATCCGTTCCATCAACGTGCCGCCGTCGATCCATTCCTTGCCGGTGTGCCACCCCTCAACGGACGGCGGGTCCATCAGGGTTTGACCCATCGCGCCCATCGTCATGTGCAGGCTCCACATCTCCGGTTGGGGGACGCCGAGCTTGCCGGAGAGCTTGTACGCGCCGGCGACCCATTCCGCGGGGCACTTGACGCGTTCGTAGCTCGCTTCTTTGAACCATTCGGCGTTGAAGAGGACGCGCATCACCGCTCGCAGATCGCCGTTCGACTCTGCGAATGCCGAGGCCAGCTCCGCAACCGCTTCGGGATTGCCCGGATCAGTCACGGACCAGGCGGAGACGCCCGGTTCATCCTTGACGAAGAAGTTGTAGAGATGTCGTCCAATGAAGCGTCCGGTGGCCGGCTGCTGCACGATGATGTCAATAATGTCATCGCCGTTGAAGCGTCCCTGTTGGCCGAGGAACTCCTTCTCCGAGTCGTCATGCAGGTCGTCGCGGTAGACGAAGCGGGCCGGGTAGCCGCCGTGCGGGTAGAGCGGAATCGGCTGCTCGAAGGTCCAGCCAGTGAAGCTATAGGCGGCAGCCTTGATGTCGTCTTCCGAGTAGTTGCCGACGCCCATCGAGAAGAGTTCGAGCAGCTCGCGCCCGTAGTTCTCGTTTGGCGCTCCTCTGACCGACTCGACGTTGTCGAGCCAGTAGATCATGGCCGGATCGCGAGACAGGGCGCCAAGCAGGACTCGCATGTTGTCGAGCCCATGGTCGCGGAACATCTGAATGTGCGGCGCCACCGACGGGCCGTGTTCGGACTTGAACCAGGCCGTCGCGAAGACGTGGTGCCAGAAGAGCGCCATTTTCTCGCGCAAGGGCGATTCCGAGTTGACCATCCAGTAGATCCAGCGCGCGCTCCAGGGCCACGGGGTGTCGGAGTTGGCCAGCGAGGGGAAGTAGCGGAAGATCAGATCGTCATCGTCATCAAGCGCCGCCGGGGGATTGATCAGCTCCTCAACGAGATCCGCGTAGGGGCGCTGTGTCAGCTCGTCAAGCTGCGCGGGCGAGGCGCCAGCGCCTGCTCGCCGCATCAGATGCGCTACCAGCGCGCGTTGGTCTTCGGACATGTGAACAGTTCTCCTGATCGCTTCGCCGCACGAGCAGGGATCGTAGCGTGCCCGCGCGATTGCACTACACCGGCAATATAGGACATTGGCGGGCGCGAGATCGCTATACTGCTCAGCAAGTTCAACAATTCCTCAATCAGGAGTTCCGTATGGCTCTGCACAAGACCGGTGGCGATGGCGACAGCGGCAGTTCTCCCGCTCATTTGGACCGCGCCACTGCCGCCAGATATGACCGCTACCGCGAGACGGTCGTCGGCCGCGACAACACGTCCTCACTGCATCAGGCATTCGACCTGATCAAGGACGGACGCCCGACCACCGAAATCCTGTCCGAGACGATCCGCGCACACGCCCCGTACACGCATGTGCCGTATCACCAGCGGATCGACGAAGGCATCGTGCGCTTCGTCAACAACGATCACTGCCTGCTCTCCTCGCGCGCGACGCTGGGCTTGCAGAACTTCGTCTCTGAAGAGATGCGGCACCTGCCGTTGACGCAGACGGCCTGGTACGTGCCGACCGGACTCGACATCTGGAATCAGCTCAAGGGTCGGATGCCTGGGCACTACTCGCGCCGCACCTATGACCCCGAGCAGTACCCCGATGGCCCCGCTCCGCCCGCCGCGCACTGGGACGATCAACAGCCGACTGCCTACGACGGCTCTCTGGAAGAGGGCCTGAACGACTGGTTGACGATGGTCCAGTACGGCCACGTCAACGAGGAGTATGCGCTGTTCCTCGGCCTCTGGCGGCAGTTCCCTGAGCGGCGCGAAGAGATCCTCGGCCAATTGATGTTCGCTGGTCTGATCGACGTGCAGGATCGGATGTTCTGGAACCGCTCTTACACGACCGGTCACAAGTCCTTCCGCGCTCGCAGCACGATTCAGCTCGGACGCGCGATCGGCTGGGACAACGCGCATCACGTGCTCTACGCGGGCGTGCCCGACATCGCGGTCGGCCCGCGCTGGTACTCGCTCTACGAGTCGGCCTGCCAGATCATGATGTACCACCTTGAGGAAGAGCCGCCCGCCTCGTCGCTCAATGCAACTCAGTCCTCTATGCGAGACCAGGAGTTGTTCACCAACCAGATTCCGCTCTCACCGCCGGAGGCTGAGGGTCTGATCCGCTCGATCATCCGCGAGCCGGAGGAATCCTACATTGAGGACATCGTGGCGCTGCTCAAGGCGGGCCGCTCGCCCAAGTCGATCCTGGACGCGATCCAGATCGCGGCTGCGCGAGTCGTGCTGGAGTGCGGCTTGCCGGCCAACTTCTCGATGCCCCAGCATGGCTATGAGTACACCAACATGCTCGGCTGGTTCTTCAACCACTTCGAGCATCCGCACCGCACCAAGCTGCTCTTCATCGCCGCCAACTTCATCAATCAGTGCGCGCATTGGGTGACCAACTCCAAGGGCAACAAGACGCGCGGCGCCGCGACCTACTTCGCCGGCTTCGGACGCGATCAGGACGCGCCGCTGATGTCGCAGGGCAAGCTGCTCGGTGAACTCAATGACGCCTTGCTCGCGCTCGACACCGAGCAGTCGGTCTACTGGACCGAGAACTACCTCAAGCAGGGCTACGACGACGGCCCGCTGGTCGAGACGTTGGCCGACGGGATTGCCAAGCAGGGCAACGATCCGCACAACCAGGAAATTGGCCTCTGCATGCTGGAGGACTACCGTCGCACCTCGTCCGAGATGCGGGACACGCTGCTGCTCTCAGCCGCGCATCACACGGCCGGTCACATGAAGTACGGCGACCAATACCAGTCCTACCGCTACTTCGCCGACGCCTTCGGGATGCAGGTCGAGGACGGCTGCCTGGGCGAAACGCCGCCGGTCGAAAACCTCGCCGACGACGTCGAAGCCGAGCTGCTCGTCTCGGAACCAACGGACTGAAACGGACTGATCAGTCAGACTGCGCTCCCCTGGAGACACGCCTTCTTCACGTCGCGCAGGGGATACGCCACGGAGCATCCAAGGGGGCAGGTAGCGGCTTCCGCAATACCGCAGTACCGATTGCTGATCGGGCACAGCAACCGCATCGTCAACAACGGGATGTGCCAATGGCCCAGGGAACCCACCCCAGTCCAAACCAAGCGGAAGGTTCACCACGCATGGAGTCGGACTGGTTCAGCGGCCGTTACACGGTTCCCGAAGACAATCAAGGGAATCTGTCGGCAGCGGACGGCGCCACAATCGGTCTGTTTGTGTTTCAAGGGGTATCGGGTCTGTTGGGCCTGGCCACGATCGTCCTCGCATCTGTTGGAAGGTGCAAGTCCATGCTGGGACGACTGCGAAGTTCGCTTCGCCGCCGAAGAAACCGCCACTACGATGATTGTGCCCACGACGCGAGCGCGGTATCGTCAAAGCAATGAAGTCAGCAGAGCGGTGTATCGAAGACGACGAGCCTGAACCGCCACATAGCGTGGCGCGGTTGTCCGACGGTCGAGCGCTGAGCTGGGCCGAGTACGGCGACCCCAACGGTGAGCCGCTCTTCTTCCACCATGGCATCCCGTCTTCGCGTGTCGCGGCTGCGGTCTTGAGTGAGGGCGCCGCGCTTGCCGGCGTCCGGCTGATCGCGCCCGAGCGTCCCGGCTTTGGCTACTCCGACGCATTGCCCGGCCGCGCGATTCTCGACTGGCCGTCGGACTTGCGACAGCTCGCCGACTACCTCGAGCTTGAGAAGTTCTCCGTCGCTGGCATCTCCGCCGGACTGCCGTACACGCTCGCCTGCGCACTGCACATGCCCGAGCGCTTGCATCGCGTGGCGCTGATTTCGGGACTGGGGGCCATCGACTCGCGCGACGTGCTTGAAGGGATGTCGTACGAGTGGCGGCTGATCTACACGCTGTTCCTCAAGTCGCAGCGCCTCGCCTCGCTCTGGATGCGCGGCTACGGACGCTCGGTGCAGAAGCGTCCGGACCGGGTCGTTGCGGAACAGATCAAGCGTATGCCGCCGGTTGACGGCGCGATCCTCGGATCCGAGCCAACGCTGAGCAATCGCATCTCAGACCTGCGCGAGGCGTTCCGTCAGGGACCCGCGGCCGCCGGCGACGAAGCGCGCCATCACCTGGAGCCGTGGGGATTCGAACTCAAAGACGTCAATTTCCCGGTGACCCTCTGGCACGCGATGCTGGACGAGTCACATCCGATTCAGATGGGCCGTCGGATTGCGTCGGAGCTGCCGGACTGTCGACCGATCTATGTTGACGGCGTCGGCTCACTCGGTTTCATCGCGCACGCCGAGTCAATCTTCACCGCCCTCTTCAACGAGCAGCCAAGCATGCCGAGACCGATGAGCGCCCCGGAAGCAACGCCGGTTGAAGAGGAATCAGACATCTTCAGCGGCCTCCTCGATGTCGTGCCGAATCCCATAGTTGGGGAATAGGCGCGCCGCCTCCGTATCTCGCTCGCGGTCAAGTTGTCTGCGTGCCGACGTGTTCTTTTTCTCCCCCCGTCCAACGGGGGGAGATGCCGAAGGCAGAGGGGGTTCCCCGCTGTGTGACCCCCTCAGTCACGTCGTGACAGCTCCCCCTGGGAGGGGGAGCAAAGGTACCTGGGACGGCCGCCCCACAAAGGCCACCTCGAATGAGCGGTCGTGCGGGCTGTCGCGCTCAGCCGCGAGCCCAGTTGAGGCTGTTGCTGAGCAGCTGACGGTACTCCTGAGTCTCCCAGGTGAACCTGAGCGTCTTCGGATTGTCGCCGTTCTCGTCTTTGGCGTTGTCTTCGACGAAGGGTTGCGAGTTGGTCAGCGGCGAGTGACAGTGCCCGAGCGCGATGTAGCAGACGCCGCCTTCGCCGATGCCTCGCGTGTAACCGAAGACGCGCGTGACGCCGTCTGCTTCGATGGCGGTGTCTTCCTCATAGTCGAAACCGAAGTCCGGCCAATTGTCGGGGCCGATCGGCGCCGTCAGCAGGATGTCCGTGTTGGGGCGATCCGTGATCTCGATCATGTACGGCTCATCAATTACGTCGAATTGCTCCGGCAGACCCTCAAGCAGCGGTGAGTTCACGTTCTGCACGTCAACCGTGAAGCGCTTGATCGGCGGGTGGTTGATGAAGAATCCGCCGAGCGTTTCGTGGTGTTCCATCTTGACCATCGCGCGCTTGCCGTCGCCGATGCGGGCCGCCTTGCCGCCGGAGGTGCCGTGCAGGCCGACCCAGTGTCCGCCGTTGCCGATCCAGTCGCGCAGGATCTCGTTCTGCGGATCGTCGGCGTAGGGGCCGGCGGTGTAGGTGATCAGCACATCGGTGACGGCCAGCCACTTCCACATGTCGGTGAAATCGTTGCCGGTGGTGGTGCGAACGTTGCCGTCCGAATAGAGCAGATCGAGCAGCTTGAGTCGTGCGAAGTCCATGTCGTGACCGCCATGCGATCCAAGTGGGAATCCGCCGGTGACGACGTGTACGCGAGTCGGTGCGGTAGCCATGTTGAGCTCATTCCTGTTTCAGGTTCGACCGTTGGCTGAATGATAGGCGAACGCTGCTAAAGGCTATCCAAGTCGTCCCCCGTCCCCGGCTCCGAGCGGGGACCGCCCCCCTGTCGCTAACAGGCAGGGTGTCCGTCCCCACCCCCGAACAGGTCCCCGCTCGGAGCCGGGGACGGCAGCAGCTTCGCTGCCTGGGTTGCTCGTCGGGAACTATTGCCTGGTTTACAGCGTCTATCTCCCTAACGGGGCGACAGCCGGTCGTCAATCTGCCGCCCCGAAGTAGTCGGTCAGGAGGCCAACGTGAACCAGAGCCCAATCCGAGCGAGGATCCCCAGGTGGATTCGCATCCTTGCGCCACCGCTGATCGCGGTCGCGCTCATCTTCGCCGCTTGTTCAAGCGATGACGAGCGGCAACAGGAGGTCCGCCAACAACCTCAGCAAGAGCAGCAAGAGCAGTCATCGGTGACGCGCTCGCAGCCCCAGCAGTCGGCCCAGCAACAAGCGATGCAGCAAGAGGCAGCGCAAGCGCAGCAAGAGGTCGAATATCAGCAACGGCAGGAGGGCGACTACGAGTACCAGGCCCAGCAACAAGAAGAGCAAGAAGAGGCAATGGAAGAGGCTGACGAGCAGGCCCAAGCCTCCTCGTATTCGTCTGGGAGCAGTCGGCAGCAACGCTCTAGCGATGACCGACCAACATCCCCGCCCGCGGCGACCAACTTTGAGGACTATGCCACCACCGGCTGGCAACTCACCGATGACGATGACACGTCCACCTTCTCACTGGACGTGGACCGCACTTCGTACTTCCTCGCGCTCAACGGGGTCGAGTTCGGCTACCAGATCGAGCCGGCATCGGTCCGCCCCGAAGAGTGGATCAACGCCTTCAACTATGATTACGCCCTGCCCAGGGTCGACGACAGCTTCGCCGTCACCACCGACATCGTTGAGCATCCTCTGCACGACGAACTGCATCTCGTGCGGATCGCCACGCAAGCGCCTGAGTTCCTTGACGAGACGCCGCTCAACGTGACGCTGGTGCTCGATTCCTCTGGCTCGATGGATCAGGGCAATCGCGTCGAGATCGCGCGCGCCGCGGCAGAGTCGATTCGGCGAAGCCTCGGCGACGACGACCGGATCGCCGTGGTGCTGTTTGATAACAGGATTGTCGACAGCATCGATCACCGCCGCCCGGACGATGGCTCTGTGGGGGACGTGATTGGCGAACTGCGACCGCGAAACTCGACGAACGTGCAGCTCGGCCTCAATCTGGGTGTCGAACTTGCCGACGACGTCCGCCGTGAGCGACCGGACGCCTACAACTACGTCATCCTGATGTCGGACGGCGTCGCCAATGTCGATGCGACCGATCCATTCGCGATCCTACGCACCGCAGAAGACCGCGATGATTCCAACCCGCTGCGGCTGATCACTGTTGGTGTCGGTATCGAGAACTACAACGATGTTCTGCTTGAGCAGCTCGCGCAGTACGGCAACGGCTGGTACCGCTACCTGTCGGATGTCGCCCAGGCCCGCTCGACCTTCAGCCGCGAGAACTGGCTGGCGCTTTCCATCCCGTTCGCTGACCAGGCCCGCGCGCAGGTGCGCTGGGACCATGACTCAGTCGTGGCATGGCGACTCGTCGGCTACGAGAATCGCGTCACCGCTGACCGCAACTTCGAGCAGGATCGCAAGGAATTCGCCGAGATCCCGATGGGCTCAGCGACCACGATGTTCTTCGAGGTCGAACTGACAGACCAGGCCATTCGCGAGGGCGTCGTTGACCTCGGTGAAATTGAACTGCGCTGGCTCACGCCGCTGTCGGATCAGTCCAACCGACAGCAGGTCGATATGGTGAGCGGCATCTCCAGCTTCGGAGACAACGCGATGCTCGACCTCGGCTCGGTCGTGGCGCTCGCATCCGACCGCTACAGCTGGTTCGGTCAGGACGGCCTGAGCAACGACACCATGGCCCTCGCCGCAGATCACCTGGACGAAATCGCCTGGTGGTTCTGGGAGTTGCCCGGCAGCATCCTTGACAGCCAAGCCGGCGAAGACTTCGGCAGGCTGCTGGTTGCAATGGGCGCCGTGGCAGAGGAGCACGAGTCCGAAGATCCGGGATATTCACGGTAACCTAGCAAGTGCTTCACCTCGCGGTCGTTCGGGTAGTTTCTCGGAGGCCGCGAGGGGTATCACATGTCCTACAGTGAGCTTGGAGGCCTCAATGACCGATTGGACCAACCAGCTCTACTTCGGCGACAACCTCAGCGTCCTGCGTGACCACATCCCCGAGGAGTCCGTCGATCTGATCTACCTCGACCCGCCGTTCAACTCCAACGCGACCTACAACGTGCTGTTCCAGGAGCGCTCGGGCGAAGCCTCTGCCGCACAAATCACGGCCTTCGACGACACCTGGCATTGGGACATAGGGTCTGAAGCCGCGTATCGCGATGTTGTGACACAGGGTCCGGAGCGGCTCGCGAGCCTGCTGCAAGCGATGAGATCGTTCCTGGGCCAGAACGACATGATGGCCTATCTGACAATGATGGCCCAGCGCCTCGCCGAACTCCACCGGGTGCTCAAGCCAACCGGAAGCATCTATCTCCACTGCGACCCGACCGCGAGTCATTACATCAAGCTACTGCTGGACGCTGTATTCGGACACGAGAACTATCGCAATGAGATTGTCTGGAAGAGAACAAGCGCTCATAGTGACGCGAGGCGGTACGGCTCCGTGCACGATGTATTGATGTTCTACTCGCAGACAAGCGAATATCTTTGGAACCAAATCTATCAAGAATACGACCCTCAGTACGTTGAACAATATTATCGATACACGGATGCGGACGGCCGTCGCTTCATGTCGGGAGACTTGGGAGCCAGCGGTTTGCAAGGGGGCGGCTATACGTATGATTGGAAAGGTGTGACCAGGGTATGGAGAGTGCCCGAGTCGACGATGGCACGCCTGGACGCAGAAGGAAGAGTGTTCTATACGCGAAATGGAATCCCTCGCATCAAGCGGTACCTTGACGAGGCCAAGGGCTTAGCCGTTCAAGACAACTGGACGGACATTGAAGCTCTACGCTCCTGGCATCAGGAGCGCCTCGGATACCCGACGCAGAAGCCGGAAGCGCTGCTCGAACGCATCATCAACGCCAGCAGCAACGAGGGCGATGTCGTCCTCGATCCGTTCTGCGGTTGCGGTACCGCCGTCGCCGTGGCCGAGCGGCTCAAGCGGCGTTGGATCGGCATCGACGTCACTCATCTCGCAATCTCGTTGATGAAGCACCGCTTACACGACACTTTCGGTACTGAACTCTCCGACTACACGGTCATCGGTCTGCCCGAGGACGTCGCCAGCGCCCACGCGCTCGCAACCGAGAGCGAGCACGACGGGCGCTACCAGTTCGAGTACTGGGCGTTGGGCCTTGTGGATGCGCGTCCGGCGACCGGCAAGAAGGGTGCCGACTCCGGCATCGACGGCTATATCAACTTCTTCGACGACAACTCGGGCAAGGCCAAGCGGATCATCGTGCAGGTCAAGAGCGGGCACGTGAATCGAGGGATGATCGCGACGCTCAAGGGCGACATGGAGCGCGAGGACGCTGCGATCGGCATCTTCATCACGCTGGAAGAGCCGACCGAGCCGATGCGGCAGGAAGCCATCGCCGCCAGCTTCTACGAGCCTGAGAACCTGCCAGGCAATCAATATCCGAAGGTTCAGATTCTCACGATTGAGCAACTCCTCAACGGAGAGCAGCCCGAGTATCCCCGCTTCGCCGCCCCCCAGACCTTCCGCAAGGCGCCCCGCCGCACCGAAGAGGGGCTGCAAGGCGGCTTCTTCGGCGACTAAGACTAGAAACTGTGAGTATGTCTGTGCCCGACTCCACCATCGTCGACCTGCGATACCACCTCGTCCACCCGACGCCGCCCGACACGGGCCAGCCCGACCGCTACATCGCGGGCAAGAATCTCTGCTTTGTCCGACTCGAGACCGCCGACGGACTGCACGGCTGGGGCGAGTGCTACACGCAGTCCGACCGCGACATCCAGATCACTGCGCACCTTGAGGCGATGCGGCGCTACATCGTCGGCTGGGACGCGGCGCGGATCAAACCGTGGACCGACGCCATCTACAACGATTTCGGCAATCGGCGCGGCGCAATGGACCTCTACTCGGCGGTCTCGGGCGTCGAACAGGCGATGTGGGACCTCGCCGGCAAGCGCGCGGGAATGCCCGTCCACCAATTGCTCGGCGGCGCCGTCCGTGACCGACTGCACGTCTACGCCAACGGCTGGGCAAAGATGGACGACCTTGAAGAGCTGCAATCGCGCGCCCGCGCGATGGTTGAACAGGGATTCACGGCGCTCAAGTTCGACCCCGTTCCAGGCCGATGGCGCAGCTACGTCGGGATGAAGGAACTGCGCCTGGCGACTGAGCGAGTTCGCGCCGTGCGCGAGGCCGTCGGACCCGATGTGGACGTGCTGCTCGAGATTCATCGTCGGTTGAGTCCGTCCAACGCCGTGCGGCTGTCTCAGATGGTCGAGGAATACGAACCGTTCTGGTTCGAGGAGCCGGTCTGGGCAGAGAACATGACCGCGCTTGCCGCTGCGACCGCGCAGATCAACATTCCGACCGTCACCGGCGAGGAGCTGTACACCAAGTTCGAGTTCCGCGAGGCCTTCGAGCTGCGCGCCGCCGACATCATCAACCCAGATGTGGCAAATGTTGGCGGAATCAAGGAACTGACCGAGATCGCCGCGATGGCGGAGGTGTACTTTGTCGCGGTGGCGCCGCATAACTACAACTCGACGACTGTCGCGCTCGCGTCGACGCTCAACGCCGCCGCGACCATGCCCAACTTCATTATCACCGAGTACTTTGTCAACTTCGAGCCATGGGGCCAAGAAGCCGCCAGTCCTGCGTTCGAAGTTGAAGACAGTTACATCTCGCTGCCACAAACGCCGGGACTCGGTATCGACCTGTACGAAGAGGTCCTGAAAGCCCACCCGGCGAAGGACTTCCCGCGACGCACGATCGGGGACTGAGGAGTTGATTCTTGCCAATCTTTGCCAAACGGTCTAAGACAAACATAGTGAACGTTTCCCTCCCCGACGCCCTCCAGTCGTTCGTCGATCAGCAAGTCGCCGAGCGTGGGTTCGAGACCGGCAGCGAGTACATCCAAGCCCTGATCCAGAGAGAGCAAGATCGCCAACCGTTGCGTGATCTGGTCATGGAGGGCGGAATTCACCACCGGCGGGGATCGTTGATGCAGAGTGTTTCGAGCAGCTCCGTAAACGCGTTCGCGAAGATAATTGGCAGTGAGGGACAGGCCGGTTGTTCGCAGGCGAGCGGCGACACGCGATATCCAACACGCCGCCAGATACTATCGATCAACAGGGTCGGCGGAGCGTGCGCAGAAGTTCATTAGCGCACTCGAAGAGGCGTATCTCCACATCAGTCGCCTGCCCGGGTCCGGATCACCCCGCTATAGCCACGTACTTGATGTGCCCGACCTGCGCTCTTGGCCGGGTAGTGGGTACCCTAACCTTGCCCTGTACGCCGAACGAGACTATTCCATCGACATCTACAGAGTCCTGTATACTGCCAGAGGCATACTAGCATCGTTGTCCGGCGACATGGAAGATTGATCTCATGCGAGTCGTTAGCGCCATTCTTCCCGACGAAACCCACGCCTACCGAGGCGATCCCTGGGTACCATTCTTCCTCGTGCTCTTGTCAGTGGTCGCGACCACCCGCAGCGTCATTCATATCGCCCGCCACGACGGCGGCGCGAAGTCAATCGCCGGCATCGATATCGAGGTTGAGGGCGGACAGAATATCGTCGCGATCTTCGCCCAGTGGGGTCTCGTCCAACTCTTGAACGCGGCAATCGGCTGGATCGTTGTGACCCGCTACCGAGGACTCATCCCGCTGATATTGCTGGTCAGCCTGTTGGAGAACATCGGCCGGATCATGATCGGACAATCAAAGCCGCTCAAGGTCGCCAAGCCGCCGCCCGGCGCCTATGGGTCGCTTGTCATCGTGCCGCTGTTGCTGGTCGCCCTCTGGCACTCACTGCCTCGGGAATGATGAGGGCTGCTAGAATACGGAGCGATCAAACTCTGCGAACGGAGACTCCATGACCCCCATCGCGACTCTATTGGATCAGGTCGACAACGGGTTCATATTGCTGCCTGAGTTTCAGAGGGGCTACGTCTGGAATCGGGACCAAGTCAAGCGGATGTTCGAATCGCTGTACCGCGGCTATCCCATCGGCGGTCTCCTCTTCTGGAACACTGCATCGAGTCAGACGGCGACGCGCGGGACCCAATCCGCCGCGGTGAATCCAACTAAACTGCTGCTGGATGGCCAACAGCGGATCACATCGCTGTATGGTGTGTTTCGAGGGGGACCACCTGACTTTTTTGACGGGAATCCGCGTGCATTCCAGGACCTGTACTTCAATCTTGGGACAGAAGAGTTCGAATTCTATCAGCCACTTCGCATGCAAGGGGACGCAAGGTGGGTAAGCGTCACCGAAGTGATCCAGCGTGGTGTTGGCCCACTCGTAAAGCGATTTGGCGCTGATCCTGAGTTGGCGGTTTACATAGACAGAGCAGCTTCACTACAGAGGATCAAAGACACGACCTTGAATGAAGACGTAATAGCCAATCCCGCTCTGACCGTTGAGCAAGTGGTCGATATCTTCAATCGAGTGAACTCCGGTGGAACCAAGCTCTCGACTGGTGACTTGGCACTGGCCAGAATTTGCGCGGACTGGCCACAAGCTAGAGACGAGATGAAGAAACATCTAGAGCGGTGGAGGAAGGCTGGATTCGATCGATTCTCCCTCGATTGGCTGCTGCGAAGCGTGAATGCGGTGCTGAACGGCGAGGCACGGTTTCATCATCTACATGGGGTCACGCGGAGTGAGGTCGAAGATGCACTCGCCCGTGCGGCCAAGAGCCTCGATTACATCATCAATCTCATCAGCAGTCAGCTAGGTCTCGACAATGGTCAAGTGTTGTTCGGTCGGAATGCACTTCCGGTCATGGCTCACTACGTGGACCGCCAAAACGGACAGTTGTCGCCCAGAGAGCAACGGCAGTTGCTCTACTGGTACGTTCGTGCGTCCATGCACGGGATATTCAGTGGTACCCCGGAGACGGAGCTGGATCAGGCCATGGCTGCGATCGAAGATCTTGAAGAGGGCCTTGATCGGCTCATTCAACAGCTTGAGCTGAGGGTAGGGTCCTCTCAGATCCGACCTGAGCACTTTGACGCAGCAACCGCTGTCTCCCGATTTTTCCCAGTGCTCTATATGCTCACGCGGGTCGCCGACGCCAGAAACTTTTGTGATGGCTCGCGGCTCAGCGTGAACTTGGTCGGGGCTGGCGGGAAGCTCGATCGGCATCATATTTTCCCGCGCGCGTTGCTGAAACGAAACGGATATTCGGCCAGGGATATCAACGCTCTCGCCAACTACTGTTTCCAAACACAGCAATGCAACCTCAAGATTGGAGCAACACCACCAGAGGAGTACTTCGACGAAGCCGTGGATGGTTCACTCGCGTCGCAGTGGATTCCAGAAAGCAAGGATCCCTGGACCGTTGATCGGTATCCGGAGTTTCTTGGGCAGCGTAGAGAATTGCTGGCAGCTGCCGCCAATGACATTCTCAATCAATTCCGCAACGGTCCTGATCAGCAGAGACAGTCCTTGCCAGCATCCGGTTGGGGCGCCCACATTGACGAGGAGGAAGAAGCAGATCTGCGTTCGGTCCAGCAGTGGCTCGATGAGATTGGCCTGAGTCGAGGCGAGATCGCGTTCGACATCCCGTCACAAGCGATCGAAAGTGAGCTGTTATCGCTAGATTTGGCGTGGCCGGACGGTGTCCAACTCTACCGGTCGGATAGAGTCGCCTTGCTCCTCAATGAAGAGCCAGGGGTCTTTGCATCTGCCAATGCGGCAGGATTTCGGTGCTTCGACAACAGCGAGCAATTCAAGCGCTATGTCGAGCGCGAAGTGCTGAGTTCGGAGCCGTACTAGTAGCTTCATCTACACCAAGCTCTCGTAGACGCCTTTTTCGAAGTCGGTCTCCAGATAGGCGGCGGGGTTGAACTGATACATGAATACGTGGGTGAAGAAGAGCGCTGCGAGGTTTTCGCTTGGGTCGACGATGAAGTACGTACCTGCCGCGCCTCCCCAGCCGTATGTGCCGATCGAGCCTGGGATCGCGGTACCGGCGACTCGCCGACGCACCGAGTAGCCGAAACCGAAGCCATAGCCCGGTCCGACCAGGTCGATCTCGGTCCCGCAGAGCGCTTCGAGGTGATCGGCCGTCATCAGCTCGATGGTCTTGCGACCGAGCACGCGTTGACCGTCGAGCTCGCCGCCGTTGAGCAGCATGGCGGCGAATCGGGTGTAGGCGGCAGGCGTCATCAGCACGCCGCCGAAGATGCCGTTGCCCGAGATCTGCTTGCCGACCGATTCGCGCACCTTCTCCGAGTCCTCCGGACGCTCGACCGGGCTGAGACCGCCGTCCTCCCCCCAATGGTGATTGGTGACCAGGCGGTCGGCGTCCTGCGGCGGACAGTAGAAGCCGCAGCCTTCAACGCCGAGCGGTCCGAAGATGCGCTCCTGGAAGAGGTCGTCGAGATTCTGGCCGGTCGCGCGTTCGAGCAGAACCGTCAGCACGTCGAAGTCCATCGCGTACTCCCAGGCGGCGCCAGGTTGCCGCGCGTTCGGCAGTTGCGCCATGGCCTTGATCAAGTCTTCGTGGACAACATCGGGGTCGGACACGCCGCCGTCCGTGGGGCCGAATCCGGTGCCTTTCCAGACAGGCTCGAGCATGGGGAACATGGCCGAAGGAATGTTGCCGAACGAGGGCAAACCTGATGTCATCGTGAGCAGGTCTCGAATGGTGATTTGCCGCTGCATCGGGACCGTCTGACCCATCAGCAGACCCTGCCCGCGCACTTTGTTGGGCGGGTCCAGCGGCGACAGCACCTCGCGGCCCTCAAACTCGGGCAGCCACTTTGTGATTGGCTCGTCAACGTAGAAGACGCCCTCCTCCTGGAGCTGCATCGTCAGCGCTGCGGTGACTGGCTTGGTCTGCGAGTACATGCGGAACAAAGCATCGACCGGCAGTAGATTCTGGCGCTCGGAGTCGAGGTAGCCGTGCGCGGAGACGTGCGCCACGTGACCGTGTCGGAGCACGACCGTGGTTACGCCCGGCACTTCGCCGTTTTCGACCGCTTGCGCCATACGCGCGTCAACGCGGGCCAGGTGCGCAGCGTCGATGCCGAGTGATGCGGGATCGGCGGCGGGAAGGTTGGCGAAGTCTGACATGGAATTCTCCTTTGCGCGACGGCACAATCAGAGGATACGCGCTCGGATCGCGTAGCCTCCGTTGGACGGCGTTTGTCTTGATGACATGGTCGGAGGAAGGCGCATATGACATACGAGTATGACCGCAACATTCGCGATCGTGTAGCCGTGATCGGCGTTGGCGAGACCGAGTACACGAAGCATGGTCGGATCGGCAGGCCGGAGTTTCGCCTGGCGCTTGAGGCGATCCTCGCCGCCTGCGCCGACGCCGGCCTTGAGCCGCGGATGCTGGACGGGTTCTCCTCGTACTCCGCCGACCGCAACGATCCCAATCGGCTCTCGACGGCGCTCGATCTGCCGCACTATGCGTTTGCCTCAATGGTCTACGGAGGCGGAGGCGGGGGCGTGTGCGCCGCGATCGGCAACGCCGCGGCAGGGATCGTCGCGGGATATGCGAACTTTGTGGTGGTCTATCGAGCTCTGGCTCAGGGAGAGTTTGGGCGCTTCGGGCAGTCTCGACGCGGAGGACGGCTTCGCGGGCCATACGCCTTCAACGTGCCGCAAGGCCTGATGTCGCCGGCGCAATTCCTGGCGATGAAGATGCAACGACACATGCACGAATACGGCACCACGTCGGAACAGCTCGGGCACATCGCGGTCGCGGCGAACAAGCATGCGCAGAACAATCCTCGGGCCGTGATGAACGGTCGCCCGATCACGCTTGAGGATCATCAACACTCGCGCATGATCGCTGATCCATACCGACTCTATGACTGCTGCCTCGAGACCGACGGCGCGGCCGCGATGATTCTCACTACCGCCGAGATCGCGCGGGACTTCACCGACACGCCCGTGTTTCTCTCGGCGTCGGTGCAAGGCTCCGGACATCGGCAGGGGAATGTGGTCGACGGCTTCTGGCACGATGACTTCATGGGATCCAACTACTCCACCATGGTTGATCGCCTGTACATGGCAGCGGGCATGGGTCCTGAGGACATCGATTGCGGTCAGTTCTACGAGAACTTCACCGGGCAGGTGCTGACCTCATTCGAGGACCACAAATTCTGCGAGGTGGGGGATGGCGGTCCGTTTTGCGAGGGCGGCCGGTTAGAGGCCACGCAAGTCGCCGACGCGGACGCGCCGCATGCCGGCGAGTTCCCGATCAACACATCGGGCGGCAATCTGTCGGAGGCATACACTCACGGCTTCAATCTGGCGGTGGAGGCCGTGCGCCAGTTGCGTGGCGACTCGTCCAATCCCGTCGCGGGCGCGAGCACGTGCATCGTCGCAGCAGGACCGGCGTCAGCGCCGATCTCCTCAGCCATCTTCCGCAATTGATGCAATTGAGTGACGCTGAGTGACGCTGAGTGACGCCATTGAGGAATACCGGCGCGGCACCCGCCTGGCGCCTTGGTTGGGGCGGTTTCAGCAGGCCGCAATCCTGGATCAGAGCGTCATGGAAGCGTCAGGACAACGCTTGCTTGAGACATGCGCTCGTCGGCTGATTCGATCTGCCCGCTTCCCGATCGGCGATGGCGCTCGCGAGAATGGCGCCAATACGATTGTGCAGGTCAAGTGAGGTCTGCCAGGACGAATTGGTCGCGCCCATGATCACAGTGACGTAACGGGGCTTGCTATCGGCAGGCGGCGAGTCCAGCCAGATCGCCGCGCTGTGCAGCCGAATCTCGGGCGAATGGTCTTGGAGCTCCTCATCGTCGGGATCCGGCAGGACGAAGGAACCGATCTTGATCAGTGATTCCCATCCCGGCAGGCGTGGTTCCGGCACGAATGCGCCCCAGCGCTGCTGCGGAATCACCTGACGCAGGAGCTCGAAGCCCTGCTGTCGGACTGAGTCGCTGACGGTCTCGGACGTGGCCAGCGCGGCGTAGATCCGCGCCAGTTCGAGCGGCGTAATCAGGCTGCGTCCCCAGTCATTTCGATTGGTGAAGGGCACCGCTTCGGGCACGTCCCAACGAATGTAGTACTCGCTGAGGCCGCCGCCGATCTGCCGCAGATAATGGCCGACCTGCTCGTTCGCTGAGAGGACGATCATCCGAAAGAGATCGAGCAGCTCGCGATCGCTGAGTTCGCGCTCCTGCTGCTCGGCCTGCATCATGACGGCCCACACGAGCGGCGGCTTGATCGTGCTGTGGATGGCGTAGCGGGCGCTGAGTCCGCCGCTCCATCTGGTGTTGGACTCCAGATCGATCACTGCCACGCCAATCCGCGCCTCGTGCTTCGCCTGCAGCTCGATCAGCGTTGCCTCGGCTTGCCGACTGAGCGCACAGACGGGCACCTCGGCCGACGCGTCCAGCGACGTCATCCAACCAAGCAACCACGCGATCAGGCCGGTCAGCAGGAGTCGACAGAGGGTTCGGCGCATATCCGATCAGCCTAATCTGAGGACGAACCGCTACCATCCAGGCATGAGTGTGGTCACGGACACAAGCGCTACTCCCTTGAAGCAGCCGGCTGAGTGGCTCGAACAGCCCTTCTTTCCTGAAGGCATGACGACGCCGGAGCCGACGGATCCGATCAACAGCGGCTATTTCGCCGCAGCAGCCGAAGGCCGACTCGTGGTCCAGCGCTGTTCTGATTGCGGCGTCCGACAGTATCCACCCGAGCTGAACTGTCACTCTTGCTACGGCTTCGAGCTGGAATGGGAAGCTTCGGTCGGAACCGGGACGATCTGGTCGTGGGTTGAGGTGGCGCATCCGGCCCATCCCGCGCTGAGAGCATTCGGGCCCTACGTCGTCGCGCTGATCGAGCTGGAGGACATGCCCGAGATCAAGCTGTTGGGCGCCGTGGTTGATGCTCCCGCTGGCGGCCAGGTTGAGATGGGCGCCGCGGTTCGCGTGGTGTTTGAGCGCACGGCGGACGACCTGGCGCAACCACGCTGGCGAATGGCATGAGCGTCAGCGCACCGACGCTTGCGCCGGTCTCGCGCCGACGCTGGGCAATCCTGTTGGTGCTGGCCGGCTCGCAGATGCTGGTCCAGCTTGACGCGACCATCATCAACACCGCGCTGCCCGCGATCAAGCGCGCCTTCGAGATGTCAGAGTCGCAGTCGCTCTGGGTTGCCGATGCCTACATGGTGATCTTCGGCGGCTTGCTGCTCCTCGCTGGAGCGCTGGGAGACCGTTTCGGACGCCGCAAGACGCTGATGATCGGCATGGCGATCTTCGTCGCCGCGTCGATCGGGGTCGCCTTCTCGCCCGACGCCAATTTCCTGATCATCGGACGCGGCTTGCAAGGTCTCGGCGGGGCGCTGGTGATCCCGCAGACGCTGTCGATTCTGACCGCCGTGTTCCCGCGTGAGGAACGCGGGCGCGCGATCGGCATCTGGTCGGGTGCGCTCGGTTTCGGCATGGCCTTCGGACCCTTGGTCGGCGGCGTGCTGGTGGACATTGTCGGCTGGGCCGGCGTCTTCTGGGTGCCTGCTCCGATCGCGGCGCTGTCGATGCTCGGCATGGCCGTGGTGCCCGAATCGCGCTCAAGGTTGCACACGAAGCTCGACGTACCAGGCGCGATCACCGGCACGATTGCGATGATCGCGATCGTGTTCGCGATCATCGAAGGGATTCAGCGCGGTTGGACCGATCCGATGATCATCGCATCATTCGCGATTGCGTTCATCTCGACCCTGCTCTTCATCGTGATCGAGCGACGCACCGAGCAGCCACTGCTACCGATGGCGTTCTTCCGTCAGCGCGACTTCACCGGATCGATGATCGGGATGTTCTTCATCATGTTCGCGCTGATGGGCGTGATGTTCTACATGCCTCAGTTCTTCCAACTCGTGCAGGGTATGTCCGCCACCGAGAGCGGCGCTCGGCTGATGCCGCTGGCGTTGGCGATGATGGTGTTCGCGCCGATCATGGCCAAGCTGTTACCGACCCTGGGACCGCGATTCATGCTGTTCTGGGCGCCTGCGGTGCATGGTGGCGGCGCGCTCTTGCTGTTCAGCTTCATCCTTGCTATTGATACGCCCTATTGGATGATCGGTCTGGGGCTGGCATTCCTCGGCATGGGCGGCGCGATGCACATGACCTCCACCACCGACACCGCGATGGCGTCGGTGCCGGTCGACCTGGCCGGCAAGGCGTCGGCTGTGAACAATGCCGGCCGACAGCTAGGGGGGACGCTGGCAATCGCGATCCTCGGTTCGTTTGCCGCGGCTGTCTATTCGTCGGGGGTGACATCGGGTCTGGAGCCGTTGGGTGTCGCAGAAGGCGCAATCGACACGATCTCCACAGGCATCGGCGCGGCGCGGCAAGTGCTGCCGACGCTCCCACCGGAGATCATTCCTCAGGCGCAACTCGTGATGCGCGAGGCATTTGTGGATGCGATCACCGACACGATGCGGTTCGGAATCATCTTTGCGTTGATCGCGGGGATTGTGGCTTGGTTCCTCGTGCCGAAACGCCAGCGCGAAACACAGATGCAGTGGGACGATGAGGCAACCTCAGCACCTGCTGCGGCCGCGGTGGTTGCACTATCCACCAACGGCGCTTCCGCTAACGGCGCCAGGGAGCTTGCGTCAACCGCAAGGGCAATGGCGCTACAACGTCCGCAGAAGATCGGCAAGGGTTGAACTCAGCGCGGCGTATGACAGAGGGATGAGACTCTGGAGCGCATACGGACGAGACGAGGGAGTGAGCAGTGATCATGAGCAGTGATCGACTGTTCCAGGAACTGCGTTGTCCCTGGCCTCGCACTTGCACGAGGCTCACGCCTGTCGCCACAGCTTTGGGATGGGACACACTAAACCAGGAGCGATTCCGCCACGCGTTCGCCGATCATGATGGCCGTGAGATTCGTGTTGCAGCTCACGATGTCGGGCATGATGGAGGCGTCAGCGACCCTCAGGTTCTCGACCTGATGGACGCGACCCTGTTGGTCGGTGACGGCCAGCGGGTCGGTCGAGCGGCCCATCTTCGCCGTCCCGCAGATGTGCCAGGTAGTGGAAGTGGTGCGACGCACATAATCAGCGAGCGCGTTGTCTGACTCCATCACCTCAGGTTTCGGCGCGATGACTCGCTCGATGTAGGGCATGATCGCGTCGGAGCGCATGATCTCCCAACAGAGCCGCGCGCCATCCATCAGACGGCGCAAATCCTCGGGGTGTGATGCGTAGTTCATTTCCAACTGCGGTTGTTCGTTTGGATCAGTGGAACGCAGCGTCACCGATCCGCGCGAGAGCGGTCGTTGGATCACGGCGCCAATTCCGAATGACGGATGTTGCCGCGGCGCCTCGGTCAGCCCGCGCACCTGTTCCTCGTCCCAGATAGTGGAGATGGCGAGCTGCATGTCGTTGAACTGCTCCGAGCCAGGCGCCGTGTAGCGCACGCCGACCTCGGTGACCACGTCAGGATCGTGCCGGACATCCGCCTTGGGGAAGGCCTGCACGCCGGTACCGCAGTGGTCAATCAGGTTCTCACCGACGCCTGGCAGCGGCGCGCGTTGTGGGATGCCGTGCGGCGCCAGCTTCTCCGACGGCCCAACTCCGCTGCGCAGGAGAATCGCCGGCGACACCGCCGCGCCGGCGGAGACGCAGACTCGGTCGGCGTGGATGGTTTCGCCGTCAATGAGGATGACGCCGTTCACCCTCGCGCCGGAGTCACCGTCGAAGCTGAGACGGTCAACCAGCGCGCCGTGGCGGATGGTCAGATTCTCGCGGTCGCGGATGCCGAGCAGGTAGGCGATGTTGGTCGAGATGCGGTTGCCGCCGCTGCGATTGCGCGGCCACGGGCCGACGCCGGTGGCGTCGGGCAGATTGTGATCCCAGACATCGTCGAATCTGTTCTCGCGGCAGGCGACGTAGAAGGCGCGCTGCAACGGTTGCCAGGTGTCGATGCCCGTGCGCTCAATCGGGATGGGACCAGATTGACCGTGAAAGTCGCCGCCTTCGGGATCGGACTCCAGCCGTCGGTAATAGGGCAATACATCCTCGAAGCTCCACTCGTCGCAGCCGTCGGCGACCCACGCCTCGAAGTCAGCGGGCACGCCGCGCAAGGCGATGGTGCCGTTGACGGCTGAGGAACCGCCCATCACCTTGCCGCGATGCAGCGGAAACTCGCGGCCGTGGCGAGCATTGGCCTTGAATCCCCAATCGTGGTCGCGCCACGAGACCCACGGCTTGAGCAGGTCGCGCGGCATGTCTTCGACGCGCGTGTAATCGGGTCCCGCCTCGAGTAGCAGCACGCGACGTTTCGGATCCTCCGATAATCGCGCGGCGATCACCGCGCCAGACGACCCGGCGCCAATGATGATGTCGTCATAGGCGGTCATTCTCAGCCTCCTCAGTCTTGTCTGTCCAGCCATGGACGGTCTTGCCCCAGTCAGGGACGGTCTTGGATGTACTTGAATGGGAGGATACGTCAGCAGTGTCAAGCGGCGGCGAGGGAGCGATGAGATATCGTGATACGAGATTCTGATGTCGCGGGAATGGACCGCAGGAGCGCGCCGGTGGAGCCTCACGAGGAAGTGGACCCGCACGCGACTGCGGCAATGCCTGCGTATGACGGCTTGGTAGTCGTTGATCTGTCCCGGCGTCTCAGCGGAGCGTTTGCAGCGCGCCTGTTTGCGGATCACGGCGCTGACGTGGTCATGATCGAGCCGCAGGAAGGTCATCCCACGCGGCATGAAGCGCCGTTCCTGGAGGATCAGGCAGGGATCGAACGCTCGGCGCTGCACGCCTATGTGAACTGGAACAAGCGATCAGCGGTGATCAACGAACCAGGTGAATCGGAGGGTTGGATCGCAGGCGCCGATCTCGTGATCACGACCGATAGCCCAGCCGATCTGTCGAGATGGCCGACCGCCGCGATGCGCGCGGATGCGGTCCATCTCTCGCTCACGCCGTTCGGTCTGGATAGCGCACTGTCCGACGCTCCGGCGAGCAATCTGACGCTCAATGCGCGCTCGGGTTGGGCATATGTCAACGCGATGCGAGATGAGCCGCCGATCACGCTGCCATCGCGACAGTCGGCTTATATCGGAGGGCTTGCGGGATTCGTTGCCGCCGCGGCCGCGCTCCGCCGACGCTGGCAGTCGACCGAGCCGGAGATGGTTGACGCGCGCGAAATCGAGGCCTACATCCACACGGTCTACCCGTGGGCGATCGAAGCGATCTACCAAGGCATCGGCGGGTCGCGCGGCCCGACCGGCGGGCGGCCGCGCGGTGAACCGGGACCGCTCTGGGACGCGCGAGACGGTCGGATGAACTTCGGCTTCGGCGACTGGCACAACTGGCAGGAGGCAATGGAACTCCTCAATCTGCCCGATCAAGGCGCTCGCGAAGACTTGCAGGCGCACGACGGACGCTATGGGAAAGACCTCGAGCCCGTCCGCGCCGGCGTGGCGCGAGAGCTGATCGAGCTCGACAAATGGCCGCTGTTCCACAAGTTGGCGGCGTTGCGCTGCATCAGCGGCGTCCTGCAAACGATTCCAGAGTTGGCCGAGAATGAACAGCTGCAATCTCGCGGGTTCATCGTGGAGACTGAGCTGCACGGCGACCCCGTACGGGCCGCGGGCGACCCACATCCGATCACGCCGCCAAGTTGGTCGTTGCGGTCATCGGCGCCGCGACTTGGCTCGGATGATCACGGCCCTGCCAAATCCACAACGGTTCCGCAGCCGATCGGCACCACGCGGAGCGGTCCGCTGGACGGCGTGCGAGTCCTGAGTTTTACGCAAGCCTGGAGTGGAACGTTTGCGACTGAACTGATGTCATTGCTCGGCGCTGATGTCGTGCAGATTGAGGCGCTTCGGCGCGTCGACATCTGGCGCCTGGTCCGGCCCTGGATTGCAGAACCCATCCGCGATGACACACGCACGCAACACGCGGTCAATACACAGGGACTGTTCAACGCCGTCAATCTGAACAAGCGCGGAATCACACTGGATTTGCAGACTGATGAGGGCAAGGAGCTGTTCTGGCGCCTCTCGCCGAAGTTTGATGTGGTCTGCGAGAACTTTCGACCAGGCGTGCTCGCGAACTGGGGCATCACGCTGGATACGCTCGCGGCCGCTCGACCAGACGTGATTCTGGGCACGATCTCCGGCTACGGCGTCACGGGACCGTACGCCTCGTACCCGGCGAACGGCGCCACGACCGAGCCCATGTCCGGGCTGTCGTCGTTGCATGGATATGACGGCGATCCCGGCATGAACAGCGGCGGACTGTATCCCGACCCGGTGTCGGGCTACGCGTTCACGGCGGCGATTCTGGCTGCGCTGGCGAGAAGAGACCGCGTGCAGGGTCCGCAGCTGATTGACGTTGCGATGCTGGAATCCATGGGTCTGGTCATCGGCGACGCCATCGTCGAGCTTGACGCGACCGGACGGATGCCGCGACCGATCGGCAATCATGATCGGCAGCGGGCGCCGCACAACATCTACCGCTGCCTCGGGGACGACGAATGGGTCGCGATCGTGGTGGATACCGAACAGCAATGGCGGCGCCTGTGCCGCGAGATGGACGCTGACTCGCTGATCGCCGATGCGCGATTCGCCGATGCGCCCCTCCGCAAGGCGAACGAGACGGCGTTGGATGACATCGTCCAAGGCTGGACATCACAACACGACGCGGCGACGCTGGAGCAGCGGCTATTGGCGCTCGGAATCGATGCCGCGCGCGTGCTTCGGCCGTATGAGCAGTTTTCGGCACCTGACTCATACCTGGAAGCGGCAGGGTTCGTGCAATCGGTCGACCACCCTGAAGTCGGACCGTCATGGCTGCCGGGCGCTCCGTGGCGACTCAGTGGCGCGGAAGATCGAGTCCTGCGACCGGCGCCATGCGTCGGCGAGCACTCGCGCGAGGTGCTCATGGAAGAGCTCGGCCTGTCTGATGCCGAGTATCGCGAGCTCGTCGCCTGTGGCGTGACCGGAACAATGGATGATCTGGCCGCCCGCCTCGCCGATGACTAGGCGGTACTGCGTCCCGTTCGCTGATATCTTGCGAGTGATGTCTTGACCCATCAGTGTCAATGGAGTGAGCAATGCCACCGAGTGGATCCGTGTCGCGGGTATTGATAGCGAATCGAGGCGAGATCGCGATCCGAGTCGCGCGGGCGGCATCGGATCTCGGCATCGGCAGCGTAGCGGTGTTTTCGCGAGATGACGCCCGATCGCTCCATGTTCAGTCAGCCGATGAGGCGATCGCGCTCGACGGATCGGGCGTAGGACCGTACCTCGATATCGATGGGCTTGTGTCGGCGGCGCAGGCGAGCGGTTGCGACGCCGTGCATCCCGGCTACGGATTCCTGGCCGAGTCGGCGGAGTTCGCACGTGCATGCCGCGACGCCGGCATCACCTTCGTCGGACCGACGCCGCATCTGCTCGATCTGTTCGGCGACAAGGTCCGCGCCCGCCAGGCAGCGCGAGAAGCGGGGGTCGCGGTGATCGAAGGCTCGGACGAGGCGATCACGTTCCAGGGGGCGCTGGATTTCTTTGAATCACTTGGCGAGGACGCGGCGATCATGCTCAAGGCGGTCGCGGGCGGCGGCGGTCGCGGCTCGCGAGCCGTCACCGACATCAACGATCTTGATGCGGCCTGGCAGCGCTGCGTCTCGGAAGCGCAATCCGCCTTCGGATCGGGGGCGCTGTATGTCGAACAACTCGTACCGCGCGCTCGCCACATCGAGGTACAGGTGATTGGCGATCTGCACGGTGAGATCGCGCATCTGTGGGAGCGCGAATGCTCGGTTCAGCGACGATTCCAGAAACTGGTTGAGATCGCGCCTGCGCCCCATCTCTCGAGTGGGACGCGCGACGCGATCATCGAAGCCGCGCTGCGGATCGCACGCGACGTGAGCTACTCTTCGCTCGGTACATTCGAGTTCCTGCTAGACGCCTCCGACGATGCCGGGCGCTTCTATTTCCTCGAAACGAACGCGCGGCTGCAGGTCGAACACACGGTCACCGAGCAGGTCACCGGCGTCGATCTGGTGCAATCGCAGCTCCGAGCGGCGCAGGGCGCGTCCATCGCCGACCTCGGCCTTGACGATCCGTCCAGGTTGTATCCGCGCGGATTTGCGATTCAAACTCGGGTCAACATGGAGACCCTGACCAGTGACGGATCGGTCCGGCCGGCGTCTGGCACGCTCAAGGCCTATGAAGCGCCCTCTGGCCCTGGCGTGCGAACCGATGGCTTCGGCTACGTCGGCTATCAGACTTCGACGGCGTTCGATTCGCTGCTGGCCAAGGTGATTGCTCACGCTCCGGCTCCTCGATTCGAGGACGCGCTGACCAGGTCGTTGCGGGCGCTGTCCGAGTTCCGGATCGAAGGGGTCGCGACAAACATCCCTTTCCTGACCAATGTGTTGGAGCACGATGACTTGGTAGCAGGTCGCGTGCATACGCGCTGGGTTGACGAGCAGATGGCGGAGCTGGCCGCGACCAATGGCGGACAGCGCGTTCGCTACCTGTCGACAGAAGCGCCGACAGCGGATACGGGCTTCGCCGGCGCGCGCGTCGACTCGCGTGATCCGCTCGCTCTCTTCCAGCACGACCAGGAAGTCAAGCAGCAGCAGTCATTGCAGGTGGTTGAACAAGAGGCGCCGGACCTGACCGGCCCGGATGGATCGATCGGTCTGCCGGCGCCGATTCAGGGCACGATCGTCTCGATCATGGTCGAAGAAGGCCAGGAGGTGCGCAAGGGTCAGGACCTCGTCGCGATGGAAGCGATGAAGATGGAGCACGTGATTTCGGCTGACCGCGATGGCATCGTCAAGGCGTTGGGCTGTTCTGTCGGCGATGTGATCCGTGAGGGATTCCCGCTCGTCTTCATCCTTGAGGCTGAAGTCTCGGTTGAGGCAGTCGGCGGCGACGATTTGATCGATCCGGACTTCATCCGTCCCGATTTGCAGGAGAACTACGACCGTCACGCCTACACCCTGGACGAGAATCGACAGATCGCGGTTGCGAAGCGGCGTGGCCGCGGGTATCGGATGCCGCGAGAGAACATTGAGCAGCTCGTCGATCCAGGCTCATTCCAGGAGTATTGGCCGCTGATCGTAGCTCGCCAACACCAGCGCAACACGGATGAGCAGCTACGCGAGAGTACGCCCGCCGACGGTCTGCTCGCCGGCACGGCGACGATCAATGGCGACCTGTTCGAAGACGAGCGCGCTGCCCGCGCGATTGTGGTCCATTACGACTACACCGTGCTGGCCGGCACGCAGGGCGGTCGCAATCACTACAAGCAAGATCGTATGTTTGAGATGGCGCGCCGGTTCAACTTTCCGATCGTCTTTTACACCGAAGGCGGCGGCGGACGTCCCGGAGACGACCGTACTGGTCCCGGCGTCGCATTCGACACATACACGTTCACTCAGTTCTCGAAGCTATCAGGGCAGGTGCCGCTGGTCGGTGTGACCAACGGTCGCTGCTTTGCCGGCAACACGGCGCTGCTGGCCTGCTGCGACGTGATCATCGCCACTGAGGGATCAACGGTCGCCATGGGCGGTCCGGCGATGATCGAGGGCGGCGGACTCGGCATCTACACGCCGGAAGAAGTCGGGCCGATGTCGTTCCAGGTCCCGAATGGTGTGGTCGACATCCTCTGCAAGGATGAGGAAGAGGCGACCGACATCGCCAAGAAGTATCTGAGCTACTTCCAGGGTCCGATTACGGAGTGGACGGCCCCCGATCAACGTCGCCTGCGACACATCGTGCCGGAGAATCGGCTGCGTCTCTACGACATGAAGGAGATCATTCACACGATCGCCGATGAAGGTTCGGTGTTGGAGATCCGCGAGAAGTTCGGGATCGGGATCATCACCGCGTTTATCCGCGTCGAGGGACAACCGATCGGGGTGATCGCGAACAATCCGCACCATCTCGCCGGCGCGATCGACTCCGACGGCTCGGACAAGGGCGCACGCTTCCTGCAGCTCTGCGACGCGTTCGATATCCCCGTGCTCAGTCTGATGGACTGCCCAGGAATGATGGTCGGACCCGATGTCGAAGCGACGGCGCTGGTGCGCCACTGTGCGCGCATGTTCAACACCGGCGCCAACCTCAGCGTGCCGCTATTCGGCGTGGTCGTGCGTAAGGCGTATGGACTCGGAGTCCAGGCGATGTGCGGCGCGAGCGCGTTGGTCGGATTCTTCACCGTCGCCTGGCCGACCGCGGAGTTTGCCGGGATGAACATTGAAGGCTCAGTCAAACTGGGCTATCGCAAGGAACTGATCGCAATCGAGGATCCCGAGGAGCGGATCAATACCTACGAGACCATGGTCGACCGCGCGTACAATAACGCGAAGGCGGTCAATGCTGCGGCCGGCGGCGGCCTTGATGACGTCATCGACCCCGCGGAGACCCGTCAGTGGATCGCCAACGGCCTGAAGCGCCTCCCGCCAACCCCAGAGCGCACCGGCAAGAAGCGTCCCTATATCGACACGTGGTAATCGGATGTCAAGTGGGGGCATTGCGGACGGTAATCATTGGCTCGTTGACGGTCGCCATATGCTCAATGCTTTTGATCGGTTGCGCTGGCGAGGAGGACTCAGTTCAGGCTGAGCCGGATTCCGCGCCCTTCAGTTTGATCGGCCTTGATGGACACGAGGCAACGGAAGCGGTCTTTGAGTTCGTGGGCGAACGATATGGGCTCGATTGCGAACAAAGCTGGGAAGCGTCGCTTGATAGCACCGGTCTCGATCCCAACCATCCAGAGGCAAGTGGTCTGGCAGAAGGTTCGGTGCCGACGCCGGAGATACTCGAAGCGATTCGAGAGGCAGGGAGCGAGCCCGACTCATTCGAGCACTGGCATGTGACGGCAACACGAGCAGTGTTCGCATCATTCGACATTCGAGAGGGATGGAGCGCACTGCCGGAGGTGATTCAGGTCCTCTGGCTCGGCTACGACGCGGATGGGACGCCGCACTGGGGCGCTGATTACGGGGCATTACTCGGGCCCTGTTAACAGCGGGTGCAATAGCCATAAAGTTGAGTGGCGAACCCGAGCGGCACAGTCGCGATGCTGCCGACGCGATGTATCCGAGCCCGTAGCCGCCAGGCCCCAACCTCAGGCACTCAGAGAAGGAACAGAACCATGACTACTTCCAGACTCACTCGACTGACAGGGGCCAGGTGGCTTCGGATTGGTATCTTGGTGATTGTCGTTGCCGCGACCGCGGCTGCATGGCTGACTCGGTCGGGCGACCGGCCTGCGTTGGCGATCGCCCATCTGTCCATCAATCAGATCGAGTTGCAGCTCTACGAGGAACTGAAAGCCATCCATGGTGGCGAGATTTGCAGCGTCTCAGAGGAGTCGATGCATGAAGCTGACGGCTATAGCGCAGAATTGGTCGCGGAGCACGAGAACGGGGTGCCATCTGAACGGGCCATTGCTCGATTCGAAGAGAGCGAGCACTCGTTCGACCAAGTCGATGACGTTCACATCGCCGGGTCGAGCGTCACATTTGTCTCCTATGCGGAGGACCGTGACTCGGTGGTGGTGCTCAACGGAGGAGTAGAAGCTCACGGCAATGTCGCAGTGATGCGGGCGTTGTCGGGTGGCGCTGCTGGCGATCGCTGGGAGTTCTCCTATCGGGCGGGCTACACTCGTTGCGATCCGCTGGAATAACGAAACCAGTCTCAGTGGCCGGCGACGAGGAGAATCGTCGCTGGCCGCTTGTCTGGTTGACCAGAGTGAGTGATTTGAGTGGCGACCCCGAGCGGATTCGAACCGCCGGTCTCCACCTTGACAGGGTGGCGTGTTAGGCCGCTACACCACGGGGCCACTGCCCCATACTAGCGCCTAGCTGTGCTGGAGCGCAACTGACGCGGTTGCGCGATACTGTGAAATGCACGGATCGGAGGCTTGCAGATGGCACGCGGACAACGACGAGGACGCGGCGGCGCGAATCGGCAGCAGCAGGCGGCCAGACCGCAGGGGCATCGCGGGCAGCGGGCGCGAGGCGATCTCTTGCCGACCGCTCAAGCCGGCGCGGCGCAGGCTCCCGTGGGAGCGTCGCTGAGCGGCAACATCCAGCAACCGACCGCGCCCGCTGGGCAGCGATCCGCGGGCGGTCCGCGCGGCAACGCCTCAGGCGCGCATACGCGTCGCGACCGTCGAGCGCGCGCGGCCGCGGCGATGCACGACTTCCACTACGTGCGCGGCGACCTCAAATGGGTCGCGATCACGACCGGCGCCAGCGTCGGGATGGTGCTCGCGCTGTGGGCGTTGATCACGCTGTAGCGGTTAGTCGGGCGGGTCTACGAGCGCGAACGTGAGTTGCCCTTGAGCGGCGACTTGCTCGTTGACGGTAGCGATGGCCGTGGCGCGTCCGATTCCGCGCCGCAGCCGATCCATCGTCACATCGAGCCGAAGCTGGTCGCCGGGAATCACCTGTCGTCGGAAGCGGACACCGTCAATGCCGGCGAACAGTCCGAGCTTGCCGCGGAATTCGTCGGCTGACAGGGCTGCCACCGCGCCCGTCTGCGCGAGCGCCTCAATGATCAGAACGCCGGGCATGATCGGTTGGTCCGGGAAGTGCCCCTCGAAGAACCACTCGTTGGCGGTCACATTCTTGATTCCGACCGCTCGTTGGCCTGGCTCGAGCTCGATGATGCGGTCGACGAGCAGGATCGGGTATCGGTGCGGGATGATGCGTCGGATATCGCGCACCTCGAGCGGCAGTTGCCAGCCGGTGGATTCCGTCATGGAGCGAAGTCCTTCAAGATATGGAAGAGGCGATCAGCGGCCGTGTTCGGCAGCTTGACGCTGGCTGGCTGCATCTCATGTGGATCGAGTCCGTGAAAGTCGGAGCCGACCGTGGGGATCAGTCCAAGCACAGCGGCGGAGCGCTCGCCGTCTACCACGACCGCCGGAGGATCGGCGCGATAGTAGATTTCCACGCCGTCGCCGCCGACCTCGGCAAATGCGACGCTCGCTTCGGCGGGCTGATCGTACCGTGTCGGATGAGCGAGCGAGGCGAAACCGTCTGCACTGTGGATGAGGTCGACGGAGTCTGCCAGGCTCAACAGCGAGCGTGGGATGTAGGCCGGCCCATCGTTGCGTAGGAAAGGGGCGAACGCCTCGCGGACGGACTCGACATGACCGGCTTCGACCATCGCGCGGGCAATGTGCGGCCGTCCGAGCGAGGCGTCGCCTGCGATTCGCTCAACGGCATCCATGCTCAGCTCCATGCCGAGTTCTGCGAGTCGGTCGAGCGTCTTTCGCGCACGCGCGCGTCGTTCGTCGCGGTAGGTCAGAAGCTGTTGCTCGAGGTCGTCGAGTGGCGCCGTCGCGGGGAAGTAGCCGAGCACATGCAGTTCGCCGAGCGAGGGGTGTTGCACGCCGATCTCGACTCCGGCGATCACTGTGAGGTTTAGCTGGAGCGCCGCTTGCCGCGCGAGTCCAACGCCGCTGAAGGTGTCGTGGTCGGTCAGCGCGATCAGGCTGGCGCCGTGATTGGCGGCGAGCTGCGCGACATGATTGGGCGGGTGGACTCCGTCCGAGTGGTCGCTGTGCAGGTGCAGGTCGAGTGCGGCCAATGGCAGAACCAACTAGCGGGCGTACTCCGCGGCGCGGGTTTCGCGCAGCACGGTGACTCGGATTTGACCTGGATACTGAAGGTTTTCCTCGATCTGCTTGGAGATGTCACGCGCGAGGCGCATGGCGCCCAGATCATCGACCTCGCGCGGATCGACCAGGACGCGAACTTCGCGCCCTGCCTGAATTGCGTAGGCCTGCCCGACGCCCTGGAACGACGTGGCGATGTCCTCAAGCGCTCGCAGGCGCTCGATGTAGCGCTCGACCGATTCGCGGCGCGCGCCGGGGCGTCCGCCGGAGATGGCGTCCGCCATCTGCACGATGATCGCCTCAACGGACTCCAGCTCGACTTCGTCGTGATGCGCCTCAATGCAGTGAGCGATCTGCTCGGACAGTTTGAAGCGTCGCGCGAGGTCGGCGCCGATGATGGCGTGCGTGCCTTCGACGTCGTGGTCGATCGCCTTACCAACGTCGTGCAGCAGCGATCCGCGACGGGTGACCTCGACATCGGCGTGAATCTCTTGCGCGATCATCGCGCCGATGTGGGCGGTCTCGACGGCGTGTCGGAGTTGATTCTGGCCATAGCTCGTGCGGAATCGGAGCCGTCCGAAGATGTCCAACATCTCTCGCGGCAGGCCGGAGCAGTGCGCTTCGACAGCGGCGTCATCGCCGGCTTCTCGAATGATGCGCTCGACATCTCGTTCCGCTTTGGCGACAGTCTCTTCAATCCGCGTCGGATGGATGCGACCGTCTGAGACGAGTCGGCTGAGCGAGAGTCGGCCGATCTCGCGCCGTACCGGGTCGAAGCCTGAGACGGTGACGACATCTGGCGTGTCGTCGATGATCAGGTCGCAGCCGAGCGCAGCCTCGAGCGCGCGAATATTGCGGCCCTCGCGCCCGATGATGCGGCCCTTCATTTCGTCAGACGGAATCTGCACGACGGAGACGGTGGACTCGGTGGTGACCTCCGAGGCGACGCGCTGGATGGCGGTGGCGACGATTTTGCGGGCGCGCGTTTCCGACTCGTCCTTGGCCTTCTGCTCTGCCTGGCGCACGAGTCGGCCTGACTCGTCAGAGATCTCTCGCTCCACCCGCTCGAAGAGGACGGCGCGCGCCTCGTCCTGGGTGAGATTGGCGACGGCGGCCAAGCGCTCGTCGTGCTCGGACTCGCGCTCGGTGAGGGAGGCCTGTCGCTGTTGCAGGCGTTGGTGGTCCTGGTTGAGCTTCGCGTCGCGGTCGTCAAGCGATCGGGAACGATCATCAAGCGACGATTCACGTCGGTCAAGTCGGTCTTCGGCGCGCTGGATGTCGGTGCGCGCATCGCGCGCGTCGGCGAGAATCTGCTCCCGCTCGGTGCGGGCTTGTTCCTGCGCTTGCTCTAGCCGCTCACGCGCCTCCTGTTCGGCCCGAAGTTGGGCCTGCTGCGTGATGCGTTCTGCTTCGAGCTCGGCCTCGATCCGCGGATCGGGCCCGCCACGCAGGAGCCGCAAGAGGGCTCCCCACATAATGTCCTCGACTCAGTTGTGTTGGCATTGCAGTTGCGTTGCCCAATGAATGCTTGGATTCTGGTGATCGGCCGCGGGCCGAACCTGGAGCTGAGCCGCGCGACGATCAGTGCTCTGAGCTTACGACTCTTTGGGCAGTTGCGCCAATGCATCGTTTACAGCGTCGGTCGCATCGCTCGCCGAGAAGCCACGCATGATCAGTCGCCGGATCTGTTGCCGACGTATCTGTCGGTGATCGATCTCATCCTGGCGACGGATCAGTTTCTGCAGTTCGCGGCGAGCGATCTGATGTGCGAGCGCATGATCATCCAGTTCGCCGTCGGCGCAGAGGCGATCGAGCGCATCGAACACATCGCGCCGGTCGAGACCGTCCTGGACCAGCCGCGCGGCGATCTGCTGGCGATTGTGCCGGCCGCGCCGCGCGTAGCGCTGAGCTTCCGAGACCGCGAGATCATTGCCGGCGCTGAGACGGAGTCGGTTGAGCAGAACCTCTTCGATCGGCTGGCCGACCGCGAGCCGCGCTCGCTGCGCGAATTCGTGCGTGCAGCGCATCAATTGGCCGCTGTCGAATTCGACCGTGGTCGTGCGGCCCGAGCGTCGGAGCAGTTGGACGTGCGGCATCTGCGCGGCTCGCGGACGGCGCTTAGCCGACGCGCGATCGACCCTTCTTCTTGGGCGGAGGCTTGGCGATCGGCTCGGACTTTGCTGATTCGGCCGCAAGCTCCATGGCGACGGGCAGGCCGCGTTCCGCGCGGATCCGCGCTTCGATCTCCTCGGCAATCTCCGTGTGTTCGCGCAAGAAGGCTTTCGTACGCTCACGGCCTTGCCCGAGCCGCGTGTCGCCGTAGGAGTAGAAGCTGCCTTGCTTCTTGATCACCGACAACGTGCCGGTGGGAGCGCCTGGCGACGGCTCGGAACCGAGATCGATCAAGCAGCCCGTCTTGGAGATGCCGTACTCCGCTGCCGTGAACATGAGGTCAAACTCCGCTGTGCGAAACGGCGGCGCTACCTTGTTCTTCACGATCTTCGCTTTGACTCGGGAGCCAATCACGAGCTGACCGTCCTTCAGCGTCTCGGCGCGGCGCAGTTCAATGCGCACCGATGAGTAGAACTTGAGCGCGCGACCGCCGGGAGTGGTCTCCGGGTTGCCGAAGACGATTCCGACCTTCTCGCGCAGCTGGTTGATGAAAATCAGCACCGTTTTCGAACGTGAGACGACGCCGGTCAGCTTGCGCAATGCCTGCGACATCAAGCGCGCCTGGAGTCCGACCTGGACATCGCCCATTTCGCCTTCAATTTCGGCGCGCGGCACGAGCGCGGCCACCGAGTCCACCACGACCACATCGATCGCATTGCTGCGCACCAGCGCTTCAGCGATCTCCAGCGCCTGCTCACCGGTGTCTGGCTGGGCGATCAGCAACTGCGAGATGTCAATACCGAGTCGCGAGGCGAAGTCCGGATCGAGCGCGTGCTCGACGTCCACATAGGCGGCCTGGCCGCCGAGTCGCTGCGCTTCTGCGATGACGTGTTGGGCCACCGTCGACTTACCAGCGGACTCTGGGCCGTACACTTCGACGATGCGTCCGCGCGGCAGGCCGCCGATGCCAAGCGCTACATCGAGCGATAGCGCGCCGGTCGGGATGCCGTCAACCGTGAGCCTGGAGCCGGTGTCGCCGAGCCGCATCAGCGCGCCTTCACCGAAGCGTCGCTCCATGTCGCCGAGCAACTCGGCGACCGCGGGCGGCGGTTCGGCGACAGGAGTGATGGTCAGTGGATCAGGCGTGTCTGTGGTCATGGCGAGTGGCTGCTCAAGATCAGGGAGTTCGGTGATCGTCATGATATGTCCTCTTGTTGGCCCGTTGCTGCACGATTTGCGAACGGCTGTGCGTGTACGCTAGGCGATGCTCCACTTAATGTCAAGCGCATGTTCTAGTGCGCGCGAGCGTTTGTCTGCTGCGTGGTCACGGAGCGAAACGGCGCGGTGAGCATCGCAGATGTGGAGCTGTCGTTGATCAGGCGGCGGCGTTGAGTAGAGCGCCGCCGAGGACCTGAAGCAGGATCAGAGCAGCGAGCGGCGACAGGTCCATCATGCCGATCGTGAGGAAGCGACGCATCGGCGCGAGCAGCGGTTCGGTGACATCAAGCAGGAACTTGACGAGAATGTTGGACGGGTCGAGCGGACGATTGGTGAACATCGGTATCCAGCTCATCAAGACTCGCGCGAGCAGGATGAAGGAGTAGATGTTGATCGCGGCGCCGATGATGTAGAGCGCTTCACTCATGATTGTCCTAATGCTATGGCGCGATCATGCGCGGCGGCGATCGCATCGATCAACGCGGCGCGCACCGCGCGCTGTTCCAACACGCGGAGGCCGGCTGCGGTCGTGCCGCCGGGCGAGGTGACCATGTCCTTGAGCTGCGCGATGTGAAGATCGGACTGCGCCGCGAACTCGGTCGATCCGATCAGGGTCTGCTGCACCATCCGCCGAGCATCGTCGGGCCGCAGGCCGATGCCGACGGCCGCGTTGACCATCGCCTCAATGATCAGAAAGACGTAGGCCGGTCCACTGCCTGAGACGGCAGTGATCTTGTCGATGGACGCTTCGTCGGGCACATAGAGCTGCTCACCGAGAGCGCCGAGCAGTTGGCGAACGAGATCGCGGTCAGCGGCGCTGACGGCGTCGGTGGCGGTCCAGGCGGTGAAGCCTCGTCCGATCTGCGCAGGCGTGTTCGGCATCGCGCGGACGATGCGATCGGATCCGGTGGAGATCGCCAGGTCTGAGATGGTCGAGCCGGCCAGAATGGAGATCACCAGGCTGTCTGTGAAGCTAGCGATCAGGCTGGCCAGATCCTGCGGCTTGACGGAGAGGAAGACCACGGTCTCGATGCTGCCTGTCTTCGGTGCACCAGGCATCGGTGCGCCAGGCATCGGTGCACCAGGCATCGGTGCGCCGTCTCTGACGCAGATGTCTGGGAATGCCGCCTCGAGCCATTCACGGCGTTGGGGCAGGACTTCGCAGACTGTAATGTCGCGCTGCTCGATCACGCCTGCGTCTGTGACCGCGCGAGTGAAGGCCGCGCCCATCGTGCCGCCGCCGATCACCATGATCTGCGTCATCCAGGATGCTCCTCGCGAGCGCCGAAGATGGCGCGTCCAATCCGCACCATCGTCGAGCCTTCCTCGATCGCGACTGCGTAGTCGTTGCTCATCCCCATGCTGAGCTGCGACAGCTCCGCGCGCTGCGCCAATTGATAGAGCTGACGGAACACTGGCCGCACATCTTCGGGCTCGTCAACCTCAGGCGCAATGGTCATCAGTCCGTCAATGCGCAGATTCGGCAGCGTCCGGATCGACTCCATCGCCGCGATCACGTCATCGCTGTCGAAGCCGAACTTGGATGCTTCGTTGGCCACGTTGACCTCGAGCAGAATCGGCAGTTCATGGTCGACGCGGCGCGAGATCGCCTGCGCAAGCGGAATGCTGTCGACCGACTGAACCGAGGCGAAGCGTCCGGCGTGACGCGCCTTGTTGCGTTGCAGGTGGCCGATCAGGTGTACGTCGGCCGAAACATTGAGCGATGGGAGCTCGTCGAGCTTGGCGAGGCCTTCTTGCACCCGATTCTCACCGAATTGCCGCTGACCCGCCGCCGCCGCTTGCGCGATCGCAATGCTCGGGAAGGTTTTCGACACTGCGATCAGTTCAACCGTGGCGGGATCGCGGCCAGCGCGGTCGCAGGCGTTCGCGATCTGCGCCTGCACTCGCTCCAGGTTGCGCGCAATAGACATCTCAATCGGTCGCAACCAGGTCAAGCGGGACGATGTTGGGAGAGTAGGACGGGATTTCGTTGCCGCCGCAGACGCCGCAAAGATTGCAGCCGATCTCCGGTGGCGGGCAGGCGATGGTCGCTTTCTCGCGACGATGCTTGGAGAGCTCGCGCTCGAAGAATCGCGCCGTGATCCCGGTCTCGACCGCGCTCCAGGGCGGCGCGCCGCCGCCCCAGGGTTGCGCTCCGTCGAGTCCCCATTGCGAGGTGGCGCGCATCCACTCACGAGCGGACGGCGCGTTCATCTCAAGGATCGCGTGAGCGAGCCGCTGGTCAGAGCGCGAGCAGATGTCATCAATGCGGGCCCAGGTCGGGCTGTCGCCGCGTAGTCGGATGCCGGTGCCGCGAAAGCTGTTCTCAAGAATCCGCTGTCGGTGCTTGACGAGGCCGGCTTCGGATTGCGGCAGTTCTTGATACGCGGTGGCTGGTTTCGGGACGAGTGGGCCGACGGACATCACCAGTTCAGTGCCGTGCTGGTGCGCGTCCAGCCGCTGCTTGATGCTGAGCCCGAGCTTGGCCATCGCCTCGACATCTTCGTCTTCTTCGTCGGGCAAGCCGATCATGAAGTACAGCTTGAGGCGGCTCATCGCCGCGGCGCCGACTTTGTCAGCCGCTTCGATGATCTGGTCTTCCGAGACCGCCTTGTTGATTCGTTGGCGCATGCGCTCAGAGCCGGCCTCAGGCGCCAGCGTGACGGTTCTGGTACCGCCGCGCGAGAGCACGTCAAGCAGCTCAGGCGCGAGGTTGTCGACCCGCAGCGAGGAGACGGAGACGCGGCCGCCGAGACGGTCGGCTTGCACAGCCAACTCGGCCAGCTGAGGGTGATCGGCGACAGCCGCGCCGAGCAGTCCCACGCGATTGGTCTGTTCAAGGCCCGTTCGGACCTGGTTCAGCAGCGATTCGAGTGGTCGGTAGCGCGGCGGTCGGAAGACGTAGCCCGCGATGCAGAAGCGGCAACCGCGACCGCACCCGCGCGCAGCCTCGATGAGCGTCATCTGATTGAACTCCGTGTCGTCGGTCAGGACGAGCGACATCGCTTCAGTCGTCGAGATGTCGCGCACCCATTGACGCTCGACGCCGCTGCCGGCGCCCAGGGCGGGCACAAACACGCCTGGGATGCGCGCCAATGCCTCGAGCTGATCCGCGCGAGGCTCGTAGGCGTAATCAGCGAGCGTGTCGGCGAGCAGGTCGAGAATCGGTTCCGCTTCGCCAATCACGAATGCGTCGAAGCAGTCGGCGAGCGGCAGCGGGTTCGTGATCACGGCTGCGCCGCCCGCGATGATCAACGGATCGCCTTCGCCGCGATTGATACTGAGCGGCTCAATCTGCGCCGCTTGCAGCGATCGGACGACGTGGTAATAGTCAATCTCATAGGTGAGCGTGTAGGCCACGACCGGGAAGTCAGCCAGCGGGCGTTGCGATTCCACGGTGAGCGGCCCGAGCGACGGATCGTCGCCGCGCTGCGACTGGTGCGGTGGATCGTAGAAGGCGCGCTCGCAGACGACATCGGCGCGAGCGTTGAGCAGACCATAGATCGTCTGTAGTCCCAGATTGGACATGCCCAGGTAGTAGGAGTTCGGATAGACCAGTGCGATCGGCAAGCGGCCGCCCCAGTCTTTGACTACTGCCCCAGTTTCGGCGGCGAGCCGTTGTCGAGCGAGCGCGATTGGGCGGGAGAGGTTGCGTTTGGCCATGTAATCAGTCTAGGACGATTTGGCTAATGCTCCGTGTCGCCCGCGATGAGTTGCAGCGCGTGGCCGAGCACGGGTTCGAGCGCGTCGAGGTGTTCGCGCACGGCTCGTTCGGAACCGGGCAGGTTGAGAATCAAGGTGCGCTGCGCAATCCCGCAGACGCCGCGTGAGAGCGCAGCCATCGGCGTGTGCTGGAGGCCGGCCGCTCGCATCAAGTCGGACAGACCCGGTGTCGGACGTTCGATCACGGCTTGGGTGGCTTCCGGTGTGTGATCGCGCGGACCGAATCCGGTGCCGCCGGTCGTGATGATCAGAGAGACGTCGTCCGCGATCCACTGACGCAACTGAGCTGTGATGGCATCAGGATCATCGGGCTGGATGACATAATGTGAAACCGCTATCTGCTGACCGACGAGCCAGTCACGAATTGCCGGTCCGGAGGTGTCGACGCGCCGACCAGCCGCGCCCTGGTCGGAGAGGGTGAGCACGGCAGCGGTGGCGGGCGACTGCATTGAAGGCCCTTCCTCTGCAGATCCGCTCGTACAGATCCGCTCGCGTGATTTTCACGCGGATCATGTTGATCCCAATGTTTCGACAGTACCACCGGTGGCTGGGCGCAGGCGGCCGGCAAAAGTCTGCGCTGAGTGGAGCGGCACTGGAGCGAGAATCCTTGCCCAGAATCCTTGTCCAACGGTCAAGCTGCCCAGTATCGGGGGTTGCAACCCATGATTTGGAGTGCGATAATGTGTAAGAACTCATTTCGGGGAGTAAATGGGTAATCAGACATAACATTGTGGTCGAGGAAATCTCAACGTGCCAACCATCGATCTCATCGGTGAGTTTGAACACCGCCTCGACGAGCGAGGTCGACTCGCGCTGCCGTCCGCCTATCGCGGGTTGTTCGAGTACGGCGGCTACCTACTGCCGGGTCCCGACGGTCAGATCGAGCTCTACACCCCAGAGGGGTACGACGAGATGAAGCGTCAGCGCACCGCCAATTCAAGCCTGCACCAGTCGTCCAGACAGTTGCGGCGTGGATTTTTCGGACGCATCCACCGCGTCGAGCTCGACCGGCAGGGACGCATCCTGATCCCAGCACACTTGCGCAGCCTGCGCCAGCTTGAGGGGACCGTCTCGATCGTCGGCATGGGTGACTACCTCGAGATCTGGCAGGCAGAGGCCTGGGAGACCGAGCAATCGGAGATTGATGAGGCTTACGCGCGCCTGCTCGAAGAGTTGACCGAGGCGATGAATTCCACCGCCGCGAGCAGGGAACCCGAGGCAGTGTCATGAGTGCCGTGCCCTCCCGCCCGCAAACGCCGACCCACATGCCGGTCATGCTTGAAGAAGTCGTCGAGCTGCTGCAGCCGCGCAACGGTGGTCGCTACCTCGATGCCACGGTCGGGCTCGGCGGCCATGCCGCCGCAGTGCTCGAATCCTCAAGTCCGAACGGACAGCTGATCGGCGCCGACGCCGACGACATGGCGTTGGCGATCGCCAACGATCGCCTGGCGCCGTACGGCGATCGCGTCCAATTGCATCGCTCCTGGCTCGACGAGGCGCCCGATCTCGTGCGTGAAATCGGGCGCGCCCCGCTTGACGGCGCGCTCTGCGATCTCGGCGTGTCGTCCTTGCAGTTGGAGTCGTCCGCGCGAGGATTTTCGTTGCAGGCGGATGGCCCTCTGGACATGCGCATGAACGTGAGCGCCGATCACACTGACGGCCCCAGCGTTGATGAGGTGGTCAACCACTGGCCGGCGAGTCAGCTCGCTGACTTAATTTACGAATTCGGTGAAGAACGACGATCTCGCCGGATCGCGCGAATCATCGTCGAGCGACGCCCGATTGCAGGCACCGCGGACCTGGCTGCGGCTGTCGTCGCAGCAGTCGGACGACGACCAGGATCACGTATTCATCCAGCCACGCGCGTCTTTCAGGCGCTGCGGATCGCGACGAACCGTGAGCTCGATCGATTGAGCGACTTCCTGATGCAGGTACGCGCCATTCTGCGCGTCGGCGGGCGGCTGGTGGTGATCGCATTTCACTCACTCGAGGACCGCATCGTTAAACGGTTCCTGCGCGATCAAGCGCGGGCTGACGAGCCGCCGTTTCGTCTGTTGACGCGGCGCGTGCTCCGACCGAGCGAACGCGAATGCGCAGAGAATCCGCGAGCGCGCAGCGCTCGCTTGCGCGCGGCGGAGGCGATCTGATGTCGTCACGTCATCAACGAAAGGCGAATGCTTGGAGATTGCGATGTCGCGCCGGGTTGACGGCTCGACGATCGTTGAGCGGATCGTGCGTCCGGGACTTCCGAACAGCCACCTCAGTGGCCAACGCTAAGGAGATGCCCCGCCGCCATGTACCCGAGTCACGGTTCCCTATGGCCGCTGGCCGTGACAACACCGGATCGCGTCCCCGCGTGCGCAACGCAGCTGAGGCGCCCGATTCGCTCAACGATCGTCCAGCTTCCACCACGAACGGATATCGCCAGGATTGTGAATCTGATTGCCGAAGTAGTCGACCGCCGAGGCGGACTCGGACCGCTTGGCGATCGTTGAGCGGATCGTGCGCAGGGGACTACCGAACAGCCCTAGTGAAAGAGAAGCCCTGCCACCCACCCACTGGAACGCGATCGGGCTTGGCCTCTGGCCGTCTCGATGGTGAACCACTTCCCCTTGTCTGCACGCGCGGTCCGCTCAACGGTCGCCCAGCGACCTTCCTGAACCCTCGTCACCAGCTACTCGGAGTGCTCCGCCGAGAGCCATTTCCGCCTGAGCGGACTCGGACCGCTCGGCGATCGTTGAGCGGATCGTGCGCAGGGGACTTCCGAACAGCCTTAGTGAAGGAATTGCCCTGCCGCCAAGTCTCTGGAACGCGATTGCTCACGGCCTCTGGCCCTGGCGATTGTGGACCGCGTCCCCTTGTCTGCGCGCACGGTCCGCTCAACGATTGCCGAGCATGCGATGTCCGAACAGCCACCGCTCACACGCGATGGCCTCCGCTGCATGCTATGGCATGGAAGCCCGCTGCCGACGCGTTGATGCGCGCCTACCATAAGTCGGAAGCATCCGACGGCATCTTTACGCGTCTTGGGACCGATCGCGGAACCCACCGATGCGCGGCGTCGTTCCGATGACGATGGATCATCATCCGGCCCCGTTCAGTCAACATGGAGGCGCCGTTGGCGCGATTGACGCGCAGCGTGCGCGACCGCGCATGTTGTGGCCAGTGCGTCCGCGCTATTCCGGGCATGTGCCGACCTGGGTCTGGCTGGCGGTGCTGGGACTGTGTTTTGCCGCCGCGCTGCCGGTCGTGCGGGCGGCCACGGTGACCGAGAGCGCCAGCGAACTCCAGCAGCTTGAGACCGATCGGGCCCGGTTGCAATCTGAGATTCGCTCTCTGGCCGCGCACGTAGGTCAGCTAGGATCGCTCGCCCGCGTCCAGGAGCAGGCCGAAGAGCGGCTGAACATGGTGTTGGCGCGCCCGACCGCCGTGCTGGAAGTATCGATCTCGCCGCCGGCGCGGACACTGCCGACGCGGTTCCTGCCGCATGACTCCGACCATTCGGCGAGCGGCCAAACGCCGCCCCGAGACCTGACCAACTGGCAGGTGATCGCTGACCTGTTGATCCTCGAATAGCGCGCCCCGACCAGGGCAAGCGATAGGAACCAGCGTGCAACGGCAAGCGTCGGACAACGCGTTTGAGACGATCTCTCGTTGGCGCGTGCGCACGCTGGTCGCGGTGCTGTTCACTCTCGCAGTCGTCGTCGTGGTCCGCCTCGTGATGATTCAGGTGATTGAGCACGAACAACACGAAGAGTTCGCCGATCGCACCTGGTCGACCGAAATCAAGGGACCGCGCGGCACGATCCTCGATCGCACGGGATTCCCGCTGGCGACCTCGGTCGACTCGTGGGAAGTTCATGTGGATACGCGTCTGTGGGCCTCGAACGATTTCCAGCCCAGCGATGCATCGAAGCGCCTGGCGGAGCTATTGCGAGCGCCTGAGCAGACCGTGTTGTCACTCGCCGCGCAGACATCAGCCAAGGGCGGACACGACGCGCTGATCGCCTTCGGGCTCTCCAGCGCGTTGGGCGGGCAGATTCATGCTGAGGCGTTGTATGGCGTCCAGGTCCGCAAAACATCCACTCGCCGCTACATCGAAGGTGAAATGGCGGCGCCCGTTATCGGCCTGGTCGGACGCGATGAACAGGGCCTCGCCGGTCTCGAATACGAGCTGGACAGCATCCTGGCTGGCGTCTCCGGTCTCCTGGTGCAAGAGGTCGATGGCCTGGGCAATCCGATTCCGTTCAGTCAGCCCGCGGAGCAGCCGTACGAGCGCGGCGCCTCGATCGTGCTGACCATTGATCGCAACCTGCAACGAATCGCTGAACGAACGCTGGCGGAGGCCGTTGATGAGTGGCAAGCGCAGGGCGGCCACATCATCATGATGGATCCGCGCGACGGCGACATCCTCGCGCTCGCTTCCTTGCCGACCTATAACCCCGCCACGATTGACCTGGACGATCCTGACTCGATTCCGCTGCTCCGTTCACGAGCCGGCACCGACGTCTACGAGCCCGGCTCCACGATGAAGGTGATCACGATGGCGGCAGCGCTCGACGCCGGCATCATCTCGCCCGACACGACCTTCATCGACACCGGCGCGGTCGTGATCGGGGACCGCACGATCAAGAACTTCGACCTCTCCTACCACGGCGAGCAGACGATGACGCAGGTCTTGCAGCGCTCGCTCAACACGGGCACTGTCTGGGTAGTGCAGAAACTGGGCGGTCGGACGTATTACGACTACCTCTACCGGTTTGGCTTTGGCGCCAGCACGGAATCCGGACTGCCCGGCGAGAGCCAGGGCATCGTCACCGACTCCAGGGACATTCGCTGGTCCGAGTCTCAGATGGCGACAAACTCGTTCGGCCAGGGCATCGCCGTGACGCCGCTTCAGATCGTGCAGGCCTATGCCACCATCGCGCGAGGCGGCGTCGCCGTACAGCCGCGCCTCGTTCGGGCAGTGATCACCGAAGCAGGCGCGCATCAGTATGCGCCCATTGAGGGCGAACGCGTGATCAGCACCGAGACGGCATTCGCCTTGACCTGGATGATGCAGGCCGTTGTCGATGGCGTGCGCGATCATCCCGCTCAGGTCCCCGGCTGGCCAGTGGCTGGCAAATCGGGCACCTCCGACGTGGTTGAGGACGGTACCTATCTGGAGCAGGAATCGCTCGCGTCGTTCACCGGATTTGCACCCGCGGACGATCCACGCGTGGTCGTGTTGGTGCGCATTGACCGACCGCAAGGGGAGATCTTCGGAGGCATCGTCGCCGCGCCCATCTTCGCCGAGATGATGGAGCATGTCCTGCCCTATCTCGGTGTACCGCCAACCGATTACGTCGCCGATCCCGCCTCGTGGGACACCGGTCCAGAGGCGGAGACCGGCTGGTTGCTGCTCAACAGCGACGGCAGCGTCGAGGGCGCGCCCGTCGCAGAGGAGGAAGAGTCAGAGACGGAAGCCGGAGCGGACGGCGCGGAACCGACATCAGAGTCGGTTGAAGAAGTGGAGGTCAGCCGTGATCTCGGCGAGTGATCTGAAGCGCCTGCTTCGCGACGAGCTGCGTAATCAGCCACCGGACAGTGAGCGTCCGTTCAGCGACATCGTGATTGACTCGCGCGAGGCCGCGCCGGGCAGCCTCTTCGTCGCCTTGCGAGGCGAGCATCAGGATGGACATCGGTTCGTAGACGACGCATTGGCTCGCGGAGCCTCAGCCGCGATGGTGTCTGTCGCGTCAGGCATCGATGCCGACGGCGCATTCGTGGTCAACGATCCGCTCAATGCCTTGCAGCTGGCCGCCGGGCGTTGGCGCCAGGAAGTCTCCGCGAACGTGGTCGGGATCACCGGCAGCGTCGGCAAGACGACCTTGCGTGAAGCCGCATTCCAGATGCTCTCCGCACACGCGCCGACGCATCAGTCGCCGCGCAACTACAACGGCGACATCGGTCTGCCGATCGCGCTGCTCGGTATTCGTCCCGATCATGAGTGGGCGGTGATCGAGATCGGTCCCTATTCGCGACAGGAGATGGAGCTGCTGGTCGGGCTGGCGCAGGCAGACATTGGCATTGTCGTCAACGTCGGACCGACACATCTCGAACGATTCGGCAGTCTCGACGACACCGAGCAGATCAAAGGGTTGCTGCCGGCCTCGTTGCCCGAGAGCGGCCTCGCCATCCTCAATGGCGACGATCCTCGCGTGCGGCGCATGGCGCAGCGGACGAAGGCCAACGTGTTGACCTTTGGACAGGGCGCCCACTGCGACCTTCAGGTTCAGTCTGCGCGCGCAAACGGATTTGACGGCATTTCGTTCACACTCAGCGATCAACGCAGCGGCAAGCGACAGCTCGTAACGACGCCGCTCGTTGGCACGCACCTCGCCGTGACGGCAGCGGCGGCGGCGGCAGTCGGACTCCACGCCGGCTGGTCGCTTGAGCAGGTAGCGGCATCCCTGTCTCGACTCGCGCCTGGCTCGCGCCTGGTCAGGCGGCGAGCCTGGAACGGCGCCACGATCATCGACGACGCCTACAACGCGGCGCCGCTCTCGATGCAGGCAGCGCTCGATCTGCTCGCCGACTGTGAAGGCCGCAGAATCGCCCTGCTCGGAGACATGCTCGAGCTCGGCGCCGAGGAACGCGCCGCGCACCAGGACATCGGCGCGTACGCTGCCTCGCGCTGCGATTGGCTGATCGCCACCGGCGAACGCTCGCGCGAGCTGGTCGGCGCGGCGCGTGATGCGGGACTGTCCCACGCCTGCTGGTGCGCGACAACCGAGCAGGCGCAGGAGGTCTTGCAGCGTCTACTGCAGCCGAGCGACACATTGCTCGTCAAGGCGTCGCATGCCATCCACCTGGAACGGGTCGTCGAACGGCTGGCGGCATCGTGACCACGTTCTCGCTCGGCACAGCAGGCATTGCGTTCGCGGTGGCGGTGGCGATCGGTCCCGCCATCATTCGCTGGTTGGAACAGCGCTCGGCTGGCAAAGCGATATCGGAGGAAGGTCCGTCCACACATCTTCAGAAGGCAGGCACCCCGACGATGGGCGGGCTTATCTTTCTGATCCCGATCGCGCTGCTCACGGTGTTCGCCAACCTCGTTGAGGGTGATCGATGGTCCATCCTCTTGCCGTTGGTCGCCATCATGGCGTTGGGCGCGATCGGCTACATGGATGATCTGGGCACCCTGATCGGACGCGCGTCAGGCGGTCTGAGTTGGCGAGTCAAGCTGGCATTCCTGGCGCTGTTCTCGCTCGCAGTTGGACTCGTGCTCTATTTTGCGCTCGACGTACAGTCGCTCAACGTGCCCTGGGCCGGTCAGTTCTCGCTTGGGCCGATCTACGTGCTGATCGCGGCGGTGATGGTGTTTGTGACCGTCATTTCCGTCGCCATCTCAGACGGCCTCGACACGCTGTGCGGCGGCACCGGCGCGATCGCGATCGCCGCGTTCGGAGTCATCGCAGTCGGGCAGGAGCAGGACTTCCTGGTTCGCTTCGCCTTCACGACTGTGGGCGCGCTGCTCGGATTCCTCTGGTTCAACGCGCATCCTGCCAGGGTCTTCATGGGAGACACCGGCGCCATCGCGCTCGGCGGCGCGCTGGCGATCATGGCGCTGATGACGGGGCATTGGCTACTCCTGCCGGTGATCGGCATCGTCTTCGTGCTGGAGGCAGCCTCGGACATCGTGCAAGTTGGCTGGTTCAAGTGGACGCGTCGACAGACAGGCGAGGGGCGTCGCGTGTTCCGCATGGCGCCGTTGCACAACCATCTTGAGCTCGGCGGGTGGTCCGAGCCGCAGATTGTGACTCGCTTCTGGTTGATTGGGATCGCAGGCGGGATTCTCGGGATCGCGTTGGCATTGCAGGTGCCGTCATGACGCCGCCAACGACACTACCAACGACACCACCAACGACCCTGCCAACGCCTCAGACTGCGCCTCGCAGCTTCAGCGGCCAGCGAGTCGGCGTCGTCGGCATCGGCATTGAGGGGCAGGACGCCGTCACCTTCCTGGCTCGCGAAGACGCCGAAGTCGTCCGTGTTGATCAGCGTCCCGAGCGCGCCGAGCGCCGGCCTGACGACCTGACGCTGTTGGACGAGGTTGATGCGCTGATCGTCAGTCAGGGTGTGCATTACCAGCAACCCTTGTTGCTAGCGGCCGAGCAACGCGGTGTTCCGATCTACGGTCCGATGCAGCTGCTGCTTGAGCGATGCCCAGGACTAGTGGTCGGCATCACCGGCAGCGCCGGCAAGACGACGACCACCACACTCGTCTACCGCATGTTGCAGGCCGAAGGACTGGACTGCATGGTTGGGGGCAACATCGGACGCGGCTTGCTCTCGCGCCTGCGCGAGACCAAGGCAGACACGACCGTCGTCGTGGAGATTTCACATACGCAACTGCTGCGCGCCACGCGCAGTCCTCAGGTGGCGGCGATCACCAACATCACTCCGAATCACCTTGACCAGTTTAGTTGGGAGCAATACCAGGCGCTCAAGTATCGGATCGTGGAGCAGCAGACGGCTTCGGACCGGGTCGCGCTGCCGCTCAACGATCCGCTGGCACGCCGAGCGGCCACGATGACCCCTGCTCGCGTGAGCTGGTTCGGGATCGGCTCGCCCGACGCCGCAGCATGCCACTCCGCAGCGCTGAGCGATGGCCAAACGATCTACCGAGATGGTCAACCGCTGCTGCCGGTCGCCGATCTGCAAATTCCCGGTGAACACAACCTGCGCAACGCGTTGGCGGCGCTCGCGATTGTCGGCGAGCGGGTGAGCGATGCGACCGCGGTATCGGTACTGAAGCACTTTGAGGGCGTCGGACACCGTCTCGAGCTGGTCGGTGAAGTGAACGGCGTCCGATTCGTCAACGACTCAATCGCCACCACGCCCGAACGGACGCTTGCCGGGTTACGCGCGATCGATGGCGAGATCGTCCTGTTGCTCGGCGGGCGCGACAAGCAGCTGGCGCTCGATCCGCTGCTGGATGAGATCCGGCGCCGCGTCAGCCGCGTCGTCCTCTTTGGCGAGGCTGCACCGAAATGGTCAGCCTGGCTTGGCGCTCACGGGATTGAATCCGGGTTTGTTCATGGTTTGGAGGCCGCCGTCGACTTTGCCGCCCGTTCAGCGAGTGCCGGTCAGACCGTGCTGCTCTCGCCAAGCGGAACATCGTTCGACGCCTATCCCAACTTCGAGGCGAGGGGCCAACACTTTCGAGAGCTGGTTGACCGCTGGGAATTGAATGAGGGGAATGAGAGAGACACGCATGGCGCTTGAACGAGCTGCGATGCCACGGTCGACCGACGGCGCGCAGTCCGCGCTTGGCGGCGTGCGGATGCCGAATCAGGAGGCCATCGCCGAGCTGCGTGCGACGCCGGGACCGACGGTCGGACGCCGCAATCACTGGCGAGTCCAGCGCCCTTCGGCCGCTCCCGACTGGTGGCTGGTCGCGGCCGTGCTCGGTCTCGTCTTCATCGGACTCATCTTCGTCTTCTCCTCTTCCTTCGCAATCTCAGAAGAGCTATACGGCAACACGCGCTTCTTCTTCACCCGGCAATCGATCGGCGCCGGGATCGGACTGACCGCCTTCGTGGCGTTCGCGCTGTTGGACTACCACATCTGGCGACGTCTCGCCCCTCTCATCATCATCTTCTCAGTGGCTGCGTTGGCTGCCGTCCTGGTTCCAGGCATCGGCTACGAGGAGAACGGCGCCAGACGTTGGATTCAGATTGGAACGCTGCCGGCCTTCCAGCCGTCCGAATTCGCCAAGCTCGCGATCTGCATCTACATCGCGGCCTGGCTGTCGGTGAAGGGAGACGAGATCAAGCACGTCACGCGAGGACTCGCTCCCTTCATCTTCGTGATTAGTCTGATCGGCGCGCTGCTGATGCTCGAACCGGACCTGGGCACCTCCGCCGCAATCGCCTGCACCGGGATCGCGATGTTCTTTCTGGCTGGCGCGGCCCTGCGGCACATGTTGGTGTTGTTCGCCGGTGGATCGGTCGTGCTGGCCGGGCTCGTGGTCGGACTTGGCTATGGGCTGGAGCGAGTTCGGACCTTCTTCGATGCCGAGTCAGTTGCGCAAGACGCCGGCTTCCAGATCATCAATCTCGTGTCCACGCTCGGTTCCGGCGGATTGACCGGCGTTGGAATCGGCGCCTCACGGCAGAAGTTCTTCTACGTGCCTTCGGCTCATACCGATGGCGTGTTCGCGATTATCGGAGAAGAGACCGGCATGCTGGGCGTGTTGATCGTGCTGAGTGTCCTAGCCTTGCTCATCGTGCGCGGAGTCGTTGCGGGCATCCGAGCAGAAGACCGATTCGGCGCGCTGCTGGCCTTCGGGATTGTGTCCTGGTTCGCGCTGCAAGCTTTCTTCAATGTTGCCGGCGTGATGCGCACGATCGTCCTCACTGGCATACCACTCCCCTTCATCAGTTTCGGATCGTCGGCGCTGATCGCCTCATTGGCGGCCGCTGGCATCCTCGTCTCGATCTCGCGCCGCGGTGTCGATCGGTCCGCAGACCCAGTCCGGCCCACCCTGGCCGATCACGAAGTGACGCGCGACGCCGTCCGAGTCCGCGCGCCGGAGTTGGCTCCCGACGCGGTATCGCGCACAGGCCAAGCGGATGTCTAGCGCCATGTGTCGTGTACTGATGGCGGGCGGCGGATCGGGCGGACACGTCTTTCCCGCTTTCGCGGTCGCCTCCGCCATACGCTCCACGCTCGAACTGCGCAACGAATCGGTCGCGTTCCGATTCGCCGGCGCGTCAGACGGCGTTGAGGCGGAACTGTCCCGTGACGCAGGGGTCGACTTCGCGCCAATCCGCGCGCGGCCACTGCGCGGTCAAGGACCGGTTGCGCAGCTTTCGGGAGCGGTAACCACGGCGCTCGGAGTGCTCGACGCTCTGAGACTGATTCAGCAGTTCAATCCGCACGTCGCCCTGCTGACCGGAGGATTCGTCTCGGCACCGGTCGGACTTGCCGCCTGGTTGCTGCGACGACCGATCGTGTTGCTGCAACCGGACGTCGAGCCTGGTTGGACCCTGCGAGCTCTGGCCCCGATCGCCAACAAGGTCTGCATCGCCCACGAACGATCCCGTGAACGTTATCCAGATCGCAAAGTCGCGCTGACGGGTTATCCGCTGCGGCCTGGATTCCTCAACCTCGACCGAGCCGCCGCCAGGTCGCACTTCCGTCTGTCTGACGATCCGGCGATTCTGGTCACCGGAGCGGTGCGCGGCGCACAGCGAATCAACGACTGCATCTCCGACCGACTGCCGGATTGGCTCCAACATGCGCAACTGATGCACATCACAGGCGCCGCCGACTTCGACCGATTCTCGCAGCTGCGGAATACATTGCCGCAGGCATTGCGGACCCGCTATCGGCTCTATCCATACCTCTCGGACGACATGCCGCTGGCGATGGCGGCCTGCGACCTCGTGGCGTCGCGAGCTGGCGCTTCCGTGACGGCGGAGTATCCGGCCGCCGCGCTGCCAGCCATCCTGATTCCGATCGGTGAGGCAGGCGGTCATCAGCGCGCCAACGCGCAGCTGCTGGCAGACGCGGGCGCCGCCAGAATACTCCGCGATGAGCGAGTGGCAACCGAACTCTTCCCGCTGGTCGTTGAACTGCTCGCGGACCGCGACCAGCTGGGCCACATGCGCGCAGCGATGTCGGCTTTCCACCAGGAGAACGCGGCGGCAGATGTTGCCCAAGTTGTACTCAATGTGGCAAAGTGACATAACCATGACGATGCACATACACTTCGTTGGCGTTGGCGGCATTCACATGTCGGGCCTGGCCCACATGCTGTTGGACGACGGCCTTAATGTGTCTGGCTGCGACCGCAGCGACGCCCCCATCCTGCAGCCCCTGCGCGACCGTGGCGCGCGAATCCTGGTCGGACACCATGAGCGCCACGTCCGCACGGCAACCCATGTCGTGCGAACCGCCGCGGTGCCCTCAGATCACCCAGAGATCGCCCAGGCGATCGAGCTCGGTATCCCTGTCCAGACGCGAGCGGAGCTGCTGTCGCAGCTGGCATCGTCGCGCGAGGTCATCGCGGTGGGCGGCACGCACGGCAAGACCACGACGACCGCCATGATCGCGCACGCTATGACGGCATCAGGCCGCGACGCCGGCTACGTCATCGGCGGCGAGGCGCCTGACTTCAGCATCCACGCACGACGCGGCAGCGACTCATGGCTGGTACTCGAGGCGGACGAGTATGGCCGCGCCTTCCATCACTACCGACCGGCCGTCGCCGTCCTGACCAACTGTGAAACCGATCATCTCGACTACTACGGCTCCCCACGAGCGCTCGAGGACGCGTTCCTCGGTTACCTGCGCACGATTCGGCCGAACGGCACGCTCGTCGTCGGCATTGACTCGCCGCTTGCGGCCTCGCTCGCAGATCGATTGCGGACCGAGCGTCCCAACGTCCAGGTGCGCACCTGCTCTGCCCGATCATCAGCCGACTACCAGATTCGTTCGATTGCAGCGGGCGCTTCAGATTCCAGCGGCTACGAGCTGACCGCCGATGGCGCAGGCCACGTCGGCAGTCTGACTCAGCCGGGCGAGTACCAGTTGCAAAACGCGGTCGCTGCACTCGCCGCCCTTGATGTCGCTGGATTCGACCTCGCCTGTTCGGTCCAGGCGTTAACGAGCTTTCGCGGCGTCAAGCGTCGATTCCAGTTGCACGGCGAAACCAACGACGTGGTCGTGTTGGACGACTACGCGCATCATCCAACTGAAATCGTCTCCGCGCTCGCGGCAGCTCGGGAACGCTGGCCCGGACGCCGAATCGTGGTGCTCTTCCAACCTCACACGTACACGCGAACTTCCTACCTGTTGGACGGCTTCCGTACCTGCTTCGCGCAGGCTGATGTCGTCTACACGGTCGACACCTACGCCGCCCGCGCCATGTCAGGCGCCGAGATGACCTCACAGCAGCTCGCTCGTGAGATTGTTTCGCCGACGGCGCAATACGGCGGATCGATCGCTGACAGCGCCCAGCTCGCTGCCGCGCATGCGCGCGCCGGAGACCTCATCATCACCATCGGCGCCGGAGACGTTGACGCCGCCGGCCCGATGATCCTCGACGCATTGGCGGGTGTGAGATGAGTCGACGCGAACTGTTTGAACAGGCGCTCAAGCGGCTTGGCGCCAGCCAATGCGAACCACTCAGCCGACACACGTTCGTGCAGGTCGGCGGCGTAGCGGACTGGCTGCTGCGCGTCCGCCACCGCGCTGCGTTGATCGAGGCGATCCAACTGGCGCGCGAAGCGCGCGTATCGCTGACCGTGCTCGGCGCCGGTTCCAACGTCCTGGTCCGAGATAGCGGCATTCGCGGACTGGTCCTGCTGAACGAATCCCGTGGCTGTCAGCTTGACGCTGAGGGGCGCATCACGGTCGATTCCGGGACGCGCTTCGCGACACTCGCGCGCGCAACAGCCCGCGACGGACTCTCCGGCCTTGAGTGGTCGGCGGGCATTCCAGGCGCGATCGGCGGAGGCTTGGCGACCAATGCAGGAGCCTACGGCTCCAGTCTCGCCGACCGACTCGTCTCGGTACGCGCCATCACGCCGAATGGCGATGAGTTGGAGCTTGAGGCTTCCGAGCTCCAGCTCAGCTACCGTGACTCGAGTCTCCGCAGCGGCGATCTCGCTGGACTGATCGTGATCGACCTGACGCTGCAACTCCAGCCAGGCAATCCATCAGCCGCGTTGGCGGAGATTGAGCGCGTTGAAGCGCTGCGCAAACGCAGCGCGCCGAGCGGACCATCGCTCGGCTCCACCTTCCGCAACCCAGCCTGCGACGAACACACTGCGGGACAGCTCATCGACTTGGCGGGACTGAAGGGAAGACGCGTTGGCGCCGCGCAAGTCTCGGAATTGCATGCCAACTACCTCCTTAACACCGATGTCCGACGCGCCCGCGCCGCAGACTTCCTCCAGCTGATCGCTGAGATCCAGGAGGCGGTCAACAGTCAGTTCGGTCTGCAACTTGTGCCCGAAATCGCGTTGGTCGGGAGCGAGGCGCGCGATGACGGCTAAACCCCAAAGATTGGCGGTTGTGTTCGGCGGCGGCTCCGTTGAGCACACCATCTCGATTCGCTCCGCCCGCGCCGTCATCGCTGCCGCTGATTCCGAGCGCTGGCGCATCCAGCCATTCGCCGTCAGTCGATACGGACAATGGCTCTCGGCAGCCGCTTCCGAGCAAGCGCTGCGCGAGTTCGAGTGCGGCGCGCCTGAACTCGTCCCGCGCTTGTCGACCGATTCGCCAACGATCCCGCCCGAGACGATCGCATCGCTGAGCTCTTGCGACGCCGTCTTTCCGCTCATTCACGGCGCCAGCGGCGAGGACGGCGTGTTGCAGGGTTTGCTCGAATCTTTGCGGCTCCCCTATGTCGGACCGGGTGTGGCCGCCTCTGCGATCGCGATGGACAAGGATCGCTGCAAGCGGCTCCTGAGTTCGGCCGGCATCGCGGTCGCGCCATGGATTGCGTTCAGCTGCGATGATTGGCATTCTGATCCCGACCACGTCATGCGAGCAGCGGCCGAGTTCGGTTATCCCTACTTCGTCAAACCCTCACGCGGCGGTTCCAGCATCGGCATCAGCCAGGTGCTGTCGCGCGAGGATGCTCCGGCGGCATTGCAAGCGGCCTTTGCGTGCGACCGCGACATCCTGATCGAACAGGCCATGCCGTCCCCGCGCGAGATCGAATGCGGCGTGCTGGGATCGTTGAACGGTCAACCGCCGATCGCCTCGCCGCCAGGTGAGATTCGAACCTCGCGCGGCTTCTATGACTATGCCGCCAAGTATGAGGATCCGAACACTGAGCTGATCGCGCCGACCACACTCGACGCGGAGATCGACGCTCACCTGCGGGAGACTTCGCTGCGCGCCTATCACACAATCGGCGCCGAAGGCATGCTGCGAGCCGACTTCCTTGTCGGCGCCGATGGCCAGGTCTGGCTGGGCGAGCTCAATACGATTCCCGGCTTCACGTCCGCGTCAATGTATCCCTTGCTGTTTGAGTCGGAGGGCATTCCGTTTTCAGCGCTCATCAATCGCCTGGTCGAGCTTGGCATTGAGCGACAGCAGCGACAGGCTCGGATGTTGGAGGCGCTGGCATGACTCAGCAGCCAACACAGCCTGTGCAGCCGACTCACGGACTCACCGCCTTCCGGCCCAGCTGGTCCTTCTTCGTGCTCACGCTGCTCGTGAGCGCTCTGACCCTGTTCGGAGTAGGCGTGGCCCTGATCAACTCATCCCTGCTCAAGGTGCAGGAAATCAGCGTTTCAGGTACCAGCGTGGTCTCACCAGCCTCGGTCGCGCAGCTGACCGGACTGAAGGGCAACAGCATGCTGATGATTGATCTCGATGCCGCCCAACAGCAGGTCGAGTCGCTGACGATGGTGGAAACGGCGTCAATCAGCCGCAATTGGCCAAACAGCGTTGAAGTTGTCATAATGGAGAGAGAACCGTGGGGACGGTGGCTGGCCAACGGAATCGTGTGGTCAATCGACGCCGAAGGCGTGGTCCTCGAAGGGATCGCGCCAGCGGGCACAGGCCCGCTCGTGAAACAGACATCCGCGCTACCGGCGATCCGGCCGGGCGAGCGCGTCGACACGACCGCGGTCGAACTCGTCGCGGCGCTCGACCAACGCGGCGCGCCGCTCTCGCTGCCGAGCGTGGCGGCTTACGAATGGACCTTGGCCGACGGACTCGTCGTGGTCACCGATCATGGCCGAATCGTCTTCGGCGATGGCGAAGGACTCGACTTCAAGTACGCGGTCTGGGACGAACTGGAGCACGAAGCGCAACGGCGAGGCGAGCCATTACTGTTCGCCGACCTGCGATTCGGGCTTCGTCCCCGCGTCGATATCGGTATCAACGTTGGCCGCGCGATTCGCGGTCAGGTCACATCCACCAACGACAGCCTCGAATAGTGAGCAGCGTTCGCTGAACCTGGATTCATCATGCCCAATTCCACACATGCAATGGTCGCGCTTGATCTCGGATCTTCCGTGACTACGGTCGCGATCGGCGAGCGGCACGACTACGGCAATCTGCACATCCTCGGACTGGGCCAGGCTCCGTCGGCCGGCGTCGAGCATGGGCAGATCAGCCATGTCGCACGTGCCGCGGAAGCCATCCGTCAGGCGCTTGACCAGGCGGAAGCCTCGGCCGGACGCGAGATCCTCTCGGTTGGACTCGCCATCGCAGGCGCGCACCTACAGAGCATGAACAACCGAGGCGCCGTTGCGATGCCATCCTCAGGCGATCCGATTCGCGACGCCGACCTGATCCGCGCGATCGATTCTGGCCGCGTCGTGACGATCAACCCGGCCGACACGCTGCTGCACGCGATACCGCGTTACTACGTCGTTGACTCCGAGCGCCGATCATTCGATCCGCGCGGCCAACACGCGCAGCGACTCGATGTCTCCATGCATCTCGTGACCGCCTCGCTGAGCGCGATTCAGAACGCGGCTCACTGCTTGCAGATCGCGGGCGTTGACATCGAACTGATTGCCGCCAAGCCGGTCGTCGCGGGAGAACGGGCCGTGCGAGGCAACGAGAAAGAGTATGGAGCCCTCGTCGTCGGGCTCGGCGCCGGGACCACCACGCTGACGGCCTACGAAGACGGCGCCATCTCGCACACCTCATGCCTGCCGGTCGGCGGCGGGCACATCACGCGCGATCTGTCGGTCGGCCTGCACTGCACAGCCGAAGAGGCCGAAGTCATCAAGCGAGCTCACGGCTACGCGATTCCGCAACTCGTGCCGCACGACGCCGCGCAGATCGACCTGCGCGGATTCTCGCCAGCCTCCGACAGCGTCGGGAGCGTGACTCCCTTCTACGTCTCCGAGATCATTCAGGCGCGCCTGATCGAAGTGATCTCGATGATTCGCAACCAGGTGACGGAGCATCAGCTGCAACAGGCGCTCGCCGGTGGAATCGTGCTCACCGGTGGCGGAGCGATCCTGCCAGACGTGGATGTCCTGTTCAGCAAGGCCTTGAACACGCCGGCGCGCATCGCGCAGGTCGGCGACCTCTATGGCTTGACGGACAAGCTCCGCCACCCTGACGCGCTCAGCGTCGTCGGGATGCTTGACTGGATGCTCGAATCCAGCAACACCGTCGAGTCGAACTCCGGCGGTGGATGGCGGAGTCGCGCGAGTGGCGGCGGATCGGTCTTCTCCTCACTCGCCTCAGGCGTGTCCAACTTCGCGCGAGCGTTCAGCACGAGTCAATAGTCCACTCGGCGGCAGGTCGCGCGATCGGCGCGTGACCATCCGCCCACAGCCCACTGCTTCGGCAGACAGAGAGGAACCCACATGTCGCGCAACAACCGCAGCAACCGAGACGAAGGGATTCCCCCGATCACCGTCGTCGGTGTCGGCGGAGGAGGCTGCAACGCCATCAACCGCATGATCGACGACAAGATCAAAGGCGTTGAGTTTGTCGCCATCAACACCGACAACCAGCAGCTCACCGATACCAAAGCGGAATCTGTGATCCGGATCGCGGATGCTGAGTCGGGCGGACTCGGCGTCGGCGGCGATCCTGATCGCGGCGCCTACGCGGCAGAGAACAGCCGCGACGAAATCCGCACCATCTTCGCCGACATTGACATGGCCTTCATTACGGCCGGTATGGGCGGCGGCACGGGAACCGGCGCGGCGCCCATCGTCGCCGATCTCGCCAGACAGGCCGGCGCGCTCACCATCGCCGTAGTGACGCGACCGTTCGAATTCGAAGGCGTCCCGCGCTCCAACGCGGCCCAGGCGGGCATCGAGCGACTGAACGAAGTCGCCGACACCGTCATCGTGATCCCGAATCAGCGCCTGATTGACAAGAACGACCGCAGCCTCACGGTCACGCAGGCCTTCCAACGCGCCGACGACGTCCTGCGCCAGGCCGTGAAGGGCATCTCGGATGTGCTGACCGTGCCGGGCGAGATCAACCTGGACTTCAACGACGTCAAGAAGGTGATGGGCGGCGGCGGTCACGCCCTGATGGCGCTGGGACGCGGCACTGGCGACAGCCGCGCGATCGAGGCTGTGGAAGAGGCGATTCAGTCGCCGCTGCTCGAACACAGCATTCACGGCGCCACACGCGTGCTCTACAACGTCACGTCGGCCGGCGATCTCGGCATGCTCGAGTTGCAGCAGGTCGCAGACTTCGTGCGCGAGAAGGTGCACCCCAACGCCGAGATCATCATGGGCACCGTGATCGACAAGGACATGGATGGCGATCTGCAAATGACGTTGGTCGCCACCGGTTTCGTTGAGCCGGGCGCTGAGCATCATCCCCAGCAACACCACCAGCAATCGCGCGCTTCGAACGCGTCTCACGCCAACACCGGCCACTTCCCCGCGCCAGAGCCGCAACGTCCCACGCGAGACGAAATCTTGCAGAGTCTGTCCTTCGACCAGGTCGAAGTACGTAACGAAGAGCTGGCCACTCCGGCCTTCCTGCGTCACCAGAGCTCAGCAAGCGGCGCCGGCAATGGCAGCGACCACGGCAACTCTCGCTGGGACTTCGGCTCCGCGTTCAAGCGCGACTGAGGCGGCGTGAGGATCGACATCGTCACGATCTTTCCGCCGTTGCTCAGCGGCGCGTTTGAGTACAGCATCATCAAACGCGCCCGCGAGCGCGGCGCCGTCGACCTGCAGGTCTGCGATCTGCGTGACCATACCGATGATCGTCGCCGCACCGTGGACGATTATCCCTACGGCGGCGGCGCCGGCATGCTGATGAAGCCGGAACCGCTGTTTCGCGCGGTTGAGGCGCTACAGCTACAGGGCAAACCTGGCCGTGTCGTGCTGCTCACACCACAGGGACAGCGGCTCGATCAGGCGCTCGTCTCTGAACTTTCCCGCGACGAGCGTCTGATCCTCATCTGCGGACGCTATGAAGGCGTTGACGAGCGCGTGCGAAAGCACCTGGTTGACGATGAAGTATCAATCGGCGACTACGTGCTCTCGGGCGGCGAGCCCGCCGCCGTCGTGCTGATCGACGCCGTCGTGCGCTTGATACCTGGCGTCCTGGGGTCGGCTGAGTCGACCAACGAGGAATCCTTCGTCAACGGTCTACTGGAGTATCCGCAATACACTCGTCCAGCCGAGTTTCGAGGTTGGCGCGTGCCTGACGTGCTGCTCAGCGGCGATCACGGCGCGGTGGCAGCGTGGAGACGCGCCCAACAACAGGAACGCACTCAGGCGCGCCGCCCCGATCTGGTGTCCGACTGCTGATCTCGTAGCAACCGATCTGGTATCGCTGGTCTTTCACGACTGGTCTCCCACTGAAGTGTATTGAACGCTACCAGCCGTGTCGGAACGGATCAGTCAATGAATGATTCCAGACTGGAATCGAACCTGTTCTGAGGCATAAGATGGAGGCGACCACTGTTGCTCGCCATCTTCGAATCCGGAGCTGATCATGGACCGCAGCGATCTCCTGACCTTGCAGCGCAACCCCGGTATCGAGGATTTCCAGCCCGGCGACACGGTCCGCGTCCACGCGCTGATCGTCGAGGGCGAGCGCGAACGGACGCAGGTGTTTGAGGGCGTCGTGATTCGGCGTAAGAAGCAGGGCTCATCGTCCAACTTCACCGTGCGTCGCGTCACCAAGGGAGTCGGCGTTGAGCGCACCTTCCTCTACCACTCACCGCGCGTGGAAAAGGTCGAGGTCACCCGTCGCGGACGAGTCCGACGCTCGCGCCTCTACTACCTGCGCGATCGGACTGGTCGCGCCGCGCGGATTCCGCAGCGACCACGTAACGCCAAACGCGCCATCCACGCCTACTAACGCGCTTCGATATCGGCTTGAGAACCGCGTCACCACCTCGGGACGCGAATCCGTTGTTCCCTGCTCAGTCAGGCTCTGATGCCTGCATCGGTTCAACGATCGCCGTCAGACCTTCCATGCCCACGACATGAACAGATTCGCCTTCCTCGATCTCGGATCCACTTGATGACCGCGCCGACCAGAGTTCTGAGCCAACGACGACCGTACCGCCTGGCGCGAGCGTGTTGTGCGCCACACCTTGACTGCCGACAATGCCCGGCGACGCAGTGAAACTCCATTTCGGACGCCGCCGGTCGATTGTGACCAGTGCCCCGAGTCCGAAGACCACGACTCCGACCAGCCCGGCCCCAAGGACCAGCGCCCAAAGCGAGACCTGTTGCGCGTCAACCGAGGCATCGCCGATCAACAGCAGCCCGCCAAGCACAAGCGCAACAATGCCGCCAATGCCGAGGAATCCAAAGCCGGCCACAAAGACCTCAGCGATCAGCAAGATCAACGCCAGCACGATCAGCGCGATTCCCGCAGGGTTGGTATCCAGCGGACCCAGCGCGAAGAAACCGAAAATGAGCATGATCACGCCGAACACGCCAGGCCCCACGAGACCAGGCGAGAACGCCTCGACCAGCAGCAGCAGACTGCCGATCGACGTCAGGATGAACGCGACGTTGGGATTGGCGATCACATCGAGAATCGACTCCGGCAAGTTGTAGTTTGTCTCCACGATCGGCGCTTCGCTCAGATCGAGGATGACGTTCTCACCGTCGGGGTTCAGCTTGATCACGCGACCGTCGATCTGGTCAATCAAGTCCTGCAGGTTGTACGCGACGAGATCAACCACATTCAGCTTGACCGCCTCGTCGCCCGTGATCGAAACGGAGTCGCGTACGGCCTGCTCAGCCCATTCCGCGTTGCGGTTGCGGTGTCGCGCGATGCCGCGGATGTCCGCCGCCGCGTCATTCGTCACTTTCTCGCGCAGATCGCCATCGATATCATCGCCTCCGCCGGCCACCGGATGCGCCGCGCCAATCTGGGTGTTCGGCGCCATCGCGGCGATGTGCGCCGCCATCGTGATGAAGGTGCCGGCCGAGGCCGCTCGTCCGCCCGCCGGGCTGACGAAGACCACAACAGGAATTTCCGCCGCCAACATCCGCTGGACGATATCGTCAGTCGAGCTGATCAGCCCGCCGGGCGTGTCCAACTCCAGCACCCACATGATGCCGTCCTGGTCCTCGGCGCGATCCAGCGCGCGATCAATAAAGTTGGCCGAGACCGGGCCGATATCGTCCGCCAACCTGGAGACGTGGATCGCGCCGGGCTCGTGCGGCGAGCCGCAAGCGCTCAGCCCGGCAGAGACCAGACCCATGGCAAGTAGCAGTACAGCGAACCATCTCATACTGCCAGCATATGCAAGCGCGATAGAATCCGCCTATGCCCCCACTCGTTACCCACATGATTGCCGCCATGCGCGCCGGCGACACGCTCAGCAGCGACGCCATCGCGCTGGATCGCAGCAACGGTGAGTACCTGCTCGGCGCGACCACGCCAGACATTCGCGTGCTGACACGGTGGGACCGCGAGCGCACCCACTTCTTCAACATCTATGACGACGGTCATCAGGACTGCGTCGAGAACTTCTTCAGCGCCCACCACAGCTTCCGCGACGCGGGCAAGCTCTCGCCCGAAACGCGCGCCTGGGTCGCCGGCTACCTCACCCATGTGATCATGGATCAGGAGTACGTCGTCCAGATCTATCGTCCCTACTTCGGCCGACGCTCGATTCTGGGCGGCAACTCGCACGCCAACCTGCTTGATCGTGTGCTCCAGTACGAGATGGATCGCCGAGAGCGTGAATCGCCAACGCAGATGCGTGAAATCCGTCGCTCGCTGTTTGGATCAGCCGTGGAGATCGACGCCGGGTTCGTGGATCGCCAGTTGCTCACGCAGTGGCGAGACACGACCGCGGCGATGACCGAGCATCCGCCCGATTGGGAGCGCTTCTCGTTCATCGCCTCGCGGCATCTCCAGAGCGCCGGGATCGAGGGCGAATCAGGCCTGATGGCATTCATGGAATCGATCCCGCAGTTGCTCGACGACGCCATGTCGCACGTCGATCAACACACACTCAACGGCTTCTTCGAATCGACCTGCGAACGCACCGCGGCTGTGCTGCGTGATTGGCTCGGCGCCGCCTGATGGCTCGCAACGCTGAATCGGCGATACCAATCTGGCGCGGCGCGAAAGCAGCGCGTGAGCGCCTCCTCGCGCGGCGTCGCCCAGACGACGATGCCCTGAGCGACGCAGAACGCCAGCTACTGAGCCGACTGTTTGACGACGAACCAGACTTCGAAGAAGCAGTTCGACGCATAATCGAACGCGTGCGACTCGGTGGCGATTCAGCTGTCCGAGAGATCGCGCGCGCGATCGACGGAGCGGCGCCTGAATCCCTGGTCGTGAGCGAAGCCGAGTTCCAGCAGGCGCGACATTCCACGCCAAGCAACCTGATTGCCGCCTTGCAACACGCCGCCGATCGCGTCCGCCGTTACCACGAGCTCCAACTCGAGCACGCCGCACGGTCGTTTGAGCGCGACGGTCTCGGGCAAATCGTGCGACCGTTGGCGCGCGTCGGCCTCTACGTGCCTGGCACGGCGGCCGTCTACCCCTCATCCGTCCTGCACACCGCAATTCCCGCGCAGGTCGCCGGCGTGCCCGATGTCGTGATCGCGTCGCCAGCGGTGCTTGCCGAGAACGGTTCGGCGCAGATCCATCCGCTCAAACTTGTCGCGGCGGAGATCGCCGGCGTCAAAACGGTCTACAAGGTCGGTGGCGCGCAGGCGATCGCCGCGCTGGCTTATGGCACCGAGTCGATCGCCGCCGTCGACAAGATTTTCGGACCGGGCAATCGCTTCGTCACCGCAGCCAAGCGTCGGCTCTACGGCGTCGTTGGCATCGACGCCATCTATGGACCGACCGAGACGCTGATCGTGGCTGACAGCAGCGCCAAACCCGACCTCGTCGCCGCCGACCTCCTCGCGCAGGCCGAACACGACCACTTTGCCGCTCCCATTCTGATCGCCACTGATGAGGCGTTGGCGGAGGCGGTCGCCGAGCAGCTATTGCGCCAGGCAGCGGACTTGCCCCGACAAGACATCGCCCTGAGCGCTGTCCGCAACCGCGGCGGGCTGTCCTACGTGCCCGACCTCAAGGATGCGCTCGCGCTCGCCAACGAGTATGCGCCCGAACACCTCGCGCTCGTCCTGCGAGACGCCCACCAACACATCGCGGACGTCCGCAACGCGGGCGGACTCTTCGTCGGCGAGTCATCACCTGAGGCGCTGGGCGATTACGTTGCCGGGCCCTCGCACGTGATGCCGACCGGCGGATCGGCGCGTTTCGCCTCGCCGCTCCATGTAGGCGAGTTCCTGAAAATCACCACGCTGGTCAATGTCACCGACGAGCTGCTCGATCAGATTGCGGGCGACGCCGAGCTGATCGCTCACGCCGAGCAGTTGGACGCGCACGCGCGCTCGCTTGAATGGCGTCGACTCGATCGATGAGCTCCCGACCCCCAACCGTGAGACCGCACTTTGCGCAGCTGCCAGGCTACGCGCCGGTCGTGCCTTTGGCAGAGCGCGCTCGCCGCGCCGGACTGCGACCCGAAGCGTGCCTCAAGCTCGATGCGAACGAGAATCCCTACGGCATGCATCCGCGCATCCGTGCGGCGCTCGCCGCCGCATTAGACGATCCGCAGTTCGGCTCGATCTACCCAGACCCGGATCAGCGCGCATTGCGAACCGCATTGGCGGACTACACCGGCCTGGATTCGTCCATGATCATCGCCGGGGCCGGCGCTGATGAGCTGCTTGACCTCGTGTTCCGCGCCCTGCTCAAGCCCGGCGGCGCCGTCATCAACTGCCCGCCATCCTTCGGCATGTACCCATTCCTCGCGGACATCAATGAGCTGCAACGGACTGATCTCCCGCGCGATGATCTGTTCCTGATTGATCAACCTCAGCTGATCGAGGCAGCCGGCGTTGCGCCGACGGGCAGCGTGATCGTCCTGACCTCTCCCAATAATCCCAGCGCCGACCTGGTGTCGACGGCCTTGCTGAGCGACCTGCTGCATCACGACATCGTCGTGATGCTGGACGAGGCCTACATCGAATTTGCCGGACTGGAAGCGTCCGCCGCGAAGATGCTGCCTCAGCATCCCAACTTGATCATCATGCGCACCTTCAGCAAGTGGGCTGGTATCGCAGGTCTGCGACTCGGCTACGCGCTGGCGCATCCGCAGCTCGTATCCGATCTGATGAAGTTGAAGCAGCCATACAACATCAATCACGCCGCCGAAGTGGCCGGTCTGGCCGCAATCGACGCAGCGGACGAGATCGCGCAGCAGATTGACGCCATCCGGGAGACTCGCGACCAGCTCTTGCAAGCGCTGCAAGACATCAACGGCCTGACACCGCTGCCCTCGCAGGCGAACTTCATCCTGACTCAGGTCCATGAATCGCTGGGCAACGGCCGAGCGTTGCATGACCGCCTCACCTCGGTCGGCGTCTTCACTCGCACATACAGCGATCCGACACTGGCGCAGTACCTGCGAATCTCAATGCCGCGAGCTGATCAGCTTGAGCTGCTGATCGATCGTATCCGCGAGGTCGTCTGACGCATTAGCCTGCCATGAGACGTGCCCGCCGCGAGACCTGCTTGCCGCTGGAGAGTGGAGAACGAAATGCGTTTGTCCGAACCGCGATTACCCGCGCTCACCGTCGAGACCGCAGAGGGGGAATCGAAGGAGCAGCTGGAGCGAGCCGAGTCTCGCGGGCGCGTTCTGAACATCACGCGCACCCTGGCGCACTATCCGACGCTCTCCCAGGCCTGGGGACGCTTCGCCAGCCATGTGCTCCGCGACTCGACGCTGCCGCCGCGCGAGCGCGAACTCGTCATCCTCAGAATGGGTTGGAACTGCCGCTCCGGTTACGAGTTCGGTCAGCACCGACGCATGGGACAGGAAGCAGGTCTCACGTTGGAGGAAGTCGAACGAGTCAAGCAAGGCCCCGATCACGAGGGTTGGACATCGCACGAAGCCGCGCTATTGCGCGCCACGGATGAGCTGCACGCCGACGCCTTCATCAGCGACCAGACATGGAATCAGTTGGCCGAGACCTACGAGACCAAGCAGCTGATGGACGTCGTCTTTGCCGCAGGGCAATACAACCTCGTCTCGATGGCGCTCAACACGCTCGGCGTACAACTCGAACCCGGCACGCCGGGACTCGATTTGGATTAGTCCCGTGCCCGGTCCGCTCGATGGTTTGCGCATCCTGGACTTCACCTGGGCCCTGGCCGGTCCGTATGGATCGATGATCCTCTCCGATCTGGGCGCCGACGTATTCAAGGTCGAACACGTCGGCACGAACGAAGAGCATCGCGGGGCTGGACCCTACGTACACGGCATCTCAACCTACTTCTTCAGCGTCAACCGAGGCAAGAAATCCCTCACGCTGGATCTGAAACGTCCTGAGTCTGTGCAGATCGTCAAGGATCTGATCGATCCCGCCAGCGGCAGCATTGACGTGTTGACCGAAAACTTTCGACCCGGCGCGATGGCACGGCTCGGACTCGGCTACCACGACCTCTCAGCCGTCAATCCAGGACTGATCTATGCCTCCACCTCCGGCTTCGGGCACAGCGGTCCGTACCAGCACAGACCGGCCGTCGACGTGATCGTGCAAGGCATGGGCGGCGTGATGAGCATCACCGGCCATCCCGACGGTCCGCCCGCGCGTCCTGGCTACAGCATCGGCGACATGGCCGGCGGAATGTACACCGCGATCGGCGTCCTGGCCGCATTGCACGAGCGCCAGAGCTCCGGACTCGGTCAGCACGTTGATGTCGCCATGCTTGATGCGCAGGTCGCACTGTTGGAGAACGCCGTCGTGCGCGCCGCCAATACTGACGAGACCCCGGGCCCGATCGGCACGCGGCATCCATTGGTCACGCCGTTCCAGGCGCTGCCGACCGCAGACGGTTGGATGGTTATCGCCGGCGTCAAGGATTGGCAACTCTTCTGCGTCAAGATCGGACGTGACGATCTATTGGACGACCCACGTTTCCAGACCAATCCAGACCGCACCCAGCACCACGCCGAGCTCGAGCCGATCCTGTTCGAGGCATTCCGGCATCGCAGCACCGCGGCATGGGAGCGAGAGTTGGACGGCGTCTGTATCGCTGCCCCGATGAACACCGTGCCGCAGATCGTGGACGATCCCCACATCGCTGCGCGAGGCATGATCGCGGAGCTCCCGGTCGCCAAGTCGCAGAAGACGCTGCGCGTCTCGGGCTCGCCGGTGCATCTCTCGCGCACACCGGTGCAACTCACGCGCGGCGCATCCGCAATCGGCGAGCATACGCGGGAAGCATTGCAGCTCATCGGGCGAACGCCAGTCCAGATCGAGCAGCTCGCGCGTGACGGCATCGTCTCGCTCGACGAGTGACTACGAGTCGTCATGGCGTTTGATAGTCACGCCTGATTCTCCCGACGAACGGCCACACCCGCTTGAGCTGGTTTTCGCCACCACCGCCGCCGCTGAGACGTCCGCCGACAGGCACTGGCAGGTATCCTCTCAAGGTTCTTATCGAGTATTGGTGATGATCATCGGCCTCATTCTCAAATCTCCTAAGAAACTCTTTCCAGTCTTCCAGAAGGTGGGAACCACGCACGTCGAACCACTCATTGTCATCGAGGGTCGCGACATATGCCTGATGTTCTGGATATTCCTGGAGAAATCGCTGAATGCCATTGACTATGCCTCGGAGCAGGTCAGTCTCCTTGCCGTCAACTCGCCGTATCAACTCTTGATTCCTTAGGTAGCCACCCATCGTGAGGTTCGCCGAGCCAGCCAGTGCCGTTGGGCCGTTTGAAATAACGACTTTCGCGTGCAGCCTGTTTCCCTGAAAAACACTTACTGCTCGTCCGCGACTTATAGAGTCATCCACGAGGTCCAGGATGGCATCAGGCTCTGAAGCACCGACAAGCCAGTCTCGAAAATCGAGTTTCGTCCAGATCTCCATCTCATCAACCGCCACAGGGAGAGACTCTTGCACAGTTTCCAGCACGTCGCGGCGAACGAAGGGGCTGCAGAGAAGCAGTTTCCCTCGGGATGAGCGAATCACTTGCCGCAAAGCGTCTATGTCCGGACGAGTCCAGTCGCTCAAAGTAGCCTCCCTTGGTGATCAATTGGAGCGTCAACGTTATTCTCCCCTCGTGTTCCCGCCAACGCGGCGCTCACCAGGTTTCCTGTCAGAGCGTAGGTGGATGGTTCCTGGCCCAATATACGGAGTACGTATGAACATTGTGATTCGCTCGCGAGAGAATTAGCTATTACGTCCATCGCGTCCAGGACGGATCGATATCGCCTCACACCATTAAAGTGGCGCCTCAGTTTGTACCGTCGGCACAGAAGCGAGTCCGCAACCGCTACTGGATCGCTTACCGCCAACTTCTGAGTGCCCAATTGGTCATCGTACTTCTTCCAAGTGTCGGCTTTTTCTCGTGCACGGCCGTTGTTGTTTGCGAAAACAGACTCGACATCCTTCTCAAATTCAATGCGGCTCGCTCTTCGATCTACTTGATCGATCCACCGTGCCAGGAGATTGGCCGCTTCCTCCAGAGAGGTCGAGCGACCTCCAGAGCTCAGCGCCAGTCCAAGCAGAAGTTCCGACGCGAGCGCGTCCGCTTCGCACGGTTGCTGTCGTCCTATTCGAAGCGAGGACTCTTGGACATAAGTCGGAGAGACTTCGATACCAAGCCATCTGCGGCCAAGACTCCGAGCGACCCGTGGAACTGTGCCGCTTCCTGCAAAGGGATCGAGGACCAAATCACCAGGCGATGAACACGCTGGCACGATCCGCTCCGTAACCTCTTCGGGAAACACTGCGAGGTGCGATGTCTGACCAGTGCTGCCGAAGGCGACCCGGTCAACCTCCCATACATTGCCCGGATTCCGCCCCCAGAAATTGTTGCGCTTGTCGTAGCTCTTGGCACGTTCGCGTACATCGTCAACGAGAAACTGCGGTTCAGCCCCGGGCTTCACATACCACATGATTGTTTCGTGTTTATTCGTGAATTTCTTGGTGAACGCGTGTCCGCCCCAGTAGCGCCAGATGATACGATCCCACAACTGGAACGGATGCGGATCGCAGCGAAACAGGTCATGGCTCAAGTGATCGATCGGAACGATCTCGGGCCCCGACTCATCACCTTGGGTGTATCCGGTCTGCCAAAAGATCGATCCGCCTGGTCGAACTACCCGCTTCATCTCGGTAATCACAGAGGAAAGAAACTCCAGATACTCCGAGATCGGCGCGTTATCAGTGACCCGAGAGGCATACGGTTTTTCGATGTTGTACGGGGGCTGGTATGAATCAGGTCGACCGAGTCATTGGGCACGTGCGGTAGCACTTCTAAGGCGTCCCCGCAGACGATCTGTGCGCAGTCTGGACTGAGTCCTGTCCCAAGAACTCGTTGGCGGACACCACATAGCGAGGACTCGCCGCATCAGGCCCTTGTGCTTCTGTCAACTTAGTCATTTCAACAGGGTATCCGAGTCCCGGTATCTTCAACGCACTCCTCCAATCATGAAGGGCTCCGCCATGACCAACCGACAACAATTCGCCGGCCTCGTCCGTTCCGGGCAACCGGTCCTTGCACCCGTCGCGCTGGATCCGCTATCGGCTCGACTCGTGGAGTCGCTCGGTTTCGGCGCCGCCTATCTCTCAGGAGGCGGATTCGGCTTCCAACTCTCGGTCTCCGAGGCGCTCTTGACCATTACTGAGGTGGCCGCGCTGACTCGACAGATCACGGCCCGCTCCGACGTGCCGTTGATCGTTGACGGCGGCGTCGGTTTCGGCGACGCTCTGCACACCACGCGCGCCGTCCGCGAGATCGAAGCGGCCGGCGGCGCTGCCATCGAAATCGAGGATCAGGTCGCGCCCAAGCGCGCACATCATCACAAGGGCGTCGAACACCTTGCTCCGCTTGAGATGATGGTCGACAAAGTGCGCGAAGCAGTCGCTGCGCGACGCGACGATGACTTCCTCATCATCGCTCGCACCGGTGCAGTGCGAAATGAGTCCTTTGAACGCGCATTGGAGCGGGCAGCCGCCTACCGCGACGCCGGCGCGGATGTGCTGATGCTCTTCCCGATATCAGGCGAGCAGATCGCCGAGGCGGGCCGCGTGCTCGGTCGACCGCTCTCGATGATGGCGCCCGCCGACCGACTCAACCCCGACGAACTCGCGGCGCACGGATTCAACCTCTTGATCGATCCCTTCACTGGTCAGGTCGCCGCCTACGGCGCGATGCGCGACGCCTACCGCAGCATCGCTGACAGCGGCGGCTCAGGCCGCGCGGTGGACGACTTGATGACTCTCTACCGCGAAGTCCAGGACATGGCCGGCATGGCTGAGCTGTACGCCATCGAGGAACGCACGACCGAGCGACCGCAATAATGTCGCTTCAGTGTCCGCGTCACTGGACAACGCAGCCCAACTGCGCCAACGTGTAGACATGCGCAACGCCACTATCATCCGCGAGACCGGCGAAACGTCGATCCGCATCGATCTCAATCTGGACGGCTCGGGCCAGGCTGCAATCTCTACGGGAGTCGGCATGTTGGACCACATGCTGCACCAGTTGGCGCGTCACGGCGGCTTCGACCTTACCGTCGAGGCCAGCGGCGACCTGCACGTTGATGCTCACCACACCACAGAGGATGTGGCGATCGCGCTCGGTCGGGCGCTCAACGAAGCCCTGGGCGAGCGACGCGGCATCGCGCGATTCGCCGATCGTACGACGCCGCTTGACGAGGCCCTGATCCAGGTCGCTCTGGATCTCAGCGGCCGGCCGTACGCGGTCATCAACCTCGATTTCCCAGCGCCCATGATCGGCGATCTACCGTCCTCAATGGCGCGGCACATCCTCGAGACGATTGCCTTTGAGGGCCGACTTGCCCTGCACGTCAGACAGCTCGCCGGCGAGAACGAACATCACATCCTTGAGGCGACCTTCAAAGCGCTCGCCCGCTGTCTGCGCGACGCCGCGCGGATCGTGGACGAGTCGGGTGCGCCCAGCACCAAGGGCACGCTGAGCGGGTAGCTAGCTGTTGTGGACGCGGGCGGCCCTCACCCTAACCCTCTCCCAGAGGGAGAGAGGACCGGAACGGGGTCTGTGGAGTCAACTCCCTCTCCCAGCAGGTGAGGGGACCAAGTCGATGGCCACGGAGTAGTCCTCAATGACCGGATTGGCCAGCAACTGATCCGACATCTCGTCCGCCAGCCGCGACGCATCGTCGCTTGACTCAGCCTCCAGCCAGACCTCGATGAACTTGCCCGCTCGGACCGTCTCGACGCCTTCGTAACCCATTGAGTGCAACCCGCCTCGGATGGTCAGGCCTTGCGGATCGTTCACCGTGCGTTTCAGCGTGACGTGAATCTCTGCCTTGTAGCGCATGGCCGTCAACCCGCGGTAATCAGCTCACGACCGGTCACACGCTGGAACGCGGTCGTGTATCGCTCGCGGATATCGGCGATCACCTCATCGGGCAGCTCTGGACCAGGCGGCTCCTTGTCCCAGCCCGTTGACGAGAGCCAATCGCGCAGTGGTTGCTTGTCATAAGACGGTTGCGAACGCCCCGGCTTGTAGATCGCGGCGTCCCAGAACCGTGACGAGTCAGGCGTCAATGCTTCGTCAATCAGGATGACCTCCGCCTCACCCTGCTCATTCTGCGTCACGCCGAACTCGAACTTCGTATCGGCGAGGAAGAACCCGGCCTCGTGCGCTCGCGACAGTCCAAACGTGTACAGCGCCATTGAGCGCACCTTGACCGTGTTGGCCACATCCTCGCCAACGATCCTGACCGCCTGCTCGTAGGTAATGTTCTCGTCGTGCTCGCCGATCTCTCCTTTGGTGGAGGGAGTGAAGATCGGATTCGGCAGCGGCTCCGACTCGGTCAATCCCGACGGCAGCGGGATCCCGCAGACCGTCCTGCTGCGTTGGTACTCAGCCCAACCCGATCCCGCCAGATAACCGCGCACGATCGCCTCAAGCTTGACCGGTTGCGCCTTCTTCACCAGCATCGAGCGACCGATGTACTCCGGTCCCAGCTCCACCGGAATATCAGGGTTGTGCGTGGAATCGATCACGCGAATCATATGATTCGGCACGACCGTCTGCGTCGCGTCGAACCAGTAGGCCGACATCTGCGTCAGCACGCAGCCCTTGTCGGGAATGCCATTCGGCAATACTACGTCAAACGCCGACACGCGGTCAGTCGCAACGAGCAACAACCGGTCGCCCAGGTCATAGATGTCCCGCACCTTGCCCGAGTGCCGGGGCAGGTCCAGGTGGGACTCCATCATCACGCTCATCGTGTCAACCTTCCCAGTGTTGGTCCAGTGTTTGCAAATCGCTCAAATCGCTACAGTCCGAGACGCTCAAAGGACTCGTCGACAAAGCGAGTGAAGTACATCGGATCGAAGATATCGTCCATCGCCTGCTCATCCAGCGCTGACGCAATCAGCTCATCCTGCGAGATCAGGTCGCGGAACTGAACGCCCTCGTCCCAGGCTTGCATCGCATAACGCTGCACGCGTTGGTAGGCCTCATCGCGTGAGACGCCTGCCTCAGTCAACGCGAGCAGGACCCGTTGGCTGTAGATCAGCCCGAACGACGATTCGAGGTTAACGCGCATCCGCTCGCGGTCAACCACCAGACCGTCAATGATCCAGGCCAGCATGTCGGTGATGTAGTCGAGCGCGAAGCAGGCGTCAGGGATAGCCACGCGCTCCGCTGAGGTATGCGAGATATCGCGCTCATGCCAGAGCGCCACATTCTCCAGGGACGTCAGCGCATTGGCGCGAATCGTGCGCGCCAACCCGCAGACGCGTTCCGCCTTCTCCGGGTTGCGCTTGTGCGGCATCGCCGACGACCCGGCCTGACCCTCCGCGAACGGTTCACGCACCTCGCGCACCTCAGTCCGTTGCAGGTGACGAATCTCGGTCGCGAAGCGCTCCAGCGATGCCGCGATCAGCGCCAGCGTAGTGAGGAAATGCGCGTGTCGGTCGCGCTGCACGACCTGCGTCGATATCGCCTCCACGCCCAGCCCGAGCTCTCGGCAGACGCGCGCTTCAATGTGCGGCGGGACTGTCGCGTGCGTGCCGACCGTGCCCGAAATCTTGCCGACCGCCACCGACTCGATCGCGTCCGTGAGTCGGCGTCGGTTACGCCGCGTCTCGTCCACCCAGCTGGCCAACTTCAACCCGAACGTGGTCGGTTCGCCATGGATGCCGTGCGTGCGACCGACGCAGAGTGTGTGCTTATGCTCGACCGCTCTTCGCGTGATCGCCTGTTCCAGACGCTCCAGATCATCCTCAATGATGCGCGCCGCGTCACGAATCTGCAGTGCCGAGGCCGTGTCCCACACATCTGACGTCGTCAGACCATGATGCACCCAGCGAGACTCCGCTCCCAGCGTGTCAGCGACCGATCGCAGGAATGCGAGCGTGTCGTGGTGGACAGCGGCCTGATAGCGATCAATGTCGGCAACGTCATATCCCGCGTTCGCGGCGATCAACTGCGCATCCGCGCGAGGCACCACGCCTTCATCGGCCCAGGCGAGGACGACCGCAATCTCTACATCAAGCCAACGTCGCCACTTGGCGTCGTCCGTCCAGAGCGCGGCCATCTCCGCGCGTTGATAGCGAGGAATCATTAGGGGATGTACTCCTCGCGCGCAGGAGAGAAGATGTCCAACGCCACCGAGTCTTCGATCGCCGTCACCTCGTGCGGGACTTCCGACGGAATGACCCAGGAATCGCCGGCAGTCAGCTCTTTCGTCTCGTCGCCCAGTTCAAACTTGACCCTGCCTGAGACCAGGTAACCGATTTGTTCGTGCGGATGCGTGTGCATCGGCACCACGCTGCCGGCCGCGATCTCAATCTCATGAATCGAGCTGAGCGCGCCCGCGTTCAGCGTGCGTCGGGTGACGCCGTCAAACATCTCAATGCGTTGCGCGGCATCGTGCGCTTGCAGATTCGGCCTGACGGTTCGAGTGGTCGTGGTCATGCTTGCGTCTCCTTCATGACAGTTCTCTCTGGCCAATATCGGTGCGATAGAACGAGCCATCGAAGGTGATCCGGCGGACGTTCTCGTAGGCAATCCCACGCGCCTCCGCCAGCGTATCGGCGACAGCCGAAACCGCGAGCACTCTGCCGCCGGCAGTCACGATGCGTCCAGCGTAGTCGAGCGTCGTGCCGGCGTGGAACACACTCACCTCATCGTCAACAGCGTCCAGACCGTGAATCGGCTTGCCGGTGGTATACGCGCCGGGATAACCGCCACTCACGACCGCCACGCTGATCGACGCCTTGCCGGAGTGTGCGATCGCGTCACGAGGCAGTGGTTCGCCTCTCGCGGACGCCTCAAGTACCGGCAACAGGTCGCCGTCAAGCAGCGGGAGCACCGTCTGCGTCTCCGGATCGCCGAATCTGGCATTGAACTCAAGGACGTTCAGCGCTCCGTCATCGATCATCAACCCGGCGTACAGCAGACCGCGAAACTCGGTGTTGCGCGATGCCAATTGCTCCACCACGGGTTGATGAATCGTTGAGAACACTTCCGAGGCGTCGCCGACGAATCCAGGCGGCGCGTAGACACCCATCCCGCCGGTGTTGGGACCCTGATCACGGTCCCTGATCCGCTTGTAGTCGCAGCTCAGCGGCAGAGGCAGGAGGTCGGCGCCGGATACGATCGCCATCGCCGAGGCCTCCCTGCCGCTGAGCCGATCCTCGATCACGACTCGTTCTCCGGCAGAGCCAAATGCGCCGGCGAACATCTCGTCAATGGCCGCATGCGCATCGTCAATGTGTTCAGGAACGATGACTCCTTTGCCAGCGGCCAGACCGTCAGCCTTCAACACCGGCAATGAGTCGGGTCCCAGAATCTCCAGCCACTTGTGAGCCGCCCGGGGCGATTCGAAGACCTCGCCGCCTGCATGCGGTACGCCAGCCGCCTGCATCACAGACTTCGCGTGCCACTTCGACGATTCAATCTGCGCAGCCGCCTTTGAGGGACCAAATGCGAGAACCCCGCGCTCGGCCAGCGTGTCGATCAATCCCGCAGCGAGCGGCGCCTCCGGTCCCACCACGACGAGGTCAATCCGCCGCTCCTGAGCCACCGCACAGATGCCCTCAATGTCCGAGTCGTGGATCGGGAGATTCTCGCCAAGCTCAGCCGTTCCCGCATTGCCCGGAGCCGCGAAGATTGCCTCGCAACCCGGCGACTGCGCCAACTTCCACGCCAACGCATGCTCGCGACCGCCACCGCCCACGATCAGGATGCGCATGGTCCGAGATTATCCGACGACCGCCGCAAGCTCAGTCGGAATCCGACTCAGATCGCCGTTGATCACGATCGGGTCCATCGCCAGCATCTCTGAGCGATAGTTGGAGTCCGGCACGTCCTGCATCAGGTAGATCGGGATCGTATGGATATGCGCGAAGCCCATCTCGAGGAAACTGTTGCCGCCGATGTAGTTGGGTCGGCCTGGCAAGTCCTCGTTCAGCACCAGAATGGCGTCCGATCCCTTGATCTTTTCGTAGTGTGTGCGGATCAGGTCGCGCTGGCGCTTGAGTTCCGCGCGCTCGTGATCGTCTGCGCCCTCGTAGTCAAACTCCTTCGTATCCACGGGCGTCAACACGCGGTGGCCAACGCGTTCCAGCTCCTCACAGACTGCCGGCAATCGGTGGCGCAGTGACATGCTCATACAGATCGTGATCACCACAAGACGTCACTCCCACTCGATCGTACCGGGCGGCTTCGATGTGATGTCATAGACGACGCGATTGATCTGCGGAATCTCATTCACGATCCGGTTCGCGATCTGACCCAACACGTCATACGGGATGCGCGCCCAATCGGCCGTCATCGCATCGTCTGCGGTCACCGCGCGAATCGCGCACACCCAACCGTAGGTACGGGCGTCGCCCTGCACGCCAACCGTTCGCGTATCCGTCAGAATCGCGAACGACTGCCAGAGTTCGTTGTACAGTCCTGCCGACGTGATCTCGTCCATGACGATCGCGTCGGCGAGCTGCAGCACCCGCACCTTCTCATGCGTCACTGCTCCGATGATGCGGATGGCCAGGCCCGGACCCGGATACGGTTGCCGCGCCACGATCGCCTCAGGCAACCCCAGTTCACGTCCAACCTCGCGCACCTCGTCCTTGAAGAGGTGGCGCAGCGGTTCAATCAGCTCAAATCGCAGATCATCCGGCAGACCGCCCACGTTGTGATGCGACTTGATCACCGCCGTCGCCGAGCCGTGGCCTGAACCGGCGCTCTCAACCACATCGGGATACGTCGTGCCTTGCACGAGGTAATCGATCTGGTGATCGTCTTTCGCGATCTCGGCGGCGGCCTGCTCGAAGACCGAGATGAAGGTTTCGCCGATTCGCTTGCGCTTCGTCTCCGGATCATTCACTGCGGCGAGCTCCTCGAGGAATAGGTCGCCTGCGGCCACGACTCGCAGCTGCATCCCCATATGAGCATCGAACGTGTCCACGACCTGCTCGGTTTCGCCGAGCCGCATCAAACCGTTGTCGACATAGATGCAGGCCAGCTGATCGCCGACCGCGCGATGCACCAACGCCGCAGCGACGGCTGAGTCGACGCCGCCCGACAGCCCGCAGATGACATGATTCGATCCGACCTGCGCGCGAGTCGCGGCCACGGTCTCCGTGATGAAATGTTCCGCGTCCCAGTCGCCCGAGCATTGGCAGATTTCGTAGATGAAGTTGCGCAGCAGATGCAAACCATGCGGCGTATGCACCACTTCCGGATGAAACTGAATCCCGAATCGGCCGCAATCGTCACCCATCGCCGCAATCGGAATGTTGTCGGTACCGGCCAACGCGGCGAACCCCGGCGGCATCGCCTCGACCCGATCGCCGTGCGACATCCAGACCGGCATCGGGCGCGGGAGATGATCGAGCAGCGGCGACTGATCGTTCAGATAGATATTCGCCGCTCCAAACTCGCGCTCGCGGCCAGCCTCAACCTGCCCGCCGAGCTGATGCGCGATCGTCTGCATCCCGTAACAGATACCCAACACTGGCAGCCGAGCGTCCAGCGCCCATTCCGGAGCCATCGGCGCGCCAGGGTCATGCACGCTCGCCGGTCCGCCGCTGAGAATGATCCCGCGCGGATTGAGCTGCCGCACGCGCTCCCAATCGGCCGTCGGCGGCACCAGCTCGCAGTAGACATTGAGCTCTCGCACTCGCCTCGCGATCAGCATCGCCGTCTGCGAACCGAGGTCGACAATGACAATGGATTCGTGGGCGGGATCGGTCGTTGACACGCCACCATGATATGTCCAGCTATACTCAAGCCGTGTCAAACAGTGAACTTGATCTAGCAGTTGCGCATTTGCGAGATAGCGGAGTCATCGCGCTCCCCACCGACACGCAGTACGCGCTCAGCGCCGTCGCCACCGACGATCTGGCGGTTGCCCGGATCTTTCGCCTCAAACGGCGACCCAGCGGCGAGAATCTGCCCATCCTCCTCCCGCCAGCCCGTTGGCGAGACCACCTCGCCGAAATCGCCGCGCCGCTTGAAGACCGCGTCCTCGCACTGGCTGAAGTCGCCTGGCCCGGCGCGGTCACGGTGATCGTGTCGCGCCGCCCTGGCTGGCGCTCCCGCGCCATCGTGGCCGACACCGTCGCGCTCAGGATTCCCGACCATCCCGTTGCGGCCGCAGTCCTGGACGCCATCGATCAACCGCTGACCGGTACCTCTGCCAATCTGCACGGCGAAGCGGCCGCCCGTTGCGCAGCCGATGTGCGTCGGCAGTTCGCTTCCGATTTGCACGCGCGTAACAAACGTGAAACACTTCGCATTGTTCATGAACAAGGCGACACACCTGCGGGCCTAGCGTCGACTATTCTGGATTGCACGGGCCCAGCTCCGCGCGTTGTGCGGCGTGGCCCCACGTTGGATGCCGCCATCGGCGAACTGCTGTTGCAGCATTGGGGACTCAGCCACTTGGAAACGATTGCATGAGCAATCCTGACAGACGAATGGGGTAGCAACACGTGCGCATCGCGATTGGCAGCGACCACGCCGGCTTCGAGTTGAAGAATGTGCTCCGAGAGCACTTGCGCGACCGAGGCCACCAGGTAATCGACTTCGGGCCTGGCTCAGATGATGCGGTCGATTACGCCGATATCGCCGCGCCGCTCGCCGAAGCCGTGGTTGCCGGACGGCACCAGCTCGGCATCGTCGTCTGCTCGAACGGCGTCGGCGTCAGCATCGCCGCGAACAAGGTGCGAGGTGCTCGCGCCGCCCTCTGCACCGATGCCTGGTCCGCCATGCGCGCCCGCCAGCACACTGACTGCAACGTGCTGGCGCTTGGCTCCTACGTGACGAGCCGCGACCAGGCTATAGAGATTGTCGACCAGTTCGTCAGCGCCGAGTTCGAAGGCGGACGCCATGTGCGACGATTGGCCAAGTTGGCAGCTGTCGAGATGCGCCACAGCGAATCGAACGATGACTGTCTCGCCGAGTCAGCCGCGCCGCACGAATCGCAACTGTCGCCGATGGTCTAACTGACCAAGCCAGATTGAATCGGACTGCTCCAATACCTTCGGCATCGGACGCAGCCGCATGAGCGCAGAATGAGCCCCCCATGAGCAAGGTTGGCATCCGCGATCTCAATCTGCGCGGCAAGCAGGTGCTGCTGCGACTCGACCTCAACGTGCCGATCGACCACCGTCATGTGCTCGACGACACCCGCATCCGCGCTTCCGTTCCCACGATCAAGTACGTGCTCGAACAGGGCGGCTCGGTCGTGATCGGCTCTCACCTCGGCAGACCCAACGGCGTGCGCGACCCTGACTTCGACCTGATGCCAGTCGCGAGGCGCCTCGCGCACGCGCTGAAGATGAACATCAAGATGGCGCCTGACTGCATCGGCGAGATCACCGCCCAGATGTCGCGGGAGCTCTCCGCCGGCGAGATCCTGGTCCTGCAAAATCTGCGCTTCCACGAAGAAGAGGAAGCCAACGACCCCGATTTCGCCGCGCAGCTCGCCGACCACGCTGACGTATACGTCAACGACGCCTTCGGCGCCGCGCATCGCGCTCACGCATCGACTCACGCAGTCGCTCAGATGTTACCCGCCGCCGCCGGCCTCTTGCTGGAACGTGAACTCCAAGCCTTGAGCCCCATCCGCGACGGCAACGCCGGCAAGCTCGGCTTCATCTGCGGCGGCGCCAAGATCTCCGACAAACTCGGACTGCTCGCCCAACTCGCCGCTATCTCGGAAGTCATCGCCATCGGCGGCGCCATGGCGAATACCTTCCTCCTGGCGCGCGGGCTTCCGACCGGCTCCTCCATGCTCGAACAGAACATGGTGGAGGCCGCCAACGAAATCCAGGCCGTCGCGCACGACGAGCAATGCCGCCTGCTCATCCCCAGCGACTGCGTGATCGCACGCGGCGCGGACCAACCTCCACGCGCCAAGCCGCTCGTATTCGGCGAGGAAGACCTGCCCGACGACTGGCAAATCCTTGATGTCGGTCCAGCAACTGTTGAGGCGTTCGCCGAAGCGATCAAGGAATGCGACACCGTCGTCTGGAACGGACCGTTAGGTCTGTTTGAGCGCGAAGCCTTCTCCGGCGGCACGCGCGCCATGGCCGAGGCCGTCGCCAAGCTGGAAAATACCCAGACGATCATCTGCGGCGGCGAGACCGCTGCCGCAGTCGCGCAATTCCGACTCGTCAACAAAATGACTCACGTCTCGACTGGCGGCGGCGCGGCGCTGGAGTACTTGCAGGGCCTTGATCTGCCAGGCATCTCCATCCTGCCCGACGCCGAACCCGCAGGCTGAGCCGGCAGGCTGAGCCAGAATCCGAGGAAGGCGACTGATGCCGCGAATCCCGATCGCCGCCGGCAACTGGAAGATGAACGGCGTCAACGCCGAAGCGCGGGCGCTCTGTCAAGGGCTTGACGGCATTGACCAGATTGACGGCGTTGAGGTCGTCCTCTCGCCAACGTTCACACAGCTCGGATTGGTCAGCGAGTTCTTCCAGGACACCAGCGTCCACATCGCCGGACAGAACATGCACACGCAACCCTCCGGCGCCTACACGGGCGAGGTGTCGCCCGTCCAACTCGCGGAGCTAGCCGATTGGGTCATCCTCGGCCACTCCGAGCGACGCCAATTCTTCTGCGAGGACGATCAGGCGCTGGCGCTCAAGTTGCGCGCCGCCGATACATACGGCCTTACACCGATCCTCTGCGTCGGCGAATCGGAAGCGGAGCAAGAGAACAAGCGAACCAAGGCGGTGCTCAGCCGGCAGATCAGCATCGCCTTGGGCGATGATCCAGCTCCGACCGGACTCGTCGTCGCGTACGAACCGGTGTGGGCGATCGGTACCGGCAAAGCCGCGACCCCTGACGAGGCGCAGTCAGCCTGCGCGCACATCCGATCCGTCCTGACCGAAACCATCGGCGCCGAGTCCGCCGAGGTGGTGCGCATTCTCTACGGCGGTTCCGTCAACGCAGGCAACGCCTCCGACTTCATGGCGCAACCCGACATTGACGGAGCCCTCGTCGGAGGCGCCGCACTCCAGGCTGATGCCTTCCTCGCCATCACCCGAGCCATTGCCGCCAGCGCTTGACGCCAAGCCACCGCTGATCGCGGTCGTTGGACCGACCGCGTGCGGCAAGTCTGACTGGGCGATGACGATCGCCCAGCGTCTGAACGGCGAGATCGTCTCGATCGACTCGCGTCAAATCTACCGACGCCTCGACATCGGCACCGCCACGCCATCCGCGGACATGCAAGCCGAGGTACCGCACTGGTGCCTCAATCTGATTGAACCTGACGAGACATACTCGCTTGGCGCCTACATGGAAACTGCCCGCGCCGCGATCTCCGATATCGAATCCCGAGGCAAACGCCCGATCGCCGTCGGCGGCAGTGGCCAACACATGCGAGCGCTGCTCGAAGGCTGGCAGATACCGCCGATCGCGGCGGACCTGAACCTGCGCAACCGTCTCGAACAGCTGGACTCGGAGCTGCTCTGGACGCAGCTACACGATGTCGATCCATCCTCCGCCATCAAGATCGGCGGAGCGAACCGCCGTCGCCTCATCCGCGCGCTCGAAGTGTACGAGCTCTCCGGCGTGCCGATTTCCGAGTGGCAGCGTCGCCGACTACCGATACAAGCCATCGTGGTCGGGCCATCGCTTCCGCTCAGCGACCTTGACCGACGCATCGATGCTCGCGCTGCATCCATGTTTGAGGCGGGTCTCGTCGATGAGGTGCGTACCTTGCTCAACGACGGCCTGCCTCAGGACGCGCCCGGCTTCGACGCCATCGGCTATCGCGAGGTGTTGGTCCATTTGCGGGGCGATCTCTCCATAGCAGACGCTCAGACCGCTGTCGCGACCGCAACCAAACGCTTTGCCCGACGCCAACGTGCCTGGTTTCGCCAAGCTGACCCTAGTATCTACTGGTCAACAGACGTTCCCATCGCCACCCTTCGGTAAGATGCAAGCAGTGACCTCTGAACCATCAGATGAGCAAGCGGAGCGGAACACGCGGCGATGAGCGATCTCACGGCGTCTGTGCCCACTGAGCTGCCGGGCAACCCTGTGTCCACGGTCCCATTTCTCAAAGTGCAAGGCGCAGGCAATGACTTCCTGCTGATCGACGCGCTCGGACCGAACGCCGATCGCGCAGAGCTAGACTGGTCCGCGCTCGCGCCCCGCATCTGCGACCGACACTTCGGCGTCGGCGCTGACGGAATCCTGATCGCAGAACAATCGGATCGCGCGCAGGCGCGAATGGTGATCGTCAACGCCGACGGATCCAACGGCGACATGTGCGGAAACGGATTCCGCTGCTTCACCAAGTATCTGGTCGAACGCGCCGGCCTGTCTCCAAGCAACGGACAGCTCGCAATCGAGACCGGAGCTGGCGTGCTCCATGCCGATCTGTCGGGTATGGGCGCAAGCAAGTCCGTCAACCGCGTCCGAGTCGACATGGGCCGCGCCTGGCTCGACGCTGATCAGATTCCCGTCGTCCACGACGGACCTGCTCCCATCCTGCGGCACCACGTCCGAGCAGCCGATCGCGACTTCGATCTCACTTGCGTCAATATGGGCAATCCGCACGCGATCTGGTTCACCGACCTTGACATTGATGACTTCCCTCTCACCGAGATCGGCCCATTGATCGAAACCCATCCCGACTTCCCCATGAAAACGAACTTCGAAATCGTCAACGTGCTCTCGCCGAGCCATCTCAAGATGCGCGTCTGGGAGCGCGGAGTCGGTATCACGCTGGCCTGTGGATCTGGCGCATGCGCCGTGTTGGTCGCCGCGCGACTGCGAGGCCTGGCCAATCCCACCGCTACCGTCTCGCTGCCCGGCGGCGATCTCGACATCGCCTGGGATGGTCCCGCTATCGGACCTGATGACATTGCCGCATCGGTCTTCATGACCGGTCCCGCAGCCTTCTCCTTTGACGGCCTGCTGGACGCCAACCTCCTGAACCCTTCCTGATTCTGGACCTGGAACGAATGGATCACAGATGGTAGTACCCGATTACACCCGATTCGATCAGGATCGCGCGCCCGGCATGGTGCGCCAGCTGCACGAAACGTTGGCCACCAAGGCGCTCAGTTATCGCAACCAACCCCAACAGGACTTTGACGCCCTCGTCCGATCGCCCCGCATGCTCTCAACCCAGTGCGATGACGGCTACGTGATCGGCGTGCCCTTCGGACGTCATCTCAGAGTCTTCTACGAGTTCGACACCATCAACCACATCAGACTGCATCTCACCCATCTGCTCAATGACATGGGTGAACTGGCGACCGAGCACTCCGACACGCAGCTCATGGTGCTCGACTTCTCTGACTTCCCGCATCGGCACTACGTTGAGCCGATGATGATCGGGGCGGGCTTCAGCTCTCCCTCCGAGGTCGCCGTGATGCGCTGTCGCGATGTCCGCGACCAATCGCTGCCAAATATCGATGACGGCATCTCCGTACGCCAGGCCTCCCCAGACGACTCAGACGCGATCGTTGCAATCGAGCAACGCGCCGTCGGCGAAGCCGCACACACACCGCCGCTCGCCGATCAGTTCTTCGTCGACGCTGAATGGGTCGGCCTGGCCGAGCAAGACGGCAAGCCAGCCGGCTACATTCAGATCGCCCCAGCCGAAAAGCGCGGCCTGCTTGCCGAAGAACTGATCGTCCACCCTGACCACGATCACGACCAGATCTCCGAAGCCTTGCTCGCCGCTGCGATGCAACGCGGGGCTGAAGCGAATCGACGCGCGCTGACGCTGCGTGTCAGCGGCGACAGCGTCGGCGATCCATTGCTCAAGACCTTCAACTTCCGTCACATCACCAATGAGCTGACCTATCAACGGCCAGCCGATCCCGCCGAAGTGCAGCGCCGCTACGACGATAAAGTCACCACCTACGTCAAGGTCGGTAAGATTTGGGGACGATTCTAAGATGGCCATCCGCACCGCGCAGCGAGTCCAGGACCTACCGCCTTACCTCTTCGTCGAAATCTCACGCAAGATCGCCGCTCAGCGCGAGAAGGGCGTCCGAGTCATCTCCTTCGGCATCGGCGACCCAGACCTGCCGACTCATCCGCACATCCTCGAAGCCCTGCACGAACATGCGGACGTCCCGGCCAACCACCGTTATCCCGAGACTGAGGGTCTGCCCGAGCTGCGCGAGTGCATCGCCCGCTGGATGGCCCAGCGCTTCGAGGTCACGCTCGATCCGGCCAACGAGATCGTCCCGCTGATCGGGGCCAAGGAAGGCATCGCCAACTCCGCGCTCTGTTTCATCGACCCTGGCGACATCGCCCTCGTGCCTGACCCGGCCTATCCCGTCTACGCGATCGGCACGATGTTTGCCGGTGGAACCTCGCATTACTTGCCCCTGACCGAGGAGAACGGCTTCCTGCCCGACCTCGACTCGATCCCTGCCGAGGTGCGCGATCAGGCCCGCGTGCTCTGGATCAACTATCCCAACAATCCGACCGGCGCGTTGGCCGAGGTCGACTTCTTCGAGCGCGCCGCGCAGTTCGGCCTTAAACATGAAATCGCCGTCCTGCACGACAACGCCTACTGCGACGTCACCTTTGACGGCTACGAGGCGCCCGCCTACATCCAGGCACCCTCGGCCAAAGCCGCAGGCATGGAGTACTTCTCGCTCTCCAAGACGTTCAACATGACCGGCTGGCGACTCGGTTGGGCCTGCGGCAACGCCGAACTCGTTGACCCGCTGCTGCGGGTTAAGTCCAACATCGACTCTGGCATCCCGCAGGCCATCCAACAGATGGCGATCGCCGCGCTCGACGGCGACCAGTCGGTAATCGAGGCCAACAACGCGATCATCCAGAAGCGCCGAGACAAGGTCGTCAGCGCGCTGCGCTCAATCGGTCTCGAAGTCACCAACCCGAAAGCCAGCCTCTACATCTGGGCCAAGATCCCCGAGGGCGACACGAGCGCCGACTTCGCCAGCCGACTCATCGAGGAGCAGGGAGTCGTGGTGACCCCCGGCAACGGCTACGGTCCCGCCGGCGAAGGCTACATCCGACTCAGCCTGACGTTGCCGGACCACGAAGTCGACGAAGGCGTCAACCGCATCGCCGCATTCACTTCGCGGTAAGCTGTACCCAACTCCGACGCAGGAGGTTTGCGCCGACATGTTCATTTAGGCTCCGTCAACTCGCTGTATCTAGACTGCACCTCGTCCCTCGGCGATGGCCTTGCGGACGTAGCGACGGAGACTCCTATTCCACGCATACGCAACCGACAATCCGGCGGCAAGCGTCGCAAACGCCATCCCACTCATCCTCCCCGAGAACGCGCCATCCTCGTTGGCGTCGACTCTCGACTCGCTGCTCACTGGGACATCCACGCATCCGTTGAGGAGCTTGCGCAACTCGCTGAGACCGCTGGTGCGATGCCCATGGCTCGCATCACTCAACGAATTCGCCATCCCGATCCACGCTCATACGTGGGCAAAGGCAAGTTAGAAGAAATCGCCGAGCTGCGTGACGAACTCAAGGCGACCGTCGCCATTTTTGACGACGAGCTCACGCCCGCTCAACAGCGCACGCTGGAGAAACGGCTGGAGATCAAGATCATCGATCGAACGGCGCTGATCCTGGATATCTTCAGTCAACGAGCTCGCACCCGTGAAGGCGTGGTGCAAGTCGCGCTTGCCCAGCACGAGTACCTTCTGCCCCGTCTCACCGGGCAATGGGAACACCTTGAGCGGATGGAAGGCGCGATCGGCTCACGAGGTCCTGGCGAAACCCAGCTCGAGACCGACCGCCGCTTGATCCGCAGCCAGATCAAGCGGCTCAAGCAGGACCTTGAGCGCGTCCGCACGCACCGTCAGCAGCACCGACGCCAGCGAGACCGCGCCGGCATTCCATTGGTCGCACTGGTCGGCTACACGAACGCCGGCAAGTCGACGCTCATGAACTCGCTGACCAACGCTCAGGTGCGCGCCCGCGACCGCCTCTTCGAGACGCTCGATCCCACGACGCGACGCTGCCGCCTCTCCGAGGCGCACACGGTTCTGCTCTCCGACACAGTCGGCTTCATCCAAAAGCTGCCAACTCAGCTCGTAGCCGCCTTCCGAGCCACGCTCGAAGAGCTCGAAGAGGCTGACCTCCTGCTGCACGTCGTTGACGGCACATCTCCCGACGTGCTCGAACAGAGCAGAAGCGTCGAGCAAACCCTGCGAGAATTGGGTATAGATCAGCGCCCAACATTGACGGTCGTGAACAAGATCGACGCCATGGACACGCCAGTCCAGGACGTTCTGGATGAGCTCAGCGAGGAGCTGGGAACACGCCCACTGGCCGTCTCCGCGCAAGAGAAACTAAACCTCGATCAGGTACGAGGCGCCATCGAGAGCATCATTCCCTCACTGGAGGGAGTCCACATCATCCACCGCCGCTCAGATCACGCCGCCGCCGCAAGCTGACATCCACAGCCTGCTGGACCTCCCCTCTAGAAGAGGTGCCATGCAACCTTCACTAGACCTCCCCCTCTGGGGGAGGTGCCCCGAAGGGGCGGAGGGGGCTCCGCGCTGACTTCACGATCGACGCCAAGCGCCGCCGAGCCCCCTCAGTCGCTCCGCGACAGCTCCCCAAAAGGGGGAGAGCTCTGAGACAGCCTCGCTCTGCGAGTATCATCCACTCCATGACCACGAACGCTGCCGCCGGACCGCTCGCGCCCTTCCGAGTCATTGACCTGACCAACGAATTGGGACAGCTCGCCGGTCGGATGCTTGGCGATCATGGCGCGGAAGTGATCAAGGTCGAACCGCCCGGCGGCGATGAGTCACGATTCATCGGCCCGTTTCGCGGCGATGTCGTCGATCCCGAACAGTCACTGCACTGGTGGACGTTCAACACGAACAAACTTGGCGCAACCCTTGATCTCACGACTCTGCGAGGTCAGGAGCTGTTCACTCAGCTACTGGAGAACGCCGACTTCCTCGTCGAAACCTGCCCACCCGACGCGGCAGCCGCGCTGGGACTCGGCGCCGAGAACATTCGCTCGGAGCATCCGCGCCTCGTCCACACATCGATCACTCCATTCGGACGCGACGGACCCTACGCCAACTGGAAGGCCACGGACCTGGTCGCTACCGCAATGGGTGGACTCTCGTCGCTTTGCGGCGCGCCCGGTCGACCACCGATTCGCCCGACGGCCTCACAGGGCTACACCCAGGCCTCGGCCCAGGCGGTGGTCGGCACGATGATCGCGCACTATCAGCGCACCAAGAGCGGACGCGGTCAGCACGTCGATCAGTCGATGCAGGAGGCCGTCACCTTCACCCACGACAACGCCTCGCCAACCTGGGACATCCGAGCGATCAACAACGAACGCCCGGGCAACGGACGCCAGATCGGCGGCTATAAGTCGGGACAGTACGTCTACGAGGCCGCCGATGGCTACGTCGCCGCGCTCTCCTACGGCGGACTCTTCGGTCTCACCGCGCGACAAACGGTCGATTGGCTCGATTCTCACGGCATGGCCGGCGAACTCACCTCCGACGAGTGGATGACCAAGCTCGACGCCACGCAGGGAATCCTGATTCCTCCCTCGGGTGAGGATGGCGACTACCTGAATCAAGTGCTCGTCGAGTTCTGCAAGCGATTCACCAGAGCGCAGCTGGTAGCCGAGGCGCAGCAGATCCGCAACGGTTGGGGCATCGTTCATACGCCGCGCGATCTCATGGAGAACGAGCATCTCGCCGCCCGCGACTACTGGGTCGACCTTGAGCACGAAGAGGGACATCTCACGTATCCCGGTCCATGGGCCAAACTCAGCAAAACACCACTCAGCGTCAGGCATCGAGCGCCCCACATCGGCGAACACAACGACTACGTCTACAGCAATCTCCTCGGCCTCTCCGACGAAGAGATTATGAAACTGTCGTCGAACGGCGTGATCTAGGCTCCCCGTCCCCGCCTCCGAGCGGGGACCCGCTCGCGGCCGAACGCAGAGGCGGCAGCCGCCCGCAAGACGAAAGCTAATGCAATGAGCACAACTGACAACGCCGACAACGTCTTCGAGGGCATCCGCGTCGCCGACTTCGCCTGGGTCGGGGTCGGACCACTGGTTTCCAAGTACCTCGCCGACCACGGCGCCGAAGTGATTCGCATTGAATCCTCGGTCCGACCCGAGCCGCTGCGTCGCGCGCCGCCATTCATCAACGACACTCCAGGCCTCGACAACAGCGGCTACTACGCAGACTTCAACTCCTCCAAGAAGTGCGCCTCGCTCAATCTGCAGCATCCCGACGGCGTCAAGATCGCCAAGCGCATCGTCGAGCACTGCGACATCGTCACCGAGTCCTTCACTCCCAAGGCGATGCGCGCCTGGGGCATGACCTACGAGGACCTCTGTGAAGTTCGCCCCGACCTGATCATGATCTCCATGCCGATGTACGGTCTCACCGGCCCCTGGTCCATGTGGCAGGGGTACGGACACGTCCTGCAAGCCGCCGTTGGCATTTCGCATCTCACCGCCTATCCCGGCGAGGAACCAATCGGCACCGGCGTGGCGTACACCGACTTCCTGGTCCCGCACTTCGCCGCTGCCGCGCTGATCGCCGCGCTCGACCATCGCCAGCGCACCGGCGAGGGCCAGAATATCGACTTCGGCCAGATGGAGGCCGCCCTCCACGCCACCGAGACGATGATCCTCGACTACCACGTCAACGGACGAGAACAGCAGGCGCTCGGCGCCGGACATCCCGATCACGAGATCTACGGCACATGGCAATGCGCCGCGCGGGGAGACGACGGAGACGACGACGACCGCTGGATCGCGATCACCGTCACGTCGAATGACGAACTGGCAGCGCTGGCACATGTTGCCGGTGAACCCGATTGGACCACGCTGGACGCAAAGTCGCTTCAGACCGAAATTGCTGCCTGGACTCGCAAACAGCAAGCGGAAGAGCTGATGCATCGCCTCCAGACGGCTGGCGTGCCGGCCGGCGTCGTGCAAACGCCTGAGGATCTCCGCAGTGACCCGCAACTCGCCCACCGAGGCCACTTCTGGATGCTCGATCACCCCACCATGGGACACCGAGCCTACGACGGCCCTTCCTTCCGCCTCTCCGACACTCCCGCTGAGCTGACCAAATCTGCCCCGCTGCTCGGTGAGGACAACGAGTTCATCTACAAAGACATCGTCGGAATGTCGGACGAGGAATACGTTGAGCACCTCGTCTCAGGCGCCTTCGACTAGCAGGTTGCTGAACAGTCGGGTCTCCGACACTTCCCTTTCTCCCCTCGCAGGGAGGGGGTATCCCAGAACCAACCGTGTTGTCGTATCTGGTTGGGCAGGGGACGTCCCCCTCTGTCACTCCGTGAAATCTCACCCCGCAGTGCGGGGGGAGAAAGGAGAGCCGGACACGATGACTATCTCAGCAGCCTGCTCAGGCTCATCGGCTTCAATTCTCCGTGACCTTGAGTGGGCGCCGACCCCCATACGGCTGACCGACAGTCAAGCAGATCTAGAATCAAATCCCGGAGGCCAGGTGAGCCTCTAAGTCTGAACGTCGCCCGAGCAGTCACGCGCCACTGTGACCATCGCCTCGGCAACGGCGTCGGGACGCCGCATCGGGATGAAGTGATCCGAGTCCTCAATCACCATCTCAAACGCATTCGGAAACACATCGGCCGCGTGTTGACCAGTCGGAGAACCATGACCCTGCGACTCGCCGGCGCGAAGGATCAGCGTCGGTTGCGACGCCTGCGCCATCTCCGGCCACGGATCCACCGTTGGCGCGTACTCGAAGCACCAGGCCTCCACTTCGGGGTCACACGCCAACTCCCACTCGCCCAGACGATCGCTGGGGCGCAGCCCGTAGCGGACATAACTCTCAACGACGGCTTTGGGCCAATGCGTGAACGCGCCGCGACCGGTCAGCGACTCCGACATCTCACGCGGACTAGTCCAGAGACGTCGTCGCTTGCGCGCCGCCACCGCGAGACTGTCAGGCGGAGTCGGCGGCATCGGACCGCGCGGATTGACCAGAACAGGATCGATCAGCGCCAGCGACTCAATCCGATCGCTCGTTGCCGCCGCAATCGTGCAGATGCAGCCACCTATCGAATGTCCAGCAGCCACGACGTTCTCAAATTCGCGCTGCGTCAGCCACTCATTGAGGTCGGCTGCCATTTCCCGCCAATCCGCGCCTGCCTTGTCGGGCGGCGACTGCGACGCCCCGTGCCCGCGCATGTCGAGCGCAAACACGCGCCAGTCGTCAGGCAACAGCCTGACGACCGCATCCCAGGTCCTGGCGTGGAATCCGGTCGCATGGATCAGTACAGCCGTCCGCGCCGGATCGCCCGAGGCGGGCCAATCCCAGACTCGTAGCGCGTAACCGCGCACCAGATCGGTCGATGCAGTCGGTAACGGTCGCATCGACATCTACGTCCGGCGCCGAACCGCGCCGCGGCCATCGCCGAACGGGTCATCGCGCCATTCCAGCGCCACCTTGAGGCCTTTCTCGCGCGAAATGTTACTGAACTCCGCAATTGTGGGCGCCTCGTGCCAGATCGCGTCAAAGTCGGCCCCTTCCGACGCCGCTGTCCGCAGACCCATCAGCTCAAACCATCGATTCGTCGAGTGTTTGTGTACAGTCAGACCGTCCAACGGCACCTGCGCGATGCGCTGGCAATAGGCCATGGTCTCCGCATCAAGCGCTTCCTCGGGATAGGCGCGGTTGATCATCCCGATTCGTTCGGCCTCAATACCATCAACCGTGTCGCCGCTGAACAGCAACTCTTTGGTCTTGAGCATGCCAATCTTCGCCGGCCACAGACCCAGCGTGGGCGGGATGCCGATCGCGCGACCCGCCGGATGGCCGAAGCGCGCCGATTCGGTAGCGAAGACAATGTCGCAGGCGCCGATCATTTCGCCGCCGCCAGCCAGACACCAACCATGCACCTGGGCGATGATCGGCTTGCGATAGCCCCACATCCACATCCAACGGTCAACGGAGGCGCGCAGACCCTCTCGATCCAGCGCAATCCGCGATTCCCCCAGCTCCCAGGCTTGATCGCCGCTGCGTTGATTCGGCCGCCAGGACATCGCGCCGGCGCCAGGCGTGAGATCGTATCCGGCGCAGAAGGCGCGACCCGCGCCCTTCAGTCGGATCACGCGCACCGCATCGCCAGGATTCAAATCTCGCAGCGCCGCCTCGAGATCGTCGCGCAATCCGCCTGAGATCGCATTCAGCTTCTCCGGCCGATTGAGCGTAATCGTCGCTACCGGCCCATCGATTTCGACGAGCACGTTTTCATAGTCAGCCATCGATCACTCCTCCGCACTGAGTCAATGGTGAGTCAATCGAATGTTACTCCGACGCGCGAGATGGCCTCCGAGACGGACTCGGGATCAGCCGACGTCAACGCCGCGCAGCATGTACCAACCTCTACTTCTCACGCCGCACGGCCCCGCGACCGTCGCCGAATGGATCGTCCCTCCACTCAAGCGCCGCCTTGAGCCCCTTCGAGCGGGAAATCTTGCCAAACTCCGCGATGGTCGGCGCCTCAGCAAAGATCACGTTGAACTCGGCGCCCTCAATCGCCGACATTCGCAGCCCCGTTAGCTCGAACCAGCGATTGGTCGCGTGCTTGTGTACCGTTAAGCCGTCCATCGGCACTTGGGCGATACGTTGGCAGTACGCCATCGTCTCTGCGTCCAACGATTCCTCCGGATAGACCCGATTGATCATCCCGATTCGTTCAGCCTCAACACCGTCAATCGTGTCACCGCTAAACAGCAGCTCCTTGGTCTTCAACATTCCGATCTTGGCGGGCCACATGCCCAGCGTCGGCGGTTGACCCAGCGCCCGACCAGCCGGATGACCGAAGCGAGCGGTCTGCGTGGCGAAAATGATGTCGCAGGACCCGACCAGGTCATTCCCACCGGCCAGACACCAGCCATGCACCTGAGCGATGATTGGTTTGCGATATGACCAGATCCACAACCAGCGCTCGATCGAATTGCGCAAGTGCTCGCGGTTCATCGCTGCCATGGACTCGCCCAACTCCCACGCCTGATCGCCAGTCCGTCCGCTGGGCGTGTAGGCGAAATCGTTGTCGTTGGGCGTGATGTCGTACCCGGCGCAGAAGGCTCGCCCCGCCGCCCTGAGCCGAATCACCCGCACCGCGTCGCCCGGATTCAGCTCCCGCAACGCCGACTCCAGATCATCGCGCAATCCCTCGGAGATCGCATTCAGCCGCTCCGGTCGATTCAGTGTGATCGTCGCTACCGCTCCATCGATCTCTACCAACACGTTCGCAAACTCAGTCACGAGGCTCTCCACATCCATCGAGCAATCCATTCCCGACCAACCATTCCGGTGGCGCCGATCAAGCCTGTCGCTGCGCCCGTCGGCCACGTGATCCGGCTTTCTGCCTGGACGTTTGATTCCACTGTTGGAACTCATGGTGATGTCGTCGGCAGAATCGGCGCCAACCGAGTGGAGTCGACACTGGCTGTGAGAGTTGATCAGCCTGTTGGCAATCCCGCCACGCGCAGTACAACGGCGCTTCAGTTGCTGACCGCTCAGCCGCGACCCGCTCCAGCTCCGCCTGCTCGCGAACTAGTCGTTCGCGTTCCGCGCGTTCACGAGCTTCACGCTGCAACCGCTCCTGCTCCGCTCGCTCGCGAGCCTCTCGCGCTTGACGCTGCAGTTGCAGACGTTCCTGCTCTTCCCGTTCCTGAGCTGCTCGACGCTCCCGCTCTGCCTGCTCCGCTCGCGCTTGGGCCGCGCGCCGACGCTCCTCCTGCTCTTGTTGCTCACGCTCTTCGCGCTCCCTCCGCAACCGCTCCTCTGCCTGGCGTTCCTGTTCGACTCGCCGACGCTCAATCTCCTCCAGGAACGCCTTCGTCTTACGTTCCGCCTGCTGCGCCTCGCGCTTCCGCCTGGCGCGACCCTGCGATCGTCGGCGCTCGTCCCGCTCCCGCTTGCGACGCGAGGCGCGGATGATCGCCTCCTTCTCTTCGTCATCCACCACCGGATTCGCAGGTCGATACAACGGCACATCCGCGCCAGGCGGCGGCGCGGCCAAGTGCTCCAGCAACCGCTCCTTGGCTTGATTCAAGCGGATGAACTGCTCATGGGCATCTTCGGCATCGTTGATGTCCGGGTGAACCGACTTGGCCTTCCGCAAGAAGGCTTTGTTGATCTCATCCTCGGACGCTCCCAGATCGACGCCGAGCATCGCCCGCGAGTCAGCGACGCTAGGCATCGACCGCTCCCTGTCGCAGCAGAACGGCGTGCATGGCGACGCGCGCGCCCAGCCGTCTCGCCTGTTCGCGGTCGAGCTCGGTCACCTTCCGCACTGCCGTGGCGCCGTAGTAACTGCCTGAGTGATTCATCGTCGAGCTCCACGGCAATCCCACAATCAACATCCCGTGACCGATCAACAAGTGTACGAGCTGCAGCAGCGTCGCCTCCAGCCCGCCAGACGGGCTCCAGCCTGCGCTGAACGCCGCCGACGGCTTGCCCGCCAGCTCGCCCGACTCCCACAGATCTCCTGTGTAGTCCCACCAGTGTTTGAGTCGACCCGTCATCCCGGTCCAGTTCGGACTGCCCAGAATCAGCGCATCGCAGCGGACCAGCTCGCTCTGGTCCGCGTCTTCCAACGGACGATCCCAGACCTCCACGCCTTCCACCGACTCGGCGCCAGCGATGACCGATCTCGCCAGCTCCGCCACCAACCCTTGAGAGTCATACAGCACCAGCACGACAGTTGACTTAGCCATTAGTGACTCAGCCATCAGAGATCAGTTTCAAACCAGGCAGCTTGGCCGGGCATCTCCTCAACCCCGACTCGCAACCGTGCCAGTCCCGATGGCCCGCTCAATGCGAGCGACGCCATCAGCTGACCTGCAATGTATTGCGAGAGCCGTTCAGCCGTGCTGTTGTCGATCGGCAGCGCCGCCACATCATGCTTCGGCAACCGATAGGGCGGTTCCTCCCGATACTGAATGACATAATGCGCGTCATCGTCCACAATCGTCAGCGCCCGCGACTCCATCTGCAGCAGGAATTTGTGGTCCAACGTCTCACAGATCTCACGCGTCAACCGCTTCATCAGCGAGAAGTCGATCACCCACGACTCGTCCGTCAACGGACCGCTGACCTCCACGAAGACCTCATAGTTGTGGCCGTGAATCGGCTCGAGTTCGTCGGCAAACGTGGCGAAGTGGCCGGCCGCGAAACGCAGTCGCTGCCGCTCGACACTCACCGAGTGCTGCAACCTCGTTCCAGAATCCTGATCCACCATAGCCGCAGCCTAACCTGACTCAATGAACTTGCTGCAACCCCGTCACCTCAGTGAGTGGCTCAGCACATGGCGACCCGCGCTCTTACTCGGACTCCTCACCATCGGAGCTTACGGCCTGCCGCTGTATGGATTCGGCGTCATCGTCGGACCGATCCAGGACGACGAAGGCTGGTCTTCAGCACTCACCAACGCTGCCTTCTTCGGTTCCTACGGCATCGGCGCGCTGATCTCCCTGGCATCAGGACGCATCCTCGACGGTCTTGGACCGCGCCTCGTGCTCTGGGTCGGACTGGTCCTCGGCACCATCTTCATGTTCGCCGCGTCATACGCCCACAGCCCCTGGCTCTTCATCCTGCTTTGGGCGATCGGCGGCGCCATCACCATTGCCGGACTCTTCTACAACATCACGATGCCGGTCGCCGCTCGACTCTATCCGCTCCGCCAGACCGCCGCGATGACGGTGCTCGTCACCACTGGCGGATTCTCCTCCGTCGTGTTCCTCCCACTGACTGGATTGCTGACCGACGAGTTCGGCTGGCGCTGGGCCGTGCGAGTGCTACTGATCCTCGCCGCAGCCATGGCTCTGCCTGCCGTGATCACGGTCCGACGCCTGCCGCCCATCCCTGACTCCAGCGGCGCCGATCAGGGCTCGACTCGCCCCTACAGCGGATTCGCGACAGTCAGCGACGCGCTGCGTTCCCGCGAGGTCCAGGTGATGCTGGCGATGATGGCATTCTCCTCGCTCGGACTGGGCGCGCTGCTCAATCACTTCGTCCCTGCCGCCACCGCAGCCGGACTCTCCTTGACCGCCAGCGCCTCCCTCACCGGCATTCGCGGATTTCTCTCTATTCCTGGTCGCGCACTGATCGGACCCATGGCGTCATGGCTCGGACTGCGCCGCGCGCTCGGCGTCGGATACGCCGTCATGCTGATCGGCACCCTGGCGCTCGTCGCCGCTGGACCGCTGTACTGGATCTACCTCTCCGCCATCATCGCCGGACTCGTCTGGGGCCAAACCATGCCGCTGCAAGGCTTGATCGCCGCCGAAGTCTACGGCCTCCGACGCCTCGGCACGCTCATGGCCCTCCAAACCGCGCTCGGCAACGTCTTCACCGCCATCGGGCCACTCTCCGCCGGCTTCCTCAAAGACGCAGTCGAGGACTACACCCCGGTCCTCGTCTCCATCGCCGTCGCCAATGCCGTCACCTTTGCCCTGCTCGTCCTCTTGGCGCGTGTTCGACATCGAGCGTTAAGCTGAACTCAATGTGCGCTCGCGTGCATGCGTACCGCGCTGTGATGGCGAAGACAGTCAGGCCGATCAGCCAGGAGGAGCTTCTCATGGGACGTTTGGACGGAAAAGTCGCGCTAGTCACCGGTGCCGCTCGCGGCATCGGCAAAGGGATCGCCACCGAACTCGCCAAAGAAGGCGCCGACATCGTCATCTGCGACCTGCTGATCGACGTCGCCTACCAAACCGCCGGCGAGCTACAGAATTGCTATGGCGTCACGACGCTGGCTCTCGAGGTGGATGTCACGAACGAGGACTCGATCGCGACCAACGTCGGGAACGCCATCGCCGAGATGGAACGCATCGACATCCTCGTCAATAACGCAGGAGTCGCGCCCGACCATCTCAGTCAGAACGAAGTCGAGTCCGATTGGGACCGCTGTTTTGAGGTCAACCTCAAGGCGATCTGGAAGGTCAGCAACGCGCTGATTCCCCACTTCAAGCAGAATGGCGGTGGCAAGATCGTCAACATCGCCTCCATCGCCGGACGCCAGGGCGGAGCAATCGCCTCCTACTCCGCGTCCAAAGCCGGCGCGATCAGCATCACCCAATCGCAGGCCAACGACCTCGGCCCGCACAACATCAACGTCAATGCCATCTGTCCCGGTCTGCTCTGGACCGACATGTGGCGCAAGCTGGAAGGCATGCTCGTCGGCGATGACGCCGATGAAGTCGTCGATCGCCGCCAGGCGTTTGAGGCTGGCATCGCCAGCAGAATGCCCCTCGGCCGCGAACAGACGCCCGAAGACATCGGCAAGGCAGCAGTCTTCTTCGCCTCCGACGACTCCAGGAACATCACCGGACAGGCGCTCAACGTCGACGGCGGCATGCGGATGAACTAGCCGCCCTTCGGCGGCTCCCCCTTGCAGAGGGAGCTGCCGCAGTCTGAGAGGTCCCTCGTAGTCCGCCGAACAATGCCAGAAGTCCCGAACGACCAGACCACGAAAGCGAAAGTCAACTGACCATGACCGAAGAACTGCTCTACGACGTCCAGGATCACATCGCGGTGATCACGCTCAACCGGCCCGAAAAACTCAACGCCTTCTCCAACGACATGCTCAACGCCTGGCAAGAGTCGATCATCCGCGCCTCGGTTGACCAGGATGTGCGCGTGATCATCATCACCGGCGAGGGTCGCGGCTTCTGCTCCGGCGCCGACGTCGGCCGCGAGCGAGCCGGCGCCGATGTCCTCGGCGGCGATCCCAACGCGCCCGCCGCCAATCGCAATTCGCTGCGACACTCCGTCCAGCGCGTCCCGCGAGCGCTGTTCAACTGCGAGAAGCCGTACATCGCCGCCGTCAACGGCGCAGCCGTCGGCGCGGGCATGGACATGGCCTCAATGGCCGACCTGCGCATCGCTTCCGACCGCGCCAAGTTCGGTATGGCCTACGTCCGCATGGCCCTGATCCCTGGCGACGGCGGCGCCTATTACCTGCCGCGGATCGTCGGCATGTCGAAAGCGCTCGAACTGATGTGGACCGGCAAGATCTTCACCGCCGATGAAGCCTTGCAGATGGGCTACGTCTCGCAGGTCGTTGAACACGACGACCTCATGCCCGCCACTTTGGGCCTCGCCGAGCAGATCGCCAACATGCCCGCCGTCTCGGTCCAGATGATCAAGCGGCTCGCCTACCGATCCGCCGAAACCGGCCTGCACGAGTCCCTCGAAATGGCCGACCACGCGATGGTCATCGCCCGCTCCACCCAGGACGCCATCGAAGGCCCCAGAGCCTTCGCCGAAAAGCGAGAGCCCAACTTCCAGGGCTTCTAGGCAGAGACCAACGCATCACCAGTCAACCGTCCCCCGCTCCCGAGCGGGGGACTGCTCCTTCCCCGGCTCCCACAGAGTGGCCCTGCTTGTCGCCAATATCTGGTCAACGGGAACCAGTAGGTGCTGCGCAGCCAGGCCAAAGCGGGTCCCCGCTCGGGGGCGGGGACGGGGGTCAGCGTGGTGCATCGATCTCCAGCAGGAGGAGGCGCCGAAAGTTGCGCGCAGCAGGTGACCCTGCCGTCACTGACGATTGACGCCAATGGTCAATGGCCATTCGGGACTTCGCCGTGCTGTACTCTGACACCACAAGGGACCCTTGCCCTGAAGCGTGAGTCACATTGCGATGACGACTTCGAATGCTCAAACCAACGCGGCCAACGTCCTGTACCGCTTGCCGGACCCACCCAGGCGCGAGTTCGACGAAGTGACCGCGTATCGATTCGTGTACGGGCCAGGCGCTCCGGTGAACCTGGCCACGCATTTCGGCCATCCTGAGTCAACGCTGGTGGTGGCTGATCAGTGGATTACCGCGTCTCCGCGCTCCAGGCCGCTGCTCCTTCCCGATCTGCTGATCGCCTTCAACGTCAACACGGATCAGTACTGGGATCAGAACGGATACGTCATCTCCGATCAGGGCAAGCCGCCCGACTTCGTCCTTGAGGTGGCATCACCGAGCACTGCCGAGCGAGACGTGGTTTACAAGCGGGTTGAGTACGCCCGCATGGGCATTCCCGAATATTGGCGCTTCGATCACACCGGCGAATGGCACGGCCACAGACTGGCCGGTGATCGCCTGGTAGGCGGACAGTACGAGCCAATTCCAATCGTCCAGGTCTCCCCAAACGTCCTCGAAGGCCGCAGCGACGTGATCAACATGACCTTGCGCTGGGAAGATAGTGATCTGCTCTGGATCGACCCGGTGACTGAGCAACCCATTCCAGGACTGGTGTCGGAACGAGCAGCGCGAATTGAGGCCGAACTACAGGCTCTGCGGGCCGAGGCCCGCGTCCAGGCATTGGAGACCGAGTTGCGACGATTACGAGAGCGTGGCGACTGATCGCCATTCGCTTACTCGTCCGAGACGTAGATCGTCCCGTCCGACACTCGAGTCTTGAACGTCTGGATCGACTCTGGTTCGATCTTCTTCTTGATGAATCCAGGCGGCGGCGGCATCAGCTTGTGGACCAGATTCCAGAGACCGTTCGGCAGCCACGACTTGGTCTGGCCCGTCCGCATGTCAAACTCGGAATCGTGCCAGGGGCAGACGATATGCGCGTTCTTGAGCTCACCCACCGATAGCGGCGCGAACAGGTGCGGACATCGGTCTTGCACCGCAAAGACCTCGCCATGCACATTGGCGACGCACACGCGCGTGCCATCGAGGTCAGCGGCGGTCACCTCGCCAGGACGCAGCTCGGACAACGTGCAGACAGCAACTTCGGACACAGCGACCTCCCGTGCTTGCAGCAACTCACTCGCTCCTTCGATCATCGCGCGTGACGATTACACAGTCAATTGCTGCGCTCCCCGAACAGCCGCATACACTGTCAATATCCGCTTGTGATTGGATCCGATATGGACATTGAGCAGTACATGTTCCCGCCGCGAGTCGCAATCATCGAAGTCACCGGTCAGATCGGCGCCCGGCTCAACCCGCGAGAACTCGCCCGCACCTTCAACAGCGTTCGCGAAAACCCTCGCTATCCAGCCGTCGTGCTCGACATCGACTCACCCGGCGGCGGCGCCGCCGCCTCCGAGGCGCTCTACCTCGCCGCCAAGCGACTCTCGGACAAGAAGCCAGTCGCCGCCGCGATCCGCGGTGTCGGCGCTTCCGGCGCCTACATGATCGCCTGCGCCACGGATTCCATCTTCGCGCTGCCGACCTCCGTCGTCGGATCGATCGGCGTGATCTGGACCGCGCCCATGATCTCCGAGGCGCTCGACCGCGTCGGCGTCAAGATGCGCACTCGCGCCGCCGGCGAGTACAAGGACATGGGCTCGCTCTTCCGCGACTCCACGCCAGAAGAAGACGCCAAGCTCGACGCGCTGATTCATTCCGTCTACGAGCGCTTCGTCGACATCGTGGATGAGGGCCGACCGGAACTCTCACGCGAACGCGTCGCAGAGCTTGCCTCCGGCGAGATCCACACCGGCGCCGAAGCGCTCGATCTCGGCATGGTTGACCGTCTCGGCGACCTCAACGACGCCGTCGAATGGGCAGCCGACGCCGCCCAGATCGAGAAACGAACCACTCTCGTACGACCCAAACGAGGCATCTTGCAGATGCTCATGACCCAGGGCGCCGACTCGCTCGCCAACGCCCTGGCCACCGCATTCATCGACCGTCTCGACGCCGCAAAGACCGAACGCCTCCTGGAGGCCCGCTTGCGAATCCATCATTAGAGAAGAAAGAGAGGAACCCGCCCCCGAGCGGGGACCTGCTCCTCCGAGCCTTGGCCTGACCATTCTCCACGGCGTGAATGCGGAACGAGGCTCCGCCCAGAGGCGGATACTGGACAGAGAGACCGTTGAGGCCACGTCCAATGTGGTTGCAGCGAAGCCCGCGCTACAGCGAGCGCATCATCTTTGGACCGTTGATGATGTCGTCTGCATGATCGTTGTCGTGCTGAGACCACGCCTCCAACAGCGACAGCGCGTTGCCCGCGAATCCCATCCGTTGCAACACGTGCTCTTCTGTCAGAGCAGCGACCAGCATCGTTGATTTCTCGGCGCCCGCTCGCAGATGAACGGCAAGCTCTTCAACCGAAATACCCGCGAATGCAACCAGCGCAAGCGCGTTTGCGCGGTCGAGCTGCGAACTCGGCTGCATTGGATCGGGCCGCCACTGTTCCAGCGGCTCGCCGTTCAACACGGCGATCATCAGGTCGTGGTAGCGGCGATCCGTCGCCGCCAGGTGCGCCAGTACGTCGCGCCGCGACCAATCAGCCGCAGCCGACGCTTGCGACCAGACTGGCAGCGGCAGGGTCTCCACCATGTTGACCAGGCGCCGCCGGGCTCTCAGCGCCCGCGTCAGCGGCACCCAGAGCGCTGGCGCGAAGTCGTCCGCCGGCAACGGCGGATCGGTCGCCAGCCGCGGCCCATTGTCCGGCAGTGGCATACACATCGCGAGCAGCCACCCGCGCTACCAGCTCATCGACGGATCAGGCGGAGCCATCTTCCGATAGTTGCCACCGTAGAACAAGATCGGTTCATCATCTGACTGCTGCTCAAACGCTTGCACCTCACCCACAATGATCTCATGGTCGCCGCCGTCCAACACCGAGTGGATGCTGCAGTCAAACACCATCGTCGCCACCACAAGTCGCGGTTGACCGGTCACGCCCATCGCGTATTCATGATCATCGAACTGGTGCGGCGGAGCCGCGCGCTTGCTCGAGGCAAAGAAATTCGACGTATCCATCGCGCTGTCCGGCAAGATGTTCACGCTGAAAGCGTCAGTTTCCTTCAACAACGGCAGCACACTCGCGCCCTTGTCGACACAGACCAGCACCAACGGCGGGTCAAGCGAGAGCGACGAAAAGGACTGCGCCGTCATCCCCACAAAGTTCGGCTCGGTTCCCGTCGTGATCACTGTGACACCGCTTGGGAACATCCCCAGTGCATTGCGAAACTCGCGATCGTCGAAGCTCATGGCGATCCCCTCTCTCTGCAGCTGACATCGTCAGGTTAACGCAGCGGAAGATCCAGCACCGTCATCAACCCGCGCCGCGTATGCGGAATCACCCGCGCCGCCCGCAACACGGCCGCGGCGGTCGCGTCGTCTCCAAACACGCCACCTTCGAATCGCAATGTCAGTGGCGGCGTGCCGTCAACCACGATCTCGTCATACTCATCCTCCACCGACGCGTTCGCCTCAAAATGCAACCGCACGCGATGACCGTCGTATGTCGCGCCTTCCAGCGTCTCCAGCGTGCCGAACACCTGCTCTCCACCGTCCACCTGGCACGGCGCCATGTCATGTTGCCAATCAACCAGCTTCCAACCGAGCGCGTACGCCAGCAGACGCGCCGATTCCACCAGCCCGACATGCCCGAAACCGCCGGCGTCGCGCTTTGCCTCCCACTCGCGCAGCGTCAGTCCCATGCCAACCTTCTGCTGAAACGGAATCCGCCTCCGCGATGGATCTTGCACGCGACGTACCGTGACCGATCGGATGCTGTGCGAGATCGCGGACAGCGAAGCCGGCAATGCATCCATCAGGAAGCCCGGATTCACTCCCGTGCCGACGACCGTGCGCTCCGCCCGTCGCGCCAGCAAATCCAGCCCCGCTGCAATCTCAGGATGCCGCGCGTGCGCGAACGCCAGCTCTTCACAGGTCGAGACCACATGCAAATCCTGCCTCAGCGCCTCCTCAATCTGCGCCGAGACCCGGTCCAGATACGATCCGGTGCAGTGAATCAGGATGCCTCCATCGGACCGCGCATCGACCCGAGCCGCGGCTACCGATTGTCGGATTACCAGCTCAGGCGCTGACTCCACAAACTCCGACAGCGGTCGCCCGACCATCTCGGGATTGATCTCCACTGCGCCCACCAATTCGAGGAACGGATCGTCGATCGCCGCAGCGACAATCCGCAGGCCTATCGGCCCCAACCCCTGCACGATCACGGGTAGCGGTGCGCTCATGTCGATCTCCCTGCACTGGTTCTAGATACGGTGATATTGTTGGCAGTCTGCGACTACGGTACCAACGGACGGAACCTGACATGGTCGACTATCCGGACCGCAACGCCGAATCGCTCGCCGCCTGGGAGCAAAACGCCGAGTTTTGGGACGAAGTCCAGGGCGACGAAGGCAACTACTGGCAGCGAGTCCTGGTCTTTCCCAACACACTCGAACTGTTGCAACCGTTACCGGCAACGGTGCTCGAAATTGCCTGCGGCAACGGCACTTTCGCGCGTCAACTGGCGAGACAGGGTGCCTCGGTCACTGCCACCGATGGCTCTCCAGGACAACTCGAAGCTGCTCGCAGGCGTTCTGAGGGTCTGCACATCAACTTGATCGAGCTCGACGCCACCGACCGCGCTCAACTGGCCGCACTCGCCGGCGCAAGGCACGCCCCCTTCGGCGCCGCGGTCTGCAACATGGCGCTGATGGACATCGCCGAAATCACGCCGCTCTTCGACATGCTCCCGCTCGCCCTCGCCGAAGACGCCCCGTTCATCTTCTCCGTCCTCCACCCCGCATTCACACCAGGTCCTCGCGTGAAGCTCTTTCGAGAGCGGACCGAGACCTCCGATGGCCAATTCATCGAAGAATCGGGCATACGCATCACGAGCTACCTCAATCGAGGACCAGGTCACGGCATCGCCGTCAAGGGCCAACCGGCGATCCAGCCCTATTTCGACCGAACCCTGACCGAACTCTTCACCACCGCCTTCGACAGAGGCTGGGTGCTCGACGGAATCCGCGAACCCGCAATCATCGACGGCGGCGCCGGAGACGCCGAGAACCGCCTGAGCTGGGATCACCTGCCCAACATCCCGCCAGTAATGGTCGCCCGCCTGCGCCACCAGGGGTGAGGCACCGTGCACACTAGCGATAGTAGGGCATCGAAAAGTCAAACTACGGATGACGCCCGACCCAACCAATACTGGTAGGGTTGCCTGGTGCGCCCAGCTTATAGTAGATGCGAACACATTTGGCCGGGTTTGCATGTTCATTCACCTTTAGGTGGAACTTGAAAGTCTCTGACTCTCCTAGTCCGTTATCCCAAGTCCGCTTTTGTTGCTCAGACCGATTGCGCATGGTCAATTGAGTTTCTCCCGAAGACGCAACATTCCTATTTCCGAGCCATTTGTGGGGATGCTCACCAATCTCGCCACTCTCAATTATGAGCCCTGCCATGTCACTGAGCTCCTGAAGGTATCGTAGGACTTCATCAGGAGGTCCTGCAGATGGGTCAAGCCCGTTGACACCTTCGTTTACGCTACTGCCGAGTCTCAAATTATTGCAAGTCAAACGAGCCTGTTCAACAGCCTCGGACACTGATGTCGGCTGTGGTAAGTCATCTGGCTGCAGAGATTCAGAATCACTTGGGGTCTCTGTTGGGTGACCCGCATGCGCAAATGCGAGGCTCATTTGTCTTAGTTGGGCATTGAGGTCTTCATTGTTGCGTTCCAGATCTTGGTTCTCTGCCGTGGCTGCATCAAGATCCTCCTTTAGCTGTCCGATTTCGTCTCGTAGGCGAGCTTCAGCAGATGCAGCAAGCTCGAAGAGCTCATGGTGCTCCTCGCTCTGTTCAGCCCGCTTGGCGATTTCCTTCCAGTGCGCATCTCTCAGGTCCGAAATCAGGTTGGGTGGTCTGAGAGCCGCAGACTGGCTGAGAATTCGCCACCTGATGCTGCGGCGAATGCGGGCAGCTGCTTCCCTCGTATCAGCGCCGTCTGTGAGAACATGACCAGGAGTCCAGAATGGATGGTGTTTTGGAATGCCCTCGCGGCCAGACATCGGCCAGTACAGCCGGACAGCTCCCCAAAAGCAGGACCATTCCTTACCTTTGATCTTCGTTATGCGCCACGCCGCGTCGGTGTCGATGAGGCCAACGTGCGCAATTCCACTGAGGTCGTATGCAAGTTGATCCAATATGTCGGGATGCAAGGTGAAGCCGTCAAACTCGGAAACAACGACGACAGGGAGTTTGCGATCAGCATTCCAGATTAGGGCCACTAGTTCATCGGCCTGAGGGCCGCTCAGATAGCTGGTCGCCACAGACTTCACTTCTGTTGGACCCGCGAACCAATTGCCCTTGCCGATGATTTCTCGGAGGAAGCGAGGACACCTTGGGTCCACTCTGAGGTTGCCGACCGCGGAATCTCTGTTTCCCACGCGCATTTGGCAAAACACGGCGAGTTGTGAGCCTTGCCTCGCAAGGGAAAATCGAGTCTCCCATTCGTTCATCTCATCATGTGGTTCCGTTAGTGTGATCGAAAGATCGAACCTTCGGACGAATCCAGGTCGCTGCGCTTTAGCGATGCTTGTCTCCCGCTCTGCAGCTCGAAGTGTTGTTCCGGGGAATTCACGGAGTTCAAACCCTTGTTGCGAAGCCAGTCAGATGCGATTGCCCTATACGAGGCAAAAGCATCGTGAGCGTCCTCAGATGTTGAGGCATTCTGCGTGAGTGACCAAGCCGCAACTGTCCGCACTCGTATACCTTCCCCTTCTATAGTGGGACTCCGGCCCGCTATCGCCAGCGAGCGAAACCTGTGCGTGACCGGCTACGGCAGCGGCGACCATTCCGTCGGCTGGAGGATTCGGTTCTCGATGTGGTGCACGATTGGGCCAGCCTCCTCCGACGCGGCCCGAGCGGCCACCCACTCCGGATCGGACGCGAAGCTGCGCCACGCCTCCTCGCGCTGACCGTGACTCTCGAAGCTGACGATGTACCAGAGCTCGTCCGAGCGACCGCCGACCGAATTCGTCCAGTAGCCCACGTTGTGAATCCCGTGGCGTTCAAAGATCTCCATCGTGACGTCGCGGAAGCGCTTCATCAGCGCGCCCATCTTGCCCGGGTGCGCCGTGTAGATGCGAAGTTCGTAGATCATCAGTCGTTCCTCTCTCCATCGTTCAGGACGTACATGCGCAATGCCGACGGGTACTCTCCGCCGCGGCGAATCGTATTGACCGCAGTCAGCATCTCGGTCGCCGAGTTGACTGATCCGCCGTCATTCGAGTTCGGCATGAAGCGAGGATAGTTGCTGCTCGACACTTCCAGTCGAATTCGGTGGCCCACGTCAAATCGGTGACCCAGCGACGCCAGATCAATGGTCACCTTGGCGACCTCGCCCGGCGTCAGCAGGCGCTCCCGATCAAACCCCTCTCGGAACCGAGCTCGCATGATCCCGTCCGTCAGCAACACCGGTTTCCCATCCGGATGCACATCAACGAGCTTCGCCGCAATGTCCGTGTCCGTCCGATCGCTCGAGAACCAGACACCCAGCTCAACCGGGCCCGCAACGTCCAGCGGTTCCGTCAACGCTTCCGACGTGTAGCACAGCACGTCGTCGCGACTCTCAGCTCGCGACTGATCGCGCGGACCGGGCAGATTGATCGCCACCTGCAGCGTTGAGCCGCCGTTCGTGATCGTCGGTTTGTAGCCGCTGTACATGAACTGGTCCCAGCGATAATCTTCCGCCGGACACTCACTCGTGAGTCGGCCATCTCCATAGTGCAGATTGCCGCCGCCGTCAGATCCCAGGTAGAAGGTTTGCTCCACCGCCTCTGCGGGCGGCCACGACTCCGCCGTTCGCCACTCGTTCGCGCCCATCAGGAACCATCGCACCGCTGGCAGATCCCGTCCGGCGCCCTTCAGATGCGTATCAAGAAACGCGTTGATGTCGCCGATCACGTTCGCGCCCGCGGCTGCGCCGGTCGGACCAAACTCAAGCTCGCCCAACCAGCGGTCGTAGTTGGTGTGCGCCCATGGCCCCATGATCAAGTGCTGCGCGGCCTTCCCCGCCTCGGACATGCCGCGATAGTTGCGCACTGTCCCGATCCCGAAGATGTCAAACCAGCCGCCGATGTGCAGCATCGGAACCTCGAAGCGACCATAGTCCGCCGAGTGTCGAATCGATTCCCAGTACTCATCTCGCGTGTCATGTTCCAGCCACTCATGCCAGTACGGCGCGACGCCCTCCGCCGAAACGCCCGGCATCGCGTTCAACGGCCGAGCGCTCAGCAACTGGAATCCATCACCCATCAGCGCGTCCGTCAACACTGACGCCGCCTCGGGCGGACGCTGATGATCACGCTGCAGATATCCCGTCGCAGCCAGACCTGATCCCCAGAGTCCGATGAAACCCAGCTGAAACGCTCCGCCCTGATACGTCCAGCCGTCGTAGTAATCGTCCGCCGTGATGATCGGGATTGCGCAACGCAACGACGGTGGACGTTCCCGCGCCGCCAGCAACGTCGTCGCCCCGACATACGACGGTCCGAAGATCGCCGTGTTGCCATCACACCACGGCTGCGCCGCCACCCACTCCAACGTGTCGTATCCATCCGCTCCCTCCTGATGGAACGGCTTGAATTCTCCCTCCGAGGCATAGCGTCCGCGCGTGTCGCATACCACCACGGCGTAACCACGTTCCGCCAGCTTGAGCGGACTCGGATTCACGCCTACGACGCCGCCACCCCATTGCTCCTTGTCATACGGCGTGCGCGTGACAATTCCAGGCACCCCTCTGCCCACGTCCAGACCTGGCGTCTCCGCATCGGCCGGCCGGTAGAGGTCGGCTCGCAGCACGATCCCATCGCGCATCGGAATCTCTATGTGTTTCTCTACGATTACTCGCTCGACAGCCATGTCAACTCCTACATGAAGTGCTCTTGAGCGCTATGCTAGGCATAAGCAGGGAGACAGGGCTCAACATGACCACGCAAACCGAATCCGCCAACCTCGGTATCAGCTTCTCGGATGTCGCGCGCTCCAAGCTGGTCGAAGTCTTGACCGGTTATCCCGAGCCCGTCGCCGGACTACGCCTCAAAATCATTGGACGCACCTCCGACGGCTTCGAACACGTCCTCACCATCGTTGAACACGGGATCGAACCGGACGACGATGTCCAAATCGACTTTCCTGACTTCAAGCTCTATGTCGAAGGCGATCGCGTTGACGACCTGCGCGGCACCAGCATCCACTACGAATTCAAGGGACCCAACGTCTCCGGCCTTGAGTTCCACAACCCCAATCCCGTCTGGCGCGACCCGCTCGCGCACGAAATCCAGCGCATCTTTGACGAGCAGGTCAACCCTCAGATCGCCGCTCACGGCGGCTACGTTCAACTGCTCGAAGTCAAGGGCAGCAAAGCCTACATCGAAATGGGCGGCGGCTGTCAGGGCTGCGGCATGGCCAATGTCACCCTCAAGCAAGGCGTCGAAGTCGCCGTGCGCGAGCAGCTCCCGGAAATCGACGAGCTGATCGACGTCACCGACCACCAGTCCGGCGACAACCCCTACTACCAGCCGTCGAAGAAGTAGCGCCTTCACTGGTCATTCGAACCCGATAGAGAACCCACCTCGTTGCTTCGTCGCTCCGTGCTAGACACGGGTCTCAGACCTAGCCCGTCGCGCACGTTTGACCGTCATACTCACCCGGCAAATCAAGTGGGACCTCCCCGCTCCTCCTCGCAGAGACCGATGCACAACCGTCCCCGCCTCCGAGCGGGGACGGGATCCTGAGTTGAACATCAGGTTCTTGCAGGGGAGCTGCCGAAACCCTGCCCCCAGCTTGAACGGGGACTGCGGGGTCCCGCCCCCTTCGTCCTGCCAGCGATATGATGAGACCGTGACACGCGTCCTCCTCATCTCCACCTATGAGCAAGGCCACCAGCCTCTGGGCATCGCTGCGCCGACCGCCGCTCTTCGCGCAGCGGGACACGATGTCGCCGCGATTGATCTCGCCGTTGAGTCCGTGTCGCACGAGCGTCTGCAAACCCTCGCCGCCGACGCCGACCTGATCGGCATCTCCACACCCATGCACACCGCCGCGCGACTCGGCGTGCGAATCGCGCGCAGCCTCGAGCGTTGCGCTCACAAGATCGTCTTCTACGGTCTCGCCGCAAGCACGCTCGGCGATATCGGCTACGGACGCGCCATCAGCGGCGACACCGATCTCCAACTCGTCGCGCTCGCCAATGCTGAAGCCGCCTCGAATGCGCCGCTCTTTGACCGCCAACCACGCCTCGTGCCGGATCGTTCCCTCTTGCCGCAAATCGACCAGTACGCCCGCTACCGCGACCGCGACGGTGAGATGCGCCTGGCCGGCTACGTCGAGGCCACCCGCGGATGCGCGCATCGCTGCGCACACTGCCCCTTGACGCCCGTCTACGGCGGCCGACTCAGGCTCAACGGCCAGGAAACCGTATTGGCGGATATCGCTCAACAAGTGTCAGCCGGCGCCCAACACATCACATTCGGCGACCCTGACTTCTTCAACGCACCAACACAGGCGCTGCAGTTGCTGCAACACAGCGCCGAACGACACCTCGGCGTGAGCTATGACGTCACCATCAAGGTGCAGCATCTGGTCGAGCACCAGACACTCCTGCCTGCGCTCGCGCAGCTTGGAGTCAGCTTCATTACATCGGCGTTCGAATCCGTCGATCACGCGTTGCTCGCTCTGCTCGACAAAGGGCATCAAGCGGCCGATCTTGATCGGGCGCTGCAGCTCACCAGCGCCGCTGGCATCGCGCTCCGCCCGACCTGGTTGCCATTCACGCCCTGGACATCTGCGCAGGACTACCTACAACTACTGCAATTCATCGAGACGCGTCAGTTGATCGACCTGACTCCGCCGGTGCAGCTCGGACTGCGGCTGCTCGCGCCCGCCGACTCTCCGCTCGTTTCGCCCATGCGTGACATCCACGCCTTGACTGACTACGACCGCGACGGCCTCACCTGGAACTGGCGCCACCCTGATCCGCGCATGGACGAGTTGCAAGCGGACATCGCCGCAGCGGCCGAACGAGGCGCCTCGTTCGCCGAAATCAAACGGATCGCTTGCCAACAACTGTCTACCGACCCGTGGCCTGACGTGCCAGCGCCTCACACGCACCAGCCAGGATTGACCGAGGACTGGTTCTGTTGAGCAGAGCCAACCGCGGAGCAGTTCGCTCCGCTCACCCTGAGCTGATCCTCAGCGAGTCCTGCGCTACGCCCCCTCAAGCTGCCGCAATCGATCCAGCAACGGCTTCACCTCATCGATCCGCGCTTGTTGGTGCGGTTGCAGGTTCTGCCCGCCAGCCGTCGCCGAGTTGTCCTCAAACGGATCCCCGGCAATCGAGCGCCGACCACTCAGCTCTTCAACCACTGCCAACCCGCAGAACGGCACGTACGTCGGGCTGTAGCCTCCTTCATGGCTCAGCACCAGTCGACCTCCGCACAGCTGATCGGCCGTCTCCATCAACATCCGCGTCATCTCGCGATAGGTCTCTGAGTAGGCCATCATCCGACCCAACGGGTCATACATGCTGCCGTCGAACCCGGACGGCACAATGATCAGGTCGGGTTTGAACGCCTGCATCGCCGGCACCACAACCTGACGAATCGTCTCCAGATACGCGCCATGCCCGCTCCCCGGAGGCAACGGGATGTTGATGTTGTAGCCCTCGCCGTCCCCCTCGCCCTGCTCACTGATCCCGCCGCTATTGCGCGGGTACCACTGATCCTGATGAATCGACATCGTCAACACGTCGCGCCGATCGTAGAAGGCCTGCTGCGTGCCATTGCCGTGATGTACGTCCCAATCAAGCGTCGCCACCCTCTCAATTCCGCGTTCCGCAAGCGCATGCATCGCCGCAATCGCCACGTTGCCAAAGATGCAGAATCCGCGTCCGCGATCTCGCTCCGCATGGTGACCCGGCGGACGCGTGAGCGCGTAGGCGTTGTCCACATGGCCGTCCAACACCGCGTCTACCGCAGTGATCGTGCCTCCAACCGATAGCAACGCCACCTCGTATCCGCCATGCGAGAATGGCGCGCCTTCGCCCGCGTCGCCGCCATCCGCAGCAGAGAGCTCACGCACCCGATCTACATACTCTGGCGTATGGAATCTCAACACCTGCTCCAGATTCGCCGAGCGCGGCTTCAGCGCCGTCAGCTGCTGTGAAAACTCTGACACCTCGAGCAAATTGTTGAATCGACGCTTCGTGTCCGGACTTTCCCAGTGCTCCCAGGCCTGCATCCAACGCCGCAACTGCGGATCCATCGCCCGTGTTCGACCCGTGTCGTGCCACATATAGGACTCGTGGTACACCCAACCAGTGCGTCGTTCAGACATCAGGACCCTCCTGCATGACCTCGCCAAGTGGTCACTCGGCGCAGTCTAGGACTTGAACGCCGATCCAGATTCGGGTCTCGCTCATCGTCGGTCACAGCCCGCCATGCCGCGCGCGACCTTCGACTCGTCCGACTCGTCCGACTGGATCGTAAGCTGGTCACACCTTGACGCATCCTTCGCACGGCCCAACCTCTCACACTTCCAGGCAATTGGCGCCAGAACGCCCGATGGCAGCGCGTCTGTGGCCGTCTCGCTTTTACTACGGGTGGGCAATCGTCTTCGCCTGCGGCGCGCTGATGTTCGTCTCCGTCGGCGTCGGCTATTACGGCCTCGCCGTTTACCTCGGACCGCTGCGCGAGCTGCATGGCTGGAGCAACGGCGAGGTGTCGCTCGCTACCGGCATGTACTTCGCGTTCTCCGGCATCTCCTCCGCCGTCGTCGGACCGCGCATAGACCGAGAGGGCGCCAGACGCTGGATGCTGCCCGGACTCGTCATCATCATCCTGGCGGCTGCCGGTATTGGACAGGTTCGAGATCTGTGGCAGCTCTATCTCGCCTACATCGCGCTCGCGATCGGATCCGGCATGAGCGCAGGCGTCGCCGTCAACGCCACCCTCACCCGATGGTTCGTGCGCCGACGCGCCTGGGCGATGGCGATGGCATCCACCGGCGTCTCCCTCGGCGGAGTCGCCCTGTCGCCACTCAACGGCGTCCTGATCGAGCAGTTCGGACTCCAGATCGCCACGCCCGCCATGGCCGGACTCATCCTCGTCATCGGTGTGCCGATCGTGCTCTTCGTTCTCGTCTGGGATCCGCGCCAGATGGGACTCTCACCGGACGGACACCAATCAGTCCACGTCCCGCCAACAAACCAGGCGCGCTCCAGCAGCAATCAGACGCGACGTTGGACGATCCGTCAAGCCACCCGCACGCTCCCCTTCTGGGCGATCACCGGCAGCTTCGTCCTGGTCCTCGTCGCGCAGACCGGATTCATCCTGCATCAGACCGCTCTACTCGAAGAGCGACTCGGCTCGCTGACAGCCGCCACAACTTCGCTCTCTCTGCTCGCGTTCGGCAGCATTGTCGCCAGACTGATCGTCGGACGCTGGTTCGCCGATCGTGTCGATCTGCGCGTGCTCACCGTGATCATGTTCGTCGTCCAGGGCAGCGCCGCGTTACTCGTGATTCAGTTCGAGCAGGTCGTTATCACCTACTTCGCCATCCTGGTCTTTGGTTTCACGATCGGCAATGTCTACATGCTGCAATCGCTGTTGGCCGCCGATGTGTTCGGCTACGTCAGCTTCGGTGCCATCTACGGACAGATTGCCATGGCCACCCAGATCGCCAGTGGAGCCGGTCCCTGGCTGATCGGCCTCCTTGAGGACATCACCGGCTCTTACGACCTCCCGCTCACCGTCGTCGCCATTCTCACCTACACCGCCGTCCTGCCGGTCTACTTCGCCAAGCCTCCCCGATCCTTCTTCGCAAGCGCCATCAGCCGTCTGATCCCACGTCCTGCGCCTCAGCGACCCTCGAAGGAGCGCACCTCAGCCTGACCAACGAGCAGGATCAACGAGCAGGATCAACGCGCCAGACCAACGCAAACCCTGTGGGCGCCCGTGTTCTGGATCACAACACAAACTCGATCCGCGACCACGCCTCTCTCAGCGCCGCCTCCACCTCTGACGGCTCCCTCCCGCGCGCGAAGATGAAGCCTGGATAGTTCGCACCGTCCGGTAGCGGGACCAGCATGTCCCCCACCCGCGCCTCCATCTCAATCGAGTCAATCAGCGGCGTCGATGCCGCCGCCTCAAGGCCGTGAATCGCGCGAATCCGTCCTCGGCCCACGATCGGCATCATCATCACGCCCGCCGCCGACGTCTCCCGATTCAGCGTCTCCAGCGGCGCATTCGTCGCATGCCTCAGCACGATCTCTTCCAGCGACATCCCAGCGCCGAAACGCAGCGTGCGCGCGCACAGCCCTCCGATCGTTCGCGCCGCCACATCCACCGGCCAGGCGCCAGCCTCGTTGACTCGCAGCTCCGCATGCAACGGACCATCGGACAATCCCAGCGCCTCCGCCGATTGACGCGCCGTCGCCATCACATCTGACAGCACCTCATCATCAAGCCGTGATGGCGTGACATAAATCGTCTCCTCGAAATACGGACCGTCGAGTGGATCGGGTTTGTCGAAAATCGCCAGCGTATGCAATGTCCCGTCGCGCAACAGCCCCTCCAAGGCCACCTCAACTCCGGGAATGAACCCCTCCACGAGATAGCGGTCGCCCAGCTCACCGCATTCCTCGATCGCCGACTTCGAGCTCAACAGTCGGCGCAATCTCGCCACCGCCCGCAAGAACGACGCCGAGTCATTCGCCCGCATCACCCCGCGAGAACCATTCAGTCCCAGCGGCTTGATCACCAGCGGAAACTGGAGCTCGTCCAGCGGCGGCGCCTCATCGAATCGCAGCACTCGCCACTCTGGCGACCGGACGCCGTGCTCAGCGAGCATGCGTCGCAACTCCGACTTGTCGCGAGTTCCGATCACCGATCGCGGTGAATTCCCCGTCAACTGCAGCTCTGCGCTGGCGTGAGCGGCGAGCACGGTGCCTGGATCATCCACCGCCACCACCGCATCCAGAGGAAACCGATCCGCGAAGCGCGTAATCGCGCTCACGCCCTGCGACACGTCGTGATACGGCAACGTCAGCCAACGTCCCGAATGCATATCCGCCAACGGCTGATCGACATCCGAGGCAATCACCACTTCCAGCCCCAGCTGCTCGGCCGCCGCCATGAAGTCTGGCGTCCGGTAGGAAGCGGTCGGTATCAACAACATCACGCGCGACATCGGTTTCAGCCTCTCCGCCGCGACAGCGGCATATGCTGACGATATGGTCTCGGCCAGCGAACTTCAGACTCAAGTCTTACGTATCGAGGGTATGCACTGCGCCGCCTGCGTCCGCAGAGTCGAGCGAGTCCTGTCAAACATTGACGGCGTCCACTCCGCTTCCGCCGACTTCCTCGCCGGCCGCGCCGTCGTCGAGACCGAGTCGGACATTGAGCAGCGCATCTTCGGCGCCGCCATCGGTGGAATCGGCTATGAGCTGCTCCCAGAAGCAGCAGACGCAAGCGACATCCCGCTCAACGCGATTCGGCCTGAACTGTTACGCGCCAGTGTCGCGCTGATCGTCGGCTGGGGCGCGTTCATCGCCATGCAAGTCAATCGCTGGGCTGAACTCGGCTGGAACTCTGACATCCTGTTCCCCGTCCTATTCGTGATCGCCACGCCGACATTGGCATGGGTCGCCTGGCCGATGATCCGGCGAGCCGTGCTCTCCGCCAGACGCCGCAGCGCCGACATGGACAGCCTGATCGTCATCGGCGCCGGTGCCGCCTGGCTCATGAGCAGCGTCTCCACCTTCGCATCATCGACGCTGGATTCGGCCGATGTCTTCTTCGACACCGCGCTGATCATCGTCGGATTCGTCACGCTCGGCCGAGCGCTGGAATCCCGCGTCAGGCTCCGGGCCGCATCCGCCCTCACCCACCTGCTCGAAGTGACGCCGTCCACCGCCCGCCTGATCGAGGCCGGCAATGAGCGAGACATCCCCGCCGCCGACGTTCGCATCGACGACCGACTTCGAGTACGACCTGGTGAACAGATCGCGGTTGATGGCGTCGTCGAGAGCGGCGCCAGCTCAGTTGACGAATCGTTGCTCAGCGGCGAGAGTCTCCCCGTCTCCAAGCTGCCAGGAGACGCCGTCTATTCAGGCGCTCTCAACCTTGACGGCGCCTTCAGCTTCCGAGCGACACAGGTCGGCGCCGCCACCACCCTTGCTCGAATCGTCTCCTCAGTCGAGCGAGCCCAATCATCCAAAGCGCCAGTCCAACGCCTCGCCGACCGCATCGCCGGCGTCTTCGTGCCCATTGTGATCGCTGTGGCCGTCCTCACCTTCGCCGTCTGGACGCTGATCGAGCCTGACGAATGGACCTCCGCAGCGCTCAGCGCGGTGGCCGTGCTGGTGGTGGCCTGCCCCTGCGCGCTCGGACTCGCGACCCCCGCCGCCATCGCCGCCGGCGCCGGACGCGGCGCGCAGCTCGGCATCCTCTTCCGAGACGCCGAAGCGCTCGAGGATGCCGGTCGCGTCAATCACGTCGCCTGGGATAAAACCGGCACACTCACCAGTGGCCGACACGAAGTCGTCAATGTCCGACACATCGGCGTCACATCTCAAGAACTGATCGCCCTCGCCGCCGCGGTCGAACGACACTCTGAGCACCCGATCGGCGAAGCGCTCGTCGCCTACAGCGAGGACCTCATGCTTCCCCATCTGGACAGCGAGACCTACCAGGCCAGGCCCGGACGCGGCGCCAGCGCGCAAGTCGGCGCCCATGCCGTTGCCGTCGGCAACGCCAGACTCATGGCCCAACTCGGCGTTCCAGTGCCCTCAGAGTCCATGCCAGCAGCTCCGCTCTTCGTTGCCCGCGATCAGACACTCATCGGCGTCATCACACTCCAGGATCACGTCAAGCCAGGCGCCCAGGCAGCGGTTGACTTGCTCAATCAACACGCCATCCGCTCCACGCTCATCTCCGGCGACACCAAATCTGCCGCCACGCTGGTAGCTCACGAACTGCACATTGACACGGTCTACGCTCCAGTCGCCCCTGAAGGTAAGGCGGCGTTGATCTCGGAAATGCAGTCCGACGGTGCCCGGGTCGCCATGATCGGCGACGGGGTCAATGATGCGCCAGCAATGGCTCAGGCCGATCTCGGCCTCGCTCTCCGCAGCGGCGCCGATCTGGCGCTCGAAACCGCGCAGGTCGCGCTCATGCGGTCAAATCCGCGCCGCGCCGCCGACGCGCTCCTGCTGGCCCGCAGTACCCGCCGAGTCATCCGACAGAACCTTGCCTTCGCCTTCGCCTACAACCTGCTGCTGATTCCTCTCGCTGCCGGTCTCGCCGTGCCGATCTTCGGCGCGATCGGCGACGTACCAGGCGGACTCGTCTGGTTGTTCGGGGATCAAGGACGCTTTGAGCCGATTGCCGCGGCGCTCGCGATGGTCGCCAGTTCTCTCTCCGTCTTAGCCAACGCGCTCCGATTGACCCGCTGGCAGACGCCGGGCATTTGATGCGTCCGACGCAACCGCATTCAGAATCACGAAGCGTCGATGCAGCTCAGCAAAGTAGTCACGCACCGCCTGATCTCGCACCTCCGCTGACCAGCCCAACCGCTTCGCCATGATCGCCGCCGTCGGAGCAGCGGCCTCACGCCCCAGGTCCTGTGTCAGCCCCACCACCGTGCGGCGCAACAGCACATCCGCAACCGTTCGCGCCCCTTCATGTTCAACCGCATACGCCACTTGAGCGCCGATGTCACGGTGCTGCGACGACAGCGGCGCCGACAACGCAAGATCCGACGCCGCGTACGCCGCCACCTCAGGCTCTCTCGGTCCGTACACCATCCGCAAATGCTCCTGCGTCTCCGGCGAGAGGAATGCCGCTCGACTGGTCGCCGTCGACGGCAGCGCCGCAATCCCTCGCGCTCGCGGACGGCCAATCCGCTGAGCAACCGCCTCAGCGACCTTGCGGCCCAGCTCCCATGCTGTGGTCAATTTGCCGCCGACCACTGAGACGAGCCGTTCCACCCCTTCCGCGCTGTGATCGACGATGATCGATCGCCGCGATATCGCGCCCTCCCAAACACCTTCCGCCGCGCGCGCCAGCGGACGCACGCCCGCATATGCGTACAGCACATTGCGATGCTCAATCCCCAGGCCCGGCAGTAACCGCGCCGCCTCGGCGATCAGGTAATCGATCTCCCAGCCTGCCGCCCGGACCTCTGATGGATCGTTGTCGTCTCGCACGTCGGTCGTGCCAATCAGGTGATGATCCAGCCACGGCGTGACAAACATCGGACGCCCGTCTGAGCGAGCGCTGGCAAAGACCGCGTGCTTCGGTCCGCGTCCATCCAGATTTACCACTAGATGCGTCCCTCGCGTACCGCCGATTCGCCGCTGCAACGGACGCCCCGTCGCATCCAGCACGGCGTCAACCCAGGGTCCAGCCGCGTTCACGATCAATCGGCCGGTCGCAGTCGAGCGGCGACCAGTCAATACATCGTGGAAGTCAACCCCGCGCGCGCGACCGCCGTCCACAATCACGTAATCAACCGTCGAGTGATTGCGCAGGTCTGCGCCGGAGCCTCGCGCCTCTGCCAGATACTCCAGCGTCAATCGTTCCGGCGACCACACCTGCGCGTCGTGATAAATGAACGCCGCCCGCAACCTATCCGTCGAAATCGATGGCTCAAAACGCTGCAATCCTCGCGCCGAGAACGCCGAGTGCCACGGCGACACCTTACGCGGCGACAACAGGTCGTACAACGACAATCCCGCTCGGATGTACCATGACGGTCGCGGATCGCCCTCATAGACCGGCAAGATGAACCCCATCGGTCGCACCAGATGCGGCCGTTCGCGCAGCAGTCGTTCACGCGACTGCAGCGACTCATGCACCAGCCGCGCGTTCCCGGTCTCCAGATAGCGCAGTCCGCCATGGATCAGCTTGGTCGAGGCAGACGTCGTGCCAGATGCAAAGTCGTCCTGCTCCAGCACCAGCGTCCGATATCCCCGCGCAGCCACCGACGCCGCAGTCGCCGCGCCGTTGATCCCGCCGCCGATGATGATCACGTCATAACTTGCGGTCGCCATGTCCGCCAACCCCCTCAGCGATCACCGAGCGATTGCATTGCCAGCCTCGCAGCCGTCCAACGCTGATATTCACGCTCCAGCTCAGCGTTCGGCTCAATCGTCCGATCGCCCGCCCTTACGGTATCCAATTCAAGCTCCCAACCGAGCGTGGACATCGCCAGTCGCGCTGCGCCCAGCGCGGTCGTCTCCTGCTCCGACGGTCGCACCACCGGCCGCTGCAAGGCATTCGCCTGAATCTGAAGTAACGGGTCACTCGCCGACATTCCGCCGTCAACGCGCAACTCGTCGATCGACACGCCACTCGCTTCCATCGCCTCCACGACCTCTCGAACGCGAAAGGCCACCGCCTCCAACGCCGCTCGCGCGATCTGCGAGCGCGTAGTCCCAAGCGTCAACCCCAACAGCGCCCCGCGCGCAGAGGGATCCCAATGTGGCGCTCCCAGACCGGCAAAGGCGGGGATCAGCATTACGCCGTCACTGTGATCCACCGATGCCGCCAGATTCGAAATCGCCGCCGCCGACTCCGCCAGACCCATCTCGTCGCGGAGCCACTGGATCACCGATCCCGCCGTAAACACGCCGCCCTCCAGCGCGTATCCACCGTCCGCAGCCGCAGTCAGCAACAGATCAGCCGTCGCCAACGCGTCAATCTGATCACCAGCGTGCGACAGCACAAACGCGCCCGTCCCATACGTACATTTCGCCGCGCCTGGCCGTGTCATCCCGTGTCCATAGAGCGCCGCCTGTTGATCTCCCGCCACGGCGACCAGGGGCAACTCCGCTCCCAACCACTTCGCATCCGTCATCCCGAATCGTGAACGACTCGGCCGCACTTCCGCCAGGACCGACATGGGGACGCGCTGCCACTCGCACAGATCCCGGTCCCAGCGACGCTCAGCCAGATTCCAGAGCATCGTGCGCGATGCATTGGTTTCATCGGTCAAGTGTTCCTGAGCGCCGTTCAGCTTCGCGAGCAACCAGCTGTCTACCGTCCCTGCCGCGATCTCACCTCGCTCCGCGCGCGAACGAGCGCCTTCAACATGATCCAGCAACCAGGCAATTTTCGGCCCTGAGAAATACGCATCCGGCCGTAGTCCGGACCGCTCGCGGATGCCTACGCCATGCTCATCCTCAAGCCTCGCAGCCACTTCCGCTGTACGTCGGCACTGCCACACGATTGCCGGTCCCAGAGGCTCCAGCGTCTCACGATCCCACAACAACGCCGTCTCACGCTGATTGCAGATCGCAATCCCACCAACACGATCCACGCCGATCTCTCGCACGACCGCGCGCGCAACGCGCAGCTGCGACTCCCAAATCGCTGCCGCTGATTGCTCAACCCAGCCCGGCTGTGGGAACTGCGACGGCAAGGCCGACTGAACGCTCGCTGCGATCAGCCCGCGCTCGTCGCACGCCAAGGCGCGGCTCGAAGATGTGCCCTGGTCCAGCGCAAGAATCAGTCGCGAGACTACGCCTCGTCCTCCGCGTCGCGACGGCGACCCATCACCACGCGCGCGACTGCCGCCAGGATGGCCATGATTGCTCCGACACCAATGATTCGCTTCATGTTGTGCTCCTAACCGTCTGTAATCGCCCAATGGCGAGTTCTCATTGTGGAAAAGAATAGCACCTCGAATCGTACTCGCTACGCAGCCTTCACTCCCCAGAAGCAATCAGCGCGTCTGGAATCACCACGCGGTCGCCAACTCCAATGGCCAGCTCAGCAAATCGTCCGCGCGGCATCTCCATCACAAAGGCGTACGGCGACTCCGGCGCTTTCACCGTCGAGTCATTCGCCAGCAGGATCGAGACTTCCTGAATCGTCCCGTCCGCAGCGAGCCACGCCACGTCCAAATCGATCGGCACATTCGGATTCCAGAATCCGCCAAGCCGCATCGCAATCTCGCCCCAGATGAAGATCATCCCCATCCGCGGCGGCAGACCCGTCCAATACATCATCCCTCGGCTGCGTCGCTCGCCGTTGTTTGCCACCAGCACTCCAATGTCAAGCTGCCCAGCCTCTCGCCTCACCACGACCTCTGAGTACGGAAACACGACCGCATGGACATCGCCCGGCAACTCCAGCCAGCCTGCCAACTGCGGCGGCCGCTCCGTTGCCGGCGGCAACACACCGCCGTCCAGACCGAAGTCCGTCGACTGCGCCGGCGAGTCGGATGTCGGACCACATCCCAGCACCACTAGCGCAGCCACCGCAATCAGCAGCACGCGCACCGAGACCGAGAACTGCCGCCACTTCATCCCGAAATGCTACCACCCAGCCCCGCGCAGGCGGATAGACTAGACAAGCAGGGCCGGTAGCTCAGGGGTCAGAGCAGGCGGCTCATAACCGCTCGGTCGCTGGTTCGAATCCAGCCCGGCCCACCAAACTGGACAAAATCAAGAACCTTCGAGTTGGCGTTCGAGTTGGAACTCTAGCTCGGAGTGTATGCAGGTGGTTGCCTCCTGAGACTGTCCGACTTTTCGCTGCGGCACACTGTCTCGGTCCAGCGACCGACAGTCATTCGGCTGTCAACGGACCTGCGTGTTCTTAGTGCGAGTGAGTCATGCCGTTCAGGCAGCGGTCCTTCTTTGCACCGAGGCAAAGAAGAGCGCGTCCACGCGACAATCACGCTTCCTGAGACGCCGCTGCAAGAAATCGCTGGCGTACCAGGGCAATAGCCTCGGCCCGTCCGGTGGAGAGCAGCCGGGCATCTCCCTGGGTTGACCGGGTTAGCGACCGATCGCCGCCAGCTGCTTCGGCGTCAGCAGCCACTCCAGATCGGCGCAGGGCCCGGGCTGGAGTTCTGGCGCGTTCAGCCTCGCGATGCTGCCCGGCCGCAGGCGGATCGACGCCTCGCGGACACCAATCAGCAGACCGATCAGCTCGCTCAGCGTTGGTTCATGACCCACAAGCAGGACCGACTCCACGTCTGCCATCGACGCGTCTGCGATGATGCTGGACAGCCGCCACCCGACCAGCGATTCGACGAACTCGATGGGACGCTCCAGCTTGAGGCCCTCGTGGACGATCTCCGCTGTCTGGCGGGCACGGACGAGCGGGCTGCAGAGCGTCCGCTGCGGCTGGACGCCCAGACGCCGCAGGCCGACAGCGCCGTCTCGCGTTCGCCGGCGACCCGTCGGCGCGAGCGGACGCAGCTCGTCCACGGGCCATTCAACGCCCCGAGCCTCCGCCTTGCCGTGACGCATCACGTACAGATTCACGGGCGCAGACTACGCCCCCAAACTGGACAAAATCGAGAACCTTTGAGTTGACCTTCGCGCTCCATCTCTAGGAAAGGTCTGAACAAGGATCCGTGCATGGTGTTTCGTGCTAACGGGGGAGTGCTGTTGCGGGACTGGGTGAGGTGGCTTCTGGAACAGTGGCTCAGGGCCGCTGTTGGGGTCCGGCTGGCCCCATGGTGGAGGCCGAGCCGGCGGAGGGCGGTGTCCGCCCAAGGCTAGGCCAGTTGCGGCTTGGCGATGAGCAGATTGGTGAAGCCGAGCAATAGGCCAGTCGGTTGTGGTTCTTGTCCATGCCGCGGTAGCGAACTTTGTCGTAGCCGAAGCGCCGTTTGATGTACAGGAAGGGGTGCTCGACTTGGGCCTGCAGCGAAGCCTGTTGTCGCTCGCGCTCAGCCAGAGCGCTGTCGGCTGACAGCGTGCGCCGGCGGCCGGGACGCATCGCGACGCGCCATTCGACCTCCGAGCCGGCGTGTTCGGGACGCTGCTTGACGCCCTGGTAGCCGGCGTCGCCCCAAGCCTCGCGCTCATCGCCGCGCAACAGCCGGTGCGCCTCGGTCACGTCGGCATGATTCGCCGCCGTAGTGCTCAGGCTGTGGGTCAGCCCGCTCACGACGTGCACCCCGATGTGCAGTCTCATCCCGAAGTGCCCTCGTTGCCCTTGCGGGTCTGGTGCATCTCCAGGTCGCGCGCACGAGCCTGGTTCTTGGTCGAGGACGGCGCCGCGATAATGCTGGCGTCGACGATCGTGCCCGCCTACAGCCGCAGTCCCTGGCAGGCCAGGTGCGCGTTGATCGTCTCCAACAACGCCGCGCCCAGCTGATGCCGCTCCAACAGATGGCGGAAGTGCAGGATCGTCGACTCATCGGGGATCGGGCCACTGAGGTTGAGTCCGCAGTAGCGGCGCACCGACTCTGCCTCATAGAGCAGGTCTTCCATCGCCGGGTCGCTGAGGTTGTAGCAGAGCTGGACGCAGTGAAGGCGCAGCACCACGGCCAGCGGGTAGGATCGGCGTCCGCGACCCGGCCTGGGGTAGACCGGCTCGATCCGCTTCTCCAGTGCGGCCCACGGCGCCAGCGCGCCGATCCGCTCCAGGAACCGCTCGCGTCTCGTCTTTCGCTTCTTGTGCCTGAACTCCAGACTGGCAAACGTCGGTTCCTGCATCACACCGCTCCTTCCAGCTCTCGCCATCAGGATCGTAACCCTCATCCGGAGGCCATGTTCAGAGCGTTCCTAGGTCACTTAGCATCTGGGCAGTCGTTGGCAACTGTGCCCTTCTACCTGCACGGACTGCTGCAGGACAAGGCAGACATTGAATGTTGGATAGGTGCCCGGATGACCACGCGCCGTGCCTCGATGCCGACTCAGCTGTCCCTGTGCGCGCACTCTGCGAACAAGCAAGGCGACCGGCAGCTGCTCGTCGACCACTTGCGCAACGTCGCCAGCCTTGCACGCGGTTTTGCCGATCTCTTCGGCGGCGGTGAGCTCGCCTACCTGGCCGGCCTGTGGCACGACGTGGGGAAGGCTGACCCAGAGTGGCAACAGCGCCTGATCGAGTGCGAACAGGGGGAGCGGACGCGCATCGGTCTTGACCACAAGTGTGCGGGAGCGCTGTTAGCGGAGGAGGCTGGACTATGGCCCGTCGGCCTGCTGATTCACGCGCATCACGGCGGGATCAAGAGTCCCCACAAGGACTTTGCGCCTTGGCTGGAAGAGAACCGCAAGCTCCCGGGCCCAGCGAAGGCAATCGACGTGTTGTCAGCAGCGATGGAGGGGCTCGGCGGTCACGGTGCCACGAGTCTCCCTACTCATGTCGTTAAGGATCCGCTCTACGCAGACCTCTTTCTGCGTCTGACCTATTCGGCCCTGGTCGATGCCGACAGCCTCGACACGGAGGCGCACAAGTTGGCGGGCGTGCCGTCCGAACGCGGCAGCGAGGTGACACTCAATGGCCTCTGGAGTCGCTATGAGGCCTTTCTGAGGAAGCAGACTGCCCCCCCTGCAGGCGTGGTCAACCGCGTGCGCCGGGAGGTTTACGAGGCGTGTATCGAGGCGGCGACCGCGCCACGCGGCATCTTTCGCCTGACTGTTCCCACGGGCGGCGGTAAGACCCGCTCGGCCATGGCCTTTGCTCTGCGCCACGGGATCGCGCACGGCCTGCGCCGTGTGATTGTGGCTGTTCCCTTCACCACGATCACACAGCAGACGGCGCAGGTCTATCGCGACATCTTCGGCGAGAACCGGGTCGTGCTTGAGCACCACTCGGCAGCGGCCGAGGGCGGGGGAGCGGCAAGTAGCGATGAGGACAGCTTTGCAGAGGATGCGCTCTGGAGTCGCCTCGCCGCCGAAAACTGGGATGCGCCGATTGTGGTCACCACGACTTTGCAGCTATTCGAGAGTCTGTTTTCGAATCGGCGCGGCAAGACTCGCAAGCTGCACAGCCTCGCAGGAAGCGTGATCGTTCTTGACGAAGCCCAGGCTCTGCCAGCAGGCCTGCTCTCACCAATCCTCGATGCGCTCCGCCAACTGACCGAGCACTACGGCGCCAGTGTCGTACTGTCCACGGCGACCCAACCGGCTTTCGAGCAGATTCCGGAGTTCCGTGACGTGGAGGCGCCTGAGATCGTCTCCGGTCATAGGCGCCACTTTGAGATGCTCCAGCGAGTCCAATACGAGTGGCGTGTGGATGAGCCGAAGGAATGGCGGGCAGTCGCCAGTTGGATGCGCGACGCAGAGAGCACCCTCGCCATCGTGAACACGAAGCGCCACGCGATGGAGTTGCTTGATGAGTTGGACGATCCGGAAGTCCTTCACCTCTCGACACTCCTCTGCGGCGCGCACCGCATCGAAGTACTCGGCAAGATTAGGCGGCGGCTGGCTGAGGGGGCGCCATGCCGAGTAGTGAGCACGCAAGTGGTCGAGGCCGGCGTTGATCTCGACTTCGCGACGGTGTTCCGTGCGGAAGCGCCGCTTGACGCCATCATCCAGGCGGCTGGTCGCTGCAATCGGGAAGGACGCCTGGTCGGTCGCAAGGGTCGTGTCGTCGTCTTTAGACCGCCCGACGATGCATCGCCGCCGGGCATCTATCGCTCAGGCAGAGACATTGCGCGGGTGATTTACAATCTGCCAAACTTCGACCCGAATGATCCGCAGACAGTCGGCCGATACTTCGAGTTGCTCTTCGGTTCGGCCGTGAACCCCGACCAGCGGCAGATTCAGCGGTCACGCCGTGACCTCGACTTCCCGGCAGTGGCCGACAAGTTTCGCATGATTGAGGACGAGGCCTACGATGTCATCGTTGACTACCCCGAAGCGGACGTAGCGAAGATTGACCGGCTCGTCGAGCAACTCCGGGCCCGCGAGCGGCCGGCTCGTGTTGTGCTGCGCGAGTTGCAACCCCATGTCGTCTCGCTGCGACAGCCGGAATGGGAACGGCTCAAGGCAGTGGGCTTCGTTGAAGAGCTCACCGGGCTTCGCGGCGTCGGTCGCTGGCGGGGACGCTACGACGATGTGCGCGGGATTGTGGAAGCGAATCCCGAATTGATCTACTGAGCATCCGAAATGATGGCGTCCGGGGCGGCACTGTCAAGAACCAATCCATAGGTCAGTACTGATCTGAGAGGAGTTCCGAATCCTGACAGCAGCACATCTTGACTGATAGCTATCTCTTGTTCAGAGTGAAGGAACACTGATGCACGAGAGGCTCGTTGGATGGGCTCCAATCTCAGACCGCTCGAAGTCAAGTTCTGGGGCCACTACGCCTGTTTCACGCGTCCCGAAATGAAGGTGGAGCGGGTTAGCTATCCCGTGATGACGCCGTCGGCTGCACGTGGGGCGCTGGAGGCGATCTTCTGGAAGCCACAGGTCGCCTGGCGGATCGAAGAGATTCATGTGCTCAAGCCGATCACGTACGCATCCATTTTGCGCAACGAAGTTAACGACCGCCAGAGTGATCACACGGCGCGACGCTGGGCAAGGGAGGGCGGCGGCTACGACGCCTCCGCCAACCGCGCTCAGCGCCACACGCTCGCGTTGCGCGATGTTGCCTATATGGTGCGCGCCCAGCTCTACCTGCAAGAAGGCGTCGATGACGATATTGCGAAGTACCGTGATCAATTTCGCCGACGTGTGGCCCGGGGCCGCTGTTTCGCCACGCCCTATCTGGGCTGCCGAGAGTTCAGCGCGTCGTTCAGTGAGCCCGACCCAGACGACACGCCAATCGACCGCAGTGAAGACCTGGGGCCGGTCTTGTTCGATATCGACTACTACGCGGATGGGAGCGGTCGCGGCGTACCGCGCTTCTTCCGCGCTGCTCTGGAGCGAGGCGTGGTACGCGTCCCCGATCGATCCCGGGAGCCAGACTGATGCTGCTGCAGAAACTCAAGGAGTATGCCGACGAGCAGATATCTGAGCAACTGGCGCCGTTGTACGAAAGCACGCCTGTCGCCTGGATCGTGATGCTCGACACTGAAGGACGTACGCTCTCCAATCAACCGATCTCGCGCATTAGCCCGGAAACGACGCGCGGCAAGCGCGGCTTGGATATGGCTGCGCCAGTAGTGCAGCGTTCTTCCGGCATCAAGCCCTTGCTGCTAGCCGACAACGGCGAATACACGTTTGGTAGGGCGCGTGATCCGGCGAAACAGAAGCGGGCCGATCAAGCGCACTCGGCCTATCGCGATCTGATCGAACACTGCGCGATTGAGACGGAGGAGCCCGCCGTGCTCGCAGTACGGCGATTCTACGAGCGCGGCGGCGTTGAGCAACTCGACCTCGGCGAGGAATGGGACTACGGCCTCAAGGTCACCTTTGAGGTTCAACTCAAGGACGGTGCCAGTTGCCGCCCGATTGACCTGCCGGCGGTGCAGGCATTCTGGCTTTCCGCCAATGTTCCGGGGGAGGCCGAGCATGAGCAGTGCCTGGTGTGCGGGGAGCGCAAACCGGTACTGGATCGCCTGCAGGCAAAGATCAAGGGGATTCGCGGCGGTCAGTCGTCGGGCACGTCGATCATCTCGGCAAACAACGACGCGTTCGAGTCCTATGGTCTGAAGGCGTCGCGGATCGCGCCGACCTGCAGAGAGTGCGGCGAGTCCTTCACACGCGGGCTGAACAACCTGTTGGCGGACGAGCGCGACCACATCGTCGTCGGGGCGGCGACGTTCGTCTTCTGGACGCGCGATGAGGTCACGTTCGACTTGGCCAGCCTGATGCGGCAGCCTGACTCCGCCCAGGTGCGGGCGCTGTTCGAATCAGTTGGGCGAGGCCGTCGCGCCACTCTCAAAGACGAGACGTCGTTCTACGCGGCGTCGCTCTCTGCGAGCGGCGGCCGGGCCGTCGTTCGCGACTGGATCGATACGACCTTGGGCAACGCGGCCGAGAACATCGCCCGCTGGTTCGAGCTTCAGCACATCGCCGATCCACGTGACGAGGATCCGGCGGGCATGCTCCCGCGTCCACTGGGCCTCTTCGCCCTGGCCGCGTCAACCGTGCGGGAGGTTAGGCGCGATCTTCCGGTAACGACACCACGCACGCTCTTCCGCTCCGCCCTCGTCGGCACGCCGCTGCCTTTGGAGATCGCCTTTCAAGCGGTGAGGCGTTGCCGCGCTGAGCAGACAGTGACCCGGCCCCGCGCCGCCCTGATCAAGCTCGTGCTCCTCAGTCAGGAAACTGCACAGACAAAGAAGGACTACATGGTTGCTCTCGACCTCATCCACCCATCGCCCGCCTACCACTGCGGCCGACTGCTCGCCGTCATCGATAGCGTGCAGCGCGCCGCGTTACCCGGTGTCAACGCGACTGTAGTTGACCGCTACTACGGGTCAGCCTCATCGACGCCCGCCGTCGTGTTTGGGGCGCTCCTGCGCGGCGCCCAACCGCACCTCGCCAAGCTGGAGCGCGACCGCCCCGGCGCCTACGTCAATCTGCAACGGCGCCTGGAGGATGTGTGTGACCAGATCGGCGATTGGCCGGCAACGCTCGCGCTCAAGGACCAGGCGCTGTTCTCGCTTGGCTACTACCACCAACGCGCCCACGATCGCGCCGAGGCGTTCAGCCGACGGGTCGCTCGCGCAAGCCAGGACACTCAAACTGAACGGGAGAGTTAGAGATGCCAGATTCCACAATCAGCGATACCAATCGACGCCACGACTTTGTCCTCTTGTTTGACGTACGGGACGGAAATCCCAACGGCGACCCTGACGCCGGCAACCTGCCGCGCGTTGATCCCGAAACCATGCAGGGACTCGTCACCGATGTCGCGATCAAGCGGAAAGTGCGCGATTACGTCGATCTGGCGCGCGGTGATGGCCGCTACAAGATTTATGTGCAACACGGCCAGTTCCTCGGTGAACAACGCAAGCGCGTCTTCGACGATCATGCGAACGGAGAGGCGAGCCCGAGCGTCAGCACGGCCCGAGACTGGATGTGCGCGGAGTTCTATGACGTGCGCATGTTCGGCGCGGTGATGTCGATGAGAGAACACAACGCGGGGCAGGTGCGGGGCCCGATGCAGCTGACCTTCGCAAGGTCGATTGACGGCATCGTGCCGCTCGACTCGAGCATCGTCGGCCCGGCCCAGAATCGGCAGGATGTCAACCGCGAGGACGCTGGCGACGAGGCGACTAATTTTGGAACGATGGGCCGCAAGTCCACAGTGCCCTACGGCTTGTACCGGGCCCACGGGTTCTTCAACCCCCACTATGCCGACAAGACTGGCATGGACAGCGAGGATCTCGCGCTCTTCTGGCACTCCCTGGAAATGATGTGGGACGTCGACCGCTCCGCCGCTCGTGGCGAGATGGCCTGCCGAGGCCTCTACGTCTTCAGCCACGAGAGCAAGCTCGGCAACGCCGCCGCCCACCGCTTGTTCGACCTGGTTCGCACTCCGCCTAGCGCTTCGGCTGCACCTCGGTCGTTCGCCGATTACTCCGTTGAGCGCCCGGCGGATGGACCCCTTGAAAACCTGCCCGGCGTGACGCTGTCGACGCTGGTTGGATAGATGATGCCGCCGACAACAGAAGGCTGACGCTGGATTGATGCGTCATGGACCGCGAACCAATCACGCCTTGGGACCAGCAGGACCTGCTTGACGTACCGATTTCGGCGATCGAGCACTTTTCGTATTGCCCACGGCAATGCGCGCTGATCCACGTTGAGCAAGCCTTCGAAGAGAACGTCTATACCGTCCGTGGACGGCTCGCGCACGAGCGTGTTGACAGTGGAGAAGACGAAACCAGACCCGGCATCCGCGTGCTGCGCGGATTGCCACTCTGGTCGGAGCGGCTTGGCCTGCGCGGCAAGGCAGACGTCGTCGAACTGCGCTCGGACCAGACTCCCTTCCCGGTCGAGTACAAGGTCGGCCGCCGACGACCGCCGCACGCCGATCTGCAACTCTGCGCACAAGCGCTCTGCCTTGAGGAAATGCTAGAGACCAACGTCCCGGCCGGGGCCATCTACTCGCACGCTGAGCGGCGCCGACATCGCGTCAACTTCGACGCGGCGTTGAGGCAGCGAACAGTCACAGTCATCGGGGAGGTCCGAACGCAGTTGCAGCGCCAACTCTTACCGCCGGCGGTTGACGACGCGCGCTGCCCGCCTTGTTCGCTCGTTCACATCTGTCTGCCCCAGGTAGCAGCACAGCCGGCACGGTTGCGCGGCCTGCAAGGCGCGCTCTTCCGCCCAATCAGCGCCGGCGACGATGATGCATGAGTTGCTCAACTCGCTCTACGTGACGACCCAGGGTGCGACCCTGCGGCTGGACCATGACACAGTGCGGATCGTGGTCGAACGGGAGACTGTCGCCCGGCTGCCACTCGTGCGGCTACAGGCGATTGTGGCCCTCGGCCGGGTCAACGTGACCACGCCGCTGATTCATCGCTGCGCCGAGGATGGCCGCGGGGTCGTCTGGCTGACGCGTCACGGACGCTTTCGCGCCCGACTCACGGGCCGCACGCTTGGCAACGTGATGCTGAGGCGCGCCCAACACGCGGCGCTCAACGATCCCGCACAGACGGTTGGGCTGGCGCGACAGTGCGTCGCCGGCAAGCTGCAGAACTCGCGTACGCTTCTGCTGCGCGCGGCCAGAGATGCCGCCAACAAAGAGGATGAAGCAGAACTCCGAGCTGCCGGGCAGCGCTTGGCCGGGCTCCTCAACGATGTTCGCGAGGCAAGTGATCTTGATACCTTGCGCGGCTTCGAGGGCAACGCGGCGCGAACTTACTTCGCGGTCTTCGGCAGGATGATACGCGAAGGTCAACGCGCGTTCACGCCCGATGGACGCAACCGGCGGCCGCCGCGCGACCGCGCCAATGCGCTGTTGTCGTTCTGCTATGCGTTGCTCCGGGCCGAGTGTGAAGCCGCGCTAGAGGGAGTCGGGCTTGACCCACAGGTCGGCTACCTTCATGGCCTCCGGTCCGGGCGGCCAGCTCTCGCGCTCGACCTGATGGAGGAATTTCGGCCGGTGATCGCCGATCGGCTCGTACTGAGAATGATCAACCGCCGCGAGATCCGGGAAGCGCACTTCGAGGAGACCCCTGGTGGCGCGGTCAGCCTCAACGAAGACGGTCGCCGCGCTACGCTCGCCGCTTATCAGAGGCGCAAGGAGAGCATGACCCCGCACCGACTGCTCAAGGAGCGGATTCCCGTGGGACTGGTCCCGCATGTGCAGGCGCGGCTATTGGCCCGGCATCTCAGAGGAGACCTGCGGCACTATCTCCCCTACATCGCCCGTTGAGGCACTGACTGGACATCTGGAACGCAGATGGAACTGCTTGTGGTCTATGACGTCGCTACCGACAACGCCGCCGGCCGTAGACGCCTGCGGCGCGTCGCACAAGCTTGCCAGGCGTACGGACAGCGTGTGCAGAAATCCGTATTCGAGTGCGCCGTCAATGAGGCCGACCAAGCAATGCTAATCGCACGACTGCGCAAGGAAATGGATGAAGAGACGGATAGCATCCGCGTCTATCGGCTACGTGAGCCGCTCAATCGGCATCTGCAGACCTTTGGGGTGAAGCCAAAATTCGACCAACGTGACCCACTGGTGTTCTAAGCCTGTTTCAGTGCGCGAACCGCTGGCGATCAGCGTGGGGCAGGACATCCGCGCTTCCTAGAAGCCGCCGCGGGGCTGCGCATAGAGGCTGCCCCAAGCGTCTAGGGACGAAAGGCATCTCCCCTATGACAGATGGCGCGAGTATAGTGAGAAACTAGGGTGCTGGCCCCATTTCGTGGGGCTTTCGTGGGGTTCCGCACAGCTGCGCCCGGCTTTACGGCTGGGCGAGGATTGAAACGGGTATTTCGACGGCCGCTACACGGACGACGCCGATATGCTGCGCCCGGCTTTACGGCTGGGCGAGGATTGAAACTCTCGCCAAGCCATTCCGATGACGTGGGATTACGCCGAGCTGCGCCCGGCTTTACGGCTGGGCGAGGATTGAAACGCGTCGTCCGAGGGACGTCCATTAGCGGCATGACCAGCTGCGCCCGGCTTTACGGCTGGGCGAGGATTGAAACTAATGCCATATCGGCAATCAACGCGATTGCGTCGCCGCTGCGCCCGGCTTTACGGCTGGGCGAGGATTGAAACATCAGTGCCTGGCTCACAGCGTGCCGGTTCCAACCGTGCTGCGCCCGGCTTTACGGCTGGGCGAGGATTGAAACAGATTCGCGCGACTGATTCCGGCGGTACAGCCGGCAAGGCTGCGCCCGGCTTTACGGCTGGGCGAGGATTGAAACGACTGCGACCACTGGTATCGCCGCGCTGCAAGATGAGCTGCGCCCGGCTTTACGGCTGGGCGAGGATTGAAACCTTGATAATTCTTTTCCCAATAACCCAGAGACGTGGCAAGCTGCGCCCGGCTTTACGGCTGGGCGAGGATTGAAACAGCAATACGGGTAGCCGTGCGCTCGCTGAATGCGCGCTGCGCCCGGCTTTACGGCTGGGCGAGGATTGAAACGCAACACCAGCGGCCAAGGCGACGTCTGCCTCACCAGCTGCGCCCGGCTTTACGGCTGGGCGAGGATTGAAACGCAATCGTCGCACTGACAGGCCGCCGGGTCGGCGGCGGCTGCGCCCGGCTTTACGGCTGGGCGAGGATTGAAACATCGACTTGCGCCGTGTCGTCTCGACGCGGTCGATTCTGGCTGCGCCCGGCTTTACGGCTGGGCGAGGATTGAAACAGCGACGGCGCGGATTGTCACGTCGGGCCTGGTCACGTGCTGCGCCCGGCTTTACGGCTGGGCGAGGATTGAAACCGCGAGACGCACGGCGCAACGGATTACGCCAATCCGGCTGCGCCCGGCTTTACGGCTGGGCGAGGATTGAAACTCTCAATGGCGGAAACACAGTCAGCCGCCACCACAAGGGCTGCGCCCGGCTTTACGGCTGGGCGAGGATTGAAACCTTGGGATGCCGGGCCATGATCGTCCTCGATTCCACGCTCGCTGCGCCCGGCTTTACGGCTGGGCGAGGATTGAAACGCGGGCGCGCCGGCTACATCGGCGACGATGTGTTGAGCTGCGCCCGGCTTTACGGCTGGGCGAGGATTGAAACACGATCGAGGTCGCGGACGTGCTCGCATTCACCGGCAGCTGCGCCCGGCTTTACGGCTGGGCGAGGATTGAAACGAATGCGTTGGTGACGTTTGGTCACAGTCGTGAGAATGCTGCGCCCGGCTTTACGGCTGGGCGAGGATTGAAACGCGCTCGAAACGCAGCGGGAGTGTCTGCCTGGTCTGGCTGCGCCCGGCTTTACGGCTGGGCGAGGATTGAAACCCGCGTTGTGGCTCGGTCATGATTGGTCCTCTCAGAGTGCTGCGCCCGGCTTTACCGCTGGGCGAGGATTGAAACTTGCACAGGCGGAAACACAGTCAGCCGCCACACAGAGAGCTGCGCCCGGCTTTACCGCTGGGCGAGGATTGAAACTCATTCACTGCCATGACAAACGCCGCAGGGTCGGACAGGCTGCGCCCGGCTTTACCGCTGGGCGAGGATTGAAACCGAGGCAGCGTGATTGCTACGCCCGCGCGTCCAACAGCTGCGCCCGGCTTTACCGCTGGGCGAGGATTGAAACAGGACAACTGACTTGGTGAGACAGAGTACGACGGGGCGCTGCGCCCGGCTTTACCGCTGGGCGAGGATTGAAACCATCAGACAGCGATGCATCTGCGCCTCGAGGCGACGGCTGCGCCCGGCTTTACCGCTGGGCGAGGATTGAAACCAATGAGTCATGACGCAATGCGTCAATATCGCACTGCTGCGCCCGGCTTTACCGCTGGGCGAGGATTGAAACGTCGAGGGTGGCGAAGACGGCGCGGAAACGGGTGGTGCTGCGCCCGGCTTTACCGCTGGGCGAGGATTGAAACCACAATTGCGCGTCACCAGGGAAGGTGCCGCACACGAAGCTGCGCCCGGCTTTACCGCTGGGCGAGGATTGAAACGCTGTGTGTGTCAGCACAACCACCGAGTCGGCCCCGGCTGCGCCCGGCTTTACCGCTGGGCGAGGATTGAAACAACCGTCCGATCACCCACATCGATACCACTCTGCCCGCGCTGCGCCCGGCTTTACCGCTGGGCGAGGATTGAAACCTCTCTGTCTAGTCCAGCTTGGCGCGGCGGTCGGGCTGCGCCCGGCTTTACCGCTGGGCGAGGATTGAAACGTCACCATAGGCGTGTAGTGTAAACCGGTAGGCCCCACAGGCTGCGCCCGGCTTTACCGCTGGGCGAGGATTGAAACTTGAACAGTGCCTTCATCCTGGACTCACGAGCTTCGAGCTGCGCCCGGCTTTACCGCTGGGCGAGGATTGAAACTTGGACGACTTCTTGGCCATCGCTAGGTTTGCGTAGGCGCTGCGCCCGGCTTTACCGCTGGGCGAGGATTGAAACACGTAGTCAAACTTCACGCCTATGGTGACAGCCTTGGCTGCGCCCGGCTTTACCGCTGGGCGAGGATTGAAACGCAATAGCAACTGTGTGGAATTGCATTACCCACGTTGCGCTGCGCCCGGCTTTACCGCTGGGCGAGGATTGAAACAGCGTGTCGCGATACACGTCCTTCGAGTCCAATGCCTTGCTGCGCCCGGCTTTACCGCTGGGCGAGGATTGAAACTAGGTGATGTACCCCTAGTACCCCCCCGAGTTAAAAAGCTGCGCCCGGCTTTACCGCTGGGCGAGGATTGAAACTGTATCGGCTGCTTCGACGCCGACGAGGCGCTCGTCGGCTGCGCCCGGCTTTACCGCTGGGCGAGGATTGAAACACGGGCCTGGATGCTGTGGGCGGCGGCGCCGGCGCTGCTGCGCCCGGCTTTACGGCTGGGCGAGGATTGAAACTTGCCCTTGCCAGCGCTTGCCCCAGACGATCCCTGGGCTGCGCCCGGCTTTACGGCTGGGCGAGGATTGAAACTCGAACGCCCACGCACTCGGCCGGTCGATGGTCGTGCTGCGCCCGGCTTTACGGCTGGGCGAGGATTGAAACCTGTAACAGAGAAACAGAGAGAGAGACCGACATGACGCTGCGCCCGGCTTTACGGCTGGGCGAGGATTGAAACGCACTGTGAGTCGCCTTCAGTGGCCTCTGACGGGGTGCTGCGCCCGGCTTTACGGCTGGGCGAGGATTGAAACTCGCTGTGGATTGGACGGTCTCTGGTCAAACGGCGTGCTGCGCCCGGCTTTACGGCTGGGCGAGGATTGAAACATCGCCCATACCAGCAAGTCAACGCTTGGCCTGCAATCGCTGCGCCCGGCTTTACGGCTGGGCGAGGATTGAAACCACCCGCGAGGCTGTCGAGCTCGCCATCGACGCTAGGCTGCGCCCGGCTTTACGGCTGGGCGAGGATTGAAACAGGGAGTCATAGCGCGCGCGTCCTGCAAGCGCTAGCGCTGCGCCCGGCTTCACGGCTGGGCGAGGATAGAAACGCGTAGTGCATGAATGCTGAATCCCCGGCCTCCGCTTGCTGTGTAAATCGCCAAGAACTATTGACCACTTCGCCAAGGTCGTGACCAGATCGCCAGGCATGAGACCAGGTCAGCTACCGGTCAGACGACGATCGCTGCATCCGAGAGGAGCAGCGATGGCCTACCGGGAGGTGACTCGCGTGGAGATCAACGAAGTGATTCGACGCTGGCAGCTAGGCATGAGCCAGCGCCAGATCGCCCATGGCACGGGGTGTCCGGTCCAACGGTGCGGCGCTACTTGGCGGCGCCCGCGGAGTTCGGTCTGTCAGTGGACGAGCCCGAGCCGGATGAGGCGGCGCTGGCTCGCTTGGCCGCGCTGAGCCTGGCCGGACCGCGCCGCACGGATACACCGAGCGAGGAGCAGCTGACGACATGGGCGGAGCAGATCCAGGCCTGGCTGACGGCCGAGCGGCTGCAGATGACGCGGATCCACGAGTTGCTGGCCGAACGCGGCTGCGCGGTCTCGTACAACTCGCTGCGCCGCTTCATCCAGCGCAGCGGTTGGCACCGGCGTCCGGTCACGATGCGACTAGCCGAGAGCGCGCCGGGCGAGGTGGCCGAGCTCGACTTCGGCCGGCTCGGGCTCATCCCGGATCCGGAGACCGGCCGGCGGCGCACGGTCTGGGCGCTGATCGTCGTTCTGCGCTACTCGCGCCACTGCTTCGTCTAGCCGACCACCAGCCAGAAGCTGGAGGCGGTGTTGGAGGGTCTGGAGGCCGCCTGGGCGTTCTACGAGGGTGTGCCCCGTTACCTACCTGGTGCTGGACAACTTCCCGGCCGCTGTGGCGGGTGCGGACCGCCTGCATTCGCGCCTGACCAGAGGGTTCCGTGCGCTCGGACGCACTTCCGTGCTGGGAGTACGCCCAGCAGCGCGGCCTGATCGCCGACCCGACACGTCCGCGCCGACCGCGCGACAAGCCGCGGGTCGAACGCAGCGTGCCCTATGTGCGCGAGCGCTTCTTCAAGGGCGCCCAGTTCCGCGACCTCGCGGAGATGCGCCTGGCCGCCCGGCGCTGGTGCCTGGAGGTGGCCGGCCAGCGGATCCACGGCACCACCCGCCGGCGACCGCTGGAGGTCTTTGAGCAGGAAGAGCGCTCAGCCCGGCGGCCTGGGTCGGGGAGCCCTATGAGCCGATCGACTGGCGCACGGCCAAGGTCCATCCCGACCACCACGTCGCCTGCCAGTACGCGCTCTACTCGGTGCCCTCCGCGCTCTGTCCACCCGGCCAGCGAGTCGAGGTTCGTCTGGGCATGAAGCTGGTCCACATCTACCAGCGCGGCCAGTTGATCAAGGTCCATCCACGCCAGGGCCGCCGCGGCCGCTCCACCGACCCGAACGACTATCCGGCCGAATTGAGCGCCTACACGACGCGAGCGCCCGACCAGATCCAGCGCCGCGCGGCGGAACTGGGACCGACCGTGGCCGCCTTCGCCGAGCGTCTCTTCGAGGGCTCGTTGCCTTGGTCGAAGCTCAGGCAGGGCCACAAGCTCCTGCGCCTGGGCGAGCGCTACTCAGCCGAGCGACTCGACGCCGCCTGCCAGCGCGCGCTGGAGGTTGACCCGATCGATGTGCGCCGGGTGGAACGCATCCTGACCGAGGCCCTGGAGCAGGAGACCACACCGGCACAGCCGCCGCCCTTGCCGCCCGGCCGCTTTGCCCGACCGGTCCCGTCTTCGCCCAACGCCGTCCTTCCCACCATGGCGGATCATCATGAACGTCAGCGCCGCCGAACTCTCGCCACTGCTCAAGCGGCTCAAGCTGGGCGCCGTGCTCGACACCCTGCCCGAGCGCTTCGCCCTGGCTAGCCGCGAACAGCTCGACTACTCCGATTTCCTCCAGATCATCCTCGCCGACGAGGTCAGCCGCCGCGACCACCGCCGGCTCGAACTGCGCCTGCGTCAGGCCGGGTTCGAACAGATCTGCCGGCTCGAGGACTTCGACTGGTCCGCTCAGATCAGCCTCGACCGCCGCCTGCTCGACGCTGCCTGCTCACTGCAGTTCCTCGCCCGCTGCGAACATGTGCTGCTCGTCGGGCCGGTCGGCGTGGGCAAGAGCTTCCTCGCCCAGGCCCTCGGCTACGCCGCCGTCCGCGCCGGTCACACCGTCCGCTTTGCGCCCGCCGACCGCTACTTCCGCGAAATGGCCCAGGCCCGTGTCAACCACTCCGTCGATAAGACCTTCCGCAGCTTCCTCAGCCCCGACCTGCTGATCCTCGACGACCTTGGCCTGCACCGGTTCGACCATCAGCAGTCGATCGACCTCTACGAACTGGTCATCGCCCGCCACCGCACGGCCAGCTTCGTCATCACCTCCAACCGCTCGGTCGAAGAATGGCTGGGCCTGTTCGAAGACCCAATCCTCGCGGGTAGCGCCCTCGACCGGCTCGCCAACGCCAGCTACCAGATCGTGATCGAAGGCGAGAGCTACCGCCAACGGCTCTCACCACACCGAGCCCTGATCGAACACCAGGAGGTGCCTGACCCGCCAACAGCCCTCTAACATCCAACCACCTACCGGCCGCTCACCAGGTCAAATGACTGTGGCGATGGGTGGTCAAAGACCCTGGTTATCGACGCTCCAGCGCCTCCCGCAGGCGCTCCTCACCGTGTTCCGCAGCGGCCTGCAAGAGCCGCGCCAGAGCGCGTGCTGCTTCATGCTCTCCGCGCTCGTCCTCCAGCAAGGTCCAGAGCCGGTCATAGGGGGCCGCCCAGCTCCTCGACCAACTCCGGCGGCTTGCGCGAGAGCTGGCCGAGGTAGTGGCGGTAGCGCACCCGCCGGCCGCCAAACCGCTGGCGGGGATGGCTGACCTGCTCCGCTCCGCGCTGGAAGGCGACCTCGGAGACGCCGACCCAGGCGGTGACCCTGAGGCCCGCCCAGCGCTCCGGCACCGAGTACCCAGCGCGAGAGCGCGTCCAACGCGCAGGCACCCTCCAGGCGCACCATCGCGCTGCGGTTGACCGAGACCGGCTGCATCCGCCGCGGCTCGAACGCGACCGCCGGCAGCGGCCCTTCTTGGGCGAAGCGCTCCCAGACCCGCTCGGACGCCAGCCGATCGACCTCCGCTTGCATCTTCTCTGAGATCTGGTCCAGTGAGTCGCCGCGCGGCAGCGGCGTCAGCACCTGCCAGCGCACTCCCCGGCCGCGGCTCTCCACGCCGCCCTTGTCGTGTCCTTCGCCGGGCCGGGCGAAGTTGGGCTCGAAGGCGCGCACGTGGCCGTCCAGGAAGGCGAGCTGGTCCTGACGCTCATGGAGCCGGACGAAGTCGCGGCCCGAGTGCATCAATCGGAACAACAGCAACCAGACTCCGGTGGCGGGCGCCGGCCAGGTCGACCGTGACTACGAAACAGTCGACCTGCACCTCCTCGCCTGGCCGGTGGGCCAACGGCACGTAGACCTCGGCCCGCCGCCGCCATTCGCGTAACTCGGCCAGGACCAGGGTCAGTCCGACCTCATAGCCCTCTTCGCGCAACTGCCGGTGCAGTCGGCGCCCCGTGATCCGCTGCTTGTCCGTGGTGCGCGGCGCCCACTCCTCCAGCAACTGCTCCAGCCGCGGCCGGACCCGGTCCATCACCGGGCTCGTGCGCCGCCGCTCCTGGCGCTCCGGCATCGGCGTCTCCAGGTAGCGCCGCATCGTATCCCGAGCGAGCCCCATCTCGCGGGTCACACTGCGTTGACTCTTGCCTTCGACCACCTGTCCCGGACTTGATCCGGGAGTACCTTGCGCCGTAGCGCATAGATATCCATCACTCCGAGCATCCCTCTCTCCCGACCGGTGTCGGTGCCCGCCGATCACAGGTTCGGGGTTGGCCACCGAGTGGTCTGGTCTTGAGGCGATCACTACAGCAAGTCCGGTACCGGTCTCGAATGCCAAGCCATGGACCGGCGTGATGTAATCGCGCATGATCGCGAGCGCCATCTGATCCGCCGAGCTTGTCGAGACCAAGCGTTTAGGTAGCTCGACGTACATGTGGCCCTGTCCCGTCCAGATGGTTTCAGTTGCAAAGGGACACTGCGACTTGGTCATCTCGCGCAGCCATCGCTTCATGCCCGAATCTCAAGATCCGTGAAGCCGGCCGAGCGCAGTGCCGCGACGATTCGTAAGGACACTAAGTCCTCGAACCTGATGAGCAGCTGATTGCTTGGAACATCTTGCTTGGAACATTGGACAACTCCGCCGAGGAAATGCCCAATCAGATCCACCTGGAGATGTTGGACGACGCCACCGGGAAGGCTTCGTTGCCGCGTGAGCAGGTGTTCAAGCACCATGTTTCTTCAGACACGTCGTGGAGCCCTCGAAAGTCGGGGTCCAGCTAGGGGCTTCGGGAACGGTCGTCACGCGCGCAGCACATCTCGAACACATGCGTGCTGTTTGGGGGCCTGACTCTGGATCTTGCAAGGAACCATGAGTCAGCCAGGGCCGAAGCGGGTGCCTGCTCACAGAACGCAGTCGAGCCGATATGTGGTCTGCGGACCTGCGGTTAGGGTAGACGGACGCGACTGAAAACCCCTAGCAGGCTGCTGAACTACGGATGATACGCGCCAGACCTGACCATCTTCGACGAGTGGGCGCTGGCTGAGCAGGGATCGCGGGCAGGTCCTGTAAGTGAGAGGGCGGGATCCGGGGCGCTGGTTCCGACGCCTGAAGCCGCGCCGGCGCGGTTCAGCTATGCGGCGGCCGCCTGGATGTTGGCCAGGCGGGTGAGGTTGTAGGCGGCGGCGGTCAGTTCGAACCAGAGCTTGTTGCGGGCCCGGCCCAAGTACCGCAGTTTGCCGCCGGCGCCGACGGTCTTGATCCAACCGAACACCCCTTCGACGATCTTGCGCCGGCGCTGACTCTGCGCGTAGCCCAGATGCCGGGTCGTGCGACGATCGATCGCGCTGCGCCGCCCGCGCTCATTCTGAGCCACATGCGGCGTCACCCCCAGACCGCGCAGGTGCCAGACGAAGTCGCGCGTGTCGTAGGCCCGGTCGGCGCCCAGCGTGGCCGGCCCCCGGACGCTGCGTTCGAGCATCGCCAGGGCGGCGTCGCGTTCGGCGTAGCCATCGGCCTCGGTCAGTTCGACATCGACCACCAGCCCGTGACGGTTCTCGGTCAGCAGATGGCCCAGGTAACAGAGCCTGGCCGCCTGCTGCTTGCCCTTGCGGTAGAGCCGCGCCTCCGGGTCGGTGGTCGACTCGTGCGTCTCGCGACTGCGGCGTTCGCCCTTGAAGTCGCGGGGCCGGTTGCGACCGCCGCCTCTGGGCGGACCTTGCTCGTCGCGCGGACGGTCACTCTTGTGCGAGGCCCAGGCGTCCAGCAGCGTGCCGTCCACGCTGAAGTGGTCCTGAGAGAGCAGCCGGCGACGCCTGGGGCTTCCTTGACCACTTCCTTGAGCAGCAGCCGCGCCGCGTCCGCACCCAGCAGCCGTTCACGGTTCTTCGTGAAGGTCGTCGGGTGGAAGGGTTCGTCCTCGACATTCAGGTCGAGGAACCACTTGAACAGCAGGTTGTAGCGCAGCTGCTCGCAGAACTGGCGCTCCGAGCGGACCGTGTAGAAGGCCATCAGCAGGCTCGACTTGAGCAGGTGCTCGGGCGGAATCGAGGGCCGCCCGTTGTCCGCGTAAATCTCGTCAAACAGGGGCGACATGCGCCGCAGGGCCGAATCGGCCAAGGGCTTGATCCGCCGCAGCGGGTGGTCCTTCGGCACGAAGCCGTCCGGCGTCAGCCCCAACATCATCGTCGCCTGTCGCTCTGACTCGCCGCGCATCGCAGACCTCCTTCAGCTATCGGTTCAACACCTCCGCCATGATCTCACACGCCCATTTTCAGCAGCCTGCTAGTCCTACGACCGCGCCCGCTATCGCCGCCGCAACGAGGTCGAACGATTCTGCTGCCGTCTCAAGCGCTTCCGTCGCATCGCCACCCGCTACGACAAACTCGACCAGATCTACCTCGCCGCCGTCCACCTGGTCCTCATCTACGACATGCTGCTAGCAATGTGAACAGGCCCTAGTGTGTCGATAACACGCATTCGCATTCGCATTCATACAAGTGCCTCTGAGCACTTGCACGTGTATGTCTAGCTGATTGGTGTCAGTACATAGGCGTGGTACCTTGCCACCGGATGTATGCAGCCGGAGCGGCCCTGCGGGACTTCCGAACTTTAACCCCGCGAGCCTGGAGTTCCAGATATCCACAGCGTTGACGAGTTCGTCAAACAGGGTCGGGTCGCTAGTGCAGATCACCGTGTGGCGTCCTGCGATCAGATTGGGATTGAGAGCAACGCCGATGGCTTCTGTCGACGCATCGCTGTGAGAGGCTGGGTGAGGAGGACCCGATGCTGTGGTGCCTTCTACTATTGCGCGGCTCTCCGGTCGTGTGAGTGCTTGCTCTTGGAGTGCACCTGAGCGCCCTGCGATCTCCGCCCCGACCCCAAGCCAAGCTGCGGCTAAGGCCAACCCTAAGACGAACGCCGTGAAGTACGGCCTCATTCTGTTTGGAAGTTTAACGTTGGCAGGTTGCCGACCGAGTCAATCAGCTCGTCAAACAGCCGGTTCAGGTCGGTGCTAGAGTCCACGCCATTGGTGGCCGCCAAAATCTCGGGGACCTGACGTGAAAGCTCAGCAAATCCATCAAGATCGAGCCACACATCAGCATCGCTGTTCTCAACATAGATCTGAAAGGCGGAATGACCAGTGTCTGCAGTCTCCGTATCGCCGATCCGCATGTTGATTCCGGACGGAATGGTGAGCAGTGTGCCAAAGACACGGTACGTGTGGCCGCCACGCATCACGTGTTCATGTCTGCCGTTCCACAGTATCACGTACACCTCGAGAGTCGCTTCCGCCGTGTTGTCGTGAGCGTCCGTCACCATCCCTCGAATCGTCTTTACGCCGGAATCGATCATGTACTCGCCACGGAGATAACGGTAGGGTTCATCCTGCTCGTCTTCATAGTGCACTTCCCCAGTATGCAGGGCGCAGCTCACTGAGGCAGTGCCTGTTTGGCCCATGTAAGCACCCGAGGCGTCACGCGTCTCGTCATCAATCGCAAGCGTATAGGGGCCCTTCCCGCCTGTCACCTTCCAGGTGACAGGCGTCTCGCCGATCCTCCAGCCCTGGAACCCATGATCCGTCTCGCAGATGTCCGGCGCGCTCAGCGTCAGGCTCAGGGCGCTAGCAGCGTCCTGACTCTCTGGGGGCTCCCCAGCATTTCGGAAGGTTCCGCCACCTGTCTCACTGGCATCTGGGTTGGCCTTCTGCGCTCCGTCAAGAATATCCGTTGCCGCAGTGGCTTCGGCGACGCTCGAATCTACACTCACCTGTTCGAGCGTCGCTGTCGCCTGACCGCCAATCCCCAACTCACGGCCGATCACCACACCCAGCACCGCGACCACTGCGGCGACGGCCACGAACAGGACGGCGTCACGTGGTCTCAGTTGTCGCATTCGGTTCGTCATCGCGATGTCTCTCGTGGTGTTGTTCAACCCTACTCCCTTCAACCAGGAGCCGGCCTAATCGCGGCATTCGCGATTTCTCGGACGCGCTCGGGCTCGGTGCGGTCGTCGGACGCGGCTGCGCTTGACATAGCGGCGCAGTTGATGCGAGGGATCGTCGAATCGGCGCGTGAGCGCGGTGCTACTAATAGGTACATGTGTACTATGGTCTGACGTTGAGCGTGAGCCGAATCTGAGGAGCGTCAGCATGATCGGCTGCCTGATCGTGAACCATTTCCGGGCGCGTACGGAACTCGCCCGACGGCCGCAGTTGGCCGACTGCGCCGGCGTGATCGTTGAGCGCTCCGGCCGACGCGCGGTGGTGGTCGATACGCTGCCGGCGATTCGCGGGGCGGTCGCGGGGATGAGACTGGATCTACTAATGCTGTACCCGTTCGATGAAGTTCGTCGCAAGTCTTATAGTCACTGAGGCCTAACACATGTCCAAGCTCGTGGACGAGGGTAGACGTATCGACTTCGCCTTTGTCGCTCAATGCGATCATCGAATAGTGGTTGGTGTGATATGTATCGTCTACTTCGGGTGCACTTACTGTGAAGAGTTTGCGAGGCGGGGTTTCCTGCTTGTCGCTCCAATAGATCCCACCTTCACGGGGAACTCGCCTCACGTAGACATGTACGTCCCTGGCCTCGGTGTTGCTGGCGCAGGTGTCTGTACGTGCCGAGGGTTCAAAATACTCGAGTGGACCACCGGCGCTGCCATTGCTGTCTGTAAATTGTTTCCAAGCCCATGCCATGGCCCAGGTTTCGATTGCGAGTTCTAGCTCAGGGCGTACTTCATCGTCGTCAGAGCAGACGATCGTCGTCATGCCGTTGATGACGCGTTGGTTCAGGTAGACTTTGCGGCCTGCGGTGTTTGCGTCATCATGCGCGGGCTTGAGCGTTAGTTCAGTCTCCGACCGGGCAGCGCCGTAGTTTGCGGGTCTCTGCGACGCTTCTTGCCGCTGGACTGGGATGGCGCTCTCTATTGACGACAAGTCCAGTTCCAGGCCGAGGATGCCGAGCGCCAAGACCATCCCCGCAAAGGCTGCGGTGAGTAGTGATCTTCTTGTCATGGGGTTCGACGCTGAGGTACTTTGCCCAGGTAATCTACTAGGGCCTGTTCACTCTATTTGGTCATGAAGTGGATGCAGGCGAGGAGGACTTGGTTGAGGTAGATGCGGGCGAGTTTGTGATAGCGGTTGGCGATGCCGCGCAATCGTTTGATGCGTCCGAAGTAACGTTCGATCGCGTTGCGGGCGCGGTAGGCCGCACGGTTCAGCGGCCAGGGCTTGCGGCGATTCGCCTTCGGCGGGGTGATCAACTCCCAGCCGAGTTCGGCGGCCAGGGCGCGCATCTCATCGCCCTCGTAGGCGCGGTCGGCGAGCAGTTGCGGCTGACCAGATACGGAGCCGAGCTGTTCCAACAACCAGCGTCCCCAGGGCGCATCGCCCCAGTGACCCGGCGTCAGGGTCAGGACGAGCGGCAGGCGGTCTTCCAATACGACGGCGTGTAGCTTGGTCGTTAAGCCTCCACGTGAGCGGCCGATCGCTTGGGGCCCCTTTTGGTGGGCGCTCCGGTCCCGTCCTGGTGGACTTTCACAATCGTGCTGTCGAGCGAGACGCGCAGCGGCCGATCCGGTTCAGCTTGCTCAAGCTGCGCTTCCAGTTCCATACGCTGCAGCTCGGCGAAGACGCGCTCCAGGACGCCTTTGTCGATCCAACGCCGTCCGCGCATGTAGACCGTGTGCCAGGGACCGAAGCGCTCAGGCAAGGCCCGCCAGCTGCAGCCTTCCTTGGTCACGAACAGCCAACCCTCAAGCACCTGGCGCGAGGGCAGCTTGCAGTTGCCGCGCGGCGTCGGCATGAGTGGCGCGATCCGCGCCCATTGTGCGTCGGTCAGTTGCATGATCCCATTGACCCGGCCGCCAGACCGTTCCCCCAACTCTGACACAAACCTCGATTAGAGTGAACAGGCCCTAGCAGGCTGCTGAAGAAGGGCGTGTGAGATCATGGCGGAGGTGTTGAACCGATAGCTGAAGGAGGTCTGCGATGCGCGGCGAGTCAGAGCGACAGGCGACGATGATGTTGGGGCTGACGCCGGACGGCTTTGTTCCGAAGGACCACACGTTGCGGCGGATCAAGCCCTTAGCCGACTCGGCCCTGCGGCGCATGTCGCGCCTGTTCGACGAGATCTACGCGTCCGGCGGACGGCCCTCGATCCCGCCCGAGCACCTGCTCAAGTCGAGCCTGCTGATGGCCTTCTTTACGATCCGCTCGGAGCGCCAGTTCTGCGAGCAACTGCGCTACAACCTGCTGTTCAAGTGGTTCCTCGACCTGAATGTCGAGGACGAACCGTTCCATCCAACGACGTTCACGAAGAACCGCGAACGGCTCATGGATGCGGACGCGGCGCGGGTGCTGCTCAAGGAAGTGGTCAAGGAGGCACGGCGGCGACGCTTGCTCTCAGCCGACCACTTCACGGTCGACGGCACGCTGCTCAACGCCTGGGCCTCGCACAAGAGCTATCGACCGCGCGACGAGCAACCACCCAGAGGCGGCGGTCGCAACCGGGACGTCGACTTCAAGGGTGAACGCCGCAGTCGCGAGACGCACACCTCGACGACCGATCCCGAGGCGCGCCTGTATCGCAAGGGTAAGCAGCAGGCGGCCAGGCTCTGCTACCTGGGCCATGTGCTGACCGAGAACCGTCACGGGCTGGTGGTCGATGTCGAACTGACCGAGGCCGACGGCTACGCCGAACGGGACGCCGCTCTGGCGATGCTCACACGCAGCGTCAGGGGGCCGGCCACGCTGGGCGCCGACCGGGCCTACGACACGCGCGACTTCGTCTGGGACCTGCGCGGTCTGGGGGTGACGCCCCATGTCGCGCAGAACGAACAAGGCCGGCGCAGCGCGATCGACCGTCGCACGACCCGGCATCCGGGCTACGCGCAGAGTCAACGCCGGCGCAAACGGGTCGAAGAGGTCTTCGGCTGGATCAAGACCGTCGGCGCCGGCGGCAAACTGCGGTACTTGGGCCGGGCCCGCAACAAACTCTGGTTCGAACTGACCGCCGCCGCCTACAACCTCACCCGCCTGGCCAACCTCGAGGCGGCCGCCGCATAGCTGAACGGCGCCGACGCGGCCTCAGGCGTCGGAACCAGCGCCCCGGATCCCGCCCTCTCACTTACAGGACCTGTCCGCGATCCCTGCTCAGCCAGCGCCCACTCGTCGAAGATGGCCAGGCCTGGCACCAGCTATCCGTAGTTCAGCAGCCTGCTAGGCGTCTGTGTGGCCAAGCCAGAAGACTTCATTGCACGCATGGAGGATCGGCCATCGATCGAGTCGTGACAAGGCCATTTGCCCCTTTGAGAACTCGCTCACCCACAGCCACGATCGTTCCGGCGACTCCAGCTCGGACCCAACCACGCAGGCCCAGCAGACTCGCGCAGACTGCTACGCTCACCTTGAGGAGACGGCTATGCTAACTCAAGTGAAAGCCCGCTACAGCAACGGCAAACTCGAGCCCCTCGAACCGCTCAACCTCACCGAAGGCTGCCTAGTCAGCCTCTCGGTCTCCGAAGAGCCGGAACCGGGAGGCGAATCGGTGCTCGAAATGTTTGAAAAGCTGCACCGCGACTTCCCACCCGAATCGCGGGAACTCATGCCGACGGACGGGGCCAAGAACTACAAGCACTACCTCTACGGCCATCCCAAAGAAGAGGATTGATGCGAACAGTCTTCGCCGACGCTGGCTACTGGATCGCGCTTCTTGATGAGCGGGATCAGCTGAACCGGTATGCCCAAATCGAGACTCAACGATTAGAGCCGCTGCTGATCATCACAACGGAGATGGTCTTGGTGGAGGTGTTCAGCCACGTCTCCGGCGCCGGGGCAAGAAATCGCCGCAAGGCCAGCGCAATGCTGGTAAGGCTACAAGCGAATGAGAGAGTGGAGATCATCCCGCAGACAACGCACCAGTTCCGCGCAGCGGCGGTGCGGTTCGCCGACCGGCCCGACCAGCGCTGGAGCCTCACCGACTGCGCCAGCTTCCTGGTCATGGAAGAACGCGGCATCACAGAGGCCCTCGCCTACGACCGAGACTTCGAACAGGCGGGCTTCACTGCCCTACTCCGCCACGATACATCCTGACGGCGGAAATAGTCTCCAACGCCTTACTCAATCACATTCTTTGCAGTCCCGAATACCCGCAACCACGGCCGATCCGCCGATTCCAGCGTCGGACCAATCGCCCGGTTCGGCATGCAGGTTCATCAACAACTGCCCCTCACCGCCCCATCGCCCTCCGGTAGGACTAGCAGGCTGCTGAAGTGCGGATGATACGCGCCAGACCTGGCCATCTTTGACGAGTGGGCGCGGGCTGAGCAGCGATCGACTGGATGTCCTGTAAGTGAGAGGGCGGGATCCGGGGCGCTGGATCCGATGCCTGAAGCCGCGTCGGTGCCGTTCAGCTATGCGGCGGCCGCCTCGAGGTTGGCCAGGCGGGTGAGGTTGTAGGCGGCGGCGGTCAGTTCCAACCAGAGTTTGTTGCGGGCCCGGCCCAGGTAGCGCAACTTGCCGCCGGCGCCGACGGTCTTGATCCAGCCGAAGACCTCTTCGACGATCTTGCGCCGGCGCTGACTCTGCGCGTAGCCTGGATGCCGGGTCGTGCGACGGTCGATCGCGCTGCGCCGACCGCGCTCGTTCTGGGCCACATGCGGCGTCACCCCCAGCGCGCGTAAGTCCCAGACGAAGTCGCGCGTGTCGTAGCCACGGTCGGCGCCCAGCGTGGCCGGCCCCTGGACGCTGCGCTCCAGCATCGCCAGCGCCGCCTCGCGTTCGGCGTAGCCGTCGGCCTCGGTCAGTTCGACATCAACCACCAGCCCGTGACGGTTCTCGGTCAGCAGATGGCCCAGGTAGCAGAGCCTGGCCTCCTGCTGCTTACCTTGCGGTAGAGCCGCGCCTCCGGGTCGGTCGTCGACTCATGCGTCTCGCGGCTGCGGCGTTCGCCCTTGAAGTCGACGTCGTGGTTGCGACTGCCGCCTCTGGGTGGTCGCTCATCGCGCGGACGATAGCTCTTGTGCGAGGCCCAGGCGTCAAGCAGCGTGCCGTCAACCGTGAAGTGGTCCTGAGAGAGCAGCCGGCGACGCCTGGCTTCCTTGACCACTTCCTTGAGTAGCACCCGCGCCGCGTCCGCATCCATGAGCCGTTCGCGGTTCTTCGTGAACGTCGTTGGATGGAACGGTTCGTCCTCGACATTCAGGTCGAGGAACCACTTGAACAGCAGGTTGTAGCGCAGCTGCTCGCAGAACTGGCGCTCCGAGCGGATCGTGTAGAAGGCCATCAGCAGGCTCGACTTGAGCAGGTGCTCGGGCGGAATCGAGGGCCGCCCGTTGTCCGCGTAAATCTCGTCAAACAGGGGCGACATGCGCCGCAGGGCCGAATCGGCCAAGGGCTTGATCCGCCTCAGCGGGTGGTCCTTCGGAACAAAGCCCTCCGGCGTCAGCCCCAACATCATCGTCGCCTGTCGCTCTGACTCGCCGCGCATCGCAGACCTCCTTCAGCTATCGGTTCAACACCTCCGCCATGATCTCACACGCCCTTCTTCAGCAGCCTGCTAGGGATGCGCTTGGTGACGAACATGGTATGGACGGACTGGGTTGAGCATCCCGTGACGACGCTGCTGGGCACGCCTACACCAACTGTGGCGTTCGGCGCCATCGCCGACGATGGGACGTTCTCCGCGACGGTCTCTATGTTTCTGTCAGTAGCGCCGCGCTCGCCCGCCGATTCGACGCCCCCTCGCATCAACTGCGTCGCTATGTCAAGCGCGACCGCGTCCGACGGCTGCGCCTGGTCCGAGCGCGTCCGAGAAGTCCCGAATGCCAGGTTTAGGCCGACTCCTGGTTGGAGGTAGTAGGTTTGAACAACACCACGAGAGACATCGCGATGACAAACCGAATGCGACAACTGAGACCACGGGACGCCGTCCTGTTCGTGGCCGTCGCTGCGGTGGTGGCGGTGCTGGGCGTGATGATTGGGCGTGAACTGGGGACTGGCAGGCAGACGGCGGCCGACGCCCCTCCCCTCTCATTGAGCTTGTCGCTGCCCGCCGGTGATTTCTGTGAAACCGCCGCCGCAACCGGCTACGTTTCCCTCCAACGTCGTTCCGACCCAGATAATGATGGCCAAACGAAATACGAAGCCAAGGATGAGGGATGGTCTGATGTCAGCGAGATCCCGGTCAAATGGACCATCACCGGAGGCAGGCCTTCGTACAAGCTCACGATCGACGGGAGACGCGAGACGCCGCAGGGAAGTACGAAGGCGCAACGGGAACGGCGTCCGTGACCTGCGCCATGTCGTTCGAAGACTCGTACATCCGCACCCTGCCGTCAGGCCGCGCCTGGAGAGAATTCGAGCAGGAGCCGCTGGTAGACGCCGGCGTTAAGAAGATCACGGCTACCGTGAAGGATGGCAACGGCGCCACTGCGGACGCCTCCCTCGCACTCCATGTGATCTTGTTCGCCACAGGTTCCGATGCCATCCTAGAAGGTGGAAAGACCTATCGGCTGTTCGGCCACCTCATCACCCCACCACCCGGCCACAACATACGCGTTGGCAGCACTCAGGAACCATCATGCGATGCTGACTACAAAGGACGCTGCGAGGAGGGACTGTCCCTCTATGTAGTGGGCACGCCGGCCATCATCGGCGTGTGGGTCGACGACTTCGTCGAAGGCGCTCGTTGGCGAACTAACGCCAACGGAGATTGGATCAGGTCAGATGGATCGAGGGCCCCTGACGACCTAGACAGGTACCTGGACAATCTGATGAAATCAGTCGATCGCTATCCGCAAACCGCGACCCCGCCGTGAAGCTACTCCTTCTTGCGGTCGCCGCTGGAAGCATTGTAGCTGGCGTTCTATTGGACAGATCTGCCGACGTCGTAAACGGTCTCCATCGTGAGCAGAGTACCAACAGCCCACCAACTCCCTCGCGTTCCTTACAACCTTTGCGCGCTAACGTTGCAACTTCCGGGCCCGCGTCGCATTCCGACGCCACCACATCGGACAAAAGCGTCTACCTCAATCAGAATGTGATCAACGGCGACACCACAACTATCTGTTCCGTTAGCCCCAACATTCGGTCTCCGTTGACAGCCGCAATAGGCAATTGGAATAGAGTTCTGCCTACCGTCGCCGAGGGTGCCATTCTATCGCAGATACCGCCAATCACGATCCAAACCCAACTCGGCCTGCACCCCGTTCTAAACACCCCTATCACGGTGACCGTGGACGTATGCAGCAACGTCGATGTGGAGATCATTCGGCGCACCGATCGTTCTCAACCTTCAGAATGCGGAATGAGTGGATGAGGCGCCGGCAGGGACGAGTATCGGACCCGGCCGCGAGGGCGTATACATGCTGAGTGACGAGCCTGATACCGCCAGATTAGGCCAAGATAGTAACACGCAAGAGACTTGCGCTGAGTCACTAAAGCGGTTTGCCGACCAGTAATATTACGTACGACCAGTGACGTTTGCCTACATCTGCAAGCAGTGCACGGCGCCAGCCAGTACGACGCGCGAGCCGCAGCCAACCGACTCCACTTTGCCACAACTACGCCGCGATGTGAACATGGTCTTCGCGACGCGGATGAAGTTCTGATCAGTCCAGCGAGCGACTGACTCGAACCGAGAGCGTGTGCGGCGCCGACTCGAGTGAGAGTGCGGCGTGAAACACCGTCCCGATCAGCCATCCGGCCGCCGCGGTGGACCACTCCGGCAATGACACCGCAATGCCCACTTCGCCGCGGGTCAACTGGAGCCACTTCCAGTCGAGGCCGGCAGCGATTTCATCCGGCGCGTCGACCAGCGGCCCAATCTCGAAGAAGTAAAGGCCGGCACTGCGAAGGAGGGTGAGGACGTCAGAGACCAGACGATCTCCTCCCTGCGAGGATGCCATCGCGACGATGGTGGGGGTGATTGCTGTTGGGACCGGGTCCTTGAACCAACCGAGCTCAGAGCCAAGAAAGTGATTGACTTGTCCAGGCTGCAGGTCGCAACCGGTTACCTGATACGCGGTTATCTCAATCTCGCCATACCAACGTAGGGAATCGTCCAAGCACTGAATCAGCGGCGGGATCGCTACCGCAGGTCCCGTAGGTGGGCCTGCGTCGTCAAGCGTGGGCACAGTCGTCCAACCCGCGTGAGACAGATCGATATCGGGCGGTAGTTCGCCAGGGGCTGTCATCTCAGGAGGCAACACCCTGGTGGCCTTTTTGACTTCGAGGCCGACCTGGGCAAAGCCGATTCGGGACGACCCGAGGTGATAGGCGAGTTCCGCCTCTTGCACATCCCACACGCGCGAAGTCCCGGCGCTGCCCTCAGTTGCCCATCGCATATGTACCGATCGATCGAGAAAGGTGCTCCAGAGGCGCTCGTGCGGCTCATTTGGATCGTCAGGGTCGGGAGCCACACGTTCTGGAATCGGGACGAAGCGCCCGAATGCGTCTACGAACAGAGTTGGATGCATGTCGGGCGCCTTCCCTTAGTCGTTCCTACGAGTCGGCATCAGAGGGGAGGATTGCAGTAGAAATTCTGCCAAGTGCTGTTGTGCCTGTCAGGCCAATCAGACTGACCGATCAGATTGACATCGACAGTCCCCCGGTAACCAACTGGAGCTGTCGCAGGTCCACAGGTACTTCGAGCATTCACCCGATTGCTCGAGAGGTTCCAGGCCCGGACATCGTGCCTATTGTATCCGACGGTCCTCCAGGTGCAAGGACCCCACGGGATACTCTCGCAGTAATACGCCTTTAGCCACACCGTGACCCGTGCGCGATAGGGGCAATCACCTTGGCCCCATTCGTTATCGATCCACCAACCGTGAACTGACACATGGATGTTAGTGCTGGACATATGCGGATCGTCACTCTTGGTATCGAAGTCGCAACCGCCAAAAGCCTGGCCAGCAACCCCGCCTTCACCAGAGTCGGTAGCCGTAGACGATTCCTCTTCGCTCGGTGTGTACTGCGCCCAAGCGCCATTGCTCGACAGGCTGTCCCCATAATCGATATCGACATCAATCGCAACGGTACTGCATTCGCCCGATTCGGTGACGGTTAGATCGAATGAGTTGTCGGGCCTGATCGGAGCGACGGTCACCGAACAAGTCTTGGTGATGTCGGCCGGATTGTCGTCGCTGGACACATCGATGAGCGTCAATGACATCTCGCATTCGCGATCCGAGGAGTACGAGTACTTGGTCAGCTCGCCTTGTTTCTTCAGCGTCATGGTGTTGACGGACATCGTCAGTGAGTATAGGCCGTCGCAAACGACGTGTACGGTTCTTCCGTCTCCGCCTCCGGTTCCGACTCAGCCCGAACCTGTCCAGGAGCAAGCGTCATGAACGCTACCAGCGCCAGGACGACCGCGGGAACGAGCGCTCCCAGGATCCCCAACCTAACCTTAAACCGAACTCGAGGAAGCTGCATTGCAGCACCCTATCATCGTGCGGCAAGACTCTCTTGCCGGCTGCGATATCATCGCACAGTGAAACCGGAATATCGAGACAACGGCGAGTCTGAACTGGACCACGGCGTTCCGCGCGACCGGCTACGACGTGCGCATTGACGGCAGCCAGCGTCAGTCGTTAAGTAGCTCGGCTCGCAGCTATCTGTTTACGGGCCTGAATCCCGATACCGACTATCGCATCGAGGTTCGCGCTACCAACCGCGGCGGCGAGTCGGACTGGGTTCCCAGGGAAGCAAGTCCTCGGCCAGAGCCAGTGCGCGCAGTCGAAGGCGGTAGCAAGAGTCCTCCCTGTGATGTCACGCACGACAGTATCTTCGGCTGGCCCATCACGTCGCACGGCCCCGCGCGTGCCGCCACAACTCGGGGATGGGACACACTAACGGCCGAGCGGGGACCCGCTCGGTGGCGGGGACGGTTCGGCCTTGCCTGTACGTGTCGAGCGGCCGCCACTGTCGTCGTGGCGGCCGCTCGGTGTGCAGCCTGCTTGCGGGCTGCGGCGGTTTAGTCGTCGTCGAGGATGGTGCCGGTGGCCTCTGCCTGTCCGATGCTGGCGCCTTGCGGGTTGCTCAGCTCCACCGTGAAATGCTCCTCAGACTCAGAGCGGCTGTCGTCCGTCAGCCAGACCGAGACCGTGCGTTCGGTCTCACCCGGCGCGAACATCACCGTCGTGTCAGTGAGCTGGTAGTCGATGAACATTTTCGCGCGTTGCGACAGCGTTTCCCGCGTCGCGCCTCGCCACGCATAGGTGGTGAAGCGCACGCTCACCGCTTCGCTTGACGCCTCCGACAGCGTCACGCTGAATTCGACGACCCACTCGTACTCCTGACCGGATGCATCCGCGACGGATACCGTCACCGAACTCGGCGGCGGATCGTCGTTGTCCGACACCGCGACCGTCCCGGTCTTGTTGGAACCGAGGTCGTAGGCAGCGCCGTCAACCAGCGTCGCCGTGACCGAGCCGTCCGGCTCGTCCGTTGAGTCGTCGCTGGTGGCGATCGTCAACGTCACAGAGCCGCTGGTCGGGATCGTGACTGTGCGCGAACCGGTGTTGGCTCCGAAGTCGCCGCTCTGACTGACCGTCACGCTGACGGGCAGGTTCGAGGTTGGCCTCGGGCTCGCCGTGACGGTGAACTCGACGTTGCCGCCCTCGGTGACGCTGGCGCCGGCGCTGATGCTCACCACCGGCGTCGGCGGGACATCGTTGTCCGATACCGCCACCGTGCCCGCGCCTTGCGAGCTTGAAACCGTGTAGCCGCTGCCGCTGTTGACCGTCGCCGTGACCGAGCCGTCCGATTCGTCCGTCGAGTCGTCGCTGGTGGCGATCGTCAACGTGACGCTGCCGCTGGTCGGGATCGTGACGGTGCGCTGGCCCGTGCTTGCGCCGAAGTCGCCGCTCTGACTGACCGTCACGCTGACCGGCAGGTCTGCCGACGGGGACGGACTCGCCGTCACCGTGAACTCGACGTTGCCGCCCTCGGTGACGCTGGCGCCGGCGCTGATGCTCACCACCGGGTCCGGTACCACGACCGGTGCAACCGTTACATCGTTATCCGAGACGTTGACCGTCGCCGTCTTGCTCGCGCCGAGGTCGTACGACGCGCCGTCAACCAGCGTCGCCGTAACCGAACCGTTCGGCTCGTCCGTCGAGTCGTCGCTGGTGGTCAGCGTCAGCGTCACGCTGCCCGTCGTCGGCACGGTCACCGTGCGCGAACCAGCGCTCACGCCGTAGCTGCCGACCGTGGTCAGGTTCAGCGTGACGGCGAGGCCGGCGGCAGGCGCCGGAAGCGCACTGACCGTGAACTCGACGTTGCCGCCCTCGGTGATGTCAGCGCCGGCGCTGATGCTCACCACCGGGTCCGGTACCACGACCGGTGCAACCGTTACATCGTTATCCGAGACGTTGACCGTCGCCGTCTTGCTCGCGCCGAGGTCGTACGACGCGCCGTCAACCAATGTCGCCGTGACCGAGCCGTCGGACTCGTCCGTCGAGTCGTCGCTCGTGGTCAGCGTCAGCGTCACGCTGCCCGTCGTCGGCACGGTCACCGTGCGCGAACCCGCGCTCACGCCGTAGTCGCCGACCGTGGTCAGGTTCAGCGTGACGGCGAGGCCGGCGGCAGGCGCCGGAAGCGCACTGACCGTGAACTCAACCGAGCCGCCCTCCGTGACCGCGTTGCCGCCGCTGATGCTCACCACCGGTAGTGGCGCCGCATCATCGTCTGTCACGTTGACCGTTGCCGTCTTGCTGGCGCCGAGGTCGTACGACGCGCCGTCAACCAGCGTCGCCGTGACCGAGCCGTTCGGCTCGTCCGCGTTGTCGTTGCTCGTGGTCAGCGTCAGCGTCACGCTGCCCGTCGTCGGCACGGTCACCGTGCGCGAACCCGCGCTCACGCCGTAGCTGCCAACCGTGGTCAGGTTCAGCGTGACGGCGAGGCCGGCGGCAGGCGCCGGAAGCGCGCTGACCGTGAACTCGACATCGCCGCCCTCCGTGACCGCGTTGCCGCCGCTGATGCTCACCACCGGCGTCGTCGGCACGACCACCGGCGGATTGGTGCCGCCGCCAGCCTCAAGCGCCGTCAGTTCCGTAACCACCAGGTCCCAGACCGGACTGCTGTGATTATCCGCCATCTGCTGCGCCTCGGCAGCCGTCATCGCGCCGCCGCTGACGCTGGACGCGTCCAGTACGCCGAAGGCGACCAGCACCCGCTGCCAGCGGTTGACGTGATCCGCGCCGTTCTGCGTCTGCGACGCCAACGCCTGCACCTGCGCCACCACCGTCGGATCCACCGTGTAGCCCGTGGGCGCAGCGTCGTTGTCCGACACCGCCACCGTGCCCGCTGACTGCGAGCTCGACACCGTGTAGCCGCTGCCTGTGTTGACCGTCGCCGTGACCGAGCCGTCGGTCTCGTCCGTAGAGTCGTCACTGGTAGCGATCGTCAACGTGGCGCTGCCCGTCGTCGGGATCGTGACGGTGCGCGAACCCGTGCCCGCGCCGAAGTCGCCAGACTGGCTCACCGTCACGCTGACCGGCAGGTCCGCCTGCGGAGCCGGCGTCGCCGTCACCGTGAACTCGGCGTTGCCGCCCTCAGTCACGCCGCTCCCCGCCGTGATGCTCACCTCAGGCGTCGGTGCGACGACCACCGGCGGCGGATTGGTCGTCGCGCCGGCCTCGATCAGCCGCAGCTGCGCCGCGATTGAGGTCCAGCCCGACCAGACGTTGGCGTACACCTGCGCACCCGCCGCCGTCAATGGCTCGATGTTCGGATAGTCCGCGTCGCCGAACGCCTCCAGCACGCGCTTCCAACGATTCACGTGAACCGCGCCCTTGTGCGTTTCGCCGGCCCGACTGCGCGCGGTCGCCAGCACCTGCGCGTCCACCTGCACGGTCGACGACGTCAGCGTCGGCTGCGGATTGACCGCGTCCAGCGCAACCATGTGCGCCAGCACCGGGACCCAGCGCGGACGCCCGATATCCACGTGGACCCTCGCCTCATCCAGCGTCGTCGGCTCGAGATCCGGGTAGCTCTCCAGGCCGAACGCCTCCAGCACGCGCTTCCAGCGATTCACGTGCAGCGTGCCGTGTTGTACTTCCGCCGCGTAGCTGCGCACATCCGACTCCAGCTGCGCGTCCAGTACCGGCCCGGTCGGCGCGGCGTCGTTGTCCGACACCGCCACCGTGCCCGCGCCCTGCGAACTCGACACCGTGTAGCCGCTGCCCGTGTTGACCGTTGCCGTGACCGAGCCGTCGGTCTCGTCCGTTGAGTCGTCACTGGTACTGACTGTCAGCGTGGCGCTGCCCGTTGCCGGGATCGTCACCGTCTGTTGACCGGTGCCCGCGGTGAAGTCGCCGCTCTGACTGACCGTCACGCTCACATCCAGGTCCGCCTGCGGAGCCGGCGTCGCCGTCACCGTGAACTCGGCGTTGCCGCCCTCAGTCACGCCGCTACCCGCCGTGATGCTCACCTCAGGATCCTGGACGACCGGCGCGACCGTCGGGTCATCATCCGTCACATCGGCGCTACCCGTGCCGGACGAGCCGACCGTGTAGCCGCTGCCGCTGTTCAGCGTCAGCGACACCGTGCCGTCCGGCTCGTCCACCGAGTCGTCCGCCGTCGTGATACTCAACGTCACGCTGCCGCCCGTCGGGATCGTCACGCTGGACGGAATCGAGCCGTAGCCGAAGTCGCCCGTGGTCACCACGCTGATGCCCACCTCCAGGGCCGATGACGGCGCCGGGTTCGCAGCGATCTCGAACGTGACCGTCTGACCCTCCGTTCCGCCGCTGAAACTCTGGATGTTCACCTCCGGCGTCGCCGCCTCAATCGCCTCCAGCGCCGGAATCACTGCCTGCCAGCGCGGCAGCGTGCCGTACTTCTGCTTCCCCTCCGCCGCCGTCATCGGCTCCAGGTCAGGGTAACTCTCCAGCCCGAACGCCTCCAGCACGCGCTTCCAGCGATTCACGTGCGCCTCGCCGTGATGCACCTCCGCCGCGTAGCTGCGCACGTTCGCGATCAGCTGCGCGTCCAGTACCGGCCCGGTCGTCGTGCCGTCGTTGTCCGACACCGCCACCGTGCCCGCGCCCTGCGAACTCGACACCGTGTAGCCGCTGCCCGTGTTCACCGTCGCCGTGACCGAGCCGTCGGTCTCGTCCGTTGAGTCGTCACTGGTAGCGATCGTCAGCGTGGCGCTGCCCGTTGCCGGGATCGTCACCGTTTGTTGGCCTGTGCCCGCGGTGAAGTCGCCGCTCTGACTGACTGTCACGCTGACCGGCAGATCCGCCTGCGGCGCCGGCGTCGCCGTCACCGTGAACTCGGCGTTGCCGCCCTCAGTCACGCCGCTACCCGCCGTGATGCTCACCTCCGGCGTGGGCGCATCGTTGTCCGACACCGCCACCGTGCCCGCGCCCTGCGAGCTCGACACCGTGTAGCCGCTGCCCGTGTTCACCGTCGCCGTGACCGAGCCATCGGTCTCGTCCGTTGAGTCGTCACTGGTAGCGATCGTCAGCGTGGCGCTGCCCGTTGCCGGGATCGTCACCGTCTGTTGACCTGTGCCCGCGCCGAAGTCGCCGCTCTGACTGACCGTCACGCTGACCGGCAGATCCGCCTGCGGAGCCGGCGTCGCCGTCACCGTGAACTCGGCGTTGCCGCCCTCTGTCACGCCGCTACCCGCGGTGATGCTCACCTCCGGCGTCACCGTCACGATCACCGTGCCCGCCGCCTCAATCGCCTCCAGCGCCGGAATCACCGTCTGCCAGCGCGGCAACGTGCCGTACTTCTGCTTCCCCTCCGCCGCTGTCATCGGCTCCAGGTCAGGGTAACTCTCGACCCCGAACGCCTCCAGCACGCGCTTCCAGCGATTCACGTGGTCCGCTCCGTGATGCACCTCCGCCGCGTAGCTGCGCACATCCGTGACCAGCTGCGGATCCAGCGTGTACACCTGATCATTGTCTGACACCGCCACGCTCGCCGTCTTCGCGCTGCTGTCCACCGTGTAACCCGCGTCCGACGCCGGATCATCCAGCGTCGCGCTGATACTGCCGTCGGCTTCCTCCGTTGAGTCGTCGCTGGTACTGACTGTCACCGTCGCGCTGCCCGACGTGGTGATCGTCACCGTCTGTTGACCCACGCTCGCGCCGTAGTCGCCAGACTGACTCACCGTCACGCTCACATCCAAATCCGCCTGCGGGAACGGCGTCGCCGTCACCGTGAAGCTCGCGGACGCCCCCTCCGTCACATCCCCATCCGACGCGATGCTGATCTCGGGCAATACGTCATCGTCATCAGCCACAATTACTCTGAAGATTCTGTGCGTGCTCGATATTTGGTAACCGCTGCCGGTCAATAGGGCCGCGGCGACGAACCCATCGTCTTCCTCGACCTGATCGTCGGACGTGGCGACGCTGATTGTCTTGCTGCCGCCAAATGGCACGGTCACCGTTTGAATGCCGGACGCAACGCCGTAACTGCCGCTGGAGCTGACCACCAGAGTCACAGGCAAGCCAGCCGCGGGCGCGGGGCTCGCCGTGACCGTGAAGCTCGCGCTGCCACCTTCAGTGATACCGCCGCCGCCGCTGATGCTGACCACAGGGTCGCCCGAATGTTGTTCCGCTACGACGACCATGATGGAACTGCCGAGACTGATCCCTTCGGCAATGCCGCTCGCACTCGGTGCGCGAGCGCCCGTGCCGAAGGCGATCGTGATTGGCGTGTGGGCATCGTCTGAGTCGGCGCGACCGTTGAAGGCGAGCGTCGCGACCTGTCCTCCAGCGCCGATCCTAATCTCGGAGTTCGCGCCGTAAGCGGTGCGCGTGACCGCCGTGCCCAAATCGGATGGGTCGGTCAGGTTCCAGTTTGTGTTGACCTGACCGCCTGAGACCGCGATCGGCACGCGAACCGACTCGCCAGACTGGAGCTCGCGACTGAGGCGAATCCGCAGCACCGTTTGTCCGTTGTTTTCGGAGACGATCGCGTCGTCAACGGAGAGCGAGAGATCGATTGGCAGGGCGCCGTCGTTGTCCGTGACGGCGACGCTGGCCGAGTCGGCGCCGGCAGACACGGAATAGGCAGCGTCCGCGGCTTGCGGGTCCAGCGTGGCAGTGAGGCTCCCGTCACCCTCGTTGGTGGAATCGTCGTCGGTATTCACGGTGAGTGCGGCCGTGCTGGTGTTGGCGCTGATCGTCACGGTCTGGGCGCCGGCGGCGCCTGTCGCCGCGTATGCGCCGCTATCCGTGACCGTGACGCTGACCGTCAAGTCAGCCGTAGGCGTGGGGTTGGCGCTGAGCGTGAAGCTGGCGGTTGCGCCCTCGGTGATGTCGCCGTCGGCGGCAATGCTGACGACGGGCTTGGTCTCATCAGCAACCGTGGCGGTCGCCGAGGGCGTCGATGCCGGCGTGTAGTCGGTACCGGCTTCAATCGTCACCGTGATCGAACCGTCGGGCTCGACCGTGTCGTCGTTGGTGGTCGCGATCGTGAGTGTTGCGGCGCCGCTGGTCGGGAGCGTGACCGTCCGCGTGCCGGTCGTCACACCGAAGTTGCCGCTCTGGGTCACATTGACGGTGACCGGCAACTCGGCGGATGTCTCGCGGCTGGCAGTGAGTGTGAATTCGGCCGACTGACCTTCCAAGATGTTGCCGACCGCGCTGATGCTAATCTCAGGCGCGGCATCGTCGTCAGAAATCGTGAGGGTGATCGGATCGGGATCCGTGATGCTGGCGCTGCCTGAGATCGTTCCCGCGATCCTGAATGTCTTGGCGGTCGAGCCGCTGAGTTCGTAGACATCGTTGCTCGCCGCCTGGAATGCTCTCGTCACGCTGGCCGTTGTGGTCCCGGCCGGGATTGTCAGGACGGCCGGCGGCGAATCGAAGCCGGCGTCGGCAGGATCAGCAGGCGCAACGGCGGTGGCGCTGAGGTTCACGGTCACATCGTCGGACGTGGCCTGGTCCAGGGTGGCCCCAATTTCGACAGTCTCGCCCTCGCTCAGGGTGTTCTTGCTGGTAGTCAGCGTGAGCGTCGGGGTGACATCGTCATCTGTGATCGTGACCGTGTGTTTGGTTCCAGAGCCCGAGTATCCCGCTGGAAACCATCCGAGACTGACGCTGAAGGTCTCGTCCTCTTCATTGATGTTGTCCTGGGTCGTGACGATCTTCCCGGTCGCTGACGACGTGCCCGCGGGGACGGTGATCGACGACACGGCCTGGTAGTCAGCGCCCGTCGCGCCTGGCGGAGTGGCGCTGCCGGCGGTCAGTATGATCGGAATCGTGATATCCGTCGCGGGCGCCGTGCCGACGCTGACCGTCAGGCCGACCTCGCCGCCTTCAGTCAGGCTGAGCGGTGAGGCGGACAGGGTGACGGGCGATGCAGCGACCGTCGTGTGTCCGTAGATATCGAGCTTCACCTGCGTGATGTGTTCATGGCGCGCGTTGATGCTCCGGCAGAACGGAGACAAGTACCAGACTGAGAGGCGGCCGCAGGTTGTCACCCTCGGCGCGTCGTTTTGGATCTTCAGCTTCCACGTGCCTGACGGGTTCTCGCCCAGATGTCGCGCCGATCCGAACATGAACCACCGATACATCCTGCATTGCTTACCGCACCTGATGTACGAGGGAGACAGGAGTGACTCGATCCCGGATGGCGACACCAAGGTGACCTTGAAATCACGGAAGTCGTAGGAATCCCCATCGATCGTGAGGTTGACGTATTCGACAAAATCGATCGTCGTTTGGATGTTCAGAGGGAATTCAAGCGTCTGCGTATGGGCGGGGAGCGAGACGGGGGCGGAAGAGCTGGCTGAGGCGCTCACGGTTGCGGACGCCAGCGGCGGCAACAGTGTCCAGCTCATGGCGGCGTCAACGGCGGCTTTGGCGTTGACCAGGCCGAAGCCGTACCTGTTGCTGTAGGAATACTTCTCGGTCGACGAGCCGTATCTGGTCGCTGCGGTCTCCCAGCTGCTGTTCGTTGGGTCATTCTTCTGCGCGGTATTGGCGAGGATGAGCTTGACGTCGCGCCAGGTGAGGTCGCCGTTGACCGAGCGCATCAGCGCGATGACGCCCGATACGATCGGCGCCGCGGCGCTGGTGCCGCTGAAGCGATCGGTGTAACTCGACAGGCCCTTCGGCACGAGGATCGCTGGCTGAGTGCGGTCGTCACCCGACGGCGCGCAGACCCAGAGATTGGAACCCTCGCTCGAATACCAGCTCGAGCGTCCCTGGGAATTGACTGCGCAAACAGGAATGATGCCTCGGTGGTTGTTCTGGCCATCCAACGGAGCCCATCCAGCCCCTTTAACCGTCGCATGGCCTTTGCTGTTGCCAGCGGCTTTGACGTAGGAGACCCCTTTTCCGCCAAAGCCATAATCGATACCCCTCGTCACGGCCGCGTACCAGGCGGAGGAGGCGGCGTACGTCCGGTTCATGGTCACCCCACCGTAGCTGTGGTTCGACACCGCCACCGTGGCCATGTTACGCGTCAGCGCTGCGAGTTCTCTGGATTGCGACTGCGCATCGAGGTAGTTGAAATTCTGCAGCGTCACTCTGGGCGCGACGCCGCGACCGCCGACCGCGTTGTCGCGAGCGCCGATAATGCCAGCCACCGCGGTGCCGTGATGGGGTGCCTTGCTATTTGGATTCTCGGTGGTAAACCCGCCCCAATTCGTGCTTCCCGCCTTGTCGGCGTTGTCCACCAGATCCTCATGTCCTGGCTCCCACGTCCCATCGACGACCGCGACCGTGATCCCGGCGCCCATCGTCGTGCTCCACACGTCGTCGAGGTTGATATCGATCGTCGGGTCGACGCTCCAGTATCGATAGTTGGTGGATGAGTCGAAATACCAGAGGCAACTGGACATGCGGTCTGACCATGGATCGTCAGATCTGTCGCAGCGCCTCTTCGCCATATTCTCGGGGGAGAAGAGGCCTTGCGGGTCTTGCGGAGGCCCGAACGAGAGCGGCGTAAAGACGTTGGGCGTGGCGACGTCGACGCCGGGCTCCGCGGCGAGCGCATCGGCGAGCAGCAGCGCCTCTGCGTCGGAAACGGTCCTGATCAGGAAGGCGTTGGTCAGATCGCCGATGCCAGAGACTCGATCCGGCGCCACCTGATGGCGCTCGAGCACGGCTGTGATCTCGGACTGACTCATCCGCAAGTCGAACAGCACGTTGACGCCGCCGACGAGCAGGAAGAGCTCGCTTCCCTCAGAGACCAGCCAGTTGCGCGGCCGGGCGGTCTGGTTCGAATCGCTGGAGCTGGCGCCCACGGACGCCTCCGCGTAGGTGAAGCCCGCGCCTGCGGCCAGGCTGTCGAGGTCGGCCGTCGAATGAACGCCGGCCAGCGCGGCCGCCGACGCGGCGTCACTCGACATCGCCGCGCCGTTCGTTGTGAGCAGACGCAGCGGAATCTTCTGATCACCGTCCTTCATCACATAGATGCCGTCGGGTCCGAGCAGGTCGGCGACGCTGGCATCGGCCAACGGCTGGCCAAGACCCACGCCGTCGGGATCGTCCGAGGGGAAGAGTTCCGCGTTGCCGTCGTCAAGCTCCACGTCTGGCAGCGGGTCGGAGTCCGGCGATACCGCGTTCGGGGACTCCGTGATGGAAATCGTCCAGTCGCCCAGGAGGTTGCCGCCGGCGCAGTCGGTCGAGCTGCAGAGCTGGATGCCGAAGGTCTCGCCAGCATCGCTCACGCTGTCGGCTTGGGCGGCGACGCTGAACGACACCGCGCCGTCAGACTGCCTGACCACGCTGAGCGCGGCGCCGGGACTGAGCGCCGTGTGATCGGCGCCGGCGCGGACCACGACATCGGACGCGTCAGCCGTGTACGGCGCCTGGAACGGCTTGAGCCGCAGGTAGTGTGAGCGTCCCTCGGGCACATCCAGAATCTGGAGAACTGCGGTCTCGCCTTCCGCGACGGACGAGGTTGGCAAGCGCGCTTCCGCTGGAGATTGCGCAACGGCTGCTGGGCTCAACGCGCCTGGTAGCGCACCCTGTAGCGCAATCAGTAAGGCCAGGGCGAACGCGACGGCACCGATCCGCCGCTGCCGGGCTGCGATAACCGGGGTGATGATCTGGGTGACCAAGACTCGTAGCGCTTCGTTCATTCGCACAACCTTCGGCCGCTCTGGTATCCGTCCGCTGCGTCGATCAGATGATCCTGTCGCCAATGATAGTGGCGGCAGGTGACGCTCGCAAGTTGAGCGGGAGGGTGGCTCAAGTGTGGCTCAAGGGTAGCGTCTGAGCGATCGAGGGCGAGACGCGCACTGACCAACCGCTAGCGTTTGCGCGCCCGTAGCGTCTGAGCGATCGAGGGCGAGACTCTCGGACGGGAGGGAGCGGGTCCCCGCTCGGCGGCGGGGACGGGGGGAGCGATTCGACAGGGCCGGGGGAGCGGGCCCCGGCTCGGTGGCGGGGACGGTGAGGCCTGTCCGTTCCCGGGGACTCGCTCGGTTTGCCGGGCGGGCATCCACAGGCCGCGTGACTCGCTTGGGCAAGTCTTGCTACTATGTTCCGTATTCAGGAGGACTGGACCAGCGCTTGCAGGGAGGATCTGATGACGGCAACACGGAAATTTGCAGAGGCGTCGCTGGCGCTGTTTGCAAGGCGAGATACAGGGCGAGTTACGGGGCGAGTGGCAGGGCGAGTTGCGGAGCGAGTTGCGCGACGAGTGGCAAGGCGAGGTACGGGGCGAGGATTCGCGATCGCGATGGTGGCTGGGTTGGCGCTGCTGGGCGCGGCGTTGCTGGCGTCGTGGAGCGGCGTCTCGGCGCAAGCGCTCGTCCGAGCGTCCGTTGACGACGATCCCCATCTGGGCACGCCCTGCGAGCACGAGGTCGATTATCAAGCGCAGTGCGACCTGTCGGTTCAGCTGCATAACGACTCGACCAGCATGAAGAGCTTCACGATCGACGAGGATAATGGAGTGGCCGGCGCCTTCAACCCCAGCACAATCACGCCGCTGAGCGGAACTCACGCGACCCATACGCTGGCTGACTGCCCGTGTACGTACTCGGTGCCAGCCACCAGCAGCGCGGCCTTCCGGCTCACCATCGAGAGCACCGAAGCCAACGGGTTCACCTGGAGGCGTCTGCTCAGTCGAATCAGCATCCATGCCGGCGACGACGCCACTGGGGCCCTGTTGAGCGAGTATCAACTCACCCTCAAGATCAATACGGTTGCGCGTGCCTCCACGATCACCGTCGGTCATATCACGGACACGACGATCTCGCTATCGTGGGGCGCGGACTATCGCGCGACTACGCACGCCATCATGTGGCGGCCTCTCGATGGCTCCAGCGCGATGAGCGCAGGCATGTCGACCGATCGCTCCTACACCATCACGGGCTTGACGCCCCTAACGCTCTATGCCATCGCGGTGCAGTCGATACTTACGGGGGTGACATTGCCCCAGGATGCGGTGGTGTTGTCCACGCAGGGCAATCAAGCAGTTGCGGATCGGCCGCAATGTCCTCACCCAGTGGCTACCGACAACACGATTGACTATGACCAGGACGACGACGGCCTGATCGAAATCTGCTCGCTGGCGCAGCTTGACGCGATCCGCTACGACCTTGACGGCGACGGCGCCGCGGACGTCTATCCACGGCCGAACGGCGCGCCTGACAACTATCATGAAGCCGACTTTGTGATCGACGGTTCCACCTGGCACTATGGAGACTTCACCCAGGCCGAGCGGGCCGCGAACTACGGCGCCGTTTTCAGCTCTGCGGAAGCAAATATGGGCTGCAACGAAGGCGCCCCGCAGGTATCCGACCGCAACTGTCTCGGTTACGAGCTCGCACAGAGCCTTGACTTCGACAGCAACGGAAACGGGTTGCGCGACGACACCTACAACACGGGGACTGGTTGGCGGCCGATCATGGGCAAAACGTATGTTGGCACCATATCGAACCACCGCAAGACTCAATACGTTCAGCAACAAACAGAAGAACCGTACAACGATGCAAAGAGGTTCCGCGCCGTCTTTGAAGGCAATGGCCATACGATCTCCAATCTGTATGTCAACCACAACAGCTCGGAAGCAGGCTTGTTCGGCGCGGTCACGCGCGGCGGCTACATTCGCAATCTCGGCTTGATTGGGCCGACGGTTCGCGGCGTAGACACTGTCGGCGCGTTGGTGGGCAAAATCAGTGGTGGAAACGTACGCGCCAGTTATGCCAGGGATGTGGACATCTACGCAGGAGGCTTCCATGCAGGCGGTCTGGCCGGCATCAGCTTGGGCGCCAGCTTTGTCGAAACGTACGCCACCGGGCGGGTGTACAGCGCGCGCAGCGCTGGCGGGCTGATCTCCCTCGCCGGCCGACGCACGTTCTCCACGAACAGGGCCCCATTCCTGCCAGGTCAAATCCTCGCGAGCTTCGCCTCCGTTGATGTGACGGTCATACATGGTGATGCCGGCGGCTTCGTTGGATTCAGGAAGTCTGGCGAGATCGTCGCGGCCTATGCAACGGGCAAGACTGAACTGTTGGTCGTGGTGGACCCATACAATCCGAGAGGTGCAAACGGCGGTTCGTTCTTTGGCAATCACTTCTTCTCGCACGTCTATTGGGGAGGGACCACATCAGCTTTCGGCATTGGCCAAGTGGTCCGGCATTCGTCGAACTACTTGGGTCAAGGAGGTTTCGCCGGCCAATGTCATGAAGACGAATGGACCAAAGCCGCCGCTATGAACTTCAGTTACTGGGATGTAGAGACCACCGGCATGCCCACGACCATCTGCGGCTTCGGCAAGGAAACTCCGAGTCGAAACCACCTGATCGGATTGACCAGCGCTCAGCTCAAGGCGCCGACGAACGCCAATGCGTACGACGACGCCAGCATCTACAAAGAGTGGCAGGATCCTCGTACGATCATCGTGCACTGGGCAGACCAGGCCGAGTTCGACAAAGCGTTTGAGAAGTATCGCGACCTCACCATGTTCAGCGTCCATCCGGACGGCGGCATGCAGCTGGTCAAGTACCCGACCGCTATTGTAGACCCTTGGGACTTCGGCACGTCGAATGACTATCCGGTGCTCGATTACTGCTCCGATACGAACACGACGTACTGTCCGCTGCGCGCGTATCACGCGCTGCCGAAGGTGACGATTGCCGCTGGCGCAGCAGTCGCGGAAGGCGAACCCGCCGTCTTTACGGTCAGCCTCGACCAGGCGCTGACCACCGCTCTCGATGTGTACGTGCTCTTCGAAGCGGAAACAGGCGTCGCCAGCCCCGAGAGTCAGTTGGGCCGCCGACTCGTCACGTTTGCCGCCGGCTCGACCAGCGCTTCCGTTTCTGTGACGACTGCTGATGACTCGGTCTACACCGAAGACCCTTCGGGTCAGGTACACATGAGACTGCTGCCGACAATCGCTTACACGGGTGCACAGCCGACGACGGGCCGGCTCATGCAGGCGACCGTGGACATCACCGAAAACGAGGTTGCGCCAGCAACCGTCAACAACGTCGCGCTGTCGGTCGTCAGCATCAGCGGCGGCAACGCAGTCGTAGAAGGCGACAGCGTCGAGTTCACCATCACGGCACTCCCGGCGCCGCAGACTGATCTGCCCGTTGAGGTCACGATCGCTACCGACGGCGACTACGGCGTCACGGCAGGCTCCCGCACGGTGACCATCCCAACCCTTGGCAGCGCCACGCTGACGCTGACCACGAGCAACGACAACATGGACGAAACCGATGGTTCAGTCACCGCCACTCTCGTCGACGGCGCCGATTACAACCTCGGCGCGAACCAGACCGCTACCGTCAACGTCTCCGACAACGACCTTCCCCCAACGGTCGTCAGCATCAGCGGCGGCAACGCAGTCGTAGAAGGCGGCAGCGTCGAGTTCACCGTCACGGCACTCCCGGCGCCGCAGACTGATCTGCCGGTCGAAGTGACGATCGCTACCAACGGCGACTACGGCGTCACGGCAGGCTCCCGCACGGTGACCATCCCAACCCTTGGCAGCGCCACGCTGACGCTGACCACGAGCAACGACAACGTGGACGAAACCGATGGTTCAGTCACCGCCACTCTCGTTGACGGCGCCGCTTACGACCTCGGCGCGAACCAGACCGCGACCGTCAACGTCTCCGACAACGACCTTCCGGTGCCGGTGGTCAGCGACGAGAAGCCGACCCTGTCCATGTCTGATGCCAGCGCGACGGAAGGGGACCCGCTCGTCTTCGTGATCCAACTCAGTCATGCCTATTCAGGCACCGTGTCAGTCATCTACAACACGTTAGCCTCACCCACTGGCGCTGGCGCCGATGACTTCACGCTCGCTACCGAGTGGGTTTACATTCCTCCTGGTCAGTTGTCGCACACGGTGAGCGTCAACACCATTGATGACGATCTGACCGAATCCGACGAACTCTTCCAGTTCGAGTTGGTCTACATCGACGGCGCCACCAACGATCGCCTGGCGGTCTTGGGCACGATCGTCGACAACGATTAGCGGTTCCCCCATCCAGCCTGTTCACTACGGGCTGGACGGGGCCTCGCATCCATATTCAACACGCTCCAACCCTCAAACGCAACCGAGCGCCGCTGGAACAATCGACCCCGCCGGCTCTCGGCCAAGTCGCACACGCTTACAGAAGGCCTTGACCTTTGGCTGCCGCGCCGGCCAAACAAGAAACCGAGACCAACCATACTGCCTCAGCCGCCTGTACTTGTGATGGTGGCCGACACCGACTCCCCAGCGTGGATGGCGTGTGTTGCGGCGCTGTGATTGATCTTGAGTTCGCTGCCGACAGTGCTGTCAAGCGGATTGAACACCACGATCTGGTAGTGATCCCAGTTCTCTGAGCTGAAACTCAGACTGTTGGTGTGCAGATGCACATCAACGCTATCGGACGCTGGAGCCAGCTCCACCACCACATCGGAGGACGGCTGGCGATCGAGTCTGACCCAGTAGACGAAGAATGGCTGGCTGCCGAAGGACCGCTGCGTGGGCTGGCGCAGGTCGAGCCCGAGCGTCGGTTGTTCAGTTACCGTAGCGAAGACCACCGGTCCGAAAGGCGCACCGCTAGTACCCTCGACAAAGTGTCCAATAGCGACCTCATCGTCGGCGTTGTCCGCATCGGATTCGGCGGTGACGATCACTGCCTGCGGTTGATTCCAGTTGGCCGAAGTAAACGAAAGCGGCGCTGGCGGTTTGATCTTGCCCACGTCAACGCTCAGCGGGCTGACCGTGACCGTATGCTCGCCCGGATCGCTATTGAGCGTCACGTCGTAGCTGAAGCTAGTGCCTTCACTCAGCACAATCTCGGTCGCGCTGAAGCTGATCGGGGACTGCAACGGCTGCGAAGGCGGAGCGGAACTGGGTGTCGCATCCGGTAAGCAATCGGATGTCGGCGTGGTAGCCCACGGTGAACGATGCGCACGTTCATTGATAAATCCATACGCGCGATCCCCGCGGAAGGCCGCGTTGTGGTAGCTCCTTGCACTCACATCAGCGGTGACGCCATCAGGCGCGCTGATGAGGCTCAGGTGCATATCAAATACCTCCGACATTTCGGCAATATTGTCATCGGGCACGGGAACCACAATCAGATGCGTCCCATTCCTCGTCGGGTTCAATCGGCAGTCATAGTGACCGATGTCTCCGAGATCGTTCCGATCCGCCGCGCGAGGCTGTTGCTCCGACGACCAGAACGAGAAGTTGACCCGCAGCACGAACTCGCCCGCATTGACATTGCCATGCACGTGAATGGCCACAGGCATTTCGTGCCCCTCAATACCGAAATAACTTCGACTGGACAGGCTGAACGCAGTGCCGTCAACAATCTTGCCTGAGGCGTCATCGAACCCCCATGTGTTACTGAATTTCACTCCGGATGGATAGTCGAGCAAGTACGCCTTTAACACGATACGATCCACCGGCCGAGACGTGACAGTGCCCCTGGTTCGCACGGTGATCGTGGTAGAAGAGGAGCCGCTTGGAATGGTCACACCATGGTTTATGAGTGCCACATGAATGTTGGGATTGCCCCAGATGCGGCAATAGGCGCACTCAAGCCGGGTATTGACGACGAGGTTGATATCCTCGGTGGCATTGACGGCGTTGCCATTCCTGTCGAGGAGTTTCACGGGGTACCTCAGGTCTTCGCCTTTCATCACATTAGCGGCGTTACCGATATGGACAAACCGATGCGTACTCTCGTCTGCGGGATGGGCGCGTTCGCTCACGACTACCCCTCCGTAGATGGTGTTGTGGACCCAGCGGCTGCCGTCGTGCCACCAGGTGTTTAAGGAGAAGGCATAGGTTCCGAGACCGCGACTTGGAGTAGACACGTCCCTCCACGTGCGTCGTGACACGCGTAAGCCCTTGATCGTCACTTCAATCGGGTACGCAGTTGCGGGTGGCGCGCTCAGCGAGATGCGTGTGTGTGCACGCTGCTTTCCGACCGCGGTCTTGGACGCGGCGTCGGTACCGGCGCCAAGCGTGTATGATACGATCCTGGCATTATGCATGCATTCGCAAGCTATGACAAGCCGAATCTGCGTCGTGCCTGCTGGCGGAACATTATTCTTGAGCGCGAAGCGATACGTCACCTCCTGGCCTTCTTCCACGTTGAATAGGTAAGTGTTGGTGTAGTCAGATTCGTTGGGGGCATAGGTGTACGCGTTCGCCGGCGTAGAGGTAATCGTGAGCGGAAGGTCTGCGAATCCCTGGCCGCGGCCAGTACTGGGAGTGAGTGCGAGCAGCGCGACAATAGCGAGCGCCAGCAGAGCGACAACTCTGCGGCGGCGTCCCGTTGAGTACATAATGCGTTGGAGTAACATCGTCCGCTCCCATCTGAGGCTCCGACGAGCCCTGCGTGCGCTCTTTTCATCCCTGCAGCCCCGTCGCGCCAATCGGGCGGAACAACGGGGTAGGCTGTTGGCACCCTAGCAGACTGTGTCTTCCCTGTCCAGCTGTTCGAGTCACCGTCTTCTCCGCGAAGGAGGTGACCGGGCGAGGGTTGGACGGCCACGCGCTTCCCATGCCGTGCAGGCCATGTCGCCACCAGCTACGCAACACTGCCTTCCTCGGTCCGCGCTGACCTTGACTGCTGGGAAGGCACGAACACACGCTGCGCCTCGTTCAGATCCAAGTCGTCCCTGGATTTCGACCAACAATCCCCCAACCACCCCGTCCATTCAATCTCCGGTCACCTCTCCTCCCTCAATTCGGGAGGAGAGTGCACGCGGTGACAGAGGTTTTAGGATCCGGCGCCCGGGTTCGCTATGGTGTAGGTTTAGGCACACCGGCATCCAGGTACCCAGTGTAAGGAGTCGGGCAGGTGCGCGGGTTCACATAGTGAGCATCCGGGTAGGTCACCTTCAACTGGAAGTTCTTTGGGCTGAGTATGCCATAAATGCCTCGCCCGGTAAACCCGTCCTTCTGGCCATAGCTGTAGCAATCAATATCATCAAGCTCTGTCTTCGTCAGATCGACGGCGGTCAGCGTCATAGTCACGCACTGCCCGGTGCTGGTCTGATCGGGATAGAATGCCTGATCAAACGTAACGGGGGTCTTGCCAATCGCCTGGATGATCGTAAACTCTAACCCCGAACCTGTTACGGCGTAGTACGCCCGAGGCCGAATAGTAAAGCCATGATCAAAGCCGTTACGGTCTACACACATCGTCAGCGTCACAGAAGTTGGTTTGTTCGCATCCCCAGCCGATGCGGCAGGCGAGAAGATCGTGGCCTTGGTCGCGCCGTCGGCGGTACGGACGCTCACACCTGGCCATCCATGACGCTCGAGCCTCAACGGCAACGACCGCGGCTCGACGATCTCAGGCGTCCCCGTAATCGCGTGCTGTAATGATGCGTTGTATTCGCTTTGAACCAGGTAGTAGTTACCCGTCCAAATCTTGGCCAATGCTTTCGCTTTGCTGCGCACAGTGACGCGTTGCGGTTCTTCCCAGTTGCTGGTGGTAAATTGCAGCGAATGCGACTTCCCATATTCCGGCGCCTCGTCGGTGCCGCCGGTCACGATGTCGAAATGCGCATTGTCGGCATCGGGGTTTGTCGCGCTGATGTTGACCGTGACATCACTTTGCGGCTGCTTGTTAAGCTTGACGCCGTAGCTGGCCGATGCGGTGCCGGCGATCTTCAATCGCGAGTCATCGAAGACTACCGCAAGCTCGTCGTTGTCCATGACCGTGCCAGTTGCCACATCTGCTGTCGTGTCCACGGTGTAGCCGGTTGACTGCGCAAGCCGCACGCCGAAGGTTCTTGAGTGATGAGGAACGCCATCGTCTACGGTAGGAACGGTGATGTGGAGCTTCGCGCAGCGAGCCGGCATGTCAATGTGCCTCAACACCTCCCGGCCGAGCGCATCGTTCCGTAAGTAGTACGACAACTGCATATCCTGCGTCGGCGGCGGATGCACGTCCACGCGGAAGGTGAGCGTTTGCCCTTCGGTGATCGTTTCCGTCGTTCGGCGAAACCGAACCGTCGGCGTCGGTCTCGGATCGTAAATAAAGGGAGCAATCACGTTGACACGGTACGACTGCGCCGATATGTGAGTCGCCGGGGTCGAGTTGCCACCGCCGTCGTCCCAATAGTATCGGGACAGCCGCAGTAGCGAATCGGAACCCTGAGCATTGCCTCGGATCGTGTAGCTGTGCGTCGCACTGGGTGTCACCTGGAGCATGATGCTTTCGGCGGTATTGGCCGACTGTCCGCCTGAGAGGTCAACGACCAACGGCAGGTGATACACCGCAGGCGTCGCATGTACGCCGACTAATGCGTGGGCTACATCCGGGACATCGTCCGGGTTGACATGACTGCGAATGCGGTCGGCGAGAGCAACCAGTCCAAGGCTGATGTCCATCGACTCGCCTACGCCGAGTGTGATCGGACAGCTTCGCATCGCCGGCGTCCGCACGAAGTGCGGCACCGTCTCGTCGAACAGCTCTCGATTCCCGGTGTTCACAGGGTCCTGCGCCGCGGTGTCGATCAACGTCAACGGCAATGCCAGCAGAATCACAAGCGGCATCAGCCAGCGCCTCCGACTCAGTCTGCCGAACAACCGTGTTGACCCCATCGCCAAGCGTCTCTGATTCACAATCAACTCCCCATCTACGAGGCGGCGTCCGCCTCAATCACTCCAGGTTCTCAATCTCCATCAGCCAATCTCGGTCCCAGAGAACATCTTAGCAGAGGGTCACGCAATACGGCAAGCCCGCACGAGATCACGAACTTTCGCGCGCTGACTCTGTCGGTAGCGCGCGTGGCGGCTCGCGCAGCTCAGTCGCCGCCGCCGTTGCCGCCCACGGTGATCATGACGGGGCTACCGGTAATACTCACGCCGATCTCTCTGGCGCCAATCGAACTGGGCGCGCGACCACCCGTACCGAACTTAATCGTGACCATTGTTCCCATTGGGTTTCTTCCCCAAAGCCCGACGAACTCGAACTTCGTCACTCTCCCACCTGGGCCGATCTCGACTGCGGAGTCATTCTTGTGCTCCGTGCGCGTCACCGCCGTACCGAGGCCATCATCCTTGAGCATCCAATGCGCCATTGCATACCGGACAGAGCAAACGGAACCCGCACCCGCTCCCCCTCAACTACCACTCGGTTATAAGGTAATCCACAGCGGGGTGCTTCCCCAAACATGCGCAATTCGCATGCTACCTGCTGAGAATGCCACACCCACATGCTTCGGAGGTGGGTCGACGTCTTTGACCGTAATCGAAGCTCAAGCGGTCAACACGTTCCACGGACGCGCAATCGCATACGAAGTCGTCGGCGTCAGCTTCACGTTGATCCGACCGGTGTTCTCGCTCACCTCATCAGCATCCGTCGTGACGCTAATTGTGTTTGTTACTCAGGCTGCCGGCCTGAATGGCGACCATCCGTCGTCCCAATTGATCGGCTGCACCGGTAAACTGTCCTTCATCGCTGACCCATACGTACACATCAAGGTCCGAGGTCAGCGTCTCCTCAAGGGTTACCCTGAAGACCGCAGCCTCGCCTTCCATGATTCGGCCATCTTGTTCACTGCGGATAATCAACACCTTGGGCAGCGCGTAATACTCACGCAGCAGGCAGTACTGCTTGCTCGGATTGGAACAGTAATCCAAAATCGGGTAATCCTGCGATGTGCCAAAGTCCCAGGGATCAATCGTCCTGCCGCGAATCGTCACTGCCAGTGTTCATAGATGCTACCTGCATCGTATGCGTTCTCGTTAGTAGGCGTCTGTAGCTGGGCGGTGGTTTTGCCCACCAACATGTTATGGCTCGGTGTATTGTACCTGTACTCACAGACACTCTCAGCTTGACCGGTCGTTTGTGTGTCCCAATAACTCAGGACCATGTTGATATCCCGAGACCGTCTTGCCTCTGCGCAATAGCCTGTGAACCCTCCGACCCAGCTTGACACGTTGCGTACACCCTGATTGACCTCACCCGTGGCGTAATTGGCTTTCGACACGGCATACACAAGGGCAGGCTGGAAACACTCGCCAACGAAGCCACCCGCTGCCAACCAGCTCCTCTGAGCACCAACGCTCATTGTTACGGTGGCATACGTGGCAATATATGAGCCTGCCATGCGGGTTCCAATTAATCCCCCAGCACCGGACGTATTAGCAGCTACATCAACCGATGCAAAGCTCAGAAGGCTTTCTCCGAGTCTCGGGTACGATCGAAGAAGACCGTCTATCACGACTGAGCGGTGATTCAGCATTCCAATCAGCCCGCCAACATCCTGGCTAGCTTGAGCGCGCCCAGTTGCATAGGTCTCGATCAACGTACCACCCCACACCTGACCAACCAGCCCGCCGACGGTCAGGATACCGCGAACGTCCACATCCCTTGCGTAACTCGCGCTCACCGTGCCGCGTTCTATCATGCCAACTTATGCGCCAACCTTATACTTGCCGCGGACAGTCGGTGCGATGAGGCCAATATTACGAATCTCGCTGAGCGCCAGCCAACCAAATAATCCCACGAAGTTGCTGTTGTGATTCACATAGAGGTTGGAGATCGTGTGGCCGTTGCCTTCGAATACGGCGTGAAACATCTTCGCCAAACTGAACTCAACATTGGCCCCTGTCATGACTCCTCGCTCGCCAAGAATTATGCTAGCTAGTAGTGAGTCTTCAGGATACGTTTTGCCCATGATTGGTCGCCAGCCGGCTCCCGTGTTGTATGTGTCGTCCCTCACACCGTTTCCGTTCTCATCGAAATCAAGATCTGTGATCAGCTCGTATCCGTGACACACTTGCTCCGCCTCCACAGCGGCGCTGTCCTTGCAACCAAGGTTTGACTTCGGCGTCGTGAAGACGGCGTTGTAGTTCGTGGCCCGCTCAGCCTGTGTGAAGTCACCGTATGACCATTTTCGACCGTAGAGAGTGAAATCGGCTTCGTGATAGTTGTCTGGCGGGCCGGCAGGACGCGGGTAGATGTCCAGCGCGCCGTCGCCGTTGAGGTCGGGTCGGGAGGCGTCGTCACGTCCACGAGCCGGAGTCGGTATTCATTCAACGGGGTCTGGGACCTGGTCATGTCGGTACCGCGAAAGATGCGGATGTTGCTGGTTCGATAGCCGTCCGTCATCGTTCCGACTCTAATCGTGATACGGAACGTTTCGTAGCCGCGAGGCGGTACGGTATACTCACAGGGGCAGTCGCCCAGCGTCTGCGTCGAATAACGTTCCGTGTTATCGGGCGTGATCGTACTGGAGTCGAAGGCGCCGTTGACGCCGACTTCAAGGAGTGTAAATGTCGCCTCCGTGGTTGTATGACGGTTCCACAACCGCATCGACAGGTCGCAGGTGGCGTCCGAGTTGATCGAGTGGTCACATGTTGTGGTGGGCAGAGGACGGTTCAGGTTCGGGTCGTCGTTGATGGCGGCCTGGTGGGTCGGCGTTTCCTCCGCCGAGACAGCGTTGAAGGCGATCAGGATCGCCACGACCAGCAGCGCCAGACCAGCAGCAATCGCGGGCATGAGCCTCCGCCCGGCCATCTGCGCCGGCGACCAAGACGCCGATCTCCGCGTTGCCGACATCAGAGCCTCCCCGCCAGCGCCGCCAGCGCGCCGTGAAATCCTCTCGCGTGAACGCGCGTCGCGGGCGAATCCCCAGTCGCTCTCCCCGTCCCCGCCACCGAGCGGGGACCCGCTCCTCTCGTCCCCTTAGCGCCTGGCCAAACCCGAATTGTGGCGACAGGTGCGGGGGGGGGGCTGGTGAGGTGAGACGCCCAGGGATGCTCAGATCGAGGACGCCGCCGCAACGAGCCGAGGAGCAGGACACGCCCAAACCCCAAGGTGGCCAAGCTCTGCACAATCAGCTAGGATGTGTTGGAGACGAGATTGGCTGATGGAGATTGAGAACCTGGCGTGATTGAGGCGGACGCCGCCTCGTAGATGGGGAGTTGATCGTGAATCAGAGACGATTGGCGACGGGGTCAACAGGGTTGCGCAGCAGGCTCCGATTGAGGCGCTGGCTGATGCCGCTTGTGATTCTGCTGGTATTGCCGCTGACGTTGATCGACACCGCGGCGCAGGACCCTGTGAACACCGGGAATCGAGAGCTGTTCGACGACACGGTGCCGCAGTTCGTACGGACACCTGCGATGCGAACCTGTCCGATCACCCTCGGCGTGGGCGAATCGATGGATATCAGCCTTCAACTGGTTCCTCTTGCCGACCGCATTGCCAGCCATGTCAATCCGGACGATGTCCCGGATGTAGCCCACGCATTGGTCGGCGTACATGCGACGCCCGCGGTGTATCACCTGCCGTTGGTCGTGGCCCTCTCAGACGGACAGTCGGCCAATACCGCCGAAAGCATCATGTTCCAGGTGACATCCGGCGCGACGTACAGCTATATGATCCGAGGCAACGCTCAGGGTTCCGATTCGTTGCTGCGGCTGTCCCGATACTACTGGGACGACGGCGGTGGAAACTCGACCCCGGCGACTTTTATATCGGCGCAGTCGTACCGTGTCAACGTGATTGCTCCCTTTACTTACGATCCGCGACCGACGCCGACGGTTCGGTTTCGCCGGTCGACGGAAACGATCACCGAAGGGCAAACGCCCACCTTCCGCGTAGACGTGCATCCGCCGCCGACAGAAGATTTGAACATGCTGTACAACGTACAGGGCGACATTGCCGGCACGTCGACGGCCCTCTGGTATCGCATCCCGGCCCGATGCGCGTCGTTCGATCTTACGATACCGACGGTGGACAACGACGTGGCAGAAGATGACCGAACCAAGCGCGTCGACCTGATCGCGATGAGCGGATACGTTGTTGACCCGCAGGGAATGAGCGCGACTGCCATGGTCGTGGACGACGACCAGTTGACGACCGTCTTTGATGACTCGCGATTGAAGATCGCCGGCACCGCATCGGCCAGCTACGGCGTCAAGCTCAACAAGCAGCCGCAAAGTGATGTCACGGTCAACATCAGCGCGACAAACCCCGATGCCGACAATGCGCATTTCGACATCGTGACCGGCGGCACCGACGAGGCGCCGGAATATGGGAAGTCGCATTCGCTGCAATTTACCACCAGCAACTGGGAAGAACCGCAGCGCGTCACGATACGGGGCACAGCCAAGGAGACATCCTATAGAACGACGGGCAACGCTGGCTTCCGTTCCGACTGGTACAATATGTCTCTAAAGCACGAGATTGCGGCGGGTGAGATCGTGAAGCGCGGGTTGCTTCCGATGGAGTTCTGGTGGCGAGGGGGGCCATTAGTGAGACTCTCCGTACCGGCCGACGGCGCAACCGAGGCCACGATCTACTCGCCAGCTGCCGTGGTCAGTGATCACCCGGGACAGCCGACTTCCGTGACGCTCCAGATGTGTGTGGGACGTAACGGCTATGATCATGGCTTTACGATCTGGCAGCCTCAGGTGTACTACGCCCACAAACCGGCGGAATCGGGGAAGGTAGTTCCGATCACCAGAGCGATTGGCAAAAGCCCCGTTACGTTTGATCAGACATCCTATGCCGATCGAAAGAACGGCAAGTCGTGCCAGAACAACACCGTGACCGCTATCGATCTGACGAAGACAGAGATTGATGACATTCATTGTTGGAGCTATACCGACAAAACAGAGTATGTCGGCAGAGGCCAGTATGGCATACTTGGATCGGCGGACTTCCGGTTGACGGTGACTTACCCGAATGCTCACTATACGAACTCGCGGACCTGTCCGACTCCTTACACTGGGTACCCGGGCACCGTTGTACCTACACCATAGCTGAATCCCGGCGCTGAGCCCGCTCTCCTCTGTCACTGTTGGCCTCTCCTCCCGCAAGTCGGGAGGAGAGGCCGGCGAGGTTGCGGTGGTGAGATCTGCATTGTGGTTGCGCGGCACGTGTCGCGGTTGGGCAGCGCTTGGTCCGCTGCAAGCGCGCCGATCTCCCGGTCTGATGGCGCGGCGGTTGGCAGGCTGAGTTCCAGGCGTGTTGACGCCTTGCAGGGTGGTAGCTTGGGCTGAGACGCGCCTGTGGCGGTCGAGTCGCGCACTGATTGTTTGATGAGCGAGAGGAGCTGACGTATGGTCCGCCTGGCAGACCTTCACCCGGAAGAGGCCGAGAATCTGATGCGCTGGCCGCGTGTCGAGATTCCAGCGGGGGAGTGGATCACACCGAAGCCGCTTTCGGAGTCCACGATCGCGCTGGTGTCAACGGCAGGACTTCATCGACGCGATGACGCGCCGTTTCAGGCGGGGGCGTTGGACTACCGCATCATTCCAGGCGATGTCGATTTCGGTGATGTCGTGTCGACGCACTTGAGCGCGAACTGGGATCGGTCGGCGATGGCGCAGGACCTGAATGTCGTGCTGCCGCTGGAGCGTCTGCGAGAACTGGCGGAAGCGGGAGAGATTGGCGGGGTGGCGAGCTGGCACTACTCGTTCATGGGAGGCATTCCAGGACCGGAGCGGCTGGAACCGCAGGCCCGAGCCGTGGCGAGGTTGCTCAAACGGGATGGCGTCGACGCGGCGGTGTTGGTACCGGTTTGACCGGCCTGCACGCGCGCCGTGGGTGCGCTGAGCCACTTCATTGAGCGGGAGGGTATTGCGACGACGAGCATCTCCCTGATTCGCGAACACACCGAGTACATGAACCCGCCTCGGGCGTTGTGGGTGCCGTTCTATCTGGGCAGGCCGCTGGGAGTGCCTGGTGACTCTGACTTCCAGCGGAATGTGTTGCGGGCGACGCTGAATCTGTTACCGACGTTGAGCGAACACGGCATCGTGGACTATCCAATTGAGGCGCCTGAAGATTCGTTCTCGCACACGTGGGCATGTCCGGTGGCATTTGAGTCGGGGGACGCGGATAGTCTTTCGGGCCGACTGCGAGCTGAGGTGTTGGGGTTGGCACCGTGGTGGAGAGAGACGTACCGCGCTCGCGGACGCACGTCGGTGGGAAGCTGCGCGACATTGGCGGCGGCAAGCGATGGAGACACGGGAGTGCCTCAACGGGCGCTGACGCTCGCGAGTTTCCTGTCGGCGATTGCGGATGGCGCTGCGGTGGATGCGATTCCGAGCCTGGCGCACTCGGATTCGGCGGATCCGGGCGAGGCGTTGGATGACGTGCAGTGGACGCATCCGATGCCGTTTCTGTTGCGGCACATCGTGCAGGATCTGCGCTGCTACTACCAGGAAGCGATTGCGTCCCAGCCGGGCGCGGTGTCCCTGGGATCGCCCTCGCACCGGGCGTTGAACGATTGGATCTTCAAGCAGACCGCGTTGGGTGAGGTGATCATTGAGGTAGGGCGTCGGTTGACGGAGACGGAGGATCCGCGTTTGCGAATTCTGCGCGGTTGGACGGTGCCTGAGGGCTACTGGCCGGATGGTCCGACGTGGGGAGTGCGTCCAACGCCGTCTGGTGAGAACGCGAGTGGCGCGAGTGACGCGAGTGGGCTGTCGATTGCCGACGAGGCCAACGCATTGCTATCGGGCCAGACGTAGCGCCGCCCGATGGAACCGGGTCTGACGGCCTGATTGGTCGGCACGGGTGGGGGTGGTCGGCTGGTTGGTATCGTTGACTCAGTTTGAGGAGCGCAGATGACTGACTATGTGAATCGCGAGCGTGAGTCGGAGGCGATTCGCGGGGTGCGGCAGGCGGTCTTGCAGCATGAGATGCAGACGTTGCCGCCGGATATCGGGCGTTGGCGAGCGGCTGTGCTGATCGCGTTGCTGCCGTACGACGATCCTGAGGTGGTGCTGACGGTTCGCTCACAGGACGTGGAGCATCACAAGGGCGAGATCTCGTTTCCCGGTGGAGCGCTCGATTCGGCGGACGAGCATCCGATGGCGGCCGCGTTGCGGGAGGCGGATGAAGAGGTGGGGTTACGGCCGGCGCATGTGGAGGTCCTGGAAGAGCAATCGCACTATCGGACGATGTCGAACTTTCATGTGACGCCGTACGTGGGCCTGATTGATCGGGCGCCGTATCCGTTCCGACCGTTGGCGGTTGAGGTTGGGGAGATCATTACGCCGTCGCTGACTCATCTGCTTGATCCGGCGAACTTGACGTTGGAGGAGCGGCAGCGTGACGGCGCAGTATTCCAGATGCGTGAGTACTGGTATGAGGGACATCGGATTTTTGGAGCGACGGCGACGATGCTGGGCCGATTCCTGGACGATGTGGCGCGTCTGAGGGGCTTGCCTGTTCCAGGCTAGGGCTGTGACTGTGACCCGTCGGGCAGTTCTGATCTGGCGCTGAGCACGATCTGACCGTTGAGCGCGACGGTGAGCGTTCCTCCGTATCCGAAGCGGGCGATCACTTCAAGGTCGTCGATGACCTCGAGCTGGTGGACGCCGGTGACGATCCACATATGAGGACCGACAGCGACATCAATGCGATCGAGCGCGGGCCAGAGGAGGAGTTTGAGGTTGCCGCTTTCAGATCGGTAGTGGATGGCCCATACGCCGAGGTCGGCGTCGTGATGATCGTTGCTGGCGGGTAGCTGGAAGGGTTGGCGCAGAGGGTTGGTATCGAAGAGTGACGCGATCGCGTCGATGGCGTCAGGGGAGATGCGATCGAAGCGTTGGCGCGGTCTCATGTGGTGATGTCTCGCTCGGTTGGGAGATAGAGTTGCGTTCCGACGAGTGCATCGGGCAGATAGGTCTGGTCGGGGGCGACGCCGTCTTCGAAGTCGTGCGCGTACCGGTAGTTGTGTCCGTAGCCGTGCGCGGACATCAGCTTGGTGGGCGCGTTACGCAAATGCATCGGGACGGGGAGCGGTCCGTGTTCGCGCAAGGCGGAGACCGCGTTGGCATAGGCGCGCATGGCGGAGTTGCTCTTGGCAGCGCGAGCGAGGTAGATCGCGGCCTCAGAGAGGACGAGCGTACATTCGGGCATGCCGATCAGATGGGTAGCCTGTTGTGCGGCGACAGCGAGCGGTAAGGCAGCAGGGTCGGCGAGGCCGATGTCTTCGGTGGCGAGAATGACGAGCCGTCGGGCGACGAAGATAGGGTCCTCGCCGGCTTCCAGCATACGAGCGAGCCAGTAGACGGCGGCGTCAGGGTCAGAGCCGCGCACCGACTTGATGAAGGCGGAGATGGCGTCATAGTGCGCGTCGCCACTCTTGTCGTATGGGAGGGCGCGTTGGGCGACGAGTTCGACGATGTCCAGCGTGATCACGCGACCGCGATCCGCGACCTGTCGCGCGGCGGCTTCGAGGGTGTTGAGGGCGGCGCGAGCATCGCCGCCTCCGAGTCGGGCAATGGCGTTGAGCGCGTCCGCGTCGGCGGTGAGCGCATCGCGGCCCAATCCGCGTTCGGAATCGGCGAGCGCTCGTTCGAGTAGGGCGCGGATGTCGACATCACTGAGTGCTTCCAACCTGAAGACGCGCGAACGGCTGATGAGCGGCGGGACAACTTCGAAGGAGGGATTCTCAGTTGTCGCGCCGATCAGCGTGATGGCGCCGTCTTCGACCGCATGCAGCAGGGCGTCCTGCTGCGCCTTGTTGAAACGATGGATCTCGTCAATGAAGAGGATGGTGCGGGCGAGGCCGTCGCGTCGCCCCTGTTCTGCTGCGCTGATGACCTGGCGCAGATCGGCGACGCCGCTGGACACGGCGGAGAGCGTGGTGAATCGCGCTCGGATGGTACGCGCGAGCACCTGGGCGATGGAAGTCTTGCCGCTGCCTGGCGGTCCCCAGAGGATGCAAGAGGGTAGATTTTGAGTCTCGACGGCTCGGCGAAGGGGAGACTCGGGACCGGTGAGGTGTGGTTGTCCGACAATGTCATCAAGCGAGCGGGGCCGCAATCGCGCGGCGAGCGGGGCAGAGTCGTCGATTGATTCGGCGATGTCGAAGAGCGCGGGCGCTTGCGGAGTGGGTCGTGAGCGAGGTCGTGGCATTTGATCAGGGTAGTCATCGGCAAGCGGAGCCGCGCTTGCATGTTCTCTTGCAGGTCAAACGGCATGTCGAACTGCAGATGTATTCGAGGATCGGCTGCTGAAGGCAATCGACGTGTGGTAATCGACGTGTGGCAATCGACGTGTAGCAATCGACCCGTCTGAGTGATTGAAGGATCGTCGCCGATGAAGGCGCTCAATGGAGAGCGGGAATGACATTCCGGTGGAATGCTTCGTGATCTCAATCGGGCTTCGCGGCCGGATGTCGTCCGGAGATGGGATCAGATGAGGCGGCGGCCCTGTCCGCGGCGGTCGCGATTCCAGCCGTCGAGCAGCATTTCGGCGCGGCCCTGTGCCTTTTTCCAGGCGATCTCTGCGCTATGTTCGGCGACTTGGTCGGGATGGGCTGCCTGCCAGGCGGATTGGACATCGTCGGATCTCAGTTCTCCGACCATGGCGCCGCGCAACAGGGCGAGTCGTAGGATCTCGGTGGCCTGGTCACCTGGCACGAGCGGCGCGCCGCTGGAGCCTGGTGGTTGGAAGAGCATGACTGCCGCGTCAACGAATCCAACCAGGGAATCGGGGTCAATGGCATCGAGCGCCTTCAATACTTGCTCAGTGGCGCGCTTTTCCTGCACGTAGGGCTGGACGGCGGCTTGATCCTGGTGAATTTGGCCGAGCAGCGTGATGGCAAATCGGTCGCGGCGTTGGCTGAGCAGCGCCATGCTCCAGAAGGCGGGGTGGGCGAGATTGCTGAGATCCCAGCCGCTGACGCCGGTGGCGCCGCTGCGACCGCGACGCTGGGGCAGCTGCGAGATGAAGTCGGCAGCGGCGATTTGGAGGATGCTGCGTCGCACTCGTCCCGTGCTGGGGCGACGATCTATGGCTTCGGCGATGCGTCGCAGCACCATCGTTAGCCGACCAGGTTGACGATGGTCACGCCGTCACCGCCCTGGTTGGGGACAGCGCTTTCAAAGTTGGTGACGAGCGGATGCTTACGGAGCAGTTGGCGGACGGCGCGGCGCAGAGCACCGGTGCCTTTGCCGTGTACGACTTCGAGTCGGGTTTGGCCGGCGCGATAGGCGACATCCAAGAAGGAGTCCACGATCGGCAGCGCTTCCTCGGTCATGCGACCACGAAGGTCAATCTTGCGTCCGGGATCAACGGGAGGTCGGGGGAGGCTGGCAGCGGCGTCACGGCGCGCGGTCCGATCGGCGGCGACTCGATCGGCGGTTGGCGCGAGTCGCTCGATCTGTTCGATCCGTACTCGGGTGCGTAGCGAGCCGAGCCTGACGTCGACACCATCGTTCTCGACCGGCCCGAGCACTTCGCCTGGCTCGGAGAGACCGCTGAGGTAGACGAAGTCTCCTGCGTCGAGGCGATCCGGAATCACGCTGGCGGTCGGGGTGTTGGCTGCGGCGCGACGACGATGCTGGCTGCGTTGACGGCGGACGCGCTGAAGTCGCTCTCGACTGTCGTCCGCGCGTTGGTCGGCGAGAGATTCCGCCTGTTCCCGAGAGCGTGTGCGCTCAAGGTCCTTCAGCGTGGAGCGAAGCGAACGGCGGAAGCTGGCGAGTTCGTCTTCCATGACTCGCTCGGTGCGGGCAAGCATGGAATCGCGTTCGGACTCGATGGCCTCACGGCGCTCGGCGAGATTGGCGCGGATCGTTTCGGCTTCCTCGCGGGCGATGCGTTCTGCGCGCGCCTGCTCAGCGAGCTGGTCGCGTTCGCGTTGCAGCTCGCCGAGTAGTTGTTCCATCGTCGCGGCGTCGGTGCTGGCGTCGTCACGGGCGCGGACGAGTACGCGTTCCGGCATTCCGAGGCGTTGGGCAATGGCGAATGCATTAGAGCGCCCGGGTGTGCCCATCAGCAGGCGATAGGTCGGACGAAGGGAGACGGCGTCGAACTCAGCAGAGGCATTGACGATGCCGTCGGTGGCGTGGGCGAAGACTTTGAGCTCGCCGTGATGCGTGGTGGCGATGACGTAGCTGTCGCGGGCGAGCAGATCTTCGAGCAGGGCGCGAGCGAGGGCGGCGCCTTCGGCTGGATCGGTGCCGGCGCCGAGTTCATCGAACAGGACGAGGCTGCGTGGGCCGCTCGCCTCGAGAATGCGAACGATGTTGGTCATGTGCGCGGAGAAGGTTGACAGGGACTGTTCGATGGACTGTTCGTCGCCGATGTCAGCAAAGATGTCTTCGAAGATCGGCAAGACAGTGCCGGTTTCGGCGGGCACGGGCAGTCCAGCTTGAGCCATCAGGCAGAGCAGTCCGACGGTCTTCAGAGCGACCGTCTTGCCGCCGGTGTTTGGGCCGGTGATCAGGACGCAGCGAGCGTCAGCGTTGAGCGCCGTTGAGATCGGCACGACATCGCCGGAGAGCAGAGGATGCCTTGCGGCGTGCAGGATGAGTTCACCGTTGCGGCTTCCGATCCAGCCGAGTTGGTCGGATTCGAGCGGCAACGCGGCATCGAGTTCGAGGGCGAGACGAGCCTTGGCTCGCGCGAGATCGATTTCGGAGAGGATGCGGACAGCGGCGCGGATGGCGCCGACCTGATCGCCGATGGCCCGGCAGAGCGCGCGAAGGATGCGCTCGACCTCGCGTTGCTCCTCGCGCCGAGCTTCGCGCAGTCGGTTGCCGATCTCGACCACAGCAAGCGGTTCCACGAACAAGGTGGCTCCGCTGGAAGAGACGTCGTGTACGACGCTGGGTAAGGCGCCGCGGGACTCCGCTTTGATGGGGATGACGTAGCGTCCGTCGCGTTCGGTGATGAGGGCATCCTGGGCAATGCCCTCGGAGACGGCGTGGCGCAGGGTGCGTTCGAGTTGGCGCTCAAGGCGTTCCTGCAAGGTGCGGACGAGCACACGGATGTCGGCGAGCGCGTGTGAGGCGTGGTCGGGCACTTCGCCGCGTTCGTCGATCGTGGACTCGATCTCGCGGATGAGAGGGGAGAGGTCGGTGATTCGTTGGGCGATTCTGGCGAGCTGCGGCAGCTCGCGGCCGAGCGGGGCGACCTGATTGCGGGTGTGTCGGGCAGTGCGCAGGAGAATGCCGATTTCCTGGATATCGAGCGTGGGGAGCAGCGATCCACGAGAGGCGGCGAGCAGGCTGTTGTGGACATCGGGCGCCTGACCCATGTGGAAGTTGGGCTTGAGTCGGGCGAGGGACCTGGCCTCCGCCGTGACGGAGAGACGACGGCGCACCTCATCGGGATCATCACTTGGCAGGAGCTCGCGCGCGAGCGCGGCGCCGCCGGGCGAGCCGCAGAGCGCTGCCAGGCGCTCGACGATCTTTGGGTATTCCAGTACTTCGATGCTCTTCGCGTCCACGTCTACGATTCCTCGACGGTGGCGAGCGCCGTGACATAACCCACGCCCCATGGTCGCTCAGAACTCAGCATACGCGGATGCACGTTGAGTCCGCTCATGGCGCCCATCAGGATCAAGGTCGGTGAGATCACCGATTCGTCGACTTCGCGGCGTAAATCCTCATCGAGCTGGATGAGCGCTTCGTGGTTCCACCCGGTGAGAGCATCTTCGTAGGTTTGTTGCACATACTCCGCCTGTTGGTGGAAGCCGTACTCCGAAGCATCGCTGAGTCGGTGGACTGCATCGCCTGAAGCAAGCAGCGCGGTCGGTTCCGGGAAATTGGCGAGTGCTCGCCCGATGGCGCGACCGAGCTGGAAGTGATCGGCGGCGGAGCGGAAACTGATACTGACGACGCCGATTCGGTCCGGCAGCGCCTCGGCGAGCAGGTTGATCGGCACGCCGAGTGAGTGGTCGCTGCGTTCCCACTGCTGGACGGCTGTGAGCGGGATGTCGTGCTCGCTGGCCTGTTGCAGGATGGCATGGTTGAGGTCGTGGTCGATGGATCGGGCGAAGCTGGGAGCGGTAGAGGTGAAGCGGCGTAGGTCGCCGCTGAGCGGTTGGCTGAGGAGATGGAATCGATTGAGCGTGACGATGCCGTGCGTCGAGATCATGAGGCAGCGCTGAATCTGGCATTGCTGTAGGTGGTTGGCGATTGAGTCGTAGGCGTTGAGGGTTGCCTGTGCTTGTGACTCACGTCCACGCCCGACCTCGGGCAACAGGATCGGCGGATGCGGCAGCACGGCTGCGAGGCGAATCACGTGGCGACTTCCAGCAAGGATCGCAGCGCCGTGGCGACCAGCGGGTCATCGGATGGATCCACCGTGCGAGGATCGAGCAGCAAGCGGTCGTGTTCGATGCGCCCGATGACTGGTCGATCGAGGCGCCGTAGTTCCCGAGCGAGGTTGTGGGGCGCATGGTGATCGAGCGACCAGACGAAGGTCGGGCGGGATTCGGACGGAAGCGATCCGCCGCCGATCGGCGAGGTGGAAGGGAGCACTTCGCCAGCGCCAACTTGCGTGCGCCAGCGTTGGGCGCGGGCTTTTATTGCATCTGGATGCAAGGCGATCATCTGCCAGACCGGGATATGTTGGATGGCCTCATTGAGGACATAATGGCGCAACGTGGCGGCGAGTCCGGCGATGGCGGTCTTGTCAAGTCTGAGGACGCGCATGAGCGGATGGCGGCGTAAGGGATCGATGGCGCTGCGTTTGCCGACGATCATGCCGGCCTGCGGTCCGCCGAGCAGCTTGTCACCGCTGAAGAGCACGAGGTCGGCGCCTGCGGCGATGCTGTCCTGTGGTCGCGGCTCGTAGGTCAGGCCGAATTGGCGGGTGTCGAGTAACGCGCCGCTTCCAACGTCGTCGATCAGCAGCACTTCGTGTTGGTCTGCCACCTGGCGGAGATCGGAGAGGGAAGGCTCTTCGGTAAAGCCAAGCATGCGGAAGTTGGACGAATGTACGCGCAGGATTGCCGCTCCGCCGATGGTGGCTTCGCGGTAATCCGAAGCTCGGGTGCGATTGGTGGTACCAACATCAATGAGTTGGGCGCCGGCGTCACGGATGACATCGGGGATGCGGAATCCGCCGCCGATTTCGACTGCCTGGCCGCGCGAGACGGCGACCGATTTGCCCTTGGCGTGCGCTGACATGGTGAGATAGAGCGCTGCGGCATTGTTGTTGACGGCGATGCCGGCTTCGGCGCCGGTGACTGCTTGTAGCAGCTGGTCGAGGTGATCGGAGCGTGATCCGCGGTCGCCGGACAGGAGATCGAATTCGACCGAGGCGTAGTGTTGGGCGGCGCGCTGCATGGCGAGCGCGGCTTGCGCGGAGACGGGTGCGCGTCCCAGGTTGGTGTGCAGCACGACGCCAGTCGCATTGATCACCGGCTGAAGCGTCGGTCGGACACGATGTTCGAGGTTGGCGAGGGTACGTTGAGCCAGTGAAGACAGATCCAAGTTGATCTGGAAACCGCCGAGCAGGTCGGTTCGAGTCGCCGTGAGGATCTGGCGAGCCGCATCACTCGCGAGTTCGTGCGGCCAGGAATCAAGGTTCGGTTCGGCGAGCAGTTGGTCAACGCTCGGTAGCTGACGCAACCTGGCGTGCAGGTCCGGGTCTGATGGCGTCACATCCGACATTGCGGAGACCTCGCTCGCTGATACGATCCGAGACGGAACACTATGTGAGCGCAGAGGTTGAGCGCTCAGCAACATCGTAGAGAACGGCGCGATCGAGCTATGCCTACCAACTTGCGTATCCCTGGTCCTACACCGGTTCCCGCCTCCGTGTTGGCGGCGGCCGGGGGCGAGATGATCAATCACCGCGGTCCGGAGTTCGCGGAGCTGTTGGAACGACTGACTACGGGGATCCAACCGTTCTTCGGGACGGAACAGGAGATCCTGATCCTCTCGTCTTCGGGCACGGGCGCGATGGAAGCGGCGATCGTGAATACGCTGTCACCGGGCGATCGGGTGCTGTGCGTCACGATTGGTTCGTTCGGCGACCGATTTGGCACAATCGCGGAGCGTTATGGCGCTGAGGTGACTCGCAGCGAGATTGAGTGGGGAGAGGCCGCGACGCCCGAGCTCGTGGCTGATCTGGTGCAACAGGACAGCTACGACGCCGTGTTGCTGACGCACAATGAAACATCAACGGGGGTGACGAATCCGATCGGTGAGATTGCCGCCGCGATCCGCGCGGTGTCAGACCCGTTGATCATCGTGGACGCGGTGTCGTCGCTGGGTTCGATTGCGATGCGGATGGATGAGTGGGGCTTGGATGCGGTGGTGACGGCGTCGCAGAAGGGTTGGCTGTCGCCGCCGGGCATTGCGATGGCGGCGCTGTCGGAGCGTGGCTGGGAGGCAGCGAAGCGGTCGACGATGCCGAGCTTCTACTTTGATCTGACGTTGCACCACGACTACGCGGAGCGCGGTCAGCCGCCGTGGACGCCGGCGTTGCCGACGCTCTACTCAATGGACGCTGCGTTGCCGATGCTGTGGGCGGAGGGTCCGGAGGCGATCTTCGCGCGGCACCATCGGTTTGCCGATTGGACGCGCGCCGCGGCCAAAGCGTTGGGATTGGAGCTGTTGGCTGAGGAGCAGTACGCGTCGGATACGGTCACGGCGATTCGGGCGCCCGAAGGGATTGTCGGCCCAGCGGTCTCGAAACGGTTGCGAGAGGATCATGATGTCGTGATTGCAGGAGGGCAAGGCAAGCTGGCGGCTTCGATCTGGCGGATCGGACATCTTGGCTATCTCGATGAAGCGGAGTTTGCGGCCTGCTTTGCGGCGCTGCAAGAGGCGCTCGTGGCGGAAGGTTTCAGTGCAGCCGAGGGCGCGGTGATCCCGGGCATTGACGGCTGATTGATCGCCGATTGATTGTGATTGATTGCTCATGAGCAGCGGATCGTTGACCGTCGCCTGACCATGCATCGCGTACTCGTCGCTGAGCTGCTGGCTGAGGAAGGCGTTGCGCTGCTGGGGGACTCGGTCGAAGTGGTGGACGGGTCCGATCTGTCGCGCGAGGCGCTGTTGTTCACGATCGCGGACTGCGATGCGTTGATCGTTCGCAGCGGGACCAGAGTGGACCGAGAGTTGATCGGCGCGGCGCCGAAGCTGAGGCTGATTGGACGCGCGGGCGCCGGCGTGGACAACATCGATCTGGACGCGGCGTCGGAACGCGGCGTGATTGTGCTGAACGCAGCAGGCGGCAACACGGTCTCGGCGGCGGAACTGACGATTGCGTTGTTGTTGGCGCTGTCGCGCCACCTGGCGAGCGCCAATGCGTCGTTGAGAGCGGGTGAGTGGAATCGGGCGGCGTTCGTCGGCACTGAGCTGCGCGGCAAAACCGCCGGGATTATCGGGTTGGGACTGGTTGGCGCAGCGGTCGCCAGGCGTCTGCAAGCGATGGACATGCGCACGATCGCATACGACCCGTTCCTGTCAGAGGAGCGCGCGCAGAGTGTAGGCGTGGAACTGGTGTCGCTGGACACGCTGCTGTCGGAATCGGACGTGGTCAGCCTGCATTCATCGGCGGTACCGGGCGCGCCGCCATTGCTGGGACCGACGCAGTTTGCGTCGCTCAAACATGGCGCATTATTGGTCAACACCGCGCGAGGCCGACTGGTTGATGAGGTCGCGCTTGCCGGCGCATTGCGAGCAGGTCAGGTCGGCGGCGCGGCGTTGGACGTGTTTGCGGTTGAGCCGGCGCATGAGAATCCGTTGATTCAGCATCCCCACGTCTTGGCGACGCCGCATTTGGGAGCATCCACGCAGGAGGCGCAGGAGCGAGTGGCGGTGGATATCGCATCCGAGACCTTGCGAGTGTTGCGCGGAGAGCCATCGGTGGCTGCCGTCAACGCGCCATTGATCGATCCCGCCTCGCTCGAGGCAGTTGGGCCGTACCTGCGTGTGGCGGAGATGTGCGGCCGCCTGGCGACGCAGCTGGCAACGGGGCAGTGGCGGGACATTGCGATCCACTACAGCGGTGAGATTGGCAGTCACGATGTGACGCCGTTGAAAGCCTCGGTCGTGTCCGGATTGCTGGCGCCAATATCTGATGAGCATGTCAACCTGGTCAATATCAATCGCGTGATTGCGCATCGCGGATGGCAAATTGTGGAACGCAAGATGCCGAACGCGGAGCCGTACACGTCAACGATCACCGTGGAGTTGCATACGTCGACGGGGACGACATCCTTGATCGGCACGTTGGAGCACGGGCGACCGGCGGTGGTGGAGATTGATGGATTCCGCGTGCATGTGGCGGCGCCGCTGGCTCACGCCGGCGCCTCGTGGGATCATCTGCATCTGCTGGTCTTGCGGAACGAAGATCGACCCGGACGCGTAGGTGCCGTGGGCGTGGCGTTGGGACAGCTGGATGTCAATATCGCGGCGATGGACGTGGGTTTCGAACCGAACGATCCGTCGGCGATGGCGCTGATGGCATTGACAATCTCGCGGACGTTAACGGTGGCGGAGCTCGGCAAGCTCGAGGCAATTGACGGGATTGAGGACGTGGCGCAGGCGCGGATGTAGGCGTTAGTCGAGTGAGTGAAGCACGAGACCGGTTGGCAGCTTCGGTACGAAATAGGTGCTCTTCTGTGGCATGAAGCTGCCGGCGTTGGCGGTGTCGATCACGTCCTGCATGGTCGGAGCTGCGAGCAGGAAGCCCGCGTTCGCCGATCCGCTGTCGACGGCGCTGAAAAGCTCGGCGACGTGATGCGTGTATGTGACGACTTGTCCGCCCGCAAGTGTCTCAGCATCAATGCCGAATAGCGGCTGCAGGACGGCATATTGCAGGACGGCCGCCGACAAATTGCCCCAGGCTGCGGGTACATCGCTGGGCATCTGATCGTTGGCGCGTTCAGACGGTGCCAGCAACCAGGCGCCGTTGCTGCTGATGAGTCCGAGCGTTGGGGCGCCATCGGTGAGCAATGAAGGTATCTGTGAGCGGTCGGCTGGCGTGACGCGAAAGCGCTGCTGCAAGGCGGTAACGGCGTCCGACGGGACTTCGCGGTGTACGAGTCGGTGGGTCGCGCCCACCTTGAGTCCAGGATCGTCGGCGCAGACGATGCCCATCAGCACGCGACGAGAAGCAGGGCGATGATCGATCGACGCCAGCGCGGATTCGAAGCGGTGGTGTCCGTCTGCCATGTAGATCGGCTGCGCGGCGAATGCGTCAGTGATGGCAGCGACGGTGACATGGTCGTTGATGCGTCGCAAGGTGTGGGAGTCAGCGGTTGGGTCAGAGCCCTGGTGCAGGCTCGGCTGCGCGGCAACGCGGCTGATGATGTCGCTGAGCGCGCCGTCGGCGTCGGGCGCGAACGCCATGAGCGGTGAGATGTCGGCGCCGACGATCGAGCGCAAGGCGGTGCGGGTCGCCTTGGGTCCGGGCATGGTGCGCTCATGCGCCATCACGCCGTCGCCCCAAGGCCTGAGCTCGACTGCGGCGAAGAGGGCGCGTCGCACCTGATCGCCGATTTCGTCCTGGAAGTAGTGCTCGTGCAGGTAGTAGGAGGGATGGTCGTCCTGGATGATCACGCCGTTGGCGCGCCAATCGGCGAGTCGCGCGGCGGCGTCCGGGATATTGTCGCCCGCTGCCATTTCGATGTGCGAAATGTGTTGAGGGCTGGAGGCCTGGAGGGCAGCGGTTTGCGACTCGTTGACGATGTCGTAAGGCGGTCCGAGCATGGCTCCCCAGTCGCCAACGATCGAATCGTTGTAGCGCAAACCGCGAAACGGACTGACCTGAACCATGCGATCGCCTCCGCCTTGAGCGTATCTCACGGTCGAAGGCAGATTTGCGTATCGCGTTGTCGGGTGCGACGCTGAAGCCATGCCCAATCGACCAGGACAGGGAAGCGCGCGACACTGCGTCTTCTGCGGGATTGCGGAAGGAAGTGAGTCGGCCCTGTTTTTCCGTGATGGACAACGAAGTTTCACCGACTCGCGACGAGGTGATCCGTCTGCGCCCTGGTCGGAGTCGCGGCCTGATGTGTTCGTGTTTGAAAATCAGTACCTGTTCTTCGATCTGACATCGCTCGTGATTCCACTCCAGCACTCGGAGTCGGTGACGCCGTTCTATTCGCAGCAAACGGAGCTGTGGAACGATCTCGGCGACATCGGCGCCACGGCGCGCGATCACGGTTTGCAGACGGTGGCATGGCTGCAGGATCGGCTGGCCGAGCGAGCGCCTTCAGGATTTCGCGTGTTCTGCAACTTCGGCTCGATGGGCGAGCAGTCGCAGCCGCACGCGCACTTGCAGGTTCACGCGGCCAAGGAGTTGGACGCGTCGCGCTGGTCGCCGACGGGCGAACCGTGGTTGGAAGCGGTGACCAACAACAGGTCAACGATCGTCCACGAGACAGAATCGACCATCTTCTACGACGCGTTGCCGACGCTTGAGGCGGGGCGGTCGAAGTTGTGGCAGGTGACCGTGTCAGTGGGGTTCTCGGCTCCGCATCGAGCACTGCCGAAGCTGGCGACGCTGGCGGCGCCTCGAGAGGCGATATCACAGGAGGCGTTGTGGGGCGATGTCGGACAGCTGGGGGCAGATGTCGTGGAGTACGCCTCAGCGCGATCGCCTGGCGGGTTTCGACTGATGAGCAATTTCCCGGGTCAGCAGGCGGATGAGGATTCAGGGCCGGCGCATGTGCTGATTGTCGGCGGGAGCCATCTCGGGCTGTATGCGGACTACTTCTAGGGAGTCCGCTTCGTCTGACGGCAGGCTCAATCGCCCACATCCCGTCCCCGCCTCCGAGCGGGGACGGAATGTGTTACCTCGGCGCAGACAGGATGGCGGACTGGGCCTGGAACATTTGCTGGAGCGCTTGTTCGGCGGCGTTGACCATTTGGTTGAGGTGATCTGGGCTGAAGGGTTGACCTTCGGCCGTTCCCTGGACTTCGACCAGGCCGCCGGTGTCGAGGCCGACGATGTTGCAATCGACATCGGCGGTTGAGTCTTCGGCGTAGTTGAGGTCCGTGAGGATCTGGCCGTCCCTGATTCCGACGCTGACCGCGGCGACGGCGTTGGCGATGACGGTTGGCTCAGCGGCCAGAGCGCTGGCGAGGGCGACATAACTGCCGCAGATGGCTGCCGTTCTGGTACCGCCGTCGGCATTGAGCACGTCGCAATCGACGGTGATCAATCGTTCGCCGAGCTGTTGCAGCTTGAGGCAGGCTCGCAGACTGCGACCGATCAGGCGTTGGATTTCCCTGGTGCGCCCGGCGGAGAGGACGCGATTGCGGTCGGAGCGCGTGTTGGTTGCGGCGGGCAGCATGTTGTACTCGGCGGTGAGCCATCCACGACCCTGTCCGCGCAACCAGCTCGGCACATCCTCGCTGATGCTGACGGCGCATAGCACCTGGGTCTCGCCGAGCGAGACGATGCAGGAGCCGTTGGCAAAGCGCTGCACGTCCAGCTCGAAGCCGAGAGGACGCAATTCGTGCGCGTGGCGGCCGTCTATGCGTACCATGCAGTCAGTGTACGCAGAGCCACCGGCGACAGCGGTTGCCAGTGGCGATTGAAGGGACGATTCAATGTCAATTCAGGGATATGCCGATATGGACGCGGTCGAGCTGGCTCGCATGGTGGCCGCGCGTGAAGTGACGGCGAGCGAGCTGTTGGAGGAGGCGATCGCGCGCGCGGAACGTGTGAATCCACAGATCAACGCGGTGGTGTATCCGTGGTACGACCATGCTCGAGAGCAGGCACTGTCAGGCTTGCCTGAGGGTCCGCTGCATGGAGTGCCCTTTCTGTTGAAAGATCTGGGCACGTACTACGCGGGCCAGCCGATCTCGAGTGGCTCGAAGGTCTTTGCCGACTACGTGCCGGATCATGACTCGGAGATGGTGATTCGATACAAGGCCGCAGGGCTCTCCATCTTTGGGCGCAGCACATCACCGGAGATGGGGATTACCTCCACGACGGAGTCGCAGCTACACGGCAAGACTCGCAATCCGTGGAATCTTGAGCGCACGGCGGGCGGATCGTCGGGCGGCGCCGCAGCAGCGGTGGCAAGCGGCGTGATTCCGGCTGCGAACGCCTCGGATGGCGGCGGATCGATCCGGATTCCTGCGACCTGCTGCGGCCTGTTCGGCCTGAAACCGACCAGGGCGCGGACGCCTTCGGGACCGGATGTCGGTGAAGGCTGGGCGGGCATGTCGACGGTTCACGCCGTCTCTCGCTCGGTGCGAGACTCTGCGGCGTTGTTGGATGCAACGGCTGGCCCGGATGTCGGCGCGCCGTACTATGCGCCGCCGCCGGAGCGTCCCTGGTCGGAAGAGGTGGGGCGAGATCCGGGCAAGCTGCGGATCGGGTTGATCATGCGGCCGTTCAACGACTGCGAGATCGATGCGGATTGCATCCTCGCGGCAGAGCATGCCGCAGAGCTGTGTCGCTCGCTGGGCCATGAGGTGGAGGACGCCTCGCTGGTGATTCCGGACGAGGTGAGTAATCCGCTGTTTGACGTGATTCGGCCCTCCACGCGGCTGGCGTTCGAGTTACGGGCGGCAGAGCTGGGTCGGACGCCGAATCCGGAGGACATGGAGCCGCTGACCTGGCGCATGATCTCGGGCGAGATGCCGACGGCGGTGGAGTACATCGCCGCGACGCGCGCGGTACACGCGATCGGGCGGATTGTGGCGCGTTGGTTCGCTGGCGGGACGAATGGCGGCTACGACGTGATGTTGACGCCGACGATGGCGACGCCGCCGTTAGAGCTGGGCCGGTTGGCGCTGGATCGAGATGATCTGTTTGCGCAGGGACAGGACGTGCAGCGCACCGTGGGCTTCACGTCAACGTTCAACGCGTCGGGCAATCCGGCGGCGTCGGTGCCGTTGTACTGGAACGAGGCTGGCTTGCCGGTTGGGACGCAGTTCGTCGCGCCCTACGCCGACGAAGCGACGCTGTTCCGCCTGGCAGCGCAGCTTGAGGCGGCTCAGCCGTGGGCCGATCGTAAGCCTCCCGTACACTCGGATACATAGACATCCCCCTCTGGGGGAGGCGCCCCCGAAGGAGCGCCCCTTCAGTCGCTGCGCGACAGCTCCCCCAAGGGGGGAGCTCTAGAGAATGAAGGAGTACAGAGATGAAGACTGCCAACGCGATTGCTGAGATGTTGAAGCGGGAAGGGGTCGAGTTTGTCGTCGGCTATCCCGTGAACCCGATCTTTGAAGCGGCGGCTCAGGCCGATATCCGCACGATTGTGGTTCGCCAGGAGCGGACGGCGATTCACATCGCCGACGCGTTCGCTCGGATGAACTCGGGCGATCAGGTGGCTGTGTATCTGACGCAGAACGGTCCGGGCTCGGAGAACTCGTTTGGCGGGCTGGCGCAGGCCTGGAGCGAGTCGGCGCCGCTGGTTGCTATCCCAGGCGGCTATGCGCGTTCGCAGACGAATGTCGCGCCGAACTTCAGCGGACTGGTCAACTTCCAGCACGTGAGCAAGTGGACGGAGCAGCTCACCGACGCCAACGATCTGTCGAACGCCATGCGCCGCGCCTTCACGCATGCCAAGAACGGCCGGCAGCGTCCGGTGGTGCTGGAGATTCCTGGCGACATCTGGGGTGCGGAGATTGAGGAGCCGATCAACTACACGCCGACGCCGGCGCATCGCTCGGGTCCAGATCCGTCAGATGCCCGCAAAGCGGCTCAGTCGCTGGTCAACGCCGAGCGACCGGTGATCTACGCCGGTCAGGGCGTCCATTACGCCAAGGCCTGGGACCAACTGAAGGAGTTGGCGGAGCTGCTTGAGGCTCCGGTGACGACATCGCTACAGGGCAAGAGCGCGTTCCCTGAGACGCACCCGCTGTCGTTGGGCTCGGGCGGTCGCGCGTTCCCGCGCGCCGTACACGAGTTCCTGCAGGACGCCGACGTGGTCTTCGGGATTGGCTGCTCGTTCGCCAAGACCGGATTCGGCCTACAGATGCCGAAAGGTCCGTACTACATCCACGCGACGCTCGACCCAGAGGACTTCAACAACGAGGTGGAGATCTCGGAGGGTGTGGTCGGAGACGCGGCGCTCGTGCTGGACGCGATCATCGCCGAGGCGCGTGAGCTGATCTCGGGGCCTCGCGGTCGCGCCGACGCGATTGCGGCCAGGATTGCGCAGATTAACGGCGACTGGCGCGCCCAGTGGTCACACAAGAGCGACAGCAATGACGCGCCGATCAATCCCTATCGAGCGCTCAAGGACCTGCATGCGACGCTGGACGAGACGGTCGGCATCGACAACGTCGTCGCGACCCACGACGCCGGCTCGCCGCGTGACCAGATGTCGCCCTTCTGGAACTCGACCACGCCGCTGAGCTACATCGGCTGGGGCAAGACGACGCAGCTCGGCACCGGGCTCGGCTACGCCATGGGCGCGAAGGTCTCCGCTCCTGAGAAGACCTGTCTGAACGTCTGGGGCGACGCAGCGATCGGGATGACCGGCATGGACTTCGAGACCGCCGTGCGCGAGAACATTCCGATCCTGAGCGTGCTGTTGAACAACTTCTCGATGGCGATCGAGCTGCCGATCATGAAGACGGCGACCGAAAAGTATCGAGCGACCGACATTTCGGGTCACTACGCCGACATGGCGAAGGCGTTCGGCGGATACGGGGAGCGCGTCGAGTCGCCCGCTGACCTGAACGCGGCGTTCAAGCGCGGTATCGCGGCGACCGAGAACGGCCAGCCGGCGCTGATCGAAGTGATCACATCGAAGGAGATCGACTACTCGGTGCATCGGTAGGCTCCACTACAGACCTCCACATCCCTGTGGAGGTAGCTCGAAGGGTCGGAGGGTCCAGGGATGCCAAGTGTCTGGCTCCTTCGCGCTAACTTCGGTGAACACACGCAACGCTGTGTTGAGGGTGGATTCCACGGGCTTGGCTGGGAAATGGGTGACTGTTCCCTCATGACGAGCCGTGCAGACCTCACTGAACGCTGGGATGCAGTCGCCCCTGCTGAGGACTCTGTCGGATACCGACGCGCTGTTGTCGGCATGTTCGCGCGTTTCTTGTTTGAGATGCAGGTTGGCGACTGGGTCCTGACGCCTGAAGCCAATTCCCGTTGGCTCCGATACGGGCAAGTCACAGGCGACTATTGGTTCGAGGTGGGTGCTCCTGCAAACGACACGTGTCATTATCAGCATCGACGGTCAATCGAATGGAAACCGGATCCGATTGATCGCAGCGAGCTGTCTGTGTCACTTCAAAACACGCTCAAATCCAATTTGACGCTGTTTCGGGTTCGGCAAGAGAACGAGTTCCTTGCCCATATCGGAGTCAATGCGCCGACGGCACCTCCAACTCCTGAGCAAGTCGCAGCTCTCCGCCCTCACGAGCTCGCATTGGAGCGGATTCTGCTTCTGGACCCCACTGAGTTTGAACACCTCGTTGGCCACCTCCTCACTGCCATTGGATTTGAGATTGAGGTCACACAACCCGTAGCGGACGGCGGAGTCGATTTCCGTGGCGTGCTCAATGTGTCGAACGCCGCGCAGGTCAACATCACCGGTCAGGTCAAGCGCTACGAGACGAGCTCTAAGATCACCGCGCGACCAATCCGCGATCTGCGAGGACGGATTCCCATTGGAGCGCAGGGGACGTTCGTTACTACCTCTGACTACACCAAGGATGCCCGACGCGTCGCCGAGGAAGATGGCTTCGCGCGTGTTGGTCTGATCAATGGCGAGCAACTTGTCGATCTGCTGACTCAGCACTGGCAGGCCATGCCGGATGAGTTTCGCGACACGCTGGGCCTGAAGCCGATTCTGGTTCCCGCGTAATGGGCAGAGCGGGTCTCCGCTCGGAGGCGGGGGCAGGGATTGCGCAGCGTGACGACACCTCGATGCTGAACATGTCTCAGTGCCTGTTCACTCTGTTTCGTCATGAAGTGGATGCAGGCGTGGGCGGGTTTGTGATAGCGGTTGGCGATGCCGCGCATTCGTTTGATGCGTCCGAAGTAGCGTTCGATGGCGTGACGGGCGCGGTATCGCGGCGACCGAGAACGGTCAGCCGGCGCTGATTGAAGCTATCACATCGAAGGAGATTGACTACTCGGTCCATCGGTAGGCTGTAGGCCACAAGTGAGTCTCTCTTCAGCGATGTCAGGGGGGAGACTCGCTGGCCAGATGGGGATACTGGAAAGAACGCACCTGAGGCGAACTAATTGCAGTAGGGTTGGGGCAAGGCAAGTGTGAAGGAGGTCTGGTGATGTTTGTTCGCAGTTGGCCGATCGTCCTTGCGATGGCATTGGGGGTGGCGGTTGTCCTGGTGGTGTGGTTGGTTGAACCGCTGACTGTTCGGGCGCGAGAGCCGGTGGACTTTTCAGTGCGGATCGCGGCCCGACTGACTGACGATGGACGGATCGAGTTTGGGTTGCAACAGCTCGACGTGGATGGCGAGCCGTTGGCGCTGTTGTTGGCCGACGCTCGGTTTGTACCAGCAGACCTTGCTCACCATCGGTGGCTGAAAGGAACCGAGGTGATTTGTTCATCACAGGGCTATGCGGAACCTGATGAACAGAGCCAGGGCCAGATCAATGACCTTCATCAAGTCAAGGTGCAGATACAGGCACGTCTGCATCCAACTCGCAATCAAATCGAGTTTGGACTTGTCCATCAGATTGCTTATGTGTCAGGGATGGAGGACGACTTCAGCGAACTTCTCGTACCAAGGCAACGCTTTTTTCCGTCAGGGATCACGCATCAGCGCTGGTTGTATAGTTCTCGGATCGAATTCACCGTGACGTTCGGCGATGAAACACTTATGTCTGCTGACTCGACGATGGAGAACGAGACTGGCGAGACAGACGCTGATCGCTATGTGCCTGAGACCCATGCTACGGAGGAAGAGAATGACGATGCATGGACGACGACTATCCCAGGTTGCGACCTTGAGGTTGAGGACGTGAGGTTGATTTCCGACGAGTGCATTGTCAAGTTGATTGAATTCTGTCGAATGTATGACGACTTTCCAGAATGTGGGATTCTGGAGCGTCTGGATCCTGACCGTCTTGCGCAGTTGCAAGGCCATGTCCCTTAGCAGGCTGCTGAAGAAGGGTATGTGAGATCATGGCGGAGGTGTTGAACCGATAGCTGAAGGAGGTCTGCGATGCGCGGCGAGTCAGAACAGCAGGCGACGATGATGATGGGGCTGACGCCGGAGGGCTTCGTGCCGAAGGACCACCCGCTGCAGCGGATCAAGCCCTTGGCCGACTCGGCCCTGCGGCGCATGTCGCCCCTGTTGGACGAGATCTACGCGTCCGGCGGGCGGCACTCGATTCCGCCCGAGCACCTGCTCAAGTCGAGCCTCTTGATGGCCTTCTACATGATCCGCTCAGAGCGCCAGTTCTGCGAGCAGCTGTGCTACAACCTGCTGTTCAAGTGGTTCCTGGACCTGAATGTCGAGGACGAACCCTTCCACCCGACGACCTTCACCAAGAACCGTGAACGGCTCATGGAAGCCGATGCCGCGCGGGTGCTGCTCAAGGAAGTGGTCAAGGAAGCCAGGTGTCGCCGGCTGCTCTCTCAGGACCACTTCACCGTCGACGGCACGCTGCTCGACGCCTGGGCCTCGCACAAGAGTTACCGTCCGCGCGACGAGCAACCACCCAGAGGCGGCGGTCGCAACCGGCCCCGCGACTTCAAGGGCGAGCGCCGCCGCCGCGAGACGCATGAGTCGACCACGGATCCGGAGGCGCGGCTCTACCGCAAGGGCAAGCAGCAGGCGGCCAGGCTCTGCTACCTGGGTCATCTGCTGACCGAGAACCGTCACGGGCTGGTGGTTGATGTCGAACTGACCCAGGCCGATGGCTACGCCGAACGCGAGGCGGCGCTGGGCGCCGACCGTGGCTACGACACGCGCGACTTCGTCTGGGACCTGCGCGGTCTGGGCGTGACGCCGCATGTGGCCCAGAACGAACAAGGCCGGCGCAGCGCGATCTATCGTCGCACGACCAGGCATCCGGGCTACGCACAGAGTCAGCGCCGGCGCAAGATCGTTGAAGAGGTCTTCGGCTGGATCAAGACCGTCGGCGCCGGCGGCAAGCTGCGCTACTTGGGCCGGGCCCGCAACAAGCTCTGGTTCGAACTGACCGCCGCCGCCTATAACCTCACCCGCCTGGCCAACCTCGAGGCGGCCGCCGCATAGCCGAACCGCGCCGACGCGGCCTTGGGCATCGGATCCAGCGCCCCGGATCCCGCCCTCTCACGTACAGGACCTCCAGTCGATCGCTGCTCAGCCAGCGCCCACTCGTCGAAGATGGCCAAGTCTGGCACGTATCATCCGTAGTTCAGCAGCCTGTTAGAGATGGCAAGATTCCGTGTCATCAAGGTCCGTCCCCGACACCGTGCTGGGGCTTTTCCTTCCCTAGCTCCCCTTCCTTAGTTATTTTGGGGCGTCTACACTTGTAGCTGATAACTGATGGCTGGTCAGCCGCAGCCAGCCGGTGCTGCTACGGCAGCCAAGGCGGGTCCCCGCTCGGGGGCGGGGGCAGGGATTGCGCAGCGTGACGACACCTCGATGTTAAACATGCCTCAGTGCCTGTTCACTCTGTTTCGTCATGAAGTGGATGCAGGCGTGGGCGAGTTTGTGATAGCGGTTGGCAATGCCGCGCATTCGTTTGATGCGTCCGAAGTAGCGTCCGATGGCGTGACGGGCGCGGCATCGCGGTGACCGAGAACGGTCAGCCGGCGCTGATCGAAGTGATCACATCGAAGGAGATCGACTACTCAGTGCATCGGTAGGGAGTCCATAGACCTCGCGGAGCGTTCGGAGGAATAGCCTAAAGCTCCGCGAGGTGTTGTGGTTAGGATCGAGGTTGAGGTGGGCAGCGATGTTGCGCGCGACCTCGATTTTCGGCATTCCACCTTCATAATGCCGTCGGCGATTGAGCTTTTTCTGAAGCCAACCCGACGGATCTCTCACACTATCTGCCATGGACCCTTTAAGAGTGCGAACGTCACCTGCTGTGACAGCAGGATAGGCAGAGCGAATGGCCAATGGATCCCCAAGAAACCATGACTCCAACTCAACAACAGCAATTCTGACCCACATCGAAGTCAATGCGGAAGGAATACCTGCTTGCTCGGCAATGGAGTAGATTCGCCCTTTCAGTTCGAGACAATCTTCAGCGTCTTGATCAATCAACACGATCACTGAGGAAGCGTAACCAGCAAGGACAATAGATCGCAAGGTTGGTTCAAGTCGCTGAAGCATCCGATCTTTGCCACGAAAGGACACGATCCGCTCGGTTGCTTGCTGCGATTGATTGCCCAAGCGCCGAAGCAGTGTTTCGATTGCCACCGCAGCTGAAGGTTCCTCAACTAGGATCTCGACATGCATATGGCAGCTAGTCTTGCCATTCGAGCATTTGCTGCTCCCAGGCACCGCCAAGTAGTCCACCTGCAAACAGATACTCGGTGATCCCACGAATACCGTCAGCACGCCGCATGGCCGTGAAGCCATCTGCTTTACGAACCAGCACTCGGACTTGTCTCGCTTCAAGAGAGTCGAGAAACTGGGGAGCGTGAGTCGTACAAGGAATTGAGAGCGGATCACAACGCTCATGCATTCCTCGGCGAGCGTTCGTAGCAAGGCGGGATGAACGAAGTTCTCTGGCTCTTCGATAGCGACAAACGGTGGCGGTTCAGGGTCATACAACACTAGCAGATAGGCAAGGAGCTTCATCGTTCCATCGGAGACGTAGCGGGCCAAGATTGGCTCCTCGAACACTCGATCCTTCAACTGCACCAGCAAACTGCCGCCGGGCAATCGAGTCGCCTCAACCTTTTCCAGCTGTGGTACTCGTTCGGCGAGCTTCTGAAACAAGAACTGTAAGTGCTCTGTGTTTACGCTGTTCAAGTGCTCCAGGACGTTGGCAAGATTCTCTCCTGTGGGGGAAAGACGGCGGTCAGGTCCTGCTCGCGAACTTGCCGAAGGTTTGGCGCGGTCAGATAGGACAGGTACCAACCGGTGATGAACCTTCTCAGTGCAGCCGCCTTGGGGTGGTCCTGAAACTGGCCAAGTGTGTTGACTGCCAAGAGGTCTGGTGCCGACAGCGATTGGTCAGAACGCTCTGCAGCGTCATCTGGCTCATCCGAACCGATTGCTGTTCCCTGACCTGCTTCGTAGCGAATGAAGTAGAACGGCTGACCATTGGAACCTCTTCTCCACTTGAGCCACTCACGCGCGACTATAGGAGAACCATTCTATTCGTCAATCTCCAGGTGATATGTCATCAAGGATAGTGTTTCTTCGCTCCCGATATTTGACTTCGATGGAGACTGGACCCGATTGACCACGGGAGCGGAGTTCTTTCAGTCCGCCGCGGCGCGCCCAGGCATTCGGCAAGCCGCTCGTGAAGCACTCGGCCAAAAAGGCGAAAACGTCAAAAAGCGTAGATTTGCCGCTCCCGTTCGGACCGATCAAGACCGTCAGCGGAGTCATGTCCCGCAATTGCACATCCCGAAGTACCCGGTAGTTCCTAACGTGAACAGCCTCAATGCGAGGGAATTCGCGCAATCCATTGTCAGGCATACGTTGAGTTTACACGTGGTGAAGGAGTGGTTGCATCACCCTCACTCCATGACGCCGTCGGCTTCGAGGCGGGCGACTTCGTCGGCGGGCATGCCGAGCCAGTCGGCGGCGACGCTGAGGTTGGACTCGCCCCAGACCTCGGGGCGGTTGTAGACGGTCGCCGGTGTTCGCTCAAAGCGGAGGGCGAGTCGGTCGCCGCGAAGCTGTCCCAGCGCCGGGTGTGGCTCGTCGAAGTCGAAGAACATCTTGGAGTGTTGGAGCTGCGGGTCGTGCTCGGTGAGATCAGCGCCGGTTTGGACGACTCCAGCGGGGACTCCGGCGCGTTGGCAGCGATCCATCAGTTCGTAGCGGTCCTGATTGCTGGTCCATTCGGCGATTCGCGTATCGATTTGCTGTTGGCGTGCCTTGCGTCCGGCGGCAGTGGCGAGTTCAGCGTCGTTGAGCCAGTCGCTGGCTTCCATCAACCGACATAACGACTGCCACTGCTCGTCCCTGACGGCGGCGATGGCGCACCATTGGTCGTCTCCCCCGTCGACGCTCAGACAGGGATAGATCGCGTGCGGCGTCCAGGATTCCCAGGGCGGGTCGTTGCCGACCGGCTCGGCGGCGACGCCGTTGGTGAAGAAATCGAGCAGCGCGGGACCGCCGAAGTTGACGCCGACCTCGAACTGACTCATATCGATCTGTTGTCCGTTGCCGATGAGGCGGCGGCCCTCGATGGCGGCGAGCACGGCGACGGCTCCATGCAGGCCGGCCATGTGATCGTTGTAGCTAAAGCCGATGCCGATGTCGTTGCGTCCGGGCACGCCGGTCAGGTAGGTCAGGCCGGCGAGCGCGTGGACGGTCGGCGCGTAGGTGACGTATGAGGACCAGGGTCCGGAAATGCCCATGCCCGACATACCGACGTAGATGACGGCAGAGTTGTCGGGGCTGACGGCGTCGAAACCGAGCTTCCAGCGGTCGAGCACGCCAACAGAGAAATTGTCGATCACGACATCGGCCTGAAGCGCGAGATTTCGGGCGATGTCACGAGCCTCCTGTCGGCTGAGGTCGAGCTGGAGGACTCGTTTGTTGCGATTCCACATCGTGTGGTAGGGATGATCGACGCCGCCGGCGAGTCCGGCGCGGGTTGCCGACATGATCTTGACGACGTCAGCGCCCATGTCGGCGAGAATTCGGGTGCAGAAGGGTCCGGCGAGGACGTGGGTGAAGTCGAGGATGCGGATGCCTTCGAGCGGTCCGGTGGTGCGGCGAGTTGAGGACTCGCCATCTGCGGCGCTGGGGGACCCCCCTCTGTCCCTACGGGACATCTCCCCCCGCGGAGCGAGGGGAGAAAGGGAAATGGGAACATCTTCCTGAAGGGGTGAGAGCGAACTGGGGATATCTTTCTGTAGGGGAGAGAGCGAACTGGGGATATCTTTCTGTAGGGGTGAGTGGGAACTGGGGATATCTTCCTGTGGGGGCGAGTGGGAAATGGGGACATCTTCCTGTGGGGGTGAGAGCTGGAATCGTCCGATCTTCCAGGGGGTCTCTGAGAAGTGGTAGGGCGGGCCGGGTCCGCTGACGGTATCGTCTCCGACGGGATAGTCGGTCCACCAGTCGCGCGCGTTGAGCTGTGGATTGTCGGCGACTTCGGACGCGCTCATCACCCAGCCGTAGGGATGGTGACGAGCCTGCGCCTCGTGGAAGAAGGGTTCGACATCCTTGGTCGCGACCCACTCGCGCAGGGTGGACATCGTGAGTTCGACCATCTCGGCGAGGTTGGCGGGATCGGTGAAGCGTTCGTCGAGTAGGTCCAGTCCGACGCCTTCCTCGACCAGCCAGGCGACCTGGCGCTGGAAGTCGGGCGTCGGTGTGATCATGATCGAGCCGCCGATCGCCTGCATCACGACGTACGCGCTGGACCAATGCAGCGAGCCCTGGCGTGGCAGCACGGGTCCTTGTGCGAAAGGCAGATGCTCGTGATACCAGGCCCACATCAGGACGTGTTCCAGGACTGTGCAGAGCGCTTCGTGCGTACTGAGGCGGACGATTTGGCCTTGCCCGGTCTGACGGGCGTGGTTGAGCGCAGACAGCGCCGCAACCGCCGCGTAGACGCCGCCGACAAAGGCATACTGGTCGCCGAACAGCTTGAGCGGCGGCGTGTCGGCGTCGCCCGAGGTAGCCGCGATGCCGCCGAGCGCCTCGGCGACCAATCCTGGCGCCTGGTAGTCCCGCCAGGGACCGGATCGTCCGAACGAGGTGACATCGACGATCACGAGACTGGGATTGGCTGCGAGGAGCGCCTCGTGGTCGGCGAGTTGTTCACAGTCGAGGATGATGTCGGCGGATTGCGCAAGTCGCGAGATGGCGTCAGGGTCGCCGTTCTGTGTGAACGTCCGTGAGCTGGCGAAGAAGGCGTGCCAGAGGGAAGCTCCGTTGGTGTGGAATGGGCCTCGATTGCGGAGCGGGTCGCCGCCGGACGGCTCGACTCGGACGACATCGGCGCCGAGGTCTGCGAGGAGTTTGGCAGCGTAGATGGCGCGGTCGTCGGTGAAGTCGATGACTCGGACGTTGGCGAGCGGGCCGCTTGATTGATCGGGCATTGATGAGAGTGTAACTGCGCTGCGTCCGATCCCTCTCCGCTCCTGTGAGGCGTATCCTCCAGGGGGGAGGGCTGGGAGCGCTTTGCTAGTCTGGCGGCACGGTCAAATTGTCGCTGGGAGTGTTCACATGGACTTCAAATTCTCTACTGAGGACGTGGCGTTTCGCGAGGAGGTGCTGGACTTCCTCGGTGAGCAGCTGCCTCCGGGTTGGGCGGATTTGTCGGAGGGGCCGGCTGAGGATGGGGCGGCGAATCGAGAGCGCTGGGAGTTCACTCGCGGATTCCACAAGGCGCTGGCGGAGCGCGGCTGGCTGACGCTGGGCTGGCCGCAGGAGCACGGCGGCGCGGGCGCGGGTCCGGTGCGGCAGGCGATGTTCAATGAAACGATGGCTCATCATCGGGCGCCGGTCTACAACCAGGGCGTTGACCGCGTCGGGCCGACGGTGATCATGTACGGGACGGATGAGCAGAAGGAGTTTTTCCTGCCGCGCATCCGCAACGCCGACATTCAGTGGTGCCAGGGATTCTCGGAGCCGGGATCCGGCTCGGACCTGGCCTCGCTACAGACGCGGGCTCAGCGCGACGGCGACGACTACATCATCAACGGGCAGAAGATCTGGACGTCGGGTGCGCAGCATGCGGACTACATCTTCATGCTCGCGCGATCGGAGCCTGATGCTCCGAAGCATCGGGGGATTTCGTTCTTCCTGGTCGACATGAAGACGCCGGGCATCACGGTGCGTCCACTGGTCAACATGGCGAACCGGCATCACTTCAATGAGGTCTTCTTCGAGGATGTGCGCGTGCCGGCGAAGAACATGGTCGGCGAGGAGAATCGGGGCTGGTACGTGGCGACGACGACGCTCGACTTCGAGCGATCGGGGATCTCGCGCGTGGTCTCGGGCGTGCGCCTGCTGGGTGAGCTGACAGTGTTGGCGAGTCAGCCGGGGCCGGATGGGACTCGTCCAGACGAGGATCCGCGCGTGCGGCACAAGCTGGCCGACCTGAATATCGAGTTCACGGTCGGCCGCTGGCTGGCGTATCGGGTGGCGTGGATGCAGTCGCAGGGCCTGGTGCCGAACCATGAGGCGTCGATGAGCAAGCTCTATGGGACGATGATCAATCAGCGTCTGGCGGGGATGATCAACATGTTCGGCCTGGCTGGCGGTCTGTCGGGCGAGCAGGAGCACGCGCCGCTGCACGGTCGATTGCCGGACGAGTACCTGAACGCGGTGCCGCTGACGATCGCAGCGGGGACATCGGAGATCATGCGCAACATCATCGCGACGCGCGGTCTGGGTCTGCCGCGGTAGGCGCTTACATGTCCGAGCCGAACTGGACCAATCAGACGCTATGGACCGGCGACAACATTGACGTGATGCGGGGTATGAACTCCGAGTCAGTCGATCTGATCTACCTGGATCCGCCGTTCAATTCGAATCGAGATTACGCAGCGCCGATTGGGTCGGAGGCGGCGGGCGCCGCTTTCAAAGACACGTGGACGCTGGACGATCTCGATGTCGCCTGGCACGGTGAAGTGGCTGAGCGAGAGCCAGCGCTGGCGAGCGTGATCGAGACTGCAGGAATGTCGCATGGCAGGCCGATGAAGGCCTACCTGATCATGATGTCAGTGCGGCTGTTGGAGATGAAGCGGCTACTAAAGCCGAACGGCAGCATCTATCTGCATTGTGATCGAACTGCAGCGCATTACCTGAAGGTCACGATGGACGCGATCTTTGGCACTGAGAACTTTCGCAATGAGGTGGTCTGGAGACGTCACAACGCCAAGGGGCTGGCGACTCGAAACATGCCGACGAATCACGATTTACTGCTCCGCTATGCGTTGGGGCCAGATCATGCGTACAACGCTCAGTTCAGACCTCATGATCAGGAGTACATCGACCGCAACTATCGAGAGATTGAGGAAGGCTCCGGGCGCCGATATGCACTCGATAATCTCGTCAACCCGAACAAGAACCGGCCCAATTTGACCTACGAGTTCCTCGGTGTCAACAGGGTTTGGCGCTGGACCCAAGAACGCATGGAGCAAGCCTTGGCCGACGGGCGTGTTGTACAAAGAGCCCCGGGGCGGGTACCAAGGTACAAACGCTACCTGGACGAGCAGTCGGGAATCGCTGTTGACAGCATCTGGGACGATATCTCGCCGGTGCAGGCGCGGTCGCGAGAGCGGACTGGGTATCCCACTCAGAAGCCACTCGCCCTGTTAGAGAGGATCATCTCGACATCGTCGCAGGAAGGCGATGTCGTGCTTGACCCGTTCTGCGGCTGCGCGACCGCATGTGTTGCCGCCGAGAAGCTGCAGCGGAAGTGGATCGGCATAGACATCTCCGACAAAGCAGCGGAGTTGGTACGGGTTCGTCTTCAGAACGAGTTGGGCCTCTTCTATAGCGGTGTGCACCGGACGGATGTGCCGCAGCGGACTGACTTAGGCGACCTTCCGCCGTATGGATCGCCATCGAACCGGCAGTTGCTCTACGGCACGCAGGAGGGTCGCTGTAATGGCTGCCTGACCTGGTTCCCGTTCCGCAACATGACGATTGACCACGTTGTGCCGCGGTCTCGTGGAGGGTCAGACCACATCAGCAATCTGCAGTTGCTTTGTGGGGCCTGTAACTCGACAAAGGGGACGGGGACTCAGGAAGAGTTGGTCGCGAGGTTGACGGCTCAGGGGGTAAGACTATAGACAGAGCATGTCTTTGACATTGCACGAGTGCCTGCTTATCACCAGGGCATAGCAGGCTGCTGAACTACGGATGATACGTGCCAGACTTGGCCATCTTCGACGAGTGGACACACGCTGAGCAGGGATCGCGGGCAGGTCCAGTCAGTGAGAGGGCGGGATCCGGGGCGCTGGATCCGACGCCTGAGGCCGCGTCGGCGCGGTTCAGCTACGCGGCGGCCGCCTCGAGGTTGGCCAGGCGGGTGAGGTTGTAGGCGGCGGCGGTCAGCTCGAACCAGAGTTTGTTGCGGGCCTGTCCGAGGTAGCGCAGTTTGCCGCCGGCGCCGACGGTCTTGATCCAGCCGAACACCTCTTCGACCCGTTTGCGCCGACGCTGACTCTGGCGGTAGCCCGGATGCCGGGTCGTGCGACGATCGATCGCGCTGCGCCGCCCGCGCTCGTTCTGCGCCACATGGGGCGTCACCCCCAGCGCGCGTAAGTCCCAGACAAAGTCGCGCGTGTCGTAGGCCCGGTCGGCGCCCAGCGTGGCTGGCCCCCTGACACTGCGTTCGAGCATCGCCAGGGCGGCGTCCCGTTCGGCGTAGCCATCGGCCTCGGTCAGCTCGACATCAACCACCAGCCCGTGACGGTTCTCGCTCAGCACATGACCCAGGTAGCAGAGCCTGGCCTCCTGCTGCTTGCCCTTGCGATACAGGCGCGCCTCGGGATCGGTCGTCGACTCGTGCGTGTCGCGACTGCGGCGCTCGCCCTTGAAGTCGACGTCGGGGTTGCGACCGCCGCCTCTGGGTGGTTGCTCGTCGCGCGGTCGATAGCTCTTGTGCGAGGCCCAGGCATCCAGCAGCGTGCCGTCAACGCTGAAGTGGTCCTGAGAGAGCAGCCGGCGACGCCTGGCTTCCTTGACCACTTCCTTGAGCAAGACCCGCGCCGCGTCCGCTTCCAGCAGCCGCTCGCGGTTCTTGGTAAAGGTCGTTGGGTGGAACGGCTCGTCTTCCACATTCAGGTCGAGGAACCACTTGAACAGCAGGTTGTAGCGCAGCTGCTCGCAGAACTGGCGCTCCGAGCGGATCGTAAAGAAGGCCATCAGCAGGCTCGACTTGAGCAGGTGCTCCGGCGGGATCGAGGGTCGTCCGCCGGACGCGTAGATCTCGTCGAACAGGGGCGACATGCGCCTCAATGCCGAGTCGGCCAAGGGCTTGATCCGCCGCAACGGGTGGTCCTTCGGAACCAAGCCGTCCGGCGTCAGCCCCAACATCATCGTCGCCTGCCGCTCTGACTCGCCGCGCATCGCAGACCTCCTTCAGCTATCGGTTCAACACCTCCGCCATGATCTCACACGCCCTTCTTCAGCAGCCTGATAGAGGTCTGACATGCATTCTTGGCACCAGAAGGTACGAATGAAATGAGCAAGCGCTCTCGGCGACGACGCGAGCCACAGGACCCGACAGAGACGGTCGGAACGAAACCCGCCTTGTCGGGCGCGATGACAAGGGTCGATATGATGATCGGCCTCGTCCTCCCGCTCCGAAAAAGAAGTAGCGGCTAACACCCAAGCTACGGCTTGCTCAATCCGGCCAATCAGCGATGCCCCCTCAGCCTTCGGCAGCTCCCCCTACGAGGGGGAGCGCGGATTCTTCCTACAAGCCTTTGAGTAGGCTGAGTAGGCATTACCCAATGCGCCCCAGCTGGCGACGAGGAAGGGGACGCAGTAGGTGAGCGGGACTTTCCAGGCGAGTTCTGTGGTGGCGTCTCCCCCGATGATGACGGTTCCCTGGTTGATGGCGACGAGGATGGTGCCGACGATCGCGCTCGTGATGATCGAGCGGCGCAGCATGGTTTTGTTGCGGAAGGCGCAGCGCCAGCACTCGAGTCGGGCGGCCATTCGAAAGTGGCCAGTTTGCGGCGGGTTGGTGAGATGAGGGCACCGAGGCTGGGAGGGCTGGTCCCCGCTCGGAGGCGGGGACGGAGGTTGAGCGGTTGCTTCGGACATTTGGCGCTAGGCTAACGGTTGTGCGGCCGCTGAATATCTTCTTTGACGTGGACGGATGTTTGGTCTCCTGGAACTTGCATCTGCGTCCCTACGCGCGTGAGGTGTTGGAGCGGTTGCAGGAGCGGGGGCATCACGTCTACATGTGGTCCGGCTACGGGGCGCGGCGCGAGGTGGCGGACAAGCATGATCTCTGGCCGCTCCTGGCCGGGATCATGGGCAAGCCGATCTTTCAGTACCGGTCGCGATTGCATCTGTTCACGAAGATTGAGCCGGACTTCATCATTGACGACCACCGGGAAATTGTCGACGCGCTGGGTGGGGCGGTGATTCGGCCGCCGCGGGAGCCGTTGGCGCAGGATCGAGAGATGGTGCGGGTGTATCGGCGGATTCTGGAGTTTGAGCGCGAGCATCGGCGTCAGTGGGGGTAAGGGCGCGGAGCCGAGCGGCAGAGTCACCCCGTCACAGGTCTGCCTGCGAGAGGATCATGGGAGAGGGACGACGGAGAGGCGGCAACTGCCTCAGAGGGCTATAGGACTAGCCGCCGGCGTCGGTTGCTTGCGGGAGTGGCGGCAGCTCTCGATCAGCGGGGAAGCCCTCGTGCCAGGTTTCGAGCCAGGCGTTGCTGAGCCGATCGGTGGACCAGGCAAACTCGAAGAGTCGAGCATCGGGATGGAAGTAGGGCTGATGAATGCCGAGCTGAGCGCCGTTGACCAGGTTGATCTGCCACTGAGGCGCGTCGCCGCGCAGGAGCAGTTCCTGGATCTGGTGGCAGAGGTCCTGGCGGGCGGCGAGATCGAAGGTGGACTTCATCTGGGAGATGAGTGAGTCCACTTCCACGCTGGCTCCGTCGCTCCAGCGTCGGGTCCCGAAGCTGTGCAGGCTTTCGAGCCAGTGATCGGTTGGGTCGGCCTGTTGCGGGACTTCGCTCCAACCGAGGAACAGGAATCGCTCGCCATCACTGAGTTGTTCGATGGCGTCGGCGAACGGTCGATGTTCGAGCGACACGTCGAGTTCGGTCGCGTCGGTGATCATGGAGCGGACCGCTTCGCCCGCTCCTGCAAAGTAGCCCTCAAACAGATCTGCGGCGACGAGCGGCACAGGAGCGGTTGCAGCGGTCGCGCCGGCGGCATCGATGAGCTGCTGCACTTCCACGAGGTCGGCAGCGCGGTCGTTGCGGAATCCGGGGAAGGAGTTCAGCAGTGGTTCGCTGAGACTCCAACCGTCGAGGAATTGGGGCACGGGGCCTGAGGCCTGGCCATGTCCGCCATAAAGCCGTTGGAGTAGTTGAGGACGGTCGATTGACAGGTTGATGGCGCGGATCACACGCGGATCGTTGAGCGGGGATTCTGGATCGATGGACTGAGGGGCGAGCAGCTCGACGGAAGCTCCAAGCGGCAGTTCGTAGGTGGGATGATCGGGATATTGGCCTCGGAGTTGCTCGACCGCCTCGTTGGTGAGCGGAAAGTCGGCTCGATCAGCCAGTTGAGAGTCGTAGTAGCTGCCGATGCCGTTCGGGTCGACGGCTTCGAAGACGATGCCGTCTGCATAGGCGGAGTCGGGGCGCCACCAGTTGTGGGAGCGTTCGAGGCTGAGTTGGAAGCCGTCGTAGGTTCTCGGTGTGTACGGTCCGGAGCCGGCGCTGCGGGTAATGTCCATTGGATCATCGCGCCAGAGGTCGCCGTATTGGTCGGCGGCCTCGCGATTGACGATCCATGCGAAGGGCGAGGCGTGGACATGCGAGAGGAACGTGGCGTCGGGAATGGCTGTGGTGAGGGTGACGGCGCGGTCGTCAGCGGAGATTGAGTCGACGAGCGAATAGGATGCGCGTCGAAAGAAGTGCGGGTCGGGGACGCCGCTGGCGTCGGAGGCGTCGCGCTGCCGCTCGATGTTCCAGCGGACATCTTCGGGATTGACCGCTCGGCCCGACGCCGGCTCACGGTTCCAGAAGACGGCGTTGGGGTCGAGGCTGAAGATGTAGGTGAGCTGGTCCGGGGTTTCGGGCAGGGAGCAGAGGTCTGCCTGGAGCTCACCGCTGGAGACGGAGGCGGGGCGGAGGAGGCGGTTGTACATGAGGCTGAGCACGGCCTGCGTATAGCGAAATCGGGAGCGATGCGGGTCCCAGCGATCGTGCCGATCGACTGCCAGCCAGAATCGCATGACGCCGCCGCGGGCTGGTCCGGTAGGGTCGGCGGGCTGATCCTGTTGCGTCTGCTGCTGTGCGCCTTGTTGCAGGGACGAATCGGCGGACTGTTGCTGCGCTTGCTGATCTTGCTGCGCCGTTTGCGATGTCTGCTGTTGGGACTGTGGGTCGGGCTGAGCTTGCTGTTGCTCGTCTGAGTCGTCGGAACAGCCGACGAGCGCGAGTCCGGCCGCGCCGATACCAGCGCGGGCTGAAGCCGCGAGCAGGGCGCGACGGGAGATGTGACGCTGGCGGATGGACTCGAATAGCTGGCTGTCGGGGCGCACGCGTGGCATGGATTTATCGTATCTGGCTGCTGGCTATGGGGCATGTTTGCCGGGAATCGGATCAGGTCACTAGACGATAGGGCTGAGTCAGGCGATACTATGAGCGACCGCGAGAGAGAAGCGAAGGGTTGCGCAGATGCCGCCACTGGTTCCATCCTTCATGTTGCCGCAATGGTTGAAGGACGCCCCGATTCTGATTCAGATGGCGCTGTTGCTGCCGGGCATGGTGGTCGGCGGCGTGGTCGGGATTGTGGTGCATGCCGTGCTGATCAATTTGGGGGCAGGCAATCAGCATTTGTCGTCGGCGAACGGCGGTTTTGATGCATGGCTGCTGTGGATCATCATCGCAGGCGGGCTGTTCCTGGGCCTGGCGGCGGGCGGATTCGTCTACATCGGCGTGGGCTTGGGAGCGGACAAGGAGCTTGAGGACGAAGAGGAGCACGGCGAGACGGGGATGCTGGAGCTGTAGTCGACTGTGGCTCTACGAGCCGGTGACAGGCTGCGTCAGCAGGCGAAGTTCGGCTTGAGCGTTCATGATCTGCCAGTGCTGCCTGGCGCTCATCGCTGAGCGGAAGAGCCGCGTATCCCATTTGCGAGTGGCGTGTCACAAGGTCCGTTAGTGCGGACCGTACCAGCCCCGGACCTCAAGGGAGATTTTCAGGCCGATCGACTTGTTTGAACCCTCTGCCTCAAACTCGGCCTCACTCACGATACCGTCTTCGGAGACCCCGAAGCCTTCGGTTGCTTCTATCACTTCTGCAACCAGCTCGGGCAGGATGTAGAGCCACCGCAGCGAGTTCAACTCTCCCCATGTGTCGTCAAAATCAGGGTCCGACGTGGAACCGAGCTCGCAGAGCGTGTGTTTCAGTTTCGCGATCTGATCCTGCGCCTCGCCAGCCTGCTCAAACTGCTGAATCAACGCGTCCAAGCGCGCGACGCGCCTTTGTCGCTCTTGTTGAAACCTATTTACTCCTTCCCAAACGTCATCCTCTCCATCGTTGCCCTGAGCGTCTCTCACAATCGAATCAGTAGACTCGCCTTCGGCGTTTGGCTGGTCCTCAAGGCCGATACAGGCCACCCTGTCCTTCGCCGTCGGCGAGCCCAAGACCATGCTTGGCACATCGGGTTCGCCGTTCTCCTGAACGTCATCGGCAACGGAGCCGGAAGAGTCCTCCTCGACTGCTGGCGGCGCCAGCAATTTTGCGAGTTGATCGGCCGCGGAGGAATCAAACCGCACGACGACTGACCGACACGCCTCAATGATTGCGGTCGCATCTTGGTCCGATCCTGCCTGGTTGGCGTGTGCGACCTCGTCCCGATACTTCTTGATCTGCCGAAGCTGCTTCAAGACCGTATCGCGATCTTTCAGCACATGTCTGAACGCGTTCCAGTTTTTGCCCACAACGCGCGGGAAGTGCGCTTCCTCGAGGAAAAGTTCAGGACCCCTGTCTTCCTGACTTCCTCGGTTCGTGATGATGCCATCTTCAGTCGCTCCTTCCACTCGCTCCTTCAGGCGATCTGCGACGGGTCCCGGAAGGTTCGTGAGCACGAGATCGGCGAACCAGTCGCCCGCGCCTCCGTTTTCGCCCTTAAGCGTCCGAGCGATAAATCGTCGTGTTACGGTCTTGTAGATCAGCAGAGCTTGGCTGGCTCGACCGTAGTTCATGGTGTCAATCATGATGCATCGTCCTCAATCGATCATGCGTGAGCGCTCTCACGATTTGGCGGTCTGCGTCACGTGTTTGCCGCGATCGCAGGGGGGCGGGGACGGGGGGGGGGGCTCGCCTGGAGTTCGGCGGTGAAGAAGGCCATCAGCTTGTCCCAGGCCTCAGGGCGGAGGGGGTCTAGGCCTGGAGTTCGGCGGCGAAGAATGACTTCAGCTTGGACCAGGCGTCGGCGGAGGCTTTGGGGTCGTGGACGTCTGGGCTGGTGTCGTTGAAGAAGCCGTGATGCGAGTCGGGGTAGACGTGGATCTCGTTGCGGATGTTGGCGTCGTTGAGGGCGGTTTGGATGCTTTCTACGACCTCTCCCGTAATCCAGTCGTCGTGGCCGGCGTAGAAGCCCATCACGGCGCCCTGAATGTTGGCGGCGTCCGACAGGCCGGCGCCGGGGACTCCGTAGAACGGAGCGGCGGCGGTGACGGCGGGGTTGTGCATCGCCAGCAGCAGCGACATACCGCCGCCGAGGCAGAACCCGGTCACGCCGATTCGGTCGGCGCGCACATCATCGCGCGCCTGGAGGGCGGCGACAGCGCCGGACATATCGATCAGGGCGTTGGGCTCCTGCAGGGACATCATCAGCTTTTGCGCCTCATCCGGCTCGGCGGTGACGGCGCCGTGGAAGAGGTCTGGCGCGAGCGCGACATAACCTTCGGCGGCGATTCGGTTGGCGATATCGCAGATGTTGGGATTGAGTCCCCACCACTCCTGGATCACGATGACGCCGGGGTGAGGTCCACCGTCGATCGGCCTGGCGAGGTAGCCGGAGGCGGCGCCTCCGTTGGCGGCGAACTCGATGGTTTCGTGGGCGAGGATGGCCATGAGTGGGAGTCCTTTCGGTTGTGGTTGTGAGCGGGCTGGAGCGGGGAGCCCCCTCCGCCTTCGGCACCTCCCCCTGGAAGGAGGAGGAAAGCAGAAGAGGATGAGGCGCTTGCTCAGCCAGTCAGCGTGGGGCCTGGCCGGGCCACGGGTTCTTCTGGGAGCCGAGGTAGGATTGCGCGGCGACTCGGTCGAGTTCGTCGAGGCTGAAGCTGGCGCCTGAGGCGTAGACGGCGGCCTCAACGGTAGGCAGGTTGTACATGCCGACTTCGTTGCCCCAGACGAGGAAGTCGCGGCCGTTGATGTTGGCGGCGGCGTCGGTGCAGAGCCAGACGGTGAAGGGCGAGACGTTTTCGGGCGCCATCATCGCTTCGCGGTCGGCGCCGAAGCTGATGTCGCCGGCGTCGCCCGCAGCCAGGCCGGCCTCGCGAGCACGGCGCTGGGCCTCGGCGAGTTCCTCAGTCAGGGTGAGTCGAGTGCCGGCGCGCGGGCGAATGGCGTTGGCGGTGACGCCGTAGCGTCCGAGGTCGCGGGCCAGCGTGCGGGTCAGTCCGACGATGCCTTCTTTGGCGGCGGCGTAGTTGGCCTGGCCCATGTTGCCCAGCCCGGACTCGGAGGAGGTGTTGACGATCCGGCCGGATCGCTGCTGACGGAAGACCTGCGAGGCGTACTTGGTGACAGTGAAGTGACCCTTGAGATGAACGGCGACGACGACGTCCCATTCCTCTTCGGTCATATTGAAGACCATGCGGTCACGCAGGATGCCGGCGTTGTTGATCAGGATGTCGAGTCTGCCGAAGTGGTCGAGCGCCTGCTGGACCATGCGCTCGCCAGCGGCCATGTCGGCGACGGAGTCGTAGTTGGCGACGCCGTCGCCGCCGGCGGCCTTGATCTCGTTGACGACCTGATCGGCGGGGGCAGCCTGTCCATCGAGTTCGCCGCCCTGTGAGCCGCCGAAGTCGTTGACGACGACCTTGGCGCCTTCGGAGGCGAGCAGAAGCGCATGTCCGCGGCCGATGCCGCGTCCGGCGCCGGTCACGATGGCGACGCGGCCATCAAGTCGATCTCCCATGAGTTGGGGTCCTTTCCTGGATTCGGTGTACCTGGCAGGCAGGATACAGGGCGATAGCCAGCAGTTTCGGCAGGGAGCCAGGCGCCAGTGATTGAGTCGGCGGGGCGCGTCGGATGGCGGTTGGGAGGCGGCATATTGACATAAAGATGTCTAGTTTGCTAAAGCGGAAGTAGCGGTTGAACCGGCAAATCTGGATGGAGCGGCACTCATGGTATCGACACCTGCATCGAGTCCTACGGGCGTACACAGCGTTGAGCGCGAGTGGACAGAGACGAGGTCCGAGATCGGGTGCGCGATCTGGGCGCCTGACGGCAACTATCTGGCGCGCGCGGAGGCGAGGGCTCGTCCGCAGACGGTGCCGGCCGAGGCGTACGAGATGGAGGTGCGGGAGGTAGAGCCTCGCGGCGTGCTGGAGTCGGTCTGGCGGCGACAGTCGGAGATCGTGGTGCAGGTCGGCGAGGATCCGCCGCGGTCACTGGCGATTGACCACATCGTCGGTCCGGTGAGTGCGCGTCGTTACTACCTGCGGAGGCTTGATTCGGCCTGAGCGCGGGTTGTCCGCTGCGCGTCTCGCGGATAGCATCTGCGTAAGAGGCTGAGGCGACGGGAGCAGCGATGGAACGGTTCGCCGGACACCTGGCGCGCTTGCCGCGTGAACAAGGTCAGATGCTGCGGGCGTTGCATCTGGCGCAGGAAGAGCTGGGCTGGATCTCGCGCGACGCGATCCGGCTGATTGCGAAGCACTTGCGGGTGAGCGAAGCGCAGGTCTACGGACCGGCCACGTTCTATTCGGAGTTTCGCCACTCGCCGCCGCCGAAGACGCTGGTCACCTGGTGTTCCGGGCCGTCCTGTCGGGTGGTTGGCGGAGACCGCGTGCGGCGGATTTTTGAGGCGGAGTTCGATTGTGAGATGGGCGAGAACACGGCGGACGACGAGCTCGGTCTGTGGCTGGGTCAGTGCAACGGCACCTGCGAGCTGGCCCCGATGGTCTGGGTGAACGGACGCGTGGTTGGGCCTCTGACGATGTTGGACACGGTCAAATTGGCGCGGCGATTGCGCGCCGGCGAGGATCCGATTCAATGGCCGCAGCGTCCGATCAAGATCGCTCCGGCGGTGTTTGAGCGGGCCGAGCAGGTGTACGGCGCCGAGTCGCAGTCGCATAGTGATGAGGCTGAGTGATGAGCAGCGAATACGAGGCCATCCGAGAGTCGGCGGAGCTCGCGACGCTGGCGCGTCGGGAGCCGCAGCGACCGCTGATCCGGGTCGATCTGTCGACGTCATCGGTCGCGGCGGATGCGGACCGCCTCTGGGAGGCGTTGGAGCCGCTGGCGGCGCAGCATGACGTCGATCTGATGCGGGTGGGCACGCTGGGGCTGAGTTGGCTTCAGCCGGTGGTGGAAGTCGAACGCCCCGGGCAGGGCGCCGTGGTGTACGGGCCGCTGCGCCCTGAGGACGCGGCCGCGTTTCTGGAGGCGGCGCTCGGTGATCAGCCGGTAACAGATGCGTCGGCCTGGCTGATCGGCGCGCGCAGCGCGGTGTCGGGTGCGCACGCGGGCGTGGCGTCGCTCGATCGGCATCCGTTCTGGGCCCCGCAGCGGCGTCGATTGATGGAGTGGATGGGTGTCGTCGATCCGGAGCGGATCGACGAGGCGATTGCGGTCGGCGCGTATGAGGCGTTGGACGCGGCGCTGCAGATGGATCCAATGCAAATCTGCGATCTGGTGTTGTCGGCAGGAGTCGGCGGACGCGGCGGCGGCGGCTTTCCGGCGGGTCAGAAGTGGAAGTTCCTGCTGGGAGCGCCGGGTCCGACGAAGTACCTGGTCTGCAATGCCGACGAAGGCGATCCGGGCGCGTTCGTCAATCGCGTCCTGATGGAATCGGACCCTCACCTGGTGATCGAGGGGATGGCGATCGCCGGACGGGCTACGGGATCGGACTACGGATTCATCTACATACGCGATGAGTATCCGCTCGCGATTGCGCGGATGGAGCTGGCGATCGAGCAGGCGCGCGAGCGTGGGCTGTTGGGCGAGCGGATTCTGGGATCGGAGCAGGCGTTCGATCTGGAGGTGACGCGAGGCGCCGGGTCATACGTATGCGGCGAGGAGACCGGGTTGATCGCATCGGTTGAGGGACTGCGCGGCATGCCCAAGATTCGGCCGCCGTTCCCGGCGCAAAAGGGGGTGTTCGGCGAGCCCTCGAACGTGAACAACACGGAGACGTACGCGAATGTGCCGTTGATCGTGCGGCACGGCGCGGCCTGGTATCGCGAGCACGGGACGGAGTCGGACCCGGGTACGAAGATGTTCTCGATCTCGGGTTCGCTGGAGCGACCGGGGATTCTCGAAGTGCCGTTCGGGATGGGGATGGATGAGCTGTTGCTGGGCTGCGGCGGTGGCCCGCCGGATGGTCACACGCCGAAAGGGATTCAGCCGGGCGGACCGTTGGGCGGGCTGTTGCCGGCTTCGGACCTGGAGCTCAAGCTCGAGCGGCCACCGTTCAGCGAGCGCGGCGTGCTGCTGGGATCGGGCGGCCTGATCCTGTTCGATGAGCGCGCCTCGGCGGTGGACCTGACCAAGTATTTCACGGAGTTCTGCGAGGATGAGTCGTGCGGGCGCTGCACGACCTGTCATGGCGGATCGCAGCGGCTGGTGGAGCTGCTGGAGCGAATCATGCACGGAGACGGGCGAGAAGAGGATTTGGAGCGGATCGGGGCGATTGATCGGACGCTGCAGAACTCGAACTGTCTGCACGGTCAGTTCACGCCGTACGCCGTACGCGGTCTGGTCAATTACTTCCGTCCAGAGCTGGATGTACATATTGAGTCAAAGCGTGATCCGGCTCAGCAGGCGCCGGGCCTGATTCGCTATCTGGTGACGGATCCGCACTCGGCGCAGCTGGCCGAGGCGGCTGGCTTCTGTCCCACTGCGGCGATTGTGGAGCGCGATTCGGAGGACGACGAATCGGCCGGCTACACGATTGATGACAGCCGCTGCATCCGCTGTGATGTCTGCCGTGAGGTGGCGCCGGACGCGGTACGGGTGGAGGACCGGTTCCTGGGCGTGCTGTCGGTGGTGTAGGGGTCACGTCACCGGTCGCTGCCGGTCCGGCCGGGATGAGGCAGGGCTTGGCGGCGGGGCAAGTCGGAGGAATCCTCTCTGTTAGTCGGTCAGAATGCGAGCATCAGGCCGTCTGCTGCGCAAGCCTCGCGGCGGTAGGCCGACGGCGTTGGCGGCATCGGGCGCTCAGGCATTGACCACGGGTCAGGTTGACGGCGAAGATGTGTTCGTCTGAAGCGACTTCATGCGAGGGCGGCGCGGCGAAGGGGTTTTCCTCAATGGATCGCTGGTGTTTCGGGAAGCGTCCAGATTTGATAACCTGTCCGAGCAGTTGATCGGCTCAGTGCGGCGATGATACACGGTATCGTGTAGGATTATCGAAATGGTGACACCGGTTCGGCGTCAGTATCTGGACCTGAAGGCGCGTTATCCGGACGCGATTCTGTTGTTTCGGCTGGGCGACTTCTATGAGACGTTTGACGACGACGCGAAGCTGGTGGCGCGGGAGCTGGACATCGCGCTGACGTCGAAGCCGATGGGATCGGGCGGGCGGGCGCCGCTGGCAGGAGTGCCGGTGCGGTCGGTGGAGCAGCACCTGGCGCGACTGGTGGGACGCGGCCATCGAGTGGCGGTCTGCGAGCAGCTCGAGGATCCGCGATCGGCGCGCGGTCTGGTGCGTCGCGGCGTGGTGCGAGTCGTGTCGCCAGGCACGGCGCTGGAGCCGTCGCTGCTGGAAGCGGGGGAATCGGCGGCCTGCTGCGCGATTGATCTGCGGCGCGAGCGTCAGACGCTGCAGGTCGGGCTGGCGTCGGCCGATGTCTCGACTGGCGCGGTCTTCCTGATGCAGTTGAACGGCGCAGTGAACGAGGAAGAGGCGCTCTGGGAACGCGTCGAGCGCGAGTTGGCTCGACTCGGCGCGCGCGAAATCGTGCTGGCAGAGGAATCGCCCGCGCCGCCGGGGATCGCGCTCGCGCTGGCGCGTCAGCCGGCCAGGTCGTTTCGGGCGGACCAGGCGGAGCGGGAGATCGAGGCGCAGTATCGGGCGCCGCCAGCGGCGTTCGGACTGGAACCGGAGTCGCCCGCGCTGGGCGCGATCGGAGGCTTGCTGTCGTATCTGCGCTCGACGCAGCCAGATGCGTCGGCGGGCGTGATCGAGTCGGTGCCGGCGGCGGGATCGCACCTGGCGCATTTGTCAGCGCCTCGTTGGATCGAAGCGGCGGGCCGGCTCGAGTGGGATCGGGCGACGGCGCGTGCGTTGGCGCTGAGCGATCGCGACGCGGCGTCATCCGGCGCGGGCGGGGTCTCGCTGCTGGAGGTGTTGGATCGCTGCGGCTCAGGGCCGGGCCGGCGCTGGCTGCGCACGGCGATCGGCGCGCCGCTGCTCGAGATCGAGCGGATCGAGACGCGTCTGGATCGGGTTGAGGCGCTCGTGCGGATGCCGCAGCTGCGTCGCGCGGTCAGCGCGCGGCTGCGCGGCTTTCCCGACCTGGAGCGGCTGCTGAGCCGCGCGGCGGCGGCGATGGCCACGCCGTCCGAGCTGGCGAGACTGGCGCGCGGGCTGATCGAGGCGGAGCAGATCAGACTTGATCTCGAGTCGTCGGGCGCTGCGGCGTTGGCGGCGCTGGCGGAGCGTCTGGGACCGGCGCCTGAAGCGGCGGCGCGGCTGGCGCAGACTTTGGCGGAGCAGCCGCCGTCGGACTACGGCATGGGCGTGATTCTTGCCGGGGTGGATGACGCGGTTGATGCCGGGCGGTCGCAGGTCGAACGCGCGCGGTCCCGTCTGCGCGAGCTCGAACAGACGCTGCGCGACGAGTCGGGCATTGATCAACTGAAGATCAGTTATCACCGCAGCTACGGCTACCTGATCGATCTGAGCCGCGGACAGGCGGCGCGGGCGCCGGTATCGTGGGAGCGCCGTCAATCCTTGCGCGAGCGTGAACGCTTCAGTGAATCGCGCCTGCGTGCGCGGGAGCTCGAGCTGACGACGGCGGAGCAGCGGTTTGCCGACGCGGAGCGCGAGTGGGTGGATCGGATGCGACTGGAGCTGGTTGGGCAGGCGCCAACGGTGCGCCGCGCCGCGGGAGCGGTGGCGCGGCTCGACGCGGCCAGCGCGTTGGCGTCGGTAGCGTCGGAACGCGCCTGGTCGCGGCCGCTGCTGGAGCCGTCAGGGCGGCTCGAGATCGAGGCCGGCCGACATCCGATCGTGGAGGCGGCCAGCGCGGCGGGCGGATTCGTGCCCAACGACACGGAACTGAGCGATGACGGGCTGCGCGGCGCGCAGCTGCTATTGGTGACCGGTCCGAACATGGCTGGCAAATCGACGTATCTCAGACAGACGGCGTTGATCGTGATTCTGGCCCAGGCCGGGAGCTTTGTGCCGGCGCAGCGGGCGCGGATCGGTCTGGTGGATCGGATCTTCGCACGGGTAGGCGCGCACGACGAGCTCTCGCAGGGCCGCTCTACGTTCATGGTGGAGATGCTGGAGACGGCGCGGCTGTTGCACGGCGCGACCGCTCGATCGCTGGTGCTGCTGGACGAGATCGGGCGCGGCACCTCGACCTGGGATGGGCTCGCGATCGCGCAGGCGGTGGCGGAGTCACTGGCCGGCGGCAGCGGGTCAGAGCGGATCGAGCGGGGCCCGCGAACGCTGTTCGCGACGCACTTCCACGAGCTCACGGCGCTGGCGGGATCGCTGTCGCGAGTGGCGAATGCGGCGGTTGAGGTTGCGGAGGATGAGGATGGGGAGATCACGTTTCTGTATCGGGTGCGGGCGGGCGCGGCTGATCGGTCGTATGGGGTGCAGGTGGCGGCGATGGCCGGTCTGCCCGAGGCGGTGGTCGAGCGCGCGCGCACGCTGTTGGCGCAGCTGGAGCGGCAATCGGGCGCTGCCGTCCAGCCGCCGCCAATCCCGATCCCAGCGCCGCCGTTGCGGCTGACGCCGATGGTGGATCCGATTGTGGCCGACCTGGCGGCGCTCGACGTGGACGGACTGACGCCGCTGGAGGCGATTTCGGCGCTCTACGCGTTACGCGAAGAAGCGCGGACGGAGTTGCGCGGCGCCCGGATGGACGTGGCGAGCGAGGTCGGGTCATGAATCAGGCTGGATCGCAGCAGGTTGCACAAGCGGCCATCCGCGAGCTGCCGGCGCCGGTCGCGGCGCAGATCGCGGCCGGTGAAGTGATTGAACGGCCGGCCGCGGTGCTGAAAGAACTGCTGGAAAATGCGCTCGACGCGGGCGCCAATCGGATTGAAGTGGAGCTGAACGAAGCGGGTCGGCAGCGGATCGCGGTGCATGACGACGGTAACGGGATTCCGCCTGAACAGCTGCGGCTGGCGGTGGGGCGGCACGCGACCTCGAAACTACGCACGGTTGACGATCTGTCGCAGCTGACCACCTACGGCTTCCGCGGCGAGGCGCTGCCGGCGATCGCAGCGGCGGCGGGTCGGTTGACGGTGACGACTCGCGCGCGATCGCAGCCGGCAGCGGCGCTGATCGAGTATGAGTGCGGTCGGCTTGTTCGTGAGCAGACGGGGGCGCGGGCGCCGGGCACGAGCGTTGAGGTGTGGGACCTGTTCCAAGGTCAGCCGGCGCGGCGCGCGTTCCTGGCCAAGCCGCGCGCCGAGCGGCAGGCGCTCGTGCGCGTCGCCTCGGATGTGGCGCTGGCCGAGCCGCAGCGGGCGCTGCGACTGACGATCGATGGTCGAACGCCGTTGGCGCACGAGCCGGCGGCCGGCGGCTCAACGGGCGCGCACGACCTTGAGGCGCTGCGCGGCGCCCTGGCCAGCGTGTTTCGGGCGGGAGTGGCCGAGCGGGCGCTCGCGTTCTCGGCGGAACATTCGGGCATGGGTCTGGACGGATGGTGCGGATCGCCGGAGGATGTGCGCCGCCAGCGCGATGGGATTCGACTGTTCGTCAATGGGCGTCCGGTACACGACCGCCGTCTGGCCTACGCGGTGCAGGAAGCGTATCGCGACTGGCTGCCGTCGGGAGGTTTTCCGATCGCGGTCGTGCGATTGCGGGTCCCGCCGGCATCGGTGGACGTCAACGTGCATCCGGCCAAGACCGAGGTCAAGCTGCGCCAACCAGAGCTGGCCTTCTCGCTGGTGCAGCGCACGATTCGCTCGGCCCTGGCGGAGTCGCGACGGCGCACGCCGCTGCGATTGGCGTCAGACGCGCTTGAGTTCGCGGAAGACGCAGGCTCGACGCAACCGCTCTTGAGGGTTCGTCCGCAAGGCGTCAGTGCGTTGCCGCCAGCAAACGCGGTTGCGGAAGCATCGCCTGGCCAGCTGGTTGAGCTGGCTCCCGAACACCGATCGCTGCCGTCGCTGCGCACGATCGGGCAGATGCACCGCACCTTTATCGTGGCGGAAGGTCCGGACGGCCTGCTGCTGGTTGATCAGCACGCGGCGCACGAGCGCGTGCTCTACGAACGCCTGCTGTCTCAGTCCTCGGAACCGCAGGCCAGACAGCCGTTGATCCAACCGATCACGTTGGAACTCGACGCGGCGGAAGCGGCGAACTGGAATGTAGCAGCGGCCAGGCTCGAGTCACTCGGTTTCGAGCTCGATCCGTTTGGTGAACGCGCACTGATCCTACGCTCGCTGCCCAAGGCTCTGGACAGCGCGGCGGCGGAGCAACTCCTGCGGGGCATCCTGCGAGATGCGGGAGACCGCACGGCCGAGCCGGCCAGATTTGACCCGGTCACGGCCTCGGCCGCATGTCATGGATCGGTGCGGCGCGGGTCAGTTCTGGACTCGGTCGCGATGTCGGCGCTGTTGCGCGACCTAGAGCGCTGTGAGAATCCACACTCGTGCCCGCGCGGTCGGCCGACGCTGGTGGAGATTGCCGCGGAAGATCTGTTGAGGCGGTTCCGCCGCAAATGAATCAGCTGTTGCGGCTCTCTGAGGCCGCAAGATGGGGCGGCTTCGCGCCTCGCCTCAGCCGACCAAGCAGTAGCAGTGGATCAACAAGACCATCGCGGCAACCGGCAGCTGCTTGACTCAGACGGCCGCTTGATGGGATATGAATGACATGTCCGTATACGGGGTGCGTTCGCCCGGCGGTCAAGATAGATGAGACGCGCAGACCGCTGGCATGGGGCGGACTGCGTATCTCCCCGATTGGATGGAGTTGGTGTTACCCGGTGATTAGGTGCCGCGCAGACGAGGGTCGAGGATGTCGCGCAGGGCGTCGCCCATCATGTTGAAGCCGAAGACGGCGATCATGATGGCGAGACCGGGGAAGACCGCCATCCACGGCGCTTCGGTCGCGTAGATCAGCGCGATCTGTCCGAGGTCGCGGCCCCAGGTGGGATAGGGCGGCGGGATGCCGAAGCCGAGGAAGGAGATGGCGGCTTCGATCAGGACGGCGATGCCCAAGTTGAGCGAGGCGAGGATGATGATCGTGGCCATGATGTTGGGCACGATATGCGCGATCATGATGCGCATGTTGGAGGCGCCGAGCGTGCGCGCCGCCTCAACGTACTGGGCTGCTCGGGTCGCGAGCACGGCGCCGCGGACGACGCGTGAGTTGCCGGCGGCGAGCACGAGCGCGACGGTGAGGATCACGGTTGTCGTGCGAGGGAAGACCTGCCAGAACCATTCGTCTCCGATCTGCGCCTGCGGTCCGACGTTGGGACCGAAGCCAAGACCGAGGAAGCCGCTGCCGCCCGAGCCGACGATGGCGATCACGGCGAGGATCAGGAAGATGGCGGGGAAGGCGTTCCAGACGTCAACCAGACGCTGGATGATGATGTCTGGGTCAGGAACGGGACCTCGTCTGACTGGCAGGTCGTCGAGCAGCGTGTCCAGCGCTCGGTCTATATGGGTGGTGAACAGCCCAAGCGTGAGCAGGTCGGCCAGTTTGAAGGCGAACTGGACGGCCAGCACCGCCAACGCGAACGGTAAGGCGAGGACCCACCAAAGCAGCGGCACACGTAAATTGAGCACGGCGCTGGGCGCTCGCATTGACCAACCCGCTCCGCTGCCGGCAAAGTAGCCGGACACCAATCCGATGAATGTCGAGAGCACGGCGGTGACGATCACCGACCCGACGCCCACGATGACAGTGACCTCAGAGCCGTAGACAATACGGGAGACGATGTCGCGGCCCTGGTTGTCGGTGCCCATGACGTGTTCGGCGTTGGGCGAGAGAAAGCGGTCGGAGAAGACGGCCTTGGTGTAGGGCGCCACGCGGACGGCTTCGGGGTCCTGCTCAACCGTCTGCAAGAGCGGCGCGACCGCGGCGACCACGACGCAGGCGAGCAGAATCACGGCGCCGAACGCGCCGAGGTACTTCTTGCGGCGGTACATCCAGTAGGGCATCACGAGGACGCCAACCAGGAAACCGATTGAGCCGGCGAAGATCAACATCACGACCGCGGTCAGGAAACCGAGCGGGCTCGAGACCGAGCGGTCGATCAGGAGCTGCATCTGATCGCGGATCCAGTTGGCGAAGCCGCCTTCGTCCTGGACCGCGTAGGCGGAAACGGTGTCTTGCGCTTCAGACATCAGCCGGCTCCTTCACCCTGCCTGGTCACTGGTCACTGGTCAAGCTCGGGCGGGTCTAGTTGTAGCGGATTCGCGGGTCGACGAGCGAGTACGCGATATCCACGAGGAGGTTGGCGACGATCACGACCAACGCGATCACGACCATGATGCCCATGACGACGGGGATATCACGGTTGCTGAGTGCCTCGATCATCCGCAAGCCCATGCCGGGCAGGGTGAAAATGGACTCCATGATCACGGAGCCGCCGACCAGCACGCTGGCTGAGAGGCCGATCAGCGTGAGCACCGGGATCAAGGCGTTGCGCATGGCATGACGGATGATGACGGCGTTCTCCTGCAGGCCCTTGGCGCGAGCGGTGCGTACGTAGTCCTGACGCAGCACTTCGAGCATCTCGCCTCGGGTGAGCCGCATGACTGGACCGGCAAGTCCAATCCCGAGCACGATGGCGGGCACGTACATATGACGCAGATTCTCGAGCAGGTCTTCCGTGGGATCGCTATAGACGAGCGGAAGCGAGGGTAATCCGAGCTCGGGGAAGACGATCCGGATGATCAGCACCGCCAGCCAGAAGCCGGGCACGGAGAGCGCGAGAATAGCGGTTCCGCGCATGACGTAATCAACGGCCGAGTCCTGTCGGATGGCTGAGATGATTCCGACCGGCAGCGCGATGATGATGCCGACGATCATGGCGAGGACGCCGAGTTCGAGCGTGACAGGGATTCTGGTCCGCAGCTCTTCGTTGACTGACTGGAAGCCTCCGACGAAGGACGTGCCGAGGTCACCCTGGAGTAGTTGCCAGAGCCAGTTGCCGTATTGGACGATCCAGGGATCGTTCCAGCCCAGCTGCTCTTCGAGCCGGGCGCGGAAGACAGCCTTGTCTTCGCCGGACCCGATGTGGTCAGCGAGCATGACATCAATGAAGTCGCCGGGCAGGAGTTGGGTGAGCAGCGAAACCACCATGGTCACGCCGATCATCGTGGGGATGATCAGGAGGACTCGACGGATGATGTACTGTCGCATCGCTGTCGCCCTTAGCTGCGGAAGAGGGATTCATGGCGACTATCCCGCGCAACGGGGCAGTCGCTAATGCGGAAAGCAGAGGCACACGACAGGGGGAGGTAGCGACAGATCGCGGATGCGATCGGCGCCACTCCTCCCCCTGTGAGTACGCGGTTGCAGGCTTAGGTGTACTCGTCCTTGATGTCCTGGTCGAGCATGAAGAACGGTTCACCCTCAGAGCCCCAGGCGTAGTTGGCCTTTGGCCACATGCGCGTGTCGGCGTTGTTGATGACTTCGCCGTTGCGCGGGTCAACCTGCTTCATCCAGGGGTTGAAGGCGTACACGCCAGGTCCGGCGACATACGGCACCATGTACATCTTGGTCGACATGTAGCGCTGGATGTCCTGCGTGAAGGCGAGTCGCTCTTCGAAGTCGAGCAGGCCCTTCTGCGTCTTGAACATCTCGTGGAGGCGCTCGTCGGTCTCAGGGCCGCCGCCGGAAACGGCGTTGGCGTGGGACCAGCCTTCTGCGTTGCCGCCAGTATCGAGCGCGGTGACCCCTGCGAGGCCGTCTGGCGTACGTCCACCGGAGCCCCAGTTGTGACGTCCAGAGGAGCGGTCGTAGACCGCGGCCCAGATGTCATGCGGGTCGGTGGCGCCGCCGTAGAGCGGGCCGATGCCGAGGTGGCTGGACTCGCCGTCCCAGTCGTCCGGGAAGTTGCCGCGGAAGATCGAGGCGATGTACGGCGCGTACTCCTTGAAGAAGAACTCGAACTGGAAGCCGGCCTCGGAAGCGGTGGCTGCGCAGGCTTCGTAGAGGTTGACCACGGTGGCGCCGTAGTCGGCGGTGCCGTGCAAGGTGGCCTTGACGCCCTCGGGGTAACCGGCGGCGTCAAGCAACTGGCGCGCCTTGGTGAGGTCGCGGTGGAAGAGCAGACCGGAGTCCTCGCCTTCGTAGGTCTCGCCGTAGGTGTCGAGGTCCTTGGGGTTGAGCCAATACGGCGCGATCTGGGAGAGCGGGCTGTGCCAGCCGCCGCGACCGGTGTCATCGGTAGCGGAAAGGACGCCGTCTCGGTCCATCGAGAGCGACAATGCCTGTCGAACTCGGACATCGTTCCACGGGGGGATCGAGTAATTGAAGTAGAACCCGCCGGGCACGGTGTTGAGGGTGAAGACGTAGCCGTTGTCCTCAATCTGAGGGGCGGCTTCCTGGGCCTGCTTGAAGATGGCGGGCGAGAGCTGAGAGTAGTCCAGCGCGCCATCACCGAGCGCCGGGATCAGGACGTTGGTGTCGCCGTTCATCGTGGAGGTGATGCCATCCATCAGCGGGAAGAGCTGAGGGTCAACACCGGAGATGCCGTTGTAGCCGCCGGCGCCGCTGCCGACCATGCCACTGACGAAGTCGCGGCTGCGGTGCCAGTTGGGGTTGCGTCGCCAGTCGATCGCCACGCCCGGCTCGAACTGTTCGAAGACCCAGGGGCCGGAACCGACGGGGCGTTGAGCGACGGTGCCGTCGTCAACGATTTCCTGCGGAATGATCCAGAGGTGCTGGGACGATCCGGCAAGCGTGAGGAAAGGCGCGTGCGGCTCGAGCAGCTTGAGCGTGAGCGAATTGTCTTCGCCGGGCTCAAAGGACGAGACGACAGCGTTCCAGCTGGCGTTGTTGGCGGTTTCCAGCTCCTGGAAGCGGTCGTGTGTGGCGACCACGTCTTGCAAGGTGACGGAGCGGCCGTTCAGCGGATCGACATCGTGCCAGTTGGCGTCTTCGCGGATCGTGAACACGTATGTGGTCGGGTCCGGGATTTCCGGCATGGTGGCGGCGAGATCGTTCTCGTACTGCGCCGTGTTGCCGGGATTGACGCCGTCGCCGCCGGAGATGGCCTGGATCAACTTTGAGTAGTGGAAGCCAGAGGGAATCTGGGCGCGGTAGGTGAGGTTCTCGTAGGGGTCGAGGGTAGGCGGGTCACCTGAGTAGGGTCCCACGAAGGGCGCGACGCGCCTGCCACCGCGGATGATGCCGGCTGGGGCGCTCGACACCGCGGCCGACTGGTCGTCTCCGCTTTGCCCGCCGTCTTCCTGGTCGTCAGCCTGGTCGGCGGTCTGAGACGCCTGCTGCTGTTGCGACTGCATGGTCTGTTGCTGCGCGGTCTGCTGTTGCGCCTGACGTTGCTGCTGGACCTGCGCGGCAGACTGCTGACCGTCATCGTCATCGTCGCCGCAGCCGACCAGGGCCAGACCGGCGGCGCCGACGCCAGCTCGGGCGGATGCCCCCAACAGGGCGCGACGCGACATTTGCCGTCGGCGCATCCTTTGCCAATAGTTTCGCTCGCTCATTGGTACCTCCTGCGACGGGGACCGTCCCGTCGTGCTTGCTCACCCGACGCTACGCCACGCGGGTTATTCCGAGATCGTACACCACAGTGTCAGGTTTGACACTGCTGGCGATGCGATACTTCACGGATACGAACAATTTCACCACTCCGCGGAATGAGGAAAAAAGCCAGGTGAGTCAGGGTGGCGAGTCAGGGTGGCGAGTCAGGGCCGCTGGAGCAGGCTGAGGATGCGGTCGACGCGTTTGCCTTGAGGGGTGCGGTAGCCGGCGTACCAGCTCTCGACGCTCCAGCCGGCTTCGATGCTCTGTCGCCTGCTGCCGCCGTTCATGGCGGCGCGAATGGACGAGCCTCGAGCGGCGGTGGGCAGGACGATTTCGTCGTCATCGAGCGCGGGGTAGACCCGATACGGAGCGAGGCTGTCGGCGTCACGGCCCTCGAAGCCCCAGTAGACGAAGACGCAGGGCCAGAGTCGGAGCCGGGCGATCTGGACGGCGGTGGCTTCGTGAGAGGAATCGCAGATCGCGGCGATATCGGCGAGCGCGTCAAGCGAAGGGGCGCGGTCGGCGGCGAGCGCAGTGAGCCAATTGGGATGCAGGATGAGGCGCGCGGCGCCATAGTCGCAGAGCCACTCTTCCTGGTCGCCGGAGCGGTCGAAGTCGCCGGTGAGCGGGTCGCTGCGGCGGCGTTCGCGGGTATCGGCGGCGCCAGCGGCGGTGATCGCCTCGTGAAAGAAGGTGTGGCAGATTTCGTGGGCGATGGTGAAGCGTTGTCGGCCCGAAGGGTGAGCGGCGTTGACCTGGATTCTCCAGCCGGAGCCAGGCAGGAAGACGAGGCGTCCGGCTTCGATCATCTTGGTGAACTGGATGTTGGCGACGCCGCGCAGGGAGGCGAGGAGTTCCAGAGGAGCGGGAGGTCCGCTGACCTCGCCGATTTGGAGCAGGGTGTCAACGGCGCGTTCGATGGCGAGTTCTGGCGAGTCGCCGCCCCAGAGTCGCCGCAAGGCTGCTGCTGGAGCGAGGGCGGCAGTGGGCGCGTCGGGCGGGCGGAGGGTCATCAGGGGCGGGAGCCGCGGATGCTGCGACGGATCGATTCGTAGAGGAAGCGCCAGTCTTCTTTGCTGCGCGGGGAAGCGCCGCGATAGCGGATGCCGGCGAGCATTTCGATGTCGACCGGGGGCAGTCCGACCTCATCGCCGAACTCTCGCAAGCTATCAGGGACATCAATGGGATCGGGCAGGGAGACGCTGGCGTCGGCTTCAAGCAGTTCGGCGATGGATGTGCCGAGGGCGCGGGCGACGGCGAACAATGTGGCGGCGGACGGTCGGGCGCTGGCGGATCGCTCGACCTGAGACAGGTAGCCCTTGGAGACGCCGGAGAGTCGCGCGAGTTGGCTGAGCGAGAGTTGCTGTTGGTGGCGCAGCGCTCGAATGCGCTCTCCGAGCGATTGAGGTGCGGGATCAGCACTATCGGAGAGTGCATCGTTCTCATCTGAATGCGACATGCTGCCCTCATTCCTTGTTTGCGTTAGAGAACGCTCACGGTTGGCATTTCGTACAGATGTACGCATTATACAGTGCATGTCTCTTTCGTTGGTGGAGACGGGGGAGAATCGAACTCCCCGTCCAGACGACCGTCTCGGGCTGCATCTACGTGCGTAGCCATCGCTTATGTTGTCCCCGAACGCCGGCGCGTCGGCCTACCGTTACGAGCGGGTGAGTGGAGTTGGTCTTTCCATCACGGTCCCAACCGCCCGTGATGGGCAGCCGGGCAAGTCGGCGCCGCAATCTCTCCGACCCGGCTACGGGTGAGGTGCGACGTCACCGCGGTTAGGCGGCGAGGGCGAGTTCCTTGGATTCGCCAGTTAAGGAAGGTTGGCGCGGATTTACGAGCGGCGCCAGCTCGGCACGCAGCAACGCGGGATCAACCGCTGTCGAACCCTTTCGTCCCCTGGGATTGGTGCGCCGAGGTTCGACGCCCCTTCAGTCTATCAACGAAATACCGAGCTGGAGCGCTCCGGCGAGATCGGCCGAAGTGTCGATAACCGAAGCTACAGTCTCATCTGTCGCGTGTTCGACAGGTTGGACGCTAGCGGCGCAGGGCGCGTTCGATCTGGCGCTGGGCGTCGCGAGCGGCGAGTTGGTCGCGCTTTTCGTGTTCTCGCCGTCCGCGGCCGACGCCAATTTCGAGTTTGGCGAGTCCTCGCTTGAGGTAGAGGTTGAGCGGGATCAGGGTGAGGCCGCGTTGGGAGAAGGCTTCTTCGAGTTGTTTGATTTCGCGCCGATGGAGCAGCAGTCGGCGATCACGGGTGGGGTCGTGATTGGCCTGGCCCGACGGTTCATAGCGCGCGATGTGCGCACCGAGCAGATGGAGTTCACCGTCGCGAGGTCGGCAATAGGCTTCCTGAATCGAGATTCTACCGGCGCGTACGCTCTTGATTTCGGAGCCGGTCAGGCTGAGGCCGGCTTCATAGGAGCGCAGAATTTCGTATTGGTGCCGGGCGCGGCGGTTGCGAGCGACGACGCGATCATTGGGGGTAGCGCCGTTACTGGAAGCAGCTTGCTGGCGGCGCGACCTTGATTTCTTGGCCATGAATCGAGTTTAGGCTGATAGCGGGAAGGGGAGCGCGATGGATCGGGTCGATCAATGGAGTAGGTACGTTCGCCGCTGGGGGATCTGGGTTCTGGCGGCGTTGGCTTCAATGGGATTACTGATTGCTTTGGGAGTTGGCGCGGCGGTGATGGTGGATCCGCAGCTCTTCGTCAGCGTGCGACCGTGGTGGCCGCCGCTGGCGGCGGTCGGACTGCTCTCGACCGCCGCCAGCTATTGGCTGCTCTGGGGTCGTGAGCGCTAGCGCTCACGATCGGTTAAGCGTTAGCTGACCTCAGACAGGGCGGCTTCGACGCGTGCGGCGACGTCTGCTGGTACGTATTCGGACCAGACGGCCACGTTGTTGGCGAGGTACCAAATGGCAGCCTCGTCAGGCGTGGCGTTGTTGTCGGACATCCAGATCTCAGACTGGACCTGGACGGCGGCGGAGAAGTCCCACGCGAGCAGGAAGTCGATGATGTCGGGGGCGGCGTCAAGCAGGACGGTGTTGACCGCGATGCGTACGTCAGAGTCGGGGTAGGCGCAGCCTTGATCGCTGTTCCAGCACTCTTCGGTCCACTCCGGCTCTTCGAGTCGGTAGAGGTCCAGGGTGGCGGTGGGCTTGGTGGGGCCCCAGATGTAGCCGAGCCAGGGCTCGCCGCGGTTGTAGGTCGACTCGAGGTCTTCGAAGAGGGCGGCGCCGGAGCCGGGCTTGACGAGCTCAAGCACATCTTCGAGTCCGTAGGCGACGACCTTGTTGCCGTTGACCTGCTCACAGGCCCAGCCAGGGACGCAATCGATGAAGCGGGCTCGTCCGCGTGAATCAGCGGTGACAAAGAGCTCCATGTATTCGGGAAGGTCAGAAACGGCGACGAGGCCGGGGTTCTCGTCCTTGAGGTACTGGGGGATGACCCAGCCTTCCCAGTTGGTGTCGAGGGAGTCGCCGAGCAGCTCGATGATGCCGGGTTCGAGTTCGTCCAGCCAGGGCTGCTGGGAGGGCCAGATTTCCATGGTGACATTGGTGTCGCCATTGACGAGGCCCTGGAAGAGCGAGGTGGTGTCGCCAGCGATCAGCTCAGTGGGATAGCCATAGCCATTTTCGACGATGAAGGCGGCGGCGCGGACCTGAATCTCGGAGGAGGTCCAGTTGAGGTCAGAGAAGACGATTGGGGTTTTCTCTTCGTCGCTCATCGCCTGCTGTTGCTGTGGCTGGTCCTGCTGCTGCATGGCCTGCTGTTGCTGCGGCTGGTCCTGCTGCTGCTGCATGGCCATGGCTTGCTGTTGCTGGTCTTGCTGCTGCTGCATAGCCATGGCCTGCTGTTGCTGCGGCTGGTCCTGCTGCTGCATGGCCATGGCCTGCTGTTGCTGGTCTTGCTGCTGTTGCATGACCTGCTCTTGCTGCGGCTGGTCTTGCTGCTGCATGGCCTGCTGCTGTTCGTCGTCGCTCGAGCATGCGCTGAGCGCCAGCATGGCGGCGAGCGCCAAGCCAAGCACGAGCACGAACGGCCGTAAGACTCGGCCAGGCAAGGGTTTGGTCAGGGCAGCGGGTGTGGAGAATCTTTGCATGTGCGGTTTCCTTTCGTGGTTGCACAAATGCGGCTGGTGATTGAGTCAGGGCGGACTGTGGATGGGAATCTGCTAGTTGCGACTTCGCAGAAGACCAGACCGATACAGCGTCAACAACGTCATCGATACGGCCAATACCACGAACAGCGCCTTGGATCCGCCCAGGAACTCTCTGGGTGAGAGATCTGGGTCGGCGATGGCAAACCCGGCGAGGATCCAAGCGAGGAGCGCGAGGCACCCGATGCTGAGTCCAGGGATTTGCGAGATTCGCTGCATCAAATCGTGAATGGCGCTGCCCTTATCAACTGCTCTGGCTCAATCACTCTGAGCCTAGCGCATCTTGTTGGCGCCTGGTGAGCGCCTGGGTCATGCGATCGATGATGATCGCGACGAAGACGATACCGAGTCCCGCCAGGAAGGCGTTGCCGGGCTCGATTCGGCCCAAGGCGCGGTTGACATCCTGGCCGAGTCCGCCGGCTCCGACGAGCGAGGCGATCACGACCATGGAGAGGGCCATGAGGGTGGTCTGGTTGACACCGGCCATGATGGTCGGGATGGCGAGAGGAATTTTGACTTTGAGCAGCATCTGGCGGCGGGTCATGCCGAACGAGTCGGCTGCTTCGAGCGTTTCGGCGGGCAACTGTCGGATGCCGAGGTTGGTGAGGCGCACGGCGGGCGGGACGGCGTAGATCAGGGTGGCGAAGACGGCTGGCGTATCGCCGAGCGAAAAGAACGCGATCGCAGGGACGAGATAGACAAAGGAGGGCATGGTCTGCATGGCATCGAGGATCGGTCGGAGGACGGCGTCGAGTCGGTCGCTCTGTGATGCCCAGACGCCCATCGGCACGGCAATACCGATTGAGAGCGTGACGGTGACGATGATCAGGGCCATGGTCTCGACGGTTGATTCCCAGAGGCCGAAGGTGGCGAGCAGCAGCAAAGAGGCGGCGGCGAAGATGGCCATGCGAAAGGTGACGAAGAGCCAGGAGGCCAGCGCGATGGCGCCGATCAGGGCGGGCCAGGAGAGCCAGAGCATCATGTCTTCGAGGCCGATCAGGAACCAGACGATGACGTCCTTGATCGTCTGGAAGACGGGGCCAAAGTTGTCCTTGAGCCAGTCCAGCCAGATGTCGATGCGCAGGCCCACGTCGCGGCCGACATCAAATGGGAACTCGTCGGCGATCAAGAAATAGGAGAGCGCGAAGAGCACCCCGACCGCGACGATGACGGATGGCGCTGACCAGGTGCTGCTTGGCATCGGCTGGTTCGAGCTGGCGAGTAAGCCTTTCAGGGAGAAACGCGCTGTGCTGGAAGGAGGCAGGACGCCGTCGCTCATATGGCTTATACCTGTTCGGCTGCGATGGCGACGGCTGCTTCGTCGGAGACCATGGCTTTGGCGAGGCGATCAAGTGGGATGACGCCGACGAGGACGCCTGCGTCGTTGAGGACGGCGAGTGGATGCCTGGAACGGAGCCCGGCCGGGACGAGGTCGTCGAGCACGGTCTCTTCCCAGACGGCATCGCCGATATAGAGCGTCGCCTGGTCAACGCGGGTAGCGCCGTTGCGCTCAGCCATTCGGGCGCGGGCGAGGTCAGCGGTGCCGAGGTACTTGCCGACGGCATCAATGCAGCAGAGCGAATTCAGATCAGGCGATTCAAGCCGTCCGACGAGTTGGCTGATCGGGCTGTCGTCGCGGACGGTCTCGAATTCGGTATCCATGATCGAGGCCGCGGTGACCATGCCGTGCAGTCGCACGTCCTGGGTGAATTCGCGGACGAAACTGTCGGTCGGGTTGAGCACGACGTCGCTGGGGGCGCCGAGCTGGACGATCTCGCCGTCGCGCATGATGGCGATTCTGTCGCCGACGCGCACGGCTTCGTTAAGGTCGTGGGTGATGAAGACGATCGTCTTATGGACGTTCTTTTGCAGTTCGAGCAGTTCGTCCTGAAGGTCGCGGCGAATGACCGGGTCGAGCGCGGAGAAGGGCTCGTCCATGAGCAGCACCGGGGTATTCAGGGCAAGTCCGCGAGCGAGCCCGACGCGTTGCTTCATACCGCCGGACAGCTGATTCGGCATGGACGCGGTCCAGTCGCCGAGCCCGACGAGCTCAAGCGCGTCGCCGGCGCGTCTGCGTCGTTCGGCCTTGCTGACGCCGCCGATTTCGAGCGGGAGCGCGACGTTATCGATGACGCTGCGGTGAGGCATCAGTCCGAAGTGCTGGAAGACCATTGCGAGTTCGCCTCGCCGGACCTGGCGTAGTTCGTCCTCGGACATGTCTGTGATTTCGCGGTCGCCGAGCCAGACCTGGCCGGCGGATGGTTCGATCAGACGGTTGATGCATCGGACCAGAGTGGACTTGCCGCAACCGGAAAGACCCATCACGACAAAGAGTTCGCCGCGATCGATTTCGATACTGATATCTCGCAGTCCAACGACGGCGCCGGTGTCTTCCTGAATGGCTTCTTTGGACTCGCCAGCCCTGGCGCGCACGAGTCCTTCGCCCTGGTCGTCGGCGAAGACTTTGTATAGATGTTGGATGCTGAGGACGGTATCTGGAGGATCAGTGGGCAAGGATGCGCTCCTTCCGCCCAAGTGGATACGCGTAAGATAGGGGCTACCTCTGTCGTACGGCGTGTTGAGTGGCATCATCGCGGATCATGATTGACATAAGACTGCCATCTGGCTTTATCGGGATTGGGCTGTGGATCGTGGTCGCAGTGGGGTTGGCGGGCTGTAATTCTGGCGGTGGAGGCATATTTTCCGGCATTGGAGGCAGCGCGGAGGCAGCGTTGTTCATTGACGAGCAGGCGGAAGACAAGGCGGTACTGACGCCGCTGACTCGTCCGCTGGCGTTGGGCGAACGGTTTTGGCTGCGTCTGGAGATGGCTGAGCCGGTGGATGCCGATCGGGTCGTGGTGAGGATCGAGTACGACGCCGGCGCGCGTGAATATTTCGAGCTGCGCGACATCGAGTTCGATCAGGTGTCGCCGCCGTGGCAGGTGGCGGCGATCCCGCTGGAGCTCACCGATGACGGCGATTTCAATATCGCGCTGATTGTCAACTCTCGCAAAGTGACGGATGTCAAGGTGACGGTCGAGAACTGAATCGCGCGCTCCGCTGAACGGTCAGAGCTGGTCGGCTCGATGTGGTTGAGCGAGCTTGCCGGGGATGTCGCGCGTCTGCGCTACCCTGCCAGCGAGGCGGGTCGTCCGAGGCGAGTCGTCAAGTGAGGAACATTGATATGCGGCCGATCGTGGAGGTAGCAGAGGAATTGGGCCTGGGCGAACGTGATCTGGACTTGTACGGTCGGTATCAGGCGAAACTGACTCCCGAGGCGCTGACACGACTGCGCGGTCGTCCGCAGGGCGATCTGGTGCTGGTAACCGGGATGACGCCAACGACCGCGGGCGAGGGTAAGACGACCACAGCGATTGGGCTGACGCAGGCGTTGAAGCAGTCAGGCGCGAATGCGGCGGCGGCGTTGCGCGAACCCTCAATGGGACCGGTGTTCGGAATCAAAGGCGGCGGTACCGGCGGTGGCCGATCGCAGGTCTTGCCGGCCGACAATATCAATCTGCACTTCACCGGCGATCTGCATGCGGTCACCGCCGCCAACAATCTGCTCGCGGCGGCGATCGACAACTCGCTCTTTCATGGCAATCCGCTCGGACTCGATTCGCGACGAATCACGTGGCGCCGTTGTTTGGACATGAATGATCGAGCGCTGCGCGGCGCGGTGATCGGGATGGGCGGCACGAACGACGGGATCCCTCGCGAGGAGGCGTTCGATATCACGCCGGCCTCGGAAGTGATGGCGATTCTGTCGGTTGCCAGCGACCTGGATGATCTGCATCGTCGGCTCGGCGACGTGATTGTGGGCTACACGTCGGCGACGCCGATTCAGCCGATTACGTGCAGGGATCTACAGGTTGACGGCGCGATGACGGTTTTGCTGCAGGAGGCGATTCGTCCGAATCTGGTGCAGACGGGGGAGGGCGGACCGGCGTTGGTACATGGAGGTCCCTTTGCCAACATTGCGTTGGGCTGCAATTCGATTGCGGCGACGCGCGCGTCGCTGGCGAGCGCTGAGATCACGGTGACTGAGGCGGGATTCGGCTCGGACCTGGGCGCGGAGAAGTTCTTCAATGTGGTCTCGCGGATCGGTGGATTCGAACCGCAGGCAGCGGTCATCGTGGCGACCGCGCGAGCGATCAAGCGGCACGGCGGCCGACCTGCGAGGGATCTTGAGGTTGAAGACCTGGCAGCGTTGGAAGGTGGTCTGCCGAACCTGGACGCGCATATCGACAACGTGCAAAAGCACGGCGTGATCCCGATCGTGGCGGTCAACCGCTTCCCTTCCGACACAGAGGCCGAGTTGGAATCGGTGATGGCGCACTGTCGGGAGCGTGGCGTGCGCGCGGCGGTGGCCGATCCGTATGGCGGTGGCGGGAACGCCTGTCACGATCTTGCGGCGCAGGTGCGCGAGGCGTTGGCGGATGATCGTCCGACGTTCCAGCGTCTGTATGAGCTCGAACAGCCGTTGACGGAGAAGATTGAGGCCGTCGCGCGGGGGGTGTACGGGGCTGGCGCAGTCACGTATCTGCGGCGCGCGGAGTTGACCTTGCGGCGCGCGCGAAGGCTCGGGCAGCAGGACTGGCCGGTCTGCATCGCCAAGACACAGTACTCGCTGTCTGACGACCCCAGTCGGCTGGGGCGACCGTTGCAGCATGAGTTCACGGTGCGTGACGTGCGACCATCGGCGGGAGCGGGCTTCGTCGTGGTGATCTCAGGTGAGATCATGACCATGCCTGGCTTGCCGAGCGCTCCAGCCGCGATCCACTTTGACCACACTGCTGAGTCTCACACGAATTAGTTTGCTAGCGCGCAAGAGGCGGTCATGGCCGAATTTCGCAACGTGTTCTCTGGAAATCCACTCGACCGCGAGGCGGCGCGTCGCCGCGATGAGGCGTGGGTCGAGGAACGAATGAACGATCCCGCGGCGTTGGCGCTACCGCTGCGTCAACTGACCTTCCCATTGCGTCGGGCCGACGATGGCGGATATCGGTTGGCGTGGTCGAAACTGCCTGTAGGAGTAGATGCTGAGCAATATCCCCTGTTGCTGCTAGGTACGGAAGACGGAGTGGCTCGGTTCGCGGTTGATGAGGCGGCGGCTGGAGAGTTTGAGTTTGGCGCTGAAGTCGAATTCCAGGACTTGCGCGCGGCGGCGCCAATTCTGGATGCCGACGACGCGGGCATCGCCGCGCAGGCGCGCGCCTTCCTTGATTGGCATCAGCGACATCGTTTCTGCGCGGTCTGCGGAGAGCCGACGCGAGCGGCGCAAGGCGGCATCTATCGCAGCTGCGTGTCCTGCCCGGCGGAGCACTTTCCGCGCACCGACCCGGTGGTGATCACGGTCGTGATTGATCGGGAGCGGGATCGCTGCCTGTTGGGTAGACAGGCGTCATGGCCGGCAGGGATGTTCTCAGCGCTGGCCGGATTTATCGATCATGGTGAGTCGATTGAGGATGCGGTACGCCGAGAGGTAGCGGAAGAGTCTGGGATTCATGCGGTCAACGTGCGCTACCACTCATCGCAGCCGTGGCCGTTCCCGTCGTCGTTGATGATCGGTTGTCATGCGGACGCGGGCAGCGCGGAGATCAACTACGACGAGTGGGAGATGGACGACGTGCGGTGGTTTACGCGGGCAGAGATTCTGACAGCGATGGAGCAACCGGCGGCGCAGTTGGGGCAGCCGGGTTCAACCGACGGCGCGCTGGCGATGCCGGGTCCGATGGCCATTGCGCACACCCTGGTCACTGCCTGGGCGCGAGGCGAGGTCTGAGCTGCGGAGCGGAATCGTTGTAGGCTCATTAGATGCATATTTTCAAACTTGGCGTCTGCGGCGCCCTCGCTATCGTCTTCGCGGCTGTGGTTGCCTGTTCGTCTGGCGACGATCCACCATCACAGCCACAGCAGTCACAGATTCAACAGTCGCAGGCGGCGGAGCGGCAGGTCGGCACGGCTGCGGATTCCAGCCAACAGGAGCAGTCAGGATCATCAAGCGAGGCGAGGTCTTCAGAGGCTTCTTCGGACGACCAGGAGCAGCCAGCGAACGCAGCCACGGAGCCGCAGCAGCAGGCTGAGTCGACGAGTGCGTCGACGACGCGAACTCAGTCGTCAGCGGATGACGATGAGCAGGAAGAACCCAAGCAGAGCAGCGGGTCCGCTGAGTCGACCTCGAAATCTGACGATCAGAGCTCGGGCGACCAGACAAAGGATCAGCAGCAGGCGCAATCACAGCCTGAGCAGTCGGATGCAGATGCAGAGGAGACGCCTCAGCAGTCTGAGCCGTCGCAGTCTGATGGGCAGTCCGGGGATGCAGCAGATGAGTCGGATGAGTTGGAACAGCAAGATCAGGCTGAGCCGTCGGATCGAGAGGAACCTGACCAACCGCAACCGGCCGAGGCGGAAGAGGAAGAGGCGCAGCCGCGACAGCCGACCGCCGCTGAGCTGCTCGACGAACGCGCGGAATCGATCCGCGCGCAATCCGCGGTTGTTGACCTGGTGGGCTTGAACGGATGGTTGAACGGTCAGGAGACGACGATCGCGCACGAGATTGCCAAGGGCAATGTCGTGCTGATCGACTTTTGGACGTACACCTGCATTAACTGCGTGCGGACGTTGCCGTTCCTGACCGCCTGGGATGAGAAATATCGCGATCATGGGCTGGTGATTCTGGGCGTACACACGCCGGAGTTCGAGTTCGAGAAGGATCCTGACAACATCCGCGCGGCGATTGCTGAGCACAACATCCAGTACGACGTGCCGATGGACAACGATTACCGCACCTGGCGCGCCTTCCGCAATCGCTATTGGCCGGCGAAATACTTGATCGGTCCGACGGCGGACGGACGGACGATGGAGATCCGCTACTTCCACTTCGGGGAAGGGCATTATGACGAAACGGAGATTGAGATTCGCGAGGCGTTGGAGGCGGCGGGTTGGGATCTGTCAGACGTGCCGATTGGAGTAGAGATTGCAGCGCCGAATCGGGCGGGGACGCCGCGCGGCCGGCAGACGCGAGAGCTGTACGGCGGATGGCGTCGAAACACTGGCGGCGGCGGACCGTACGCCTGGCAGGAGGAGTACTTCCTCGGCGGCCTGGGTGGCGAGGTCTTCTACTCGGATGTCCCGACCTCGTCGCGGGAGCACAACTTCTGGTATCTGCAAGGGCTGTGGCGGGCAGATTCGGAGGCGGTCGTACACGCCCGTGAAACGGAGGAGTTGGAGGACTATCTGGCCTTCCTGTTTCGCGGACGCACGGCGAACGTGGTGTTGACGGTTGCGGAGGACGGTCAGCCGTTCAATGTGTACGTTGAGTTGGATGGGCGCCCACTTGCGGCCCACGAAGCAGGCGAGCACATTCGGTGGGACGATCAGGGACGTTCGTACATTCGCGTGACCGAGAATGATCTGTATCGGTTGGTGTTCCTGCCTGATTGGTCGGAGCACGAGATCAAGCTGCTCTCGAACTCCGATCAGCTGCGTATTTTCGCGTTCACGTTCGGTTCATACGTCGGCGGCGAGTAGCTCGACCGGGACGAATTCCAGAGGCGGAACAAGGTGATTTCCATGATCAGCAGCAAACGTCTGGCGAGCCTGCTTGCGGCGATCGTCGCCGGGTTGGCGATCGTTGTGGGATGCTCAAGTGACTCAGGAGAGTCCGAGCAGGTTCAGTCTGCGGCGACGTCGCAGCAGCAGGCAGCGGGCGAGGTGGAGTCTGCCGAGGCGTCATCGCAGGCGGCAAGTCAGGCGACGAATGAGTCGACAAGCACAAGCGAGGCGACGGACTCGAACGACGCAGCGGGAGAGGACTCCTCCGCTGGTCAGTCGCAGGCGGACGCGCCGGCGCAGGAGCAACAGACGATCACGGACACCGAGGAGTCATCGGGCTCGCAGGCGGAACAGGTATCCGAGGATGCATCGGACGAGGCATCTGATGGGATCGCGGCGTCCGTGCTGGAAGAGGCGGACTATGATGACCTCAACCCGCGTCTGCAGCTGTTGCGTGACGGTGGATACCCTGTGTACGTCTCGGATGACGATTACACCCTGGCGCTGGGCACGCCCGACCTGTCTCCGGGCCGACATCGGATTTCGATCGTGATCGAGGGACCGACAGGACTGGTTGAGTTTCCGGCGATCGCGGTCACGGTGATTCCTGAGCGCACGCCGAGTGATGCGGTTGCAGTGGTTGCGCGCTTTGCGCGATTCCCGGATGGGGTGCGCGGCTTCCACGTGACGACGGTTGACTTCCGTGAGCCCGGTCGGTGGAATCTGATTTTGCATGTGCCGTCTGAGCAAGGATTCGATGACATTGGCATTGCGATTGATGTGCCGTCAAGCAGTTCGGCGCCGTCGATTGGCGCGGCAGCACCAGCGTCGGCGAGCCGAACGCTGCTTGACGTACCGAACATTGCCGATCTGTCGACGGGCGAGACGCCAGATCCCGGGCTCTACCTGGTGTCGCTGGCGGATGCGCTAGAACAGGCAAAACCGTTTGTGGTCGTGTTCGCATCGCCGGGATTCTGCACGAACGCCTTTTGTGGTCCACAGGCGGAGGTGCTCTCGCAGATCAGAGAGCGGTTTGGCGACGAAGCGAATTACATCCACGTCGATCTGTTTGAGAATCCCGAACAGGTGAGGTTGGGCGAGACGCCGATCGAAACGCCGATTCTGGAGGAGTGGGGGCTGCACACTGACGAGTGGACCTTTGTGGTTGGCGCGGACGGTCGCGTGGCGGCGCGATTCGAGGCGTTCGCGCCGTATGCGGAGGTTGAGGCTGCGTTGGCTTCCGTGCTCGGTAGCTAGGTTCTGTCGGGGAGTCGCTTCAAGTAAGTTCTTACACCAAGTGTGAGGACTTACTTGAAGGTGAACGGATCCTCATTCGTTGGCCGGGACCGACGGACCACCAGACAGCAAGTCTTGAGACCTGCTCACCGAGGTCCGGTCAGATGTCCGACGCCGTGTTTGCATTGGCAGTTGCGGCTCGGCGATATCTGGAGCGATCCCCATGTTGCCTGAAGAGGGATTCCCTCAACCCACGCATCACGGCGGGCAAGCTCTGGCTGGCGTCCTATTCGGTTTCGATGTCGTGGTTGAGGGCGTTGCCGTACTCGTGCCAGGATGCGTCATAGTTGCGGCTTTGGTTGTAGCCGAGCAGTTGCAGAAGCCAGTATCCGTGCGCCGCACGGATGCCGCCCTGTCAATAGGTGGTGACGGTTTTGTCAGGAGTGATGCCGAGGTCGGCGAGCATGGCGCGAAGCTCGGCGGGCGGCTTCAGAGTGCGCACGGGGTTATTGAGCGTGTGCAGCCACTCGAGATGCACGGCGCCGGGAATACGTCCCCCGCGTTGCGTGCCGCGCTTGTTGGCGCCAGTCCACTCACCGTCGGAGCGGACATCCCAGAAGACGTGGTTGTCGTCATCTAACGCGGCGGGAATCTGGTCAAGTGCGCAGATGGAGTCATTGTGGGGCGGATTGGGGACTGGGTACTCCACGGCGCGAGGTCGCAGATTCTCGCGTGAGAGCGGGCGTCCTTCGGCGTACCACTTGTCGAGACCGCCGTGCAGGATTTTGAAGTTGGCGTGTCCGAAGCGGTCGAAGGTCCACCAGGTGCGAGCGGCATAGAGGGAGCCGGAACCGTCGTAGGCGACGACGGTGGTATCGGGCGAAATGCCGAGTCGTCCGACGAGTTGGGCAAACTGCTCGGGATCGGACATGCCGTAGATCTCTGAGTCGTCGCGCGGGTTGGTCTTCCAATACCGCGAGAGCGACCAGACGGCGCCGGGGATGTGCAGTCTGAGGTAGGCGTCAAGCAGATCGCAATCCAGCACCACGACGTCGTCATCGTCAATGTGTTCTGCAAGCCAGTCGGTATCGCAGATCAATTCCGGTCGGGCCCAGGTGTCTATGTTCGAGGTCATGCGTTCACTTCTCTTCTTCCTGTATCCGAATGGAGTCCTGGAAACTGTTACAGGTTACTCAGCAGACTACTCACCGGACTGCTCGGCGGACTGGTCCGCTTGCGTCCCTGGCTCTTGGGGAGAGTCTTGTTCGGGATCGGAGGTTGAGCCGGCGTCCGGATCGTACTCGCCGCGCAGGTACTCGATGGCGACGAAGAGCTGGATGTCCTGGCCGGCTTCGAAGCCAGTTTCGGGGAGGGCGATCTCGATGTCCGGGGTCACGCCAACGCCTTCAACCTGATCGCCGTTGGGGGTGAGATAGCGAGCGATGCTGACGTAGAGGATGCTGCCGTCAGAGAGTTCCCGAGGGATATTGACGGTGCCCTTGCCAGTCGTGGTGGTACCGATCAGGACGGCTCGGCCGTAGTCCTTGAGCGCGGCGGCCATGACTTCGGAGCCAGAGGCGCTGCCTGCGTTAATCAGGATGACGAGTTCGAGGTCAAGTCCGGCACCGCCGGCGCGGTCGCTGTATTCCTCTTCGTTGCCTTCACGATCGATTTGGCGCAAGATGACGCCTTGGTCGATGAACTCACCGGTGCTCTCCACGGTGGCGCTCAACAGTCCGCCCGGGTTGCCGCGCAGATCGATGATCAGTTGGCTCAAACCGGCATTGCGCGCGGCATCAAGCAGTTCGAGCAGCTCATCGCGGGTGCCTTCAGTGAATTGCGAGATGATGAGGTAGCCGATGTCCGCGACGGCTTGGCCGGAGCGGTCGGTGATGGGCAGCGACTCGACGCTGGGAACGACGATGCGCGCCCGCGTCACGATGATGAGCTCTTCCTCGCCATTGGGATGTCGGACGAGCAGCTCGACGTCTGTGCCGGAGGGGCCGCGGATCACGGCGACGGCTTCTTCCAGGCTCCAGCCTTCGGTCGATTCACCGTCGACTTCAAGGATGATGTCGCCCGCCATAATGCCGGAACGCTGAGCGGGCGACCCGCGGAAGGGTCGCACGATGACAATGTTGCCGTCAACGAGGTTGACGGTCGAACCAATGCCTTCGAACGAGCCGCCGATATCCTCGCTGCCGAGTCGGTAACGCTCAGCATCAATGAAGACGGTATGCGGGTCATCGAGCGCGTCGAGGATGCCGTCGATCGCCGCCTTTCGGGTATCGATTGATTCGAAATGGGTCGGTTCGACGAAATCGGCGTCCAGCACTTCGACGATTTCGTCGAGCAGGGCGAAGCGGGAGCCGCGCACGCTGGCGGTTGCGGCGGTTGGCGTCTCAGGATTGTTGGATGGTTCGACTGGAACCGGAATGGCAGTTGGGACGGCGCCGCCGCGCGCGCTGCGCAGATACTCACCGTAGCGGTCTTGGCCATCGACGACGCGCACCGCGCCGACGCCGAGGGCGAACGCGGCGACGATCATGACGGTGATGAGCAGGCTGATCCGCCACCTGCCGGAGCCTGGTTCCGGGGCTCGTTCGGGGACGACGGCGCGCTGGCCGGGATCGTCGCCGGATGGCGGCTCCCATCTCAGTTCGGACATCGGTTGCCACCTCTCCACGCCGAATCAGGGTTGCGGCTGCCAACACAGACTGCGCGATGTATCATCTCATTCAAATTACAGCGTCGCCTGCTACAGACGCGTGCAAAGGAGCACAACATGCCTGCCGTCGCCGGATACAGCCACGTCGCGATCTGCGTTTCGAACGTGGAGTCCGCCAAGCATTTCTACGGGGAGCAGCTCGGATTGGGTGAGATTGATCGCCCGGACTTCGGCTTTCCCGGCGCCTGGTACGAGGTCGGACCGCTGCAATTGCACCTGATGGAACGCGAGATGGATCAGTCGGTGGAGGGAATCGGCCCGCACTTCGCGCTGTACATCCCTACGGATGACTTCCACAGCGAAGTGGAGCGGCTGCGCGGCGATGGCGTTGCGATCATGATGGAGCCGAATCAGCGCGACAACGATGGCATCTGGGCAGCGTTCTGCAAGGATCCTGATGGCAACGTGATCGAGCTGACCGACATGGGTCCCGATCATCACAAGTGATCGCCGTCGAGACTCACGACCTCAGCCGACAGCAAACGATTCAACGTGCGCGGGTAACAGCCTCGTGAGTCGAGCGACTCTCGCTGCGCTGATCTGTCCTGGTCAGGGCGCGCAGCGCGCGGGGGGCGTGTCGGATCTCGCTGGGGACATCGGCGATCTATCGACGCAAGGCCGCGAGGCCTTTCAGCTGGCGTCGGAGATCGTCGGGCGCGATCTCTGGCAGCTTGGCTTGAGCTCGGATGCGGCTGATGAAGGTGCATTGCGCCAGCCGTCGCTGCTGCAGCCATTCCTGATCGCCTGGGCGTTGGCGGAACTTGGTGAGTCGGCGGAGCGGTTGGAGCGATTCGACTTCGTCAGCGGTCACTCGAGCGGGATGAATTCGGCGCTGGTGTTGGCAGGCGCGATTGAACTCGAGCCGGCGCTGCGCTTCGCCTGGCAGTGCGGCTTGAGCATGGACCGTGATTGCTCTGAGGCTCCGGGTGGACTGTTGGCCTTGGTAGGGGCAGGACGAGCCACCGCCGAACTGATCGCTGAGTCGAGCGGGACGCAGCTGGCGAATCACAATGCAGTAGATCAGACGGTGATCGGGGGGGATGAGCAGCCATTGCAGTTGGCGGCGGCCGTGGCGCCCTCGCGCGGAGTTCAGGCTGTGGGATTGCGAGTGGCAGGGGCGTTCCATACGGCTGCCTTTGCCGCCTCGGACGCGTGCAACCGCGCGTTAATCGATGAGCTGCCGATCTCGGAGCCGTTCACGCCGATCGTTGGCAACTGCAGTGGTCAGATCATTTCGACGGCGGAATCGCTGCGCGCAGAACTGCGAGGTCAGTATGTGCGGCCGGTCGAGTGGCTCTCCGTACTCGATACGCTGTACACGCTGGGAGTTCGGCGGTACGTCACGCTCGGTCCTGGCAACGTGATGGCAGGCTTGACGCGCAGATATGGACGCTCGGCGGCGGAGCAGATCCAGATTCAGCGGATGAGTCAACTGAGGATCACGGCTTCACCACAAGTTCAGCAATCGGATCCAGAATCGGTCCGAGCATCAGATCAGCGGGAGGATCGGCAGCAATGAGCCACTACGAATCGGACTACATCCTGAGCACGACTCGATCGGTCAGGCTGCGGCTGGATTTCGAGCGTCCGCTCGAACCAGAGGTGATCAAGGAGTGTCTGGAGATTGCGCTGCAGGCGCCGACGGCGTCGAACTCGCAGCAGTGGCAATGGCTGGTGCTCACGGATCGGGAGAAGATTGCGGGGATTGCGCAGATTTATCGCGACAGTTTCATGCAGTTGGCAGCGGCTCGGGCTGATGAGGCTCCGCGCTGGCCAGCAGGCGACGCGCGCGCGGCTGCGGCCGATGGCGTGACGAAGTCTGCGACGTATCTGGCGAACGAGATGCATCGCTGTCCGGCGCTGTTGATCGCTTGCATCAATGGTCGCGTGGAGCAGGCCGGTCCGATGGCGCAGGCGGGTACGTACGGGTCGATCCTGCCAGGCGCGTGGTCATTCATGCTGGCGGCGCGGTCAAGGGGAATCGGGATGGCGTGGACGACGCTGCATCTGCGGGACGAAGCGTTGTCGCGCGAGTTGCTGGGGATTCCAGAGGACGTGACTCAGGCAGTGTTGTTCCCGATGGCCTATTTCACCGGCGAGACCTTCCATCCGGCGCCGCGCGTGCCGTTGGAAGAGGTGTTGCACTGGAATCAGTGGGGACAACGCTCGCCGGACGGTTAGTCGCGGACGGCGCCGAGCGCCTGGTCGCGTCCCTGCCGCTCGCCGTCGGCCCGACCGGTTGCGAAGGCATCATCTGCGAGGGCCTGTAGATCGGCGCGTCCCGCCTTGACGCCGGCGAACCAACTGTCTGGATTGGGGAGACGATCGAGGAAGAGCCATTCGACGGACTCTCGACCGCGTTCGAGACCGCGCTCGGCTGCGGCCTCCGCCTCTGACTGCCTACGGATATCGACCTGTTCGGTCGCTTCGCTTCTGCCGCGCTGGCGGGCGTCAAGCACATCCTGATCGGAAGGTCCACGATCGAAGAAGCCGGTCGCGCCGCCGATCGCGGCGGCTAGCACCAAGCCTGCGGCGAACGACAAGACCAATGCGAGTGCTGATCTGCTCTTCAAGGCTCACCAGCCGATTCGCTGGAAATTGGAGTGATGGCGGCGACGGAGTGGTAACCGCGTTGGAAGCCGATCTGCCAACCTTGCCAGTAGCTCGCGTCAGGATCGATGTCTGGAGAGCCCAGGCCGGCTTCATAGCCGCCTTCCCAACTGAACCCATTGCGCAAGCCTTCGGCGATGACGGAACCGACGCCGGTGCCTCCACGCTGGCCTTCGTAGTACGCGTCCCAATAGCGGCGATCGATTGCTTCAGCCCAACGAGTCTCGGCGCTGGCCGTACCGCGATCGATTCCGTCCCGATAGGCGGCGCTGACATCAAGGCTGGTGGGGCCGGAGTCGAAGATGTTGGTTGACAGACCGACGATCGTGGTGACGAGCGCGCCTGCGAGCAGCGCGACAGCGTACCAGCGTTGATCGAAGGCGGAAGCGGAGTGATTGGGCCGGTTGGAACGCTGGAGATCTTCCAGCTCCAATGAAGCCGAGGGTTTCGACCAGTGCGACATATGGGATCACCCGCCTCCGGCGGGAGCGCCTGCGGGGATCGGTTCGAGCGAACTGGGCGCGACGCGCGTCCAACCCATGGTGCGTCCGAAGATGAGCCCGATCAGCGCGACCACGGCTCCGATTGACGCAACCCAGAAGATCATCTCAACGGCGAAGAAGGCGCCAACGATGCTGATCAGAAATGAGGCGAAGCCGCCGATGTCCCAGGCGAGCTGGAAGATGGCGGTGGCGCCGCCGCGTTGGGTGGATGCGACACGGTCGACGGCCAAGGCTAAGAGTCCGGTATGGGCGCCGCCCATGCCGATGCCGGTGAGGAAGCCGGCGATCCAGAGCGTGCTGGCGGTCTCGGCCTGGGCGACCATGGCCATGCCGACGCTGGTCGCGATCAGACCGGGGATAATGACGGGCACGCGTCCGACACGGTCAGAGACGCGACCGGCGAGCGGGCGGGCGATCAGTGCGCCGACGCCGCTGAACATAAAGAAGAGGGCGACGAGGCCGAGATCGCGGTGCTCCTGGTCAGCGAGCGGCTCGAGGAAGGCGGCGGCGACCGAGAATCCCAACGTGACGCTGAGGAATACCAGCATGGGGAACATCGCGCGCGACGGGAAGAGTCCTTTCAGCGAGATCGGCGGTCGTGGCGCGGATGGTTTGGGCGGCTCTCGCTGGAAGAGCGTGATGCCAAACGACATCACGGCGGTAATCACGGACAAGATCAACACGCCAGTGAATCCGCCGGTGGCGGCAACGATCGCGCCCAACAGCGGGGATGCGGTCTGCGCCACGCTGGTGGAGAGTCCGAAAAAACCGAGACCCTCGCCGCGACGAGGTCCTGGCACGAGTTCGGCGACCAATGAACCGGCCGAGGTGGGGTAGGTCGCCATCCCGACTCCCTGTACACAGCGCAGGGCGAAGAGCGCCCAGAGATTATCGGTCAGGATCATCAGGATGAAGGAGATCACAAAGGCGGTGAGGCCGATTCGCATCTGTCGGACGCGGAAGCCGGCGTCGGAGTAGCGACCGACGAAGGGTCGCAGAATGATCGGGACGATGGCGTAGCCGCCGACCACCAATCCGATCTCGACGACGCCGAAGCCGTTGTCGCTGAGCTCGCGCGGCAAGGTGGTGGTGAAGTAGAAGAAGCAGGCGAAGAAGGAGAAGGTGCCGAACAGGGAGAGGACGTACTGGAGGGTCCAGAGCGGAGGTCGGACCGGCGGAAGGCCGGAGGCGACCCGGGCAACGGTGCGCAAGAGTATGCCATGCTGCGGGGCGGCACGGGCGGTGAGCCAGTCTCGCGACGCAGCGGCTTCATAGATCGACACGGGGCCCTCGTTTGCTAGAACTCGGGCGGTCCGATTTCAGCCAGCGCGTCCTCGGAGTGGCCGTTTTGTCGAGGGCAGAGGTGGGCGGAGCCCTCAAGCGGCTCCTGGCAGAGCGGGCAGCTTGGGCGTCCGCCGGCGAGGGTCTCTTCCGCCTGCACCGTAAAGAGGCGTGCCACGCGTCGCTCGAGGTCGACGCGCAGGGTCGGCGGGGCGTTGGCGCCCTCGGCCTCAACGTCGGTGACGAAGAGGTTGATGGTATCGGCGTCTTCGTCGTAACCGAGCGCGATGCGACCGGCGAGAAAGTCGTGCGTGGGCTGATCGGGGAAGGCGCTGAGCATCGGCGAGGGAGGGCGGCGACCGTCGGATGCGCGGCGGTGACGCGCGAGAAATTGCTGGATGGCGTCCGCGAGCGCGCTGACCTGCGTCTTCTCGCACCAGACGGAAGCGGTCTGGTTGCCGGCTGTGACGCGTAGACGGAAGCGACGCTGGCCTGGCGGACCGATCGCCTCCGTCTCCAGCAGTTCTGCCAGGCCCAGATCGTGCTCGGCGCCGTTTGCCATAGTCGGAGTATAGCCAGCGGTTAGGATTGACATAGCTACGAGACAACAGGCTGGAGGCGGACATGGCGATCGAAGTCGGACAGACGGCGCCGGATTTCACGTTGCTGGACGGAGATCGCAAGGAGCACACGCTCTCTGAGTATCGAGGTCAGACGGTGGTGGTGGCCTGGTACGTGCTGGCGTTCACAGGCGGTTGAACGAACGAGTTGAGCCGTTTCGGGGAGCTCCATGGTGAGTTTCAAGAGGCGGGCGCCCAGGTGCTGGGCATCTCAGTCGATTCGCCTTTCGCAAACGGCGCCTACGCGCTGGAGTTGGGGCTGGAGTTTCCGCTGTTGGGAGACTTTCCGTGGGGTCGGACGGGCAAGGCGTGGGGCATCCTCAACGAAGAGCGAGGGATCACGTCGCGGATGACATATGTGATTGACGCCGACGGGATCGTGAGGCACATCATTGACGCTCCGCGCGACTTTCACGCGCATCCGGAGGGTGCGTTGGCGTTTGTTCAAGCGATGTAGGGGTGTCGTCTGGAGGAAGGGCGACCGTCGACCCGTTTTGCATAACCGCATATACAAATTACTCATTGCTACTTATGACAAAAGGGCGTGCAGGTGTAGCGGAGGTATGGGCGACACTTCGTCGCTAAAGAAATCTGTCATAACAGTGGAAACTCTCCGTTCTGTCAGGTAACATTTGGCGACAGTCTGGCGGCTGGGCTCTCGCCGAGAGAAATGACATGGTGACTACCGTTGCCTCCGGGTCGATTGCGGCCTCGGACTGTACCCATCGCTGGCAGATTGAGACGCCGAATGGCCCGCATTCGCATGGCACGTGCCATCAATGCGGGGCTGAGGGCGAGTTCCGCAACTCGGAACCAGAGGACAACAAGCGGCTCAACAATTCGGACCTGTTCGCACATCGGCGCGCGACCACGAGTGAGCAGCAGCCGCGCAACGAAGATCGCGACCTTGATGTGGCCTTGCGGTCAATGTACCAGGGCGGCTCTACACGGCGAGTCTGAGGACGAGCTGCTGTAAGACCCTGTGGGCGTAAGATGCAGGCATGAGTCGACGCAGCAGTCTCGAGCGTCAGCCGGGAGACCCAATGGTCGCGGGGCCGCCGGACGATCGGTCGGCCGACCTGGCCAACTTTGCGGTCCGCGAGGTGCCGTTTGATGAGTGGGTTGATGTCGATACGCTGCTGCATCGCAGTTCGCTGACCTCGGGCGACTTCGACTATGTGCTGCGGCCGCTCTGTCCTGAGTGCGGGGCGGAGTTGGAGACGGAATACGAGATGATGGAGCTCGATCGGGACGGCAGCCGTGAGGTGATCTCGGCGCTGGTCTGTGGAGTCTGCCGCATTCTCTGGGAGCCTGAGCAGAGCGCAAGCTAAGGCGCGCGGACATCTTCTGCATCCCGTAGCGCAGCAGTTGCGGCGCAGGCAGGGTACCCTCGAACGTAGTTGCAACTGACCATCAGAATGGAGCCACGCAGATGAGCGTTTCCGTGCGCATTCCGACCCCACTGCGCGCCCTGACCGATCAGCAGGATGTCGTACAGGGCGCAGGAACGACCCTTCAGCACCTGGTACTGGACCTTGAGCAGCAATTTCCCGGTATCGGCGACCGGATCGTGGATGACGATGGGGAGATTCGGCGGTTCGTCAATGTCTTCGTCAACGGCGAGGATGTGCGATTTCTGGACGGTCTGACGACGGCGCTGACCGAGGGCGACGAAGTGTCGATCGTGCCTGCGGTCGCGGGCGGCTAAGCGATGACCGTTCGCGCCTCACGCGAGGGAAAGATATTCCACATCACTCTGGACCGTCCGGAGCGGATGAACGCGATCGATCCTGAGATGTCGCGTTTGCTGGATGACTGTTGGACGGAATTCGATCGCGACGATGCGCTGCACGTCGCGATCATCACGGGCGCCGGTCGGGCATTCTGCGCCGGGCGCGACTTGGTGCGCGACGATGCGCACGGCGACGAGATCGAACGCGCGGCGAGGTCTGCGGAGCGCCGCGAAGCGGATCCGTCGAACGCGTCGGGCCTGTCGAGCTGGGGTCCGGACCAGACCTGGAAACCGGTGATCGCGGCGATCAACGGCTGGTGTCTGGCAGGTGGATTCGCGCTGGCGTTGTCCTGCGACCTGCGGATCATGAGCGAGACGGCGCGGATCGGCTCGATGGCACCAAGGCGCGGACTCGTGCCTGGCGGTGGACAGGTGCAGCGATTGGCTCGCTATGTGCCGTTCGGCAAGGCGCTTGAGCTGCTGCTGCGAGCGAATCATCTCAACGCGCGGGAGGCGGAGCAGATCGGCTTGGCCAACGCGGTCACTTCACCCGACCAATTGCTGCCGACTGCGCAGGAGTGGGCTGAGGAGATCGCGTCGAACGGTCCGCTGGCGGTGCGCGCGGCCAAGCGCGCGGCCTACGAAGGCGTCCTGCTGCGGTCCGGCTTTGCGGAGGGTATGAGCCTGGAGTCGGAGCTGTATGCCGAGGTGATGCGCAGCGCGGACGCCCGCGAGGGCACGACCGCGTTCGCGGAGAAGCGGCCGGCGCGGTTCAGCGGTCGTTAGGCTGAGATTCCAGCGAGACGCGGATTTGCGTCCACGCTGGGCTTATTCATGCGCACCTCTGCCTATGACGCCAGCGGCGCCCGATCAGTGAGGCGTTCTCGTCCCTGACCGAAATGATGGCTGCGATCCGTGCCCGCGATGTCACCGTGCTGGAACGAGCAGGTTGCTGAACAGTCGGGTCGCCGGCATTCTCTTTTCTCCCCCCGCAGGGCGGGGGGAGATGCCGAAGGCAGAGGGGGGCGGGTCCGCATCCCAGGCTCAGCTGTGCTGCCGTGTCTGGTTAGACAAGGGGGCGTCCCCCCTCTGTCACTCCGTGACATCTCCCCCCGCGGAGCGGGGGGAGAAACAGGAGAGCGGACGCGATGTCTGTTTCAGCAGCCGGCTGGGGTCTGCTCAGATTGGCCATTATCGACTAAGATTCCGTCATTGCTATTTCGCCGAGCTGCGCACTGATAGTGATGCCGAATTCAGCGAGATACCCGCGACAAGCACGGGTATCTCGTGACCTCACGGGTTATGAATCCCCCTTGAACAGGCCCTGCAGGTTGCTGAACAGTCAGGTCGCCGGCCTTCTCTTTTCTCCCCCCGCTCTGCGGGGGGAGATGCCGAAGGCAGAGGGGGCGGGTCCGCATCCCAGGCTCAGCCGTGCTGCTGTGTCTTGTTTGGCAGGGGGCGTCCCCCCTCTGTCACTCCGTGACATCTCCCCCCGCTCCGCGGGGGGAGAAAAGGAGAGCGGACGCGATGTCCGTTTCAGCGGCCGGGTTTCAGCGGCCGGCTCTGTTTCAGCAGCCGGCTGGGGTCTGCTCGGATTGGCCGGTATCGACTAAGAATTCCGTCATTGCTGCGCTTGTCGCGGCAATTTCGCCGAGCTGCGCACTGACAGTGATGCCGAATTCAGCGAGATACCCGCGGCAAGCGCGGGTATCTCGGGACCTCACGGGCTATGAGCCCCCCTTGAACAGGCTCTGCAGGTTGCTGAACAGTCGTGTCTCCGGCATTTTCTTTTCTCCCCCCGCCCTGCGGGGTGAGATGCCGAAGGCAGAGGGGGGCGGGTCCGCATCCCAGGCTCAGCCGTGCTGCCGTGTCTGGCTAGGCAGGGGGCGTCCCCCCTCTGTCACTCCGTGACATCTCCCCCGCGGAGCGGGGGGAGAAACAGGAGAGCGGTTACGGCTTTGGATAGATGTCGGTCCGCATGCACCTGCGTTCGGGATTCCCATCGTTAAACTGCGCCTCGGTGCAGGGAGGCGGAGGGATCTGGCAATTGCTTCGTCCGTCGGCAATGCACGTCCAGTACGCGCCCAAGCCATTATTGTCAAGGTAGCGGTGGGCTTCTATTACTCTGCTCGCAACTGCGCCGTGTGGTGGATTACCAAGTCTAGGAATCCAGACGTACCTGGTAACGCCTCCGCTCGTGTACACGGCGTCACGCGCTGGGCCCGTATCGGGCGTTGCGGCTGGAAGGTCTGTGTTCGGTCGATACACCGAGGCCCACTCCTCAGCGGCGACTTCAGCCTGTGACTTGACCTTCGGAGGGACCAGGTAGCAACCGCCGCCGGCAACGGATCCTGTGAACCCGCCCCTGCCGTCATACTCATAGGCGCCGAACGACTCTTGCCCGTCAGGGCACGACGGCTGCGCTCCAACACTCGCGCCTGCCAGCAGCGCGATCCCCGCCGCCATCAGCAGCGCGCCGAACGCTACACTGAGTGAGTGAGTGAGTGAGTGAGTGAGTGAGTGAGTGAGTGAGTGAGTGAGTGAGTGAGTGAGTCTCACAGTTGTATCCCTTTCTAGGGCCAAGTCACATCTGCCGCTGATGTGAGTAGAAACACCCTATCATAATGGTTCAGGAAGTGCCACTGAGCATTCTTTGTCCACAACCGACACTCCGTGAGCGACACATCCGATGCCCCATTGAGCGAGGGGCTGCCGATCGGCGTTGGAGCGCGATCCGGGAGTCAGGCAGCGTCCGCCGTGTTAGTCGGCGTCGGATTACGTCGGCAGGCAGCGCTCGATCCAGTCATTGAGCAGCTTGAGGACATCCGCGCGCCGCTGTCGGAGTGAGTGCGTGGCGGCGTCCAGGATATGGAGCTCACGTCCTGGTCCAGCGAGCGAGTAGACCCATTCTGAGAGTCGCGGCGGCAGGCGCCAGTCGGCGGCGCCGTGGATCAGCAGGAGCGGTCGCGGCGCGAGCGAACGCACGTCGCCGGGGTTGACGCCCATGGTTTGGGTGGAGAGCGCGCAGACGGCAACGACCGCGTCGGAGCGCGCGGCGGCGCGGATCACGATGGCGCCGCCGTAGGAGTGTCCGATCAGGACGATGCGGCTGAGGCCTTGCCTGCTGAGCCAGTCGATTCCGGCGAGCACATCAACGGTTCCGTCATCGATCGGACCGGGAGAGGTTTTGATGCGAAAGTCGAGTCGGAGCACGCTGACGCCGAGCGTTGGCAAGGTTTCCGCAAGCTCCTGGTAGAGACCCTCGGCGGGACCGTCGAATCCGCCATCGAATCCGCCGACGCAGAGGACGGCGCCTCGCGCCGGCAACTCGGTTGGACGCCAGCGCGCAGCGATCTCGCCGCGACTCGAAAGGATACTGAGTTCAGACAACGGGCGCCTCGCTGATACGCTACTCGGCGTTGAGGTCCTATGCGCGGGAAGGCGTATTCATGTCGACATTGATGTCCGAGACTGATCGCGAGTCGGATGCGCAGGCGGCGTTGCGCACGGCGTTTGCGCCGCGTTCGTTAGCGATCGCGGGCGTGTCGCCGCGCACGACGGGTTGGGGCGGAGGACAGATGTTCCTGCGCGGCATCCGCAAGCTGGAACGTGTGCCGACGGTGTATTGCCTCAATCCGCGCGGGGGCGAGCTGGCTGACGGAACACCGCTGTATCGATCGCTCGCTGATACGCCCGGACCGGTCGAGTCGTTGATTTCCGCAGTGCCGGCCTCCGCGATTCTGGAACTGATCGACGATGCGGTAGCCAAGGGCGTGCAGGTGATTCACCTCTTCACTGCCGGCTTTGGCGAGACCGGGTCGTCGGATCGCGCCGACCTGGAGGCGGAGGTGTTGAGCAAACTGCGTCAGGCCGGGATCCGACTGATCGGCCCGAATTGCATGGGCATTCACTCGACTCGAGGCGGCGTCTCCTGGATGGATGATGCCTCGCGCAAGCCGGGGCATGTCGGCATGTTGTCGCAGTCTGGTATGAACGCGTCTGAGGTGGTCGGAGAAGGAGCGCGGCGCGGGATTGAGTTCTCGAACGTGGCCTCGTTCGGCAATGCCTCAGACCTGAACGAGGCGGACTTCCTCCAGTTCCTGTCGGACGATTCCGACACGCGCATCGTGCTGGCGTATCTCGAGGGAATTCGCAACGGGCAACGATTTCTGCGCGTGGCGCGCGCGATGTCGGAGTCGCGCAAACCGTTGGTGGTGTTGAAGGGCGGGCTGACTGAGGCGGGATCGCGCGCGGCGGCGTCGCACACGGGATCGTTGGCCGGTTCGGCGCAGATCTGGAATGCGGTGCAGAAGCAGGCGCGATTCATGCCGGCCAACAGTGTCGAAGAGCTGCTCGATCTCGCGGTCACGATTGAACGAATGCCGAATCTGAGCGGACCGCGATGCGCGGTCCTGGGCGGCGGCGGCGGCGTGTCGGTGCTTGCCGCTGACATTTGTGATCGCAACAACATCGCCGTGCCCTGGTTCGAACAGACGACGCAGGATCAGCTGCGACCGTTCACGCCGGTCGCGGGCACATCGATACGCAATCCGCTGGACGCCGGCTTCATGTTTGAAGGCGAGCACATGGAGACGGCGCTGACGGCGGTGGCCAACGATGCGAACATCGACTGGCTGATGGTCCACACCGGCGCTGACGGCGGCGGCCCGCGTCGGGCCGGGAATGACTTTGCCACTCGTATGGCGGACGACCTCGCGCAGATCAGCGCGAAGTTGAGCAAACCGCTCGCCGTGGTGATCCGGCAGCCTCGCACCAATGACGGGTTCGCGCGTGGACTGGACTTGCAAAGCAAGCTGAATGAGCGCGGCATTGCCTGTTATCACAGCATTGACGCGTGCGCGAGGGCAGTGAGGCGCTATCTGGATTGGCAGCATGCCTGATTGCCTTGTCTGGCTGCCTTGTCTGGCTGCCTTGTCTGACTGCGTTGCCAGATTGCCGTGAGCGCGTGCGGGCGTTCACGTCTCTAGACTGAGTCCATGTTCAAGCTGAAGCCGTTGCGGATGCTGATCGCGCCGCGCGCGCGTGTGACGTTGCAGGGCGATGACTCCGCCACTGTGGAGATTGATGGTCTGGTCTGTTCGCTGTGCGCGAGTCGGGTCGCGGCGGCGCTGGGCAAGGTGGATGGCGTGGAAGCGGCGCGTTGCGACCTGGAGACGGGATCGGCTGAGGTTCAGTTGAGCCGCCCGGTTGATTCAAGTGCGCTGGCCGCGGCGGTGGTGCGAGCAGCGATTGCGATGCCGATTCGCCACGCGATCGAGCGGATCGCCATGCGTTGGCGAGGACGTTGATGGCGCGTAATCCAAGCATCGGTGCGCATGTATCATCGGCGGGGCAGATTGACAAGGCCGTCGATCGCGCGACTGCGTTGGGCGCGGAGTCCTTCCAGATCTTTGGCGCGGCACCGCAGATGTGGCGTCGTAAGACGCATCCGGACGAGCACACCGAGGCGTTTCGGGAGAAATTTAGGCGAGCCAAGTTGCGTTCCGCATTCGTTCATGCGGTGTATTTGATCAACCTGGCCTCGCCGGATGACGAGTTATGGAGGAAATCAACGGACACGCTCGTTGCCGAACTGGAGATCGCCGCGCGAATCGGCGCTGAGGGCGTGATTGTGCATGTCGGATCGCATATGGGAACGGGCTTTGACGCCGCGCTGCCGAGAATGGCGGCAGGCATCACGGAGGCTCTGGATCGCACCGCTGATGACGCGATGTTGCTGCTGGAAAACAATGCCGGCGCGGGCCGGTCCGTGGGATCGAGCTTTGGCGAGTTGTCGGCGATCATCAATGAGGTGGATCATCCACGTATGGCGGTCTGTCTGGACACGTGCCATGCGCACGCGGCCGGCTACAACGTGGCGACGGTTGCGGGGTTGAAGGCCACGGTGGACGAGTTCCAACGGGAATTGGGCGCTGAGCTACTGGTTGCGATCCACGCGAACGACTCCAAAACGCCGCTCGGTTCCGGCAAGGACCGTCATGAGAACATCGGTCAGGGCACGATCGGATTGCAGGCATTTCGTCGGATGATTCGCAATCGTCTGCTGCGGCGAGCGACATGGTTGTTGGAGGTGCCTGGTATCGAACGCAGCGGGCCTGGCCAGGCCGATGTCGATCTCTTGCGGGCGTTGCGCGATGATCGCGAGTTGCCGTCGCCAGACTGAGATGCTTGCAACTGGTCTGGTCGTGAGATTGCGCGAGTCTACAGGCGCGGCGCGAGGGAGACTCTACGACTTGCGCCCGGCGTGAGCTGCCGCATCTCTGGCATGACTTCAACGCCGAAGACGTGTCCGACCAGGCTGAGGAACGATAGCGCCGCGTCGCTGAGGGAACGTCGGCGGCGGCGAATCACGGCAATGCTGCGGCGAATGGGCATGGCGGACTGAATCTCGATGGGCGCCAACTGGCCGCGTCGGAGCTCATCCTCAACCGCGACCTTGGGCAGGAAGGCGAGCCCCAGGCCGCGCAGGACCAGACGCTTCGCCATTTCCAGGCTGTCGACGTCGATCGAGTGTCGCGGCGCGGTCCCTGAGCTATGGAAGACCGTCTGGCTGATGGCGTGGTAACTGCTGCCGGTATCAAAGAAGATCACGGCTTGGTTCGCGATCTCGGCGGGTGAAATCGGACCTTTCGAGGCGAGCGGATGGTGCTGGCTGGCGAAGAGCACGATGTCGTCCTCGTAGAGCGGCACTGAGTCGATCTCGGGGTGGCCGAGTTCGCGTTCGAAGCCGATCTGCACCTCATCGTCCAGAACCATTTGCGAGACTTCGTGGCTGCGACCGGTACGGATTGAGATTTCGACGTTCGGTTGCGCGGCGGCGTAGCGCTGGAGGAGGCCGGGCAGGACGTAGGTGCCGACGGTGGGGGCGGTGCCGATGACGAGGCTGCCTCCGCCGCCGGCTCGAAGGGCATGAACGGCTTCGGCGGCGTCGCGCGCGGCCTGCAAGGTTCGCTGGGCATGCGGCAGCAACGCCTGCCCGGCGTCAGTCAGTCGGACGCGTCGCCCCAAGCGCTCGAACAGTCCGACGCCGAGCTGCGCCTCCATCTGGGCGATGCGCGCGGAGACGGTTGGTTGGGTGAGGTTGAGCCGCTCGGCTGCCCGCGAGAAGGAGCGGACCATGGCCACTTCGACGAAGGCTTCCAGCCGCGCGAGGTCAATGCCATGGATGCCTTGCATGCGGCGGCCTCATCCTCCCGCGCGTACGCCTGTCTTGCGCACGGTGACATTACCGTACACACCGAGCTGACAGGCGAGTCGGACGGGCTGCTCGAGCGCTCGCCGACCGCGCTGGTTGAGTAGCGCTTCAGCCTCAGCTCGTCCCATCTCAGAGAGATGTTCCTCGCCGTCAATCACGGTGACGAAGCAGCCGGCGCAGCGACACTGCATGTCGCATTGATTGGGCCACCAGAAGCCGGCGTCGCGAGCGGCTTGCATCAGGCGTTCGCCGTCGGGTACGTCAACCGTGAAACCGGATGGTTCGATCGTGACGGCATGAGTAGGACTGAACACTGTCCTAGCTGACCAGATCAGCGCGGCGAATACCGGCGAATCCGAGGAACTCGTCTTCCCAGCTCAGCACCTGCTCAACGAACGGTCGCGGCACGGGTCGGATTTGCGAGGTGTCGATGCCGTCGGTTGAGAGCGTGTCGAGCGGCGGTCCAACCTGAATGTTCTCTTCGACCATCTTGTGCATGACGGCGTCGACGACGAGCGAACGAGCATCGGGAGCCACACCTTCTTCGATGGCGCTCCATTCCATGTCGAGCACGAGATCGACGAATCCACTGGTGACCATGAGGCCTTCCTCAGAGAGTTGTTCCGCGATCCACTCGCCAGCTTCATTCATCAACGCTTCGCTTGGTCGCGGCACGGTAGGCGCTCCATTCTGTTTGCAGAGTTTGCTTGAGGCGTGTTCAGGATTCGTTACTCGCCGCCGACGATCTCAGGGCGTTGGCTATCGGTGATGGTGACATCTGAATCGACGCCAAGTCCAGACTGCAGGACGGCGATCAGGAGCATCAACAGAACGATGCCGCTGATGAGGATCAGCAGCGGCCGACGCAGCCGTTGACCGACGCGACGCGCGAGGTTGGCGACGGGATTCCATGCCTGGCCGAGTACGAACCGCTTGGCAACCATGAGCTCATGGTAGAGCGGGGTGTGGCGGTTGGACACTAAGAGGCGAGATTGAGTGTCGTCGAGATTGACCACGCGGCGACTGGGGTCAACAATGCGGACATCCACTCAACCGCTGCAAGGAAATGCTGTTCTCTGATGACGCGACCGATACTTCACACGACGATGTGCGACATGCTTGACATTGAGTACCCGATTGCGCTTGCGGGTATGGGCCCGACCGTGGGCGGCGGACAGGGTGGAGTGGCTGGGCCGGAGTTAGTCGCGGCGATCTCCAACGCCGGCGGTCTGGGCGTGCTGGGGGCGGCTGGCTTTCCGCCGGACCGACTCGAGGCGCAGATTCGACGGATTCAGGACCTGACGGACCGCCCGTTCGGCGTCGACATTCTTGTGCCTTCGAATGTCGCGGCGCGTCCGAGCGGTCGGCAACGACCGCAGGATCCGCGAGACCTATTGCCGCCAGAGCATAAGGACGCGATCGGGGAGATTCGGAGCAATCTGTCGCTGCCGGATGTGCAGGCGGCGCGAGCCGATGTCCGCACACCGCGATTCACGCCGCAGGATCAGGTGGACACGATCACTGGCATGCAGGTGCCGGTGCTGGCAACCGGACTCGGAAACCCGGCGCCATACGTCGATCAGGTTCACGAGTCGGGCGGCAAGGTGATATCGCTGGTCGGCAACGTCAAGAATGCTCGCCGCGTCTCGGATGGGAATGCGGACATGGTGGTGGCGCAGGGTCACGAAGCTGGCGGCCATACCGGTCGGATTGGCACGATGGCGCTGTTGCCGCAGGTGCTGGACGCCGTCTCACCGAAGCCGGTGATTGCAGCCGGCGGAATCGGCGATGGCCGCGGCCTGGCGGCGGCACTCGCGATGGGTTGCGTCGGCGTGTGGTGCGGCACCGTCTTCATCCCAACGCTGGAGGCCAACCTGGATGAGTATCGCAAGCGGCGCATTCTCGCCGCCAACGATGAGGACACTCGCGTCACGCGGCTTTACTCGGGCAAGACGATGCGCAATATCACGAACGAGCTGATTGAAGCCTGGGAGGACTCTGGAACGCAGGCGTTGCCGATGGGTTTGCAGGGCCTGTTGATCGCAGACATCGCCGAGGCGGCCAAGCAGGGCGAGCGCGAAGACTTGCTGATGAACGCCGCCGGCCAAATCTCAGGACTGCTGCAGGAGCTGCGTCCCGCGGCTGAAGTATTGGAAGAGATGGTGCGCGAGGCGGTTGAAGTGTTCACGTCGCGTCTGCCGGCGAATGTGAAGGTCGCGATTGAGGCATAGTGGAAGCGACACGCTGCGCTTCCGAGACGCCACTGCAGAACGGGAATCGCGCGGAGAGACGGTAAGCTCGTAGTCATGCCTCCAGCAGCTCTTGATGGTGTTCGGATTCTCGACCTGACCAGTGAAATGGGATGGTACGCCGGGAAGCTGTTGTCTGACCTGGGCGCTGACGTGATCAAAGTGGAGCCGCCGGGCGGCGATCCATCGCGGGGACGAGCTCCGTTCTGGCAAGGTCGGGCCGGGCGCGAGACGTCGCTGCGCTTCTGGTACTTCAACGCCGGCAAACGCTCGGTCACTGTCGATCTCGAACAGCATGACGGCCGCTGGCTGTTCACAGAACTGGTGAAGACGGCTGACATCGTGTTGGAGTCCTGGACGGCGGCTGAGCGCGGCCACCATGAAGCAGTCGGGCTGGACGTAGACCGATTGCTGGCCGATCAACCCGCGCTGGTCTGGGTATCGATTACCGGCTTTGGACTGGACGGGCCAAAGTCAGGCTGGCAGGTCACGGATCTGATTGCGCAAGCGGCATCGGGGATCGCAACTTTGGCGGGCTATCCGGACGGATCGCCGATGCGGATCGGCGGAAATCAGGCGTACATCGCGGCGGGGATATCGGCAGCGCAAGGCGCGATGCTCGCGCTGCTGCAAGCAGAGGCAACGGGAAGCGGTCAGCGCGTCGAGACGTCGATCCAGGAAGCGATGTCGATCTGTCAGGAGACGGCGCATTTGCAGTGGGACTTTCAGGGCACATCTCGCGAACGGATCGGCGAGCAGCACCGTATCCCTGGCATTGGGACGTATCAGACGCGGGACGGATACATCTACTCGATGGTGGGGATTCCGGGCTTCGGCGCGCCCTGGTCTGAGCTGATCCGATGGATGGAAGAGGAAGGCCAGGCCGAGGATCTGACCGACCCGAAGTATGCCGAGACGTTCGACAATTTCAACTTGCGCATCTTTCTGATCGAGGAAGAACTGGCCAAGCTGGCTCCGATTCTCGAGCGCGCGCAAGCAGTACTGAGCAAGTTCTATGCAGGCAAGACCTCGCTGGAGCTGTACGAGCAAGGTCAGGGCCGACGGCTGTTGATCGGACAGGTGGCGACGCCGGCGGATATCGGCAACAGCCAGCATCTGGCGGCGCGCGAATGGTGGCTGGAGCTGGATCAGCCCACAACCCTGGGCGCTGAGCCGGCGCATCTTCGGCTGCCGGGACCGCCTTATCGACTCTCTGAGACTCCCGCCGCCATCGACCGACCGGCGCCGATGATCGGTGAACATCATCAGGCGATCTGGGTGGACGAAGTCGGCATCTCGGCGGAGGACCTGATCACGTTTGCCGGAGAGGGAGCCATATGACCGATTCGACAAACTCGCAACCGCTCGCCGGCGTGCGAGTCGCCGACTTCTCCTGGTTTGGCGCAGGACCGATCGCGGGACGGACGCTGGCCGACTTTGGCGCTGATGTGGTTCGCGTGGAATCGGAAGCGCGGGTGGACGGGTTGCGTTTGGGCCAGCCGCAGAAACCTGGCAAGTCTGGCTATAACGTCTGCGCCTACTTCAACAACTTCAACGCTGGCAAGCGATCGCTGTTGCTCAACATGTCGGCGGAAGGCGCGCGAGAAGTGGCGATGCGATTGATCGCCTCTTCAGACATCTTCCTCTCAAATCTGACGCCTCGGGTGATCTCACGCTGGGGATTGACGTATGAGGATCTCTGTGAGATCAAGCCTGACATCATTGCCGCTTATCAGCCGATGCAGGGTTTGTGGGGACCGCATCGCGACTTTCTCGGGTTCGGCGCTGTGCTGACGCCGACAACGGGCATCTCGCATCTGTCTGGCGAGCCGGAGCGGCGCCCCGTAGGAGTGGGTACCAACTATCCCGACTACGTGGTCAATCCTGGCCACACGGTCGTCGCGATCCTGGCGGCGCTGCGTCATCGGCGGCGGACCGGGCAGGGCCAACGAGTCGAATTGGCGCAGATTGAGTCTGTGGCGGCCACGATGGGTCCGGCTTTGCTGGACTACACGGCGAATGGCGTCAATCAGATACGTCGCGGGAATCGATCGAGTTGGCAGTGTCCGCACGGCATCTATCGCTGTCGGGACGACGCGAATGGTCGCGAACGCTGGATTGCGATTGCGATCTCGGATGACGTCCAATGGGATGCGCTCTGCACTACAGCCGAAGCCGCATCGTTCCCAGCCGACGAACGATTCGGCACGCTGTTGAGCCGCCGACGCCATGAGGACGAGCTGAACGCGATGATCTCTGACTGGACGGCGACCTCTGAGGCGTCTGACCTGGCGGAACGGTTGCAGTCAGCCGGGGTTGCGGCGTCGGTCGTGCACGACGCTGAGGATATGTGCGAGCACGAGGAACATCTGGCGGAGCGCGGCTTCTATGCCTATCTTGACCATCCTGAAACGGGAATCTCGTTGTATGACGGTCCGATTGTGAAGCTGCATGAGACTCCGGGCGGCCTGTCCGCGCCGGCGCCGCTGTTCGGCGAGCACACGTTCGAGGTCGCGACGGAGCGGTTGGGCTACTCAGCGGATGAGGTCGCGGAGCTCACGGCTGCGGGCGTGCTCAGCTAGGCGAGCGCTCTCGTCGGCGCAGCGAGTGCCGTGTCCTGTTTTTCAGACCTCGTGTTAGCTGCCGAAGCCGAGCGTGCGCTCCAGGAACGGTCCGACCGGCGCGATGCCTTGCGGCATGAAGTCCCAATGTCCGCAAGGAAGCCAGACGATCTCTTTGGGATCAGCGAGTTGATTGAAGAAGCGCCTGGTCGCTTCTGGTGTGACCAGATCATCGTGTTCGCCGGCAACGATCTGGATATGGCGCCCGGCCATGAGTGACGCGTAGGCGCCAGGATCGGTGAGCTGCTGGCTGAGCTGTCCGGCGGCGTCTTCGCGGCCACTGAACGTGCTGGCGCCGGAGATGCAGAAGGATGCGCTCTTGACGCGGGCATCAAGGCCGACGAAGGGCGCTCCACGCATGCCGCCCATGGAGAATCCGACGAATGCGACGCGATCGGCGTCGATTTCTGGCCGCTGCGAGAGGTAGTCCAGCGTGCGCATCCAGTCGACGACGGTCTGCAGTGACTGATCGAGGCGTCGCATGGGCCAACGCTGGAAGTCTTCCATGGTGACAGGTCGTTGGGCGCGTTCGCCGTGTCCGGCTTGATCGATGGTGGCGCAGATCGCGCCGCGCTGGACCCACTGTTCGGCCGGCCAGAGGACATAATCACTTGACTTGTCCAGCGTGCCAGGATGTCCGACCAGAACCAACGGGCGCGGTTGATCCAAGTCGTCGGGGAGGATGAGCAGGCCAGAAACGCGTTCGTCGTAGCGCGAAGAGATCTCGAATCGTTCGATCGTGATCTGGGTTCCTTGACCGGCTGGCGATGTCGTTGCCTGGAACGGCAGATCATGGTCGTAGCCGAAGGCGAGGCTGCGCAGCAGATCGATTGGGTTGGCCTGATTGGCGTCGGTCATCTCGTCACTCGTATCGCAGGGCTTCGGCGATGGTGGTTCGCGTGGCCTGTCGGGCCGGGAAGTAGGTCAGAATCAGGGATGCCAGTAGCGATCCAAAGAGGATCGGCAGGACGGTGCTGAGCGGGATGTACATCGACACTTCGCCGAAGGTGCCCTCTGCGAAGAGGCGCCAAGCGAGTCCGAGCGCCAGCGCGGTACCGAGACCGAGGCCGAGCACGGCGATGAATGCCATCTCCAGCATGAGCTCGTAACCGACCAGTCGGGACTGGAAGCCGATCGCGCGCAGCACGCCGATCTGTTGGCGACGCTCGACCACCGCGCGAAGCGCGATGACGCCCAGAGCGGCCAGCCCGGCCAGGAGTCCGATGCCGATAAAGGCCTGGAAGAGGTCGAGGATTGACGATGTGGTGCGGCTTTGCTGCTCCAACTCGCCCCGGATATCGACTGAGTAGAGACGCAGCTCTCGTTCGAGGCCTTGTGCGACGTCAAGCGAGTCGGCGCCATCGGCGATTGAGATGTAGTGACGGGTCTCTGATGTGGCGGGCAGGAGTTCTTGGGCAAGATCGAGCGGCAAGAGCAGCGTGGGAAGGTTGCCTTCTTCTCCGTCGAGATCGAGGAAAGTTCCGGTCACGCGCTCCAGGATGGCGATGATCTCAACCTGTGTCTTGTTGTCGCCGAGTCCGAGTTCGACCAGGATGCGAGGTAGGCGGGTAGCTTCGTCGCTGATTGAATCGGGGGCTCCCCAAGCATCAATCTCGCTGCCGGCGAAACCGAACTGTCCAGAGATGGCGTCAATCGTTGCGAGCGCGACCGGTTGTCCTTCGCTCACGGCATCCCAGACAGCCTGCTCGTCTTCGTATCGGAGCGAGATGGCCTGCAGCCTGATTTCCTGGCCCTGCAGGAACTCGAGATCGGCGCCGCCGACGACGACTGCTTCGCGTTCGTCTGGCGGGACAGAGGCAGGATCGGTTTTGATCGCTTGAGCGTCGCCGTTCGCATCAAGCGCCAAACGCTCTTCGATCGTGTTCCAGGCTTCGGTTTCGACGGTGAGTGCGCGGGTGCCGCGCAGCGGTCCCACTTCGACTCGGCCGGCGAACTCGATATCCGCCAAGAGATCATCAGCGCCCGCTGATTCGAGAGCTGAGCGCACATCAGGCACGCTGCTGACGTCGGTATTGAAGGCGAGCACCTCGAAGCCGCCGGTGGAGTCGGCGCTGCTGAAGGCTCGGTTAAACGAAGCGTTGATGGTGGCGAAGTTGACCAGGGCGAAGCTGATCAATGTGATCATGGCGATCGTCATGCCGGTCCGATATCGCGCGGCAGCGGGATAGGAGGCGGCAATCCGCAGAACGGGCGCGAGGCGTCCGGCGCGGCGACCGGTCAGTCGCAGGATGCCGACGATGAGGTCGAGATTGAAGACGAGCATCATGGTGCCTGACGCCGTCAGCATGGCGCCGGCGAGGACGAACAGCTCTGGTCCGCCGTCGAGGTTCGAGCTAAAGGCCCTCTCGTGCCAGTCGTTGGGGGCGAACCAGAGGAAGAGGACGAAGGCGGCGCCCAACGTGTAGAGGAGGCGTGAGGGGATGCGACGGCCGGAGATGCGTAGTTTGTTGAGTCCCATGACGACACCCAAGGGGACGAGAGAGACGCCGGCCATGTAGAGGAAGAAGCTCTCGGAGCCGAGTCCCCGATCGAGCAGGAGCAGTCCGCCGACCACGAACAGCGACCACCATTGCGGATTCCAACGCAAGACGCGCCAGCCCAGCAGGAGCACCCACGGTATCGCACGACGAGCTCGCGGGCTGCCGATCGCATAGAGCGCGATCGCGACCGGGGCGCCGAGAATCAGCGTGAGCGGCGTGGTCACCACGAGCGCGAGGCCGATTGCGGTGGTGAACAGACCGATGACGTTGCGGAACACTCGCCACGGGGTGAGCGGGTGAACCTGCTCGTACTGAGACTCCGGGATATCCCGGATCGCTGCCACGATGTTGAGCCGCGCGGCGCGGAAGCTCGAAAAGACGACCGTAATGAAGGTGATGACGACGCCGATGCCGGCAGAGATCACGATGCTCTTCAGGGTGATGGTCCAGGTGAACTGGAAGCCGAGGCTCTCGAAACCGCGGTTGAGCAGAAAGATCATGGCGATGGCGAAGAGGATGCCGAGGACGACTCCAACGATCGCGGCGCCGAGGTTGTAGACCATGCCCTCAGAGATGAACATCTGGATGAGGTCGTTGCGTTGCATCCCGACGGCTCGGGCGATGCCCATCTCGGGCTTTCGCTCTTCGGCGAGCATGGCGAAAATCAGGAAGATGAGGAGGATGCCGGCGGCGACTGAGAACGAGCCCATGAACAGGAACAGCAGGACCAAGGCGCTCGCAGCCAGTTCCGCCAGATCGACAATGTCGGACTTGATTGGATTGGAGCCGAAGCGGCTGAGATTGTTGACCTGGTAGAGAGCGGGTTGAGATTCTTCCAGCGACTTGAGCAGTGACTGAATGTCGGCGTCGAGCGACTCGGATACGTTGAGCGCACCTTCGGGTCCGCCGGCGGCGACGACGGCGAGCGCTGCCCACTCGCCGGGCGGCGCTAAAATCGGTCCGAGCAATTGCTCGTATGTATCAAGGCCGATCACGCCGCCAGCCGAAAGATCGATTATCTGTCCAGACAAAACGGCGTCGCGAGCGATAGCGGCGATGGTGAAGCGATGCAGCGCGCCGCCGGCGAACAGGCGTAGGACATCGCCTGGTACAGCGTCAAGGTCGCGCGCTGCTTGCTGGTTGATGATGAGCTCGTCTTCCGACAGCGAACTGAGCCTGAGCGCGTCACCATCCTGGTCGAGGATGGCGTCCCCAATCTGGTCCATTTCTTGCGCATCAACGCCAACGAGGAAGAACAGCGGCTCGACCTGGCCGGTCTCAGGATGATCAATCGGAACAACTTCGCTGCGGAAGCCGAAGACCGCCTCAACACGATCGTCGTTGGCAAACCCGTTCCGCAGATCAGTCAGCACCTGGTCGGGGATCGCGTCATCGTCGTCGCCGCTCTCTTCAACAGTGATCAGATGATCAATACGTTGCAGGCCGTCGAGCGCGAGGCTCCGGATTGAGCTGTTGAGCGAGTCGCCGGTGGAGAAGGCGACGGTGACGATGATCGTGGCGAGGGTCAGGCCCATGGTGACGAGCACGGATTGGGCGCGTCGTCGGGGGATATTGCGCAGGCCCATGCGGACGAGAATGGGTCTGCGGATGAAGATGACAGCGATCACTGCGGCGGCCACGCCGGCGATCGCGACCACGATCCACATCAATTGGATGGTGGGCAGTCCAAAGATCTCATCCATGCTGTGCCGCTTCCTTGAGAACGCTCACGGATTGCGAGTAGCTCGCGCGTCAGGCCCGATGGATCGTCTCGCCCTCGATCTCGCCGTCGCGCATGTGGATGGTGCGGTTGGCGCGCGCGCCAATACCGTCGTCGTGCGTCACGATGACAAAGGTTTGCTGATTACGCTGGTTGAGGTCCTCAAGCAGTTCCATGATCTGATTGGCATTGGTGGAATCGAGGTCGCCAGTCGGCTCGTCTCCCCAGACGATGGCTGGTTCATTGACCAGCGCGCGGGCGATGGTCACGCGTTGCCGCTGACCGCCGGAAAGCTGGGCCGGACGGTGTCCGGACCAATCGCGCAGTCCCACATTGGAGAGGGCATCCATCGCGCGATCGCGCGATTCCGCTTGTCCGACGCCAGCGAGGAGCAAGGGGAGTTCAACATTCTCGACGGCAGAGAGGACCGGCAGCAGGTTGTAGAACTGGAAGACGAATCCCATGCGACGGGCGCGGTGGTCGGTGCGTTCGCCGTCCGGCATGTCGTGGATGGAGCGTCCTTCGATGTCGATTTCGCCCTGGTCAATGGTCTCGAGGCCAGAGAGGCAATTGAGCAGCGTGGTCTTGCCGCAACCTGATGGTCCCATGATCGATAGCATCTCGCCGCGGGACACGGACAGTGAGACGCCGCGCAGGGCATGCACGGGTTGTCCTACGGCGTCGTAGGTCTTGTGAACATCCACGGCTTCGATGATGTGTTCTGTGGAGGGAGCGTTGGCGATCCCCTTTTGTGGGGCAGACTCAGGGTCAATACCGATTCCAACAGTGGTCATCGTGCATCTCCCGCTCTGCCGCGTTCAGGTGTCGTCATGCGCTCTCAGCCTATCCCGAGCGCTTGTAGGCTGGCGATCAGAGCCGAAAGGAATGTCAAATGGTCACATCTCCTGACTTACTCGAAACGGCGGATCAGTTTGCGCGGGATCTGGTGGACGACAATATTGCGGGGCTGCTACCAATGTTCACACCAATCGGGCTGATTCAGGGCCTGGCGTTGCAGGCGCAGCCTGACTCGGCTGAGGGATCGGATGAGTATGAGATTGTCGATCAGGGTGGCGATCTGCTGCACATCACGTTTCGCGGCGACGATGGTCAAGGCACGATTTCGACGCAATGGGTTCACGTTGACGGACGCTGGAAGGTTGATGCGATTGAACGGGTTGGGTGAACGCGGTCGGGTTGGGTAAAGGCGATCAAGTCAGACTGAGGTTGACGTCGCCGATCTCAGGGAAGCGGATGGTGACCTCCTGTCCCGCCTGACCGGGCGCATGGATAGCGGCGGCGCCCGTGGTGACGACCTCGCCGGCCTTAACGGTCATGCCGCGGGCGTTGATCTCATTGATAGTGGCGACGAGCACCGCGATGGGGTTCGGGCGCTGATCTCGGCCTTCCGCGACGACCTCGCCGTTGATCAGGATTTGGCAGGGCAGTGAAACGAGATCTTTGGACTGCCAGTCTTCGATCTCTGGTCCCATAATGAGCGCCTGATTGCCGACGCCATCAGCGGCCATGCCGGGCATACCAGGCGGTTCAACGAAGCGGCTGTTGGGCGCCTCGATCACGATGTACGCGTTGGAGACGGCGGCGAGCACTGACGCCTGGCTATGCCCGCCTTCGGTCGGAGCGAAGTCTCGACCGACACGGAACGCGACTTCAGCTTCGAGGATGCAGGTGACGAACGCGTCGCCGGCAATCGAGGCTGGTGAATCCAGCACCATGCCGTCAAAGAAGGGCGCCAGGACCATGTCACCGTCGATCACAGCCGCCTTCCAGGCGACGGCTGGTTGCGGATTGCGAGACCAGCGCTCCCAGTAGATGCGTCCACCGTCGGCGGCGGTCTGTGGGCGGCAGGATTCAGGGATTAGCGGAAGCGGCAGACCATTGGCGGTGGCGCCGTCAAGAAAGTCGGCGGCTTCGTGAACTTGCGCGTCAGTCAGCGCGTTGGACATAGTGGCTCCCTATCGAGTGCCGCGAGTTGGGTGAACATCCCGCGACGAGAACTGTCAGAACACCAAGCAGGATAGGTTGCAAGAAATGAGATAACAGGGGTCGGGCGGACCAGACTGTTTGCCAGACCTTGCCCTGGCCCTGCACGCTGAACATCGGGGCGCGGTGGCTGGTTCGAGCGCCGATCCCGCTGCCTGTTCACGTCTGTTCCCGCGTTCTCCGTCGTCCTGCTCTAGACTGCGCACGTCCCGCGTTGCTGATTGTATTGGCGGGACTGACGCGATGTCCTGGAGAGGAGCAACAGGTGACGACCGACATTGACGCGACGGCAGGCAAGTACCTGCGCGACAAGTACGCCATCATCGGCGTTGGCGAGACGACGTACACACGCGGTTCCGGGAAGACTACGCGCGCGCTCGGTACCTGGGCGGTCAAGAACGCGATGGACGACGCCGGCATTCCGGCCTCTGAGATCGACGGGATGATGTCGTATTCAGGGAACGACTCGACGGCATCAACGATGCTCGCGGGCGACCTGGGCATCCGGCTCAACTTCTACATGGATGTGCAAGGCGGCGGATCGTCGTCGGAAGCTCTGATTGGCCTGGCGATTGGCGCGATCGAAGCCGGGATGTGCGAGACAGTCGTCGTCTTCCGTTCGATGAACGGCTACTCGCAGGTGCGGATCGGCGGCACGGGCGCGCGGGCATCAATGCCGGTCGGCGGGGACGCGTTGCACGGCGCCGCCTACGGCTGGTTTTCGGCCGGCCAGAACTTCTCACCCACATTCATGCGCCACATGTATGACTATGGGACGACGCCGGAGCAGGTAGCGATGGTCAAGGTGATTCACTCTGAGCACGCAGCCAACAATCCGAAGGCGTATTACAAGCAGCGGGTGACCGTCGAGGATGTGGTCAACTCGCGGATGATCTGCAAGCCGCTGCACCTGCTTGACTGCTGCGTCGAGACGGACAACGCGACTGCGTTGATCGTGACGTCGGTCGACAAGGCGTATGACTACGCGAATACGCCGGCGCGCATCCTCGGAGTGGCCGGGCGTGTCTGCAAGCCGCGGATCGACATGCACTTCCAGCACGGGCCGATCTCGACGGTGGCCGGGTACTACATCAAGGATCTGATTTACCGCAACGCGGGGCTGGGTCCTGAGGACATTCAGTGCACGGGCGCCTACGACGCGTTCACCTTCACTTCAATGCTGCAGCTTGAGGACTACGGCTTCTGCGAAAAGGGCGAAGGCGGCGATTATGTGTCGTCGGGGATCATGCGTCTGGGCGGAGCACGGCCGAACAACACGTCGGGCGGACACCTCTGCGAGGGCTACACGCATGGGATGAACATGATCATCGAGAACGTGCGGCAGCTGCGCGGCGAGGTCGACGATTACTGTCCGACCGATGCGAACGGCAGCAAGCAACACACGTTCAACTACGCCGAGCCATCACAGGGCGGCGGCTGCCGGCAGGTGCCGGATGTCGAGATCACGCAAAACCTTGGTTGGGCGATGCCTGGTACTGGATCCTCGCTGATCATGCGCAAAGGCTAGGCCGCGCGACGCCGCACTGGCAGATCGGTTTGCATGAACGGTTAGAAACGGAGTCAACGATGCCACAGGGCGAATATCTCGGGATGACGCTGACGGTCCTCGACCTGGATAACGAGAATCTGGAGTATTTCCAGCACTGCGCCGAGCACGATTTCCATTTGCAGCAATGCGCGAACGATGATTGCGGGCTGATTCGCTATCCGCCGGGCACCGCTTGCCCGTGGTGCTCGGGACGCGAGTTCAATTGGGTACCGGTTGATGCTCGCGGCACGGTGCATTCGTATGGCGAGGTTCATCACGCGATTCAACCGGCGTTTCGCGAGCGCGCGCCGTACATGATTCTGCTCGTCGAACTCGACACGCAATCGGGTGCGCCGACCGAGCATGAAGCGTTGCGGGTTGTCGGCAACCTGGTTGACGCGGACGGAACCTTCGCCGGCCCCGATCTGGTGAAACAGGTTGGGATCGGCTCGCGCATGCGGATCGTGTTCGCAGATGTGGCCGAGGGGCTATCGCTGCCACACTGGACGTTGGATGAAGACGCCGAGCAGCCGGACTCGCCATGGCGGTATCCGCAGGAGGTCAACGGCGTCTAGAAACGGACCGCGACGATGGCTGAAAGCGGAATGGCCCGATTACAGGGCCGATTCGAGGGCCGGTTCCAAGGCAAGGCGGCGCTGGTCACTGGCGGCGCGTCGGGCATGGGCGCTGAGTCGTCGATTCGACTGGCCAACGAAGGCGCTGCGGTGGCCGTCGTTGGATTACCCAGTGATCAGAGAGGCCCGGACCTGGTCGCTCGCATCAATGATGCGGGCCGGCAGGCGATCTATGTCGGCGCGGACGTCTCGCGCGAAGCCGAATGCGACGCCGCCGCTCAGGCGGCCGTGGATGCGTTCGGTCGAATCGACCTGTGCATCGCCGCGGCTGGGATCTTGCATGCGCAATACGTCTCGGGCGAAGTCTCCGACGACGATCCGTCGCCTGGCAATCGCAACGGTCACATCATCAACAAGCCGATCGAGTACTGGGAGAAAGTACTGTCGGTCAATCTGACGGGTGTGATGCTGACCAATCGAGCTGTCGCGCGACACATGATGACGCAGGGCGACGGCGGCGCGATCGTCAACATTTCGTCGGGCGCGGCGAAGATTCCGATGGTTGGTTCGGCCGACTATTCGGTGTCAAAGGCCGGCGTCTGGATGCTCACCCGCGTGCTCGCGTTGGAGCTGGCCCCGCACACCATTCGAGTGAACACGGTCGCGCCGGGCGTGATTGATACGCCGATGGCCCTGGGGTTGTCGCAGGACGAGCAGCGGCGTGCGGCTTTCGAACGATACGTTCCGCTGGGTCGCTTGGGAGAGGCAGGCGACATCGCCGAGGCGTGTCTCTACCTGCTCAGCGACCAGGCGGGCTATGTCACCGGCCAGATTCTGCACCCGGACGGTGGAATCTTCACTGGTTAGCGCCTCAAGCGAGATCGACACTGGACACAGCGAGGAGAGCGATATGCCGTTGCCACCTGAGACATCGTTGAACCGATTTGGCGGCAAGGTCGCCTTAGTGACCGGCGGCGCATCGGGCATGGGACGCGAGGCATCGATTCGACTGGTTCGCGAAGGCGCGTCGGTTGTGGTCGTCGGCTTGCCTGACGATGAACGCGGCGCTGAAACCGCGTCGTTGGCGGAGGCGGAGGGCGGCCGCGCCGTATACGTCGGGGCAGATGTGACGAAGGAGTCGGACTGCAATGCGATGGCTCAGGCGGCGCTCGATCACTTCGGCAGACTCGACCTGTGCATCGCCGCCGCAGGGATTTCTCATGCCGGCTACGTATCGGGCGAAGTGACGGAGGGTGAACCGCTGCTCGGCGGCGCTCAACGATATGTGATTCACAAACCGGTTGAGTACTGGGAGAAGGTGCTGGCGGTCAATCTGACGGGTGTGATGCTGACCAATCGAGCTGTCGCGCGGGTCATGATCGCGCAGGGCGATGGCGGTTCGATCGTCAACATTTCATCTGGCGCCGCCAAGGCGCCGATCCGCGGTATGGCCGATTACTGTGTCTCGAAGGCGGGAGTCTGGATGATGACGCGTTGCCTGGCGCTGGAGCTGGCGCCAAACGAGATCCGTGTCAACACGGTGGCGCCGGGTCTGATTGATACGCCGATGACGTTGGCGGTGACGTCTGACGAGGAACGCCGACAGCGGCGAATTGAGAGCATTCCGTTGAGTCGGCTTGGAGAGCCTGCGGACATCGCGGAGGCGGCGCTGTTTCTGTTGAGCGATCAGTCGAGCTATATCACGGGGCAGATTCTGCATCCGGACGGCGGCATCTTTGTTGGCAGCTGATTCGGACGGAGGAATAGCCGCTGCTTGCAGATACGCCTCAGGCGGATAGGCTGCATAGGCCAGCAAATTTGACGCTGGACTCTAGCAGAAAGGCGAGAAATGCAAGGGATTCGTGCGGTACTGGTTACAGGGCTTGCGGCTGTGGTCGGCTTGGTTGGGGCCTCCTTGTTGGGCGTGACGGACACAGCGAATGCGATGCCACCCACGGTATTCAAAGTCACCATTACGAACATGAGCGACCCGCCAACGCCGATATCTGGCGGCGTGCTGGTTGGCCACTGCACCGACGGCGCGCTCTGGGCAGAGGGCTCGCTGGCGAGCGCTGCGATCGAAGCGATCGCGGAGATCGGTGATCCTGGTCCGGCGGCCGGCATCGAAACAACCGACAGCATGATGGGTGAGGCTGACTTCATTCAGGAGCGTTACACCATCGGAGAAGTGGGACCTGGCGACTCAGTCTCGATTGAAGTGACGTTTGAGTTCGGCTGCAAGCTGTCCTCGGCACACATGCTCGTGGCCTCTAACGACACATTCGTGGGCGCGCAATCGGTCGGCATCTGGAATCCGGAGACGCATCTCCCGCTCGAGCGCGTTGAAGTGGATCTGATGGCGTACGACGCGGGCACGGAAGCGAACACCGAGCCGGGCAGCGGATTCGATGGCGGACAGCCTGATCCGTCGCGTGGCGAGGAAAACATCGACAACGGTGAAGCCACAGCGGACCCAATTTCGGCGAGCGACCAGTATGTTGGCGTGCAAGCCAGTCTCGTGATCGAGTCGGTTGGCGACGCGATGGCGGTTGAAGGCATGACCGGCGATGACGCGATGGCGGATGACAAGATGCCATACGCCGGTAGCGGCGGACTCGCCGATAGCGGTAACGCTGGCAGCACGACCATGTTCGGCATCCTGGCCGTGCTTGGCGTGGCGGTCGCTGGACTGGGCGCCAGGCGATTCGTGCGACAGCAGCGCTAAGCTTCACGCTCTGCGCTGAACACACTAGCCCGCGGCGATACTTGCCGCGGGCTTTTGCGTGCCTGTGTTGGCGATACCATCTAGCAGAACGCTTACGAAGCGACTGGAGCGCGTGTGCTGACGCTGGCCCTACAGCAGTTGTTGACGAAGAAGTTGCGTAGCGCGCTGACGGTGTTGGGATTCGGCGTCTGCGTCAATCTGTACATCGTGGTCACGACGGTGATGCGATTCATCACCGATGATCTGGATTTGCAGGTACAGCGGTTCACAGGCGTGTTGTTCGTACAGTCACGCGGCTTGACGGGGATGTCTGGCATTGAATGGCCGCCGATCTCGTCAGCGATCAGCATGTCGGAGGCGCGACAGGTTATGGCGCGTCGTGGGATCGACGAGGAGCGGTCGACGATGGTTTCGTTCGCGGCGTTGGCGCCGCCGCCGTATCCGACGGCGCCGCCGGAGGCGTTACTGGTTGGGATTGAAGCGGGCAAGGAGCATGTCTTTCTTGCGGGCGCGGCGCCGATTGCGGGACGAGTTGAGTTCGGTGAGATTGACGCTCCAGGCTCGCTGCCGCCGGTGATCCTGGGCGTGCTCGCTGCACGGCACTTTGCCGCCTCCGCCTCCGAGACGATCGAGGTGCCATCACCAGTCGGACCCATTGCGCTGACTGCGGTCGGCAGTCGGGTGGCAATTCGCGGCGCCGCATTCGAAGTGCGCGGCATCATTGAACCGGAGACGAATCAGCTGCTTCGCTCCGCGGTGCTGGTGCCGTTAGCCGAGGCGCAGGCGTTGCAGAACTCGCCTGACTCGATTTCGGCCATGCTGCTGTCGCCGCGGCGAGCGTCTGAGATCGAGCCGTTGCAGATGTCGATTGAGGAAGCGCATGCTGATCTGATGGTGATCTCGGATCGTCAGCTGGCCGAGAATGCGCGTCAATTGCTTGACCGCGTCAATCAGTTGTTCAACGTCGTGCGTTGGACTTCAGTCTCGGTCGCTGCGTTGTTGATCGCGATTGTGATGTTTGTCTCGGTTCTGGAACGGACTCGGGAGCTGGGTACGTTGCGTGCGATTGGCGCGCCGAGACGGTCGCTGCTGTCGCTGATCCTGTCTGAGTCAGCGGGTTTCGCGATGGCGGGCTCGATGGTTGGAGTGCCGATGTCGCGAGTAGTGATTCGGCAAGCATTGGGGCCGGATGCCGCGGGATTGAGATCGGGTCAGATTGAATACGGCGCCGCGGGCATTCTCAGTCTGTGCTCGATGTTGGCGGCGCTGATGCCAGCATGGCGAGCGGTACAGGTCGATCCGATCATCGCGCTGCGATATGAGTGAGTCGCCAGTCCCTGTTCCAAGCGAGTCGCCGTCGCTGCTGTCGGTGCGGAACCTGGAACGGGTCTATCGGCTCGGCCAACAGACGATCCGGGCGCTGCGGCCGTTCGACCTGGACATTCACGAGGGCGATTTCATTGCGATCGCAGGACCATCAGGGTCGGGCAAGTCGACGTTGCTGCAGTTGTTGGGGCTGGTTGACACGCCGACGGGCGGTGAGGTCCGAGTTCGCGATCAGCCCGTGCAACGGCTCGGCCGCGAGCAGCGAGCAGCGCTCCGGCTGCGCAGCCTCGGATTCGTCTTTCAGGCCTTCAACCTGTTGCAGATGTTGACAGCGCGACAGAACGTGGAGATCGCGCTGGCGCTGGCCGGCTGCCCGCGTCGCAAGCGGCGCAAACGCGCCGAGTCGCTGCTGGATGCGGTGGGGCTGGGCAAACGACTTGAGCATCGTCCGCTGGAACTGTCTGGCGGAGAGCGTCAGCGAGTGGCCATCGCGAGAGCGCTGGCGAATACGCCCGACGTGATTCTGGCCGATGAGCCGACGGGCAATCTGGACTCGCAGACTGGTATGGAGATCGTTCGACTGTTGGAGGATTTGAACCGAGCGGGACAGACGATCGTGATGGTCACACACAACCTCGAGATCGCCAGAAGAGCGAGGCGCCTGTTTCTGATGCGCGATGGCGAGATTCGGGAAGTGGATCCGAACGATCCTCAAGCGTTGAAGTAGCTTTATTCTGCAGAGGTGAACGTGAACGGTCGGCGACCTTCGATCGGAAGATGGAGTTGAGTCGATGGCCTCGACAGCGAATCAGCCGGCATTCTGGCCAGAGGCGTTGGAGATCATCGCCAGTCAGCCGATCGCATTGCTCGCGACCACGCGCGGACAGCAGCCGCATGTCCGACCGGTGACGCCGGCGTACGTCGGGCTGGAGGCATACGTGCTGACGGCTGCTGAGTCGCCAAAGACACGGCAGATTCTACAGAACGGGTTCGTTGAGCTGTTGCATTGGACCTTGGATTTCCGCCACCTGAATCTGGCTGGGCGCGCTGAGGTGATCAGGGACTCGCAGGCGATCGAGGCGGTTGCCCCGCACTTCCCGTATGAAGTGGGCGACTTCTTTGGACCGGACATTCGGCCGGCAGCGTTGATCAAGGTGGTCCTGGAGACTATCTCAATCACGACGTTTGACGACATTATCGCGAGCAAGCAGCCACGCGTCTGGCGCAACGAGTCGACAGCGCGGCTGGGCATCGGAAGCTGAGAATCGATAGCTGAGAGAGGACTGGACATGCGAATCGCGTTGATTGGACAGGCGCCGTTTGGCGCGGCGATTTTCGAGCAGTTGGTGGCTGACGGCCATGAAATCGTGGGCGTGTTTACGCCGCCCGAGCGCGAGGGCGGACGCCCCGATCCGCTGGCGCAAGCGGCGCGTGATGGCGGCATTACGTTGGTGCAGCCGCGTCGCTGGCAACGACGCGGTGTCGTGGATGAAGAGGTGGTGTCAGAGTATGAAGCGACCCGGCCAGAGCTCAATGTGATGGCGTTCGTGACGCAGATCATCCCGACTCGGGTGCTGGAGTTTCCGCCTCAGAAGACGATTCAGTACCATCCATCGATTCTGCCGAAGCATCGCGGACGTTCTGCGATCAATCACGCCATTCTGCAGGGCGACACGATGACGGGCGCTACGATCTTCTGGGTTGATGAGGGGTTGGACACCGGACCGATCCTGCTGCAGAGATCGTGTCCGATCGGCCCGGACGCGACGATCAACGAGGTGTATCGCGAGCACCTGTTCCCGTTGGGCGTGGAAGCGATGGCGGAGGCGGTGCGTTTGGTTGACGCCGGGCAGGCTCCGCGTCACATTCAGAACGAAGATGACATGACCTATGAGGGCCCCTGGGAGGGGGATATCGCCCGTATCGACTGGTCAGAGGGTGCGCAGGCGGTACATAACTTCATTCGCGGATCTGATCGCGCGCCGGGCGCGTGGAGCGAAGTCGGCGGCGAACGTGTGACGCTGCTTGGGTCGACGCGGTCGGATCACAGTGGGGGCGCGGCAGGAGAGGTCGTGTCTATCGATGGCGACGGCATGACGATCGTTTGCGGTGACGGGGAGTCGATTCGAGTCAGCACGCTTGCGGTTGGTCGCAATCGCCAACCAGCTCACGAGTGGGCAGTGGCGAATGGCGTGGAAGCGGGAGCGGTGTTCGAGCCGGCGCCAACTGAGTAGTGAAGTCAAGCGGGGAACCGCTCAGCCTTCAACGGCTCCCCCGCCTGTTGTTGCAGGCGGGCAGGACATCCGGTTAGGTCATGTCCTGAACTCGTTTGCCTGAGTCAACGAGCGGCGCGAAGCGTGTGCGGCTGAGCGGATCGTTGCGTGACGCCTTTTCCCAGGCCGCGTCGACCATCTTGGCGTATTTGGGATGCATTTCGCTCATCTTCGTGTTCTCGTCCTTGATGAAGGCCGAGCGGGCGATCAATCGTTCAACCTGATCATTGGACTCGCAGGCCTCACAGGCCGGCGTCGGAGCGTCGATCTTGCGGCTGAAGTGTTCCCATTCGGCTCCGCAGGCGCGGCAGGCGTAATCGTGGATCGGCATGGTGGGCTCCCTGCCGTCCTGACGGTTGTGTCGGCGGCTGATCTGTTCTCTTGTCTGCGATGGTACGATCTCTTTGTGTCTGCCGCACGCTCTGCAAGAAAGTGAGCGAAAGATGTACGGATTGCGGACTCTGTTTCTTGTCGTGCTGATGGCGGGCCTACTGATGGTGGTCGGCTTGGCGATTGCCGGTGTGTGGGGCTTGATCATCATGGGAGTGATCGCGCTCGGCATCAATTTCTACAGCTATTTCAACTCTCATTCGATGGTGCCCAAGTTGATGGGCGGTCAGCTGGTGACGGCTCAGGAGGCACCAGAGCTGTATCGGATTGTGGAGCTGGCGGCATGTCAGGCGAAGATGCCGTTCCGCAAGGACATGCTGGAACAGTTCACGTTGGAGCATCTGGAGGCGCGTTGCAGCGGACACTGTCGAGCGGGTGATTGTCCTCGGCATACGCCGTCGGTTTATGTGATTGAGACGCCGATACCGAACGCGTTCGCCACGGGTCGCCATCCCAATCACTCAGCAGTCGCGGCCACGACCGGCATCATGAGCCTGTTGACGCAGCGCGAGCTGGCCGGGGTAATGGCGCACGAGCTGGCCCACGTGACCAATCGCGACACGCTGTGGTCGACGATTGTGGCGTCGATGGCGATGGTCATTTCGTTCATCGGAATGTTGGCGCAGTTCGCGCTGTTTATGGGCTTCATGTTCGGCGGCCTTGGCAGTCAATCCGACGACGACGGCGGTGGCGGGGCGGGACACCTGGCGGGCGCGCTGATCGTGGCGATCATTGCGCCGTTCATCGCGATGTTGATCCAGATGGCTGTGAGTCGTCAGCGAGAGCTGAAAGCGGACGAGACGGGCGCGCGTCGTTGCGGCGACCCGCAGGCGCTGGCATACGGGTTGATGAAGTTGGAAGCGGGCGTGAAGACGCCGGAGTCGCGCTACGCAGCCGAAGAGATGAAGACGGCAGAGGCGGCCAACCACATGTTCATCGTGAATCCGTTGGCGGGCGGCGCCGGGCGCTTCTTCTCGACGCATCCACCGACGGAACAACGTGTCGAGCGGCTGCGCAAGATCGGCGAGGAAATCGGCCGCCCCTTCTAATGGCGCGCGGCGCGGCTCGTGACATCAGTCACCATGTTGCTCCTGGCAATCATGGCGTCAAACGCGCGGACGACTACCGTTGGCGAGTTCTTCGCGCAGCGCGGTGACCTCCGCCTGCAGCGTCTTCAACTCTGCCAGAATCTGTTCCTGCTCCACGTCCTGGTCTTGTTCGACGAACCAGGCGGCGATCGTTGCCGTGACCATACCGAGCAGCGCGAATCCAAGCAGCGTAACAATCGCGCCAACGATTCGACCGAAAACGGTGTTGGCTTCCTTGACGCCGTCGCCGGTGGCCATGGTATGGAGCGTCCACCAGAGCGCGGAGTCCCAGCTCTGGACCTCGCTGCCGGCGCCGTTCTCGGCAGCCCAGATGGCGGCGGTCGCGCCGAACAGAATCGTCAGCGCGAGGATCACCGTACCGCGGACTCCTCGACGATCCAGCAGCGCCCAAATCCGCGCGACGTACACCACGGCTCGCAAGAGTCTCAGAAGGCGCAGGAAGGGGATAGCGACGGTAATCACGTCGATCCAGTTGCGTCTGAGGAAGGCGCGTCGGTTTTCGGCCAGCCAGAGTCGGACCGCAAGATCGGCAGCGAAGATGGTCCAGATACCCCATTCGGCGTAGTTGAATATCTGGTCGATCGCGGCGTCGACTTCGCTGAACAGCGGCAGTACGAGCAGCGGCAGCATCGCGGCGGCGAGCAGCAGCAGTGGCAGGTTGCCGCGCTGTTCCCAGCGCTCGAGCAGTTCGTCGGAGCGTCCGGCCCTGAGCTGGCTGAGTAGAGTCGCCAGCGAACCAGGTCTGATGGGTGATGCCACTACGGCTGTCCAGAACGGCTAGCGAATGCTCGACTTCATCTCTTCCCAGGCGGAGCGAGCATCTTCGACCGACCCTTCGTCCTCAATCGTTGAGATATCACCAGGATCAGTATCGAGCGTGACTGCCTTGAGGACTCGTCGCATGATCTTGCCAGAGCGAGTCTTCGGTAGGGCGTCGACGAAGTTGAGCTCGCCGATCACGGCGATGGGTCCGAGCTCTGCGCGAATGGTCTGCAAGATTTCAGTCTTGAGGTTGTCGCCTGGTTCGTATCCGGCTTTGAGGACGACGAACGCGGAGATGACTTCACCTCGGAGTTCGTCGGGGCGACCGGTGACGCCGGCCTCGGCCGCGCCCGGATGACGCAAGATGGCGGACTCGACCTCGATGGTGCCGATTCGGTGAGCGGCGATTTTGATGATTTCGTCGGCGCGGCCTGAGAACCAGACATAACCATCATGGTCAACGGATGTGGCGTCGCCGGTGAAGTAGACCTGTTGGCCAGGCACCTTGCCCCAGTAATCGGTCTGGTAGCGCTCGGGTTCGCCCCAGAGCCTGGCGGTCAAACCGGGGAATGGACGCGTGATTGCGAAAATGCCCTTCTCGTCGGCCGGAAGCACATCGCCTTCGGTTGAGAGCACGACGCCCTCAATGCCTGGCAACGGAATGCCGGCGGAGCCGGGCTTGATCGGCAGCATTTGCATGCCGTACGGATTGCCGACGATCGGGCCGCCGGTTTCGGTCTGCCACATATGATCAAGGACGGGAATGTGATCGTTGAAGACCTCGTGCTGGAACCACTCCCAGGCTGGCGGATTGAGCACTTCGCCCGCGGAGAAGACGCGGGTCAGGGAGGAGAGATCGACCGACTCCATCGGTTCAGTGCCGGATCGCATGAGCAGACGGATCGCGGTCGGAGAGGTGAACATACCAGTGACGCCGTGGTCTTCGACGATTTGGTAGAACGTGCTGACATCGGGGTAATCGAGCGCGCCTTCGAAGGCGATGGTGGTTGCTCCTGCCAGCAGCGGTCCGTAGACGATGTAGGAGTGCCCGACAACCCAGCCGATGTCGGAGGTCGCCCACCAGACATCCTCCGGCTGCAGATCGAAAACCCATTCAGCCATGCTGGCGATCCAGACCGGGTAGCCACCATGCGTGTGGACGCAAAGTTTGGGGCGAGCGGTGGTGCCGGAGGTAGCGAGAATGTAAGCAGGGTCGTTTGCTTCCATGGCGGTCCAGGAGCCGTCGCCGTCGCGGCCGGCCTCAAGGAAGTCTTCCCAGCTCATCTCCTTATCACCGCCGATGTCGGGACTGTCAGCGATGCGTCGCTCCACGACGACAGTTTCGACGACTTGGCTGGCGCCGTCGCTCTCGAGCGCGCCTCGGACGAAGTGGTCGAGTGGGACGTTTCGGCCGCGACGATATGTGGAGTCCGTGGCGAAGATGGCTTTCGCTTGCGCCAGTTCAACTCGCTCGGCGATTGCGCCTGCGCCGAATCCGGCGAAGATGACCAGGTGGATTGCGCCGATTCGCGCGCAGGCGAGCATGAGCGCGATCGCTTCAAAGTTCGTTGGCATGTATATGGCGACGCGGTCGCCGCGCTCAATGCCGATGGCTCGGAGCGAAGCGGCGACTCGCTCGACCTGCCTGAGCAGCTGGGCGTAGGTGTAAACGCGCTGACCACCGTTCTCGTCGAGAGCGATCAGCGCAGCGCGACCGGCTTGACCGTTGGCCACCTGCGCGTCAAGGCAGGCGTAGGCGAGATTGGTTTCGCCGCCAATGAACCATCGGAAGGCTGGAATCTGATCGGGCGTCCATTCGAAGACGTCGTCCCACTCACGGAACCAGGGGATGCGCGCAGCCGCCTCGGACCAGAACGCATCCGGGTCATCCAGGGCGCGGCGTTGGACTTCACGGACGATAGGACCAACGAGATCAACGTCTGCGGACATGATGCGTTCCAATTCCAGCCGGCGTCAACTTGGCGAGATCAGCAGGTACGGTAACGGCAGAATATCAGCGAAGGTGAGATCCAATGGACGAAGCGATCATTGAGGAAGTGCTCCAGGCCCGCGCGCAGGCGATGGACGCTGCGCGTCCTGAAGCGGTGTCGAAAGTGCATGGTCGAGACAAATTCACTGCGCGAGAGCGCATTGCGATGCTGCTCGACGAAGGCAGCTTTATCGAGTACGGCGTTCTCGCGGTGCCGGCGAACAAGTCGATGAGCGGCCCGGCGGACGGTCTGGTGCAAGGCGTTGGGACCGTCGATGGTCATGGAGTGGCAATTGCGTCATACGACTACACGGTGCAAGGCGGTACTCAGACGGCACTGAATCACGGCAAGTTTGATCGGCTAATCGAGCTGGCGCATATGCGTCGTTGGCCAATGATCACTTTTGCGGATGGTGGAGGCGCGCGAGCGCATGATCTGGCGGGGTCCAGGATGGGCTTGACGGGTCGCTGGGGCACGTTCGATGGGATGGCGCAGCTTTCGGGCTGGACGCCAACGGTGTCGGTGGTATCTGGCAGATCGTTTGCCGGCAACGCTTCGATAGCGGGGCTGTCCGACTTCATCGTGGCGACACGCGACTCGGCGATTGGTATGGGCGGTCCGCCGCTGGTTGAGGGAGCGATGGGGCTGAAATTGACGCCAGATGAGATCGGGCCGGCGGAGATGCATGAGCGTGTCGGTGGGATTGATCTGATGGTCGAAACCGAAGCGGAGGCGATCGACGCAGCGGGAACCTATCTGCGCTACTTCCTGTACGACTTTCCTGACGGTGAACCGGACTCCTGGGCTGAACGGATTCGCGGCATCGTTCCGTCGAATCGGCGGCGGGCATACGACATGCGTCGGGTGATTCGCGCGATCATGGATCGCGACACGGTGTTTGAGCTGCGGCCAAAGTGGGCACCGCAGCTGATCACCGCGCTCGCTCGGCTCGGCGGACGCTCGGTTGGGATCATCGCCAACCAGCCGCTCTCGGTGATTGCGGGCGCGATCGATTCCGACGCATCGGACAAGATCGCGCGCTTTGTTCAGCTCTGTGATGCGTATGAGATTGCGATGGTGTCCCTGATTGACAATCCCGGCTACATGGTCGGGCGTCCTGCGGAAGAGGCTGGGATCGCGCGGCACCATGCGCGACCGATCATCGCGCATCAGAATCGGACGGTACCGCTGTACACCGTGCAGCTCCGTAAGGCGTATGGACTCGGTCCGGCCGCGATGGGCAATTCGTATGCGAACCGCGACATCAAATTGGCGTGGCCGACGGCGGAGTCTGGCGGGATGGGTTTGGAAGGCGCCTCGTTGCTGGTCAATCGCGATCAGATCCGCGCGGTTGAACAGGAGGATCCAGCGGAGGCGAGACGCCTGCGTGACGAGTGGGCCACAGATATGCGAGAGCGCAACTCGGCGATCAACGCTGGGCGTCGCTACGACTTCGACGACGTGATTGCGCCGGAGGAGACGCGCGACCGCTTAATTGCGCTGATGCGGATGACGCCTCGCGCAGCCTGGTCGTCGGTGAAGAAGCACCCGGTGGATGCGTGGTAGGCATGTTTAGGCATGCTGCTCGGCATTCGGCGTCGTCACAACGATTCGCGGCCGCCTGGAATCTGGATGGTCGGAATTTCACTGCCGGCTGCCGACTCGAGGGCTTGCAGGGTTGCGAGGAACGACTGCTCGCCGAATCCGGCGCTGAGCGCGCGCAGGTAGGTCTGGTGGGCAGCGTTGGCAACGGGCATAGGGACATGATTGACGCGAGCGGCCTCGAGCGCCAGCGAAATGTCCTTCTCGGCCAGGCGTAGGGTGAACGACGGGTTGTCGAACCGCTTGCCGAGTAGGTAAGGAGCGAGTCCCATGTATGGACGCGCGGTGCCGAGCCGTAGCTTCTCAACAAGGTCCTCGGGATCGAGGCCTGCTTTGGCGCCGAGCACGAGCGCTTCCTGCACGATCTGGTTCCCGCAGAGAATGATGACGTTGTTGAGGAGCTTGAAGAGGCAACCGGCGCCGGCGTCGCCGAGGTGGAAAATGTTGGCGCCAATGTGCTCAAGCAGTGGGCGGACTCGCTCGAAGGCGTCGGCATCACCGCTGCCCAGGACTGTCAGCGTGCCTGCTTCCGCTCCTGGCACGCCACCGGTCACGGGCGCATCTATGTAGGAAACACCGTGCGCGCGCTCGAGTTCGGCGAGTCGGCGGACTGCGGTGATCGAGTTGCTGCTGAGATCAACGTGGATGTCGCCGGCGGACGCTCCAGCCAGGATGCCGTCGACGCCTGTGATCGCCGCTTCAACCTCAGGCGGGCCCGGTAATGACGTGAAGACGACCGCGCAGCGCGAAGCGACCTCGGCGCCACTACCGGCAGACTCGGCTCCGAGCTCGAGGAGATTCTCCATCACTTCGCTCCTGAGGTCGAAGATGACGAGTTGATGACCGGCGGCGATCAGTTGTCGCGCCATCGGGTTGCCGATGTTGCCGGTTCCAATGAACCCGATCAGTTGTTTGCGCGTTGAGTCAGACATGGCAAGCTCTCTGTGTTACTCGATGCGTCACTGGCGTTCGTTACCAATCGGAGACGTCGGTTTCAACGGCGCGCCACATGTACCAGCTGCCGACGGAACGAAACGGGGACCAATCGACGCCGATCTCGGCCGCTTGTTTCGGTGTCGGCATTTCGGCGAGACCATAGGCAACCTGCATGCCCTTACGCACGCCGAGGTCACCGATCGGCAGGATGTCCGGGCGTCCGAGATGAAACATGAGGTGCATGTGAGCGGTCCACTCGCCTATACCTTTGACCTGTGTGAGCGCCTTGATGACGGCCTCGTCGGGCATGCGGTTCAGTCGGGAGAGCCGCAATTGGCCGTCGGTCGTGTGGACGGCGAGATCGCGGAAGTATGACATTTTTTGGCGCGAAATGCCGCATGCGCGAAATTCCTCGTCGGACGTGTCGAGGATTTGCTGTGGAGTTGGAGTGGCGTCTTCGTCTCCGTAGAAGCCGAACCACTTGCGCTGGATCGCGGATGCCGCTGCGCCAGCGAGCTGCTGAAAGAGGATGGCGCGGACAAGGGCGGACCAAGGATCGTCGGAAGGGCGAGGTTCGAAGGGGCCGTGCAGATCAATCAGGCGTCCAAGCACGGGGTCTACGGATCGGAGATGAGCTGCGGCCTGGCGAACGGAGAACTTGCGACGGACGGGAGGCATGTCAGCGCCTAATCATTCCACGAATTCCAATGCAGGAAATTCTCGATTGGCTGGCGCGTGACTGGACCGAAGTTGGCACCTGGATGACCGAGCGGAATGATCGCGACGGGCAGCGCGTTGTCAGGGATGTTGAGCTCCTCGCAGAGCTGATCCATGATGCCGTCCTGAGGTGTCGTGAGGACCGTGCCGAGCCCTTCGGCTCGCGCGGCGAGCATGATGTTCTGGATGCTGGGATAGATGCTGCTGCCAGCGAGTAGTCCGCTCGTCGCGGGAGACTCAGGTCGGACGAGACATGGGATGATCCAGACTGGCGCGGCGGCAAAGTTGTCGAAGAGGTTGAAGGCGCCCTTCATCATGCGGCGCTGGGTGGGATCAGGGATGGCATCGGGATCAGGACGGTCTGGACCGAATCGGGAAGCGAACGAGACTCGAATGGCTTCAGCCAATCGTTCGCGTTTGTCGTCATCGCTGACGACGAGGAATCCCCACGGCTGAGAGTTGCTGCCGCTTGGGGCCCAACAGCCGGCCTGGATGATGCGCTCGATCACTTCGGGGTCGACAGGCTCATCCGTCCAGCGGCGGATGGCGCGCTGAGTTCGCATGACTTCGTAGATGTCATTGGTTTGGTGGCGCTCAGTAGTGCTTGCTCTGTCTTCGCTGCTCATGGTGCTGCCCTTTCGTTCTGTCTGGTTTTCCAGGTGTAGAGACGTTTCATGGCTCGCGCGGCGTCTCGGATGTGGTAGTAGAGCGGGAGGCCGACATCCGAGATCATGCGCGACAGCTCGGCGTTGGTTTTGCCGGTGCGATGGTCAAAGGGGATCGGCACGACGACTGAGAGCGCGAGGCCGTGACGCGCACGGACTTCGGCGATCGACTGAATCATGGCGCGCCTGGTGTTGAGCGCTTCGAGGTCGAAGTGGTCAACACCCCAGTTCATGCCGATCTGCAGGATGATGGCGTCGACGCCCGGATCTTCCGCGACAGCGTCGAGCGTCGGGATCAGGCTGTGGCCATCCCAGAGGGACATGGTGTCGACCGGGTTGCGAATGCCGGTACCGGCAACTGGCGTGACTGCGGCGAGCCGTTGAAGCGTGGCATCGTTGAGCGGCGGCAGGGCCAGCCCTTCGCGTTCAACATCGTCGGCGCCTTGCACGGATATCCCGCCGCCGCCAACGACGAGGCCGATTCCAGGTCCGGACGGAGTGGCGTCGAAGCGCCAACCGACGAGCAGATCGACCATTTCTTGCATGTTTTGCACGAGGACGGCGTTGGCCTGACGCGCCGCGGCGGCCCAGAGATCGCCAGAGCCGGCGAGCGAAGCGGTGTGCGACTGTGTCGCTCGGCTACCGGACGGCATCATTCCGCCTTTGAGCAGTCCGACGGGTTTGTTTCTGGCGGCGTGGCGAAGCGAACGGAAGAATTCGCGCGCATCGGCCATGCCTTCGATATAGGCGCCGATCAGCTCGGTCTGCGGATCTGAGACGGCGTAGTCGAGCAGTTCGGCGGCGGAGACATCGATCGCGTTACCGAAGGAGACGACTTTGGAAAAGCGCAAACCGCGTAACGCGCCGTTGTAAGCGACGTCATTCGCGTTGGTGCCAGACTGAGAAAAGAATGCGACGGGACCAGCATCCTGAGGCAGTTGTTGCGCGAAGGAGACGCGAGCATCGGGGACATAGAGACCCATACAGTTCGGACCGATCAGTCGAATGTTCAGCTCGGCGGCGCGTACCTTCAACTGGCGCTGAAGCTCTCGTCGTTCGGCCATGCCGGTCTCAGCGAATCCGGCGGTAAAGAGGTGGATCGAGCGCACGCCTTTGGCTGCGGCATCCTCGAGCATGGGCAGGACGTAGACGGCGGGGATGGCGCTGATGACGTGATCAACTGGTCCGGGGATGTCGGTCAGGCGGTCGAAGGCAGGCAGGTCATCAATGACATCCGCTTTCGGATTGACGGGATAGATGTTGGGCTGGCCGGCGTCCTTGAGGGACTGCAACCAGCCGCCTGGTCCACGCGCGCCACGCGCGCTGCGACTCTCACGCGAGGCGCCTACGACGGCCACGCCGCGAGGGTGGAAGATGTCTTCAAGCGGGTGGGTCGAGTGAGTCATGCTTGCCACCTGTAGGCGTTCGTCCGTCTCTGGACGTGGTGATCGGCTAATGAGCTGAGGCGCATCCGCCCGCGCCGACCGGCTCCGGCGCCTGGTCATGGAATTCGTCGAAGAAGGCCTCGATGAGTTGGCTGTCGACTGCCTCCAAGGGGAGACGAACGCCCCAGGCAACGAGCATCAGTGGTGACGAGAGCCCTTCATAGGGCGCCTGGATAACATACTCGCCATCGTCAATGTGATTGGCGGAAATCTCGGTGAGGATGCTGAACTGCCGTTGATCTATGGCAGCGGGCTGGTACCAAAGAATGATCGCGCCATGCTCCATCCCGTGCACCACCATCTCGAATGTGGGCGTGCCGCTGTAAACACCGCAGGGTTGGGGAATGGGGGAGTGTTCCTGGCCGTAGGGAGGGAATGCGATGTAGTTTGCGACCTCATTGCCAGCGAGGTGGCGCTGGCCATCTGTGGTGTGCTCGTTGTCGTACTGTTCAAGCGCGGGATGGTTGAGCAGCAGGCTGGATGACTCTCCGCCACAGGCGATGGTGAGCGTCATCGCCAGCAATGACAGAGCAGCGAACAGTCGGAAGCGGAGGCAGGATCGGATCATTCGCTGGTCGCTCCGGCCGAGAGCGCGGCGTCGCCACGTTCGAGACGGTATCGATCGTAATATCCATCAGGAGCGCTCTGCAGGAATGCGGTGATTTCGTCATTGCCGTCGGCGTCCCAACGATCGACGGCGAGCAGCGTTTTCCAGGCAGCGGCGAGAATGGTGGCTCCGCCGTGTTGCTCAGTCAATCCGTCGAACGGCACGACAGCGAGGCGATCACGGAACTGACTGAGGCTCTGCATGGCGCCGAGTAGTCCGCCTGGATCATCGGCATCAGAGTATTCGTCGGGATCGTAATAGAGGACGACGCCACCGCGTTCGAGCAGCGCGAGCAGTTCGACCGGCGTGGGAATGCCCTCATCGGTCGGCAGGTAGACATCGGCGACTGGGGCGTCAGCGGGCTGCGGGCCGGAAGTAGGCGGCGAGGAGTTGTAGGCGCTGAACGTCTCGCCTTCCTCGAGGTGGCGGCGGCCTTGATCGGGGAAGACCTGGACGCCTTCGACCTCCTGAACCTCCGGCGGTGGAAAGATCAGCTGCATGGCGAAGACGGCGATCATGGCGACGAGCAGTCCCGCGAGCAGGGCGACGGACATGCGAGGCATGCCGAAGAGCGTTCGGCGCGGCTCTGGTGACGCGCCAGAGGAGGTTGCGGAACGCTTGCCGCCGCCGCGACCGCGATCAGAGGTGTCAGCGGCCGCTTCGCCGCTGGCGATGCGTCCGACCTCAGATTCACCGCTCTCACCGGCGGGACGGGCGGGGCGGCGACGTCTGCGTCTGCGTGGAGATTGTTGACTCATCGTGCCACTCCTGCGGCGATCAGTGCGCCAAGTTCAGTATCGCTGAGACCAAGCTCGCCGCACAGGATTTCGGCGGTATGCTCGCCGAGCAGAGGTGCGCGTCGACCATGCGTCCAGGGTGTTTCGCTGAGGATGTAGGGAGCGCCAGGGACGAGCACGCTTCGGTCGAACTCGGTGTGCTCCAGGTCGACAAAGAAGCCGCGTGAGCGCCAATGTGGATCCTCAACGGCTTCGTCTGGGCTGCGGATGATGCTCCAGGCGGCGCCGGCCGCCTGTGCGCCAGCGTAGATCGTTTCAGCCTGATTGGCGGCAATGAACTCGGCGATATCTGCGAGCATCAAGGCGACGGTCGGCTGCATCAGACCGAGCTGACGTTTGCGTCCGTCCAGTAGATCGAGGTCGGACAGGTTCTGGCCCATGCCGTGGGATTGGATGAATGAGACGAGGGCGAGCCAGCTCGCCTCGGAACGGGGCATCCCGAAGATGTTGATCAGGCGGCCATCGGCGGTCGGATATTGCCAGGGCTCGGTGGGCTGAGGACCGGCGTGCCTGCCCGCTTGCCTGATGAGCGGATGCTCTTCATACAACGCCCAGGGCGCAGATGATTCAATGGTGAAGCCCATACACTCGTGCATTGAGATATCGAGATGTTGGCCGAGTCCGCTTTGTTGACGCTCATAGAGCGCGGCGCAGGCACCGGTGGCTGCGAAGTAGCTGGCGATGTGCCCGGCGTGATGCTCGGTAGGACGGATCGGCGGCGTTCCCGGAATGTTGTCATAACCGCAGCTACCCATCGGCCCGCCGAGAGCGAGTCCTACGGCGTCGGTCCAGGCGAAGTCGCGCCAGGGACCGGTCTGACCGAATGGAGTCAAGCTAAGGACGACCAGGTCGGTGAAGTGGTCGGACAGCGCCACCGGATCGAACGGACGATCACGGCCTGGTTGGCAAGTTTCGAGGACGACGTCGGCGGTTTGGCAGAGATCGAGCAGGAGTTCGATTCCATCGCTGGAGTGGAGATCGAGGCTGATCGATCGGCGACCAGCGCCGTAGTACCACCAATAGAGGCTTCGCTCTGGGCCGGGCTGATCGTCGAGGAAGGGTCCGTAGCTGCGGCCGATGTCGCCGAGCGGAGGTTCAAGCTTGATCACATCGGCGCCGAGGCCGGCGAGGAGCTTGCCGCCAAAGTGACCCTTGGGGTCTGACAGGTCCAGCACACGGACACCGTGAAGTGGTCCCATGCTTAACCCAGCGCTCCGTTTGCCCGTAGCTCGGCGATCTCGGCTTGGTCGAGTCCGAGCAGGTCAGCGAAAACGTAGTCATTCGCTTCACCCAAGACGGGACCGGGACGATCACGGTGAGCGGGTGTGCGAGAGAAGCGGATCTGCAAGCCATCGGTACGGTGCGGACCGATGACTGGATGATCGCGGGTTACTGTCCAGTCGCGCGACGCCATTTGCGGATCGTTGAGCACCAGGTCAACGCCGTTTTGGACCACACCGGCTGGCACGTTGGCTGCCTGCAACCGCTGCATGAGCTGTCGTCCGTCCTGTCCGGCCGTCCAGGAGCCGATCAGTTCGTCGAGTTCGTCTTCGTGTCGTAAGCGCGCGGGCAGCGTGGTGAATCGGCGGTCAGTTCGCCAATGCGGATGGTCGCTGACCTCGCAGAACGCCTGCCACTGGTCGTCGGAGGCGCACGTGATCATGAGCCAGTTGTCGTGGCCGGCGACGGGATAGGTATTGTGCGGCGCGGTCCTGGGCCAGACGGCGCGATTTCCAGGTGGATGACCAGTTTCGCGATATCGCCGCCCGTTAGCGGTGAAGTCAAGTGTGGCTGAACCGGTGAGCGCCATTCCGGTTTCTACCTGAGAGAGGTCGATCCATTGGCCCTGGCCAGTTTCGCGGCGGTGCCGCAGCGCGGCGGTGATTGCAGCGGCTGCGGTGAATCCCGCCATGTGGTCGAGATAGGAATAGCCCCAGCCGGCTGGCTCTGGAGCGTCCGGCAATCCTGACATCGCGGTGAGGCCACTGAGCGCCTGCGCAGTCGGCCCCCAAGTTGAGTAGTCGCGCTGGTGACCGGAGTGTCCGAATCCGGAGAGCGAAACATAGATGATCGAGGGGTTCTCGGCCCGCTGCTCTTCGAAGCTCAAGCCCCAGTTCTCAAGCACGCGGGAGGAGTAGTTCTCGACCAACACGTCGGAGACGCGGATCAGGCGCTTGATCAGATTGAGTCCGTCCGGATGGCGGGCGTTGAGCGTGATCGAACGCTTGTTGCGGTCGAGCCAGTTGAACATCCCGCTCGAGTCGGGCGGGTCGAATCCGTTCGGATGCGGGCGACCGAAGCGGATCGAGTCGAGCGTCTGCTCGTTCTCGACTCGGAAGACTTCGGCGCCGAGATCACCGAGCAGCCGGGTGCACGTAGGTCCGGCCACAATCCAGGTGAAGTCGATCACTCGCACGCCGCCAAGCGGCGGCGGATTCGAGTGTTCAGATGGTTGTTCGTCGCTCACGTGTGGGTCAAGCGCTTTCCTCAGAGGATTGTCGCATGACGTGGATGACCAACCAAGTGGCCAGCAACACACCGATGAAGACACCGTGTTGGAGCATGGCATCTCGGGCGCCGAAGATGATGGCGCCGAAGGAGAGCGTCAAGAACAGAGTGATGCTGAGCGTGATGCACAGGTTCATCATGCCGTGGCTCGCGCGGTGCCCCGTGACGATCAGTCCGCTCACGACCAGGAAGAGGACGCCGATGCCGAGCTCGGAGAGGCCGACGAGGTATGCCATGACGTTGGCCAGTCCGCCGCTGTTGATGCCGATGCTGGGCAGCAAGGCGTTCTCCAGCAAGGCGCTGAAATCGGCTCCGTAGACATGCTCGTAGTTGAGGAACTTGTCCAATCCGTTGGTCAGCCAGAAGAGGCACCAATGGACTGCGAGGATCAATGCCAGGGGAATTCTGGTGCCGAGCGCAGCGAGGCTGTCGAACAGGTCTCCATTCATTGGTTGGCTGGCTGTGGCGGGTTGGTCACTGCTCATAGTTTGCTCCTCTCGATGACCGGTGCGCGCAATATAGCGGATTCTGTCAAGCGGCCATCAGAGCGGGAGCGTCAGGCAGGTTCAAACTTGGGCAATGTGAATTCGTCGGTGATATCCTCAAACGCGATTTTGACACGCATACCGACTCGAATATCATCAACATCGACATTGACGAGGTTGGTCTGCATGCGCGGGCCTTCGTCGAGTTGGACGACGGCGAGGGTATAGGGAATCTCGGCCTTCCAGGACGGGTGGTAGACCTGATGCATGCGGACCCAGGTGTAGACCTCACCATTGCCGCTGGACTCTCGCCACTCCCAATCGGTTGACCAATCCTTGTAGCAGCGATCGCTATAGGGATATTGGAAGTGGTCGGCCGAGGGGAAGTATTGCAGCAGTAGTTTGTGCTCCTGCAGCGCGTCGAAGAACGGTTGTGTGCTGGCGTCGGGGTTGGGGAGCGGCTTGTCGTATGCCATGTGATCAATCGCTCCTAGTTGGCGTTGGGCGAGAGGATGAGCGTGCCGTGGGTATCGAGCGTGCCGCCGTTGCCAGAGCAGAGCACGACATCGTGCTGCTCCACCTGTCGGCTGCCGCCGGAACCGCGAGCCTGGATGACGCCTTCAGAGATCGGCGTCATGCCCCACATGTAATAGGAGGACAGCTGACCGCCACCGGTGTTGATGCGAGGGAGATCGGCTTCGGGGTCGGCGGGGTCTTCGGGGTAGAGACCGATCGCTTCACCGGGCTTGGCGAGTCCGTAGTCCTCGATGGTTCGCAGGACGGTGTAGGTGTAACAGTCATAGAACTCGCAGACGTCAACGTCGGCGGGTCCGAGGCCAGCCATCTTGAACGCGGTTTCGCCGGCGATCGTGGCGCCTGAGGTGGTTCCGACTTCGACTTCAGCATGCGGCAGGTTACCGGGATGTCCTTGTCCCATGCCAAGTACGTAAGCCGGGTCCGATTTGAGGTCGCGGGCGCGATCGGCCGTAGTGACGATCGTGCAAACGGCGCCGTTGGAAACGAGACAGCAATCGAGCAGGTGGAACGGCTCGACGATCCAGCGTGAGTTGTGATAATCATCGAGCGTCAGGGCCTGGCGCATGGTCGCGTGAGGGTTGTCGATGGCGTAACGGCGCTGTGTGACGGAGACGCGCCCGAGATCGTTGTTGGTGACGCCGTAGCGTTCCATGTAGCGTCTGGCGGCGAGGGCGTACGAGGTGTTGGCGCCATAGAAACCGAACGCGGGCATGAGCGATGCCATGCCGGATGGACCTCGGCGTCCGGCTCCGCCGTAGGCGGCGCCGGCTGAGCCACCCTGTTGCAGGGGAGCGTCAGCGAAGATGCAGGCGACGTAGTTAGCCATGCCGTGATGCACGGCCATTGCGGCGAACTGGATCATGGCGGAGGCCGTGGCGCCGAACGAATTCATGTGGTTCAGCAGGCGCAGGTTGCGCAGCCCGAGATAGTTCTGAAGGGGGATACTGATGCCGGTACCCATCATGCCGGTGATGCCGGGATTGACGAGCAGACCGTCAATGTCATCCTTTTGCAACCCGGCGTCCTCAATGGCGAGCTTGATCGACTCGCCGGCAAACCAGGACGCGTCGTGTCCGTAGACCTTGCCCATTTCGGTAATGCCGAGACCGCAAACGGCGGTCTGTCCTCGAATCGGATCACTCATGACATGCTCCTCAGCTGCTCTGATAGCAGTTTAGCAGCGGCGTATCTGCGGCCTGTTCTGCCTAGAGCACCGTGATGTCTTCGCCGCCGTCTACGTTGATGGTGTTGCCGGTGACCCAATTGGAGTCGTCAAGGCTCAGGGCGATGATGGCTCTGGAGATGTCGCTGGGCTCGGTGACGCGGCCGGAGGGATTGTGATTCTGCGCGAAGTCGAGCAGTTGCATCCCGGCCGGAATCTTCTCAAGGGCAGGGGTGTGGGTGATCCCGGCCTTGATGGCGTTGGCGGCGATGCCGCGCGGCGCAAGTTCGACCGCGAGCTGCCGAAGATGCGCGGCGAGTGCGGCTTTGGCGGCCGACACGGCGCCGTATTGCGGAATGACACGCATGTCGCCACCGGAGGTCATGCCGAAGATCTTGCTGCCACGACCGAGCAGGCCTCGGGCGACCATGTCCTGCGTCCAATAGACGACGGAGTGGGCCATCACATCGAGCGTCATGTCCATCTGGCGTTGGGTGATGGGGCGATCTGGCTTCTCGCCGATGTACGGACCTAAGGTGCCGAAGGCGAGTGAGTGCAGCAGTATGCGGACGGTGCTGGGACCAGCGTCGTCGAGTTGGGAGCGAAATTGGTCCAGCATGTCCGCTCGTTTGGAGGCATCAGCGGCATTCATGTTGAAGAAGGTGGCGGTTCGGCCGTGAGACTCAATGCTGGCGACGACGCGCTCTACGTTGGCCATGGTGGATCGGCGGTCGAGATGGACGCCGGCGATGTTCATGCCGGCCTCGGCCAACGCCACGGCGCAGGCGGCGCCGAATCCGGAAGATGCGCCGAGGATGAGCGCCCATTGACCGTCAAGTTGTGGATAGCGCATGGCTCACGTCCTCTGATCCGCTGTCCCTGGTTGGTTCGTCATCGCTGAACCGCAATGTTGGAGTGCTCAATCTCAGAGCGTCTAATTCCTAAGAGGTGAGTCGCTGCGCGTTGGTGAAGCGACGCACGACCTCGAACAGGATTTGGACGCCGGTGTTGAGTCCTTCGATCGGTGTGCGTTCGTTGTGACCGTGTACGCCGGCGGCGAGTGAAGCATCCATCAGCGTCGGCACGAAGCCGTAGGAGTGGACGCCGTGTCGGCGCAGCACTCGGGAGTCCGTGAAGCCGACGCAGGTGGAGGGCACCAGGAGCGCGCCTTCCACCTGCTCGCGGACGACGTCTTCAATCACGTTGACGATTTCAGTCTCGAAGCTGCTGGAAGGACCCATGCTGCCGAACACGACCTCAACGCTGACTTTGTCATCGTCAATGACATCTCGCATCTGCTTGATGAAGTCGTCATAGGTCTCGCCGGGCAGGAGACGGCAGTCGAGCGTGGCTTCGGCGTCAGCCGGGATGACGTTGTGCTTGATCCCGCTGGCGGCACCGGTGTTGGAGATGGTGTCTCGGGTGACGGCGGCGAAGGCGGGATAGGTCTGACAGAGCTTGTTGATGCTGGGTGGGGAGCCGGACCAGGCGTTTCCAGCCCGCATGCGCTCGATCGATTCAGCGGTGTGCGGTTGGACGGTGACGGCTCGCTCCCAGTTCTGCACCTGATAGAGGGCGCGCACGAGCCGTTCGACGGCGTTATCCGCGTGCGGGGTCGAACCGTGTCCGGGCTGACCTTCAGCGCGCAGCTTGAGCCAGAGAGGGGACTTCTCCGACGGTGAACAGGCGAAGACCGGACGGTTGGCGCCGAGCATGTTGAGCGCGCCCATCCCGCCTTCGTTGAGCGCGTACTCGGGTTCGGTGATCCAGTCTTGCCGATTCTGGACGAGCCACTCCATGCCGAAGGCGGAGCCGGCTTCCTCGTCGGCGACGGCCAGAAAGACGATGTCGCGGTTGGGCGTGAGATTGAGGCGTTTGAAGAGCAACATCACGAGCAGCTCAAGGACGCCCATGCCTTTCATATCGAGTGCGCCGCGTCCCCACAACATGCCGTCTTGCTCGACTGCGGCGAATGGGTCGACGTCCCAAAATTCGGTTTGGACGGGGACGACGTCGGTGTGATTGAGCAGCATCAGCGGGCGTTCTTGACCGCTGCCGGCGAGTCGTGTGCGCAGCGAGACACGGCCGGGTCCCGCCTCAACGTAGTCGCACGCATAGCCCTCGGCTTCAAGCAGCGGCGCGAGGTATTCGCAGGCGGCCTGTTCGTTGCCGGGCGGATTCGAGGTGTTGACGCGGAGGTAATCGCGGAGGACAGCGGTGATCTCGGCGGTCACGTCGTCCCAGTTGATACCGAGTTGGGGTGTAGTGCTCATGACGCGAGTATACGGAGTCTCTGCGTGAAATCAGGAGCGGTCCTGAGCAAGGATATGTTTGACTTCCGCGGTTATGCGCGACATGAGCTCGCCGGCGGTGTCGTGGATGGCGACGGCGCAGTATTGCGTGATGATGGTGGGATCGAGATTGACCTCGATCATCGGGTGACCGCGTTGGCCGATCGCGAACGCGAAATCGGCGGCAGGGGACACGACGGCGGTCGTCCCGACCAGGATCACGCAATCGGCGCGAGAGGACTGGTCGTAGCAGCGTTGGAGACAATCGGGCGGAATGGGCTCGCCGAACATGACGGTATCGGTCTTGACGAGGCCTCCGCAGCGGTCACAGGTAGGGGGAACGAGCTCGGGCAGCTCGTCGAACGGTGAGCGGGTGTTGCAGGCGATGCAACGCAGGAGCGTCGTGCAGCCGTGGATTTCGGTCAATCTCTCGGAACCGGCGAGACGATGCAGGCCATCAACGTTCTGGGTGATGATGTGCTTGAGGACGCCGATTCGCTCCAATTCGGCCATGGCGAAATGAGCGTCGTTCGGTTGGGCATTGGCGATGGTGGCGGTCAGTTGATCGGGGTTGCGACGACGTTCGGCGACGTTGCGCCACCACTCGGCCGGATCGGCGGAGAATTGCTCGTACTGGTTGAGCGGAGGCTCGCCGTGCTTGGTCCAGAGTCCGTCTTTGCCGCGGAACGTGGGGATACCGGACTCGGCGGAGATGCCGGCGCCGGTGAGCGCGATGCAATAGCGGGATTGCGCAAGCAGCTGTGCGGCCTGTTCGATCTCGGCCTGGTAACGGTCGGGGAGGTCGGTCATGTGCGGTCAACTCGCAGATATGACAACGCCCCCTTTCGGGGGCGCCTCATCCAGTGTGGGTTAGGCTCCCCGAGGGGAGCCAGCATGATCCACTTGAAGTACTCCAAAGAGGAGATGAATGTTCAGCTTCCGCATCGGCTCCTCCTTCCGTTCTTCCATCTGATGCCACTATAGGTGATCAGGAACGATTTGTCATCTGTCAAGAAACCAGTTCACAGAATTGGTTGAATTAGTTGACGAATCTGGTGCGCGGATCTGGTTCCGAGATCGGATTCTCAGATCGAGTCACTGAGCGAAGTCCAAGATCCGGTACCGGGTTCATGAGTTCGATGCCAGCGGCGCTGGGCTAGACTGGCTGCGATGCCACTCGACAATAACCCAGCAGTAGCGGTTGAGGTAGCAGGATGCTGAGACCTGCGGCCGGTAGGTGGGGTGACCGGCTCGGCGGTTGGACCGCCGTCGCGCACCGACCGCCTCGCGAGGCGTCGGTGCGCCAGCAGGGATCGCTGCTGATCCTCCTGGCGGCCGCGGTCGTGGCGATGGCAGCAACGGTCCTGGACGTCCGGTTGCCAGCCAACCGATTGAGTGCAGTAGGCGCCGCGCCGGCATCCGTTGCGGCGGGCGATGATGCAGCGCCGAACGCTGAGGTCTCGGCCGGTTCCGACAATAGCGATGTCGGCGATGCAGGGGATGTCGCTTCAGCGATGTCGGTCGCGGACGCGCAGCGGTCTGACGAGGTGTTGGGCGAAGCAGTCAGTGGAGAGCTGCGGGTGGAGGGCACGGCGCAGTCGAGGCCAGCGCTGAGCGAGCCAGTCGCAGCTACTCGGGCCCTAGCAGCCACTGAGTCGTCAGCGTCAGCGGTGGACTCTGAGGTGGCGGCGGTCGCCACGAACTCCGTAACGGACCATCAAGCGGAGTTACGCGAATATCTGGGTTTGCCGTCGGGCGCGATGCTGCCGGTATCCTTCTCCTATGAGGTGCAGGCGGGCGACACCGCCTCCAGCATCGCGGCTCGCTTCGGCTTGCAAGAGGCGACGGTGCTGTTCAACAATTTCGACATCTACGATCCCAATCACCTGGATACGGGGCAAGTGCTGCTGTTGCCGCCGGTTGATGGTCTGGTCTACACGATTCAGCCGGGAGACTCGCTCTCTGAGCTGATGATCAATTATCTCGCCGATCTGGACCACACGTTGGCGTATCCGGCGAATGGGATAGCGGGAGAGGACGCGATTCAGGCGGGGCAAGCGGTGCTGCTGGTGCAGGGATCGGCCTCATTGCCGAGCGGAGCAGCGTTCACAGCGAGCGCAGGCAGCGGAATTTCGGCGGCGCAGACGTGGAGCGAGCCAACGTTCCTGTGGCCCCTTGGATACGACGAGATTAGCGATCCGTTTGGGGTGTGGCGCGCGAATGCGGCGGGCTATCACACGGGGGTCGACTTTGTGGCGTCCGTGGGCACGATCGTGGGATCGACGGCGGCCGGACAGGTGACGGTGGCGGCGTGGGGCGCTGCCTACGGCAATTGGGTCGAGATCGATCATGGCGGCGGCTTTCGATCGCGCTATGCGCACCTCGATGAGATCTGGGTTCGCGAGGGCGAATGGGTAAACGCGAACGCGTTTATCGGCACGGTCGGCAATACGGGCTACTCGTCGGGCCCGCACCTACACTTTGAGATCATTGTCAGTGGACGAGCAGAGAATCCGCTGGCTTGGCTGAACTAGGGCTGAACTAAGACTGAACAGTCCCATAGCTGGAAAGCACACGAGCGCCAACATGACGACAGATACAGGTGAAGCAACCGAGACCAGCTGGTCGCACGGATACGCAGAAACGAATGGCGTTCGACTGCACTACGTCGAACAGGGCGAGGGACCGCTGGTCGTGTTGCTGCACGGCTTTCCGGAGCACTGGTATTCGTGGCGGCACCAGATCGGTCCGTTGGCGGAGGCTGGCTTTCGCGTCGTCGCGCCTGACCTGCGTGGCTACAATCTGTCGGACAAGCCGCGCGGCGGCTATGACATCAAGACGCTGACGAAGGACGTGCGCGGGCTGATTCGCGCGATGGGCGAGCAATCGGCGACGATCGTGGGGCACGACTGGGGCGGTGTGATCGCGCTGCAGTTCCCGATCGATTATCCGAAGGTCTGCGAGCGCCTGATCGTGATGAACGCACCATTGGTCCGCTCGTGGTACTGGGGCCGTCAGAACTACCCAAACAACACGTACGCGCTGTTGATGCAGGTACCAGGACTTGCGGAGCGCCGCAGTTGGTCCGACATTGACGAAACGACGGCGCGGGTGTTCCGCGGCGTCTCGGCGGAACGCACCGCATTCACGGACGAGGACATCGCCATCTTCGCTGAGGCGTTGAAGCAGCCCAAGGCGCTGTCTTCGGCGATGAAGTACTACCGCTCGATCTACTGGCCGGACTGGTTCCTGACCTGGCCGGACCGCAACAGGCGGATTACCTGTCCGACGCAGTTCATCTGGGGTAAGGAAGACCGGGCCGTGCGGCTCCCGTTCATGGACGAAGCGGCTGAGCGGGTCGATCACCTGCAAACCGTGCTCGTGGACGATGCGGGCCATTGGGTGCAGCAGGAGCAACCGGAGCAGGTGACCGCGGCGATGCTCAGCTTCCTGGCGCCTGAGCGCTTCGGGGACGCATCGGCATGAGTGAGGATCTACCGCACGATCAGCCGTCCGGGCCCTGGACGCATGGCTACGCTGACGGGGCCGGCGGCGTGCGATTGCACTACGCCGAGCTTCGTCCCGAAGGTGAGATTGCAGCTGCGCCGCTTGTCATTTTGCTGCACGGGTTTCCCGAGTTCTGGTGGTCGTGGCGGTTGCAGATGCCGGCCCTGGCAGCGGCTGGGTACTGGGCGATCGCGCCTGATCTGCGCGGCTACAACCTGTCGGACGCGCCGGAGTCCGTCGAGGCATATCGAACGGAGTTGCTCTGCGAGGATGTGGAGCGTCTGATCCGACACTTCGGTCGCGAGCGGGCGGTGATCATCGGCCACGACTGGGGCGGCGCGGTCGCCTGGCAGTTTGCGATGACGCACCCAGAGCTGGTTGAGCAGCTGGTCGTCATGAACGCGCCGCACCCGGAGCGGATGGCGGAAGCATTTGGCGGCAGACCGAATCTGCGGCAATTGAGCCGATCGTGGTACATGTTCGCTTTCCAAATCCCGAAGCTGCCTGAGCGTTGGCTAGCGACGAACGACTATGAGCGCGTCGGATTGATCGTGCGCGACAGCGCGGCGCATCCAGAAGCGTTTCCCGCCGAAGTGCTGCGGGAGTATCGTCGGGCTGCTGCGCGACATGGACTGAGCGGCCCGATCCATTTCTATCGGGCAGCGGTGCGAGCGAGCGCGAAGGAATCGAGTTCACGATTGGGTGAACGATTCCCCGCTTTGCGGCAGGCGCTCGGCGGCAAGGCGGGCGAGGCGCCTGCGGAACCAGCAGAGCGTCAGGTCACGCTAATCAGCGCGCCGACGTTGTTGCTGTGGGGAGCGCGTGATCGGGCGCTCGGCAGGGAGCTGACGGACGGAATGGATCAGCTATTTTCAGGGCCGTTTGAGCTGATGTATCTGCCCGATTGCGGACACTGGGTGCAACAGGAATGCCCGACCGACGTGAACCGATTGATGCTTGAGTTCCTGGAGCGATATCGCGGATAACGCGCTTGCGGATCTAGGTCAGCGGTGAGTCGGGATCAACATCGGTGCTGGCGGCGATCCAGTAACGATGTCGAATGCCCATGGAGAGCGCTTCCAGGTCGGCCGCGACCTGACGCTCGGTGGCTTCGTCGAGATTGGCGGCGCCGCAGACACCGGTCAACATGGAGCGTTTGAAGATCAGGCCGACGGAGGCATCAACGAACGAGAGCTCTCGAGCTTTGTTCGCGAGGTAGTACTGCATGTCGCGAGACTCGAAGGGCAGAGGCCCGCGTCCGTCTGTCGGCCAGAGACCCCAGCCGAGATAGCCGCCGCGCGCGACGTGTTCCCGAATCGCGCGATGGTGCTCGATCACCTCGTCGACATGGCCCTCACGAGCGTCGAAGTGAATGAGGTTGGGCCGAGCGTCGAGAGCGCGAGTCCAGTTGGCGGAGTCGCAGCAGTGGATGCCGGCGAGCGCGCCCGTGCGCTGAACCGGTTCAATGGCGGCTCGCAGGACAGGAACGACTTCGCGCCACGGCAGCGGCAGCGACAGTTCGCCGACGGAAGCGAGCTCTGGTTCGTCGAAGACGACAATGGCCTGATAGCCGAGACGCTGGAAGGCGAGCGCTTGCTGCGCGGCAGCGGCGCCGAGCCAGGCTGCGAGGTTTGTGAGGCGGTCGAGCTGCTCATGAGGAGCGTGGCCGTCGGCATCGCGCGACCAACGGGACAGCGTCAGTGGTCCCACGATCTGCGCCTTGACGACCTTGGACTTGAGCTGTTGATCCACTTTGGGCAACTGATCGAGTAGCTCGTAGAGTCCGGCGGCGCGGTCACGGGGAGGCAGGTCGGCGTTGGCGAGGTCGGATTCGGAGAGTGAGCCGCTCCAGTGCAGGAGCTCACCGTCCCACGAAGCGCCTGGCAGGGACAATCCGATCTGCGGGATCATCAGCTCCTCAGGAGCGCGCTTGGGAAGCTGCGGCCAGAAGGGGAGCCGCCAATAGTCGTGCAGCACTTCGGCGACGGCGTCGGTGGGGTCTGTATGTCTGGTGGAACCGACGCCGGTCGGAAGGAGCGGGAGGTGAATGGGTGCGTCCACGGCTGTCCAACCAATCCACTTTGCTCACAGTCACTGCGGGCACAGGATCAGTCTACCTGCGACACTGGGCATCGCCGGTTGAGCCAATCTCCGAACGATCCGGGTGGGGCGTGAATCTGCAGATTTCATGCTTCGGAAACAAGACAGGTCGATGGTTATGTGGCATACTTAATGCCCAACTGTTCACTCAGTTGAGCAGTTGCGAACCGGAATTGGGTAGCCGCTCCTATCGTTGGACATGTGTGCTACTCTGAAAACAATAAGTCCAAAGGACGGCGAAGATGCGTGCCGACGACCACACCCTTGAAGACGCTGAGCTGACGGCGACGTCGGTTGATGCCATTGAGCATGAAGCAGTTGACGATCCAGCGCCGGCACGGAGAGCGGTGCGTGAGCCATTGATCGGTCGGCACTTCACTCAACCTGGCGAGGACGTATATGCGGAGATTGAGTGGGTCTATCGCACCGCGGCGATCACGTCGGACAGCGGCGAGATCATCTTCGAGCAGACGGACATCGAAACGCCGTCGTTCTGGTCGCAGACGGCGACGAACATTGTCGCGTCGAAGTACTTCTGGGGCGAGCCCGGCACGCCCGAGCGTGAGACGTCGATGAAGAAGCTGGTTGACCGCGTGGTCGACACGATCACGCGTTGGGGGCGCGAGGGCGGCTACTTCAACGATCAGGCATCGGCGGCGGCCTTCGCACAGGAATTGCGTTATCTGTTGATTCACCAGTACGCGGCCTTCAACTCGCCGGTCTGGTTCAACGTCGGAGTGGAGGAGACGCCGCAGTGCTCGGCCTGCTTCATCAACTCGGTCGAGGACACGATGGAATCGATCATGGACCTGGCCAAGCGCGAGGCGTTGCTGTTCAAGTGGGGCAGCGGGACCGGCTCGAATCTGTCGACATTGCGATCGAGTCGAGAGGCGTTGACGGGCGGCGGTCGCGCGTCCGGGCCGGTTTCATTCATGCGCGGCTATGACGCATTCGCGAATGTGATCAAGTCGGGTGGCAAGACGCGCCGCGCCGCCAAGATGATCATCCTCAACGCGGATCATCCGGACGTGATGGAATTCATCAACTGCAAAGCGGAGGAGGAGCGGAAAGCCTGGGCGTTGATCGATGCCGGATACGACGGTTCGCTCAACGGTGGCGCGTATTCGTCGGTGTCGTTCCAGAATGCGAACCATTCGGTGCGCGTGTCGGATGCGTTCATGCAGGCGGTAGAGGCGGAAGGCGCCTGGTCAACGCGCGAGGTGAAGAGCGGTGAAGTGGTCGAGCAGATTCCTGCTCGCGAGATGCTGCGTGCGATCGCGACCGCGACACATCAGTGCGGCGATCCCGGGATGCAGTTCGACACCGTGATCAACGACTGGCACACCTGCGCCAACACGGATCGGATCTACGCCTCAAATCCGTGCTCGGAGTACATGTTCCTGGACGACTCGGCCTGCAATCTGGCGTCCCTGAATCTGCTCAAGTTCTACGACCTGGAGCAACACACATTCGATGTCGAGGCGTACCGGCACGCGTGTCGCGTGATCATCACCGCACAGGAGATTCTGGTCTCGAATGCGTCATATCCGTCTGAACTGATCGAGGAGAACTCACACCGTTTTCGGCCGCTGGGACTGGGTTACGCAAACCTGGGAGCGCTGCTCATGGCGCGCGGATTGCCGTATGACTCCGTGGCTGGTCGCGGACTGGCTGCCTCGGTGACCGCAGTGATGACGGGCGAGGCATACGCGCAGTCGGCGCGGATTGCGGAACGAATCGGCGCGTTTCGCGACTACGAGGTGAATCGAGAGCCGTTCTTGCGGGTGATGCGCAAGCACCGCGATGCGCTAGGTCGGATCGAAGGTCTGGAGAACGTGCCGGACACGCTGCGAACGGCAGCCGAAAGCGCCTGGCGTCAGGCTGTTCGGCTTGGCGAGCTGCACGGTTACCGCAATGCGCAGACCACGGTCCTGGCGCCAACCGGCACAATCTCATTCATGATGGACTGCGACACGACCGGTGTTGAGCCTGACATTTCGTTGATCAAGTACAAGAATCTGTCGGGCGGCGGATACTTCAAGATCGTCAATCGAACGGTGCCGGCAGCGTTGCGACGCCTGGGTTACACAGACGATGCGATCGAGCGGATCGGCCAGCACATTGATGAGCAGGGCACGATCGAAGGCGCCGCCGACCTGCTGCCGAGAGACTTGCCGATCTTCGACTGCGCATTCAAGTCGAAATCTGGTCGGCGCAGCATTGCTCCCCAGGGACACATCCGAATGCTGGGCGCAGTCCAGCCCTTCCTGTCAGGGGCGGTCTCGAAGACCGTCAACGTCCCGGAAGAGACCAACGTCGACGAGATCATGCAGGCATACATTGATGCCTGGAAGCACGGGGTGAAGGCGGTCGCGATCTACCGTGACAACTCGAAGCGGATACAGCCGTTAGAGACGGGCGAGCGCACAACGTCAAGCAATGCCCAGACGAACGCCCAGGCGCCGTCCGAAGCGCCGGCAGCCGGGCCATCGATGCCGAGTGACGAGCCGGTCGTGCTGGAGAATGCTCAGACGCCGCCGGCATATCGGCGGCATCGGTTACCGGACGAGCGTCAGGCGGTCACGCATAAGTTCACGATCGGCGAGCACGAAGGTTACATGACGATCGGCGAGTTTGAGGACGGCAAGCCTGGCGAGGTGTTTGTCCACATCTCGAAGGAAGGTTCGGCCGTATCAGGCTTGATGGACGCCGTCGGCACATTGACGTCGGTCGCGCTGCAATCTGGCGTGCCGCTGTCGACGTTGGTCAAGAAGTTTGCGCACATGCGCTTCGAGCCGAGCGGCTGGACGCGCTCGAAGGAGATACCGCACGCGGACTCGATTCTCGACTACGTGTTCCGCTGGATGGGCCGGCGTTACCTGAGTGAAGAATCGTCTGACACGGTCGCGGCGCAGGCGCGGATGGCCATGTCGCCAGACGAGGTCAAACTGGCTGATGAGGCGACAGGTCCATCACCGGTGATGTTGACGCCGACACAGATCGCAACGGAATCGATCGCGAGCCAAGAGGGCTTCCAGAATCAGCTGGACGCGCCTCCATGCGCGGAGTGCGGTTCGATTATGGTCCGCGCTGGTTCCTGCTTCCACTGTCTGAACTGCGGCGCCACCTCCGGTTGCTCCTAGGCAGGAGGTTGCTGCGACACATCCTGTTGTTGTCGTTGCAGGATGCGTAGACGGCGTTCGTATTCGGTTTGAGAGAGCGTGGGGCGTTCGAGCTCCAACGCTTCAAGTTCTGGCGAGCTGATCGGTCTCGTTGGCGCAGTCAGAGGCAGGTTGGTCGTTGACTGCGCTGGCAACGGACTGGGCGTGAGCCGAGGTCCGCGCGGCGCCGGTGGCGGCAAGCGAAGGGCAGCGATGTTGCTGGCTGCGGGAGGGCTGATTGGCGCGGGCGCCGCTCGGCGCACGACCACAAGCGTCCCAACCATACGGTCGTGGATGCATTGGCGATCAGGATTGAGCAGGATCCAGGCAGCGTTGATGATGGGGCCGAGGAGTCCGAGCGCGTAGCCGAACAGTCCGAGCAGCAGTCGCTTAATCAGCAGTTCACGCACCCACAGGCGTTGCGGCGTGATCGATTGTCCTGACTCGTGGATGACGTAGAGGTTGAGCAGTGACTTGGCGGGAGATTGTCCGTCGCGACAGCTGCGCCACATCCAGGCCAGCCATAGCGGCAATGCCAGGAAGATGATGAGGTCCAGCAGTTCGCAGAGCAATCGTTGCAGGTAGGGAGCGGCGAAGTCGCCTGAGGTTGGGTGCGAGGAGAGAACGCCGCATTCACTGCAGAACACGCCGACACCCGGATACTCGCCGCAGATCGAGCAGTGTTCCGGGCGGAGCGCTCCAGGCCGATTCGCCGACATCAGATCCCTCTGGTGAGAGGGTAGGTCAGAGCGCGCGCAGCTCGGCGCTCGGCTGTCTGACGGCACGGACGTTGATCACGAGTGTGCCAACGAGCCGATCATGCAAGGTCTGACGGTCGGGGTATCTGGAGAAAATCAGGAGGCTGTCGAGCAAGGGCACCGCCACGCTGAGAACCCCGAGCGTTTGCCCCAACAGATCGGGTGAGGTCAGAATCGGTTCCGCGAGTAAGGATGACAGGATCGGGAAGATTTGGAAGATGCCTTCGCGGATCCACATTTGAGACGTGCTGACATCCTCGCCATCGGCGCGGATCACTCGCAGGCCGAAGAGTTGCTTGGCCGGTGTCAGGCCACGCGGTGCGACGACGGCGAACCAGAGGAACCAGATGGCGGTGGCAATGAGGACGGTGAGGTTGAGATTCTCATCGGTGCCGACCGAGTCGAAATCGATCTCGATGATTCCGGCTTCTGCCATGATCAGGGCCAGAACGGCAGAGAAGACGATCACGATCAGGCTGTCTGCGATGCGCGTGAAGAAGCGCCGCCAAAGCGAAGCGGCGTAGCGCACGGTGTGACCGAGCTCAGCGTCTTCGCGCAGTCCGTCGCAGTTGGTGCAAAACTTGGTCCCGAGCCTGGTCACTTCGCGGCAGGACGCGCAAGTGGTGCCGAAGCGTCCTGGCAGACGCCCATACGGATCAGGCGGTAGCGGCTCAAAGCGTCCCACAATGCGCTCCCTGAGATGCCAATGCTAGTGAGGCAACGATTGAGGACGATAGTCTCCACTGCGCAGGGCAGCGAGCAGATCGTCAAGACTGTGGATATCGGCGTCAAAGTCGGTGGCGGCAGTGCCGACCTCGTGCAACGCGTGCGAGTCGCTGCCTCCGATCGGAGGCAGCGGCCGGGTGCGTCCGCGTGAGGAGGCGCTCTGATTCTGTAAGGGGCCGTCGCAACCGTTGAGCCCTTCGACACCGTCAAAGAGCTGCATCCGGTCGCGGGGTACGCGCAGACCAGGGTCTCGGGCGGGATGGGCGAGGAACATGAGCGCGTCCCGCTCATCGCAGAGCGAACGCAAACGCCTCGCGTCGGAGATGCGAGGGACAAACGAATGCAGCCCATAGACCAGGACGTGTCCAAGCTCAGTGGTCACCTCGACACCGGGCAGGACAAGGATGCCGATCTCCTCGGACAGTCTGGCGGCGCGGTCGGATGGCCAGACGACATCGTGCTCCGTGAGCACGACGCCGTCCAGGCCGCGCTCGGCCGCGCGGGTGATCAGATCGTGGGGCAGCAGATTGCTGTCCGTTGAGTGAACAGAAGTATGCGTGTGCATGTCGATCAGCATGTCGTTGAATTGTCGCGCCTGGCAGTGAGTCGGTCTAGCCCACTGGTCGGCGGTTGGGTTGTACGATCCTGTCATGCGCCACCTGGAGTTTTGGGCAGCCGTCGTGGAGGATGATCGCTGGCTCGATGGCAGCCGACATGTTGGCGTCGTCGGCGAGCTGGATGGCAGCGAAGCATCGCTCTATTTCGTGATCGACCACGATGGCGCCCTCAGCGAAGCGGAGTTATCAATGGGACTGGACGACGATTCGGAATCGGTCGGATTCGACCACGACCAGGGCACGGTGAACTGGGATGAGCTGGAGATCCATCTGAAGAGCCGTGAGTTGCAGATAGAAACGCATGGCCGCACCGACGGTGATGTCGACGTGGTGGTGACTTTCCTTGGAGGCGAGGCGTGACTCGGGCGGCGGTCCTGGCGGGAGGCGTTGGAGCGGCGCGCTTCCTTGACGGTCTGGTGCGTGTGTTGCCGCCTGAGGACGTGACGGCAGTCGTCAATGTCGGTGATGACATGGAATGGTGCGGACTCCACATCGCTCCCGATCTCGACACGGTCACATACACATTGGCAGGATTGGTGAATCCGGAGACGGGATGGGGATTGGTCGGCGAGTCGCGGCGGACGTTGGAGCGGCTCTCCGATCTGGGTGGACCGGACTGGTTCATGATCGGCGACCTCGATCTGGCGACGCATCTGTATCGCAGCGATCGTCTGATGCGCGGCGACACGCTATCCGCGATCACTAGGGATCTGAGTGCTCGCTGGGGGTTGGAATGCCGAGTTATGCCAGTGACGGACGATCGGTTGCGCACGATCGTCGGAACGGACGACGGTGATCTGGCGTTTCAGGACTATTTCGTGCGTCGACGAGCGTCGGACCAGGTGCGGTCATTACGATTCGATGGAGCGGAGACGGCGCACCCGGCGCCTGCTGTGATCGAGTCGATCGAGTCTGCGGATGTGATTGTGATCGCGCCGTCGAATCCGTTTCTGAGCATTGATCCACTGCTGAGCGTCGGCGGCGTCCGCGAGGCGCTGCTGTCGAGCGCCGCTCCGATAGTCGCTGTCAGCCCGATCATTGGTGGTCAAGCGGTCAAAGGACCGGCCGCAGACATGCTGCGGTCGCTGGGACACGACGTCTCTGCGCTCGGTGTGGCGAGAATCTATGCGGAACTGTCAGATTGCTTCATTCTGGATGAGGCGGACGCAAACCTGGCAGGTCAGATTGGGTCTGAGACGGGCATGCGAACGGTAGTGATGCCAACATTGATGGTGGATGTCGCGGCCAAGATGAGACTGGCGGAAGGCACGCTGAAAGCGGCGCTTGATGTCAGCTGATGACCGAGGTGTGATTGCAGTCGTGCCTGTTCGCGGACTTCCTGCAGGCAAGAGACGACTGGCGGCGCTGCTTGATACGGAGCAGCGCAACGGTTTGGTGCTTGCGATGTTGGACGATGTGGTTGACGCCCTGATCAATGCTGAGAGCATCAACCAGGTGGCGATAGCGTCCCGGGACGCGGCGGCGCATGACGAGGCGGCGCGGTTGGGAGTGCGATTCCTCGATCAGACGACTCTTCGACTTGGCTACAACCGCGCGGTTGCCTACGCGCAGGAATCGCTCGCCGAGGCCGAAGCGATTCTGATCGTCCCCGCAGATGTGCCGTTGATCACGCCGGACTCCGTGGATCTATTGGTGGCGACGGCGCCGCAGGGTGAAGCGGTCGTAGTGGCGCCTTCCTATAACGGCGGCACGAACGGGCTCTTTCTGCGACCGCCGCAAGTGATTGCGCCGCAGTTTGGGCCGTCTTCGGCCCGCGCACATGAGCAGGCTGCCGCTGCGGCAGGCGAGGCCGGCGTACCGTTTCGGACTGCGCAGATTGACGTATGGTCATTCGATTTGGATACGCCAAAGGATTTGCAGTGGTTGCAGGAGACGCTGCCTCAGTTGCCAGAGGCGATCGCGCCGAACACGCGGCGTTGGCTCAAGCGCTGCCGCTAGGCGCGCGGCAATCCGAATCCACGCTGGGCGATGATGTTGCGTTGCAGTTCGTTGCCGCCGGCGCCGAAGGTCGGCATCACGGCGGCGAGGTAGCCGTTCTCGGCGTGTCCCTCAATCGGCGCGCGAGGATCGTTGCCATTGAGCTGTCCATAGAGGCCCATCGCGTGTAAGGAGAAGTTCTGCAACTGCTGCATCATCTCAGTCGAGAAGATTTTCACCTGGCTGGCCTCATAGTTGGGAGCCTCTTCGCGCTTGAGCATGTCGAGAATGCGGAAGCTGAGGTGCTGCAGCACCTCGAGCTGGACCTTGAACTCGGCGAGTGTTCGCTGGATTCCGATGTCGTCAATCGGTCGGCCCATCGGCGTGTCGGACTTGGCCCAATCGATCAAACGATCAAAGACCGCGCGGACGGACGACACCGTAAAGATGGAAATCCGCTCACGGTCGAGCGCGTGAGCGGCGTAGTACCAACCGCGATTTTCCTCACCGACGAGGACTTCGGTCGGTACGCGGACGTCGTCGAAGTAGACCTCATTGGTGCGGTAGCCGGCCATCGTCCAGAGCGGTTTGACCGTGATGCCTGGCGACTTCATGTCAACGAGCATCATCGAAACGCCGCGGTGCTTGGGTGCGTCGGGATCGGTTCGCGTGGCGAGCCAAACGTATTCGCTGCGGTGCGCGCCGGAGGTGAATCGCTTGATTCCATTGAGGACGTAGTCATCGCCGTCCTTGATCGCTCGTAGCTGGAGCGATGCGAGGTCTGAGCCGGCGTCCGGTTCGGTGTAGCCGAGCGCAAACTCGACCTCGCCGCGCGCGATCGGTGGCAGGAAGCGTTCCTGCTGTTCATCGGTGCCGAAGCGCATCAGGGTGGGTCCAACCTGCTGCGTGGCGACAGTTGCCTGGGGCGCGCCGGCGTAGTTCATCGCCTCCCAGAAGAGATACTGTTCCTCGAGCGAACGTTCCTGCCCGCCGTATTCGGCCGGCCACGACATGGTGAGCCAACCGCGTTGGGCGAGCAGCTGACGGAAGCCGCGTTCCTCCGCCATCGTGTCGGTAGTGGGATCGCCGATCGTGGCGCGCAGTGCGGGCGTCCATTCTTGTTCGAGAAACTCATTGACCTCGGCCTCAAAGGCGAGTGCTTGGTCACTGAAGTGGTATTCCATGTTGAGACTCTCCGACGGGTGGGCGTCTGGGCAGGATCATAATCGGTCTGAAAGCTCATGCTATCGCAGGGCGGAGAAGACCTTGTTGGGGGCGGCTCGCACGATGAACGTTGCTGCTCCGTTGAGCACGGCCCGTGTGTGATCGGCGGCCTGAGACACGGCGTCGAGCGTAAGCTGCGGGACGCGGGCTCGAAGAATGACTGGTCGAGCAGCGATCAGAGCGGCAAGCACGATCAGCACACCGAACGACATAGGCGGAAAGAGCGATTCCATCGTCAACTGTTGAGCGATCATTCCCAATGGGAGCGCCACGAATTGGGACATGCCCATGCCGAGGAAGACGAGTCCCATCACCCGTCCACGCATCTCATTCGGCGCTTGGTACGCGATGATTGAGGCAGAACAGACCATCGCCATCGACATACCGGTGCCGAGCAGGTAGTTGCCCACGATGGCGTTGTAGACAGTGGCCGGGTTGGTGAAGACCACGAATCCCAGCGCCATGATGATGACGCCGGCAGCGGTCAACATGCCCTTGCGTTCGATCCAGCTGAAGCGCACGAGTACCAGCGAGGTCACCATGGCGCCGAATCCCCAGAAGAAGGCGATGAAGCTGAACTGGGACCAGCTTGCGCCGACAACGGTGGTCACCCAATGCGGTCCGAGCGCGCCGGTCGGCGGCATGATCAGCGTCATCATCAGAATGACGGGCACAACCGTCCACAGGATGATCGGGTTGGATCGGGTGAAGCGCAGCCCTGCGGCGATGTCACGGAAGGCCTGACCTGCTCCGCCCTGTTGGGCGGCCATGTGCTCGGCGGAGAACTTGGTGCGATATCGCATCATCGCGAGAATCAGCACTTCGCCGAGGTGGCCGATGGAGGATATCGCGAAGACGGTCCCATACGACAGATTGTCAATCAGCAGGCCAGAGGCGACAATTGCGAATGGAGTCGCGAGCTGCATCGAGGCAGATGTGAGCGCAATACCGCTCGGCGTCAGTCTCGGACCGAGTATCTCGGGCGCGACGGCCTGGCGCGTGGGGCCATCAATCGCGTGGGCAGCGGATGCGATCGCGGTGAAGAGGAAGAACAGTGAGATCGCGGCGGCATCTGACTGACCGGACCAGAGCAGCGCCGCGGTCGCCATATTGATGATGAAGGCGAGCGCCTGCGCGCCCATCAACAGGCGGCGTCGGTCGAAGCGATCGGCGAGCGCGCCGCCGAACAATCCGAATCCGACCATCCCCAAGCCGCGGATCGTGCTGACCCCGGCGATCATGACGACGGCGATTGCATCGTCGGCGACGAACTGAATCCATGCGATCGCCGTGACGAATTGGAGCGGCATCATCGCTTGACCGACGATGAAGCCACTGAGTAAGAGTCGGAATTCGCGGTTCTGAAGCGGTTCCCGCATCTTCGGTCGAGCGGGCGACGAGAGCGAACTCATGACGACCGCTTCGTTGCTTCGAGCACAGTGTGACGCGGGCCCTGACGCAGCTTGCGCGCATTAGCAGTTCCGAAGACGAGCTGAAGACGCCGTTGCAGGTAGCGGCGCAGGCCGTTGACCGCTACGACAGCGAGCATTCCTCCATCGATTAGCGAGTCGTTTGCGTCAAGCAGGAGCTGGTCCAAAGCCTCATTGCCGACTTGGGCGGGCAAATTGGATGTGACGAGATCGTAGGCGGCGAGAGAACTGGCGAGTCCGCTGGTGCCATCGCTGAGATGCACCTTGGCATTGTCCAATCGCAGCAGCGCGATGTTTTCGCGGGTCGACTCAACCGCTCGGATGTCAGTATCGACTAAATCGACCTGGATGTGCGGAGATCGCCGGGCCAGAGTCAAGCCGATCGCGCCGTAGCCGCAGCCGAGGTCGAGAACCTGGCCGCTCTCTGGCAAGCGTTCGAGTTCTTGCAGGAGCATCAACGTGCCCGCGTCGAGCGAGCGGGCAGAGAATAGACCGTGTCGCGATCTCAGCTGGAATGCGTCTGCAGAGGCGGCGATGGTGACACATGGCTGCCTGGCGAGATGCCGCCGCAGATCCGCGAGATGCGCAGGTTCGGTGGCGCTCATCGGAGGGAGAGATCCAGCTTGGCTGACACCGGCGTGAAGTGATCCATATGATCGGGATCCATGCGCTTCACAATGCCGGGGTAGATGCTGGTTCGTTTCCCGGCGTTGGCGCCGGCGACGGCAATCTGGATGTGTGATGGATCGGAGACCTTGGAGCACTGCTGATCGAGGTCGCGTTCGGACCAGCCCTCGCGACGGACGGTTGACTCGGTGATACCACCGCCGACTCGGTCGGTAGCGAGGCGTTCACGGATCGTGAGCGCGGTTCGTTCCATGATCGCGTGACGGAGATCGTCCTTCGACCATCGGTCGCGACGGAAGACATCGGCGTGTTCAGGGCTGATGACCAGCATTGAGGGCCCGATGGGTCCATTGGGACTGAAGACGCGCTGGAATCCCATCGCCAACGAGCCAGCCAATGCGCGGGCGCTGCGGCTGTACTCATCAATGCAGAGTCTGGGACCGCCGATTACCGGAATGAGTGTCACCGCGCTGTCGGCGGGATCGTGACCGTGTTCTACGTGGAGCGGCGGCCAAGGCGAAGCGTCCTCATGCTCGGCGAAGGTGAGGGTGAACTTGTGCGCGCCGCCTTGCACGGTCTGGTCAATCTCACCTTCGCGAGCGCCGCCAACATTGCGTAGTACGAGTCGCAGGGCGCGACCGATGGTCATGTTGGCGCGATTGCCTTGACCGAGCGCGTTGAGTCCCCAATTCATGCCGATCTGTTGGCGAATCGGACCGTTGACAATCATCATCGGAGCGATGCCGTCCGTGCTCGCGATCATGCCGTGCAAGGGGAAACGATCGCCCGCGGCTGCTTCGACGGCCGCGATGATCACGGGCAGGCAAGCAGCCGTGGCACCAGCCATCACGGCATTGATGGCGACCTTTTCGACGGTGGCAGGCGCGTAGCTGGGTGGAATCTTGCCCAGGACCCGGTTCGGGCTGAATCGTGTGCCGGTCAGCATCCGCTCAACGCGTTCGCGCGTGGGCGGCACGACCGGCAGGCCGTCAGTGACTTGGCGCTCGAAGAGGAATTCGTAGACATCGACATGGTCCGCGATGTCGATCAGGCGCGACTGCCAGGCGCTCACTTGCGGACGATTGCGGAAGCGGGAGCGAAGGTCGGCGCGGGGGCGGTCGGATCGCCATCGCCAAAGATGCCCTGATAGATGCTGGTCCACTTGCCGGCGTGGCTGCCGGCCACGGTGATCTGAATGTACGACGGGTGCGCCACCTTCGGGCAGGGCATGTCGAGCTGCGCTTCGGTGATGCCATGCTTCTCGACGAGGTATTCATTGATGCCGCCGCCCATTGTTGGCGTCGCCAGGCGATCACGCAGCGGCATGGCGGTGAACTCCATCATCGCTTCACGGATGTTGTCCTTTGACCATCGATCGGCGCGGTACACATCAGCGTGCTCCGGGCTGATGACGAACATGGTGGGCGAGACCTGGCCTCGCGGCTTGACTACCTGTTGGAACGCCATGGCGATGGAGCCGGTCAGGGCGCGAGCGGTTCGGCTGGTCTGGTCAATGCAGACTCGTGGACCTCCGGTGATTGGGATGATGGAGACGACGCTGTCATCCGGATCAAAGCCGTGTTCGACGTGAAGCGGTTCCCATGGAGAGGTGTCTTCGTCTTCGGGATAGCTCAAGGTCCACTTGTGGCCGCCACCCTGGATCGCCTGCTCGATCTCACCGGGTACGGCGCCGCCAACGTTGCGCAGCATCAGTCGGAGAGCTCGACCCACGGTTGAATTGGCGCGATTGCCCTGTCCGAGAGCGTTGAGCCCCCAGTTCATGTCCAGCTCCTTGCGGACGGGACCGTTCACGATCATCATGGGCGCCAGTCCGGCGGTGGTGGCGATCGAGCCGTGCAGCGGGAAGCGCGGGCTGGCGGCGGCCTCAACGGATGCCAGGATGAGCGGGAAGTACTGCGGCTTGGCGCCTGACATGACCGCGTTGATTGCAGCCTTCTCAACGCTGAGGGGAGCGTTGTTGGGTGGAAGCTCGGCGATGGTTGCTTGCGGATCGCGCCAATCGCCTGGCGCGTGAGACAGCATCAGATCGACTCGCTCACGCGTTGGCGGAACGACGGGCAAACCGTCGGTCAGGCCCTGGGCGAACATGAACTCATAGACATCGTCATGCTCGGCGATCTCGATGATTCGCGAGTTGAAGTCGGATTCGCCGGGCACACGTATGCCTTGTCAAATGGTGGTGAGGGCGCTAACCCTCTCCCAGAGGAGACCGGTGCGTAAACTCAATCAACTCCATGAGCAACGCGCTCCCCCTCTTATCCCCTCTCCTGATCGGAGAGGGGATTCTTCGCGCAGAGGGGGACTGGTTCGCCCTCTCCAAAGGGGATGTCTGAGAGCTATTCGACAGGCGCCATCAAAGTGTCGAGGATTTCGTCAATGAATCGCTCGGCGTGTTCATGCATCTCGGCGTCAGTGCGGTCCTGAACCGGATGAGGGATGAAGACGCGTCGCACTTCCTCGAGTCCGAGACGCTCTGCCTGATGTCGGGCAGCCTTGACAAACTCACTGGAAGCGACAAACACAGAGGGCTTGCCCTGCAGTTCGAAGAAAACGGTGTCGTGCACACTGCACGTCGTGCAGGATCCTCAATCGGCCAACGCTTCGATGACGAAGTCGCATTCTTCCAGGATCGCTTCTTTGATCGGTTCAGGAGCCGGCTTGGCCACGGTCGGCTTCATGAATCGCCGCGTCTCGATGCCGGGCGCGCGCTCATGCAGGAGCTCTTCAAGCCGGTCGAGGAAGATGTCACCGCGCGGCTTGGAGATGTCGAGCAGGGCGACTGTGCCATGCAGCGCCTCGGGGCGAGGCGTGAGCGATCGCTTGATCGGCACTCGTTCGTCGGTTGGGTCCAGGATCTGCGTGACCATGTGGTCCTCTCTCTCGCGCGAGCTCGACGGTCGGCTCACGAATGTTCGTACGTTCTCACGTTCCTGTGACAGTCTAAGTCTTCAGGTTGGAACGTGTCAGCATCGACTTCCTAATCGCTCTCCAGATTCGGCGCCGCCCTGGCCTGACCCGGCTGAGGAGCAAGCGCGGCTAGCTCCCGATTCTCTTGCTGGTGGGCCGAGAGTAGGCGCCGGTGGCCCAGCCGCCGAGGATGGTGGAGAACTTGGCTGCCGACGAGCCGGAGACGACGAGGATGACGTTTGACTTGTCGCGGAACTTGGGAACTGGGGTGTCGAGCGCGGCCTCGCCGCCGAACCGCTCAATGATGCTGGTTGGCAGTCCACAGCCTGCATCGTCCGAGCGCAGACGATCTTTGAGCGGGATGGCGGTCTCTTGCATGATGCACTCGCGGACGTCGTCTTTGCTCCAACCAGAGCGGCCGAAGATGCTGGCGTGATCGGGCGAGAGGACGACGAGCGTATCGACCATCGGTGACTTGGGATCCTGCATGCAGCTCAGTGAGAGCGCGAGCGTGCCGGCGAGTCCGCGCCCGTCGCGGGAGCGTTCGTCGGCAACCGTTGCAGGACCGCCGGACATCGCCATGAGGGTAGCCACGTCGTCCGTGGGATCGAAACCGCGTTCAACGGCGAGCGATTCCCAGGGACTGGCCGCTTCGTGTTCGGGAAAGTTCATGGTGAGTCGGTGAGGGCCGCCCTGAGTGGCTCGATCGGTGCCGCCGGGGACACTGCCGCCGACGTTGCGGGCGCAAAGCCGCAAGGCGCGACCAATCGCAGCATTGGCTCGGTTGCCGCTGCCCAAGGCTCCATGCTGATAATTCATGCCGATGCGATCGCGAATTGGACCGTTGAAGATGCCAACTGGCGTGGCGCCCATAGTGGTCGCGAGGACGCCGTGAATGTTGAAGCTCTCAGTGCAGGCGATTTCGACCAGTGTGATGATCGACGGCATGTACTCGGGCTTGGCGCCGGCCATGACGGCGTTGATGGCGATCTTCTCGACCGTGATCGGTGCCAGGTTCGGGGGCATGATCGCCACCTCTTCCTGCGGATCGCGGGTTGTGCCTTGCAACATCTTCCAGACCCGCTCGCGCGTGGGCGGCACGACAGGGAAGCCGTCGCTATAGCCCTGTTCGTACATGAAGTCGTGAATGTCGTCGCTGGCGGCCAAGTCCACGAGGCGCGAAAGCAGGTCGCCGCTCTTGAGCGCCTGCAACCGCTCGTAGACGCCGGGCTCATAGTTGCGGGCGCCACAGCCTGGCCGCTGCTCAGGCAGGACATCCCACTCTACGGCGACGGATTCTGACGATTGACCGGCAAGCGTCATCGACTCGTTGGCGATTTCGCGCCATTCGTGCTTGTCAAAGCCGTACGTTTGCAGGGTGCAGTTCTGATCCTCGTCGTAGAGGAACAGCGTCGGCACCGTGTCGATGTCCGTTTCGTAGGACAGGTCGAGCGCGTCGTCGTCAAGCAAGGGCATCGTCAGATCGTGGCGATCCTTGAGCACGGGAATGTCGTCGCGTTTCTGCACCGCGACCCAGACATCGAGTCCGCCATTGGCGCCGCGATGGACGGCCTCCAGGAGTGGCAAGGTGAGATTGCAGGTGTCGCAGTCTTCCTTCACGAGCGCGAGCAGGCAGGGACCGCTGGGAGGGAACTGACGCTCTCGACCGTCGGCATCAAGCAGAGTGAATTGGGTTGGTGGATGCATACGCGTATTCTAGCGATGTGTTTCGCGATTTGACCCTGCCGTTGGCAGGCGCGACACTATGCGCATAATAGTTGAGAGGCCTGATCCAATGTCTCAGCTCCGACGGTTCCTGCTCGCGTTGGCGGTGGTGAGTGGATTGAGTGCGCTTACGTTGGGCGCTGCTGCTGCCGGCGAGTTTGCACTTGACGAACCGACGCCGATAGCGGCCGCCGGGGGCGAGGAAGACGACAGTGGACTGCACGTCTCGGACGAGACGCTCGCGACATCGCTGTTCATCCCCTTCTGCTTTGTTGGAGCAACGCTGGCCGTGTTCGTTTGGGCGATTCGCAATCGCGCCAGACGCGAGGATGATGACGTGCCGATGTCGTGGTGGCGAACTCGCGAGTGGTACACGCGAGGCTCGGAAGACGAGGCCTAGAACAAGAGGCTTCCGAGGCGGCGACGGTAGTCGGCGACGACCGGTTGATCGCCCAGCATGGCGAAGATGTCAAGCAGCCGCTTGCGCGCGGCTTCATCGGCCGCAAACCGGTCGATGCGGACCGATTCCAACAGCTCATCCAACGCTTCCATCCATTGGCCTTCGAGCGCCAGCAGACAGCCGTGACGGTAGCGGGCGATCGGGTCGTCTCGTTGTTCGCTGACGGCGCGGCGGATGTGGTCCGGTTCGAACCCGTTGATCGCTTCTGCAAGCTCCATCGTGGTCAAGACTGATTTGCTCATCGGATGGTTGGGCCAGCGTCGAGCGAGCTCGGTGGCGCGTTCGGTCTCGCCCAACCGAGCAAGGATGGCGGCAAGTCCGACGCCAGCAGGCTCGTGGTTCGGATCCTCGTCGAGCGCCGACTCGAAGTGCAGCCGCGCGATCGGGATCTGGTTCTCCTGCATCATGCGGTAACCTTCGGCGGCCTTGATGTCGGCCTCCGAGGGGATCAGCGAATCGTAGAATGCGCGAACCTGTTCCTCGGGCAGAGCGCCGACGAACCGGTTGGCAAGCTGTCCACCGACGAAGGCGAACACGGCGGGAATACCCTCCACTTGCAACGCTCGCGCGACCTGCGGATTCTCATCGGTGTTGACTTTGACCAGCTGAACCTGACCGTCTCGCTCGTAGGCGAGCTTTTCGAGGATCGGTCCGAGCACGCGACACGGTCCGCACCAGGGCGCCCAGCAATCGACGATCACGGGGAGCTCGTGGGAGCGATGAATGACGTCTTGCTCGAAGCTGGCATCGGTAGCGTCGATCACGGCCGCGACATGGCCGTGCAGCCCCTGCGGGGCATCCGCGGCAGGGGCGTCATCGGCAGCAGACTGCGGCGGCGTGCGTCGAATCGGAATCGGCTCTGGCGGTGGAGGAGCGGTGGGGGGCTGGACGCGACGCATCGGCTGGCCTGAAGCGGAGTAGATCACCGGGCCTGAGGCGCTGTCTGGCGACGGTTGGGGCGCGCCGCGTTGGACTCGGTCACTCGGGAAGGGGATCGGGTCTGACGGGCGCTGGGTCATCTCGGGCTCCCTGGAGCTGGCATGAATTGATCGGCGGCGGCGCGTGCGACTCGCGGCGCGCAGAGGCTGATTACCAGTTGGTGTAACGCTTGCGTTTGGGGAAGTTGGCAGAGCGGTTCCTGGATGAATTGTTTTCGAAGATACCGGAAACGACTCGATCAGAGGCGGTCTCGCACTTCGGGCAGGGATGCGGTTCCGAGGCGCGAGACATGGGGCGAATCTTCTCGAAATTTTCGCTGCAGGAGTCGCAGCGGTAGGTGTAGACGGGCATGCGCCCTCTCCTCTGTCCAGCTGGTGATCGTCTGGTGATCGTGAGGCGATCTCAGCACGTGATCCGAGTTTAGTGCGGGACGCGGCGTTCGGCGTGTTGTATGGCTCGCGCGGCGGCTGAGACGCGTAGCGCCCAGACCACCTCCTGGACATCGTGGACGCGCACGACATGCGCGCCAAGCCAGGCTGCGAGCGTGTTGAACGAGACCGTGGCCTCGATCATGCCTGGCTTCGCCTGCGCGTCATGTGATCGTAGGGATCCGTGACCGAGCAGCTCGGCCAGGAATCCTTTTCGTGAAGCCGAGATCAGGACAGGATGCCCCAGGCTGGCGAGATTCGGTAAATCGACCAGCAATCTGAGGTTGTCATCGAGTCCACGTCCAAACTGGAAGCCGGGATCGATCCACACATCGGGTGCGCCGGCAGCTTCGATCTCGTGAGCCCGTCGGTCGAGATATTGGCGCACTTCGGTTGCGACGTCCTGGTATTCATGGTGGACATCGCGATGGTGTTGTGGTCGGCCGCGCATGTGCATGACAGCGATCGGTGTGCGCGTGTCAACCGCGACTTGGACGGTTTCGGGATCGGCGCCGCTGACGTCGTTGATCAGGTGGGCGCCGGCGTTGACCGCCGCCGCGGCGACGCTTGAGGTCCAGGTATCTACCGAAACGAGATGACCTTCGGCAACGAGCGTCTCAACCACTGGCGCGACGCGGGCCACTTCTTCGTCGGGCGCGATCACGGCTGCGCCAGTTCTCGTGGATTGGGCGCCTACATCGATAATCTCGGCGCCAGCGCGGCGGAGCGCATCGGCGCGCGGCGCGGCTTCCCGCGCGGCAACGATGGAATCAGTCACAGGTGAATCGGTATCCACATTGAGGATGCCCATCACAATCGCGCGATGAGTTGCATCCAACTGTTTGCCGCCGAGTTCGATCAGCATGATGTCATCGAGCGCGTTGTCGGCTGAGGTAGTGCGGGCTGCGCCCGAAGAAGACCTGGGCGGCTTCCATGATTGACTCATTCAGGGTCGGGTGCGCGTGGATCGATTCTGCGAGGTCGGAGACGCGTGCGCCGAGCTCAACGGCGATCACGCCTTCACCGATCAGCTCACCAGCGCCAGATCCGACTACCTGCATGCCGAGGATTCGCTCGGAGCCGCGCTCGATCACGAGCCGCGTGAGGCCATCGTTGCGCGCTGAGGCGGTGGCGCGTCCGAGCGCCGCCCACGGGAAGCTGACGGTAGTGGCTTCGATGTTTAACGCCAATGCCTCCGCCTGGGAGAGTCCGCACCAGGCGATCTCCGGGTCGGTGAAGATGACAGCAGGGATCGCCAATGGCCGGAAGGCTGCTGGCTCTCCGAGCAAGGCTTCGACGGCCACGGACGCTTCAGCGGTGGCCTTGTGCGCAAGCATCGGCTCGCCGGCCACATCGCCGATAGCGAAAATCGACGGCTCAGCCGTACGACGCTGAACATCTGTGAGCACGAATCCACGATCATCGATCCGGGCTTGGGTGCGTTCAAGGCCGAGGCTCGAGCTGTTGGGCCGGCGACCGGTGGCGATCAAGACGCGGTCGAAGGTCTCGGTTCGTTCCACACCGTCCCGATCGATGATCGTGGCCTGAATGCCGTCGTCCACTTCCGCAAGCGAAGCGACGGAGCTGCTGACTTGAATGGCGTGCAGCCGGCTGCGCAGGCTGCGTTGGAGAATACGAACGAGGTCGCGCTCGACGCCGCTCAAGATTTCGGGTAACGCCTCGATCACAGTGACCTGGCTGCCGAGTTCGGCGTAGACGGTTCCGAGTTCCAGTCCGATGTAACCGCCGCCGATGACGAGCAGCGATTCTGGCACCTCGCGCAGTTCGAGGGCCGCGGTCGCATCCATGACCCGTTCGGAATCGAGTTGCAGGGCGCGGGGGATCACCGGGCTGGAGCCGGTGGCGACGATCAGCGACTCATAGGACAGGGGCAGGACTTCTCCGTCGGTTTCGATATTGAGCTGATGCGCATCCTGGATTCTGCCGAACCCCTGTTGGTAACGCACGTTGTGCTGTCGGCGCAGCAGACCGAGGCCGCCCGTCATCTTTTGGACGACGCTGTCTTTCCACGCGCGCAAGGCATTGATGTCGATTTCTGGTTCACCGAAGTTGATGCCCCACTCGGATGCGTGTCGCGCTTCGCGGAGCAATTTGGCGACGTGCAGCAGCGCTTTCGATGGAATGCATCCTTCGTACAGACAGACGCCGCCGGGTTGCGGTCTCGTATCAACCAGGGTGACGACCATGCCGCGCTCTGCGGCGTGAAAGGCGGCAGGATAGCCACCTGGTCCCGCGCCGAGCACGACGAGTCGGGCGGGATCGTTTTCGTGCTGGTCAGAGAGCGCCACGTCTACCCCTCAAGCGCCAGGACGAGCGGCTGACGAATCACATCCGCGATCCAGGTCATGAATCGGGCGCCATCGGCGCCGTCCATGACTCGATGGTCGAAGGTGAACGACATCGGGAGGATGCTGCGAGGTTGCCAGGTTTCCATCGTGTCGGACCAGATCGGCCGGCGCTCGGAACGTCCGATGCCCAGGATCGCGGTGTTGGGATGGTGGATGATCGGCGTGAAATGACCGGTGCCGAGTCCGCCGAGATTCGTCACGGTGAAGCTGCTGCCGCGAAAATCCTGCAGGCCGAGGTCACCGGAGCGTGCGCGTTCGGAGATATCGGTCAGTTCGACGGAGAGTTGGATGATGTTCTTCTGATCGACATCGCGAATGACCGGTACGACGAGTCCGCGAGGCGTGTCGACCGCCACGCCGATATGGACGTAGCGCTTGAGGATAAGCTCGTCCTGTTCGGCATCAAGGGAGCTGTTGACGTGCGGGTGGGCTTTGAGCGCGGCTGCGGCAATCTTGAGCAGAATGGCGGTGATGGTGAGTCGTCCACCCGCCTCTTCCGCTCGCGCGCGATAGTCGCGGCGGACCCGTTCGAGGTCGGTGACATCGGCCGTGTGGAACAGGGTGACATGTGGCACTTCATGCCACGACACGGCCATGTTTCGTTTGATCGTGCGCCGCAGCCGACTCATCGGCACTCGTTCAACGGCGCCGAATTCGAGAAAGTCGGGCAAGGGTCCTGGTGAGAGGGTGGAGTGATTCGATTGCGGCGGCAAGGTTGGCGTTTCGCGCGCGTGTCGCTTGACATCCGCCAGATCGATGCGTCCGCCTGGACCACTGCCTGGCACGCTGCGGATATCGACCCCGATCTCGCGCGCGAAGCGTCGAACCGAAGGCGAGGCGAAGACGGGACGCGCCTCAAGGTCGCCCTCGAGCAACGGCGCGGGCGCGGCAAGCGGCGTTGGTGAGTCTGGCAAGGTTGGCGCGACCGACTCAGGCGGCGGCGCCGGCACCGCCGGCAGGGTCTGAGGCTCTGGCGGCTGCGCCGAACGCGTCGCTGAGTTCCGCTGACTGGGCGCAGGGACCGTGGCCGTCGGCGTAGCGACGCTGGTCATGGACAGCACCAGGTCGCCGGGGCGAATCGTCTCGCCTGCGATCACGTGGACGGCCGTGACTTGGCCAGCTCGGGGAGCGGGCACGTCCACTGTCGCCTTCTCCGTTTCGATCTCGATGATCGGCTGATCGAACACGACGGACTCGCCGACGCTGACGTACACCTGCAACACATCCGCTTCTTCAATCTCCTCGCCGAGGTCCGGCAGGAGCACGGCGTCGGACGCGGTAGTGGTCATGCAGTCTCCTATTGCAGCGCCGGATCGGGCCGAGACGGATCGATACCCAGCGCTTCGCAGGCTCGCAGGAGGATGTCGCCACTCAATTGATCACGTCGCGCAAGGGCGCTGAGCGCAGACCAGACAATGTGGCTGGCGTCGACTTCGAAGAAGTTGCGCAAGGCTTCACGGGTGTCCGAACGGCCGAAGCCGTCAGTGCCGAGCGCGGTGAGCTGCCCTGGCAACCATCTGGCGACCAGATCAGGGAGCGACTCGGAATAGTCGCTGGCGGCAATGACTGGGACAGAGCTGTCTCCGAGCGAAGTTTGCAGCCAGGATCGGCGAGGCTCCTCAAGCGGATGCAAGCGATTCCAGCGGTCAATCTGTAGCGCCTCGCGGCGCAGCTCGGTATAGCTCGTGACCGACCAGAGATCAGCGTCGACGCCGTAGTCGTCGCGCAGGATCTGTTGGGCGCGCTGGACTTCATTGAGGATGGGGCCGCTGCCGAGCAGTCGGATTTGTGGTTGGTCGCATTCCGCAATCGGATACAGGCCGCGCAGAATGCCTTCGCGGATCTGGTCGGACACCGGCATCTGCGGTTGGACGTAAGCTTCGTTTTCCACCGTGATGTAGAAGTAGACGCTCTCGTCGTTGTCGTGCATGCGGCGGATGCCCTCTTGCACGATGACGGCGATTTCGTAGGCATAGGCAGGATCGTAGGCAACCAGATTCGGAATCGTTGAGGCGAGCAAGTGGCTGTGGCCGTCCTGATGCTGAAGGCCTTCGCCGTTGAGCGTGGTGCGACCGGCGGTCGCGCCGACGAGGAATCCTCGCGCGCGGGCGTCGCCGGCGGCGTATGCGAGGTCGCCGATTCTCTGCAGGCCGAACATTGAGTAGAAGATGAAGAAGGGGATCATCGGGGCTTTGAAGGTGGAATAGGCGGTGCCAGCGGCAATGAAGGATGACATCGCGCCTGCCTCGGTGATGCCTTCCTCAAGAATCTGTCCGTCCCGCGACTCCTTGTAGAAGAGCAGGCGGTCAGAGTCGACCGGCTCATAGAGCTGGCCGGTCGAGGCGTAGATGCCGAATTCGCGGAACATGCCTTCCATGCCGAACGTGCGTGACTCATCGGGCACGATTGGGACGATGTGCTTGCCGATCTCTCGGTCGCGCATCAATCGGCTGAGCAGTCGGACGAAGCCCATCGTGGTCGAGGCTTCGCGGTTGCCAGTACCGTCGAAGAACTCCTGGAAGGTCTCGTCTGGCGGAGAGCTGAGCGACGACTTGGGTGAGCGGCGTTCAGGCACGTGTCCGCCGAGCGCCGCCAGGCGGGTGGAGACGTAGGCGGCCTCACCGCTGTCGGTGGCCGGACGATAGAGCGGCGCGCCGACGACTTCGTCGTCGGAGAGCGGGATCGCGAAACGGTCGCGGAATTGCATGAGCTCGCGCTCATTAAGTTCCTTCTGTTGGTGAGTGATATTGCGACCTTCGCCGGCTTCGCCGAGTCCATAGCCCTTGATCGTGCGCGCCAGAATCACCGTTGGGGCGCCGCGGTGCGCACTCGCTGCGGCGTAGGCGGCGTAGACCTTCAGCGGATCATGTCCGCCGAGCCTCATTCGCCAGAGTTCATCGTCGGAGATGTTGTCGACCATTCGCAGCAGACGCGGGTCGACGCCCCAGAAGTGTTCGCGGATGTAGCTGCCGCCGGCCACGGTGTATTTCTGATACTCGCCGTCAACCACTTCGCCCATGCGTTGGACGAGGAGGCCGTGTTCGTCGCGGGCAAGCAAGGCGTCCCACTCAGAACCCCAGATGACCTTGAGCACGTTCCAACCGACGCCTCTGAAGACGGCTTCGAGCTCCTGGATGATCTGACCGTTGCCGCGCACGGGTCCGTCGAGTCGTTGCAAGTTGCAGTTGACCACGAAGATGAGATTGTCCAGCTCTTCGCGGGAGGCGAGGGCGATCGAGCCGAGCGACTCTGGTTCGTCTGTTTCCCCGTCGCCGAGGAAGCACCAGACTTTGCGGTCGGTGGGCTCGATCAGGTCTCGGTTCTCGAGGTAGCGAATGAAGCGCGCCTGGTAGATGGCTTGCAGCGGACCGAGTCCCATCGACACGGTAGGGAACTGCCAGTAGTCATCCATGAGCCAGGGATGGGGATACGAGGGCAGGCCGCCGGCGAGCTCTCTGCGGAACCGGTGCAGTTGGTCAGGGGCGAGGCGTCGCTCGACATAACCGCGAGCGTAGATGCCTGGCGCGGAGTGTCCCTGGAAATACACGAGGTCGCCACCGCTGGGATGGTCCTGCCCGCGAAAGAAGTGATTGAAGCCAACCTCGTACAACGTGGCCGCCGACGCGTAGGTGGAGATGTGTCCGCCGATGCCGTGATTGTTCTGGTTGGCTTCGACCACCATCGCCATCGCGTTCCAGCGAATGATCGATTTGATTCGTCGTTCGACGTTGAGGTCGCCGGGATATGGTGGCTGCTTGTCGAGCGCGATGCTGTTGACGTACGGCGTTTGCGACGTAACCGGCAGACGGATCCCGGAGCGTTGGGCTTCGATCTGGAGCGTCTGCAGCAGCCGCGAGACTCGCTCAGGACCGCGCCGTCGCGCGACATCGCGCAGCGAGTCGATCCAGTCGTTCGTTTCCAGCCAGTCGTCAGCGCCCGCTGCGCTGCTCGCCCTCGCAAGGGCTGAATACCAAGGTGAGTCGGCTGTCGTCATGGTGACCTCAGTCTACTCAAGTCGCATTCAGCCTCTGCGTGGAGCTGGGTAGACTGAGCTTGATCCGAGTCGGTCAGGCCAGACTCCGAAGTGGATGCGAACGTGTCGGTGCGCACATCCTCAGCCTCATCGCGCTCTCCGCTGGTGGCGAGTCGTGAGCGTGGGCTGGAGCGATCGGCGATTGTGCAGCAGATTGATCTTGGCCTGGCGCCGTATGAGTCAGCGGCCAGCTGGCAGCAACATCGCGCTCAGGCTGTTGCCGCTGGTACGGCGCCCGAGATCGTGGCGTTCATGCAGCACGACGCGGTGTACACGCAGGGACGACGAGGTGGTCGAGAGCACGTAGTCAATACGCTCGCGGCGCCGATCATTGACACAGATCGAGGAGGAGACATCACCTTTCATGGCCCCGGTCAGATCGTGATCTGGCCGATCTTGCGACTGCGCGCTCGCGGCATCGGCATTGTGAGCTACGTCCGAGCATTGGAGGCGGTGGCAATCGACGTGGCACGCGAATTCGGTGTCGAAGCGACTCGAATGCCAGGGCGTCCTGGCGTCTGGGTGGGCAATCGAAAGCTTGCCAGCGTGGGTATCCGCGTGCAGTCGGGGATCAGCCGACACGGATTGGCCTTGAATTGCGATGTTGATCTGTCCTGGTTCGATTCAATTCGCGCATGCGGGATCGCGGACGCGGAGGTGACGTCACTGTCGCGGGAGCGCGGCGAGCGGATCAATGTTGGGGCCTGTACCGGTCCGGCGGTTCAGGCGTTTGAGGAGGTGTTTCAGCTGCGATTGTCTCGCGTGCGCGATGCTGCGACGGCGTCATGACTACGCAACGCGGCAAACCGTCCTGGATTCGAGCGCCATTCCCTTCGGGCCAGCGTTACACCGAAGTCGTGCGTCTGCTGCGGGAGGAGACGCTGAACACGGTTTGCCAGGAAGCCCATTGCCCCAACATCGGCGAGTGCTTCAATCGCGGCACGGCCACATTCATGATCCTGGGTGACACGTGTACGCGAGCATGCGGATTCTGCGCGGTGACCTCCGGGCGACCGTCGGCGATCGATTGGACCGAGCCGCAGCGACTCGCGGCCGCCGTGGAACGACTGGGACTGTCTTACGTCGTGATCACGTCGGTCAATCGCGACGATGCAGCGGATGGCGGAGCGAGCATCTTCGCCGCCTGCATCGAATTGATCCGCAGACGTTGTCCAGATGCTGCTGTGGAGGTGTTGATTCCTGACTTGATGGGCAATTGGCGGGCGCTCGAGACGGTGCTGGCAGCACGGCCAACCGTCCTGAATCACAATGTGGAGACCGTGCAACGACTGTATCCACGTGTTCGATTTCAGGCGAGGTATGAGCGATCGCTGGAGTTGTTGTCGCGGGCAGGAGATTGGGCGCCGCGGATTCCGACCAAGACCGGCTTCATGCTCGGCCTCGGCGAGAGTCGGGCAGAGGTGTCGCAATTGCTGCGCGACCTCAGGCGGGTCGACGTTGACCTGTTGACCGTGGGCCAGTACTTGCGCCCCTCTGAGAAGCATCTGGCGGTCGAGCGCTACGTCCCGCCGGAGGAATTTGACGAGATTCGCGAAGAGGCCCTGGAACTCGGATTCCGACATGTTGAATCAGGCCCGATGGTGCGCAGCTCGTACCACGCGGACGAACAGGCGCGAGCGGCGCGACTCGTGGATGTTGGCCTGTTGCGTTCGGGCTGAGGTTTACTCGGGTTCATCCGATTCAGTTGACCCGGCGGTTCGCGGGATCAAAATGGTGTCTCCTGGATGAATGAAGCTCTGTTCGCTGAGCCGATTGAGCTCCAAGATCGCATCAACGGTCGACTCGTAGCGCTCGGCGATTCCGTAGAGCGTGTCGCCTTCAGCCACGACGTACTCAGTTGCGTCGAGCGATGACGGCGCTGCCTGCGCACTGGCAGCCTCAAGTTCGGAGGTCGTGGCGGGACGAGGAGCACTCACGACGATTGGCCGCACCTGGGTGGTTGCCGATGCCGTTTGATCGGAATCGGAGTCAGCCAGCGCGATGGAGTTCTGCGGCGGCGTAACGGTGGGGTTGGCGGCGTCGACTTGTTGTTCCGAGGCGACCTGGTTATTCGGCTCACCTTCTCCGAGCCGGTTAATGGCGCTGACGTCCGCTTGTAAGGCCACGGAAGTGGTTGGCGTGGCGGCGTCAGAACGGAGCGCATCGCTGCCGAACAGGATGAGCGCCAGTAGAGCGACCGGCGCGAACACGGCAGCGATCGGCACGCCGCCTGATGCTTGACGCGTGGGCGTCATGCGGGAGCCTGCCAATCCGAACGCGCCCACATTGGCGAGCGGCAGACCATCGGTCGCATAGGGATCGGGCGGCCTCGCGATGTTGTCCCGATACCGGAGCGCGATCGCGGCGAAGGCAAGCACGAGCGCGAGCAGCAGGAGCCAGAGGCCGGGCCCAGGCCCGATGGTGGAAAGGAACAACAACAGCGAAAACGAGGCAGCGGCAAGCGCCGCAGCGGGCTTCAGGTTAAGTCTCATGGTTCAAGTAGCCGCGCCGCCGACACGCCGTAGGCCTCAGTCTAGCGACACTGAACTTCCAGCTACCACTCCAGACGGCGCGAGTAGGCTTGGGTTGGAGTGAGCGAGTGCTGGACAGTCGCGTACACTCGCGGAAAGCGCACAACACAGGCGCTGGAGACGCCGACCAGGCGACGTGTGCGGGGAGTCGTTGTCGATGACGCAGTCAAGTTCTCATTTGCCGTCGCTGTCGGAGTTGGCGCAGGCGGCCGGGCTGCACATGGATGAAATGGACGGTCGCCAACGCGAATCGGGTACGGCGGACATTTTTGAACGCATCTCGCACTTCCAGCTCGCCGATCAGGCTCGTGCGGTCGGCCTGTATCCGTTCTTTCAGCCGATCGAAGTCAATGACGGCCCTGAAGCGATCGTCGATGGCAAGCGCGTCATCATGCTGGGATCGAACAACTATCTCGGTTTGACGCGCCATCCTGCGGTGATCGGCGCGGCACAGTCGGCCTTGACGCGGTATGGGCCTTCGATGACGGGGTCGCGTCTGCTGAACGGCACCAGCCCGGTTCACCTTGAGCTGGAAGAGGCGTTAGCTGACTTTCTGGACGCAGAGACTGCAATCGTGTTCTCGACTGGCTACCTGGCGAATCTCGGGGCCGTGAGCTCGCTGGTCGACCGACATGGAATCTCAGTCCTCGATCGAGACGTACATGCGTCGATCTATGACGCGGCGGGGCTCGCGTTGGGCAAGTACACGCGGTTCCAGCACAACGATCCTGAGCATCTTGATCGTGTCCTGTCGAACCTGGATTCAGATCAGCCGCGCTTGGTGATCATTGACGGCGCTTATTCAATGGGCGGTGACCTGGCGCCGCTGCCGGAGTTGCGAGCAGTCTGTAAGCGACATAACACACGAATACTGGTAGACGACGCACACGCAATTGGCACGGTCGGGCCGAAGGGGCGCGGTACACGCACCCACTTTGGGCTTGAGGAGCCTGATGATCTGACGATCGGCACCTTCAGCAAGACTCTGGCATCAGTTGGTGGATTCTGCGCCGGCCCTCGGATGGTGATCGAGTACATTCGACACTTCTCACGACCGATGCTCTTTACGGCGTCGCTGCCACCTGCCTCGGCAGCAGCAGCGCTGGCGGCGCTGACGCTGATTGACGAGGAGCCGTGGCGAGTTCAGCGCGTGCAAGCGATCGGTGAGCGAATGCGACGTGAGTTGCGTGAGCTGGGATTTGATGTGGCCAACTCGGCCACGCCGATCATCCCGATCCGCGTGGGCGACGAGGTGCGTACAGCCGCGTTCTGGCGCGATCTGTTGGATCACGGCGTCTACACCAATGCGGTGATTGCGCCGGCCGTGCCGCGAGGACAGGCGATTCTGCGTACGTCATACATCGCCACGCACACGGACGAGCAACTCGATCGAGCGCTGGAGATCTTCGCCGAGGCAGGGCGACGACATCAGGTGATTGACTGACGACCGTGCACGTGCTCTTGACCGGCGGCAGCGGCTTCATCGGTGGGCATGTCGCGCGAGCGCTGACCGCCGACGGACACGAGCTGCGGGTCCTGTTGCGTCGGACGAGCGATACGAGATTCATCGACGATCTGGCCTTTGAACCGGTTATCGGCGATTTGCGCGAGCCGGCGTCGCTTCACGCGGCATGCCGCGGCGTTGATGTGGTGGTGCATGCGGCGGCCGTGTTGCGCGCGGTCGATACGCGCGATTTCATGCTGGCCAATCGCGAGGGGACGGCAGCGCTCGCGGACGCGGCGGCGAGGTCGGGCGTCGAGCGGTTCATCTACATCTCTTCCATTGCCGCGCAGGGGCCCGCGCCCAGTCCGACGCCTGAGCCGCCGGACACGCAAACGCATCCGGTGTCGGCATACGGCAGATCAAAGGAGGCAGGTGAACAAGCGTTGCTGCAGCGGCGCGGTCGGATGCAGATTGCCATCTTGCGACCGCCGATGGTCTATGGCCCGCGCGACACGGGCCTGCAAGCGTTCTTCTGGATGGCGAAGCGAGGACTCTCGGTTCGACTGGGCGAGGGGAAGAATCTCGTCGATGCGATCTATGGTCCCGATCTCGCCGAGGCGATCGCGGCCTTGCTGAGATCGACGCCGCGCCAGTTGGCCCGTTACCACGTCTGCGACACTGGCGGGCCATATGACTGGAATCAGCTGCTGGCCACGTTGGGCGAGGCGGCGGAACGCCGGTTATGGATTCCGACGCTGGCGCCCGCTATGTTTCATGGCCTGGCTCGCGCTTCGGAACTGTGGGCGACGGTGACGCAAAGCGAGCCGACGCTCGACCGTGCGAGGGTGGTGGAAATGCGTCAGCCAGCCTGGATCTGCGATCCAACATCGCTAATCGATGACACTGGGTGGCGTCCGCAGACGGGTCTGCTTGAGGGGATGCGTCTGACAATGGCCTGGTATCGCAAGCACGGTTGGGTGTAAGGCGCGAGAACCGGTGACTGCGCTCTGGTCGTTCGATCTGGATGGTGTGTTGGCGGAAGCCCCGTTCGGTTGGAATCCAGCGATCAATCGCGATGTTGGCCTACAACCTGAGCAGCGAACCGCAGCTCTGACTCGGAGCGATCCCTCGGCCATCGATCGGTTGCTGATCGAGACGTGGTACCGCCTCCGATATGTGCTGCGACCGCCTCGTCCTGGAGCATTGGAGGCGGTGCAAGCCGCAGCTGAGCGCGGCACGGTGATCGTGCTCACCGGTCGAGACGAGCGTGGCCGCCGACAGACCAGCCGTTGGCTGGACACACATGGCTTCTCTCCATACATGGAGGGGTTGATCATGAACGGGTCGCCGCTGCGCTCAGCGCGATACAAGGAAGCGCATCTCACTCAGCGGCGGCCGCGTCTGCACGTTGATGACGACGCCGCGACTTGCGCGCTCCTGGCGCGACATGGCATCGCCGTCGCCATGGCGGCGTGGCCGCGCAATCGCGGCCTGGAGTATCCAACTGGAGTCACGCGTTGCGCGCAGATGTCCGACGTGACGGCGCTGATTGAGCGGTTTAGCGATGACGATGCAACCAGTTCAGATTGAGGCGCCGCTGGAGGCAGTCTGGGAACTCTTGCGCAGCGAAGCGCAGGTGGGGATTGACAGCAGCCGCGCGCTGGTATTGACGGAGTCGCGTCCGCGTGAGTTGCTCTTGGAGGTGCGGATGGGCATCGGGTTTCAGGTGCAGCATGCGTACCGGCTGCAACGCGAGGCATCAGGGTGTTCGGTGGAAGACCGCGTTCGACCGACAGGTTGGCGTTGGCGGGTGAGCAACGTGTTTCTGTTCGGTCGCGGCATTCGGGCGATCGAGGCTGCAGCCGAGCAGGGCTTGCAGAACCTGAAGCAGGCGGCGGAGCAACCAGGTGACACAGGTCACACAGGGCACGCTTCACAACAGGTCTAAGGCTTATCGAGATTTACCTCGCCGTAACCAGCACGTTCCGTTGGCATTAGAGTGAGAGACACGGCTCAATTTGTGCGGTGATTGATGGTAGGCGACAGGATTGGCCACGATTTCATGCAAACAAGCAAATGGTCGAGGATGGGGCTTCGTCTTGCGGTATTGGTGTCAGCGATAGTGGTGGGATGGTCAGCTGTCAACGCGCGTGCTGATGAACCAACTCCAGTAGTCGAACCAGAGCCGGGATTGCTCGCGGCTGTAGAACAAACTCTGAGCGGTCGGGTGTACGTCTGGGATGAAGGTCGTCTGCGACCCGCGGCGCATGCTCATGTGACGACGGGCAAGGCAGCGATCCGTACGGACAGTAATGGTCGTTTCGAGTTCACGGCTGAGGAACGCTCGAATGAACTGGCGGTAATTCGGCCTGGTTACGACGTCGTGCGACGGCCGGTCTATTTCGACGAAACCGTGATCGTGTTGCGCGATCTGGTAGTGCGCGCCATCTACATTCCCTTCGGAGAGGTCACCAGTCCGTCGGTTCAGCGATGGGTGCACGAGCTGGTTGACGCCGACTTGATCAATTCGATCGTGTTCGACCTCAAGCATGAAGGCGGGCAGGTGTTCTCGGTGGCGGCGACTCCGACGGTGGAGCAAATTGGCGCTGCGATCTACGCGGAGAATCTGGCCCCGTTCCTTGCTGCGCTGGAAGAGAAGGGCGTGTATCGCATCGGTCGAGTCGTGACATTCCTCGATCCCTGGTACGCCTCATGGTTCCCGGAGCATGCGCTTCACAATCTCAGCGGCGGCCTGTTCCAATCGAAGATTGGCGCTTGGGCCTCGGCCTACTCGTGGTCGGCGCGACGGTACAACATTGACATTGGCATTGCCGCTGCCGAGCACGTGGACGAGATTCAATATGACTATGTGCGATTGCCCTATGAGGACGGGTTGTTGCAACGGTATGGCGAGAGCGCGCGCGTCGACGCCATTAACGCCTTCGCCCAAGAGGCATCAGAGGCGCTGCACCTCGCCGGCCTGGCGCTTTCCTTCGACACCTTCGGTGTGGTATCAACCGCTGGCAACGATCAAGGCATCGGCCAGTCGGTCGCAGGCGTAGCGCCACACCTCGATTACATCTCGCCGATGGTGTACCCAAGCGGCTGGGGCGAGGGCTCCTTCGGATTTGACTATCCACCGGCGCATCCCTTTGAGATCGTTCGGCGCAACGTGGGGGCGACCGTGGACCTGATCACAGATCCGGGCTCGGCTCTGGTGCGTCCCTGGCTGCAAGATTTCCACGACTATCGCGGGCGAGGCTTGACATACAACGCATGGATGGTCAGCCAGCAGATTGAAGCGACCGCAGAGGCGGGCGGGTTCGGGTTCATGTTGTGGGACCCAGCGCTGACCTACGAGCGGGTCGCGCTGCAACAGGCGATCGAGCTGACCTGGTCGCCGCTCAGCTAAGTTGTCCTAGATACTCCTAGATGCCAGGTCCCCAGCCGGCGTCCTGCAGGAATCGGCTGAGCTGTCCGTTGAACTCGGCGGCTCGCTCGAAATAGACGCTGTGTCCGGTGGCCGGAATCTCGTAATACTGAGAACCGGGCACATGGGCATGCGCCGCCCGCACCACGACGGGCGGGATAATGGCATCATTGCCGCCTACCACCCAGAGCACTGGTACGGAAAGCTGCGCGACCGCGGCGGGATCGGGTGTGAGGTCAGCCAACGTGTTGAGCAGGGCGGGATCGCGCGGCGGGTTGAGCGCCATGATCTCCTCATACAGAAACGCCAGCTGCGGATCGCGGTCTCTGAGACGTTGGTCGTAAGCCAGCGTGGCAAGTCCAGCGTCGCGCAGTCGAGCGCGCGCGACCTCCCATGGGCCGCGGATCGCGTCTGTGACGAGTCCGCCGATCGTGTCGGCCATGACCAGCGCCGCCACTCGTTCAGGCGCCTGGAGCGCGGCGCCCAGGCAAGTCCAGCCGCCCATTGATTGAGCGACGAGCGCGGCTCGGTCAATCTTGAGCTCATCAAGCAGCGCGATGAGATCATCAACGAACGCGGCCGGTCCAGGTCCGCCGGTCGGAATGCTGCGTCCCCAGCCGCGATGATCGAATGCCACACATCGGTAGGACTTGGCGAAGAGCGGCACTTGTTGCCACCAGGACAGGTGATTGCCGCCCGCGCCGTGCGCAAAGATGATCGCAGGACCTTCGCCGGTCTCTTCGTAGTAGACCTCACAATTCGGTCGATCGAGGGTCGGCATGGATCCGCTCCTGGTTCGCAACTCATAGTCTGTTGATTGGCCGAGGCTAGCAGCAGATCGTCTGGCACTCTTGCGAGGGAGGTGGAAGATGCGTGTCCTGGTGACCGGCGCCACGAGACCGAGCGGCCTGGCGATCATCAGTGAGCTTGGGCGGCATGACGTCGATATCGTGACTACGGAGGCATGGTCAACGGAGACGTTGGCGGCCCTGTTGGCGGAGGTGACGCATGTCGTACACGCCTCGAGTCTCGACCAGCCTGGCCACACGGTGACTGAGTACACAGCAGACAATGTCCACGCGACCACTGAGCTGATGGACGCCTGCCGTCAACGAGATTTGCAACAGGTGCTGTTGATCTCGACGACGGAGACGTATGGTCATGCGATGCCCCCGTGGCCCGTCAGCGAGAGTTGGGTGCCGCGACCGTTAGGGCCGGCGTTGCAGAGCCGGGTGGCGGCGGAGCGAATCGCGCGCACATACCGCCGCCGCGTGCCGCTATCAATTTTGCGTTCTGCGCCACTGGTCTCGGTCGGCGATGGTGTGCTGATGCAGGTGTTGCGGCACTATGTCTCACGACCACGCGCGGGACTGGTCGGCGGCGGCGAGTCGCCGATTTCCGTGCTGGCGAGCGCGGACCTGGGACGCGCGGCGTGGGCGATGCTGAGTCGTCCCGATGAGGCGGTGGATCAGGTGTTTCACGTCGCCTCGGCGCACACGACATGGCGAGAGCTGGCGGTCGAGGCGTGCCGCCTGCGCGGAGTGAGAGAGCAGTTTTGGACGGTACCCTACGCGGTCGCGAGAGGTTTGAACGCGCTGCATCTCTCCGCGTGGGCGCTGCCGGCGCCTGAAGGCATTGATGACTATGTAGCGCTGACAGGCCGTCCGCATCTGATCGATGACTCGCGGGCGCGTGTGTCACTCGGTTACGCGCCGCTGCTCGGCGTGCGAGCGGCGCTCGCGCGAGCGCTCGACGTCTATGGCTGACGAGCAGTTGGGAATAGTGGGAATAGCGAGCTAGCCAGCTGTCTTGACCGCGTCGGCGACTTTGTAGGCGAGTCCCTCTTCGAAGATGCTTGGCACGATGCGGTCTGGCGACGGATCGGTTACGAAGTCGGCGATCGCCTGAGCCGCGGCGATTTTGTGCTCGTCTTCAACTTTGGGGATCCCGCCATCGAGCAGCCCACGGAACATGCCGGGGAAGCCAAGCGCATTATTGATCTGATTGGGGAAATCGGACCGACCGGTGGCCACGATGGCGGCGCCGGCTTCGGCTGCCTCGTCGGGCATGATTTCCGGCGTCGGATTCGCCATCGCGAAGACCATGGAATTGTCGTTCATTGAGGCGACATCCGCGACGGTGACGAGTCCAGGTCCTGCGAGTCCGAGGAAGAGATCAGCGCCACGCATGACCTGCGAGGTCTGGGGGATGCTGCCATCGGAGTTGTTGCGCTGTCCAGTCCAGCCGGCGGCTTCCTGCTTCCAGGGATTCAGGTCCTCGCGATCAACGGTGAGCAGACCCTTGGAGTCAATCAGCGAGATGTCTGCGCAACCCATCTCGCGCAGAATGGCGGCGCAAGCGATGCCACTCGCGCCCGCGCCGAGGACGACGGTGCGAATGTCGCTGAAGTCGCGATCAGTGACGCGCAAGGCATTGATCACGCCGGCGAGGGCGACGACTGCGGTGCCGTGCTGATCGTCGTGCATGACGGGAATGTCGAGTGACTCGTGCAGTCGGCGTTCGATTTCGAAACAACGCGGCGCAGAGATGTCTTCGAGGTTGATGCCACCGAGCGACGGCGCGATCGCTTCGATCGCCGCCACGATGTCATCGACTTCACGCACGGCCAGGGCGATCGGAATAGCGTCAACGCCAGCGAAGCTGCGGAAAAGGACGCACTTGCCTTCCATCACGGGAAGAGCGGCCTGAGGGCCGATGTCACCGAGTCCGAGCACTGCGGAGCCGTCCGTAATCACGGCGACCAGGTTGCCAATGCCGGTCATGACGCGGGCCAGCGCGGGGTCACGCGCGATCTCGAGGCATGGCGCCGCAACGCCAGGCGTATAGACGACCGACAGGTCGTCGTGGTTGGTGACTGAGACTTTCGACGCGTAGTCGACCTTGCCGCCCCACTCTCGATGCATCTCGATGGCGCGCTGGTCGTAGTCGCTCATGGGTCTTGCTCTTTCGTGGCCCGCGCGAAATCGGTTGGGCGGTCAGCCAACTAGCTATTCATGCACTGTAGTATCGAGCGCCGACTTGATCACTACGAATTTGTCAGATGCGTGATCAATCACGCTCCTACGTAGTGGCGATTACATCCCGACGGAGTCGGAGACCGGCTCAGAAGATGGCGCCTTCCAGGATGCCGCGATGGGCGCGCAACACCAATTGGCCTTCCTCGCGACGCTCGACGATCAGCGGTTTGCGGCAATGTTGACAAGGCGCGGTCTCCTTGCGATGCAGCAGACCTTTCGGCGGCACGCGGGCGACGGTCTGCTGCTGACAGTAAGGGCAATTGACGTGCCATCGCATGCAGGCGCGAATACGCAGCGGTTCATCGTCCTGCTGTCCGCGCGAGACGACGAGATCGTGGTCGCAGTTGCTGCAGAGGGTGACGACTCGCCGCGTCCGCCCGGCTGACGGCGGAACGCCGACGGTGAGTCGGTGTTCGCAGTTCGGGCAACGGATCCGCTTGCTCTCGATCTCGGCAGGCATGCGCCTATCGTACCGAATCCGAGGCCGGGATCCGTGGGCAAGTGGGCACCTCCGCGATTGCCGCAATGACATAGAGTGACCATATGAACCGTCGGCCTTCCGATCCTCGTGGAGCGCAAGACTTCTCCAGCACGCAGATTCGTGTCCGAGGCACAGAGGACTTCAAGCGCTTCACCAATGAACGTTTGCGCCTGCCCAATGATCGGGGACCGTTCGGGCCTCGTCTGCGCAGGCTGTTCGGCGCCGTGTTGGCGCTCGCGTTGATTGCCGGCCTTGGTTTCGGTGTCTACTACGGCGCGGCACAACTGTTGGAAGAAGATGAGCCGGCTGCCACGGAGACGAGCCAGGCGCAAGCGTCGGGCGACGATTCAGCGGAGTCGGAGCCGGCGACATCACAAGCGGCACCAGCGACGTCGGAAGCGCGTGATGCGGCTCGCGAGCCGGCGAACGGGACTGAAGAACCAGCGACATCAACGGACAGCTCGAACGAAGCGCAGTCACAGGCACAAGCAGAGCTTGCTCAGACAGACCAGCAGCAGCAATCCGAGCCACCTGCGGTGTCGGTCAACGCTGATACCGAGGCGGAGCCATCCAGAGTGGCTGCTTCTGAGCCGCAGACACCGTCAGCGTCGGTGGAACCGACCGTTTCCGCTGACCTGGTGACGCCGGCGCAGATTGGCGGAGCCGAGATCCTGGCAGAGCGGGTGACGGCGGAAGCGATTCCGGCCGGCATTCCGCGCAGCCTGGCAGATGGCGCTGCCTATGATCCGACCGATGCGAGCACGGCGTTCACATCACGCTGGCCAGTGGGAACGAGCTTGCGACTGACGCGGCTGCTGGGGGCGACTCTGCTGACCGACGAGCAACAGGCCGAGATTGTCGACTCTGAGGTCTTGGTCGTCGTCCGAGCGAGTGAGGCGTCGAACTCGGATCTGCAGCTGAGTCCGGCAGCCTTCGACCTGGTCGGGTTCTATGGCACGGAACGGATCATCGCGGTGCGAGTCGAGGTGACGGCGCCTCCGCCGTAACGGCGCTCAAGCCATGCCGCGGCGTCAGGACCGACGGCGACGACCGAAGGGGAGTCGAAGCTCCTCGCCGTAGTTCAGGAAGTCCTTCTCAGCGCCACACTTGGTACAGCGGCCGTGGGATACCTGCTGATTCGGCCGATCGATGGTCCACGTGTGAGAGCACGGTTCCTCGGCGGCGAGGGAATCAACAGCAGGAGGGTCGGTCGTCTGAGACTGAGAATGCGAGTTGCGTTCGGACACATGCAAGCCTTGCCATGGAAATAGATCAACTCTTCTAGGATATGCTAACCAGCATACAGAAGCAAACAGGATACATAACGAGAGAGGAACGGGAACCGCTACCACGCTCAGTCGTGTGGCGCTCAGTCGTGGCGTTCGTAGAGGGTGTGGTACTTCTCGCCACCGGAGATGGCCTGTCTGACATCTTCGCGGTCGAGCTCATAGAGTCGGGTGAGCGCAGCGCGGGCATCGGCCTCGGCGGTCGGGTCGCCGTCGCAACGTTCCAGGATCCGCTCAAACAGGCCGGCCTCAACGAAGGGCTCAACCCGGCCGGACCACGGAAAGAAGACGAAGCTTTCTGGTTCGTCAAAACTCGGGCGTAGCTTGCGAAGCTCACGCAAGCGGTCCTGTGGTGAGTGAACGGGACCAACGACGCGAATGTAGGGACCTTCGGACTCGTTGGTCCGACCGTCGATCAGCAACCGTTCCTGCAACCATCCGAAGCCGATCACCACGACATCTGCGTCCCGCAGCGCTCGCAGCGTCTCTTCGAGGTCAAATCCTTCGTCTGGCATATTCGCAGTATACGATCAGAGCAGGCCATTCACTCAAGTGCCTCAGCGGACGAGCTGGCGTTGCCAGTTATGATCGGCGCGAGGATTAGCAGCATGCGACGCTCTCCAAACGCGGTTCGTCCGCACCGATCCAGCGATCAAGCCGATGCGTTCCGGTTGTTGTTTCGGCAACAGGGTGATCGGTTGTGGAATGCGGACCGTGACGTGGATTGGGCGGCTGGCTCTCAGATTCCTGATCATCATCGAGCGGCATGGTTGCGGCTGATGAACGTGTTTCTGGGACTCGAGACGATGGGCCTGGACACGATCCAGGTGATGATGAGCCAGGCGACGCATCAGGTTCGCGACCCCGCCTTGAATCTCTATCTGGCGGCTCAGTGTCAGGATGAGGCGCGCCACGTCTACGTGCTTGACCGTTATCTGCGCGAGGTCAATGGCCATGGCTACATCTCGAGGCGGGAGCGCTTCCTGATTGACCGCTTCGGCGGCATGGCGTCGTGGGGCTTTTTCCGAGTCGAGAATTGGCTAACGTCAACTCTGTTCAGTGAGAATTTCGCAGCCTTGTTTCTGCAGCAGACGCTGGAGCTTGATGACGTCGATCCACTGGCGAAGCAGATCTTCCGCCTGATCTTGCGCGATGAGGTACGCCACGTAAATTTTCTGCACACGATTCTGCCGACACTGATCGATCGCCTGCCGGCCGCGGGCCGAGCCTACGTCTGGCAGAATCAGCTGTTGCTGGCCGGCGCGGTTGCGCTGGGATTACGGCGGATCAAGGCCGACGTCGCCTCACTCGGTGTTGACGTTGACCTGTACAAGGCCACGTTGCTCGATAATCTGGGCACGCAATTCCAAGACGCCGGGCTTGACTCGTTCCTCAAGATCGAGACGTACGCCAAAGTGATGAACGCAGCAATATGAGCAGGATCGACGACTGGCGGCGGCTGAGTTCGGAGATGCTGGAGGACTACCGCTTTTTTCAGCTGCGTCAGGACATTTCGCGGCACCCGACCACGGGACGCGAGCATCGCTTTTTCATCTTCGAGTTTCCAGACTGGGTCAACATTTTGCCGTTGACGCCCGCTGGCGATGTGGTGTTCATCAAGCAGTTCCGACACGGCACACGAGAGCTGACACTGGAGATCCCTGGCGGGATCGTCGATCCGGGCGAGTCGCCGCAACAGGCGGCAGTGCGAGAGATGTACGAAGAATCGGGCTATCAGTCAGCGGACGCGATCGAGCTTGGCTGGGTGCATCCCAATCCCGCGCTGCAGGAGAATCGCTGCTGGTCGTTCCTGGCGGCGGATGTCACGCGACATGTAGCCGAAGACCATGTGGTCGGAACGTCGAGCGAAGCGATCGAGGTGACCACCGTGCCTCTATCCGAGGTGCCGGGCCTGCTCAATGACAAGCTGATCACGCATGCGCTGACGATTGCGGCGTTCGATCACTATTGGCGCTGGTCGGGTCAGATCTAGCCGCTACGCAGCGAATCGACGTCAAAGTCCTCTGGCAGGGGAATGAAGAGGCTTCGTCGGGGACCTTCCAGATCACGCGTGATGTGACCATGTCCGCTGACGTCATCGGCGAGCAGGATATCGCCACCGCTGAGCTGGGCCTTCGAGCCGTCGCCGACTTCGACTTCCACTTTGCCGCTCAGCGTGACGACGAATTGTCGGCGCGGGGCGTTGTGGAAATCGAGTTCGCCGCCGACCGGAGTCGAACGGAAGATGACGCCTTCGGCGGCAAACAGTTGGGACAGGCTGCCGTATCGGCTTTCCGCGAGCGCCACCTCAATGGTCTCGAAGTGCGATTCATTGTCGTCGCCGGTGTATACGCGTGTGATCTGCATGACGGATTCCGTTTCGTTGGTTCAGCTGTCGAATGAACGGGCCCAGTGATGGACGTCGAAATCGTCTGGCAGATCGACCATCAGACTGAGGCGTGGTCCCACGAGATCGGTGGTCAGGTGGCCCGGCCCGGCAACGTCTTCTGCGTAGCAGATCTCACCAGGATCAAAGCGGCGCACCTCGCCGTTGGACACCTGTGTCTGGACGGCGCCCTGAATCACGATGATCATCGTCTTGCCGGGAGCGTTGTGCCAGTCATTGACGAGACCAGGCTGAGAGACTCGGAAGATGACACTGCGCGGCCGCAGCTGTCGCGAGAGCGCGCCGATCTCGAACTCCTTGAGATTGATCTCAATGTCTTCGAACTGCGATGCGCCGTCGTCGCCCTGAAAGATCCGCGTCAGTTTCATGTCCAGAAGCCTTTACTGGTTACCGATGTTAGCGCGAGTAGGGGAGTCGCCAATAATCGCCGAGCTCGGCCAACGATTGCACGACGAGGCTGGGTTGGATATCAGCCGGCAGCGGTTCGCGGTGACGGCGCACCCAGACGGTGGTGACGCCGAGATCGGTGGCCGCGCGAATGTCATGCGCGATCGAACCGGCAATGTGTAGCGCTTGCTCGGGACCGATCTGCCTTCGTGCGAACAATTCGCGCCAGTGGGCGTGGTCCGGCTTGTAACTGTGCACGTCCTCCGCGGTGACGAACTCGTCGAACTGAGCGCCGAGCTTGCGAACACTCGTCTGAAGACCGCTCCTGGTGACGTTGGAGAGAATCGCTAACGGCGTTCCAATCGTTGCGAGCCGCCGCAGAAAGCCGACCGCGTCCGAATACGCTGGCCAATCGGCGATGGAGCGAGCGAAGATTGACGACTCATCATCGCCGACATTGACGCCGAAATCAGCTGCGGTGCGCTGGATCGAGATTGCGAGCACCTCGTTGTAGGGGCGATAGCGTTCGTGCTCGACTTCAAGCTCAATTTCCAGGCGTCTGGAGATGACCGTCTCACGATCGAAGTTGGCCAATGATGGAATCGAGCCGATCGCATCGCTGGCACCGCGCCGCCAATCGATCAGGGTGCCGTAGCAATCGAAGCTGACGATCGCGGCCTCGCGTGGATGCATCATGGATTTGTCCGTCGCTTGTCTGGCGGTCCAAATTGCACGATATCCCTGCCAAAGCGTTCATTCAGCTCCTGAGCGGCGCGCTTGACGACACGTTGTCGCTCGCGTCGGGCGACCGATGGCGGAGGCTCAAGCGTGGGTGCGCCGTGATCATCGAACATCGAGAGCTGGGCGCTCGTCGTCTGCTGCTCAAGTCCGGACACACCCACTCCGATCAGGCGAAATGCGCGCGCCGGCAGCATCTGCTCCTCAAGCAGTTCAAGCGCGGTGCGCTCAATCAGGGAGCGATCATCGGATGCGCGGGAGAGCGTTCGTTGGCGCGTGTAGGTGGTGAAGTCCGACAGTCGAAGCTTGACTTGCACGGTGCGAGTTCGGAACCGCTGCTCTCGGAGTCGATTCACGACGGTTGCGGTTTGTTCGATCACGACGCTGCGAAGCTGTGAACGGTCGCCGATGTCGTTGGCGAACGTGGTCTCGGAGGAGATTGATTTAGTTTCGCGGTCGACGGCGATCTCGCGGTCATCAATGCCGCGCGAGAGTTGCCAGAACCACTCTCCGCGCGAGCCGAATCGGTCAATGAGCCAGGGCAGAGGACGCATCGTCAGGTCACCGATGGTTTCAATACCAGCGCCGCGTAATCGGGAAGCGGTCTTGGGTCCGACACCCCATAAGTCTGAGATGGGGAGCGGCGCGAGGAAGGCGATCTCGTCGCCGGGCGCGACGACGGTCAGTCCATCGGGCTTGTGTTGATCGGACGCAATCTTGGCCACCGACATGCTGGTTGCGACACCACAAGAGATGGTCAGCTGGGTTTGCTGGCTGACACGCTGGCGGATCCACTGGGCAAGCTCAGCCGGAGTGGCGCCAGACTCGACGCGATGGCTGACATCGACAAAGGCCTCGTCCAGGGACAATGCTTCGACAAGCGGTGAGACATCGCGGAAGATTGACATAATCTCGGACGAGACCTCACGGTACCGGGACATGCGGGGTCGCACGATCTCGGCGTGAGGACAGAGTCGGGCCGCCGTCCGCATTGGCATCGCAGAGCGGCAGCCGAACACGCGGGCTTCGTAGGATGCAGTCGCGACGACGCCGCGCCCCTGAGGCGAACCGCCGACGAGGACCGGTTTGCCACGCAGTTGCGGATGGTCGCGCTGTTCAACGGCGGCGTAAAACGCGTCCATGTCGGCGTGAATGAAATGTCGATCGGAAGGTCGTGACACCACGACACTACGCTATCAATTCAGCCACCTCAGTTGGTTTCATTGATTGAAGATGATGAGCCTGCTCCAGCGACTTCGAAGCGGTTGGCGCGCCACGCAGCAAGGGCGGGCGACGAGCGAGTCGGGTTTGGCTGAAGCGGAGCGGTTGATGAGGTCAGGAGCCTCTGTCACGCTGATCCGTCAGGCGGCCGTGAGAGCGAGAGCGGAGAACGACATCCAGGTTGCGTGGGGGTCGTTGTTCGAAGGCAGGCTCGATCGAGCGCTCGAAGTGGCGTACGCCTGCGCGGTCGAGCGCGCGTACGATGTCGATTCCCGAATCGTGCATGGGATCGTGCGGCTGGCTCGGCACGAGCTGGATCATGCGGCGCACGAGTTCGATGCGGTGATCGAGGAATTCGGCGCTGAGTCGGATGCGGCAGATGGGCGCCGAGCGGTCATCCTGGCTCGCGGTTTCGCGCCGCTCGATGACATACCTGCCGCGGATGTCGAGTGGCGCGCCGCCGCAACGCTCCTGACCACGCTGTGGCGTCTGGCAGATGTGGTTGAATCGCGTCTGGAGACACTGCAATCGGGGCAGCCGGCAGGCCTCGCGCTGTTGCAAGAGGCAATCGAGGCTGCCCTTGCGGCCGAGCTGGAGGTTCACGATGGCACTGTTTGATCGGTTGAAGCGGCGATTCTCGGCGCTCAACGAAGTGCGCGAAGCGACTCAGGCTGAGCAGGCGACCTTGGCTGACGTGGAAACGGTGCGCCGCGCGCTGGCAGCGGAGTCACGACGAGTGGGGCGTCGGACGCGACTGTCGGTGACGATGCTGATGGAGCACTCAAACGAAGATTTGCGTGAGCTGGACCTGTTCCAGATCATTGCGCATCTTGATGCGGAGGGCGAGATTGGAAACGTTGAGCAGGATTCGTTCGGCAATCTGAAGTTTGACTTAGCGGGGACAAGGAGCGGGCAGGAAGAGCGCCCATGATCGCACTATAAGGATTATGTAAGCATTCGTCTGTGGAGCGCGACATAACACTACGAACGCGCGGAAAACGGCGCGCACTGCGACCTCGAATCAGGGCGCGCGCTCGAATATCAGCTGAAACTCCATGATGCCGACATCCTCGATCGACAGCACGCGGAATCCGGTCGGTTTCTCAATCTCGTAGTCCGCGAGTGCGATTTCGGTTGAGCCGATCACGACCACGAGGCCTTCGACGTATTGACCTTGCAGCGCAATCCTGACCGGGTTGATGACGCCGTGCAACTCCAGCGTGCCTTGCACCGTCACGTCGAGCGACTCCTCGCCGGTTGGAAGCGCCGAGATGGGGATCGGCTCAGACAGCACGAACGTGGCGAATGGGTAGATGTCGCTTTCCAGGCCGCGGGTGCGAAGCGCGCCGTCGCGGAAGGATTGATCGCTGCGTAGCGCGCGCAGGTCCGCCACGATTTCGACGCTGGTGATCGACGTGCCATCGAATGACAATGTGGCGTCGATCTCGTTGGTGCGTCCGACTGCGGTGGTGGCGCCGATCTGCGCCAGCTCCTCGCCGATTCTGTAGCCGACGAACGACGTGCCTTGAGTTGAGACGGTCCAGGCGCCGGTGAGTGCTGCCAGGTTCGGCGCTGCGGCCTGCGCCGACTGGTCTTGCGCGGGCTGATCCTGCACCGGTTGCGCGTCCGTCGCTTCCTCTGCCTGGTTGATGCTAGACTGCTGCTCTTGTGGTTCAGGCCGAGGCTGTTGTTCTTGTTGGTCTGGCTCGGCCGCCGCATCCGGCGGCGGTTCAGGTTGGGCTTGAGGTTGAACCTGTGATTGAGACTGAACAGACGCTTCAGACTGCTCTGGAGCGTCCGAGGACGCTTCCTGCTGCTGACGGACGGACTCAACGGCGGATTGCAGTGTCGGCGGAGGTGGCGCGCTATCGAACACGCCTGCCGCCCAGAGCGCGATCAGGAGTACCGCAATCAGTCCGACTCCACCCACTGCGAGCAACAGAAGCAGACGGCGGCGGTTCATGTTGAACATGGATCTGAACACGCTGAAAACCTCAACTATTCTGTCGACTCTTCAAACAACAATGCGTCAACGAAGGCTTCGGCATCGAAGGGCGCGATGTCACCGAGTCGTTCGCCGGTGCCGGCGAACCGCACCGGTATCCTCAACTCTTCAGCGATGGCGAAGACGATCCCGCCCTTGCTGGTGCCATCGAGCTTGGCGAGGCAAACGGCGGTCACGCCGGTGGCGTCGGAGAACTGTCGCGCCTGGCTGAGTCCGTTTTGGCCGCTGGTGGCATCGATCACGAGCAGCACCTCATGCGGCGCGCCGGGATGCTTCGACTCGACGACTCGCCGCATCTTGCCGAGCTCGGCCATCAGATTGCGCTGGGTTTGCAGGCGACCGGCGGTATCAATCAGGACGACGTCGTAGCCGCGCGAGATCGCGGCGTCCAAGGCGTCGTAAGCGACGGCGCCAGGGTCGGAGCCCTGTTGGTGGGCGATGACCGGCGCGCCGACACGCTCGCCCCAAGTTTGTAGCTGCTCGATAGCGGCGGCTCGGAAGGTGTCCGCGGCTGCGAGCAGGACGGATCTACCGTCCTCCTGGTAGGCATGGGCCAACTTCGCGATCGAGGTGGTTTTGCCAGCGCCGTTCACCCCGACGACCAACACGACATGCGGCGGAGATGCGGGTTCCGCACCGTTATGTCGATTCCAGAGTGATCCGTTGGTCTGAGGCTGTTGGAGACCGCTGATCATGCGCTCGCGCAACATGCCGCGGACGGACTGAGCATCATGGCCACGCGCTTCGCTGCGCAACTGTTCGACCCAACGCGCGGACGTTTCGCCACCGATGTCGCCGAGGATCAGCGTCTCCTCAAGCTCTTCCCAGAAGTCTTCGTCCACTTGCTGGCGGCGAAAGATACGCCGCAGGCCGCCAAGTCGCCCGCGGCGAGTGTTGGCCATGCTGCGTTGGTATTCCTCACGGATTTCTGCTGTTTCATCCACAGATTCCAACGCGGCCGCGGCCGATTCCGGCTCCCGTTCAGGCTCTTCCTGCTTGTTGCGGCGGAAGCGACTGAAGAGTCTGGCCATTAGTCAGCCGACCGTTCCGCCAACAGACGCTCAGCGACCCAGCGGGAAAGGTCGTGCAGGCTCTGGCGTCCGATTTCGTGCTGCATTGGGTATTCGCGGTAGTCGAGGGTCATTCGCATCGCCTGTAGACGGTCGCGGGAAGTACGGCCTCGATCGATACCGACGAGCGGATCCTGAGTGCCGTGTTGGACGAGCAGGGGCAAGTCGGCGGCATCAGCGTGGACATCGTCGGAGGCCTCGTCCGAGAGCCAGGTTGAGAGCATCGCCGCGCCGCGCCAACGATGTGGCTGGCTCAGCGCGAGGGAGTACGCGAGCGACCCGCCTTGCGAGAACCCCATCAGCGCGAGTCGATCGGCGTCAACGTGATAGCGAGAGCAAGCCTCGTCAACGAAGCTCGAGAGCGCGAGAGAGACGCGGGCGAGCTCACCATCCAGTGGTCGATCGTCGGCGCCGCGGCGCATCCAGGTGAACATCGGCGAATAGGCATACGGCGCGCCCTCAAGCCGGAATTCAGCCTGCGGGCAGATCACCTGAACTTGCCCATCGGCCAACATCGGCGCCAGCGGCACCAAGTCCTGGCAGTGGGCGCCATGTCCGTGCAGCGCGATCAGTGTGGGGTAGGGTCCGTTGCCGGCCGGCGTCCAGACAGAGTGAATGAAATCCATACCGTTAGGTTAGGACAGCTCCGCGTCGGGATGACGAACGAGGCGGCGCCATCCCAGCGGCACTCGGAGTGACAGGTACCTGTCCGCATTGGAAGCGCCTAGCGCGAATGTAGACATCGTCATTTCCATGGCAAGCACGCGTAAGACGATGGACTCGGGGCTGAGTTATGTGAACAGGTCTAGTCCAATCCGTCAACTCGGACGGAGAGCAAGCGACTGACTCCGGCTGCGCCCATCGTGACGCCGAAGATGCTATCGGCCTGTTCAATCGTCCGACGATTGTGCGTAATCACGACGAATTGGGTCGACTTGGCACGCTCCTTGAGCGCGGCGACGAAGCGTTCGACATTCGCTTCATCCAGGGCGGCGTCAACCTCATCCAGCACGCAGAATGGCGCCGGTCGCACCTCGAGCAGTGCGAAAAGCAGCGCAATGGCGGTCAGCGCCCGTTCGCCGCCGGAGAGCAGGCCGAGCGCGGAGACACGCTTGCCTGGCGGCTGCGCGCGAATCTCCACACCGACACGAGATGGTTGCGAGGCAGCGACCTCGGGATCGGTTCGCTCAGAGTCATCCTCGACGAGGACGAGTTCCGCGTGTCCGCCTCGAAACATCAGCTGAAAGTACCGCTGGAAGGCGGCATTGACCTGTTGACACGCATCGCGAAATGCGCGATCAATCATGTGCTCAAGCTTGCGTTCGGCTTCAGTCAGGGAAACTTCTGTCGCCTCAAGATCGGCGACCTGCAACTCGATGTGTCGCCATCGTTCCGATTCTTCTTCATACTGGCGCGCGGCATCGGGATCGACCGCGCCGACCCGTTCGAGCTTCGCGCGCAGATCCGCCACACAATCGCGGAGTTCGTCGACGCGGGACGTAGCGACTGCCACGGCGGCCGACGCAGCTGGCGCAGGGACGCTCTGTCGGCCATTTTGCGCGTCTGCGCGGTCAACGGAAGACTCCGGCAGCCGTCGCTGAGCTGATCGTTGAGCTGACAATGTCACTCCGTACTCTTCAGCCTCTTTGAGCAACCTGGCCTGGGCTGCCTGCGTCTCTCGCAACGCCCCCGCCGCCGCCACATCGCGCCGTTCCGCCTGGAGACGAACCTGTTGCGCGCGATCGAGCTGGCGCGCCGCGTTCGATCGATCGGCTTGCGCGGAGTGCCATCGTTGCTCAGCGGACGTTTGGGCGGCAGAGTCGCCGACCGACCGACTCAGGGCCTGGAGTTGCGACTGCCGTTTGAAAATGGACTCCTGCAGTTTCGTTTGATTCTCCAACAACGTCTTCTGGCGAGCACGGTCGTCTCGGGCCCGCTCGTAAGCCGCTACCTGCGCGCGGAGTTGCGCCAGATGATCGGCTTGCCGGTCGCGTTCCGTTTCCAACTCGGCGACTCGGCTGGGTCCGGCAACTGGCAACGCGATGAGTTGTCGCTCAGCTGCTGCGCGCGACTGACCTGCCTGCCGCCGTCGATTGCGAAGTCGACCGATCTCTGCGCGAGCGGACTGCAGCTGTGCGGCCGCGGCTGCGTGCGCGCTTTGCGCCCGTTGCCACTGACGCTCTGCGACAAGGGTTTCACGTTGGACTGACTCGAGCTGTGCCGTGGTCAGCGAGACATCCTGATCATGCTCGGCGAGGGAGCGTCCGTTGGCGCTCAGCTCGGCCTGCTCGTCAATCTGACGTATGAGATCATCCTGTTCGCTTTCAAGCGCGGCGAGCTGGCGCCGACGCCGACTCGCGTCTGGCTGTGTTCCACCGGCCAACACCACCCCGTCAGGTCGGACCACGATGCCTGAACGGGTGACAGCAACGCGTCCCGCGATTGCCACCTGGAGTGCGGCGTCCGTGCTGTCGACCAACTCCGCAACGCGAACGGCAGCCTCTACGACTCTGGTTGCGGACTGGCGGCTCACGGCCGCAAATCGACCACTGTCAGATCTGATCTGACGTTCCGCCTCGTCCAACGCTTGCTCGAGCGTGTCGAAGAGCGCGGCGTCGGCGAGCTCGCCGGCAAGCGCGTCGGTAGCTGCTGAGTCGCCGTGTACGGCTCGAAAGATCGACTGCAGCTGATCAGGTGCGTCGTCAGTCCGGCGCAATTGCGCGAGCTGTTCTTCACAGGCTCGAAGCTGCTGGCGTAGACGAGACGCCTCGCGTTCATGACGCTGGATGGCATCGCGCGCATCCGCTCGCGCCTGTCTGGCCGAACGCGCGGCCGCCTCAGCGCTGTCGAGGCTGCTGCGGCTCGCCAATAGCGCTGTTGCCGATTCCTGAACTGTCTGCCTGGAGGCGTCCCGTTGGCAGGCGGCAGCGCGCCAACGGCGCGAGATATGGATGGACTCTGCATGCAATGCATCCACCTCCAGCTCGGCGCGCTGTTGCTGTTGCAGCGCCTGACTTCGGTCTCGTTCGGCGGATCGCTCAACGTGTCTGAGGCGTTTGATCTCGTCCTCCAACGCGTTGAGCGCAGCGGCGGCCTCGTCAGTGTTCTTGACGGGAGCATCAAGCGACTGCTCTGTCAGGCGTGACGCGAGATCCGATATCTCGCGCTGTAGCCAGGTTGCCTGTTGTTGATCCAGCTCTTGTTCGCGTTGCAGCCCTCGCAGCTCGGATCGAGCCTGACGGGAGCGTTCAACGATCTCGTCCAAGTCCTGTCGGGCGCGGGCGACTTCCCGCTCAAGTTCGACCAGCGCGGTCTTCGCGCTCTGTTGCTGTTGTTCCGAGCGCGTGCGATCTTGCGTCGCAGACAACGTCTCGTGCTGACGTGCTTCCAGTTGCGTGGCGAGATCATCAGCACGGGCTTGCAGGTACTCCTGGCGAGCTTCTTTCAATTGTCGCGCGAGTTGTTCGCTTCTGCGAGCGCGCCGGGCGGCTCGTTCCAGGCTGCGAAGCCGGGGTTCGAGCTCTTCGCGCAGCAAGCGGGCTTGCGCCAGATGATCCTGAGCGCGTTCTCGGCGGCGGCGGGATTCTTGCATCTGGACACGATGTTGCCAGACGCCGCCGACCTCTTCAATCGCGCGCCGACGCTCGTGCGGTCTCAGCCGCAGGACTTCGTCGACGAGGCCCTGGCTCATCAAGGCGAATCCACCGGTCCCAAGTCCGCTGTTGCGGAACAGATCTTGTACGTCGCGGAGTCGAACGGATCGACCGTTGAGCCGATGCTCTGACTGGCCGTCTCGATGCACGCGACGCACGATCTCCACTTCAGCGGCGTCAAGCTCCAACCACTGGTCTCGGTTATCGAGGCAGACGCGGACTTCGGCGAAGCCGCTAGGCGCTCGATCGCGTCCACCGCTGAAGATCACGTCCTCTGCCCGCCTCGTTCGAATCGCGCGACCAGCGCCAGCGCCGATGGCCCAGCGGAGCGCGTCCATGACGTTCGACTTGCCTGATCCGTTCGGGCCGACGATTGCCGTGACCGGTGCGTCGAATCGCAGCATCTCGCGCGTAGCGAAGGACTTGTAGCCGTGCAGCTCAACGGCGCGCAGTCGCATCAGTCTGTACTGGCCTTCAGTCGATCCAACAGGGATTGCGCCGCAATCTGTTCGGCTTGACGTTTGCTCTTGCCTTCACCGGTGGCGACACGATCGTCCCCCATCCGGACTTCCGCCCGAAAGGTGCGCTCATGCACTGGACCGAACTGATTAACGATCTCATACTCCAGCTTCGCGCGATCCGTCGACTGCGCCAACTCTTGCAGCTCCGATTTCGCGTCGCGGTAAGACTGGTCGTGGGCGAGTTGGGCAATGCGATCGGAAAGCAGTTGCCGCACGAGACAGTCCGCAGCGGAATCACCGCCGTCAAGCCAGACCGCGCCGATGACGGCCTCGAGCGAGCGGCTCAACACTTTCGTTTGATTTCGCGCGTCCACCATCGCGGCGCCAGCGCCCATCTGCAACGCTGCGCCAAGCTCAAGCGAACGCGCAATCTCGCCGAGCGTGGAGTTCCGCACGAGCTGAGATCGCGCGACGGTCATCCAACCTTCACTGGCGAGGGGAAATCTATGAAAGAGCTCGCGCGCGACGACGGCGCCGAGCACGGCGTCGCCCAGAAACTCCAGGCGTTCATTGGACTCGACGTTTGGCTCGGCGGCCTCATTCGTATAGGAATTGTGTACCAATGCGCGGCGCAGGAGCTGTTCGTCACGGAAGCGGTAGCCAAGCCGCTGCTGGAACTGTACGGGCGACGAAGCAGGCATTTCTATGTTCGTATCCTCAACTGACCGTCCGTGACTCACCACGATGCGCATCGAGCTAGCGTGGAAGAGTGACCACGGACGGCAACCTCATCAATCTCGCGCGCAGACATGTCTCGAGTCGCTCAGAGGCGGCTCATGAGGCACTGCTGTTGTTATGTAGTGTATCAACTCAGCGCGCGCTGCCGCTGTACCTCGTTGGCGGCGTGGTCAGAGACGCCTTGCTGGACGCGCCAGGTCAAGATCGACCTGGCCAGATCGATCTTGACCTGGCGGTCGACGCTTCTCCCGAGGCGCTCTATGAGGTGCTGAGTCAGTTCTCGGTCGCGCCGCCCGTCGCGCACGACCGATTCGGCACAGCGAGCGTGACGTTGGCCGATGGGACGAACATCGACATCGCCCGAACTCGGGCAGAACGCTACTCAGCGCCTGGCGTGTTGCCGGAGGTCTGGCCGGCGCCGATTGAGGTTGATCTTCGACGCAGAGATTTCAGCATCAATTCGATTGCACTTGCGCTCACAGGTGCCGAAGGCGGTCGGATCTACGATCCGTTCGATGGGATTCGCGATGTCTCTCGCCGAGTCGTGCGCACTCTGCATCCTGTGTCGTTCCGCGATGATCCAACTCGGCTGGTGCGCGCGGCCAGATACGCGGCGAGGATCGAAGGTCGAATCTCACGCGCGACGCTTGCGGAGGCGGCTCGTCATCGCGAACGGTTGACGTCGATCACTGCGGAACGCTTTGGCGATGCCTGGCGGCAGCTGCTTCGTGAACCTCGCGCATCAGCTGCATTGGGCCTGGCGCGACGATTGCGGATTCCGCAGTCTCGCGGCGCTCAATGGCGAATTGAGCCGTCGGTGTTACGAGCGTGCGCCGACCCGCTGCAATGTTGGGCGGCGATCGGCCTGACCGACCGAACCGATCAGGTCGGCGAATGGTTGCCGCGTGTTGCGGGACTGCACAGAGTCGAACGTGAGGCGTTGTTTGGCGGACAGCGGTTGCGGCGTCGGCGCCGACGAATCGCACAGCTACGGCGCGATTCCCTGGCGGCGGCTGAGCTTCGACTCGCGCCGGATGCTGCCCTGAACGCTGCCGCCAAGCTCTGGAGTGGTCGCTCAGGGAAGATCGTGGCTATGTATCTGGCGCGGCGCGGCGAAATCGAATCCCCGGTCAATGCGGAGCGATTGATCGATCTCGGCATGGCGCCCGGACCCGAGCTCGGACGACGTTTGCGCGAGTTGGAAGACGCTGTCTGGGACGGGGAGATTGACCCGCATGACGCCGCCGCTGTCACACAGTGGGAGCAGCGGATAGTATGCGGCCTATGACGACCGTGAATCCTGCCGATGGCTCTGCCTGGCCGTGCGCAGTGTGCGGCGAGCCGGCGGCCCCGGATAGCCGCACCGACTGCTATCGGTGCGGCGAGTTCTTTCATCTCCGCCTCACCATCACAGCGGACGGGCCAGACTGTGGAGATGTCTGGATCGATGATGAGGTGATGGCGTTGCAGTTCGCTTGTCGCAATTGCCTGGAAGATCGCGACGACGTGGTTGAGCCCGAAGCGCCGACAGAGGCGCCTCAGACTGAGCGAACCGCATCATCGCGCGTTCGGCGCGCGCCGAGTGGCACGTCGGCCCGTGACCTCGCGCGCAGGCGGCGCTGAGATGCCGCGCCAGCGTCCGCGGCGACGTCGCCGCGCTGCGGTCGCGCCCGACAGATCGGCTGTCAGCCGGACGCCCCAGATTGATCAAAACGAGCCGATGGACGCGAAGCTCGAACGCCGTTCAGGCTTGTTGAGCGCAGGCGTCGTGACCGCCTTGGGACTGGGAATCTGGCTGGGCTGGACGATCACAAGCGCGGGCGGGATCGCCGAAACGATCGTGCTCTGGGTAGGAGTGATCCTGGCCGGGTTGGGCGGCGGAAGATTGCTGCGTCGAGCGTTGCAACGGCGTCGCCAGCGCTAGTCGCGGCGCAGGTCCAGACCGCTGCCTTGTACGGAATCCAGACTGATGATCACGGCGATGCCTGTTCGTTCCAGATCACGAGACTGCTCCAGAGGATGCATGCCTTCCCAGATCTGCTCGCGATCAGTGGCATCCGTGGTGATCGTCGCTTGTCCTCGGAAGACATAGAACTTGCGGGCTGGCATGTTCGTGTAGGTCAACGCTACATCGGGATTGTTCGCAATGGCTTTGAGTGTTGAAGATGGCGTGGCGCGAATCCAGACTGCGAGCGCATCATCGCCGAATGTCTGCGTGCTCCCGCGGAAGCTGACCACCGGCAGCGCTTCGGCGCTAACCGCCATCAGGGCTAACGGAAAGCCTTCGTCCAACGCGCCATTGACTCGATCTCGAACGTCCTGGGGCAGATTCAGGGGCATCGTTACATCGCTCCTTCAGATAGGCGTTTCGGTCATCAGGTCGAGTTGGTCTGCAACGATCGCTGCATCCACAGCGCACTCCGGTCAATCCCAATCGGCAGATCGGCTGGATCGATGTCGAGGTTGCGCGTTGGCGTGTATCCCAAGCGTAACCAGAAGTAGAGCGCCACTCCATTGTCTGGCGGCAGCGGCGCCACAGCTTCGGTGGCGCCGACTTGTCGTGCAGTCGACTCCACCACTGGAACGATCAGACCTCCGTAGCCGTAGGCGCGCCACTTCGCGGCAATCGCGAGCCAGGTCCAGACGAAGCGGCAGCGATCATCAGGGCCGCCTTCTCCGACGAGCCGTCCGCATAAGGCGCCGACGCGTTCGTTCTGAGCGATGATCCACCAACCCTGGTCAGCATGGGACAGTCGATTTTCGATCCGACATGGCGCAGCTCGACCGGCGATTGCCTGTGCGGCTTCGTCCAGCCAGTCTGCTTCGAGGGTGGCGGGGTCGATCGCCTCAAGCGACACTCGATCGGTATGCAGTTGCAACGGCCAGTTGTCCTGCCAGTCGACTGGCCGGTTGACCGGCGCCATCAGGTTCGACTTTGAACCGGCGGTAGGAACCCTCGGACTTCATTGGCGATCTCTGCCAGCGGCAACTTGCGCAACGGAGTCGGCGGCAATGCGTCAAGGAAGCGCGATGCGTAACGGCTGGTCAGCAAGCGACCGTCCAGGATCACGATCGCTCCGGTATCCGATTGGGTTCGGATGAGCCGGCCGACGCCTTGTCGAAACTGCAGGACGGCGGCAGGCAGCGTGAATTCCATGAACTCATTCTCATACTGCTCGCCTCGCGCTTGCAAGACGGGGTCGGTGGGAGGCGAGAATGGCAATCTGGTGATGATCAGCTGCGAAAGCGCGTCGCCGGGAACGTCAATGCCGGTCCACAATGCTGCGACGCCGAACACCACAGTCCTCGGATCGCGTTTGAGCGCGTCTACGACCTGATCCGCGGAACCATCGCGACCTTGCCGATTGAGTACCAACCCGGCGGTGGCGAGTCGCGCCTCGACGCGTTTCGCCACCTGCTCGAGCGCGTTGTAGGAGCGGAAGAGCACCATCGTGCGGCCGCCTGCGGCGTCGGAGAGGCTGAACACGGCGCGAGCTACGGCGTCGTTGTGGTCCGAAGCTCTGGCGTCCACCGCGTCTGTTGGCAGATATATGCGGCAGTGGCGCTCGTAGTCGAATGGCGATCCATAGGCGCACTCGGCGGCATCCTCGATTCCGAGTCGCTCGCGCAGAAAGGCGAAGCCATCTTCGGCTTGGGAGTTGGCTGCGAGAGTGGCGCCAGTCAGCACGGTGGCATGTCGCTCGTGCCAGAGCGGCTGCAGATGTCCAGCGACGCTCAAGGGCGCTGCGTTGATCCTGGCGGCCCCGGTACGCCGTTGCTCTCGCGAGATCCAGGCCACTTCTTCAGCCGAGTGTTCGGTCATGGTCTGGTCGAGTTGCTGTGCGCGCTCCCTGAGATCCTCGACCAGCATTCGAGCGTTCGTCTCGACGCTGAACAGGGACGGATCGTCTTGCCCATCTATTGACTTACGGTTGCAAGCGAGCTGCACGGCCTCGACTGACTCGGCGACCTCTTGCAGAGATATCTGCGTCAAGTGCCAGATGTCTTCCAGATCAGACCACGATTTGCTGCTGCGCGCGCCGGGGGTGAGGACGACTCTTTCTTCACCACCCCGATTGCGGGGCGCGTTCTCGGAGACGAACTTCGCGACTTGGTCGAAGAAGCGCTCGATCTGCGGCTCGGCTGAACTGCACGCCTGTTGCAAACCTTGGGACACCTCAATCAGTCCGATGGCGCGCGCGGACTCCAGCAGTGAGTCAGTGCCGTCAATGGCGGCTCGAATCGGTTCTTTACACCAGGTCTCCGCCATCTCCGAGGTGAGTTGGTTGGTGGCGACCCCTTCCAACGCATGCGCCTCATCAATGATGACGGCGGCTGTCTCGGGCATCGTGACGGCGCCGGTCGTGAGCGAGCGAACCAGTAGGGCGTGATTGGCAATGACGAGATGAGATGTTGCGGCCCAGCGCTGAGCCCTCAACAGGAAACAACTCCCAGTCCGCGTATGTTCGCAGGAGGGGTCGCTGAGGCAGGTCGTACCACGAGAGGAAAGCTGATCCCAGAGTCGATCGACCGATCGCGGCAAACGTAACTCTGAGCGATCTCCGCGATCGCTGTTCGGCCGCCAGACGGCGGCGCGCGCCAATACCGTCGGATTCTCCCAATCGCCGGCGCGCACGAGTTCCTGGTCAAGTTTGCGCTGGCACAGGTAGTTGTCACGACCCTTCACCACAGCGATGCGAAGCGTCTCGGCAGCTTCGGGCGATACGCCGGCGATCAGTTGGCGGGCCAGCTCCACATCCTTGCGTTCCAGCTGTTGCTGCAGATTGATCGTGTCGGTGCTGATGGCGACGCTGTTGGCGGTTTTCAGCGCCCAAAGAGCGGCAGGGACCAGATACGCCAGCGATTTGCCAGTGCCGGTGCCGGCTTCTGTGACAAGGGCGCCGCCGTGCTGCAAGGTGTTGGCGACCTGTTGCGCCATCTGTAGCTGCTCTGCTCGGTGTTCGAAGTCGGATGAGCTCGCGGATGCAAAGGCGTTGGCAGTCAGTTCCGCCAATGAACCGCTGGGCAACGCGACAGGTTCGAGCGGCTGATGAGTCAGTGCGGCGGGCAGGACATTGACGCTCGTGTGTCGCGGCGAACTGGTTCGTATGAGCTCGCGTAAGACGCGGCCAGCCGGCCACAGCAACGAGCCGCGATTCGCGACCTGGGTCAGATCGTTGAGTGCTGCCGGCGTCAGCTCTGCAACGCGTCCGCTGAGGTGCAGGAAGATGCGTCGCGATGCCTCAGCGTCGGCGAGCGCACGGTGTGCGCCATCAAGGTTGATGCCGTAGCGAGCGCAGAGGTCACTCAGCCTGTGCGATGGGGCGGCCGGATCGAGGATCTGCGCCAACGGCAAGGTATCGATCAATGCGCCTGAGAGGCTGAGTCCGTAGGCCTCCAGGAATTTGAGATCGAACGGCAGATTGTGTCCGAGTAGGGAAGGGTCGCCGATCAGACGCCCAATTTCAGCGGAGACCTCGTCCCACGTCGGCGCCCGCGCCAGCTCATCGAGCGTGATGCCGGTCATCCGCTGTATGCGCAGGGAAGGCATCTCGAGCGGACGCACGAGTGTGCTCCAGCGCTCAAGCACGTCGTCTGGTGTGCAGCGGACGACGCCGACTTCGATGATCTCATCAAGACCAGGTCTGAGCCCGGTCAATTCCAGATCAATAGCGGCATACGCCTGGACGGACACAATTCGGTCCGATCGTGAACTCGGAAACTACCCGATTTCGTCGTCTGGGCAGGGACCGAAGAGTTGGAATTGACCGATATTGAGGCCTTCGTAGCAGACGGTCGCGCCGTCGTGGAGCAGTTGCACCGTCTGCTCGCGGCAGGTGAGACGCTCAGGAAAGACGGTGGCGTAGCTGCCGATCCCCGAAGTTGAATGCGCGTCGGAACCGCCAGTGACTGGTTTGTTGAGGATCCGCGCGACTTCGAGCGCGAAGAGATTCTCGCGTCGCGTGTTGCCGCCGTTGCCCACTTCGATCCCGTGTACCACCTGAAACACCTGCATCTTCTCTGCTGCCTCCTCAGGCGTCATCGAGAACGGTTCTTCGCCTCGTCGTCGGAAGGTGACCGGATCGAAGAAGTGACGGAAGGGATGCGCGACCGACATGAACGCGCCAATCTCATCGCAGACCGATCGCAGCCGCTCAGCTGAGCGGATGCCAGAGTAATACTGATCGATCCCGAACACGATCACATGACCGAGATCGGTCGAGACTTCCATGCCTTGATTGAGATAGACACCTGCCTCTGACATGGCCTGCACATAGTTGTTCCAGTCGTACCGCTCCCAGACGCGATCATGTTCGGTCAGGTTGACGCCGGTCAGGCCCATCCGTGTCGCCTCAGCGAGCAGGTCATCGGGCTGCAACGCGGAGTCAGCAGCGCCGCGAACGGTGTGAATGTGAGCGTCAAGAATGGTTCCAGGCATCAACTGAGGATCCACAGGGACTCCAGCTCCAGGGCGAATGTGCTTCCGAATCGAGTATACGCACCCCAGACGAAGCGGCCTGTGCAGCCTGATGCCCTCAGCCATTGCCGCTGCATTGCCACTGGAGGTCGCGGGCGACGACACCCAGCGCCCTAGCAGGCTGCTGAACTACGGATGATACGCGCCAGACCTGGCCATCTTCGACGAGTGGGCGCGGGCTGAGCAGCGATCGACTGGAGGTCCTGTAAGTGAGAGGGCGGGATCCGGGGCGCTGGTTCCGATGCCTGAAGCCGCGTCGGCGCGGTTCAGCTATGCGGCGGCCGCATCGAGGTTGGCCAGGCGGGTGAGGTTATAGGCGGCGGCGGTCAGTTCGAACCAGAGCTTGTTGCGGGCCCGGCCCAAGTAGCGCAGCTTGCCGCCGGCGCCGACCGTCTTGATCCAACCGAACACCTCTTCGACCCGTTTGCGCCGGCGCTGACTCTGCGCGTAGCCCGGATGCCGGGTCGTGCGACGATCGATCGCACTGCGCCGGCCTTGTTCGTTCTGGGCCACCTGCGGCGTCACCCCCAGCGCGCGCAGGTCCCAGACGAAGTCGCGCGTGTCGTAGGCCCGGTCGGCGCCCAGCGTGGCAGGGCCCCGGACGCTGCGTTCGAGCATCGCCAGCGCCGCCTCGCGTTCGGCGTAGCCGTCAGCCTCGGTCAGTTCGACATCGACCACCAGCCCGTGACGGTTCTCGGTCAGCAGATGACCCAGGTAGCAGAGCCGCGCCTCCTGCTGCTTGCCCTTGCGATACAGGCGCGCCTCGGGATAGGTCGTCGACTCGTGCGTGTCGCGACTGCGGCGTTCACCCTTGAAGTCGACGTCGTGGTTGCGACCGCCGCCTCTGGGCGGTCGCTCGTCGCGCGGACGGTAACTCTTGTGCGAGGCCCAGGCGTCCAGCAGCGTGCCGTTGACGCTGAAGTGGTCCGGAGAGAGCAGCCGGCGACACCTGGCTTCCTTGACCACTTCCTTGAGCAAGACCCGCGCGGCATCGGCTTCCAGCAGCCGTTCGCGGTTCTTCGTGAACGTCGTCGGATGGAACGGTTCGTCCTCGACATTGAGATCGAGGAACCACTTGAACAGCAGGTTGTAGCGCAGTTGCTCGCAGAACTGGCGCTCCGAACGGACCGTGTAGAAGGCCATCAGCAGGCTCGACTTGAGCAGGTGCTCGGGCGGAATCGAGGGCCGCCCGTTGTCCGCGTAGATCTCGTCGAACAGGGGCGACATGCGCCGCAACGCCGAGTCGGCCAAGGGCTTGATCCGCCGCAGCGGGTGACTCTTGGGCACGAAGCCCTCCAGCGTCAGCCCCAACATCATCGTCGCCCGCCGCTCAGTCTCGCCGCGCATCGCAGACCTCCTTCAGCTATCGGTTCAACACCTCCGCCATGATCTCACATACCCATTTTCAGCAGCCTGCTAGGCCGTCGCCAAATGTGGGAGCATCCAGCCGTAGCAGCCGGCTGCCAGCAGGGCGACCAGACTGAATCGGCGAGCGCGCGCGGGCTGCCAATAGATGGCGGCGAGGTCCAGCAGTACCAGACACAGAATCACGCCGAGGGTGTATTGCCATGACGGGCTGCCGAGACCGTTGGCGCTGGACTCTTTGATCGACAGCAGCGCCGCTCCCAACAGCATGCCGAGGACGGCGCAGCCAGCCTGTCCGACCAGCGCAGCCCCCAGACTGACCATGACCCAGTTGGATGGATCAGGGAATCGCTGGCGAAGCCAGTTCGACGTGGGGACGTTGACGAGCATGGGACCGAGCAGGCCGAGCGCGAACACGCCGACCGCGGCGCCGGCAACGAATCCGGAGAACAGCGCGGCGACCGCGTTCATGGTTATGTCTTCCAGATACGTGTCGCCATCTCGCGACTGAGCGGTTTGGCCACGAACGTGAACCCTCGCCTCGCGCTGAGTCGTTCTGTAGCCCGTTGCGCAAGCTCACTAGAGACAATCGCGAACAGGGTTGGACCGGCGCCGGCGAGCAGTGGCGTGACCGGTTCCTCGCCCAGCTTCACAGCCTCAACGCCAATCGCGGCTCCCATGGCGCGCCAGGCGTCGTGCAGACCTTGCATCACCTCGCGCGCGGTTCGATCGAAGGAGTTGACACAGTCGAACTGCGTCGGCTGGCGACCACTCAACAGCACTCCTTGCAGGCGTTCTGTCGACGTCCCGTCGCGATAGTCAGATGGGCGCAGGGAGCGATACATCGCCGCGGTCTTGGTTGCGGGTACCGGGATCTCGGGACGGTGGAGCAGCAGTACGGTGTCCGTGAACGACTTGGCAGGCGGTGTGAGTGTGGTCACGTGCTCACCACGACCGCTCATGCGGACCATGCCGCCGATCAGGCAAGCCACCACATCAGAGCCCACTTCAGCACCGATGGCTGCCAAGCGCTCTTCCGAGAGGGGCAGCTGCCACGCCTCTCGCGCGAGGCGCAGAAAGGCGGCCGCATCGGTGGAGCCTCCGCCGAGACCGCTCGTCAGCGGAATCCGTTTGATCACGCTGACTGACGATCCGCTCGGAATCTCGGCGTGTTCGCTCAGCACGTTGTGAGCGCGAACGATGATGTCATCGAGCGTCTCAATCGACACGCGACGTCCGAACGCATCGCGGTAGGCCACCGCGAACCCGTCAACGCCGCTCGTCAGCGTGACCTGATCGGCGAGATCGATTGAGATTGCGATCGAACTGAGGTTGTGGAAACCGTCGTTCCGCTTGCCGAGCACATCGAGCGTGAGATTGAGTTTGGCTGCTGCGAGCGTGTGGAAGGCCTCGCTCATGGCAGCGGTTCGGGGACAGGCACGGTATGACGCGCTCGATAGCGGGCGAGACAGGCCCACTCTTCCAGCGTCAGGGCGCCTGGGCGCCTCGTCGGTTCGATCTGACAGGCCGCCAACCATTCAAGGGCGCCGCCGGGCGGTAACCAGTTGGCTTGCGCCAGCGCGTTGTGAAGCTGTTTACGTGGATTGCGGAACCCTCCACGGACGACTTCGAAGAATTGAGCGGTATCCGATACGGCTACGGCTGGTTGGGGACGAATTCTGAGCATCACGACGGCAGACCGAACCTGTGGCGGCGGATCGAACGCTTCGCGCTCAACCGTGAAGAGCAGGTCAGCTTCCGCGAAGAACTGCACCGAGACGCCTAGCAGCGACAGTTTGCCTGGATTGGCAGTGATGCGTTGCGCAACTTCGTGTTGCACCATAATCAACATCCAGTCGGGGCGATCGATATGTTGTTCGAGGAATTTGCGCAGGATCGGCGCGGTAATCGCGTACGGCAGGTTGCCGACGATGCCATAGGGTGGTCGCGCCGCAATCGCTGCCAGAGCTTCGGCCGGGTCAAGATCGAGGATGTCGCGCTCGAGCACGACCGACTCTTCGTCGAGGCCACGCTGGGCGAGTCGTCGGCGAGTGCGATAGGCCATGCCCTCGTCGAACTCGACTGCCACCAATGGTCGTCCAAGCTGCGCCAGCCGCTCTGTCAGCACGCCGCTGCCGGCGCCGATTTCAATTAGCGGCGCTGGCAACGCGGGGACATAGTCGATGATGCTCGCCAATACGTCGTCGTCGCGCAGCAGGTGTTGGCCTAATCTCGCGCGACGGCGGCGGCCACTCATCGCCATACCTGCCGTTGACGCCCGGCGCGATGGTGATGGAAAGTGGTCGTGCACCTGAGATCGAATATCGGCATGAGCTTGCCTTCGCTAGCCGGCTCAGCCCAGGCACTCCCACGTCACCCGACCGAACGACCGCTTACCGCTGCTTGCTCTCGCACCTGACGGGGTTCACGGCGGGCCGCTGCGCGGGACCCAAGCTTCATCACTACTTGGCGTCGGTAGTCCTCATATCGCCACCCTCAACTCAGGAATTCAATCCCGCTAGAGCGGATTGCGGGTACAGGGCACCGCTAGCTCCCCATCTAGCACGACCACATCCAGCCTAGCATCGCGACTCCGATGGATGCGATCTGTCGGAATTCGAGCGGTACACTGGGCATACTCGCGGGGCAATCGGCGCCAGAAAGGCTGCGTCTCATGCGGATCATTTCCTTGGGTTGTCCGATTCCGAGCCCGCAGGTCGACAACCACTCGATCGCGAACGCGCCATCGCTGTTCGACTATGACGCCTGCATCATCGACCCTCAGGCGGTCTCTGAGCAGATCGACGGCATCGCATCAAGCACGCTCGACCTGAAAGCGCCCGATGGCCGGCAAGTCGGACTGGGCGAGTCGGGCTCGTTCCATGTGGGACTGGCGGAGCTGCTGCAACAACGTCAGCGTGAACTTCGCCAGCTGGTTGAGGGCGGCGGCGTGATCGTGTTGTTTCTGTATCCCAATGTCCGACATCCGAATGCCCCGTCATTCGCCGGGCTGGACCGCTATTCGCTGATCCCGCAGCCGGCGGGCAACGTCTTCTCCTGGCCCTCGCTGCGTCCCGCCGATGGTAAGGCCATCAGGGCCGTCGCGCCGCAACATGCGGCAGCGGGTTATCTCGATGACCTCGCCGGACGGCTCCGCTTTCATGCCGTGATCGACGTGGAATCGGGCGGCGATATCAACGTGCTCGGACGATCCGTTGGCGGCGCCGTGGTTGCGGTTGAATGCCGCGTCGGTGCCGGCCGACTCATCTGTCTACCACCGACCGACAACCTGGCGGCATCACAACGCAAACAGTTCTCCGAATCGCTCCTCGAGGTGGTTGAGCGACTGCTGGAAGAACCTGAAGCTGGCGCGGAGCCAGTGTGGTCGAAACGCTACGACTCGGTCGAAGCGGCGCAGGCCCGCGAGCAGCTCACCGCTGCCGAAGCAGAGCTGAAGGACGCCCAACGACGCGTCCGCGAAGCCGAGGCGTTGCTGGCCGACACCACGCGGTTTCAACGAATGCTCTGGCAGAGTCAGAATCGCAGTTTTCGCGATGTCGTCGCTGACGCATTCCATGTCCTGGGCTATCAGGTGGCGAGTCGTGACGAGACGATGGAGATTCGGGACGGAGCTGAGCTGTTGCTGGTAGAGGTCGCCTCGGCCAATCAGGCGGTGAGTGATCGCCTCTATCTCACCTTGCAACAGCGGATCGAGGAGCACTACCTGCGCCGCAACCAGCGTCCCAAGGGGATCATCGTGGCGAACGGCCAACGTCAGACTGATCCTCGCATTCGACGCTCGCCGTTCCCGGCGACATTGGTCAATGCCTGCGAGACCTACGGCTACGCTCTGATCCCGACCGAAGCGTTGTACGAGTTGGTGACCTATGCGCTGGAGGCGCCCGACGAAGCAGACCTGCTGATGGACATCCGCGCCTCGATCAGCGAAACAGCGGGCGTGCTTGAGGTCGCAGCGGACGAGGAACAGGAAGCGGAGCCGACCGCGGCGTCTTAAGGCAGGCTCTCACGCGGGCGGGCGGCTTCGGCTAGCTTTTGCCGAGTTGCAGGACGGCCAGGAACGCCTCTTGCGGAATTTCCACATTGCCGACTCGCTTGAGCCGGCGCTTGCCTTCCGCCTGTCGCGCCAACAGCTTGCGTTTGCGCGTGATGTCACCGCCGTAACACTTCGCGGTGACGTTCTTGCGCATGGCCCGGACCGTTTCGCGCGCGACGACGCGACCGCCGACCGCCGCCTGAATCGGGACGTCGAAGAGTTGACGTGGAATCAGCTTGCGCAAGCGATCTGCCAGCTCGCGACCCTGGTTCGCAGCCGCGTCGGCGTGGACGATGGCGGAGAGCGCATCAACCGGTTCGCCATTGATCAGCAGGTCCAACTTGACCAGCTTGGCGGAGCGGTAACCGATCAGGTTGTAGTCGAGGCTGGCGTAGCCGTGTGTGCGGGATTTGAGCTCGTCATAGAAGTCGGTCAGGATCTCCGAGAGTGGAAGCTCGTACTCCAGGAGGACGCGAATCTCACCGGCGACGGAATTGACGCCGTTTTCCTCGCTCCGCCGGGTGCGTTGGAGATACTCCATCCGCTTGAACTCGCCACGTCGACCGGTGACTGTTTCCATGACCGAACCGACGTGTTCGTGCGGCGCAATGACGGAGATTCGCACCCACGGCTCCCTGATCTCCGACACATGATTCGGCGCCGGCAGATCGGACGGATTCTCGACCAGGCTCACCTGACCGTCAACGCCTTCGACTTGGTACTCGACCGACGGCGCGGTGAAGACGAGTTCGAGTCCGTATTCGCGTTCCAGGCGTTCCTGCACGATTTCCATGTGTAGGAGACCGAGGAATCCCATCCGATAGCCAAAACCGAGGGCAGCCGACGACTCGGGCTGATACTGGATTGAGCTATCCGAGAGGCGGAGCTTTTCGAGCGCGGCGGAGAGTTCCTGGTAGTCGGCGGAGTTGGCGGGATAGAGACCGGCAAAGACCATCGCCTTCGGCTCGCGATAGCCAGGCAACGGTTTGGGCTGGCGCCGACCGGAGGTGATCATGGTGTCGCCCACACGGACGTCGGCCACATCCTTCAGACCAGTCGCGACATAGCCGACGTCGCCGGCGGAGAGCGAATCCAGTTTGCGCAGATGCGGGGCGAAGCTGCCCACTTCCATCGCCTCGAAGCGGCGCTGGGTCGCGTCAAGGCGCAGCTGCTCCTGTCCGCGCACCTGGCCATCAACCACTCGCACATGGGCGATCACGCCCTTGTAGAGGTCGTACTCGGAATCGAAGATCAATGCGCGCAGCGGATCATCGGCTACGCCAACCGGCGCTGGAATTCGTTCAACGATCGCCTCGAGCAGCTCGTCAATGCCTTGACCGGTCTTCGCCGAGACGTACAGAATCTCATCGTGGCTGAAGCCGATCACGTCAACCAGTTCCGCGGCAATCGCCTGCGGACGAGCGACATCCAGATCGATCTTGTTAATCACCGGAATCAGGGCGAGGTCCTGCTCCATGGCGAGATAGACGTTGGCCAGAGTTTGCGCCTGAATGCCTTCAACCGCATCAACAACAAGCAGCGCGCCTTCAGCGGCGGCGAGGCTCCTCGATACCTCATACGAGAAGTCGACGTGGCCGGGGGTATCGATCAGGTGCAGTCGACATGGGCCGTGGCTTGGCGACTGATACTCCATACGCACCGCGCGAGCCTTGATCGTGATGCCCTTCTCGCGCTCCAGATCCATGGAATCGAGCAGCTGATCGGCCATGTCGCGACGCTCCACTGTCGCGGTCGCCTCCATCAGGCGGTCGGACAGCGTGGACTTGCCATGGTCAATATGGGCGACGATGCAAAAGTTGCGGATGTGCTCGGAGGTCATCTGCGCAGATCGTAACAGTCATTCGGTTGCGAGCCGCGTTGGATAACGCAAAGCGGGGCCGCATGGCCCCGCTTTGAGGTGCGTCGAATGATGGTTAGACGCGATGGCAACGGACGAAGTGATCCGTCGTGATCTCGCGCCACTCCGGGTCTTCTTCGCGACAGATGTCGATCGCGATCGGGCAGCGGGTGTGGAAGTTGCAGCCGGGTGGCGGCGCAATCGGGTTCGGCACGTCGCCGGTCAGGATCAAACGCTCACGTCGCCGCTCAAGCGCCGGATCCGGGATCGGCACAGCAGAGATCAATGCCTGCGTGTAGGGATGCAGCGGATTTTCGTAGAGTTGGTCGGACTGCGCCAACTCGACGATCTTGCCGAGGTACATCACGGCGATGCGGTGCGAAATGTGCCGCACCACCGACAGGTCGTGTGCGATGAAGAGGTAGGTGAGACCGAAGTCGGACTGCAGGTCCTCCAGCAGGTTGATGATCTGCGCCTGAATCGACACGTCAAGCGCGGATACCGGCTCGTCACACACGATGAACGCCGGCTCAACCGCGAGCGCTCTCGCAATGCCGATGCGCTGTCGCTGCCCGCCTGAGAACTCATGCGGATATCGGCTGGCGAAATAGGGGTTGAGACCGACGGTTTCGAGCAGTTCGCGCACGCGCTCCTTGCGGCGGCCCTTCTGCAGTCCGTGAATCACCATGGGCTCGGAGACGATGCTGCCGACGCTCATGCGAGGATTCAACGACGCATATGGGTCCTGGAAGATCATCTGCATCTGACGTCGGTAGGCGCGCAGGTTGCGTCCGGCGAGGGTGGTCAGGTCAACCGGGCCGCCTTCACCGACCGCAGGCACATCCGGGTCATCCCTGACCGCGGTCTGGTCGGCGCCGATGTGCGAGGTGTAGCGCGGCGGCGACATGAAGACATTGCCGGCGGTGGGGCGGTACAGCTGGAGGATGGCGCGACCAGTGGTCGACTTGCCGCAACCTGATTCTCCGACCAGGCCTAAGGTCTCGCCTTCGCGTACCGCGAAGGAAATGCCGTCCACGGCCTTGATGTCCGCGACCTTGCGCTTCAGCAACAGCCCAGCGGTCACTGGGAAGTACATCTTCAGGCCGTCAACCTGGAGCAGTGTGTTTTCGTGCGGCTCAGTTCGCCCGCCGCCCAGTAACTCGGCGACGGAGGCGGCGGATTGCCCGACCGAGGCAGCCGCGGCCGATCTCATCTGCTCGGGCGTCATCGTGCCGACGGCGGCCTCGTCCTGCGACTGGCTGTCGTCGCTTTGCGGGGCCTCAACTTCCGGAGCTTGTTCGTTCTCAGACATTTGCTGTCTCCTGTTCGAGCTGCTCGAGGGTCTGCGCGCTAGCCAAGATGATGTTCGCTTCTTCAGCGACGGCGTCGGAGTTCCAGCATGCGACCAGGTGACCAGGGCTGTACTCCTGCAGCACGGGACGCTCTTCAACGCATTGGTCGGTCGAGAACCGACAACGCGGGGCGAACGCGCAGCCTGACGGCATGTTGGTGAGGTCTGGGGGCGTGCCCTCAATCGGGATCAGGCGCCCGGTACGTGCGTCCAGGCGAGGCACGGATTCCAGCAAACCCAAGGTGTAGGCATGCTTGGGTCGCGCGTAGATTTCGGTGGCGACGCCGCTCTCGACGATGCGGCCGCCGTACATCACGTTGACGCGGTCGGCGTAGCGGGCGACGACGCCCAGGTTATGCGTGATCACGATCACGGCGGTGCCGAGTTCACGGCTCAGTCGCGCCATCACTTCAAGCACCTGCGCCTGAATGGTGACATCAAGCGCCGTGGTTGGCTCGTCCGCCAGGAGCAATTTGGGGTCACAGGAGAGCGCCATAGCGATCATCACGCGCTGCCGCATACCACCGGAAAACTGGTGGGGGAAATCGAAGAGGCGCTGCTCGGCGGCTGGAATACCGACCATGTTGAGCAGCTCAACGGCTCGTTCATTGGCCTGATTGCGATTGAGCCCCATGTGCAGCTCGATCGCCTCGGTCAACTGTCGCCCGATCGTCAGCACGGGGTTGAGCGAGGTCATCGGCTCCTGGAAGACCATGGCGATGTCGTTGCCGCGGATCTCGCGCATGCGTGAGTCGTCGACAGCCATCAGCTCTTCGCCGTCGAACCAGACCTCGCCGTTGACAATTTTGCCAGGCGGGTTCGGAATCAGCCTGAGCAGCGAGAGCGCGGAAACGCTCTTGCCGGAACCGGACTCGCCGACGAGGCCGAGCGTTTGACCGGGCATGAGGTCATACGAGACGTCGTTGACAGCTTGCACGACTCCTTCGGAGGTGAAAAAACTCGTCGAGAGATTCTGGACACTCAAAAGCGGGTCAGCCATCAGAGCACTCCTTCAGCGACGCTGTTGGTACCGATCTGTGCACTCGTTCATCCGCGGATTCGGGTGAGCGAGCGCTGGTGGGGAAGAGGAGACTCGAACTCCTACGCCTTGCGGCACATGATCCTAAATCATGCTCGTCTGCCAATTCCGACACTTCCCCGAGCCAGGACGAGCGAGGCGTCGGGCCAGCTCGATCAGACCAGGGGCGTCGCCGGCGAAGCGTGACGCTGTTGACGTGGCATGCGTTGGTGAGCCGCCAGGGACTCGAACCCCGAACCTGCTGATTAAGAGTCAGCTGCTCTGCCAATTGAGCTAGCGGCCCTCGCGGAATGCGAACGCCCGTCGTCGCTGACGACGGCGCGTCCCACCATCCTACACGTCCGCTGCTGGCAACGCGGATTGACCTGGTCAGATCCATCATGGATTGGCGCGTCTCAGCGTTTACTCGTGGTTGCACATCACTTCCGAATCAGCTTGCCTTGCAAGCTAGCCAACTCCATGCCGAACGTCAACGCGTTGACACAGATTTACGCCGATCAGTTTCGACCGATCGGGCATCCTGCCGTCACTGACAGCCGTCACTTGCGCCAGATTGACCGATCTGCGCTCGCGGGCATACGATGAGTCGACGCTGATCGGCGAGGGCGGTTAGCTCAGTTGGCTAGAGCGCTGCGTTGACATCGCAGAGGTCACTGGTTCAAGTCCAGTATCGCCCACCACTTCAACCGTTGGCCGGTCCTACCGCTGAGTCAATCATCGCCTCGCTGGACACGCAGATTCCTCATCATGGCAGAAGACCCGATTGCCGACGAGACCGATCTGGTGGACGTTGCTGGCGTTGCCGCGCGCGACGCCGTTGACGAGGCAGAGTGGCTTCGGCGGATGCGGCACTCTGCGGCTCACGTCCTCGCACAGGTCGTGCTGCAACTCTTCCCGGACGCCAACATTGCCATCGGACCTCCGATCGAGACCGGGTTTTACTACGATTTCGACCTGCCGCGCGCGCTCACGCCGGATGATCTGACTGAGATTCAGAAGCGGATGCGCAAGGAGATGCGCCGTAACCACCGCTTCATCTGGGAAGAGATCAGCGTCGAGGAAGCGCGCGAACGGTTTGCTGACCAACCATTCAAGCAGGAACTGATCGACCAGTTTTCGGCCGACTCGGACCTGCTCGGGATCTGCACGCATGCCGACTTCACCGATCTTTGCCGCGGCGGTCATGTTGAGTCGACTCGTCAGATCGGGCCGTTTCGGTTGACCAACGTTGCCGGCGCCTATTGGCGCGGGGACGAACATCAACCTCAGCTGCAGCGCGTCTACGGAGCGCTGTACGCGACGAAGGAGGAGCTGGACGCCCACTTTGCGCGGATTGAAGAGGCGCAACGCCGCGATCACCGTCGTCTTGGGCGCGAACTGGGCCTCTTCACGTTCTCCGAGCTGGTCGGCGCCGGGGTACCGCTGCTGCTGCCCGACGGCGCGATCATCCGGCGGGAGATGGAGCATCTGATTCGCGAGTTGCAGGAGGCGCGCGGTTACCGCGAGGTGTGGACCGGTCATCTGGCGCGCGGGGAACTGTTCCGCCGTTCCGGTCACCTCGAGAACTATGCCGATGTCATGTTTCCCGCCATGCACGAACCTGGCGCTGATGGCGAGGACAGCGAGGCCTACTTTCTCAAGCCGATGAACTGTCCCGTACACATGGCGCTGTACAACTCCGATCTGCACTCCTATCGCGAGTTCCCGCTGCGTTACGCCGAATACACGACGTTGTACCGCTACGAGAAATCAGGCCAGCTCTCGGGTCTGACCCGCGTGCGCGCGCTGACCCAGGACGACTGTCACATTTTCATCACGCCTGGCCAGATCGCGGACGAAGTGGCGCGAGTCCTAGAGCTGGTCCAGACCTTGTTTGAGACCTACGGCATGCCCAATTTCCGCTACGAGCTGTCACTGCCTGGAGAAGGCGGCAAGTACGTTGACGATGCCGACAGCTGGCGTACCGCGGTGGTCGCCCTACGTAGCGCCCTGAATCAGGCGGGCATTGATTATGTCGAGAAAGAGGGCGAGGCCGCATTCTACGGCCCGAAGGCCGATCTCTTCGTCTCGGATGCGATGGGGCGTGAGTGGCAGCTGTCAACGATCCAATTAGACCTGATCCAGCCGGCTCGGCTGGGTTGCGTGTACGTAGCCAACGACGGCGAGCGCCGCACGCCCGTCGTGATTCATCGCGCGATTCATGGCTCCTTCGAGCGCTTTCTCGGCATTTTGATCGAGCACTACGCAGGCGCGTTCCCGATCTGGCTGGCGCCAATCCAGGCGCGCTGCGTCCCGATCGCGGATCGGCATCAGGAATGGGCTCAGCAGCTGGCGGGCGAACTGCGCGAGGCAGGCTTGCGGGTCGATGTCGACGACGGCAATGAGCGGATGCAAGCCAAGATTCGCAACGGGCAACGGCGGAAGATTCCGTATCTGCTGGTGATCGGCGACCGCGAAGTTGAGGCTGAAGGCGCTGCCGTGCGCGTGCGCGGCGGCGACGACCTCGGCGCGATGCCACTTGACGCGATCCGCGCGATGCTGGTCGATCTCAACGCCAGACGCGCGCTCGAGCCTGCCTGATCGAGTAGAGCGTCATGCCTCCCTCGCCACCTGCGGGGTGTTGCCTGTCGGATACGGAGCGATACGCACTTGGCCACTTGCGGGTTATGATTCAGCTGGGACGCGGTCGCGTGATCGCGTCGGATGCGCCCTGAACGAATATCGAAGACGACGTATGACTGATCAGCCTCGCCCGTTCAACACATTGCTGGTGGCGAATCGCGGTGAGATTGCGGTGCGCGTGATCCGGGGCGCCCGAGACCTCGGTATCAATACCGTGGCCGTCTATTCGGACGCCGATCGTTCGGCTCGACATGTGCGTATGGCCGACCAGGCGGTGCGAATCGGCGAATCGCCGCCGGCCGACAGCTATCTGTCGATCGACGCAGTGCTCAACGCGGCCAAGTCCACTGGCGCGGACGCGATTCATCCGGGCTACGGGTTTCTGTCCGAGAACGTCAAATTCGCCCGCGCCTGCCGCGAGCAGGGCATCATCTTCGTGGGGCCCTCGCCAGAGGCGATTGAGCTGATGGGTGACAAGATCGAATCGCGCCGCACCATGAAACAGGCCGGTGTGCCGATCATTCCTGGCGCAATTGATCCGCTCACCGATCCTCAAGATGCACGCCAGATCGCGGACGAGATCGGCTATCCGATCGTGGTCAAGGCGGCTGCCGGTGGTGGCGGACGCGGCATTCGCGTGGTCGAGTCTGCTGACGAGATGGAACGCGCCATACACCAGGCGCAGGAAGAAGCGATCACGGCCTTCGGCGATGGCGCCGTGTTTGTGGAAAAGCTCTTGCGGCCGGCTCGTCATATCGAAATTCAGGTTGTGGCGGATACGCGCGGCAATGTGGTCTGCCTCGGCGAGCGTGATTGTTCGGCCCAGCGCCGGCGGCAAAAGCTGGTCGAGGAATCACCGGCTCCCGGCATGTCGCCGCAGCTCCGCGCGCGAATGGAAGAGGCGGCGATCAATGCGGCCCGAGCTTGCGACTACACGTCAACCGGCACCGTCGAATTCCTCGTCTGGGACGATCCCGATGCGCCGGAGGGTCGCAACTTTGCCTTCCTGGAAATGAACACCCGATTACAGGTGGAACATCCGGTGACCGAACTGGTGCGAGGCGTCGATCTGGTGCAGGATCAGTTGCGAATCGCTGGCGGCCTGCCGCTCGGATATACCGCTGCCGAGCGCCCGATTCGCGGTTGGGCGATGGAATGTCGAATCACTGCGGAAGATCCTTACCGTGATTTCGCGCCGTCCGTCGGCCCGATTGCGTGGTTCCGCGAGCCCGGTGGACCTGGCGTGCGGCTCGACTCGATGCTCGCGCGCGGCGTCGGCGTGAGTCCGTACTACGACTCGCTGATCGGCAAGCTGATCACCTACGGGGAAACCCGCGAACAGTGCATTCATCGCATGCAACGAGCGCTGGGCGAGTACCTGATCATCGGGATCAGCACGTCGATCCCGTTCCATCAGGCGTTGCTGGCGGACGAGCATTTCCAACAAGGCGATATCCACACCCTGTATGTGGAGGAGAACCAGATTCTCGACACAGGCGAACGACCGGCGTTCGAGATGGAGGCGGCGCTGGCGGCGGCGCTGTTCTTCCACACGCAAGGCGAACGCGCCGATTACGAACGCAACGGCACCGGGCCACCGCGTCGGGCCTGGGCTCATTCGGCGCGCGGGCGGCGCTTTCCAGTGGAGCAGGGATGGCGAAGAACTACCGGCTAATCGTCCAGAACGAGCTGACCGAGGTCGCGATCTCCGACCTGGGGCAGGGGCGCGTGAGCGCTGACTTCGATGGACGCGAGTATGAGCTCGAACTGGAATCATTGGACGACAGCACGCTGTTTCGGCTCTGGATCGACGGCGAGAGCACGCCGCTCGCGATTCGCCGCGACGGCATGACGCTCGCGCTCTACATCGGCCCCGATCGTTACAACGCGGAGATTGAACGCAGCGCGGGCGCGCTGAGTCAGTCGGGTCCCGCGATCGAAGGCGAAGTGCGGATCACCGCCCCGATGACCGGACAGGTGACGGAAATTCTGGTCGCGCCCGGTGACCACGTGCAAGAATCCGATCCGCTGCTCGTGATGGTGGCCATGAAGATGAACAACGAAATTCGATCGCCGGCGGACGGTACCATCACCACTGTCTCGGTGCAGACCGGCGATGCGGTGGAGCTGGGCGATCCGATGATCGTGATCGAGTCGGACGGCAATTCGTGACGCGTTGTGGCGGTTTGCCTCGTCTGAGCATTGAAACCTGACGCTGACCGACCTAGCATCAGCCACAGCAACACGATTGAGACAATGTTTGAGCCAATGTTGCGCAACGAAGGAGTGTCGTTCTGGCAGCCAGGGAACAACGAGAGCCACGCGAACAACGAGTCAATGAAGCGATCCGCATCCGTGAGGTGAGGGTGATCGGATCGGAGGGTGAGCAATTGGGCATCATGCCCACGGCGCAAGCCCTCGATTTGGCGCGCGGACAGGGACTCGACCTCGTTGAGGTCGCTCCCAGTGCGCGTCCACCCGTCACACGGATGATGGACTATGGACGCTTCAAGTACGAGCAGGCCAAGCGCGAGCGCGAGGGCCGCAAGCGTCAGAAGAGCGCCTCTCTCCACCAGATCAAGATGCGCCCCAATATCGGTCGCCACGACATGGAGGCGAAGGGCCGTACGGCCGCGCGATTGCTGCGCAACGGTGACAAGGTCAAGATCTCCGTCATGTTCCGAGGTCGCGAGATTACGCACCGCGACATCGGTGAGGAACGGATCCAGGAAATGCTGGAGACCTTGGCAGAGAATGAGGTGGTGACCGTGATCGAAAAGCCGATCTCGGTTGAAGGCCGCTTCATGTCAGTGATCGTCGCCGAGGATAAGGCCCGGGCCAAGGTCGTCGCCAATACAAAGGCGTCGCAAGTCGGGCCTCCAGTCGCGCAAGAACGACAGGTCAGTGAGGCGGCAGTGCGCTAGCCGCATCGCCGCCTCTGTGTTCCAGCCGGTTGGCTACTGCGCAGATTGTGTCTAAGCTGAACGCTGCGTGTCGTGGCAGCGAGTTGATCGCACGCGATCGCGCGGGAGTCCGTACCACATGCCTAAGATGAAGACCCATAAGGGCGCGGCCAAACGCTTTCGCATCACCCGCAACGGCAAAGTGATGCGGATGAAGGGCTACCGCGGCCACAATAAGCAGAAGAAGCACAAGCGCACGTTGCGCGCACAGAATCGCATGCACGCGGTCAAGCGCGTCGGGGATCAGAAGCGAGTCAAGCGGCTGCTCCCCTACGGTTCCCCGTAAGACGACACCAGACCGTCCGAGCAAGCGTAATCAGTCGAGGAAACCACCATGCCACGAGTCAAGGGCGGTCCGCGGGAGCGACGCCGACACAAGAAAGTGCTCAACCAAACGAAGGGCCATCACGGCGTTCGTCATCGCCTGTATCGGCGTGCGTCGGAGTCGCGACTGCACGCCCTGTCCTACGCCTATGCTCACCGTCGTGAGCGCAAGGGCGACATGCGACGGCTCTGGATTCAGCGCATCAACGCCGCAGCACGACTCAACGGCACCACCTACAGCCGCCTGATCCACGCCCTGCACGAGTCGAACATCGAAATCGACCGCAAGGTGCTGGCTGAGCTCGCCCTGCACGACCCGGACGGCTTCCGCGCCGTCGTGGAGCAGGCCAACCCCGCCTAGCGCCTCCCGGCAGCGCACTCAACCGTCGCGCTTCAGCATGATCAGTGAAGCGCGGAGGCTCCTGATGCGCGAGGTTCGGTGGGGCTTCGTCGCTGGACATGCCAGCGGTTCATTCCCGAACGACACTCGCTGTTAACGGGGAATCAGCGCCGTCAACGGCGTCTGATGCAGTCTCGCCTCGTCGGTTTCCGTCGATTCCGATAGGTGGGCGAGCAGCCCTCGCGCGGCTTCAACATCGCGCAGCCAGGGCAGCACGCTCGTCAGGCTGACAAACTCGCTCAGGTGCAGCGCATTCTGAATGACGGCGAATTCGACCTCGCGGCTACGCTCACGCCACTCGGCCGGCAGATCGATGAAGGCATCATCGAACGAGCGGGCGACCACACGCGCATCTTCGACATTGAGCCGCAACAGCGCTCGCAGACGTCTGACTGCCAATTCGCGCCGCGACTCAAAGGATGCGGCGCTCTCACGCCGCGCGAGTCCGCGCATCAGACGCCGCAACTCAATCGGCGGCAGAGCCGTAGCCTCGTACAACGCAGCGGCGAGTTGGATGTGGTCGCCGGCGTCGTTCAACTGATGGGCCAGATTGCCAATGTCGAAGGCGGGACCGTAGTGCTCAGACAGGTTTGGATGCTGAAAAGCCTCGTCAGTCATGTCGTGCCCTTTCATGCCACTCGCGATTGAGTCCATCTTGGCACTCTCACTCCAAGAGTGCCAACTCGCGGAAGTCAGGAGGGCTCGGCAGCGTAATCTCGGAGACACTGGGACTGATCCGGGGTTACGAATCTCGCAACGAGGCGCCGAACTGGCCGCCCAAGCGACGCACGATTCCCCGCCTCGCCTTCTCCACATCGCGGTCGGTGAGTGTTCGCTGCGACGAGCGATAGTAGACACGGTAAGCAAGCGATTTCTGTCCGGCTGGAATCTGATCGCCTCGATAGATGTCGAACAGCTCAACACGTTCCACCAGCCCTTGTGAAGAGATGGCATCGGCGAGCGCGCCGGCTGGCGTTTGCTCATCAACGATCAGCGCGAGGTCCTCAACCGCAGCCGGGTAGGCGGATGGCGACGCGACGTTCGCTCCTTGCTGAGTGCGAACAGAGGCGATTTGAGCCACTGAGATCTCAATCGCGTACACCGCGCCGTCAACGTCGAATCGCTCCGCAATCGGTGGCGAGACCCTGCCGATCACGCCCACGGTCTGACCGTGGGCGTTGATCGCCGCCGATTCGCCGCGCGCGAGTCCGATGTCATCTGGCTGCGGCGTGAGTGTGAACTCCAAACCGATTCCTTCACCAAGCTGCTCAAGCAGCCCTTTGGCGTCGTAGAAGTCAATCGTGCGAGCCGGTTCGCCATGCACGGTTGCGGGCAGGTCACCGCCAATGAGTGCCAACATCATGCGTTCATCGCTCGCTTGCCGCCCAGGTTGCGGGCGAAAGATCCTGCCTACCTCGAATAACGACAGGACGCCCTGCGCCTCCTGCTGATTGGCGGCGAAGGTGCGCAGACCCCACGGGCGCAGGCTCGTTCGCATACGGTCTCGAGCGACGTTCATCGGATTCTGTAGTCGAATGGCCTTTGGATCGTCGCCGCGGGTGGCGCCGACCGCTGCCAACTCATCAGCGCTGACGGTGGCGTAGGTGATCACTTCCCGCATACCGAGTCCGCTGAGGACATCGCGGATCCGTTCCCCCAACTCGCGCTCCTGGTCGGGATCTCGTTCTGGCGTTGCGCCAGTCAATGGCAGCGAGGGCAGCTGATCATAGCCAATAATTCGGCCGATCTCTTCCACCACGTCGTCAGCGAAGTTGATATCGGAGCGCCAGGACGGACAGCTCACCGCAAACCGATCGGGCGGCAACCAACGGTTCGGAATGCCGAGCGCCGAGAGCACATCGCGAACCTGTTCGACGCTAGGTTGGATCGCGAGAATCTGCTCGATTCTGCGCTGCGGGACGATTACCTGAGGTTGATGCGATCGACCGGGATACGTGTCGATGATGCCGCGCCAGGCTCGGCCGCCGGCGGTCTCGACGATCAGGGATGCTGCGCGTCGCGCCGCAATCTCAGCCAGCTCCGGATTGAGAGACTTCTCGAAGCGACGACTCGCTTCCGTCCCGGCCTCGGTGTGCCTTGAGCGACTGCGTCGAATACTCGCCTCCGAAAACGTGGCCGTCTCCAACAGAATCGTGCTGGTATCGCTCGAGATTTCCGAATCGGCGCCGCCCATGATGCCGGCCAGCGCGACGGCGCGTTCGGCATCTGCGATCACCAGGTCGTCCGGCGCCAACTCCAACACCGAACCATCCAGCAGCTCCAGCACTTCCTGATCATGGGCGCGTCGCACCACGATGCGACGGCCTGCCAAGCGCTCGAAGTCAAAGGCATGAAGCGGCTGACCCCACTCGAGCATCACATAGTTTGTGACATCCACGATGTTGTTGATCGGCCTCATGCCAGCGGAGGTCAGCGCCTCCTGCATCCAATCTGGCGAGGGGCCGATCTGGGCATCCTCGATCACGATCGCGGTGTAGCGCGGGCAACCTGCTGCATCGTCAATCGTCACGCTCGTTCGATCCGAAGCCACGATCTCGGACTCTTCGTAGCCGATGAGCGGCTCTCGCACACTGCCGCCTGTGAGCGCAGCAACCTCGCGCGCAATGCCCAGGATGGAGAAGTGATCGGGACGATTCGGAGTCGGCTTGATGTCCAGTACCGCGTCACCGAGTATGTCGGCCAACGGCGCGCCGAGCGGCGCCGCTGGATCGAGTACCAAGATGCCTTCGTGTTCGTCCGACAGACCGAGCTCACGCTCGGAGCAGATCATGCCCATTGATGTGACGCCGCGTATCTTGCCGCGGCGCAGTTTGCGACGTTCGCGAGTCGAGGGATCGATCAGCTCCGCACCGACCTGAGCGAACGCAATCGTCTGACCTGCCTCAAGATTGGGCGCGCCGCAGACGACTTCGAGTGGATCGTCAGCTCCGAAGTCGACTGTCGCCAGCAGCAGACGATCGGCGTTGGGGTGCTGCGTGACGGACCTGACGCGCCCGATCACCACCTGATCCCACTCGCCGCCGCTGTGATTGATCGACTCGACCTCTGCGCCGGCCATGCTCAACCGATGAGCGAGATCATCAACCGACCAGTCCCAATCGACATATTGCGCCAACCATTTGAGCGGTACGTCCATCAGACACGCCCCTCAAACTCGCGCAGGAATCGAATGTCGTTGCGGTAGAAGTGGCGGATATCGCTGACGCCGTAGCGCAACATCGCCACGCGCTCGACCCCCATGCCAAACGCGAAGCCGGTGTATCGAGCGGAGTCAAGCCCGGCTGCCTCAATGATCTCGGGGTGCACCATGCCGCAACCCAGAATCTCAAGCCAATCACCTTGCCAGCGCACGCCGAGTTCGGCGCCCGGCTCGACGAACGGAAAGTAATCACAGCGAAAACGGGTCTCCGTATCCGGGCCGAAGACGCGGCGCACGAACTCCTCGAGAGCGCCTTTCAGATGTCCGAAGGAAAGGTTCTCGTCGATCACGAGCCCCTCAATCTGAGTGAGCATCCACTCATGGGTCGCGTCAGTCGCCTCGTAGCGATAGCAGGCGCCAGGCACGATCACGCGAATCGGAGGTTGTCTGCGCTCGAGGTAGCGGATTTGCATCGGCGAGGTATGTGTGCGCAGGAGTTGACGCGGCGCTCCGCTGCCATCGTCGGCAACCCAGATGGTGTCCCACATGTCACGAGCTGGATGCCCGGCCGGAATGCGCAATCGATCGAAGTTGTACTCCTCCAACTCGATCTCGGGGCCTTCGACGACGTCAAAGCCCAGATCGCGGAAGGTGCGCTCCAGCATCCGTCGAGTCAGGGTGATCGGATGTAGTGAACCGAGAGCGCTGCGACGGCCTGGCAAGCTGACGTCAATCGCAGTCGCGTCGTCCGTGGCCGCCATGAATGCGGTCCGTCGATCGTCGGCCAGCCTGGTCAGTTCGGCCTTGAGGCGGTTCGCGGCAGCGCCCATGCGCGGACGATCGTCCGCAGCCAAATCTCGGACGCCTCGCAAGACAGTGGTCAGGCGACCGCGCCGTCCGAGCCAGGCCACGCGCCACTCATTGAGCGTCGGCTCGTCTTCAACCACTGCAAGCGCAGCGCGGGCGTCTGCTTCCAGCTGTTCCAGATCCAACGTCGTTCCTTCCGCCGCGATCACGGATCCGTTCTCTGATCAGACTACCTGCGCGACTGACTGAGCCCAATCGGTGATAGTAAACTTGAGCAGGCTGAAGAACTTCGCCCAGTCGCTCATCTCACGGAGTTTGCTGATGGCAGTCAAGAGTTATGTCCTGATCGAAACCAATGTCGGCACCGCGAAACAGGTTGCCCTGTCGCTCGCCGCTATCCCACAGAGCGATGGCGAGATCAAATCGGTCGAGCTCGTCACCGGGCCGTTCGATGTGATCTGCCTGGTGGAAGCCAGCAATCTGGAGCAGCTCGGCAGTTGCATCACGGACTCCATTCAGACCGTGGCTGGCGTCAAGCGCACGACCACGTGCCTCACGATCCAGGTCTGAGCAAGCCAGCTCTGAGCAGAGTAGGTCTGAGCAGGGCAGGTCCGAACAGGGCAACTGATGACCACTTCGTCCGCCGACCCGTCGCGACCCACCGAACCTCCGGTTGACATGCTGCCGGTTGAGGACGCGGTTGAGCGAGTGCTCACGTTCTGCCGACGATTGCCCGCCGAAACCAGACCGATCGAGGACGCGGTCGGCCAGGTGTTGGCATCCGACATCAGCGCGCCGTTCGACATCCCACCGCATGACAACACCGCGATGGACGGCTACGCCGTGCAGTCGGCCAGCACTGAGGGCGCATCCGCGAGTCAAGTGGTTCGCTTGAGCGTGATCGGTGAACTGGCGGCTGGCTATCTCTTCGAAGGCGTCGTCGGCTCGGGCGAGGCAGTCCGGATCATGACTGGCGCGCCAATGCCGCACGGCGCCGACACGATCGTCCCGTTTGAGGAAACCGACGAGTTCGGTCTGCGCGCGCCGGGACAGTCGCACGAACGCATCTCAGACGTAGGCATCCTCAAATCGGCCGCGCCCGGCAACAACATTCGTCGGCGCGGCGAGGATGTTCGCGCCGGTCAACAGGTGTTGAGCGCCGGAACGGTCCTGCGAGGTCCTGAAGTGGCGGTGCTGGCATCGCTCGGCGTGGCGGCAGTCAACGTCGTGCGCCGCCCGCGGGTGGCGATCCTGTCCACGGGCGACGAACTCCTGTCGCCAGGCGATCCGCCGGCGCCAGGCAAGATTTATGACTCCAACTCCTACGGTCTCAGCGCGCTGGTCATGCAATACGGCGGACTCCCGCAACGCTTCGGCATCGCGCAAGACACAATTCCCGCGTTGACCGCCAAAATCAATCAAGCGCTCGAGACATCCGACCTGGTGATCACCTCTGCTGGGGTGTCTCGTGGAGACTTTGACGTCGTCAAGGAAGTGCTGGCGCGTGAAGGAGCGATCGATTTCTGGACGGTACGCATGAAGCCGGGCAAACCGCTCGCGTTCGGCGAGTTCTCGGCTCCAGACGGACGCCGTGTGCCGCATATCGGGCTACCAGGCAATCCCGTTTCTTCACTGCTGGCGTTCGAGCTGTTCGGACGTCTGGCGATCTACCAGATGATGGGTCGGCAACCACAACCGCGCCCGATCATCCGCGCCATTGCGGATGAAGACATCGTCAACACTGACTGGCGCCGCGTGTACGCGCGGGCCATCCTCGAACAGGACGCCGAGGGCCGCTGGCATGCTCGTCTGACCGGACCGCAGGGCAGCGGCGTGCTCACATCGATGGCGCTCGCCAATGGATACGCGGTCTGCCCCGAAGATCGAGAACGCGTCCATGCCGGCGAAACGTGCGACGTGATCATGGTCGATTGGGACCATCCGCTCGACTAACGTCGAACCACGCAAGGAATCGAGACTCAGATGTCGGCGCGCAACTACCTGCGATCATTGATCGCACCTGTGTACATCAAGGCTCGGCTCGCGCAGGAACGGTTCCAGTCCGGCGTGGTCTGGAATCCACTTGATCCCAAGTTCATCGCCGATCCGTATCCGACCTACCGTCAGCTGCGCGAGCGGGATCCGTATCACCCAAGCCCGCTCACAGGCGCGCTCGTGCTCTCGAAGTATGAGGACATTGACGCGGTCTTGCGCGACTACAAGATGTTCTCCAGCGAACGTGAGCCTGCTCGCAGCCGCGATCCGCAGGGCGTGGCCGATCGTGTAGAGCGTGAGCTGCAACCTTCGATGCTGTCACTTGATCCACCCGATCACACTCGTCTTCGCGGCCTGGTCAGCCGAGCCTTCACGCCGCGTCAGGTCGCCAAAATGGAAGACCACATCCGCGACACGGCGCAGGCCCTGCTGGACGAAGTATCTGGCAGCAACGAGTTTGACCTTATGTCAAACCTCGCGGCTCTGTTGCCGACGGTCGTGATCGCCGAGATGATCGGCGTGCCGACCGAGGATCGCGAACAGTTCAAGGCTTGGTCCGATCAGTTCGCGCGCGTACTGGAGCCGAATCTGGCCGCTGATGAGCTCGGAGTAGTCTTCGAGACCGCGCAGCTGTTTGATGGCTACTTCAGAGGAATCGTGGCTGAGCATCGTGAACAGCCTCAGGATGACCTCGTCTCTCGCTTGATCGAGGCTGAGCAGGAGGGCGACCGACTCTCGGAAGAGGAAATGATCGTCACCCTGCGATTGCTGCTCGTCGCCGGCAACGAGACGACGACCAACCTGATTGGCAATGGCATGAAAGCGCTGCTCGAGCATCCGGAACAGCTTCAGCTGCTGCGCGAACAGCCAGAGTTGATTGACAACGCCATTGAAGAGTTGCTGCGTTACGACGCACCTGTGCAAGTGGACGGCCGCGTCACGATTGGGCAGCACCAGATCGACCGACACCAGCTCAACCCTGGTCGACCGGTTTCGCTGCTGATTGGCGGCGCGAATCGCGATCCCGATCAGTTCCGCGACCCGGAACGGCTCGACGTTACACGCGAAGACGCCGGCAACATCTCCTTCGGTCGCGGAATCCACCATTGTCTCGGCGCGCCACTCGCCCGACTCGAGGGCAAGGTCGCGTTTGAGGCGCTGCTGGAGCGATTCGACGACATTCAATTTGGGTCTCGGACGCCGGTGTACAAGCCCAACATCGTGCTGCGCGGCTTGCGACATCTCGACATCCGGGTCGGACGCGCCAACGGCGCCACGTTCTCGGGCGCGAACCTCGAAGCGGTCGTTGATTGACGACATAGCCTGGGCTTGACGACTTCATCCTCAGAAGATCGTCCCAAAGGCATCGAACTCACCGCTTGAGTTGGACCATTCGATATCCAACTCGCGGACGATCGTCATGCTGGGGCCGATCTTGAGCTCGCCCAGCAGCGCTTCCAGGGCCTCACGCGATCCTTCGGCGATCACTTCCACTGAGCTGCCGTCCGACAGGTTGCGGACGCTGCCTTGGATGCCTCCGATGCGATCTGCCGCCATCTCCGCGAACATGCGATAGCCGACCATCTGGACACGACCTCGCACGGTCACGGTCATGCGAAGCATCAGTCGCCGATGACCACATCAATCGCATCTGACACGACGCCAGCGGGTACGTCATCGCGCACGATTGGCGAACCGACGCTCTCCAGTAGCACCCAGCGCTGCCTGCCGCCGACCACCTTTTTGTCGCGAGACATCGCTTCCAGGATTTCGCTTCGACCGAGGCCGGGCGGGCTGTGAATCGGGAGTCCGAAACGCTGAATCAGTCGGCGGTGACGGGTGACGAGCGCTTCGTCAACCAGACCCAGCGATGCTCCCATTTCCGCCACGGCGATCATTCCCATCGCGACCGCCTCTCCGTGCAACACGCCGCTATAGCCGGTCACCGCCTCAATCGCATGGCCCAGGGTGTGACCGTAGTTGAGAATCGCCCGGAGATCAGACTCGCGCTCGTCCGCGGACACCACAGCGGCTTTGATTGCCTGATTGCGCGTGATGACGTCAACCAGTAGTTGACGTCGCGTCTGATCGACTGCGGCGGCGGCGGGATCAAGGAGCGTTTCAGCTTCCTGTTCGAGTAGCGAGAGCATCGCTTCGTCACGAATGAAACCGTGCTTGATCACCTCGGCAAAACCGGAGCGCAGCTCGCGCATCGGAAGAGTGGTCAACGTCGCCACATCTGCAACTACGGCTCGAGGCTGATAGAACGCGCCGACGAGATTCTTGCCCGAGGGCAGATCGATCGCCACTTTGCCGCCGATGGCGGCATCAACCATCCCCAACACGGTGGTAGGAGCGTGTACAAGCGGCATTCCACGTAGGTAGGTCGCCGCCGCCGTCCCAGCGAGGTCGGTGGTGACGCCGCCGCCCAGCGCGAAGATCATATCGCGCCGCTCCGCGCGATGATCGGATAGCCAGCGGTACAGCGCGTCCAGCGACATCAACGACTTGCTCGCTTCACCCGATGGCACGGCATATTCGATCACTGAGCGTCCTGCTGCCTCCAGCGAGCGCCTTGCCGTGGCGCCGTGCGATCCGATCACCGCCTCGTCCGCGATCAGAAAGACGCGACCGCCAAGCTCGAGCCGATCCAGGACGTGACCGACATCGTTGAGCAATGCCCAACCGCAATAGACGGGATAGCGCGTCGATCCGGCCTCGACCACGCATGCCAGGTTCGGCCCGAAGTCGCTGATCGGTGGCGGATCGACGCCGGGTCCACGCTGCATGTCCCGCAACCGGGCATCGGAGTCAGTGACAGCCGCTCCCAGCCGCTGCACGCCATCAATGATCTGTTGCACCGCGTCCGCGATTTCGATGTCGTCTGTATGAATGGTGAGGTCAGACAGCGCGTAAAAGGGTTGCCGCGTCGCCTTCAGCGTCTCCACGCGACGTTGCCGATCGGCTCCCGCCAGCATCGGTCGAACCTCGGTCGCGCCCTGCTCCGCGTCGGCGTAGCGAGCCAGGATCGTGCCGATTCGCGCCTCCAGATTGACCACGACGCCAGCGGTCGCCAGGGCAGCTCGATTGCGCTGATCCAGCCAGACTCCGCCGCCGGTGGCAATCACGATGCCGCTCTGTTCAGCAGCGTTGAGCACGACCGCTCGCTCGCGAGCGCGAAAGCCAGCCTCGCCTTCGCGCTCGAATATCTCCGCGATGGCGCAACCGGCTGATCGCTCAATCTCGACATCCAGGTCGACGACCTGCCAGCCCAACCGATCGGCTACGTACGGCGCCAGAATCGACTTGCCGGTCGCGCTGAACCCGATCAGAACGATGCGCCTGATCTCGCCCGTCATCGTCACGACCAGGCCTCTCGCGGGATCGCTGTGGCGAGGAATGCTTCCATGTTGGCGCGAGTCTCAGACAGCGAATCGCCGCCGAACTTCTCCAGTAATGCATCTGCCAGGACCAACGCCAGCATCGCCTCGACGATCACGCCTGCTGCCGGGACCACGCAGACATCCGAGCGTTCGTAGTGCGCCTCAACCCGCTCACCCGTCACCAGGTCGGCGGACGGCAGCGGATGCGCCAGCGTGGCAATCGGTTTAACCGCGACGCGCACGATCAGGTCCTCACCATTTGAGATACCGCCTTCGATCCCGCCCGCGTGATTCGTTTGCCGCCGCCATGGACGATCCAGCCAGGAGTCCTGCGGTAGAACCACGTCGTGATAATCACGACCAGTCAGGCCGGCGCCGCTGAAACCATCGCCGATCTCGACTCCTTTGAATGCGTTCATGGAGAGAATTGCCTGGCCGATCCGACCGCTTAACTTGCGGTCCCACTGCACATGCGATCCCAAGCCGAACGGCACTCCAGAGACGCGCGCCTCAACCGTACCGCCCAGGGTGTCGCCTTCATGCTTGGCAGCATCGATCTCATCGATCATGCGCGCGGACACCTGCGGATCCGCGCAACGCACATTGGATGCTTCGACATCATTCCAGTCGACCGTGACCTGCGGATCAAGCGCGACCGTTCCAATCTGCACGACATGGCTATTGAATTCACAGCCAAGCTCCTCACAGAGGCGGCGAGCCACTGCGCCAGCGCCAACACGCGCGGCGCTCTCGCGCGCCGACGCTCGCTCCAGCGAATTGCGCACGTCGTCGTATCCATATTTGAGCGAAGCGGTGAGGTCCGCGTGTCCGGGACGCACCCGCGTGACCTGGGTCGGGGGCGGAACGACCGCGTCCAACGACATCGTTTCGCGCCACGGACGTTTATCCGGCCCAAGCCCCTGGTCGAAGTCACGATTCTCGATCCATAGCGCGATGGGGCTGCCAATCGTGTGGCCTTGCCGAACTCCGCCGCGAATCTGCGCGTAGTCGCGCTCAATCTTCATCCGACCGCCGCGACCGTAGCCTCGTTGACGTCGCGCGAGCTGTGTGCGGATCTGATCTTCGGACAACGGCAGCCCCGACGGCGCGCCGTCAATGATCACGGTCAAACCGGGACCGTGCGACTCGCCAGCAGTCAACCAACGAAAGCTGCCCATCACTTCGCCTGCTCAGTCTGCGACTCTGTCGCCACGATATCGTCGAAGCGATCTGGCGGCAGATCAATTGGACGCGGCTCGCCGTTTGCCGCTCTGCGGGATGTGGTCTCGAATTCACTGGCCAGCAATGCCGCCGGCTGGTTCCAGTCCAGACTCATGGCGGCCCCTCGCTCGGCCTCTATGCAGAGAATCGGCAGCGATTCGGCGGTCCCGTCGGCCGTGCGAAATGTGGTGTAGACATCGATTCGAACGTCGATCGGGCGATAGTTGGGCACGTCGTAGAAGATCATCTCGACGAGGCGCAAGGCGGTGCGATAGGCGGTGTCCAGCGAGGAGGCGGTCTGTTCGCGGCGGCCCTCGACCGTTCCGTATTCAGGGTCCGCGGAAGTGCTGACACGCACGTGCTGAGCTGATGCGCCGACCAGAGCCAATCCTTGCACTCCGCTCCAGACCGCGGCGCTCACATCCTTCGGTGGTCGCTGTGTGCGCCAGTGCTCGATCTCCTGCTCCAGAATGCCGTAGATCGCATCGATATCGTTATTCGCCACGAGCTGTCGCCAGAATCGGTGCGTGCGCGCCTCTTTGAACAACAGCAGTCCCACACCGGCAAAAAACACCGCGATGATGGCGAAGCCAATCGTCACGCCTTCATTCATCGGAAACCTCCGCCATCGCCGTCTCCGCTTCGCGAAGCATGACGTCAACCGGCGCCGCCTGCTCAGTCCAGAGTTCGAAGGCGGCGGTGCCTTGATACACGAGCATGGGCAGGCCGCCAATCGAACGCCGTCCCGACGCTTCCACTGCGCGTACCAGCGCTGTCTTGACCGGATTGGCGATCAGATCGGCGACGAACGCGTCTGGCGCGAGCCGTCCAGGATCGAACGGCAGCTGACCATCAGTCTCGCTGCCGCGCAGCCCAACTGAGGTGCATTGAACCACGAGGTCGGCCTGTTGCAATGCTCCGTCGACCTGTTCGTCGTCTGAGCCCATCGCGCGCAGTGAGACGCCGGCGGATGCCGATGCCAAATCATGCCGCAGCCGTCCGGCGCGGACTGCCGTGCGGTTGACGATCGTGATTCCGTCAACGCCGCGCCAGATCAGCGCCCAAGCCACCGCGCGCGCAGCGCCTCCGGCGCCCCAGAGGACGGCTTGCGCGCCTGCGGGATCAAATCCTGACTCCACGAGCGAGCGTTGAAATCCGCTGACATCCGTGTTGTAACCCTGCAAGTGACCGGACTGGTTGACGACCGTATTGATCGCGCCTACGAACCGCGCAGTTTCGTGCAAGCCATCCATGTGCCGCAACGCCGCCTCCTTGTAGGGAATCGTCACATTGGCGCCGAGCGAGTGACTGCTCCTCAGCCCATCGATGAACCCTTCCAGTTCACTCGGCTGCAAGTCCCAGGCGTCGTAGACGGCGTCAATGCCAGCGGCATCGAATCCTGCTTGCTGAAAGCGAGGTGAGATGCTGTGCGCCACCGGGTGACCGATGACGCCGACTCGGAACGTCACGGTGAGCCTCCGAGATAGCGTTCCACGTTGGCCTGGTGCTCTTCGTAACTCACCGCGAAGGCGTGAGTTCCATCGCCCTTCGCGACAAAGTATCGGTACGGCACGTTGGCCGGCCGCGCAGCGGCCTCAATGGCGGCGACACCCGGCGACGCAATTGGACCGGGCGGCAATCCTCTGTTGGCGTAGGTGTTGTAGGCCGATGGCTCGTTCAGATCGTCGCCCGTGAGCTCGCGCTTCCACCACTCCGCCGCAGATCCAACGGCGTACTGCACCGTTGAGTCCATCTGTAGCGGCATCCCTTCAGCCAACCGATTCCAGATCACCGCAGAGACCAGGATTCGCTCGCTGGGCTCCACTACCTCGCGCTCGATGATTGACGCAATGGTCAAGATGCCATGCAGGCTGCGACCTGAAGACTCAACGGCGTCGCGAACATCCGGCGTCAGCAACTCACTGAATCGCATGAGCAAGAGCCGCGCGATATCGCCCGCCGAGGCTTCAAGCGGAATTGCGTAGGCGCTCGGCGCCAGATAGCCCTCAAGTGACTCGCTACCCGGGCGGAGCTCGGCGTGGCTACCCGCGACTAGCTCATCCGACGGTTCGCGAAACGCGGCGCGCAGAGCGGCGGGTTCAGCCACATTGATCGCCACCAGTCGCTCAATCACCTGCTCAAGCCTCAGTCCTTCGGGCAGCACCAGCCGCAACGGGGAGGTCTCGCCCGAGTGTATGCGTCGCAGGACCTCATACGTCGTCAGGTCCGACTCGAAGCTGTAAGAGCCAGGCTCCAACTCCTGCTCCCATCCTTGCAGTAGCGCGAGCAGCTCGAAACGGGCGTGTGACCCGATCACGCCGCTTGCCGCCAGCCGTCGACCGATCGCTGCCGCGCTGTCGCCGGCAACGACCTCAACCACTGCCTGCCGTGACAATGCTGCGGCAGACTCTCGTTGCTCAAACTGTCGTAACCGCTCACCCGGAACCATCGAGAGGGCCACTCCCGCAAACGTCGCCACGATCGCTCCCGCCACCAGCACGGTCATCATCACGATCTGACCATGTCGGTGCGGACTCATGGACGATCACTGGCCAGAGCATGGTCGTCAAGCCAGCGCTGTAGGATTTTGGCCGCAGCGGTTGCGTGTGATCGCTCGCGCTCACGGCGCTGTCGCTGAACGCTCTTGCGTCCGGGAGCTCGCGCCTTATGACCGAGACGAGTGGTTGGCGCATCGAACAGGGCGCTCGAAAATCGCTCATTCTGTGTCACACAGACCGCACCCAGGGACTCGGCCAGAGACTCGCCGAGCTCACGAAACATGACGGCTTGCTTGTCTTCACGACCGTCCGGCCGCAAGGGTACACCGATCACCAGATGCTCAATGCGCTCAGCTCCGACCAACTCTCGCAACGCCTCAGCGATCGACAGATCAGAACGAGAGCGGTCGAGCGTGCCGATTGGCAGCGCGAGCGAGGAACCGCGATGCGCGCGAGCGACTCCCACCCAGCGCTCACCAGGATCGATCCCCAGCACGCTGCCGCGCCGCATTGGCGGAGTTATCTCAGTTGTCCGGCGACTGACGCTTCGACGACCGAGAGCGCCTCATCCAGTTTGGTGGTGTCGCGTCCGCCGGCCTGTGCCATATCCGGCTTGCCGCCACCGCCACCGCCCGCAACTCGGGCCAGCCCGCCAATCAGCTTGCCTGCGTGGATGCCTCGGGCCACGGCTCCGTCGGTGGCCATCGCGACGAAGATTGGACGCTCATTCGTGACAGCTCCGAGCACGATCACTCCCTCGCGATCCGCGGCCTTCAGATGCCGTCGAACCTCATCACCAGCGCGCCGCAACGCGTCGGCCGATTCGACCGCCACTCGACCTGCGGCGACGGCCAGCCCCTCAACGGTAAACGCGTTCGCCGCCAGTTCTTCCGCGACCGACGCGCCGGTCTTGGCCTCAACCGCCTGCAAGCGGCGGCGCAGGTCGGACGCCTCGGCTCGAAGCTGAGCGATTCGATCGCTCGCGGTCTCGGGCGTCGCGCGGACCGAGACCGCAATTCCCGACAGCGCGTCCAACCGCGCGTCAGTCCAGGCGGAGGCCGCCGCGCCCGTCAACGCCTCAATGCGACGCACCCCGGCGCCGACGCTTCCTTCGGAGATGATCTGAAATGCGCCAATGAACCCTGTGGCTGGCGCGTGCGTGCCGCCGCACAGCTCTTTCGAGAAACAGTCATGCGAATGAGGCGCCGGATCGCAGATCTCCACCACGCGCACGTCAGTCTCATACTTCTCGCCAAAGATCGCCATCGCGCCAGTCTCCAGCGCTTTGGCATACGGCATCTCTGTGGTCGAAACGGGAATGTTGTCGCGAATTCGCTCTTGCACGAGTTGCTGAACGGACCGCAGTGACTCGGGAGACGGCGCTTCTGGTTGCGTGTAATCGAAGCGCAAGTGATCGGGCGCGACGAGCGAGCCTGCCTGACGCACGTGGTCTCCCAGGGTCTGCCTCAAAGCGGCGTGCAACAGATGCGTGGCGGTATGGTTGCGGGCGGCGTCAGCCCGACGCGGCCGGCTGACGGTTGCTCGCACGCGGTCACCGACCGCAATCCCACCTGAGCTGACGCGTCCGACATGCGCGATCACGTCGCCAAAGGCGCGCGTATCCTGGACTTCCACTTGCTGCCCATCACCGCGCAGCCATCCCGCGTCACCCACCTGACCACCGCCCTCGGGATAGAACGGGGTTTGATCGAGTACCACGCTGACCTGCGCGTCGTGAGATGCGCGTGCGACTTGCTCGCCATCAGCGACGATCGCAACGATCTGGGCGTCAGCTTCGATCGAATCGTAGCCCGTGAACTCGGTGGCCGCGTCCAACTCGGCATACCGCGCCGCGTCCTGGTCGTAGGCGAACGTCGCCTGTTGGCGCGATCGCTCGCGCTGTGCTTCAAGCGCTGATTCGAAGGAATCACGCAAGCGCGTCTCGTCATCCAAGGCGCCGTGCTCTCGGGCGACCTCAGCAGTCACTTCGAAAGGCAGCCCGTAGGTGTCGTACAACTCGAACGCGTCGCGACCGCTAATCGAACCGCCGCCAAGCTGCGCGATGCGACCTTCCAGCAGGGCGCGTCCGCTCGACAGGGTGCGGCGGAAACGATGCTCTTCCTGGTTCAGCACATTGGCCACCAGCGCAGCGTGCTCCGACAGTTCCGGGTACCAGGCGCCCATCCGCGCGCCAACTCGCACGGCCAGATCAGCGAGCAGGTCGTCAGCGATGCCGAGCGAGTCCGCCATGTACAGCGCGCGACGAATCAGTCGTCGTAGCACGTAGCCGCGGCCTTCGTTGCCTGGGATGGCCCCGTCGGCGATCAGAAAGGTCATCGCGCGACCGTGCTCGGCGACGACGCGCATCGCGCGACGCTGCGACTCATCCGCCTCGTGGTAGCCGAGATGACAGCGCTCACCGATGTAAGCGAGCAGCGGCGCAAACAGATCGGTGTCGTAGAGGTTGTCCTGGTCCTGCAGCATCATGGCCCAGCGCTCAAGTCCGGCGCCCGTATCGATGCTCTGGGCGGGCAGATCGGCGCGGCTGCCGTCTTCGAAACGGGTCCACTGCATGAAGACGAGGTTCCAGATCTCCAACCACTTCTCCTCAGCCTCGGCAGGGTGGCTACCTTCGCGATAGCCGGGACGCATGTCGTAGTGAAGCTCCGAGCAGGGACCGCACGGACCCGTCGGTCCGGCCGCCCAGAAGTTCCCTTGATCTGCGCCGTAGCGATGAATCTTCGAGTCCGGCAGGCCGATCTTGCGCCACTGATCGAAAGCGAAGTCGTCGTCGGTGTAGACCGTGGCGACCAATCGCTCGGCTGGAATCCCAAGATCCTGCGTCACCAGCTCCCAGGCCCACGCCTGAGCCTCCGCCTTGAAGTAATCGCCCAGCGAGAAGTTGCCCAGCATTTCGAACATGGTCAGATGCGACGCATCGCCGACCTCATCGATATCTGTGGTCCGAAAGCACTTCTGAATCGAGGTTAAGCGGTGATGAGGCGGTTGCGCCTCACCGAGAAAATAGGGTTTAAACGGCACCATGCCGGCGCTGGTGAAGAGCAGTGTCGGATCACCGGGCGCGGTCAGGGGCGCTGACGCCACCGCGAGGTGGTCTCGCTGTACGAAAAAATCGGTGAACGTTTTGCGAATCGTCTGTGCGTCCATTGAACCTTGATCGCCCTACTCAGCGCTCGACTGCGCCACTGTGCTTCAGCGGTTGCAGATATGCAGCGAGTATACGCAGCCGATTCCAGATTCTCGCAGTTGACAGCGAGCGACGGGCGTCTCTAGCGTTATGGCATTGGCACGCCAGCATTCGGAGCCGCCGTTTGAGTTCCGACGACGATCCGCCTGAATCCGGCATATCGCCGCTTCCTGTGGCAGTGGTCTTGGCCGCCGGCCATGGACGGCGCTTGCGCTCTCTCCTACCCAAGCCGGTCTATCCCATCGCCGGACGAGCCATGTCTGCGCACGTGTTGCATGCCTTGGCTGAGGCTGGCCTCGTCGAGGCGGTAGTCGTGATCCCGCCCGATCAACGCGGCGATCGCATCCAACAGACACTCAGCTCCGACTGCCCCGCGGGCATTAAGCTGCGATTCGCAGTGCAACAGGTGCCGCACGGAACAGCCGATGCGCTGCTGGCCGCCCGCAGTCAGATCGAGTCCACTGACGAGTCTGCTGACCTGATAGTCGTCAACGGCGATCTGCCGCTTCTCAGCAGTGAGCAGATTGGACCGATCATGCAGGCGCCTGCCGCTGATGTGATCGTCGCGACAGCGACCGTTGAGGATCCTGCCCGGATGGGCCGCATCGTCCGACACGCAAACGGCCTGCTACGAGCCATCGTCGAGTCGCGCGACGCATCACAGGACGAGCTCGCGATTCGTGAAGTCAATCTCGGAATCTATCGGTTCAGCAGCCGATTTCTGTGGCCGACGCTTGAACGGATCGTTGGAAACGCCGAAGCGGGCGCGGAGTCCTATGCGACTGATGCGATCGCGGTGGCGGCCAAACACAACTGCGCTGTAGCCGTTCCGGTTTCATTGCCAGACGGCCGGCTGAATGTGGAAACGCCCTCTGACGCTGCTGATGCTGAAGACGTCATCCGCGCCCAAATCGTGAAGCGGCTGTTGGACAATGGCGTCCGCGTTCCTGATCGAGCCGCAGTCTGGATCGATGCCAGGGCGCAGATCGCGCCAGGTGTGTCGATCGAGCCCGGCACTCACATTCGCGGCGCATCAAGCGTCGGCGGCGATTCGCGGATCGGGCCCAACGCCATCATCGAAGACAGCGCGCTTGGTGAGCGTTGCCACATTGAGTCCTGCACGATTCGCGGCTCCACGTTGCATGACGATGTTGAGGTGGGCCCGTACTCGACCCTCCGGCCAGGCTGCGAGATTGGTCCCCGCGTCCACATCGGCACTCATGCCGAGCTGAAGGCGGCACGGATTGGCGAGGCAGTGCAGATTGGGCACTTCAGTTACCTCGGTGATGTCACCATCGGGGCGCACGCCAACATCGGCGCTGGCACAATCACCTGCAATTTTGACGGCGTAGACAAGCATCAGACGGAGATTGGCGAGGACGCGTTCCTCGGCTGCGACACGATGCTGATTGCACCGCGGCGGGTTGGCGCCAGAGCAAGAACTGGAGCCGGCGCCGTCGTCAACAAAGACGTTCCTGATGACGCCACTGCGGTGGGTCACCCAGCCCGTCTAGTCGGCGCCAGGTCTACTCAACGACGCTCACCAGGTAGGGATTCATCATGAGCGACAGCTCCATCGTCGCGTTGATGGTGTTGTTGCTGGCAGTCGTGTTGCTGATGCTGGAAGCGATCGCGGAAGCGGGCGTGATCTCGCTGTCGCGTTCACGCGCGAGGTTGCTCGCGAGTCGCCAACCGGATAGCCGACGCGCGCAGCGTCTGACCGAAATCACCGCCGACCGCGAGCGCGCGCTTGGATCGTTCGCGGTGGGGCGTTCCGTCGCCATCGCGACCGGCTTTACCGCTGTCTTCTACATCGTCATTCGCGAGTCTGGCTTCCAATGGGAGACGATGGTCCTGACGGGGATCATCTCGGCGATCGTCGCGGCGCTGATTCACTCCGTGCCGCGACGACTCGCGGCTACGTGGCCGGAAGGGTTCGCACTCAACTTCGTACCAGCCATCGATCTGCTTGATGCGGTGTTTCTGTGGCCGGCCGCCATCCTGGAGGCGCCGGCGCGTTTGGTCACCGGGCTGGGACGACGGCACACGGCGGTGGCCCCGCAGCCGACCGATATCGAAGTCTTGATTGAGCAAGAGACCGAAACGATCGCCGACGATGAGCGGGAGATGATTCGCGGCATTATGACGATCGGCGGCCGCATCGTACGCGAAGCGATGACGCCGCGCCCCGACATCTCCGCTCTGCCAGCCGACACCAACCTGCTGGACGCCGCCAATTTCCTGTTAGGCCACGGCTTCTCCCGAGTCCCGACGTTTGAAGACTCGATCGATAACATCGTCGGCATCGTCTACGCGAAAGATCTGATGGCAGAGATGCTGGCGGAGGGCGAACGCGCCATTGCCGACCTGGCGCGTGAACCGATCTTCGTGCCTGAATCCAAGCTGATCGACGAACTGTTGCACGACCTGCGGCGATCCCGCGTGCATATGGCGATTGTGCTCGACGAGTATGGCGGCACCGCCGGACTGATCACGCTTGAGGACATCCTCGAGGAGATCGTGGGCGAGATCGCTGATGAGTACGATCCGGCAGGCGCGGGAGACGAGGATGCGCGGTTGGTCGATGGCGCGCTGATCCTCGATGGCCGGGCGCCGCTCGGCGCCCTGGAACAGATCGGCGGGCACATTGAGGCCGCCGATTACGACACGGTCGCCGGCCTCGTCTTTGATCAACTCGGACGGATTCCGGAAGTCGGTGACGTGGTCCAACTCGGGACGCTCTCCGTCAGCGTTGAGAGCATGAACGGGCGTCGCATCGTGCAAATGCGCGCTGTCGCCCATGACACATCTGCCGCTGGCGCATCCTGAACACAACGTCAGCTCCCGCTAGTGTGAGCGCTCGTGCAAGATTTCAACACTGACCACCTCGATCTTTCCTTCCGTGTGGCCTTTTCGTTCGTCACGGGCGTTGGACCAGCCCGCCTGTCCGCGCTTGAGCGACACTTCGACCGGCTTGAAGATGCCTGGCGCGCGGATCGACCCTCACTGCGTGAGTGCGGCCTTGACCTTCGCGCGATCGAACAGCTGGAGTCGGCGCGCGCCAGCATTGATCCGCAGGCTGAATACGAACGCCTGCTCGCTGCTGGCCTGACCGCGCTCGCGCCAGGCGACGACCGCTATCCGCGACGCCTGCGCGAAATTTCTGATCCTCCACCACTGCTGTACCTCAAGGGTGAGCTTCAGGAACGCGACGAATGGTCGCTCGCGATCGTCGGCACCCGACGCCCTACGGCCTACGGCCAGCAAGTCACCAAAACGCTCACGACCGACCTGGCCAACACCGGTCTGACGATCGTCTCTGGACTGGCGCGCGGCGTTGACGGGATCGCGCACCAAACGGCGCTTGAACAGGGCGCCCGTACGATCGCGGTGGTCGCGAGCGGCATGGATCGAACGTATCCGCCCGAACACAAGCATCTGGCGCAGCAGATCCTCGACAGCGGCGGCGCGATCATGAGCGAGTACCCGCTCGGAACGCGCCCCGACGCAAGACTCTTCCCGCGGCGCAATCGCATCATTGCGGGCGCCACCCTGGGCACGCTCGTCACTGAAGCTGGCGAGAAATCAGGCACCTGGCACACCGTCACCTCGGCTCTGGACCAGGGCCGTGAAGTCTTCGCCGTACCTGGACCGATCACATCCGATCAATCGAGCGGAGCCAACAACGTCATCAAGCGCGGATTGGGTAAGCTCGTGACTTGCGCCCAAGATGTGCTCGACGAGCTCAACCTGGGCCCGATCGAGCGCCAGGCTGAGCTGGTCGAGCAACTGCCTGAAGACCCCGCTGAGGCGGCGCTGCTCGCTCAGATCGGTCAGGAGCCGATGCACGTTGACGAGCTGGCTCGTCGACTCAGCCAACCCGTCCATGAGACCTCGGCCGCTATGGCGACATTGGAACTCAAAGGACTCATTCACCAGGTAGGACCGATGACCTATGCCAGACGCTAAGCAGTCCGGTTCGCGCTCGTCCAAGACCCTTGTGATCGTCGAATCGGGCGCCAAGGCGGACACGATCGGTCAGTTTCTCGGCGATGACTACGTCGTCAGCGCCTGCTTCGGACACGTTCGCGACCTACCACGTCGCGCGGCGGAGCGTCCAGCGACCATCAAAGGCAAGCCATGGGCCGATTTCGCTGTCGACGTCGACAACGGCTTTGTTCCCTATTACATCGTGCCGACCGAGTCGAAGAAGCACCTGACTCGCTTGCGCAAGGAGCTGAAGCAGGCAGACCGCGTCTTGATCGCCACAGACGAAGATCGCGAGGGTGAATCGATCGGCTGGCACCTGGTTGAAGCGCTCAAGCTCAAGGTGCCGTACGAGCGCATCGTGTTTCACGAAATCACGCCGAGCGCCATCGAGCGAGCGATCGAGTCGCCGCGCGAGATTGACAGCGACCTCGTTCAGGCACAAGAGTCACGCCGCATCCTGGATCGGCTGTACGGCTACTCGTTGAGCCCGGTGCTCTGGCGCAAGATCGGGCCTGGCACCTCCGCCGGTCGCGTGCAGACCGTCGCGCTGCGGTTCCTCGTTGATCGCGAGCGTGAGCGAATCGCATTCGTTGCCGCCACATACGGCGCCGCCAACGCTGAGTTCGAGATCGACGGCCATCAGCTCGCTGCGCAACTGCACTCACTGAGCGGAACGGAACTCGCCAGCAAGTCTTCGGACTTCAATCCGTCCAATGGTCAATTGGCGGCCAGGAAGAAGCGCTGGGAGACCAAAGCGTCGCTGGAAGCGCTTCGTCCTGTAATCAGCGAGGCTGATTGGCGCGTGACTGCCGTCAAGAAGAGCAAGGCCAGCAACAGGCCGGCAGCGCCGTTCACCACCTCAACGCTGCAGCAGGCCGCCTCCAATCGACTCAATATGGGAGTGGCGCGCACGATGTCCGCCGCGCAGCGCCTGTATCAGGGCGTTGACCTCGGAGCGGAACGGGTTGGCCTGATCACCTACATGCGAACGGACTCCGTCACCCTCTCCGACCAGGCGTTGGGACAGACCGCGTCCTACATCAAGACCCGGTTCGGTGACGACCAGCATCAGTTCCGCACGTACAAGACGAAGTCGCGCAACGCGCAGGAGGCGCATGAGGCGATCCGTCCTACAGAGATCGGACGTGCTCCAGAGTCCGTGCGGCATGTGCTGGAAGGGGACGAATTCGAGCTGTACAACTTGATCTGGCGACGCACCGTCGCGTCTCAGATGATCGACGCCGAGGTCGAGCGAACGCGGATCGAACTGACCGGCCCACTACCAGAGCGGGCGGACAGTGATCCTGCTCTCATGGTCGCCACCGGACAGGTAGTCGTGGCGCCTGGCTGGTATCAAGTGATGCCTCCGCAGGGCGAAGGCCAACAGGTGCTGCCAGATGTTGTGACGGATCAGGCCGCGCGACTGGTCGAGTATCAAACCCGCAGTAGCGCCTCGCAACCGACGGCCCGCTACACCGAGGCCTCACTCGTGCGCAAACTCGAGGATGACGGACTCGGTCGACCCAGCACCTACGCGTCAACGATCAACACGCTGATTCAACGCGATTACGTGCGCCGGCAAGGGCGCGCGCTGATTCCCACATTCCTCGGGTTCGCCGCCACCGACCTGTTGACTCAGCACTTCCCGGATCTGGTCAATGCTGACTTTACCGCCGACATGGAAGATCGACTCGATCAGATCGCACGCGGCGAGAGTAAGTCGGAACAACACCTGCGCGGGTTCTACTTCGGCGATGGCGCCGAAGACGGGCTCAAATCGCGAGTCGCCGAAAAGATCGGCACGATTCCCTTTTGGGCGCTCAACCTCAGCGAAGACGGACTCGAGCTCGCCGACGACTCAGATGTCGAGCCGTCCAGCGGCGTTCAGATCCGCGTGCGCGGCGGCTCCGCCTTCCTGCGATCAGGGTCGGGTGACGAGATGCGTACTGCACCCGTTCCGGCCGAGATGGCGCCGGCCGATCTCACGCTCGACGAGGCCAAGCAGATTCTGGAAACTACCGAGCAGCTGCCACGACGATTGGGGCGCCATCCGGAGCGCGACGACGATGTCTGGCTGCTCAGCGGGCGATTTGGCCCGTTTGTCCAGCTGGGAGAGCAGATCGGACGCCCCAAGAAAGGCCAGCCGAAACCGCGACGCGCCTCGGTGCCAAAGAGCATCGAACTCGGCGATGTCACGCTCGAGCACGCGATCGACTGGCTGCGCTGGCCCAAGTCGCTCGGCCTGGATCCAAAGTCCAACGCGGAGGTGGTCGTGCGCCCGGGCCGCTGGGGCGCATACGTTCAGTGCGGCGACGAACGCCGCAATCTGAAGGAAAGCGACGACCTGGAAACCATCGAGATCGACCGCGCGCTGCAGCTGTTGGCCGAACCCAAACCGAGCCGGCGCCAGCCTCGGAGCCGCGCTGCCAGTTCCCGCCGTAAGGCTCGACGCTAGCCGCCGCTGCTGCCCGCTACAGTGGAATCGTGACGACCGCTTTAGCTGACAGCCTGGAGCGATACCTCCACCACCTTGAAGCGGTGCTCGGACGCTCACCGCATACGATCCGCAACTATCGCTCTGATCTTCAACAATTCGTCGATTGGCTCGGCGATCGGAACCGAACGATCGATGCGATCAATCGCGCCGATTACCGCTCGTATCTGGCAGAGTTGCAGGAAGCGGGCATCGCCGAACGATCACGGCAGAGACGCGCCTCCACCATCCGCTCGTTCACGCGACACCTGGCAGCGCGCGGGGAGATCGCGCGCGATCCGCTCGCGCTCGCTGCGACGCCAATGTCCACCGCTCGACTCCCGTCCGTGCTCAGCCTTGACCAGGTCGCCGATCTGCTCTCTGCGCCAGCGACGGCGACGCCTGGCGGGCTCCGAGACCGCGCCATTCTGGAGGTGTTGTACGGCGGCGGACTGCGCATTTCCGAGCTGACCGCGATGCGGATCAGGGACTACGACGCCGATCAGCGCGGCTTCATTGTGCGCGGCAAAGGCAACAAGGAACGCATGGCGTTGCTGGGTCGCTCCGCATTGCATTGGCTTGAGCGCTACCGCAATGGCGGCCGTTCCGCTCTGGCCAGGCCAAGGTCAAGTGACTGGCTCTGGCTGAATCGATTCGGCAACCCGCTCTCGGCCCGCGCAGTGCAACTCAGCGTCCGACGCTACGCGCAACGGGCTGGCCTGCCGGCGGATGTGCATCCGCATCTCTTGCGGCACGCATTCGCGACTCATATGATCGATGGAGGCGCCGATGTCCGCGTTGTCCAGCAGCTGCTCGGCCATGCGTCGGTCTCCACGACGCAGATCTACACCCACGTCTCTGATGCCGCTCGGCGAGACACCATTGAACAGGCGCTTGACGGCGTCGCCGCCCTCCTTCAGAACCGACGCAACCAGACGAGCGACACGCCATGAAAGTTCTGCTCATCTCCGGTCCGAATCTGAACATCCTCGGTGAACGGCAGCCCGAGATCTATGGCAACCAGACGCTCGCTGACATCGAGGAATTGGTGGCCAAACGCGCTACCGAGTGGGGCGTGACGATTCGTCCCTATCAGTCGAATCACGAAGGCGCGATCATCGACTTCATCCAGCAGGAACGCTCCGCCGACGGCCTGATCATCAACCCTGGCGCGCTCTCGCATTACGGATACTCGCTGCGAGACGCGCTTGAGGCCTTTCCAGGCGGCAAGATGGAAGTGCACCTGTCCAACGTCCACGCTCGCGAGAGCTTCCGACACGCGCTGATCACCGCTCCGATCATGGATGGCGTCGTAGCCGGTCTGGGTTGGAGAGGCTATCTGGCGGCGTTGGACGCGCTCGTGCCGATGTTGCAAGAGCGCGGCGTCAAGGCCAAGCCGGGCGGATAGCTGGATGCCTGAGACACCCTCCCGCCTTGACCGGATTCGCGATCTGCTGACCGAAGCCAAGCTTGACGCCATCCTGGTCACGGACGAGCACAACCGGCGCTACGCATCCCACTTCAGCGGCTCCAACGGCTGGCTGCTGATCGGCGCCGATGACTCGCAGCCCGCCAAGCTCGCCACAGACTTCCGTTACCTCGATCAAGCCGCCCAAGAGGCTCCTGAGTTCGAGATCGTCCGCATGCAAGGCGAGATCACAGCGTGGTGGGGCGAGTTAGTGAAATCGTTCGGTCGCGGACGTCTCGGCTTCGAGCCGCATGATGTCAGCGTCGCCCTGCACAAATCGCTACGCGAGGCCAATGCAAAGCTGCCAGCCTCACAACGCCCCGCGCTCGTCCAGAGCAAGCAGATCATCGAACGAGCGCGCGCATGCAAGGACGACGCCGAAATTGCAGCCATGAGGCGCGCCGCGCAGCTGAGCGACGACGCATTTCGTCACGCGCAAGATGTCGTCAAGCCCGGTTGGAGCGAGCGCCAGGTCGCCTGGGCCATTGAACAGCACGCCCGCGAGCACGGCGCCGAGCAGATGGCGTTCGAATCCATCGTTGCCGCCGGCGACTGGGGTTCACGACCGCATGCCAGACCGCGTGACGTCTCAATCGCTGAAGGTGAACCGATCGTGATCGACATGGGCGCGAAAGTCGACGGCTATTGCTCCGACATGACGCGCACGATCGTGCTCGGCAGCGCCGACGACCGATTTCCGCGCATCTACGACGTCGTGCTCGCCGCGCAAGAGACCGCTGCCCAAATGATCAGACCGGGCATGTCTGGCGTTGACGCCGACCAACTGGCCCGACAGGTGATCGTGGAGGCCGGTTACGGCGATCAGTTTGGACATGGTCTGGGACACGGGGTTGGACTGCAGATTCACGAGCGGCCATACATCGGCCCGAACTCAACCGACACGCTCGAAGCCGGCATGGTGATCACGATTGAGCCCGGCATCTACCTGCCGGATTGGGGAGGCGTCCGCATAGAAGACATGGGACTGCTTGACGAGAACGGCTTCCACTCGTTCACCTCGACCCCGAAACTGCGCTTTGTGTCCGGAGCGCATAACCTGAGCGCGTAACCTGCGAAGATTGATGCATCCCGCACGCGGCCCCACCAACGACGCACAGCTGACAGGCAGATCATGATTTCGACCGGCGACCTCAAGCGTGGTTTTGTGATTGAACTCGACGGAACCGAATATCAGATCGTCGATTGGGATCACATCAAAGTTGGTCGCGGGTCGGCTCAGGCGCGGCTCAAGCTGCGCGACATCCGCGGCGGTCACACGATTGAGCGCACCTTCCAGGCCGGCTCCAAGTTCCGTCGCATTCGCACCGAGCATCGGACCATGCAGTACCTCTATCGCGACGGTGGCCTGCTCTACTTCATGAACACCAACACCTACGAACAAGAGCCACTATCTACGGATGTCGTCGGCGACGCCGTGAACTATCTCGCCGAGAACGCGGAAGTGGAAGTGCTCATCGTCGGCGAGAATCCGGTTGCCGTCGAGCTGCCGGCCGCCGTTCCGCTGCAGGTGTCCGAGTCTGACCCCGGCGTCAAGGGGGACACCGCCACCGGCGCCACCAAACCCGCCACGCTGGAGACCGGACTCACCATCAACGTGCCGCTCTTCGTCGGCCCTGGCGACATGGTCAAGGTGGATACGCGCACCGGGCAGTACCTCGAGCGCGCCTAGCAACAGTCGGTCACATCCATGCCCAAACGTCCGCCGAGCGGATTTCATCAGCGACGATCCGTCGCCAGGCGTTTCCAATGGGACGCTGATGAGGCAGTGGCGCCGAACGCTGAGCGCTCGCCCCAGTCGCAATCGGTCAACGCGCAATCGGTCGATGCGCAATCGGTCAAGTCGCAATCGGTCAGCGTAGTAGCGAAACACATTCGCGAACGACTGCAAACGGATCCCATGCTCAGCGGCATCTGGATCGAAGGCGAGATTCGCAGCTTCAGCCGATCCGGCGCAGGACATTACTACTTCGACCTCGCTGACACAGACGGCGACTCAGCGCTGGCCTGCGTGTTCTTCCGCGGTTCCAATCGCGGCATGCAGGTCCGACAGGGCGACCAGGTGCTCGTCTACGGCGGCGCTGACCTGTATCTCGCCCGCGGATCGCTGCAGATCATCATTGACGACCTGCGACCGATCGGTGAAGGCGTGCTGCAAGCCGAGTTCAATCGACTCTTCCGTCAGCTCGGCGATGAAGGCCTCTTCAACCCCGATCGCAAGCGCCCGCTGCCGCGCTATCCGCAACGGATCGGGGTGGCGACGTCAGAACATGGCGCCGTCTGGCATGACATCCAAGACGTGCTCGGACGCCGCTGGCCGCTGGCCGAGCTGCTACTCGCCCCCTGTCAGGTGCAAGGCGCAGGCGCCGCCGAAGATATCGCCAACACGATCGACGCATTCAATCTGTTGACGCACGACCGTCCCGATGTCCTGATCGTCGGACGCGGCGGCGGGTCTCCCGAAGACCTCTGGGCATTCAATGAAGAGCCGGTGGCCAGAGCCATCTTCGCCAGCGACATTCCTGTCGTCTCGGCGGTTGGGCACGAGACGGACGTGACGATCGCCGACCATGTCGCCGATCTACGCGCCCCGACGCCGTCAGCCGCCGCTGAGTTGACGGCGCCGGACCGTTCTGAGGAATCCGCGCGCATTGCCGGATTTCGGCAAACATTCAGTCAGTTGCTGGAGAGTCGGGTTTCCAGACTTCAACTCATGCACGCCAGTTTCACGGAGCGATTCGAGCGCGCCGCGCCAGACCTGGCGTCGCGACAGATGGATCTCAACCGCGCTCAAGGGGCACTCGACCTTGAGCTTGACCGTCAACTCGCCGTGCGCGGCGCAGAACTGGCAGCTCGGCAACAGCGTCTCCAGGCGCTCAATCCGATGGCGACTCTGAATCGCGGCTTCACCGCGATCACGGATGATCATGGCCGCATCGTGACATCCGCCAGGGCGCTCCAGTCCGACCAACCGATCACAATCCGCTTCCACGACGGCGAGGTGGATGCTCGAACCACTGCCGATCCTGTGATGACGGAGGACCATGCACGTGTCTAATCACGCCGACCAGGTATCGCACGACACTGACCTGAGCTACGAGGAGCTGGTTGAGGCGCTTGAAGAGGCGCTGTCGGAACTCGAGACAGGCGGGCTGCCGCTCGACCAGGCGGTTGACGCCTACGCTCGCGGCAGCGAACTGAGCCGACGCGCCCAACAGCTGCTTGCCGAGGCCGAATTGCGAATCGCCACGCTCCGCGACCAGCCATGACGCTCCGCATCGCCTGGTTCGCCACGGCCAAGGGCACGAGCTCTCGCCAACTCTTGCGGACGGTGTTTGACGCGATCGACCATGGACAACTGGACGCTGAAATCGTCTGCGTCGTTTGCAACCGCGAGCGCGGTCAATCCACCAACACTGATGCCTTCCTTGATGACGTCGAGCGAGCCCGGATCCCGCTGGTCTGCCGCAGTTCCGCTCAGTGGCGACGAAACGTCAATGGCGCTATCTCCGATCCGGCTGGCGAGCTCGCTCCGTGGAGACGCGATTTCGACCGCCACCTCTTCGAGCGGATCCAACCGTTCCAGCCTGACATCGGCATGATGGCTGGCTACATGATGGTGGTCAGCGACGTGATCTGCGATCAGTTGCCCTGCCTGAACCTACATCCAGCCTTGCCAGATGGTCCGATCGGGACCTGGCAGTCCGTCGTCCGCCAGCTCCTCGCCGAGCGAGCCACACATTCCGGCATGATGCTGCAACGTGTCACAACCGAGCTGGATCGCGGTCCGGTCGTGTCCTGGGCGAGGTATGACATTCGCGGTGCGACGTTCGATCGACAGTGGACCGCGCATGCGGATCAGACAGGCACTGAGGCGCCGCTGTTCAAGGCCATTCGCCAGGCTGGCGCCAGCCGCGAACCATTCTTCATCCTGGAGTCATTGCAAGCGATCGCCAACGGGCGCATTTCGATTCCAGACGTGAATCTGCAGACTGCAGGAGCGGAGCTTACAGACCAGGTCGAAGCTCGGATGGCAAACTAACTCTTATGTCAAGACAATCCCCTATTGCATACCTGACTAATCCGTTTCCTATATCATGAATACATGGCCAAGACTCAGCCATCCGCGCTCACGCCTGTCATCGTGGAGCCGCGACCGCCAGCCTTGCTGCCCGCGATCCAGCGCGACCTCGCACCGTACCTGCCGATCTTGCGCGGCGCCGCCAACCTCATCGCCGCAGCGGTCGTGGCCGATTTCGCCGCTCGCTACGCCGCTCCTTCTATTGCGTCGAGCGCGCGCCAGATCATCGCTCCCAAGCCGCAATCCAGCCAGACCATCCTCATTGAAGAACAGATCACTATCCGTCGCCGCGTTACCTACCCGTCCTGAGCTGTCGCGCGCGTCGCTCCTGGTTGTGCTTGCCGTGCTCGGCTGCTTCCTGTGCCTGGCGATCGACAGCTCAGCGGCGGCAGCGCCCAACCTCTTCATCAGCGAAGTCCATCCCAACGCCGACAGCTCCGCCAGCGACATCACAGCCTTCGAATGGGTTGAACTCCAAAACGCAGGAGCGACTGCGATCAACCTGGGCAAGTGGACTATTGAGGATGCCGAAGCAATGGCTCGCCTGCCGGCAATCGATCTGTCGCCAGGCGCAGTCGCCCTGATCGTCGGCGGCGGCGCCGATCCTATCGTGCCTGGAGGACAGACACTGATCTTCCTGGAGTCCGCCAGAATTGGCAACGGGTTGCGCAATAACGGCGATCGTGTCGCGTTGGTTGACCCGCGCGGTGTCCGACGCGATGCGGTCAGTTGGGGTGACATCAGTGATCCACAGCACTTCGGTGAGCCCGCGCCTGGACAATCCATCACACGCACGCTTCATGGAAATCAGACGTTGCAAGAACGCGCGTCCCCATGGCAAGTCGATATCGAAGACTTCAACCAGTCATCTGACCGACACGCTCACCCACGACCGGACACTGCGGTGCGGATCAGTGCCGCGCTGATCGATCCTGAGCTGGAATCGCATGAGTCGGTTGAACTCGCGAACGTCACCGATGAGCGACTCGTCACCGTCAATTGGCGACTCACGATCGGCGGGTCGCAGATCACCCTGCCCTCTGTCGCCATCCAACCAAACGCAAGCGTCAGCATCAGCGGGCCGCGAGTCAAGTTCGGATCTGGACTGTCGAAGAGCGGTGGACATCTCGTCGTCCGCGATCCAGAGGGCCGTTGGCTGGCCACCGCAAGTTGGGGCGACGATACGAGCTTCCATCAGTTGCCGCGTCCGGAACCGGGAGCCGAGACCTGGTTCTCCGATCAACGTCGGGTGCATCCCGCGATCCCGTGGTACGAACGCTTCAATCATCAACGATCGCTCAACGTGACCGATGTTTCTCAGGTTCCGTTGCGCGCAACCAACATTGGCAACACATTCACACGTGCGACCGACTCAGTCGGCAAGCAGGAGTCGATCTCGGACGATTCCGTCTGGATCAGTGAGGTCTATCCAACCGCTGGCCAGGGTCGCCTTGATCCGGCCTACGAATGGTTTGAGCTGACCAACGACCGCCTTGAGCCCGTCAACCTGAACGGCTGGCGCATCGCTGACAATCGTGCCGAAGACTCGCTCGACGGAGCATCAATCCCCGCGTTGGCGAGCGTGGCGATCGGCACTTCGTCCGATGCTGGACCGCGCATTGCTCCGATCATCAGCGATGGACGCATCGGCAACGGACTCGCCAATGCTGGCGATCAGCTGCGCCTCATCAATCCAGATGGAGAGGTCGTGAGCGCCATCAGCTGGGGCTCCGACCGCACCTTCAGCGTGATCAGATCGCCAACTAATACGCAATCGATTCAACGATCGACGCCGGACTCAGCACCGTTGAACGAATCGCCGTCGCCCGGCGAGCCGTTCCTGCTCCCATCCGTTCCCGACCCGGGGACGAGTGAGCAGCCCGCCGACGTCCAAACCGAGCAGCCGTCGTCGTCGCAGCCATCAACGCCGGACCCTGCGGAGGCTACGCAACAATCACAACCCTCAGCCGCGTCGACCACTGCCAAACCGCCACAATCACCAACGCCGGACTCAGACAAGAACGAGTCAGAGCCGCAGTCGCCGGCATCAGCGCCGACCGCCGCGGCAACAACGACAACGACGGCGACAGCGACAGCGACAGCGACTCACACGGTCTCCGGCTCGCGCGGCCTGCTCCGCATCACAGAGTTGCTCCCTGCCCCGCTACCCAACGAGGCGGAGTGGATCGAAATTGAAAATCTTTCCGACCAGACGATCTCGCTTGACGGTTGGTCGCTTGCCGACCGCTCGGGGGCGACCGATCTGCGAGGCAGCATCGCTCCTGGTTCCCGCCTCGTGATCGCGACTCAGCCTCTGAGCGATCAACCTGCCGCACTGATCGTGAACCGAATCGGCAACGGCCTCAACAATGACGGCGACACCATTGCGCTGCTGGACCCAAGCGGAACGATCGTCGATGAAATCACCTACGGCAATGACGCGCTGGTCGCGCCGGCGCGGAATCACTCCATCGCGCGCGAACCAGCACGCTGGGTGGTGAGCCGCGTTCCGTCGCCGGGCGGCGCTGATGTGACGCCTCTCCTCGCCAATGCGCTCGCGCCTGAGGCGTCGTCAGCTCCGTCGCCGGCATCGACCGTCAGTGCGCCGACTCAGAACAACGAACGGCTGCCGATCGTCCAAGCCTCATCCGATACCGGCGTCAACGCCTGGATGATCGTCAGCTTCGCTCTGCTTGGTGTGATTGCGGTGCTCCTCTTCCGCCGCTGGCGGCCCGACATTTCCCTCGATCAACCTCCAGCGGTCAGCTACAGCGGTCCGCACGCGTCCACGTCTCCATTGGACGAGATGGAGTCTCAACGTGACTGAAGCCGAACACACCGAACGCATTCGTATCTCAGTCGCCATCGCACGCAGCGGGGTAGCCTCACGACGCGGCGCGGAGTCGCTGGTTCGCGCCGGACGCGTCAGCGTTGACGGCGATGTTCTCACCGACCTCTCACGCCGAGTCAATCCGCTAGTCGAGCGAATCCTGCTCGACGGTCGGCCGCTCGCGTCGAGCGAACCGCTTCGCACCTTCGCCCTGAACAAGCCGCGAGGCGTGCTCTCAACCGCGCATGACGATCGCGGCCGCTCAACGGTGGTCGACTTTCTGCCTAATGGCGCTCCGCGCTGCGTGCCAGTCGGGCGTCTGGACCTGGAAAGCGAGGGACTCCTGCTGCTCAGCAACGACGGTCCGCTGATCAGCGCGCTACTGCATCCCTCACGCGAGCTGCCGCGCGTGTATCTCGCCGAGGTCGTCGGCGCTCCGAGCGACGCCGCGCTCGGCCGTATCAATCGGGGCATTGAGGACGAAGGGGAACTGCTGCAAGCCAAACCTTCGCGCTCGCGTCGAGTTGGCCGGCGTCTGTCAAACGGACAACAGAGTTCGTGGCTCACGCTGACGCTGCACACGGGTCGCAAGCGCGAAGTTCGGAGACTGTGCGAGGCCATCGGGCACCGTGTCGTCAGCCTTCGACGCGTGCGTTTCGGCCCGATCCTGCTACGAGAGCTGGACGTCGGCCAGATTCGACCACTCAGCAGGAGAGAGGTGCGATTACTGCGACGCGCCGCCGGTCTCGCTGCCGACCCTGCTGGGCCACCCGCCGCTCCCTAGCCGCCAACCTACGGCGCCAACTCGCAGCAGAACCTGAGCTACTAATATGCCGCTATGACTGGCCGCCTTCCTGCAGAAGCTCAGCGCTATCTGGTAGCCATTGACGGACCTGTCGCGTCAGGCAAGACGGCGGTTGGCCGGACGCTCGCCTCCCGACTCGGTTGGCAACTCTTCGACACCGGGATCATGTATCGCGCCGCCACCTGGCAGGCGCAACAGCACAGCGTCCACTTTGATCAGCCGGAGACTGTAGCCGAACTGATTGGCGCGACTCACTTCACACTTCGCAATCACCCAAACGGCGTTTCACCCGAGTTACACGTCTTCGTCGACGGACTCGACGCGACGCCGCATCTCCGCGATCCTGCCGTCGAGTCCGGCGTACCGACCGTGGCGGCGATCACCGAGGTGCGCCAACTGATGGTCGGCATCCAACAGCGCGAGTCCGAACGCGGTCGCATGATCGTGGTCGGACGCGACATCGGCACCGTTGTCCTGCCAAATGCACCAGTCAAGATATTCCTCGATGCCAGCGAAGCGGTTCGCGCGAGGCGTCGGGCCGCTGAAGGCCTGGCTAACACCGATGAGAACGCAGTCTTGCTGGCGACTCGCCGCCGCGACGCCCGGGACCGAAGCCGTCAGGCGTCGCCGCTCGTCGCTGCCGAGGACGCGGTGATTCTTGACACCTCCGATCTCAGCCTCGAGGGCGCCGTCAACCGCGTTGAGGCGATTGTCCGAGAGCGCATCCCTGGCATCCCCGACCTAGCCAGTCTGCCGGCGGCCGCGTCATCGGGCGAACAGGGATAGCGATGCGACGCCGCGCCTACCGCTGGATCACCCGCCAACTGACGCGCCTCGTCTTCGGCGAGTATCAGGCTCTCGCCGCGATCGGCATGCCCGGTATGCCAAACGCATCGCGAGTCTGGTTCTGGGTCGCCGGCTACTTCGCGCGACTCGCCTTCATGCGGATCGTGCGCTGCGAATGGGTGAACTTTCATCGCATTCCCAAAGGAGCGGTGATCATCGCGTCCAATCACGTCTCATCCGCCGACCCGGCGATGATGGCGTCCGCCATCTACCCGCGATCGCCGCGCTACATGGCGAAAGTCGAACTCTTTCAGAAGGAACCGATCATCGGCTACCTCTTCGCTCTTTCGGGCGCGTTCCCTGTGCGGCGCGGCGCGGGCGATCGACTCGCGATCCGAGAGGCCGAACGCCTGCTCGCCGACGGCGCGGTCGTGGGGATGTTCCCCGAAGGCCATCGCTCCGACACTGGCGCCCTGATTCATGCGCATTCCGGCACCGCCCTGCTGGCCTTGCGTAGTGGCGCTCCGATCGTTGCGGTTGGCATCACCGGCTCCGAGCGGATGCGCGCTGGTTGGCGGTCGCTCTTCAATCGCACCCGAGTCCGCATGTCGGCTTCGCAACCGTTCGTAGTCAAGCCCAGCGGCATACGCATCACGCGCCGCGACGTCGACGACGCACATCTTGCCATCATGCGGGCCATCGCTGAGCAACTGCCTCCCGAGTACCGCGGCGTGTATGCTTACCTCGTGGAAACCCGCGTTGAATCCGCAGAAATCGACACACTCGACTCGATTGGAACTTCAGGAGCCGCATCATGAAGATTCACAGAGCGAGCGACATGGGTTTCTGCTTCGGCGTTCGCCGCGCAGTCGACATGATGCAGGAGGCCGCCGCCAACGGCACGCGCGTCACCACGCTCGGACAGGTGGTTCACAACCCACAGGTCGTTGCGCAACTCGAACGCACCGGCATCACCGTCAAAGAAGACCGCACCGCTGATGACGTCGGTACCGAGACCGTCGCGATCACGGCCCACGGCGTGGGCGAAACCGTTGTCCGCGACATTGAAGCGCGCGGACTGACCGTGATTGACACCACTTGCCAATTCGTTTCTCGTTCACAACGAGCGGCGCGCAACCTCGCTGAGCGAGGTTTCACGGTCATCATTTTCGGCGACCCAACGCACCCCGAGGTCAAGGGCGTGCTCGGCTGGTGTCGTGGACGCGGCATCGTCGTCCAGAGCGAATCGCTTGAAGGCTTGCCCGACTATCTGCCGGCCAAGATTGGCGTCATCTCTCAGACCACGCACACTCCAGAACGTTTCGCCGCCTTCGTCTCCAACCTGATGCGCGCCCGCATTGACCAGATCACCGAGATTCGCGTCGTCAACGTCCTCTGCAATGCCACGACGTCTCAGCAGGCTGCGACCCGCGACCTGACGCAGGATGTTGATCTCATGATCGTCGTCGGAGGCCACAATTCCGCCAACACCAGACACCTGGCCGAGCTCTCGCGCGCCAACGGCATCGAGACCTATCAGGTCGAGACTGCGGATGAGCTATTGCCAGAATGGTTCGCCGGCCACGATGACGTTGGCGTCACCGCCGGCGCATCAACGCCCGACTTCTCCATCGAAGCCGTCGTCGATCGGATCACACAGATCGACGCCATGGCCTCGGCCAGCGTCTAATCCACATCGCGTCAACCATGCCTTCAACGCGCCGCGCCAAGGTTCCGTTCGGTGCGATCAGTTCGATCCAGCCCGACTCGCTCGCCGAAGAAGCAGGTCTCGTTCCAGGTGACCAAGTCCTCGCCGTCAACGGCCAGCCGATCCGTGATCCGCTCGACTATCGCTTTCAGGCCACCGATGACTTCGTCGAACTTGAGGTCATCCACGAGGGCGAAGTGGGGAGCGTCGAGTTTGAAAAACCCATTGATGAACCGATCGGCGTCGAATTCGACGATGACGCGTTCGACGGCACGCGCATCTGCAACAACAAGTGCTTCTTCTGCTTTCTCAAAGGCCTACCCAAAGGGCTGCGCCGACCGCTCTACATCAAGGATGATGATTACCGACTCTCCTTCCTGCACGGCAACTTCGTCACGCTGACCAATCTCTCCGATGACGATTGGGAACGGCTCGCGGAACAGCGGCTCAGTCCGCTGCACGTCAGTGTCCACGCCACCGATCTCGACCTGCGGCGCGAGCTGCTCGGCAATCGCCACGCACCTGACATCATCGAACAACTGCGGCGGCTGGCCGAGATGCGTATCGAAGCTCATACGCAAGTCGTGCTCTGCCCAGGCGTCAACGACGGCGCCGCGCTCGACCAAACCGTCAGCGACCTGCTCGCGCTCGACAATGTCCTGTCGATCGGCGTGGTTCCAGTCGGTTCCTCGCTCGAAGGTGAGGAACGCATCCAACATGGCGGCATGCGTACTCACAGCTCCGCCGAGGCGCAACGCGTCGTGCGGCAGCTGCGGCGCTGGCAGCGAGACGCGCGGCGCTTGCGCGGCCAATCCGTGGTCTTCCCGAGCGACGAGTTCTACCTGACATCGCAATCGCAGCTGCCATCAAGCAAGCGTTATGACGGCTTCCCGCAGTGGGAAAACGGCATCGGCATGACGCGCACGTTGATCGACGACTGGCGACGCACCAAACGCCGGATTCGCGGCGGGCGCTTCTCGCCGCCGCCAACGACCGCAATCATGGCATGCGGCGCCCTCATCGGAGCGACGCTGCAGGAATTGGCAAGCGAAGTCCGCCAACTGACCGGCGTCAACCTGGAAGTGATTCCGATCCGCAACACGCTCTTCGGCGACCGGGTCAACGTCAGCGGGCTGATCCCTGGTCGCGATTATGCCGCCGCGCTCGCATCACGCGACCTGCCGAAGCACGTCTTCCTTCCGCGCGCCTCGCTGGACTTCTTTGGCGCCAAATTCCTCGATGATCTCACCCCTGCCGAATTGGAGGCGCAGCTCAATCGCCGAGTCTCATTCGTCTACACCCTGACCGAGGTATTAGAGTCGATCATTGAGGGCGACACGCCTCTCGGTGAGGATCGCAGGCAGCCGCAACCGAATCAGCGGACTAATGGCCGCAGCTGGACATCGCCCGCGGCGGAGTAGAGATCTGGGCAACGCATGTGCGGCATCGTCGGCTACATCGGCCGCCAGGCGGCAGGTCCCATTCTGCTGGAAGGCCTCAGCCGCCTCGAATATCGCGGCTATGACTCATCCGGCATCGCCGTAATCGATCGAGACGGCGCTCTCGCCGTCCTCAAGCGTCAAGGCAAGCTGCGCGATCTGAAACAGTCGATTGGGCAGATGCCGCCGGGCACGCTCGGCATCGGCCACACGCGTTGGGCCACGCACGGCGAACCGTCCGATCGCAACGCGCACCCACATGCATCCTCCAGCGGTGACGTTGTTGTCGTCCAAAATGGCATCGTCGAGAACTACCGCGAACTCAGGGGCGAGCTACAACCAACGCTCGCTGCACAGGGACGCGATTGGCAGTCCGATACCGACACCGAGGTGATTCCAGAGCTCATCCAACGCGAGCTGGATGACGGCGCCACGTTCCTTGACGCGATTCGACGCACCTTGCAGCAGCTGCGCGGCGCCAACGCCATCGCGGTCGTGCGACGCAGCGACCAGTCTCGCATCTACGCCGCGCGACGCGGCTCTGCCGGCGGGATCGTGATCGGCTTCGGCGAGGATGAGATGTTCCTCGCCAGCGACCTCCCCGCGCTCCTGCCTCACACGACATCGGTTTATCACCTTGAGGACGGGGAGATTGCCACCATCAACCATGACGGTTTGATTGTGCAGCAGGATGACGGTGGCGTCACTCAGCCGACGCCCAAACAGGTCGACCTGAATCCTGTCGCAATCGCGCGAGGCTCGTACCGGCACTTCATGCTGAAGGAGATTCACGAACAGCCGCGAGCGCTCTCCGACACGATTCGCGGTCGCGCCCGACTCGCTCCCGCCTGCGCGCTCTGTGACGAGCTCGACATTTCCGACGATGTGCTGCGCAACATTGAGCGCGTGCTCGTGATCGGCATGGGCACTTCCTTGCATGCCGCGATGATCGGACGTTGGTGGATTGAGCAGATCGCCGGCATCCCGGCCGACTTTGACAACGCGTCCGAATTCCGTTTCCGCGCTCCGCTACTCGGGCCCTCAACGCTGGTCGTCTCGGTGACGCAGTCGGGCGAGACGATTGACACACTCGGCGCGATGAACCACGTCCGAGACCACTGGGGCGCTCCGCAGATCGCCGTAACGAATGTGGACGGCTCCGAAGCGACTCGCCAGGCGGATGCTTCGATCATTCTGCGCTGCGGACCAGAGGTGAGCGTCGCTTCCACCAAGACGTTTGTGGCTTCGCTCTCTGCGCTCTACCTGATCGCTTGCCGACTTGGCAGCGCTCGCGGAGCCCTCAACGAACTGGAACTCAACTCCCACCTTGAGCAACTCCTCGCCGCGCCGTCAATGCTCGAACGAGGTCTTGAACAGGCCTCAGCCTGCGCCGGCATCGCGCAGCACTACGTCAAGGCCAGCAACTTCCTCGTACTGGGGCGCGGCATTGAGCATCCGCTGGCGTTGGAGGCCGCGCTGAAGTGCAAGGAGATCTCGTACGTGCATGCCGAGGCCTACGCAGCCGGTGAGATGAAACACGGTCCGATCGCCTTGCTGGATCCCAGCTTTCCCGTGATCGCGCTCGCACCGCGCGGGCCGCTCTTTGACAAAATGATGTCGGCTATCCAACAGGTCTCCGCTCGTAGAGCCCCCGTCATTGCGATCGGTGATCAAGACGACCGCGAACTGAGCGACATCGTTGACCATTTCATTGGCGTACCCAGCGCGCCGCCGCTGTTGACGCCGTTTAGCTTGACGCCGGTCATCCAACTGCTCGCCTATCAGATCGCCCTGGCGCGTGGACTCGACATTGACCAGCCACGCAACTTGGCCAAGACGGTCACCGTCGAATGAACGAATCGCACCGCATATCAGCGATTCGTTAACGCGGTGATACCCTACCGATGTCTGCCGTGACTGACCCAACCACTACCGACAGGCCGCCATGACCTCCGACGCACCACACATCGTCTGGTTCGCCGATGTTGAGCGCCATGCCGTACCGCTTGTCGGCGGCAAGGGCGCCAACCTGGGCGAACTCACCCAAGCCAATATCCCTGTCCCGCCGGGATTCGTCGTCACGACGCATGCCTATCGACAGTTCATCGAAGTCAGCGGCCTTGAGCAAGTGCTGCGCGCCATGCTCAGCGGTCTCGACGTCAACGACGATGATCGGCTCCATCGCCAGGCCGCGGCCATTCAACGCGCGGTTGAGCAAGCTGAGATGCCCGCGGCCATGCAAGAGGAAATCAGCGCCGCCTACACGCGACTTGGTGAGGGACCCGTCGCCGTTCGCAGCTCGGCGACCGCCGAAGACCTGGCGGAAGCATCATTCGCCGGTCAACAGGCCACGTTTCTGAACATGGACGGCGCGGTCAACGTGGTTGAGGCCGTCCAGCGCTGTTGGGCTTCACTGTTCGAGGCGCGCGCCATCTTCTATCGCGAGCAGGCCGGCTGGGGGCACCTTGACGTGGACCTCGCCGTGCCCGTTCAACGCATGGTGCAATCCGAGTCCTCCGGCGTCATGTTCACGGTCGACCCGATCACCAATGACGCCAATCGCATCGTGATTGAAGCCGCTTTCGGACTGGGCGAGGCGGTCGTGGGCGGCCTGGTTTCGCCTGACCACTTTGAAGTCAGTAAGTCCAGCATCGAGATTCTCGATCGTCAGATCTATTGCCAGGATCGCCGACTCGTTCGTTCAACCGACGGCGTCAGCCACCCGGAGCACGGCCCGAATGTCTGGCAGCCGCTGTCCGAAGCGGAGGGCTCGCAACCGAAGCTCAGCGATGAGCAGGTGCTCGAATTGGCAGAAATCGGCAAGCGAATTGAGTCTCATTACGGCTCGCCGCAAGACATTGAATGGGCCTGGGCGCAGAACCAGTTCTTCCTGCTGCAATCGAGACCGATCACCACAGTCGCGCCGCAGACGAGAACGAATGGCGACCATCCTGCGCCGGCCCCGAGCGCGCCGCCGATTCTTCAAGGGTCTCCGGCTTCGCCTGGCATTGGCAGCGGGCAGGTGCGTGTGATCACCGATCCTCGCGAAACCTCCAAAGTTGCCGAAGGCGATGTCCTGGTGGCGGAAATGACCACCCCCGATTTCGTACCGGCCATGAAGCGAGCCGCGGCGATCATCACCGAGCGCGGCGGCCGTACCTGTCACGCCGCCATCATTTCTCGCGAGCTTGGCGTGCCATGCGTTGTCGGCGCGGTTGGCGCTACCCAACTGCTCAACGGCGCCGAAGTCACGGTCGATGGCGCGAACGGCGTCATCTACCCGGGTCGGCAGGCTGAACTGATCGACTGGTGGCAGGCTCGCGAGGTCGAGCGCTACGCGCCCGTCTCCACTCGCACCAAACTGTATGTCAACCTCGCCGAACCCGAGATCGCAGACCGTGTCGCCGAACGTGACGTTGACGGCGTCGGCCTCTTGCGAGCCGAGTTCATCATCGCGCGGCTCGGTGAGCATCCGCGCAACTTCATCAACACCGGTCGGCAGGACGAGTACATCCACCGACTCTCCGAAGGCATGCGCAAGATTGCCTCCGCCTTCGATCCGCGCCCGGTGATCTACCGCGCCACCGACTTCAAGACCAATGAGTACGCCAATCTCACCGGCGGCGACCGCTACGAGCCGACCGAGGAGAATCCGATGATCGGTTATCGTGGCGCCGCCCGCTACATTCGCGAACCAGATCTGTTCGAGCTCGAACTGCGGGCGCTCGATCGCGTCCGCGCCGATCATCCGAATCTGCACCTGATGATTCCGTTCGTCCGCACGCCCGATGAGATGGCCCAGGTGGTCCGCCAAATCGATGACTTCGGCCTCAAACGAGAGGCCGCCAGTCCCGGCGGATTCCAACTCTGGATGATGGTCGAAGTCCCTTCCAATGTGTTCCTGCTAGACGAGTTCATTGACTGCGGGATTGATGGCGTCTCAATCGGATCCAACGACCTGACCCAGCTCACGCTTGGCATCGACCGCGACTCCGAGCGCTTCGCCGACAGCTTCGACGAGCGGAATCCTGCCGTGCTAAAGGCGATTCAGCAGGTCATCACGACGGCCATTCGGCGAGGCATCACTGTTTCCGTCTGCGGGCAGGGACCGTCGGAACATCCCGACCTTGCGCAGCGTCTGGTTGATTGGGGCATCACCTCGATCTCGGTCACGCCCGACGTGATCGAGCAGACCCGTCACCTGGTGGCGCAAGCCGAACTTCAGCACACCGCTTGAGCCGGCTTCGGCGCCAGATACAGTGACCGCGAACCAACCTTCTTGACGCTTCCGCGCCGCCGGAGAGCCCATGGGTAGCCGCATCGGCTCACTTGCCGTCCTGATTGTGATTGCCGCCATTGTGGTAGTGGTTGCGTTCGTCATCAGTTGGCTCGACCTGTTGGAAAACGACATTCCGGACGCGCCAGTCATTGTCGTCTCCCTCGACGACAACGCGCTCGTCTTGCTCGATCGCCCACAGAGCGTCACTGTCACCATCTCGTCTGGCCACCCGATCGCCACGCTTGAACTCTTTGTCGACGACGAATCCATCATCTCAATCTTGCCCGCCTACTCAGCCGAGCGTGGATCCTGGCTCGGATCATTCGTCTGGACACCCGCGCGCCTCGGCTTCGCCGACCTGCGTGTCGTCGCGCTCGACGATCAGGGGGTTGAGTCCACGCGTCAAGTTCGCGTGGAGGTCACCGACGATCAGGCGCGCGTCGCCGCCGCACTGCGCATCGATGTGCTCGGAATCAGCCCGCTGCAGCAACTGCTCGCAGGCGCCAGTGTGCTGATCGCCGTCTCCGCAACGGGCAATCAACCGATCGAGCGCATCGAAATGTTTGTCGACGGAGAGAACGTGGCGTCCACGGCTCCGGTCCTGGTCAATGGCGCCTACACCGCACGGTTCGAGTGGATACCGCTCCGCACCGGCGAGGTCGAGATCAAGATGGTCGCGATTGACGCCGCTCGTCGCGAGGAATCTCAGACCATTCCCGTGATCGTGATCCCGCAGAGCGGCGTCCAGACCAGCTCAACCCAGCCTGAGCGCGAATCCAGCGCATCCGCTCCAGTTCAGGCCCCGCAAACGCAAGCGTCTGATGAACCGCGGCAAGCTCGAATCGTGTCGCCTGATCACGACCAACGCTTCGTTCTCGAAGACAGCCTCAGCATTGACGTCGCCATCGAGACCCAGGGCATGGAGGCTGTCGCCAGCGCGCTGCTATACATCACACCGATCGGACCGGACAGTTCGCTCGGACGCTCGATCCTTGTCTTCTCCACCGAACGTTCGGATGTTGGCGACTTCTCCACCACGGTCTCCGACATTCAGCGCTGGATCACAGAATCAGGTGCGTATCAGCTTCAGCTGGTCGTCTTCACACCAGAGAATGATCGCTACGACGATGTCGTCGCCATCCACATCGTCGCTTCGGCCATGCAACCATCCGCGGACGATGAGGATCCAGCAGATGAAGACGCAGCAGTCGGCGACGGCATTGATCTCGCGATCGTCACCGCCCGCCAGGCAGACGATGATCGACGCCAGCTCAATGTCACGATCACGAACGACAGCAACATCGAAGTCGATCTGGCAACCGTCAGCATCATCGTGGTCGAAGCGAATGACGGCAGTGAGCTCGCCTCGGCCGTCGTCAACCTGCAAATCGGGGCCAACGCATTACGCACCGTTCCGCTGACGCTACAGCTCGAGGCGTCGAGCAATGTGCCAGCCATCGTGCTAATCGAATCTGACGTCGACAGCGACGACAGCAACAACGCGTTCACCGTCTCGCTCGCGCCACCGCCTCCGGAACCAGCGCGACAAGACGAACCGGAAGACGAACCTGATGATCTTGCAGATCCAGACGCTTTGGAACAGGACGCTCAGGAACAGGCTCTCGAGGATGAATCCGTTGATGAGATCGATCAGAGCGAGTCATCAATCGGGGCTGACCTGGCCATTGAGGAAGTCTTGACCGCCACCGACGGCAGGCTATTGCTCAGAGTGGTCAACGTTGGCGATGCGCCCGCCGCGTCCTTCAGCATCGTCATCCAGGATGCTGACGGCGAGGAGCTCGAAGTCGTCCGACGCCGCGACGCCAACACTGAGCCGCTGCAACCGATGCAGAGCGAAATCCTCACCAGCTTGATCCAGCCCAGCGGCTCGATCAGCGCAACGGTCGTCATTGAGGGCGATATTCCCGAATCGAACCTCCGCAACAACACGATCACCCTCGAAATCGCGGAGTGATTGAAAAATATTCCGTATCGGCGTACATTTGACATCATGCCTAATGCCTCCCGCATTCGTGGCCTGCCGGGGCGTCCCGCATGTCAGTAGCCGACGACGTCAAGGCCAGAATCGACATCGTTGATCTGATCGCCGCCGAGGTACAGCTCAAACGCAGCGGAGCCAGTTTCAAGGCGCCTTGCCCCTTCCACGACGAGAAGACCCCTTCCTTCATCGTCAACCCGGATCGCCAGACCTGGCACTGCTTTGGCGCCTGTTCTGAGGGCGGCGATGTCTTCCGTTGGGAAATGAAGCGCCACAACGTGGACTTCCGCGAGGCCTTAAGACGTCTCGCCGACCGTGCTGGCATCCAACTGCGCAAGCCGACCAGCGAAGATGTCGCGCGTGATGAACGCCAACAGCGCCTGCTCCGAGCCAACGACGCAGCGCTTCACTTCTGGCGCGCCAATCTGCACGATCCCAACAATGGCCAAGCGGCTCAGCTCTACCTGCGCGAACGAGGCGTCTCAGATGACGCCGCGCAACGATTCAATCTTGGACTCGCTCACTCCGATCCAGATGCGCTCGTCCGACATCTCGGCGCTCGCGGACATCAGCCAGACGACGCCGTGGCAGCCGGATTGGTCATCGCAACGGAGCGCGGCCTGCTGGACCGATTCCGCGACCGACTCATCTTTCCGATCCGGGACGCGCGCGGGCAGACGGTTGGATTCGGCGGACGCACGCTGATCGATGAGCCGGCCAAGTACATCAACACGCCGGAGTCAGACCTCTTCCGTAAGCGCGATCTGCTCTACGGGCTGGAGCTTGCCCGCAGCGCCATCCGCGAGGCGGGCAGCGCGATCATCGTTGAGGGTTACACCGACGTGATCAGCGCTCACGAGCACGGCAGCCCCAACACCGTCGCGTCCATGGGCACGGCCCTGACCGATACCCAGGTCAACCAGATCAAATCGCTCACGACGGACATTCGACTCGCCCTCGATCCTGACGCCGCGGGACAGGCTGCCGCTCGACGCGGCATCGACACCGCGCGGCAGGCGCTCGGTACGCAGGCGCAGGTCTCAACCGACTTCCGACATGTCGGAGCGCTACAGAATTACCTCTCCAACGACATCCGCATCATCAACCTCCCAACTGGACAGGACCCGGACGATCTGATTCGCACAGATCCGGCTCGCTGGCGCCAACTCGTTGATGAGGCGCCGACGTTCCTTGACTGGCTGCTCGAATACGCCAAGACCCTGTTTGACCTCAATACGCCGCGAGGTCGCAACAGCTATGTCGAGTACCTCATGCCGACGGTCGGCAGCATCGGACAGGCCGTCATCCGCGAAGAGTATCTGCACCGCGTCGCTGCCTGGGCTCGCGTACAACCTGATTCGCTCACGACCCGCTATCGACCACCCGCTGGGGGACGCGCGGCGGCTCCGAACCATCGAATGCGCCGCCAACCGCGCGACCGTCAGCAGTCCTTCCTGCTGACCTTGGCTCTGCAATACGAACTAGCGCGCAATGCGCTCGAGTACCACGATCTCGATCTGATCGACAATGCCGAAGACCGAGCGATTCTGTCGGCGCGCCTGAATGCGTCCGGCGGCGACTGGGATGAGGCCCTGCCCGAGGCGCGCGATCGGATCGCCGAACTGCAACGTGACGCTACCGCGCTTCCGCCCTACAGTGATGCAGAATCCCTTGACGCGTTGCAGGACGCCGTCGCGCGGATTCGGCGCAATCGCGACAAAGAAGGTTTACGTCTGTCGAACCTAAGAATCAGCGAGCATGAGCGCGAGTTCGGAGCCAATGAACTCGCCGTCGCCGCTGCGCGTCTGGAACCAGACGCTTCGGACGACCCTGAACTCAGCCAAGCCGCTGCTCACATTCTCTATACACGAGATGCAGCGCGAAGTTTGCATCAACCGGCCTCCCGCTAAGAGAAAGGACCGCTCCCATGCCGATTGCCCCAGAAGCAACCGCCGCGCCCGAGACCACTCAGGAGCAGTCCCCCGCTGAGTCGCCGCCAACCACCTCAAACGGCGTCACCCCATCAACGACTTCATCCCCGACCTCCAATGGCGCGGCGCCATCGACGCAGTCGAAGCCGAAGCCGACTACTCGGCGACGCACGCCGCTCGCCGTACATCCCGCTGCGCTCGCGGAACGCGCCCAAGCCGCAGACCTTGAAGGCCACTCCGTCGGACTAATGCGCAAGCTCGTCAGAGATCAGATGGGAGATCGACGCGTCACCGCTGAAGCGCCAGGACAGCGCAAGCCCAAGGCCGTCGCGAAATCCGAGGAGGAAGCGCGTGTCCGAGCTCTGACCGCCCCGGTGGACGAATTCTCGATGCCCGCTGGTCGTCGCACGATCAATCTGGCCGAACAACCAAAACAGACCAACAAGAAATCCACCAAGGCCGCGCCAACCCCCAAAAAGGCAGCCGAGCGCCGCAACCAGGCCAAGCTGCACGAAGAGCGCAAAGTCTCACATGCCTCAGTCGCCAGCTTCAAGTTGACCGGTGACGAGGACGATTCTGATGTCGAGCAGCTCGGCAATCTCCTCGCTGTGCTGGAGCGCCCGATCGAGCCTCGCCGAGAACCAGAACCCAAGTCTGGTCGACGCCGGCGCGGCGCCAACAAGCCCGCAGCCAAGGGCCGAGGCCGCGGCAAGAAGGCAGCCCAGCAACCGCCGACACCGTCGATCAATCTCTACGAGCGCAGCAAGAACGTAGGCTCGCGCCGCATCCTTGAGCTTCGCCGCGAAGGACGACACGGAGTCCACGAGGAAGCTGAAGGCATCGACGATCCGGTCCGCATGTATTTGCGCGAAATCGGTCGCGTCAACCTGCTCACCGCGCAAGACGAACGAGACCTCTCCCGACAGATGGAAGAAGGCAACTGGATTCTCGACTTTGAAGAGGAGTGGCGTCGACTCAATGGTCGCTATCCCAGCACCATCGAAGTGACGATATTCTTGCTGCTCCAGCTCGAGTCGCTGCTGCCGGAAATCGCGGTCATCGCCGAGCAGATCGGCCGCGCCAACCTATCGCTCTTCGACCTCAGCCAAGACACAGAATTCCGTCAGCGCGTTGACCAGGAAATGGACCCCGATCTCCGCGAGGCGCTCGTCGAATCCTTCAGCGCGCTCGATCCGGAGTACGACGAAGCGCGTGCCGAAGAGCGCCTGGTCCAAGTCTCTGTCGTGACGCACATCTTCAATCGCCGTCACGTCCGTCACCTCCTTCGCTCTGCCGGCAGCCTCGCCAACCTGATGCCTTGCCCCTCCGACCTGGCGGGCAAGCTCGAACCCATCCGCCTGCGCTGCGATCGCCACATTGACGTACTCAAAGAAGATGCCCATCTCGCCGAAAAGCGCCTCACCGAAGCGAACCTGAGACTCGTCGTTTCCGTGGCCAAGAAGTACATCGGACGCGGCATGTCCATGCTGGACCTGATCCAGGAGGGCAACATCGGACTCGTCCGCGCGGTCGAGAAGTTTGACTACCGCAAGGGCTACAAGTTCTCCACCTATGCAACCTGGTGGATCCGACAGGCAATCACCCGCGCGATCGCCGATCAAGCTCGCACGATCCGCATCCCTGTTCACATGGTCGAGACGATCAACAAGCAGTCCGAGTCTCCCGCCGACTCGTCCAGGAGCTTGGCCGCGAGCCAACCTATGAGGAGATCGGCGCCGGCATGGGCGTTGACGCGCAGCGCGTGCGGGAAATCATCAAAGTCTCGCAGGAACCCGTCTCGCTCGAAACGCCGATCGGCGAAGAGGACGACAGCCATCTCGGCGACTTCGTTGAGGACGACAAGATGGTCGCTCCCGATGCCGCCGCCGGGCAACAGCTCCTGAAAGAAACCGTCAGCGCCGTCTTGGGGTCGCTCTCAACCCGCGAACGCGAAGTACTTGAGCTTCGCTTTGGACTCGGCGACGGCCGCGCGCGCACGCTCGAAGAGGTCGGCCGCGACTTCGAGGTCACACGCGAGCGGATTCGTCAGATCGAGGCCAAGGCGTTGCGCCAGCTTCGCCACCCCAAGCGCTCCACGCGCCTGCGCGACTACATCGAGTAATCCCACGACCTCGCACTGATCCCGTCTCGCTTGCACCGATTCGACGGCGCGAAGGTTGCCTCTTCAGGCAAGTGAAACCATCTCGCGCCAGCGGCGCTCGCTCGCTGCGCAAGCAGTGACGATCTGATGCGATTGAACCACTCTCGTCGAGCGGTATTGTTGCTCGCCCTGGGCGCGGTCATCGGTCTGGCGACCTGAAATCACCCAGCCCACTACATACGATGCAGATCGAGACGCGCGTTTTGGGCGCGCGGATTGGTCAATGACTGCACCAAGTTCAGCACGCATTATCGGTACAAGGCCCGCGTGAGTAGTCCGACCGACTTCGGCCGTTCCGCCGCATCCTACCGTTGCGGCGGCTGACGGGACTAAAGCGTCGGTGCGAGGCTGGCGAGGAACTCTTCAGTCCGCGCTCGCTCTTCAGACGTGCCGAAAGTGACGCCGACGAAATCAGTCGCGCCCGCAGCCTTGAGCTGCTGGATCTGCGTCTCAATCTGTTCTTCGGCTCCGAGGATCGCGACATCCTCTGGATTCGCGGCGCCTTGCCTGTCAAGCATCGACCGATAAGACGGCAGATATCCGTAGTTCGAAAACTGCTCCGCCGCCGTCGCACGGGCTTCTGCAACATCCGGATTGAGCATCACTGGCAACCCGACCACGGTCCGCGGCTTGGGTCGGCCAGCGGCTTCTGCGGCCGCATTCATTGTCGGCGCGATGTAAGAATCCACGACGCCAGCCGCGGTCATCCAGAGAATCGTGCCGTCGGTGCGGGCTCCCGCCAGACGCAGCATCGACGGCCCCATTGCCGCCAACATGCATGAAACCGGCTTTTCGGCATCAGGGACTTCAAGCGAGATTGAACCGCGATAATGCTCGCCGTCCGTCTGCACTGAATTTCCGCTCAACAGCGGCAGCAGTACGTCCAGGTACTCCGACATGTGCCGCGCCGGCCGATCAAAGGAATAGCCAAACATTCCCTCAATCACAATCTGATGCGACAGCCCGATGCCGAGCACGAACCGCGATCCGCCGGCCGCCGCCTGCGCCGTCAGAGCTTGCTGAGCCATCGCATGCGGATGACGTGGATAGGTGGGGACGACCGCGGGCATCAGCTCGATCCGCTCAGTCTCCGATCCGGCCAGCGTCAACGCGCCGATCGCATCATGTGAGAAGATGTTGGCCATTCCGAAGATGGCAAAGCCAGCCTCTTCAGCCGCCTGCGCCTGCTCGACAATCTCTCGCACGCTGCCAGCGGGACCAGCGCCGCCAATGAATAGTCCAATCTGCATGATGATGCTCCAGTCAGGTGTTCATGTCGTTGGCTCAGGTTATTGGCTCAAGGCAGCCTGCTAGGCCGGTCGAACCAGGATTCGCCCGCGAACGCCTCCGGCCAGAATCTTGGCCGCAGCTTCAGGCACGTTTTCCAATCCGATTCGCGATTCCACCAATGCCGACAGGTCCTTCGTGCTGAAGTCCTGAGCCATACGAGCCCACAGTCGCGGCCGATCAGCGCTCGGCCAGTAGACGGACTCGATGCCGACGAGCGACACTCCGCGCAAGATGAAAGGCATCACGGTGGTACCAAGCGCAAAGCCGCCTGTCAGTCCGGACAGCGCGACCACGCCGCCATATTTCGTTTGCCGCAGGATTGACGCCGTCGTAGAGCCGCCCACCGGATCCACTCCCGCCGCCCAACGCTCACGCTCCAACGGACGACGCGACTCGGCCGCAAGCTCCTCCCGGTCGAGGATGTCCGTCGCGCCGAGCGCGCGCAGGAAGTCGTGCTCTGACGCTTTTCCAGTGCTGGCGTGTACTTCGTAGCCTCGCGCGGCGAGCATCGCGACGGCGGTCGAACCGACACCGCCGGTCGCCCCGGACACAATCACCGGCCCAGCCTCCGGGCCGATACCGGCGCGCTCAATCGCATCAATCGACATCGCGGCCGTCAGGCCGGCAGTTCCCAACGTCATCGCCCCCTCCGCGCTCAGCCCCTCAGGTATCGGAGCCAGCCAGTCGCCGGGCACTCGCGCCCGCTCTGCATAACCGCCAGGATGCCCGGTGCCGAGATCGTAGCCAGTCGCCACCACTCGATCGCCCGACGCATAGCGCGAGTCGGTGGACTCCACAACGACGCCCGCGAAATCGATCCCCAGTGTCATCGGGTATTGCGTCACCACTCGACCGTTCGGAGTGGAGGCGAGACCGTCCTTGTAATTCAGGTCCGACCACTCCACCGCGACCGTAACGTCGCCTGCTGGCAACGACGATTCGTCGAGTGTCTGCACAGAGGCGGAGAAGTCCTCGTCATCCTTGTTGACCACAAATGCTCGAAAACTCACTGCGACTCCTCAACACCAGTCCCTGCCCCGGCAGGAACTCAACATGCTTATGTTGGCTAGTGCAAACGCGCCATCATCGGCGACGCCGTCTGATGATCGGTCTCCGAGCCCGCGTGCAGTTCGTGACGCACCGTGACGCCGTCGACGGAAAAATCAACGATCGTCGCGCCGCCAGAGTGTCGCGGCGCGCCCGGATAGTAGGCAGGCGTCCCGCCGTCACCGACGCCCTCATGCACGTCGATATGTCCGAGCGCCACGTAGTCCGCGTTGAGCGCCGAAACCTCGGTTGCCCGAATCTGGTAGGAGTAGCGCGACTCACCGGTTCCCACGTAATAGCCGTGCGCCATCGCGACGCGCCACACGTAGCCATCAGTTCCGCCCGCCCACGCCGGCACGGCCGACGCCGGTCGGAAATCGTTGTAGCTCTCATGCGCCTGGCCCCAGAATTGCACGCCCACATCCTCCAGCAGCACCAACTCCCCCTCCGCGGAGGCAATGATTTGCACATTGCTGGGAAAGGCATCGGCGAACTTCTCGTAAATGCCTTCTGGCATGTGCGGATCATGGTTGCCGGGCAAAATGACCACTGGTCGCCCCACCGCCTCCATCAGCTCGCAGGTCTTCTCGACATACGGCCGCTTGACTCGGACATGATCGAAGAAATCTCCCGCGATCGCCACCACATCGACACCAGCCTCGCAGCCAAGTTCGAGCACGTGCTCAAAGGCTTTCAGCGCCGGTTCCAACAGTTCCGAGCCATCCGCTTCAGTGCGGAACGGATTGGACGTATACGCACCCAAATGCACGTCGGACGTATGCAGCATGCGCAAGGGACGCAGCGCCTCTGACGCTAGTTGGGCTCGCAGCGGGTAAACCTCAGTACTCATAGGTCACACAAACCCCCGACGCCGACTCTGCGCGACGTGTTCTACTCGCAGACTAACAGCAGCCCAGCCCTAGACTGAAAGGCATGACCAGCCCAGCGTCCACTCAGTTTGAAACCGTCATCGGACTCGAAGTCCACTGTCAGCTGCGGACCCACAGCAAGATGTTCTGCCGCTGCCCGGCCAACTACGCCTCGGCCGAGCCCAACACGTACGTCTGCCCACTCTGCCTCGGCATGCCCGGCACGTTGCCAGTGATCAACCGCACCGCGGTCGAATGGACGATCCGCACGGCGCTGGCGCTCAACATGACCATCCCCGAACTCTCCAAGTTTGACCGCAAGAACTATCCCTACCCCGACCTGATGAAGGGCTACCAGATCTCGCAGTACGACATGCCGCTCTCCGAAGGCGGTTGGATGGATGTCGAAACCGAAAACCTGGGTAAGCGCCGCATCGGCATCACGCGCGTCCACCTAGAGGAGGACACGGCCCGCCTGCTGCACCGCGAAAACGAAGCCGGCGAACGCTTCTCTCTCGTTGATGTCAACCGATCCGGCGTCCCCCTCATGGAAATTGTCTCTGAGCCCGACATGCGCTCGCCCGACGAAGCGCGCACCTATCTCGTCCAGCTGCGCCAGATTCTGCGCTATCTCGGCGTCTCGACGGCGGACATGGAGAAGGGATCGTTTCGCTGCGACGCCAACGTTTCGCTGCGGCCGGTTGGCTCCACCGAACTCGGAGCCAAGGTCGAGATCAAGAACATGAACTCGCTGCGCGGCGTCCACGGCGCGCTTGAATACGAAGTCAAACGGCAGGCAGACGCGCTGCGCAGTGGAGGACGTATCGATCAGGAGACCCGAGGCTGGGATGAAGCCAGGCTGATCACGCTCTCGCAGCGATCCAAAGAAGACGCGCACGACTATCGATACTTCCCTGAGCCGGATCTGCCGCCATTGTCAATCAGCCCGGAGGAGATCGAGTCCATCCGAGCCCAGCTGCCGGAGTTGCCGGACGAACGCCGATCCCGATTCCAGTCCGACTACGGACTGGGCGAGTTTGAAACCAACCTGCTCACCGAAGAGCCCGCCCGAGCTGACTACTTCGAGCAGGCCGTCGCCGCCCTTGACGACTCGGCCAATGCGCGCGAGGCGGCCAACTGGATCACGGGAGACCTCTTCGCCCAGATCAACAAAGACCTCTCCCACCCGGAACTAGAAGACCAGCCAATCCGTCCCAATCACATCGCCGAACTGGTCGGTCTGATCGTCAAGGGAGATATCTCCCGAAGCCAGGCGCGAGGCGTGTTCGAGAAGATGTACGAAACCGGCGGAGAGCCGACCGCCATCGTCAAGACCGAAGGTCTCAGCCAAATCAGCGGCGAAGACGCGCTCAGCCCAATCATCAACCAGGTCATCAGTGACAACCCTGGCGCCGTAATCGACTACCAGTCCGGCAAGGAAGCCGCGCTCAAGTATCTGGTCGGTCAGGTGATGAGGCACTCCAGAGGTCAGGCAAACCCGGCGCAAGCCTCGGAGCTGTTGGTCGGCGCGCTCAAGGAGTAACGCAGGGTGCCTTCCGAGCCGACCATGACCGTTGACGAGTTCGTCGCCAAGTGGCGCAAGGTCTCGGCCAGGGAAACACAGGCCGCGCAATCTCACTTCATCGATCTGTGCGCCGTGATCGGAGTCGAAAACCCGGTCGAAGCTGACCCTGAAGGCGACAGCTACGCATTCGAAAAGGGTGTCAAACGTCCCGACGGATCGATGGGTCAGGCTGATGTACGCAAACAAGATCGGTTCGGCTGGGAGTACAAGGGCAAGAACAAGGACTTGACCGCCGCCTATGAGCAACTGCTCGGCTACCGCGAAGGTCTGGGCAATCCGCCGCTGCTCGTCGTCTGCGACATGAATCGCTTCGAGATACACACCAACTTCACCAACACCGAGCCGCGAGTGATCCGCTTCGATCTCAAGGATCTGTCGCAGAATCCCTCGCACTTCAGCAAGATCCTGCGCGATGTCTTCCTCGATCCCAACGCGCTGCACCCCACTAACGACCCCCGCTACATCACCGAGACGGCCGCGGCCAAGTTCGGCGAGGTGGCGGAGGCGCTACGTGATCTGGGCCACGATCCGGCCGTGGTGGCACGATTCCTGAACCGCCTGATCTTCTCATTCTTCGCTGAGAGCATCGGACTGTTTCGAGGCGATCTGGGCGAGGGGTTCACGCCGGTCAGCGACACGCTGCGAAACCTGGGGCGCCACCCCGAGCGCAGTAAGCCTCAGCTCGCCGCCGTCTTCGCGGCCATGTCCGACAGCGAGATTCCGGCCTTCGGGCCAATCCCGGTGCCGTGGTTCAACGGCGGCCTGTTCGACCAGGCGGCCAGCGCAGAAACTTTCGAACTCACCGCGGACCTCGTCGGGATCCTGCTGGAGACCTCGGAGCTGGACTGGTCGCGGATCGACCCGGCAATCTTCGGCACGCTCTTCGAGCGCGGCCTCGATCCGAGCCGCAGGTCGCAGCTCGGCGCACACTACACCGATCCGGACAACATCACGCGCGTCGTCGAACCGGTGGTGCTGCGCCCGTTGCGCCGCGAGTTTGAGCAGCTCAAGTCGGAGCTCACAGCGAGCCAGTCGGTGTCTGAGGCCGCTCTGCCCGCCTACGGAGGCAACGGACAATTGAATCTGGACGAGCCGGATCCAGAGTCGCCGGAGGGCCGCATCCGGGCGTTCCACCAACGCCTGATCGATGTGCGGGTGCTGGACCCAGCCTGCGGCTCGGGCAACTTCCTCTACGTGGCGATGCGCGAACTGATGCAGCTGGAACAGAATGTGATCGATTGGGCTCGCACGTCGCACGGCATGAACCGGCTGCAGCGGCAGGTGGGGCCATCGAACATGCTCGGAATCGACATCGACCAGTTCGCGGTTGATCTGACCCGCCTGTCGCTCTGGATCGGCCACCTCCAATGGCTTCTAGATCAGGCCCGTCAGAACTTGTCCGAACCGATCCTTGGCCATGCCGAACAGATCGAATGCCGGAACGCCGTCCTGACCATGGACGGCGCGGGCAATCCTGTCCCCGCGGAATGGCCGGAAGCGAACTTCATCGTCGGCAATCCCCCGTTCCTGGGTATGAAGCGGATGCGGCAAGAACTGCCCGAACGCGAGGTGGATCGGTTGCGCGCGGCATATGCGGACGACCTGGATGGGCGCGTCGACTTATGCGTCTACTGGCACGAACTCGCGCGGCGGCAGATCAGGAACGGGAAATCGCGTCGCGCCGGCCTCCTGGCTACGCAGAACATTCGCGGAGCGTTCAGCCGTCCGGTGCTGGAACGGATCAATGAATCGGGCGCAATCTTCTTCGCGTACCCGGATGAAGAGTGGATCAACGATGGCGCCGCGGTGCGCATCTCGATCATCGGCCAGGACGACGGCAGCGAGAGCGAATGCACTCTTGATGGCGCATCGGTGTCACGCATCAATCCCGATCTGACCACTGGATCAACGTATGTCGCCTCCGCTAAGGAACTGAAGGAACAAGAGCGCGTCGCGTTTCAAGGCGACATTCGGAACGGCCCCTTCGATCTGACTGACGATCAGGGTCAAGGGATGCTTGCACAGCCCGTCAATGTCAATGGACGTCCAAATTCCGATGTCGTGTTCCCGTTCGTCAACGCCCATGACCTTGCGCAACGTCCTAGAGGCGCCTACATCATCGACTTCGGACAGGACATCGATCGGCGCAATGCGGCACAATATGAGGAGCCGTGGGAGTACGCGCGCTCGCACATCCAACCGTACCGCGAGACGCTGGAGAATGAGAATCTTAAGTCCCGCTGGTGGATCCACGAGTCCTGGCGGCCGGGTATGCGAGCAGCAATCAAGCCACTCATTCGGTACATTGCAACGCCGATCACGTCCAAGCACCGCTTCTATGTCTGGCTCGAGGCCAGCGTGATCCCCGACGCCACCGTGGTAGCCATCGCTCGCGACGACGACTACGCCTTCGGAGTGCTCCATTCACGGATCCACGAGATTTGGGCCCTCGCGCAAGGCACCCGCTTGGCGGACGGCAGCAGGCGGTACCCACACTCTCAGTGTCTCAACACCTTTCCCTTCCCATGGCCCCTCAACACGGCCGAATCGATTCTGGGAGAGTCTCAAATCGCGCATCGCACGGCCATCGCAGCGGCTGCGAAGACGTTGGACGAACGGCGCGAGGCTTGGCTCAATCCCGCCGGCGTCAATCCCACGATTCTCCAAGACCGCACAATGACCAGCCTCTACAATCGCCGCCCGGACTGGCTCGACGATGCGCACGAGGCGCTGGACCACGCCGTCTTCGCTGCCTACGGATGGTCGGCCGACATGTCAGACGACGACATCCTGACGCAGTTGCTCAAGCTCAATGGAGAGCGGGCAGCAGCGTCGAGTTAGCGCCGGCGCGCGCCGGTTGCTCTGGCGACATGGACTACCTGATCCAGATTCTGGTAGGTCGGCACTTCGACCTCTTCGAAGATCTCGTTGATCGCTGAGCGGATATCCTCCGTCAGTTTCCAATCGGTCGCCGCGACGTTTTCCTCAAGCTCTCGCTCATTCCTCATGCCAACCAGCGCGCAGGTCACGCCCGGATGGTCGAGCACCCAGGCGATGCCGAGCTGCGCGACCGTCTTGCCGTAGCCGTCGGCCAGCTCGTTCAGCCTGTTGGCGATTTCGACTTCCTGGTTGAACCGCTCCGATTGGAACAACGGCAGGTTGAAGGCGACGCCGTTGCCGCGCCAGTCGCCTTCCTCGAATTGGTGATCGGGCTGGAACGCGCCGGTCAGCAGACCGAATGCGAGCGATCCATACGACATGAATCCGACGCCATTCGCCATGCACCAGGGCAACACGCGCGATTCCATCCGTCGGTCAAACATGTGATAACCGACCTGGTTTGCGATGATGTTCCCGTGTTGTTGGCACTCCTCCATCATGTCGATGTTGAAGTTCGAGACGCCGTAGTGGCGAATCTTGCCGCTCTGCTTCAGCTCCTCCAGACCCTCCATCGTCTCGTCAAAGGGCGTGTCGTGGTCTGGCCAGTGGATCAGCATCAGGTCCACATAGTCGGTGTTCAGACGCCGCAGGCAGCCCTCGGTGTGCTCAATGATGTGCGCCTTCGATGAGTTGAGGCCTCTCACACTCGGCGTGTCGTCATAGTCAAAGCCGACCTTCGTGACGAGAACCACTTCGTTGCGGCGACTGCCCAGCGCCTTGGCCAGCAACTCTTCCGAGTGATACGGCCCGTAGACCTCGGCCGTGTCAAACAGGGTGATGCCGCGATCGATCGCCATGTTGACGGCCTTCGCCGCCTCATCCACGTCGATGTGGCCGTACATCGTCGTGCTCATCTCCCAGGTGCCGAACCCGACCGCTGAGGTCACCAGGTCGCTGTTGCCAAATCGTCGCTGTTCCATGAAGCTCTCCATCGCTAGTGCGCTCATCGCTGCTAGCGCCTACCTTAGCGCCTCGCTTGCGTTCAGATATGCTTGAGCCATGCTCCGACGCATTCAGGGTCAGGATCAATCGGGTGGCGCAACAGGTCCGTCGTCGCCGTGGTCGGAGTCCAATCTTCGCAAATGGCTCCAGCCGGGCATCGGCGTCAAGCGCTGGTTTGTCGTGTTGCTGCTTGGCATGGGCCTGCTCGGACTCGGCGTCTCCTTCCTCGCCCGCGAGCTGTATCTCACGGTCACGCTGCCCGGCGCCTTCTACTACATCACGCTGCAATTCCTGCCCTACGCCGCACGCGGCGCCCTCCTGATCGGCCTCGCCGTCCTCTGCGTCGGATTCGGAATCGCCAAGTTCACCTCAGGGCTCGTCGGAGCCGCCCGCTCCTCCGACCGACACAATGACGCCGACCAACCGCTCGTTGACCTCGTCCACCGACACCGATTCGCCGGTCGCGGAATCCGCATCGTCTGCATCGGCGGCGGTACCGGACTCTCCGTGCTGCTGCGCGGACTGAAAGCATATACCGACAACATTTCAGCTGTGGTGAGCGTCGCCGACGACGGTGGTTCGTCCGGCAGATTGCGACGCGACCTCGGCATCATTGCGCCCGGCGATCTACGCAACTGCATCGCCGCCCTCGCCGATGCGGAACCGCTGATGACGCGCCTGATCCAGTACCGCTTCCCGGAAGGCTCTGGCACGGGACTGGAAGGCCACTCCTTCGGCAATCTGTTCATTGCCGCCATGTCCGATGTGGCCGGGTCGATGGAATCTGCCATCCGCGAGACAGGGCGCGTCCTGGCCGTGCAGGGCAACATCTTCCCTTCCACGCTTGAGAACGTGAAACTCGCCGCGATGACCCGCGAAGGCGACACGATCCGCGGCGAATCCTCGATCACTCAAGCCGGTCAGCGGATTGCGCAGCTCTACCTTGAGCCGCTGCATCCGGCCGCCTATCCCGCCACCATCAATGAGATCCGCAACGCCGACCTGATCGTGGTCGGACCTGGATCGCTGTACACCTCAGTGCTACCTAATCTGCTCATTCCGGACCTGCGCATCGCCTTTCAGGAATCGGCGGCGATGAAGCTGTACATCTCCAATGTCGCCACGCAACACGGTGAGACCGACCACTTCAGCGTCCAGGACCATACCCGCGTGATCGCTGAACATATCGGCGGCATGCCGTTTGACGCCGTGCTTGCGAACAGCAATCGTGAAGGTAGGCTGCCTGTCCGCTGGCACTCCGAACCGGTGCGAGTGGAACCTCCACAGCGGGACGCCGTAGAGTTCGAATCGATTCGCATCATCGAAACCGACCTCGTCGACACCGGCAATCGTTACCGACATGACAGCTCGAAGCTCGCCGATGCGATTATGACCGCCTACCATGAATATCGAGAAGCTGGCATCCGAACTCGCCGTCCTCAGCGACTCGCGGTACCGAACTAGGCAGCGCATGCCACCATCGACATCCATCACAATGCCCAAAGGTCCCATGTGAGCACCTCTGAGATTCTCAACGTCATCCAGATTCTGGTTGCCCTCACCGTGATCGCCGCGGTCATCCTGCAGGCCAAAGGCGCCGGCTTGGGTAACATCTTCGGCGACTCCGGCGGCGACTCCTATCGCACCCGACGCGGGATCGAACGATCGCTCTTCCGAGGCACGATCGTGCTCATGCTGGTATTCGTCGGACTCAGCATCGCCGCAGTTCGAATCTAACCCGGGACGTCCACGCGCACATGCTCGATCCGCCACGGGTGCTCTTCTACGGATCGCCCGATTTCGCAGTCCCCACGTTGCAGGCATTGATCGATAGCCCGTACCGACCGATCGCGGTCGTCACACAACCAGACGCGAGAGCCGGTCGCGGTCGCGCGCTGCGGCCACAGCCGATCAAGCTGCTCGCGGCCCAACACCAGATTCCTGCGATCCAACCGTTGAGGCTTCGCGACCGAGCCGCCATCGCCCAGATTGCGAGCCTGCGGCCTCAACTGCAGATCGTCGCCGCCTACGGTCAACTGATCCCCAAGGCCATTCTTGACCTACCTGAACACGGCACGCTCAACGTTCATGCCTCGCTGCTGCCTCGCTGGCGCGGCGCCTCGCCCATCTCGGCCGCAATCTTGCACGGCGATGTCGAGACGGGCGCCAGCATCATGTTGGTCGATGAAACAGAAGACACCGGACACATCCTGCGACAATCCACCACCGCAATCTCAGCGACCGAACACGCGGGTCAGCTCAGCGAGCGACTCGCCCAACTCGGGGCCGATCTCCTGCTTGAGACCATCCCGGACTGGCTCGATCAGGCGATCAGCCCGATCCCACAGGACGTATCACAAGCCAGGCGCGCGCGTCGAATCAGTAAGGCGCATGGACGCATCGATTGGTCGCAGACCGCCGTCCAGATCGCTCGGCACATTCGCGCCTACACCCCTTGGCCGGCAGCCTCCACCACCCTGGACGGTCAGCCGATTCGCATCGCCGAAGCAACCGCTTCCGATCAGCCTGTTGACTCCTCAGCGCACTCCGGTCCGCCAGGAAGGGTCGTCGAGATTTCGCAGTCGATTGTGGTCGTTTGCGGCGAGGGGATGCTGCAGATCCACCGACTCCAACGCGCAGGTAAGCGTGAACTTCACGCCACCGAGTTCGCCCGCGGTATCCCTGATCTGCTCCATCACCGATTCGGCGCGCCGGATGCCTGATTCGCTCGATCTCCTGTCACTCTCCATCAGCGAGCTCACGACCTTCGTTGCCTCGCTCCGCCAGCCTCCATTTCGCGCCAAGCAGATCTGGCGACAGATCTACCAACGCGGCGTGCTCGATCCGAACGAGATGTCGGACCTGCCTCACGAATTGCGCCAAGCCCTGCAGGAGCGCTGCTTCACACATGAGGATCCGATTCAGCTTCAAACCTCCGCTGATGGGTCCACAAGCAAAGCGCTCCTCCGCCTGAACGACGGAGAGCTGATCGAGTCGGTTCTGATCCGTTCCCAGCCACGCCACACGGTGTGCCTGTCGTCGCAGGCGGGCTGCGCGATGGGCTGCATATTCTGCGCCACTGGATTGTCGGGCTTGCGCAGACAGCTCAGCGTCGGTGAGATCATGCGCCAGGCGATTCTCGCGCGGCAATGGTCACGCGATCAAGGCCGCGAGCTCACGCACGTCGTCTTCATGGGCATGGGTGAACCGTTGGCCAACTATCGCCGCGTCAGCGAGTCGATCGAGCGCCTCACGGATCCCGGCGGCTTTGCCCTGTCGCCGCGACGCATCACGGTCTCGACCGTGGGCGTCCCGCAGAACATCCGACGGCTCGCGACCGACCATCCTCGAGTCAATCTCGCCGTCTCGCTGCACGCGCCCAATCAATCCTTACGCCAGGAGCTCGTGCCGGTTCCTGGAGCCTCACTTGATGAGATTATGAGCGCCGTTCGCGATCATCAATCGGTGACGAGCGGCCGCGTGACCTTTGAATACGTCCTGCTTCAGGATGTCAACGACAGCCGTGACCATGCGCGTCGGCTCGCCGTCCGTTTGCGCGGGTTGCGCTGCCACGTGAATCTGATCCCGCTCAATCCCTCTGCGGGTGTGGTGGGCAAACGACCGTCGAGACATGCCACGCTCGGATTCCAACAGGTGCTGCAGGCGGCTGGTATACCGACCACCGTTCGCGTCGAACAGGGACGCGACATCGCTGCCGCTTGTGGACAGCTCCGAGGCGATCGGCTGCGAGGAGCCGGCTAGCCGCTAGCTAGTCCTCAGCTTCCACGTCGGCTGGCGCCTCCAACATGTCCATGTCCTCAGCTTCATCTTCCATGTCTTCCTCAGCCACGCGTGGTGCCAGGACCGTGGCGACCGCCACCGTTCCATCAGTCAGCGCCGTCACTCCATCGGCCAGCTCCAAATCCCGGACCAAGACTGAGTGACCGAAATCCGTCAGGACAGACACATCAACCTCAAGCACGGACGGCATCGACGTCGGCAGCGCTTCAAGGATGACGTGTTCGAGCGACTGCACCACCGTTCCGCCTCGCGTCTCGGCCTCTGAACTGCCGATCAACAGCAGGCGAACATCCGAGTGGATCAGACGCTGCAGGTCCACCTCGTAGAAATCCAGGTGAAGCAGTTGCCGACTCACCGGGTGCCGCTGCACTTCGCGCAGCACGACCGGCACGGTCTCGCCCGCGCCATCAATCGAGATCGACACCACGGCATTGCGGTCAACCTGACCGAACACTCGCTGCACTTCCGTCAACGGCGTCTGGATGGCGCGAGATTCGAGTCCGCGCCCGTAGACGTTGCCTGGAACCACGCCGCTGCGACGCAATTGCTTGACTTTCTTGCCCAAGATCGATCGACTGTCGGCTTGCAGCACGATCTCATCGGCAACAGATTCAGCGGTATCGGGCATAGGAGATTCCATCTCGACTGGGTTCAGACCAGAGGCCGTTTGATGAGCCTATCAATCGACGCTATGGCCGACCGCGCAAGCGGTCAAGCAACCCCGTTACGCCGCCTAAACTGAATACATTATGGACATGGACGCTTCTCTCGCCGACCAATTGCTCGGCGTGGATGTCGGCGGCACCTTCACCGACTTCGTGCTCTTGCGCGGCGGTGTCGTCGAGATCGCCAAACGTCCATCCACGCCTGACGATCCCGGTCGCGCGATCATCGATGGACTGGTCGAATTGGGATGGCATCCAGATGAGGTGGTTCACGGATCGACGGTAGCCACCAACACGATCCTCACGCGCAGCGGCGCGCCGACCGCACTCATCACGACGAAGGGCTTTCGTGACACACTCGTGATCGGCCGACAGGCCCGACCCGATCTCTACTCGCTGCATCCCCGTCGCCAAGGCCCGCTCGTCCCGCAAGAGTGGCGGCTCGAGATCGACGAACGGATTGCCGCCGATGGCGAGGTCATCAGATCGCTCAACCTGGCGGAGCTAGACGCCGCATTGGATCGGATTGAGCAGGGCGGCATCGGCAGCGTCGCCATCTGCTTCCTCTTCAGCTTCATCAATCCCTTGCACGAGCAGGTCGCTGCCGAGCGCTCGCGAGCGAGAGGCTTCAACGTCTCCGCCTCATTCGAAGTATTGCCGCAGCATCGCGAGTTCGAGCGCATGAGCACCACCGCCGCCAACGCCTATCTCGCGCCGGTCATGACCAGGTATCTGCACGCGTTGCAGGAACGCCTGCAAACTGATCCTGAACGACCGGTGCGTCTGCGAGTGATGCAATCGAACGGCGGCTCGCTCTCCGCGGGCGCCGCAGGCAACCAGGCCGTGCGCACCGTGCTCTCCGGCCCGGCTGGCGGGGTGGCGGGCGCATTCGCCTGCGCCCAGGCAGACGGCTTCCCCAACGCCATCACGTTTGACATGGGCGGCACCTCGGCGGATGTCGCGCTTTGCCCGGGTCGGCTGCTCGAACGCGCCGACCTTGTGGTGGACGAACTCCCGATCCGCACGCCAGCGGTCGACCTGCACACCGTCGGCGCCGGTGGCGGTTCGATCGCGTGGTTCGATCCTGGCGGTGTTCTGCGAGTCGGCCCCCAATCGGCCGGCGCCGATCCCGGCCCGGCCGCATATGGACGCGGCGCCCTGCCGACGGTGACTGATGCCCACGTCGTACTTGGACGCCTTCGGCCCGAGCAACGGCTTGGCGGCGCCGTCAGCCTCGATTTGGCGCGCGCGCGGGACGCGATCGATTCCATCAGCGAACCGTTCGAATCTGCTGAAGCCGCGGCTCAAGCGGTGATCGACGTCGTCAACGCCAACATGGCCCGCGCGTTGCGCGTGATCTCCGTCGAGCGTGGCTATGACCCATCCAACTTCACGCTCGTCGCCTTCGGGGGCGCGGGACCGCTGCACGCCTGCGATCTGGCGGACGCGCTCAGCATCCCGCGCGCATTGATTCCGGCCACACCCGGCGTCCTCTCAGCAAGCGGGATGCTGATCGCGGATGTCACCCGCGACGCCGAACAGGGTCTCCACTTCTCACTCGATCCAGATCAGGACGACACGCCCGCTCATCTGATCGAGAGCTTTGAGCGCCTCGCCCAACGCGCCGTCAACGCCATCGCGGAGGACGGTTACTCGCGCGATGTTCAGGTCGAGTTCGCCGCCGACCTTCGCTACATGGGGCAGTCGCATGAGCTGAGCGTGTCGCTGCCGCGTCCGCTTGCCGCACCAAGCATTCGCGAAGCGTTTCATGCCATTCACCACGAACGCTTCGGATTCACCAACCTCGACACGCCGGTCGAGATCGTGACGGCGCGCGCCAAAGCGCGTCATCAGGGACGCCGAGGATCGCTCAACATTCCCTCAGACGCCGCCTCGGCAGCCTCGCAGCTCGCGGAGACGGAGCCAGGTCTCGTAGAAGCGATCTGGGACCGGCCGATTGCCACACAACTATGGCCGCGCGCCATGATCGCCGATCCGATCGACGGACCGGCAGTGATCACCCAGTTGGACACCACAGTCACCGTGCCGCCCGGCTGGCGCGCCAGTCCGCTGCCCAGCGGCAGCCTGCTGCTGAGCCGCTAGCATCGGTCGCGCGACCGCAAGAACTCACCGACTATGGGCAATCGATCATGAGCCAACCGATCAATCCCGCTCGACTCGCCATCTTCGACTCGCTCGTCAGCTCGGTGGCGGAGGAAATGGGCGCCACGCTCAGACATACGGCGCTCTCACCCAACATCAAGGAGCGCGCCGACTTCTCCTGCGCGGTCTTCGACCATCTCGGCCAATTGCTGGCGCAGGCGGCCCACATTCCCGTGCATCTTGGCGCGATGCCTGAGTCTGTTCGCGCTGTCGAACGTCTTGCGCCCTGGCAGCCCGGCGATCTCGCCATCCTCAATGACCCATTTCTTGGCGGCACGCACCTGCCGGATGTCACCATGGTCTCGCCAGTCTTCGCCGACCACGCCTCCGACGGTGATCAACCGATCGGTTATGTCGCGAGCCGCGCGCACCAGGCCGACATTGGCGGCATGGCGCCCGGCTCGATGCCCGTGGCCAGCGAACTGATCCAGGAAGGACTGGTCATCCCCCCAATCCGGCTCTACCGCGCCGGTCAGCGGATCGATGAGGCGTTGACCTTGATTCTGCGCAATGTCCGCACCCCTGATGAACGACTCGGTGACTTCAACGCCCAGATCGCCGCACAACGGCTCGGCGAGCGTCGGATCGCGGACCTGCACGGCGACTATGGCGACGACGCCTACCGTTCCATCACCGCCGCGCTGCTCGACTACGGCGAGCGGCTCACGCGAGCCGCGCTGCAGGACCTGCCGCATGGACAATGGACGTTCGCCGACGCGCTTGACGACGACGGACATCGTCCTGAACCTGTCCCGATTCATCTCAAGCTCACGCTCGCTGCCGACGAGGCGCACTTTGACTTCTCGGGCACCGCCTCGCAACGCGCCGCTTCAATCAATGCCGTCGCGCCGGTCACCCGTTCCGCCTGTTACTACGTCATCCGCTGCCTCTTGCCGCCCGATACGCCGATGAATGGCGGCCTCTTTCGCCCAATCCGCTTCACGCTGCCGGAACGATCGATCGTGGCCGCGCAACCCCCGGTCGCAGTCGCCGCCGGCAACGTGGAGACCTCACAACGGATCGTCGACACCGTATGGGGCGCCTTCGCGCAATTGCTGCCGGAACGAATGCCTGCCGCATCATCTGGCACGATGAACAACCTCACCGCCGGCGGCGTCGATCCTCGCAACGACCAACCGTGGGCCTATTACGAGACGTCGGGCGGCGGTCTTGGCGGCGGACCTGACAGCCCCGGTCTTGACGCTGCGCACTCCCACATGACCAACACGCTCAACACCCCTGCAGAGGCGCTCGAACTCGCCTACCCCTTGCGAGTGATCGAGAACAGCATCCGACGTGATACCGGCGGGCGCGGACAACAGCGCGGAGGCGACGGCCTCATACGGCGTACGCAATTCCTCGCCCCGGCACGTGTCACCGTGATCAGCGAGCGACGCAGTCAGCAGCCCTGGGGCGCCAACGGCGGACAGGCCGGCGCCGTCGGACGCAACAGTCTGGAAACACCCAGCGACAGCGCCGAGTCCAGTCGCCCGCTGCCTGGCAAGTTCACGATCGATGTCGAAACAGGAGACATCATCTGCTTGGAAACGCCCGGCGGCGGCGGTTGGGGCGCGTTAGCATGAATGCACAGACAAGCAGGAGCCAGCATGTCCGACGGGTCTGACCGCCTCGAACGTGACGTCGAGGAAGTCCTCTCCAACATCGAAGACTTTGATTGGCGCCGCCGCCAGGCACGCGGCCCGGGACCCATCCGTCGAGCCGTGCAGCGCTTTGGCGGCGCGGTCGTCCAGCGGGCAACCTCGCTCTCTCCCAATCATTTGCTTGTGCTCGGCGCCGCCTTGCTCGTCATCGGACTCGTCTTGCGCGGCGGCGGACTCTGGCTCGCCGTGGTCGGCATCGTGGTCTTCCTGATCGGAGTCTTCTGGACGGCTCGCGGCGGCAACCCCCAGTCTGATCGACCACGTGGTGGCTACTGGCGCGATCGCTACATCAGCTACGACGACCGCGACGGTAATCCGCTGCGCCGCTTCTTCCGTCGCAATCGCTGATTCAGCCGTGCGCCTTTCGATACTCCTTTGCTTCCTGGCGACGCTGTACCTGTCAGCCTGCGCGTCCGACTCATCGCCCGCCCGCCCGACATCAACGACTGCCACTCAGCCCCAGTCTCAAACACATCAACCTACTGTCGAACCAGCGGCGCCTCAGCAGCAACAGCAACAGCGGGGAGATACGCCTTCCCGGTCCCAACCGGCTTCCACGCAGCAGTCCGAGCAACCAGAGACATCCAGTCAAGATCTGCTCAGTGATCAATCGGGCCAGCAGTCCGATGACTCATCGCCTGGTGATGAATCATCCAGCGAGCCCGCCGCTCCCAGCCCAAGTTTCAGCTATGAGTCCGTGCTGCCCTACCTCAACCACCTCGCCGTCGAAATCGGGCCGCGCGCGAGCGGTACTGACCAAGAGCTTGCCGCTGCCCAGTATCTGCTGCAACAGTTCCAGGCGCTCGGCTATGACGCCGAGTTTCAAGACCTGAATTTCTCCCAACGAGTCCGTTGGACTCGCGTGGACATTGGTCCACGCAGTGCGGCTGTCTTCCACTTCGCAGGCAGCAGCGAACAGCTCGCGAGCGGCGAGCTCGTCGCGGTCAACGGCTATGGCGCGCCCGAAGACTTCGCAACCGTTGACGTCAATGGGCGGATCGCGGTCGTTGACCGCGGCCTGCTGGAGTTTCGCGTCAAGGCCGCCAACGCCCAAGCGGCCGGCGCAACGGCGCTGATCATCCTCAATACCTCTGCAACCGGCTCCCTCACCGGCACGCTGGGCGCGGACACCTTCGACATTCCGATCATGCTCGCAAGCTTCGATGATGCAGCGACCATCCGCAACGCCATCGGCGATATCGCCGCCATCCAACCGCTGCCGCCAGCCGTCGGTACGTCTCAGAACGTCATTGCGCGCAAAGCCGATGGCGTCTGCCGCGTCGTCGTTGGCGGACACTACGACACCGTCCCAACCGTGGACGGAGCCAACGACAACGCTTCTGGCACGGCACTGACGCTCGCGCTCGCCGAGTCGTGGGCCGATCACCCCGCAGCGGCACACATCTGTTTTGCGGCCTTCGGAGCGGAAGAAGTTGGACTCGTCGGATCGAGAGCATACGTCCGCATGCTGACGAGTCGCGGCGAACTCGGTTCCGTGACCGCGATGCTCAACCTCGACGCGATCGGTGACGGCACGGCGCCGGTGCTCCTGACCGTCTCGCCCGAGCTGTCCGAGATGGCGCTCAACGTCGCGCAATGGCTCGGCGTCGATGCCAGGCGGGGCCAACTCTCCGCCAACTTCGGCTCGGACCACCAGAGTTTCGACGAAGCCGGCATCCCCGTCATCTTTCCTTTTCCGCCTGGCGCAATCATTCACACCCCGCTTGACCGCCTGGACCAGATCAATCACGACATCTACTCCGACATCTCAACCCTCAGCCATCATTTGCTCGCTTGCCTGCTTGAGCGCGCTGGCAGCCCGATCGTCCCCGCCGCTCCTTGCGTGCGAAACTAGAGCGGTGAAGCACCTACTGGGCCTCCTGCTGATCTTGCCGCTCCTCCTGCTTGCAGCTTGCTCGAACAGCGAGCCCGCCAACAGCGTCTCGGAAAATGCGTCATCGGACGATTCCAGCCCAACCAGCCAGACCATTCCCGTCGAAGCGCTGCCAGATCCGTTGCCAGAGCCCTATCTTTTCCGTGACGAAGTCACCATCGAATCCGAAACCATCACCGAGACGATCTATGTCGTCCAGCCCGGCGACACACTCGCGTTCATCGCCGATCGATTCTGCATCACGCTTGTCGAAATCCAGCGCCTCAACACGATCGTCGATGTCTCGCAGCTCAGCATCGGTGAGGAATTGCGCATCCCGATCCGTGAAGGCGGTTGCGGTGGCGCCTCTCCAGACACCGCATCGGCAGAACCGCAGCTTGATCCCGACGAACCAAAACCCGGCGAGATCTACATCGTCGAAGCTGGAGATTCGCTCGCCGAGATCGCGGCGCTCTTCGGCTACACCTGGCGCGACCTGATGACCTACAACGGCCTCAGCGAGAGTCAGGCGGTCAACCTGCAAATCGGCCAGGAGCTGATCATCCCTCCGCCGCCTGCAGACGTAGGCCAGCAATCCCAACAATCTGAAATCGAGGAACCGCCCGGCTAGCGTCCTGCTTGATGGCTTGGCTCTTGACTGACGCGCCGCGTAGGCGCCACTTGTTATTGTCGCCCTGCGGTCGCTGTAGTAGCCTCAAGTTTGCGAATGCGGCGGCAGAGGCGCTGTTCCCGACGGAGACAGGTGACTAATGGTCTCTCAGCACAGCCAACGAGGCATAGACTATCTGCTGGAAGAAGTCGCCCAGCGACGACTCAACAGCAACGCAGTCGAAGCGCGACCCGCCGCGCTTGAGCGTCAACACAATCGCGGTAAGCTCAGCGCCCGCGAACGCCTCGACATCCTCTTCGACACCGGCTCCTTCACCGAGATCGACCCGTTCGTCAAGCACCGCGGTACCGGATTCGGGCTCGAGCGTAATCGCCCGGAAGGTGACTCGGTGGTCGTCGGTCATGGGACCGTTGACGGTCGCACCGTCTTCGCATACGCCCAGGACTTCACGCTCTTCGGCGGCTCGGTATCCGAGGCCGCAGCCGAAAAAATCGTCAAGGTGCAAGACCTCTCGATGAAGGTCGGCGCGCCGATCGTCGCGATCAACGACGGCGGCGGCGCCCGCATTCAGGAAGGCGTCACCTCTCTCCGCGGCTACGGCGAGATCTTCCTGCGAAACACGATGTCCTCCGGACTCGTCCCGCAGATCGCAGTCTGCGCCGGGCCCGCCGCTGGAGGCGGCGTCTACTCCCCCGCCATCATGGACTTCATCTTCATGGTCCAAGGCAGCGGACAGATGTACATCACCGGACCGGATGTCATTCGCGCCGTCTCGGGCGAAGAGGTCACACACGAAGAACTCGGCGGCGCCATGACCCACGCCACCAAGACCGGCGTCGCGCATTTCTGCATCCCCGGCGAGGAAGCCACCCTCAACAGCGTCCGACAGCTCCTCACCTTCCTCCCGCAGAACAATATGGAAGACGCCCGCTGGACCGACACCGGCGATGCCCACGATCGCAAGCTCGACAACCTCACTGAGTTAGTGCCCGCCGACTCGACCCGCCCCTACGACATGCGCCGCGTCGTGCGTGAAATCGTCGACAACGGGCAGTTTATGGAGATTCAGGCGCAGTGGGCGCGCAACATCGTGATCGGCTTTGCCCACATGGGAGGCTTCGGCGTCGGTATCGTCGCCAACGACCCTGACAGCCTCGCAGGCGTCCTGGACATCGATGCGTCACGCAAGGCCGCGCGCTTCGTCCGATTCTGCGACTGTTTCAACATTCCCATCGTCACACTCGTGGATGTCCCCGGCTTCCTGCCCGGCACCCAACAGGAGTACGGCGGCATTATCGCGCACGGCGCCAAGCTGCTCTACGCCTACGCCGAGGCGACCGTCCCCAAGGTCGCCGTCACGCTGCGCAAATCGATCGGCGGCGCCTACGTCGTGATGAGCAGCAAGCATCTGCGCTCCGATGTCAACCTCGCCTGGCCAACGGCGCAGATCGCCGTGACCGGTTCCGATGGCGCCGTCAATATCATCCATCGCCGACGCATCGCCGCTTCTGAAGACCCGATCGCTGAACGCGCCAAGCTGATCGCCGAGTACGAAGCCGAGTTCTATCGCCCGTATCAGGCCGCCGAACTCGGATTCGTCGACGACATCATCCATCCGGCTGACACTCGTTCCGCGATCGTCCGTTCACTCGACATGCTCGCCGACAAAGTGGATACCTCTCCACCCAAGAAACACGGCAACATTCCTCTTTAGGCTCCAAAGGCCGCCATCGGCCCTTCAGCGGCCATTCAGCGATTGGACACCGTCATGGCCCACGAATCAGACGCCGTTGAGCGAATCGACGCCGCATACGCCAAGCTGCGAACCGGCATCGCCGTCGGCCGCGAGCGCCTGGACCGTCCGCTCACGTTGGCTGAGAAGATCCTCTTCGGCCATTTCGTGGATCCGCGCAATCAGCCGCTCGAACGCGGGACTGATCATGCCGCGCTGCAACCAGATCGGGTCGCTCTACAAGACGCGACCGCGCAGATGGCGTTACTCCAGTTTGAGCTCGCAGGCCTGCGACAGGTCACCGTTCCGACGACCGTCCATTGCGACCACCTGATCCAGGCGCGCATCGGCGCTGACTCCGATCTCCAGGTTGCCATCTCGGAAAATGAGGAGGTCTACGACTTCCTCCGCACCGCAGCCGCCCGCTACGGCGCCGGCTTCTGGAAGCCTGGTTCCGGCATCATTCACCAGGTCGTGTTCGAGAACTACGCCTTTCCCGGCGGCATGATGATCGGCACCGACTCCCATACGCCCAACGCCGGCGGGATGGGCATGATCGCGATCGGCGTCGGAGGCGCCGATGCGGTCGATGTCATGGCCGGCCTCGGTTGGGGCGTCACGATGCCTCAACTGATCGGTGTCTACCTGACCGGTGAACTCGATGGCTGGACCTCTCCCAAAGACGTCATCCTGCGAGTCGCCGATGTCCTCACCGTCAAGGGCGGTACGGGCGCGATCGTCGAGTACTTCGGACCAGGACTCGATTCGATGAGCGCCACCGGACGAGGCACCGTGACCAACATGGGCGCTGAAATCGGCGCCACGACGTCGCTCTTTCCATTCGACCAGCGCACCGCCGACTACCTGCGCAGCACGAGTCGGGCATCGATCGCCGACCTGGCCGAGGCCAATGCCGAACACCTCCGCGCCGACGATGGCGTCGAAGGCGCGCGTCACGAGATCTTTGACCGAGTGATCGAGATCAATCTCAGCGAGTTGGAGCCGGCCTGGGTTGGGCCGCACACTCCTGACCTGCGCAACACCGTCTCCGACGTGCGCGACTTCATGGAGTCCCAGGATTATCCGCTCAATGTCAGCAATGCCTTAATCGGGTCATGCACCAACTCTTCCTACGAAGACATGAGCCGTGCCGCGAATATTGCGCGGCAGGCCGCCGCCGCTGGCCTCGAACTACGCGCACCGTTGCTGGTCACGCCAGGTTCAGAGCAGATCCGCGCGACCACTCAGCGCGACGGCCAGATCGACGCATTCGAATCGGCTGGCGCCACCGTCCTCGCCAACGCCTGCGGTCCCTGCATCGGACAGTGGCGGCGCGAAGATATTCAGGGCGACGAGCAAAATACGATCGTCACCTCCTTCAATCGCAACTTCCCCGGCCGCAACGACGCCAACCGCAACACGCTCGCATTCATCGGCTCGCCCGAGCTCGTCGTGGCTACCGCCTTCGCGGGCGAGATGGGATTCGACCCACGCTCCGACACCATCGCCACCGTCGGCGGCGACTTTCGCTTCCAACCGCCCAGCGGCGACGAGCTACCCGCCGACGGCTTCGACGTCGGTGATGAGGGTTACATCGCGCCGCCTGCCGATGGCAGCGGCATTGACGTGATCATTAGTCCTGAGAGCGACCGTCTGCAGCGGCTCACGCCATTCAATCCCTGGGACGGCGCCGACTACACCGACCTCACTCTCCTGCTCAAGACGCAGGGCAAAACCACGACCGATCACATCTCGCCCGCTGGATCGTGGCTGCGGTTCCGCGGACACCTGGAGAACATCTCCGGCAATCTCTTCAGCGGCGGCGTGAACGCCTTCACGGGCCGCACGGGCGCCACGCTCAACCAGATCAGCAACCAGCCCGACGAGTCAATCAGCGCTGTCGCCGGCATCTATCGAGATGCCGGTATCCGCTGGGCGGCCGTCGGCGATGAGAACTATGGCGAGGGTTCCAGCCGCGAGCACGCTTCCATGGAGATCCGCCACTCCGGCGGCTACGTCGTCATCGCGCGCTCCTTCGCCCGAATCGCCGAGACCAATCTAAAAAAACAGGGCATTCTCGCGCTCACCTTCAGCGACCCAGCGCACTACGACCTCGTCGGTGAACGCGACCGACTCAGCGTGCTCGGACTCGCCGATTTCGCTCCGGGACGATCGTTAACCCTTCGCATCGATCACGCAGACGGCGGATCGAACGAGGTACCGGTCAATCACACCTTCACCGACGAGCAAATCACCTGGTTCCAGGCCGGCAGCGCCCTGAACAAGATTGCCGCCGCTCGATAGGTCACACGACACAGAGACCCCACCGATCGCTCGCCCGCACGCTCACAATGCCCGCCGAAGCGTCCTCAGTCGTCTGATACTGAGGCAACTGAGCCTAACGATCTCATCAAGTATCTATATGTAGGCGTTGCCGATGCGCCTGACTGCGTGTCCGCGTCTTGCACAGCAACCGCCAACTCACACTGACATCTCCACAACATTTCAGAAGGGCTCAAACACGATGCGAACCAAAGTGACTGTCGTCGGCGCTGGCAATGTCGGCGCTACCACCGCCCAGCGACTCGCCGAGCGTGGCTACGCCGATGTCGTCCTCGTTGACATTGTTGACGGTCTGCCCCAGGGCAAGGCGCTCGACATGTACGAAGCGTCTCCTGTAACCGGCATTGATTCCGCCATCACCGGCGCAACCGATTATGCGCCCACCGCCAACTCCGACATCATCGTGATCACCTCCGGGGTGGCTCGCAAGCCTGGTATGTCGCGTGACGACCTGTTGCAGATCAACATGGGCATCGTTGACTCAGTCGCGCGCGCAGCCATTGCTGAGTCACCAGATGCCATCATCGTCGTCGTCTCGAACCCGCTCGACGCCATGTGTCACGTCGCCTTCGACGCTGCTGGCATCCCCAGTTCGCGCGTCGTCGGCATGGCCGGCATTCTCGACACTGCACGCTATCGTTCCTTCGTCGCTGAAGCCGTCAACATCTCGGTCGAAGACATCAACGCCTTCGTGCTCGGTGGACACGGCGACACGATGGTTCCGCTCGCCTCCTACACGACCGCGGCAGGCATTCCCATCGCCAACCTGTTGCCGCAGGAACAGATCGACCAGATCATCCAGCGCACCCGCGACGGTGGCGCTGAAATCGTCAACCTGCTCAAGACCGGCTCCGCCTTCTACGCTCCCTCGGCCGCTGTCGCCCAGATGGTAGACGCGATCGCCCTCAACAAGCGCCGCATCCTCCCTTGCGCTGCCCTGCTTGAGGGTCAGTACGGCATTGATGGACTGTTCATCGGCGTTCCCGTTGTGCTCGGACAGAACGGCATTGAGCAGATTCTCGAGATCGAACTGAACGACACGGAACAGGCGCAGCTCAAGCACTCTGCCGATGCCGTGCAGGGACTCGTTGACGACATCGCTCGCCTGGCCAATGCCTAGCTTCTACGCCGACTGCTTCACCTGCCGAGGACTCTGACATGACCGACATCCGTATCGAATCCGACACGATGGGCAGCATCGAGGTGCCCGCGGACCGTTATTGGGGCGCGCAAACTCAACGCTCGCTCGAGAACTTCAAAATCGGCGGCGAACGGATGCCGCGCTCGATTCTCCGCGCGATGGGCATCATCAAGCACGCGTCCGCGAGCGCCAACCAGTCCTTGGGCAAACTCGACGCTGAAGTCGCCGACGCGATTCGCGCAGCGGGCCAACAGGTCATCGCTGGTGAACTCGACGAGCACTTCCCGCTCGTCGTTTGGCAGACCGGCTCCGGCACCCAGTCCAACATGAACGCCAACGAAGTCATCTCGAACCGCGCAATCGAGCTGCTCGGTGGCGAGATGGGTTCAAAGTCGCCAGTTCACCCGAATGACCATGTCAACATGTCGCAGTCGTCGAACGACGTCTTTCCGGGCGCCATGGCGATCGCCACTGCCGAACAGACCGTTCACCACCTCATCCCCAGCCTCCAACATCTGCACGACGCGCTGCAAGCCAAATCAGAGGCATGGTCGGAGATCGTCAAGATCGGCCGCACCCACTTCATGGATGCCGTACCGCTCACGCTCGGCCAGGAGTTCAGCGGCTATGTGCAACAGGTCGCCTACGGCATCCGACGCGCCGAGCAAACCTTGCCGCGTCTCTACGAATTGGCGCTGGGCGGCACGGCAGTTGGCACCGGGATCAATTCACATCCAGACTACGCCGACCGCGTCGCGGCCGAGATTGCCACACTAACCGAGCTGCCCTTTATCAGCGCTCCCAACAAGTTTGAAGCGCTCGCCGCGCACGACGCTCAAGTGGAACTGGCTGGCATACTCAATACGATCGCCGTTTCGCTGATGAAGATCGCCAACGACGTGCGCATGCTCGGCTCCGGTCCTCGGGCCGGACTTGGCGAGCTCAACCTGCCCGCCAATGAACCCGGCTCATCGATCATGCCTGGCAAAGTCAACCCCACACAATCTGAGGCGCTCACCATGGTCTGCGCTCAGGTCATGGGCAACGCCGTCTCGGTCTCGGTCGGCGGCGCCAACGGACACTTCGAGCTCAACGTCTTCAAACCCGTCATGGCTTTCAACAATCTGCAGAGCATCAAGCTGCTCGGCGACGCCTCCGTTTCATTCACCGACAACTGCATCGTCGGTACGGAGCCCAATACTCAGCGAATCGACGAGCTGATGCGCTCGTCCCTGATGCTCGTGACCGCCCTCAATCCGCACATCGGTTACGACAGCGCCGCCGCCATCGCGAAGAAGGCTCACGCTGACAACGGAACATTGCTCTCCGCAGGCCTCGAGCTCGGTCTGCTCACCGAAGAGCAGTTCTCTCAATGGGTCCGACCGGAAGAAATGACTCGCCCCTCTAGCTAGACTGCGATTCAGCAGCCTCAGCAACCTCACCCGCGAAGACATCAACGAAAGAATCGACCATGCCCAGCCGACGCAACATGATCGCGATGACCGACGACGAGCAGCAAGAGTTCATCGAAACCGGCTGGACCCTCCAGGTCGCCTCCAACGGTCACAACGGCTTCCCGCACCTCGTGGCCATGTGGTACGGCGTAATCGACGGCAAGATCCATTTCACCACCTACGGCAAAGCTCAGAAAGTACTCAACCTCAAGCGTGATCCCCGCATCACCGTGATGCTCGAATCCGGCACCGAATACTCGAAGATCAAAGGGCTCGTCATCGAAGGTCAAGCCGACGTGGTGGAAGGCGACCCGGAACTCGTGATGGCCGTCCAGGACGCGACCGGAATGAAGCGCAATCCAAACGCCAGCGGTCCATCAACGCTCCCGATGGACAACGAGCAGCGCCGCAATCAAGCCGCCAAGCGCGCCGTCATCCGCATCAACCCGACGCGCATCTACAGCTGGGACCACGAGAAACTCGGCGGCGTCTACTAACGCCCTTGAAATTGGTCAGCATGACTGCGGCGAGGGACTGCGCCGAGGAACCGGCGCCGAGCAATTCAACACCGTCGGTACCACGCAGCGACCTGGCTGCCACTCGGAGCTTGCAGCTCCTACCTGAGAAGCTCAATATCGCTTGCGCTCCAGGTCTGCGCGTCATCAAGAAGCCCGACCTGACGATTACTCGACAACTGAGGCATGAACCGCAAGTATCGCGGCCATGCCAGCGGCTATCGCGGTCGCGGCGCTGAAGCTGAAACGGTAATCGGCAAGGCCACACTACGGTCCCAACCGAGGGCGCGAGGCGCCGCCAGATCTTGCGGATGGGACGCGCTAGCCGACATCGTTGGCGTGCTCACCGCCGGACGGTCCGTAGAACACCACCCAGACCGCGAGATCGTCGCTAAACTCCTCGAACCGATGCCGCGCTCCCGCGCCGACGAAGAACGTATCTCCTCGAGTACATGTGTAGCGCTGGTCGCCTAACGCGAACACGCCGCTGCCGGAGGCCACGATGTACACCTCGTCCTGATCGTGCGGCGACTGCTTGTCTGCCTCTTGGGGTGTGTACAAACCGACCGACATCGTCCCATGACGCAGCATCTCCTGGTACTCGTCCGCCGCTACCCGATTTGCCATACTCGCCTCCAAGCTTTCAACTCAGCATATGATCGCGATAGTTGAACGACCAACCATTGGAGCCGCCGATGTCACGTACCCAACTCGAAGTCGTCCAGGAGGGTCTTGATGGCATGCACGGCATGCTCGATCGCGCCATCCCGGACATGTCCGCCGAGCAGTGGAACGCTCGACCGGCCGAGCAAGGCGTGAGCGCGTTCTTCTCGCTCTGGCACTATGTCCGAACCGAAGACAACATCGTCAACTGGGTCGCGCAACGGCAACCGACCGCCTGGCTCAACGGTGGTTGGGACGAGCACTTCGACCTGCACCGGACATCGCAGGGCACCGGCATGAGCAAAGCACAAGCCGACGCCGTGCTGCTCACCGACGTTGACGCTTGGCTGCAATATCAACAGCAAGTCTGGCAATCTACGAGCGCGTGGGTGGCGACTCTGGACGAATCCATGCTTGGCGACGAAATCGTGATCCGCCCAACCCCGCCGATGACGCTCTGGCAAGCGCTGACCGGTATGCTCCTCTACCACGGCTATCGACACGTTGGCGAGATCGAGCACGCCCGCGGTCTGCTCGGACTCGGCGGCCTCACGATCTAGGGCGCACGTCTCCAACTAGAACACCGCGATCGGATTGACGGGCGATCCTGTCCCGCCCTGAATATTGAGCGGCAACACGCAGAGCAGCATTTCGTAACGGCCTTCCTCGGCGCAAGCCTCCGCCAGTGGCTGCAGTAAGGCATTGTCCAGCAGCGCCACCCCGAAGCTGTAGATCACTCCGTGCACCGACCATGACAGGCCGTACTCGCACGGTCGATGATCCATCATGTCCCAGCCCAGCAGCGACACATCCTGATCGCGAATGTAGATACTCGTGGATGCGTGCAGTCCCGGCGATGGCGGTTGGCCGAAGAAATCCTGCGGATGGTCGGCTTGATACGCCTCGCGACCCGAATACACCAGGAGCGCGTCGCCCGGCTCCACCGATACGCCTTGCGCATCCGCGATGTCGCGTAGTTCGTCTCCCATCACGGGCCGGTCGAACGTGACGTATGGCTCCCCGCGAAACGTTGGCACATCCAACAGCACGGCGCGCGTGAAGATTCCCTCTCGCCACGCCGTGACATCGGCAAACGTGGCGCCGCGCGCCGAGTCAATCACCTCGGCCGGATCTCTGCCTTGCCAGAGTCCATCGGCGTCCCAAATGTGACAGAGCGCGTCAATGTGAGTGAACGTATGACCGTGATAGATAAAGCCGTAGTAATCGACCACGGCGCCGTCTGTTCCGTCGCCGCGTGACATGGTTCGCATGAAATGCTGGGCCGGCGTGGGATTGATCGCAGACGGATCCTTCGGATACGGACGCGAGAGCGACACCGTGCGACCACTCCGCACCGACGAGATCGCCGCCAACCGCTTCTCCGCCGTGATCAGATTGATCGCGCCGACCGAGTCGTCCTCGCCCCAGCGACCCCAGTTGCGGCGCTCCCTGTAGTTGCGCATGATCTCATCTCGACTCGGACTGGGATAGCGCTCATGGTGACTCGGCATTGGAACTCCTCGAACTCCTCACTCGGACCGGCAATGCGGCAATAGGGCAATACCGCGAAGATAGCGTCAACCGATATGCTCAAGCTGAACGTCATCAACACAGATTGGACCACAGATGACCGACTTCGGCGTATCCATGTTTCCGACAGACTATGCAGTCCAGCCGCCTGAGCTTGCCCGCGAGGTCGAGGCTCGAGGCTTCGAATCGCTCTGGTTCCCGGAGCACACCCACATTCCCACTTCTCGCAAGTCGCCCTGGCCAGGCGGCGGCGACCTGCCGCAGGAATACTGGCACACTCACGATCCATTCGTCTCCCTCATGGCTGCCGCCGCGGCGACCGAGCAGCTGAAGGTCGGCACCGGCATCTTGCTCGTGCCAGAGCACGACGTGATCGTCTCGGCCAAGTCCGCTGCCTCTCTCGACATGATCTCCAATGGCCGACTCATCCTCGGCATCGGGGCCGGCTGGAACGCCGAAGAGCTCGAGAACCACGGCTGGAACTTCAAGGACCGATGGCCCGTCACGCGGGAAATCGTCCTCGCCTGGCGTGAGCTGTGGACACAGGACGAACCGGAGTTTCACGGCGAGTTCGTCGATTTCGACCCCGTCTGGAGCTACCCCAAGCCAGCACAACCCAGCGGACCGCCAATCCTGCTCGGCGCTCAGTCCAAATGGGCCTTCGACCGCGTCGTGGACTACTGCGACGGTTGGCTGCCGATCGCCGGACGTGGCGACTTGCGTGCAGATATGGAGCAGCTCAAAGCCGCCGCCGATCGCGGCGAACGCGACTTTGACACGATCCAGTGCAGCATTTTCGGTGTCGGCCCCGACCCGCAGATGGTCACCGATCTGATCGAGGTGGGCTTCCAGCGCATCATCTTCGGTCTGCCCGCCGCCCCAGCCGATCAGGTCTTCCCGTTACTCGATCGCTACGCAGGGGTGAAGGCAGAGTTCAACGGCGGCTAGGCGCACCCGAACAGCGCGAGATCGAGATCACTGACTTGCGCCGACCGGCATGAGTCAACCAGAATCGGTCGAACGGCTCAGCCGAGCGCGGCTGAAGCTTCTGCGACAGCTACGCACCGCGAAAGGGCGTCGCGAACAGCGCAGCTTTCTGCTGGATGGCAGCAAGCTCGTGCGCGACGCCCTGGCCGCCAACGTTCCCATCACGGAGCTGCTCAGCGTCAGCCCGAGCGATTGGCTGGACGCAGGACCACCGGTCATCGGGATCAGCCGCGCCGACGCTGAGCGTCTCTCCGACACGCGCACGCCGCAGGGGCACTTCGCCCTCGTCCGAGACGATCTTGCCGAGTTTGAATCGCCCGTCGGCGACCACTGGCACGTCGCCGCGCTGGACTCGATTCAGAACCCTGGCAATGTCGGCGGGATCATTCGCTCGGCGGCCGCATTCAAGCTCAGCGCGGTGATCGTCGGACCCGCGAGCGCTGACCCGACCCATCCGCGTACACTCCGAGCCTCTGCCGGCGCCTTCTTCCAGATTCCGGTCGCGCGTTCGCTCGACCTGGCCGCGGACCTTCGCACGGTCCGAGATCAAGGCGCATCGGTCATCGCCGCTGACCAAGCCGGAGTGTCGCTGCAACACTTCAGCATCCCCGACCGCGCCGCCTGGATCTTCGGCAACGAGGGCGCCGGTGTCGATCTGTCCCTGGCCGAGCTCATCGATCATCGAGTCGCGGTCCCGATCTCAGACTCGATCGAATCACTCAACGTCAATGTCGCCGCTGGCGTCGTCTTTCATCACATCCGTCAACTCAGCGCCTGAGGAGTCGCGCATGCGCATTGCCACCTGGAACGTCAACTCAATCCGCGCGCGCGAAAATCGCGTCCTCAACTGGCTCGATCAGCATCAGCCGGACGTCCTCTGCTTGCAAGAGCTCAAATGTACGGAGGAGCAGTTCCCCTTCGATGGATTCGACGCGCTCGGCTACCAAGTGGTCTTGCACGGCCAGAAGAGTTACAACGGCGTGGCTATCCTCTCGCTTGACTATCCCGATCACGTCGAGACCGCCGTACCCTGGCCAGAAGACGATCAGTCGCGCGGCATCGCCGCTGAAATCAACGGCATCCGAGTCGTCAGCCTGTACTGTCCCAATGGTCGCAGCGTCGGCCACGACATGTATCGTTACAAGCTCCAGTGGTTTGACCATCTGCGAGCCTGGCTTGACAGCCATCAGCAATCCGACGCTCTCGTTCTCACCGGCGACTACAACATCACCTTTGACGACCGCGACGTCCATGACCCTCGCGCCTGGCATGAAAGGATTCTTTGCTCAACCCCTGAGCGCCAGCGGCTTAACGCGCTCATCAGTTGGGGGCTGACCGACGCGCTTCGGCAGATCGACCAGTCGGACGATATCTATACATGGTGGGACTATCGGGCTGGCGCCGTCCAACAAGACAAAGGCCTTCGCATTGACCACCACCTGATCAGCCAGCCGCTGATCGAGCGCGTGAGCGCAGTGGAGATCGACATCGAGGAGCGGCAATTGGAGCTTGACGACGATAAGCCATCCGACCATGCCCCAGTCACGCTGGTGCTAGACGAGTAACGGCAAATCCGGCTGCTTCCAGCGACGCCGCGCAACGCAACACCGTGGCATCGTTCCCTTCGCGCGCCATCACTTGCACGGAGATGGGCAGACCGTCTGCATTGCATCCCGACGGTAATGCGATCGCAGGCGCTTGAATCAGATTGGCCAACGGCGTGTACATGATCGAAATCATCCACGGATTCACCGACTGTCCCGCAATCTCGTCAATGCGCGCGCCATGTGAATGCGCCGCGATCGCGGATGTTGGCGTCAGCAACACGTCAACATCTTCAAACCACGCGTCCATCTGCCTCCGCAAACGATCCAAACCTGCGTAGGCTTCAGCGACCTGAACGCCCGTCAACCTCTTGCCGCGACGCAGACTGCCGCGCGTGTAGTCTGACAGCTCATCTTCGCGGCCCTCGCAGAGGTCTCCGTAGTTCGCTGCTGCGCCCACAGCTGACAGGATCGGGAAGATGGACAGCGGATCCTCGATCTGCGGCGAACGCGCGATCACGGTCGCGCCTGCGGCAGCGAGACACCTCGCCGCGCGCTCAACCTGCTCGGCAATCTCTACCTCGCATGCGGTCTGCCCCGCGAGATCAGTCGTCCAGGCCACCCGCAACCCGTCAAGCGACGTAGGCGACGCAGCTGCGGAGTAATCGATCTTCGGCCCTCGGTACGTCGCTGGATCACGGCGGTCGGAGTCGGCGATCACGCTCAGGCCGAGTGCGGCGTCCGCAACTGAGCGGGACAGGATGCCATCTGTGGAAATCTGGGACATCCCCGCGCCGCGCCGTCGTCGCGGGACGCGGCGGCCGGTCGGCTTGACACCGATCACTCCGCAGTAAGCAGCCGGTACTCGGACGGAGCCGCCGCCATCCGTGCCGTAATGCAGCGGCCCGAATCCCGCCGCGCAGGCCGCAGCCGCTCCACCGCTTGAGCCGCCAGCGGTTCTCGACAGATGCCACGGATTGGATGTCGCCGGACCGAGACGATTCATCGTCTGCGCCGCCAGCCCGAACTCCGACGTGTTGGTCTTGCCAAGGAACACGGCTCCCGCACGACGCAATCGTTCGACGAACAACTCATCCTGCGCCGCCGGTTCAGAGGAGCTGACCAGAGATCCCATCGTCGTCGGTACGCCCTCGATATCAACCAGGTCTTTCAGCGTGACCGGAATGCCCGTCAACACGGGCAGATCCTTGGTTTCCGATCGCGACCAGGCGGACTCGGCCGCTCGCGCCTGGGACAACGCTGATTCCCGTGTCTGTCTGATGAAGGCATGGATCGAAGGTTCGAGCGCATCGACGCGCGCAAGAATCGCGTCCAATGCTTCCACCGGCGACAACTGCCGTGACGCATACGCAGCGCGAAGCTGGAGCGCGGAGAGATCGTGGATTTCTGGCATTTACAGATTCTCAATCTTGACCGGGGTCAAGGCGCCGGCAGGCGTAAAACCGAATATCCGACCGTAGAAGTCCAGCTCTGCTTCGGTTGCCCGCTGAATGTTCTCCGCTTGACGGAAGCCGTGCTGCTCGCCTTCAAACGTGATGTAGGCCACCGGCAGCCCCTTATCACGTAACGCGTTCACCATCCGTTCCGCCTGATTCGGCGGCACGATCTTGTCTTCAAGTCCTTGCAGGAAGATGATCGGACACGACAAGCGGTCAACTGCGTGAATCGGCGAGCGCTGCTCGTAGAGTTCGGCGCGTTCCGGATACGGTCCGATCAGCGAATCCAGGTATCGTGACTCAAATTTGTGCGTATCTTCCGCTAACGCCGCCGCATCTGTGACTCCGTAGTACGACGCCCCAGCGGTGAACACATCACCGAAGGTCAGGGCGCTCAGCGTCGTGTAACCGCCGGCGGATCCGCCTCGGATGGCGAGACGTGATCCATCCACCTCTCCGCGCCGCACCAGAAACTGCGCCGCCGCCTCACAGTCCTCGCGATCCACGATGCCCCAGTTGGCGTTCAGCGCGCGTCGATACGCCGTCCCGTAGCCCGTTGAGCCTCCGTAGTTCACGTCAACGACGGCGAAGCCTCGCGTGGTCCAGTACTGAATCGACAGGCGGAAGCCTGGATCAGTCGAACTGGTGGGGCCTCCATGAATGAAAGTCACGAGCGGCGGCGACTCATTCGCCGGAGCCCTGAAGTCGGGATTCGTTGGCGCGTAGTAGTACGCATACGCCGTCCGACCGCCGGATGTGGGATAGGCAATCGCCTCCGCCTCTGAGATGTATGCAGCGTCAAGCTCGGCGCTGCTTGAGGCGCGTAGCGTCTCGACATCGCCAGTTTCGACATCGATCGCAACAATCGCCTCTCCAACTTCCGCCGATGCCGCCGCGCATACCGCCCGTCCATTCCATGCGGCCGTAAAGAATCCGAAGGTGTTGAACGGCGTCTCGATCTCCCGAAGCTCGCCGGTTTCGACATCGATCACGCCCAATCGATGGCCTTCCGCATTGCCGTATTGCGCAACCAGCCTGCTGTCATCAAGCACTGCATAGCTCGACATCGAGAACTCCCACTGCGGCCTGCTGAATTCAGCTTCCATCGTCAGCAGCGGCCTCAACGCCTCGCCGTCCCAGCGCTGCAGATTCCACCAGCCCGACGCGTCCGAGACGCAGTAGAGCGTGCCATCAGTCCCCCAGTTGGGCTCAGTGATCGAGACATCGCCCGATGCGTCACCGGCGATCCGCCTCGGTGAGAGCAACCGTCCATCGGTCGCGACCTCAGCCAACCATAATTCGGTTGCATCCCAGGGCATGTTGGGATGATTCCAGCAGATCCAGGCCAAACGACGCCCATCTGGGCTGAGGCGCGGCGACGAACAGAAGTCAAACCCTTCATGCAGACGCGTCACGTGTTCCGACACCACGCCACGTTCGTCGAGTGGCACCGACACCAGGACGTTCTCTGCCTCCAGACCGGCGCGTCGGTGATCTTCCATCACGCAGATCAGCCGTCCCCGCTCAACATCGACAACCGCATCGGCAAACCGGGCGTCGATCTCTGGCGTCAGCGGCACGGGCTCATCGCTGCCATCCACCGATCGGCGGTACAGGCGTTGGTCCGCGAAGTTCGAGAAGTAGGCCACACCGGCAGCGATGGCGAGCGACCCGCCGCCATACTCATGCACCAACGTCCGCGCGCTGTAGTCCGCCGTGGTCACTTCGCTGATCTCGCCGTCGGCCGAGCAGCGCATCGCCGCATAGCGACCTTGTTCGTCGGGACGTGACTCGACCCAGTACAGGCTGTCGCCGTCGACATCCAGCTCATCGAATCGCAACGCGCCTGCGGTCAGCATCTCCGTTGCGATCGGAGATTGCCAGGAACCGTACGGCGCCACCAACTGATGATTCGACTGATCGCTCATGCTGCATCCTTCCTCGATACTCTGTGATCATCGTAAGCAGCGACGGAAACACACGCTGCAACGGAGGTCGCCGTGACAGAGCATGCAGGAGCAAACGTCCGCACCACTGTCGAAGCGGCGCAAGCAGCCAATCAGGATCGGCGCCTCGTTGACGCCCCGCTCGCAGCGGATGTGCGACTGCTGAGCTCCATGCTTGGCAACGTCATCCGCGAAGTGGACGGCGAAGAAATATTCCACGCGGTTGAAGCGCTGCGTTCTCTGACGCAGCGTCGACGCGGAATCCGACAGGAACCGGAACCACAGCTCACGGCGGAGATCGTGCAACTGGTGCAGAACTGGCCACTCTGGCTCGCGGCAGAGGTGGGTAACGCCTTTCTGACCTACTTCCTGCTGACCAATACGGCCGAGGAAACACACCGCATTCGCCGCCGGCGACTCCGTTCAGTCGACAGCGAGCCGGCGCCTCGGTCCGTTGCCGCGATCGTCGAACAGCTGATTGCTCGCGGCTTCAGCGAGGACATGATTCGTGATCAAGCCGCTGGCCTGCACTTGCAGCCTGTCTTCACAGCGCATCCCACGGAGTCGCAACGGCTCACAATGCTCGGCACGCTGCAGGACCTGAACCGTCTGCTGATCGCCCGAGAGCATGCGATTCCGTCCGAGGTTGAGGAGATTGACGACACGCTGCGAACCCATATTGAAGGGCTTTGGCAGGCGGATCACCTTCGCTATCGGCGTCCGACAGTGCTCGAGGAATCTCGCCTCCTCCTGCGCACCTTCGAAACGACGCTGTGGGATGCCGTGCCCAACGTGACCAAACGCTTTCGGCGCGCCACGGGCCTCAGCGCAGCGGCCGCTCCCGCGCCTGTCGTGCTTGGCTCGTGGATGGGAGGCGATGCCGACGGCAACCCGAACGTGACCCCTGACCTCACCTGGCAGACCGCGCTGACGATGCGCGCTCGCGTCCTGCGCCTGCACCTCAGCGCCGTGCGTTCAGTCGACAGCCTGCTCTTGCACTCTGCGAGACGCGTGTCAGCCTCCTCGCGCCTGACGGCGTCATTGCAGCGCGACGAGCGTCGCATGCCGCGCGTCGCGGAGCGCCTCGCGCCGCGCAACGAGGCTGAGCGCTATCGTCTCAAAACTCGCTACATGGCCGCCCGACTCGAAGCAACGTTGTATGCCGATCAGGGTTTGCTCGACTCACGAGCAGCCAACATCAGCGAGTCTGCCGACCGATTCGATGAGCCCGAAGGCATCCCCTATTCATCACACCAGGATTATGTCGAGGACCTCGAGATCATTGCCGAGAGTCTGCGCGGGCACGGCGCAGAGGCCGGCGCGGACACCGTCATTCAACCGTTGATCGATCGCGCTCGCGGGTTTGGCTTCCATCTCGCGACTCTGGACATTCGCGATCACGCCAGTCGATTTCACTCGGCTGCTGACGCCGTCCTGAAGGCGCTCGACATTCAGCCGCCCGGCGGCAGCTATCTGGAGCTCAACAAGGAGCAGCGCGAAGCCTTTCTGGCGAGCGAACTCGACCGAGACTACTTTCCCGTCGGGCACGCCATTTCCACGCATGACGACGACACCTTGCGCCGATTCCGCACCGCGCGACGGATTCAACGACTCTGTGGACCAGAGGCGGTGCAGACCTGCATCGTGTCGATGTCCGAGTCAGCGGACGATGTGCTCGCGCCGGTGCTGATCGCCCGCCAGGCAGGACTCAACGACATCAACCTCCGCGCGCCCGGCGGACGGATCCGGATCGCGCCGCTCTTCGAGCGTGTCGTCGACCTCAACCGCGCGCCGGCCGCCCTGCGCTCGCTCTTCTCACACGAACCGTATCGACGCCACTTGGCGGCTCATGACAACCGCCAGGAGGTCATGGTCGGCTATTCCGATTCCGCAAAGGACGCTGGCGTCTTGCCGTCTCTGTGGGGTCTGTACCGCGCCCAGGAGGCCATGCATGAGGTCGCGCGCGCCGCCGGCATCGACTTGATGTTCTTTCACGGTCGCGGCGGAACAGTCAGCCGCGGCGGTGGACCTTCGCACGATGCCATTCTCGCGCTGCCTCCGCACACGACCGAAGGCGGGATCAAGTACACCGAACAAGGTGAGATGATCCAGTTCACCTACGGTATGCCAGCGCTTGCCTCGTGGAATCTGGAGCAGGCCGTGGCCGCCGCTCTGCAGAAGCGTTTCGACCGCGACCACGACGACACGCCCGATTCCGAACGTGAGCGTTATCACGCTGCAATGGAAGAACTCGCTGTGACGGCAGAGGCGGCCTATCGCTCACAGGTGGTCGAAAACGCGGATCTGCACAGCTACTTCCAACGCGTCACACCGATTGGCATGTTGGGCAATCTGGCGATTGGATCGCGGCCGACCTTCCGTCCCGGATCCGACGCCACACTCACCTCGCTGCGCGCCATTCCGTGGGTCTTCGCCTGGATGCAGACCCGTCACGTGATTACGGGTTGGATGGGCGTCGGCGCCGCGCTTGAGCAATTCATCACGCGACACGGCGATGCGGGAGAGGTGCTCTTGCGGGACATGCACGCGCGTTGGCCATTCTTCAACACGCTGCTCTCAAACGTCGAGATGGTCCTCGCCAAAGCGGACTTTGATGTCGCCGAGCACTACGCCCGCACACTCGGCGACGGAGACCGCGACCTGAACACTTTCAAACAGCTCCGCGACGAATTCCAGCGAACCGTCGGCATGGTCAACTTGCTGTCGGGACAGGAGCGACTGTTGGACGACACGCCGGTGCTGCAACGGTCAATCGACCTGCGCAATCCCTATGTCGACGCGCTCAGCTTCCTGCAGGTCGAGCTGCTGAACCGAGTCCGACACTATCCCGAAGGTGATCCCGAATACGCCGACACGCTTGAGGCCATCCTCAGAAGCATCAACGGCGTCGCCGCCGGCCTCCGAAACACTGGCTAGGCAACCTGACCGCGAGCTCGGCGATCCTCTGGCGCATCGCCGCCAATCAGCGCAACGAGCGGTCAGCGGACCTGCCATTGCAGCAGCGTGTAGGGATCGTCGCCTTCGTGATCTTCGAACACGGCCTCAACCTCCGCGCCAATCGTGACTGTCTGCATCGGATCGCCGATCAGATTCCCAACCATGCGGACGTTTTCGGCTTCTGGAATTTCAACGAGAACGACGACGTACGGACAGGAGTCCTGAAGTGCCGGATGCACTGGATGCCACACCCGTTCCCACGAAAAGATGCGGCCCTTGCCGGAAATCTCTCGCCAGCCGAGATCGAATGAGTGGCAGCGATGGCACACCCATTCCGGCCCAAATTGCGGTCGGTCGCAACTGTTGCATTGCTGCACGAGCAGTTCGTGACGCTTCAGCGCTTCCCAATACTCCGTGTCCAGACCATCGATCGCCGGGGCTGGGGCAGGCAGACCCTCGCCCAAGTAGTAGGCTCCTGGGTTCGCCATTAGAGCACCGCCTCTGATCCCACGATCATGTCCGATACCGGTGTCACCATCGGGCCGGACGCGACCAACGACACGTTGACGTCGGGTACCTGATTGCAAGATTGTCCGCGTACCTGACGCACGGCTTCGATGTTCAGCTCCAGTCCGTGCATGTAACACTCGGCCAGATTGCCGCCACTGGTATTGATCGGCATCCGCCCGCTGGGCGCCGTCAGATTCTCGAAGGTGATGAAGTCATTCGCCTCTTCGTAGCTGGTCAGACCATGCTCGATGATGCTCATCACCACACCACCGGTGAAGTTTTCGTAGACCTGCGCGACATCCACCTCTTCCGGCTTGACTTCGGCCATGTCATACATGCGAGGCGCCACGGTCTTGAAGTTTGAGGTGGCGTAGTCGGTCGCGTTGTGCGAACCCGAGCCGGCGCGGTTACCAGAGCCGACCGCTCCGCCCAGGAAATAGACCGGAGTCTGCGCGTAGTCCTTGGCGCGATCGGCGGACACGAAGATCATCGCCGCCGCGCCGTCGTTTTCCTGGCAGCAGTCGAACAGATGGAACGGCTCAACGATCCAGCGTGACTGATCGTAGTCCTCGGGCGTCAAGGGACGGCCGTACATCACCGCGCGCGGATTGTTCTGCGCGTGGTGGTAGGACGCCAACGAGCAGGCCTTCAGCGTGTCCTGGGTGACGCCGTGATCCTGAAACAGCTTATGCACGCGCATGGCGAACGACTGCGCCGGCGACATCAACCCGTACGGCGCGGTGTAGGCCTGATCGCCCCTCACGTGCGGCACCTGAGCGCCTTGTCCGAAGCGTCCGAACTGACCTTGCGCCAGCCCTCGGAAGACGACCACGGTGTCGGCCAGGCCTGTGGCAACAGCTGACGCCGCGTGCGCGCACGCGGCTGAGCCGCCGCCACCGCCGCCGCCCCACTCCATGTTGGAGAAGCGCAAGTCTTTGATATCGAGCGCCGCTGCGATCCGCGACGGATCATTGCGGTCGTTGGAGTATGAGGCAAATCCGTCGATTTCGCGCGGGTCAATCCCGGCATCGGCGGAGGCCTTCAGGATCGCCTCAACTACCAGTTTGAATTCTGCGTCTGGCGATCGTCCTCGTTTGTAGTAGGTGGTCTCACCGACACCGATGATCGCCACTTCGCCGCGCATCGTGCGCTTACCCATCTTGTTGTGTCCTTCCCAGCGACGCGACAGCGCGTCCGCTGACAGCCGATCCCTCTGCTGGGATCAACCCATAGGCTAGCCGATACCCGACCGACGCTCGCGCTATTCCAGCGCTCCTGCCGCCAGAGCGCCATAGATCTCTTCGTCCGACTTGTTCAGCACCTCTGAGAGCACATGATGCGTGTGCTCGCCGATGGCCGGCGCCGCGCGACGCAGCCGCGCGGTCCCGCCCGAAAAGTGCGTCACCAACCCGTCATACGGGGTCGGGCCCATGACCGAGTGATCGAGCGTGACAAAGAATCCGCGATGCGACAGCTGCGCGTCGTGATAGAGATCCGAAGGCCACTCCACGAGTGATGCAGGAACGCCAGCGGACGTCAATCGATCCACTACCGCATCCACAGAATGCGGCAAACACCAAGCCGCGAGATCTGACTCGATCGACTCTTTCTCGGCGATCCGCGCCGAGAGCTCGTCGTAAGCATCGTTCGACCAGGCGCTCAATCCTGCGACCTCGCGCAACGCTCGCCATTGAGCAGCTGTCTCAGTCGCGATGGCCACGTAGCGTTCCTCGCCTTCGACTCGGAAGACGCCATGCGGTGCGGCGTACATGGAGCCGTGCCCGGGCGCCTCGGCCACTCGCCCATTTTCGAGGTAGTCCAACAGCAGCGGCCCGTTGAAGTGGATGCCGGCCTCGGTCTGGGCGAGGTCGATGTATTGACCCTTGCCAGTCAGGTCGCGGTAGCGAATGGCCGCTGCAAGCACACCAGAACCGAAACGTGGATTGATGAAGTCCGTATAGGCGCCCCACGTCCCGGACGGCTGTCGGTCCGGCCAGCCGGTGATCCGATGCAATCCTGACAGGCACGCTCCCTGCAGGCCGAATCCGGCGTAGCTCGATTCCGGACCCGACTGCCCTCGCAGACAGGTACTGAGCATGATCAACTCAGGACGCTCCTTGCTCAGCGTGGCGTAGTCCATCCCGAATCTGGCCAACGTACCGGGCGTGAACGACTCGACGACCACGTCCGCCCAGTCAACGATCTCGCGCGCGTAGGCCAAGCCCTGTTCGGTATCGAGCCGCAAGGCGATGCCGTACTTCGACGAGTTGAAGTTCGCCATGAATTGCGCGCGGTCCATGCCGGGCTGGTTGTCCTTGAACGGCGGCGCCAGACGCAGCACATCCGGCCGAGTCGCGGACTCGATGTGAACCACAGTGGCGCCATGATCCGCCATCGATTTGGAGATCAACGGCCCCACACCAACCCAGGCAAAGTCCGCAATCTTCACGCCGGCGAACGCCCCGCCGCTCTCGGAGCGCACTCCATTCGTCGATCGCGGACGTCGGGTTGCCGCAGCGGCGCTGCGACCTGGCTCAGCGAGCAGCTCCTGATCCTGGCCCAGACTTGGCGCCGCGCGCGTGAGTCGCAAGGGCGTTTCCGAGAGCTTGGCAAAGGCTCCTGGATAGCGTTTTCCCTCAATCTCTACCCAATAGTCGCGGGCCGCCAAATGTTGGTCGTTCGCGATGTCCTGGACCGTATACAGCGGCGCCATCATGAAGCCGTCCGAGACGGCGCGCGCGTAGCACTCCGCCATCGTGCGCTTGGCCACGAATTGATGCATGTTCTCCGACGCCAGGGTGATCTGTCGAAGCATCTCAGTCTGATCTTCCGTCACCAGTCGAGCGAGCCTGGTTGCCCACTCGTTGATATCGACTCCGGCCAGGTCGCCAGAGAGCTCGCCGCATTCCGCAATCCACTGCATCACTTTGACCGAATGACGCAGCCCTAGTCCGCCCGGCACGATGCTGAACACGATGTAGCCATCAAGGCAGGGGTGAACGCCCATCACCGCGCCGCTGCTGCTGCCGCCGATTGCGCGTTGGGCGCATGTGCCCGGTGGATCGTCGCCGGTATTGGGCGGAAAGCCCGTCGCGTTCATCAAGGTCCAGACCATGGCGGCCTGCATCGAGACATCCAAATGCTGTCCCATGCCTGACAGCTCTCGCTCGCGCAGCGCGATCGAGGTATCCGCAGCCGCCTGGACGCCAGCGTGAATCGACGCCTGCGGAAAGCCGACCGAGACGGGTGGGCGGTCGCCGTCACCTTGTAGTCCGACCAGTCCGCCCGCAGCCTCCAGCGTCAGATCTGTTGCTGGGCGATCGGCGTGCGGTCCGTCCTGCCCGTAGGGCGTCACTGAAACGTAGATGAGTTCCGGCAGCTCGCCCGCAAGATCGTCATAGCCCAGCCCCCATTGCGACATTACGCCAGGATCAAAGGATTCGACCAGCACGTCAGCCGTTTGCAGGAGCGATCTGAAATCGGCTCGGCCCTGCTCGTCCTTCAGATCGATCACGACGCTGCGCTTGCCGAAGCCCATCGCCGCCCAGTACAACGATCGCTCAGGTTCCTGGTCACTGAAGGGTGGCAAGTGTCGCGCCTCTGCGCCCTGGGGAGGTTCGACCTTGATCACTTCCGCGCCCATGTCAGCCAGCACGCGACCGGCCATCTCAGCGCGCGGCGTAGCCAGATCCAGTACTCGGATGCCTGCCAGCAGCGTGTCGCCCGCCTCGGTGGTCATACCATGCTCCAATCTTCTGTTGCCAGCCGTCGCATGGTTCGAGAGCGTACAAGCTCGCGACGACCGCAACTGACGCCTCTGCCAGCAAGATACCGAAGCCTCAGCTTCAGGTGACCAGGAACATACGAATCAGCACTGAGAACACCCCGAACAGCAGCAACGCTCCCAACACCCACCAGAGAAGAGGAGGCGCGTCTTCGCGAGGCTCCTCGGCGCGATTGCTGTGGTCGATCCAGTGAGCGTGTCGCTCTGGAGGTCGGCGACGGCGGGCCCGCGGCGAGTCCGGCGCCGGCGGCGGCCAGCGCGGCGATTCCCGAACCTGTCGCTCAGCCATCTGCTGACCGCATCTCTTGCTGTTCGTCCCTGCACGACATTCTAGGCATCTCGCCACCGTCGAGTGAGTCATCCGTCAAGCTGACATCGGCTGCGCCAAACATCGCTGGCGGCTACGCTATCGACAACCCACAGCGAAGCGGAGCGACGCGTGACTCGGATTCTCGTCACCTCCACCTTGCCGCGCGACGGCAAATCAGTCATCGCCGTCGGATTGGCCAGCGCCTTGCGAGCGACCGGCGGCACGGTCCGGCTTGTCCGTCTTGCGGATGCGGACTCAGCCTCCCGCGACGCCTCACAGTTCGGCCGAGTCAATGGCGTCAGATCTGGCGGCGCGGCGCTGTCGGCAACCGAAATCCCGTCGGATACCGATCACACCGTGATTGAAGCTGGGATTGATTCGGCATCGGATCCCGGGCTTGCGGTGGATCAACGAGTACTCGTCGTCAAACACGGCGAAGCCGATGATGACACGATCCATCGGGCGCTTGCCCAGATCCAGCCGGACGCCGTATTGGTGAATGGCGTCCCGCAGCACGGCGAACCAGCCGCCCTCGCGCGGATCTCCGATCTGGGCGGTCGCGCCATCGGGGCCATTCCGCAAGACCGTCACTTGGCCGCGCCGACCGTTCGCGACATGGCGCCTGTGCTCAACGGTGACCTCTCAGGCGATCACGACCTGTTTGACGAAGCTTCACGCGACCTCGTCATCGGCCCGGTGAGTGCGCACGAAGGCATGGACTATTTCCGCAAGTACCCTGACAAGACCGTCATCTCACGCCACGACCGAATCGATATCGCGTTGGGAGCGCTCGACTATGAACCGCTCTGCCTCGTCCTCTGCGGCGGCGAGCCCACGTTGCCGTATGTGGCGCAGCGCGCCGAGCGTGAATCGTTCGCGCTGATCAGGTCGCCGCTCAGCACGCTCGAGGCGGTCGCGGCGCTTGGCCCGCTCTACGGACGCTCTGAGTTCGTCGGCGAGCGAAAACTGGCGACGGCGATTAAGCTGGTCAGCGAACACGTCCAACTCAGCCTGATCGGCGAGTGACGTCGTGTGGTGTCGCGCGGGCTATTGCCGCGATAACGGGCGGCTGATAACACTAGATACACGCCATCTCGGATGGACAGTCAGCAGCACAGGAGCTTCAGCATGACCGACAACAAGCCGAAGACCAAAACTGAGATTGCCAAAGCAATCGAAGCCAAAACCGAAATTGCGAGCCGCGATGTCAACCTGGTCCTTGATGCTTTGGCTGAGGTCGTCCTTGAGGACCTCTCTGATGGCGGCCCTGGCTCTATCGTGGTCGCCGGCCTGGTAAAGCTGGAAGTCGCCTCAACGCCGGCCCGCGCCGAGCGTCAAGGGCGAAATCTGCGCACGCAGGAGCCGATCACGATTCCGGCCAAACCGTTCCAGGAGCGCGGCAAAGTACGGGCCACCCCGCGCAAGGCGCTCAAAGATATCCTCTAAACCGGCCGAGTCCTCATCGCATGTCCGCGCTGCCGCCCGCCCACGACGCTGGTCGCGATCTGATCGAGCGGCTCAATCCTCACCGTGATGTCTTGCAAGCGAACGCGGAACGGCACGACCGCGACGCCAGCTTCCCGTTCGATTCGTTCGATCTGCTGCGAGAGATTGGCTGGATCGCCTCACCGATCCCGCGTGAATACGGCGGCGGAGAGTGCACGCTGGCTGACCTCGCAGCGGCGCAGACCGCGCTGGCGAAGCTCGACATGGCGCTCGCCTTCGCCTGCGGCATGCACCTGATGTCAATCGGGGCTGAGCGCGCCAATCGCAGCTGGCCCGAACAGCTGCGCCACCGCATCTTCCGTTCGGTCGTTGAGCAGGGCGCGCTCTGCAACCAGGTCGCGAGCGAACCGGAACTCGGCTCCCCGCAAGGCGGCGGTCGACCGCAGACCGCGCTCACGCCAGACTCCCCGGGTCGTTGGCGGATCAACGGTCGCAAGTCGTTTACGACGCTTGCACCCGACCTCACCTGGTTTCTCACGTACTGCGCCATTGAGGACGGATCGGGGCAACTCGCCCGAGTCGCGGTGCACCGCGACTCACCCGGCTTGCGCATTGAGGAGACCTGGGATGTGGTGGGGCTGCGGTCAACCGGATCTCACGACGTGTGGTACGAGGACGTGCCGATCAGCGATGATGAGTTCCTGATTCGCCAGGACCCGTCACGGGCTGGCATGCGACACGGTGATTTCGCCTGGTTCGCGTTGCTCGTGGCAGCTGCTTCTCTGGGCGTCGCCGAAGCGGCGCGCGACTACGCGGTTGAATTCGCCCGTCATCGCCGACCCGCCGGCGCGCCCGGCCCGATCGGCAGCCTCGCGACCGTCCGCGCTCAGGTCGGTGAGATTGATCTCCGCATTATGTCGGCCCGCGCGCTCCTGCACGAGACCGCTTCGGCCTGGGACCAGCTCAATCAGGACACCCGACCCACGCTCGGTCCGCGTGTGGCGGCGACCAAGTTGCACACCTGCGATACCGCCGTTGATGTGGTAGACCGAAGCCTGCGCCTCGTCGGCGGCATCTCGCTGCACCGATCCGAGCCGCTCGAACGTTACTACCGGGACGTGCGCGGTCCGCTCTACAACCCCCCGATCACTCCACGAGGCCTCGAGTTGATCGCCGCCAGCGCCCTTGACCCGCTGCCAGACGCTTGATCCGCAACGCCCAGACTTGCGATTCACTTCTTGAACGTCGTCGTCAGATGTTTCGCGATCGCGAGCCGCTGTTGATGAGGTCCACCGTCGCTGAGCTTGAGCCATCGCAGCTCACGGGACCAGCGTTCCAGCGGCAGGTCGACCGAGCCGCCCGCGATGCCATGCAACCCGATCGCGCGGTCCACCACGCCGATCGCCGCATCGGTGGCGAAGACGCGAGCTGCATGAGTCAGGACAGCCATCTGTTCGGCGGCCGAGAGATAGAGCGCCCTTGACGCCTGAAGCGCAATCTCGTTATCCGCCAATGTGAGGCGGGCGCCCTCTGCCATCGCGATCGGAGCGCCAAATGCGCGTCTTCCCCAGACCGCGCCGCGTGACATGTCTTGCGCCGCCGACGCCACCCCAGTGAGATGCGCCGCCGTGAACAGCCTCCGACGCAGCACCAGGTCGTTCGCGAGCGCCGGACCGTTGCCGACCTCGCCAAGCAGATGAGATGGCGGCGTCTTCACCGCGGAGAGATTGAGCTCCATCGTGTCGCGACCAAACGCAATCGTCGGCCACGACCGCCAGCGCTGGAAGCCGACGCGGTCGGTCTCCACCACGATCGCGGACACTCCTTCGCGTTGGCCAGCGCTCAACTCGGAGTTGGCGTAGACAATCCCGTAGTCGGCGTCGGACGCACCAGAGACAAACAGCTTGGTCCCGTCAAGCATCCAGCCCGAACGATGCTTGCGCGCGCGAATCCGCACACGATCAGTCGGTAGCTCGGCGAGGTCCGGATCGTCCAGGCCTCGGAAGCATCGCGCCTCGCGGTTGATCAGAGGCGCAAGCCACGTCGCCTGTTGCTCGGCTGTCGCCGCATAGAGCTGCGGCGGCGGATCGGGGTCGAACAGCCCGTAGGATGGATTCAGCACTCCGGCGCGATGCTGCGACAGCTCTTCAGCAATCCGCAGGCGCTCCGAATCGGCCAAATCGATCTCAGGGCCGACGCTGTTTCCGCTTGGCGCCATCAGCGAGCCAAGCCCAAACTCTGTAGCTCGCCCCAACAGCTCGGTGAAGACATCGTCCGGCAATCGGTCGGCGCTCGGATCGATTCGCTTTTCGCGCAACCAGATCTCGCGGCGAATGAAGCGGCGCAACTCGCCGATCAGAAGCTGCATCTCCGGTTGCATGAGCGCTTGCATCGCTGGTTGCGTCTCGGATCGCTTGATGTTGTCGCCCTCGATGTTGCCAGCCGATATCAGCCCAGGACACCGTCGGCAGCCAGCTGCGCTACCTCGTCATCCGACAGCCCGAGGTCTCGGAGCACATCCAATGTATGCTCGCCCGTCTGTGGAGCCACGCTTCGCGGGCCGATTTCGGCGCCGTCAATCGCAAACGGCGTGTTCAATGTGCGAAAGCGACCTTGCGCGCCTTCCAGCTCGCTCCAGGCCTCCATCTCTTCCATCTGCGGATCCGCGATCACATCGGGCAGATCGGCGACTGGCGCCCACGTCAGAGACTCGGCGTCCAGGCGCTCAGTCCACTCGTCGAGCGGTCGCGAGTGAATCGTGTCGGCGATCGTCGCGGTCAGCTCTTCGGTATGCTCCGCCCGCGACATCAAGTCGCCATATCGATCATCAGCCAGCAGATCGTCGCGACCCAGCGCTCGGCAGGCCGAAGGCCAATAGCGATCGCCCGTCGGCATCACCAGCATCAGCCAACGGCCATCGTTGGTCTCGTACGAGTTGAACAACGGGTTGCCGGGGCGGACGCGATCAATGCGTCCAGGCTGCTGTTCGGTGATCAAGGCCGCGGAGAGGTCAGCCCCGATCGTCCAGGCGCCCGTGCGCTGCAACGTCACTTCAACAAACTGACCCTCGCCTGTCAGATCTCGCAGCCTCAAGGCGGCCAGCGCACCCGAGAGCAGGTTTAGCGCCGTGGCGTGATCACCCTGTCCCGGCCGGCAAGGCATCGGCGGACCGCCGGGTTCGCCGATCAGGCTCATGATTCCCGATCTCGACCAGAACGCCGAATAATCGAATGCCGTCTTCGCCTGATCGGGACCTCTGGTGCCGTATCCGGTCAGCACGACATAGATCAGTTGCGGATTCAGTCCTTGCAACGTCTCGCGTGAGAGGTCGTAGCGAGCGATGCGAGGTGCAGTCAGATTCGTAATGAAGATGTCGGCCGCGGCCGCGAGCCGCTGCGCCAGCGCAGTGCCGCCAGGCCGATCGAGCGACAGCGCAATGCCGCGTTTGCCACGATTATCCAGTTCAAACGGCGCATCGACATCGGTTTCAGGATCGAAGTCGGGCTGGTGTCCGCGCATCAAGGTGTTGCGCCAGGCATCCCCGCCGGGATGCTCAACCTTGACGACATCGGCGCCGAGATCGGCCATCAGCGCTGCAGCCGATGGCGCAGCGAGCCAGTTTGCCACCTCGACTACACGAATGCCTTCAAGCGGTGCAACCATCATGCTCTCCTTCGTTAGCTTGCGATCCGATCCTAGTCCTCGCGCTGCAACTTGGCGCTGCAACCTGGCGCGTGACATCCTCGGGTCGACTGGAACAGATTGGAGCACCACGTGCAACAACGACCGACCGCCGCCCGCATTCCTGATCCGGGGATTCGCGCTCTGTGGACACGCGAAGCGCGCTGGCAAGCGTGGCTCGACGTCGAAGCCGCGCTCGCTCAGGCCGAGGCCGAACTCGACATGATTCCCGCCGACGCGGCTGTCCAGATCGCCAAACACTGCCGTCTCGAGCTGCTGGACATTGACCAGATCGAGGCGGGACTGGCGCTCACTGCACACTCACTGGTGCCGCTGATCTGGGAGCTCGACCGTGTGCTCAGCGAATCGGTCGGTGAAGGGGTGGGCGGTTATGTCCATTGGGGCGCCACGACCCAGAACATCACCCAGACCGGCGACATCCTGCAGCTGCGGCGCGCGCATCAGATCATCCTGGCCCAGCTCGGCCAACTCCTCACGCTGCTCGCGGCTCTGGCGGAACGACACGCTGACGATCCGTGCGCCGGGCGAACGCACGGGCAGCATGCCGTGCCCTCAACGTTTGGCTACAAGGTGGGCGCCTGGATCGATGAGCTCTGCCGACACATTGAGCGGCTCGAGCAGGCGGAACCACGTATCTTTGTCGCCATGCTGGGAGGCGCTGCCGGCAGCCTGGCCTCATTCGGCGCGGCTGGCCTCGATGTTCAGCACGCGATGGCGCGTCAACTCCAGCTGGCGTCCATGCCAGTGCCGAGTCGTACCAACCACGATCATCACGCGGAGTACGCCGCCAACCTCGCCATGTTGGCCGCGACCTGCCGCAAGATCGCCGACGAAACCTACACGCTGATGAAACCCGAGTTTGGCGAGATCGAAGAACCCGTGCCGCCGGGAACCGTCGGCAGCAGCACGATGCCGCAAAAGCGCAATCCCAAGCTCTCGCAGGACATCCGCGCCGCCGCCGCGCAGGTCACGACGCTGTTCCCGCTCGCACTCGATGCGATGCGCACGGAGCATGAGGCTGACGGCTCGACCAGCGTGATGATGGAGCATGTCTTGCGCAGCTCCGTGGAGCTGATTGGCGACATCCTGGCCCGTATGAACGCGCTCTTCGAAGGCATTCAGGTCCATCCCCAACGAATGCGCGCCAATCTGGATCTCTCCGGCGGTCTGATCATGAGCGAGCGGATCATGCTGGCGCTCGGCGCCCGGATGGGACGTCAACGCGCGCATGATGTCGTCTACGAACACGCGCAGGACGCGGCCGTTCGGGACGCATCATTCCGCGACCTGTTGCTGAGCGATGTAGAAGTGCGGCGATACCTCTCCGAGCCTGAACTGAACGACCTGCTCGATCCGTCGTCCTACACGGGCGCCTGCTCCGAGATCGCGCGTGGGCAGGCGTCGCGTGCAAGGTCGTTCGCTCAGCGCCTAGAATCTGGCTAACCAGTCTGGCGTTACATGAACAGGAGGCGCAGCGATGTTGAAATGGATCGTACCGGTCACTCGTCGAGAGGGAGTCGAACGCGAGTCATTCTTCGAATTTTGGAGAATGGTGCATGCGCCCCATGTCGCCAACCTCGCGAAGCCTGAACGCTATTGCGTGACGCTCTTCGAGAGCGTCGGCTCACTTGGTGGCGCACCAGCGTCAGATCAGATGCCCTACGACGGCCTCGCCGAACTCTACTTCCGCGACTTTGAGCACTTCAACGAAGCCTTTGGCGAGCATCGCGGGGCCTTGCGCAGCATCGACGGATTCAGCAATCTGACCGAGCCCACCTCGGACGCCCTGTTCACCACCGAGAACGTGATCGTTGACGCCAACGCCGCTTCAGCGGCCACGAAGTGGGTGGCGTTCGTCAAACGCGGCGAGGGCGTCAGCCGCGAGCAATTGTTTGCGGCCTGGAGCGATGGGCACTCGCCGCGCGTCGCCAACACGATCACGCAATCAGATGGCTCATGTCTGCGCTACACCACCTCGCACGCGAATCAGGGCGCAGCAGGCGGGCCATGGGATGGCATCGCGTCGTTGTGGTTCCGAGATCAGGAAGCCGCCAATGCCGGCCTACCGCCTTCCACTGAACCTGGCCAGGATCCCTTCCCGCCGCTGATTGACGCGGCGGCCGCGGTGATCCTGCAAGGACGCGAGATTGTTGTGGTCGGATAGACTCAAATCAACACGCGAAGGAGCAACTATGCGTTTCGGCATCTTTTACGAACACCAACTTCCAAAGCCGTGGACCGATGGTCAGGAGCAGCAACTCTTCCAGGACGCGCTTGACCAGGTCGAACTCGCCGACCAGCTCGGCATTGACCACGCGTGGGAGGTTGAGCATCACTTCCTGGAAGAGTATTCCCACTCGTCCGCGCCGGAAGTGTTCCTCGCGGCTGCATCCCAACGAACGAAGAACATCAGGCTTGGACATGGCATCGTCCTGATGCCGCCTGGCTACAACCACCCGGCTCGCGTCGCCGAGCGGATTGCCACGCTAGATCTTGTCTCCAATGGCCGGGTTGAGTTTGGCACCGGCGAGTCTGCGTCCCGCGCCGAGCTGGAAGGCTATCGCGTCAATCCCGAGGATCGACGCGCCATGTGGCTCGAAACCGTGGAACAGGTCGCCAACATGTTGGCGATGAACCCGTATCCCGGCTATGAGGGCAAGTACTTCTCGATGCCGACACGCAACATCGTGCCGAAGCCGGTGCAGCGACCGCATCCACCGCTGTGGGTCGCCTGCTCGAACCGCGACACCATTCACCTCGCCGCCAAGCTGGGCATCGGCGCGCTCACCTTCGCCTTTATCGATCCGGCCGAGGCGAAGCATTGGGTCAACGACTACTACGAGACGCTGAAGACGGAATGTGTGCCGATTGGTCACACGGTCAACCCCAACATCGCGATGGTCTCCTCGTTCTCGGTGCATCCGAACGAAGCTGAGGCCGAGAGCCGCGGCGGCGACGGGTTCCGCTTCTTCCAGTTCGCGCTCGGTCACCACTACGCCGCTGGCATGCACAAACCAGGTCGGACCAACGTCTGGAAGGCCTGGGAGCAGCTCAGAGACACGTGGCCGCGACAGGGCGGTGAAGGCGGCATTGGCACGCCCGACCAGCTGCGTGAGCATCTCCGCACATTCGCCGAATGCGGCGTTGACCAGTCCGTGTTCATTCAGCAGGCCGGCAACAACCGCCACGAACACATCTGTGATTCGCTTGAACTGTTCGCGCGCGACGTGATGCCCGAATTCAAGGAGTTCGAGGCCGAGCGAGTTGCGCGCAAGGAAGAAGAGCTCGCGCCCTACATCGAGGAAGCGTTCAAACGCAAAGCGCAACGCAACGAGATGATGGCTGAGCTCTCGGACGACGAGATCCCGACCTATGGGCCCTACGGATTCGACGTCGTCGCCAGCGAAACGGAAAGCCAGGACGAGTATCGCAACGAAGCGGCCGAAGCTCGCGCTCAGGAACAACTGGCGCGATTCGAAGAGATGAAGAAAACGGCCAACCTCGCCGTCGAACTCGGAGCGCTCGACTAGGCTTCCTGGCGGCATTCTGGACTCAAGCCGGCTGGCTGTTCCCTCGGGACAGCTAGCCGGCTTTCGTTTCGGCACGATCCCACGCGACGCAACCACGTCGGTTGACGCGCAACCGCGTGACTCCTACATGCGCTCTGCGACTGACCGCAGAAAGGTGGTCACCGTTTCAGCTGTCCGTACGGGATGCTGGACGTGCGGGAAGTGACCGCTGTCGTCCCAGACATGGACCTGCGCGCTGGGAAAGGCATTACGCTGTCGCTCAGCAAAGCTGGACGAGATGTACGGGTCGCGCCTTCCGTAGATCACCAGAGCGGGAATGTCTCGCGGACGCAAGGCTTGCTGGAAGATGGCATTGCCTGGCTCTGGCGTATTGCGATACAACGCCAGGGTGACCCAGCGCGTGTCGCGATCGTTCTCGTCATAGAGCTGTCGCTGCCAGGCTGCGTCCAAACCGCGCCAATTGCCGCGTCGCATGATCAAGCCGAAGGCGGCGCGCGTGGTTGTCCGCTGCACAATCTCGCCCAGTCGTTTGGTTTTCCACGCGCGGGCGAGCATGTTCCAGCGATAGCCGCTGAGGTCGCCGGTGGACAACAGGGTCACGGAACCGACCTTCTCCGGGTTCATCGCGGCCCACAGTAGTCCGGTGGCGCCGTGAAAGCTATGCAGAATCAGATGCGCTCTGGCGACACCGAGTTGATTCAGTGCGGGAACCAGCCAGGTCTGATAGCCCTCGACTGAATACGGGAAATCGCGCGGTTTGTCCGCGCGGCCGAAACCGGGCAGGTCGATCGCGATCGACCTCATCATCTTCGCGGTCTCGGGCAGCAACCATTGGAAATCGCGGCCTGAACCCGGCACGCCATGCAGACAGACCACCGCCTCTGTGTCACTCTCATTACCAGCCTGCGTGATCAGTCCGGCGACGCCACTGACGACCAACCGGGACTCTCGCAGATCACTCATCAGCCATACTCCTCGACGCGAGAATATCTGCCGCGCGTTGCGAGGGTACGACAGGCTGTGCGACCGCCGGCATTGGCGCCGGCGCGTCAGCTTGCGGTTCTTCCGTTGTCAGTGGTTTGAGGCACCAGGGACAAATCTGCCAGCTCGGATCCAGCACCCGTTCACAGTCGGCGCAGGACAGCCGAAGCGGCAGCGCACAGCGCGGACAGGCCAGATAGTCCGGCGCAATCTCACAGCTACAACGCGGACAGGGTGGTGTCTGCGCCAGTTCGCGACCGAGCGCGCGAGACTCCAGGCGATGCTCTTCCGCCTCCTGCAGCGTGAGCGGCGGTCGGAGCACGCGATAGACGAGCAGGCCAAAGAAGTTGAAGATCAACACGACCAACGTGAATACCAGCTGGGCCAGCGGTTCGGTCGTGCGCTGGTGGATATCACGCGCGGTCCAAACCACCGCAGACAACCACAGCACGCTCAGATACGCACCAACAATCAATGCAATGATCAGGCCGGTGTTTTCGGGAGACCCACCCGGCCAAGAAATCCCGACAGCCTCAAGCATGTGAGCCTCTACGTCCCCCGCTGCAGTCACTATAGGCCGAAATCAGCACTATCCTCAGAGCCATGACTGAGCAATCCACGCCTCGCCGGAGTCAGCTCGACCTCAGTCTGCTCAACTCGCAGCAATTGGCGGCGGTGACGCACCGCGCGGGACCGCTGCTGGTGATCGCGGGTCCCGGCTCAGGCAAGACCCGAGTCATCACCAATCGGATCGCCTGGCTGATCGAGCAGGGGACGCCGCCCTGGCGCATCCTCGCGGTGACATTCACCAATCGCGCAGCGAAGGAGATGCTGAGCCGACTGTCATCGCTGGTCGGACACGAAGCCAGCTCCGAGATCTGGTCCGGCACGTTTCATCGGATTTGCTCGCGCATGCTCCGGAGGCACGGCAACGAGATTGGCGTCGCTGCCAACTTTCAGATCTTTGATCGCGATGATCAGTTGCAGGTGGTGCGCAATGCGATCAAGGATCTGCAGATCGATCCCAAGCAGTACTCGCCTCAGATGCTCCTGGGTAGCATCTCCGCAGCCAAGTCGAAGGGTTCGAACCTGTCGGGCTTTGCCGCATCGACCGCTTCGTACTATGACGAGATCGTCTCAAGGGTCTGGGAGCGATACGCAGCGATCACAACCTCCAGCACAGCGCTCGACTTCGACGATCTGCTCCTACGGACGAGAGAACTGCTCGAAGTCGAATCGGTCCGCTCGCATTACACGGCTCGCTTCGAGCATGTGCTCGTTGATGAGTTTCAGGACACGTCAACGGTGCAATATGACCTGGCCAATTCGTGGGCCAGCGGCCACAAGAACTTGACCGTCGTTGGTGACCCGGATCAATCGATCTACTCGTGGCGCTCGGCCGATATCCGCAACCTCCGTTACTTCATGCGCGACTATCCCGACGCAACCGAGATACAGCTCAATACCAACTACCGTTCGACTCAGCAGATTCTTGACGTGGCCAACACCATCATCAACCGCTCCTCGGATCGAATCCAACGGAGCCTGACCACAAAGAACAGCGACGGCCCGCTGCCAAAGCTATACGAGGCGTACAGCGAGTCCGATGAGGCCGATTATGTCGCCCAATTCGTCGATCGTGGTGATCGCGACGGCAGCCTGCGACCGGGCGATGTGGCGGTCATGTACCGGACGAATGCGCAGTCACGAGTCTTTGAGGAGTCGCTGATTCGGCATGGGATTCCGTATCGCCTGGTTGGCGCGACGCGCTTCTATGATCGTCGCGAGATCCGCGATCTGCTCGCCTACTTGCGACTGATTCGCAATCCAGCCGATTCGATCGCCTTTGGTCGAGTCGTCAATGTACCGACTCGCGGCGTCGGCGCGAAGAGTGTCGCCAGTCTGAACGAGTGGGCGGCGTACCATGCCCAAACACCGTTTCAGGCCGCCGCGTTGGCAGCTGGTCTCAACAGCGACGCAGTAGACGGATTCATGCAGCCGCCGCCAATCCGCCGAGCCGGCGCGAGTTCGCTGCGGCAGTTTGTGACGTTGATCGAACACTGCCAACGTCAGGCCGCGTCTGGACCGCTGTCAGACGTGCTGCGAACCATCCTGGATCAGACGCAGTTCCAGCGCTGGATTCAGAAACAGTCTGAGAGCGACGCCGAGGCAGAGAGCCGCTGGCAGAACGTGCAGGAACTGATCACCGTGACCGATAGCTATAGCGAGATCGCGGCAGGCGCCGCGCTCGACGCGTTCCTCGAAGACGTAGCGCTCGTCGCCGACATTGACGACCTGCCCGAAGGGCAGCCTGACGCTGTCACCCTGATCACCCTGCACCAGGCGAAGGGGCTCGAATTCCCCATCGTCTTCATGGTCGGCATGGAGGAGCAACTCATCCCGCACGCCATGTCAGCTAACGATCCCGTTCAGTTGGAAGAGGAACGTCGCGTCTGCTACGTCGGCATGACCAGGGCCATGCGAGAGTTGCACTTGGTCCACGCCTTCCGGCGCGCTTACCAGGGACGAGTGGCCGCAAATCCGCCTTCGCGATACGTGCGGGAACTGATTGATCATGAGTTCACGTTGATCGATCATCAGGCGGCTCAACGTGCGCCCGTCGGGCCTGACGTGCGGCCAGCCAGAAACCGCCAGGTCCAATGGAGCGACTTTGACGACCAGGTTGTCGAACCGACCATACTTCAGCTCAGCGGGCTGAATCGCGGCGACCTGGTCAGTCACGACGTGTTGGGAATTGGTGAGGTGATCGCCATCCGAGCGGAAGCAGACGATGTGGAAGTGCAGGTTCGGTTCCGCGAGCACGGCGTCAAGCAGTTGCTCGCATCGATCTCAAATCTCACTCGGGCGTAGCGCTTCGTCCGCTCGGACCTGCTGCTCAAACGCCGTGAGCGCGTCACGCAGGGCGTCCTCGGCCGAGCGATCGGATGCTCGCGCCGCCTGCACGAGATTCAGTAGCTGTTCGCCCAGATCGTCGGAGCCGGACTGCTCGCGCGCGAAGCCGTTCCGCTCTGCGCGGCCGAGGATCGATTGGGCGCGCGCGAGCGCCGGCAACGTCTTCGGCACGCCATCAAGCACCGATGCTCGCGAGGGTCGTTCCTTCGCTTTGAGTCGCTCCCAGGCGCCTTCGACCAGCTTGGGCGTATCGGCCGACCCGTCTCCGAAGACGTGTGGATGCCGACGCACCAGCTTGGCGCGAATGCCTTCCGCCACATCATCAAGGGTGAACTGTCCGGCCTGCTCCGCCAACTTGGCGTGCAACACGACCTGCATCATCACATCGCCGAGCTCTTCGCAGAGTTCCGTTGGATCGCCCGCTGCGATCGCCTCAAGCACCTCATATGTCTCTTCCAACAGGTGCGGTCGCAGACTCTCATGTGTCTGCGCGTTGTCCCACGGACAACCCTCGATCGGATCGCGCAGGCGATCAATCACGCCGCGCACGCCAAGCGGGTCAAGTTGCAGCAGGTGCGGCGCAATCGGATCAACCACGAGCGCAACCACGTTGCTCGCAGGCTGACTGAGTGCATCAGCGACTGTGGCGTCGAGGCACTCAAGCGCTTCGTTGAAGATACGGACCCGGTGCTCAGGCGGATAGTGTCGAAGCGCGTTGGCAAGTCCAGCCGGGTCGTCAACGAACACGACGAGTACGCCGCTCACTGCCGCCGATTTCGCCGAAGCGCGCGCCACCGTGAGGGTCTCTTCCTGCTCAAGATCCGCTGCCTCAAGGATCTGCGTCAAGTGCTGCGCTACGTGCTGCACCATGCTGAGGTTCATACGGCGCTCCATACCGATACGCTCAAACGACGTATGTATCCTATCGCCCGACCACTGGCAGATCGACTGCTGAGCGCGGTCGTGTTGACCTCGCTGGCGTTGGCCCTGTTTACGCTGCCCGTGGCGTTCACGGTACGCTACGCGGCCACCTCGGCCGGTTGGTGGGAGCGCGGCTTCGAGCGTTACGACGCCACCCGCCGCACCGGTCTAGCGCAGGCAGAAGTGCTTCGAGTCGCCAACGAGACACGCAGCTACCTGAGCAATGACGCCGAGCGTCTCACAGTCACGGTGAACGGCGCGCCGTTCTATACCGAGCGCGAAGTGCTGCACATGATCGACGTGAAGCGACTGATGGCTCGGACCTATGACGCGGGCTGGGCGGCGCTCGGATTTCTGATTGCTTATGTCGCCTATTTCATGCTTCGATATCGCACCAGGGCTGCTCAGCGGCTGACTCGATCAGCATTGAGCGCTTGTGGGATCGTCGCCACCCTGGTCACGCTGCTCGCCATCATCGCGGTTGTCGGATTCGAATCCGCCTTCCGGCAGTTCCATCTGCTCTTGTTCACCAACGATCTCTGGCAGCTCAGCTCGCGCGACGGCCTCATTCAGCTCTTCCCGCAAGGATTTTTCTTCGAGACGACGCTGCTGATCGGCGGCGTCACGCTGGCACTGATCGTCGCGGTCGCAGCGGTATCCGTGATCGCTCTACGGAGAGATCGGCATTCTGACAGTCAGTCGTGACCGTCAGTCACTCGGTCTGCTCTGCCTGATAGGCCCCAGGCTCGTACCAGCCGGCGCCAAACAGCAGACCGTCATGGCGCACGAGCCACGTGTGCTTCTGCTCGAGCTGATCACGTTCCGGATTTCCAAAGACGTAGCTGATCCAGGCTGATTCGGTGACGGTGATAAAGTCCTCGCCATAGCGATAGCCATTCGCATCCCCGGGACCTTCCTGCACAAGTTGGCCGACCAGATCAGGTCGTGTTGGATGCGCCAGCCTCGCGCCGTCCTCGTCAATGATGAAGACGTACCAGGCGCCGTCAACGCTGGCCTTGGAGTTGTGATAGGCCAATGCGGCCTCACGACCTTCTGAGTCGTAGCGGTCGATCGCTTCCTGCACGAGGATTTTGCTGTACGCCGCAGGATCCTCTGCCTTGAGGTCGTATCCCTGCTCGTACCAGCCAGAGGCGAATTGCAGACCGCCGTGCGTGACGATCCAGCTGTGCTTGCGCCGATACTGATCGTCATCCGCTGGATTAGTGAAGACATAGGAAACCCAGCCGCTGGTCTCAATCGCGAGCACATCCTCGCCGTAGCGATAGCCACTGACATCAACGCCCGTTTCACCGATGTTGGTACCGAGCCAGCCGGCGCCGCGATAGGCGTGAGCCAAACGCGTGCCGTCGGTGCGGTGGATGAACATGTACCACTGGCCATCTGCGCTATTCGGCGTGTTGTAGTAGTCGAGCGCGGCCTGGCGTCCGAGCAGATCGTGCAGCTGAATGGCTCGCTGCACATACGCCTGCGTATACGCGCCTGGCGCATGCACCGCCGAGGGGCCATCTTCGTACCAGCCAGAGGCAAACACGAGGCCGTCATGCAGGACGGTCCAGGTGTGCTTGAGTTGGACCGCGTCAATGCTGGCGTTGTTGAACCGGTAGCTCACCCAGCGACCTGAGGCACGAGCGGCCGCGTCCACGATCCGCCCTACCGGGTAGCCGTCGTCGCTCATGACGGTGCTCGTCGCGGCGCCCACGAGGTCGGCGTTTGGATGCGCGATGATCATGCCGTTCTCATCAATGATGATCAGGTACCACTGGCCCTCGACACTGTCCGGCGTGTTGTAGTGAGCAATCGTGGCGTCGCGGCCGTCGCGTTCGTACCGACTGATCGCTTTCTCAACGAATGATTGGGTGAACGCGGAGGCTTCCGAGGTTTCAGTCTCAAGGCGACCAGAACGGCTCAGCCGCCCGACGCGATCACTCAACACGGCGATATCTCCGCGCAAAGCGCTCAGCTCCGTGAGCGTCTGCGACAGATCGGACCGCGCGTCGCTGAGTTCACTCTGCAAGCGAACGACATCGTCCTGCAGGAGATCAAGTCTGGAGTCGACTGTCGGAGGTTGAGCGACAGCATCCTGCGTCGCGGGGAGCAACAACGCAGCGGCGACAGCCATGACCGCTAGCACCCCAACCAGCAACAGCCATGCTCTCGCACGTGAAATGGGGAAACGCGAGCGCCACGAGGTAGGTCCCATGGCGTCGGGCTAGTTGAGGTCGCCGAAGCTGCCGCCACCGCCGCAGCCGCATGAACCGCGACCGCAAGCGCAACCGCCACCGGTTGGCGCCGATTCTGCGGCCTCCATCCCGGAGTATTGCCCGGCGACGGCGATCACCGCAGCGGTCAGGACCTTCTGCGCCTGCTGGCCGCAATCGTGCTCAAGCGATTCAGAGGCGGCGCTCATGGGGCGCAGTTTGGTGAACTTCGTATTGCAAGGTCGGCAGTAGTACTCGTACATCGGCATTAGCAGCTCTTCCTGTTCCCATTCTGGATGGTTACAGCATAGACAGCAAGACATGGAGTTCCGCAATGCCAAACGAGTCTGGCGTCATAGACTCAGGTTGACCCCCCGTAGCTCAGGGGAAAGAGCGGCGGTTTCCTAAACCGTGCGCGGAGGTTCGAATCCTCCCGGGGGGACCACGCGACGGTGTCCCACCCGCAACTCTGGCTGCTGCGCAAACGGCTACTCGGACAGCTCACGGCTTGGCAAGCTGTCTTGAGCATCCCAGATCTGCTGAAGGATCGGTCGGCCCTCGCCCGCCGGATCGACGAACTCGGGGCGATAGTGCCAGGGCAACGCGCTGCTGTGCGCTCGGATGACCACGGGGCGCACACGATATCCCAGCAGCCGTTGCGTCGTGAAGCCGAGCTCCATGAGCATCCCTTGCGTCACTTCAATTGACCAGTTCTGGTCGAAGATGAAGTTGCCGAAGGAATAGGCGATCAGCGCGTCGTCGAAGTGCTCAACGGCTTGCACCCAATGGGGATGATTGCCGAAGACGAACGATGCGCCGGACGAGATCGCCAAACCGCCAAGCGCTCGCTGCCGCTCCACTGGGTGCATGGTGTATTCGACACCCCAGTTCATCCCGACGAGGACATGGTCCGCCATGTCGCGAGCGCCCAGAACGTCGCTCCGCACGTACTCAGCCTCAAGCGGCGCGGTGCCCCAATAGTCGTCGCCGGCCCAGTACCAGGGCGCGATGATGTCGTATCCGAGCAAGGCAAAGCTGACCGGCCCCTGCTCGGTGCGGACCGTCTGCAACGCCGGTTGACGCGCTGCTGCCAGATGCTCGCCCGCGCCCGCGGTCGCAATCCCAACCTGATCGAGTCGCCGCAATGTGTCCTCAAGCGCGGCGGGTCCATAGCAGCCACCCCAGCAATCCTTCATGTGATTGCCGACCGTCACCAGCATGTCGATCCCGGCGTTGGCGATCGCCGGCGCCGCTCGCGGGCTCCCGCTGAAGATGATGGTTTCGACGCAGGGTGTCTGGTCGCCCGTATCGGTGAGCGGCAGTTCCAACGCGCCGATCGCAATGTCCGCCGCGAGAATCCGGTCGCGAACGCCGTCGAACATGGCATCGTAATCATCAAGCAGCGTCAGTACATGGTTGACGCAACGAACGGGCAACAGCTCGCCCGTCATCGTCAGTCCCACCGGATCAAACGGTTGCAGTTGTGGGAAACCGAGCGTTGCCAGGCGCTCGACAGCCTCTGCTTGAGTTTCAGCCTCAATCCAGCGGGTCAGACGCAGCGGAGAAAATCGCGCCGGGTCGCGGTAAGGATCATGACCATTGACCGTCAGCGCCAGTACGCCGAGTCGAAGCTGTTGCGGCTGAACGAGCGCGAATGCCCCCGCGATCGACGAGACCCAACCCGCGACCTCGGCATCCGGTACCGAATCGCCGACAAGCCGATTCGGCGCGACTCTCATCGCTTCGGCAATGAGTGAGCGCTGACCATCTGGCAGGAACACGGTGATCGGTTCCGAGCTCCCGCCGAGCTCGGACCAGTTCCGCAGATCGCCGCGCAGTATGCGTCGGACATCGGCAAAGCTGAGGTCGAGAACATCGCGCCGTTGGTCGGTGATCGCGGCCCAGCTCGCCACGATCACCATGCGCGAGCAGGAAATCGGCTGACTGGAAACAAGTCCGGTCGGCTGCCAGCACGGCTCAAGTTGAGGTGACGCGCTGGCGGCAGCATCAAGCTCGCGCGACGGCATCAGACTCAACGCCAACAAGGCGATCACCAAGATCGCGATCGACCAACGGCCAACCGCGTGCGGCATGCTCATGGTGTGCTTCCGGATCTATTCTGCGCCGGCCGCCAATGCGGACTCGACGAGCGCCGCTTGCCCGAACAGCGTTTCATCGTGCCCGAATCGGCCGATCAACGACAGGCCGAGCGGTAGACCTCCGCTGGCGCCGAACGGTATCGATATCACGGGCATGCCGGCGTGAGTCCAGGGCAGATTCATGGCAGGATCGCCGGTTGAGCCCCATCCTCGCGGCGCCGGTCCGACCGCTGAAGGCGCCAGCCAGAGATCGATCCCAGCGCGATCCATGCGCTCATGCAAACGCTGTCGCAGCGCAATCCGACTGGCGCGGCCAGCTTCCGCCTCTGCAGCGGCAATAGCGAGGCCTGCTTCGTACAGCTGCGCGCTCTCAGGGCGGAACATCACTCCATACTTTGCGTATCGCTCCTGGTGCGTCTGGGCGAACTCGAACGTCGTGAGCTGTCGGTGACGCTGGTCGATCTCCGCAATGTCGTGCAGCGTCAGGACCGAATCCACTCTGAAATCCGCAGCCCGAAGTCGATCGGCGGCCGCATCGAGCGCCTGGCGCATCTCCGCGCCAGCCTGGTCGAGGAACGCGCCCGTCGGGATACCGATGCGCGGCCTTGGCGCCTCCCGATCCTCATCCTGTCGCCAACCGAGCAGCAGACTCGGCGCAACCAGCGCCGCGTCCGCTACCGATTTCGTGAAGTAGCCGATCGTGTCAACCGAGGGTGAGTAGTACAGCGTGCCAGATGTGTGAATGCGGTCGTATGACGGCTTGAATCCCACCACACCGCAGAACGAGGCAGGTCGGATGACAGAGCCAACGGTCTGGGAACCGAGCGACAGCGGCGCGAGTCCAGCCGCCACGGCCGCTGCCGAGCCGCTGCTGGATCCGCCAGGCGTGTGGGCGCGATGATGCGGATTGACCGTCGCGCCCGGCGCGAAGTAGGCGAATTCGGTCGTCACCGATTTACCCAGGACCAGCGCGCCGGCGTCGCGCAGGCGCCGAACCACATCAGCCTCAGCGCCGCTGAAGGATTCCGGCGGCACCGCCGATCCCGCGCGTGTCGGCATTCGATCGACATTGAAGATGTCCTTGACCGCGACGAACGCGCCAAAGAGCGGTGGCCGATTTGACGGATTGGGCCAACGCTGCATCAACGCAGCCGCCTCGGACGAGAGCCGCTCGCGCATTCGCGGATCCGGCAGAATGGCTCGCACGCGCGGGTTGACCGACTCGAGCCGCTCAAGTGTCAGCGCGATCAGATCCTGCAACGACCGAGCCGCGCTGCGCGCCTCGTTGACCTGCTCGATCAGTGAGATCGGGGCCACCAATGTGCTGTCGTCGGCCTCAGACACGATTCACGACCAAGTCGATCCGGTCACGGAGACGGCTTAGAAGCCGAGTCCTTCCTTGCCCTGCATCGTGCGGCCGACATTGATCTGCCCGAGATGATTGTTCGAGTGGTTGATGATCACCTGACCAATGATCTCCCATTTGGGCAGCTCGCCCTGAGGCACGATGCGAGTGATCGAGTCCAGATACTCCTGCGACATATCGCCAATCCGAGGCACGATCACATCCGCAACCGCATTACAGTAGCCGGCGATCGTGGCGCCCTCCGGGAAGACCCAACTGGACACCTCGTCGTAGCCGGTGCCTGTGCCCTGGTCCACCTTCGGCAGCCCCCACGCCTCATAGAGGTTCTGCGCCATCCAGATCGGCTGCTCACGCTCGAAGGCGAAGTGGATCAGGTTGTCCGCCGTGCGGGCGATGTGCCACGCTTCAAAACCGATGCAGTTCTGATCGCCATGGGTGCGGAAATGCACCTCATCCTGACTCAGGTCCTGCATCGATTGCGCGGTCCATCGCAGCGCGCGATCTGTGAATTTCGCGAGCGATGCCGCCAGGCTGTTGTTTGCCATTGGTTGTTCCCTGTCTGCTTTGTAGTTCGCGACGATTGCCGACGATTGCCTCAGTGTGTTTTACGTTAGCTGACGAGCTGAACGAGAGCGTCAGCCCAGACGCCATCGTCGTTTGTGTCGACCGAGACTTGGTGCAGGTCAACGCCGAGCGCCGCCTGCTCATCCAGGTGAGCGGCGCACGAGGCAATCGTTCCACGATGCGAGAATCGCGTTGAAATCGATAGGGCGATCTCGGCGGCGGCGCCGGCGCCGCCAGTTGGCCAGATGTTGCGCATGGCTGCGACCTCTTCGGCAAACCCCTGCCGCTCGAACTGATGAAAGTAGCCAGGGCCGTTGCGAGCGGCGAAGAATGCCAGTCCTTGCGCGAACTCGCGCTCAATCGCTGCTTGACGCGCAGGATCCAAGACCACGGTCGCAGAACCCGGAGAGCGCACCTCGACCGCGTCGGATTCGCGTCCAACCGCCTTCGACCAGCGCTTCACCTCTTCAATCGACGCCGCAATGCGTTCGTTGGGAATCCAGGTGGGCAGCCAACCGTCAGCCAGCTCGGCCGCCATGCGGACCGAGGCGGGATGCAGGCAGGCGAGGTGAATCGGTGGAGTCGGCTGGGCCGGGATCATGCCGCTCACCAGCGCCCGTTCGACGTGGATCGTGGGTCCGTCATAGCTGAAACGCTCGCGAGACCAATAAAGTCGGATCAGCTCCACGGCTTCTCGAATGCGGGCAAACGGACGCTCAAATTTGAGCCCGTGAAAGCGTTCAATCGCGCCCGGCGCGCTCGCGCCTAGGCCAACCACGACGCGCCCACCTGAGAGTTGGTCAATCGTGCCGAAGCTCTGAGCCAGCGTCGCCGGCGTGCGCGAAAAGACGTTGACGATGCCCGCGGCAATGCGGACGTTCGAGGTCTCCCGCGCGAGCAGCGTCATGCCGCTGAAAGCGTCATGACCATAGCCCTCAATCACGCTGATGGTGTCGATGCCGATCTCATCGGCTAGTCGAGCGCGCGTGAGAAAGGTCTCGACGAAATCGGGGTTCCAGGGCAAGCTGATTGAGAGCCGGCGCGCGGCGGTATTCATAACCAGTGGTCTCCTTCGCTGACTGTCGCCGACAGCAACCAGATGTTGAGTTGACAGCGCACTCGACCATCGGGATCCACGACCCGGTCGTCGTCGCGCATGTCTCTGGCGACGAGATTGAGCATGTAGTCACGATCAATGGGCAAGAATCCCCAGGCGCGAAGCATATTCCACCACTCGTCGAAGTCTTCCCACCAGAACTCGCGCTCCAACGCCTCGATGGTGACATTGTCGAGTCGTCGACCATCCACCTCGCAGAGCAGCGCGTGCTGCACGACCTGTCGCGGATCGGTCGTGAGCTGAAGCTCGGCAGCGGCGACGCCGCGACGCTCGAGTAGCGCCAGGACTCGATTGCCAGGCGCGCCGAAGAAGGGATGGCCCAGCATCGTGGCTGCGACCCGTCCACCAATGCGCGCGAGGCGGGTCGCCTCCTTCAACAACCGTTCCGGACGCTCCGCGTAGGGCAACACAAAGCCGAGTCCAACGGCGTCAGCGTAGCGGCTGGCCAACTCGGTCGCGGTGGCGTCCTGATGGAGAAAGCGCGGTCGGATCGGCGAACGCCTCATGCGCTCACGAGCACGAGCGAGCTGGACGCGCGATAGATCGACTCCGATCATTTCGCCATGCGCCAACACGGGCTCTGCAAAAGCGCAGAGCGTTCCCGGACCGCAGCCAAGATCGACGAAACGATGATCGGGTTCGAGTTGCAGTCGTTGGATCAGCTCGGACGCGGCGAAGTTGATGAGCTCTGGAGCCGAGTGTTCGTAATCGGCGGCGCTGGCGTCGAAGGTGGCGGCGATATTCTCAATACGCACGCAACAGTCCTTCCGCATGACTCATCCACCTGAAGACGAGGGTTCGCCATGTCTCACGATAGTCCGCTCGTGATCGCGCACCGAGCCACGATGGGCCACGCGCCCGAAAATACCCTGCTCGGCATCCGCACCGCGATGCAGATGGGTTGCGACGGCGTCGAAATTGATGTCCAGCTCAGCGCCGACGGCGCCCCGCTGCTGATTCACGATGACCTGCTCGATCGGACGACCGATGCCACTGGACCGGTCGCAGCGCGCACGCTCGCGGAACTGCAATCGGTCGACGCCGGTCGCGGCGAACCGATCCCTACGTTGCGAGAGGCGCTGGCACTCATCAATGGCCAGCTGCTGTTCGTGATTGAACTGAAGGTGTCGCCCATGGCGGACGTCGCAGCGCTCAGCGAGGCGGTGCTGAGGGAAGTGGATCACGCGGATGCTCTGGCCTGGTGTTGGCTATGGAGTTTTGATCCGGCAGCAGTCATCGAACTCGCCGAACATGCGCCGCCTGAGCGTCGGATCGCACATCTCTGCGCGCAACCAACCGCTGAGGTCTGGCAAGTGATCAGCGAGCATCGACTGGACGGTATCTCGATGCACCACAGGGCGCTGAATGCGTCGGTCGCGGCGGCCGCTCGGGCGCATGGGCTGGCCGCGTTTATCTGGACGGCGAATGAACCGCCAGACATCCAGCGCGGCGTCGATCACGGAGCAACGGGCATTGTCGGCGATTATCCAGAACGGATTCGCGCGCTGGTCAGTTGAGCGAAACGGTCGCGGAGACCTGCTATGCTGAGGCTCAACGGAGGGGTGTAGCTCAGTTTGGCAGAGCAACGGTCTCCAAAACCGTAGGTCGCGGGTTCGAGTCCTGCCACCCCTGCCAGAGCAAGCCGCCTTCATGCCGAGGTGGTGGAACTGGTAGACACGCAGCGTTGAGGGCGCTGTGCTCATTGCGAGCGTAAGAGTTCGAGTCTCTTCCTCGGCACCATCTGAACGGACATCCCCGCTGGCCGCAGGCGCGTACCCGCTAGGCGCAGGCGCGAACAGCGGCTACCATGTCCATATCGAGCGGAAGTGGCGCAGCGGTAGCGCGTCTCCTTGCCAAGGAGAAGGTCGAGGGTTCGAATCCCTTCTTCCGCTCCAGCGAACGACTGACCCGGCGACGTGGCCAAGTGGTAAGGCAGGGGTCTGCAAAACCCTCATCACCGGTTCGAATCCGGTCGTCGCCTCCACCTCCTCCCCATCCCTCCAACTTCCCGTGCCACTTTTCAATGCAACGACCGCGCTGATCGTGGTCGATATCCAGAACGACTTCGCGCATCCGAGTGGCTCGCTGCATGTACCCGGCGCGGACGCGGTCATTGCCTCCGCCAACCGCTTGCTCAGCGAAGCCGCCTCCGCCTCCGCTGTGATCATCTATACCCAGGACTGGCACCCGCTTCACACGCCTCATTTCGTCAGCGATGGCGGCATCTGGCCCGTGCATTGCGTCGGCAATTCCTGGGGCGCCAGGTTTCACGAAGAGCTGTTCATGGCGGACGCGCCAGTTGTCCGCAAGGGTGTGGATGGCGCGGACGGCTATTCCGGCTTCACCACACGCGATCCGCAAAGTGGAGACCAGCAGCCGACCACGCTCGAAGCTCGCTTGCACGATGCGTCCATCCGACGCTGTGTCATCATCGGACTGGCCACCGATTACTGCGTCAAAGAGACCGCACTCGACGCTCAGCGCCTTGGCTTCGAAACGATCGTCGCGCGCGAAGCGGTTGCCGCGGTCAATCTGAATCCGGGCGACGGCGAGCGGGCGTTCTCGGAAATGGCGTTGGCCGGCATCCAGATTGACTGAGGCTTCCGTATGAACACGCTGCCAGCACTCTTCGTTGACCTCTACGAACTCACCATGGCGCAGGTCTACGCAGAGCGTGCGATGGACGCTGAGGCGGTGTTCGAGCTCACCGTGCGCCGCTTGCCAGACGGCTGGGACTATCTGGTCGCGGGCGGATTGGATCGCGCGTTGTCGTACCTCGAGACCCTGCGGTTCGACGAAACGGACCTGCGCTATCTCGGGTCGTTCCCGCAATTCGACGCCGCATTCATCGATCGACTACGCCAGTTTCGTTTCAACGCCGATGTCTGGGCGCCGCCTGAGGGCACGATCGTGTATCCGCACGAGCCGCTGATTCAGGTGGCGGGTCCGCTAATTGACGGGCAGCTCGTGGAGACCGCGCTGATCAATCAGATCGCGTTTGCCACCCTGATCGCGAGCAAGGCCGCTCGTGTCGTTGATGCAGCGGCGGGACGGCCGATGATCGAGTTCGGCGGACGACGCGCGCATGGATCGGAGGCAGCCATCGAAGCGTCTCGCGCTGCCTACCTGGCCGGCTTTGACGCCACATCGTCAGTCGAAACGGGACGGCGCTACGGCATCCCGGTCACGGGCACGATGGGGCATAGCTACATCCTCGCCGAGGCAGATGAGCTCGCAGCCTTCAACGCCTTCGCGTCGAGATACCCGGCAACCACGCTGCTGGTCGACACCTACGACACACAGAGTGGCGTGCAACACGCCATACAGGTCATCGAACGCCAGGGCGCGGGATCGGTCAGTGCCATTCGCATTGACTCCGGCGACCTGATCGAGGAGTCGCGCGCGGCCAGGGCGCAACTCGATGCTGCGGACCTGCACGATGTGCGCATCATCGCCAGCGGCGGCCTTGACGACTACCAGATCGCCGACCTCGTCGCCGCCGGCGCGCCGATTGACGTCTTTGCCTGCGGAACCGCCGTCGTGGCGCCTGCTGACGCATCAACGCTTGACGCCGCCTACAAACTTGTCGAGTACGACGGTCGGGCGGTCGCCAAACGCTCACCTGGCAAACCGAGTCTTGGTCATCGCAAACAGGTCTGGCGCAGTGAGGAGCGCGATCTGATCGCGCGCCACGACGATCCACCGGCTGAGGCGGCCGAGGCGCTGTTGCTCCCGATGATGGCGTCAGGCCAACGGACGGCTCAGGCTCGGGATTCACTGAAGCAAATCCGAGCGCGCGCAAGCTCTGGTCGACGCTCGCGTTCGATTGTGATGGCATCTTCATTGTTAGACTGAAACAGACCTGTATCTACGGGGGAGCCAGATAATGTCCGAATCCAGAACCGACACGCCAGGGGTGGTGATCCCAATCTGGGATGACGAACTCGACGACTTTGAGACTGAAGCAACCGCCTTCAACGCGCAGCAGCGCGAAGAGGTCGAGTTCATGCTGTATCGCCTGCGTCAAGGCGTATATGGCCAGCGTCAAGCCGACGTACACATGAATCGGATCAAGCTGCCGATGGGCGGTGTGACATCTGACCAGCTGGACGGCCTGGCAGAAGTCTGCGAGACCTTCGCTCCGCTGCGCAAAGGCCACATCACGACCCGCCAGAACATCCAGGTCCACTTTGTTCCGCTCGATCAGATGCCGGACATGCTGCGTGTGCTTGGCAGGGTCGGACTCTCCTCGCGCGAAGCCTGTGGCAACACCGTCCGCAACGTGACCGCCGATCCGTGGGCCGGGATCATGCCTGATGAGGTCTTCGATCCCACGCCCTACGCCGGCGCATTCGTCCGCTATTGGGTTCGCAACTCGATCACGCAGTTGCTGCCGCGCAAATTCAAGGTGTACTTCACCGGTCGCGAAGCCGATTCCGCCATCGCCGCCATCCACGATCTCGCCTTCTTCTCGCAGATCCGCGTGATCGACGGCGAAGCGGTGCGCGGATTCCGCGTCATGGTCGGCGGCGGACTGTCGACGATGCCCAAGGAAGCGGTCACCCTGACCGAGTTTGTCCCGATGTCAGAGTTCCTGACGCTGTCGGAAGCCGTGATCCGCATCTTCAACGCCGCCGACGAGCTACGCAAGAATATCCTCAAGGCGCGGCTCAAGTTCCTCGTCCATCGCGTCGGTGAAGACGCCTTCCGCGAAATGGTTGCCGAAGAACTGGAAAAGAGTTGGTCCGCCGAGACTCCACCGTTGGAGGAGCTGCTTTACCTCGATGACGAGGACGCCGACGTGCAGGAGGCGCCCATTTCTCCGCCCCAGCCCAACGGCGACGCCGCGATGTTTGAACGCTTCGTGTCGTCGAATGTTCGCCCTCAGGTGCAAAAGGGCTATTCGGCCGTTGAGGCGTCGATTGACCAGGGCGATCTAACGCCGGAGCAATTCCGCGGACTCGCCGACATCCTTCGCAAGTACGGCCGCGAGCGAGCTCGCACGACGCCGCAGCAAAACGTCGTGCTGCGCTGGATTCCCAATGAATCCGTCTACGCCGTCTGGCGCGAATTGGATGCGCTCGGTTTCGGAGCGCCCGACGCGCAGGAAATCGAAGACGTCGTCTCCTGCCCCGGCACCGACAGCTGCAAGCTCGGTATCACGTCCTCCATGGGACTCAACCGCGCCGTGCAGGAGCGTCTACGGACGCTCAATATTGACGATCCGGTCACTCGCAAGATGCGTGTCCACATGAGCGGCTGCCCGAACAGCTGCGGCCAGCACCACATCGCCGACATCGGATTCCACGGCGCGGCGATCAAGGTCGGCAATCGCCAAATCCCCGCCTATCACATGTTTGTCGCCGGCAGCTATCGCACTGAAGAGATGCGACTCGGCACACTCGTGCCCAAGGTCCGGATTCCCGCCAAGCGCGTCCCCGATGCGGTCGAACGGGTACTCGATCTCTATCAGTCCGACCGCCAGAACGAGGATGAGTTGTTCAGCTCGTGGATCGACCGCGCCGGGCTCGCTCCGATCCAGCAATCGCTCAGTGACCTCACGCTGCCGCCAGAGTTCTCGGCTGACAGTCTGCCGATGTTCATCGACTGGGATCGTCAGGACATCTACATCCTGCAACGCGGCGAAGGCGAGTGCGCGGTCTAGCTCCCAAGCGCTCCCCCTTTGGGGAGCCGCCCCCTCCCTCTCCCGTTCACCTGGATGTTCCGACCGTTTGGGTTCTGTGGCTCTTGGGGAGCTTGCAGAACCCCTTTCCCCGCTCCTCCTTGCAGGGGGAGCTGCCGAAGGCTGAGGGGGCACTTTCCTCCACCATGATCACTCCGCGTCGTCGAGAACGATTTCGGCAAGTACTTGAACGCCGACACGACGACCTCGTGGTCGTGTTGGAGAACATCCACGACGCCCACAACGCCTCCGCCATTCTGCGCAGCTGCGACGCCTTTGGCGTCGGACGGATCGCGCTCGTCTACAACAACCAGGTGTTTCCCCAGATCGCCTCCGGCGTCGCGGCCCAGGTTGACAAATGGCTTCAGATCGAGCGATTCGAAAGTGCGGAAGCGTGCCTGTCGGCGCTGCAAGCAGAGGGACTTCAGGTCTACGCGACGCACCTGACGAGCGCAGCGCAGGACTATCTCTCCGTTGACTTCACTCAACCGAGCGCGATTGTGCTCGGCAACGAGCACGCCGGATGCTCGGAAGAGATGATCGAGCTCGCGGACGCGTCGATCATCATTCCGATGCACGGATTCGTGCAGTCGCTCAACGTCTCAGTGGCGGCCGCTGTGACGTTGTCAGAAATCGCCAGACAGCGTCGCGATCTATTGCCCGCCTGGACGTCCCGCAAGGCAGAACTGGAACACGCCTGGATTGAGCGAGAGACGGAGCGTCGCTGAACGCGGGCAGTCGTGTAGCATCGCGTTGACGCCAAACATCAATCGTGAAGGAGCACCGGATGGCCGACTATGCTGGCAGGCTGCCTACGCCAACGCCTGAGTCACAGCCCTATTGGGACGGTCTCAAAGATCACAAGCTGATGCTGCCAACCTGCAACGACTGTGGCAGCCCCCATTTCTACCCACGTCCGTTCTGTCCCAAGCCGGAATGTTTCAGCTGGGACATCGGCTGGTCGGAAGCCTCCGGCAAGGGCAAGGTTTACACCTTCGTCATCTCTCACCAGCCGATCCCGCCGTACAACTCCGAAGCCAATCCACCGCCCTACGTGATCGCCGTGATCGAGCTCGAAGAGGGCGTCCGACTCATGTCGAACCTGATCATGGACAGCCCATATGACACCACGGTCGATATGGATGTTGAGATCGTCTTTGACGACGTGACCGACGAGGTCACGTTGCCCAAGTTCAAACCCGCATAGCCGCTGAGCATCGACACCTTCAGTACGTACCGCGAACGGAGATATCTCTCATGGATCAGATTCGACACAAGGTCGCGATCGTCGGCGCTGCGGAAACCGACGACCTGGGACAGCTGCCGCACATGTCCCGACTCTCGCTGCACGCGCAGGCCGCCAAGAACGCGCTGGACGACGCCGGCATGTCGCTGGCTGATGTCGACGGACTGCTCTGCGCCGGCGCGATTCCCAACGAAGTCGCTGAGTACCTGGGGATTCAGCCTCGATACATCGATGGCACCTCAGTTGGCGGCTGCTCGTTCATGATTCACGTGCGCCACGCGGTCGCCGCGATTATGGCCGGCTACTGCGACGTCGCCCTCGTCACTCACGGCGAGAGCGGACGATCGGGCGTTGACGCGCCGCGCGGCGGCTCGGCTTCGTCACCCGGCGGACAGTACGAGGCTCCGTTCGCCATCGGGGGCGCGCCGACCACGTTCTCGATTCCAGTGCTGCGACACTTCCACGAGTACGGCACGACCAAGGAGCACCTGGCCCACATCGCCGCGGCGACGCGCGCCTGGGCCAACCTCAATCCGATGGCGATCATGGGCAGCCATCGTCGCACGCCAGAACGCGGCGGCGGTCCCATCACCCCGCAGGACGTGCTCAACTCACGGATGATCTGCTACCCGTTCAACCTGCTTGACTGTTGTGTCGTGGCCGACGGCGGCGGCGCGCTCGTGCTGGTCTCGGAAGAGCGAGCCAAGGACTTCGCCAAGGACCCGGTCTACGTGCTTGGTGCCGGTGAAGCGGCCGCGCACTGGATGGTCTCGCAAATGCGCGATCACACCACGGCGGATGGCTACCGCATCTCGGGCGACGCCGCGTACAAGAGCGCCGGTCTGGGCCCGCAGGATATCGATCACTGCATGTTCTACGACGCGTTCACCTTCACGCCGCTGATGGCCGCGGAGGACCTCGGCTTCGTGCCCAAGGGCGAGGGTGGTCCGTTCTTCGCCGAGACCAAGACCGGCCCCAACGGCGAGGTCATCTACAAGTCCGGCCCCGGCGGCGACTTCCCGATGAACACCAACGGCGGCGGACTCTCCTATTGCCACACCGGCATGTACGGGATGTTCGCAATCATCGAGTCGGTCCGCCAGCTGCGCGGCGAATGCGGCGACCGCCAGGTTCCCGACGTCAACGTCAGCATGGCGCACGGACCAGGCGGCATGTTCGCCTCAGCCGGCACACTGATTCTCGCCAACGCATAGCATGGCCCTACGGTCACCGAGGCGACTTCCCAACTGGTTGCTGCCGATAAGCTGCTCCAGCTCTCCAAGGAAGACCTCTACGGAGAGCTGATTCGAGGCGCTCTGGTTGAGGAGATGCCGCCGGGAATTCGCCGCGCGCTGATTGTCGCCAAGCTCATCGCGCTGTTGCTGAGCTGTGTCGAGGAGAAGGAACTGGGTAGCGTCCTCGCCGACGCCGGGATTTTGACGGAACGCAATCCTGACACTGTGCGTGCGCCTGACGTCCAGTTCTTCGACCACCACCGCTTGCCGCTTGACGCTGAGATACCTGCTTACGCTGAAGTCGCGCCGAACCTGGCCGAGGAAGTCCGGTCGCCCAATGACAGACGCCGTGCGTTGCACGAACAGGCCAACATGTGGCTGAACGTCGGCGTCCAAATGGTCTGGGTCGTCCAGCCAGAGAGTCGCAGCGTGGACGTCTACCGCTCGGGACAGGACACCATCAGGCTGAGCGGCACAGACTCACTTGAAGGTCTTAATGTCATCCCAGGCTTCCGTTGCGAGCTTGAGGATGTCTTCGGCCCAGCCAGAGCCGACGCAACGAGAAGCTGGGCCTCATCCACTGCCGGAGCCTAAAGACCGTGCTGGAGGATCCGGGCGACGCGCCAACAGGACGCTGACCGCGGCGATTAGCAACAGACCGACAAACGCAACGTAGATCACGTCGTATGAGCCGCGGCTATCGATCACCAGACCCGAGATGAATGGTCCGAACGCGTTGAGCACGAGCTGTGGCGGCGCGGTCACCGAGCGAATGCGTCCGACCGAGTAGCGCCCGAAATAGTCGGGAAACGAAATCCGATTGAGTGGTAACTGCGCGCCGAACGCAAGGCCATGCCAAATCGCGAAGACGAATGCCATCCACACCGCATCAGTGAAGATGAACCAGACAATGGCGCTGGTTGTGACGCAGATCACGAGCGGCAGCGCATAGCGAACCGGGAGCCGTTGGCGAAGCTCGCCGCCGATCACGCCGCCGATGATCCCCATGCCGGCCCAGAGCGCGAGCGCCGATCGAGCAGTGTCAGCGCTGACGCCGTTCTGCGTCATGTGCGAGACGAACGTGAAATTCACTGATCCGCCCACGACCATCAGGATCGTCGTCCCAATCAACAGCAGCCAGAATGCTCGCGTGCGGATCGCGTCCGCGACACTCCAATCCACATCCTGCGACGTTTCCAGAGCTTCGCCCGCCGCTCGCGATGCCCGTAGTCCGTAACTGTCAGGTCGGAGGCCGACGTCCTCTGGGCGTCGGCGCATGATCAGGGGCGGCAGCAGCCCAATCAGAAACACGAGCAACGCCATCAGCAGGAATGCCTCGCGCAGGCCGCCGAGCCAGAGCCCAGCGGTGATCGCCAGCGGAAACACCATCATCCCGCTGCGCGTTCCGACCATCGTCAGACCCATCGCCGATCCACGTCGGCGGATGAACCAGTTCGCGACTACGACCACCACGGCGATATCAATCACGGCGACGGTGATGCCGCGTCCCAATCCCCAGAGCAGCAGAAACTGCCAGAGCTCACCCACAAATCCCAGAGCGAACAGCAAGCCTGCGACCAGCCCGACCGACACAAACAGCAGCCAACGCGGACCATAGCGGTCAGCGATCGGTCCGACGAATGTCGCGATCGCGCCGCCGCCGATACCACCGATCACCATGCACAATGCGATAGAGGCGGTGCTCCAGCCATATTCGGCCTGCAGCTCAGGCGTGATCGCGCCAAGCACGGGATTGAAAAACGAGACCGCAGCGAAGGACGACATCGAGGCTGCCGCCGCCATCCACCAACCTGGATATACGCGTCGAAATGGGCCGCGCCGCAACAGCGACGGCAAATGCTGACGACGAACACGGGCTTGGTCTGAACTGGACATGCTGCCGCCCTAACCTATCAGCAGCGAGGAGGCGACATGAGCTCGAACCTACGTATCGGGGTAACGACCGAGCTGAGTCAACGTGCGGGCGATCGGCTGAGCCAGGTCGCGCCCGGCAGCAGCGTCGTACGGCTCGCGCCGGATGGAACGTGGTCCGAGGAACCAGGACAACTTGACGCGTTCTTCTTCTCCGAGGATCTCTATTTTCTGCCAGCGGCCGCAGGATCGCTGATCAGTTTGCTGGAAACGTCCCCGCCCAGGTGGATGCAGACGGCGAGCACCGGCGTCGATCACGAACTCTTCGCCTATCTGCTGCGCTCGGGCGCCGCCGTCACGAACTCGCCTGGCGTGCACGGCGGCCCGATCGCCGAATACGTCTTTGCCTACATCCTCAACCACGCGAAGCGACTCCCTGAACACGCGGCTCATCATCAGGTGCAGCGATGGTCCCCGCTTGATTCCGTCGAGTTGGCAGGACAGACGCTCGGCATCGTCGGCTATGGAGGCATCGGCGAAGCATGCGCCAAACTGGCCAAAGCGTTCGGGATGCGTACCATTGCCACCAAGCGTCGACCGCCGGTCGATCGATTTCTCGATCAGCACCTGCCTCCAGATCGGCTGAACAGCTTGCTCGCCGAGAGCGACTACGTGGTGCTCTGCTGTCCACTTACCGATCAAACACTCAACTTGATCGATGCCTCCGCCCTCGCGGCGATGCGCTCCGAGGCCCTGTTGATCAACGTCGCACGCGGTCGTGTGGTCAACCACGACGCGCTGGCGGATGCGTTGCGCAACGGTTCGATCGCTGGCGCCGTGCTTGATGTCGCGCCGCTGGAGCCGCTTCAGCCTGACTCAGCGCTTTGGCGTCTGCCCAACTGCCAGATCACGCCGCACGACTCTTGCCACGTTGACGCCTCTTACATGCGCACGGCCGAATATTTCTTCACCAATCTTGCCCACCTCGTGCATGACGAACCGTTGGAATGGATCGTCACGGACATCGAACTCAGCGAGCCCAGCGCAGGTGACGTATAGGAGACCACATGACCGAACCAGCACTTCCCCAGGGTCCGCTCGCCGGACTCCGCGTGCTCGATCTCACCTGGGTCCTGGCCGGCCCATACGCGGCCATGATCCTCTGTGACCTGGGCGCAGAAGTCGTCAAGGTCGAGCGACCGCCGCATGGCGACGTCGCGCGGACCACCGGCCCGTTCGTCCACAACGAGTCGATGTACTTTCAGTCCGTCAATCGCGGCAAACGCAGTATCTCAATCGACCTGCGTTCCGGCGAGGGTCGTGACCTGTTCCTGCAGCTTGTTGAGCAAGCCGACGTGGTGATGGAGAATTTCACTCCCGGCGTGATGGACAAGCTCGGCATCGGCGCCGACGCGCTCCTGGAACGCAACCCGCGCCTGATCTTCGCTTCTACCTCCGGTTTCGGCCAGACCGGCCCTTGGCGCGACAAACCTGCGCTCGACATCATTGTGCAGGGCATGGGCGGTGTGATGAGCATCACTGGCTACCCCGACGAGCCGCCGGCGCGTCCCGGCACCTCAATCGGTGACATTTGCGGAGGGCTGTACACCACAATCGGGATCCTTGCCGCGATCCGGGAACGCGAACAAAGCGGTCAGGGACAAGCGGTCGACATCTCGATGCTGGACTGCCAGATCGCCATCCTCGAGAACGCGGTAGCCCGCTACTTCTCGACCGGTAATGAACCTGGTCCGCTCGGTACGCGACATCCCTCGGCCACGCCCTTCCAGGCCTTTCCCACTGCGGATGGTTGGATGGTGGTCGCGCTCTCCTGGGGCGTCGAGAACCAGTGGGAACTCTTTTGCGCCGAGTTGGGACTACCTCAACTGGTCGGAGATGAACGCTTCGAAACGTCATTCAAACGTACCGAGCATCATGCCGAGCTCGAACCGATGCTCTTTGACGCCACCCGCCGGCAAACTACCGACCACTGGGTCAACGTGTTCTCTGCGTACGGCATTCCGATCGGACCACTGAACACGATCGGTCAAGCAGTGCAGCAAGAGCAGATCGCGGCGAGGGACATGATCACCACGGTGGCGCACCCAATCGCCGGCGACGTGACGATGGCGGCATCGCCGCTCAAGCTGTCGCGCACACCAGGGCGAGTCTATGGATACGCGCCCGCCTTCGGGCAGGACACCGCTGCCGTGCTGAAGGAATGGATTAACATCGGCGACGCCGAAACTGCGTCGCTGGCAGCTTCTGGCGTGGTCCTGACCGAAGGCGGCCCCGACATCGCTGCATACCTCAGGGCTTGACGTGCCCCTCGTGAGCCTCAGATCGCGACTGAGCCGGATCCGCGCCGCTCTGATGCATCGGCTCCGGGCGGAGCCGATCGAGATCGAACTGGACGTCGTGGAGCAACTGATCGTTCAGCACCTGCTGAGGGTCGATCAGGCGTCCTTTGGCAACCTCGTTGATGCGGTCTTGGCGGCGCGTCCGACCGCCAATCAGCAGCAGGTTCGGCTGTCGTTGATTCGCTTCGAGTCGTTCAGGCTGATCCAGCGCATCCTGCATCCGGAGCTCGATTCCGGCCAACAGATGTCGTTTACGCTCACAAGTGACGGTCGCCGGCTGCGCGCCGTGATTCCGGCGCAGCCGCAATCGAGGATTCAAACCTGGCTGTAACACACGCAGAAACTGGAGCTGAAGATGGCGAAGTTCAAGGTCTACCACGTTGATTCACGACCGGAGCGGCAACCGCATACAGCCGAGGCCGAGCAGCTCGCCCTGGCCGACGCGGAGTTGGCGCCCCTGAGCGCAGAACAACAGCAGGACATCCCCGCGCACGTCGCCGATGCCGACGGGATCATCTGCGGCTACCGGCAGGTCGGCCGGGACATCTTCGACGCGGCGCCCAACCTCAAGGTGGTCGTTCGATACGGAATCGGTTTCGACAACATCGACTGGCAAGCCGCCACCGACTACGACATCGTCGTCTGCAACATCACGGACTATTGCATCAACGAAGTCGCCACCCACGCGATGTCGCTGCTGCTGGCGCTGAATCGCAAGGTGGTCGCCCACAACGCGGCCGCGCGCGCCGGCCAACGCGTACCGTTGGGGCCGTCAGGACCGCTCTACGGAGAGACGATCGGGCTGGTCGCATTTGGTCACATCGCTCAACAGGCCGCCGTTCGCGCGCAGGCCTTCGGCCTCAACGTGATCGCGTATGACCCTTACCAGGATCCGGCTGTCGCCGAGGCAGCCGGCGTTCGATTGACCTCGCTGGAAGAAGTGATGCAGGCGGACTATGTCTCAGTGCATCCGCCGATGAACGCCGGAACGCGTGGACTGATCGGAGCAGAGCAACTGGCACTGATGAAACCGTCCGCCTACCTGATCACCACCTGTCGCGGCGGCGTAGTCAACGAGCAAGCGCTCTACGACGCGCTCAGCAACGACCAGATCGCCGGCGCCGGCGTTGATGTCTGGGATCCCGAACCCGTACACCAGGATCATCCGTTGCTCGAATTCGACAACGTGATCGCCACACCGCATTCGGCCTACTACTCCGACGCGTCGGGGCCGTTGCTACTGCAACGGGTTGGCGAGGCCGCGGCTGACGTACTGCGCGGCTACATGCCGCGCTCGGTCGTCAATCGGGCTGTGCTCGACCGCGTCACGCTCGCGCCGCGTCCAGATCGCTAATCGTCCAGCAACTCCACGTCTGCATACCAGGCGGTGACCATGCCGCCCGTGCCGTCGTGATTGCGACTGACAGGCCGCCCGACGATGCGGCCAGGGCGCGCAGCGATCGGCGCGCTCAACATCGGCCCATCAACGACGCAGGTATGGAACTCGCCGTTCTCGCCCAGCGGATCGGCGCTTGATGGAAGGTCGTTGAGAAATGATTGGTCGAACCAGCGTCCAGCGAAACTCCGATCAAGCTCGGAGCTCGGACTCACCGCGGTCACAATCGCCTTGAGGCCGGAATCGAGCATCGTCCCGGCCAGTTCAGCAGTTGGCGTGCCCCAGATCGGAAAGATGGCATCGAACCCCGTGCACTTCAGGTTTGCCAGGCGGTATTCGCGGATGTCTTCCAAGAACAGATCGCCGAACGCGAAGGTGTCCGTTGTGAGCTCGGGCGGCAATCGACGCACCGAGTCCAGGAACGCCCGCATCACCGCCTCATAGGCCTCGTTCGGACACGGATACGGAATCGCAATTTCGTACAGCGGCAAGCCCAGCCGCTCCGCTTGCACACGCAGCACGCTGATCGGCGTCGCCTGGATCGAGACGCGGCCAAAGTGTGGCGTGACCGTCGTGAAGATTCCGCGTACGTCGTAGCGTTCAGGCTGCTGTCGCAGCGTGTGCAACGCCCAGGCAGAGTCTTTGCCTGAGGACCAGGAAACCATGACTGGAGTAGGGGGCATCAGGACTCGCTTCACTTATCGTGTACGCTTTCTGCAATGTACGTGACATTTTGTACGTGGCACTTTCGAACAGCGCTTCCGGAGGAATTGCATGCGACCGAACACGGTAAAACAGCTCTGGGCAGAGGATAAGCCGGCGTTTGGCGCCTGGCTCTCGACCTGCTCCACACTGGCTGCCGAGTCGATGGCTCACCAGGGCTGGGATTGGCTCGTCGTTGATGGCGAGCACTCGCCCGTTGACTTACTGACGATGGTGCAAATGTTTCAGGCCATCTCCTCAACCGACACCATCCCGATGGCGCGCGTGCATTGGAACGACCCCGTAGAAATCAAGCGCATCCTCGACGGCGGCGCCTACGGTGTCGTGATTCCCTGGGTGAACAACCGCGCCGAGGCGGAGCAGGCCGTCAGCGCCGTGCGATACCCGCCTGACGGTCTGCGCGGCTTTGGCGCCTACCGCGGTTTCCTCTACGGTGGCGCCGACTACGGCGTCGAAGCCAACAAGGAGATCGCCTGCATCGTCCAGATTGAGACGGTGGAGGCGGTGCGCAACATCGACGAAATTCTCGCGGTGCCCGGCATCGACGCCACGTGCATCGGGCCGGCTGACCTGGCCATGTCGATGGGCGTCCCCGTCCGGCCAGACAACCCACACCCCGATCACGTCGCGCTCTGCGCTGAGGTGCTGGCAGGATCGCAGCGCATCGACAATCGCGTCGCGCCCGGCATCTTCACCTCCGGTCCCGTCGAAGCCAAACGCCGCGCCGAAGAAGGCTGGCTCTACATCCCCTCCGGCAGCGACTCCCAGTTCATGTCTCAGGCATCAGCACAAGGACTACGCACCGTCCGCAGCTACGGTCAGGACTAGTTCTGTGGCATGGACCGGGCAGGCAGCGCCCGATACCCGCCAGCGCTATGACGCCTCAGACCTGTGCAGCTTCACGGCGTCCGTACTGCAGTCCTACGGCGTACCCGCCGCCGACGCAGCCATCGGCGCCGACATTCTGATCGATGCCGATCTCGTCGGCATTGAGTCGCACGGTATCGCTCACCTGCCCTGGCACATCGGATACGCGCCGGGATTCGAGTCTGGCGCAGTCAATCCCACCCCGCAGATCGCAGTGCTGCGCGAGACTCCCGTCTCGGCGGCTTGGGATGGCGACGGTGGGTTCGGCACGATCGTCTGCCACAAAGCGATGTCGACCTGCATCGAGAAGGCGCAAACCAGCGGCATGGGTATGGTCACCGTCCGCAACGGCCGACACTTCGGCGCGGCCGGCTACTACGCTCACATGGCGGTCGAACACGACCTGATCGGCATGGCGATGTGCAACGTGCCGCCGATCGCGGTCGCTTCCGGCGGCAAAGGCCGAGTGTTCGGCACCAATCCGATTGCCATGGCGGCGCCGATTGCAGGCGGCGCCCCCTTCCGACTCGACATCGCCACCACGGCGGTCGCAGGCGGAAAGCTGGAAATCGCCGGTCGGCAAGGCCAACCGCTTCCCGAAGGTTGGGCGGTTGATGCGGATGGCAACCACAGCGATGACCCGTTCATCCTGCGCAAGAACGGCGGACTACTGCCGCTCGGTTCGACGATCAGCACAAGCTCGCACAAGGGTTACGGACTCGGTCTGATGGTGGACATCATGACCGGCGTGCTCTCGGGCGACGGATCCGGCCTCTTTTCCCCGCGAGGACAGAACCTGGTGCAAGGGCAATGGTTCGCCGCCTGGCGCATCGATCTGTTCTGCGACCCAGACGAGTTCAAAGCCAGCATGAAAGCAATGGCCGACGAGATCCGCAACGTCGCGCCAGTCAACGGGGTTGAGCGGGTGCTGATCCCGGGTGATCCAGAGGAAATGGCGAGAGCGGAGCGCTCGGTCAAGGGCGTCCCTCTCGACAATGAAACCATTGAGCAGTTGGGTGCGCTCGGCGAGCAACGCGGCGTACCGTTTCCGTCTGCCATAGCGGAGAGGGAGTGAGATGGAAACTCTGGCCAAACGGCAAGCTGACACGCTGATCGAGCGCATCTTCAGCAACTATGGACGCGCGGCGGGCATTTTCGACCCGAACCGACTCGAAGTCTGGGAAGAGCTCGGGCTGACAATGTCGCAGCTGCGGGTGCTCTACATGCTGCAGGCCGGTCCAGGCACTCCCGCTGGCGCCGTCGCCACGCAGCTCAAGGTCCGACCATCCACTGCAACCGGCATCGTGAACCGACTCGTTGACGCTGAGCTGGTTCGCCGCCAACGTGATCCACTGGATCGCCGGCTCAAGCGGATCTGGCTCACCGAACAGGGCATGAAAGTGATCCACGAGCTGCGCGCGCGAAATCGCGCGGTGATCTGGAAGATCTTTCGCAATTTCAGCGAGCAAGAGTTGAGAGAGATCGATCACACCTTCGATCTGCTGACGGTTGAGGCGGAGCGACAAGGCGTGCTCGCGCCGTGGCCGCCTGACCCTGAGGTGATGTAAATGGCCGTGCGACCGTCAACAGGTCCGCCAGCGGGAATGGGCGGCATGACGGAAGTGCCGCCAGGTTGGCTGCTGCCTCAGCGCCGCAAGGTGCTGGTCATGATGACGGTGATGTTGGCGTTGTTCCTGGCAGCGCTCGATCAGACGATCTGGGGAGTCGCTGCTCCGAAAGCCGTCGGCGATCTCGGCGGACTCGACCTGTTCGCCTGGCCTGCCACTTCCTACCTGCTCGGCTCCACCGTGATCGTGCCGATCATCGGCAAGCTATCCGATGTACACGGCCGCAAGCCGTTTCTGATCACCGGCATCGTCATCTTCCTGATCGCTTCTGCGCTCTGCGGGGCCTCGGGATCGATGTGGGAGCTGATCGGTTTCAGGCTCGTGCAGGGCTTCGGCGCTGCGTTCATCATGGCCAACGCATTCACGACGATGGGCGATTACTTCGCCCCGGCTGAGCGCGGACGCTGGGCAGGCATCATCGGCGGCACCTTCGCCCTGGCGAGCATCATTGGGCCGCTGGTTGGTGGCGTGCTCACTGATGAGCTGTCCTGGCGTTGGGTTTTTTATGTCAACCTGCCAGTCGGCGGCGTCGGCCTCCTCGCGATCGCCATCTTCATGCCCCGCGCGCGACCGGAACATCCGAATCGAGAACCGACGGACTGGATGGGCGCCGGGCTCCTGATCGCCGCTTCGACGCCATTGCTGCTGGCCTTCTCCATGGGCGGCAATCAGTTCGGCTGGTTTGATTCGCCCATCATCGCCTGCTTGATCGTGTCGATCGTCGCCGCCATCGGATGGTGGCGCGTCGCTCGCCGCAAAGGCGAGAGCGGCATCATGCCGCTGCCCATGTTCCGCAATCGGACGTACCTGATCTGCACGGTCGTGATGTTCGCCGTCGGGATCGCGATGATGGGCGCGATGTTCAACTTGCCCTTCTTCCTGCAAGGCGCGCAGGGCATCTCCGCCACCAATTCCGGGCTTGTCACCATTCCGATGAGTGTTGGCGTCGTTATCGCCTCCGTCCTGTCAGGACAGATATTGGCACGGACGGGACAGTACAGACCGCTCGCCATCGCCGCAGGCGCTGGAGCCGCCGCCGCGCTCTTCTTGCTCTCGCGGCTGGAAGTGGACTCAAACCTGACCTCGGCGCGGTTGTACATGTTCCTGATGGGCGCATCGATGGGTACCATCATGCCGCTCTACTCGCTGCTGATGCAGAATTCACTGCCGTTCCAGCTGCTCGGCGCTGGCACCGCGACCAATCAGTTCTTCAGGCAAATCGGCGCCGCCATCGGCGTGGCGGTCTTTGGCACGCTCGTCGTGAGTGGATTCTCTTCGCAGCTCACCAAGTCGTTCCCGTCTGGATTCGAGCAACTCAAAGAGCAGCCAGAGCTCCTGCTCAATCCCAGTGCGCTCGATCGATTCCGCGCCGGAATAGAGCAGCAGGCGCCAGGTACATCCGACGCGATCATCCAATCAGCCCGCGAAGCGCTGGCTGTACCGGTGACGGACGTCTTCCTGTACGCGGCGATCGTGATGCTGGTTGTGCTGGCGATCGGCGCGGTCCTGCCCAGAGTCAGGTTCCGCTCGCAGGCTGAAATGATGGCGTCAGCTCGCGCAGGCGCCTCCTCGGCTGCGCCAGGATCGCCAGGTGGACGGCCAGCGATCTCGACGAACGGCGCGCCACCCAGACCGGCCGCAACACCCGCGCAACCCACCGCGGTATTGACCGCTGCGGCGAATGGCGGCAGATCAGCAAATCATCTACGCGATTCCGTACCATTGATAGCCAGTTGGGCGAAACAACGGCCACGCGCAATTGATGGCGCGAGTTGACGAAGACCATACGGAGAACATCGTGACAACATCTAACGGTCAACCGCCAACAGACCAAGAGGGTACCTCTGAGGAAGCCAGTAGCACGGTGCTGGCACTTGACGGCTGGGGACCGGTCTTGCCCCAACCCTCCAGCAACGGCGCCAACGGTCATGAACCTGCGCCTGCTGCAACCGCGTCTCCCGAACACGCGCCGCTGTCCCAGCCACGCGGCAGCCAGATCAGCCTCCAGTTGGCGCCGCTGCTGACTGAGATCTCACACGCGTTCCAGCAAGTGGTTCACTCTCCAACGATTCGCATTCTCACTCCAGCCACGGCCATGACCTTCGCGGTCCTCTTTACGGTAAAGCTCGCCGAGAGCATTGAACGCGGCGGGAGCCCGACTTTCAGTTCCGCGCCAGCCGACTCGCTCGCGAAGTGGCGCCGCCGCCTGGCGCTCTGGATTGACCCGTCGCTTGAGGCGCCTGAGCCGGCGGCGCGTCACTGGACTGCGCGAATCGTACAGTGGCTACAGGCGCTCTAGAGACGCAATTGCCCTGAACTCGCGCGCTATACAATCGCCGGCCGGACTGAGCTGAGCCAGGCTAATCGGACTACTCCTGCGCGGCGAGCGCGTGGTCCCGTTGTTCCAGGCGTTCGCGCAGCACTCGCTTGTAATCGCGCGGGATGATCTTCACCATCTGCGGCAGCACGACATCCCAGTTCGCAAGGAACTGGACCGCGTGCGGACTTCCTGTTCGCCTCGCGTGCGCTTCGATCATTTCATGAAGCGTGGAGCGGTCGTTCGTGTCCTTGACAGGTTCAAGGTCGACCATGGCATGGTTCACGCGATGTTTCAGTTCGCCTTCAGCGTCCCAGACATAGGCGATGCCGCCACTCATGCCGGCGGCAAAGTTGCGTCCGACCGGTCCGAGCACCACGACCGTTCCACCGGTCATGTACTCGCAACCGTGGTCTCCGACGCCTTCCACAACGGCTCGCGCGCCCGAATTGCGAACGGCGAAGCGCTCTCCAGCCGATCCGGCCACCCACAGCGTGCCGCCAGTAGCGCCATACAACACCGTGTTGCCGACCAGTACCGCACCGTGCCCGTCGAATCCTGCGTTGCTCGCGGGCGCCACTGCGATCATGCCTCCGGCCATGCCTTTGCCGACATAATCGTTGGCTTCGCCGCGCAGGTAGAGCCGCAGTCCGCGGACGAGGAAGGCGCCGAACGACTGCCCGGCCGAGCCGTTGAAGTGCAGTTCAATCGTGCCGCGCTGCATCCCGAGATCGCCGTACTGCGCAGCGATGCGGCCGGATACACGCGCTCCGACGGTGCGATGCTTGTTCGTGATGTCGAATCGCGCTGAAATGTACTCACCGTCAGCGATGTGCGGTTCAAGTATTTCCAGCAACTCGTCGTCCAAGACCACATCATTGCTGCGGTCATTGCGATCTTGCTCGCGTCGGCGTGGCAGCGACGCATCGGCCTCAATCGGCGCCAGCAGTTTCGACAGATCCACAGTCTGAGCGCGCTCGCCGCTGTTGGGTGGAATCTGCTTGAGCAGGTCGGTGCGACCGATGATCTCATTGATGGAGCGATAGCCCAACTCCGCCAGGATGACCCGCACTTCCTCGGCGACATGAAGTAGGAAATCGATCAGCATCTGAGGCTTGCCAAAGTATTTGGCGCGCAAGTCCTCGCGCTGGGTAGCGACGCCGACCGGGCAGGTGTTGAGATGGCACTGTCGGGCCATCTTGCAACCGAGCGCGACCAAGGCGGAGGTGCCGAATCCGTACGCTTCCGCGCCCAGCATCGCAGCAACGATCACGTCGCGACCGGTGTGGAAGCCGCCATCCGTGCGCAGACGAATCCGTCCGCGCAAGCCGTTGACCACCAATGCCTCGTGCGCCTCCTTGACACCGAGTTCCCACGGCGCGCCCGCGTATTTGACAGATGACAGCGGCGACGCTCCCGTGCCGCCGTCAGCGCCCGAGATATGCACGATGTCGGCGTAGGCCTTCGCGACGCCCGTCGCGATCGTGCCGACGCCTTCGCAAGCGACCAGTTTGACGCAGACTCGCGCACGCGGATTCGCCACCTTCAGGTCGTAGATCAGCTGTGAGAGGTCTTCAATGGAGTAAATGTCGTGGTGCGGAGGCGGCGAAATCAGCTCGACTCCCGGCGTGGAGTGTCGAAGCATCGCAATGTAGGGCGTCACCTTGTGGCCTGGCAGCTGACCGCCTTCACCAGGCTTGGACCCCTGCGCGATCTTGATCTCGATCTCCGACGCGCTGCCAAGATAGGCCGGTGTGACTCCGAAGCGTCCTGACGCGATCTGCTTGATCTTTGAGTTGGCCTCGAACTTGTCACCTGCTGACTGAAATCGTCTGGGATCCTCGCCGCCCTCGCCGGTATTGGAGGATGCGCCGAGAGAATTCATCGCGCGGGCGATGTCTTCATGCGTCTCAGGGCTCAGCGCGCCGAGTGACATCGCGCCCGTGCTGAAACGAGCGGTGACCGCCTCGTGCGGCTCCACTTCGTCCAACGGAATCGGATCGCGGTCAGAGTGGAATCCGATCAGATCCCGCAGAGCGGTCGGTCTGCGACTGTTTGCTCGCGCCGAGTATTCGGCATACGCTTCCTCGCCGCCGCCTTGCGCGACCTTATGTAAGGCACGCCAGACCGGAGGCTCGTTGGCGTGATAATCCCCATCGCGGCGGTATCGGTACCAGCCGCCCGCTTCCAATCCACCCGCCGGATAGGCCTGTAGATGACGCGACAGCGCGTCGGCGCCGATCTGCTCAAAGCCGATGCCACCGATCCGTGACAGTGTGCCAGGAAAGGATCGGGACACGACTTCCTCGCCGATACCCAGCGCTTCGAATATCTGCCCCCCGTGATAGGAAGCGCGGGCGGCGATACCCATCTTCGACATGATCTTGAGAATCCCGGAATCAACCGCCTGCACGTAGCGCTCAATCACCTCATTGGCGCTCAGGTCATCGAACTCGCCCTCAGCGTGAAGCGAGTTCAACGTCTGCAACGCCAGGTAGGGATGCACCGCGTCCGCGCCGAAGCCAATCAGACAGGCAATCTGATGCACATCGCGCGCATCGCCGCAACTGGCTACGAGGGATGCGGAAAGTCGTTGACCGGAGTCAATCAAGTGATGATGCACGGTCGAAACGGCGAGCAACATCGGGATCGGCACATGCTCATCACTGGCCTGCTCGTCGCTCAGGACGAGCAGCGAGTGTCCATCTTCGATGGCGTTATCCACATGATCGCAGAGCGCGTTGAGCGCGGCCTCCAGGCCCGACGGACCGTCGCCGGCAGGGAAGGTCGTATCAATCAGTGCGGCTGAAAAGCCGGGTAGACGAAAATCGAATAGCGCTTCCAACTCGTCTGCCAACAGCAGCGGCGATCTGAGATGGACCAACCGTGCCGCCTCCGGCGACTCTTCCAGGATCGAGTGGCGCCGTCCGAGCCACGTATCGAGCGACATCACGTTTCGCTCGCGAATGGAGTCGATCGGCGGATTGGTGACCTGGGCAAACTTCTGCTTGAAGTAGCTGTAGAGCGGTCGCGGCGGGTCGTGCAACACCGACAGCGGGGTATCGTCTCCCATCGACCCGACCGGCTCCTTGGCCTGACGCGCCATCGGCTTGAGGACGTACTCGATCTCTTCCTTGCTGTAGCCGAACAGAATCTGTCGCGTCAGCAGATCGCCTTCGTCTGGTTGTGGAATGCGCGAGGCGTCGATCCTGGCAGCGCGCTCGAGTCGGCCCATGTAGCGCCGTACCCATCGCTGATACGGTTGTTGGCGCGATACGCGGCGCTTGATGTCGTCGTTATGCAGCAGCTCGTGTCGCTCGGTGTCGACCGCGACCATCTGGCCTGGTCCGAGCCGACCTGATTCCACGATGTCGGCCTGATCGAGCTGAATCAATCCAACTTCCGATCCCATCACGACGAGACCATCATTGGTGACCTGGTAACGAGCAGGTCGCAGGCCGTTGCGGTCCATAGCGGCAGCGGCGATCTGGCCGTCAGTAAATGCGATCGCCGCTGGACCATCCCACGGTTCGGTCAGACAGGCGTGATATTCGTAAAACCCTCTCAGCGCCGGGTCCATGTCGTCAAGCTGTTCCCAGGCTTCTGGAATCAGCATCATCATGACGTGCAACGGCGAGCGCCCCGACGCCACCAGCAATTCGAACGCTTCGTCAAACGCCTGTGAGTCCGAATGCACCGATGCCAACAGCGGATGCAGCTCGCTGACGGCCTCGCCCCAGACGGTCGATTCCAGCGCCGGCCCGCGAGCCCGCATCCAATGCCGATTTCCCAGCAGCGTGTTGATTTCACCGTTGTGGGCGATGTAGCGGAATGGTTGCGCAATGCGCCAGTTCGGCAGGGTGTTGGTCGCATAGCGCTGGTGGAACAGCGCCACTGCCGACACGGTCAACGGATTGGTGAGGTCGGGATAGAAGCGGCTCAACTGCGGCGCAACCATCAGTCCCTTGTAGACCACGGTCGAGTCTGACATGGAGACGATGTAGGTATCGCCGGCCGGGTCATCATCATGCTCGTTGAGACTGCGAAACTCAGCTTCCGCACGGCGCCGCGCGAGGTAGATGCGTCGGCGGAACTCGCCTACGTCGATCCCTGCCGGTCGGCCGATCAACAGTTGCTCAATGCACGGCAGCTCTGCCGACGCCCAGCGTCCGAGCACGCTCGGATCGGTCGGTACGACGCGCCATCCAAGCGCGTCCAGACCAGAACTCTCCGTTGCGCGCTCCACGATTGCGCGAGCGCGTCGCGCGGCGGCCTCATCCATCGGCAGAAAGATCATCGCGAGCGCGAGCGCATCATCCGCCAGCTCATGCTGGCCGAACCGCTCAAGGTCGTCGCGCAGTACGGCGTAGGGAATGCTGATGGTGACGCCGGCGCCGTCGCCGGTATCTGGGTCTGCATTGACGGCGCCGCGATGCGTAAGGCTGACAACGCCCTCCACCGCCTGCTGGACTAACTCATGCGTCGGTACCCCATCGATCCGGGCGATGAATCCGGTACCACAGGCGTCGCGGAAACTGAGCGGGTCGTGAAGCCCCGCATATGGCGTCTGGCTGACTCGCAGATGGCTGGGATGCTCGGTCATATCGTCAGACTCTATCAATGAACAGGCATTCAATGACAACGTCAATGTTGCCGCGCCAAACCGCTGGCATGTCGTGTGAAGTTTCGCACGAGCTATCAAATGAGAGTAGCGCCTGTGACACAACAGGTCGGTGCCGCGACTGCGCTCAACCGATTGGGCTCAGCCGAATGCACTCAGCCGATTGCCTAGCTAGAGGATCTCGTCTCGGCGCAAATCCGACAGCGCTGCCGCGAACCGATCAATGGTGGCGTCAATGTCCGCCTCGCGATGCACGCAGGAGACCAGCGCGCCCATCCCCATCAGATCGACACCGTGGTTGAGCAACGCGCGTCGGAAGGGCCATGCGACATGGCCGGGCGTGACCGGCAGCGTCGCTTGCGGACCTCCGCGCTCCTCCCAGCTCCAGCTCGCGCCATCCGACGGTCTGGCGAGATTCTGACCCAGAATGATATGCACCATTGAGGCGTCCGCCCAGACACAGCCTGCCGTCTCAGCCTCGACGAGCGCACGATTCAGCCCGCGCGCCAGCTGCTCGGCGCGCGCATTTGCGAGCGAGATCGGGTCTTCTTCCGCGATCGCGCGCAGCGCCCGCTCACCAGCAACAGCTGACAACGGACTGGCATTGAACGTGCCAGGATGCGCTACGCGTCCATCGCCAGCCTCGAAACTGATTTGGTCGAGCAGATCAGCGCGACCGACCACCGCGCCACCTGGTAATCCACCTGCCGCGATCTTGGCCAGCGTCGTCAGGTCCGGACGAACGCCGCTGCGTTCCTGCGCACCGCCCTGGCTGGCGCGGAAGCCGGTCACGACTTCGTCAAAGATCAGCACGACGCCGTGCTGTTCCGTCAGGGATCTCAACTCCGCCAGGACAAACGGCTCCAGTGGACAGGCGCCCCAGGAGTAGCCGGTCGGTTCGAGAATCAGCGCCGCGTAGTCAGCGCTTGCCAAAGCTCGAGCGATCCCGCTCAGATCAGTCTGGTCGAACACTGAGATGAGGCTCTGCATCGCCGTCGGTTGACCGTTGGCGGCGACCGGCCCCGCTGAGGTGCGACCGGCGGCAAAGACGCTGTCGTTCCAGCCGTGAAAGTGGTTGCTGAGTCGGAGCAACTGGTCGCGGCCGGTACTGGCGCGTGCGAGCCGGACGGCCATCATCGTCGCCTCGGTGCCCGATGAGGTGAACCGCACCTTCTCGGCACTCGGCAGCAAGCGCTGGATTGCTTGCGCCCAGCGACGCTCCAGGTCGCTCGACCCACCCATGTGCGTGCCGCGCGCCACCTGCGCCGTCACCGCCTCCACCAGATAGGGGTGGCTGTGACCGAAAATCAACGCGCCGTGCCCCATCACGTAGTCGATGTACTCGTTGCCATCAATGTCCCACTTGCGAGGGCCGACCGCCCGGTCAATGACGATGCCGAACGGTTCGAAGTGCCGTGCGTCGTGTGTCACGCCGCCGGGAAAGACAGTGCGAGCCTCCTCAGCGCGCTGTGCCGAGATGCGGTGGTTGGCGAAGAACTCGTGATCGATCGTGGTCGTCCGGCTCATCGTGTGGCTCCTCTCGCTCCGCTCATTCGACACTATCGCACGAAGCGTGCAACCTAGAGTGACACATGCAGTCATGGCAGATCACCCAAGGACGCCTGATCCTCTTAATCATGGCTGCGGTCGTCGTGATCGCGGTCCTGGTCGCGGCATATCTGGCTTACGAGCGTTGGTTTCCCTGGGATCAAACGGAGATTGAGGCCTGGATCGACAACTTTGGCGTCTGGGGACCGGTCGTCTACATCGTCGTGTTTGCCGGATCGATGCTGTTCGCGCCACTTCCCACCGCGCCGATGCCGCTAATCGCCGCCGCCGTCTTCGGACCCGCGCTTGGCTTCCTGTACACGATCAGCGCCACGGCGATCGGTTCAACCGTCTGCTTCTGGGTGGCGCGTAGACTCGGTCGCCCGACCCTCAAGCGACTCACATCACAAGTCGCCTTGGACAAAATTGACCAGCTCGGCGAGCGGCTCGGGACTCGACTGCTGATCGTGCTTCGGCTCTTTCCGGTAGCCGGAGTCGACTACGTCTCCTACGCGGCTGGACTAACCCAGATGCGCTTCCCGACGTACATTGTGATATCCGTCCTGGCGTCGTCTCCGATCCTGATTCTGGCAGCCATTCTGGGCGACGCCGTGTTGGAACGGAATCGAGAGCTGTTGGTGATCGCTGTCGGCGCCGTCGCGTTGTGTTTCGCGCTTCCGATTGCCTGGGTCTGGTGGCGGCAACGTCGCGCGGTGCATCCTGTTTCATCGGAACGCTAGCCTGCGCCTATGCCGCTGAGCGACGCGCCCTCCCTGTTGACCCTGATGTGGTCTCCGCTCAGCGTGGTGACTGCCGCGCACAACGGTCAGCGCGGCGGGCAGATTGCCGTTGGAGCCTTCGCCGCATCGATCGTGCCCGCGCAACCGCGCGTCCTTGTCCAGATCCAGAAGCGCAACCACACCAACTCACTGATCGAAGCCTCCGGTCGCTTCGCCGTTCACGTGATCGCCCGCGAGCAGTGGACCTGGGTGCGGCATTGGGGATTTCGCTCACAGAGTGAAATCGACAAGTTCGAGGGTCTGGACTGGTCCGAGCACGGCAGTGGACTACCAATTCTCGGCGGCGTGCTCGGCTGGATGACGTGTGACGTCGTCAATGCAATGGACGGCGGCGACATGGCGATCTGGTTGGCGGATGTCACGGACGCGTCCCGCGACAGTCGTGGGCAGCCGCTGCGCTGGCACGAGGTACAACAGTTGTTGCCACCGCATTGGGTTGAAGAGTATGGCCGCAAGCTCGGCCACGACGTTCCCGATTCAGGCCGCCGTATGACCGAGCTTTCAGCGCATCCGCCGTGGCCGCCCGTGAGCGGCTAGCGACCCTTCCAGTTGGGCGTCCGCTTCTCGGCGAAGGCGCGAGGCCCTTCGATCAGGTCTTCCGACTGACCCATGATGCGCTGCTGATAGAAGGTGTGCGTGAGCGCCGCTGGCAGCGGGAGATCGAGACCTTTGTACGCTGCTTCTTTCGAAGCGCGCACGGAGATCGGCGCGCAGAGCAGAATCTCGCTCGCCCAGCGACGAGCGGTATCCATCAACTCGGCGGCCGGCACCACCTCATTGACGAGTCCCCAGCGATGCGCCACGGCTGCCGGAATGTGGTTGCCCGTCAACATGTAGCCCATGGCGATCTTGAGTGGGATGTGTCGAGGCAGACGGTGGACGCCGCCGGCGCCAGCCATGAGCCCGACGCGCGGCTCGGGCAGCCCCAGGCGAGCGTGGTCCGCAGCGATCACGATGTCGCACGCCATCGCCATCTCGCATCCGCCACCGAGCGCGAAACCGTTGACGGCCGCGATCATCGGCTTGGGGCACTCCCAATCGGCCGTGATCCCGCCGAAGCCACCCGGCACGGGGGCAAACGTCGGACGTTCGGACGACGGTACGCGAGACATCTCGGCGGTGTACTTCAGGTCATTGCCAGCGGAGAACGCTCGCTCACCGGCTCCGGTCAGAATCCCAACCCAGGCCGAATCGTCGTTGGCGAACGTGTTCCAGGCATCCGCCAATTCCGCGGTGGTCGGTGGATGAATCGAGTTCATTCGCTCCGGACGATTGATGGTGATCGTGACAACCTCGTCGTCCTGCTCGTATCTGATGAATTCGTAGTCGCTCATTCCATGTCCTGTCTGTGCAGTCTGGGTTAGTGCTGGACGCAGGTCCCGCCATCAACATTGTAGGACTGACCGGTGATCCACTCGCCCTGGGCGGAGCAGAGGAAGGCGGTGATGTTGGCGATGTCCTCGCCTTCACCGGCTCGACCGATCGGAATACGCGCGTCGATCGTGCGCTGCCAGAACTCGCCGCGTCCCATGTCATCCATGCGCGAGGTGTCGATGATGCCCGGGCAGATCGCATTGACGCGGATACCGTGTGTGCCCACCTCCTGCGCCATTGACGCCGTCAGCGCCTGCAGGCCTGCCTTCGACGCCGCGTATGCGGCGGTGTTGGGACCGAGCATCTTGCCGGCGATGGATGAGATGTTGATAATCGCGCCACCATCGCCCTGCTCGATCATCTGACGCGCGAAGACCTGGCTCATGTAGAAGGCGCCGTTGAGATTGACATCCATGACGACGCGCCAGAGTTCCGGATCGAGATCCACGACGGGCACGCGATCAGTGCCGCGCGCGGCGCCTGCGTTGTTGATGATGTAATCAACCCGACCCAATTCCGTGAGCGTGGTGCTGAGCAGCTCTTCCACGGACGCATAATCGGCGACATCGGAGACGAGCGGCAGCGCCCGTTGTCCTTCCGCGCGAACTTCGTCGGCAACCGACTCAATGTCGCGCCAGCCGACAGCTTGCTCGTCCTGCGGATAATGCTCGGGTGCGCGGCCCGTGCCAGTCAGCACCACATCGCAGCCCTGACGAGCCAGTTCGACCGCGATCGGCCGTCCGATGCTCCGCATTCGTCCGGCGCCGGTCACCACGGCAACCTTTCCTTGCATCCCATCGAGTTGCATGGCTCATGTCCGTTCTAAGTTGGCATCCAACCTGTGCGCCAGGTTCGTTGCGAGGCTAGCAGCCGATGCTGCCGTCTTCGACCGCGCCTGCGTCGTCCTCTCCGTCGTCAGTTTCTTCATAGAACTCTTCGGACTCCGCCAGCTCCTTGATGTCGCCGAGGATCGACTCCAGATGCGATCCGTTACCGGCGCCGCGGATCAGCCTCAGCAGCGGACCCAACAGTCCGGAGAACTCCAACGTCGCCTCGAGCTGAGTCGTGCCGCCCTGCCTGAAGAACAGGAAATCGTAACGCGCGCCGGTTACGCGCGTACTCCAACTGATCGCATAGTGTCTCGCCGACTCGTTGACGACCTCGCGAAACGAGCCTTCCGTGATCGCGCGCTCCAGGATTTCTTGCGCCGCTTCAAAGGCATCAATCGGCTCCGAGTCGATGTCAACCGATCGTGTGGTCATGCGTCGTCTCCACCGTGTACGACTGGGCGCCACATCAGCTCGCCATTGAGCAGACTGGTGAGCAGACTGGCAATTGCATGGTCAGACTGCATGCTCAGACTGCATGCTCAGACTGTCCGATGTAAGCCTTCAGAAGAGTCTGAGCTTCGTCGCGAGAGCCGGCTTGCGGCCAGCGGCCTGACAAACGCCATTCGACCAACAGCCCGCGAGTCGGCATAGCATGATCTCCTGTGGTGCAGAATAAACCCGCGATGACCGATGTTGGCTCCGTCCCTGATCTCAGCGCCGAGGAGCAGGCGGCCTATGAGCTGGGGCTGGCCGTGCGCGCCGATTCAGCGTCGCGCGCGGACGGCTGGATTGAACGCACAGTCAAGGTTGCGCTCAACACCAACCATGGCTTCCCCCGCGGCGAGGCGCGGATCGCACTACAGCTCGGTCCGCCTGACGAGGTAGCGGCGGCGCTGCTGCCAGCCCTACTCTCGGCCAACAAACGCATGCGCCGACGCTCGATGACCCTCTTGCCGCGCATCGATCCCGATGAGGTCTGTCGTCAGTTGGACCCGGTGCTGGAATCGGGCGAACGCAATTCGAGACGCGCGGCCTGTGTCGCGCTGGCTGCAATCGGAGCGCCTGCGACGGCGCTGTTGCAACGACTCAGCGAGGATCCTGACTCAGCGATTCGCAAACGCGCTCAGCGGGCGCTCGAGGCGATCGCCGCTCGCCCGCCCGAGAGCGTCAACCGCAATCTCTCGTACGTGCGGCCATTCGGACTGCCGCACCGCAAGGCTCCGCCGCCCAGACCTCAGTCCTTTGCCGTCGCCGCGTTCAACTTCTCCTACGGCGTCAACCTCGGCACGCTGATTCGCAGTGCCGAGGCGGCGGGCGCAGAAGCCGTCTGGATCATCGGTCGCGACTTCTACTATCGCCCCTCAACGAAAGGCACCGATTGGTGGCTCCCGATTGAGATCCTGGCAACTCCCGCCGAGTGTCTCAAGAAGGCCCGCGACGAGGGCTACGAGATCGTCGCGTTGCAACAAGGTCGAGAGGCAGAGCCGATCTGGGACGCGTCATGGCCGCGGCGGCCGCTGATCGTCGCCGGCAACGAAGGAGACGGTCTCCCTGCCGAATTCATCGAAGCAGCGGCATTACAAATTGAGCTGCCCGTATGGGGACAGATTGATAGCCTCAACGTAGCCGTCGCCACTTCCGTGGCGATGTATGCATTTCGCAGCTGGCAGGATCGACAGTGTCGCAACGCCTGAGTCGTCGCCAGATCCTGAGAGCGGGCGTCGCGGGGGTTGCCGCCGCTGCGATTGGGATGCCGTATGCGTTGGACGCGCGCGAGGCCGTCAGCATTGAGCTGGTGGCGGGCTGGAACTCAGTCTCGTGGTGCGGACCCGACAAGCCCGCGGCGGAGGCGCTGGGCTCGCTGCCCTTGCGCTACGCGTTCAGCTGGGATATCGCCAGTCAAGCCTGGCTCGGTTACGCGCCAAACACGCCAGTCGACACGATCGGCACGCTGCATCATGGTCAGCCGCTCTGGATGCGACTGACTGCCGACGCGGAGTGGTCGCAACCACTCTTCCGAGGCCCCTTTCCACCGAGCATTGAGATTCCGGTCGGCTGGTCATATCTGGGCTGGGCAGGCTTGAATCAGCCCGTGTGGGTGGCGTTCGGCGAATCGGAGCTGGGTCTGGTTGCAGAGGCCAGACGCTGGCAGACCGAAAGCGGTGCGTGGGTCAGCTACGTACCAGGTCGATCCGCCCAGCAACTCTTTGCGGTCCTGCATCCCGCAGACGCCGTCTGGGTTCGCACTCGCTTGCCCGGCGGACGTTGGAATCCGATTCAGGGCGTGCTGCCGTCAGAACTCGGCAACGAAGTCGTGCAAGGCGAGGCCACGTACTACCATCCCGCTCTGGCCGGCGGCCCGATGCGTTGCACCGGCAAGGCATACAATCCGTCCGATACATCCATCGCCGCCTCCATTTCCTGGCCCTGCGGCACACGACTGAGAGTTTGGCGAGACGAACGCTTCGCTGACGTGATCGTGCAGGACACCGGCAATCTGGCCGAGTATCAGGTCGACCTCTCAGAGGCGGCGTTCCTGCAACTCGGTTTGCTGGCCGAGGGTCGCATTGACGTGTTGATCGAAGTTCGCTCCTGAGGGCACCATTGATTCAGCAAGACAGGAGGCAGATCTGATGATTCGATTCCCCGCCTGGACACTGGTCATGGCCGTCGCATTCGGATCTGCGGCCATCGCCGTTGCCGCGATGCTGACTCTGATGCCGAGCGAGGCGCCGACGGTCACCGCTCAGAACGGCTCTCAGATTGCGATCTCCGAACAGACCGACTCGTTCGCAGAGACATACGCTCCACAAGAGACCGTACCGACCGAACAGGCAGCCACGTTCGCGCCTCCGACCCGAGCGGCCGTTGATTGGGCGGCGTTGTACGCGCAAACCGCGCCATCGTTAGTGATGATCCAAACAGCCAGCAGCGTCGGTTCTGGATTCTTCGTGAGCAAGGACGGCCACATCCTCACCAACTTGCACGTAGTTGACGACGCCCGCGCAGTCAGAATCTTCACCCACGACGGCGCCGCGTGGGAGGCCAACGTGGTCGCAAAGGATGTCGGGAACGACCTGGCGCTCGTCCTGCTTGAAGATGAGGCGAATAAGCTCGACGTGGTGGAGGTCATGTTCGGTCGACTGGAAGACGTGAGAGTCGGCGATCCCGTGGCTGCGCTCGGCGCTCCCTTCAATCTGCCCAATTCGTTGTCCGTGGGCATCGTCTCCGGTCTGGAGCGGACCAGAGAGTCAGGCACAGAAACGCTGGAGCCTTTGCGGGACATGATCCAGACCGACGCAGCACTCAATCCCGGCAACTCGGGCGGCATGCTGATCGACGGTCGCGGTCGCGTGATCGGCGTTCCCACGCAAATCGAGAGTCCGGATCGCGCATCCATAGGGATCGGATTCGCCGTGAGCGCCGATGCGATCCTGCGGTCCTTGCCGATCCTCTTGCGAGGACAGGACGTTGAACGCGCCTACCTCGGCGTCCGATTCAACATCAACGATCGGCCAGAGGTGGTAGATGTGACCTGTGGATCACCAGCCGACCTCGCCGACCTGCGCAACGGCGACCTCATTCTGAGCATCAACTTCGAACAGACGGAGACGTTTGAGGATCTCGTGGCGGTGATGGTAGACATCCGCCCCGGCGACGGTTTGCGGATCGTCGTGGAACGAGATGGCCGGGACCTGACTCTGCGAACCACGGCAGGCGCGTGGCCGAGCGTGCCGGAACGCACGGGTTGCGGCTAGCGCTCATCGGATACGCGCCGAGCGATCGGTGTCAGCAACACCGCCGCCGCAACCACCGCCAACGCAGTACCCATCACCAGCAGGCCGCTGCGCGCTCCCAACCACTCAGCAAGTCCGCCCGTGAGCAGCGCGCCCATCAGAATGGTGCCTCGCGCAATATTCATCAGACTCAGCGCGCGACCACGCATGTCGGGGCTCGTCTGCGCGAGCAGCGCCAGATTAGACAGCGACATGACGTTGCTCGAACATGCCGCTGCAACAAAGATGCAGATCGCCACGATCGCGAGCTGAGGCGCTTGCGACATTGCCGCCAGCGCCACGCCGGAGGCAATCAGCAGTCCGGACATCAATACCCCTGGCGACGGAATCGTGCGCAATCCGGCGAGAGCCAGCGAGCCGGCGGCCGCGCCAGCGCCGCCAATCGCCATCATGTATCCGACCCAGGATTCGTGCTCGGCCAGGACATCCGTAATCATCAGTGGAATGAATACGCCTTGATAGGGGACGAGCAGCACGAACATCACCACCGAGATAGCGAGCACCGCCAGCGGCCAGCGGGCGTCAAATGCCCAACGCACCCCGCTCACGGTTTCTCTGAGCAGTGACTGACTGCGCTGATTGCCAGTGCGCGCGGTCTCGCCTTTCTCGTGGATCAGCGCCGTGCAGGCGGCCGCGCCCACATAAATGCCCGTCATGGCGCCGTAAATCCATGTGAAGTCGGCAATGGCCAGCAGAACGCCGGCCAGAAGAGCGCCGCCAATGCGCATCGTCGTGTTTGCCGTCTGCGACAGCGCGACGGCAGGTCGCAACGCCGATTCAGGCGCCAACGACGGCAGAATCGCCTGTCGAGCCGGCTGGAAGAACGCGATGTTCACGCCGGATGCGGCGGCCAGCGCAATCACGTGCCAGGCCTCTGCGCGGTCGAGCAAGAGCAACAGAAACAGCGCGCCTGACGACGCAACGTTGCCAATCTGAGACAGCACGAGCACCCGTCGGCGTGGATATCGGTCGACGATCGCACCAGCGAACAGACCGAGCACCAGATTCGGCGCCATCCGCACAGCCAGGACCATTCCCAGCAGGAACGGAGAGCCGGTGAGGACGACAATCAGGACCGGTCGCGCGGATTGGTCCAGCCAGAGCGCTGCGGATCGCAGGAAAATGGCCAACCACAGGACGCGAAAGTCGCGCGAACGAAACGGAGCGAACATGCCCGCCTCGCGCCGCCGCAACGACGCTTGGCGTGTTTGCTCCGCGGAACGATCCGGTGTCGGCGAAGTCGCGAGTTACTCCTGATCGGCGTACGGCGCTCGACCCTGCATGATGTTGAGCAGGCCCTGCCGCGAAAACTCGTCCGATTTGGCGAAGTTGATAATCACGCGCTCCCGGTCTTCCACCGCCTGGGCGGCGGCAGCGACCTCTGGCGCGATGTCTTGAGGAACTTCGCAGACGCCGTGTTTGTCGGCGTGCAGGAGATCGCCGGGATGCACCGTCATCCCGCCGACCGTGACGGGTTGGCCGATCTCCACGATGTGGACGTAAGCATGCGACACCAGAATCTCTTTGGAGAAGAACTGGAACCCGATCTCCTCGACCTCATCCAGGTCGCGCACACCGCCGTCGGTGATCAGTCCGATACCGCCCAGTGCCTGGTGAATGTTGCCGTTGACCTCGCCCCAGAACGAACCGATCGGCGGCTGATCCAGGTCCTGGATCACGATGATGCGAGGCTCGGGGATCGACTCAATGTGCGCCCACCAGTCTGGCGCTGACTTCGTTTGCGGATCGTCGCCAGGGGGGATATTGGCGCGAATCTTGCAGGTCGCCGCGTAGCCCACGATCGGTTCCATATCTGGAAAGCGGCAAACGATATCCGGCGTCATAAATCCGGTCGCGCGACTGCGTACGTTGAACGTCTCAATCGCGTTCGCGATCGCCGGCGACGGCCACGCGCGCAGATCGGCAAGCTGTTGATCGCTCAGTGGTTCAGCCATGAGATTCCTCTTCCCGTGATGGTGTTGATGATGCGAACGATGCGCTGAAGTTGGCGCTAGGGAGACAGCGAGTACTCCTGCTGCAGGGCAGCGCGATTGATGATCGTGACGCGCTGACGATTGACATCAACGATCTCGCTCTTGCGCCATTGCTGGAGCTGCTTGTTCACGGCGACGCGAGAAGCGCCGATCATATTGGCCAGTTCCTGCTGCGAGATGCGCAGTCCGATCTCGACGCCATCCTCCGTCGGCTCGCCGTGTTCATCGGCGATGGCGAGCAGGCGGCGCGCGAGCCGACCTGGAACATCCAACAGATACGCGTCCTGGATCGACTGGTTGGTCGCGCGCAGGCGTGACACCAACACATCAATGATCGCGCGCTGCGCCTCTGGGTGGCGATCCAGGACGGAAAGGAAATCGAGCCGACTCAGGCTGACTGCTTCCGTATCCTCGATCGTGGTGGCCGAGGCGGAACGTGGTTCGTCATCCAGCAAGGACATCTCACCGAGCAGGTCGTACTTGCGATGCACGGCCAGAACCACTTCGCGGCCGTCCAACGAGGGGATGAATATCTTGACCGCGCCGCTGAGCACGATGTACAGCGTCGCGCCCTCATCGCCTTCATGGAAAATGTCGGTGTGCGCCCGGTAACGGATCGGACGCAACTTGTCCGCCAGCTCCGCCAGCATGCTGCGCGGCATGTTCTTGAACAGCAGCACATTCTGCAGCAAATCAAACGCTTCGCGGTTCTGACTGGTGATCCGTGTCCGTCGTGTGGTCATAAGTGGCTCCGCGCGCAGTCTACGACCTTCAGCGTTAATCGCACCATGACTCGCCGACCGCGACGCCGCATACGGGCGGTCAGCTGCCAATACCCTGCCGTATAACGGCCTGGACAGAGACTTGGAGACACTGATGCCCGACACGATCGCCATCGAGCGAACTGGCCGAGTCGCGCGGATCACACTCAACCGCCCGGAGAAGCTGAACGCCATCTCGCGCCAACTACAACGCGAGCTGATCGAGGCGCTCGTCGAGCTCGAGCGCGACGACGCAGTCCATGTCGCGTTGATCGCCGGCGCCGGCCGCGCCTTCAGCGCCGGCTACGATCTGGCAGGCGGATCGGGCGTCGCGGCCGAGCAGGCATCCGCGATCTCGCGCGACCGCGACGGCCTTGAGGAACTGCTGCGCAATTGGCTCCGCATCTGGGACCTGAGATTGCCCGTCATCGCCAAAGTACACGGGCATTGCCTCGCAGGCGGGACGCAACTGGCCGCCATCTGTGACGTCACCTTCGTAGCAGAGGATGCGCGCGTCGGGGCGCCGCAACTGCCACTTGGCGCCGGATTCGTCGCCTCGTTCTGGGCCTGGCAGGTCGGCGCCAAACGAGCCAAGGAGTTCTTCTTTCCGGTCGGCAGCATGATCTCCGGCCGCGAAGCCGCAGAGATCGGCCTCTTCAATCGCGCCTTGCCCGCCGACAGCCTCGACCAATACGTTGATGACTATGTCGATCTCGTGGCCAAGACCCCAAAGGAAATCCTCGTGTTGCAGAAGAAGGCCATCAACCGCACTCAGGAGGTGCAAGGCTTCCGAGAGGCGCTCATGGGTGGTGTGGAAATCGACGCCATTGCCCACTTCACGACGCCGGTTCTGGAGATGAATCGATCACTCAAGGAACACGGTTTGCGCGCGACGCTCGACGCCTTCCACCACCCGGGCTGAGCAGGTGGAACAGCCTTCGTCGCTTGAGGACGCTCGGTTGCCGATCGAACATGCCGCGCGACTGCTCGCAATCGCCGACGGTCTCTGTGAAATCGGCCAGCTGCGCGCCGGCCAGCGCGCCGGCCAATTCTCCGTCTTCAACTTCCTGATCCGATGCGCGATCGACGACGACTATCCATCGCCTGACGAACGACCCACGCATGTCGTGCTGATGCAGGCGGGCATTTTGCGCCGCCACGGTTGGTACGCGCACTTCTGGTTACCACGAAACGACCGTCCGTTGCGAGTCGCTATTCCAGCGCCAATCAGCAAGACATGGCGCTGGCACGACGACATCCTGGAAATCAGCCGCCGATTCGAAACGTCTGAGGCATGGACACACGCAATCGGTTGCCCGGTTGAAGAGCACGTCAGCAGATTTCTGACACGGCTTGGCGAAGCGGAGATCGTCAGGTCTGGTTAGATCGGGTCCGGTGGGAACGGCCCTGGTCAGATCGCCCTGGTCAGATCCCCTGGTCAGATCAATGACGGGCTAGCGGGCATCTCGGAGGCGAGTTGCACGCCGATCGGTCGTTGGGCGATGACGCCCGCGTCTTCCAGCTCTGATTGCTCGGTCGGGGAGATGCCCAGTAATCCGCCAAGCAATTCCGCATTGTGCTGGCCGAAGTCCGGCGCGGGCGCGACCACACACGGTCCGGCCCCATCGGTGCGCCAGAGCCAGCCATGCACCTGCCAGATGCCGACCTCAGGATGACGCAAGGGCTCGTAGAACTTGCGTGATTTGAGATGCGGTTCGCGCACCACTTCCAGCATCTTCCAGACCGGTGACGAAGGCACTCGCTCAGCATGCAAAGCGGCGAAGCTATCGGTCTTCGGTTGGCTGGACGTCCAATCACTCAACAACGCGTCAAGCTCGTCACGGTGCTCCCAGCGCAGAATCTGATCCGAGAACTCGGTGCGAGCCATCCAGTCCGGGGAGCCCATCGCGCGCTTCAGGCCTTCCCACTCTGAGTCGGTGCGCACGCAGATCGCGATCCAGTCATCCTCGCCGGCGCAGGGATAGACATTGTGCGGAGCCATCCAGTCGTGACCCGTGCCCATGTGTTCGGGCAAGCGGCGATTCATCGACCAATCCATGTAGAACTCGCCCAGCAGCGTCGACATCACCTCGCGCTGCGCAAGGTCGATGTACTGTCCCTGACCGCTGCGCTGACGATGCACCAGCGCTGTCGCCACCGCCGCCGCCGCGCAGACTCCGGCAATCGGATCGCCGTAGGAGATGCCGCTCTTGTACGGAACGCCGTCGTCGCCGTAGCCGGAAGTCGAGGTCATGCCGCTCATCATCTCGATGATCGGGCCGTAGCCGACGGCATCCTGCTCCGAACCGGTCTTGCCGAAGCCGGCCATTCCCACGACGATGATGTCCTCGCGCTGTGATCGCAGCCAGTCGTAACTGAGGCCGAGATTGTCCATCACATCCGTTCGATAGTTTTCGATCACGACGTCACAGTGCGGAAGCAGTCGAGCAAAGATCTGCTTGCCGCGCTCGGAGGCCAGATCCAGCGTAAGTGACTTCTTGTTGCGGCTGTATTCGTGAAAGTAGAAGTTTGTGTTCCACCAGTGCTCGCCCGGAGCCATCGGCGGAGGTAGCAGGGTGCGAATGTTGTCCCAGGCGCGCGGCGATTCAATCTTGATCACTTCCGCGCCCTGATCGGCGAGAATCTTCGCGGCATAGGGGCCTGCCCAGATCATCGTCAGATCGGCGACGCGAATACCGCTCAACGGACGTCCTGGATCAAACATCAGATGGCATCCAATTCCCGCAAGCGGACCAGGTCTTCACGCTCATAGCCAAGTTCCCCGTGAATGATCTCCATGTTGTGCTCGCCCAGGCGGGGCGCTCGGCCCATCTTCCAGTCGTGACCGCTGCTGAGCCAGAGTCGGCCAGGGTATGTCAGCGATCCGGCCACTTCGTCCTCCCGTTCGGCGTAGAAGTCACGCTCCCGCAAGTGCTGGGAGTTGGTCAAGTCCTCGAATGAGGCGACATAGCCGAACGGCACGCGATGCTCGATCCCCAGCTCCAGCAACCCTGCTCGGGTCTGATCGATAAACCAGCCGTAGAGCAATGCCATCAGCTCATCATTGTTGAGCAACCGCTGCGATGGTTCTGAGAACCGCTCTTCCTGAAGCTCCGGCAGTCCAACCGCCCGCGCGAAGCCGGGATAGTTGCGCGGCAACGCGCAGATGCCGCCAAAACCATCAGCCGTGGGATAGATGCCCCAGAGCGCATTCAAGTTGTTGCCAGAGCGCTGGCTCTCGATCCCGAGTTGCGAGGCGCGAGTATGAAACGCCTCGGCCATCGCGGCGTAGGTCTCCTGCGCCGACAGATCGATATAGGAGCCCTGTCCGTGCATCAGGGCCCCGAAGTACGCGCCTGCAATTGCCGCGAACGCATTCAAGCCAGCCTGATACGAAGGCTGTGAGCCGCCATTCTTGAGCGGTGGTCGATCCGGGTGTCCGGTCAGCCAGAGCTGACCGCTCGCGGCGTACAGCGTGAGTTCGGTGGCTGGTAAATCGGCATTCGGTCCAGTCTGACCGAAGGGGGTGATCGAGATCATCACCAGTGACTCGTGGTCAGCCTTCAGATCCTCATAGCCCAGCCCATGCTCACTCAGATAGCCCGGTGCGAATGAGTCGATCATGATCTCCGCCGAAGCGGCAAGTTCGCGCAGAATCTCACGTCCGTCGGAGGCCTCGAGATTGAGCGTGACGGAACGCTTGTCGCCGTTGAGATAGAGGAAGAGCCCGCTGCTCTCATCATCCGGCAGATCGTCGGGCCAAGGTCCGAACGCGCGTGATGGGTCGCCGGTCGTGCGCTCAACTTTGACGACATCGGCGCCCAACGCCGCCAGCCAGCGGCCAGCGTACGGACCTGAAATGCCTTCGGCCAGTTCAAGCACCCTGACGCCGTCATAGGGACGGCTCAGATCAGACGATGGCTGCGACTCGCTCATGCTTGGGAGTCTATGAGCATCCCGTGTTGCGTTCTAGACTGTGGGTGCATGCCAAACGACTCGACAGCTGAATCGCCGTCTCGCGCCGAACCCGGTCCGCCCCTGCTCGCCGGATTGACAGTAGTTGAGCTGGCTGAGGAAATCGCTGGACCCTTTGCCGCCAAGCTCTTTGCGGATGCTGGCGCCGAGACGATCAAAGTCGAGTCGGTCAAAGGCGACGCGGCCCGTCGCACAGCGCCATTCGCCGAGCCGTTCCCGCACCGCGAGACCTCGACCACCTGGTTGGCCTACAACACATCAAAGCGAAGCGTCGTCCTCAACCTCGAGTCTCTGGCAGGACGACGGATTCTCGCTCACCTGATCGCTCAGGCTGACATCTTCCTCACCGATCGCACGCCAGCACAACTGTCAGCGCTCGGCCTGGAACCGACGGAGCTGCGACAACGGCTGCCGCATCTGATCATCGCCTGCCTGACGCCGTTCGGTCACATCGGACGCGCTGCCGAGTGGCCGTCAACCGCCCTGACGCGCGCGCATGCCTCCGGTTCGGCCGCAGGCGTACGACGCAACCTCGGCGCCGACGCGGGCGCTCCGCTGATGGCTGGCGCCAATGTCCACGAGGCGGACGGTGGCGTCGCGCTCGCGCTCGCCGCCTGGGCGGCGCTGATTGCGCGCGAACAATCTGGACACGGGCAGATCGTCGATGTCGCCTCCACTGACGCGATGATGAACATGGACCGTGTCGACATCTCGATCGCGCACAACGACGGTGGTCCGCCGGCGCGGCCGCCGACGCGCGCAGGCAGCGCCTTCGGAGGCCGGCTGGAATGCTCGGACGGGCACATCATCGCCGTCACGCCGCAACCCCATCAGTGGGCTGGCCTGATCAAGGCGATGGGCAATCCAGACTGGGCGTTTGACGATGACGGACAGCTGATCGATCGCTTGCAAATCGGCGAACAGGCCGGCGACGCGATTGAGCGCTGGGCAAGCTCTCGAACGCGCGACGAGGTGTTTCGCGCACTACAGGTGAACAGCGCGCCTGCCGGTCCAGTGTTGCGCCCATCTGAGGTGATGAACTCGGAGCAGGAGCGCGTCCGCGGGTTCTTTGATCTGCTTGACCACCCGGTCGCGCCGAGTGGTCGGTACCCCCAGTTCTCAGCGCAGTGGACCGGATCGACGCGCGCAGCGCGCAGCTCCGCCCCGCTGTTCGGCGCCGACAGCGCACATCTTACGCAATCTCACCTCACGCCTTGGACGCCCGTCCAAGCTCGACGAGCTGGAGTGATCGGATGACGACCGCCAACGGCTTCGCCGTCAGCAACGGCCTCAACGGACACGTTCCACCGCTCGCGCCGTCTGTTCGCAGCGGACCGCTCGCCGGCAAACGGATTATCGATTTCACCTGGGCCTGGGCCGGGCCCTATGGCGCGATGCAACTCGCACTGCTCGGCGCGGAGCTGATTAAGGTTGAGTCGATCACCAGAATCGACCATTCGCGCCAACGCTCGCTCGCGATGGGATCCTTCAAGGGCGGCGTGAATCAGGCGCCCATGTTCAATGAGGTCAATCTCAACAAGTACTCGATTCAGCTCAACCTCAAGACCGACGGGGCCAAGCAGATCATCCGCGACCTCGCCCGCAGCTCAGACGGCGCCATTGACAACTTCCGTCCCGGCACGCTCGACAAACTCGGACTCGGTTATGACGACCTCAGGCGCGAGAATCCAGACATTGTGATGACCTCGGCATCCGCCCTCGGCGCCACCGGCCCGGAGCGAAACTACACGGGCTATGCGCCCACCTTCGCGGCCATGAGCGGACTCTCATACTTGACCGGCGAACCCGAAGAGCCGCCGGTGATGATGGGCGGATCAATCGACCTCAGAGCCGGTACCGCAGCCGCGCTCGCGATGATCGCCGGGTTCCACTATCGCGAGCGCACCGGACGCGGACAGTTCATTGACGCCTCCTCATCCGAGGCGATCGGCATGCACATCGGTGAAGAATTTCTGCACGTTGACCTGATCGGACGTGACGGCGATCGGTTGGGCAACGGTCACCGCGCCTTCGCCCCGCACGATGTGTTCCGCTGCGCCTCCATGCGCTCGCCAGATGACTACGCCGCCGACGATCGCGGCGCCAGGACCGGTTGGCTCGCGATCGCCTGCCGCACGGACGCTGAGTGGGACGCGCTCTGCAGCAGCAGCGGCCTCAACCATCTGCCTCGCGATCCTCGCTTCCGCACCGGTCTCAAGCGTTGGAAGCATCGCGCCGAGCTAAAACCGATGATTGAAGCCTGGACATCCGAGCAGGCCGCCGTTGAGGCCGCAGAGACGTTGCGCGCCGCTGGCGTGCCCGCAGCCGCCTCAGTCTGGGGCAGCGACCTGCATCGCTCCGAGCACTTTCAGGAGCGCGGCGGCGCCGTGTCAGTACGACCGCCCGAAACTCACCTGCGCCAGGTCTTGCCGCCTCCCTGGAAGTTGTCCGAAACGCCGGCAAAGATCGTTTCCCCCGCGCCCCGCTTGGGCGAAGACACCGCATTCGTGCTCAGCCGCATGTTGGGCTACAGCGCTGACCGCATTGACGCGCTCGCGCAAGCGGGTGCGCTGGAATAGCCTACGATCTGAGCGATACCCGAATCAGCTTGTGGAGGAAGCTATGCGACACGTACTGGCAGCAGTCCTTCGGCCTATGGCGCGGCTATCAGTCGCCGCCGCGTTGGCGCTGGTCGCCCTGGCCGCGATGCAGCCGATGCTCGGCGACGGCAACGACCTGCTCGCCGCGGAGAAAACGCCAGTCGACAGCGTGCTTTCGTCGCCGCAACAGGCTGAGCCTGACGAGGGCGGCACCGGAGTCAACAACTTCGATCGAGAGGAATGGTACGAATTCTCGATCCTGCTCGCTCCGTTCCTGGTCCTGGTGACCTTCCTCCTCATCCTGATGTTCAACTGGGATCGATCCACCAACAACGAGGATTAGGAGTCAGCGAGATGGCCGAGCAGATTGCGCAAGAGCTGATCGACACGCTGACCGAGCGCGGATTCACGCTAGCCACTGCTGAGACAGACACCGGCGGCCTGATCGGCCACTGGATTACGGACATCGCGGGTTGCTCCAGAGTCTGGATCGGTGGCGCCTCGCCCTACCACAACCCTCCAAAGATTGACCTGATCGGCGTCTCGCGCGATCTGCTGCGCGAACACGGCTCGGTGTCTGAGGAAGCCGCCATCGCCATGGCGCGCGGCGTCCGGGACACGCTCAACGCCGACATCGGCGTCTCCGAGACCGGCATCACCGGACCAACAGGAGGTTCCGCCGAACGACCGGTCGGGACCGTCTGGATCGCTTGCGTGGGACCTGGCGACCGAGTGCGCGCCGAGCGTCAGGTTTGGCAATCTGATCGGGAAGGCAACAAGCGACTCACTGCCGTCCGGGCCATTGAGCTTGTGCTCGACGCTGCGCGCGCCTGATCGCGGCAATCAACCGCCGTGCCGTTCCTCCACTGCAACGAGATCGACCTCTATTTCGAGGCGCACGGCGACCCCAGCTCACCGCCGCTGATTCTGGCGCATGGCGCCGGCGGTAACCATCTTGTCTGGTGGCGCAACGTACCGACCTTCTCCGAGCGCTACTACACCATCACATTCGATCACCGCGCCTTCGGGCTCAGTCGCGACGTGCCCGGCGGTCCTGGGCGCCGCGCCTTTCCGCATGACCTGCATGCGCTGCTTGAACATCTGCACATCGACCGCTTCGCGATGATCGCCCACTCCATGGGCGGACGCACCGCGACACCATTTGCGCTGCTCTTTCCCGGACGGATTGAGGCGCTCATCCTCTCCGGCACGTTGGCTGGCGCGGTCAACGACGAGGTGCGCGAAATCCAGGCGGCGCACTATGAGACCGTCAAAGGTCAGACATTGCGGCAACGCGCTCTGGCGCCCTCCACCGAACAGCAGCGACCTGACCTGGCGTGGTTGTACCGACGTATGAACGGCTGGAATCCCCGACGCTCGCCCAGCTTTCTCGCTCCGACACCGGGTCTCGCTACCTGGCGCGGATCTTCTATGCCACTGTTACGCCAGTTCGGCATGCCGATGTTGTACATCGTCGGCGAACACGATCGGATCGTCCCCTGGCAAGCGATGGAGGCGTCCCACCATGCCATGCATGGCTCTGAGCTGGTCGTGACGCCAGACGCTGGACACTCGGTCTACTTCGAACAACCCGACCGCTTCAACAGCGCCGTGTCCGACTTCCTGGAGCGACGCTGGCGCAGCTGAAGTCCTGAGCGTTCTCGCCCAACCCCTCTATCATCGACACATGAAGCATCCAAGTCCTCTCGTCAATGACCTGATTGCAGCGATTGGAGAGGATGCCGTCGTCTGGCACGACGAAGACCTGCTCGTGTACGAATATGACGGCACCATCGATCGTGGCAATCCCGACGTGATTGCTCTCCCCGCGACAACTGACGACGTGGCCAACCTGGTCCAGATCGCGAATCGCCACGACGCGCCGATCACGCCTCGCGGAGCGGGCACTGGACTCAGCGGAGGCGCGCTCGCGGCCAGGGGCGGCGTGATCATCGGCATGAATCGGATGCGCCGCATCCTCAACATTGACCCCGAAAACAAGACCGCGCTGGTACAACCCGGCGTCGTCAATCTCGATCTGGGGACAGAGGCCGGCCGCCACGGTCTCGCCTACGCGCCTGATCCGAGTTCGCAGCGCGCCTGCACAATCGGCGGCAATGTGGCCGAGAATGCGGGCGGTCCTCACACGCTCGCCTGGGGCACCACGACCAACCACGTGCTGGCGCTCGAGCTCGTCACTGCTGAAGGTGAAGTGCAATGGCTCGGTCACGCCACGCGCGACGAGCCTGGCTACGACCTCGTCGGGTGTGTCGTCGGCTCTGAAGGGACGGTCGGGATTGTCACACAAGCGCTCGTGCGACTGGTGCCGAAACCGACGGCCGTGCGCACACTGCTCGCGATCTACGACAGCGTGCGACAGGCCTCAAATGCAGTCTCAGCGGTCGTCGCCTCAGGCATCGTCCCGGCAGCGCTCGAAATGATCGACAAGATGACGATCGCCGCCGTGGAGCCAGTGCTCAACAATGGCTTTCCGCTCGACGCTGAAGCCGTCCTGCTCGTTGAGGTCGATGGCCCGCAGTCGCAAGTCGATGCCGAAGGCGCGCGCGTGGAAGGCATTCTCAACCGCTTCGAGCCGCGCGAGGTGCGTTCGGCGACCGATCCTGCCGAGCGCGAGCATCTCTGGGCAGGTCGCAAGGGCGCGATCGGCGCTCTGGGTCAGATCATGCCGAACTATTACTTGCTCGACGGTGTCGTGCCTCGCACCAAACTGCCCGATGTTCTGGACGCCGTCTACGACATCGCCGAGCGCTATCGCCTGCCGGTCGCCAACATGTTTCACGCTGGCGACGGCAACCTGCACCCCTGCCTGCTCTTTGACGAGCGAGAGCCCGGCGCGACCGAGCGGGTGCTGGACGCCGGCGGGGAGATCATGCGGCTCTGCGTTGACGCCGGCGGAGCGATTACGGGCGAGCATGGCGTCGGGCTGGAGAAGCGGGACTACCTGCCTTGGATCTTCAGCGAAGCGGACATGGACGCGATGAAGGCATTGCGATCAGCTTTCGGTCCGACTGAGAACTTCAACCCATGCAAAATCTTCCCGAAGGGTCATGGCTGCGGAGAGGCCGGTCATCAACACGCCCAACAGCAGATTGCCAAATTCGGGCCCAAGGCCTTTGTGTAGCGTGGCCTGCCTGACGCAACCAGGCCGTTTACCCCAAGGAACAGGCCTGTCAGTTCGTAGCAGGCGCCGACCGCTTCCCGAACTCATGCGAATGACGCGGACGCCATCGATCTGCTACTTGATCGACTCCAACCTGTTGGCATTGCCAATCGCACGTCGCGTGAGTGGAGCGTTGTGAGCAACCGACTGCGGAAGCCCGCGGAATCGCCGTTTGGACAGATCCCGGACGCGATCGATCGTTCCAGCCTGGTGACAGACTCTCTGCCAACCGACTTGACGCTGAACTCGCAGGCGCCGTCCTATGCGGTGGAGGCGCGCTCAATCGCAAGCATCGAACAGATTCTCCTCGCTGCCACCGAGCATGACCTGGCTCTCATCCCCACTGGCGGTCGCACGATGCTCGGACTCGGTATGTCGCCTCGACGGTACGATCTGGCGCTCGATCTATCCAGTCTGAACCAGGTCGTGGAATACGAACCCGATGACTTCACGATCAGCGTTGAGGCAGGCGTGACTTTGGCCGCACTACAGCAACGCCTGACGGCCAACGGTCAGTTCCTACCTCTTGACCACCCACGCTTTGAGCAGGCAACCGTCGGCGGGATCTGCGCGGTCGGACGCGGAGGTCTTCGACGCAACGCATTCGGAGGCCCGCGCGATTGGCTCATCGGCATGCGGATGATCAAGGCCGACGGCACGGCGATCAAAGGCGGCGGCAAAGTCGTCAAGAATGTCAGCGGATACGACCTGCCGAAGCTGTTCAGTGGCTCCATGGGTACGTTGGGCGTGATCGCTGAGCTGACATTCAAGCTTCGCCCATTGCCAGCGAGCGACCAGATCGTGGCGATCCCCGCGCCCAATCTTGACCAGGCGCTGCTGGCCGCGCGGGCGGCAGCAACGGCAGCGCCTTCCCTCAACGCTTGCGTTGCGCTCTCTGCAGCTGCTGCTGCCCGAGCTCAATCGTTGGGCGCGGACATCCTCGACAACCGTCCAGCGATCCTGTTGCGCACAATCGGGCTGGAATCGGCAGCAGCGGAAGTACTGTCAGAGGCGTTGCAGGCAATCCGATCGCTCGGCATCGAAACGCCAGAGCGTCGCACGGTCAACATCTTCGAGACCTGGCAAGCCGTGGTGGACCTCGAGCTCGACACCCCGGCGGACGACATCCGACTCCGAGTTGGCTTGCCGCCGGCGGGCCTGCGGCAAGCGCGACAGATCATCGCCAGCGAGCTGGCCGATACCTCATCGTGGGTGATCGCCGCCGACTCCGGCTTGGTCTACGTGGAATCACCCGCCGTCGAGCCGTCGCAGATCGACCGTTTGCGCAAAGCGCTCGGGCCGCTTCAGGGTCGGTTAACCGTGGAATCAGCGTCGACTGCACTCAAACAGGCAGTCAATGTCTGGGGGCCGGCCGGACCAGGCGCTCGGCTCATGCATCGCATCAAGCAAGAGTTTGATCCGCAGGGCATCCTCAGCCCTGGCCGATTCGTCGACGGCATCTAGCCAACCATCGAGCCAGGGCAATTAGGCTACGGACATGAGCATCGCCCCATCGCAATCCCCGTCGCAACCTATCTGGCTGACCGAAGACCGCCCCGATGCCGCTGAACTGGGGCTCTGCGTACACTGCGGCTTCTGCCTCAACGCTTGCCCGACCTATCACGACCTTGGCCTCGAAACCGACTCGCCACGCGGACGCATCGCGTTGATGCGCGGGCTTGAACAGGGTCGGATCGAGTGGACGCCTCGCGTCCAACAGCATTTCGACCAATGCCTGCAATGTCGCGCCTGCGAAACGGCATGTCCGTCCAAGGTGCCGTATGGCCGACTCATGGAGGCGACCCGCGCAGAAGCATTCGCGCAGGACAAGTGGCCGCGACGACAACGGGTCATCTGGCGCCTCATCATGCGCGGGGTCTTTCCCCACCCCCGCCGACTACGACTGACCGGATATGGACTGAAACTCTACCAACGGCTGGGACTCCAGCGATTGCTGCGCGGCAGCGGCTTACTGCGTCGAATATCGCCGAAGCTCGCCGATCTGGAGGCGTTATCGCCGAACGCGGATCAAGCCTTCTACCGCAATCGAGAAGCCGCGCTTGAGCAGGCGCGTGCGCCGATTCGCGCGCGAGCGTCGCTGATCACCGGTTGCATGATGCCAATCGCCTTTCCGGAGACGCATCGCGCAACTGTTCGTGTGTTCGCTCGCAACGGTATCGCCGTGCAAGCGCCCTCAGACCAGGTCTGCTGCGGCGCCTTGCACGCGCACGGCGGCGATGTCGAGGCGGCGCGTGCGTTGGCGCGGCGCAATATCGACGCGATCACGCCGGAGCTCATTGACTTGCCAGACGCCATCCTGATCAACGCGGCCGGCTGCGGGTCCCATCTCAAGGAATACGGCCATCTGCTCCGACGCGACCCGGACTACGGTCCCCGCGCAGCAGCATTCGCCGCCCGCGTCAAGGATGTCCACGAGTACCTCGTCGAGATCGGCTTCACTCCGCCCGCGGGCGCCATCAATCGCAGCGTGACCTACCAGGACTCCTGCCATCTTTCGCACGGGCAACAGGTGCGTTCCGCGCCTCGCGAGCTGTTGCAGAGCATCCCCGGCCTGACTCTCAACGAGATGCGCACGCCCGACAAGTGCTGTGGCTCCGCTGGTCTCTATTCCGTCGTGCAAGGCGACATTTCACAACGTGTGTTGGCTGAGAAAATGGCGGACGCGTTAGACACCAACGCCGAGCAGGTCTGCACCGCCAATCCCGGCTGCATGCTCCAGCTCGACGCAGGCATCGCCCGATTCGATCTTCAGGGACAGATGATGCCACGTTCAGCCCACGCCATCGAGCTGCTGGATGAGTCCTACCGACTTGCTGACGAAGCGATCAGCTAGCCTCAGCTTGATTCGGATGATTTAGCGATTCGGATACGCAGCAACTCGCACACGGCAACTCACACACGGCAACTCGCACACAGAAAGCGACAGGCACACAACATGGGACAGTTTCAACAGGTTAAGGTCGGTTCGGCGACATTGATCGCCGTGCAAGACTCGTGGGCGGCCATGCCTCCAACGATGTTCTTCAACTCGACTTCCGGCTCCGATTGGGACAACTACCGCGATCTACTCGACGCCGATGGAAACATCACGCTCAACCTGGGCGCATGGCTCGTCGTCTCTGGCGGCACAACGATCCTGGTCGATACCGGCATCGGTGGACGCCCCACCATGATGCCGCTCAAAGAGCCGGCTGCCATGCCAACCGTCATGCAGGAAGCAGGCGTCTCGCCCAACGAGATCGATATCGTCGCCTTCTCACACCTCCACTTCGACCACACCGGCTGGAACACGTACGACAACGACGGCGCGCCCGTACCACAGTTCCCGAACGCGCGGCATGTGATCCAGCAAACCGAGTGGGACTATTGGACGAGCACCGACGAATTGAAGCAGGGCGCGCAATACGACAACGTCCTCAGCCCCATTCTGGACGCCGGACTGGTCGACTTCGTCGATGGCGAACACGCGCTGACATCTGAAGTCCTCACGGTGCCCACGCCGGGCCACACGCCGGGCCACGTCTCGTTTGCCGTCAGCAGCGACGGCGAGAAAGCCTACGTACTCGGAGACGCAGCCCACCACCTCGTACAGCTGACTGAAACCGATTGGTGTCCTGGCGCCGATGTCAACACGGACGACTCAACTGCCAGCCGACACAAGCTCTTTGACCAGATCGAAGCCGAGAATGCTCTGATCGCGTCTGGTCACTTCAGCTTCCCGGGACTCGGTCGAGCAGCTCGGCGAGACGGCGTGCGATACTTCGCCGCCGAGTAGCGCCCACGCCACAGGAGCGGCGAGTGCGAGACGTCGCGACCTGTCGCCGCCAGGTCGGGACGATCAGTCGTCGCGAAGGCGGTCTGCGTACTGCGCAATGTCGATATAGCGGTCTGCGACCTGTCGCAGATCGCTTGACGTGCTCTTGCCGAACGCCATCACTTCGACCCTGACGCCGCGCGCGCCCACGATCTCGACCAGTCGGCGGAAATCGCCGTCGCCGGAGACGAGCACGATCACATCGATCCGATCCGACATGGTCAACACGTCAATGGCGAGTTCGACATCGAAGTTGGCTTTGACTGAACCGCCCGAGAATCGCTTCAACTGCTTCGTCGCGATGCGGTAGCCATGGTCCAGGAACGGTACGACAAAGCGTTCGTTCTCGGTGCGGGCTGTCGGATCGTCAGAGATGGGGGCGTATGCGATCGCGCGGACGAGCGTGCGTCCGTGTGACAGAAAGTCGGCAACTTTACCCCAGTTCAGGGCAACGCCCGATGCCTCAGCGCCGTACAGAATGTTCGGCACGTCGACGAAAATGGCGAGCCGCGGCAGGACTTCAATCCTGGCCGGGGAAACATCGTCGCCGCGTTGGCCGAGCAACGTCTCAGTCAATAGCGCCTGCGAGGCTGCGAGTTGTTCGATTGATTTGCTTTGCTGCTCCAGCAGCATGGTCTGACGCTCAATCAACGACAGCATCTTCTCAGCGGGATCCTGCGCGGGCTGGCTTCGTTCCTTCGTTTCCGCGGCCTCGGTCGAATCCTTGGTCGCTCGGCGACCGGTCCGGCGCGCCGGTCGAACCGAGCTGACCGCGACCTCGGCCTCAGTCTTCGAGCCATTGGTGGGGCTTCGGCGGCGCGCGCCACTACGCCGAGGGGCAGGCTTGATCGGTGCGTCCGCAACGGCGGCAACTGCGCTCGGTTCAGGCGTTGGTTCTGCGCTTTCTGTGTCTTCTGCGGTGATCCGCTTCAAGAATCTGGACATTCCGTCTCATTTCGTGTTGGGGTTGTGTTGAGGTCGGGGTACAGGTCCACTAGTACAAGTCCACTACAGGATGGATTGATTCGCTCGAGCAGGTGGAGCGGTTGGAGCTGTTGGCGTAGGGCTGACGAGCGGGATCGTCGGAGGCTGCAACAACGCGGAAGCGGCCGACTTGACCGCGACGCGAGCGGCGATCTCGACGAATGCGTTGGCAGCCGTGTTGGACGCGTCGAACGCCACAATCGGCTGTCCGTCATCGCCGCCGGCGCGAACCTCGGTCGCCAGCGGAACCTCACCGAGAAAGTCAATCTCCAGATCGTCGGCTGCATCTCGCGCACCGCCGTGACCGAAGATCTCGACTCGCTGTTTCGTGTCTGGAGTGACGAAGTAGGACATGTTCTCCACGATGCCGAAGACGGGAACGTCAAGCTTCTCAAACATCGTCACCGCTTTGCTGGCATCTTCGAGCGCCACCTGTTGCGGCGTCGAGACGACGACCGCGCCTGCGATCGGCGCTTCTTGCGCCATCGACATCGAAGCATCACTCGTGCCCGGCGGCAGATCGATGATCAGGTAGTCAACCTCACCCCAATCGACATCGTGCAAGAGCTGTCGGATCGCAGAGCCGATCATCGGGCCTCGCCAGACCACCGGCGCGCCTGGCGGCAGCAGAAACCCGAGTGAAATCAGCTTGACGCCGAAGCGCTCGACCGGGTGCAAGCCCTGCTCGCTCTGCGCCTGAAAGCCGTTGGGCAAGCCGAACATCGTCGGCAGATTCGGTCCTGTCGCGTCGGCATCGATCAGACCGACCGCAGCGCCGGTCTTGGCCAACGCCACAGAGAGATTGGTCGCAATCGTTGATTTGCCGACGCCGCCCTTGTTCGACGCGACTGCGATGATGTTCTTGACACCGCCAATGGCGGCCTGCTGACCGCTGCCCTGCCAGGCGGGCACATCCACGCGATAGTCGTACGTGACCTCAGCCGAAGGCAACGCGGCGGCAATGCGCGATTCCAACTCAGCGGTCGCCGAGTAGCCGTGCAACGGCAACTGCAGGTGGAGCTCAATAGCCTCGCCATTGATGATCGCGCCACCGTACATCCGCAAGGAAACCAGATCTCGGCTGAGCAAGGGATCGCGCACACCGCGCAACGCGTCGCGCACCTTCTCCGGGGTCCAATCCATCCCTTCCTCCTTTGGAACATGTGGATCTGCTGGAGCTTGGTTGCCGCGGTCGCCACGGAGCCGTCGCCAAACCATCGCAGCCTCAGCTCCGCTCAGCCGCGCGACGCGCTGCGTCGATCAACGGTTGCAGATGGACATTCAGGCAGGAATGCAAGTGGAGGGGCAACGTTCGGGATAGCGTGGCGGCGCTGTGTTGATCGAGCGCGGCAGATACGGAACTACGATGTCTTCTGATCACTGCATGCATCGTAGCCTAACCACCGAACGAAGGGATCGAGATATACCCGCCCGAACGCCTTGACTTCGACTGATCGGGAACTTGATGCAGCTCGATGACGTCCAGGTGATAGCAACGCGTGTCTCACTTTACAGGTCAAGACAGGCCGAGCCGTGATTGTCACGCAGGCTATTGCCCTGTTCAGTGAGTGTGCGTAGCGTCCTGCTCACGTGGGATTGACAGAGCGCGGGTTGCGTCCTCAGCCCGGCTACCCGATTCCAGGAAGGTACATCATGGCATCCAAGACCCAACTGACGACGGAAGCGCCCTCGCACATCCATCATTGGACGATCGACGCGCCGAGCGGCCCGCTCTCGATGGGCATCTGCAGCTGCGGTGAGACGAAGGAATTCCGCAACTCGTCCGAGGACTCGATCTGGGATCGCAGCGAAGGTCGCTCGCGCTGGAACGACATGGGCATCTCCAAGCGCCGTCGCAGCAGCGAGAGCGACAACTAGCTCACCGCTAGCTCACCGCACCTGGCATGGCTGGTCGGCCGGACCAGCCATGCCAGCGTCATCGCTCCCCTCGTACCATGCGCGGAGGAGTCCTTGATGCCTGCGCTTACTCATCTTGGCCGCGCGTCATCGGACCGCGCTGAATCGTCCGATGCGCGGTTGCGCCTCCCGACGTCGCTGCAATCGATGCCCAACCTCTGCGTAGAACTGGCGCCGAGCGCGAAGCGCGAGCTCGTCCTCCGCAACCCGGTCATGACGGCCTCCGGCACCTCAGGCAACGGCCTCGAACTCGCGCGATCCTTCGACATCAACCGACTCGGCGGATTGCTCTCCAAGGGCGTCACGCTCAAGCCGCGACGCGGCAATCCCAACCCTCGCATCGTCGAAACGGCGGCCGGGATGCTAAACAGCATCGGCTTCCAAAATGTCGGCGTGCGGCGACTGCTCAGCGATGTCGCGCCGATCTGGGAATCCTGGGACGTGCCAGTCGTCGTCAACATGCTCGGCGACACCGTCGACGAATTTGCTCAACTCGCCGAGCTGCTTGATGGAGAACCAGGCGTCGCCGGCCTGGAAGTCAACATTTCGTGCCCCAATCTCGATGATGGCGCGGGCATCGCTTTCGGAAGAGATCCGAACACCGCCGCGCGAGTCGTCGAAGCAGTGGCCAGATCAACCTCACTGCCGGTGATCGCCAAGCTGACGCCGGATGTCACCGACATCACCGTGGTGGCGCGCGCTTGCGAGGACGCTGGCGCCGACGCGCTCTGCGTCGCCAACTCCTTCGTCGGCATGAGCATCAATGTCAATACGCGACGCACGCGCACCAACCGTCCCGTCGCCGGACTGACCGGCCCTGCGATCAAACCGCTCGCGTTGCGCCTGGTTTGGGAGACTGCGCGAGCGGTTGAGATTCCAGTGATCGGTTGCGGCGGCATCACCAATGGCCGCGATGCTGTCGAGTTCCTGCTCGCGGGCGCCAGCGCCATCCAGGTCGGCACCGCATCGTTTCGCGATCCGTTTGCCGCCATCCGCGTCTTGGAAGAGCTCGTGGACTATTGCCGACAACACGGAGTCGGTGACGTGAACGACCTGATCGGCGCCGTACAGGTCGATTGACGCGCCGCAAGGACATACAGTGAATGTGTCCGGGGTGTAGCTCAGCTTGGCAGAGCGCACGGTTTGGGGCCGTGAGGCCGGCGGTTCAAATCCGCCCACCCCGACCACTCTTGACCGTCTCTTGGCAAGCTCGATATCTCAACCCATAACCGAGGCCGTCACTCAGCCGAGCAGTTGCGTCAGGCTGGGCGGACGGTTCACGATTACGCGGTCGCTCTGCAAGTCGGCGATCTGCTCCGCGGTCAAGCCCAACAGTCCAGCAAATACCTCTTCGTTATGTTCGCCCAGACCGGGAGCGCCGCGACGATACGTCGCCGGCGTCTCGCTGAGCCGAACTGGACAACCCGGATAACGCAGCATCCCCACATCCGTGCTGCTGACCTCAGCCCAGAAATCGCGCGATGCGAGGTGTTCCGATTCCAGCAGATCTCGGCTGTCGGCGACGCCTGCGGCGAGCACACCTGCTCGCCGTAGCCGAGAGGCGGCGTCTGACGGCGCGATGGCACGGCTCCAGATTCCCAGAGCCACATCGATCTCGTCGTGCCTCGCTTCGCGCTCCCAGAGCGGCCACTCGCGCCACGACTCCGGCAGTTCGGCAACCTGACACAGCGCTGCCCACTCCGCGTCAGATGTGACGGAAATCGCGAGCCAACGGTCAGCGCCGAAGCAACGATAGACGCCCTGCGGCGCAACTCCGGGTTCACGATTCCCACGCCGCGGCGGCGGCTCGCCCACGATCTGCGCGGACAGCAGCTCGTCGCCGGCGAACGTACCCATCGACTCGACCATCGCGGTCTCTACGCGCTGACCGTCGCCGCCGCTGGAGAGTCGGCGCCATAACCCGACCAGTGTGCCGGCAACCGCGCTCATCCCCGATACCGGGTCCGGCCAGGCCACACCTGAGCGATAGGGAATGCTGTTCGCGTAGCCCGACATCATCGTCATGCCCGTCGCCGCCTCGATCACCGGGCCCAGCGCCACACGATTGGCGCCTGGTCCCTGCGCGCCGTAACCCGGCATAGACGTATGCACAATCGACGGATTGATCTCGCTCAGCCGATCCCAGTCCAGATTCCATTGCGGCATCACGCGCGGCGAGAAATTCTCCAGAACGACGTCAGACTCCGCGATCAGGGCTCGGAAGAGCGCCTGGCCTCGCTCCGTTGACAGGTCGACAGCCACACCGCGCTTGTTGCGGGCCAGCTTGTTGAAGCCTCCGCTCCGATTCCACGGCCGATCGCCTAGCTCGTTATCGGGAAACAGATGCGTGACCTCAGCCAGGTGCTCAGGCACTTCCAGTGGCCCGCGATTCCACGGCGATTCGATGTGAATGACGTCAGCGCCCAGGTCGCCGAGCAGACGGCCCGCAATCGGCCCAGCCCAAACACGCGTCAGATCGAGTACTCGCACGCCGGTCAAGGGGCCATCATCGAGCGCCGCCGTTGCAGGCTCAGACACCTCGTCAGGTTGCCAACTCGGTATCTCTGCGGAGGAGACTGAGACAGGCGGCTTCGGTTGACCGCCGTCATAGTCGACCCCGAGCCGGAACGGACCGCGCGGGATCACATAGTCTCCCCGCCCTCGGTCTAGCGGCACGAAAAAGTCTCGAGCCGCCATGTGCGGATCGCCAAGGAACTGATGCGTATCCCAAACCGGACCCATCGGAGAGAACGTCGCCACACCGAGCTCGCAGATCTCATCCACCGTGTGCGACATCAGCCATGGGCGAATCGCCTCGTTAAAGGCAATCTTGTTCGTGCCTCTCGACTCATCAGTGGCGAAGCGAGGGTCTTCCAGGAGATGTCCAAGTCCCGCCGCCTGCAAGAACGGCGCCAACTTGGCCCCGCCAGCGTGACAAAGGAAGACAAAACCATCCTGACACTCGTAGACGCCTGCCGGGTGCCAAATGCCTGGTTGGGCATTGCCCTCCCGCTTCAGAATGTGTCCAGCATGCGTCCACATGGTGGTCGTGTGTTGGTGCATCGCCACCATCGCTTCGTGGTGCGACACTTCTACCACCTGCCCGCGGCCACTCGATTCGCGCGCGATCAGCGCCGACATCGCGCCGATGAACCCGTACATCGCAGCGGCGTACTCGGTGTGGCGCCCATGCCGCCGAAACGGCTCGCGATCGAGCTCGCCGTTCAGGTACATATGGCCGCAAGCGGCGTCATCAGTGAAGACATTCGATCGGCGGTCAGACCAGGGACCGTCCAGGCCGAACGGCGAGAGGTACACCCGCACCAGTCGCGGCGCGGCGAGATCGGCGGTCGTGGGTCGCAGCGCATGCGGCGCCGCGCTCTCAATCACGACATCGGCATTAGCGATCAACGCCTCCACCTCGGACGAATCGCGTGACGCCTCCCAGACCTGCTTCGACGTGTTGGCAAACGCCCAGATGGCGCCGACCTGTCCATCGCCGAGCGCGTGCTCAGCCAGCAACTCGCCGTGCGATTGCAGCGGATCGCCTCCCGGCGGTACGACCTTGATCACCTCGGCGCCGTAATCGGCAAAGACCTTGGCGCTGAAGGCCCCTGCATGCGATCCAGCTAACTCCACCACTCGAATATCGGCAAACGGCTTGGGCATCCTGGCTCCGACCGCGACTGTCGTGAGGTTCTCCGTTAAGCTAACGCCGAACGCACAGAACATCTCAGGAAGGAAGCATCTGTGGCCACCGACCATTTTCCCGTTGAAGCCGGACACATCATTCTGTTTGCCCGCTCCATCGGCGACTCAAATCCGATCTATCACGACGCCGGCGCAGCAGCCGAAACGGAGCCGGGGCACGTCATCCCGCCTCCGACCTTCGTCCAGGCGTCAGCCCAATTCACCGACGGATACAACCTCCGACCCGTGATCGGCCAGCCCTGGTTTGGCTCTGGCAAAGAACCCACCGGGATTCAGCGGGAATCAACAGGCGGCGGTGGCGGCGGCACGGGATTCCACGCCGAGCAGCACTACGAGTACCATGCGCCGGTCAAGCCCGGAGACGTGCTCAAGGCAGTCGACAAGCCTGGCAAGAGCTGGTCCAGGGAAGGCCGTCGCGGCGGCTCGCTGCAGTTCTCCGAGTCGATCACCGAGTACTACAACCAGGATGGCGCGCTGGTCGTCACCGCGCGCTCCGTCGGCGTACAGACCTCACGCGTCGTTGAGTAAGTCCATCCCACTCAGCAGAGAAAGCAGCAGCAACAACATGGCATTGAGCAAATCCAACCTGAACGTCGGCGACCAACACACTGAGCAGGTCGTCGAGAATCTGACCCGCACCCAGATCATCCAATACGCGGGCGCCTCTGGCGACTACAACCCGCTGCACACCGACGAAGTCTTCACGACCAAGGTGGCGGGCTATCCGACCGTGTTCGCGCACGGGATGCTCAGCATGGGTATGACCGGTAAAATGCTGACCAACTACGTCGGCGACGGCCGCCTCACGAAGTACGGCGTGCGCTTCGTCGCGCAGGTCTGGCCTGGCGACTCGCTGACCGCGACGGCGACCATTGACGCGATCCGCGAAGAGGACGGCGTCCAGCTCGTTGACCTCAGCGTCTCCACCGTCAACCAGGACGGCGCCGAAGTCGTCAAAGGCTCCGCCACCGCCCGCATCGACGCCTAGCTGACCGCTGCGGGTCGATCGACCACTTCCGCTCTCGCCCGCTCAGCGGGAGACTGTACCCGATCACGGGCGAGGGTGACGTGCCTGCGAGCAAGAATCGAACGAGACTCTAGTCAGGCTATTCGTCTTCGCCGCTGGCAGAAGGCTCAGTCGGCAGGTGGGAGAGATCGGGAATCAGTCGGTCAACGATACCCATCATCAATAGAAACGGGATAAACGCAAGCCCGGAGCCGAGCGCGTACCACCACTCCGCCGCCACGAGCGCCAGCACGCAGCCCGAAATCGTGAGCCCCATTCCCAGAATGGAAACGACTCGCAATATCACCGCCAGCGGCGGAATTGGTGGGATCTGTGGTGGTTGCGCCGACACCGGTCGATCTCGTGATCAGTTCTGAGTAATGGTGATCGTCTTGATCGTCGGTCCCGGTTCGCGCGCGCGCATCGGGTCGCGCTCCGGGAATGCGTCAACCACATCCATCCCCGACGTCACACGACCGAAGGCCGTGTACTGCCCATCAAGGTGAGTCGCCGACTGGAACATGATGAAGAACTGGCTACCGGCTGAGTTGGGGTCGTTCGTGCGGGCCATCGAAACGACGCCGCGCTCGTGCCTGGTGTCATTGAACTCGGCTGGCAAGGTGTATCCAGGACCGCCACTGCCGTTGCCAGTCGGATCGCCGCCCTGCGCCATGAAGCCATGGATGATGCGATGGAACGTGACTCCGTCGTAGTAGCCGTCGCGCGCCAGGAATACGAACGAGTTCACCGTCTCCGGCGCCACGTCTGCCAGCAGTTCGACTTCGATGACGCCTCCGTCCTCCATCTCAATAGTGGCGGAGTAGCTGGCGCCCTCCTCCAACATCAACTCGGGACGTTGGCTGTAGCTCTTCGGCATATTGGTCCTCGTTTCTGCTGGCGAGTCTGTTTGCTGCGCCAGATCTGTGCTGCTCTCTTGCGGTTCTGATTCCGTGGCGTCAGCCGCTTCGGCGCTCGCCGATTCGGATGCCGCTTCGTCCGACTGAACGGACTGAACACTCTGATCTGTTTGATCAGCCTGCGCCGATGTCTCGGTCTGCGATTGGGTCACGCCGGCACCGGTCTCGATCACGCGAATGCTGATGATCCGCGGTCCAGCCGGCGGAACAGGCGTCGCCGACGGATCGCGCGACTCAAAGGCGTAGAGTCGCTCGATCCCTGATATCACGGTGCCGAAAGCGGTGAAACCATCCGCGTCAAGGTGATCCTGCTCGCCAAGTTTGATGAAGAACTGCGACGACGACGCGCCCTCCGCTCCACGAGCCATCGCGACGACGCCGATCGGCGTCACCGAAAGGAAGCCGGCGTTCGCCTCTGTGATCGGTTCGTCCGGCAGCCTGTAGCCGGCGCTGGCGGTACCGGTTGCAGTCGGATCGCCCGCCTGGGCTACGAAGCCGGGCACGATGCGGTGGAACGTGAGGTTGTCGTAGAACCCCTCATTGGCAAGGAAGACGAAGTTGTTCACATGCTCAGGAGCAACAGACTCAAGCAGGTCGAGGATCACCACGCTACCGTCTTCCAGCTCAATCGCGGCGGCGTAGTCGACACCATCGCTAAGCGCGAACGCGGGTGCCGATTCCCAGCTCGGTTTGCCTTCAACCGCGCCAATATCGGCCGCGGATCCTGTGCGCCTGACCGGTGGAGGATCTGACGTGCTCACCGGCCCACCATCGTTAAAGCCGGTCGCAACCAGACCAACGATCAGCGCGGCCGCGGCGACAATCCCGAAGGTGCCCAGCACCCAGCGCGATCGCAGCCAGGAACGACGCTTGCCGCCCTGATCAAAGCCTTGAACCTCCGCGCGGCGTCGAGCCAGCCGTTGCGGCCGGTTCCGCGCGCTGCGGCCTCGTTGCGACACATCTAGCTCCTGTAATCGTCGACCTGCTGCCAGAAATCAGCCTATCATCGCCCTACGTGATGCTGAATCTGTTTCGATACGGCGTCGACACGGAAGCAGGCATGGCACGTGCAGTTCCGAATGCGCGATGTTGACCCGATTGTCTCTGGCACCCTTACCGTCAGCTTTCGTCGCTGGCGCCGTCCGCAGGCGAAAGTCGGCGGACGATACCGAATCATTGGCAACTCCGACTCTATGATCGAAATCGCCTCCGTGGATCAGGTAACCGCTCATGACATTACCCAGGTTGATGCCGAGGCAGCAGGCGCAACCTCACCGGCAGACGTCTTGAACCAGATTACAAAGTCAGCTCCCGCGAATTCCGATCCAGCCGCGCCGATCTATCGTGTGCGATTTCGCTACATCGGTGAGCAACGCGATCCAAGATTGGAGCTCGGCTTGCTGGCGAACATGGATGATTCTGAGGTCGAAACGCTGGGCCAGAGGCTGTCGGCGATGGACCGACGCTCGCGACGCGGCGACTGGACCTTGCAGACGTTGCGAATCATTGGCGATCACCCAGGGCGTCGCGCCGCCGATCTGGCCGAAGCACAGCTGGTTGAGACCAGGCAACTCAAGGCCGACGTTCGCAAACTCAAGGCGCTCGGTCTCACCGTGAGCCGTGAGGTCGGATACGAGCTCTCGCCGCGCGGCGCCGCACTGCTCAAAGCGTTGGCGGACTCGTGAGCGCCGCGGACCGCTATCGCGAGATGGTCGAGCAACGTGAAGCGCAACAATTGCGCGTTGCCCAACCGCTCAACGAAGCGCGTTGGGTGCAATATGCGCCAAGCTACCGTTTCGACCCCTTCCGCGAGCCGGAACCCCTGCTGAGCGCGGCAATTCCATTCATCAGATCAACAGACGATCTCCTCGAGGTGGGCGGCGGCGCGGGACGGATGGGGTTGCCGCTCCTGTTGCGCGCAAGCTCGTTGGTCAATGTGGAACCGTCACCAGCGATGCGCGCCCAGTTTGAGCGGTGTGTCGCCGATCACGAAATCCAGGGCGCGCGCGCGATCGACAGTCGCTGGCCGATGACCCATGCGCCAACCTGTGACGTTGCCCTCACGGCGGATGTCACCTACTTCATCGCCGACATCGCCGCATTCATTCAGGCGATGCATGACTCCGCGCGGCGCCGCGTCATCATCTTCACCTGGTCAGTACCGCCGCCCAATGTGAATGCGGATCTGTTTGAGCTGGCGTTCGCCGAGCCCGAGGCGCCATCGCCCAGCTTTCGAGAGCTGCTGCCAGCGATCTGGGAGTTGGGCATCGTGCCCGATGTTATGTCGGTCGACGAGTGGTTCACCTGGCCTGAGCGGTTGCCGAGCACAGACGACGAAGCTCTGGCGTTCGCACTTGAAGAGCTGGCCGTTCGAAATCGACCAGCGGCCGCAGCGGCCTTGCGACCACACATTGGCGAGCTGTTTGAGCGTGGTCAGACCTATCGTCCACGCTGGCGGACGCCGTCGCAGGGAATACTCATTAGCTGGACGACCTAGCGCCGCTTCCCGCGCTGGTACCCCCGGTAGGATTCGAACCTACGCACCCGGCTCCGGAGGCCGGCGCTCTATCCCCTGAGCTACGGGGGCCTGCATCTCACATTATCACTGCCCAAACCCTGCCAATCGTTGCCGCCCGTCCTCAGAACGTCGGCCCATAGAAGCTGAGCTTCTCGCCCTAAGCGCCCATCAGACGTTGGCGCGGCGACGATACTGCACTGCTTCCGCCACATGTTGGGCGCCAATCACCTCGGCGCCGCCCAGGTCCGCGATCGTGCGCGACACCTTGAGCACGCGATGGTATCCGCGCGCCGACAGTTTCAGCCGATCAACGGCCTCGCAGATCAGGGTGCGGGCGCGATCGTCAAGCTGATTGGAACAGTGTTCGTTGACCTCCTTGGCGGACAGCGCCGCATTGGCGCTGGGACCGGCTTCGCCATAGCGACCGCGCTGCACATTGCGCGAAGCAACGACGCGCTTACGCACCTCAGAGGATGGCTCGGTGCTGGGCGGCGCGCCGGTTGGCGCCGACTGCATCAGCTTCTGCACTTCAACGCGCGGCACGTCAACGAACAGGTCGATACGGTCCAACACCGGTCCGGAGATGCGGCGCTGATAGCGATAGACCGCTCCGTCGCTGCAGGTGCAGCGCTGATCGGAGCCGAAATGCCGCAGGGACACGGATTCATCGCAGCGATGAGGCAGATATCGGCGGGGTACGTCACCGAGCCATGCGCTCGCGAGATCGTGATACTCCGATCCTCCAACGGTTGGCGCATCGCTTCGACTGCTCGCACCGAGAACTCGGGCAATTCGTCCAGGAACAGAACACCGCGATGAGCCAACGTGACTTCACCAGGTCGCAGCCGCGTACCGCCGCCGACGAGGCCAGCGTTGGAAATCGTGTGGTGCGGTGAGCGGAACGGTCGCTGGCGCACGAGCATGCTGGCCCCCGTGAGTCCGGCGACAGAGGCAATCTTGGTGACTTCGAGCGCCTCATGCGTGGTCAACGGAGGCAGAATCCCGGGCAGACAGGACGCGAGCAACGTCTTGCCCGCTCCGGGCGGGCCGCACATGAGCAGGTTGTGTCCTCCCGCTGCCGCCACCTCCAACGCGCGCTTGACGTGCTCCTGTCCGCGCACATCACTGAAGTCGTGACCGTCGTGTTGATAACCGGGATCGGCATCCTCCGACGGCGTCGTCGGCCAGATCGCATCCGCGACAGGTCGCTCCTCGGTGGCGATTTCGATCCAATCGCGCAACGAATCCACCGCGACCACCTCGATGCCATCGATCAGGGCGGCTTCTTCCGCGTCCACCTTCGGCACCACGATGCGGCGGACCTCGGCGTCGCGCGCGGCTGCCGTGACGGACAGCACGCCGCGCACGTGGCGTAGCTCGCCATCAAGCGCCAACTCGCCGAGAAACAACGTATCCTGAACAGCTGATTCACATATCTGACCGGTCGCGACCAGCATGCCGACCGCAATCGGCAGGTCGTAGCCGGCGCCCTCCTTGCGAATGTGCGCCGGCGCGAGATTGACGGTCACCCGCTTGGTCGGGAAGCCAGCGCCGGCGTTGCGAATGGCGGAGCGCACACGCTCGCGCGCCTCGTCCACCGCCGCGTCTGGCAAGCCGACAATCGTCGTCTTTGGCATGCCGGACGAAATGTCGACTTCGACACAGATCGGCGCTCCATCCAGACCGATCACGGCGCCGCCATTGACTCTGGTGTGCATCTCGAATCCCTCCATATCATAGAACACAACAACTGATATTGCGTTCTATCTCAGCAGCATCATAGAACACAGATTCGCCCTCACGCAAGTCCCGATCACCATTGCTGCCGCGCGCGTAGAATCGGCCTGAGGAGCAACCCATGCATGCCACCGACTACCCCGTTCTGGACAGCGATCTCGCATTCTTCAACCACGCCGGCGTTTCCCCGCTGCCAGCCGATGTCGCCCAGGCGATTCGCGATTACGCAGACCACGCCCAACGTTCTGGTTACTTCGGCTCTACCTGGGCCGACGACATGGCCGATTTTCGGCAGGTCGCCGCAGAACTGATCGGCGCCCGCAGCGCCGACGAAATCGCCTTCGTACCGAACACCGCGACCGGAGTCTCGGTTGCGGCCGGTTCACTCAACTGGCGCGACGGCGACCGCATCCTCGTCACGGACGCTGAGTACCCCTCCAATCGACACTTCTACAACGCCATGCAGCAACGTGGAGTTGAGCTCGATATCGTTCGACAGCGACCGGATGGCCGTATTCCCACAGAGGACATCCTGTCCGCCGTCACGCAACGGACACGCCTGGTCGGCATCTCCCAGGTGCAATGGGGCACTGGATTCCGTACCAATCTGCGTCCGATCGCTGACGCCGTCCACGCCGTTGGCGGCCTCATCTCAGTGGATGCCATCCAATCGATCGGCGCCATGCCAGTCAACGTCTGCGATGACGATGTCGATTTCCTTGCCGCAGGCGGCCACAAGTGGATGCTGGGACCAACCGGATCGGGCATCCTCTACATCCGCGAGGAGCTGATCGATGGCCTGTTGCCGCCGATTCTTGGCGCGAACAGCATGGACGGCGGCTTGGCCGACGGGAATGCGACGCTGAATCTGTCGCCAACCGCTTCCCGTTTCGAACCAGGCGCCACTCCGACAGCCACCATGTTGGGACTGCGCGCCGCGATGCGCCATCTGCTCCGCGTCGGGCCAGATAACATCTGGCAGCGTCTACAAGCCGTGACCGACCACCTCAGCGCCGCGTTGACCGATATCGGCTGTTCCATCTTCTCGCCTTGGGGCGCGTCCGAGCGCAGCGGCATTGTGATCTTTGACCCGCCGCCTGAACTGTCCGAGCGCGAATCGCTGGACGAGACCTGGGAACGCTTGCAGGAGAGCGGCATCGTAACCGCGGTCCGCTTCGATCGGCTGCGCGCCTCGCCTCACTTCTACACGCCCGAATCCGACATTGAGCGGTTAGTCGCTGCGCTCAAGCCATAGCAACGGCGCCATCCGTCGGATCAGGCTTCGCGCTCCACGCTCATCACGCCGTAGACGCCATCGAGTTTCGACATCAGCCGCTGTAGCTGCCTGAGGTTGTGCGCCTCTGCCGTGAATGTCAGCGTGACCGCGCCGCGATCGGGCTCGCCGGTGAACAACGAGACCATGTTCACGTTCTCGTCGGCGCATACGCCCGCCACGTCGCGCGCCAAGCCAACGCGGTCCCAACCCGTCACGCTCATCCGCGCCTCAATCGTGCCGGCGTGCATGTTCCAATGCACGCCCACGACGCGCGCGTCGTCAGTCACGGACAGGATGTTCTGACAATCGCTGCGGTGGATCGTGACACCGCGGCTGCGCGTGATAAACCCGGTGATCGCCTCCCCCGGTTGGGGCGTACAACATGGCGCGATCCGTGTCAGCAGGTTGGTGCCTCCCTGGACCTGCACCGTGTCGGAGTTGACGCTCTCAGGCCGGGACTGCGGCGGCTCGACGCTTGGCGTAGCCGCCGCATCCTCGTCACCAGCCGACGCGACCTTGAGCGCCACCGCGTGGGCCGTGATGTCTCCGGCGCCAATCAACGCCAGCGCATCCTCGATCGTCTTGGCGCGCGTCGCTTCCATCACCTCAGATTCAACGTTCGGCAAGCGCAGACTGAGCCGCCGCAGCTCTCGATCGAGCTCATCACGACCGCGCGCCACATTCTCGGTCCGCGCCTGTTTGTTGAACCACTGTCGGATCTTGGTTCGCGCATGCTGCGTCGTTACATAGCCCAGCGCCGGGTTCAACCAGTCCCGGCTAGGTCCGCGTGGCGCCCGACTGGTCATGATCTCTACGACATCGCCGTTCTGCAGCGGCGTCGACAATCGCGTCAGCCGACCATTCACCTTGGCCCCGACGCAGTGGTACCCCACGTCGGTATGGATGCGGAATGCGAAATCAAGCGGCGTGGCACCCGTTCTCAGCGCCAGGATCTCACCCTTCGGCGTGTGAACGAAGACCTGATCCTGGAAGATATCGGAACGCAACGTCTCCAGGAAATCCTCGGCGCCCGGTAACTCTCCCTGCCATTCGGCGAGCTGACGCAACCACGAGAGCCGCTCTCGATCATTGACGGTGTTGTGTCGCTGCTCCTTGTACGCCCAGTGCGCCGCAACGCCGTACTCAGCCTCACGGTCCATCTCGTGCGTGCGAATTTGCACTTCCACGGCGCGCGCGGACTCCCAGATAACGGTGGTGTGCAGCGAGCGGTAGCCGCTCGGCCTCGGACTGGCAATGTAGTCGTCAAACTCACCCTGGAGCGGATGCCAGAGCCCATGCACCACACCCAGCGCCGCATAACAGTCGCTGTTGGACTCCGTCAACACCCGCAGAGCCAACAGATCATAGATATCGTCGAACGTCTTGCCCTGTTCGGAGTACTTCTTGATCTTCTGATGAGTCGAGTACAGATGCTTGACGCGCCCCCTCACCTGCGCCACCAATCCAGCCTCAGACAACGCGACGTCTAGAGCTTCGCGGATGTTCGACAGATATCGCTCACGAGTTTCGCGTCGCGAGGCCACTCGATCGGAAACCTGGCGATAGTGTTCGGGATCGAGGTACTTGAACGCCAGATCTTCGAGCTGTGCGCGAATCTGCCAGATGCCGAGTCGTGCGGCCAACGGCGCGTAGATCTCCATCGTCTCGCGGGAGATCTGAAGTTGCTTTGCGGGAGTCATCGCGTCCAATGTGCGCATGTTGTGCAATCGGTCTGCCAGCTTCACAATCACGACACGGACATCGTCAGCCATGGCGATGAACATCTTGCGCAGATTCTCGGCCTGCGCGCCGGGATCAACCGAACTGGCGACCTGCTGGAGCTGAATCGCCTTCAGCTTGGTCGCCCCATCAACCAGCTTCGCGACATCGACGCCGAACTCCCCCACGAGCTGGGCCCGCGTGACGCCGCAATCCTCCATCACATCGTGCAACAGCGCCGCCTGCAAGGTCGGCACGTCGAGACGTAGCTCGGCGCAGGTGACCGCAGCTGCCAGCGGATGCTCAATGTACGGATGCCCCGAGCGCCTGACATGACCGTCATGCTTGAGCTCGGCATATTTGTAGGCAGCCTGCACCAGCGATCGGTCGATCGGCGTCAGGTATTGGTCGATCTCATCGTTCAGCACCTCAATCGTCGGGTGCTTCTTCAGATCGATCAGTTCGGCGGTGGCTGCCCGCCCGGACATACGCCCGGTCATACGCCTAGTCATGCGCCTGGTCATACGCCAATCATACAAAGTGACCGCCCATCCGCAGAGCGTCTGTACGATGAGAGGAAGGAGCATTGATGACCAGCACGCCCACGCGATCGTTCCAGACCCCTCGCGGCACTCGCGACCTGTTGCCTGATGACTTCGCTGTTCAACAGCACATCTGGCAACATGCCCGCGATCAGGCGTCACTGGCCGGCTACGGCTTCATCGAGCCGCCCACCTTCGAGCACGCCGAATTGTTCGCGCGAGGTGTCGGCGCCGGCACGGACATCGTCGAGAAAGAGATGTACATCTTCGACGATCGCAGCGGCGAGCGTCTCGCGCTTCGCCCGGAAGGAACGGCGTCGGTCTGCCGAGCCTACCTCCAACACGGAATGGCCAACTGGTCCCAACCGGTCAAGCTCGCCTACCGCTTGCCGATCTTTCGCTACGAGCGACCGCAGGCCGGACGTTTCCGACAGCACACGCAATTTGGCGTGGAAGCGATCGGCGTGCGCGATGCGGCGCTTGATGCTGAGGTCATCGACCTCGGCTGGCGCATTGCGCAGTCACTCGGACTCACTGGCCTGAAGATCCTGCTCAACAGCATCGGCGACGCGGACGACCGACGCGCCTATGTACCCAGGCTCAAGGCGCACTTTGCGCCTCACCTGGACGTCATCGCGCCTGATGATCGCGCGCGATGGGATCGGGCGCCGATGCGTCTGCTCGACAGCAAAGACGAACGCACCACGCCATTCCAGGCAGCAGCCCCGCAGATCACCGATCATTTGCGGCCCGAATCGACGGAGTACTACCAACAGGTCAAAGCGCATCTCCGCGCCCTCAACATTCCCTTTGAGGAACGTCCGACGCTCGTGCGAGGCCTGGACTACTACACACACACCGTCTTCGAGATCGTGCCGACATCGGACGAGGGATCGCAGGTCACCGTGCTGGCCGGTGGCCGTTATGACGGCCTGATCGAGCAGATCGGCGGCGCTGCCACCCCCGGCATCGGCTTCGGCATGGGCTTGGAACGCATCGCCCAGCGCTTGCAAGAGCAAAACCTCGCGCCCGAATCAGGCTCGCCGACCGACGCCTTCATCGCAGCCCTGGGCGCAGAGGCTGACGTCGCGGCGACGCAGATCGCCGGCGACCTGCGGCGACACGGCGTCTCCGCCACGCGAGGCTTTGGCGGTCGCTCGCTCAAAGCTCAAATGCGCCAGGCGAATCGCGCCGGCGCGCGTTTCGCGGTCATCATCGGCGCCCGAGAACTCGCCGACGGACAGGTCACCATCCGCGACTTGCAGTCGAGCGAACAGCGTCAAGTCAAACTCGATCAGATCGTCAGCGCGCTGAGCGGCTGAGCGACTGACCGCCCTGCATATACTCAAACGCAAGGGATTGAAGGCGGACATGGCCACTCTCGTCGCATCAGACAACAGCGCCATGTGGGATCGGCTGCGCGATGTCGCCAAGCGGTTCGACGACATTGAGCAGGCGCTCGCCGATCCGGCCGTCGCCGCCAATCCGTCGCGCTTGCAGCCCCTGGCCAAAGAACACGCGTCGTTGCAGGACAAGGTCGCGCTGCTCGACGCCTATCGCGCCGCGTCGTCCCAACTGCAACAGACGCGAGAGCTGCTGGACGAGTCGAACGACGAAGAAATGCGCGAGCTGGCGCAGTTGGAGATGAGCGATCTGCGTGAACATATTCAGCAGCTGGAAGAGCATGCCAAACGCGCACTCTTGCCGCGCGATCCGAACGACGAACGCAATGTGATCGTTGAAATCCGCGCCGGCGCCGGCGGCGACGAAGCAGGGCTCTGGGCCGCAGATCTGTTGCGAGCCTATGTCCGCTACGCCGAAGCGAGACGCTGGCAAACCGATCTGCTCAGCGCCTCAGAAAACGCCAAGGGCGGTTTCAAGGAAGTGATCTGCCAGATCGAAGGCGCTGGCGCATTCTCAAGGCTGAAGTATGAGTCAGGCGTCCATCGCGTGCAGCGAGTGCCCGAAACCGAAGCGCAGGGTCGGATTCATACCTCGACCGCGACGGTTGCGGTCATGCCGGAGGCTGAGGCCGTAGACGTGCAGATCGACGACTCCGAAATCCGACTCGATCTCTTCCACTCCGGCGGCGCCGGCGGGCAAAATGTGAACAAGGTCCAGACTGGCGTCCGCTTGACCCACGAGCCGAGCGGCATCGTCGTCACCTGTACCGACGAACGATCGCAACTCAAGAACAAGCTCAAGGCCATGGCCGTGCTGCGCGCCCGATTGTACGAACAGCAGCGCATCGCCGCCGAACGCGAGCGCGCCGACGCGCGTCGCTCGCAGGTCGGCTCAGGAGACCGTTCCGAGAAGATCCGCACCTACAACTTCCCCGAGAATCGCGTCACTGATCATCGAATCGGACTCACGCGGCACGATCTGGACGGCATGCTCAACGGCAACCTTGATCCGCTGATCGATGCGGCTGCTACCGCTGAAGAGGCGCGGCTGTTGGCGGCAGACTCCTGATGTCGACTTCAGCGATCCTGCGCGACGTATGGTTGTCCGCCGCCGCTGAACTCGAGACGGCGCAGATCGACGACGCCCGCTTCGAGGCTGAAGTCCTGCTACGGCACGCCACCGGACTCACGCGAGCTCAACTCTATGCATCCTTGACCGATGAAGCTGACCCCGCCGCGCTGCAACGGTTCGAGTCGGCCATCGCCGAACGGGTCGGACGCAAACCGCTCTCTTACATCACCGGCACGCGAGAGTTCTACCGACTCGAATTTCAAGTCACGCCAGACGTGCTGATCCCGCGACCGGAGTCCGAAGTCCTGGTTGATGCCGCATTGGATCACATGCGGCAGGCGCGAATACGCAACGCGCAGGTCGCCGATGTTGGCGCCGGTTCCGGGGCTGTCGGGATCGCCGTTGCCAAACATCGACGCGGAGTCAACCTCATCTGCAGCGACGTGTCGCGAGACGCATTGCTCGTCGCGCGCGACAATGCTCAACGCCTCCTGCGCCGTCCCCAGGCGTCATTCGTGCAAGGCGATCTGCTGACGCCGTTCGTCGGACCGTTTCATTGCATAGTCGCCAACCTGCCCTACATCCCTGAAGAGCGGCTCACGGATCTCGAGCCCGAAGTCGCAGAGCATGAGCCTCGGATCGCGCTCACACCTGGCACTCGAGGGACCGAGCTCATCCTCCGATTGATCACGCAGTTACCTTCGCGGCTGCATCCGAACGGCGTGGCCGTGCTCGAGATCGATCCCGGCCAGGAATCACTGATCGCCGATGCCGCCAACCAGATCCTGCCCAACGCCGACGTCGCCATTCTGGAAGACATCTCGCGACGCCCGCGCGCCATTCGGATCGTTGCCGGATGACGGACCATCCGGATCAGTTGCCTGCTCCCGCAGACGCGCCGGTACAGGGCTACGCCGACCCTCGCTTCAGCGCCGTACGCGATCAGTTCCAGCAGAACTTTCTTGATCGCTCCGAAACGGGCGCTGCGCTCGCCGTGACGCTGAACGGAGAGATCGTGATCGACATCTTCGGCGGTTGGACCGATGCGAAACACTCCAGGCCATGGGCACACAACACGCTCGTCTGCTGCTACTCAGTCGGCAAAGCCATCTGCGCGATCCTCTGTTGGCGGATGGCGGAGCGCGGCGACCTGGAGATTGACCGTCGTGTAGCGGATTACTGGCCTGAGTTTGCCCAGAACGGCAAGGCCGACATCCCATTCAGGTGGATCCTCACGCATCAGGCAGGATTGGCCGCCGTGCGTCGGCCGCTGCCACGCGGCGCATCGCTCAACTGGGGTCTGATGACGACAGCCCTCGCGGAACAAGAACCGTGGTGGACGCCCGGCGCCGCGCATGGCTATCACTCCAACACGCAAGGCTTTCTGATTGGCGAGGTGCTACAACGAATCGGCGGCGCCTCAATCGGCGCCCACCTGCAGCGCGACCTGAGCCAACCGATCGGCCTGGATTTCCACTTCGGCACCAGGCCCGAAGATGACGCGCGCACCGCCGACATGTTGCCGATGCAACAGCCTCCTGACTTCCGTCGGGCGCCGCCCAATGCATTACAAACGCTCGGCGGGCGCAACCCGCCTCAAATCCAGAGCGGTCCCGGATCGCAGAACACACGCGAGTATCGCGCGGCCGAGTTTCCGTCCACGACCGGACACGGCAACGCCAGAGGCCTGGCGAGACTCTTCGGCGCTCTGGCGACCGACGGTCAGCTAGACGGCGTCCACATTCTTCAGCCAAGCACGATCGAGCAGATGTCAGCAGAGCAGGTCTACGGCGTCGATGTCATTCTGGGGCGCCCGACGAGATTCGGGTCCGGCTTTCAACTCACGATGCAGGAACGCCCGCTCGGCCCGAATCCGCGCACCTTCGGCCATTTCGGCGGCGGCGGATCGCTCGCCTTCGCCGACCCCGATGCCGGAGTCGGTTGGGGCTATGTGATGAACCAGGGTCGCGGCGGTTGGCAACACCGACACACCAGAAAACTGCTCGACCTCTTCTACGACGCCCTCTGAACGGCCAGCTCCCCGTCCCCGCCACCGAGCGGGGACCCGTTCCCTTCCGGCGTACCGCTTCTTTCCGGTGTACCCACGTAGAGCGAGCGCAGTGCGAACAGGTCCCCGCCACCGAGCCGGGACGGGGACAGGATCCTGAGATTTACTAGTCGCGCATCATCTGATAGCGCTTGCCCTCGGTCTTGATGGCTGGCGCGATCACCATGTCGGTGCGTTGCAGTTCCCGGATGCTGGCGGCTCCGACGCTGCCCATGCAGGTGCGCAGCGCGCCGATCAGATTCTCAGTCCCGTCTGTCCGCGAGGTCGGACCGAACAGCAGCTGATCGAGCGAGTGATGCTGTCCGACATGAACGCGTACACCGCGTGGAAGCTCCGCGTGCGGAGTCGCCATGCCCCAATGGAACCCTCGACCCGGCGCCTCAATCGTGCCAGCGAACGGCGAGCCGATCATGACCGCGTCAGCGCCGGCAACCAGCGACTTACAGAAGTCGCCGCCCGTGCGAATGCCGCCGTCCGTGATGATCGGCACATAGCGACCCGTTCGCTCGAAGTAGACGTCTCGCGCGTATGCGCATTCGATCGTCGCGGAGACCTGAGGCACGCCGATCCCGAGCACTTCCCTCGATGTGCAGGCAGCGCCAGGCCCAACGCCGATCAGCAGTCCGGCGATCCCTTCCTCCATCAACTCTAGCGACGCGTCGAAGCCGACCGTGTTGCCGACCAACGTCGGAATGGCCATCTCAGCGATCAGTTCGCGCAGGATCAGGCCGCGCTCAGAGCGCGAATAGTGGCGCGCCGTGGTCACGGTGGATTGGATGACGAAGATATCAGGAGCGGCTTCCTTGATGGCCGGCGCGAGTCGCTTCGCGTTCGGTGGAGTCACCGACACAGCTGCGGCCACACCGCCGTCCCGAATCTGCTGCACTCTCTGGCCTACCAGCTCATCCCGAATCGGAGTCACATAGGCGCGTTGCAAAATCTCGGTCGCCGTCTCTGTGTCGCTGGCTGCGACCTCCTCAAGCACCTCAGCGGGATCGTCAAAGCGACACTGGAGTCCCTCGAGATTGAGCACCGCAAGTCCACCGCGCCGCCCAACGTTGATCGCGAAATCAGGATCAACCACCGCATCCATCGCCGAGGCGAGGATCGGAATCTCCAGGTGCTGTCCAGCGATCTGCGTGGATACGTTGGTCAGGTCAGGATTGATCGTCAGCGCGCCAGGCACGATGGCGACATCGTCGAAACCGTAGGCCTCTTGCAGCGCCTTGCGTCGCGGCTGCGGCGAAGGCAGTCCAGACTCGTATGCGCCCTGCACGAGCTCTTGTCCGGGAGTCAACACCTCGTGGCTGGTCAATGTCGTCATTGGTCTCCCCCTTCGCGCTGAGCTCCGTGAGTCTGCCGGCGGTCACTGCGGCGTTAACGCAACAGAGCGCGGCACATGGCCACGCTCTGTGAGATATCGCCAATGGTTCGTGCGTTGAAGCACGATTATGTCCGCCTGTCCTGCCGTCACCGGTACTCCACAAGATAACGGACGGCGGCAGCGCCCTGCGTAAACGGGCAAACAGCCCGGATGATCGGTCGGATGCGGCCGGGCTTGCGGCCGGGCTCGGCATCCCCATAAGGACGAGCCCTACAGTGACGATATGAGCTCCTCTGGCGGCAGCCTCTTCGTCGTGGCAACACCGATCGGCAATCTCGAAGACATCAGCCTACGCGCTCTCCGAGTCCTGCGAGAGGTCGACCTGATCGCCGCCGAGCACGTGCCCGTCGCGCGCACACTCCTCCGACACTTCGACATCACCACCAACGTCGTCCCCTATCACGACGCCGGCGACGACGCGATGCGGCTCCTGCAGCGCATGCAGGACGGAGACTCTATCGCTCTGGTCTCGGATGCTGGAACGCCAGGAGTCTCCGATCCCGGGCGCGAACTGATCAACGCGGCCCTCAAGGCGCAGCTCCGAGTCGTCCCCATCCCCGGCGCCGCGGCGCCGATCGCTCTCTGGTCGGTCAGCGGGCTCACCTCTCCCGAAGTCGCGATCTACGGATTCCTGCCACGCAAACGATCGCAGCGTCGAGCCGCTCTGCTGGAGCTGCTGGAGCGGTCAATCCCGACTCTGCTGTTCGAAGCGCCTCACCGGCTTCTGGCATGCTTCAGCGACATGGAACTCGTGATGCCTGCGGCGCGACTCATCGTCGGCCGCGAACTGACCAAATTGCACGAGCAGATCTGGCGTGGGACTCCCGCAGAAGCGTCGGAAGCGTTCCTTGAACCGCGTGGCGAGTTCACCATATTGGTCATCCCGCCCGATGCAGCGAATACCGTCTGGTCCGATGCCGACATCGCCAACGCCCTGGCCGAAGCCGCCTCGCAAGGCGCCTCGCGCTCGCAGGCCGCCAAGTTCGTGGCGCAACAATCTGGACGTCCGCGACGCGACATCTATCGACTGTGGCCGTTCGAGTCGGCGGGATAGCATGATCTCATCGCCGTAGCGCATACGCTGGCAGTTACGATGCTCAGCCACATTCCGAAGCAAAGCGCGTGTCAACCATGAGCGACAATATCCTCGTCTGCGTGGCCTGGCCCTATGCCAACGGCCCCATTCACCATGGACAACTCGGTGGCGCATACCTGCCCGCCGACATCTTCGCCCGCTACCACCGCATCCGCGGCAACCGCGTCGCGATGGTCTCCGGTTCCGACGCCCACGGCACGCCGATCACCGTCCGCGCCGACGACGAAGGCCGCACTCCCGTCGAGGTCGTAGGTGAATTCCACCAGTCCATCCTCGACACGTGGGAAGGCATGGGCATCTCCTTCGACACCTTCACCACGACCATGACCGACAATCATCGCGAGGTCACGCACGGTCTGTTCAACGCTCTGCTCGATCATGACTACCTGTTCAAGCAGACCCAGGACCTCTTCTACGACCCGCAGGCGCGCCGCTTCCTGCCGGACCGCTACATCGAAGGCGAATGCCCGCACTGCAACGAGCCCCGAGCCAGAGGCGACCAGTGCGACACTTGCGGTCGCCAGCTCGACGCCGTCGATCTGATCAATCCGCGCTCGCGCAACACCGGAGCAACCCCCGAGCTGCGCAGTTCCGAGCACTACTTCCTCCGTCTGACCGCTTTCGAAGATCAGCTCCAGGAATGGCTTGACGACGACAAAGACTTCTGGCGCACTCACGTGATCAACTTCTCGCGCGGCATGCTGCGCGAAGGTCTCCAGGACCGCGCCATCACCCGCGATATCGATTGGGGCGTCCCTGTCCCGCTCGACGGCTGGGACGACAAGCGCATCTACGTCTGGTTCGAGGCCGTGATCGGATATCTCTCCGCGACCGTCGAATGGGCCAAAACCAACGGCGACGCCGAGGCCTGGCGCGATTTCTGGCAGTCAGATGAGGCGCGCATCTACAACTTCATCGGCAAGGACAACGTCCCCTTCCACACGATCATCTGGCCCGCCATCCTGCTCGGCGCCGGCGGCTACAACCTGCCCTTCGACGTACCTGCCAACCAGTACATCACCATGAGCGGCTCCAAGGCCAGCACGTCGCAACGCTGGGCGGTTTGGGTCAACGACTACCTCACCCGTTACGACCCCGACGCGCTGCGCTACGCGCTCGCCGCCCAGATGCCGGAAACTGCCGACTCCGATTTCTCCTGGTCCGAGTTTCTGCGTCGCAACAACGACGAACTCGTCGCCACCTGGGGCAATCTCGTCAATCGCGTGCTCTCGCTGATCAACCGGCACTTCGACGCCAAAGTGCCCGATCCCGGTCCGCTCGACCGCGATGCCACGCGGATGCTCGATCGCGCCCAATCCGGGCTGGAACAGGTCGGACAATCGATCGAGGGCGTCCACCTCCGACAGGGCATCCAGCAAGCGTTCGCTCTGGCCCAGGAGGCCAATCGCTACCTCGACCAGACCGCGCCCTGGCAATCCGTCAAGACCGACAGGCAAGCCGCCGCACGCAGTCTCTACACCGCGCTGAGCGTGATCGCCGCGCTGCGCACCGCGCTTGCACCGTATCTGCCATTCAGTTGCCAGCAACTGCACGACATGCTCAACACCCCAGGCGCCATCAACGACCTCGGCTGGCAGATGCACGCGCTGCGTCCCGGCGATCAGCTGCAGAAGCCGAAGCCTCTCTTCAAGAAGCTCGACCCCTCGATCGTCGAGGAAGAAGAAGCCCGCCTCGGCACGTAGGCTTGCTGGTTCCCGCCCCCGCCTCCGAAAGGGGACCCGTTCGGGTCGCCGCAGATCGTATGGAGAAGGTACGGAGTCTTCAGTGCTCTTCGACACTCACGCCCATCTCCACGATCCATGGATCGGCGACGATCTACCCGAGGTCATGCAACGGGCCAGCGACGCCGGAGTCGAAAGAATCGTGACCATCGGTTGCTCGCTTGAGGACAGCCGCAACGCCGTCGCCATCGCCGAGCGCTACGACAACGTCTGGGCCACGCTCGGCGTCCACCCACACGACGCAAAGGATTGGGATGAGGAAACCGCCGCCGAGTTCCGTGCAATGGCGCAGTCGGACGAGGTCGTCGCCATCGGAGAAATCGGCCTCGACTTCTACCGAAACCTGTCTCCCCATAAAGACCAGTACCAAGCCTTCGAAGCCCAACTCGCCCTCGCCGACGACCTCAACCTGCCCGTCGTCATCCACTCAAGAGACGCTCACGAGGAGTGCTATTGGGTGCTCAGGGATTGGGCCCAATCCAACTCTCCCCCCGCTCCGCCGGAGACACTTCCCTTTCCCCACTCTCCCCCCGCTCCGCGGGGGGAGATGTCACGCAGTGACAGAGGGGGGCTACCGGTGCGCCGCAGAAGCCCAATCGGAGTCATCCACTGCTTCTCCGGAGACGCCGATCTCGCCCAGCGCTATGTCGACCTAGGCTTCATGATCTCGTTCGCCGGACCAATCACCTATCCCAAGAATCACGACCTGCGAGCGGCCGCAGCTACCATCCCGCTCGAGTCAATCGTCATCGAGACCGACTGCCCCTACCTCAGTCCACAACCCCGACGAGGTAAACGCAACGAACCCGCCAACATCCAACACACCGCCCAGCAGATCGCCGAGTCGAGAGGCGTGGATCTCGGGGACATCGCGGACCAGCTAGTCAGCAACGCGGTCGGCCTCTTCCGCTTCGAGCGTCTCGGCAATCTCTAACAGTCGTGGCTCGAACGCATCTTTAAGGCGAGGCACCATCTCTATCATCCAATCTTGGACGTCCCTCCGTCTCTCCGGAGGATCTGACATTGATGCTGGACGTGAGAGTAAAATAGACGAGCGGTATCCTTGGTTTAGCTGCCATATCAGGCTCGCAGCCAGCTCACGCTCGATATCCGAGCGCTGTTCCTGTAACGCGCCAAAGATCCCCTGGTTCAGATCGCGGTCGCTCGATCCCAGATAAAGGTAAACATTTGCGCAATGTCCGCTTGTAGGTGTCGTAAGGGAAACCATGTACTCCGCTCTCTCGATCCTTGCGGCTGTGGGAAAACGCTGGGCGTAGTAGCGGTAAGCCTGGAGTTGATCTGTTAGTCCCTTTTCGCGGAGGGCATCAACAACCGGTTGGAAGAATTCGCGGTATTGCCCGGTTTGGACCGAGTCTTCGCGGCCATCTCCAGATCTCATTCGAGATCGCCGTGACCAATCGTTCGGAAACGCAACCGCGCGAAACTCAGGAGCTGGCAGCGAATCCCCAATCTGTACAGCGCGCACTTCGACTGCGTAAACTTCCACGTCACCTAAGGTGAATCGATTCAGCCAATCAATCGCCGCTCGATGCTCATCCCTCACCTCGGGCGTCACCCAGATGAGCACTCTTGCATCGTGCCCAGCCGCATACGTCAGCAATTGACCGAGATGCGAGTGATCCGTGCGCTCAAGCTGATTCTCAATCACGACCTTACCCAGGTCACCATCGGCGACGACATCCGCCGAAAAGTCCCCGACCGGCTGTTCACGTCCGACTAGCTCCAGACGAATGCCGATAGCATCGCTTAGGAACGAGAGATGTTCTGCCAGCCAAGGAGTGAAATCCTTCGCCTCATCGCCCCAGAGCGACCGCAGCTCAACTTCCTCCAATTGCCCAAATTGCCGTTCAGTCATGTCAGGGGGCTCCTCTACTGATGCCGATATCGCGGAGCAGCTAGCCGCTAGCGGCCTATGCGTCTATCGCATCCAGATCGTCGATAATCGCGCGAAGGCGCGGTTCCAGCACTCGTTGGAATCCTGCAAGCACATCCAGGCACCACTCTAGCGTTTCTGCGACTCGATCGGGTGGATCATCAATAGTGGCCTCTCGAACAGTGATTGCCCTGCACTCTTGCCGCCTGTTCGGCCCCTCAGGGTCAGGCGAGAGTAAATCTGGTTTGAATTGCAACTCGCGCTCTATCTCCACCTGGTCTTCGGTCAGGCCATTGATGATGGCAAAGTTCCGTTCGAGATCCCCCGTGCTGACGCCAAGCGCCACGGTGACGACCCCGGTTGGGCGTAAATCAATCCAGTATTTCAGACCTCGCTCATTGACTCGGCAGGGAAACGACTTGGACTTGGCGACTGAGGCCATGCCGGTCGAGTCTGTGAGCCCTCGGTCAAGCGCGCCTCTGGCAAGTCGGTCAAAGAAATCGACCCTCCGACTTCTCTCGCTATCCGTCATCGCTGCCGGTTGGCTGACTGACCTTCTCCTACGTGCCCAATGCTCGGGAGCTGCGATTGCGCGAAGGTCCACCCCAACTTGAGAATTTCCTATCTTGAGCGGCCTGACTTCGACGGCAAACATGACGACGTTTGACGCAGCCCATTGGTTCAAGCAGTTCACCGTAGCCAGATGTTCGGAGCGAAATGACGGCGCCACCCATACCAGCGCTTTGGCGCTGACTCCCGCCGCATATGTCATCAGTTGACCGAGATGGCTATGGTCGGTCGGGCCGAGTTGATTCTCGATCGCAACCCGGCAAAAATCTCCTGCCGAAGCCAATATGTCAAGGAAAAACCCACCGACCGTCACTTCCGTATCTTCGCGTTCAAGATCCAATCCGATCGCCCTTCCCAGCAAGTCCAGGTTGTCTGCAAGCCAGGGCGTGAAGTCTCTCGCCTCGTCGCTCCAGATTGACCGCAGCTCAACTTCCTCCAGTTGTCCAAGTTGGTTTTCAGTCATGTCAGGGGGCTCCTCTACTGATGCCGCTAGCGCCCAGCCGCTGCGACGGCCGCCGGTAGACGCTTGTCCAGCGCTCCTCGCAGTTTCTCAAAGCGCTCGATTATGTTGGCTCGCGTCACGGCTAACTCCTGTGGCGAGTCATCGATCGAACCGCTTGGGTCAGGCCAGCGTATCGCGCAGGCTTCGCTGCCACCCGGTCCCGCGGGTTCCCAGGTCAGTTTGCTCCCCACCTCCCGCTCAATCGCCGCTTCGTCTCGCCTCAGGTGGCTAAAGATCGCCCGATTGCGGTTCCCCGTTTCGGTCTGGATCCAGAGGTGGATCGAGGTGCCCGAGGTGTTCTCCTTGCCGCGGAAGCACAGTGTGTAGGAGACGCCAGGCTCGTTCGCTGCGGACTCTCCAACTGCGGCAAATGCGCGATTAGTAGTTGGCCCCACACTCATCGTTTCATCCCCAGATTCACCGGACAGGCGCTCGAAGAATCCACGGCCGCGCAATATGCGCGGATCCTCTGCGTCGGCGCCGGGCGGAAACCAACCGCTCGGATGCGCGACCACATGGAACCTGATCGCCGGCCCTGAGCCGCCCACACGAAACGCTTCCAAGCGAACCGCGAATGCTTCCAAGTTGCCCTGCATCCCGCGATTCAGCCGGTCTATCGCCCGCAAGTGTTGTCGATCGAAGTCCTCAGCAATCCAGATCAACGTGTGAGCATCGATCCCAGAGGCATACGTGAGGTTCTGACCAAGATGGCTATGGTCGGACTTATCGAGCTGACTCTCAATCACCGTCCATTAGCGTCCGTTTAACTCAGCAACCAGATCCACTCGAAATCCGCCGATGGCGAACTCTTGGACTGCAAAACGCAAGTCGGAGCCGAGCGCTTCGCCCAAGACGTGAAGATTGTCCCTCAACCACGGCGTGAGATCCTTGGCTTCGTCTCTCCAGATGGACTTCAGACTGACGCTCTCTGACTTCGCCAACTTGACCTTCGGCAGCGCGCGATCCCTTCCGATATCCGCTCAGCTGGTTCGGGGATAGGCTAGACCCTATGACCGCGCTCACCGACCTCTACGAGCCCGTCGCCGACGATTTGGCCATCGTCGAGGACACGCTGTCTCTGGTGGCGCAGTCGGACTTCCTCCCTCTCGAGGCGATGCTGAACCAGGTGCTGTCGCGCGGCGGCAAACGCCTCCGACCTGCGATCTCGCTGCTCTGCGGCGGCTTCGGCGACTACGACGCAGACACCCAGATTCCACTCGCCGCCTCGATCGAGCTGCTGCACACCGCCACGCTCGTCCATGACGACGTGATCGACTCTTCAGACACACGGCGCGGCGAGGTGACGGCCAACGCCACGTTCGGCAACCCAGCCTCCGTCATGCTCGGCGATTACATGTTCGCCCACGCCGCCGAGCTCGTCGCCCGCACCGGGCACATCGGCGTCATCCGACTCTTTGCCGACACCCTCATGGTCATGGCCAAGGGCGAGCTCGCGCAGGATGTCTCCGCCTTCGACGCCGACTCGGGCACGATGCGCGACTACTACCGACGCATCCACGGCAAGACCGCGTCGCTCTTCGCGACCGCCGGCGCAGGCGGCGCCATGATGTCCGCTTGCGACTCCGACACCATCGAGTCGCTGCGCGAATACGGACGCTCGATCGGCATGGCGTTCCAGATCGTCGACGACATCCTGGACTTCTGCGGCAGCGAAGAGCAACTGGGCAAACCGGTCGGCGGCGACCTCTCGGCGGGGACATTGACGCTGCCGGCAATTGTCCTCATGGAAGACGACCCAAACGACAATCCGGTCACCAAGTTCCTGGACTCAAAGGACGAGGACGATCGCGCTGAGTGCCTCCACCGCGCCCTCGAAGCCGCGCGTCAGGCCCCAATCGTCGAGCGCTGCATGGAGACTGTCGAGGAGTGGCGCGACCGCGGGCTCGCGGCGCTCCACGCCGCGCCAACCAGCGGCCCACGAGAACAACTCACCGCCATCGCCGAGTTCGTCGCCCAACGCGACTTCTAGGGTCCCTCGAAAGGTGCTCGTACCGAATCGCCGCTGCTTTACGGCGACTTTGGTGTGATCAAGTTCCCCAGCGAAAGGCCCTCGGCCAACACACGCACGCCGCCCGGGGTCTGACCGCTCTTGAATATCGACAGCCAATCGTCGCGCCTTTGAGTCGTTGGTCCAAAGACGTTGCCTGCGAGGCCTTTGTCAACCCAACAGGGCAACAGGGCCAAATTGTCAAAGGAATTCTGAACGTTTGCCCATAACGGTTCGGGTGCGCGCTGGTGAAGCAGTCGCTCTTCGTCGTACGGAGTCATGTTGACTGCGTAGAAATTGTGCACGACCATGCGAACCCATCTCAGGACGCCTGATAGCACTCCCTCTCGAGCCAACCTCCACGCGCGCAGGTGATGATCATCGATCTGTTCGCCGTCTACAATCCTTTGCTCCAACCGACGACCACCCGTCTCCGGAATCCACTTTTCGACAAGGAATGTCTCGGCGTACATACTCATCAGCTTCACCAACTGCTCACGCTCGAGTTGTCGTGCATTCTCTCCCTGCTCCTCAAGGTGGTTGAGCGGCTGCGCGAGCGCCTTCTTGCCGAGGAACTCTCGAAAGAAGGACTTCTCGACGGCGCTGTATGACAGCGGAAGGGCGGTTCCCTTGCCGGCCCACTCCACAAATTCGGTCAATCTGTTCTCTTCGTCTCTCATTATGCTGTCGCGCTGGTAGTCCAGAATGTACTTCAGCATGTCGCGCTCCCCCCGATAGAAGCCGACCAGGTCCTGCTCCGAGAATGACGCATTCTCAGCCGCAAGTCCTCGCATCTCCCGATACTTGATCAGACGCTCGCCGTACAAGGACCGTCCAAGGTGGTGCATCACCGCGGTATCGAATGCAACCTGCTTCAGCTTGCCTCCGGCATTGGTGTTCGTTTGCAGCAAGACATCTGCGTCAGGATTTATGAACACTCGTACTGGCAGCGCCTTTACTCCCAGCAGAATCTGAGCTGCGGCTTTGTGTTGACCATCGAAGATCTTCACTGGTCCCGCAGAGGCACTGTTGGGAGCCCACCGAGCAAGTGCAACGTGCAGCTGAGGTCGTTTCTTTCGGAATTCCTCAATCAGCCCCCGAATGTTCGATCCGATAGAGCGAGGATTGATCCGGTCGTCATGGTGCAGATATTCCACGGGTAGGGTGGCAAAGAACGACCTCATGCCACTGAGAGAGTCTGTGTGTACTTTTACGCATTGGATTGAGACGTCACCAACTTCCGCAAAGCTGAACTCCACTGAGTCCCCATCCTGGCGAACAGTCAGATTACTCGATGAGCCGCCGACCTCAGCGAGTACGTGGCCAAGGTTCGCACCTCGCTCGCCCCGTTCCAACGCGTCTTCCTGCAGGCGTTCAAATCTCGCCATGCGGCGGGCCACTTGCAGATTCGAAGCCCCCTTGCTGCGATTGCACCTGGCGTGTGTCAGCGCGAAGTTATTCTCCGCGTCCAAGCCCTGTTCCGCGAGCGGCTCGATGTGATCGATTTCCAAGCTTGCCTGGTGCAACTCGACATCAATTGGCTTCTCGCATATGAAACAGCGTCCGCTCTGACGACTACTGAGGCGTCCCTCAAGCTCGGTCCTCTTTTCCGCAGAGAGCGCAGACAGATACATCGACTTGGCCATCGTCAGGCTCTAGTCGCGGCTGACCGGTGGCGGCATTGGTTTGCGCTCGGGCGGTCTGGCCGCTATCCGATCCTTCTTCAACGCCCGCTCTTTGCGGCGATCCTCGCGCGCGAGTCGACGCTCGTGAATCTTCTTGTCCACGAGATCGGTGTAGTCCTGCGTGGAGAGCGGCTCTTTCTCGCGACGCTTCGTCACCTGTGGGTGCTCGTAGGGGCGCGCCTGTTTGGGCAGGTACGTGACTTCCTGCCCGAGATGCCAGTAGGTCCCCTTGTCAGGGATGCGGCGCGGGTAGCCCTGTCGCATGACGAACGCGGAGAACGAGGACGGCATGACCCGCTCGCACTCTTCGTCGCATTCCGGACACGGTTGAGGCTCCGGCGCCTCGCGGATCGGGCGCACGACCTCAAAGACGCCTGCGCAGGACTCGCAGAGATACTCATATAGCGGCACGATTCCGCTCCTTTCGTTCACGTGCGGCAGCGTTTGCCGCGCTGCGCCCGAACTGCCCGGCGATGGCTAGCGCGTTGGCAAAGCCTCGCGACTTCAAGCGCTCATCGATCGAGTGTTCGAGCAACGCCTGGAGGTGCTGTTCGAGCTCGACCGCTGTATCGGCATCAACCCGCACCTGCGCAGTCGCTTCAGGTGACGAGCGCCGCATATAGCGTAACAAGCGAAACGCTGGCGATGAAAGTCGCCTGCCTCCGCCGCGGCGGTGACACGCTGGACAGACCACACCACCGTCGGCGGCCGAGAATCCATTGCCGTCCGGCTGCAAGTCGACGCGACAGAGCACGCACGCCTCCAGCTCCGTGCGATAGCCCTGCTGATCCAACAGATGAATCGTGAACCACCAGCGAGCCGCCTGCGTAGAGCCGGTCGTGGCTATCGTCGCCAGCGAGTGATGCAACAGCTCGTACGTCGGTCGAGCGGCGAGGTCGAGGTCCGTGCTGCGGTCAACCAGCTCAGCGATCGCGATCGCATCCGTCATTCGATCTACGTCTTCGTGCAGCGCCGGCCAGGCGTCGAGCGTTTGCGCTTCGGTGATGATGTCCAGGTTTCGACCTCGCGCGAGCGAGAATTGGCCCCGACTGAGCGGTTGGATATGGCCCGAGAGCTTGCTCAACGGCCGGCGCACGCCTTTCGCGACCGCCTCAATCCGACCGCGCGTCGGCGAGCTGAGCACGCAAATGCGATCAGCATCGCCCAGTGGACGGTGTCTGAGCACGATCGCTTCGGTGCGAATCGGTTGGACGCGAGGCACTAGTCGTCTGTCTTCGCTTGGTCGATAGCGACGCGGTGGGTCATGGCCGCGCGCAACGTGCGCTCGTCGGCATACTCGACATCGGCGCCCATCGGTAGACCATGCGCAATCCTCGTGATGCGTACGCCCATGGCGCCGATCACGCGCGACAGATAGCCCGCGGTCGCTTCCCCTTCCAGGTTCGGATTCGTCGCCAGAATCACCTCTTCAACCACAGCATCGCCTAACCGCGCGAGCAGTTCTCGCACCTTCAGGTCTTCAGGCCCGACGCCGTCCATCGGCGATATCGCGCCGTGTAGGACGTGATATCGACCTCGATGCACGCCAGCGCGCTCGATCGCCGCGACATCCAGCGGTTCTTCGACTACGCAGATGGTTGAGTCCGCGCGCTGCGGATCGAGGCAGACCGCGCACGGATCGGCATCGGTGATGTTTTGGCAGCGTCCACAGAGACGCGTGTGATCCTTGACTTGCAGCAACGCCTCGGCCAACGCTTCGGCCTCGGCGCGCGGAGCTCGCAGCACGTGATAGGCCAGCCGTTGAGCGCTCTTCGGTCCGATACCTGGCAATCGGTGAAACGCCTCAATCAGACGCGCGATCGTCGGAGCGGTGGTCGGCGAGCGTTGCATTACTGCAGACCTGGCAGCGACAACCCGTCCGTCAATCCTGACATCCGCTCCTGCTGCATCTGCTCCAGCCGATCTTGGGCTTCATTGACGGCGGCCACCACGAGATCCTGCAGCATTTCAGTGTCTTCCGGGTCGACGACATCTGGATCAATCGTGACTGTGCGCAACTTGTGGTCACCGCCAATCGTGACGGATACCACCCCGCCACCGACGGAGGCTTCGACCGTTGCATCCTTCAACTCGTCCTGCGCCTCGGCGAGCTGAGACTGTAGCTCCTGCGCCCGTCTCATCATGTCGGGCGAGAATCCGCCCGCTGCGGCAGCGCCGGCTCCGCGTTGTTTGTTGGAGCGCGCCGGACGAAACATGCCGCCTTTTCGCTTGGCCATGCTGAGCCTTTCGCTGTGACTTCAGTGTAGGCGTTGGCGAGGCCGCGTAGATGCTCAGTTGGTCTGATACGGTTGGGCGCCGAAGCGCGCGCGCGCTTCGCGCTCGATCACACTCTCGCGGCGCGGCTGTTCCGCCACCGATCTCGCAGGAGGTTCCACATCCGACCGCGGCGACGGTGGCGAGTATGGCGTTTGCGTGGTTGGCGACGGCGACGGCGACGGCGCGCCTGTGCTCGTTGAGGATGCGGTCGCGCTGAGCGGGACGCAACGAACCGTCACGGGCCGCTGGAGCGCTTCAGTCGTCGCGGCGTCAACGTGCGATTGCGCTTCGATCACTTTCTGCATGTGGACTTGCTGATAGTTCGGCAAAAAGCCGAGCGTGAGTGAGTCATTCGATTGCTCGGTGATGCGACAGGAACCGTTCAGCATGGTGGCAATCATGCCTTGCCCGCGACGCCTCAGTCCGACGCGGATGGCATCCAGCAGCTCGTCGGCGGGCGCTGCCGCCTCAGTCTGCGACGCGCCCGGAGCTGGCAGCTGCGCAGGCCGCGGTTGACTCGGCGCCTTTGGAAGGCTGCGAGTCGCTTGTTGTTCGCGTCGCTGAGGCTGCTGCCGACGCGAACGGTCTTGGCCCGATGAACGCTGAGAGCTTGGCGCCGGCGCTGCCGCAGGGACGATCTCCGTCGGGCGCGGACCGTAGACGATTGAGGCAAGCGCCAGCTCGAGCGGCAGTGGCTGATACGGATCGCGGCGGACATTGGCCGCTGAGAACGCTCGCAACGCAGTCACCGCCGCGGCTGCGTCAACTCCGCTGGCGACCTCTTGCAAACGCTCGATTTCCGGCGCGGAGAGCGACAGGGCGTCGGTCGCGCCGGTCAGGACGAGCAGGGTGTGCCGCAGATGTTGCACCACCTGCTTGTTGAACCGTCCGAAGTCCAACGCATCCTTCTGAACCGCGGCCAGCACGGACAATCCGCCTGCCAGATCAGCTCTCAGCGCGGCGGACGCCAGATCCATCGCTCGCGCATCCGGGCTCAGCCCCAGCGCTTCCTGAGCGGCATCGAGCGAAACCGTTGAGCCGCACATGACCCAGACTTGGTCGAGCAGATTAACGCCGTCACGCAGCGAACCAGTCGCTTCCCGTGAGATCAGCCGCAGCGCGTCATCAGGGATCTCGATCCTCTCTGCGTCCGCAATCGCGCGCAGCCTCCCGACCATGTCGTCGACGCTGACCCGCCGAAAATCGAAACGTTGGCAGCGACTGAGGATCGTCGGCTTGAGCGCCTCGGGATCCGTGGTCGCGAGAATGAAGACGACATGCGGTGGAGGCTCTTCAAGCGTCTTCAGCAGGGCGTCCATGGCCGCGCCCGTGAGCTGGTGTACCTCGTCGATCAGATAGACCTTGAATCGCGCCGACCCTGGCTGAAAATTCGCCTTCTCGCGCAAGTCGCGGATGTCGTCAATGCCCCGATTGGAGGCGGCATCGATCTCAATCAGATCAAAGCTCATATCTCCCGACGGTCCCAACGGATTCGCGCGGTCCGAGCTCGTGTGTCCGTTGATCGCGTGCGCCAGAATCCGCGCCGTCGTGGTCTTGCCGGTACCGCGCGGGCCGCAGAACAGGTATGCGTGCGCGATCCGGTCCTGCGCGACCGCGTTGCGCAACGTTTGAACCACCGTGCCTTGACCGACCACCTGCTCGAAGTCGGCAGGACGCCACTTGCGGTACAGCACCGTTTCAGCCACTTGAATTCTCCTGATTCGGCGCTCGTCTCAGCAACAAGTTAGAACGTTTATCCGTTTGCTGTCAACCGCGAGCTGCTGATTCCATCCCGCAACGTCGCAACGCGACTCGCTCCAGATGCCGCATGATGGCGTCCTCCGTCGGCGATTCATGATCGAAGCCCAGCAGATGCAGAACGCCATGCACGGTCAGCAGCGCCAACTCGTCCGCGAGGCTGACATGTCGCTCCTGCGCCCCGCTCGCAGCGACCGGCAAGGCGATCACAATCTCGCCCAGCTCCGCTGCTCCGTCGGGCCGGCGCAGGCCGTCGAAATCGGTGTTGAAGGACAGCACATCCGTAGGCGCATCAATGTCTCGGAATTGCCGATTGAGCTCCTGCACGCGATCGGCATCAGTCACGTGGACCGAGACGACTCGCGCTATCCGTAGTTTCCGCGATGCGAGGGTCTCTCGCACGCAACGTTCCACAACATCCACATCAACCTGGTCAGCGAAGGCCGAATCGACCAGCACATCCACGAGGTGTCGGTCGGCGCTCACGCTATGAGAGGACCGCCGCGACCGCTGCTTCGGCAGCGTTGATCAACAATCCGGGATGAAGTCCGATCACGAGCACGCCAGCCGTCACCACCCCCATCGTCGCCAGCACGCTATTGGACGGTCGCGGCAACGGAGCGGCGTCTTCACCCTCTGGCGACGGATCGATGAACATCGCCTTGATCGGTCTGATGTAATAGGCCGCCGAAATCACCGTATTCACCGTTCCCACCACGGCGAGCCAGGCGAGCCCGCTCTGCATCGCCGTCTCGAACAGATAAATTTTGCCGAAGAAAATCGCGGTCGGCGGCAAGCCGATCAGCGAGATCAACGCGAAGGACAGGATCAGCGCCAGCCACGGCGCCTGCCGACCGAGCCCTGCATATTGGCGGATGTCGTAGCTGCCCTGGCGCTGATTCGCAATCAGGATGATCACGGTGAACGCGGCGAGGTTGGTCACGGTGTAGCCGGCGAGATAGAACAGGATGCCGCTAGCGCCGAGCAGCTCGCTGCGGTCGGCGGAGATTGCGGCGAGGCCGATCATCAACGTGCCCGCCTGCGCGACCGATGAGTACGCCAGCATGCGCTTGATGTTGTTCTGGCGAATGGCGAAGAAGTTGCCCACAAACATCGAGAACGTCGCCAGGGCCGCGAAGATCGTCTTCCAGTGCTCTGCAAGCAGATCGTCGCCCAAGGCCTCAAAGAAGACCCGAATCAGCACAGCAAACGCTGCCGCCTTCGACGCGACGGAGAGATACGCCGCGATCGGCGTCGGAGCGCCGGTGTAGGCATCGGGGGCCCACATCTGAAACGGCGCCACCGCCGCCTTGAATCCAAACCCCGCGATCAGGAACACGGCCGCGAGCATCAACGCCTCTTCCTTACCCTCGCCCTGCCAGGCGATGTAGGAAGCGATCTCCGAAAGATTCGTTGAACCGGTCAGGCCCAGCAGAATCGCCATGCCGTACAGCAGCACCGCTGACGCCACCGCGCCGGTCAAGAGGTACTTCAGGCCGCCCTCTGAGCCCCACCGATCCTTGTGAAAGCCAACCAGGATGTACTGCGAGATCGACGTCAGTTCGAGCGCGATGAAGATCATGATCAGGTCGCGGCTGCCCGCGAGCAGCTGCAACCCCGCGGTCGAGAACAGGATCAACGCGAGATACTCACCACGCCGTGACGGTGTCCGTTGCAGCGTCTCGGACGAGACGAGCACCGCCGCCATCGCCGCTCCGGCTAGCAGAATCTGAAAGAAGATCGCGAACTTGTCGACAACCAGCACACCGTTGAACGCCTGATTGCCGGTGTGTCCCTCCGTCAACAGGATGGCTGAGTAGATGATTGAACCCAGCAGCGCCGCTACAGCCACGGCCATCAGGATGCGGCGATCGCGAAGGAAGAGGTCGGCGATCAACAGGAACGCGCCGACAACGAGTAGGACGAGCTCAGGTCCGAGCAGGTTGACGTCACTCAGCATCAGCCGCCTCCTGCTGCGGCTGATACCGCCGCTTCAATCTGTTGTGCAATCGGTTCGACACCCATCTCCAGCAAGTCCATCACCAACGCCGGATACACGCCCAACAACACGATGAGCGCCATCAGGCCTGCGATGATCGTGTACTCGCTCCAGTGATTCGCGTCAGCTAGATGGGACCATTTCTCGTCTCTGGGACCGAAGAACGTGCGCTGCAGGGCCCACAGAATGTACGCCGCCGCCAGCAGCACCCCGACCAGCGACACCGATACCGCGGCGGTCTGCGACCCGAACGCACCGAGGAAGATGGTAATCTCCGCCACGAACCCGGCCAGTGCCGGCAGCCCCAGTCCCGCCAGGCCGGCAAACACCATGCCGATCCCAAGCAGCGGGATATGGTGCATGAGACCCCGCATCTCGGAAATCTGTCTCGTGTGCGTGCGGTCATAGACCAGTCCGACCATCACGAACAGCATCCCCGTAATCAGACCGTGCGTGACCAACTGCATCGCCGCGCCGGTCATGCCGGTCACTCCGAGGGCGGACACTCCGAGCAGCACGAATCCCATATGCGAAACCGATGAATAGGCGATCAGACGCTTCAGGTCCGTTTGGCGGATAGTGATGATCGCGCCGTAGACAATCGAGACCGCGCCGATAATGGCCAGCGCGAGATCGGCGTCGGCACCCACATCGGGCATCAGTGTGAACAACAGCCGCAAGATCCCGTATCCACCCATCTTCAGCAGCACGCCAGCGAGCATCACGGAAACCGCGGTTGGAGCGTCGGTATGCGCGTCGGGCAGCCACGTATGCAGCGGCACAACCGGCAGCTTGATCGAGAACGCAATCAGGATGAAGGCGAAGATCACCGGTACCGGCAAGAATGCGGCGGAGAGCGTGTCCTGACGAATTTCGCGAATATCGAATGTGTCGGCGGCAACCCCGAGCGCCAGGAACCCGGCCAGCATGAAGGCGGAGCCGAAGACCGTGTAGAGCACAAACTTGAGCGCCGAATAGTTGCGATTGCCGCTGCCCCAGATCGAAATCAGCAGGAACATCGGCAACAGCTCAAGTTCCCAGAAGAGGAAGAAGAAGATCAGGTCGAGCGACGTGAAGACGCCGAGCACTGACGTCTCGAGCACGAGCAGCCAGGCGAAGTACTCCTTGGTGCGCAGGTTGATCCGCCACGAGACCAGCACGGAGACCACGCTCAGCAGCGCGGTCAAGAACACCAGCGGCATCGATAGGCCGTCGACTCCAAACGCGTAGTTGACGTTGAAGCCGACCGCCTCAGCCGAAATCCATTCGAACTCATCGATGAACTGAAAGCCTGCGGCGGAGCGGTCGAAGATGATGAACATCACGACCGCAATGATCAGAGCCGCGAGCGAGGCGCCGAGCGCGATCCACTTGGGGTAGTCAACGGCGTTGCCCGGCGTGTTACGCACCAGCCAATCGGTCGGCGTGTGCTTGCCTGGCAGGAACGCGATCAGCAGCGCGCCCAACAGCGGCAGGAAGATCAGCAGCGAAAGGACGGGGAAGCCCGGATCCATCGACCGCTCCTAGAACAACACGACGGCGACCCAGATGATCACGCCGCCGAGTCCGATTGACAATGTGCCCGCTTGGACCCAACCGTTTTGCACGAATCGGGCCGTATTGGACAAGCTCACGCCTTGACGCCAGGCATGATTGACGACGCCGTCAACCACATTGACGTCAAACCAGTGCGCTGATTGGGCGATCCAGCCATAGAACACGCGCCTCGCCAGCACTCGCTCGCCGAGCGCGTCCATGTAGAACAGCTCGGTCGCGAAGCGCTGCAACTCCGGCGCTGGCCAGATGCCGCCGACGCCCCAGCTGCGCACGCGCTCACGGTGGTGCATGAACAGAAACGCGGCGGCGCCCGCCGCCAACGCCAGCGCGGTTGAACCCAGGAATATGCCCCAGCTCCAATGGAAGGATCCGTCGTGCGGGTGCGGCAACGCGCCATAGACCCAGGTCTGGAACTCGCCACCCAGCGTCAAGAAGCCCGAAATCACCGCGATCACCGAGAGAATGATCAGCGGCGCGGTCATGCTGCGCGGCGATTCGTGCGGCTGCTCGGGGTGTGCATTGCCGTGTTCGCCGGGCGCAACCTCCTCGCCGCCCCGATACTCGCCGAAGAAGGTCATATATACGGCTCGCACCATGTACGCAGCAGTCAACCCCGCCGCCAGCAGGCCCAGCACGAACACGCCCTTGTTGTCAGCCCACGCCACAATCAGAATCTCATCCTTGGACCAGAATCCCGAGAAGGGGATGATCCCTGCCAGCGACAACGTGCCCACGACGAAGGTCGCGAATGTGATCGGCATCGCAAATCGCAGTCCGCCCATCCTGCGCATGTCAAAGGTGTTGGTCGAGTGATTGACCGAACCTGAGCCGAGGAACAGCAGCGCCTTGAAGAAGGCGTGCGTCATCAGGTGGAAGACCGCCGCCGCGTATCCTCCGACGCCGATCGCAAACATCATGTAGGCGAGCTGTGAAATCGTTGAATAGGCGAGGACGCGTTTGATATCCACCTGCACGAGCGCCAGGATCGCGGCGCCCATCGCGGTGCCGGCGCCAATCCAGGCAATCAGGTCCGATGCCGTCGAGGAAGCGTGAATCACAGGGAAGAAGCGAGCCAAGAGATAGACGCCAGCCGCCACCATCGTCGCGGAATGCACCAGCGCCGAGACCGGCGTGGGTCCCTCCATCGCGTCAGGCAGCCAGATGTGGAGAGGGAACTGCGCTGACTTGCCGATCGCGCCAGCGATCAAGCCGAGCCCGAACAGCGTCAGCGCCGTCTGACTGATCATCAGCGTGTCCATCACGAACATGCCCGCTTCAGCACCCTGATCGGCCAGCGCATTGATCTGTGCGATTTCGAGCGTGCCGGTGCGGCTGTAAATCAGAATCATTGCGGCCAACAGGCCAAGGTCGCCAAGTCGGGTGACGAGAAACGCCTTCTTGGCCGCAGCGGCCGCTGCCGGTCGATGGAACCAGAAGCCGATTAGCAGATACGACGTCAGGCCGACCAACTCCCAGAACGCGAACAGCATGATCAGGTTGTCGGCCAGGATCAGACCGAGCATTGAGGTTGTGAACAGCGCCATGAAAGCGAAATAGCGCCGGTATCCGTGGTCACCGTCCATGTAGCCCGTCGAGTAGACCTGAACCAGCAGCGACACGCCCGTCACGACGACGAGCATGACGGAGGTAAGGCCGTCAATGCGGACGCCGAGATTGACGCGCAGATCGCCCGCGCTGAAGAGCAGATGCGTACCGATATCCACAGGCAGGCCGCGAGCGCCGATCGTGTCGATCAGATTGATCACGGCGAGCACGAACGCGACCGACAGCGCGATGATCAGCGGCGTAGACGCAAGTCGTGGACCGCAGAACAGGTCCGCAATCGGCTTCCAGGACCGCGGGTAGCTCGGATCCCACTCGGGAATCTGACGCTGCAGATTCTGATTCAGCGCCGACAGTCCGGCCAGCGCGAACGCCGTCAGCGGCAGAAAGAGGATGACCCAGTAGATCGTCTCGGGCATGGCGCTACACCTTCCCCAAGATTTCCCGCGCGACGTGCGTCTTCGAGTCGGGCACGTAGATCATCACCGGCGCAAAGTCGCCTTCATCTTGCCGGTCCGGTTCCACGACAAAGCGCACCGACACCCCTTCTGCGAAGAGCAGCTCGCGCAACGTCTCAGCGACGTAGCGGTTAGATACGGTCATGAGCGGAGCCCACATGCCCGATCAACCCTTCAACAAGGTCGTGCGATCGACCGAAATTGTGTGTCGGTTGCGGTACACGACCAGCGCGAGCGCCAGTCCGACCGCGACCTCAGCGGCGGCAACCGCGATGATGAACACCACGAACACCTGAGTCGACAGCGCCACCTCAGCAGAACCGAAGCGCGAGAACGCAACCAGCGTCAGATTGACCGCATTCAACATCAGCTCCACGCCGATCAGCACGCCCACCGCGTTCTTCTTCGACAATGCGATGTAGAAGCCAATGCTGAACAGCAGCGCGCCGACGCCCAGGTATTCGACGAGGTCAATGGTCATGAGTTCGCCTCGACATCTGCCGCCAGCGGCGGATCGACGACATCGGCCGGGTCAAGGTCGGACTCGCCGTCCAATTCGCGCTGTAAAGAATCTGCATGAATCGCGGCGTCCTCATCATCCTGTCGCGCCAGCGCGATCGCGCCGACCAACGCCGCGGTCAGCAATATCGCCCCGATCTCAAAGGGCAGGATGTAGTGCCGAATCAGACTCTCGCCAATCAGGCGCGCCTGTTCGCTGAGGGCGCCGTCACGCGCCGGTCCCCAATCGGTATCGACCACTACCCACATGGTCGAAATCAGCACCAGAATCACCACGATCGCGGCAGGCGTGCGCACGGCAGTCTGTGAGTTATCCCGCTCGGCGCGAGGCGTCAACATGATCGCGAACAGCATCAAGACCGAAATGGCGCCCACGTAAATCAGCACTTGCACCACGGCGATGAAGTCGGCCGACAGTGTCAGATACAGCCCGGCGATGCCCAGCATCGAGATCACCAGCCAGATCACCGCGTGAATCAGGTTGCGGCTGATCATGATCATGCTGGCGCCGCCGATCGTCATCGCGGCCAGGGACCAGAACGCCAGATGGAAACCGAAGTCACTCATGCTCAGTCACCGCCTACCTGTATCTGCGGCGCGTCGCGTCGGTCCGCGAGCTCGCGAGCCGCGCGCAGACCGCCGATCCCATCACTCGTGAGCCGAATCCGCGCCGGCTTGCGCAGCGGGGCCGGTCGTGCGACGCGGGCAAAGAGCATCACTGCGCCCAACGTCAGGGCAATATTGAACACCGCCATGATCGGCAACGCGAACGTCGTATCCCATCCCTCAGAGAGAATCAGGGTCCGTTCGACAAAGGCCACCACGACGAACAACAACGTGGCCGGTACCAACGCCTTCCAGCAGAAGCTCATCAGCTGATCGATCCGCAGTCTCGGCAAGGTGCCTCGCGTCCAAATCAGGAGGAAGTAAACGGCGCCCGTCTTGGCGAGCAAGATCATCCAGCTTGGCACCCACTGATCGAGTCCCCAGAGCCACCATCCACCAAGGAAGAAGGTCGCGATGAAGGCGGAGACGACCAGCGTGTTGCCCAGCTCAACTGCATAGAAGAGGCCGAACCGCATGCCTGAGTACTCAGTGTGATAGCCCGCCACAATCTCCGATTCCGCTTCGGAGATATCAGCCGGCGTGCGATTCAGCTCGGCCGACGCGGCGAAGAAGAAGGCGACCGCCGAGAGCGGGAAGAGCAGGATGAAGATCACGTCTTCCTGCTGCTGCCATTGCACAATCCCGTTGATCGACATCGTGCCCGAGAACACGACGAGCGTGAGCAACGCCAGCACCATCGGCACTTCGTACGAGATCGACATGGCCACCGCGCGCATCGCGCCGAACAGCGCGTACTTGTTGTTGGACGACCAGCCAGCCATGAAGATCACGAGCACCGCGGTACCCGAAACCGCGAGCAGGAAGAGCACTCCCACATTGAGGTCTGCGACGGACATCTGCGGTCCGAACGGCAGCACGCCCCAGATCAGAATGCCGGGAATGAAAATCAGCACCGGCGGCAGAAAGAAGATCAGCTTGTCGGCGGCGCGCGGCGCCAGTTCCTCTTTCAGAATCAGCTTGACCGCATCAGCGACCGGCTGCAGCAATCCCTTCGGTCCGACGCGATTGGGACCGTAGCGCTGTTGGAATCGCGCGATCACCTTGCGTTCGGTCCAGATCAGAATCAGCAGAGTCGGTCCGATTACCCCCAGGACGGCGAGCGCTCCCAGCACGCCGGTCACGATCGAGGCGATCCAGTCCGGACCCCATTCCGCGATCCACTCCGTGATCAATCGCTGCAGATTGTTCAGATCGCGAAGGTCGTACCAGGCGCCTAGCACGCTTGAGAGGTCGGCGAGCGCACTCATCGGTCGATCTCCCCCACCACAATGTCGATCGAGCCCAACGTCACGATCGCGTCTGCCAGCGTACCGCCAATCGACATGTCCTTCAGCGCCGAGAGGTTAATCAGCGAGGGCGGTCGGCAGTGGAAACGGTACGGCGCCGGTCCGCCATCGGACACAAGGTAGAAGCCAAGCTCGCCGCGCGGCGACTCCACGCGTCGGTATGCCTCGCCCGGCTCCGGTCGCGCATGCAACGGCACGTCCGCCAGGTACGGACCGTCGGGTAATCGGTCCACGACCTGCCGCAAGATACGCAAGCTCTGCTTCACCTCAGCCATACGCACCAGGAAGCGATCGAAGCAGTCACCCGTCTCTCCGACCGGCACATCGAAATCGTAGGTCTCGTAGCCGCAATACGGATCGGCCTTGCGCAGGTCCCACGGCACACCGGTCGCGCGCAGGACCGGACCAGAGATGGACGAGTTGATCGCCAACTCTTGCGAGATAGCGCCCACGCCGCGCGCTCGCGCGTGCAGGATCTCGTTCTCCATCAGCAGCGCCTCATAATCAGCGATTCGACTCGGCATATCTGCCAGGAAAGACTCGAGCGTCGGCAACAGCTCGTCAGGCAGGTCGAAGGCGACGCCGCCAATCCGCATGTAGTTCGTCGTCAGTCTGGCGCCGCAGGTCATCTCAAACATATCGAGCACCCGCTCGCGGTCGCGGAACATGTGGAACAGCGGGGTGTGCCAGGCCCCGCAATCGTTGATGAAGGTGCCGTTCGCCATCGCATGCGAGGCCACCCGCTGCAGCTCCGCAAACATGACGCGAATCGCCTGCGCGCGCGGCGGCGCCTCAACACCGAGCAATTCCTCGGCCGCCAGACAGTACGCGAGATTGTTGGACATCGCCGCGAGATAGTCAATCCGGTCCGTGAACGGAATGTTCTGCGTGTAGGTGCGCTCCTCAGCGAGCTTCTCCATCGAGCGATGCAGATAGCCGATCCGCATCTCCGCGTCCTGCACGATCTCACCGTCAAGCGTGACTTTGAGGCGGAAGACGCCGTGCGTTGACGGATGCTGCGGGCCAAGATTCACCACCACCGGCTCAGAGCCGTCGCCCGCAGTGAGCGCTTCAATCGTGCCTTGCATGGCCAGACGCGTGTCATCAGCAGTCGTCATGCGCCCGCCTCGCTCTCAGCGTCGCCAACCGCGATCTCACCGGGCGGCTGCGGATCATTCGGGTGCATCGGCCGCATCGGCATGCTTCCCGGCACCGGCCAGGCATTCTCCTGACCCTCATGCGGAAAACCTGGCAATCCCGCCCGAATCTGCCCCGGCATCTGCAGGAAATCCTTGCGCAGCGGCCAACCCGGGAACCCATCCCACAGAAACAGGCGCCGCAGATCCGGATGACCGTCGAAGCGGATCCCAAAAAGGTCATACACTTCGCGCTCTTGCAGATGCGCGCCCTGAAACAGCCCGCTCAAGGAAGGCACACTCGGGTCTTCGCGATCCACCAACCGAGCGTTGGCCTGCAACAGGTGATTATGGTCCAGTGACTGCAAGTGATAGACGAGGTCAAAATGCTGCTCGCGATCGACCGCCGTGAGGTTGCAGAGGAAGATCAGGTCGCTTTGCGCGGAATCGCGCAGCAGCTGCACCGCTTGCACGAGTCGATCCGGGTCCAGGTACAGCAGCCCGTCATCCACGCGAGCAGCGCCTGACACGCTCGCGTTGACAATCTCCGCTGCAACCTGAGGGTCAAATCGGGCCGTCACGTCAGCGCCACTCCAGAGCTTGCCGTCGCCACTCGTAGACCAGACCCAGGAACAGCACGCCAATGAAGATCAGCGCCGCCACCATCCCCGTCACCAGCACCGAATCCAGCGCCACCGCCAACGGGAAGAGGAAGATCACCTCCACATCAAACAGCACGAAGATCAGCGCGACCAGGTAGTAGCGGAAGTTGAACTGGACCCAGGTCGGACCCTCGGTCTCCACGCCGCACTCGTACGTATCCGACTTGACCGCGTTGGGCAGCCTCGGACGCAGGCCGAACTTGAACATCGCCCACGACGCGATCAGCGGGATCGAAGGAAAGACCGCCGCGAAGATCAGCAGGATGCCAAGATGCCCATACTGCTCGAGCACGTTGTCCACCGACGCAACCTGTTCCACTCCACCTGCTCGACCGATCGTGGCGCCCGATCTGCACAGGTGACTCTGAGCGAGTATATGCATCAGCCGCCACTCGCTCAATCTCTGGCGCGTTCCGAGTGCTCGCGCCGCGCGCAATCGGAGGCCACTGAGACGGGTGATAGCATGCAAGCGTCCGCCGCTCAGCGACTGAGACGACCACATGCTGATTGACCTGCACAACCACACATGGCCGCGTTCGCACGACTCGGTGCTGGATCCCAAAGACTTGGCGATCCGCGCCAAAGCGGCCGGATTGGACGGCATCTCCTTCACGGAGCACGACGCGATCTGGCCGCATGAAGACGTGCAGCAGATCGCGGAAGACACCGGCATCGTGATCATCCCCGGCTGCGAAGTCTCGACCGATCCCGGTCACATCCTCGCCTGGGGAATGGAGAAGTACGTCTTCGGTATGCACCGCGTCGAAAAGTTGGCCGAACACGTCAACGAACGCGGCGGCGCCCTCGTCTTCGCCCATCCGTATCGACGCCAAATCGCCTGGAAAGATGAACCGGCAGAGTGGAACAGCGCGGTCGAGCGCGCCGCCAGCAACTACGCCATGGACCATGTGATCGCGCTGGAAATCCTCAACGGCCGCGGCAAAGAGCGCGAGAACCGTTTCTCCGCCGACCTCGCCGCCGCTTCCGGCATGAACGGCACCGCCGGCACTGACTCGCACGCCGTACACGACATCGGCAAAGTCGCTACCTGGTTCGAAACTGACTCGATTGAGACCTGGCAAGACCTCGTGCGCGAGCTCAAGGGCGGCAACTTCTGCGCCGTTGACATGGAAAGCGGCGAGGAATTTGCCGTCCCCTCGCGACCGCCGAAGTTCATCAGCGTCGGCGGCGGCTAAACTACCTCTCAGGCATCCACAACCCCACCAGACAGCACAGCGAGGAGCGTTATGGCAGATCAAGAATATGAGTCGGTCGTCACCGACGAGATGCGCGCCATGATTGGCGTCAAAGGTCCGGAAACAGTCAACGAATTGACCACGACCAGCGTCCGCATGTTTGCTCGCGCCGTCGGTTATGTCGATCCGGCCTTCTACGACCTGAACGCCGCCGGCGAGCGCGGCTATCGCGGACTGCCGGCGCCTCCCGGATATCTCGGTACGCCGATCTACAATCCGGCCGACTCCGACCCGACCTTCGGCGGCCGTCGCGGACAGGGCTTCCGCTCGCCCTATCCACTCGTGCTCAATGGCGGCACCGACATCGAGTACACGTCCGAACAGATCTGCTCTGGCGACACCCTCACATCGGCCACTGCGCTGGCCTCCCTGCAGGAGCGCTGGAGCGGTGCGCTCGGCGTGCCAATGTTGATCCAGATCTCCGAAACGACCTATACCAACCAGTTCGGCCAGGTCGTCGCGATCTCTCGCGGCACCGGTATTTCCTACCCCGCCGCGCCAGGCGGCTAGGACAGACTCAGCCCGCGCACGTTATCCTGTGCGTGAGGCGAAGGAGCTCCACATGTCAGACCAGGTACCTGACCAGATCTACTTCGAAGACATCGAAGTGGGCGACAACATTCCGGAACTGGTGAAGACCCCGACCAGCCAGCAGCTCGTCTATTGGGCAGCCGGCTCCGGCGACTTCTACCAGATTCACTACGACACACGGTTCGCGCAGGACACCGGGCTCGATGACATCATCGTGCACGGTGCGCTCAAGCATGCGTTCCTCGGCGAGCTGCTCTGGCGCTTCGCTGGCCCCGAAGGCCAGGTCAAGCGCGTGCAGTGCTCCTACCGTGGCATGGACCCAGCCGCGCAAGGCAAAGACTCCGCCCAGGAGCGCAAGTTCACGCTTCGCGGCTCCGTCACCCGCAAGTACACCGAGGGCGAGCGCAACATCGTTGAGCTAAGCATTGAGGGCGTCCGCGGAGACGGTTCCGTCAGCACACCTGGCACCGGCGTCGTCGTCCTGCCCAGTCGCGGCTAGTCGACCCCCAACCGCACTCACATCAACCACCCGCGCCTCGCTGTGCGGGTGGTTGACCGCGTCGCTTAGCCAATTGTCCAAACCGATGCTCAATCAGCGGCCGATCCCGGGCTGATCCCGCGTCGCTGGTAGTCGCGTTCCCAGAACCATTCGCGCAACACGTGCATCTGATGAAAGCGCAGCGCGCCTCGTCGCACCCGCCCGCAATCGCGGAAACCGGCCGCCAAGAATGCCCGCTGCGCCCGTACGTTCCAGTCCAACGTATGCAGATAGATCCTCGTCAATGAGGTGTTCGTAAACACGTGGTCGACCAGCAGGTTGACCGCCTCGCGGCCATAGCCGCCATTCCAACAGGTACGATCTCCCAACACGATCCCCAGCTCGGTCTCCCGACGTTGGAAATCGCTGTTGTAGTACATCACATTGCCGATATGTCTCGGATCGTCCAGCGTCTCCACCGCAAACGTTGAGCGATACACCGGTGTGGAGCGCAGCTGCCACTCGTACTGATTGCGATACTGGTCATAGGTCAACGGCGTGACCGGCGCCGCGTCCAGCTCCGCCAGCTCTGTGTCCGTGCGCCAGATCCAGTCCAGGCGTGCATCATCAAGACGCTTGCGCCGCAGTTGGACGAGCAGTCCCTGGCCCACGACATCAGCTGGACTCGTGACCATGTACCACCTCGCTCGGCGTTAGGACGGCGACAGACCACTCCGCCGATCCAACAGAACGGCGGCATTTTCAAGCACCTCGGCCGTGTTGCGGTAGCTGACCATCCGCATCGCGTTACCCAGCCGCACCCAACGCACATCCACGTGTTCATGGTCGTGATGGGCGAACGAGCCGCCGGTCGGCTGCATCAGCCAGAAGTGAACCGCCTTGTCAATCCGCGCCTCATCACCATGGAAGGAATAGCGCATCACGCCAATTTTCTCGTCCAGTTGGACCCTCAGGCCAGTCTCTTCGGACACTTCGCGCAAGGCGGTATCGACCAGCGTTTCGCCGTTTTCGGGCGTGCCTTTCGGCAGCGCCCAGCGCAAGGCCGGCGTCTGCACCAGTACGACCTCAAACTCACCCTCAATCGGTTGTTCGCGCCAGACCACGCCTCCAGCGCTGACGGCAATGCCTTTGCGGATCGACTTCGCCGACGAAGTGGTGCGACGGCCGTTGCCGTCTGGTTGTTTACTTCTACGCACCCAACACTCCTCAGTCCGAGTCAACTACCCGTGCGCTCAATCTATCAGAGCGCCTGCGCAACTCAGCCCTCAACCCAACACGCTCTTCACTCGCTGGCTAACCCTCGCTCCAGCTCGGATTGATCTCGTCGAGCCAGGTAGCGCTGCTGATAGCCGCTTGCGCCCGCTCGCGGATCGCCGGATCCGGGTGCGTTTGCAGCTGAGTCAGCTCTTCCAGCGCCTCTTCGCTGGCAATCTCCCCGAGCGCCGCGACGATCGATTCCAACAGCTCTTCCGACGACGTGGGATCATCGAACAGCTCCATCAACAGCGGCGTCCCCTCTTCCGACCCGATTTCGCCGATCGCCTGCACCGCGGCCAGTCGTTCGTCCTCGTCCTCCGCGACCAGAGCATTCTCAAGCACCGGCAGCCAGTTGACGTCAGCGCTGCGTCCCATCGCCTCAACCGCCGCCAGATGCAGCGCGGCGGTATCGCTGTCGTAGGCGGACTCAATCAAACTCGCCACCCATGGCTCCGAGACCACGCCGACGCCTGAGATGGCAGCCGCGCGAAGCGCTTCCGCCTCCTGCGGATCCTGGGCCAGCGCACGTAGCGTCTCAACGACCCCGTCAGCTTCCTCGCTCGCCGCCCAACCCAACTCCAACCGCAACGCCACTTCGGCGAGCGCCGTCACCGCCTGTTGTCGAACGTCGTCCTCTTCCTCCCCAAGTTGGGCAATCTGAGTCAACAACGATGTCGCATACGCCGTCTCGCAGAGGCCCAATCCGCCCACGGCCGAGGCTCTCACCGACGCGTCGTCGTCCGAAGTCAACGCGCCGAACACGCCTGAGAAATCGTAACCACCGAATCCGTCGCAGAGGGCTTGCAATCGCCCCAGAAGAGCGAATCGCGCCTCTGCGTCAAGTGATCCGACCTGTCCGCGCACCTCACCTGCCATCTCGGCGCCGAGCCGCGAGATCGCATAGAGGTCTTCAGGGTCAAGCTCGACTTGACCGACCTCACAGGCGGTCACCACTCGCCGCAGCGCGTCCATAGGTTCCGCGACGTCCGGATGCTGCGGCTTGCTGGTCATTCGCTGTTCACCCTTCAACCGTCGGCGCGCGCTGCATCAACACCGAGATCGCCTCGCTCGGATCCAGACCTTCAAAGAGTACCTGTGACACCACGCTCGCGATCGGCATGTCGAGGTTGAGTCCCTTCGCCATCTCCAGCACAACCCGCGTCGTCTCCAGACCCTCAACCACGTTGGGGTTGTTGCTGAGTGCCTGCGCCAGGCTTGCGCCGTTGCCGATCAGCTCGCCGAGTGATCGGTTGCGCGACTGTGGACTGTTGGCCGTCGCCATCAGATCGCCGATCCCGGCCAACCCAGCGAAGGTCGAGGGCGATGCGCCCAGCAGCACGCCGAATTGCGCCATCTCCGACAGGCCGCGAGTCAGCAGCGCCGCGACCGCATTCTGTCCCATCCCCAATGCGACCGCGGCGCCGACTGCGATCGCGTAGATGTTTTTCAGCGCCCCGCACAGCTCGACGCCGATCACGTCCGCACTCGAATACACGCGAAACAGATCAGAGTTCAGCGCATCCTGCAAACGCGCGCAGGCTTGCGCGTCAGCCGACGCCACGACTGTCGTCGCCGGCATCCCTTGCGCAATCTCCCGTGCGAGATTCGGACCCGATATCGCGCCCACGCTGGCTGCTCGCCCGTCGCGAGTCAGCTCCTGTTCAAGCACCTCGGTCATCCGCTGATGCGACCCTTGCTCGAAGCCTTTCGCGGCTGACGCATGCACCGTGTCGCCCGGCGTCAAGCGCGGCAGTACATCGCGCAGATTCTCACGCAAGCGCTGCGAGGGCGTGGCCCAAATCACCACTTGCGGAGGCGGACCCGGCGGGTCGGCCGTGAACTTGAGACCTCTCGGCAGCGCTTGCCCCGGCAACAACCGCCGCAACTCGCGAGTCTGCGCCAGGTCTGTCGCCTCCGCCTCAGTGCGACAGAGCACCGTCGCCTCGTGACCCGCGCGATCCGCGCAGATCGCCAACGTGCAGCCCCACGATGTTGCGCCGACGATCATGACATGCATGGCTCGCACCGCTCAGGACCAGTACCTGTCACTCAACTGCCCATGCTCAGGACGCGTTCCGTCCCGTGCGCGATCCGCTCAATGTTGTCACGATGCCCGACCACGACGAGCATCCACGTTCCCACCGCGTATCCGATATAGGCGTCGGGCGCGCCTCCAGACACCGCCAACAACGAGATGCCGACCGCCGCCGCGGTTCCGCCGATCAGCGTTGCCAGCGACATGACGCGAATCCGCCACAGGATCGGTATCGCCGCTCCGAGCGCGAACAATGCGCCCATCGGCATAATCGCGATCATCGCTCCCAATGCGGTCGCCGCGCCGCGTCCACCTCGGAAGCCGGCATACAGCGGAAACTGATGACCCACAACTGCCGCCAGGCCTGCCACGACCTCTGCCGTCGGGCTGTTCCAAATCGTCATCACGATCAGGATCGGGACACCGCCCTTGAGCGCGTCGATCACCAGGACAGTCACCGACCATCGCCATCCCAATGTGCGAAACGTGTTCGTGGCGCCGGTCCGACCGCTGCCGACCGATCGAATGTCGCCTCCGCCCCGCCATCTGCCCAACCACAGACCCGTTGGCACCGAGCCAACCAGATAACCCAATACGGCGCCTAACAGCCAGGCCTCAATCACGACGCTCGCTCCTGCCTGATGACGTTGACGGCTCGCGGCCACGCAGCACGCAGCGCAGCGGTACTCCCTCGAATCCGAAACAGTTTCGGATTCGTCCCAGCAGATAACGCTCGTACGAAAAGTGGACGGCGTCGGGATAGTTGACGAAGAACGTGAACGTCGGCGGATCCGAATTCGTCTGGACGCCGTAGTAGAAGCGAATTCGCTTGCCGCGATAGCTCGACGGCGGGCGCTCCACCTGCGCTTGACGCAACATGGCGTTGAGGCGCGGCGTCGGGACCTGTTGTCGGCGCTGCTCGGCGACATGCAACGCCGCGCCGACGACGCCGTTGACATCGCGTCCGGTGAGCGCCGACACCCAGACAATCGGCGCCCAATTGACGAATCGCGCCCGTCCTGCGAGTTGCCGCTCACGGCTGCGGCGCAAGCCGTCCTCGGCGTCAACCAGATCGACCTTGTTCATCACGATCACAATGCCCGCCCCGTCGTCCATCGCCATGCCGAGCACGTGCAGATCTTGCGAAGTGACGCCCTCGTGCGCGTCGATCACGACCGCCGCAACCTCAGCGCGACGCACCGCAGCGCCAGCGCGTCGCACCGACGCTCGCTCAATTCCAGGCTCAACCCGACCGCGTCGACGAATCCCCGCCGTATCGACCAGCGACACTCGCGCGTCGCCAAAGAGCAGCTGCGTATCCACGGCATCGCGCGTCGTGCCCGGCACTTCCGACACGATCATCCGCTCATCGCGCAACAGCGCATTGACCAGGGACGACTTGCCGACGTTCGGACGGCCGATGATCGCGAGACGACACTCGACATCTGCTTGCTCGCTCGGCTCAGATACAGCGAGCCGCTCAGTGACTCGATCGAGCAGGTCATCGATCCAGCGTCCGTGATGAGCAGAGACGGCCACCGGGTCGCCGAGACCCAGTCCATAGAACTGCACCGCGCCGGCCGCCAATAGATCGCTGTCCGCCTTGTTGGCGCATACCGTGACCGGCTGTGTGGCCTCTCGCAACAGACGCGCCACATCTTCGTCCGCCGGCAACGGTCCGGCCTGCACGTCAACCACCAGCACGATCGCGTCGGCCTCAATGACCGCCTGTTCAACCTGTTCTGCAACCGAGTCGGCGAAGGGACCGCTGAGCTGCTCGCCCAAGAGACCTCCGGTATCCACGACTGAGAAGTACTGACCGCGCCACTCGGTCGTCGCGTAGTTGCGGTCGCGGGTGGTGCCAGGCTCTCCTCGCACGATCGCTTGGCGCCGACGCGCGAGACGGTTGAACAACGTCGACTTGCCAACGTTCGGTCGCCCCACGATGGCGACCGTCGGCAGAACATTGTTCGGCGCCGCTCGCACGGACACCTCTGGCATTGCAGCTGGCAATGAGCTGGTCACCGAGGCTGGGGATGATGCAGCCGTTGCCGAAGTCGGGTCGTCACTCATTGATAGTCTCAGTGTCCGTTTGGGACCCATCCGCGGAATCCGACGAGGTAGACGTCGGGGTCGCAGCCAGGGTCACGATCATTTCTCTCGGTCGTATCTCGACGAGCTCCAGGCCAGGCGGGGGAGTCCACTGTAAATCGATTCGGTGACTACCCGCATCCAGCGCAGTCAATTCAATCACGATCGGCGGCAACGGGCCGCTGATCCCGGAGATGATCGAGATCTGCCCGCGCAGCTCAACCCGCGCGAACTCCAGACTAGAGAATGCCACGTCGAGGCCAACAGCGATTCCTCTGAACTGGATTTCGATCGGCAACGTCACCGACGTCAGCACGGGTTCGATCACTGCCAGCACATTCACCGACGCGATGTCGCCAGAAACGGCAGTCCCGTCAGCAAAGACGAGTCCAACCTGTTGCGCCAGATCATCCACGCGACCGCCGACATCAATCGGCTCGGTCATGATGTCGATTTCGTCATCCAGCGCATCAACCGGCACCAGTATCTCGATCGTGGGCGGCGTGACGCGAAGCCTCCGCACTCGGAAACCGTCCGCCGGAGTGCCCACCGTCGTCGGCAAGATCGAGGCCGTGCGACGGAACAATTCCTGCTCGATCGGCACCTGAACTTGCACGAATCTTGGATTGATCACCACTTGGGACACCGACACTCCAGCAGCCGTGCGCGCTTCCACAGCCACATCTCGCTCAATCGTGGCGGTGGCGCCCCCCAGGTCGAATCGCGCCACCACGATCGCCACCGCCTCCACTTCGGAAGCGATCCCGGAGACCTGCGCTGTCGCCGGCGTCGCCTCCGCTACACCGATTCGAAACCCCAGCGGCGGCGGATTCGACGTCTCGACCATCACCGGCACCTCTCGCTCGACTGTTTCCTGCAGCACCACTGTCACGGTTTCGGGCAGCACCGCACGCACACGCACATCGCCACTCACCGTCTCCACTCGCACCGGCAGGCTGTGCCTGCCTGCTACTCGATTGCGCAGCGAGATCGTCGCCTCAAATTGATCCGGTTGCGCCGCTTCGACGTCCGCCTCGCGGCCAGCCACCGTGACCGTCACCGGTAAGGGTTCGCCTGCCACCACCAGGTCAGACGCCAGGTCGCTCACCTCTACTTCGAGGCTGAAGCCCAGCCGAGCCTCAATCTCACGATTCTCGGCGTCGGCGATGACAAACCACACCGACAGCGCCAGCGCGACTACTGAGATCAGGAGCGTCGCTTCCTGGATTGCGCGTCGCACTTACGATCCTGCGTCCCCGCCGGCGGTCGAACGCCGTTCCAGGTTGCGATCGATGCTGCGTTGCCACAGCCCGACCGGCACCCGATCGCCCCAACCGCGCACATGCAACAGCTCCGCCAGCATCTGTTCTACCTCGATCGAGCTGACCCCCTGTGTCAACGCTCCGCCGACCACCACTGACACCTCGCCGGTTTCCTCTGAGACCACGACCGCCACCGCATCCGTGATCTCCGTAATCGACAACGCCGCTCGATGACGCGTCCCGATATGACCGCCAAGTCTCGCGTCCTGTTGGCTGCGCGAGGCCACGTCGCCGATCGACGTCGGCAGAATCACCGCCGCCGCCACCACCTCAGCCGGCCGCAAGAGCACTGCGCCATCGTGCAGCGGCGACCCAGGCCAAAAGATGCTCTCCAGCAGGTCCGATGTCGGCGCCGCGCCAAGCCTCACGCCCGTTCCGGCTAGCTCTTCCAGACCTGTTTCGCGTTCCAACACAAACAGCCCGCCGATCCGCTGCTGTGACAGATGGTCGGCCGCAGTCGCCACGATCGTACCCAGGTTGCGATACGGCTGCCGTGTCCCTCCCCAATGCATGACAGCGCGTAGGCGACCGACATGCTCGAACACGCGCCGAAACTCGGGCTGGAAGACGATCAACACGAGAATCAACAACACCGTCAACGCGTTGGACACGATCCAGTTCAACACCACTGAATCGACCATTCGACCGATCAGCGATACGGCAACCGCGACAAATACCATGCCTCGCACGACCGACATCGCGGTGGTGCCGCGCATCAATCGCAACAACGCATAGAACACGACCGCGATCGCGATCACCTCTAACGCATTCGTCCAGCCAAAATTGCTGAACGCGGCCTCAATGTCGTCAATCAGCCCGCCCACATCAGCACAATCTCGCTAACAGTCCGAAGGCTCGAACCTGACGCTATGTTATGCATTCTCGCTCAGCAAGGGCGGTAGGAACTCAGGTCTACTCGAACTCAGACCAACTAGGGCAGATCAACTCGTCAACTCGGTCAGCGAAACAGCCATGCCAACAGCGCCTGCTGGGCATGCAACCGATTCTCCGCCTGATCCAATGTCACCGACTGCGGCCCGTCCAGAACCTCATCGGTGATTTCCTCACCGCGATGAGCCGGCAGACAGTGCATCACGCGTGCGTCCGATGACGCACTCGCCATCAGCTCCGCATTGACCTGATAATCGGCGAACGCCTCGCGGCGCTGCGCGCCCTCTACCTCCTGGCCCATTGAGGTCCATGTATCCGTGTAGACGACATCCGCTTCGCTGACCGCCTCACTTGGATCTCGCAGTACGGTGACAGAGCCGCCTGACGCCGTCGCGCGCATTGACGCCATCTCAACACTCGCCGCGTCCAGCTCGTATCCGAGCGGCGACGCCAGTCGCACATGCATCCCTTCACCCGCCGCCGCGAACGCCAATGAACGAGCGACATTGTTTCCATCACCCACATACGCCAATATGCGTCCAGCCGTGCCGCCGTGTTCACGGATCGTCAGGACATCTGCGAGGGCCTGGCAGGGATGCTCCCAATCACTCAGCGCATTGACGACAGGCCTACCCGAGGCATTTGCGAGCCGTGTCAGGACGCTCTGATCAAAGGTGCGGCAGATAATGAGGTCGCAATATCGGCCGGCGACGCCGCCAACGTCCTCGACGCTCTCTCGGTCATCGAGCCCTACTTCGGGCGGCGACAGGTAAATCGCTCGACCGCCCAGATTGCTGACAGCCAGCTCGAACGACACTCGAGTACGCAAGGACGGCTTCTGGAAAATCAGCAATGCGGTCAGACCAGCCAGTTCCTGCCGACGACGATCGTCAATTCGCTTTGTTGCCGAGGCCAACTCCAATACCTCAGCAATTTCCGCAGCCGACAGGTCGCTCACTTGCAGGACGGACCGAACCATGCGTCACCACCTTGCTCGTCTCATTTGATCGACTCACTTGCTTGTCTCACTCTATCCACGAAACACGACGATCCGTATGCTGCTCATAGTTTCTACGATCGCCGATTGACTCATCCACAGCCCGTGTCTCATTGGCCATCCGCCAGCCGACAGCGCAGCTTGCGAGGGACCAACTGCGACGGAGATGCCTGACGATGCGAGTCCGGCTCCATTCCTCGTTACGCCATCAAGGTCGAACGCGGCTTTGGCGGCGAGTCGTTCAACGCGGGTGGCGTTCGGCGCCGCTGATGGTTGCGACGATCGCCGCCATCCTGGGCCTGATCGCCCTGGCGCGCCAACAGTCCACAGCGCCGCCGCCCATCTCCATCGAGCCGGCTGAACATCCGACTACATCCCAGCCACTGCTGATCGACCTTAATCTCGCGAGCCAGACTGAACTCGAGACTCTGCCAGGCATCGGCCGCAAACGCGCTGCCGACATGGTCGCTGCGCGGCGGCGGCAACCTTTCGGCTCGCTCACCGACCTGGTAGAGCGAAACTTGATTCGCCCTGACGAACTCGCGCCAATCGCGGAACGGGCCACGGTTTATGTCGATCAGTCACCCTAGAGCCTGGCCTGGTTCATCCTGGCTCGGATCATCGAGCGTCTGGCGGCAGATCCGACTCCCCTATCAGCCGCCGCTGCTGCTGTGGACGCTGGCGTTCGCGGTCGGCGTGGCGCTCGAACACATTGATGCGCCAGGCTGGACGATCGCCGTCGCTGCGGTCTGCGCCGTGCTCGCCGCCTGCTCATCCGCCTTGTCCCTGAGCGCCTTGCCTCTGAGCGCCTTGTCTCTGAGCGCCAACCGATTCCGCACCCTCAACCTGATCCTGATTCTGTGTGCTCCCTTGCTGATCGCCGTCGGCATCTGGCGCGCCGATCACGCCACGCTCGGACCTGACAGCATCGCCTCCGCTCAGCTGACCGGACAGCCATTGCGTCTGACCGGCGTGATCGCCAATGAACCCGTCTATCGCGGCGACGGCATGCGCTTCCTGCTGGACACGGAGCAACTGCAACTCGGAGCCGAACTCGCGGCAACCGACGATCTGGTCCAGGTACATGTCCCGGAGGCGCATCAACTGGCATACGGCGACCGCCTCCAGCTCGACGCCGTCCTCACCACCACCGCCGTCGCGTCCGACGAGTACCTGGAATGGTTGCTGAATCAGGGCATCGCCGCCTTCGCCAGAGCCGAACCGGGCAGCGTCACTCGGCTCGGTGATGGTGACCGGTCATGGCTCCAATCCACGGCCGCGTCGATTCGTCGATCACTCAATCAAAGCCTGGGCAGCGCCCTCGCCACCCCCTTCGCTGGACTCGCCGAGGGCATCATCACCGGTCGCTACAGCGCCATCGACCGCGAGCTGCGCTCCAATCTCGACGACACGTCGCTCTCTCACTTGATCGTGATCTCTGGCAGCAATCTGACGCTGTTGTCCACGATCGTGCTCAGCGCCGGCGCCTGGCTCCTCGGTCGGCGAGTTGGCGCCGTCCTGGCCATCGCCGCCGTGTTGGCCTACGGCACCATGGTCGGACCCGATCCGCCAGTCCAACGCGCCATGTGGATGGCCGTCGTGTTCGCCGCCGCGCACCTGCTCGGAAGAGGCGCTTCGGCGCTGGACGCATGCGTCGCTACCGCCGGCTTGCTGATCGCCATTGATCCTCCCATCCTGCTCGATCTTTCGTTTCAGCTCACGGTCGCCGGCACACTCGGCATCGTCCTCATCATGCCAACGCTCAGCGCTGACTTCCTCAGCGGTCAGCATGGCATCATCGGGGCCGTTCGCGAAGTGGCCCTCGTCACACTGGTTGCCACGCTGGCGACGCTCCCATTGATCGTGCTCCACTTTGAACGCGCCGCATTGATCGGAGTGGTCACCAACCTCCTCGTCGGACCCTGGTTTAGCTGGATGCTGCTCGGCTCGGCGCTCACCGCAATCATCGGCCTGTTCTCCGAGACTCTGGCCAGCATCATCGCCTGGCCCGCCGCCTGGTTGCCGCTGCGCTGGCTCGTCGTCGTCGCTGAACAGGGCGTCCGCTGGCCAGGCGCCGGACTCGTCGTTGACGGATTCAACCACCTGCACCTCATGTTGATATACGCCGCCATCCTGCTCGCCTCGCTGCGACCTCACCGTGAACGCGTCCGACGCTGGTTTCGCCAACCCGTCGTCAACCCCGCCGATCGACCGCGCCTGCCGTTGTCGAGACGCTTCACAGATCCGCTGCTGCCGATGCTTCTGACCAGCGGCGCGACCGCGCTCGCCGCCGCACTCTGGCTGAGCGCGTGCAGCAGCCCTGACGATCGTCTGGCGGTCCACTTCATCGATGTTGGCCAGGGCGACTCTGCGCTGATCGTCACGCCGGACCAACACTCCATCCTCATCGACACCGGCGAACGACCCGATGATCTGCTTCCCGCACTGCGACGCTTCCTACCTGGCGGCACTCGCGAGATTGATCTGGTGGTGATCACGCATCCGCAAGCCGATCACGCTGAAGCGCTCTGGGCGATCAGCGAGCGCTACGGAGTACGACAATTGCTCGTGAACAGTTATGTCGAGCGCACGGCGCTCGGGCGTCGGTTGATCGGCTTCGCCAACCAGCAGCAAATCCCGCTGCGCGTCGCATCCGCCGGGCAACGAGTCGATCTGCCCGGCCAGACCGACCTCAAACTCGATGTCCTCTGGCCGCCGACACACGGGCTGCCATCGTCGTACCTGAGCGATGCGAATGCCACCTCGCTGGTCATCCGCGCCAGATATGGATCTGCGAGATTCCTCTTCAGTGGCGATATCAACGCGGAACAGGAGTTGGATCTGGCGAGACTGCCCTGCGCTCAGGCTGACAACCCCTGCGACCTACGCGCCGATGTGCTCAAAGTCGCCCACCAAGGCAGTAAGTACTCCTCAACCACCACGTTCTTGCGCGCCGTACAACCCACAATCGCCGTCGTCAGCGCTGGCGCCGGTAATCCCTACGGTCATCCTCACCCTGAGGCGCTGGACAGCATCGCTCAGGCCGGCTCTGGCCTGCTCAGCACGATTGAGCATGGAGACATTACCGTCTACACCGATGGTCGCACGCTGAGCGTGACGACCGAGCATTCGTCCGAGACCAGATATCGTTGAAGACAGCACAAGCCGGGATGGCGAAATTGGCAGACGCGGCGGACTTAAAATCCGCTGGCCTCACGGCCGTGTGGGTTCGAGCCCCGCTCCCGGTACCAGCTGACAGGGCCAGATGCTAAGTACGAGCCGCCGATTCGCTGTCCGCGTCCCATTTCCCCGCTCCGCCCGCGCGACCGACGCCAACAACCTGAACCACTAGCTGGTAGCCACTAGACTGTGACCACGACGGCGCAACGTGCGCCGCGACTGGAAAGGACATCCTCATGAAAGCCGCCGTTTTCCACGGTCCAAACCAGGACTTGACGATCGAAGACGTTGACGTCGACAAGCCCGGCCCGCGCGAAGTACTGGTCAAGACCGCCGCATCCGGCGTCTGTCACTCTGACCTCCACTTCGTCGAGGGGCTCTACCCGTTCCAGGCGCCAGGCATCCTCGGACACGAAGCCGCCGGCGTCGTTGAGGAAGTGGGCGACCTGGTCACTCAGTTCCAGGCCGGCGATCATGTCATCATGTGCCTCTCCGTCTTCTGCGGCAACTGCTCCTACTGCCTCAGCGGACGCCCCAATCTCTGCCGCAGCCCTGAAACGCAGCGCCGACCCGACCAGAACCCGCGACTCGCCTGGAACGGCAACCCTGTCGCGCAGTTCGCCAACCTCTCGACCTATGCCGAGTTCACTCTGGTACACGAGAATGCGCTGGTCTACGTAGACGATGAAATGCCGCTTGAACAGGCCGCGTTGATCGGCTGCGGTGTCATGACTGGCGCCGGCGCGGCGCTCAACACCGCCAAAGTCCATCACGGCAGCACGGTCGCCGTCTTCGGCGCTGGCGGCGTCGGACTCTCCGCCATCCAGGGCGCACGCATTGCCGGCGCGAAACAGATCATCGCAGTCGACCTGCACGAGCACAAGCTGGCCCTGGCTCGAGACCTCGGCGCCACCCACTCCGTCGACGCGTCCAGCAGCGACCCGGTGGCCGCCATTCGGGACATGACCGAAGGCGAAGGCGTCGACTTCTCCTTTGAGGCGATCGGCCTCAAGAGCGTCGCCGAGCAATGCTTCGCGGCCATTAAGCGCGGCGGCGTCGCCACCATCATCGGCATGGTCCCGCTCGGTCAGACGCTCGAAATCCCCGCGCACGAACTGCTCTCCGAGAAAGTCCTACAGGGCTCCAGCATGGGCAGCAATCGCTTCCGCACCGACATGCCCAACCTGGTCGAGTACTACCGCCAGGGTCGGCTGATGCTCGACGAAATGGTCACCATCACCGCGCCGCTTGAGGACATCAACGAAGCCTTCCGAGCCATGAAGGCCGGCGAGGTCGCCCGCACCGTCCTGACCAGCTTCTAGGCAACTTCTTACTCTCGCCTTCGACAAGCACACTCCCCTCCGTCGGCGAGGGGAGTGTGCTTGAGCGGTTGCTTTCCCCCACCCGCTCTCGTCTAGGGGAAGCGACCGAGGATACAGGATGGCAGACTCCCTGCCGACACCCGCGAAAGCGCCAGCGCAAAGCTGTACGCTAAATCATCAGCGGAGGGGTGGCCGAGCGGACGAAGGCGGCGGTCTTGAAAACCGTTAGGCGTGCAAGCGTCTCGGGGGTTCGAATCCCTCCCCCTCCGCCAGCTACCTAACTCTCGTCAACCAGGACTCTGGCGACCGACAGCAGCGCATCAAACGCCGTCGGGTCCGGCATTGACTTCCCATATTGAAACACCGCCACGCGCACCCAGTCGGCTTGCGGCACAATCTCGAATTGTCCACTGCCGCCCTCGCGCAGCAGACCGAGCACGCGGCCCGTCACGTGATCGAACGAGCTCAAGCGTTCAGCCGCCGCGACCGCGTGAGTGTCCGTCGCGTCGGACGGTTGCCACTTCACCTCGCGCACCGGACCCAGCTCGTTGCCTGACCTTGCCGGCATCACGCGCAACGCCGCTTGCCAATCAGGAGACCATTCCTCCGATAACCGCTCGCGCTCGACCAGCAGGTTTGCTCCCACCGCTTGCATCCGACCGCTATGCGCCGCGCCCTGACCATCAATGCTCGTGAGCATCGCATAGCGCGCGTCTGATTCACGTAACTCCACTAGCGACACCAGCCGCATCCCGCTCGACAAGAGTGGAGCTCTCGAAAACGCTCGATACACGTCCGTTGGCGCGGGCGCGGCCGTCACAGAGTATCGACTGAGCAACTCAATCAACGCCTCGGTGGCGCGATCATCCGGTCCGCGTCGCGGCATTCGCGATCTCAGACGTTGCCATATCATGCGCAAAATCTACACGTTCTTCAGTTAGGTGCTGCTCATGTTGGTCGTCATGCGCTGATTCTGGATTCAACCGGAGTCATTCGATGAGTTCGAGCGGCTGAGCCGGGACGAGATTGGGCTCGCCATTGAAGCCGCCAGCGCCCGAGTACTGGGTATGTTCCGCGCCGAGGAGCCTCACCCCAACGAAGCAGTCACCGATCCAGTCCTCGTCAACTTCGGCGGCCCTTCTTCACGTGGAAGGAGGAGCCGATGGGGAAGGTGGAGTAGCATCCTTCATCGCTCGCAACGAGAACATCAGCGGCAGCCGCTGATCAAACGCGCCGTCGCGCTGCGGCAGGCGCCAGACTCCTCGCTCAGTTTCGACCAGCCACGACAACGCCCGATACACCGTCCAGTCTTGTTCGTGCAGAAACTCCACGTGGCAGCCGGCCCCGATGACGGCTGAGACAATCTCGCCCAACCCGTGATTCCACTCAAACGAGTCCCGGTGCTCAAGTGAAGCCGCCGGGTCAGCGTAGTCTTCGTCTCCGGTCCAGTGCTGCGGCTGAGTCGACTCGAAGTAGGGATAGATCAGTCTCAAGTCTCCGCTGGCTGACTCGTCGTCGAGCGACTGCGTCACGGGATGAACATCACGGACATAGAGCATGCCGCCCTGACGAATGAAACCAGCACAGACCTCGGCCCAAGCGGCAATATCCGGCAACCAGCACAGCGCCCCAAGGTTCACATAGACAATATCGAAGCTGCCTAACCGATCCGCCAGGACATCAGGCGCGGCATACAACTCCGACTCAACAAACTCAGCCTTCAGACCAGCTCTGTCCGCCAACTCACGAGCCGTCGCCACAGCCGACGGCGCAAAGTCCACGCCAACGACATCGGCGCCCCGTCGCGCCCACGACAGCGTGTCGAGTCCGAAGTGGCACTGCAAGTGCAGCAGCGACTTGCCGCGCACATCACCCACCTCGTCAAGATCGAGTTGCAGCAGCGTCGACTCACCCCGCAGGAAGCGATCGACGCCATAGAACTCTGAGGCCGCGTGAACGGCCACCGCTTCGTCCCAGCGCGCGCGATTGGCCGCTCGATACGGGTCAAGCGATGACACGCGAACCCATCCGAGTCGCCAACGCATCAGGCAGGATGACGGAACCATCCATCTGCTGACCGTTCTCCAACAGCGCCGCGATCGTGCGCGGCAATGCCAACCCCGATCCATTCAACGTATGAACGAATCGCGCGCGACCGCCCTTACCGCTCCGATAGCGAATGTTCGCCCGGCGCGCCTGAAACTCTGTGCAGTTCGACACGCTCGACACCTCCAGCCACTCCTGCGCGCCCGGCGCCCAGACTTCGAGGTCATAGCTCACCGATGCGTTGAAGCCCAGGTCGCCGCTACATATCTGCAACACTCGGTATGGCAGCTCCAACCTCTGCAACAGCGCCTCCGCCTGCGCCAACATGGCGTCCAACGCATCTGCCGATTGCTGCGGCGTCGTGAACTGATACATCTCAACCTTCTCGAACTGATGCACCCGCTTGATCCCGCGCACATCCCGACCTGCGCTGGTCTTTTCACGTCGGAAACACGGCGTGTGCGCGGCATAACGAATCGGAAGCTGCTCTTCACTCAGAATCTCATCAGCGTGCAGATTGGTCAGAGGCACTTCAGCCGTGGGCACAAAGAAGTAATCCTCTTCATCGTCGTGGTACAGATTGTCGCGGAACTTTGGCAGCTGCCCGGACGCGTGCATCGCCGCTTCTCGCACCATCGCCGGGACGTAGCACTCTTCGTAGCCTGCATCGTGATGTTGATCAAGAAACCAGCCAATCAAGGCGCGCTGCAATCGCGCTCCGGCGCCGCGCAGCGCGTACATGCGCGATCCCGACATCGCAGTCGCGCGTTCAGTCTCGATGATCCCCAGGCGCTCCCCGATCTCCCAATGTGGCTGCGGCTCAAACTCAAACGACCGTACCGATCCCCATTCGCGCACCACCACATTGCTGGTCTCATCGGCCCCGTCTGGCGTCGCCTCGCCCACCATGTTGGGAATCTCGGCCAACAGGTCGTTGAGCGAGCTCTCCAGCAGCCGCAGACTCGCTTCCAGTTGATCGATTCGCGTCGCTGACTCGCGTTGCGCTTCAATCAGCCGCTGCCGCTCTGCTTGATCGGTCGCCTGTCCGATCGCGCGGCCGGCCGCGTTCCGACTCGCCCTTAGATCCTCCAACTCGACCAGCACCGAGCGACGCTCCAGGTCGACCTGGATCGCGTCATCGAGCGGCGCTTCCGCTCGCCTGCGTGCGAGCGAATCTCGAATCTCTGCGGGGCGCTCTCGGATCAACTGAGCGGAAATCATGATGCTGCCTCCTCGCATCGCCTGACATGATCAATCGCCGCAATTCCCAGCCTGACTACATCGTCCGAGATTCGCGCCGTGACGCCAGCCAGCGTCAACGGCGCGCCATTCTCCAACTGTTCGCGGCTCACCCAGCGCCAGCCTCCAGGCTCCTTCGCGAAGCGATCTGCATCGTCCGAACCCGTCGCTCCCAGCAGCTGTATCGGCCTGGCAAAGTAGATCAGGTCAATGTGTTGGTGAGCCGGTTCTTCCCCGAAGTCGCCGATCGGTTCCACCATGATCGTCGCTGGCGACGGCAATTGCGGCGGATCTTCGTAGTCGTACCGCGCAACGGTCGGCAACACCTCGACCTGCATGCCTGTCTCCTCCAACGCTTCACGCTCAGCTGCCTGAATCGGATCCTCGTTTGGTTCAATGTGACCGCCCGGTGGCAGCCACAGCCTCACCTTACGATGCCAATGCAACAGTGTCGCACTTGACGTCGACACAAAGGTCGTCACGGTGAAGTGTCGGATACCGCCCACTCGATTACCGTATCGCACATGGAGCTCATCTCAGCCGACAACGGCATGTCGCCAACCTGGTCGCCCGACGGCCAGCAGATCGCCTTCCTCAGCAACCGCGCCGAGGGCTGGGACCTCTACCTGATGCCTGCCTCTGGCGGCCCGGCAACTCGCCTCAGCAGCGGCGCCACTGCGGACGATCCCGCATGGTCGCCCGACGGCCATTGGATCGCCGTTGAGCGCAATCATCGAATCGAAGCGATCAGCGCGTCAGAGCGCACATTCCACACATTGGTGGAGGGCGGAAGCCATCCTAGCTGGTCACCAGATGGTCGGCTTGCGTTCGTCCGCAACCGCGATCTCTACGTCCTTGAGCCTGTTCGTGAGCCAGGCCTAAAGACAGGCCTTGAGCCTGCCCCTGAGCCTGCCCCTGAGCGAGGCGGACATGAGCATCTCCTGCTGCGCGACGCCGACCAGCCATCATGGTCGCCGGGTGGCGACAGCATCAGCTTCGTGCGGCACGGCATCTGGACGCTCGATCTACAGACCATGATCGCCCGACCACGCACGCATGACGCCAGCGATCAGTCGCCATCGGTCGCGGCTGACGGCGATGTCATCTTCGTGCGACACGACGCTTTGGTGATCGTGCATCCGGACGGCTCGCTCTCTCTCCTCCCGCACTTGCCCAACCCTGCCGGAGCACCCGTCGCTCACCCGACCAATCTCGACCAGATCGCCTTTCATCTCCACGACGGCGGCAATTGGGATATCGCAACCGCCTCGCTCGAACACGGCAACGTCCAACGCATCACTCGATCGTCCTGGACCTCGTGGAATGCGCGACTCTGAGCGGCATCGCTATCTTGGATACATGTCACAATTCCTGCTTCGCCAAGCCGCACGAGTCATTACCGGTTCCGCCGCTCCTCAGATGGCCTCGCAGCTCGCCCAACGATTCGCTGCGCCCGCAACCAAGGATGAAGATCGCAGGCGATTCCTGATCTGGCTCGTCGGGCCATTCAAGCAGTCCCGGCCGCAGGCGTACGACCAGCTCTGGAGCCGTCTCAGCGGCAACGATGCATCTATCAACGCCCTCACCGGAGTTTTTCTGGAACTGCAGACCGCCGGCCCAACCGCGTTATCAGACTGGTTCGCGCAGCTCGCAGAATCCGACCAGCAACAGTTCGACGAGCTGATCGCTGCGATGACGCCGAAGCAACCCGATCCGCAACAGCTCATCCAGCAGGCCTCGAAGGAGGCTGAATCGACGTTTCGCGGCGCCGCGCGAATGCTCGGACGTAGTTATCGCCGCACCAGCCAGGAAGCGCGCAAACGAAAGCAATAATCGATGCCGATGATCGATCACATCACCGACGAGCAGGCTGACCTGATCCGCAACGCGAAGGTCTTCTTCATCGCCTCCGCTGACCCTTCCATGGGTGATGGACCCAACGGAGAGGGTCCGGTCAACCTGTCGTCCAAGGGCGCCGCCGACCTACAAGTCATTGACCGCCATACGCTCGCCTACTTCGACTATCGAGGCAGCGGCAACGAGACCGCGCGCCACACGGCCGCTGGCGGCCCGATCACGGTCATGGTGACCTCATTCGACGAGGACGCCGCCATCGTCCGACTCTACGGCCACGCCGTCGCCAAGCCGCTGGAAGACTCGGTACTCGCCCACCAGGCAGAGGCGTTACGTGCCGTTGAGATGCCCACGCCAGAGCGGCAGGTCATCGAAATCAGCGTCGATTGCACCCAGACATCATGCGGCTACGGAGTCCCGGTCTACGAGTACCAGGGCGACAGAAGCCGCGACCAGCGAGGCCGCCGCTTCAAGTAGCAATAGCGAAAGACCTCCCCCTTTGGGGGATGTGCCCCGTAGGGGCGGAGGGGACCGCCCCTCGACCGCTCGTACCACGGCAAGTCTCCTCAGTCGCTTGGCGAGATCTTCCCCGACATCTCACAGCCAGATCGCCCTTGCCAAGTTGACCCACCGAACGGTTCACGACGCTCGGTACCAAAGCGGCGCGCTGAGGGAACCGGTCCCCGCTCGGAGGCGGCGACGGATATCGCCTGTGCTACGAAATCAGCGCCGCCAGGCGATCTAACTCCGGCACGACTGCGTCAGCACCCTCCGCCGGCAGACGGAAGATGCAGCGGTCAACGCCCATGCGCTCGTACTCGGCCAGGCCGTCCTCAACCGCGCCAAAGACGTTGATCGAGATCTCATCGAAGTCGCGGCCCGCTTCCGACGCCCGTGACTGAATGTCCTGGATTCCTCGCTCGACGAAACCCGGCGCCGTGATGTTCGGCAGCCAGCCGTCAGCCCAGTCGACGATGCGCTGTCGCGCCCACTTGCTCCCCGCGCCGATCAGAATCGGTGGATTCGGCTGCTGAATCGGCTTGGGGATGACATAGGTCTTGGGAATCTCGACGAACTCGGAATGGTACTCAGCCTCGTCCTGAGTCCACATTTCCTTCATCGCCGCGATCCGCTGCTCCGTCACCTTCCAGCGGTCGGCGAACCGGACGCCGAGCGGTTCCATCTCCTCGGCCAACCATCCCGCGCCAATGCCGAACTCAAATCGTCCGCCCGAGATCATGTCCAGCGACGCGATCTGCTTCGCCAGCGCGATCGGCTCATGCTCGGTGACCAGGCAGATGCCGGTGCCCAGCCTGATCTCTGATGTCGCGCCCGCCGCTGCCGCCAACGCCACGAATGGGTCGTGAATCCGCCGATACTCGTCCGGCAGCGATCCGTCCTCTGAACGCGGGAACTTCGTCTCGCGGTCAACCGGCATATGGACATGCTCCGGCACAAACAACGACTCAAAGCCGCGCTCTTCAGCGGCTACCGCCAGCGAGACCGGGTCCATGGCCAGATCCGTCGCGAAAATGAACACGCCGTACTTCATTGTCAATACCTCTCGGTTGCGGCTACTCAGCCGTCTACAGACTACGACCTCGCTTCCAGCATTAGCCTGACGCCATGCAACACCACGCTCTCAGCCCGCCAAGTCCGCCGAACCGAGTGCCGATGGTGCTCGACACCGACACGGCCAACGAAATCGACGACCAGTTCGCCGTCGTGCATGCCTTGCTCTCGCAGGATCGCCTGCAGCTAGAGGCGATCTACGCCACGCTCTTCTCGCGCCAGGGAAGCTCGCCGGCCGAAGGCGTAGCCGAGTCGGAAGCGGAAATTCATCGCCTGCTTGATCGACTCAATATTGATGACCAGGGCCGAGTCTTCCGTGGCGCGGACGATGTGCTCAGCGATGATCGACCGGTCGTCAGCAACGCCGCATCAGAGGATCTGATCCACCGCGCGCTCGAGCCTCGCGATGGCCCGCTCTGGGTGGCGGCGATCGGCGCGCTGACCAACATCGCATCGGCGCTGAATGACGCACCTGAGATTGCGGAGCGCATCCGAATCGTCTGGCTCGGCGGGCAGCCGCAACACTACACTGACGCCCGCGAGTTTAATCTCTACCAGGATCCCGTCGCCGCGCGAACGGTCTTCGATAGCGGCGCACCGCTGGTTCACATCCCGTGTTACGGCGCCGCGTCACACCTACTCACCACTACAGCCGAACTCGACGCGTATGTGCGACCACAAGGCGCAATCGGCGAATACCTCTCCAACATCTTCCGCGACCACAACGAGCAGTACCCCGGTCGGACGAAGGAGATCTGGGACCTGTCGGCAACGAGCTATCTGATCAACGAACATTGGGTACCAAAACGCAGCGTTCCGAGACCGACGTTGTCGGAGGACATGACGTGGATACTCCCACCCGACGACGCTCCGAACGCCCCGTTCGCCGAAGCAAGCTACGTGCAGCGCGATCCAATCTTCCACGACCTCTTCAGCAAGCTGGCCGAATTCAACGCCGGTGAACGGTCAGCGGGATTCGTTTCCTGAACGCGCAGCTATCAGCAACGGACCCTGTTCCACTACCCGCCGGCGGCGGTAGCTCCCTCCGGCTCCGGGAGTACCATGTATGTTTCTATCCATTGTTGTATTTCTGGGGTTATGTAGGGATCTTTTGTGTATTTTTCATAGGGTGAGTTTGGTTGTATATGTCGTAGTATAGAATATGCACATAGTTCTGCTGAGAGCTCTTTGGGAGTGCCAACCCACGTAGAAGCTCCTCTGCCACCACCGAATTGTACTGACATATATCTATACTTCTTTTCAGGTGGTACCCAACTCCCGTCTTCGTTTTGTGTAAATCCTATTATATAATTGAATTCTTGTACCATTGGAGTTTCGTACCATAAACCACCAGCATGATCATTGTGCGAGGAATATTTACGATAGTCATAATCTATATATTCTTTGAACATGTACCAGCTTTGGTGAATATGACAGAGTTCGTGGAGTTCTGTTGTGAGGCGTTGTATATCTGTTCGTTGCTGTGATTTATCTTTATTCTTCAAAATCTCAATGTTAGGGATAGAAGATTGATACAATGCCCCCCCCCAATAAGATTAACTCCGCCAGCTCGCCGGCGGTGATCGGCTTGCCGTCCACAGACTCCGACCCGAAGGCCTGATTGAACGCCGCCGGCAGCCCGGCGTGCCAAACCCAGCCACGGTCTCGCAGCCACAGCGCTTGTAAGCCGCAGTCGTGTAACCACAGACGCGCAGCCAGCTGGTTCCAGTCGCCGCCCGACCAGTCGAACCAGACGAGACTCCGCCCGCCCGGCAGCTCACTGGGTTCAGCCCGCATGACAATCTGCGCGCTGCCGATATCGCCGGCTACGGGCTCATCGGCGCGGACAGCGAACGGCAGGATCGCCAGCAGACACAATGCCACCAGCAAGCCCAGGGCGCGACCATGCCTAGTCATGCAGTCCTCCGGCCTCTGCGCTCACAGCCGCACCGTGACCGGACGCGTCATGCCGCCAAACGTTGGCATCCAGCACGAGTGTTTGCCGGGGCCGCCCGCCACGATGATGTGAATCTCCTCCGGCTGGTCCGAGATCGGCAGCCACTCGTCCGAGATGTGAGTCGGCAGCACGCCGCCGGCCATACGAATGTTCACTGACTCAAGGAACTCATCGCTCAGCTTGCTGGCCGGGTAGCGCGCGTGCTCCCAGAGATATTCCTGTACCGACTCACGCGTCCAGCCTTCCGACGCCACCGTCTCCGCGTGCTCAGGACCGAACGCGAGCACCGGCTCGCCCTTACCGAGGATATTGTTCGAGCCTGCCTGGCCCATCGCGCCGGCGACCGTCTGCAGGATGCCCGTCGCCGTGTTGCTGCCGTGGTCCTGGATGTTGTGCGGACCTTCGCAGGCCCACGTCGTGACGCAGCTATCTTCGGCATTGAGTCCGCGAGTCGTCTGGAACGGCGGCCAGGGCGACGCATCCTCTCGCTCCGTCGCGCAGAAGGCGAACTTGGCCGGCGTGCCCTGCGTCGCGCGATCCCCGCGACCGGGCGTCGCGCCGGCGATGTTCAGCTGAACCAACCGCACCGCGCGTCCAATCGTCGCATTGGACGCAAAGGTCGGACCGAAGCAGCCCGATCCTCCGTGAATCCCGGCAGTTCGCGCGGCCGGCCCTGAAGCCAAGACGAACACCGCGCAGGGATGCGTCGTGGCATTGATCCCGTCCAGATTGAACTGCGGTTGCGAAATCGCCTCAACCGCGCCTAACACGATCGGAAACTGCGCTGGACGGCAGCCCGCCATTACTGCATTGATGGCCACCGCCTGCACGGTCGCCTCGCCCTGTCGCGGCGCGAGGACGCCCAAGACATCCAATGCGTCTCGGCCGGCTGAATCCAGCATCGCATCAACGCGTTCAGCGGTCGGAGGAATCAGCGGCAGCCCGTCCGACCATCCGCGGCGGATGCACTCCTGCGAGAAGTCAAACGGATCGGACGGCAGCGTAAATCGATCGGCCGCGCGACCGCGCGCAGCCGTCACGACTCAACTGCCTGACTGGTCGCCTGACCGAGTAGCGCCGCGGCCAAACGGTCGACGACACCATCGTCGATTCGCGCACGCACCCGCTCGGGCCTGAGGCCGCCCAGCGGGTGCGGCACGATCAGGCGGTCCAGCTCAGGCAAGCCGCGCTGCTCCGCTTCGAGTTGCAACAGATCCGTGAAGGCCGATGTACCGACTGTGACCGTTGGGATACCCATCTCTTCAAACAGCACCGAGGCGTGGACACTCCACGTCGTGCAGCTGCCTCAATCGCAGCTCCCGATCAACAGGAAGTCAGCCCCGTTGCGCAGCGCGTCGATCGTCGAGTCGGACGGCGGACCTCCAACCGGCTTGCTGCCGACCACCAGGTCACCAAGATCGAACCGCTCACCGAGCCGTTCGACCATCGTCTCCATCAACAGCCGCGCATTGGCCTTGCGATTCTCCAGGATGCCCGGTCGCAGACCGTCCAGCGACAGCGGGCGAGGCGCCGGTGTCGCCTCATGCACCGCCACATGGGCCAGCGGGCTCAGTACTTCAATTGTCTCAGCCATCTGAGTCCTCCATTCGCATCAATCTCTGCGCTACAGGCTACAGGCTCATTCGGCTTGCATACTAGGGCGTGTTCACTCTAATCGAGGTTTGTGTCAGAGTTGGAGGAACGGTCTGGCGGCCGGGTCAATGGGATCATGCAACTGACCGACTCACAATGGGCGCGGATCGCGCCGCTCATGCCGACTCCGCGCGGCAACTGCAAGCTGCCCTCGCGACAGGTGCTGGAGGGCTGGCTATTCATCACCAAGGAGGGCTGTAGCTGGCGGGCCTTGCCTGAGCGCTTCGGTCCCTGGCACACGGTCTACATGCGCGGACGGCGTTGGATCGACAAAGGCGTGCTGGAGCGCGTCTTCGCCGAGCTGCAGCGTATGGAACTGGAAGCGCAGCTTGAGCAAGCTGAACCGGATCGGCCGCTGCGCGTCTCGCTCGACAGCACGATTGTGAAAGTCCACCAGGACGGGACCGGAGCGCCCACCAAAAGGGGCCCCAAGCGATCGGTCGCTCGCGCGGGGGCTTGACTACCAAGCTACACGCCGTCGTATTGGAAGACCGCCTGCCGCTCGTCCTGACCCTGACGCCGGGTCACTGGGGCGATGCGCCCTGGGGACGCTGGTTGTTGGAGCGGCTCGGCTCCGTATCTGGTCAGCCGCAACTGCTCGCCGACCGCGCCTACGAGGGCGATGAGATGCGCGCCCTGGCCGCCGAACTCGGCTGGGAGTTGATCACCCCGCCGAAGGCGAATCGGCGCAAGCCCTGGCCGCTGAACCGTGCGGCCTACCGCGCCCGCAACGCGATCGAACGTTACTTCGGACGCATCAAGCGAATGCGCGGCATCGCCAACCGCTACCACAAACTCGCCCACATCTACCTCAACCAAGTCCTCCTCGCCTGCATCCACTTCATGACGAAATAGAGTGAACAGGCCCTAGGATCGACGACAATCTCCACACATCCTGCAAATCCCAGCTCCCGATCCAGTCCCCCCGGACAGCGACTCGACACATGGATGATGCACTCCAGTCGATGATCCGATACGAGGTCGAGTGTCAGCGACGATCTATCGTACTCTCGCCCCACCTCCAAATCGATACGTCCCGGCAACTCTTCTGGCTTGATGGGATTGTAATTCGACGGAACAGCCGGGAAACCGTCAGCGAACAATTCACGCGCCCGCTGCGTTCGTTCCGATTCGGGTGCTACATCAATCGCGGCGCCCACCGCAACCAGTTGGCACTCCGCAAACGACAGCGATTGCTGTATGTCGAAGTCTGCATCGCGGACGCAATCTCTTGCCGCAAGGAAACGCGCGGTATCATAGAGCAATCCGCTAACACTAGCGCCTTCGAATATCAGCTCATTATTCTCATTATTGGTGTACGTGCTGACAAACGCGAGCGAATAGTTATCCTCAGCATCGGTTCTCGCGTCCTTGAAACCCGAGAGCGAGACACTCGACCGTTCTGCTACTCAAGATAGCCGTAGACCAGCTCTCTCAGCTCATCCATGTCTGGAAATCGACCCATCGCCGCTTTGCTGAAGACCAACTCGCCATTGACCTTCCACTCGAACAGACCCTTGCTATCCGGGATCAGCTTGACATCCGACACCAGGTGTTGGATGTCGATCAACAGCTCTCCTAGCATCCAGGACGTGCGCGGCCAATAGCCGCAGTCGGCGCAGTAGACAACCTCTATTGCAATCTGCTTCTCAGACATCGCCCGATCCTTCAATCAGTCCTAGCCGCCGAGGTATTGCTCAAGCCGCCGACCAACCTCGGCGATCGTGCCTTGCGGCAGCGGAATCATCTGTAGCTCGGCGCCGGCGTCGGAGCGCGCCTGCAAGATCCGCGGAACCTCTTCGATCGAACCAATCACCTGGATCTCGCTCACCATGTTCTCTGAGAAGGCCATCAGCGCGGCCTCGGAATCGCGGTCGGCCCAGGCAGCGCGGGAGTCCTTAATCTCCGATTCGAAGCCCGATCGCGACAACATCTGCCAGTAGAACGATCCCATCCGGTTCGTGTAATGGAAGAGCGGTTGGCGAGCGTTGCGCCAGATCTGCTCATCGTCGCCCTCACCGGTCACATACACATTCGTGAACGGAGCGATCGTGACCGAATCCTCGGGGCGCCCCGCGTCTCTTGACGCGCCAGCGAGCTGTCGCTTCAGTGGCTCAAACGCTCGCTTCGGCCAGTGAATCGGATAGATGCCGTCGGCGATCTCACCAGTCTGCTGGATTGAGCGAGGCGTAATCGCCGCAATCCAGACGGGCAGGTTCTCGCGCAATGGCGCGAATCCCTGCAGACGGAATCCGCGCTGCAACGTGTAGATCTCGCCCTCGTACTGAAGCCGCTCGCCACGCATCAACATCTTGATAATCTCGGTGTACTCGCGGATGCGACGCAGCGGTCGGTCGAAATCGACGCCGTGGAAGCCTTCGATCACCAGATTCCCCGAAGAGCCGAGGCCGCAGACCATGCGCCCGCCGGAGATCGTCTCGAGCGTCGCGAATTCCTGCGCGATGGCGCCGGGGGACCTTGAGAAGGTGTTGAGGATGCCCGTGCCGATCTGGATCCGTTCGGTGTTGGCCGCGATCACCGTGAGCCAGGGAAGGACGGAGTGTCCCCAGGCCTCGCCGGTGGAGACCATTTCGTAGCCCAGGCCCTCGGCGATCTTGACTTTTTCTAGCGTGTCTCGCCAGTTGGCGTCGAATCCGGCCAGGATGCCCAGTCGCATGTTGTGTCCTTTCTGAACTGAAGGGGGAGGCGGCGTCGACCCTCTCCCTGACCCTCTCCCAAAGGGAGAGGAGGTACATAGCGGTTACTCGATTTCGACGATCATCTCGATCTCGACCGACATGCCCAAAGGCAGCGACTGCATGCCGACTGCTGATCGGGCGTGCCGACCTGTCTCGCCAAACAGTTCCACCAACAGGTCGGAGGCGCCGTTGGCGACGCCAGGATGCTCCAGGAAATCAGGCGTGCAGTTGACCATGCAGAGCAACTTGACGATCCGTGAAACGCGGTCCAGCGAGCCGATCTCTGCGCGCAGCGATGCGAGCAGTTGCGCCATCACCGCCCGCGCGGCCTGGTAGCCAGCATCCACATCCAGATCGTCGCCCAGCTTGCCGCGAATCAGCTGACCGTCCTGGAACGGTCCGTGCCCCGACAGGAACACAAGATTGCCCGTCCGTACGGCCGGGACATAGTTGGCGACCGGTGGGTTCGCCGTCAGATCCAGCCCCAACTCTCGCGCCTTGGCGTCCGCTTGGTGTGCCGACATGGTGCTCCCTTTCCATCGCAACTTGCCCATCGCAACTTGCGCGTTGCGACAAGTCCGCCGCGTCTCGCGATCAGGCTATCGCAGAGCCGTACGCGCGCAGCTCAATCTCGTTGCCATCAGGATCACTGATGTACAGACCATCCGCGTAGCCTTGTGCGCCGTACAACTCAACATCTGGATCGCGGACGATCTCGAACTCGCCTGAGCGCCTCACTGCCGCCAAATCCGACGCTGACACGACCATGCAGAAATGATCCAGATTGCGACGGTCGGGATCCACGTCGCCGGCAATCAGATCGATGATCGTCCCCTCGCAGATTCTCACCGAGGGAAACGGACAGGTGCCAGCCCGCCATTCCGCCACCCGCACTGGCGCGAGACCGAGCTGATCGGTGTACCAATCCAGCGATCGCTCCACATTCGACACTCGCAAGACGATGTGGTCCAAGCCGATGATCTGTAGCACGATGTCACCCCGTTACGTCAACTGAGCCGATGCTGCGAGACACGTCGTCTCTGACGCTGTTCAACCTATACGATTAATCGTGTACAAGCGTACTATCAAGCCGCGAGGTTGCGATGCCAATCGATGTTCTGCTCGGGCGTGGACTACGCGCGCATGTCGACGCTCCGGCCCGCGTCAGGATCGACGGCGACAGCGTCCGCGCGGCGATCGACGCGTTGTTGCTGCTGCATCCCCAACTTGGGCGCTTCATTCTGGACGACGCAGACCGCCTGCGTCGACACGTCAACATCTTCATCAACCATGATCTCATCCACGATCGCAACCACCTCTCCGACGCCGTGTCGGACGGCGATCTGCTACACATCCTGCCCGCCGTGTCTGGAGGCAATTGATGGCTGCATCACCCCGATCAGGCGTTGAATCTGAAGCTGGCCTGTTGGTTAGCACCCGCAAAGGCCTGCTCGTCGGACGCAGCAGCCGTCAACGCCGCGAATGGCAATGGTCCGAGCTGCACTTCGGCGGTTGGATTGTTGATTATGCCGTCTGCGACCGGCGCACGGGCGCCCTCTGGTGCGCGGCCAACAGCTGGCAGTGGGGACCCCGGCTTCATCGCTCAGACGATGGCGGTCGCACCTGGCGCGAAGCCGCCACGCCCGCGTTCACCGATGGCGAACGCTCACTCGAATCGATCTGGACGATCGAACCAGGCGCCCGCGAGGGGCAGATCTACGCCGGCGCGATGCCGGCAGCGCTGTTCGTTTCCGACGACGACGGCGAGTCCTGGCGCGAACTCACCGCGCTCACCCAGCATCCCTACAGCGAGTATTGGGAAGACGGCGCCGCCGGACTCGTCCTGCATCACATCGGCGTTGACGCACAGGACCCGCACCGACTCGTCGTCGCCGGCTCTGCAACCGGCGCGTTCGTCAGCTACGACGCCGGCGAAAGCTGGGAGCCGCGCAACGACGGCCTACGCCTCGACAACTTGCCGCCGGATATGGCTGCCTCTGCATCGTGCATCCATTCGTTACATGCGCATCCGACCCAGCGCGGACGGCTCTGGCAACAGAATCACTTCGGCCAGTACCGTTCCGACGACGACGGTCTGAACTGGGTCGAGGTCGGACAAGACCTGCCGGGCGACTTTGGCTTCGCCTCCGCGATTGATCCCAGCGACCCGGATTGTTGCTACTACGTGCCGCTCGACTTCGATCAGTCGCGTATGCCGCGCGGCGCGGCGCTGGCTGTGTATCGCACCCGCGACGCCGGCGCCACCTGGCAAGCATTGTCGAATGGCCTGCCGCAAACGGGGTTCTACCAATCGGTGTACCGGCACGCGCTCGGCCAGGACGGTTGCGATCCACTCGGCCTCTACCTCGGCTCATCCGGTGGAGAGGTATTCGCCTCAAACAACGGCGGCGACGACTGGCGGCGCATCCGCACTCATTTGGCCGCGATCACCGCCGTACGCGCCTGGCCTCTGAACGACGCCTGATGCCGCTGACGATCGCATCGCGGGCTTGTTGAGCCAGAGGCATATCTTCACTGAGTGAGCATCCAACGCACGGCTCCCCAGAAAGACCTCACCCCGCCGACCTCGATCGGCGCGACCAGCGGTCTGCCGCGGCATCGCCCGCTCAGTATCGGCGGCGGCGCGTTCGCGATGTTGCTCGTCCTCCTCTGGGGCGGACAGCCCGTCTCCATCAAGGCCGGCCTGGACGAGGGCGTCGGACCGCTGCGATTGAGCGCGATTCGGATGGCGCTCGGCGGTGTCGTCGTGCTCGGCTACGCGATGGTGACGCGCACGCCGTTGCGGCCATCCCGCAGCGAGTATCGGCCACTGATCGGACTCGGCGTCCTCTTCGTGGTCCAGACGACGCTGATGTATGTCGGCGGCGACCACACGAGCGCTGGTCACGCCTCGGTGCTGATCTTCTCGTTCCCATTGTGGACGGCGCTGATCGGACACTTCCTCGTGCCCGGAGATCAGATGTCGTGGCGACGCAGCGGCGGGCTGATCCTCGCCTACAGCGGCGTCATCGTGGTGTTCGTTGGCGGCTTGAGCGCTCCCGGCGCGAGCATCGCCGGCGATCTGATGACCGTCACCTCCGCGATGCTGCTCGGCAGCAGACAGATCTACCTGTCTCACTTCTCAGGCGCGATTCACCCCGCGCGACTGCTCTTGGCGCAATCCGTCGCCGCTGTTCCGATCTTCGGTCTCGGCAGCCTGCTACTCGAATCCGGACCCTTGGTCTGGAGCACCGAGTTTCTAATCGCGGTCGCCTATCAGGGCTGCGTCATCGGCGGCTTCGGATTTATCGGCAACCTCTGGCTGATCCAGCGATTCTTTCCTTCGCAAGTCGCCGCAACGATGCTCTTCGCACCGATCTTCGGCGTGATCTTCAGTTGGATCGTACTCGGCGAGGCGCTCGGCTATGAGCTTTTGGTCGGCGTCGTGCTGCTCGTCGTTGGCAGCTCGATCGTACAGCTGCGCCGATCGCCCGCCGTCGACTAACCTCCGCGACGTAGCGCCAAGTCTCGAATCCCTGAGACTTAGGCCCAATCGTCAATGCCCAACAGCTTGCGACCGAGCGGGGTGAGCTCAGCCGCTGGTGATTGACTCTCTTTGCGTCGCGGATCGCCCGGAAATGCGCGCGGATTCTGGAATGACGGATGCATGCGCTCGCGCCAGGACGCGATCCGCGCCGCTCGCAACGCCGCATCGCTCGGAACGGCGGGCTCGAGTCGGACGTATTGCGCCAGGCGCGGCTTGTCCGAGTAGTTGCGACTGTTGCCGTGCGGCAAGGCCGAGTGCCAGATGATGAAGTCACCCGCATCGGCCTCAATCTCAATCGGCGGACTGATCTCGTCGGGAAACCGTTCATGCAGCTGCTGATGGCGCAGATCAGTGTCAGAAATGCCAGCGGCGATCTCCGCCGCCCGACGGTGGACGCCCGGCACGCACTGGAATCCGCCCTCCCCGCTGCGTGTGTCGACGAGATACAACACGCCCTGAACCTGAAACGGCGTCGGCGTTTCGCGCACGTCCATGTCCCAATGCACCATGCCGCGGTGATCGTATTCAGGATGCTCCGGACTTGGCGGCGGCTTCAGATTGGCGCGATCGATGAAGACCCAGAGGTCATCCTGCCCAAACAGCTCGCGAAACAGTTGGTACATCTTCGGATGTTGTCGCACATCCCACAATGACTGATGGTGGTACATCTCCACCATCCCATTGTGTCGATGCGGCTCCTGGTACCAGCCAGACGGATCGTCGCGGTCGAATTCCAGAAAGTCCCAGATCGCATCCACCACTGCGTCGACCTGCTCGCGAGGAATCAGCTGGCGCACGACCAGATAACCGTGTTCATCGAAGAATGCGCGATCGGCGTCAGAGAGAATCATCCGTCACCTCCAGGCCATCGCCTTCGCTCTCAGTCGTAAGTCGTCAGCGCCAAGTGTCGCCAGACATCTCCGCTGACCATCCTTGCTGTCAGTCATCGAATGGCGCTTCAACGCCAGGCGGCATCGCGACGTTGAAGGTGTTGAGTCCGATCGAGACCAGCGCGTAATAGCCCATCACCGATGCCACCTCAAACACGCCACGCTCGCCGATCATGCCTTTGAGCGCCGCGTAGGTCTCGTCCGACACCCGCTGGTTGTTAATCAGCTCACGACCGAATTGATAAACGGTCTGCTGCTCTTCGTTGCCGAAGTCTGGCTGTCCGCCATCGCGAATCGCATCGATCGCGTCGTTCGAAACGCCAGCGTTGCCCGCCAGTCGGGCATGAGCCCAAAACTCGAAGTTGGCTCGCCAATGCCCACCCATCGTGCAGATCGCAACCTCAAGCAGGTCGGAAGGCAGCGTGGTCTGATAGCGGATGGCCGCGCCCAGCTGCTGGATCGCATCACCAATCTCCGGCGACTGAAACAGCGCGTTGAACGGACCGATCAGCGCGCCGTCTGCGCCGGCCAGACCGCCATGCTCACGATCAGGATTACCTCGCGGCCCCGTTGTAATGTTTTGCCAGAGGACGCTCTGCGCGTCATCCAGCGTGTCGTAGGTCTGAGGATCCAGTCTGGTCATCGCTAATCCTCCGATGTCGTTGCCGCTTGGTGAAGGTGATTGGGGAGCAGGTCCGCAGGGTAGGCCGTTCCGACCAACCCCTGGGACTGCAACGCTTCGAACTCAGATTGCTCGTAGCCAAGTAGTTCGCAGTAGATCTCATGGTTGTGCTCGCCCAGCGTCGGCGGCGGCGTGCGTAAGTGGTTCGGCGTCCGACTCATCGTGAATGTCAAACCCGGATAGCGGTGCGTTCCGACACCTTCGACGGTCATCTGCTCAAAGAACTCGACCTCGCGCAGGTGGCGATCAGAGAGAGCATCGAACGGGTCGTTGAGCGGTGCGGCGCAGACGCCTGCCGCCTGCAGCTTGTGGAACAGGTCTTCCTTGTTCCAGATCACCGTCTCGCGACGAATGAGCGCTTCCAACGTTTCCAGATGCAGACGTCTCGCTGACGTGGTCGAGAAGCGCGTGTCAAGCGCGGCGTGCGCCAGCTCGGACTGAACCGCCGCCTCGCCCGGCCCTGCCGCCAATGCGTCACAGAGCGCCACGAAGTCGCCGTCTGAAGTTACATCAATGGCAATCCACTGGTCTTCTCCATGACAGGGATAGACCCCGTGCGGCGCGTGCCACGGTTGGAAATTTGCTTGCGGTGGAGGATTGATCGCGTTCATCGAATACTCGAAGAGATACTCCGCCAACGTCGGGATGAACCCCTCATTGAGCGGCATCTCAATCATCTGTCCGCGGCCGGTGCGTTCGCGCTCTCGCAAGGCCATCAGCACCGCAACCGCGCCCTGTACGCCCGACAGACCGTCGCTGGCCAGGGTTTCGCCGATGCTCTCCGGCCCCTGGTCCGGATAGCCGCGCAGATGCGTATGACCCACCATCGCCTCAACGTGCAATCCGAACGCCCGATAGTTGGCGTACGGACCTTCCAGGCCGAAGGCTGGCATGCGCAACATGATCAGGCGCGGATTGATCTCTCGCAGCTCCTCATAGCCGATGCCTGCCTTGGCAATCGTGGTCGGCACGTTGTTTTCGACTAGTACATCGCACTCAGCAATCAACTTGAGAAACGCGTCTCGTCCCTCAGGCGACATCACATCGCAGGTCATCGAGCGTTTATTGCGAGCGTGGGAATTGAATGATGCGGAACGATTCCAGGGCTCGGCGCCAGGCTCGCAATCGGGATACTGCGGCTGCACACCCAGCTCAGCGCCGCGCAGCATCGCTTCACGCGTCGGCGCGTTTTCAGCGCCGCGAGTGTACGGCTGGATCCGATTGACCGGCTCCACATTGACCACGTCAGCGCCCCACTCCGCCAGGAGTTGCGTCACATGAGGGCCGGCCCAGACCACCGTGACCGCCGCCACGCGAATGCCTTCCAACGGCAGCGGCAGCGCGCTCAGCGGACCGGGCGGCAAGGTATGTTGAGCGCTCTCGGTCGGATCGGGCGGCGTGTAGTCGAGCACCACCCGCGAGTGCTCGCCCAGTCTCGGCGAGCGCTTCGGACGCGGCGGCTGAGATTCGCTCAATCGAAACGGAAATCCGGGATAGGGCAACGGCGTTCCGTGCCAGTGCGAAATCTGATGCCACCAGTCTCGCGCCGCGAGCTGAGGATCATTGAGTACGTCTGCAACCGTCATCACCGCTCCGGCGAGCAGTCCTGCCTCCTGCGCCTGCGCGACGGCATCCACCTTGGAGATCGTCGCGAGGTGCGTTTCCACCGCTTCGTCAACTCGCGCGCCGAACCCAGAGCCGGGACGCGGTCCCGCCAGGAAGTCCTCGTGTTCCAGCAGATCCGCACGCCCAACCCAGCGCAGCAATCTCGGCATTCGCGTGCCTGCGCCCATGATGTTGACGAACCCGTCGGCGCACGGGTAGATCCCGAAGCCCACCAATCGCCGCTGCGGTCTCGCGCGGCCGGGCGCGAATCCGCTGTACTCCGCCGCGACTAACTGAATCGTGCGTCGGTCGCGACAGCCCACTTGACAGCGATAGAGCGATATGTCGATCCAGTCGCCAGATTGCGCGTCACTGCTGCTACGCCTCAGCGCCAGCAGGATGGCGAACGCCGCCGAAGCGCCGGCATGATAGTTGGCATAGTGACCCGCCATCTTGATCGGTTCACGATCAGCCGATCCGGTTGCATGCAGGGGCCCGCCGATCGCCTGCATCGTCAGTTCGCTGCCGCGGTAGTCGCGATAGGGACCAGTCTGTCCGTACGGCGTGATCGAGCAGAGGATCAGCTTCGGATTGATGGCATGCAGCGTATGCCAACCCCAGCCCGCCGTTTCCGCTTCGCCCGGCGGCAGATCCTCCACCACCACATCGACCATCTGCGCGAGCCGACGCACCGTCGCGGCGCCGTCGTCGGTGTGCGGATCGAGCACGATAGACTGCTTGTTCGTGTTTAGATGCATGAACAGCCCTGAGGCCTCAAGGTTGAGCTTGTGGTCAGGGAACGGTCCAAAGCGACGCGACGGATCGCCACCGCGCGGCTCCGCCTTGATTACGCGCGCGCCGTAGTCAGAGAGCAGCTTCGTCGCATATGGACCGGCCACTGCCGTGGTCAAATCCAGCACCACCATTCCATCCAGGGGTCCGGGCATCTGCGCTCCCATATCGTCAGCTGAGTCGTTCGCAGGATAACCGCCGTCGCCGATATTCCCGCACGGACGCGGAAATGCGGGTTATGTCACGCGTCCGAGCACTGAATCCGCTCAGACGATCTCTTGAAAGTCCGATCCTGGAGGCGTACGGTGAGCGGACCCAGGAGCCGAAGGAGAGGAGAACGACACAACAGCTCCCGGCATCGTCCGAAACCAGTTGGAGCATGGAGGACCGAGATGAGATGGATTCTCAACGCCTCCTCGCCGACCCGGCTCGCGACGACTGCGGCAATCGTCATTCTCACTGCTGTAGCCGCGACGTTCCTCGTTGACAGCTCCGAGGCCACACCAGAGCCCGTTACCGAAGATCCCGTTATCAGCACCACGCATCCCTGTGCAGGGTTGCCCAGCATCAATATCGTGATCGATCCGGACGACACGGCGGCCGGAGAGGAAATCGTCAGGCGATCCAAGGCGCCATCCGGCAAATGCGCATTGACTGCCACGGTTCGATCGAACGACTCTTCCACTTCGGATTCGCCATCAGCCGCGGTGGGCACATGCACGATTCAGGTCAGCGCCGACGCCGGCGCCGATGGAACCGTTGCTCAAGTCACTCCGTCAGGAGCCTGCCGCCACCTCCGCGTCAATACCAGGATTGCGTTGTCAGCAGCCGGGGCGCGAGCGGCTCAAGCCAATCTGTTCGTTGATGCCGCCCTTCCTGGCGCATCATCCGGAACTTCCATCGCGCGAGCCCGGATCGGTGTCTACGGCTTAGCGCCCAGCGGTCGAATCCAGTCGGATGTCCGCGGTACCTGGGGGTATACATCCACATCGGTGAACCTCATCAGTCTGACCTACCCCACACTGAACACGACGAGCGCCCTCCACGAGGGAACCAGTGACCCCTCAACGACGTATGGAGTGTCTCCGCCTTCGATTGAAGGAAGGAACGATATTCCGTGGCTCGGCAATTTGGACGAACTCAAGTTGGAAACCAGTGTGATGTTAACCATGCTGGCCGGCGGAGGATATCACTGCACCCACTCCTATCAGGCATACTCAAAACGCGGGCCGGATGATCTTTCGAGCCTCGGGGCGCGCGTCAACATTCGCGGGGAATGCTTCCCGTGATTCACATTCGGGCGACGGGACTACAGGTGCTCTCCTGCAGACCCATCGCCGGCGCAACACGATCGATTCGAGGAGTGACATGAAACAGCGATTGACTGAAGCGATCGGCAAGATTGGGCCCAGGGACGATTGGCGATACGGCGCTGGAGTCATCATCCTCGGCTGGGCCGCGTTCGTGTTGGCATGGTTGTATCCATATCCATACGTATTTTTCGATACTCATTGGCAAACGCGCTTGCAGCTACTGCTGTTCTCCGGTCTCGTCGTCATCATGGGATCATACGCGCTGCCGGCCGCGAATCGCAGATGGTATGCGCTTAAGCTCCTGATCGCCGCAGCGGCCGTGCACTGGATGTTCCTGATCCCGCTCGAAAGATACTGGTACCAGTTCTGAACGGCGCCAGGGAAAGGATGCGGCCATGTTGTCGTTACCACGGTGGATCGGCGTCAACCCGAGACTGTTGACAGGAATCGCATTGATTGCGGTGGGCGCCACTGCCTTGTACCACTCAATGTGGCTCATACTCGTGCCTCCGGTTGACTTTCCTTCGCTGGAGTATGAGATCACATTATGGTTTTGGCCGATGAGCGTCGTCGTCCTTGTGTCTGGGCTGCTCACGCTCCCGGAAAGTCGTGGGCGCACGATCAGTTGGTGCTGTTTTGTCCTGTTCGTCGTCGCGAGCGCGATTCACGTGTTCGTTCGTGACTTGAGATTCGTCGAGCATAATTTCTGGTGGTGAACAGATCGGAAAAATGCTTCAGCGCGCTGCTCGAGGCGGCAGGCCGAGCCTGGGGCGAATGCCGGCATCGAAGTTCCATTCCAGCGCGGCGCCGTGCTGGCGCGCCGTTTGCAGGTCGCGCCAACGACGCTCCAGTGTCCAGCTGCGGCGCGCTGCGTTGGTCCCGCCCACGCGAAAGAGCCGCTCGACGGCATTAACGCAGGCATGCACGGCATGTACGTTCGCCAGCCGACAACGACCCAATAGCTGCGGATCAGGATCACCGCCCGCTTCCACAGACGACCAGGCTCTCGACCACGCCTCCTGCACGAACGCCCGCGCCGCGGCGACCTCTGCCTGCGCCCGGGCAAACTCCAGGCGGAATGGCTCACGCTCGCGCAGCGATGACGAGTCGCCGGTGGTCGCCTGTGACGCCGTTTCCGCCAGGTCGTCGAGCGCGCCTTGCGCGGCGCCGATGGCGTGTCCCGCGTTCGCAATCCAGGCCACCAGCGATCGGTCGGGGACGCGCCACTGCGGACCCTCAGCGCCGATCGGTCCGAGTGCCGCCCACGTATGGGCGCTCTGCACGAAGGCGTCGCGCAGCTCCCAGTCGTGACTGCCCGTCCCGCGCAATCCCATCGCATCCCACGTCTCGATCACCCTGCCCGCGCGCTGCGGCAACAGGGCGAACCGCACCTGATCATCAGCGTCGCGGAAGGTCGCCACGATGTGCGTCGCGTGCTCAACGCCGCTGACGAAGTTCAATCTGCCGCTCAGGCGATACCCCTCCACGTCCGGCGCGGCAGTCGTCATCACACGCGACGAGCCCACGATCCGACAGCTCGGCCCGCCCGGCTCTTCGCCGCCAATCATCTGGCTCAACACCGCGTTCGGCAGGTAAGCGGCCAGCAGCGAAACCTCCGTCGCGATCATTACGACCCACGCCGTTGACGCGTCGGCATGCGCCAACGCTTCGATGACGTGAAACACCACCAGCGGATGCGCCTGCTCACCGTAGCTTCGAGCGGGAAGATTGAGTCGGAAGAGGCCGCGCTCAGTCAGCGCCGCAATCAGTGCGGGCGGCACGCGTCCGGATGCCTCGATCTGCTCCGCGCAGTCGCGGATCAACGGCTGCAGTTCGCGCGCCGCCTCCACCAACGGATGCGATTCGTACTGGGCGAATGGTTGACCGGGCGCAGGCGCGATGTCGGACATGCCTGCAGGTTATCGGTGAGCGGCTAGACTTCGCTCCAACGGACATCTCCAACGGACGTGGCGCTTGCCAGAGCGCGCGCCGGGTGGGCATGAAAAGCGGAGTCAGATGAGCCTCGAACGTCAACGAAGCGCGGACCAGGCCCTGCGCGAGCGAGCGAGCGCCGTGATCCCAAACGGCATGTACGGACACCAGAACGCCGCGTATTTGCCCGATAACTTCCCGCAGTTTTTCGCTCGCGGCGAGGGATCGCGCCTCTGGGACGTCGATGGCAACGAGTACATCGACTACATGTGCGCCTACGGTCCGATCCTGCTCGGCTATCGGCACGCAGCCGTTGACCGCGCGGCAGCGAAGGTTCAGGACGCGGGCGACTGCATGAACGGTCCCTCCGAACAGATGGTGGAGTTAGCAGAGCTGCTCGTTGACATCACGCCGTGGGCCGACTGGGCCTGGTTCGCCAAGAACGGCACCGATGCCACCGTCTACGCCGCTTCGGTCGCTCGCACGGCGACAGGCAAGCACTCAATTCTTCGAGCGCGAGGCGCCTATCACGGCGCATCTCCGACCTGGACGGCAAACGGCCCTGAAGAATCCGCCGAAGGAACCATTGAATACGAGTTCAATGACCTCGGCTCGGTCCGGGCTGCGCTTGATGCGGCTGAGGGCGACGCCGCCGGCATCATGGTCTCGGCCTTCCGACACGATGTCGGCTACGACCAGGAAATGCCGACCACAGAATTCGCTCAGGGACTGCGCGACCTCTGTGACGCCAACGACATCGTCCTCATCCTCGACGATGTGCGAGGCGGCTTCCGCCTCGACCTCGCCGGCAGTTGGGCGCCGCTTGGCGTCGACCCGGACCTCAGCGTCTACTGCAAGGCGATTGGCAACGGTCATCCGATCTCCGCGCTGATGGGACGCGGCAGCCTGGCCGAATCGGTGGCGGCAACCTTCGCCACCGGCTCCTACTGGTTCACAGGCGCGCCCATGGCCGCCGCCTACGCCACCATCACCACCCTGCAAGAGACGGGTGGCATCGCCCACATGGAGCGAATCGGGAACGCCCTCCGCGACGGCTGGCAGCAGACCGCCGACTCGCACGGCGTCGGCATCCGACAGACCGGACCAGTCCAGATTCCGCTGATGCTGTTCGATGGCGACGACTTCTCGAAGCGGACAGCGCCTCGGGCCTACCGGTTTGCCTCCGAGCTCGCCGATCGTGGCGTCTACCTGCACCCGTTCCACAACGGCTTCCTATCGACGGCGCTTGACGATGAGGATGTCGCCCGCACCCTCGAAGCCTCTGACGAGGCATTCGCAGTGGTTGCCTCGGAATTCGGCGTCAGCGGTGAGACTGGTTAGGCGAGACTGGGTTCACTGCTTAGCTGCGGTCCGACCTGTTCAACATTGACCACAGCAGTCCGATGCCAGCGCCGACCGCTCCAGCCGCAATCACCGCTCGCCGCTGACTGGTCGCATGCGATCCATTCACGCTCTCGGCTCGATATGTCGACTCGGGCCGATGCTGTTCCCGCATGGGCAGTGCTCTGACCAAACTGTCGTAGTAGGCGGCCGCGGCCGTCGCGCCATTACTGATCGGCTGCGCCTGGCTGTCGACGCCTGAGTTCTGGCCGGGATCAGGGCGCTCCACGCCGACCGACGGCATCGCATCAGTGCCGCGCAGTCGAATCTCCTTCATCCGCAAGATGGCGAGCACGGAGATGAACACGATCGCGGCGGCAAGCAGGAAGTTATCCGTGATTGCCGTCGCCACAGCAGCTTGCACTTGCGGCTCGGCTACGGACCAGATCTCAGGACCGAGATCCGTCAGCAGGGACTCGCGAAAGAGCGGATCGACCAGCTTCTCCGGCTCAATCTTTTCCACCAGATCAGGCGTTAATCGCTCCATGAGGCCCTGCGCCAACCGCACGTTAAAGAGCGCGCCGATCACGCCGATGCCGATCACGCCGCCGACTTGTTGGAAGAACTGCGTGACGGCGGACACGATCCCGAGATAGCGCTGAGGCGCCGCATTCTGAGACGCGATCGACATCACCGGCATCATCAAACCCATCCCGGCTCCAAACAAGAACATCCGCCCCAGCACGCCAAGAATGGTCGTCTCTCGTGTCATCGTCGAGAGCAGCAACATGGACGCGAACATCATCAGCGATCCGCTGACCGCCAGCAGCTTGTAGCGTCCGGTGCGCGACATGATCTGACCAGAGACCACAGAGCCAGCAACCGACACGAGGATCATCGGACCCATCACGATGCCAGCCGTCGCTGCATCCACTCCGAGGCCGATCTGAAGATAAAATTGCAGGTAGACGAAGACGCCCATCATCCCCACGCCGATGAAGAAGTTGACGACCGCCGTCGTCGCGATCGTGGGAATGCGGAACAGCGGCAGCGGCAGGATTGGTTGCGCGGCGCGGCGCTCGACTCGAATAAACAGGAAGAGTCCGACCAGCGATGCCGCAAAGAGCAACAGCGTCTGCGGCGTGAGCCAACCCCAGGTCGCGGCCAGGCTGAGCGACACCATGGCCGGAATCAGCATCAGCGACAGCATCACCACGCCGGCGACATCGATCTGAACCTTGCGTTTGGGCGGTCGCAGCCAGGGCATCTTTAACGCGATCACGAGGAAGACCGGCGGCCCCAGCAGCAACATCCCCCAGAACACCCAGCGCCAGTTCAGCGCCTCCGTCAAGACGCCGCCCAGGGGCGCGCCGATCAGGCTGCTCAATGCGAAGACACCGCCGAACACTCCGATGAAGCGCCCCCGCTGGGCGGGCGCATAGAGGTCGCCCACCACGGAGAATGTGGCCGTCATCAAGATCGCCGCGCCGACTCCCTGCACGGCGCGGAACGCGATCAGTTCGTAGATGCCCGGCGTGAACCCGCAGAGCGCAGAGCCGAACAGAAAGACAAACAGCCCGCTCAACAGCACCGGCTTGCGACCGAACATGTCGCTCAACGTGCCCGCGATCGGGATCGTCACGACCTGCGCCATGATGAAGGCCTGCACGAGCCAGGGATAGAGCTCGAGTCCGCCCAGGTCGGAGACGATCTGCGGCATCGCCGGGCTGACGACGCTCTGTTCGAGCGCCGCCATGAACATGCCCAACATCGCGCCCACGATGATGAGCCGCTTCAAGCGAACCGGCAGATCGATCCCTAGCGGGCGCTGATCCTCAATCGCGAGCGCGGGATCGGACATGTCATCTGTTGTCGTAGCTGTCGGGCTCGTCACATCCATTTGTTTCGAGTTTGCGAACTAACGGCAGGATACGGCAGCCCGCAACCACCGCCGCGCACTCGAATGGATCCCTGAAGTGCTAACCTGCTTACATCTCGATCCGCACTCGGCCTGAAGGGACCCGCCATGACTGAAATGATCTGCGACCGCATCAAGGTGATCGACTCCGATACCCACGTCTCCGAACCGGAAACGCTGTGGACCGACCGCATCTCCACGCAGAAGTGGGGCGACCTCGTCCCGCACGTGATCTTCGACCCGGAGATCAACGAGGACCGCTGGGTGATGGGCGGCAAGAAGTTCATGCCCACCGCCGGCGCCGCGATGGCTGGCTGGAAGACGCCGCCGCCGAATCACCCGCCCAGCCTCAAGGAAGCCGACCACGGCAGCTGGGAAATCCATGAGCGCCTGCGCCGCATGGACGAATACGGCATGCACGCCCAGGTCGTCTACCCGAACGTCGGCGGCTTCGGCTCCGGCAACTTCCTGCAGATGACCGACGACGAGCTGCGCCTCGACTGCGTGCGCGCCTACAACGACTTCCTCGTGGAGTGGACCTCGGTCGAGCCGTCGCGCTTTATTCCGATCATGGCGATGCCGTTCTGGGACGTGCAGGCCTGCGTTGACGAGATGCAGCGCGCCTACGACCGCGGACACCGCGGCGTCCTGATGACCAACCAGCCGCACACCTTCGGTCTGCCGCGCATCACCGAGCGGCACTGGGACCCGCTCTGGAGCCAGGCGCAGGACATGGGCCTGTCGATCAACTTCCATATCGGCTCCGGCGACCTGACCGAGCTGCGCAACGTGACCGTCGACAACGGCCGCCAGGCCGCCTACGCCAAGTCGACCGTGAAGCTGTTCCTCGACAACTCCAACGCCATCCTTGATGTGATCCTCTCCGGCATGTGCCACCGATTCCCGGAGCTGAAGGTCGTCTCGGTCGAGTCGGGCGTCGGCTGGATTCCCTACCTGCTCGAGGCGATGGACTGGCAGTGGCTCAACTCCGGCTGCCGCGAAGAGCACCCTGAGATGGACCTGCTGCCCTCCGAGTACTTCAAGCGCCAGTGCTACGGCTGCTTCTGGTTCGAAGAGGATTCGGTGCTCAAGGCGATCGAGTCGTTCGGTTCCGAGAACTTCCTCTTCGAGACGGACTTCCCGCACCCGACCTCAATGTCGCCGGGCCCGAACAGCGTCGCCCGCAACCCGAAGGAGCACGTCGAGGAAGTCCTCAGCGTGCTGCCCGAGGCAGACCTGCTCAACGTCCTCCAGCGCAACGCCGCCAAGGTCTACAACTTCGAGGTATAGACCTCGGACCGTCGCAAGACCAATCCGCCGCGCCGGGCTCCTCAGGGGTCCGGCGCGACGCGTATATTGAGCTACCAGTGGTATTCCGCAGAACCTTCGGCTCGGCGGACTGTACTCTGACGCGAAGAGAGACCAAGAGGAAATGACGACCGAGACCAGGCTGCTGACCGCCGACGATTTACAGCGCCTGCATAGCAAAGGCGTCCGAGGCGAACTGATTCGAGGGGTGTTGTGCGAAACCCTGTCTACCGGAGTGGAGCACGGAAAGATCGTCATGACCTTGGGGCGTCACTTGGGCAACTTCATCGCGCCAGGCCGCCTCGGCACGTTGATCGGTTCAGACGCCGGAGTGTTGCTCGAGCGCAATCCTGACACTGTACGCGAGCCAGACATCGCATTCATCTCTGCCGAACAGATGCCGCTTGGCGCGCGAGCCACGACGTTCTCCGAGGCTGTCCCTGAGCTCGTGGTCGAAATCGTGTCCCCCAGCGATGATCCTGACAACGTCTTCAACAAGGCGCGGATGCGGCTGAGCTCCGGCGTCCGATTGGTCTGGGCCGTGCATCCAGAGGATCGCAGCATGGATCTGCATCGAGCAGGGGCAGCAGTGGCGGTCGTAGGCGAGGACGGCGAGTTGGACGGCCTGGACGTACTGCCGGGCTTCCGCTGCTCAGTGGGAACGATCTTCGGCTCATGAGTCATTTACCTCGGCGTGGTCGAGCCGTTGGTATGAATGTTGCGGACGTGGATCGCGCTGACTGTGGACCTCGTCCTATCGTTTGGGCGACTGGGTTCTCGATTGGACTGAAGTTTTCACTGGCTTTACTGTTTGCTGCCTCATTCCTACTGATCACGGTTCGCGCACAAGACCCAGACACCGTGGATGTGCGAATCAACGCGCAGCGCCACGCTGACGACCGAATCGAATTTGCGCTGCAAACAAAGAAGGACGGCGAGGGAGCAAGCAGTTGGAACGACCGCATCCTGCCAAGAGGTCGCTTCTTTCCGTCTGATCCTACGGTTGGGCGTTGGCTAGCCAGCACGATGGTCACCATCGGCGACGCAAGCGACTCAGTCGAACAGATGGAGTCGTCCGCAGGCCTGACCATCCGTATAGCCGCGCGCCGAATTGCCAATGGCCGTACTGAGTTTGCCATTCAACAACTCCATCAAGACGGATCGTGGGGAGAGCGCCAATTGCCATCAGGCCGCTTCTTACCGGCTGACGCCCCGCTCGATCGCTGGTTATCGAGCACCCCGCTCCAATTGACATCCGGGAGCAGCGCCCCATCTCAGGCGGCTACAACGTTGCCGCAACCACAGCCTGAGCCACAGGCAACTGTATCGAATGACTCAACACCGTCATGCACTCCAGAAAGCGTCGCGGCGGAGGTGTCCGCCAGCATCGCACAAGTCTGCTCAAGCACGGGATGCGGAACTGCCTTCTCGATCGGCGACGGCGAATGGATCACCGCGGAGCACGTCGTCGAACATGTGGCTCAGGTGACGCTGCGCAACGAACATCTCAACGTAACTGCAGCCGTCGTGGGCACAGATAAGAACCTTGATCTGGCACTGCTTTCAACAGAACGCAGCTGGCCCGCTATGAGCTGGGCCGAGACCCCTGAACTCGGAGCGTCCACGTTGGTGGTCGGTTACGGACGAGGTCATTCGACGCTTTCGGCGGGCATTGCGCAAGGCATCGTCTCCGAAGTGATCAGATCGAACAGTCAGACGCAGATCCGCACGGACGCCGCCGCGAATCCAGGCAATAGCGGTGGTCCGTTGTTGGACATTTGCGGCAATGTGCTCGGCGTCGTGCAGTGGAAGCTCACCGACTCCGCAGTAGACAATGTGGCCTTCGCCCTGGCAACCAGTACCGTTCACGCGGCTCTCCCGGCATTGCGCTCGGGCGGGGACCAGAATGACTCCGGACAGTTCTGGAATATGACCGAAGATATGACGGTCGCGGAATTCATGGCAAACGGTCTGGAGGCGCTCGTGCACTACGCAGAACGCCTCAGAGACATCGACACCAGTACGTCAGCTACAGCTGTGAGAGGATATCGAAGCTACAGCGAGGACGTCAATGTCTACACCAACCGTCTTCGAGAATGGTACGATCTCAGCGATCATGGATACTTCTGCGATTTGGCGCGGCAGGAGATGGCCAACGCACTCGCCCACATGTCCCGGGCTGCTCAATACCTGGAATTGACTTACTCCTCGCCGACTGCAAACTACCTTTCCGAGTTCACATCAGAACTCGAATCGGCCGAGAGTCAGGTGGAGGAGGCGGTCGTATCGATCGCGCTTTGCCCAGGCGCCTCATAAGATCGGCGACTTCCCGTGACGACTACGATCAACCTGACGCTACGGCAGATGTACCGCGTGACGCCGACAGCGCGGGAGAAGACAAGAGTGGACAGAAAGATATGCTGAGTCCATGACCACCGCGCAAACCAACCCCTACAGCCAACTCAGCGCCGAGTACTTGAGCAAGGCCCGTTTCCACCTCGCCGAAGACGACATCAAGCAGGCATCCGAGAAGGCTTGGGGAGCGGCAGCGACCGCAGTCAAGGCGGTAGCAGAGTCACGCGGCCTGGAGCACAGCCGCCACGGCGACCTCTGGAGGACCGTGCGGCTAGTGGTCCGCGAAACCGGCGACCGCGACATCCGCGTCGCATTCGGCCTCGCTGAGTCGTTGCACACCAATTTCTATGAAGCCTGGCTCGATCGTGAGGATGTGCAGGACTACCTCAGAGAGGTTGAGCGGCTGGTCCGGAAACTGTGGGCGCTGGTGTAGAGGCAGGAGGTTGATCTCACTCTGAGGCTTGGGAATGGCAATAGTCGCCCGAGTCGCTCGCCTCGACCTCCTCAACCCCCTGTTCAAGCCAGGACAGGCTTTCAGCATCTCCTCCGCTTCGCGCGGCGAGTTGCGCGAGTGGCGCAGGTTGCGATTGCGAACGCGCTACACTGCAAGGTGACCATTCAGTTAGTTGGCGCGCGTGCGCCTCAGAGAGGAAATCGAACGATGGAAATGCAGAATGTCGTCATCGTGGACGGCGCTCGCTCCGCCTTTGCGCGTGGCGGACGCGGCGCGTTTACGGCGACCCGCCTTGACACCATTGGCGTCCAGGTGCTCCAGGAGTTGCTGGGCCGCTACCCGCAGCTCTCCCCGCATGACATTGAAGACGTCGGCATGGGCTGCGTCGGCGGCGTAACCGAGCTCGCCGGCATCGGCGCCAACCACATCGTGCGACTGGCCGGCCTGCCCGAGTCCGTCTGCACCTTTGACTCCAACCGCCAGTGCGGCTCCTCGATGGAGACCATGCACCGCGTCGCGCAGGAGATCATGGTCGGCGCGATTGACGTCGGCGTGGCGCTCGGCGTCGAGCGCATGGGCCGCCAGCTCGGCGGCGGCGGTGGCGCGGAACCAACCCGCATCACCGAGTTCAACCAGGACCGCCACAACATGACGGAACACCAGCGCAACCTGGCTCCGTCGCACGGCCTCGACTTCTCGGTGCCGATTCCGGACGAGATTCTCGACTCCTCGCCGGTCACCTCAATGCTGCAGACCGCCCAGAACGTCGCCGAGATGTACGGCATCTCTCGTGAAGAGCTGGACGAGTTCGCGGTCGAGTCGCACCGCAAGTACGGTGAGGCGCTGGCCTCCGGCTTCTACCAGGGCGAAATCGTCCCGATCGAGGTTGAGCTGCCGGTCTTTGACAACGAGGGCAACCTGTTGCTCGACGAGCGCGGCGACAAGCGCGTGGTTGAGGTTGACGAGGGCTTCCGCCCCGGCACCAACTTCGAGGGTCTGAGCGGACTGCGCACCGTGCGCGGCACCGTCTCCCACACGCAGAGCGAAATCCGCATCACGGCGGGCAACAGCTGCCCGACCAACGACGGCTTCACCGCCGCACTGCTGATGAGCGAGCGCAAGGCGGACGAGCTCGGCCTCGAGCCGCTGGCCCGCATCGCGGGCTTCGGCGTCGGCGGCGTCAAGCCGCAGGTCATGGGCCTCGGCCCGATCCCGGCGACCCGCAAGGCCATGGCGCACGCGGGCATCGACGCCTCGGAGATCGACCGCGTCGAGTTCAACGAAGCCTTCGCCGCGCAGGTCATCCCGTCGGTCAAGGAACTCGGCATCGACATGGACAAGGTGAACGTCAACGGCGGCTCGCTGGCCATCGGTCACCCGCTGGGCGCCACCGGCACCCGCCTGGTCACCACCGTCGCGCGCGAGCTGAAGCGCTCCGGCGGCCAGTACGGTCTCGCCACGCAGTGCATCGGCGCCGGCATGGGCATCAGCACAATCATCGAGGCTGTCTAGCCCTTGAGGCACAGGCAAAGCCAAAGGGGGCGGGCCCAGTGGGTCCGCCCCCTTTGTGTCTCGATAGAGGAGCTCAATGCGCGATCGGTTGCGGTACCCCTGCACCAACTCGAATGTAGGCGCTAGCTGGCGGAGCCCACATACTGAACATCCCCTCGGCATGTTCTTCCTCGGCGATAGTCTCGCAAATCCAACACCACAGCCGATGATCCTCTCCATAAGGGATCGCTGCGAAGATCGCGAAGGCTCCGCAAATCCCGTCTGAACTAGTGGTTGCACCCTCCACATTCCACTCAAGAAACGCTTTCGAGCGCACCAACTTCGGACTGGCGTAACCGATGGAATCGTGGGATTCAACGGTCACCGGAATCGTCCGATCGGGGATTCCACGCTGAGCGTCGGTCAAGATACGGAAGAACTTGGTCGGAATCTCTATCCGGCCCAGCCATTCCTCAGTCTCGTCAAGATCTCGCCATGTGATGCGCTTCGCGAGCCAGACAACATCGTCCCGAAGCCAATGCTCGTCAAGCGCACAGATCAGATCTAGTTGAGTTGGCATGGTTCACCTCGCTCCTACATCCTGGTATAGAACAGCGAACCAGCGCAAGTGGGGACACGTCCATGCCCGCCAAACGCCGACCTTGGACGCGAGATGAACTGCTGGTCGCGCTTGGCCTCTATCTGCGATTGCCCTTCGGGAAGCTTCATCGGCGCAACCAGCAGATCATCCAGCACGCAGCGCTATTGGATCGGACGCCCTCCGCGCTCGCGATGAAATTGACGAATCTGGCAAGTCTCGACGATTCACTTGAGCGATCCGGTCTGCGCAACGCCTCAACGGCGGATCACGAGGTGTGGGCGGAGTTGCAGGCGGATTGGTCGGCAACCGCAAATGCGATCGCGGAGGCGAACGAGCAGCTTGGCGCGGAGCCGTCGGCAGGCGATGAACCTCTGCCCGTGGCAGTCGGCGAGGATGTGGTTACCGAGACCAAAGTGCGCAGAGGGCAGGCGCTGTTTCGAGCGGCCGTATTGAGCGCCTATCAACGCCGCTGCTGCGTCACTGGCCTGGCGGAACCGCGACTTCTCGTCGCGAGTCACATCATCCCTTGGGCGGACGATCCCAACCATCGCTTGAATCCGCGAAATGGCCTCTGCCTGAACGCGCTCCACGATCGCGCATTCGACCGCGGCTTGATCACATTTGACGAGGGCATGCGCCTTGTCTTGGCGCCAAGCTTGGCGGCCGAAACATCAGAGTGGGCTGCGGCAAGCTTCACGCGCTACTCAGGTCAACCGTTGCGGTTACCGGAGAAGTTTCGTCCCGACGAGGCGGCTCTCGCTCATCATCGAGAAGTGATCTTCAGTGGTAGGTGAGTGGCGCGGAGGATACCCTCCGCGCCACTTCTATGAGTTACATTGCGAACCTCCAAATGCCCAATGGACGCACCGATCCAGCGCATCAGCGCCGGCATGGGCATCAGCACGATCATCGAGGCTGTCTAGCTTCGAGCCAGACCAGTCACCAGAGGAGCTGGTGGCCCGGTCCGTACCTGTTTCGTCACTACTCAGCCAGACGCCAAACGCCATGGGAAACACCGTGCCATGCCAGGACTCCATCCAGTCCTAGCTTCCGTCCGCACGATCGCACACGCGCTTCCCAACTAATTGCGCCGGATTGCAATTGCCTTCGATCGTAACTGCTTAGATCACGGGACAGCAGCCAACCGACTTTATCGACCACAGCTTTACAACGCGCTTCACCTCCCAAGTCTTCGAGCACAATGAGAATCGCTTCGCGAAGTAATTCGACGGGCACTAATCTGGGTGCCACTTTAGATGACATCTTCATCACTCTCTTTCCAGAGAATATTTTCAGCTTTAATAATTGCCGGATGCTCAGGGTCGGACGGGTCTGACATAGGACACTTCTCGCAAAGACGCAGCGTACGCGCAGCGCGCCTAATGCTGTCAGAGCTGGTAGCAGTATCACTATCATCAGCCCAACGCTCTCTGAGATATTGCATCATCACCCCTTTCGCTTGTAGGCAACGATTCGCGTCAAAGTCACAAGGACTAGGCATTCTCGGAACAGTAAAACTTACCATGTTAGTGTCTTTGCTTTCTTCTTTTTGTGGTTTGTTTGTGGTTTGTTTGTGGTTTGGTAGTTTGAAAACTGCATAATTGATCTAAGTCATTATATTGGTTTCCTTTCTAAACTGCTGGGCGATGGCTTGGAGTTTCGTTTACGTCCTTTCAAATTCACTCGGCGGCGGGGGGGGGGCTGCGCCACGCGGTGATCATGGCAGATCACGACGGAGATGTCAAGTGCATGCTTAGCGATGGAGTTTATTTCTCGTGTACGTGCGCCTATCATAAGGCGGAACAGATTCAGGAGCTTCCACATGGTCACACAGACACGACCCGCGACGCCTGTTGGCGTCACACATCCGCTTGACCCGCTCACTCCCGATGAGATTTCGGCGGCATCCCGGATTGCGGCGGCGCACGAGCCGCGCGATGGCTGGCGATTCCCACTTGTCGCTCTGGACGAGCCGGCCAAGGATGTCGTCCGCTCATACTCCGGCGGCGACCAGATCGCCCGGCGCGCCTTCCTGATGATGCTGGATGTGGCGTCAGGAGACTCGGCGGAGTGCGTGGTGGACCTCGACTCGGAGGCGGTCGAGCGCTGGACTCCGCTGGACGGCCACCAGCCGTTCCCGCTCATGGAAGAGTTCGGGCGCGCAGAGGAGGCTGTTCGATCGGATGCCCGCTGGCTGGCGGCGATGAAGTCTCGCGGATTCACCGACGAGCAGATCGAGCTGATCCAGATCGACCCCTGGCCGGGCGGCAACTTCGGCACGGCGTGGGAGCGCGAGCACCGCACGCTCAAGGCGATCTCGTACCTGCGCGATTCAGAGGAATCGAACGGCTACGGACGGCCGATTGAGCATGTGATGGCCGTCGTTGACCTCGTCGAGGGTCGCGTGCTTGATGTGATCGATGAGCCTGGCCCGCCCCCCGCCGACTCGTCGCTCGACTATCGCTACAACGACCTCGCGCCGCGTGACGACCTCAAGGCGCTCGACATCGTGCAGCCTGACGGGGTCTCGTTCACGCTCGACGGGCACCTGCTGTCCTGGCAGAAATGGCAGATGCGCGTCTCGCTGCATCCGCGCGAGGGTCTGGTCCTGCATCAGATCGCCTACAACGATGACGGCGAGCTGCGTCCGATCTGCTACCGCGCGTCAATGGCTGAGATGGTCGTGCCCTACGGCGACCCCTCGCCGACGCAGTACTTCAAGAACGCCTTCGACTCTGGAGAGGTCGGCGGATTGGGCCGATTGACCAACTCGCTCGAACTGGGCTGCGATTGCCTGGGCGAGATCCTCTACATGGACGGTCATGTGACGAACGAGTTCGGCGGATCGCGCACCGTCAAGAATGCCGTCTGCATCCATGAGGAGGACTTCGGGATCAGCTGGAAGCACACCCGAGTCGAGGATGACGTTCCCGTCTCGGAAGTGCGCCGCACCCGCCGACTCGTCGTCTCGGCGATTGCCACGGTCGGCAACTATGACTACGGCTTCTACTGGATGTTCTACCCGGACGGCTCGTGGGAGCAGGAGATCAAGGCGACGGGCATCGTGCAGACGATCGCCGCCGCACCGGATGATCCGCAGATCACGCGGCACATGATCGCTCCGCAACTGGCGGCGCCGATCCATCAGCACTTCTTCTGCTTCCGCATGGACATGGAAGTTGACGGCGGGACCAATACGGTCTATGAGGTCGACACCGTGCCGCTGCCCGCGAGTGCTGAGAACCCGTACCACAACGCATTCACGGCCGTCGCCAAGCCGCTGATCAGCGAGTCAGATGGTGAGCGGGTGGCCAACTCGGCCTCTGCGCGTCACTGGCGCATCGCCAACGGGAACAAAGTGAACCATGTCGGACACTCGCCGGCGTATGTGCTCGTCCCGGGCGAGACAGTGGCGATGATGGCCGGCCCTGAATCTGCCGTCTATCAGCGCGCGCAGTTCACGCAGAAACAGCTCTGGGTGACGCCGTATGACGCCTCAGAGATGTATCCGGCGGGCGACTACCCGAACCAGAGCGAACCTGGACAGGGCATTCCGGCCTGGGTCGCGGCTGACCGCGAGATCGCCGATGAGGATCTGGTGCTCTGGTACACGGTCGGGATGAACCACATTGTCGTACCGGAGGACTGGCCGGTGGCGCCGGTGCATCGCAGTGGATTCAAGATGCGTCCGGCGGGCTTCTTCGCCTACAATCCGGCGCTCGACCTGCCCGCGCCCGACCACTGCGCCCACGACATGGATCACAGCAACCACGGTCACGCTGCGCACTCGCAAAACGGGCACAGCTAGCCGGACCCCCTCTGCCTTCGGCATCTCCCCCGCTCTGCGGGGTAGATCGGAGTCGGAGCCGGCATCTTCCCCTGCTCTACGGGTGGAGATGGGAGCCGGCATCTTCCCCTGCTCTACGGGTGGAGATGGGAGTCGGCATTTTCACCCACTCTGCCGGGGAGAGTGCGAGTCGGCTTCTTCACCGGTTTGCGGGAGAAGAAGCCGGCATGGGGTGACGCCAAGCCTTGCGATCAGGCATAGTGAACTGACAAAGGCCTCGGCGGGGCGTCTGATTGTGAGTGCATGGCATGGTCGCGAGCACACAGCCCATGAATGGTCTGGACGCGTTTGAGTCGCTGGAATCTGGCGTTCGCTCCTACATCCGCTCGTGGCCCGCAGTGTGGTCGCGTGCGCAGGGCTCGTCAATCTGGGATGAGAACGGTCGCGAGTACATCGACTTCTTCAGTGGCGCCGGCGGTCTCAACTACGGACACAACGACGACGCCATGATCCAGGCATTGGTGAGCTATCTCCAATCGCATGGCGTTCTGCACTCGCTTGACATGGCCACCAGCGCCAAACGCGCGTTCTTGCAGCGATTTGATGAGGTCATCCTGCGGCCGAGGGGGATGGAATACAAGATCATGTTCCCCGGCCCGACCGGCACCAATGCGGTGGAGGCGGCGCTGAAGTTGGCGCGCAAGGTGACGGGCCGCCAGACCATTGTTTCGTTCACCAACGCATTCCACGGGATGACGCTCGGCGCGCTCGCGTTGAGTGGAAACGTCGCCAAGCGAGAATCTGCAGGGATTCCGCTGGAATTTCAGCTGACCGCGCCGTTCGACGGCGAACTCGGACCGGACGAAGACACGATCTCCGTGCTCGACTCGATGTTGACCGACGAGCGCGCCTCGGTTGCGGCTGTGATCGTGGAGACCGTGCAAGGCGAGGGCGGCTTGCACACTGCGGGCTTCGAATGGCTACAGCGGCTCGCTGAATGCTGTCGGCGCAACGACGTCCTGCTGATCGTTGACGACATACAGGCAGGCTGCGGACGCACCGGCGCCTTTTTCTCGTTTGAACCAGCGGAAATCAAACCCGATCTGGTTTGCCTGTCGAAATCGATCTCAGGCAGTGGATTACCGATGGCGCTCACGATGATTCGCCCTGATCTGGACATCTGGCAGCCGGGTGAACACAACGGCACATTCCGCGGCAACAATGCGGCGTTCATCACGGCGACGGAAGCGTTGAACTGGTGGCTCGACGATTCGCTATCCCTTGAAGTTGGGCGCAAGGCAACGCTCGTGCGACAGGAGCTAGAGGCGATTGCGAACGAGCATGAGGCGATTCACGCGACTGCTCGCGGTCGCGGCCTGGTGCAAGGGCTGCACACGCCCGTCAATGGACTGGCGACGGAGATCTGCGCCGCGGCCTTCGAACACGGCTTGTTGGTAGAAACTTCGGGAGGCGCCACAGCGGACGTCGTCAAATTGATGCCGCCGTTGACCATTGAAGACAGTGAACTGAACCGGGGCCTGTCAACGCTTCGGCAGGCCGTCCACTCTGTGATGCCGCTCCGGTAGGTAAGCAATGCCCTAGCAATGCCTGCGCCAGCAGGGCTCTTCAGCGGCTTGACCGGGCGCACGGGTAAGACGATCGATATGGGATTGAGCTGAGCTACGTGAACAGATCTTGCGAACCTCTCCCTCTCCCAGAGGGAGAGGGGATGTCGGTTGGATTTGGCCTACGCAGGTATGAGACTTAGCGAGCCCTCGCTGTTGGCTTCAATGTCTTCCCACTCGATGTAGAGCGGGAAATACTCCATGTTCAGCCACTTGTCCATGTGGTCGCGGTAGTGCGGCGAGTCGGGGCGACCTGAGTTGCCGGGCGGCAACACGATCGGTGCGCCGTTGAGCTGCGCCAGGTCGAAAATCTGCCGATAGCTCACACCATGGTCTGCAGGACGATTGAGCAGGCCGCTGGCGTTGTTGGGTGTGTGACCATCGCCGCCCTTGGGAAAGTCGCCGACATTGAACCGCGCCGCCCGCTCAGGGTCGCGTCCGAGGTTATGCCGCCACGTCACCTGATGCGCCTCACCGTATCGCCAGGAATTGAGATCGGCGCCATGACGTTCGGTCAGAACTGCGTCGACTGCGGCCAGCGCTTCGGCAATCGCGGCATCCCAGTCCTGACCTTGAGGAAGCATCAGCATGTTGTTGCTGCGAAGCTGCTCGTGCAGTATGCGAAGCTCGTCGGCGGAACCGTTGACCAGTCTCGACGGCGCATCGAAGTAGCGTCGAACGGTGCGTCGGACGAGCTGCTCGCATAGCTCGAGATAGACCAACGCGGGCGCACTATCGCGCGCGAGCTCACCTTCCCACTCGGCCAACATCTGCTGCAGGGCTGACGCCTCTGGGCCCACCACTGCGTTGGCAACCCTCGTCGCGAGATAGCGGGCGTGCAGGCTCGTCTGATCCGACTGGATCTGCGGCATGTCGCCAGTCGACCAGTCTCGGCGTCCCTGTAGCAGCTCCCGCAGACGGTCTGCGCGATACGGGGTCTGACTGAAGGTCAGGTAGTGGGGATAGTCGGAGGTGGTCGTGCGATTGTTGGCGGTGATGATCACCCCACTCTCAGGATTCAGATCCTGTGGCAGCTCGTCCGCGGCAATGTCGCCGTCCCACTCGCTGGCGCCATCCCAACCACTGACCGGCGTCAGTTGCGCCGGGCGTTTGGGAATGCGTCCGGTGTACTGATAGCCGATCTCGCCCTGTTGGTCGGCAAAACAGTAGTTGCCGGAGATCGAGTCATAGCGCTGGAAACCTTGACGCGCAGTATGGATATTGTCGGCAGTGAAAATGCTGAGCATGCCGTCGTAGTCATGGCACGGCTCGCTCAAACTGAATCGCGCGGCCAACACTTCGTCATCGTGTTCAGGGTCTCCCTGCACGACCGATCCGTGGCGAGTTGACCAGATTGTCAGCGGGACCGACTCTTCGTCTCGGATCTCAATCTCCTCGTCGAGCCGAGTGAGCGGCTCGGCCGTGTCAAGCCACTGAGCGCGCGGACCGTCGCCGTTGCGATTGACTCGCTCCCGGTAGACATCCCAACGATCGCCCTGCGCATGCGTCATCGTCCACGCGATCTGGGTGTTGTGTCCGTAGTAGACGGGTCCCGGATAGCCCGGGTTGCAGGGTCCTGCGACGGTGAATTCGGGGCACTGCATATGCACGACGTACCACTGCGGCGGAACGCTGAATGCGAGGTGCGGGTCGCCAACCACTAGCGGCTTGCCGCTGGCCGTATGCGCGCCATCAATCACCCAACAGTTGGAGCCGTCAAGCGTCCCTCGACGCGTGCCTGGCTCCGTATCGAGATCGGCGATGGCGTCCGCAAACGCGTGCGTCCCATTGGACCACTCACCTCCGGCGGGCGTGATCAGCGCGCCATTGGCGGGGACATCGGGAGTCAGCGCCTGTAGCGCTTCCAATCCGAGCCGCGATGCGACCTCGCCATTGCCGATCTTGATTGACCAATGCAGGTTGGCCGAGACCATCTTCAGAATCGCCAGCGAGTCGACCGGCGACCAGGGCTGCATCTCGTGTTGCAGCAAGTCGAACTCGACGGGCGCTGGACCTGCGTCAATGGCTGCGTTGACGCCGTCGGCGTAGGCTTGCAGGATCATGCGCGCGTCGTCGGATTGATCTTCCCACTCGCGCGCGGCATCGCGACCAAAACCGAGCGTTCGGTTCATGCGGTCAATCCGCAGCAATCCGCGATTCAGCAGCGAAGCGGCCCGCCCATGCGCCATGTGCCGATAGAGTTCGATCTGCCAGCCTCGCTCCTGCCCCATGCAGAAGCCTTGCGCAAAGAACGCGTCGCGCGCCGACTGCGCCTCGATATGCGGCACCCCCCAACGATCCTGCACGATTCGCACGGCGGCGTGAAGACCCTCGACATCGAGATCTCCGTCGATCTGTGGCAGGGCGGCGCTTGCGCTCGTCATGAATGTTTCCGATCTGTCGTGAGAGTTCGAGAGAGGTCGCGGACAGGCGTAGGGTAATCGACGGCGCCAGATAGCCTATGCGTGGCTCAAGCTGCGCCGGTCGCGAGGCGAGGCCGAGTCGGGAGGATTCATGCGATACATCATCTACGGAGCGGGCGGGATTGGCGGCGGGATCGGTGCATTGCTCACCCGCAGCGGCAAAGAAGCGATTCTGATCGCGCGCGGCGATCACCTCAGCGCAATGCGCGAGCATGGCCTGCTCGTCAGACAACCGGATCAGTCCGAGAGCATCCCGGTCGCCACTGCATCACACCCGAGCGAGATCGACTTCCGCGAGGATGACGTGGTGCTCCTGACAATGAAGGGTCAAGACACGTCAAACGCGCTGGATGATCTGGAACAGGCGGCCAGCCCTGAGATCGCGGTCGTCTGCGCGCAGAACGGCGTCGCCAACGAACGCGCCGTCGCGCGGCGCTTCCTGAATGTCTACGGGATGCTGATCGTAATGCCAGCGACCTTCCTGGTACCGGGCGAGATCGCGCTATTCGGTACGCCCAAGCCAGGACTGCTCGACAGTGGCTGCTATCCGAACGGCATTGACGCAACAGTCACGGAGCTCTGCGACGATCTCACCGCGGCGGGATTCAACGCGAGGCCTGACCCGAACGTGATGAGACTGAAATATGGCAAGTTGATGGACAATCTGGGTAACGCGGTCGGCGCGCTCTGCGGGGAGAGCGCGCTGCGCGCCGCCAGCGATACGGTACGAGCGTTCCTCGGCCGGATGCGGGCTGAGGCGGTTGCTTGCTACGAAGCCGCGCAGATCGACTTCGCCCCGCGGAAAGAAGTTGGCGAGCGCCGGGCCGCAACCTTTCGCGCTGGCGACATCGTCGGCGTCGAGCGCGGCGGCAGCTCGACCTGGCAATCGTTCCGGCGCGGACGCCCCTCCATCGAGACCGATTGGCTGAACGGCGAGATCGTGCTGCTCGGTCTGGACTACGGCGTCCCGACGCCTGCCAATCGCGCGTTGCAGTTGATGGCGAAGCGCGCCATCCGCGCCGGTCTCGCCGACGGCGCCGTGCCGATAGAAGACATCCTCGCCCTCGAGCGAGCGCTCAGCTAGGTCGCCAGACCCTCAATCACGCGCGCGTTGGGCAATCGCGCGAGGTCGTCGGCGCGCACGCCAATCTTCAGTGATCGGCTGCCGCCGCCCAGCCACATCAACTCTTCGCCTCGAATGCTGGCGTCGATCAGGATCGGAATCTCTCGCGGGAGATCGAATGCGGTGACACCACCGGAGAGCATGCCAGTGACGGCCTCCGTCTCCTCGAACGACGCGAACGAGCACTTGCGCACGCCCATCGCCTTGCGCACCGCGCGGTTCACATCGAGCCGCATGTTGGCGAGCACGAGGCAGGCGGCGTACTGTTTCGGTTCCTTCTTCGACGCCACCAGGATCGTGTTCACCGACGCCTCCGGCGCGATCCCGAAGACCTCGCAGAAGACCGCCGTGTCGGCTTGATCCGGGCGGCAGGCGATCGTTTGGTAGGCGATCTCGTGTTCAGCGAGGAAGCCGCGCACGCGCTCCTCGATCTGCGCGGCGATCTGGAGTTCGTCTCGCATTTGACCCTTCCTGTGCACAGTGGCTCTCAGATCGCTATCCTACGCGGACACGAACAATCGACACTCGATCAGCACGTGCATCGACGTCGATTGCATGACAGAGGAGCGAATCATGGCAGAACGAAACTATTGGAAGCGCATGCAGCGGAAGCAGCTGAGTCGTCGCTCGCTGATGGCGGCCTCCGCGCGAGCCGGCGTCGGAGCGGCCGGGTTGGCCTTGGTCGGTTGCGGCGACGATGACGACGATGGTCAACAGACCGCGGCGCAGACTGCTCAGCAGATGGATCAGGAACAGGTCCAGGCGCAGCAGCAGGCGCAGCAGACCACCACGCAGCAGGCCACCACCACCGAAGACGCGGCCGATGAGCAGTCGGTCGCGCTGCTTCCCGGTCAGCTGACCGCCGAAGAAGAGGCGATGACGCTCACGGCGGAAGAGGAATGGCGTCTCCGTTACCACTGGTCGAAGTTGCAGAACCTTCCCGGTCAGTCCGATGGCCCGAAGCACGGCGGCACCTGGACGCTCGCCCACGCGGCGCCGGCAAACTGGAACGTGCTGGGACCCAACGCCAGCCTCATGGCTGCATTTGCGCCGATGTTCTACAGCCAGCTCGTCGTCTTCCCCATGGACGACTTTTCGAACGCGCACTACTACCTCAACGAAGGTGACCTGGCGTCGGGTTGGGAAATTCCGGAACCAACGACCGTAGTGTTCCAGCTGCAGGACGGCATCACCTGGCAGGACAAGCCGCCGGTCAACGGTCGTGCGATGACCGCCGAGGACGTGAAGATTGCGTATGACGCGCTTCGCGAGGAAGGCCGTGTACAGGCGTCCTCATACACCGCCGTCAACACGATCGACCACGACAACGCGTCCAACACGGTGCGATTCAATCTGTCTGAGCCGGCCGCTTACCTGCTCAACAACATGATGAACCCGTTCCACACCGTGATCGCGCCTGAATTTGTAGAAGAACCGAGCCTGCTCGACCTGGCCGAGAACACCGTGGGAACAGGCCCCTTCCAGCTCGACAGCGCCACCACCGGGTCGGAATGGCGCGGCAGCAGGCATCCCGAGTACCACAAGCTTGACCCGCGCACCGGCCTGCAGCTCCCGTACATCGACAACATCCACGGACTCGACTTCGTGGGCCAGCGTGAATCCGAGTGGGCCGCATGGGAAACCGGCGAGACCGACTGGATTCGGCTGCAAGACATCACCGAGTACGAGCGCGCCATTGAGCAGCACCCTGAGATGGTCGTGCAGGTCACGGCGCCACCGCCCGGCTGGCAGCCGCACATGACCTTCAAGGACCTGACTGCCGAGCCGTTCAACGACCCGCGCGTTCGCCAGGCATTGTCGCTGGGCATGGACCGCGACGAGCAGGCTGCGGGAGTCTACTACGGCCTCGCCGCTGGCGGCTACGGTCAGAACTGGACCTTCTTCAAAGATGAGGCGTCACCATGGGGGTTCCGCGAGTGGCCCTGGACCTTCGAGGAGCTGGGTGACTTCCATGTGTTCAACGCAGCAGAAGGTCGCAGGTTGCTTGACGCCGCCGGCTACAACGAGGACAATCCGCTGGAGTTCCAGGCCGCCTTCCACACGGTGCCAGGCTTCTACCTCGATCACTTCCTGTTGATCGTTGACCAATGGCAGCGAAACCTCGGCGCAATCGTTGAGCACGAGCAGATTGAATGGGAGTCCTGGCTATCGCTCCTCTTCACAAAGGAGTACGAAGGTTCAACGCTGTTCACCTGGCTCGTCGGTAGTGAGATGGACGCTGACGGTCTGGCCTACGGCCGCATGCATTCCGAGAGCCCCGGCAACATCTACGGCATCAACGACCCCGACGTTGACCAGTGGGCTGTCGAGCAGCGCCAGGAACTCGATGTGGAGAAGCGCTCAGATATTCTTGAGAAGATTCGCATTCGCGAACTCGAGAACATGTGGCGCATCTTCGCAGTGAACCCATACCGAATGGCGGCGCGTCGTGAGTATCTGTTCGGCCAGATGGACACCTACAACGCCTGGAACCCCGGCTGGGGCGCCACCAACACGGAACGCATCTGGAAGAACAACATCTAGCACTCGTCTCCAGTACCCGCTCGGCACGTTCCATGCCGAGCGGGTCGCAGGCCAATCTAGGGAGACACGATGACCGGATATCTCATTCGTCGGGTCATTGGAGCGATGGTTGTCCTGCTGATGCTGTCGTTCCTCGTATTCATGTTGGTGAATGCGGTTCCGGGCAACACGCTCACTCGGCTGCTCAATCAGAGCCCTCAGGGCGCCAATCTAACACCGGAACAAATTGAGCAGTATGAGATCGACCTCGGTCTCAACAAGCCGGTGCTCGAACGCTACGGCGATTGGCTCTGGAACGCCTTCAACGGAGACTTGGGCAAGTCCTTTGCGACCCGCTTGCCAGTGTGGGGAGAGATTCAGGATCGCTTGCCTCGCAGCATCCAACTGGTCGTAATGGCGACACTCATCTCATCGCTGCTAGCGGTTCCGATTGGAGTGTTCTCTGCTATTCGGCAGGGTGGTCCGGGGGATTACATATCACGGGTTTTTGCGATCCTCGGGCTCGCGGTGCCCAACTTCTTCCTGGCTGTCCTGGTGGTGACGTTCAGCGCCGGCTGGCTCGGAGTGTCGCTCTCGACGATCGACCCGCCCTACATCTGGGACGGCGTGGGTGAAAACCTCAAGGGTCTGATCGCGCCGGCCTTGGTGCTCTCCGCCTCATTGATGGCTACCGTGATGCGGATGCAGCGCTCCACCGTGCTAGAGGTGGTGAACGAGGATTACGTGCGGACGGCGCGCGCCAAGGGTCTCAATGAACGCGCCATTATCAGCCGTCACGTGATCCGCAACTCGCTGATCCCTGTCATTACGATCTTCGCCAATCAGTTCGCGTTCCTGATCTCGGGGGCTGTGATTGTCGAGTTCATCTTCCGCATTGACGGCATCGGAGCGCTCGCGGTGCGCGCTATCCGACAGGTCGACTTCACACTGGTGCTCGGCATCTCGCTGGTAGTCGGATTTGGCGTCGTCTTCATCAACATCCTCGTCGATCTCAGCTACGCCTGGCTGGATCCACGCATTCGCTACTCGTAGGGATCGGGAGGAAGAGCCATGGCCGCTGCCACTGACGTCGCGGAACTCGCCCTGCACACACGGGGTGAAAGCCCCGGTTTCTGGACCAGTTGGGGCAGGCATGCGCGCAACAAACCGCTGGGCGCGATCGGAGCGGTCTTCATCCTGATCCTGGTTGTTGCCGCCATCTTCGGCCAAGACATCAACGTCGGCGGCTCAACGATCATCCCGGGTTTCTCGCCCTACCCCGCCAGCGAGACAGACATCATCAACAAGCTCGGCTCTCCGACGTTCCCCCACCATATTGCCGGCACCGACTCCCTCGGTCGCGACATGTTCAGCCGCATCATCTACGGCGCCCGACCGGCAATCATCATTGGCATCGTCGCGACCGGTCTGGGTATTCTAGGCGGCCTGTTGATTGGGATGGTTTCGGCCTACGCCGGTGGCATCACTGATTTGCTGTTGCAGCGACTATCGGACGCGTTCCAAGCGCTGCCTCCGCTGCTGCTGATGATGACGCTCGTGACTGTGCTGACACCGAGCATGACGACCGTGATCCTGGTGATCATCATCTTCTTGATACCGGGGACACAACGTGTTGTCAGGGGAACTGTGTTCTCAACACTTGAGAATACATACATTGAGGCGGCGCGAACCATCGGCGCTGGCCCGATCCGAATCATCTCGCGCCACATCTTGCCGAACATCATGGCTCCAATCCTGGTCATCGCCTCTGTGACGATCGGAGGTACCATTTTGGCTGAGGCCGCGTTGTCATTCTTGGGACTCGGCGCTAACTCGGCAAACAATCCGACTTGGGGTTTCATTCTGTTTGAGGCGACCCAACGCGGCAATCTCGACCGTTGGCCCTGGCTCGCCATTACCCCCGGCGCGGCGATCACTCTGATCGTGCTCGCATTCAATCTGCTGGGCGACGCGCTCCGAGATGTGCTGGACCCGAGATTGAGGGGAACCGGCGCTGGAGCCTGAGGTTATGTGAGGCGCCCCTTTGGTCCTCGGGAACCTTTGGGGGTTTGGTGGCGTCTTGAATGGTGGAGGACCATGTGGCGCCAGGCGGTAGAACCTGTCACCCCGCCCGCCCGCCGATCTCCGCTCGTGTGAGATTGGCACAGGCCGTCTGACGCCACCCTCCGATGCCTGTGTCGCCCCCGTCGGAACCCCGGCGGGGGCGCTTCGTTTCCGCCGCCGCTCGATCGGTTGCTGAACGCCCTGCCTCTACACACCCAGTTTGTTGAGCAAGTTCCTGGTATCCACGACGTGGCGGGTCAGGCCGAGCTTGTCAGGTTCGATTCCCATCGCCAGGCCAAGTAGCTGCGGCACATGCAGAATCGGCAGGTTGAGCCGACGGTCGATCACCTTCGCGGCATCCGGCTGCTGCGCATCCAGGTTGAGGTGGCAGAGCGGGCAAGGCGTCACCAACGCGTCGGCGCCTTTCGATTGCGCCTCATTCAGGTGCGTGCCGGCCATCGTCAGCGAGTTCTTCTTGTTCGTCGTCAGAATTGGGAATCCGCAGCACTTGGTCATGCCGTCGTAGGTCACGGTGGTAGCGCCCAGCACGTCGATCAGTTGCTCGAGGCTGTTGCGGCGCGTCGGGTGCGCCTCGAAATCGAGTGTGCGCTCCGGTCGGACGATGTAGCAGCCATAGAACGGCCCGAGGTTCAGTTCCTCCAGCGGTCGTCTGATCATCGAGTTGATCTTGTCAATGCCAACGTCCTCAAGCAGGATCCACAGCAGGTGTCGCGGATCGGCTAAGCCGCGGTACTCGATGCCTTCCGGGGCGAGGTGATGATTGATGCGAATGCGGTAATCGACATCGCGCAGTTTCTCGGCGGCGAGTCGGTGAACGCCCACGCAGGTGGAGCAGATGTCCATCAACGGCAGGTCCATCTGTTCCGCCATCGCCATGGTGCGAGCGTTGAGCACGTCTTGCAGGTACGGCTCGCCGTCGGAGATGATGCCGGCGCCGGTGCAGGCGGCTGCCTCAAGCTCGACGAGGTCAAATCCGAGGTGCTCGGCGACCGCGAGGGTGGAGGTGTACAGCTCAGGGGCTGCTCCGCGTGCGACACAACCGGGCCAGAATGCATACTTGCTCATGATGATTTGCGCTCCCGCCTTACGTTCCCGTGCGTTCCCGGACTGTTCGACGCCTAGTGGCCGCCAATAGCGGTTTCGAACTCGGCGCCGAACGCGTCGTTATCGACATCGTGGTGGTGCTTCTCGGACTCAACCTCATCGAAGATGCGCTGAATCTGTTCGCGGCCTGCCTGGTTGGCGCCGTGTCGCTGCGCGATGGTCAACAGCTTGCGCGATTTGAGGAGTCTGATGGCGCCAGGCGTGTAGTCCATCATCTCTTTGTGCGCGCCAAGGTTGCCAGTCAGCAGGCGTCCGACGCCAACCGACTGAATCGGCAGCATCATTTCGTCCAGGCGTCCGCGCTTGCGGACTCCGCTGGTGAATCCCTTGTGGTGTCGCGAGCCGTGGTTGTTCGTGTGACCGGCTTCGATCGCGAGGGTTCGCAACTCCATGATGGCGTCCATCGGCAAGACGTCTTTTGGGCAGGCCTGGACGCACATGTAGCATCGCGTGCAGTCCCAGATGCCACCTTGCGATTCGGAGAGGAACTCGAGCCGCTCTTCGCGCTTGGAGTCACGGCTGTCCATAACGAATCGGTAGGCTTTGGCCAGGGCGGCGGGGCCAAGGAAATTCTCGTCCACACCGGCGACCGTGCAGTCGGAGTAGCAGGCGCCGCAGTGAATGCAGGTGGAAGCGTGCGACCAATGGTCAAACTCCTCAACCTTCTGTCGGTACTCCTTCTCGGGCGGTTCCTGATCTTCGTACGGCTCGAGCCATGTTTCAGCACGCTCAAACTGGTGCAGGAACTTGGTCACGTCCACGACGAGGTCTTTGACCACCTTCTGATTGCCCATCGGGCCGATCTCGATTGGATCGCCGCGCTCTGCTGCCGCGTCCACCTGTGTCTGGCAGGTGAGCATCGACTGTCCGTTGACCTTCATGGCGCAGGAGCCGCAGATCGCATGGCGGCAGGACATCCGAAATGAGAGCGTTCCGTCTTGCTCCCACTTGATCGCGTTCAGACAGTCCAGCACGGTCTGGCCAGGTTGCACGTCAACAGTGAACGACTCCTCGTAGGACGAGTCCGTGTCCGGGTTGTAGCGCTGGATGGTGATCTGTTGGTCGGTCATGATGGCGCCTGTTCCTCGCTGACTGCTGACTGCAGGTGGCCGATCGCTCAGTTTGGCGGTTAGTAGGTTCGAGCTTCCAGCGGATATGGCTCGCGATATTTCGGTTCCATGTTCACATCGGAGTAGGTCAAGCTTGGACCATCCTCGCCATCCTGAGGGCGATAGGCGAGGGTGTGCTTGAACCAGTTCTCGTCGTCGCGCGTATTGAAGTCACGTCGCGCGTGACCGCCGCGCGATTCCTGTCGCGCGATCGCGCCGGTCACGATCACCTCTGCGTACTCCAGCATGTGTCCCAACTCGATCGCGTCGAGCAGATCAGTATTGAAGGTGGAGCCATGATCATCGATTGAGATGCGCTCAAAGCGGGACTGGTATTCCTTGACCTCGGAGAGGCACTCGCGCAGTTCTGCATCGTCGCGGAAGACGCCGCATTTATCCATCATGGTGTCGCGCAATTCGGCTCGAATTTTGCCGACCTTCTCGGAGCCCTCGGCCCTGAGGAATTTGTCGACTTCACCGACCGCGTTGGCCATATCGCCTTCGTCGATGTTGGTGGGTTCGAGGTCGTGGACCACGTCAAGGATTCCGCGTCCGGAGCGGCGGCCGAAGACGACTGCTTCCAGGAGTGAGTTGGTGCCGAGTCGGTTGGCGCCGTGGACTGAGACGCAGGATGCCTCGCCGGCGGCAAAGAATCCTGTCACTTCGGGAGCGCCAGGCAGGTCCTTGATCCGAACTTGACCATTGATGTCGCAGGGGATGCCTCCCATTGAGTAGTGAGCGGTGGGCTGAATCGGCACCGGCGCGACGAGCGGGTCAATGCCTGCGAAGTCACGCGCGAGATGCAGCACCGATGGGAGCGCGTATCGGATCCGCTCTTCACCGATCGGACGCAGGTCCATGAACACGGAGTCGCGCAGCTCGGTCACGCCGCGACCGGCCTCGATCTCTGATTGTTCTGCACGCGCGACGATATCGCGCGGCGCGAGCTCCATCCGACCAGGCGCGTAGTTTTCCATGAAGCGAAAGCCGTCGGAGTTGACGATGTGCGCTCCCTCACCGCGCGCCGCCTCAGACAGCAGAATGCCCGATCCTTGCAGCCCCGTCGGGTGGAATTGGACAAACTCCATGTCTTCCAATGGAATGCCAGCCCGATACGCCATCACCACGCCGTCACCTGTAGAGGCAAAGGCATTGGTAGTGACTCGAAATGCGCGACCGTAGCCGCCGGTGCCAAACATGACGGCCTTCGCGGAGATCGCCTCAATCTGGCCGGAAAGGATGTCATAGGCGACGAGCCCTTGACAGACGTTGTCCTTGACCACAAGGTCAAGCGCATACCACTCGGAGTAGACCTTGACGCCGCGTCGCAGCAGCTGCTCAAAAAGGACGGTCAAGACTGCGTGACCGGTGCGGTCGGCGGCGTAGCAGGCGCGCGGCGCGGTGTGTCCTCCGAAACGTCGTTGCGCGACGCGACCTTCGTCGTCGCGCGAGAAGGCGCAACCCATATGCTCGAGTTCGAAGATGTTTTCGGGACCCTCGCGGGTCAGGACTTCGGCTGCATCCTGGTCAACGAGGTAGTCACCGCCCTTGACGGTGTCGAACATGTGCAGTTCCCAAGAGTCTTCAGCCGAATTGCCGAGCGAGGCGGCGATGCCCCCTTGAGCGGCGCCAGAGTGGGAGCGCAAGGGATGCACCTTTGAGAGAATGGCCACGTCCAGCGTGGGGTCGTTCGATACCTCTAAAGCGGCGCGCATTCCCGCCAAACCAGAGCCGACAATCAGTACATCATGTTGCAACATGGCGCTGCCCTCTCGTTCGCATTCATCCCTCAGTGTCGCACCAATCGCGATTGGGCGATAGTCACTTGAATTTACTCCTGGCCGCGATAATGGCGCACAATCTTGCGGCCGAGCGGTCCGACCGCCTCAAGCGCCAGATGCTGGATCAGAATGACCGATTTGGCATCAATGATCTCGCCGGCTTCAACCTGTTCAATCGCCTCGCCGAGCGAGAGCCACTCCACGATCAGCTCTTCGTCCTCGTCGGCATCGAGCGGCGAATTCGCGCAATCGCGGGCGATGAATCCGTGCAGGAACTCGGTCGCGAAGCCTGGCGCGACATAGAAGCCGCGAGCAAAGTCAAGCCGCGCAGGATCGAGCCCGACCTCTTCGCGCAACTCGCGACGCGCGGTCTCGGCTGGTATCTCGCCAGGGTCAATCCGACCGGCAGGCAGTTCCAACAGGGCGCGGCCAACCGGGTGTCGCCATTGGCGGACGAAGGCGATCTGGCCGTCATCGCGCAAGGCGAGGATGACCACCGCGTCGGGATGCTCCACCACTTCACGTCGAGCGCGACGACCATCGGCCATCGCCACGACGTCAACCCGCACGCTGATCCGCGTCCCGTCAAAGGCAGTCTCCGATTCCAGCACGGTTTCAGTCAGAGAAGATGTGTCAGACGACGAATCGGTCACCGGCTCGATCCGTTCAAGCGGTTGCGCAGGTCGACCGTGACGGCGATCTCGTCACAGGCGTTGTACTTGGGACAGCGAAAGCACTCATTCCAGACCTTGCGTGGAAATGCCGATACGCCAGAAATGCGGAAGCCGAGTCGCTCAAAGAACGCGGGCGTGGTTGTGAGCGCGAAGACCGTTTTCAGATCCATCGCCACTGCTTCGTCCAGGCATGCCTCCACAACGATTCGGCCCAGTCCCATGCCCTGCGTGCCGGGGTCCACCACGAGCGACTTGATTTCAGCAAGGTCTCGCCACTCCACATGCAAGGCGCCGGCCGCGATCAGGCGACCGCTCTCTGATCCTCGGACCACGAAGAAATCACGGATGGTCTCGTAGATTTCGCCCTCGGTACGAGGCAAGACATCGCCGGTCGCATCGAACCAGTACTGGATCAGTCGGTGGATCTCGGGAGCATCGCCAACCAACGCCTTCTCCGCGACGATGCGCTCCTGAGAGTCGATCGAGCGCTCTCGCATGGCGTGCAACTCCGAGGCCCGCTCGCGGACCGTATCTACCGGTATCGGGCTCAGAGCTTCTGATGTCATGTGGCAATCGCAGTGTGCAGCAGCTCGGTGGCGCTGATTCTGGTGGCGTCGGTGAGGCCACCGAGCATCTCAGCCAGCTCGGCGACGCGCTCGTCATCGGTCAAGACTCGCACGTCAACGGTCGTACGCGCGATATCGGCCGACTTGGCTACGGTAATGTGTCTCGATGCATAGGCCGCCACCTGTGGCAGATGGGTGATGCCAATCACTTGTCGTCGCACCCCAAGTCGGGCCAACCGTTCGCCGATCATGCTGCCGCTGCGACCCCCGAGACCCACATCGACTTCGTCGAACACCATGATCGGGACCGCATCGCGTTCGCCCAGGACAGCCTTGATCGCCAACGTCAGACGCGCGGTCTCGCCGCCGGAAGCGATGCGCTGAATCGGCCGCGGTGGCGACTCGATGTTGAACGATACGAGTAACTGCACGCGATCGATGCCGCTGGCGTCGAATCCGACTGGCTGATCATTGACAGTCAACTGACGCGAAGCGCCAGTAGGCGGCATCGCAGCGAACTCAAACTCGACTCGAGCCTGGTTGAGTTGGAGATCGGCGCATTCGAGTTTGATGGCTTCACCAAAGCGTTTGGCGGCTTCTCGTCGACGACCGCTGAGATCAGCTGCCGCGTACGCCAGATCAGCTGCCAGTTGGTCTGCCTCCTGGCGGAGTGACTCGGCGTCCGCTGCCTGTTGTTCAAGCGATGCCGCTTCCGATTCCGCCTGCTCGGCGTAGGCGATGATCTCGGCGACGTTGTCGCCCCAACGTCGCTTCATCTCACTCAGAAGCGCGATCCTCGACTCGACCACTGTGAGACGAGACGGATCGATCTCGAGCTCGTCTGCGTAGGCTCTCAGCGCGCGCGCAGATTCGGCGATCTGCTCGACTGCGATCTCGACCGAATCGGCGATTGGCTGGGCGGACGGATCCGTCTGCATAATGCGGCGAATGGCGCCAAGCGCTTCGTCGATCGCTTCGCCATCGAGTGCGGCGCGCGCCGTTTCCGTGTCGAGGGCGAGCTGCTGCGCATTGACCAGTCGGCGATGCTCCAACTGCAACAGCTCATCCTCCGCCGGCTGCAAGTCAGCGGCGACGATCTCTGCCGCCTCGTGCCGAAGCAGCGCAATGCGTCGAATTCGCTCTCGCTCGCTCATGGTGATCTGTTCGACCTGTCGGTCCAATGTGTGCAGTCGCCTGACCATCACACCGAGGGCGTCGCGTAGATGATCTACACCGGCGAAGCGGTCCAGCATGGTGAGTTGTTCCGCTGGTCTCAGCAGCGACAGTTGCTCCCGTTGACCGTGGATGTCTGCAATCAGCGGCGCCAGGTCTCGCAGCAAGCCCAATGTTGCGGCGCGATCGTTGATGCGCAGCCGCAAGGAGAGGCGCTGCGCGTCTGGTTGGGGGCGGCCAACGCTGCGTCGGACGATCAGGCTGCCGTCGAAGTCGACATCCGCCTCGGACAGGCGCCGACTCAGCGCTTGCTCGATTGAGGCACCGCTGAAGTCAAAGACGGCCTCAACTTCTGCTCGGTCCGCGCCAGGCCGGATCATCTCCGGGTCCGCAGGCGCTCCCAACGCGAAGGCGAGCGCCTGAATGAGCACGCTCTTGCCAGCGCCTGTTTCCCCCGTAATCACGGTGTATCCCCGTGAGAGGTCGAGATCGACTCGCTCCGCGAGAGCGAAATCGCGCAGATGAAGACCGATGAGCACAGCCGCGCTCCAGGTCCAACCGATCTGATGTGGTCAGACTCAGATCCAGCTTAACGAAATCAGGTGTAGCGAATGTTAACCGGGCTCTGCGGCATTCGCGTCGAACGCTTCAATGCCGGTACGTGATACGGCTTCCAGGCGTCGTTCGTCGAGCCAGGCGAGGCGTCGGCCGAGCTGGGCAAAGAATGGACGCTCGCCGAATCGCACAAGCCTTGCGAGGGAATCACTGCGTCGTACCGATACTCCGCCACCAGGTTTCAACGCATAAGGGCGCTGGCCATCGACCGAGAGCGAACCGGGATGCTCGCGGCCCAGATGCAGCTCGATTTCGGCGTCCGACGGCAAGACGACCGGCGCCGCGGCCGCCAAGTGAGGCGCAACCGGAGTCAACACCACGCTCCGTGCGCGCGGATGCAGGATCGGTCCGCCGGCGGACAAGGAGTATCCAGTGCTACCCGTCGCCGAAGCGACGACGACCGCATCCGCTCGGACGACGCCGATCAAGTCACCGTTAACGCCGACCGAGATATATGCCGGCTGTCCCAGGCTGCCTCTACCGATCATGACATCATTCAGTGCAGGCATGGGCCCGGTTGTATCAGCTTCGATGCCGTATCCCGTCGCGACGAGCATGGTGCGGTCCTCGACGACGAAGTCTCCGCCGAGCAGATCAGGAATGTGTCGGTCGATCTGTTCTGGTTGGAGCTCGGTGAGAAACGCCTGTCGCCCGAGATCGACACCCAGAATCAGGCATCCATGCGGAGCGGCGACCCGCGCTGCGCGTAGGATCGTCCCGTCGCCACCAAGGCAGATCAGCAGGTCGGTTTCAGTCAGTCGAGCTGTAGACCGTTTTGCATCCCACGGCATTGATGACCAGACGTCAATACCGAGACGTTCAAGCGTGACGCGGACGCGAGCGGCGAGTTCGCTCGCCTCGTCGAGGCGTGGGTGGTAGTAGATGCCGACGCAACGCAGCCAATCGCTCTTCAGACCAGTCTCGGAACCAGTCTCAGAATTGGTCACGGCGTACGCAGCCAAACGAAATACTCGTGGTTGCCGGCTGGTCCGAGCAGCGGTGATCGCAGCACACCGCCAACGCGCCAATCGTGTCGGAACGCCCAGTTCACGACCGCGCTAACGGCTCGGCCCTGCGCGAGCGGATTGACCACCACCCCGTGCTCATTGACATCGGTCGCTGGGGCCTCGAACTGGGGTTTGACGAGTGCGATTACGTCGGAACGCGGTTCCACTGCGGCGGCGACGCAGGGCAGCACCTGTTGGAGTCCGATGAACGACACATCGATCGTGGACAGACTGGGTTGCTGCGGCAATGCTGGCAGCTCGCGGATGTGGGTGCGTTCCATTGAGATCACGCGCTGATTGTGGCGCAAGGACTCGGCGAGTTGGCCGTAGCCGACGTCCACGGCGTAGACATGAGCAGCCCTTCGCTGCAGCAACGCGTCGGTAAATCCGCCGGTTGAGGCGCCGACATCAAGACAGACGCGCGACGCGACCGCAATTGACCATGCGTCGAGCGCGGCGGCAAGCTTCTCGCCACCGCGTGATACGTAGCGTCGCGAAGCGCGAACCGTCAGAGTTGCGTCGCTGGGGAGCCGCTGACCCGCCTGGATGTACTTCGCGTGGTCGCCGTGGACGCGACCGGACAAGATCAATGCGCGGGCGGTTGTCAGATCAGGTGCTTCACCGCGACTGACCAACAGGTCATCGATCCGAACGCGCGAGGGTCGATTCCTCACGCTGACGCGTGACATCAGGCACTTTCCTGGCGCGGCGCCAATCGGCCATCAGGGCGTCTTCTGATCGCGTCGTACTCGACCGCAAGCCCTTGATCGTTGAGCAGGAGCGGTCGCTCCTGTCGCCTGACGGTGTCGGCGTTGACGACGCACTTCTTCACTTCGGGTCGGCCTGGCACTTCAAACATGACATCAAGCAGCAGGTCTTCGACTACGGTTCGCAGACCACGCGCGCCGGTCGCTTCAGCGATCGCGCGCTCGGCGATCGCTTCGAGTGCTTCAGGGGTAAAGCTCAGCTCCACGCCATCCATCGCGAAGAAGCGTTCGTACTGCCGCACGAGTGCGTTCTTCGGCTCAGTGAGGATACGAACGAGCGATTCCTGGTCCAGCTGGTCAAGCGTGACCACGACGGGCAAACGTCCGACGAATTCGGGAATCAGTCCATACTTCTGGAGATCATCGTGGCTCAGGTGATGCAACAGGTTGTCACGATCCTGTGTCGTGCGCGCGGCCGACCCGAAGCCGATGTTGCGAATGCCGGTCGATACGCGGCGGTCAATGATCTGGTCAAGCCCTTCGAACGCGCCGCCACAGATGAACAGAATCTTGCTGGTGTCAATCTGCAGAAACTCCTGGTGTGGATGCTTGCGGCCGCCCTGCGGCGGCACTGACGCGACGGTGCCTTCCACGATCTTGAGCAGCGCCTGTTGCACGCCTTCGCCAGAGACATCGCGAGTGATCGATGGGTTGTCGGATTTTCGCGCGATTTTGTCAATTTCATCAATGTAAATGATGCCACGCTCGGCGCGGGCCAAGTCGAAATCGGCGCCCTGAATCAGATGCAGGAGGATGTTCTCGACATCTTCACCGACATAGCCGGCCTCGGTGAGCGCGGTTGCGTCGGCGATCGAGAAGGGCACATCCAGGATGCGCGCGAGTGTGGAGGCGAGCAATGTCTTGCCGGAACCGGTCGGGCCGACGAGCAGAATGTTGCTCTTTTCCAGCTCAACATCATCTTCTGGGTCCGAGGTGGCGTTGATTCGCTTGTAGTGGTTGTACACGGCAACAGCGAGCACCCGCTTGGACTCGTCCTGGCCGACGACGTGATCGCAGAGATGGTCGTAGATGGCCACAGGCGGCAGGGTCTGCGACGGCTCGGCGGCGGGCTGTGTTTCGGCAGCAGGCGCTTCGCCGACTTCCTCCTGGATGACGGCCCGACAGGCCTCGACGCATTCGTTGCAGATGTAGACACCGCCGGGTCCAGCGACGAGGCGCTTGACCTGCGCCTGATCCTTCATGCAGAAGGAACAGTGGTACTTGCTGTGCCCACCGCCATGCACGCTGCTCATTGCCATGCCTCTCTGCTGGCCGCTGCCATGCAAGCGGTAAGAAGAATCCGAAACGCTGCCGACTGAATGTTAGGCGTTACGCGCCTGCGGCTGCGGCCGCATCAGCCGCGACCTCGCTGGAGAGGACGGAGTCCACCAGCCCGTACTCTTGCGCCTGTTCAGCGTCGAGATAGAAGTCGCGGTCGGTATCGGCGGCGATGCGATCCATCGGTTGACCCGTGTGCTCGGCGAGAATGCCGCGAATGGTCTCGTTGTTGCGCAAAATCTCGCGCGCGGCGATCTCGATGTCGGCGGCCTGTCCACGAGCGCCGCCCAACGCCTGATGCATGTGGATGGTCGCGTGGGGCAGAGCGAATCGCTTGCCCGGCTGACCAGCCGCGAGCAACACCGTGCCCATCGAAGCCGACATGCCCACGCAGATCGTGGATACATCCGCCTTGATCAGCCGCATCGTGTCGTAGATCGCAAGGCCTGCGGTGATCACGCCGCCCGGTGAGTTGACGTAGAGCTGGATGTCGCGGTCAGGGTCCTCGCGATCGAGATAGAGCAGTTGGGCGACGATGACGTTGGCGATCTGGTCATCGATTGCGGTACCCAGGAAAATGATTCGCTCGCGCAGCAGGAGCGAGTAAATGTCATACGCTCGTTCGCCGCGGTTCGTGGTTTCAACGACCATCGGAATGATGTCGCTGGGACGGGTGACGGAATTGATCAGGGTCATGGAACCATCCTTCGTCGATTCAGTGTAATCACGAATTGGTTTGCTGGAAGTCGCGTCCGAAACGGTAACAGAACGACTCGACCGGGCGGAAGCGGGACTATTCGGCATCGTCAGCGTCGATGTCGTCCGAACCGTCGTCAGTGACAGCGGTGGCGGCGTCCTCAGCGGTCGCGTCAGAGGTAGCGTCGGCGGTGCCTGAGTCGTCCGTGTCGATGTCGTCAGCGCCGAGCCCGGCGGCGTGATTGGCCACCGCGATCTGCTGCAACCGCTCAATGGTCCGCTCACGCATCAGTCGGGCCTGGATGTTCGCGCGCACGCCTTCGTCGCTCAGCGCCTGTTCCGACTGTTCGGGATTGGGCATCGGCATTTCGCTGAGCATGCGTTGGATTTCGGCTGTCACCTCTTCGTCAAGGACTTCAATGCCTTCGGCCTCGGTGACGTGTTGCAGGACGAGGGTGTTTATCACCCGCTCATTGGCCTGGCTGCGAAAGCTGTTGAGCAGCTCCTCTCCACGCTCGCCGCTGCCGCGCAGAAAGGTGTCCGGCTTCTCGCCTATCTGACGCGCGAAGTCTTGCCGCATGTGCTCGACTTCGTGCTCAACGAGCGCCGGCGGATACTCGAGCGTGGCGCGCTCAACTACCGCTTGCATCACCGACTGACTGAACAGCTCTTGCGCCTGTTGATCGGACTGCTCACGCAGGCTGGATTCAATGCGTTCGCGCAAGGCAGCGAAGTCTTCAAATTCCTCAGAGACCTCCATCGCGAAGTCGTCGTCGGCTTCCGGCAGCTCTTCAGACTTGACATCGTGAATCGTGACGGTGAAGTTGACGGCCTTGCCTGCCACTTGCTCATCGTCCCAATCATCATCGACTTCGATCTCTATCGTGTGCTCTTCGCCGACGGCGACGCCGACGAGGCGCTCGGTGAGTCCCGGTACACCGATGGTGGCTTCCTTGCGGAGGTGGAATTCGGCGCCTGGTTGATCGAAGATCTCCTCGCCGCCAACCTCCGCTCGGATATCAGCGGTGACGCGATCATCGAACTCCGGCGGGCGCTCAACTGGTTCGAGCACGGCATGCTGCCGGCGCAGTTCGAGCAGGCGGGCTTCGACCATCTCGTCGGAGAACTCACTCTCCGGCTTGGCCACGGCGACTTCGCGATACTCGCCAAGCTCAACGACCGGCTCGAGCGGGAGGGTCGCTTTGAACGTGACCGGGTCGCGTTCCGTCACCTCTACACTCGGTTGACCTGCGACCTCGATACCTTCCTGCTCGATCGCCTCCGAGAGCACCTGCGGGATCAGGCGTTCGGTGGCCTCTTCAAAGACGGCATCGGGGCCGAGTGCCTGCTCAACGACTCGTCGTGGCGCTTTGCCCTGTCGAAATCCAGGGATGCGGAAGCGCTGCGAGAGTCGTCTTGCGGCCTGGTCAAGCGACTTCTTGACGCGCGCGTCGTCGATCTCGACTTCGAGCAGCATCTGCGCTTCGGGGATACGTTCTGCGGTAACTTTCATGGGTCATCTCTCAGATCAGAGTTGGGTTGAGCGTATCAGCAGTGCTGGTTAGCGCCCGCGTGGGTTGAGGACATCGTTGATCGCGTCGCCCAGCAGGTTGAATGCGAGCATCAACGCCAGCAGGAAGAGCCAGGGCACGGTCAGCAGCCAGGGGTAGAGCAGGAAGTTGGTGCGTCCACCGGCGCTCTCGACGAGGATGCCGAACGACGGCGTCGGCGGGGTAATGCCGATCCCGAGCCAGGTAAGAACGACCTCCGCTCCAGCGATCTCGCCCAGCGATGCGCTGAATCCCACCACAAACCATGGCAGGACGCCGGGGAAGAGGTGCCGAGCGATCACTCGCGGCGTGCGGGCGCCGAGCGTCTCAGCCGCCAGAATGTAGTCGGACTCTCTCAGCGCCAGGACCTGCGCGCGGTAAAATCGGGCTGCTCCGGCCCAGCCGACCAGCGAGGTCGCAAACACGATCAGTACGTAGTCATCCACTCCCTGGTCGATCAGCCAGGTCAGACCGGTGGCGTCCTCGATCGCGCGAAACCAGTCTTCCCATTGATTGCGGAAGACCGCCGCCACGACGATCAGGAAGACCAGGCCTGGCAGCGCCAGCACCACATCACCGAGTCGCATGATGATCTGGTCAACCAGCCCGCCGCGATAGCCGGCGAGCAGGCCGAGGCCGAGTCCGAGAAAGAGGTTGCCGAAGATGACGGCGATGACGCTGATGATGAGCGTCGTGCGAAGCGCGAACATGGCGCGCGAGAAGACATCGCGACCGTTGCGGTCGGTGCCAAACCAATGCTCCAGGGACGGTGGCAAGAGCGCCTGATCCTCGCTGAGGACGAGCTCGGTGCGGGCGGGCAGCACGGTGTCTGGTTCGAATGACCCAAGCTCCGCTTCCAACTCTGGATTCAACCGTGACAGCGTCGCCAGCTGCACGCCCAAGCGATCGCTAAAGGCTCCGAGCGTCTCTGGGGCTCCATCAACCTCTCGGATGGAACGCCGCTCGCTGAGGTTGGTCTGATTCGGATCTTGCAGGCCGATGTCTATGCCGAACGCATCCAGCATCGTGTAGGCGCCGGCTCCATACAGCACGGTGATCACCGCGATACAGACCACGGCCACGCGCTTCTGCAGGATCGCTCGCAGTCCTCGCCACAGCGGCGACTCCGACCGTTCCGGCATCGCCCATTCCGACTGTGGTTCGACGCGGGCGCTCATGTGAATCTCGAGGTGTAGCGAATACGCGGATCAATGAAGATGTAGAGCACGTCGATCAACGCGTTGATCACGATGAACAACGTGGCAATCAGCAGTGTGAATCCGAGAATGACGTTGAAGTCGCGCTGCGTGATCGATTGAAACACGAAGCGCCCAACGCCGGGGACGCCGTAGATCGTCTCGACGATGATGGAACCACTGACGATGCCGACGATCGACAGTCCGAAGACCGTGGAGAGTGGCAGCAGCGCGTTGCGCAGCACATGACCGTAGAGGATGCGGCGTTCGGTGAGCCCCTTGGCCCGCGCGGTGCGCACGTAGTCGTCGTCGATGGTTGACAGCGCGCTCACGCGCACGAAGCGCGCCATGCCGCCTAGCGACGGCAATGTCAGGCAGAGCACCGGCACGACGTACGAGGCCTCGTCGCCGGGCGTCCACACATTCGGTACGTTGAAACCGAAGAGTCGGAACACATCATCGATTGCGTGTACCAGCAGGACGATGATCAGGATGGTGAAGATCGGAGAGGGAATTGAGTCGAATATCTTGAGACCGCCGATGAGGGTTGGATCCTGCCAACGTCCACGATGCACCGCAGCGAAGACGCCCAGGGGAATGCCAAGACCGAAGACGAGCGCCATCACAATCAGATTGATCTGCGCTGAGACCCAGATTCGTTCACCGAGGAGCTCTTGCACGCTGCGCTTCGGCGAGCGGTAGTAGTAGGACGGTCCAAGGTCCCCGCGAGACACGACGCCCCAGATGTAGCGCCCGAAGCGCTGGACGTAGTTGCCTTCGAGACCGAATTCCTGTCGAATCTGCTGAGCTCGCTCAGGTTCGATCGAGCGCGAACCGGCGATGATCTTGACCGGATCGCCGGGTGCGGCATGGGTCAATGCATAGGTCAGCGCCATGACGGCAAAGACCAGCAGCGGCACCAGGGCGAGGCGACGAATCAGCAGCGGAATCGCGCCTGATGCCATGTTGTCCCTCGCAAGCGCGACGTAGACTCGGCGCTGATTCCGATCGATTACTCCGTGATGCTAACGAAGCGGAGGTGAGGAATCACCATACGTGCGGGCTGATAGCCCTCTACGTACGGCTTGACCAGCTCGTGCGCCACTGAGTAGTAGAGCGGAATCCAGACGGCTTCCTCGACCAGACCCTGGTCAACCTGTCGATACAGCTGAGTGCGCAGTTCGGCATCAAAGTCGTAGCGCGCCTGTTCCAGCATGCCGTCGATTGCGGGATCATCAAGCTGCGTGTCATTACCCAGCGACGCGGAGTGAAACTTGTAGTCAAGCACGTTATGTGGATCGGGGTAGTCGAGGCTCCAGCCGAGCGAGAAGAAGCCGTAGAGTCCGCGGTCGATCTCGGAGATGAATGACGCGAACTCCACTTGCTGGATCTCGATGTCCAAGCCGAGGTGTTGGCGCCACATGTCCTGGATCGCGACAAAGACGGTGCCCGGTGTGGCGCCCGCGCCAGAGATCGTGAGCCGAATCTCTTCCAGCAATGGCGTGCCGGCATAGCGCGACTCCGCCAGGAATTCCTGCGCCAGCTCAGGGTCGAAGACGATACCTCGATAGTCAGGATCATGCGCGACGAGTCCGGGAGGGGTGATCTGGAAGGCTGCGACCAGCAGATTGTCGAGGACGTCCTCAACGATGGTGGTCTTATCGATCGAGTGGGCGAGCGCGAGGCGCACGTTTGGGTCGTCGAACGGTGGTTGTGTGACATTGAAGGCGAGGTAGTAGATCGAGAGCTCCGCCCGCGACACGTACTGAGGGTTGAGATCGGATGCGGGATCGCGCACACGCTCGATATCGTTCAGTCCGACGAAGGCCTGGTCCAATTCGTCGTTCTCAAATTGCTCAACCGACCCGCCAGCGAAGCGGACCGAGACGCGTTCCACCTGGGCCGGTTCGAGGTGGTAGTCATCGAACCGCTCCAGCGTGAGACCTTCTCCGAGCTGCCACTCCGTCAGGCGGAATGGCCCGCTGCCGTTGGGCGAGAGCGCCCAGCGCTCGGGGTCCGCTTCAACCTGTTCGCGGTCAAGCACATAGGCGGTGGGATACGTGAGCTTGTAAAGGAAGACCGGCGTCGGTCGCTGGATCGTGACATCAAGCGTGACGTCGTCGACTACCTGAATGCCGACCACCTCATCCGCTCGACCGCGCACGTACTCTGGCGCGCCGACGATATCACCAAGGAAGTCGGGGGCCGTTGGCGACAGCGTCTCTGCGTTCAGGTTGCGTTCCCAGCTCCATTTGAAGTCGTCAGCGGTGATCCGCTTGCCGTCGTGGAATCTGGCGTTGTCGCGGATGGTGAAGCGAAACGTCACGGTGCCATCGTCGTTCTCACGCGGAGCCGGGACTGACTCCGCGAGGTCAGGGGCGATCCGCAGATCGGGATCGAGCACGAGGAGGCCGCCAAAGACTTCAACCGCGATCACGGCGGAGCTGACATCTGTAATCTGCGCCGGGTCGAGGTTGATCGGTTCGGCGCGCGAGATGCGGAACTCACCGCGCTGTCGCGGAGCTGTCGGCGGCGCAGTGGACGATTGAGATTGCGCTGAGGTGTCCTGCTGCTGCTGCTGCTGGATGGTGGCTTGTCGGTCTTGCCGCTCGGACGATTCACTCTGTTGGCCCTGCGACTGTTCGGTTTGCGAGCGAGTCGAGCGAGCGTCAGCTTGTGACTGCTCAGATTGAGTTGAGGAATCGTCGCCGGAGCAAGCTGCCAGGGCAATCGCTGCGATCAGCGCGATCAGCGCCATCGAACTACTCAGACGGCGTCCGATCCTGAGTGGGCGGAATCGTTCAACCATCACAGATGTACCTCCGGTCGCATAGGCGTCCCCGCGCACGGCCTATGTGTGGCAGATTATCACCGAGTTACGGTGTGGTTGGCGCAGGCGAGGCTGAAGTTTGGATCGAGAGATGCAGCTCTTCAAGTTGCTCGGCCGCGATCGGCATTGGAGCGCCAGTCATCGGGTCAGAGGCGGACATCGTCTTGGGGAAGGCGATCACTTCGCGGATGTTCTCTGTCCCGGCCAACAGCATGGCGACGCGGTCAATGCCGAATGCGAATCCGCCATGCGGCGGCGCGCCATATTCGAAGGCACTGAGCATATGCCCGAATCGCTGCTGCGCTTCCGCTTCGTCTATGCCGAGCAACTTGAAGACTTGCAGCTGCAGGTCGCGTTGGTGAATCCGAATCGACCCGGAGCCAAGCTCGAACCCGTTGCAAATGGTGTCATAGGCGCGCGCCCGCACCTTCGCGGGGTCCTGATCCAGCAGCGGCAGGTCATCAGTCTGTGGCGCGGTGAACGGGTGATGCAATGCGTCCCAGCGGTTCGCATCGGCATCCCATTTGACCAACGGGAAATCGGTCACGAAACTGAATTGGAGGACGGAATCGTCGATCAGATTGAGTCTGCGCGCCAGCTCGCGTCGGATGCCGTCAAGCACGGTCGAGACCATGCCAGACTCGCCAGCGGCGAGCAGCACGAGATCGCCGCTCGAGGCGTCGCAACGTTCGCCGATTCGGCGCGCTTCGGCGATGCCAATGTGTCGCAGCACGGGCGAACGGACCTCATCCTCGGTCGCGGTCAACGGGTCCGCATTGAACTGGAATGAGACCAGTCCGGGCGCGCCCATCGTCTTGGCCAGGTTGGTGAAGGTGTCGACTTCGCGTCGAGAGAGCGAAGCACCGCCCGGCATGACAATGCCGCGCACGCGTCCGCCATTCGCGATCGCGGAAGCAAAGACGCTGAAGGCAGAGGTTTCGGCTATGTCTGAGCAGTCGGACAGTTCGAGCCCATAACGCAGATCCGGCTTGTCGGAACCGTAGCGCTCCATCGCCTCGTGCCAGGAAAGTCGCGGGAAGGGTCTGGGCACCGTCAGATCGGGTCGCAAGGCGGCGGCAACGCCAGCGAAGAGATCTTCCAGCAGCTCAAGGATGTCTTCTTCCTCGCAGAAGGACCATTCCAGATCGAGTTGAACGAATTCGGGCTGACGGTCGGCGCGAAGGTCTTCGTCGCGAAAGCATCGCGCAATCTGGAAGTAGCGCTCGATCCCGGCGACCATCAGCAGTTGTTTGAACTGTTGCGGCGCCTGTGGCAGCGCATAGAAGGCGCCGGGCGTGAGCCGGCTCGGCACCACGTAATCGCGCGCGCCCTCCGGTGTCGCCGCGACCATGATCGGCGTCTCAACCTCCAGGAAATTGCGTTCGGTCATGTAGTCGCGAATGAACTGGTTGAGTCGGTGACGCAGTTCAAGCGCCGTCAGCATCGCAGGGCGGCGTAGATCGATGTAGCGGTACTGCATCCTCACGAGCTCGTTGACATCGTCGTCTTCACTGACCGAAAACGGAGGCGTCTTGGCGGCATTCAACACTTGCACGGAGGTGGCCACGACCTCGACATCCCCGGTCGCGATGTGAGGATTGCGCGTCGGCTCGGAGCGAGGGACCACCTGTCCGCTGACCTGCAGGACGAACTCGCCGCGCGCCTGGTTCGCGACCGCATAGGCATCAGGATGCTCATCCGGTCGGACGACGACCTGGACGAGGCCGTCGCGGTCGCGCAGGTCGATGAAGATCAGCTGGCCATGATCGCGTCGTCGATGCACCCAGCCGGCCAGCGTGACGGTGGCGCCGGCATGCTCGGCGCGTAGCGTTCCACATCCGTGTGTCTTGAGCACGAGCACCTCCAACGGTCTGAGTCCGAGTGTGTCAGCATGTCGCGTCGCTGGCAATCAGCTGGGCAACTCGCAGCCGGGCAACTTGCAGGGGAACAGGTCGCAGCTGGCCAACTTACAGGCATAGACTCAAGAGCATGGCGACCGCTGCGCCCTTGGGCCTCTACATTCACGTGCCGTTCTGCACGGTGAAGTGTTCCTACTGCGACTTCAATTCTTATGCCGGCATTGAAGACATGCAGGCATCGTGGCTGGCGGCGGCGGTTCGCGAGTTGGAACTCTGGTCCAGTCGTGCGGCTGGGCGTGAGATCGAGACAGTGTTCGTCGGCGGAGGCACGCCGAGCTTGCTGTCGGGCGACGAAGTCGCCGCGCTGCTGATGTCCGTTCGCGCATGTTTCAACGTGGCCTCCGATGCGGAAGTCACATTGGAAGCCAACCCGGAGAGCGTGGAGGTGACGCGGTTCGCGGCGTACCGAGCGGCTGGCGTGAATCGTATCTCGATGGGCGTGCAATCGTTGGACGCTTCGGAGCTGGTCTTCCTCGACCGCATCCATAGCGCCGATCGAGCAGAGCGAGCATTTCGCGAGATCCGCGAGGCCGGCTTCGACAACGTCAACCTCGATCTGATCTACGGGTTGCCCAATCAGTCGCTGGCGAGCTGGCAAACGACACTGGAGCAGGTGCTCAACTGGTCTGTTGACGGACCTGAGCATCTGTCCTGTTATGCGCTCACGGTGGAGGAAGGAACGCCGCTCGCGACTCGCGTCGCTGCGGGACGTGTGAGAGAAGCGGAAGCTGATCTCGTCGCGTTGATCGCTGATTGGACGACCGCGCGGTTGGCGAGCGCCGGCTACCAGCAGTACGAGACCAGCAACTACGCCCGACCCGGTCGGCGCTGCCGACACAATCTCATCTATTGGCGCAACCAGGAGTACGTCGCGATCGGGCCAGGCGCACATGGATTCATTGACGGGATCCGATACCAGGTGACTCGCAGCCCGCGGCGCTACATTGCGTGTTTGCGTGACGCTGAATCGGCGCGGGAGCGGTCGGCAGGTCTGCCGTCACCAGCAATCATTGAAACCGAAGTTGTGAGCGAGCGAGATCGGCTGCTGGACAGCTTGACCTCCGGGCTGCGACTCGTCGAAGGCGTGCCTGAAGCGTCGCTGCCGGATGGATTCGCAGACGTTCGCGCCGTCCTGGATTGGGCGGTTGCGCACGGACTCATGCAGCGCCGCGATGGTCGCCTGCGCCTGAGCAGGCGCGGTCACGCCGTCGCCAATGAGGTCTTTGTGCGACTGCTTGATCCGACGCTGGTCGGATCAAGCTAGCGTCCAGCGCCGGCATAGCGCCTGTTAGCCGTCAACTTCAATGCAATCGAGCAGAATCTTGCCGAAGTTGCGATTCTGCTCCATGTAGCGATGCGCTTGCGCAGCCTGGCTGAGCGGGAACACGCTGTCCACGATCGGTTTCATGTCGCCGCTGATGATCGCGGGCTCGAGGTGCAGCTGATAGTCGCGCGTGATCTCGGCGCGATCGATCAGCGGACGAGATCGCATCACGGTGCCGAAGATACGCAGACGCTTGGCCATGATCATTCCAAGATTCGTCTCGGTCTGAGCACCGCCCATCAGTCCGACGAGCACGATCCGACCGGCGGTCGCCAGTGATCGCAGATTGGGCTCCCAATAGTCGCGACCGATCACGTCGAGGATGACATTGACCCCGGCGCCGTCAGTCTGTTCAGCGACGACGTCTGCAAAGTCCTGCTCGCGGTAGTTGATGGTGATGTCGGCGCCGAGCTCACGGGCGCGCTCGCACTTTTCCGCTGATCCGGCGGTGGTCCAGACTTCCGCTCCGATCAGGCGCGCGATCTGGATGGCGGCGATACCGACGCCGCTGCCGCCCGCGTGAATCAGGACGCGCTCGCCCGGCAGCGTCTGGCCAAGCGTCCGCACGGCCGTGTTGGCGGTAAAGAATACCTCAGGGATCGAGGCCGCTTCCTGATAGGTCAGCTGATCGGGGATCGGCATGGCGAGCGATTGATGCATGGTCGCCAATTCGGCGTAGCCGCCACCGCCGGAGAGCCCGTAGACGCGATCGCCGACGGCCAGTTCGCTGACTCGCGCTCCCGCTGCGATCACCTCGCCGGCCAACTCGAGGCCGAGAATGTCGGAGGCGCCGTGTTGGGGCGGATAACTGCCCATGCGTTGCATCATGTCCGCCCGATTCAGGGCCGTGGCGTGAACGCGGATCAGCACTTCCTCATCGCTGGGTTGAGGATCAGGGACCTCGTCCAACCTGAGGGAATCAGCAGACTTACCGGGCGGATCGACAACAATGGCTCGCATCGCTCATATCCTCCAGAGCATGGGGCCTCTACGGGGGACCACTATTGAGAGCAGGGTAGTCGGGTGTATGTGATTGGCACTGCCGGGCATGTCGACCACGGCAAAAGCGCCCTCGTTCAGGCGCTGTCCGGCATCGATCCCGATCGCTGGGCTGAGGAGAAGGCGCGGGGGCTCACGATCGATCTCGGCTTCGCCTGGTGTGAGCTGCCGTCCGGTCGGTCGGTGAGCATCGTCGATGTGCCAGGTCATGAACGATTCATCAAAAACATGTTGGCGGGCGTGGGCGGCGTGCATCTGGCGCTGCTCGTCATCGCGGCGGACGAAGGAGTGATGCCGCAGACGCGCGAGCACCTCGACATCCTCGACTTGTTGGATATCGAGCGTGGCGTCATCGCGTTGACCAAGCTGGACCTCGTGGATGAAGAGTGGCTGGCGTTGGTTGAGGAGGACGTGCGGGCGCTGGTAGCCGGGACCGAGTTTGCGGAAGCGCCCATGGTGTCCGTCTCGGCGCTGCGAGGCGACGGCATGTCAGAACTGAAGCAACTGCTCGATTCTGAACTCAGCGACCTGCCGTCAATTGCCAGCCAGGGTCGCGCGCGGATGCCGATTGATCGAGCATTCTCCATTGCCGGCTTCGGCGCGGTCGTCACAGGCACGCTGCTTGACGGCGCGTTGTCAGTCGGCGACGCCGTGGTGGTGGAACCTGGTCGGCGAACCTGTCGCGTGCGTGGCCTGCAGTCGCACGAGGAGTCGCTGGACCGCGTGATGCCCGGTTCGCGCACCGCAGTCAACTTGAGCGGCATTTCCGCCAACGACATCGAACGCGGCATGGTGCTCTCGACGCCGGGATGGTTGGAACCAACGGTCGCGGTTGATGTGCGGCTCCGGGTGGTGCGCGACGCCGCGAAGCCGTTGCCGCATAACGCCACTCGGACGCTGCATGTCGGCGCGGACGAGGTGCAGGCTCGCGTGCGCCTGCTCGAAGGCGACGAGCTTGCTCCTGGCGACGCGAGCTGGGCCCAACTGCGACTCGATCGTCCAATCGCGGTCGCGCGAGGTGATCGCTTCGTCCTGCGGTCCGCAGACGCGACCGTGGCTGGCGGCCGCATCGTTGACACTCGACCACGACGGCATCATCGTAATGATCACTCCACGTTGCAGGCGCTACAGCGTCTACTCGACGGATCGCCGGACGACACGTTGCTGACCCTGTTGCAACGCATGGAACCGGTCCGCTGGAGTGATCTTGCGGCCCGCAGCGAGCTGGCGGAAGCGGAATCGCTGGCCGCGCTGGAGCGTCAGCTGGAGAGCGGCGCGATCGTCGCGCTGGACGATGACGGCGTCTCAGAAGGCGCGATTCTGATGAGTGAAACGGGTTTCAATGCCCTGGCCGATCGGGCGGAACGCGTGGTGCGTGATTATGTCGAACAGTTTCCGCTTCGCGCCGGCTTGCCGCGCGAGGACCTGCGCAGTCGGCTGCAGCTACCGCCACGCGCGTTTGGCTATCTACAGCGGCGGCTGGTGGACTCGAAGCAGTTGGCGTTGACGTCCGGCGCGCTTGACCTGCTGAACCGCAGCGTATTGCTGAGCGCCTCGCAGCAAGAGCAGGTGGATGGCCTCTTACGACGCCTTACTGAGCAAGGCGCTCGCCCGGAAGCCGAGGGCGGAATCGCGCCTGAGCTGTTGGAATATCTGGAGGCGCAAGGTCGATTGGCGCGCTTGCCGGGCGGGGTGCTGCTGGACGCCGATGTCTACCGCTTGATGGTGGCGCAAACCCGCTCACTGCTGGAGTCGCAGGAGCGGGTCACGCTGGCGGAAGTCCGAGACCGACTCGGCACGAGCCGCAAGATCGCGCAGGCGTTTCTGGAGCATCTGGACACGAAGCAGATCACGAGGCGGGTCGGCGACGCCCGCGTGCTCAGGCGCGGCTAGACGCCACGCTCGACGCGTCTGACCACTCGGCGCTCGCTGCGCAGTCGCAGCAACCGCGGCAATGTTCCCTCCTGCCAGAGATAAACAATCTGGCTGGCCACCGCGATGGACGAGTATGTCCCGGCCACGGTGCCAATGAACAGCACCACGACGAACGGCCGGATCGTGACGCCACCGATCAGCAGCAACGCCATGAGCGCCAGGACGACCGTGATCGAGGTGTTCAGCGATCGTCCCAGCGACTGCGTGATGGCGGCGTTCACGACGCGGCGGAAGTCTTCACGCGGGTCCAGCAGGAGATTTTCGCGGATGCGGTCAAAGACCACGATGGTGTCGTTGACGCTGTATCCGATGATTGCCAGCAAGGCAGTGACAAACATCGCATTGACCTCGAGGCCGCCGAAGCGTCCACCGATGGCAAAGGCGCCGGCGACGATCGTGACGTCATGCATCAGCGCCACGATGGCGGCCGATCCATACAGGACGGGGTTCGGCAGACGTCGGAACGCGAGTGAGATGTAGATCAGGACTGCGACGGCGGCCACCGCCAGCGCGACGCCAGCGTCGCGCGCGATTTCGACCGAGAGCGTGCCTGACACCGCCGAACTCTGGAGTACTGCGATCGGACCAATATCATCGCGCAGGGCTGTGTTGATGCGTTGACGGAGCCGTTCGAGATCGCCATCCGCCGGCTGCTCAACGCGCATGCGGAAGGCAGAGTCTGCGGTGGCCTGGATCCGGGCGCCGCCCAGCCCGATCGATTCCAGCGCGTCGCGCACCTCATCTTGCGAAACCGCGTTGGGCAGCCAGAACTCACGCACCAGTGCGGTCTCTTCGTCCGTGCGATCGAGCGAGATACGGCTCGGATACGCGGCGCTCAGCGCTTGGTCAACCAGCGTCGGCACGCTGACAGGCGGCGCGACCGCTGGTTCGGCATCGTCGGATTTCGCTGCATCCGCTGGCGATTGCGCTAACCCGCTCTGTTCTGCCTCAGACGCCGGCGGCTGGAAGCTGGCGCTGATGATGAAGCTGCCGTCCTCACCCGCTTCGGCCGTGATCTCGGCATCGTCGGGCGCTTCGATCTCAGCAACGACCTGCTCCAGGTCCTCCAAGTCGGCGTCTTCGAGGAATCGCACCTCGGTTTCGAGTCCGCCGGCGAAGTCGAGGCCGGCCTCGAACTGCCAGAGCGCCAGCGCGATCAGCGACGGCACGATCAGGAGGAGCGACAGGACGGCGTAGATGCGTCGTCGGCCAACGAAGTCAATCACGAGGCGACGCCTCCGTCCCGACCTGCTCTGGGCAACACGGTCATCCGCCTGACGCCGAACGGTCGCAGGCCTCGGATCCAGCCGGTGCTGATGGCGATCGTCATAAAGTTTCGCGTGACGAAGATCACGGTGACGAAGCTGAATCCGGTCCCGACCAACAGCGCCAGCGCGAACGACTTGATCAGGTTCTGGTTGAGCGCGTCCGCGAAGAGCCAGAGGATGATCACGGTGATCAGGGTTGATACGTTTCCATCCCGGATCGCGGGCCAGGCGCGCGCCCAGGCGGTGTCGACGGCGCCGCTGAGGCTGCGACCGAGCCGCAGTTCCTCCTTCAGCCGCTCGAAGATCAGCACGTTGCCGTCCACCGCGAATCCGATCGACAGCACGAGTCCGGCGACACCGGCGAGGGTCAGCGTGATCGGCACGAGCTTGAAGGTCGCCATCACGCCGGCGGCGTAGACAATCAACGCGAGAGCAGCGACCAGCCCTGGCACTCGGTAGTAGATGATCATGAACACGATGATCGCCAGGAATGCGACGACGCCGGCCTGCACGGTATCAATGACGGAGTCTTCGCCGAGCGTGGCCGCTACCTCAGTGCTCTGCAGGACGCGCAGGTTGATCGGCAGCGCGCCGGCGCGCAGCTGGCGGCGCAAGGTGATCGCGTCTTCTTCGCTCAGTCCGCTGATGATGCCACTGTCTGAGATGACGCCGTTGACGGAGGGGCTGGAGATGAGCTGACCGTCGACGAAGATACCGAGCGGTTCACGGTTCTCGAACAGGCGGCGCGTAATCTGCTCCATCAGTCGCCCGCCCTCGTCCTCAAACTCGAACGTCAAGGATGGATCACCGCCTTGATCGAGCGTTCGCGCGATCGAGTTGGCGATCAGGTGCCGGCCGGTCAGTTGGAGCGTCTCGCCGCTCGAGTTGATGCCATTGGCTGGCAGCCAGCGCAAGCCCTCGCCCAGGATCACATCCTCGTCATTCGGGGGAATGAAGTACGGGGCCACTCGGCGCACAAATCGAGCGTCATCGGTTGGCAGCGAGACATCCCAAACGTCATCAACCGCAGCGCCGATGTCGAGACGATCCACGGGCTGAGGCGGCGATGGCTGCGCGGCGTCGACGACGCGGAATTCGAGTAGGGCCGTGGAACCGACGAGATCGGACGCTTCGTCCGCATCGACGCCGGGAATCTGTGCATTGATGCGATCGACGCCGACGACGGTGACTTCCGCCTCAGAGATACCGAAGCCGTTGACTCGCTCTTCAATCACGCGCCGCGATTCCTCGACTGCCTCTTCGAGCGATGCATCGTCAACGTCAAGCGGCAGGACGAGTTCGTTGATCGATTCGGGCAGCGGCAAGCCATGGTCGGCGTCATCGAGATCGCCGAGGGCGGGATTGAGCTCGAGCAGCGACTCCAGCTCAACATCTTCCCGCGTCAGAAACTGGTTGAGCGATTCACCGCGCCGAACCGGCGCAGCCTCACCGGCGACCTCAAGCGTGATTGAGACTCCGCCGGCCAGATCGAGGCCGAGCCGAAACTCGTTTCGAGACCAGTCGCCGACGCTGACGCCGTTGCCGGCGGGCCAGGGGATAAAACTTGGCAAGTAGCGATCAGGATTGCCCGGCCAGGCGGCGGCAACCGCGAATACGGTCAAAATCACGATCAGCGCGAGGACATAGACATCACGGAATCTGAATCGCTGGAAGAATGACATCACTCAGCGGACGCCTGTCGGTGCTGCGACGCCAGTTACACGGTCTGGCGCGAGATAGCGTTCTGCAAACTTTAGCCCGCTGACCTCAGTTCAGCATAGAGAGCATGCAACAGGGGAGCGCGCAACCGTCACCCGGTCACCTACCATCTCTCGTCGTCTTGCTCATCATCTGGCTCGTTTTCGTCGACTTCCAGCGGCTGCGCTGGCTTGAGCCGTTCGGTGACCGCGCTCGTGTGCGCGCGCACGACCACATCGTCCGACAACCGCAGCAGGACGATCATGGGACCATCCCCCGGCGTTTCGACACCGTCAACTTCAGCTATCAGCCCGCCGCGCGTGAGCACCGTGTCGCCGATCTGAAGCTCGTTGAGATCGTGTTGACGGCGGCGCTCTTCAGAGCGAGCCGGTCGGATGAAGAAGATGTAGAACAGCGCGACCACAAGCAGGGTGATGAGGATCACTTCGGTCATGTGTATGTGCTCCCATTTTGATGCTCTGTGGATTGATGCTCTGTGGACGGAGTGGAGGTGAGTCGCATGACCAAACGACAGGCCAAGTCTCGCGCTTCCTGAGTGTCGGTCACGTCGCCGACCGCCGCGGCTTCATCAATCCGGTCTCGCAACTGTCCGACCAGAGGTCCGGGCGCAATCCCGGTGGCAGCCATGATTTCGCGTCCATTGAGCAGATGCGAAGCGGCTCGCGGCTGTCGCGGTTGCCAGGCGACGATCCGGGCGACATGGCGCACGTAGTCCGGCCATCGCGGCAACAGGACATCGGCGCCCACGGTAGCCAGCGAGTCCACGAGGAACAGCCAGCAGAGCGGCGTCGCGGCGTCGCCGAGCGCGAGATGGAATCGGTGCAGCGCGCGATCAGTCGGCGTACTACCCGGCGAGTGCACCTGGCCGGGTCGCAGGTGATGCGTGATCAGCAGCGTGATCTGATCGATGAGTCGGCTGGGGAGGCGCAACTGGCGCAGACGCTGTTCAGCCAATTCGGCGCCGAGCTCGGAATGCCCGAAGAAGCGCGTCGCGCCGCCTGCATCGGTCTGACGTGTGCCCGGTTTGCCGATGTCATGCAGGAGCGTCGCGAGTCGCAGGGGCAACCGCCACTCGCGCAGACGCGCCGCGACTTCCCGCGACTTGAGCAACGGTTGCAATTCTCGATTGAGCGTTGCGGAGCGCACGGCTCGCAGCGGTCGCTGAGCGCCGCGCTGACCTTCAAGCTCGACATCGAGTTGACCATCAAGTTGAGCGAGCCATCGCAACGCGTCGAGTTGGTGCCAATAGACATCTCGGCGATGGACCGGGCGTTGGTCTACGCCTCGGCATGCCGCCAGTTCGGGGAAGATATTGTCGAGCAAGCGGCTCTGTTGCAATCTGCGCAGCGCCCAGGGCAGTCGAACGCTGAGCAGGATTCGTTGCAGTTCGTCCCATTGACGCTCCGCCGCAGATCTGCCGATCAGCGTGGCGTCGCGTCGCATCGCGGCTCGGACATTGCCGTCCGGTCGCCAGCCGCCTTCGGCTTCCAGTCTGACCGCGCGCAGCATGCGGATCGGGTCGTCTCGGAAGGCTGAATCCGACACCAGCCGCAGGCGCCGCGCTGCCAGGTCGCGACGGCCGCCAAACGGATCGATCAGATTCGCCGCAATTTCGTTGATCTGCTCGCCGACGCGGAACGGGTTATGCAGCTGGTCAAGCGGCACGGCCATGGCGTTGACACTGAAATCGCGGCGCGAGAGATCATGTTCAATATCCCTGTCCGGCAGAGGCCAGATATCGATCTGTCCGTCCGCCAAGACGATGCGCCAGACATCATGGTTTGAACTGATCTTGACCAGCGGCAGCGAGAGCGCGTCGGCCGCCTGACGCGCCCAACGTTCACCATCGGTGGCGACAATGTCCCAGTCGCGGCTCGAATGCTCGTCACCGGCCAGGGCGTCACGGACCGCGCCGCCAACGAGCCATGCGCCTCGGGTCTCGAACGCGCTCAATGCGCTCAAGGCCGTCGGCAGGGACAACATGGTCGAACCGTCAGTCGTCATGTACGCGGTCGTCAACGTGATCGTCGCCAACATGGTCGTCGTTGTCGTCGTCAACATCGTCGCGCTCAACGGCGACCATCTCGTCCATGCTCCAGAGTTGATCTATTGACGGGACGCGGTCAATGTACACACGTCCGTTCACGTGATCGATCTCATGCTCGAGACACTGGGCGAGCAGATCATCCTGCGCGCGGACGCGGATTTCGCGGCCGGACAGGTCTTGTGCTTTGGCGAGGACGCGGGTCGAACGCGTCACGCGGCCGCGATAGCCGGGCACGCTGAGGCAGCCTTCGATCAGCGAACGCTCACCGGAGCGTTTGACGATCTCCGGGTTCACCATCACGAAGGGTCGCTCGTGCGGCATTCCGATCACCACGACTCGCAGGCCGACGCCGATCTGCGGCGCGGCGATGCCGACGCCGCTGGCAGCTCGCATGGAGTCAATCAGGTCAGCGACCAGCGATCTTAGCGAGCTATCGAAGCGGCGGATGCGTTTGGCTGGCGTGCGCAGCACGTCGGCGTCGTGAGGCAGCGTGGTGATGACGTGGACGGCCATCGCAGCGCTCAGTCGAGCGTCGGATGGGGCTGGTTGAGCGCCTCATCAGCGCGACGCTGACGATCCTGGTCGAGCCGCCGCGCTATGTCTGCGTCAGACAGGGCGAGGATGCGGCCAGCCAGCAATGCCGCATTGACGGCGCCGGTGCGTCCGATCGCCACGGTGGCGACCGGCACGCCGCGCGGCATCTGCGCCATCGACAGGAGCGAGTCGAGTCCGTCGGTCGCCCAACCTTTAACGGGGACGCCGATCACGGGCAGCGGCGTCTTGGCCGCGACCGCACCTGGTAACGCCGCAGCTCCGCCGGCGGCGGCGATAATCACTTTCAGGCCGCGACCGACGGCCTGCTCCGCGTAGGCGGCGGTCTCATCCGGCGTGCGATGCGCGGAAAGCACTCGCGCCTCCCAGGCGATACCGAGCGATTCCAGCGTGGAGGCAGTGTTCTTGATCGTTTCCCAGTCGGAGTGTGATCCCATCATCACTCCGACCAGCGGTCTGTCTGTCATGTCTGCTCTGTCCTTCCGGCCGCTATCGCTCAGTCTCAGACAAGATACTCCCGTGTAATCTGCGGCTATGACGACCACGACGCAACTTCCGCCATACGACCCTGCAACGATCGAGCCTCACTGGCGCAGGCAGTGGGAGATCGACGGCCTCTATCAGGTCGACAACGATGACCCACGCCCGCCGTACTTTTTCCTCACCATGCTTCCATACACGAGCGGCGACCTGCACATCGGCCACTGGTATGCGATGGCTCCGTCGGACGTGGCGGCGCGCTGGCAGCGGATGCAGGGTAACAACGTGCTCTTCCCGGTCGGCTTCGACGCCTTCGGGTTGCCCGCGGAAAACGCGGCGATCAACCACAACACGCACCCGAAAAAGTGGACGTACTCCAACATCGAGAACATGACGCGCCAACTCAAGACGATGGGCGCGTCGTTCGACTGGACTCGCGAGTTCGCGACATCTGATCCAGAATATTACCGCTGGACGCAGTGGTGGTTCCTGAAGCTGTATGAGCACGGACTGGCCTATCGCGGTCTCGCCGACTGCAACTTCTGTCCCGGCTGCAACACCGTGCTCGCGAACGAGCAGGTGAATCGCAACGACGACGGGAACGGGGTCTGCGACCGCTGTGAGTCGATCGTTGAGGCACGGCAGATGGAACAGTGGATGTTCCGCACCACGGCCTACGCCGATGAGTTGCTGAACTTCGACCGATGCGATTATCCGGAGCCGATCAAGCTGATGCAGCGAAACTGGATCGGACGCTCGGAAGGCGCGGAGATCTCGTTCCCGCTGGGCCGAGAGGTTGGGGGCGAGGATCGGATCACGGTGTTCACGACTCGGCCGGATACGTTGTTCGGTTGCACGTTCATGGTGCTCGCGCCAGAGCATCCGTTGGTCGCGGAGTTGACCACCGACGTCCACCGCGCCGCCGTGGAGACATATGTTGAACAGGCGCGTCGACAGAATGAGATCGAGCGGCAATCCACCAAGCGAGAGAAGACCGGCGTCTTCACGGGCGCGTACGCGAAGCATCCGTTCACAGGTGACGATATTCAGATCTGGGTCGCTGATTATGTGCTGCTCAGCTACGGCACCGGCGCGGTCATGGGTGTGCCGGCGCACGACGAGCGAGACTTCGCGTTCGCCCAAGAGCGAGGCATTCCGATTCCCGTCGTGATCGCGCCAGCCGATTGGGACGGCGGCGATCTGTCTGAGGCCTATACGGGTCCCGGCAAGATGGTGAACTCGGGGCGCTTCGACGGAACCGATTGGCAGGACGGCAAGTTGGCGGTCGCCGATGCTCTGGCTGAGTTGCAGTTGGGCGGGCGCACAGTTTCGTATCGACTGCGCGATTGGCTGATCTCGCGCCAACGCTATTGGGGCGCGCCGATTCCGATGATTTTCTGCGAGGCCTGCGGCATCGTCCCGGTGCCAGAGGCGGAGCTACCGGTACTGTTGCCGGATGATGCGGAGTTCTTGCCGACGGGCGCGTCGCCGCTGGAGCGGCACGATGAGTTTGTCAACGTTGACTGTCCCCAATGCGGTGAAGCAGCGCGGCGCGAGACCGACACGATGGACACGTTCATGTGCTCGAACTGGTACATGTATCGCTACGTCGATCCGCACAATCATCAAGCGCTGATTGATCCAGGATTGGCTCAGCAATGGTTGCCGATCGATCAGTACACCGGGGGCGCCGAGCACGCGGTGATGCACCTGTTCTACGCGAGGTTCTTCGCCAAAGCCGCTCGCGACATGGGCATCCTGCAAATCGATGAGCCGTTTGCGCGACTGTTCAACCAGGGCACGATCACCAAAGACGGCTTCAAGATGTCGAAGTCGCGCGGCAATGTCGTCAATCCGGACGAGTGGGTCGCCCGCTACGGCGCCGACACCGTGCGCCTGTACCTGATGTTCCTCGGTCCGTGGGAGGCTGGCGGCGACTGGGATGACAGCGGCATTTCCGGTCAATGGCGCTGGCTCAACCGTGTCTGGAACCTGGCATTGAGCGAGGTCGAGACCGCTGGCGGCTCGGCCGACGCGATCCGGCGCGCGACACATGCGATGATCGGTAAGGTCACGCAGGACCTGGAACGCTTCCGATTCAATACGATGATCGCCGCCATGATGGAGTGTACGAACGAGTTGCAGGCGATTCGGGATCGCGGCTCGGTCGACGAAACGGCCTGGCGCGAGGCGATCGACTCGTTGCTGCTGTGTCTGGCGCCTTCAGCGCCGCACATGACCGAAGAACTCTGGCGCCGACTGGGCAACGACGGCTCCGTTCACGAGCAATCCTGGCCCACATACGACGAGTCGCTCGCTCAGGCTGAGACGGTCACCGTGGTCGTTCAGGTCAACGGCAAGCTGCGCGAAAAGCTGACGCTGGCTCCAGGAGCCTCGCAGAGTGACGCTGCATCAGCCGCGCGAGCCTCAGAACGAGTAGCGGACCAACTCGCTGGCAAGACGGTGCGTCGGGTGGTCTGGGTACCTGACAAGCTGCTGAATTTCGTAGCCAATTGATAATGGTCAGATCAGCGTCCTCCGTCCCGCTGCATGCCCGGTACGCAGGGAGCAGTTCCTGTCCTGTACGTTCGTTGTCGCGCGAATGACCCCCTTAGCCGAGCAGGTCGCCGTGTGGAGCGGGGACAGGAAGAGCCGTGAAGCCATACGTGGGAGCCAATGGTTCAACTTCACCTACCGTCGTATGAGGGTCCGCTCGATCTACTGCTCGACCTGATCGAGTCTCACCAGCTGGAGATTAGTGAGATCTCATTGGCGGAGATCGCAGATCAGTATCTGGCGCAGGTGGCAGCGATGTCGGCGCCGGACGACGAACTGAGCCCGGATCGGGCGCATGCGTTAGCCGCGTTCCTCGAAATTGGCGGCAGATTGGTGCTGATCAAAGCGCGTCAGCTATTGCCGAGCTCAGCTGATCCAGACACGGAGGAAGACGCGCAGGCTGATGCGCGCGAGCTGGTTGAGCTCGCGCAGGCCTACCAGCGCTATCGCGACGGGATCGAGCAGCTATCGCGGCGTGACCAATCTCTCCAGCGGGCCTATTCGCCCAGCGCGCCGCCACCGATCGAGCGTCCGCTGCCGATAGGGATGCCGGATCAGATCACGCTTCAGGCCCTGGCGCAGATCGCGCAGTCGGTGTTCACGCGAGCCGCAGAGCGAGAGCAGGCCGCCGCTCAGGCGCACGATGCGGCGATCGAGCGACAGCGAATCACGGTTCGAGAACGATCGGGCGATCTCCGCCAGCGCCTGACAGAGCACGGGACCATCTCGTTCCGTGAGTGGATCGAGACCGCGCAGTCTCGGCTGGAACTGATCGTCTCGTTCATGGCGGTACTGGAGTTGCACAAGGCGCTCGCGATCGAGTTAGAGCAATCGGCCGACTTTGAGGACATCCGCATCCATGCGCTCGCGGACGCGCCGGACTCCGCCTGGCGCAATATCTCTCCCTAGGCTGCAAAGCGGCAGTGGAGCGGCGGCGGGCGATGAGGCTGCTGCTGATAAGCTGAAGCCACGTTGTCAAGCTCTTGCTGGAAGCCCCGTCTCGTGATGCGCTCTGGCGATGGGAGTACAGACCGGTGGTGACCAAGCTGGCACGTAGCGAGCTGCGGCGCACGGCGCTTGGGCGGCCGACGGCGCTCACGATCGGCGTGTTCGACGGCGTGCATCGAGGCCACCAGGCGGTGCTGCGTCACGTCGTGGATACCGCGCAACAGCATGGCCTGGCTGCTGCTGCGATCACGTTTCATCCTCACCCCAGGCAAGTCCTCCGCCCTGATCTGACGACGGAGTACGTGACATCGCTAGAAGATCGGCTGGCGCTGATGAGCCAGGTCGGACTCGACGCGGTGGCAACCGTCTCCTTCACCTCCGAATTCGCCCTGACAGACGCCGGCGACTTCGTGCGCATGCTGGTTGAAGAGTTTCAGCTGTGCCGATTGGTCATCGGCGAGGACTTTGCGCTGGGACGACAGCGCGGCGGCGACCCTGAGACGTTGAGCGCACTCGGCGCCGAACTCGGCTTCGAGGTCGAAGTCATCCAACTGCTGACCAACGACACGACCGCTAAGGTGTCGTCAACTCAGGTTCGACAGTCGCTGGCCGAAGGCGATGTCAGCCTGGTCAGCACGCTGCTCGGGCGTCGCTTCTCGCTGCACGGACCGGTCGTGGTCGGATTTCGACGCGGGCGCTCAATCGGATTCGCCACCGCCAACGTCGCGATTGGGAATGATCGCGCGATCCCGGCGCCCGGCGTCTACGCGACGATCGCGCACCTCCCCAGCGGACCGCAGGCGTCGGTGACCAACATCGGCCTCCGACCGACGTTCGACGATGGCGGCGGCCTGTCGATCGAGTGTCACATCATCGACTTCGACGAGGACATCTATGGCGCCGACCTTCGCGTGGAATTCGTGGAGCGATTGCGAGGCGAGCGGAAGTTTGACGGCATTGCGGCGCTCGTCGCGCAGATCGGCAACGACCGCGACACTGCTCGCGAACTATTGGGCAGCATGTCCATCGGAAGAGAGCAATGAGCGACCGAGTATCACCTGAAATCGCCGCGGAAGTCGAACGTCAACACGCGTTGATCATGCGCGGCACCGCCTACGGCGACGAAGGCACGCGCAGGGTGATGGATCGTGAGCTGCGCGAACGGCTGACAGAGTCGCTGATCGAGAATCGTCCGCTGCGCGTCTACCTGGGCGTCGATCCAACCTCGCCTGACCTGCACATTGGACATTGCGTCACCCTACGCAAGCTGGCGCTGTTTCAGCAATTGGGGCATCAGTCGATTCTGCTGATCGGCGATTTCACCGGTCTCGTGGGCGACCCGTCGGACAAGGACTCGCTGCGGCCGATGCAGGCAGCGGAGATCCTCGAACGCAACGCCGCCACCTATCGCGACCAGGCCTACAAGCTGCTCGACCCTGAGCGCACAGAGGTGCGGCGCAACAGCGAGTGGCTGGGGCAGATGACATTCGGCGATGTGGTGCGCCTGGCCGCGAACTTCACAGTCCAGCAGTTCACCAGCCGCGACACCTTCAAGAGGCGGATCGACACTGAGCAGCCTGTGTACGTGCATGAGTTCATGTATGGCTTGATGCAGGGCTACGATGCTGTCGCGCTACAGGCTGACGTTCAACTCGGCGGGACTGACCAGACCTTCAACATCATGTGCGGCCGCACTCTGCAGGAGCGCCAGGAGCAGAATGCGCAGGTCGCCGTGCTGACGCCGATCCTGGTCGGTACCGACGGCAAGCTGCGGATGTCCAAGAGCACCGGCAACTACATCGGCATCGACGAACCGCCGTTCGAGCAGTACTCGAAGGCGATGTCAATCCCCGACGACGTGATCGTCAGGTTCTTCGATTACGGGACGAATCTCGCCGATGCCGAGGTCGATCAGATCGAGACGGAACTGAAATCAGGCGCGCTCAAGCCAATGGACGCCAAGCGCCGTCTGGCCCGCTCGATCGTCGCCGAATGGCATGGCGACGATGCTGCGCAAGTCGCAGAGCAGCAATGGACGCGCACGTTCTCCCAGCGAAGCGCGCCCGACGACGTGCCCGATGCCGTCATCGACTTCGCCGGCGCAGACCGGCTCTCCGTGTCACTGCCCATCTTGCTCCACGACATCGGCGCAGCGGGAAGCCGCGCGGAGGCGAAGCGACTCGTCACGCAAGGCGCTGTCCGCATCGACGATGAGGTGGTCAAGCATCAGAGCATCGAGATTCGCAGCGGCGCGGTGCTGCGCGTCGGGCGACGCAAGTGGTACCGGATTGTCGCTTCCTAAAGTCTTCCCGTCCCCGCCCCCACGCGGGGACCCGTTTGGAGCCACAGCACATCCTGAGTAATCTGTACCCATGGGCACATTCAAGTACTCACTCGAAGTATCTGACCTGGAAATGCGGAGCACTGCTCAGATCGAAGCATTTGTCGATACTGGCGCAACATTCACTGTGCTGCCAGAGGGATTCCTGCGGGAGCTAGGCATCGAGCCCATCGGGCAAAAGAGGCTCTTGCTTGCTGACGGTTGCCGAGTCGATATGGATTATGGTCGAGCGTGGCTCACGATCGAAGGGGCTAGCGAAATTACCATCGTTGTCTTCGGACGAGACGATGGACCAGCGCTGTTGGGTGCATACACGCTGGAAGGTCTCTCCCTCGCCCTGGATCCGGAGTCCCAACGTCTGATACCAACGACGATGATCTTGTACTAGGGCCTGTTCACTCTATTTGGTCATGAAGTGGATGCAGGCGAGGAGGACCTGGTTGAGATAGACATGGGCGAGTTTGTGATAGCGGTTGGCGATGCCGCGCATTCGCTTGATGCGTCCGAAGTAACGTTCGATCGCGTTGCGGGCGCGGTAGGCCGCACGGTTCAGCGGCCAGGGCTTGCGGCGATTCGCCTTCGGCGGGGTGATCAACTCCCAGCCGAGTTCGGCGGCCAACGCACGCATCTCATCGCCCTCGTAGGCGCGGTCGGCGAGCAGTTGCGGCTGACCAGATACGGAGCCGAGCCGCTCCAACAGCCAGCGTCCCCAGGGCGCATCGCCCCAGTGACCCGGCGTCAGGGTCAGGACGAGCGGCAGACGGTCTTCCAGCACGACGGCGTGCAGCTTGGTCGTTAAGCCTCCACGTGAGCGGCCGATCGCTTGGGGCCCCTTTTGCTCAGCGCTCCGGTCCCGTCCTGATGGACCTTCACCATCGTGCTGTCGAGCGAGACACGCAATGGCTGCTCCGGACCAGCTTGCTCGAGCTGCGCCTCCAGTTCAACCCGTTGCAGCTCGGCAAAGACGCGCTCCAGCACGCCTTTGTCGATCCAACGCCGTCCGCGCATGTAGACCGTGTGCCAGGGACCGAAGCGCTCAGGCAAGGCCCGCCAGCTGCAGCCTTCCTTGGTCACGAACAGCCAGCCCTCCAGCACCTGTCGCGAGGGCAGCTTGCAGTTGCCGCGCGGCGTCGGCATGAGTGGCGCGATCCGCGCCCATTGTGCGTCGGTCAGTTGCATGATCCCATTGGCCCGGCCGCCAGACCGTTCCTCCAACTCTGACACAGGTCTCGATTAGAGTGAACAGGCCCTAGCCACGCGAGCACACGCTACCCTCCGACAACAACCACCGGAGGCTTCACAATGACCGTCACACTGGACTGGCTCGGCTGCGCGACCTTTCGGCTTCAGGTCGATGACACCGTGATCATGCTGGACGCGTATATCGATCGCGTGCCCTCAGCGCCCGACGTCGGCTTGACCGCTGCGGATATCTCCCGCGCCGACGCCGTCCTCGTCGGACACTCGCACTTCGACCATATCGCCGGCGCTGAGGTGATCGCCGCCAACACGGGCGCTCCGGTGATCGGCTCCAACGAGTCGGCGCGGGTGCTGATTGAGGCCGGCATCTCTCCCGACCTGATGCTGCGATCCCAGGGCGGCGAGCGCCACCGCATTTCCAGGGATGTCACGATCGAGGTCTTCCCCAGCTTGCATTCCTGCATTTGGACGCAGGGTTCGTGGGATCCGGGCAAGGTGGTCCTGGGTCAGTACGGTCTGACCGAGGAAGAGCGCTGGGGCAATCGACGCACGATCGACATTGGCGGCTCGCTCGGAGAGCGCTCTCAGGATCTGGGACAGGAAGTCCAGGCCCAGATGGTTGACCACGTCGCGACCTGCCTCGGCTCCAACGACACCGGCGGCGCGCTCGCCTATCTGATCGACACGCCGTACGGTTCGATCTTCTACCACGACACATCGGGCTGCTGGACCGGCGTCGTGCAGAACATGCGCCCCGATGTCGCCATCGTGGCCATGGCCGGTCGGCCCAACATCGACGGTGAACCGATCCAGGGATCGCTGGCGCAGTTCGTCGGTCGGATGTCGGACATGCTGCGCGCGCCGCGGATTGTGCTCGGACACCACGACGACTGGATGCCTCCGATGACGCACGACATGACCGGCCCCGACTCGCTGGTGCCGGTCAAGAATGAGCTCAACCATGTCGCGCCGCGCTCGGAGCTGCTCGACGTTCCGCTCGGCGGACGGATTGGATTGTACTGATGCCGTCGAACACGCCGAAGTTTGGCCTGATTTACGATTTCCGCAATCCGCCCCAGTGGCGCAAGCCGTGGGCGCAGCTCTATGACGAGTTGTTGGAGGAGATCGTCTACGCCGAGCAGCTGGGCTACGACCACGTCTGGATCACCGAGCATCACTTCATTGATGACGGGTATACGCCTTCGGTGCTTCCCATTGCCGCCGCAATTGCCAGGCTGACGTCTCGTATCCGGATCGGGACGTGGGTGCTGTTGCTGCCCTTGCACAACGCGATCCGCGTGGCCGAGGATGCGGCGACCGTCGACATCCTCTCGCATGGACGCTTCGACCTCGGCGTCGGGCTGGGCTACCGGATTGAGGAGTTCGACGGCTTTGGAGTCAGCCGTCGGCATCGCGCGTCGATCATGGACGAGTCGCTGGAGATCATCACTCGCACCATGGCGGGCGAGTCGGTCACGCTGGATGGTCGCCACTACCAGGTCAAGGATGTGCGGGTCACGCCGCCTCCAATTCAGCAGCCGTTCCCGTTGTGGGTCGGCGCGAGATCTGAGGCCGCCGCCCGCCGCGCGGCGCGATTCAGGGCCAATCTGATGATCGTCGCGGACCGTCCCGTCTACGACGCCTGGGCCGATGCTCTCCGCGAACAGGGCGATGATCCGTCCGACTTTGAGGTGTTGCTCTCGGCCGGCGGATACGTCTCGGATGATCCTGAGGCGTTGTGGGAAGAGCTGAAGCCGCACCAGCGCTACCTGCGAGATACCTACGGCAAGTGGTACTCGGACGCCTCGGACCTGGGTGAGCAGGATCCGCTGGGGCAGTTCTTGAACGACACCGACGAAGACCTGCACGCCCGCTTCGTGGCCGGCGCCCCGGACGAAGTGTCGGCGGCGATCGAACGGACGCTGGAGTGGATCCCGGCAGATCACGTGATCACGTCGCCAGTGCCGCCGGGCGCGTCGCGCGAACTCGCGAGGCGCAGCATCGAGCTGTTCGCCCAAGAGGTCATGCCGCGCTTTCGCTAGACTGTCGGCACACGATCAACCGCAATGCATGACATCGGGCACGGAGGTGCGAAATGAGAGTCAAGATCGACACCAGCCTCTGTGAGGGCCACGCCAAATGCATGGACGCGACCGAAGTCGTCTTTGATGTGCGGGACGATGACCTGTCGCACGTGCTTGTTGACGTGGTGCCGACGGAGGAAGAGGCGAACGTGATCCGAGCGGTCAGGACGTGCCCGCGGGCGGCGATCTCGGTGGAGGACTGACGGCCGGCTCAGTGGCCACACATGAGCACACGATCAACGTTGCACTGGGCGAGGTGTTGCAGCAGCTTCGCCCGCACAGCTGGCGTGTCGTGTCAGAGGAGCAGGGACAGCTGCGCGGCGGTGGTCGACCGGACATCCTGATCGAAGAGGCGTCGCAGTGGCCGGTCGTGATCGAGGCCGCATCAGCATCGATACGTCGCCCTCGAATCCACCATTCGTTAGATACGTTCGTTCTACATGGTCTACACTTCCGACATGACTCTCGACATGAGTGATTCACCGCTACTCTTCAGGAGCAACGCATCCGAGCAGTGTGACCCTCCGTCTGCGTCACCCAACGGCGGAGCTGTAACCGCACGTCGCTCCTTGCATGCTCGTTTCGCCTCGCGATTGCTCGTCAACCCGGAGTTGACCCGCAAGATCGTTTCGCACCAAGGGAACAGAAATACACCTGGTTTCCGTTGGCTGAGATACAAAGAGAGTTTTTCGCACACGCTCGTCGAACGCTGCCTTGATGTCGTCAACCCGAATTCCGTCCTCGATCCGTTCGCCGGGTTGGGTACTGTGCCCTTAATCGCCTCCGGGCGCGGGGCAAGTGCTCGAGGCATCGAGATCAGCCCTGTGGGCACCCTCGCGGGCCAGGCGATGGCGGCCGCCGCCAATGGCCTGAACCATGCGACTTTTGAACAAGCAGCCCATGCCCTTCAGGATTCTGTGCAATCGGACACTGATGCTTCACCGGATTTCTCATTTCCACACGTACGGATCACCGAGAACGCGTTCTCCGTCGACACCGAACGCGCCCTGGCGCGCGCCCGCAAGCATATATCGGGCCTCGAAGATCAGTCGCTCAAGTTGATGTTGAATCTCGCATGCCTGAGTGTGCTTGAACAGATCAGTTACACGCGCAAGGACGGGCAATATCTGCGATGGGACAACCGTTCAGGTCGAACATTGCGTGCTCGGCTTCATAAGGGCGACCTGCCAACCCTCGCCGAGGCTCTCGCCATCCGATGCGAGCAGATCGCCAACGACATCATACCGCTCAAGACGCGCTTCGGTGGCGGGAGTCCCGAATTGCTCACTGGCTCCTGTTTAGAACTCTTGAAACAATTGGAGCCAAGGTCGCGGGACATGATTCTGACCTCGCCTCCGTATGCCAACAGATACGACTACACGCGCACTTACGCCCTGGAACTCGCCTGGCTGGGTTACGACCAAGGCCGATTTAGTTCACTCAGGCAGAGCATGCTGTCCGCAACTGTCGAGAACCGATCCAAGCAGACTGCTCTCTGGGATCAATACGGCGGCGGACCCATGATCAGCGCCGCGCAGTCTATGTATGATCAGCAATGCGCCTTGCAGGAGGTGCTCAACATCCTGCGCAGCGTCGCCGGAGAGCTCGGTAATCGCCACGTCATTCGGCTGTTGGAGGGGTATTTCTTTGAAATGGCGTTAGTCATTGCTGAGCTCGGTCGCATTGTACGTCCGGGTGGCACGGTCGTCATGGTCAATGATAATGTTCGCTATCACGGAGAAGAGATACCAGTCGATCTCATCCTGAGTGATTTTGCAGAGAACTCAGGCTTTCGCTGCGACCGCATCGAAGTCCTTCCGCGCGGCAAGGGCAACGCAAGCCAACAGATGGGTCGTTTCGGACGCAAAGAGATTCGCAAGTGCGTGTATTGGTGGACCAGAACCGATGGCTAGCCACGAAGACGCGACGCGTCGTTCGGTATTGCTTGACGACCGAATTCGCCAGCGCACGGATGTCGCACTCAGGACCTGGCTTGAACAGTACTCCAGCCAGCTGGTCTACATCCCGCTAAATGCTCTCATGATCAGTCAGAATGCATGGAACCATGTCACACAGGAACATGTCACACAGGGACATGTCACTCAAGGAACAGTTGCGCCTCATATGGTGTTCGCGCATCCACGTCTCTTGCGCGAGCATCCGCCGCTATCTGCATATTACCGAGGCATTGCCCTATTGTCGCAGAAGCGAGTGAGCGATTTGGCCGCGTCCGTCGCAAATTGGGAACTACCTGGCACACGATCTCGGGTCAGCGAGGCAAAGAGCCTCGAAGTGAGTCGTCTCTACAACGCGGTGATCTCGTCGATCATCGAAGGAGCTGGAGACTGGACGATTGAAAATGGCTATCGCAACATTATCGCCAATATGGGGATCGGCTTAGACGGGACCATTCGTAATGTCATCGGTCGAGACGCCGAGCGGACCATCAAAGACAAGATTGGACATTGGCTCAAGCGCCTCAATCTCATCACGTCGTTCAGCATCGATCAGACCATCTTCGAGCTTCCAAGCGGTTACTCGATGCGCTTTGCCTCTGAGCCAGACATCGAGTTCCGTCAAACGATAGAGGGTATGGAAAAGGTCGTCGCTACAGTGGAAATCAAAGGTGGAAAGGACCCGGCAGGAGCTTTGGAGAGACTGGGAGCAACCCAAAAGAGCTTCGAGGCAACGCCACCCGGTTGCGCGAATATCCTCATCGCTGGCGTGATCACCGATGAAATGGCTGTTCGTTTAGACCAGTTGGGTATCACCAAACGCTACTTGCTCGACGATCTCACCCATGACGACAGTAAGTGGGTTGACTTCCTGAACGAAGTGTTCCATCACACTGTCCGCATCACGGATGTCCCAGTAACCGAAGAGCACTTGACCTTCTGAAGATCCGGCCCGAGCCAAGCTCGACCGCGCCATCCTCGTTGATGTCCTCGGCCTGCCCGAGTCGCTGGTCGCGGACGGCGGCCCCATCGACCTGATCCGACGCAAACTCGCCCGCGAGCCTCAGATCCATGGCGGCAAGAAGTCGCGCGTCGTCTTCACCGACGACGGCGAGACCGCGCAGCGACGCATTGATCGCTAGCGGAGCAAAGATCGCTCCTCAGGGGCGCTGCCCTCTGGCAGGGGCGTCGTTTCCTCCTGCTGCGCCTACTGCGCTCGGTAGCGCACGAGCTGTCGCTTGATGCCGCCGACGTGCAGCGAGTTGGGCACCATCTGCGGTTCGCCGGCCAGCTCCAGATTGGGCAGAATCGGCAGTAAGGCGTGGAAGATCGAGCGCATCTCCCAACGCGCGAGGTTGGCGCCCAGGCAGAAGTGCTCGCCGTAGCCGCCGAACGCGAAATGGTCATTTGGATCGCGGCGGATGTCGAACCGGTAGGGGTCAGGGAAGACCTCTTCGTCTCGGTTGGCGGACGGGTACCACATGACGATCGAATCGCCGCGGCGAATGGTCTTGCCGCGCAGCTCGATATCCTGCGTCGCGGTGCGCTGGAACTGGATCACGATGGATGTCCAGCGCAGAATCTCTTCCACCGCCGACGGAATCAGCTCCGGGTTGGCGACCAGGTCTTCGAGTTGGTCGGGATGATCGACCAATGCCTTGATTCCACCGGTGATCGAATTGCGCGTGGTCTCGTTGCCGGCGCCGAGCAGGAGTCGGAAATAGGAGGAGATCTCGCGCGGCGTCAGTTTCTGACCGTCAATGTCGGCGCGCAACAGGTCGTTGAGCAGATCGCCACCGAGGCCGTTGGCCTGACGGTCTCGCACCAGTCCCTCGTTGTAGAGGTTGAATTCAAGGTTGACGCGGCGGATCGTCTGTTCGCGGTCCTCGCCCGGCAAACGGAACTCAGGGTCTGCGGCGCCGATTCCGGCTTCGGTCCAGTGAAAGATCTTGTCCCAGTCCTCTTCCGGTACACCGCCCATGTCGCAGATCGCGGCGACCGGCAGCTTGGCCGTCAGTTCATGCACGACATCGACAGCGGAATGCGAACCGCGTTCCGCGAAGTCGGCGACGATCGAGTCCGCGAAATCGGATACGTAGTTCTCCGACATGTCTGCGAAGTGGTCTTCCAGCTTCTTCATCATGCGAGGCGTGAAGTGGTGTGCGACCAGACTGCGATGCTGCCGATGCTCGGGCGGGTCCATGAAAATGAAATCGGGCGGGTCGGAGGGATGTCCGCCGTACCGATTGGCGTTGATCTCGCGTCCACGTTCGCCGATCCCGATCGACTCGGTGTCGTTCATGCGCAACAGCTGGGTATTCGAGAACAGGTCAGGATTGGATGAAATAAAGCGCACGTCGGCGTGCTTGCTAATCGCCCAGAACGGCTCAAAGTTGGGCCGCTGGTACCAGTAGACCGGCGCTTCGCGGCGCAGCAGGTCCCATGCCGCCCACGGGTACCCGTGCTCCACGTACAGATCGGTGTCGGTGATGTTCAGGTTGTCGAGGGTGAGTTCGGGAGCGATAGCGGTGACCATTGGGGTTCCTGTCCTTCGGGTATGCCGAGAGGATAGCGAATCCGCCGCAGCGGACAGCCCGGGCGGTTCAAACCGAGTGGATCAGGGATCTGGCGTGATCAGCGAGTCAGTGACCGTGCGTTGCGTCTCGCGTACCTCGTAGAACACCAGAAATCGGCGAGCGGCATTGAGTTGGACGTACCAGAGATTGCCGGTGACACGGCGGGCATAGTTAGGGCTGGTCGGATTTCTGTTCAAGAGCCAGTCCATGGCGCCTCGCATCTCGTCCCAGCGTTCGGCGCTAGACACTTGCCGCTCAACTTCCTCCAGAAACTCTTGAGTTTCGACGATGTCATATCCAGGATCGAGCGCCATTGGAGGATTACCTGCCCTTCGCGCTCAAGAACTCTTGAGCCGCGGAAAAGGCCGCTTCTTCTGTTTCCTGGTCGATTGGTTCGCTGCTAATCCAGGATGCCTCATAGGGAATGACCTCTCTGTCACTTGCAGCAATCCAGCCGGGATCTTGATGCGAAAAATCTGATGCCGCACGGGCATTCATGGGTCGGAAAAACTCAATCACCTCGTCGACAATCGCACGCTCCTCCAGAGTGAATGCCTCCACGTTGGCATCCCAGTCCTCTGACACGACCAACCGCTTCTGCTCATATGTGAAGTAACGCCGAGATTCGATCCGCACTCGCCTTTCCTCCAACAACTGCATGCGAGCTGGCAATAACTCGCGCGGAGCCGGTCCCGCCTGGAGCTTCTGATACGTTGCGCCGGTGATAGGCGCCCCCAACAGCCGATAGGCCCCACAGTCCGCGTAGAAGAGGATTTTGTTGAGCTTGACCGAACCGAACGCCGGGTCATCTGCGCACTGCTGGCTGACGTAGATGATCAACTCCTTGAACTTTTCTTCGTCAAAATCGAAGTGGCGCAGCCTGGTTGGGTGTGACATGGCGTCCTCCCGCCTCTCGGGTCGTTTCTGAGATGAATGTACTGGGTACTGGAGAGATGTACCTGGACTTGGTGTCGGGGCGGCTCAGCCTGGGCGGTAACGGACCATCTGACGCTTGATTCCGCCGACGTGGAGGAATGCGATCACGTTCTCGGGCGGCGCGACGAGTTCGAGGTTGGGCAGGACGGGTCGCAAGGCGTGGAAGATCGAACGCATCTCCCAGCGAGCCAGGTTGGCTCCCAGACAGAAGTGCTCGCCGTAGCCGCCGAAGGCGAAGTGATCGTTCGGGTCGCGACGGATGTCGAATCGGTACGGATCCTCAAACACATCCTCATCGCGGTTGGCGGACGGGTACCACAGCACCACCGATTCCCCCTTGCGGATGGTCTTGCCGCCCAGCTCGACATCTTCGACCGCCGTGCGTTGGAATTGGATCACGATGGAGGTCCAACGCAGGATCTCTTCAACGGCCGACGGAACCAGCGAGGCGTCATTGATGAGCAGTTGCATCTGATCGGGATGATCGAGCAACGCTTTGACGCCGCCAGAGATGGAATTTCGGGTCGTCTCGTTACCGGCAGCGAGCAGCAACACGAAGTAGCCATGTACTTCCGCCGGCGAGAGCGGTCGACCGTCAACCTCGGCCTTCAGCAAATCGCTGAGCAGATCGTTACCGAAGCCCTCGCGCTTGCGCTGCTCGATCAGGGCATTGTTGTAGCGAAACCACTCGACGCCAACCCGTTCGGTCGCCTGACTTGGCGACTCGCCGGGTAGCCGAAACTCAGGATCATCAGCGCCGACGATCACTTCGGTCCAGCGGAAAATCTGCTCCCAATCCTCTTCCGGCACGCCGCCCATGGCGCAGATCGCGGCAACCGGCAGCTTGGCCGACAGCTCATGCACCAGATCGACCGCTGAGCGCGACCCGCGCTCGGTGAAGTCGGCGACCACCTTGTCGGCGAAATCGGAGACATAGTTCTCCGACAGTTCAGCGAAGTGGTCTTCAAGCATCTTCATCATGCGCGGCGTGAAGTGACGCGCGACGAGTCCGCGGTGCTGTCGATGCTCTGGCGGATCCATGAAGATGAAGTCGGGCGGATCATCTGCGTCGCCGCCGGTGCGGTTTGCGCCCGAAATCCGCTGGCGCATCGCCGTGCCCAGCTTGGAAGCTTGGTTCAGGCGCAACATCTGCTTATTCGAAAACAGCTCCGGATGCGAGGAGATGTAGCGGATATCGGCGTGTTTGGTGATCGCCCAGAACGGCTCGTAACCCGGCCGCTGATACCAGTAGACGGGCGCTTCCTGGCGCAACAGGTCCCAATCGGCCCACGGATAGCCAACGTCGCGGTATCGGTCAGAGTCGGTGATGTCGACCGAATCAAGGGTCAGCGCAGGCGCTTCGGCAGTAACCATTGGAGTCCTCCAGCAAACAGTGTCGTAGGGCACAGAGTAGCGCCGCCGCCTAAACTGTGTCCAAGTTTCAATGCGACGCCGTGACGGGAGCGGCAGCGCAGAATCTGCGCCGACCGATCACCCAGGTCTGGACATGCTCAAGGAGGACGCGACGATGGCAGAAGTCATGCGGCCCGATGGCACCACCATCCATTACGAGGTGTTCGGCGCCGGCAATAGCGAGATTCCCTTGCTGCTGTTCGCGCCCGGCGGCGTGAACTCAGAGATTGGGTTCTGGCGACGGTCGGTCATCAATCCGATCGAGTTGTTCAGCGACGAGTTCACAGTGATCGGCATGGATCAGCGCCACTGCGGCGGATCTCGGACCGGGATCAATTCGTTCAGCTACGACGAAGCGATGAAGGATCAGATCGCGGTGCTGAATGATCTTGGCGCGCAACGGGCGCACATCATGGGCGGTTGCATCGGCTGCGCCTACGCGCTGCGAATCGCCGATCAGGCGCCCGCTCGCGTGGGAGGTCTCATCCTGCAGGATCCGGTCGGACTGGATGAGACCAACTCGCCGGAAACGTTCTACGAGATGTTCAACCCGACGATCCGCGTCTGTCGAGCGGAGGGGTTGGACGCCGTGATTGAGGCGGCGCAGCGAGATCCGATCTTCATGCAGAACAATGAGGCTGGTCCCTATGCGCAGCGGATTCACGACGACCCGCTCTTCGCCAACGCGGTGCGCAGCATCCGCCGCGAGGGATATATCGCGCAGGTGATCGAATTCCGTGACGGAATGTGGCCGCCGGTGAGGCCTTACTTTGCGGTCAATGAGGTCGCGGTGCAGCGCATCTACGCTCCGATGCTGGTCTTGCCCGGCAGTGATCCGTTCCACCCAACCGGGATCGGCCAGCGCATCTGCAATGAAGCCCCGAATGCTCGCTGCCTCGATGTCAATGCGCGCTCTGCGGATCAGTTGCCGCCGACGATCGATGTGATTCGTCAGTTTCTGCGTGACTGCAGCTGAGCTGGCGGCGGCTTAGAGTGGACGTGGCGCTCTGAAGCGCAGACAACCCGGTTAGACACCCGATTTCAATACAGTCTGTGTCGACCTGTGTTGACAACACAACCATTCGACCATTCACAGTTCGAGAGGATTCGGCAATCATGAAGTATGAGATATTGCATCGTCCGTCGTATGCGTTGGGCAGGATTGAATTGGCGTCTGGAGAGCAGCTGCAGGCCGAAGCCGGCGCGATGGTGTCGATGTCGAGCGGCATCAAGATCGATACCGGCATGCGGGGCGGACTGCTCGGCGGCCTCAAGCGCTCCGTACTGGGCGGCGAGAGCTTCTTCATCAACACCTTTACGGCGGAACTCAGTGGCGAGGTCACGATCGCGCCTGGTTTGCCTGGAGACATTCAGGCGCTCGAGCTGACCGGCGGCTCAGTGATGGTCCAGTCCGGATCATTCCTGGCCGCGACCATGGATGTCGAGGTTGATACCTCCTGGCGCGGCGCCGAGGGCTTCTTCTCGGGTGAGGGACTGATCCTCCTGCGCTGCAGCGGACACGGCCTGCTCTTCCTCTCGAGCTACGGAGCGATTCACCTCAAGGAGCTGGGCGTGGGCGAGGAATACACCGTAGACACCGGCCACATGGTCGCGTTCGACGACACGGTCAAGTACGACGTGGGACGATCTGGCAGCTGGAAAACGACGATTCTGTCCGGCGAAGGTCTGGTCTGCAAGCTTGAAGGTCCAGGCCGCTTCTACATGCAAACGCGCAGCCAGGACGCATTCCTGAGTTGGCTGGTGCCACAAATCCCCAAGCAATAAGGGTCGTCGACAGAACGGAATCTAGCCTGCCTGGATGGAATGGACCGAGTTCTTCGCGCTGATCGGTTTGGGCATCGCGATTGGCGTATACGCAACGGCGGTCGGCGCCGGCGGCGGCTTCCTGTTCGCTCCAGTGCTCCTCACCCGCCACGCGGAGTCGAGTCCGGCCGAAGTTGCCTTGGCGTCGATGTGCCTCGTCCTCGCCTCCTCCGGCCTGGCGACCGTGCGATTGGCTCGCGCCAAACGGATCGATTACCGGGCAGTCGGGTTAGCAGCGGCGATCGCCGTACCGGCCGGACTGGTCGGGGCCACCGGTACCGCGCAATTGCCGCGCGAGGTCTTCGCCGGCGGATTTGCCGTCCTGCTCGCCGTCCTCGGCGCATATCTGATCTGGCGACCGACCGCTGACGCCGGCACGGTCGGGCAGCGCGGCTGGCGTCGCATGATTCGTGACGGTCAAGGCGACCTGTACCTCTATTGGATACCGATTCGACGATCGCTCATCGTGGTCGCGTTGACCTCGGTGTTGACGTCGCTCGCCGGCATTGGCGGCGGACTCTTCTTCAGCACCATTACCGTCCGCGTGATGCGGATGCCGGCCTGGCTCGGCGTGCCCGCCTCCCACTCGATCGTGACGAGCATCGCGCTGGTCGTGGTCATCTATCACGTCGCGACACAACACTTCGGCGATCCGCTTGACGATGTGCCACCGCTCATGCTGGGGGCATTCATCGCCAATCCGATCGGCATCTGGGTTTCGGGACGGCTGCGCGAGTCGTGGCTCTCCAGATTGCTCGCGGCGGGCATGTTGATCGTCGCCGTGCGGGTCGCGCTCGAGGCGGTCTAGTCGACCGGGTCGACATCAACCGACCAACCACGTCCCAGTTCTGTCCCTACCAGCAATGCAGTCGGGTTGTCGCCCTTGAGCAGCAGCTGATATCGCCACAATCCGCGCCGTCGCACGGGAGATGCGGGCGCCGGGCCGATCACCTGAGCGGTCGAGCCAGGCGTCGCTTGCCTGACTCGGTTGAGTTGATCGGCGACCAACCCGGCTTCCCCTTTCGCATCGCGCTCGGAGGAACGAGCGACCGTCAGGCGTGCGAGATTGCCGAACGGCGGATAATCGAGCGTCGCTCGCAGGCGAGCCTCACGCTGGTAGAAGGCTTCGTAATCGTGAGCGGCTGCGGCAGTAACCGCGTAGTGATCGGGCGAGTACGTCTGGATGATCACGCGCCCGCCCGAGGCGCCGCGACCAGCTCGTCCAGCAACCTGAGAGAGCAGCTGAAACGTCCGCTCAGCGGCTGTGTAGTCGGATTCGCGCAGACTCAGGTCGGCGTTGATGATGCCAGCGACGGTGACGCGCGGTAGATCGAGGCCTTTGGCGATCATCTGAGTGCCGATCAGCACGCGAGATTGACCATCGGAGAACGCCTTCAGGATTTCACCGTGTGAACCAGCGCGCGCGGTGGTATCGCGATCCCAGCGCGTGATTGGAATCTCCCCCCAGCGTCGTTTGAGCTCGGCCTCCAACTGCGCGGTGCCGAAGCTCATGGCGCCGATTCGCGTCTCGCCGCAGCTCGGACAGCGCTCGTGGACCGCTTGACGCTCGCCGCACTCGTGACATTGCAGGTACGGACCGGGACGATGCAGCGTCATGGCAACGCTGCACCGTCGGCAACTCATCGCCTCTCCACACGCCCGACAGACCATCGCTGACATCCCGCGTCGGTTGAGAAAGAGCAGCACCTGCTGTTGATCGGCCAACGCATGCGAGATGGCGGCGTCTAGCGCTCGGCTGAAGACGGAGCGTACGCCTGCCGAGAGTTCCTCGCGCATGTCGACGACATCTACGGTGGGCGGCGAGATCACCGTTGGCTCTTGAGCGTGAGACTGAATCCGGTTGCTGAGGCTCAACAGGCGCAGACTGCCCTGCCTGGCGGCGGCCATCGTCGTGAGATCGGGGGTCGCCGATCCGAATACGGTCACCACGCCTGCACGCTGCGCCAGTTCGCGCGCAACCGTCCGCGCGTGATAGCGCGGCTGCGGATCAGTCTGCTTGTAGGTCCACTCGTGCTCCTCGTCGACGATCACGAGTCGCAATTTGGGCATCGGCACGAAGAGCGCAGAACGCGCGCCCACCAGGATGCGCTTTTCGCCGGCGTGAGCCTGTCGCCACTGTTCGCGCGCGTCCGAACGCGTCAGCGCGGAGTGTCGCACCGCGACCTGTCCTGGAAACCGCGCTTCGAAGCGCGCAATCGTCTGTGGCGCGAGCGCAATTTCCGGCGCCAACACGATCACGGCGCCGCCCGTTTCCATCACATGCTGACATGCGGCCAGGTAGACCTCCGTCTTGCCGCTGCCGGTGACACCGTGTAGCAACAGACTTTGACCACGTTCCGCCTTCAGGGCTGAGATGATGGCATCTGCCGCCGTTGCCTGCTCATTGGTCAGACTTGGGGCCGCAATCGGCTGAGGCAGGGGTGGTTCCGTCGCCCCGAGGAGCGTAATCAGACCTTGAGCGTGAAGCGTTTCGATGTCGGAAGCCTTCGCGCTGCTCTGACGACGCGCCGCGCGCGCTTCGATTGCGCCGCCTTCAGCCAGGAGTCGGATCAGCGAGAGTTGTCGCCGCTCTGCGCCGGTTCGGCGCAGAGCAATCATCGCCGCGCGAGCATCGGCGCCCGCCAAACTCAAACTGATTGCACCAGCGTCGGCGCTGGCGATTGACGTCCTGGCCAACCAGCGTTGCAACGCTTGTGGACCGCCGATCAGCTTCGCCGCCGCTGCGCCGTCGAGCGGACCATCCAGCAACGCCTCAATCAGGTCGGCGTGACGAGAGCGCTTGCTCCCTGGCCAGCGCTTGATGAGCTGTTCAAGAGCACTGTCCGTTATGGAAAGCCCTAGTTGCGTCGGTTGCGTCGGCCGAGCGGGAATCAGTGAATGGAAGCGCTCAGGCGAGCGTCGCGGACGAGTCGGCGCGCCTGGCGGCAAGAACAACGACACACAGGCGGAGATCGGCGCCAGATAGTAGTCAGCGAGCCATTGCGCGAGCTCGACCTGCTGATCGCTCAGCATCGGGCTCGGCGGCAGGATTCGCTCGATTGGGCGCGGGTCTGAGATATCAGACTGATCGGTCACCGCCAGGACGATGCCGATCGCCCACTGCGAGCGCCACGGAACCACCACAGCGTCGCCACGACGCAGCGACCACTCTGTCGGCACCGCGTAGGTGAAGGATCTACGCTGCGGACTGCCATTCAGCACCGCGACATTGGCAAAGCGCTCAGTCATGCCTGTTCCAGCAATCCAGCGAGCTGGTAGCGTCCACTGCAGAGCCTGACCGAAGGAGGGACCGATGTCACGCGAAACCGACGATACGAAGTCCAGTGAACAGCCCTTTGATGGTATTCGGGTTGTCGAGTTTGGACAGTTCGTCGCCGTGCCGTTCGCGGCGCAGCTCCTTGCCGAGGGCGGCGCCGATGTGATCAAGATCGAATCGCTTGAGGGCGACCCGACCCGTCGGCTGTCGCAGATTGCGCCGATGGAGTCGCGCACCTTCCTGTCACGCAATCGCGGTAAGCGGTCGCTGCCGCTGAATCTGCGACACGATCAGGCCGCTCTGGTTCTCGACGCGCTACTCAGAGGCGCTGATGTGGTGTTGATGAACTTTCGGCCTGGCTTGGCCGAGCAACTCGGCCTGGATGCCGACGCGCTGCGGAAAGCCTTCCCGCGCTTGATCATCGGGACCGTGACGCCCTTCGGACGCTACGGTCCCGACGCAGACCTGGCAGGGATGGACATCGTCGTTCAGGCGCGCAGCGGATTGATGGTGGCCAACGGGCGCGAACACGACGGTCGTCCGATGAGCGGAGACCCGGTCAGCGCCGACTACATGGCTGCGATGTCGCTCTCATTCGGGATCGCCTCGGCGCTGTTTCGGCGGGAGCGGAGTGGTCAAGGGGGCGTCGTCCACGCCTCGCTGATGCAGGCGGCGATGACCCTCAATAACACCCAGATGCTTCGCGTCGAGTCGCTCGATGGTCCAGCCCACGCGGAGTCTCGGCAACAGATCGCAGACTTGCGCGCGCACGGCGCGAGCTACTCCGACCAGCGCAGTACCCAACCGTCGGCCCGCGCCAGCACCATGGCGGACATCTACTTCCGCACCTACACCACAGCCGACGGCTGGATCGCGATCGCATGCGGCAGCCGCCGATTGCGGGCTCGATTCATCGCGGCGATCGGGCTTGATGACCCACATGCAGGCGACGAAGTTGACGACGCCGCCTACTACGTCAATCTGCGGGCGTCTGCTGAACAGCGGATGGCTGAACAGACGACCGCCGAATGGGAAGAGGTGTTGGCGGACGCCGGCGTGCCCGCGTCAAGAGTGCTCTTGCCTTTCGAAATCCTGGACGATCCGCAAACTGCTGCCAACGACATGCTCTACGACCTCGATCACCCTGCGGTCGGAGCCGTGCGGCTGCTCGCGCCGCCGGTCGCGCTCGGCCGTTCAGGCTTCCGGCCGCCGTCTGCTCCAAGCCCGTTCGCCAGCGAGACTCGCGAGATCCTGTCCGAACTGGGCTTTGCCGAAACAACCATTGGCGAGTTGGTGAATGCAGGCGTCACCCGCGACGCGGTCTAGCGCTCAAAACCAGCGGCGAGCGCTAGTGTTGCTGACGGACTTACGGCGTGTCCGATCGCTGCCGCATCTGCGGGAACAGAATCACATCGCGGATCGACTGCGTGTTCGTCAGCAACATGGCGAGCCGATCCATGCCCATGCCAAGCCCACCCGTCGGCGGCATGCCATGTTCGAGCGCGACCAGGAAATCCTCGTCCATCTGCTCCGCTTCGTCGTCGCCGGCGGCCTTGAGTTGAAGCTGCTCAGTAAATCGTTCGCGCTGATCGACGGGATCATTCAGCTCTGAGTATGCGTTCGCGAGCTCCCAACCGCCCACGAACAGCTCGAACCGTTCCACCAGGCTGTCGTCATACTCGGTGCGTTTGGCTAACGGCGAGATTGCGAGTGGATAATCGATCAGGAAGGTGGGCTGTTGGAGATGCGGCTCGACTCGTTCGGAAACGAGTTCATCGAAGAGTTTGCCCCAACCAGCGTCCTCCGGGACAGCGACTCCTTGCTCCGAGAGCAGACGCTCCATCGCGTCCACGGTCGGATACTCGCGGAAGTCAACGCCGACATACTGCTGCACGGCATCCACCATGCTGAGACGTCGGAAGGGCGGGGTGAAGTCGATCTCGCCGTCGCGCCAGGGCAGCACCGCGCGACCAGCGACCTCGCGCGCAATCTGGAACACGGCTGCCTCAACCATTTCCGCTACGCCGTGATAATCCGCGTACGCTTCGTAGCTCTCCAGCATCGTGAATTCGGGATTCCAGCGATTGCCAATTCCCTCATTACGGAAGATGCGCCCGATTTCATAGACCTTGTCAAAGCCGCCCACGATCAGCCGCTTGAGGTGCAGCTCGAGGGCAATGCGCAGCTGTCTCGGCTCGTCAAGCGCGTTGAGATGCGTCAAGAAGGGTCGCGCCGCGGCGCCGCCCGCTTCGGCCTGCAGCACGGGAGTTTCGACTTCGAGGAAGCCTCGCGCGTCCATGAAACGGCGCATCGCCGAGACGATCTGTGAACGAGTCCTCAGCACGGCCTTGGCGCCGTCGTTCGCGATCAGGTCGAGGTAGCGCTGACGGTAGCGGGTCTCCATCTCCTGCAGGCCGTGATACTTCTCTGGCGGCGGACGGAGCGATTTCGCGAGCACGGCCAACTGATCTGCCTGGACCGAGACTTCACCGCGACGTGAGCGGATCAGCGATCCAGACGCCTCAAGGAAGTCGCCGAGGTCCAGCTGCTCCAGCAGGCGCCAGGAATCCGGCAGCGCTCGTTGGCTGGCCAGCACCTGGAGTGAACCGCCTTCGTCGCCGCTGCCGTCCACGAGGTCAATGAATGCGATCCGACCCATGTTGCGGAGGGCGGCGATGCGGCCTGCGATCGTCACTCGCGGAGCTTCCGTGTCGGACGCCGCGGCCTCATAAGCCTCGAATTGCGCGCGCGCGTCTGAGAGGTGGTGACTGCGTGCGCTGCGAGCCGGATACGGGTTAACGCCGGCCGCGCGAAGCGCATCGGCTTTCGCCTGTCGTTCACCGATAATCTCGCGTAACCGTCTGCTGCCGCCAGCGTGGGATGATGCGTCAGTCTCGCTCACGTGGATCGCTCTTTCGGCTGCTCATGCACTCGGTCTGCGTTGCGGCCTCCTGCCGCCACATCGAGTTGGAGCGCGGAGTCCGCGTGAATCTACGAAATCGCCTTGACCTTGAACTTGCGGATGCCGGTCGGCGTGGCGACTTGAACGGTATCGCCGACTTTGGCCCCCAGCAGCGCCTGACCCACCGGCGACGCATCAGAGAGCATGCCGTTCTTCGGATCGACTTCCGTTGGGCCGACGATTCTGTAAGTCACGTCGGTGCGTCTCGGGCTTGGTCGGACGGTCACCGTCGACCCCAAGCGCACGACATCGGACCCGGCAAGGTCGGATTCGTCGATCAGCTCAGCCGAGGCGACCACTGCCTCGATCTCGCGAATCCGACCCTCGATAAACGCCTGTTCATTGACGGTTTCGCTGCCGTCACCTTCGACCCAGGCGCCGGGTGAGTCCTCGCGGGTTTGTTGGATCAGCTCAGCGGCCTGCCGACGCCGCTCCTTGAGCTGGCTCAGCTCGAGGTGGAGGCGTTGGAGGCCGTCCTGGGTGATGGGAACAGATCGTCGGACAACCATGAGACTGGCCTGACTGCGAATCTTACGCGTAACCGTATTACCTTGTGGCAGAGTACGATACACCCATGGCCAGGCCTCGGTCCCGCGCGCAAGCTGGCATGTAGCGTGCGCAACACATCCTCCCAACCGTTCCTGATTGCGATGAGCGCCGCCCTGATTGGCGCCATCTGCGGAGCACTGATCGTATCGCTGTTGAGCGGCGACACGATCTCCGAATCAGAGCAACGCGCGATCATTGACCGCTCTGTCAGCGCGGCGATGGAAGACGCGACCGAACGCATGCAACAACAGTTGCGCGGCGACCTCATCGCCCAGCGCGGACGGGTCGCTGAAATCTTCGCTCAGACTTCCGAATCGATCGTCGTGATCGACGCCGAGGGTCCAGAGCGTCTCAACGACGAAGGGGTGACCATCGTGCCGGCGGCGCTCGCGACCGGCTTTGCGCTCGACGATGACGGTCATATCGTGACCGCTGCTCACGTGCTGGAGGGGATGACGAGTTTCAGCGTGATTCTTCCCGACGGCACTCGCCGCGCGGCCGAGATCATCGGCGACGACCGTCCCTTCTCCGATGTCGCGGTGCTCCAACTGCTTGGGTCAGACGGCGATGGAACCCCTCTGTCGGCGCCGACCTTTGGCGAGACCGCTTCGGTCGAGGCTGGCGAGCCAGTGCTCGCGATTGGCAATACGCTACTGGGACGGGATCTCGCGGTCACCGTCGGCGTCGTGAGCGATCCTGACACCACGTTCTTCCGCGAGCGCTACGAACAGGAACAGCTCATTCAGACCGACGCGGCGCTCAATCACGGCAACTCTGGCGGCGTTCTGGTCGATCTCGACGGCAATATCATCGGAATGACGGCGGTGATCGCGCGATCCACTCATGACGGAGGGTTCGTCGACGGAGTCGGGTTCGCCATCCAGATCGATGCGGTGCTCGAAGTGGCGCAGGGGATCGCAGCCGACGGATTCTTCCCGAGGCCCACGTTCGGTGTGGTGGACGAACGCCTCCTGACGCCAACTGCCGCTCAACAACTCGAACTCGATGTCAGCGAGGGGTCGTTCCTGATCGAACTCAGCCGCAATGGCGCCTTCGCGCGCGCTGGCATCCGACCGGGCGACGTGGTCAGATCGCTGGACGGGCAGCTGATCAATGCGGACATGCCATACCTGAATGCCCTGGCCGAGCTTGAGCCGAACGTGCCGGTGATTGTGCACGTGCATCGCGGCGGTGAGGAATATCGGCTCAGTGTTGCGCCTGAGATGCGTCTGCCATGACCACTCCCTCGGGCGGTGAGTGGCGGCCACAGCCGGTGCGGCGAATTGGCGAGGCGTCTGAGCAAGGCCGACGGCGCGCGCGTCAGCCGATGCGGCCAGACCCCTTCGACAGTCAGACGGGTTCCGACGGTCGACAGGTCCTACCGCCGGCGGGACTGCTACGCCGCAGCGCGGCGCCAGACGAATCCAGCCCAGATCGAGCGGTCGGGACCGGCAGAGGCATCAGCGGGCTGATCGTGCTGCTGATCGCCGCGCTGGCGGTCGCGGTGGTAATCGTGCTCTTCTTTGAACCGGGCCTGGTCGACACCAGTTTCAACACTGACAGCAGCGCCACCAACACGACATCCAGCACGCAGGTGGTGAGACCTCTGGTGCCGGTTCAGTTCGAAGCGCGCCTGGTGGAGGATCTCCCGCCGATTCCAGATGTGCTCGGCGTCGTCTCGCCGGTCTATGAGCTGCGCGTGCCGTCCAATCGATTGGGACCGTTTGATCTCACGCTCGCCCTCTCGACCCCGACGCAGGACGTGCGAAACCTCGGCGTGTACACATGGGACGGCGATGACTGGATACGGCTGAACGATGCCATCGTCAGTAGTGACGGAGGCGCAGCTCGGATCACGTTGAACGAGGTGCCCGACAATCTCGTCGTGCTGCGGCGCCTACAGTTCCGTGACGTTATCGCTGGGCGCGTCCCACACGGCGAGGAGCCGCAAGACGAGTTGGCAGGATCGCTCACGCTCGTCCATCCGGATGGCTGGCAACCGGGCGAGGACGGATCGCTGCTCGGATCGGTAGAGCTGCTGGCGCCGTCGATCACGCCGAACGTCTGGCCCACCATCTACTCGACACCCGATCAGGCCGAGCTGGTGAATGACATCATGGCCTCGGATAATTTGCGCCGCCAGCACATCGCCAACATCCAACACGGCATTCTGAGCGGACGCTACGACGGCGTCGATATCCATTACCTCGACATCTCACCGGCCCTGCGCACGCAGTTCACGTCCTTTGTCAGCGAGCTCGCTGATCGACTGCACCGCGATGATCGAGGCCTCTCGGTGCACATTCCGATCAATGCCGCCGGCGGCGTGGGAGAGGGAGCCTACGACCTCACACAGCTCGGCGCGGCCGCCGATTTCGTGGTGATCGAAGCTCCGCTCGATCCGACGCTGTTTCAGCCCTCGATCGATGCCTCGCTGCCAACGCTGTTGCAGCGCATCGAGCCGAACAAGCTGCTGCTGGGGTTACGATCCAGCGCCGTCGTTCGCACGGTTGAAGGGTATGGCGAGCTCTCGCAGCGAGAGGCGCTGGGCATCGCTTCCGACCTGAGCGTGCGTGAGCCCGGCCCGTTCACACCAGGCCGCCGAGTCACCCTGCAAGGCAACTCGTTCCGCGTTGACGAGCTCTCCGGGGGGCTGCGTTGGGACAACGTCAATCGTGTCGTGACCTTCACCTATCCCGATCCGACTGGCACGGCGGTCACGATCTGGATCCATAATCGGTTCAGCGCAGCCTTCCACTTGCAAGTGGTGTCCGATTGGGCGCTCGGCGGCGTATACGTCAGCAACGCCTCGGCCGACGGCGCCAATGCCAACCTCTGGCCGGCGATCGCCGCCTACTTCGAGTCCGGCGTCCCAGACTTGCGCCTGCCCAACTCCATCCTCTTCGATCCGGTGTTCAGCGTCGAAGCCGGTGAACTGTCGGGAACGAGCAGCAGCGGCTGGCAGTTCTGGGACCTGCCGGCGGCGGCCGGCGACTACCGCGCGCAACTCGTGGTATCCGACGGCGATGTGCGAGTCGGGCACGTGATCACGGTCCCGGTGAGATACGACGGAGCAGACTGATGGCGTCCGGCCATGCCCGGATTGTCGGCGGAGCACTGGCCGGTCGACGTTTGCGTCCGCCCGCCAACGGCACCCGACCGGCGACCGCGCTCGTTCGATCGGCCATCTTTGACCGACCCCAGATTCGCGACCTGGTTGAAGGCGCCAGAGTGCTCGACCTGTACGCGGGCGCGGGTTACCTCGGCATTGAGGCGCTCAGTCGCGGCGCGGCTTCGGTCGACTTTGTTGAGCGCAACGGACCTGCATGTTCCGTGATTCGGCGCAATCTTGAGTCGTTGGCGTTGAGCGACCGCGCCCGCGTCCACCGTGTGCCGGTCGAGCGTTGCCTGACCAGGATTCAGCTTGACCCAGACCTCATGTTCATCGACCCTCCATATCGTGTTGATGCGCGCAGCCCGGTGGAGGCGATCCTGACGCAGGCGCAGTTGCCCGCTGGCGCGATCGTGATCTGGCGCCGACAGACCGCAGCGTCTGGCGGCGTCGCGGCCCCGCCTGAGCAGCTCAGCGGACTAGTGCGGATTGATCAACGGCGCTATGGTGACGGCGTAATCGATACCTACCGCTCGGAGGCCACGACATGACCATCGCGTTGTACCCAGGTGGATTCGACCCGATCACCAATGGCCACCTCGACATCGTGCAACGAGCCGCGATGATGTTCGATGAGGTCGTCATGGCGATCTATCCGCGCTCGAGCGAGACCTTTAGCGTTGACGAGCGCTTGGCGATGATCGAGGGCGCGACCAAGGACTGCGCCAATGTTCGCGCGGCCAAGTTCACAGGACTGGTGGTCAACTTTGCCGACGAAGTGGGCGCCAGTGTCCTGGTGCGAGGGATACGCGCGGTCACCGGCTTTGAAGCTGAGTTCGACATGGCGCTGATGAACAAGAAGATCGCACCGCACATCGAATCCGTCTTTCTGATGTCGGGTCATCAACACCTCTTCATCTCGGCTAGCCGGATTCGCGAGCTGGCGACGCTCAAGCATCCCGTTGACGACCTCGTGCCGCCCAACGTCGCTGAGGCGCTCGTGGCGCACTACGGTCCGCCGATTCGCCGTTAAGCGACTCGCTCCGCGTGGCATCTGCGATAGAGTCAGATTCGGCGGGCGTCGCGACGGGAGCAGATCATCGATCTCCTTGAACTCATCAACCAGATCGAAGCAGCCGTGCTGGCTGGTCGTCGCAACCGACTCGGTTCAGGTTGGAGCGTTGACCGCGATCAGCTCCTCGATCTCATCGACCGTCTGCGGGTCGCGTCGCCGTCCTCGGCCGAACAGGCGCAACGCTTGCTGGAACAGCGCGAACAGTTGCTGCAAGAGGCGCAGGAAGAGATCGCCATTCTGGAGGAACAGGCGCGACAGAGCGCCGAGCGGCAGATCTCCGTACACGAGCTCGTTCAGGCGGCCGAATCTCGCGCCCAACAGATTGTCGACCAGGCGCATCAATCAGCTTCCGAGACGGTCGCCCGCGCCAATCAGGAAGCGGCCATGATCCGCGGACAGGCAACCACCGACGCGGTCGGTCAGGCGCTTGAAGCTGACCGCTACTCACTGGAGATGCTCCGACGCATCAGCGATCAACTGCGCACCATGCAGACGTCTGCCTCGAGCGGGGTCGCTCAGCTCGAGCTGAAACTCGAGCAGAGCCAGCAGTCGCACGACATCGGAGAGCGCGAAGAAGCGATGCGTCGTTCACGCTCGGATGGCCAGGCTTAGTCTCCAACCGCCGCGAGTTGCGGCTGAGGCGCCAACGGATGGCCGACGGCCTCGCCGACCCGCGCCAGCGATTCCATCAATGAGGCGAAATTCTCGAAGGTCAGCGATTGTGGACCGTCCGACAGGGCGTGATCCGGATTCGGATGGACTTCAACCATCAGCCCGTCCGCTCCGACGGCCATTGACGCCCGAGCCATTGGCTCCACCAGGTACCAGTGACCGGTTCCATGCGCCGGGTCGCTCACGATGGGCAGGTGACTCAGCCGCTTGACCACGGGGATGGCGGACAGATCAAGCGTGTTGCGCGTTGAGGTCTCGAAGGTGCGAATCCCGCGTTCGCAGAGAATGACTTCGCGGTTGCCCTTCGACATGATGTATTCCGCTGCCAGCAACCACTCGTCGATTGTGGCCGACAGTCCACGCTTCAGCATGACCGGTTTACGGACGAGTCCGACCTCATCAAGCAGCATGAAGTTCTGCATGTTGCGGGTGCCGATCTGCAGGATGTCGGAGTAGCGCGCGACCAACTCGACGTCGCGCGTCTCCATCACCTCCGTGATCACCGGCAGGCCCGTTTCCTCGCGAGCGGCGGCGAGGTGTTGCAGGCCTTCCTCGCCGAGTCCACGGAACGCATAGGGGGACGTGCGCGGCTTGAATGCGCCGCCGCGCAACACTTGCGCGCCTGCCGCAGCCACGGCCTTGGCCGTGTTGACCATGTGCTCTTCACTCTCGATCGAGCAGGGGCCGGCCATGACGACCATCTGGCCGCCGCCGATGCGCACGCCGCCGACTTCGATGACCGTGTCCTCTTCCTGGAACTCACGGCCGGTCAGCTTGTAGGGACGCGAGATGGCGATGACTTCCTCAACGCCAGCCATGCGGCTCATTGAGGCGCGGATATCAGGATCGCCGATCACGCCCACGGCGCCAATCACGACCCGTTCCTTGCCGGGTGACAGGTGTCCTTCAAGGTTGACTTCCTTGAGGCGGGCGAGCACGCCGCGAACCTCTTCGTCGGTCGCGCCCATCTTCATGACAATCAGCATCAGGAATCCTCTTCGTGCTCTCTAGCTCAGGCTGGTGTTCTGGCTGGTGTTGTTGGTGTGGGGAGGCATGATCGCGCGCCGCGACGTTACGAATGTTCATCATCGGTGGTCGCCGCCAAGTCGGGCCGCAATACCTGCGCGCCGCGCAGATACACATGCTCGACTTCGTCCTGCTGTAGGGGCGTATTGACGTGCAACAGAATCCGCAGGCATGACTGCAACGAGCCGGGCACCTGCATTTCGTGTCCGCACATCAATGCGGCATCGGTCCAGCTAAACCGCTGTCTCGCGACCACGGCGGGAAACTCGGCGTTGAGATCTGGCGTGGTCGTGAACCATACGGAAGCAACCTCGCGTCCGTCGATCTGATTGCGCGCGATCATCTCGCCGAGCAGCTCTTCAGTGGCGCTGAGGATCTCCGCTCGAGCGTTGGCCGCGACGGTCGTGGCTCCGCGAATACCTCGCAGGCGCCAACTAGGTGCGACTTCAAGGTTGGACATCGGTTGCTGTTCGCTGATGGCTGCCGGCGGCAGCGCAGGTCGTGTAACGGGTGCGGTGCGATCAGCGCAGTGACGCGCGATCTAGCGACCGGCGGCAAAGACGCCGGCCGCGGAGGTATAGACGCCGCTCGCGGCTGCCAACGCTCGGATGAGGGTCGAGTCGCACATCAGCTTGTCTCTTCGCTCCGGCGGCCGGTGACCACCTCAAGGTATCGTTCGACCGCTTCAGCACGGCCATCAGGAAGCGCCGACCTGATCGTAGCGGTCAGCGCTGACCCAATAATAGCAGCAGGCACGATCTGTCCGACCTGTTCCACGTGTTCGCGACGTGAAATTCCGAACCCGACTGCTAACGGAACGTCAGTCTGCGCGCGCACTCGGTCAACGAACACCGCAAAGTCCGATGCCACCGATTCCCGCGCGCCAGTCACGCCGGTGACTGAGATGAGATAGATAAACCCCGCCGCGCGTTCAGCCACCGCTTCAATCCGTTTCGCTGTCGAGGTAGGCGCCAGCAAGTAGATCATGGCGATGCCGTGCTCGGCGAAGGCGTCTCGCGCGGCATCAGACTCTTCCACCGGCAGATCAACCACGATCACGCCGTCAACTCCCGCGGCCGCTGCTCGCTTCGCCAGGGATTGCAGCGGTCGGCCGACCGCGCCGCCAGGATCGACCTCTGCCGACGAATCTCCACCCGCTGACAGGAAGGGATTGAGATAACCCATCAGCTGGATTGGCACATCCGGATCGACCGAACGAGCCGCTCGGACCGCATCCAGTGACGTTTCGAGCGTCGCGCCTGCGGCCAACGCCACCGTGTTCGCTGCCTGAATCGTGGGGCCATCCGCCATCGGATCGGAGAACGGGACTCCGATCTCCAGCCCGCCGGCGCCGCCTCGCAGCGCCGCGCGAATCAAGTCCGGCGTCTCCTCAGGCGTCGGATAGCCGGCAGTGAAATATGGGAAGACCAGAGGGCCGTCGCCTCGGGCCGCCGATGCCGCGAATGCTCGCTCATATCGCTGACCGATAGTCGTCGCTGTAGTCGTCATCGCGTTCCTCAGCCAAGCTGCTGCACGAGCGTCGCCGTGAATCCGATCAGGTTGAAGCCAAAGTGCGCCAACGATGCCGCTGTCAGCGATCCGCTGCGCACGTAGACCAGTCCCAGTATCACAGCAGCGATGGCAAAGGGAATCAGGCTGCCGAGATCGGCGTGCAACGCAGAGAACACGGCGGCCGAAATGACGAATGCCGGCGCCACGCCCCATTGCGGTCGCAGACCGCCCAAAACGAAGCCTCGTGCGAACGCCTCCTCGTAGATCGGCGCGCACAGCACGACGGTTGCGCCCAACGCGATCATCACCGATGTGTGTACGAAGAGGCGATCATCATCGATCGTCGACTGCGGTTCCAGCGACTCGGCGCCCAGGACATGCACGATCGTGGCGTAGATGAACAACACGACGTAGATGGCGACCAGTCCTGCGAACGCCAATCCAACGTCGGCGGATGTAGGGCGGCGCCAGGCGATCAGATCGGGGAGCCCGCGTCGTCGCATGATCCAGCGTGGCAGGACGAACCATCCGATCGACCCAGCGAGCGCCTGGCCGATCACGAATATGAGCAGCCCGGTTTCACTTGATGCCTCCGACTCGCCATCAACGGCGTGTACGATGGCGCCCGCGAACACGACCACTCCCAGCCACACGAGCGTGCACAGCAGGCCCCAGGCGACCAGTTTGAGTCCCTCCGTTCCGCGATCCGGCTTCGGCTCCAGCGGGGCATTCTGATCGTGAGGGTCGAGTTGCATCATCCGACACCATGTTGGGCTATCAGCAGCACGGCGCCGCCAAGATTCCAGCTGGCGCGCGCCAAGCAGGAGCAGGCGGATACATGGCGCGAATAGCGTGGGGGTTCAGCAGAATCGAGGGCGCAACGATCATGGCAAATGCGCGCCACAACTGCACGCACCATCAGGAGAGGAAGCAAGCGCACCTCACCCCATTCAGGAAGTTGCAGCGGGGCCTGCGACATTACGTTGCTCGCGCCGCCAACGCCTCGCGCACAATCTCGACATCCTTGTCGCCGCGCCCGGACAGGCCGATCAGGATGTGCTGATCGGCAGCCAATGTTGGCGCAATCTTCGCGGCGTAGGCGATCGCGTGTGCGGTCTCGAGCGCCGGGATGATGCCTTCCGTCTCAGACAGCAACTTGAGCCCGTCAAGCGCCTCATCGTCGGTCACTGAGACGTACTCGGCTCGCTCGGTCAGCATCAGCCAGGCGTGCTCGGGTCCGACGCCTGGGTAGTCCAAACCCGCAGAGATCGAGTGTGCCTCCGTGATCTGGCCATGCTGATCTTGCAGGACGTAGGAACGCGTACCGTGCAGCACCCCTGGAGACCCCGCGCTCAGTGTTGCGGCGTGCCGCGCTTGCAGACCCTCGCCTGCGGCTTCGACGCCGATCAATCGCACCGGATCATCGATCAGCGGATGGAACAGGCCGATCGCATTGCTGCCACCTCCCACGCAGGCGATCGCCACATCTGGCAAGCGACCGATCTGGCGCCAGAGCTGATCGCGCGATTCGCGTCCAATACACGATTGCAGCTCTCGTACGATGATCGGGTATGGATGCGGACCGATCGCGCTGCCGATCAGGTAGTGGGTCGAGCGCACGTTGGTCACCCAATCGCGAATCGCTTCATTGATCGCGTCTTTCAACGTCCGCGCGCCAGAGTCGACGGAAACCACTTCAGCGCCCAAGAGTCCCATGCGAAAAACATTCAATGCCTGCCGCCGCACATCTTCCGATCCCATATAGACGACGCACTCGAGTCCAAAGCGGGCACAGGCGGTGGCGGTCGCGACGCCGTGTTGACCGGCGCCGGTTTCGGCGATGATGCGGCGCTTGCCCATTCGTCGCGCGAGCAAGACTTGTCCCAATGCATTGTTAATCTTGTGCGCGCCCGTATGCGCGAGATCCTCCCGCTTCAGCCAGATCTGCGCGCCTCCCAGCTGCTGTGACAGTCTCGGCGCGTGGGTGAGCGGTGTCTCGCGGCCGACATAGTCGCGCAACATGCTGTCCAACTCGGCGCCAAACTTGTGATCGCTCTGCGCGTCGGCCCACGCTGTTTCCAACTCGTCCAACGCCGGCATCAGCGTTTCTGGCGCGAACTGACCACCGAACGGTCCAAAGTTGCCGCTTGTTTGACTCACGATTTGGCCTCACACTTCGCCGCTGCAATGAACGCTCGGATTTTTTCGCGATCTTTGACTCCGTCAGTCTCGACGCCCGAAGACACATCGACTGCCCATGGACGCACACGTGAGACGGCCTCGCCGACATTCTCCGCTCGCAGTCCGCCGGCCAGCACGATCGGTCGCGTGCTCGCGATCTCGGCCGCCAGCGACCAGTCGAGCGGTTGTCCGGCGCCGCCGCCGTGTTTCGACTGTGCATCAAGCAATGTCAACGCCTGGGGGGCGCGATCAATCTCGCGCAGGACCGACGACGCGACGGCCCCAGGCGTGATGTGAACCGCTCGCAGCACCGCGCGTCGGATTCTGTTGGCGAACGCAGGATGCTCGCCGCCGCTGAGTTGCACGACATCGAGATCCACCTGGTCAAGCACCCGCTCGATCGTATCGATCGACTGACGCGCGAAGACACCCACCAGCAACGGCTGATCGGCTCGCAACCGTTCGCGCTCAAATGTCTGGCTGGATGCTTCGGCCAGTTCGATTCGGGGTCCAAGCTCGCGCCGTACGGCACGGGCGACCTGGAGATCGATCCGCCGCGGAGCATCTGCGAAAATCATGCCGATGGCGTCGGCTCCGGACTCGTGCGCCCAGACCGCGTGTTGCACCTGCCGCACCGAACAGATCTTGACAAACGTCATCGCCCCAACAACGCTTTCGCTTTGGCTCGCGGGTCATCTGCCGAGGCCAACGCTTCGCCGATCAGCACCGCATTGACGCCGCAGGCCTCCATCCGTTGCATATCCGCTCGCGTGCGCACGCCGCTCGCGGCAACCACCGCGATATCCGACGGAATCAGGCCGCGCAGCCGTTCAGTGGTGCCCAAATCCTCGGTGAACGTATGCAGATTCCGATTGTTAATGCCGATCGCGGTTGCGCCGGCGTTGATCGCCATCTCCGTCTCAGACTCATCGGTCACTTCGATGAACGCCGTCATTTCGAGTTCTAAGCCAAGTCCAGCAAGCTCCTTGAGCGCAGGTGCATCCAGTGTTTTGGCGATCAACAAGAATGCGTCGGCGCCCAGCGCCGCGGTCTCGACGACTTGATACGGATGCAGATGAAATTCTTTGCGCAGGATCGGCAGGCCGCTGCCGTCCAGCGCCGCTGACGCTTCAAGAAGGTCATCGTCGGTTGCGAAGAAGGCGGGCGATGTCAGAACCGACACGGCAACCGCGCCAATCTGTAGATACGTCCGCGCGAGCTCGGCAGGGACCAGATCTGGCGCGAAACACCCCTTGGACGGCGAGCCTCGCTTGATCTCAGCCATCAGGCCCACGCCCGGTTGTCGCAGCGCGCCAACGAAATCGTTCCGCTTGCTGCGATTCAACGCCCGCTCATGGAGCTGGTCGAGCGTGGCCTCTCCCATTCGACGTTCTACGTCGGCGAGCGTGTCGGACACGATTCGGTCGAGAACTGAGCCTGCCGGTGCGCTCTTGCGGTTCATCCGGCCAGCTCCCGCGAGCGTTCGACGAAGAGTTCGAGCTTGCGCAAGGCGCGTTGATCGTCGATGCATTCGGCGGCGCGACTGACGCCTTCCGCGAAGGTTGGCGCCTCTTCGGCGGCGAACAGAGCGGCGGCGGCGTTGAGCGTCACGAAGCCGGTCAACGCGGACGTCTGACCGCCCAGTACCTCCCGCATCTGACGCGCCGACTCCTCAGCGGTCTCTCCACCGCGTACCGCTGACAGAGTCTGTGGCCGAATTTGGACATCCTCGGGCGAGACCGTGAACTGGCTGACCTCGCCTTGCTCGACTTGCCAGCACGTAGTCGGTCCTTGCGGCGAGACCTCGTCCAACCCTTCCGCACCATGCACCACCAATCCGCGACGCACTCCCAGCCGACCGAGCGCCGCCGCCATCAGCGGCCCCAGCTCCGGGCGCGCGACTCCGATCAGCTGATGCGTGGCAAGGGCAGGATTGGTCAAGGGACCGAGCATGTTAAACACCGTTCGAACCCCGATGCGGCGTCGAATCGGTCCGACATGTCGCATCGCCGGATGAAAGGACTGCGCGAAGAGGAATCCGAATCCGACCTCGCGAATCAATTGCGCTGCGGCATTAGCTGACAGGTCAATCCGCGCACCCAGCGCTTCCAGCACGTCGGCGCTGCCGACGCTGGAAGACATCGCGCGATTGCCATGCTTGGCGACTGGCACGCCACAACCGGCCATCACGAATGCGGCGGCCGTTGAGGCGTTGAACGTATGTTGACCGTCGCCGCCAGTACCAGCCGTATCAGCGACGCGCGGCAGGTCGGAGAGGTCAACCAGCTTCGCATGCGCGCGCATGGCGCGAGCAAGCCCAACGATTTCGTCCACCGACTCACCCTTCATACGCAGACCGGTCAGCAGCGCCGCCGCCTGCACATCATCGGCGCCGCCCGACATCAGCGCGTCCATCGCCGCAGATGCTTCGCCGTCGCTGAGGCTGCGGCGTTCATCAACCACTGCCCTGAGCGCCCCGCTCAAATCAGTGTTGGGCGCCCCGCTCAGGTCAGTCTTGGGCGGCTCGCTCCGGTCAGCCGCGGCCATGGTGATAGGCCTCCGATTGATCGAGGAAGTTTTGCAGGATCGCATGGCCTGTCTTGGTGCGGATCGACTCGGGATGGAACTGCACGCCTTCGATCGGGTAGCTCGTGTGACGCATTCCCATGAGCAGTCGTCCCGCGCCATCGACACGCTCGCACCAGGCGGTCGGCACCACTGCCTCGGGCAGCGTTGAGGGCTCCACAATCAGCGAGTGATACCGGATCGCCTCGATCGGGTTCGGCAGACCTGCGAAGACTCCGCGTCCATCGTGCTCAATCGAGGAGGATTTTCCGTGACGAATCTCCCCGGCCGCGCCAATCGTCGCGCCGAATGCGGCGCCGATCGCCTGGTGTCCCAGGCAAACTCCCAATGTCGGCACAGTCGGACCGAAGCGCTGCAAGAGCGGCACGCTGACACCAGCGTCGGCCGGTGTCTTGGGACCGGGCGAGATCACCACCCGTTTCGGCTCCAGCGCCTCGATCTGATCGAGTGTGATGTGGTCATTACGATGCACCACCACATCGGCCCCGAGCTCGCAGAGATATTGATACAGGTTGTAGGTGAATGAATCGTAGTTGTCGATCAGGAGGGTATCAACCGCCATCGTTCGCAGCCTCTCGTTCGCGCAGGATGCGGCGCAGCGTTCGGTAGCCCTCAACCGCGCGCGGGAAACCACAGTAGGGCGCCGCGGTCGCCATGACGCCTTCGAGTTCCGTCGCGGTGACTCCGTGATTGAGCGCGCCGGGAATGTGGAACTGCAACTCCTCCGGCTTGCTCAGCGCCACCAGGATCGACACCACGACGAGCGATCGATCTCGTCGCGAAAGTTGGCCTCGCGACCACAGGTCGCCGAAGGCGAATTCGAACGCCAGCTTACCGACGGCCCCGATTCGCTCCATGCCGGCCAGCGCTTCGGCCGGATCCTGCGCCTCATCCGCGCCGTTCAGGGTGCGCATCACATCCACTGCGTCTCTGTGACGCTGGTCGTCATCCTTATGTTCAGCCGCCGCAATCACGTACGGCTTGCCGTCGGCCTCGCTCCAGATTTCCTGCAACAGATTGATCATCTCGTTGCCGGCGGGGAAGCCCGAGTAGCCCGCAATCTGCAGCCCGATCTCCACCATCTCCTCGCGGCTGACACCGTTGGCCGGCCCGAAGCTGGCGTGAAATCGGACCGCCTGCAAGCGCTCAAGCGCGCCCAGCATCGCCAGAGCCACGATCGTCCGATCGCGCCGCGTCAGTTCGTCGCCTTGCCACACCTGTCCGAAGACGTAATCAACGACATAGCTGCCGAAGGCACCGTTGCGCTGTTCAGCCGCGTCGGCGAAGCCGGCGGGCAGAGCAGCCATCTCCGACAGCAGCTCGCTGCCGGCTCGTCGTCGTTCTGCGTGTGTGGTCATCGTGTTTCCTCAATCGTTACGAATTATGCGTAGCTCGCTGGCGCGCATTCTAGGCAGGACGCGCGATCATGCTCTGATTCGCTGCAAGATCCGTGCGGCGTCCGATGCGCGCGGCAAGCCGCAGAACGCCGACGCGATAGCCAGCGCGCCGTCCAGTTCGTCCCACGCGCATCCCAGCCGATGCGCCGTACGCAGATCGGATTCCAGCTCTCGCTCGCGACCGATCGCGACATGCATCGCCAACACGACCAATGCGCGATCACGCGGTGACAGCTGAGTCCGTGTCCAGATCTCGCCCCAGGACCAATCGACGGTCAGTCGCCCTACGGATCCGAGCTGCCGCTGCGCAGTCTCGGCAATCTCGTCAGCTGCCACTCGGCGGCCGAACAGCGCCTCGGACAGGGCCGCTGCATCTGCGCGTCGTTCCAGATCGTCTTTGCTTGCGGCAGGCGGTGGCTGAAACGGATTGTCGGATGCGGCCCAGTCGCTCAACACACGCGTCAGCGCCAGATTGCCGAAGGGAAACCCGCATTCAACGCTGAGTTGTAAACAGACCTCCACGATCTCCTCTTGGCGGACGCCGTGCCTCAGACCGATCGACGCATTGAACGCGAATCCATCGATCTGCATCAGCGCGCCAGCGGTCGCCATCGCCGCCAAGCTGAGATCGCGACGCGACAGCTTGCCGTCTTGCCAGATATCACCCCAGATATGGTCAACCAGAGCAGATCCAAATGCGCCCATACGCGACTCGATCGCGCTGGCGAAGCGCTCTTGGCCGGTCACTTCGGCCAGGATGGCGGCGCCCGCCGCGCGTCGCTCAGCGGCGCTCCGCCGCGGCACCGTGGCTGGGACCGAATGGTCATGTGTGTCAAACAGGTCATCAAGATTCGCGGCGTCTTCGAATTGCCAACCTTGGGCGCGACGCTCCATGACCATCTGCAACAACTGCGCCTGCTCGGTCGGCAGATCAGCGATTGCCGAGTCGGCGGCCCGCCACTCCATCGCGTCAAACGGATTCACTTCGTCCGCTGGCGAGTTGTCAAGCGCCGCCTCGACGCTGACGAGGTAAGCGTTATGCACTGTCGCTCGCCCGCTCGTCGGCTCACGACCGCTCACGGTGTGGACGTAAGCAGCGCGGACTCGCTGCCTCAGCAGATGCTCGAACAGGCGCGGCACGGTGTCGTCCGGTTCCTCGTCCAGCGGAGTGACGTCGCCGGGCAACCACCAACGGCCCGGCCAGAGCGATTCGTCATTGCGACGGCGCAGCAGCAGGACGCGCTCATCCGCGTCCAGACAGATGCCGTAGCCGATGATCAGTGAAGCCGACATCAGTAGCCTCGCGATCCGGCCGCGCCAGATTGCGTGATCAACTGAGATTGCGATCGTGCTTCGGCCAGATCGAGCGCCGTGAACATGCCCATCGCCTTGTTCACGGTTTCGTCGAATTCCGATGTCGGCTTGGAATCGAAGACGATGCCGCCGCCGGCTTGCACGGATGCCACGCCGTCCTGCATCACGATGGTGCGAATCGTGATTGCCGTCTCCATGTTGCCGCCAAATCCAAAATAGCCCAACGCGCCGGCGTATGGTCCGCGCTGATCTGCCTCCAGCTCCGAGATGATCTCCATGGCGCGCACCTTCGGCGCACCGGACACCGTTCCGGCCGGGAACGTGGCGCGCACTGCATCGTATGCAGTCGCACTGTCCGCCAACTCCGCTTCGACGTGCGAGACCAGGTGCATCACGTGGCTGTAACGCTCGACGTCGAGTTCCTGCGTCACCCGCACCGTGCCCGGCTTGGCGACGCGGCCGATATCGTTGCGGCCGAGGTCGAGCAACATGATGTGCTCCGCGACCTCCTTCTCATCCGCGCGTAGCTCAGCCTCCAGTTCGCGATCTTCCTCATCGCTCAGACCGCGACGCCGCGTGCCCGCGATCGGGTGCGTCGAGACCTTGCCGTCTTCAACGATCACCAACAGCTCCGGAGACGTGCCGACGATCTGATGATCTTCCATCTCCAGGTAGTACGTATACGGTGACGGATTCACGGTGCGCAACGTGCGGTAGACATTGAACGGATGCACAAACGTCTCACGCGAAAAGCGCTGCGAGTACACGCATTGGATAATGTCGCCGGCGACCACGTAGTCAATGATCTGCTTGATATCGGAAAAGTACGCTTCCCGCTCCATATTGGATCGGATCGCGGCGGAGTGATCGGACGGGAGCGGCGCATCGACCGGCGGCACCGGCGGCCCGGATAGCAACCGCTCAACCAGCTCGTTGATACGGAACTCTGCCGCGCGATAGGCCGCCTCCAGGTCACCGTCCAGGCGAGCGTGCGTGACCACCTTGATCACGTGCTTCAGGTGGTCAAAGAGCAAGATGGTGTCGACGAACTGAAACAGTGCCTCCGGCAGACCGTGCGGATCGTGCTGAGCAGGTTGTACGCGAGGCTCAAAGTGGCGGATCGCTTCGTAACTGAGATATCCTACGGCGCCGCCGTGGAATGGGGGTAGATCAGGATTCGCCACCAGCTCATAGCGGCTGAGCTCAGCCTCAACCTCGTTAAGCGGATCTACATCGCCACCTGAGGGCGCGCGAAAGACGCGGTACGGTTCCGTCCCGATAAACGAGTATCGGCTTGGCCGTTCACCACCTTCAACCGACTCAAGCAGGAAGGAATACGGGCCGCGTTTCACTTTGAGAAAGGCAGAGACCGGCGTCTCCAGATCCGCGAGCACCTCGCAATAGATCGCGGCGTAGTTGCCACGACCGGACGCGTGCGCATCCTGGGCGAGTCGGTGGAATTCGTCAAGGCTGGGGGACAGTTGACCGCTGATCGGCATGGGAACAGACTCCGAGGACCTGGTGCGCATCGATACCTGATGCGAATCGATACCGGGCGCAAATCGATACCGGGCGCGAGCGAGAGACGATTTAGCGTGCGCCTCGCCAGACCCCTTGTCCGCCAGTGGTGTGACACCGCGCCGAGGGTCGCCGACGCGACATCGTCTCGAGGTCCGCGTTGCAGTCCGCCGTGCGCTTCACCATGGCGAGCATTTCCATTCCTGAACGCAGGGTACGTGACGCAGCGCCGATGTCAAACATCGCCCGCAACACTGCGGCTGAAGCAGAGCGTTCTTAGCGACGAGCGTCCTGAATGATCTGAAGCAGCTGGCGAGCGGCGTCGCGGTGACGGCCATCCTCGTTGATGATCACCGCGTCGAACCACGCTGCCGACTCCAGCTCCGACGCCGCCTTACCGAGCCGTCGCTGGATCTCCGCTTCGCTCTCGGCGCCTCGCGCCCGCATTCGACCTTCGAGCGTGGCCAGACTCGGCGCACGTACAAACACGAGCAATGGATGATCCAGGCGCTGCTTCAACGTCCAGGCGCCCTGCACATCGGTGCGCAAGATCGCCGTGCGTCCAGCAGCCAACAATGCGTCAACCGCTGCGCGCGGCACGCCGCTGCGATGTCCGTAGACCTCGGCGTGCTCAAGAAACGCGTCGGCTGCCAACCACTCGTCAAACTCAGACTCCGTCAGGAAGACCTGGTGCTCGCCGTCAACCTCGCCGGGCCGCGGCGGACGCGTCTTGACCGTGGCCACGGTCGCCAACGAGTCGTCCAGGCTCAACGCCTCCTGGATCACGGTGTCCTTGCCCGCGCCAGACGGTCCCGATACCACCACCACCAGCGGACGGTCAGGCATGGATCGACTTCAGCCGGCCAAGGTCCGACCAGAACGCGGGATAAGAAATGTCGACCGCATCCGCGCCAAGCACCCGCGTCGGACCGGACTCAGGGTCGCTCGCGAGCGCCGCGACCGCCGCCGCCATGGCGAGTCGGTGGTCGCCGTGCGAGTTCACCACGCCGCCGCGCAGGTGCCCGCCGACAATCCGCAGTCCGTCGTCGCGGATCGTGACGTCAACCCCCATCGCACTCAACAGCGACGCGGTCGTGGCGATGCGATCGGATTCCTTCACTCGTAATTCAACAGCGTCCCGAATTTCTGTGACGCCGTCCGCAACCGCAGCAGCCACCGCCAGCGCCGGCAACTCATCGAGCGCGCGCACGACCATGTCGCCGGCAATCAGGGTGGAGCGGAGGTTGCCGCCGCGCACTGTCAGATCGGCGACCGGCTCGCCCGACATCTCACGCTGATTTCGTAGCTCAATCACGGCGCCCATGGCCCGAAGCGCATCGATCACACCGGTCCGACGTGGATTGACGCCAATGTTGTTGAGCTGGAGATCGGAGCCGGGCAGCATGGCCGCGGCGATCATCCAGAACGCCGCCGCGCTGATATCGCCAGGCACATCGACATCGCAGGAACGAAGAGTCGCGCCTGGCTCCACACGGATCGTGTCGCCCACGACATCGATTCCGACCCCCATTGCCGTGAGCATTCGCTCCGTGTGATCGCGCGATGGACCCGGTTCCTGAATCTGGCTCACTCCATCAGCGCGCAGCGCTGCAAAGATGATGGCGCTCTTGACCTGCGCGCTCGCTACAGCGATCTTGCCTTCAAACGGGTGCGTCAGTCCGCCCGATCCATCAATCCAGAACGGCGCGGTTCGGGCCTGATCAACGCTCGCGCCCATCGACGCCAGTGGATCAAGGACGCGCCGCATCGGACGTTGGCGGAGCGACCCATCACCGTCGAAGCGGCTGCGAAATGGTAATCCGGCTGCCACGCCGCTCAACAGACGCATCGACGTCCCGCTATTGCCGCAGTCGAGCAGCTCGGCAGATGGTCGAAATCCATCCTGTCCGGGGCTGCGCACGACCACGCGGTCTGCGGCAGTCTCAAACTCAACACCCCATTGACGCAGGCACGCCATCGTCGAGCGGCAATCGGCGCTGTCCAACAGACCGTCGATCTGCGCTTCGCCGAGCGCCAGCGCATTGCAGATCAGCGCGCGATGCGAGATCGACTTATCGCCTGGCACTCGGATTGCGCCGCGCAGAGGACCGGACGGCTCGATCAGCGCTTCTCCAGGCGCATTCGACATCGCTAGTCGCGTCCCCAACGTCCACCGCGCAACTGACGCTCCTTTTCCTTCTCTTCGGAGCGCTTGGTCATATTGCGAACCCGATCGTACAGTTTCGGGCTGACCAATAGGGCCGCCATCTGCGCAGTCGCATCGGGAATGTCGGGCGAGGAGTCCAGATCAGGATCGAGGTCGGCGCCGCCGAGAAACTTGGCGTGGTTGATCTGCGCGGTCGAGAACTCGCGGAAGACATCCTCTTCCTCGCCATCAAGCAGCTCGCGGATGCGATGCAGCTCCAAGACGAACCGGTCGATCCAGTGTTGGATCTGCTCGCGATTGGTGACCGCAATCTCGGTCGTCAAGCTCGGATCGCCGGAATTGAAGCTCGACATCGTCCGAAAGGTGTCGCCGGCCGCACGTCCAAAGTCAGGCCAGCCGTCCGAGCCTCTCAGCATCGTAAACAGCGCTGACGACACGACCAGCGGCAAGTGCGATACGCCTGCCATCACGTAGTCGTGTTCGACCGCGTCGAGGAAATGCGGCCGCGCGCCGAGCTCTCGGACCATACCCAGGACCGACTTCACCGAGCCATCTGACGAGTCGGCAGAAGGGCTCACGAACCAGGTTTTGCCTTGAAACAGATCTGCGCGCGCATTGTCAATCCCGAATGCCGCGGCGTCGCCCGCCATGGGATGGCCTCCGACAAACGTCACTCCGCTCGGAAGATGCTGCCGCGCCCACTCACCCACCTGGACTTTCGACGCCGCGGTGTCGGTCACCACGGCGCCGCGTCCGAGTCCTGGAGCAACCGTCTCCAGGAGCTCGGCGGTGGCGGCAGGCGGCGTGGCCAGAATGATGAGCCCGGCGCCGTCAACCGCTTCACGCGGCGAGTTGACCAGCTTATCGACCACATTGCGCTTGTTCGCGGCGCTGCGGGCGGCCCGCCAGTCGTCGTAGCCGACGATCTCGGTGTTGCGCAGTTTTGCTTCGCGCAGACCGAGACCGATCGACCCTCCGATGTATCCCAGCCCGATAATCGCGATTCGTGCCACTCGTTCCTCCTCCGTTACGCAGTGAGGCGCCGTGGCGCCAGTCTTGCTCACAGTATCGCAGCCGAACAGCCGATGCGCGTGCTAGAGGCTGCGTGCTAGAGTCGCTGCGTGCTAGAGTCAAGGTCAGCGGGGCAGCCAAGACTCAAGACTCATGTCGCAAGCTGTTGCATTATGGCCGTCCAGAGGCCGCCACAGACGCCTGATGCTCTGGTTCATGATCGCACTCATACCTGTGGTCGCGCTGATCGTTGGATTCGCCGCAGCGCATCCCAGCACGATCATCGAGATCGGTAATCCCGCAGTACTCGACCGTGATGACCCTGCCGCCTCAGCCAATTCGATCAGTTCGACAAGCAACGCGTTTGCGCTGTTGGAAGCACAGGTGGTTCGTAGCGGCAGCCGACCGGCCGAGGCGCCTGACCGCGAGTCTGAGGCCGCCGTCCACCCAGGCCTGGTACAGATTGCAATATCCAGCCTGCCCGCACCCAGCCTGCGCTTCGGCGATCCAGTCTTCAATTGGCGGTGGGAGTGACGCGGCGGCGACTGCGGGTCCTCTGGCTTGCTGCGCTGCTGGTCGCGTGCAGCTGGGGCGTCTCGCATGGGCTCCTCGGTGAACGCGTCCACGCGGCGCCGACCTCCTGTCGATACAGCGGCGGCGGGGCAGCGTACTCGTTCCAGTCCTTTGAGGCCGAGCAAGACCGCGGCACATACCTTGACGCGTTGCGCCTGGCCGCCAGCAATGAGCTCTTCCCTGACGACCCCGACTTCCAGCTGCCTCCGTTACTCGTCGGCGATCCCGCGCAACCCGATCCGGATGCCACGATCCCAGTCGAGATTCTCTACGCGATCAGCTGGATCGAGAGCCGTCTGACCCAAACGGCATCTCAGGTGCCGTACGGGTCGCCTGGTCCTGCGCTGATCTCGTTCGATTGCGGCTACGGCATCATGCAGGTGACGAGCTCGTTTCTCCACGATGGCGACTTGCCTTCGCGCTACGAAGCGCTCGTCGGCACGCACTTCGCCTACAACATCGCGGCCGGAGCGCAGATCCTCGCGCAGAAATGGAACGACCAGTTCTTTCCTGCTATCGGCGATCGAGACCCACGGTTCATCGAATCCTGGTACTACGCGCTCTGGGCATACAACGGTTGGGCCAGCATGAATCACCCCGCCGACTCGGGCCAGAACGCGGAACGCGCTGCATACGACTGTCGCGGCGCCCGAAATGGCTACCCATATCAAGAGCTGGTACTGGGCTGTGTGCTCAATCCGCCTGATGTGGGCGGATCGTCGCTCTGGCAGGCGCGAGCGGTTCAGCTCCCGACTATCGGCCAGCTCGCCAGCGAGGGCGGACCGCTCGATCCGGACATATTTCACGCCGGCTGGAATCAGATCTATGCCGAGATCGCGACCGGCAGCGACGCATTCGCTGACATGTGGATGTCTCTGCCAAACGGCTCCATTGCTACGACCGACAGCGTGTCTCCGATGGGCGAGTCTGACGATTCCGTGCGGGCGAGGCTGTTCGGCGCGCCGCAAGTTCGCCTGGGCGCACAGTCGCTGGAACTCACCTCGTCACAGCTCGAATCGGGGGCGGTCCCGCTCGAGATTCACAACGACGGCAGCGGATTGCTGGCATGGCGTTTGATCGACATTCCGAGCTGGCTCTCGGCGGACCTCGAAGCCGGGGTCGCGCTCGGCGCGCAACCGGGCAGCGGGCAGGCGGCAGCGCCTTCACGCCTGGAACTCAGCGCGACCGCCGCAGGCGTCCCCGAAGGAGCCCACGAAGGGCTACTCAGGATCAGCATTGAACACCATGACGGTCGCAGCGACATCCAGCAGGTCGCCATATCATTGAACAAGCGGGGCGCGGCCTTCTACGAAGCAGGGCGCCCAGCAAGCTAACCCCCCGTAGCTCAACGGACAGAGCGACGGACTTCTAATCCGTAGGCTGGAGGTTCGAGTCCTCCCGGGGGGACCAGCGCACGCGCACCGAATGCTCGCAAACCCAACACCTTTGGCTGCTAATCTGAGCAAGAAGCATCGTCCCGACAGGAAGAGCCTACCATGACCACCTCGCATCTCGACATCCCCGAGGAAGGTGTCCTTGACGAGACTGCAGACAGTGACAACCAACTGGACTACCCCACCATCCAGCCGTATCGCATCAGTTTCTTCGGAGCCGATTACCCAGTCGACGCTCTATACAAGCGCCTTAAGTCTGGAGACGATGCCACGGAAGGCGACATTTATGTTCCCGACTTCCAGCGCGGATACGTCTGGACGAAAAGACAAGCTGACAGCTTCATCGAATCACTGCTTCTAGGCTTGCCAGTCCCAGGCATTTTCCTTTCCACGGAATCTGACACCAGCCGCAGGCTCGTCATTGACGGTGGGCAGCGACTGCGTACGATCAAATCTTACATGGACGATAACTTCAGGGGTGGTAGCTTTAGGCTTGGCAAGAGTGTGCATAAGGACTTTGCTGGCTTGCGGTACAAGGACCTCTCACAAAATGACCGTCGGCGACTCGATGATGCCATCATTCACGCGACCATAGTCAAACAGGATGGCCCGAACGATGGTGATCGATCGCTGTTCTATCTGTTCGAGCGGCTCAACACCGGCGGCACTCCAGCTTCACCCCATGAAGTCAGGCGGGCGCTATGGGGAGGCTCATTCAACGATCTCCTGGTCAAGCTAGCTGACAATGAAGATTGGCAAAGCATCTACGGCAAACGCACAAGTCGCTTCAAAGACCAGGAGCTCATTCTGAGGTTCTTTGCCTTTTATGTTGACGAGGAGTCTTATAGCACAGGCAACACCCGAACCATGAGGGACTTTCTCTCGTCTTTCATGGCTCATCATCGCAACATAGACACCGCGGTATCTGAGCAGTGGGCCGGTGCGTTTGAGGAAATCATCGGCTTGGTCAACAGAACCTGGGGCATGCGTGCCTTTCGGATCGGTTCGCAGCTCAATGCCGCCGTCTTCGACTCCGTCAGCGTGGCCCTGGCGAGAGCGCTCGACTCAGATGACCTGCCTAGCCCAGAACAACTTCAGACTGGCTACGATTCGCTCTTACTGGATTCGGAATTTCAAGAGGCGGTTGGCAGCGGCACATCGCATGTAGCAAATGTTCAGAAGCGAATGGAGCTTGCGCGTAATGCTATCTGCCCAGCCTAGCGAGCACTCCCAATCGCGGATTGACGAAGCGTTTGAGCGAGCCTTCAGCTTCGATGGCGATGATGTGGTGCAAGCCGATTATGCCCGCTACCTGTGTGTGTTGGTTACGGGGTTCCTGGAGCAACAGGTACAACAAACGATTCTGAGTTATGTCGACTCTCAAGATGATCGGAGGCTGAGCAGCTACATAGCAGCAAGGCTCAGAAGATCGCGAAACATGAGGAGAAGCCAGCTATTGGAGCTCGTCGGAGAATTTGATCTCGCCTGGCGCTCCGAGCTCCTACAGAGACTAACAGATGCGCATAGTGCCGCGATCGAGAGCGCCTATGCTAGCCGCAATAGCATTGCTCACGGAGAAGACGTGGCGTTGACCCTGAGCCAGATACGTGAGTACTACCAGTACATTAGGGAAGTAGTCGAGTTCTTCCGACACATTGTCCGTGTCGCATAGATTGCTTCCGCAGACTCATCCCTGTCGCTGTTCCACGCTCCAGCGGCCTGTCTGCGACGGGCCGCCGGGCGTGCTGTGTCTGCGAACTACTGGGCGTAGACGCCGGCGCCGGGGCCTTCGGCGGTGGCCCAGAACTTCTCGCTGACCTGGTCGATCAGGTCGATCAGCTCCTGACCCTTGGCCGGGTCGGTCGTCTTCTTGGCCTCGCCCGCGACCTTGGTCGCGTTCCAGATCAGCTCGTGGATTGACGCGTCGGCCTCCAGGTGGTGCGGCTTGAAGAAGTCGGTCCAGAGCACCCAGAGATGATGCTTGACTTCGTCGGCCCGCTCTTCCTTGATCTTCAGGCAGCGCGCCTTGAAGTCATGGTCGTCCGAGTCCTGGTACTTCTCCATTGACTTGAGGACGGACATCGCCTCGATCTTCGCCTGCGCCGGGTCATAGACGCCGCAGGGCAGGTCGCAGTGCGCGCTTGCCGTCTGGAACCAGGTCATGTGGGTACTCCTCGTTGATGTGTACGTGCGGTTAGGTTTGAGCCTATGACTGCGCAGGCTAGCAGGCAACCGCGACGCGGCTCAGTCGGCGCGGGTGCGGGCGCGCAGCGCCAATGCGGCGATCGTCAGCGTGAAGGCGCTGAATCCGGCCAGCGAGACGAAGGCCCAATGCAGGCCTGGCGCTGGCTTGGTCAGAGGCTCGCCATCGGCACCGAACATGAGCTGTCCGTTTTCCACCACCGGCCAACCGTAACCGTCGATCACGAGGCCGCGCATGCCTTCCATGATGTAGGTGACCGGATTGACGGTGGCGATCCACTTGAGCCAATCGTCGAACACCTCGAGCGGCGCAAACGCGGGCGCCATAAAGAGCAGCGGGAAGAAGAGTAGGAACCCTGCCTGCGCGGCCTGGGCGTTGCCGGTGCGCATTGCGATGAAGATGCCGATGCCGCTGTAGGCGCCGCCGAATAGTCCGGCAATGATCAGGATCACGACGACGCCGAGCACGCCACTGGCCATCCCGGAGCCTGCCAGCAGGGCAGCGATCAACATGATGCCGGCAAAGAAGACGGCGCGGATGGCATCCGCCCAGACTCGCCCGATGATCAGCGACCAACGTGAAGCGGGCGTGAGCAACAGCTTGTCGAAGTAGCCGCGCTCCATATCGAGGACGATCGCAATGCCAGAGGCGGCAGATGATCCAGCGACCGCCTGGAGGACGGCGACGGGCAGCTGGAATGCCAGGTAGTTCTCAACGCCAAAGCCGCGGCCTGAGAAGTTGGCGATCGCGCCCGTCGAGACGGCGAGAAAGAAGAGTGGAATAAAGATGTTGGTGACTTCGACGCCGGGTTGTCGCAGAGACTCACGGATCGCGCGACCAGCCAGATATCTGGCGTGTAGCAGCACGTCGAATACGCCGGCGTCTGGCGCGACCGGCGCCATCACGCGATCTGGTGGCGCAGCCGCGCTCACGCCGCGCCTCCTGACGCGCCGCCCGCAGGCGACTGCGCTGACTGATCGCCTGGATCGATGCGGTGTCCGGTCGCCTTGAAGAACACGTCGTCGAGGGTGGCGCGGGCCAGTCGCAGATTGCTGAACGGCAGCATCGCGTCGTCGAGCGAGCGCACGACGAGCGGTAGCGTCTCGTGGCCTGCCTTCGTGTAGATGGCGACGCCTTCATTGAAGTCCCAGCGCGCGTCTTCCACGTTGGGCAGTTGCAGCATCGCGCTGACGGCGCGCTGCTGGGTTTCCTCTTCGCCGTCCACGTGGACGTAAATCACGTCGGCCGACACTGTGGCCTTGAGTTCATCTGGCGTGCCCTGTTGCACGATCTCGCCGGCATCCAGAATGGCGATGTCGTCGCAGAGTTGGTCCGCCTCCTCAAGGTATTGCGTGGTCAGGAAGAAGGTGACGCCATCCTCGCGGTTGAGTCGCTGGATGTATTCCCAGAGATTCTGTCGTGAGATCGGATCGAGCCCGGTCGTGGGCTCGTCGAGGAAGATGATTGAAGGTGAGTGGACGAGCGCGGAGGCGAGGTCGAGTCGACGCTGCATGCCGCCCGAGTAGCCGCCGATTTTGCGATCAGCGTCAGCGGAAAGATCGACCACATCCAGCAGAACCGAGATGCGCTCTTCAATGTCGCTGCGCGGGACGCTGTACAGCCGCGCCTGCAGGCGCAACAGTTCGCGGCCGGTCTGGAGGATGTCCAGGCCGGCTTCCTGCAGCGCGACTCCGACGGCGCGGCGAACCTGACGATCGTCCCTGATGATGTCGAAGTTGGCCACGCGGGCTTCGCCGGCGGTCGGCCGCAGGAGGGTCGTGAGCATCCGTACCGTGGTGGTCTTGCCGCTGCCGTTCTGGCCCAGGAAACCGAACACCTGGCCCGGACGCACGCGCAGGTCAATGCCGTTGACGGCATGAATGTCGCCGAAGTGCTTGACCAGACCCTTGGCCTGGATGGCCAATTCAGGATCGCGCTCCCACTGGGGCGCAGCGCTGGCAAGGCCCTCAGCGAGGAAGGCGGGAATGCGGGGCATGGCTTCAGCCTATTGATGGCTTACTGCTTGTGGGCGCTTCACCAGTGTGAATTTGCCGAACACGTATACGGCGATACAGTGACGCCAAACCGTTCGGTCAGACTGGGCGGAAGACCGGAATCGGGTAAGCGCCTTCGCCTTCCTGCTCCTCAAAGTCGACCCGCACGCGTTGACCGATCTGGATGTCCGTCGTCGGGTTGCTGACCCCGACGACCGTGCTGAGCATGCGGAAGCCCTCGTCAAGGTCAACGTAGGCAACCGCATAAGCGCCAAGCTCCTGGAAGCCGGGCATCCGATTTTGTCGCACGACCGAGTAGGTGTAGACGGTCCCCAGACCTGAGGAGACGTGCCAGGTCAGGTCGCGATCACCGGTCACCGTCGAGTGTCCGCGGGGATAGAAGACGACATTGCCGTCGCTGTCAGTCTGGTAGCGCAACTCTCCTTCGCGGCAGCCGTCCCAGAAGTGCTGGGTGTCTGGTTCAGGAAAGTGAGGTTGTGGTCGATTCGCCATGGTGGAATGCCTTTCTCGATAGGTTGTGGGTCCGGACTTCGTTGGGGAGCCCCCCCTCTGCCTTCGGCATCTCCCCCCGCTTCGCAGGGGGAGAAAGGGATCGTGCAACCCTAGTCGGCGGCGAGAATGACCGTGCCGCCGGTGTGAGTGCCGCCGAGCAGCCCGCCGTTGCCGTGCGCGACTGCCAGCTTGGCTCCTTCAACCTGACTGGTCGACTCACCGCGCAGCTGTCGGACGGATTCGAGCAACAAGAAGAGTCCGCGCATGCCGGGATGGTTGGAGGACAGCCCGCCGCCGTCGGTGTTGAGCGTCAGTCCCGGCTGATCGAAGGCGAGATGACCGTCGTCAATGAACGATCCGACCTCGCCTTTGGCGCAGAATCCGAGATCTTCGAGCATGACGGCGACGGTGATGCTGAACGAGTCGTAGATCATCGCGATATCGATCTCCTCAGGCGAGACACCAGCCTGGGCGAAGGCCGCGGGAGCACTCTGCGCGCCTGCCGAAGTGGTGATGTCGCCGCCGTTTTCGCGATACTTGGTCGCCTCGCCGGCGCCGATAATCCAGACCGGCTTCTTCTTGATGTCGCGCGCGATCTCGGGCGAGACGAACACGGCCGCGCCGCCGCCGTCAGAGATCATGCAGCATTCGAGCAGGTGCAGCGGGTCGGCGATGATGCGCGACTCGAGCACGTCCTCCACGGTGATGTCATCAACCTTGACGAACTGCAGGTCGGTCATCGCCTTGACTGCTTCGGGATTGCGCATCGCGTGCTTGCGTGTGGCGACCGATATCTGCGCGAGCTGTTCGGTCGTGGTGCCGTACTCGTGCATGTGACGATGCGCGACCATCGCATAGTTGCTGATCAAGGTGCTGCCGTACGGCGACTCCATGTTTTGCTGCCAGGAAGCGCCGCCGCGTCCCATCCCGCCGGTGCCGATCGGCACTCGCTGCGAGGCAGCGGTGGAGCCATAGGTCGTCACGGCGACGTTGCAGCGACCCGCCGCAATATCGCGCAGCGCGTGCGACGCATGGAACTCATAGGACGAGCCGCCCACCTGGGTGGTGTCGATCAGACTCGGCTTGATCCCGAGATACGCGGCCAACCCGAGTCCGCCGCCGCCTTCACCATCGAGCGCGTCGTAGAGCCCGTCAACGTCGCCCCAATCGAGGCCGGCGTCGTCGAGCGCGCGCTTCATCGATTCCGCTTTGATCTGCATTGAGGAGACGCCGGGTGCGACTCGCAGTGGATACTCATGGATGCCGGCGATCGCGGCCAAACGTTCCTGTGCCATCGATGGCTCTCAATCTTCGCTCGCACCCCGCGTTGGGATCAGCGCGGCGGCTCTATTCCGATTCTGCCACAGACTAGCGCCGATCCAGCTCTCGGCGTAGCCTGCCAACATGCGCATCGGCCTGATCTCGGATACTCATCTCCCCCAACTGTTGCATTCGCTCGACGAACTCGGAAGCCAACCGGCTGAGGCGCTTGCAGGTGTCGATCTGATCTTGCACGGTGGAGACATCACCGTGCCGGCGGTGCTTGACTGGTGTGAGCAGTTTGCGCCCGTGTTAGCAGTGCGCGGCAACAACGACATCTTTGACGATCCGCGCATGGCGGAACGACAGCTCATTGACGTGGACGGGTTCCGCATCGGCATGTCGCACGAGCTGCGACCCGAGTCGCGTCCAATCGGTGAGATTCTTACGTCGTCATTGGATGGCGAGCGGGTAGACGTGCTGATCGGCGGCGATACGCACGTGGAACGGTTGGAATATCGCGACGACGTGCTGCTAATCAATCCGGGCAGCCCGTCACTGCCGCATCACCTGTCTACGCGTCTCGGCGCGGTAGGCATCCTGAGCGTTCAGCCACACCGACTGACGGTCAAGATCATCGCGCTCGGTCCGAGCGAGGGGGCGCGCAATCCGACCCGTCCGCAGCACGTGGTCATCGATCGCGCGAGCGTGGTCGAAGCCTCACTTGATGGACACGCGATTCCGCCTGAGGAGTTTCTCAAGCCACCGCATGAACGCGTGGCGCTGATCGGAGCCTGAGATGGACTTGCAACTGACTGGCAAACGGGCGCTTGTGACCGGCGGCAGCCGAGGCATCGGCAAGGCGATTGCGCGGGTGCTCATTGAAGAGGGTTGCCGTGTGGTCATATCGGCGCGCGATCCGCAGCGGCTCGCGGTTGCCGCCGCCGATGTTGGCGCGGAAGCATGGTTCACATGTGAGATGTCGGACGACTTATCAGTCGAAGCGATGGTCGCAGGCGCCGCTGAGGCGATAGACGGCCTTGACATCCTGGTCAACAATGCGGCCTCACCGGGCAGCGTTCACGGTCCGATGACGCTTGCCGAGCTGACCGCCGAACACGCACTCGCTGATCTGCAGGTCAAAGTGCTGGGCTATCTGCGATGTTCACGCGCGGCCGCGCCGTACATGCAAGCGAGCGGCTGGGGGCGGATCATCAACATTTCGGGGCTCGCCGCCCGCGGCAGCGGTAACACCGTCGGGTCGATCCGCAACGTCTCCGTCGCTGCGATGACCAAGAATCTGGCCGACGAGCTGGGTCCTGACGGCATCAACGTCAGCGTGGTCCATCCCGGTCTGACCCGCACCGAAGCGACGCCCGACCGGATCGCTCAGATTGCTGAGGCGAACTCGATCTCGCTCGAGCAAGCGGAGGCGCGGATGGCAATGGGCAATTCGGTCCGCACGATCATCGACTCCGACGACATCGCCAACATCGTCGCGTTTCTCGCTTCACCGAAATCGATTGCCATCACCGGTGACACGATCGCCGCAGGCGGCGGAGTCGGACGCGGCATCCACTACTAGACATTCACTACCAGTCGGTTGGATCGCGAAGTCAGGCCAGCGCAGCCGCCTTGACCAGATTGCGCATCAGGCGGATGGCCTCGTCGTGCGGGACGCGACCGACGCCGCAGCTGCTGGAGACGAGCAAGCGCGTTGCCGGGATGACTTCACGGAGTTGCTCGATCTTCCTGCGCAGCTCCGTGACTGGCGCCGGTCTGGACTTTACGTCAGCGATCCCACAGATGATCTCCATACGCTCCGGCAGCTCCGCCAACAATCCGTGCTCTTCCCACTGGCCCGCGTAGGAGCACTCGACATGGACACGATCGACCACGCCATCGAGTTGCTGGATCAACGGAATCAGCGCATGCAGATTCTGCACTTCGATTGAGGGCTTGCGCGCGATGTCGCCGAGGCAGAAGTGAATCGTGCGCCGGATGTTGTCAGCGGCGGACAAGGGTTCGGCAATCAGGGGCAAGAGCGCCGCGGCGCTGCGGTTTCCGGACACGAGTCCGATGGCCTCGCCGGGCGCGTCGAGCTGGATTTCTCCGAGACCATGCTGGACCATGTCCGCGATCTCGTCCTGCACGACCGTGATCAGATCATTCACGTGACGGGATTCGTCGGCGCCCGCGTCCGTGACGAATCCACCACCGATCGTCAGCGGTGAGGGAATCGACGCTTTGTCCAGGCGCGGCTCAATCGCGTGCTCGCGGCGCCAGGCGAGCGCGTGTCCAGTGCCTCGCGGAGCGGTCACCTTGCCGATGACTCGGTAGCGTCCGACGCCCTGTTGACCGCGCGCGGTCTGGCGAGGCGCCAGCGTCTCCAGACCGCGCAGGCGCGGTGGAACGTGATGCAGGAAGTCTGGCGCAAAGACTTCACCGCCCATGATCTGATCGAGCCCGCACGCGATCTGTTCGTCCATGGCGATGCGCGCCGCTGCTTGCAGCACGTCATGCGCCTCGTCGTCAGACCGCTCCGACGCGTAGTAGCGCTTGAGCTCCAGCCTCTGGCCGAAGGGAATCGGCCAGGATCCGACCACCGTCGTGCGAATCGACATCCGGCGTCTCCTCAGGTGTTTGCGGGTTCCTCTGGTGGGATTCAGGTGGCATCTGCGTAGACGCGAAATCCGTAATCGTTGTAGCGGAATCCGGGCGACAGACTCGAGCGAGCGCTGACCCGAGTGAACTTAATCTTATGCCGCCAGGAACCGCCGCGACTGGCTCGTCTCACGCCTTCGTCCGGCCCTTGAGGCGCGTGCTCTTGCACGTCTGTGTAGGAGTCCCGCGCGTACCAGTCCGAGCACCATTCGTGCACATTGTCGGCCATGCAATACAACCCGTAGCCGTTGCGACAGGCATCCAGCGGGATGTGCGGCGCCTGTTGTGTTGAGATCGATGCCCTGACCCCTCGATCAGGCCAGTCAGCTTCCTCGAGCGGCCAGTCTGAAGCGGCCAGACCGCCGCGCGCCGCGTACTCGCGCTCAGCCTCGGTCGGCAATCGGCACTCAATCCCAAGGTGTCGAGTCAACCACGCGCAGAACTGGATCGCATCGAACCAGGAGACGCCGACGACCGGCGCCGCGTCGACCTGAAATGATGTGTCCGCCCAGAATGGCGGTGGCGCGGAGTGGGTGTCTTCGATGAAGTATCGGTAGAGCGCGTTGTCTACCGGGCGCGACGCCGCTCGGAAGGGAGGCAGCGAGACGCGGTGAGCTGGACGTTCGTCACGGCGTCCATGATCGGCGCCCATCACGAAGGAGCCGCCTGACAGACGCACCCACTCGATCTCGATCAGGTGGCTCGGCTTGCTCGCCATCAGCTCACAACCTGTTCTCAGCCTGTTCACGGCTCGTTCTCGCCCGTCATGGGGGAATTCTATCGCCTAATGGTATACGCGCTTATGCTGTTCTGAACGCCTGACTACGAACGAAATGAGTTTGACATGGGACTCCTGGACGGACGCAAGGCATTGGTCACGGGATCGAGCCGCGGGATCGGCGCCGACATCGCCCGCGGGCTTGCCGCGCATGGCGCGGCCGTCGCCGTCGCTGCCCGATCGGACGAAGCCTCGCCTGACCCACGCCTACCGGGCACGATTCGCACCGTCGCAGCAGAGATCAACGCGGCCGGCGGCCACGCGACGCCTATCTTCCTGGATGTACGCAGTCCAGAATCGATCGCGACCGCAGTCGAACAGACCGCTTCCGAGCTCGGTGGGCTCGACATCCTCATCAACAACGCCGCTGTGCTGGTGCCGGGCACGCTGGAAACGGTCAGGGATCGTCACATCGATCTGATTTGGCAGCTCGACCTGCGCGGGCCGATTCTGCTCGCGAAGGCCGCCCTCCCGTACATGAAGCAAGCGGGCGGCGGCGACATCATCAACATCTCATCAGGCGCGGCGGACTTCCCAGGTCCTGGTCCGTACGACGACCCGCGTGAAGGCGGGCAGTTTTACGGCATGGTCAAGGCGGGGTTGGAGCGCTTTACGCAAGGCATCGCGATGGAGCTGCAGCAGGATCGGATTCGCTGCAACGTGCTCACGCTGCGCTATCTGATCCGGACGCCTGGCCATTGGTACGCGTTGACCACGCCCGAGCAGCCGCAGACGGAATTCGAATCGGCTGACTGGATGGCCCGCGCCTGTGTCTGGATTGCCAGCCAGGAACCGAGCTTCACTGGTCACATTGTTGATGACCAGGAGATGCGCGACACGCTGTCCGCGCTGTAGCAAAGCAGCCTGGCCCGTTGCCGTTGATCGAGCCGAAGGAGAGTGTCGTGCCGGATTTGATCTATGAGAAGTTTGACCATTATGGGGTCCTGACGATGAATCGACCGCATCGACTCAACGCGTTGGGCGGCGATCTGAGACGCCTCATGCGTGAGGCAGTGGAAGACCTGGAAGCCGATCCGGACATGCGCGCCGCGATCGTGACCGGGGCGGGCAGAGCATTCTCCGCCGGCGCTGATCTGAAGGAAATGAATGCGGGCAATCAACGGCGGCAAGGCTTGCGCGACACGATGGGCTACGACCTTGACGAGGCCATGCCATTCGCGCGATCGCGGAAACCGTTTATCGCCGCGATCAACGGACTCTGCATCGCCGGCGGCCTTGAGCGGGCGCTCGATTGCGACATTCGAATCGCTTCGAGCGAGGCCTTCTTCGGCCTGTTCGAAGTCAAGCGCGGCATCATGCCTGGCTACGCCATCCATCACCTCGCTCGGATGCTGCCCATCGGCGACGCGCTCTACATCATGCTCACGGCGGACCGCATCTCGCCCGAAGACGCCCTGCGGATGGGTTTGATCCGCGAGATCCTGGAGCCGGACGCGTTGATGCCGCGGGCGATCGAGATCGCGGAGATGATCGCCGCCAATGCGCCGCTTGCCGTTGAGGGCACCAAGTTCATGGCTCAGCAATGGCGACAGATGCAGATTGATGAGTCGTATCGCACGGGCCAATGGGTCAGTCGCGTGGTGCTGAACTCAGACGATGCCAAGGAAGGTCCGCGCGCGTTCGTGGAGAAACGTCCGCCGAACTGGCGCGCTCGCTAGGCGCTGACCGAGTCGCAGCAAGCAGCAACGCAACAAGCGGCAATAGGTGAGTGACGGATGTCCCGCAGCCGGATACGTCTCGGACCGTCCGGCGGTTTCCTGCTCCTGTGCGCGCTGCTCGCGCTGCTGCTGTGTTGGCAGCTCTCTACCACTCAGGCGCAGTCGGCTCCGACCCCCGATTCGGCAACTGCCGATGGCGCGACCGTCACTCTGACGTTGTCCGAGGCGCTGTCAGCCGCGAGCAGCGCCACCGCGTCCGACTTCACGTTGACGCTCGGAACGGCTGCTCAGCCGATCAGCGCGGCCACCGCGAGCGGCAGCCAGATCTCGCTCACCCTTGCGGCGCCGCTGCCAGACGGCGATTGCCAGGCCGATTCGGTCACGCTCGGCTATAGCGGGACCACGTCCGTGCTGGAAAATGCGACTGGAAACGCGCTCGGCGACTTCAGCGGCCTTACCGTCGACAATCAGACGGATGCACCGCCTGCGGTGGTCTCGATGGAGACGAGCGAGGCGGGTCGTTACATCTACATTGACTTCTGCGAGGCGGTGACGAGCTTCGGCGCTCAATGGTCCAACTTCTCGGCCTTCACAGTCAATCGCAACACTTCAAGTGTGGATGTGAACGATCTGCGACGTGAGTCAACGCGGCCTACGCGGATTCGTCTTGACCTGTCGAGCAGCAAGGCTCGTTGGGTGAAGCCAGGCGAATCGGTCAGCGTGGCGTATGACCGTACGTCGAGCAACGAAGACGATCCGTTCGCCGACGCTGATCAAGGCGGCAAGCTGGTGCAGAGTTGGGCGGCGCGCACGGTGCTCAATCTGGTAGATGGACCGCCTGAACTGGTCTCGGTCTCGGCTAAGTACGAACTCATCAGGCTCACCTTCAACGAGCCGCTGGACGAAACTTCAGTGCCCGATGGATCAGCATTCAGTCTCGGCGGCACGTCTCTGTTGCCAGACATCGATAGCGTCAGGATCGACGGTTCGACCGTCATCCTGACATTGGCGACGATTCTGCCGGCCGGCTCCACTACTTATACCCTCAGTTACTTTGAGCCGAATCAGACTCCGCTGCGCGAGGCGGATGGCTCGCACCATGTGGCGGATATCACGTCATATGCCTTCAGCAGCGGCACGCCGAGCAAGCGTCCGGAGGTGGCCAGTGCCAATGTGACTGGCAGACAGCTCGTGTTGACGTTTGATCTGCCGCTGAAAGCGGTCGCGACGGCTACCGCCTTCAGCGTTTCCGGGCAGGCCGGCGTCACAGTGACCGCCTCGACCTTCAATGGCGAGATTGTCACGCTGACACTGTCCGCAGAGGTGGATGCCGCGTCGACGATCACGCTCTCCTACAGCCAACCGTTCGAACCGCCGCGGATTGAGGGTCGGAACAACAAAGACGCCAATTCGTTTGCCGATCAGGCGGTGATCAATCTCACCGAGGCGCCAGCGCCGACACTGACTTCTGGCCAGGTCTCAGCCGATGGCGGCACGCTTACGCTCACGTTCAGCCTTCCGCTTGACGACAGCGCGAGCGGCCTGCCAGCGGCCAGCGCCTTCAGTCTGACTGGTTCCAACGCGGCTCTGCAGTCGCCTGCAATTGATGGACAGCAGCTCACGATTCGCTTGGACCCGCTTGCAGACGCTGCCGAAGTGATCAGCATCAGTTACACGCCTCCGGCCGATTCGACTCTGGCGCGGCTCAAGTCGAAGGCGCATCAGGAACCGGTGGCCGCCATCAGCGCGGTCAGCGTCACCAACTCAGCCGACGGCAAGCCACGTCCGACAACGGCTTCCGTCAACGGGAGCATGATTGTGGTGCAATTCGATCGTCCGCTTGACACTACATCTGTGCCTCCAGGCACTGCCTTCAGCATTGACGGCGCTACAACCCTGGTGACATCCGTCGCGCTGTCCGCACAACGCGCCACCCTTACCCTCGGCACGGCAGTTGAACACAATCAGGTCATCAGTCTGTCGTATACGCCGCCGTCAACAGGGCCATTGAAACGCGCTGGCCTCGCGGCGTTGACTGGTTCCTTCGCGTCCTTCAGTGTACAGAATCAGACGCCTGATCCAACTCCGAAGTTCACCTCGGCAAGCATTGACCCTGCCGGCGGCATTCTCACGATAGCCATGTCGCACCCGCTTTCCACGCTCCCAAGCGGCACGCCAGACAAATCCAGATTCTCGCTCACGGGATTGACTTCCGATCCCATTGCGTCAGTCAGCGTGAGTGGATCCACCGTCAGCTTGACATTGTCACCGGCGGCTGACTTCAATGACACCGTCACCCTGGCTTACGCGCCTCCGAGCGACGCTACCGCCTCAGCCTTACGCAGCGCCAATGGTCGCTGGCGCTCGCCGGCCTGGACTGCGGCGTCGGTACTCAATCACACTGACGGGGTGCCGCGACCGCTCTCGGCGGAGGTGGATGGCAACGTGCTCATGCTCCACTTCGACCGCTCCTTGAGCACCGCGACCATCCCGGCCGCAGCTACATTCAGTATCACTCCCAGTATCCACAGCGTTGGCGCCGTCAGCATCGCTGGCAGCACGGTTACGATGCAACTCGATACGGCGGTTGCGTATGGCGCCGCGGTCACTCTGTCGTACGCTGCGCCGAGCCAGTCGCCGCTGACTCGCTCTGTTCATGGCCTGACCGTGGCGAGCTTCGCCAACGTTGCGGTGGCCAACAACAGTCCACAGAAGCTACTACAATCCGTAATCGGCAACGGCGCTCAGATCACTCTCAGCTTCCGCGAAGCGCTGGACGGTGACTCAATTCCTGCGACCTCGGCCTTTGCAATGGCGCCGTCCGACCTCAGTATCAGCAGCGTGTCCGTGAGCGGCATGACTTTGCTGTTGACTTTATCTGGTTCATTGACAGAAGGTGGCGTTTACATAGTAACGTATACACCACCGACCGAATCGCCGCTGACGACCGCTGGCGCTCAGCTACTGGAGGCCTTCACTGAGCCTATCAACAATCAGACTGATGTCGCGCCGACGGTCGAGACGGTAGTCGGCGATGGGATCTCTTTGAGCATCCGATTCGACCAAGAGCTGGATACAAGTGCGACCGTACTCCCTTCGGCGTTTGCTTTGTTAGCCGACGCGGCCATCGCGGTCACGGCATTGGGCATCAGCGATCAGACTATTACTCTCACATCGTCGCGCGCGCTGAAAGAGGACGAAGCGGTGACTCTCACCTATACGCCGCCTCCGAGCGGCGGCATTGCCGACACATCCGGTCTGCTCAGCGCTGCGTTCACGGAGACGGTGGATAATCAGACGGATACGGCGCCGCTGCCGGTGAGTGGGACCGTTGAGGATGATTTGATTGTGATCATCCTGGACCAAGCGCTAATCAAGGATCCGCGTTTCACTGAGGAACCGGACGGCTATCCCACTGAACACTTTGTCCTCTACGGGACCGACGCAACCATCACGCGGGTCGACGTGTCGCACGACGGACCTGGCGGTGACGGCAAAATTGACATTCGGCTTGGGCGCGCGATCCGCGAGGATGAGACGGTATCAATTTCCTATCTCCCCGTCACTGGCAATATCCGCCTGTACGACGACGACGGCCAAAACCAGCGCGCGGAGATCAATAGCTACAATCTGCGGAATCTGTCAGACAAGCCGCCAGTAGCGGAGATGGCCACGATCGACGCGCAGCAGATCAGCGTGATCTTCGACCAGTCGCTCGATCCCAACTCGGTGCCAGCGATCACGGCCTTCAACCTTGTTGCGGCAGAGCCGGCTGAAGGTGAACAGAAGGCTCACGAGCCGACGCTGGCGGGAGTGACACTGTCCGATGCGACGGTCACATTGACGCTGGATTCGTCCGCGCAGGAAGACGCGTCCTACACCCTCGGTTATACTCAACCTGCCAACGGTGCGCTGTCGGATACCACCGGTAACCTGACCGCTGACTTCAGCATGTCCCTGGACAACGTGACCGACTATGCGCCTACCCCCGTTTCCGTCGAGACCAACGAGGACGGTACGCTCGTCTACATCAGCTTCGATCAAGGACTGGAAGAGTCGGTCAACCTGGACGCTGCCTGGTTCACGATCACGCCGGTTCACGCGATCTTTGAAGTTCGTTATGACTCATCAATTCTACCGCGTCGTACCCTGATCATCGTGCTGGACGTAGGCGTCTTCATTGAGGAGAGCGCCGCGATCAGCGTCAGTTATACCGCGCCGACGAGCGGTGGGCTCAGTGATGATGATGCCAATCTTCCGGTTGCCAGCTTTACGTTGCCCGTGAAGAGTCAGGTTGACGTGGCTCCGAAGCTGCTCAATGCAGTGGTGCAATCCAACATCGTCACGCTGACATTCGATCAGATGCTTGATGAGGAATATGTGCCGCCCGCGAGCTGCGACTGGTTGCGCACGCAGGACGAGGATCTCTGGTTGACGGTCTGCGGGGTGATCGTCGCCTTGCAACCGACCTGGTTCCGAGCACAAGTGGTCGGCGGCGGCTTTCTGGAGATCGAGTCAGTCGAGGTTGATCAGGAGTTGGTGTTCCTCACCCTCGGCGAGGCGGTGACTGCTTCGCTCGACCTGTTGCTGGAATACCAACCGAGGTCAGAGCCTGCGGGTCAGAAGTGGAAGCTTCGTGATGAGTCGGGCAACGACGTGGAGAAGATTGAAGCGGAGAGCGTCGAGAACATTACGGCGGCAGCCGCGCTCCGAGCAGCAATCGATCGCGCGCAACCCGAGCGGATCATTGTGGAGTTTGACGGTGGTCTGGATGCCAATAGCTTGCCGGCATCTGACGCCGTCATCGTTCAGATCAATGGCAACTCATCCGAAGTCGATGCGTTCACCACACAGGATCGAACACTCAGTGTGAGTCTGCCGGCGCCGGTTGTAGAATGCGCGCTCGTGAGCATCGCGTATGCCGCGAGCGAGCCATGGTTGGACGCCGCCGAGCATCCGATTCTGTCGTTTCAATTGCCAGTCCGAAACCTGATCGATAGCGACTGGGGACTGCGCTGCGTGGACTCCGATTTTGGCGGGATCATACTGGGGTTCGTGTCCGAGCTTGGTGAAGACGCCAAGTCGCCGAAGCGTTGGCGACTCTGGGTGAATGGCGCAGCGCGTGACTTCAGATTGGGCGTAGCGGATGGCGTGATCACGTTATATGCCGAGCCCTCGATCTGTCAGGGCGATGAGGTGGAGATTCACTTCCTGGATTCAGGCGGGGTAGCAATTGCGCAGCTTCGACGAACGATTGAGGAGGCGGCGCCGTGCGCGCGGTCTGCGTCGGCGGAAGGACGGATGCTCGAGGTGGCGTTTGATGACCAGGTCGTCGCAGCGTCGGCGCCAGCTGCTGACTTCGAGCTGAGCGGCTCCTCGCGCGTGGAAGCTGTTGAGTCGAACGAACACAACAAGCTGATGCTGAGACTGGCCGCGCCGGGATTGCTGCGCGAACGCAATCCAAAACTGCGATATGTGGGACAGACGCTGTCTGACGGCGAGCGGAGTGTTGGACCCTTTGCACTTGACATTGAGGACCACACCGCCGCGCCGCAACTGGCGTCCGCGATCGGCAATTACTCATCGCTGACGTTGCAATTCGACCAGCCGATGCTCAGCAGGGCAATCGGCGCCTCGAGGTTCAGCTTGTTGGGACCTGGCGTGGAGATGAAGGTTCGCTCGGTCACGATTGATGGCACGGCGGTGCGGTTGGAACTGTCCGACTGGCTGCCAGATGATCCTGCCGTGTTGGGTCTCGTCTATGACGCCGGCAAGAGCGGAGGCCTCGCAGGGCTGACCGGCATTCGAGTTCCAACTGGCATGTTTCTGGTAACCAACCGCACGGAGACCGCGCCCGGTGTATTGGAGATGGTTGCGTCCGAGCAGACGGTCAAACTGACCTTCAATCAACCGGTCAATGGTCGGGAAGCGAGCGTGGATGACTTTGTCGTTCGAGCTGGTCATCGCGAGATTCGGACGGCTGAGCTTGTCTGGTCGCGTGAGTCGGTGGTCCTCACACTGGAGGATCGGATTACGTCGCTTGATGCGGTGGAGGTGATCTACGAGCCAAGCGACGGGCGCGCGGTGCGTGATCTGACCGGTTTTTCGCTGCGAGGGTTTCAGGATTGGGCTGCGAATCGAACCAAGCGCCCGAAGAGTATTGCACAACGGATTGCGGATGCTGAACTGCGAGCGTCGAGTGGCCAGACATCGTTGCTGCGCGAACTGGCGCGCGGCTTCGCCGCGACGAGCGGTATCGACGTGCATCTTGCGCCTGGCGATGCGGAAACCACTGTTGCGCGAGGATCGCTCGCGATTCAGGTGGAAATCGACGAGCGAGCAGAGGAGTCGATTCGGCTTTCAGCCTCTCGATTGCAATACGTTGACGCGCTGATGAAGCGTGCGGGCGCCGTTCCAACCGATTGCGATGGCGATGTCTGGTGGATTGGCGAGCGTGACGCGTTCGGCCGGCCGACTGAGCGACGAATCGACGTGGCGCTGTCGCAGATCAGCGATGCGCCTGCGGCCGAAGCCTTCTGTGTCCTGGATCTGGTGAGCGAGGAATGGAGGGTTGCGGAGGTGTCGGAGGCAGTGCAAAGTCCGGCGCTGGTGGCGTCGATCGCGTCGATGGAGACGATCAGTCAGGCGGCGCCGTTCGAACGGTGACCTCGCCTGCGATCAGTCGGTGGGTCGCGCCTGTCTCAGATTGGACGATCAGCGCGCCGTCCGACGCGACCGACGTAGCGACTCCGTTGAGAGCCTCGCCGCCAGCCCGAGTGACCGTTACCGATTGACCAAGCGTGTCGAGCCGATCTGCCCAGGTCTGATGTAGTTCGTCTGAATCCGCTTGGGCGAGACGCTGCTCGAATGCGTTGTAGAGCGCGGCGAGCAGCGGTTCTCTGGCCTGGCGCTCGCCGAGCTCGACCATCAGGCTGGTGGCGGGGCGATCAATCACGCTCGACCAGGGCGCGGGGTCAAAGTTGACGTTCAGACCGATGCCGACCAACGCGTAGCGCGGCGACCCATCGCGCCACTCCGCTTCAATCAGGATGCCGCCGAGCTTGCGCTGTTCGACCTGGATATCGTTGGGCCATTTGAGCGTGGGGCTCAGCGAAGAGACCTGTCGCACGGCGTCAGAGGCGGCGACTGCGCTGACGATGCTGAGTCGGCTCAGTTGCGATGTGGACGGCCTCACGATCAGAGTGGTGTGGATGCTCTGAGCGGGCGGCGAGACCCAGATGCGCCCTTTCGTGCCGCGACCGGCCGTCTGCTCATCGGCTACGACGACGGCGCCGTGCGGCGCGCCAGCCTCGGCGAGTCGGCGGGCGTCATCCATGGTTGAGGTGGTCTGCGCGAAGTAGTGAAGCTCGCGGCCGATCTGCGTGGTATGGAGCTGTGCTCGGACGAGATCGAGGTCAAGGCGCTGGCGTTGCGTTAGCGGGTCAAGATCGGACATGTGCGGAGGCTAGAGGAGCCGGCGAGATCGCGGACCTGGTGGCGGACAACGTGTGAGGGCATGGCGGCATCTGGGCATCGGAAGGCATTCAGTGACAGAAACAGAGCAGCCCCGAGCTGAGCGGCTCGGGGCTGCGTTTCGATCACCCAACGGACGGTCGGAAATGTTGCGCGTTAGGAGGCGCTCACCTCCAGTGCGCTTCGGGCCGTACCGCTGGGCGAAAGTTGACTATGTCCCAAGGTGCATCACCTCCTTTCCTGTCTTGCAGGGTAGCACGGAGGCGCGCTCAATGACAAGTGGACTACAGCAGGTTTAGAGGTCTGCCGTGACTTCGCGGACGGAGGCCTCAACGATGTTGAGGATTTCGTCCACTTGCGCCTTAGTCGCGACGAGCGGCGGCGCGAGCAGGTAGCCATCATTACGCACGCGGCTGATCAGTCCGCGTCGCTGGCAGGCCTTGAGCAGCTTGGCGCCCATTGCGTCCTCGACAGGGAAGGCCTCATCGGTTTCCGGATCGTTGAGCAGATCGAAACCGCACATGAATCCGAGTCCGCGGACGTTCCCGACATGCGGGTGCTCGGTCAGGCGTTGGAGGCCGTTGAGCAATTGATCGCCGCGCGCGGCGGCGTTGGCGACGAGTCCTTCGTCCTCGTAGATCTGCAGATTGCGCAATCCGACGGCGGCGGCCGTGGGGTGTCCGGCATTGGTGTAGGCGTGCATGAACTTGCCAGGGCCTTGCGTGATGACCTCGTGGACATGCTTGGACCAGACCGCGGCGCCCATCGGCACGTAGCCGGAGGTGATGGCTTTCGCGATTGACATCATGTCGGGCTGAACATCGAAGTGTTCAAGCGCGAACCACTTGCCAGTCCGTCCGAAGCCGGTGATGACCTCATCCACGATGAAGAGCACGTCGTAGCGATCACAGACCTCGCGCAATTTGGGGAAGTAATCGTCCGGCGGCGGATAGACGCCGCCGGCGCCTTGCACCGGCTCCGCGATCACGGCGGCCACGGTGTCCGGACCTTCCTGCTCAATGGTGGCGACGATGTTGTCGATCATCAGATTGCCGCTGTCGATACGCCCGCCGCCGGTGGGGACGGCATTCGGCGTCTCGGCGTTGATGATGTCGGGCACCGGGCGCCCGAACTGCGGCTTGAAGACTTTCATGCCCGTGGCCGCAGTCATGGCGACGGTGTTGCCGTGATAGGCCTCGACGCGGGTGATGATCTTCTGCTTTTCGGGCCGACCCTGCTGAATCCAGTAGAAGCGAGCGGCCTTGACGTTGGTCTCGTTCGACTCGGAGCCTGAGTTAGTGAAGTAGACCGCTTGCATGTTGTCGTAGGCGAGCTCAACCACTCGCTTGGCCAAACGGATCGCCGGCTCATTGGTGTAGCCCTCATAGGAGTTGGAGAAGCCGAGCTTCGACATCTGCTCTTTGGCGGCCTCACCGAGTTCGGCGCGACCGTGTCCGACTGCCACATTCCAGAGGGCGGCAAGGCCGTCAATGTAGCGGGCGCCGTCGGCGCCGTAGATGTAGACGCCGTCACCGCGCTCGAAGAGGATTGGTTCCTGGTGAAAGTCAGGGTGAAAGAGCGGATGCACCCAGTGCTGCAGATCGTCTTCAACGAGCGCTTGGTATTGGGCGTGTTCCATCAGGGGCTCCGAGTGATTGGGATCGTCTCTGAGGCAAAGGGTATTGACCGCCGCGCTAGTGGGATAGGCGGATCAGTGAGCGCGAAGCATGGCGATCGCGTCGCGGACGACGACGCGATCGTCCCACGGTTCCACTCGATCCACGTAGATCATGCTTGGTTCGGCGCCCTTGCCGGCGATGAGGACGAGGTCGTCTGGCTGGGCGAGTGATATCGCGCGCTGGATGGCTTCGCGTCGATCGGGGATCGTGTCGAACGAGCGTCCGCCTGCCTGCTGCAAATATCGGGCGATTTCCTCAACCATCTCGACGGGGTCCTCTGAGCGCGAGTTCTCATTCGTGATGATGCTGAGATCTGCGTGTGTGGCAGCGGCGGCGGCCATGCCCGACTTGCGCGAGGGGTCGCGCTCGCCCGCGACGCCGAAGACGAGAATGAGACGGCCCTGTGCATGCGGCTTGAGGGTCTGGAGCGCGAGATTGAGCGCTGGACCGGTTGCGGCGGCGTCAACGATGACGTCGAAGGATTGTCCAGCGTTGATCGACTCCATGCGTCCGGGGACTGGCCTGAGATTGTTGAGCGCCCGCTGCATCTCGATCGGTCCGACGCCGAGACTCCAGGCGGCGCCAGTGGCGAGCGCGGCGTTGCCAAGGTTGTAGTCGCCCGGCAGCGAGAGTCTAGCGGCGAGCGCGCCTGCGGGCGTGACGATTCGGACATCGGAGCCTCGCGCGTCTTGCGACGCAGGGAGCACGCTGACATCGGACTGCACGCGCGGCTCGGCGCTGACGATGACTGTCGCGCCGCGGTGAGCGTTGACGATCGTCTCGCGATGGTCGTCTTCGGCGCGGACCACTGCCTGACCGCTTGGATGGGCATCAAGCGACTGGAACAGCTTCAGCTTGGCAGCGAGATACTGCGCCCGCGTCTCGTGGAAATCGAGGTGATCGTCGGAGAGGCCGGTGAAGACGGCCACCTGTGTGTTGGTGTGGTCGGTCCGATGCAGTGCCAACGCGTGAGAGCTGACCTCCAGAACGACGTGAGTGTCGCCGGCGGCCACCATCTCGGCCAACGCTGCCTGAATCATGTCGGCCTCGGGCGTGGTCTCGCCGGTTTCGTTGCGCTGCCATTCACCGCCAATCTGGAACTCGACGCCGTTCAGCAGGCCGGTTCGGTGTCCAGCAGCGGACAGCATGGCGTGTGTGAGATAGGTGGTGGTCGACTTGCCATCCGTGCCAGTGACTCCGACGACCGTCAACTTGCTGGCCGGATGATCATGGAAGGCGGCGGCAAGATAGGGGAGTTCGGCGCGGGTGTTTTCCACTTCAACGAATGTGATCTCTGGAGACGCATCCACGTGAGGTTGCCAGCGCGATTGGCGGTCGGCTTGGACAACGATTGCCGTTGCGCCGTTGTGGACCGCGTGTCCGATGAAGTCGTGACCATCAACCGTGAATCCAGGCACTGCGACGAATAGGTCGCCGCTGCCAATTGCGCGGGAGTCTTGCCTCACGGCGCTGACACGTATGTTGGGCTTGCCCTGGATCAAGCGATGAGCGCCTGGGAACAGCGGATGGAGTGTCTTGGTCGGCATGCTGCTCGCTGACTAGTGGACTTCGGCGCTTGCGCGGTCACGTATCTCGAAATGCCAGGCCGCCTGTAAGCCGGGTTCTGTGCCCGATGCGGCCAGTTGCCTGGCGCATCGGGTGGCGGCCATCCATCTGGGACGGCGGTTACCCGCCGCCTCGAGCGACCTACCCGGAGGCGGCCCGGGACGAGCCCATGCCTCCCTATTTGGTCTTGCTCCGAGCGGGGTTTGCTCAGCCGGCCGGTCACCCGACCGCTGGTGCGCTCTTACCGCACCATCTCACCCTTACCGCCGTCACGCCTATGGTGGTGGACCAGATACGGACGGGTTGGCGGTGTGTTTCTGTGCGCTATCCGTCAGGTCACCCTGCCTGGGAGTTACCCAGCGCCCTGTCCCGTGGAGCCCGGACTTTCCTCGACCGACGCGCTGCGTCAACCGCGGCCGCCCGGCGGCCTGGCAACTATCACTCTAGCGCGAATCGAGCACGAATCGAGCGCGGTCCGACTCGCCTAGCGTCGGTCCAAGGCTTCGTTTGCCAATGCGTCGGCGCGCTGGTTGAGATGTCGGCGGACGTGCGAGGGTTGGAAGCTGTCGAGCTGGTCAGTCAGCCTGGAGAGCTGATCGAAGAGCGGTTTCAGGGACTTGTTGCGGACGCGGTAGCGTCCCTCGAGCTGCCGCACGATCAGTTCGGAATCGAGGCGCAGTTCCATGGAGCTGGCGCCGCGCTCAAGCGCCGCTTCCACCGCGGCGATGGCGCCGTGGTATTCGGCCACGTTGTTGGTCGCGCGGCCGATCCGATTGCCCAGGCGTCGAGTTCGCGTCCGTCGGTGTCGTACAGGACGGCGCCGTAGGCGGCTGGACCTGGATTGCCGCGAGACGCGCCGTCGGCGTAGGCGATGAGATGCATGTCCGTGAGCTTAGCGGGCGCGGGACTCGTTTCCGCGCTCTGCGGTGAAAGGAGAGGCGGCTCAGAACCATTCAGGCCTTGAGTTGGGTGGTCACCGCATGGTCGTAGACGATGACGCGGTCGACCAGCTGCTCCACGAGATCTCGCTGTTGAGCGAAGTTGAGCCGGTCCCAATCGTCTCGCACACGACGAAGGCGCAGTTCGCGTCGACGCCGACGCTCGGCTTCCTGCTCATGCGCTACGGCGTGGGATCGGATTCGGGCGAGATCGGCAGTGGCGGATTCCCACTCGACCACCAACCTGCCGCCGTCTTGCTGGATATTGACGCTGTCCTGTTCGACCGAGGCGGCGTCATCAAGAAGCTGCGACAGCTTGCGATCTATGGCGCGCAAGTGCGATTCGGCGGTTGCGACGGCGACGGCGGTCTCGGCGGCGAGCGCGGTGGCGTCGTGGGTGAAGTTGAGTATGGATCGCTCGCCGCCGTCACGCTCGCCGCGGATGTGCGCAAGGACTTCGCGTTCGAGGTCATCCGCTCGACGCGTGTGGTACGAGCCGACCGACTGATTGGTGCGAGCTTCGGACTGGTAGTAGCGGTAGGTGGCGCTGGCGACCTCGCCAGCAGCGCGACGCCACTGTTGGCGTCGCGTGACGCCAATCATGCGCGTCTGATCCTCGCCGCACCAGACCAATCCGGCGAGCAGGAAGTCGGAAGGTTGGCTGATACCGGGCGCGGTACGACGCTGCGCCATGAGTTGAGCAACGGCCAGGAAGTCGGGCTCCGAGACGATGGCGTGGTGATTGCCCTCGACCACGACGCCGAGTCGCTCGTAGCGTCCGATGTAGACAGGATTGAGGAGCAGGTCACGAATCGAAATCATGCTCCAGTTGCCGCCGCGTCGGGTGCGCAGCCCATCGCCGTTGAGACGTTGGGCGACGCGTCGAATGCCGAGCGATTCGCGCAGATACAGGTCGAAGATGCGGCGCACGACGAAGGCTTCCTGATCGTGAATCTGGTAGCGGCCATCGGCGTCAATGGCGTAGCCGTAGGGTGCGCGACCGATGGCTTGACCGCGCTGAGCGCGGTCGTGTTGGAGCTGGCGGCGGCGCTCCGCATCAGGTTGGAGCTGCTGGTCGCGTCGCCACAGGTCGACCAGCGCCTGATCGTCGATGCGGCCATCCTCAAGCGAGATCAGCTGCACGCCGCGCGATCGGAGCTGTAACGCGACCCGCACAGACTGCGTCGCGTCAAGGCCGAGGTGGCGCACACTCTGGACGATGAGGAAGGTGAAGCCGATGGACTCCTGGCGAAGATGTCGGAGGAGTTGTTCCAGTCCCGGACGTGGTCGGGACGGGCTCACTTCGGCGTCCAGAAAGGTAGCGGTAGGCTGATAGCCGTGCGTTTGACAGAAGTGCAGGAAGCTGGCGTTCTGCTCAACCAGGTCGATTGCCTGGTCGTGGGATGCGCTGAGATAGCCGATCGCTTGCACAGACTGATGTTATGTCGCGGCAGCCGAATTGACTAGCTGACCCGCAGCAAGCATCCACAAGAAGGGCACTCGACGATGCGAGTACCGCGTCGAGCTCGCGTGACCACGATCGTGGGCAGGGTGAGCCGGCACTCGTCACAGACACCGCCGGTAACGGTGGTGACCACGCGGGGACGTCGGCGACGGTACTGGTCGTAGATTGCGAGGTCATCGCCATCCAGGAGGTCGCGCAGGATTTCAATCTGGCGCGAAAACTCGTCAACGCGCTCTTGATGCGCGCCGCGCTGCACTTTGAGGGTGGACTGTTGCTCATTCCAGTGGTCAAGCGCCTGCTCGCGCAGCTGTTGCAGCCAGCCAACGGCCTCCTGGGCGAGTTCGGCGACCTGCCCGGCGAGCTGCTCAGCTTCGATCATCGGCGGTAGCTGTTGGCGCTGTGAGTAGAGCTCTCGCTGTAGCTCCTCCAGCACTCGATGTTCGGTGATGGCGCCGGAGTAGAGGCGGCGATCCGTGACATCAATGCGTCGTTGAGCGGTCTGCACCAGGGCATGCGCTTCGCGCGCCAGCTGGTTGGCGCGCTGGGCTTCGCTCTCCTGCGCGGTAGCTTCGGCCTCCAACGCGCTGATGAACGGCGGATCGGCGATCTGATCGAACACGACTTGCAACTCGCGGGTGGCCGCGTCTCGCTCAAGATCGATCTCTTGGAGTCGCTGCAGCCCTTCAAGGTCCATGACGTGCTCTGTTCCATTACTGGATGCGGGTTGGATGGGGATGGTCGCCGACCCATTCAGTGTTTCGAGTGTATGCCCGTGCACTGAGATTGCCAATATCAGCCCAGACACCTGCGATGGATGTCTGCGACTGGTAGGCTGACGTGATTATGGCAGCCGATGAGGATGTCGCGCGCCAGGCGCGGCGCCACTCAGATTCCTTGATCTTCAACGTCTCGACGCTGCTGCAAGAGTCGATCGGATCGCTGCGCCGATATGAGATCGTCAACGCGTCCTGTGTTGGCCTGGACACGCTGGTCAGCGGTCAGCTCAGGATGTTGCGAACCGATCAATCCGTCCTGGCGACGGCGCAGTTGACCACACTCGCCCGCGACCTCTGCGGTGGCTGCCTGAACTCGGTGGAGATGACATTGGCCATCGCATTCGACGAAGAGTTCTGGCCGGCGTCGGACGCGATCACTGGCGAGCGGCTCGATCCGCCGCCAGAGCGCCTGGGATTCTCGGTGATCGATAGCCAGATCGATTTGTCCGAGGCCGTGCGACAATACATGGAGATGGCGCGGCCGATGAGTCCGCGCTGCGGGTCTGACTGCCCTGGCCTGAGCGACACCGAGCCGTCCGAAGCAACCGTTGATGATCGCTGGGCGCCGCTGGCAAACTTGAAGCAGGCGCTCGAAGCAGACTGAGGAGATTTCAGATGCCCCCACTCCCGAAGCGGAAGTACGCCAAGACACGCCAGCGTCTGCGACGCCAGCATCACGCCGTGCATCGGCCCAAGCTCGTCACGTGCGCTGAGTGCAACGAGACGCATCAAGCGCACCACATCTGTTGGTCGTGCGGGACGTATCGCGGTCGCAGCGTGATTGAGCTGGAGGACTAGCGGTGTCTGCCGCGACGGCGTGGCTGTTCCCGGGTCAGGGAGCGCAGCAGGTCGGCATGGGACGCGACCTCCATGACGCCTTTCCGGAATCGCGCGAGATCTTTGAGCAAGCCGATGAGGCGCTCGGACGATCGTTGTCACAGATCATCTTTGAGGGCCCGGATGAAACATTGCGAGAAACGGTCAACACGCAACCGGCGATCCTGGTGGCCTCATTGGCTGCATGGCGCGCCGCGAGCGTGATCGGACACGATGCGCTCGCCGCCCCGCCGATTTGCACCGCAGGTCACAGCATGGGTGAGTACTCGGCGCTGGTTGCGGCTGGATCGCTGTCGGTGTCTGAGGCGGTGCGATTGGTCGCCAAACGCGGCGAGCTGATGCAGGCCGCCGGCGAGCGACATCCCGGCACCTTGGCGGCCGTGTTGGGAATGGACGAAGCTGATGTCGAAGCGGTCTGCGCGGAGACCGGGGCGGAAATCTGCAATCTGAACGCGACGGGGCAGATCGTGATCGGCGGCCCGCTGCCGGCAGTAGAACGCGCCGCCGCATTGGCCGACGAGCGCGGCGCCCGACGCGTCGTCATGCTCAATGTGGGGGGCGCGTTTCACTCATCGCTGATGACGCCCGCGGCCGAGGCGATGGCGCCGATCATCGCTGAGGCGGAGGTGGCCGCGCCGACGATTGCGGTGATTGGCAACGTTGAAGCACGGACATTGCGCACGTCAGACGACGTGCGCGCCGACCTCACGGCGCAGATTCGCCGTCCGGTGCGCTGGCGCGACACGGTGCTGAAGATGCAGGAGATGGGCGTCGAACGTTATGTCGAACTTGGACCAGGGAAGGTGCTGACCGGTCTGGTTCGCGCCACGCTGCGACCGTTGAAGCAGAGTCCGCAGTTGGTCAACATCAGCGATCGGGACAGCCTTGCCAGCTAAGAGTCGAGCGGCGCCCGTGCGACCCACCGCCGAGCAGAATGCTCGCGTCCGGGCGTTCTGCGCGCTGTTTGAGTCGGAATTCGGCGTCTGTTCGGCCGTCGCGGCGTTACAGCGCTCGTTGGTTGCGGATCCGATGGAAGCAGAGCGCAGCTCGCGAGCTGAACGACTGGTAGAGGGCGTGCGACGCAGTCAGGACGCCATCGATCCACTGATCGCCGAACTGGCGACGCAGCGTCCACTCAGCGAGTTGGCGCGGGTAGATTTAGTGGTGCTGAGAATTGCGCTGTATGAGATGCTCTTCGATAATGACGAAGTGCGCCCGAACACCGCGGTTCGGCATGCGGTGACGCTCGCGAAGCGCTTCGGTGGTGATGGCAGCCGCCGATTCGTCAGTGGCGTCCTGGGCACGGTCACACGGAACCGTCTGCAGGCTGGGACTGCGGAGTAGCTGGAGGAACGCAGTATGGCGCTGTTTGATCAGATCAAGGAGATCATCGTCGATCAGTTATCGGCGGACCCCGACGACGTGACGCCAGAGGCGTCATTCGTTGACGATCTTGGCGCAGACTCACTGGACCTAGTCGAACTGATCATGTCGTTCGAGGACGAATTCCGCGATCAGGCGCCGGATCTCGAGATCTCGGATGAGGACGCTGAGGGGATCGGTACGGTGCAGGACGCGATCAATTTCCTCACCTCAAAAGGCGTGCCTGAGGAATAGCGGTCCATTCAGCAACGTCGCTGAACCGCGCGTTTTGCAAAATCGGATACGCTGACTGCCGATGAACATCTTCGGCGTAGGTATTCCTGAAATCCTGGTGGTGCTGCTGTTGGCGGCCGTGATCTTCGGTCCCGGCAAGCTGCCGGAGATCGCAGGCCAGTTCGGTCGCGCGATCCGTGAGCTGCGCGAGTACGCTCGTGACTTCCGGGATGAGTATCTGACCGACTTCGAAGAAGTTCGAGAAGAGCTGATCGAGCAACGATTCGAGTTTCAGCAGTTGGATGCCGACATTCGAGCCGATATCCAGCAGGCGGAAGCGGATGTCCGCGGCGCGGTTCGCGATGCAGAGACCATGACCGAACAAGCGATCGTAACCGCTCGCGACGGCGACACGGCAGAGGCGCCGCCGATGTCTGCTTCGGGCGAACCGCGCGCGGACGACCGACCAGATCCTCGCGCGCGTCGGGCCCGACGGGTGCGTCGGCGTCCCGTCGTACGACCCCGCTCGACAGCCGCGACTGAGGACGTATCAGACGCCGAGCATGCGGCGCCGGCGAGGCCCTCCAATGTGATCTCGCTGAATCGACGTCGACGCGAGCTCGATACAGAAGCGCGGTAGCGTCATCGAACCGCGAATCAGCTCAGATTTGGCTAACGACTGATGGCCACACGACCGTTTCCAGAGCCTGATGAACTGGCCGAGCTGGATGTGGTTGAGGGCGCGCAGGGCGCTCAGGGCGATCTGCCGCCGCAGGGTCCTGACGGCTCAGAGCTGACGCTGGGCGAACATCTCAATGAGATTAGGCAACGACTCACGGTTTCGGTGCTGACGCTGGTGCTGACGACGGTCGTCACTCTGGTCTTCGCCTCGACGATTCTGGATTACCTGCTGGAGCCCGGCAGGGACGCCCTGCCCGAGTTTCGTCCGATCTACACCGAGTTGCTGGGATTCATCGGCGCCTACATCAAGATTTCATTGATGCTTGGGTTGGCTGGCGCGATGCCGGTGATTGTCTATCAGATTTACGCATTCATCCATCCTGGCCTGACTCGCGAAGAGCAGAAGTGGATCCTGCCAATCGTTGCGATGGCAACGGTCGCGTTTGCCTGTGGCGGCGCATTCGCGTTCTTCATCGGATGGCCGCCGGCGCTGTCGTTCCTGCTCAACTTCGGCGGCGAGATTGCCGACCCGCAAGTGCGAATCAACAACTACATCGACATGCTGACTCGATTCGTGATCTGGACGGGAATCGTGTTCGAGCTTCCGTTGTTTCTGATGGGGCTGGGCGCGATCGGCCTGGTCACCTCGCGCAAGCTGCTGGGAATGTGGCGCTGGGCGATCATCGGCGCGTTTCTGTTGGCGGCGCTGATCACGCCCTCGATCGACCCCGTCACGCAAACGTTTGTCGCGGTTCCCACACTCGGGCTGTATGCGCTCGGTGTTGGTCTCGTCCGACTGGTGGAGCACCGCACGGTCATTCCCGTCATCGAGTCCGACCTCGATGGCGATGACGAGTCGCCAGCCACGTAGGAGCGGGACGTAGACTGACGATGTGGATGCCAACGACCTGCAATTGCTGAATGCCCGGATTGCCAACTGTACGGCCTGTCGGCTGCACCAGGGTCGGACACAGACGGTGCCCGGCAACGGTGACCCGAACGCGGAGCTGATGTTCATCGGCGAGGGGCCGGGCGCGAACGAAGATCGGCAGGGCGTCCCGTTCGTCGGTCGAGCGGGCAAGCTGTTGGACGAGCTGCTCTCTGAGATCGGATTCAGCCGCGAGAATGTGTTCGTCGCCAACGTGGTCAAGTGTCGGCCGCCCGACAATCGCAATCCGAAGCCGGACGAGATCGGCTGCTGCGAGGTGTATCTGCGCGAGCAGATTGAGGGAATTCGGCCGAAGCTGATTGTGCTGTTGGGTCTCTTCGCTACGCAGTATTTTCTGCCGGGCGCGACCATGTCGAATTCACGCGGGCAACCGGTGCAAGCCGGCCCGTGGTTGATTTTGCCTGTCTACCATCCGGCGGCCGCATTGCGGAACCCGTCACTGATGGACATCTTGCGTCAGGATTTTGCGATCATCCGCCCCCTGCTGGAGCGGTCGCAGCGCCCCAACGCAAGCGGCGCGCAGGTCGGTCAGGCGCACGGCCATGTGCACGGGCATGTGCAGGGCCATGTGCAGGATCAGTCGACGGCATCTGACGATGCGCAACGCTCGCTGTTGTAGGCGAGCAACGGACTCAAGGAGGACTCGTGGCAGATATTGAAGCGAATGCGTTGCGGTTGACGCCGCTGGGCGGTCTGGGTGAGATCGGGCGAAACATGATGGTCTACGAGACCGCGGACGATCTCGTGGTGGTGGACGCGGGACTCCTGTTTCCGTCCGATGACATGCATGGAGTTGACTACATCATTCCCGATGCGTCGTATGTGTTGGAGCGGCGCGAGAAGATGCGCGGCTACCTGATCACGCACGGTCACGAAGACCACATCGGCGCGTTGCGCTTCCTGCTGCCGCAGCTGCAAGCGCCGATCTATGGATCCGCGCTGACGTTGGGCTTGATCGGTTGGCGGCTGGAGGAATCAGGCATCCTGGACGCCCGCCTGATTGAAGCGAATAGCACTTCGTCATTCGACTTTGGCTCAATGACCGCCGAGTTCTTCCCGGTTGCGCATTCGATCCCGGATGCGTATGGGATTGCCTTGCGCACCCCGGCCGGATTGGTCGTGCATACGGGTGACTTCAAGATCGATCACACTCCGGTCATGTCGGAGCCGACAGATCTACAGCGCCTGGCGGCATACGGACAAGAGGGCGTGCGGCTGCTCTGCTCGGATTCGACCTACGCTGATCGGGCTGGCGTGACGCCATCCGAGACGTTGGTCGGTGAAGCGCTGGAACAGATCCTGCTCACGGCGCCGGGTCGCGTGATCATCGCCACGTTCGCCTCGCAGATCGCCCGCATCCAGCAGATCATCGATGCAGCCGAGGTGTCAGGCCGAGTCGTCTTCGCCACGGGTCGGTCGATGGAGAAGAACATCGACATGTCGATCGATCTAGGCTATGTCGACGCCGATGCGAGACGGTTGCGACCGATCACCGATCTGGGATCGGCGCACGACGAAAACACGGTGATTCTCTGCACTGGCGCGCAAGGTGAGCCGATGGCGGCCCTGGGTCGTATGGCGACGGGTTCGCATCGCGAGGTGACGCTGAAGCCGGGCGACACGGTGATCTTGTCATCGTCGCCGATTCCTGGCAACGAGTCAGCGGTCAACAACACGATCAATCATCTCTACCGTCGCGGCGTTGAGGTGGTGTCGGTGCAATCGGGGCATGAACATGTCCACGTGCGCGGACATGCCGCGCAGGAAGAGCTGAAGACGGTCATTTCGCTGACCGATCCGCAATCCTTCGTTCCGATTCATGGCGAGTATCGACATCTCGTGCTGCATCGACAGCTGGCGATATCGATGGGCGTGCAGGAGGACGAGGCGCATGTGCTGCTTGACGGAGACGTGTTGCAGCTCACGGCGGATCACTCGCAGGTGGTGGACCAGGTATCTGCCGAGTACATCTATGTTGACGGGATGAGTGTGGGTGGTGTTGATCGCGCAATCATCCGTGACCGTCAGAAGCTGGCTGGCGACGGCTTTCTGTTGCTGGCGGCGCCGCTTGATGCCGAATCGGGCGCCCTAGCGGGCGAGGTGCAAGTGGTGTCACGCGGATTCGCTGAGATTCACGTCGCGGACAACCTGCGAGCCGGCGCAGCACAGGTGGCCCGGGATGTGCTCGGTCCACCGATTCGGCCGAGTGGAGATCGCGCAGCCGCGTGGGAGAAACGCAAACGGCATGCGCAGCAAGAAGTTTCCGCATATTTGAGGCGAGAGACTCGCCAGCGTCCTATGGTGGTAGTGGTGGCAACGCAGGTCTGATTGCAGCATCGATCGGCGTATTGGGGCGGTTTTCGGGCAAGGCCCGAGGTACGAGCGATGACAAATCCAAAAGCGGTTAATCCACCGCGAACCGGCCGCGTGGCCGCTTGGTTCGCCACGCACCGAGGCACAATCGTCGGCGCGCTGTTGGTGATGCTGGCAATCGGGTTCGCAATCTGGGTAACGATTGCATCAGCGCCGTTGAGCAGCCAGCGGACGACGGTCATCACCTGGCTCGGTGGCGGCGCCTACCTCGTGGCGACGGTGGTGGCCGATATCGGACTGTTCCTCAGCCTGCGGCATGTGCGGGGCGTCGTCAGGAGCCATCCGCAACGCGGTCGATTCGTCGCCGCGCTGACGGTGACGGGATTCGCGCTGTGGGGGATTTCTGGCGCGGTGGCGCCAGATGCGACGCTCGGAGGCGTTTCACTAGCGACGGTGAGCGCGGGCGGTCAGGTCGGGGACGCATTCAACTCACTCTGGGGATGGCCGGTGATCGTCGCACTATTGCTGATTGCCAGCGGCCTGGCCTGGCCGTCGGCGATGCGTCGCGCCGCGAAGTGGTTGGGCGCTGAGCTGAGACTTCGCGGACCTCGCGCGTTGCAAGCGATCGCGCGAGTGGTGTACCGCGCGTTGGTCGGATTGCTGGGCCTGATTTGGCGCATGATCGGCGCCGCCGCCAGAGAACTGTGGTGGTCAATCCGCGTGATTTGGGAGGATCGAGGGCAAGTCCGCGGCAAGAGCGATCAGGTGTCCGATGACGCGGATGTCCGTGACGGTTACGATTCATCGTTGCGGCAACGGACCCCGCCCGCGCCGCCTCCGCCGCCGCCGATCATTGACGAGCCTGCCTGGCCGCCTTTGATTGAATCGGCAGAGGGAGAGACTCCCACAACTGTTGAGCAGACGTCAGTTCGCGACACCACTGAAGAGCCGGATCCTGTTCTGGCCGAGACCTCGAGCCTGCGGACGCTCGATCGACTCGCGACCGATGGTTGGCGATTGCCGGCGATCGACGTGCTGGATCAGGATCCGAGCGCTGACACGCACTCGGGAGCGGATCAGCAGGCGCGCGTGATCGTGGAAACGCTGGCGTCCTTCGGCGTTGACGCGGCGGTGACGCAGATCAACGAAGGCCCGACGATTACTCAGTTCGGGATTGAACCTGGTTGGGAGATCAAGACGCGGCAGACGCCCGAGCGGGACAAGGCAGGCGCGGCCGTCGTTGATGATCAGGGACGTCCGGTGATGCGAACAGAAGAGGTGTCGCGCACGCGCGTGCGGGTCAACCGGATTACGCGACTCGCCGACGATCTGGCGTTGGCGTTGGCTGCGCCCTCGATCCGCGTGGAGGCGCCAGTGCCGGGACAGCCGGTGGTCGGCATCGAAGTGCCCAATGCGAACACTCGGATTGTGTCGCTGCGCAGCCTGATCGAGTCGGAGACGTTCGCCAGCGTGGCGGCAACGGGCGGCTTGCCGATTGCGCTCGGACGCGACGTGACTGGCAGTCCAGTCATCGCCGATCTGACCAGGATGCCGCATGTGCTGATCGCGGGAGCGACCGGTTCTGGCAAGTCGGTCTGCATCAATACGATCATCTCGTCGCTATTGATGCAGAAGTCGCCGGCAGAGGTTCGGGTGGTGCTGGTTGACCCGAAGCGGGTTGAACTGACCAACTATGGGGAGATTCCGCATCTCGCGTTCTCGCACGTCGTGACGGAACCGGACGAAGTGGTGTCCGTGTTGGGAGTGGTGGTTGGCGAGATGGATCGCCGCTACCGACGCCTGGAGCAGTTCAAGGCGCGCAACATCGTCGCCTACAACGCGTTGCCGCATGTCGAGAAGGCCTTGCCGTACTGGGTAGTGGTGCTGGACGAGTTAGCGGACATGATGCTGGCGGCTCCGGCGGAGGTGGAGACGCAGCTGGTACGCCTGGCGCAACTGGCGCGCGCGGTTGGGATTCACCTGGTCGTGGCGACGCAGCGCCCCTCGGTTGATGTGGTGACGGGCTTGATCAAGGCCAATTTCCCCACACGGATCGCGTTCGCCACGACCTCCCAGATCGACGCGCGAGTGATCATGGATCGGGTCGGAGCGGAGAAGCTGATGGGTCGCGGCGACATGCTGTACATGTCGTCTGACACGATCAAGCCGCGTCGCGTGCAGGGCGCGTATGTCTCAGATGCTGAAATTGAGCGTCTGCTCGCCGCCTGGACGCAGCCGCTCGCGGCGGCAGACGAGCGAACCTCGCTCGACGCGATGCTGGAACGACTGTCAGCGGACTCGCCAGCAGCGGCCGAGGAAGTGCAGGCGCGCGCAGTCCAGATGGAACTCGACTCCTTGAATGGCACATTGGAGTCGGTCTTGAGCTCAGACGGCGAGGTGGAGGAACCCGACATTGTCCGTGAAGCGCAGCCGGACGCGGTGGCGGAGCTTGATACGCGGATCGATGAGGCGACGGCGCTGGCCACTGAATACGAGCGAATCTCCGCTTCGCTGTTGCAGCGACGGATGCGCGTCGGCAGACCGCGCGCGGAGCGCCTGATCGAGCAGTTGGAGCAGCAGGGGGTAATCAGCGCCTCGGAAGGCGGCGAACGGTCTCGCAAGGTCCTGGCGCGGCCAACCTGACGTGAGGTTCTGACCTCAGGAGTCGAGCGGCGCTACCGCGACCTTACGTGGGACTGGAGCAAAGCTGGGGAGATTGGCCGGCGATATCTGGATGCTCGGACGCGGCTGCGCATCTTGCTCGCCGCGCTGTTCCTGAAGAAATTCACGCCAGCGAAAGCGGTAGATGCGATGGCGGCCATCAAGACCCTTGAGTCGCCGCGCGCCGGCGTCTTGCCAATACTCTGGCCCGATGTGACGGCCGGCGTGCTCTTTGAGCGGTTTTGACGCCATCACCCATTCACCACGCGCTCGATCCATCACACGAGCCGCCATGTTGACCGTGCGGCCGAGAATGTCGCCGCCGGGTCGGAGGATGACATCGCCGCGATGCACGCCCATACGCACTTTGACGGGCCAGTCGGCGCCACGTTGCTCGAAGCGATCGGTGACCTGTTCCTGCACCTCAGCGGCGCAACGGACCGCTTGCAAGCTGTCGGCGAAGACGATCAGGAAGCCGTCTCCAGTCTGCTTGACCTCGAAGCCTGCGTGGCGATCCAACGCGTGGCGAATGATGTCATTGTGTTCATCAATGATCGACTCCCACTGCAGATCGCCCAACTGTTCGGTGAGGTGGGTTGAATCTTCGATGTCGGTGAAGAGCACGGTGGCGCCCTCGCCTTGCTGCGGCAACAAGGCGGCGGTCAGCCCGCGACCACAGTTGTGGCAGAAGGATGATGCGGGCGGCGGCACCTCGCCACAGAACGCACAGGCTCGCGCCTCTTCTTGTTGAGCACCCAGCCATGAAGGCGGTGCATCGGCGTCTGGACGTCGCCGGGATTGGGAGTAGAGTTCCTCAGCCACCTGTCTACACTCTCTGCGAGGCCGCCACGGCAGGCGCGCATATGATACCAGCTGGCGCGTGGGCACATAGTTGACGGTAACAAGAATTGCTGCGGTTCAGCGGCGCGGCTCCAAATCGCCAGTGGACAGTTAACGCTGGCGTGACATCGGCTCCTTGCGGCGCAATGGACGGCGGCGCCGACCGTAGGCCTGATCCGACCACTGCTGCAGGTCCTCGCTCAGCATCGCCTGGTCGCGACGCAGTTCCACGATCTGGTCGCGCAGCGCCGCCGCCTTCTCAAATTCGAGTGCGCGCGACGCCTGTTTCATTCGCAGCTCAAGTTCGCTGATCATCCGCGCGATCTGATCTGGGCTCATATCCAGAGGGATGGTGGCTCCGAGCTGCGCGTCATAGGCGCCTGGCTCTTCGGCGACCGCCCGCAGCTCGAACTCGTCCCGAACCTGATCGGCAACGTCGGACGCGATATCGCGAATCTCCTTGGTGATCCCGACCGGTTTGATGTCGTGAGTCACGTTGTGTTCGTGTTGAGCGGTTCTGCGACGATGGGTTTCATCCATCGCGCGACGCATCGAATCGGTGATCCGATCGGCGTAGAGGATGGCGTCCGCGTTGACGTGTCGGGCGGCGCGGCCGATTGTCTGCACCAAGGAGCCTTCATTACGCAGGAAACCCTCTTTGTCCGCGTCGAGCACTGCAACGAGTGACACCTCTGGCAGGTCGAGACCTTCACGCAGCAGATTGATACCGACGAGACAGTCGAACACGCCGAGTCGCAGATCGCGCAAGACTTCCACGCGTTGGAACGCATCCTGCTCCGAATGCAGGTAGTACGTCCGAATGCCCACTTCGCGCAGGTAATCGGCCAAATCCTCGGACATCTTCTTGGTCAGCGTGGTGACCAGCGTTCGCTCGCCCCGCTCGGCGCGATTCTTGACTTCGCTCACGAGATCATCGATCTGACCGTCCGTCGGACGCACATGTACTTGAGGGTCGAGCAGGCCGGTGGGCCTGATCAGCTGTTCAACGATCTGTTCGGAGTGATTACGCTCGTAGTCGGCGGGCGTGGCGGAGACGAACACCACCTGGTTGATGTGGTGTTCAAATTCGTTGATATTGAGTGGCCGATTGTCGATCGCTGAAGGCAAGCGAAATCCGTAGTCGACCAGCGTCTGCTTGCGCGACGTGTCCCCGCCGTACATTCCTCTGACCTGTGGAAGCGTCATGTGCGACTCATCAATGAAGAGCAGCCAATCTTCGGGAAAATAGTCGAGTAGGGTCCAGGGCGTGGAGCCGCCGGCGCGACGCGCGAGATGACGCGAATAGTTCTCAATGCCAGCGCAATAGCCCGTTTCGCGCATCGTTTCGAGGTCGTACCTGGTGCGTTCCTCGAGTCGGGCTGCTTCCAGAATGCGGTCGTCCGCGCGCAGCTGTTCCAGACGCTGGTGCAGTTCCGCTTCGATATCGGTGACGGCGGCGGCCATCCGCTCATCGGTCGTGACAAAGTGTTTGGCGGGATAAATGTCGACGCGGTCGCGCTCTGCCAGGATCTCGCCGGTGAGCGGATCGAGTTCCACGATGCGTTCCACCTCGTTGTCCCAGAACTGGACACGAACGGCCAGATCTTCGTAAGAGGGATGGATCGTGAGCGTGTCGCCGCGAATGCGGAACTTGCCGCGCGAGAGGGTCAGTTCGTCACGCTGATATTGCTGATCGACGAGTCGGCGCAGGATCAGGTTGCGCGAGTAGGACTTGTCCTTCTCGAGGCTCAGCACCATGCCCTGGTAATCCTCAGGCTCGCCGAGGCCGTAGATGCAGGAGACGGAGGCGACGATCAGCACATCGCGCCGCTCGAAGAGGGCGCGCGTCGCCGCGTGGCGCAGTTTGTCGATCTCGTCGTTGATGTCCGACTCTTTGGCGATGTAGGTATCGGATCGCGGGATGTATGCCTCGGGCTGGTAGTAGTCGTAGTAGCTGACGAAGTACTCGACCGCATTGTTGGGGAAGAAGTCGCGGAACTCGGTGCAGAGCTGTGCGGCGAGGGTCTTGTTGTGCGCCAGGACGAGAGTCGGTCGATTGAGCTGCGCGACGACATTGGCCATCGTGAACGTTTTGCCAGAGCCGGTCACGCCGAGCAGCGTTTGAGCGCGATGTCCAGACTCAAGCCCTTCAACCAACTGCTCGATCGCCTTGGGCTGATCGCCGGTCGGTTGATAATCGGCCGCGAGCTCGAAACGGTTGCTGGCGCGAGCAGGAGCAATGGTCGTCATGTAGAGAGCTTATCGAGATCGCACGCCAATTCGCTAGGGATTGGCGCCGATCTGTTCGAGCACTGCTCGGATCACATCTTCAGTGCGGTGCGTGGTTGACGGATCCGATGCGTTGATGACTGAGTTGACCAGGCGGTCGGCGTCGCGTCGCGGATAGCCGAGTCCGATCAACGCCTCCACCGCGTCCGCCCAGACGTCATCGTCGATTCGGCGCCTGCGTCCGAGTTCAGCGTCGCCATGCTCCTCCAACATCGCCTCTTCGGTCACTTTGCCTTTCAGGTCGGCGATGATGCGATCCGCCTGCCGCGCGCCGATACCGGGCAGCTGCATCAGCGCTCGTCGATCTTCCGCTTCAATCGCCTGGGCGATGGAAGCGATCGGGGCAGCGAGCGCCTGTTGCGCTTTGCCCACGCCCATTTGCGGCACGCTGATCAGCTTGCGAAAGAACTCTCGCTCGATTGGCCGCAGGAAGCCGATCAGCACAGGGACTGGCGCGCTCCGCTCTGGCACGTGGTAGTAGGTGAAGAGATTGAGGATGTCGGGACGGCTGTCTTCCAAGGTCAGCCAGACGGCGGTAGGTAAGCGAACCTCATAGACGAGTCCACCAGCGGTTGAACCGATATCGATCTCGACGCGCTGCGTGTCGTCGTGCCATTGGACCGCGCGTCCGCGAATGCGAGAGATCACGCGATCTCCCGGTCGGCCAGGTTGGAATGCAGCAGCAGATGGCAGTAGGCAACTGCGAGCGCATCGGCGGCGTCGGCTGAGGCATCAAGCACGCCCACGCCGAGGCGCGCCTCGAGCGCCAGCTTGACGGCGGACTTCTCGGCCTGGCCGTGCCCGGCGACTGCCTCCTTGACCACCCGCGGCGGATATTCATGCACGTCGAGGTTGGCGGCCGCGGCGGCGATCATCGCGGCGGCCTGCGACTGACCCAGCATCACCGCGGTCTTCACATTCTTGTGTACGAACGGTCGCTCGATCGCCACCACATCAGGATGCAGCCGCTCGATCTGGTTCGTCAGCTCGGCATGAATCCAGGAGAGGCGAGCGGCGAGTGCCACGGCGGGAGGACGAAGCGTCCCCCAGCGCAGTTGAACGGCAGCATCAGAGTCAGCGGTCAGCAGACCCCAACCGGTGGCGTTGAGGCCAGGATCCAGGCCGAGAATGCGCGCCATCTGATGGCTCTAGGCCTCCACCAACGCGTCATCAGGGAAATCGGCATTGGTGAAGACCCGCTGGACATCATCAAGGTCCTCAAGCGAGTCGATTAAGCGGAGCAGTCTGGCGGCCTGATCGCTGTCAACGGGGGCCGTGTTGGTGGCGCGCATGACGACTTCGGCGGAAGCGATCGGGGCGCCGATCTCAGCCACGGCGCTGCGTGCCGCCTCCAGGCCATTAGGCGCGGTGATCACCTCAACGAGACGGTCATCGATCGCCACATCCTCAGCACCGCCGTCGATTGCGGCGAGCGCAATCTCATCAGGGTCGGCGCTCACATCAACATCAACGGCGATCACGCCCTTTTGCTCGAAGAGCCAGGCGACCGCGCCCGATGCAGCCATGCTGGCGCCGGCTCGCGTGAGGGTGGCGCGAACCTCCGACACGGTTCGATTGCGGTTGTCGGTCAGGGAATCGATCAGCAGCGCGGCGCCACCGGGCCCATATGCCTCATATCGGATCTCGTCGAGTTGTTGTCCATCCGCGCCGCCGCTCGCGCGCTCGATCGCGCGTTGGATGTTGACATTCGGCATGTTGGAGGCGCGGGCGCGGTCGACTGCGAGTCTGAGCGCCGAGTTCTCCTCAATCTTCGGTCCGCCGGCGCGCACGGCTACCGCAATCTCGCGGCCGAGCTTGGTGAAGAGCTGACCGCGCTTGGCGTCGGTCAGTCCCTTTTTGCGCTTGATCTGTGCCCACTTGGAATGGCCAGCCATGACAATCTCCGCCCGATCGGCATGTATCGCGGTGTGTGGCTAGCTTACCGCTCTCGGCATGCGTCAACTGAGCAGCGCCGAGCTATCAATCAGCTCGGCTGCGAGCGACATGCCGCTGTGGTCTGTCAGGTCATTGTGCAACGGAGTGACCGCGACGCCGCCTGACATGATCACGCCGACATCGGTGTCTGGCTCTATGTTGACACCCGGTTTCAGTTCCAGTCGGCGATGCGTGGAGCCTTGCTCATCAACCAGATCGACGACACGCGAGACGGCGAGATCGGCCATCCGCGCAACGCGCACTCCCGTGAGCTCGGCGACGGGACGATCTGGCGAGTTGACATTGAGGAACTGCAGCTGTCCACTCTGTAGCAGTTGGCGGGCGATTCGCGCGGCGACCAGGGCAGCGTCTCGAAGGTGCGTCTCCTCGAACGAAGCGAGCGACGAGGCGATGCTGGGCAATCCGCGCAAGTAACCCTGCATCGCCGCCATCACGGTGCCGGAGTGCAGAATCTCACGGCCTACATTCGGTCCCGGATTGACGCCCGACACGATCATGTCGACATGGCGATCAGCGACGTGCCGCAAGCCGTGGACGACGGCGTCGGTTGGCGTGCCGTTGACCTGCCAGGCGACGATGCCGTCGATCGGTGAATGGGCGCGTTCCGCCTCGAGGTCGCGGCGCAGCGTAAACGCGGCTGACATGCCTGATTGATTGACCGCCGGCGCCACGACAAGGACGTCGGCAAAGTCATTCACCGACTCAGCCAGATGCCACAGTCCTGGAGCATCGACTCCATCGTCATTGGTGGCGAGCACGAGCGGTCGTTGCGTCATCTCATACACCTCTCGTCCGGCGACCAGTCCAATCAGACACGGAAGGTACGCCCGCGATCGTGGTCGCTTGTTGAACGCTGCGCAACGTCGCGCGCGCGACGGCTTCCGCAGCCATCGTACCGGTGAGCGTGAGCAGTGTCGGAATACTGGTGACATCGATCTCGCCGGTGGCGAGCGTGAAGATGGTATCGCCGTCACCCGGCGTAAAGACCGGACTGATCGTTCGCGCGAGTCCGGCCGACGCCATAATGGCGACGCGCTTGGCGGCGCCTTTGTGCAAGCGGGCATTCGTCGCGACGACGGCGAGCGTGGTGTTGGCTCCCGCTTGATCGCTTGCGGGGAGTTGCATCGCCTCGAACGCCTCCTGGTATTCGGACAAGGAACGCGAGAGCAGCGAGTCGGTTGCGCGACGCATCTCGCCGACCGGTTCGCTGCGCGCGCCAGCGACGATCTGGCCGTTCGACGGATCGACGATGTCTCCGACGGCGTTGGTCGCAACGATCGCGCCGACGATGAGGCCGGAATCGTGCCTGAGCGACGCGGTAGCCACGCCGCCTTTGATCTGCGTGTTGGGCGCACCGGTCTTGCCGACTGTGCAGCCAACGCCGACGCCGACGCTGCCTTGCTGAACTGACCCAGAGTTGGCGAGATCGGCCGCCGTGCGGCCATCAGCGGCGGTCGGATGGGCGAATCCTCCGATCGTCAGATCAAAGACGACTGCGCCGAGCAGGATCGGCAGCGGCGTGGCGTCGGGACCGAAGGGCAGTCCAATCCCAAGCTCGCGCAGTCGATGCCGGACACCGGCGGCAGCCTCGAGGCCAAACACGCTACCGCCAGTCAGCAGGACCGCATGGGCAAGCGGGACCGCGTTCTCGGAGCGCGTCAGATCGGTGTCGAGTGTGCCCGGCGCTCCGCCCGCTTGGAAGACGGCTGGGGTGGCGCCGTCTCGCGCCACCACGACCGTGCATCCGGTCGCGTGATCCAGATCAGTCCAGTGACCGACTTCAATGCCGGGTACATCGGTGATGGCGTCGAGCGGTCCTGGCTCAGTCATCGATCACCAGCGGCTGCTTGGACTTGCGATTCCAATGCAGCTGGAAGACCTCCGGACGCGCGTAGTGCCCGGCAGAGTCCACCCAGCGCTTCGACTCAATGGTCTGCTCAAGGTCGATCTCTGCGTAGATGATCGTCTCCTGATCAAGAACGGGCTCAACCAGATACTTGCCGCCGGGCGCAATGATCGCCGAGCCGCCGCTGGCGTACCAGAACGGCTCCTCCATGAGGGGTGTGCCGTCGGGCAGCCGATCGGGCGACATCGTCTCGCGAGCGACGATCACGAAGCAGGCATTCTCGTAGGCGAGCTGCCGTGTGGCGGCGTCAATGACGGGGTCCAGCTGTTGCCAGCCCGGCCAGACCGACGCGTGAACTTGGATCCCGAGCGCGGACAGCGCGTAGCGCGCCGGCGCCATGTGGTGCTCATAGCAGATCAGGCCGCCGAGGCGACCGACCGGACTGTCGTACACGGCCAGGTCAGAGCCGTCGCCGTAGCCCCAGATCAGGCGCTCGGAGAGGGTTGGGACGAGCTTGCGATGCTTGCCGAGCAGGCCGCCGTCCGGTCCGATGTAGCAGAGCGTGTTGTAGATCGTGCCTGCATGCGGCTCGCGTTCATTGACGCCGATCACTACCGTCGCCTCGGCTGCGGCGGCTGCGGCGGCGATCTGGTCCCACTCTGGACCCGGCACCGCAATGCTGTGTTGGAAAGTCTGCTGATAGAGTTCCGCGAATGCCTGTCGGTCGGCGCTGCGCGAGTGATAGTAGGGATACGACGGAATCCAGGTTTCCGGAAACACGATCAGCTTGGCGCCCTGGCGAGCGGCGATTTCGATCGCATCGATCGCGTTGGCGACGCCTCGTTCGGCGGTCAGACCGGGGACGCGCTGGACTGCTGCGGCGAGGTAGGACATATCAACTCCGATCAGCGTGGATCCAACGACCAGAGGCCGTAGCCGCCAGTAACAGGAACGACGGTACCAGTGATATAGCTTGCCGCGTCGGAGAGCAGGAAGGCGACGGCGCCGGCGACCTCGTCGTCCGCGCCGAGTCGTCGCATGGCGGTGTGCGCCTCCACACGAGATCGGTACCAGTCGGGCATCGGTTCGGTGAGCGGCGTGTCGATAAAGGCAGGCGCGACGCAGTTGACGCGAATGGGCGACGCCAACGCATGCGCCCACTCGGCGGCGAGCGTCCGCGTCATCGCCTCAACGGCGGCGCGCGTCATTGAGTACGCGGCCTGGCGCGGCAGACCGTACTCGGCGCCCACGCTGGAGATGGTCACCACCGCACCACCGCGCTCAGCGTCGATCAGACGCGCGGCAAAGTTGCGCGTGAGGAAGAAGGTGCCGCGTTGATTGATGTTCTGGATCAGGTCGTAGTCGTCCGGCGTCATGCGTTCGCCGCGCTGCAGGGTCGGTGAAACGCCGGCGACGTTGACGAGGCCTGTCAGCGGTCCGACGGTGTCCTCTACGTCGTCAAGGAGCGACTCGTGGTCATCGATTGCGGCGACGTCGGCGCGGAAGGCCCATGCCTGTCCGCCCGCCTCGCGGATATGTTCAGCAACGGCCTCGACCTGGTCGACGGTGCGGGCGGTGAGGGCGACTTTGGCGCCCATCTGCGCGATCAGCTCAGCGCAGGCGCGTCCGATACCGCGTCCCGCGCCGGAGATCAGGATGACATGTTGTTCGAGACCGAATGGCGAGCGTGTCACTACGTGTCCATTTCATTCAGCCGAGCGCGACAGGTGTGGGTTCCAGGCATGGGTTCATGGAATGGGGTCAAGTTGTCGGCAGTGTCAATAGTGTCAATCATTGACGTCCGGTGGGCTGCTGCTCCAGCGCCACGCTGTCGCGGACGTGGAGATACAGCCAGATCAGGTCGCGGGCGGCGGCAGTGATCTTGTCGATGGCGTCGATGAAGACTTCGAGCTGTGGTTCGTGGATGGCGAGCGCATGGGTGAGCAGTACTCGACGCCGCTGGTTCAACGCGATGAGCGCGACCTGATCCGGGTTCATGTGGCGATCGGGCAACCAGTCGAGCTTGTGCGTAATGGCCGACGACTGCTTGAGGCCATCCGCGAGCTCGAGCAGGACGCCCTGATCGACCTTCTGGACCCGCTCGATCCCATTGGCAATCGCGAGCACGGCTCCAGCGAACTGGCGCCAATCTTTGCGTGGGATATCGCCGCGCGCGGCGTCGATATCCGCCAGGGTCGGTAGCTGAAGGTCTTGCAGCAGTTCATCTGCATTGCGACCCGCGGTCAGAATGCGGAATGCCGCGACGGATGGCGCGTTCAGCTCAAAGTTCGTGAAGGTCGTGAGCAGCGGTTGTTGGCCCCGGCGCCGCAGCGCCACGTAGAGCGCCATCAGGTCTTGCGCAGCGTTGAGATATTCCTCAACGATCCGCATACCGATCACCTTGCGATCGTCAGGGTCGGCGAGCGCCTGGGAGCGGAACAGCGCCTCGGCCACGGTGCGATGCGCCTTGGCGCCGAACTTGGCATAGTTGTCGAGGAATGCGACCTCCATCGCATCGAGCGAGCGATCCCAGCAGGGCGCACAGACGCGCGCGCGTGGATCCACGCCCGTCAGATCAAACTCATCGCCACATGTCTCGCAGTCCGCGATCGCCACGTCATGGCGCCGATCGCGGTCGGCTTGATATGGCTCACGTGGATGCGGTTGAGCGGGTCGTTGGCTGCTCATCGCGAGTGATTCACCTCGAACTGAGACTAACGCGCCGTGTTCGCGTCGACTTGACCCGCCGCGAGCGTTGTCGGACGGGTTGGCACTTCGGGCAGTAATGCGTCGCTCGGCCGCCGACCACGATGCGGCGAATCAATCGGCCGCATTCGTCGCAGGGCTGATCGGTGCGGCGAAAGACGCGGACGAAGTATTGCTGGCGCCCTTCGTCGCCGTCGACATCGGTGTAATCGCGAAAGGAGGCGCCGCCGTGCTGGACGCCGTCGCTGAGGACGCGACGAATCGCCTGGTGCAGGGCGCGACGTTCTGCAGGGCGCAGCGATCCGGCTGGCGCCTCAGGATGCAGACGCGCGAGGAACAGCGACTCATCGGCGTAGATGTTGCCGATGCCAGCGACATTGCGCTGGTCCAGCAGCGCGGATTTGATCGGCGCGCGGCGACCGCGCAGCGCCTGCCACAAGACCTCCGACGTAAACGCGTCGGCGAGCGGTTCTGGACCGAGCTGCGGCAACGCGTCCTCGATCTGGTCGGCGAGATCGATGGTGCCGAATTTGCGCACATCGACGAATCGCAGCTGATCTCCGCGATCCAGGTCGAAGACGGCTCGGGTGAACGGCTCGGATGCGGCGGCGTTGGCGCGAAATCGAAGCGATCCGGTCATGCGCAAATGCACGATCAGCGTCTGGTCGCTGTCGAGTTGAAGGAGCAGATACTTGCCCCGCCGCTGGACGCCCGTGATCATGGCATCGCGCAGCTGCGCCTCGATCTCATCAGGCGAGCGTCCGCGCAGTAAGCGCTCGGCGCCCGGTAAGACGTGGAAGGCGCGGATGCGTCGTCCGACGACGAGGGACTCGAGCTGTCGACGGACGGTCTCGACCTCTGGCAGTTCTGGCACGTGGAACGGCTATGGCTTCAACGTGTAGGCATTGCGCAAGAGCTGTTGGTCGAACCACTCGCTGCCCTTGCCCTCCGCCACCCACTCGTAGAGAGCCGCCTTGAAGATGCCCTCCATCGCGGCCACGCTGGCAAGCGCGATGCCGCCGACCACGATCGCGACCAGAATGGCGGCGATCGGCGCCACGAAGACAAGCGCGACCACTGGAATCGCCACGATCACGATTGCCAGCAGGTAGATGAGAAAGAACGAGAAGGAGGCGGCAAGCTGCTCGCCCCAGCTCTGACGCAGCAGTCTGGACGAATGTCGAATGGCGGTCACTGGCCCGACGCGCTCAACGACGAGTACTGGAATGACGAAGAAGGTGATGTACGCCCAGGCGGTTTGCAAGAGGGAGACCAGGATGATGCTGACGATCCGCATCACTCCGCTGCCGTTGTCACGCGCCGCACTCTGGAGCGCTTGCAAGATCAGGCCGACGGTTCCTGTGATCAAGGTCCAGCCGAGAATGGAGAGCCAGAGTCCACGCACGGCGCGGATGCCGGACATCACGTTCGGGTCACCGCCTTCAAGTCGCTCGCGAGCCGCGGCGACGAGCGCGGCGTTGCAGAAGATGACCATGAACAGCGCGCCAAAGTAGGCCAGCAGCGTGATTGCGACATCGAGAGGCTCAACGCCTTCCGTGCCGCTGCCGTCAAGTCGTTCGAACGTACCGGTCGCGCCGAAGACGCCTGCGGCGATGCCGCCCACGATGATCGCGCCGATGGCGCCAAAGATCGGAAAGAACATCAGCTCGCGGTCGAGCATGAGCACGCGCCACGAGAGTTTGGTGATGTTCCACGTGTTGCCAATCGTACGAAACATGTCGGCTCTCCTGTCCCGCGGCTGTTAGGCGATTGATTGCAGGTCGCGCCAGTTGGCGGCCTGCTTGACCTCGATCTGCATCGGCACGATGAGGTCGAGCGCCGCCGGCATGATCTGTCGCAGGAGCTCCGCCAGCGCGCCGACCTCTTCGGACGGCAGCTCGAAGATGAGCTCATCGTGTACCTGCAGTAACAGCCGCGCTCGCAGCTCCTGATCGCGCAAGGCGGTATCCACTTCCAACATGGCGCGCTTGATCACGTCAGCGGCAGTGCCCTGCACGGGCATGTTGACGGCCTTGCGCTCAGCCGAGCTTCGTTGTTGGAAGAGGCGCGAGTGAATGTCCGGCAGATAACGTCGGCGGCCCAGGAGAGTCTCGGCGTAGCCATGCTCCTTCGTTGCGAGCTTGGCTTCCTCGATCCACTCCGCGACCCGCTGGAAGCGGCCAAAGTACGCGTCAATGAAGGCTTCCGCATCCTTACGCGGCATGCCGCTGCGCTGTGAGAGTCCGTGCGCCGAGAGACCGTAGATGACACCGAAGTTCATCATCTTGGCAACTCGTCGCATTTCCGGTTGGACATCGTCGATCGACACGCCATAGGCGCCCGAGGCCGTGGCGGAGTGGATGTCCTCGCCGTTGTGGAAGGCGGTGATCAGGCCCTCATCTCGTGAGAGATGCGCCAGCACGCGTAGCTCGATCTGCGAGTAGTCCGCCGCGACAAAGGTGACATCCGTGTCGGGCGCCATGTTGCCGGACGCCATATTACCGGACGCCATGTCGCCGCTCGGCCGCGCCACGAAGGCGGCGCGCACTTGGCGGCCCTGCTCCGTGCGAACGGGGATGTTCTGCAGGTTTGGGTGCTCAGACGACAGTCGGCCGGTTTCCGCAACCGTCTGATTGAAATCGGTGTGGATGCGTCCGGTGGACGCGTGGATCTCGTCTGGAAGCGACTCGACATAGGTGCTGCGCAGTTTCGTCAGTTCGCGCCATTGCAGGACGTGATTGACGATCGGGTGCGCTTCAGCCAGGCGCTCCAGCTGGTCGGCCGTCGTCTGGAAGTACTTGCCTGACTTCACTTTCCTGGTTTTCGGCAGACCGAGTTGATCAAAGAGCACGTGGCTGAGCTGCTCGGGAGAGCCGAGGTTGAACTCATGGCCAACCTCGCCAAAGATCGTGCCGGTGACCGTTTCGATCTCCCCATTCAGCTCCTGATTGAGTCTCTCCAACACGCTCACATCAAGCGTGATGCCGGCCAGCTCCATCTCGGCCAGGATGGGAATCAAGGGCATCTCCAGCTGGCGATAGAGCTGTTCCAAACCTGGCGTCTCGGAGAGCTGCGGGAGCAGAAGATTGGCGAGCCGCAGCGTCATGTCTGCGTCTGCGGCCGCGTACGGTCCGACAGCGGCGGATGGCACATCAACCATGGACAGCTGTTTGCGACCCTTACCGATCAGATCCTCAATCGGCGTCATCTCTACGCCGAGCTCGTTCTGGGCCAATGCCTTGAGCCCGATCGGACTCTTGTTGAGGATGAATGCGGCCAGCATCGTATCGTGCTGCAATCCGCCCAGGTTGACGCCGTGCCGCTTCAGTACCTTGAGATCGAACTTGGCGTTGTGCAGGAGCTTCGGCACGGCCGCATTCTCCAGAATCGGTCGCAGACCGTCCTTGACGAACTCAGCGTCCAACTGAGGCGCATCACCGCGGTGTCCGACCGGGATGTAGCAGGCGCTGCCCTCGGCGTCAGACAGGGCGTAGCCGGCGATTTCGCAGTCGATTGTGTCGGTTGAAGACGTCTCCAGATCGACGGCCAGCAACGGCGCTTGCAGCGCCCGCTCCAGCCAGTGGTTGAAGCTGGCTTCGTCAGTGACAAGGTCATAGTGGACCTCGATCTCTGGTGCGGCTGGCCGGGGTGCGTCCTCGGCATCCGTCCTGAAATCGGGAATGCGGCTCAGCAGGCTGCGGAATTCCAGCTCCTGGAATGCGGCGCGCACCTCATCAGGATCAAAGTCTGCGATGGCAGCGGCCTCAAGATCGAGCGTCGCTGGCGCGTTGTGCATGATGGTCGCAAGCTGCTTCGACATGAAGGCGATCTCGCGTTCGGCAAGCAGCTTCTTCTGCGTGCCTGCGGGCTTGATCGCGTCAATGTCGTCATAAATCGCTTCGAGGTCGGGATACTGATTGAGCAACTTCACCGCCGTCTTGTCGCCCACGCCCTTGACGCCGGGGATGTTGTCGGACTTGTCGCCGACCAGGGCCTTGTAGTCGATCATCTGGATCGGATCGATGCTGTAGCGGTTGCGGACGGCGGCAGGCCCGTCATAGCGCACGTAGTCGCGTTGAAAGGGACGGTACATGTAGACAAAGATGCGATCCGTGACGAGCTGCACGATGTCGGAGTCGAGCGTGCAGAGCCAGGTTTCGAGACCGGCGTCGGCAGCCTGATCGGCGAGTGACGCGAGCACGTCATCTGCCTCATAGCCCGGCACCTCAAAGATCGGAATGCTGAACGCTTCCGCGATTTGCTTGCAACGCTCGATCTGTGGCGGGAGGTCGGCGGGGATCTCCGGCCGATGCGCCTTGTAGTTGGCATCGATCTCGCGTCGGAACACCGTACTGTCGTCGACATCGAGGGCGAGGGCGATATGGGTCGGCTCCAGGTCGTCGATGATGCGCAACAGCGTGCTGGTGAATCCGCGCACGGCGCCGGTCAGTTCGCCGCTCGAGGTGCGCAGGTCCGACGGCATGGCGAAGTAGGCGCGGAAGATCAATGCATGGCCGTCAAGGATGACGAGCCGTTGCGGGCGTTCGTCGCCTGAGTCCGGCTCAGTCATGGGAGTCATGGTCGACTGACGGTCAGCGGTGGAAGCAGTGCTAGGCATGTCCCGAGTATAGGAAGGCGGCGCGCGCCAACGTCAGCCTGATCCCCGCTCTCGAGGTGGGATAGGCTGAATTGCTGAGAGTCTGGAAGCTGGAGGACGATTCGTGCCAGCAGATCGAATCCTGGTCCGCGGCGCGCGCGAGCACAATCTCAAAGACATTGACGTCGAGATTCCGCGCGATCAGCTGGTCGTCATTACCGGCGTGTCGGGATCTGGCAAGTCATCGTTGGCGTTCGACACTATCTATGCCGAAGGTCAACGGCGTTATGTCGAGTCACTCTCCGCCTACGCGCGCCAGTTCCTGGGACGCATGGAGAAGCCGGATGTCGACTACATCGAAGGCCTCTCGCCCGCCATCTCCATCGACCAGAAGAGCGGCTCCCGCAACCCGCGCTCAACCGTCGGCACCGTGACCGAGATTTACGACTATCTGCGGCTCCTGTTCGCGCGGGCGGGACGACCGCACTGCCCGATCTGCGGCGATCCGATTGCCCAACAGACGGTTCAGCAGATGGTTGACGCCGTGCTCTCGCTGGGTCACGGTCGACGGCTGATGATCCTGGCGCCCGTCGTGCGCGATCGCAAGGGCGAGCACAAGGGCGTCTTCGAGGACGCGCGCGGGCGCGGATTTGTCCGCGTCCGCGTCGATGGTGAGGTCCTGTCGCTCGACGACGAGATTGAGCTCGAGAAGAACCGGAAGCACGCGATCGATGTGGTGATCGATCGAGTGGCGCTGCCTGCCGAACCGCTCGATGAAGACGAGCGCAATGCGTTCAGTAACCGCCTGTCCGACTCAATCGAGCAGGCGCTGGGCCTGGGTGACGGGATCGTGCGGATTCGGCCGCTGGACTCGGACGAGGACTTGATCTTCTCGGAACAGCTGGCGTGTCCGCGCGACATGTTCGCGATCGGAGAGATTGAGCCGCGCTCCTTCTCGTTCAACTCGCCGCACGGCGCCTGCCCGGACTGCACCGGGTTGGGCATCACGATGAAGGTCGATCGGCTGCTGGTGATCCCCGATCTGTCTAAATCGCTGGATGACGGCGCGGTCGCTCCGTGGGCCCGCGCATCGACGCAACACGGTTGGCATTGGCGCATCCTGCAGACGTTGTTCGAGCAATTTGGCGAGGAGACCGACACGCCGTTCGAAGAGCTGCCGTCGGATCTCATCGAAGCGGTGCTCTACGGCCTGCCAGAGCCGATTGTGGTGGAATTCGTCAATCAACGCGGTCGGCTCCGACGCTACGAGACGCAGTTCGAGGGCGTGATCCATAATCTGGACCGCCGCTATCGGGAGACAGACTCAGACTGGTCACGCTCCGAGATTGAGCGCTACATGACCGCTGTCAACTGCGCCTCCTGCGACGGCGCGCGGCTCAAGCCAGAGATGCTGGCGGTTCGCGTTGATCAGCGTTCAATTGTGGATATCACCCGCATGTCGGTCGCCGCAGCGGCGATCTGGGCCAACACGCTGAGCGGCGAAGACTCGCCGCTGACCGCGCGCGAGATGGCGATCGCGACGCAGATTCTCAAGGAGATTCGCGAGCGACTCACCTTCCTGGTCGATGTCGGACTGGACTATCTCACGCTCGATCGAGGCGCTTCGACGCTCTCCGGTGGAGAAGCGCAACGGATTCGCCTGGCTACGCAGATCGGATCGTCGCTGATGGGCGTCCTCTACGTCTGCGATGAGCCCTCGATCGGTCTGCATCCGCTCGATGACGAGCGGTTGATCCGCACGCTGAAGCGGCTGCGCGATCTCGGTAACACGGTGCTCATTGTCGAGCATGACGAAACGACGATGCGCGCCGCCGATTTCATCGTTGACATGGGACCTGGGGCTGGCGAGGCCGGTGGACGAGTGGTCGCGGTTGGCCCGCCTTCGGCGATCATGGAGCATGGCGACTCGATGACAGGCGCGTATCTCAGTGGACGCCGCAGCATTCCGATGCCGAGCGCGCGTCGGCCTGGCAACGGCGAGCAGTTGCAGGTCCTGGGCGCAAGCGAACACAATCTGCGCGACATTGACGCGGCATTTCCTCTTGGCGCGTTCATCTGCGTGACGGGCGTATCCGGATCCGGAAAAAGCACGCTGGTCAACGATCTCCTGCACGCCGCAGCCGCGCAACATCTGCACGGCGCCCGCCGGCGTCCCGGCGCGATGCGCGGCCTCGAGGGACTCGATGCAATCGACAAGGTGATTGACATCGATCAATCGCCGATCGGACGCACGCCGCGCTCGAATCCAGCGACATACACCGGTCTGTTCACGCCTGTGCGCAATCTGTTCGCCTCGGTGCCCGAATCGCGCATGCGCGGTTACAAGCCCGGGCGGTTCTCGTTCAATGTCAAGGGCGGCCGCTGCGAGGCCTGCAAGGGTGACGGCTACAACACGATCGAGATGCAGTTTCTGCCCGACGTGACGGTGCCCTGCGAGGTCTGCCAGGGTGACCGCTATAACCGCGAGGCGCTGGAGATTCGCTACAAGGATCGCTCGATCGCCGAGGTGCTCAGACTCACGGTCGACGAAGCGGCGGAGCTGTTTGATGCGCATCCGACGATCTCCCGCAAGCTGCGCACGTTGCAGGCGGTCGGACTCGGTTACATCCGACTCGGACAGCCGGCGACCACGCTGTCAGGCGGGGAGGCGCAACGGATCAAGCTGTCAACGGAGCTGTCAAAGCGCTCGACCGGGCGCACGCTCTATCTGCTCGACGAACCCACAACCGGACTGTCGTTCTCGGATGTCGAGGCGCTGCTGACCGTGCTGCAACAGCTCGTTGATGGCGGCAACACCGTCGTCGTGGTCGAGCACCATCTCGACGTGATCAAGAATGCTGACTGGATCATTGATTTGGGGCCATTGGGTGGCGATCGCGGGGGCGAGGTAGTGGCCACGGGCACGCCGGAGCAGGTCGCGATGATCGAACAATCGCAGACCGGACGTTTCCTGCGCGATGTCTTGACCTGGCATGGTTGGCAGTCTCCAGCCGACACGGCGGCGGCATCTTGAGCGAATAAACATCAGTGTTTGCGGCAAACTGATTTGGCTATTGCGAAGAGTGGCAAGCCGTCCTATAAGTGATATAGCGCGATTTCGCCCCGTTCGGGCGTGACGCCGGCGAGCAGATGAGAGGATGACTCATGACCTACGTGATCGCGGAGCCGTGCATCGACGTGAAGGATCAGTCCTGCGTGGAAGTCTGCCCGGTGGACTGCATCCATGCGGACGACGATGACCGCATGCTGTATATCTCGCCGGATGAGTGCATCGACTGCGGCGCCTGTGAGCCGGCCTGTCCGGTGACCGCCATCTTCGCCGAGGATGACGTGCCCGACGAGTGGCAGGCGTACACCGAGATCAACGCCGAGTGGTTCGACGACAAGGACGCAGCGCGGGCGCGGGTGGTCGAGCTCGCTCCATAGTTTCGAGCGTCCTGACGCCTGCACCGAACCGAATCCTGGTATCAACGCATCCAACCTCGGGCGAGCCAATCGCCTGAGGTTGGATGTGTCCGTCATGCCGCGCGCGACCTGCGGCGCATGCGCGGTCGCGCCAGATTTGCGCGCCGCCAAGACGCAATGCCGCAATGCCGCTCAGAATGGCCGCCCAGAATGCTCGCTCAGAAGCCCAATCGATCGCGCAGTGCGTCCGCAAGCTCGTCAATGCTGACGCGCGCCTGTTCCTGCGTGTCCCGATCACGGATCGTGACCGCGCCATCGTCGAGCGAGTCAAAGTCCACCGTGACGCAGTACGGCGTGCCGATCTCGTCCTGACGCCGGTAGCGCCGTCCGATCGATTGCGTGTCGTCGTATTGCGTAGTCCAGTGCGGGCGAAGCTGCGACCACACCTTCTGCGCCAGACTGGCCACCGGCTCTTTGCGCGACAGCGGCAGCACCGTCACCGTCACCGGCGCGACGCGTGGATGAAACGCGAGCACCGTGCGAGCGTCACCCTTTTCGTCCGGAATGACGCGGTAGGCGTCGCAGAGCAAGGCCAGCATGATCCGATCCACGCCCGCGGCCGGCTCGATCACGTGCGGCACGAGGTGCTGATTGGTCTGCGGATCGAAGTATTCGAGCCGTTTGCCCGACGACTGCCCGTGCTGGGTGAGGTCAAAGTTGGTGCGATTGGCAATTCCCTCGATCTCATCCCAGCCCCACGGATAGCGATACTGCAGATCGGTTGTCCCAGCGGAGTAATGCGACAGCTTTTCGGTCGGGTGGACATCGCGGCGGAGGTGATCGGGGTTGATGCCCAACTCGAGATACCACTGCTCGCGCAGGTCGATCCAACGCCGGTACCACTCGTCTGACTCCTCAGGCGCGACGAAGTATTCCATCTCCATCTGTTCAAATTCGCGCGTGCGGAAGATAAAGTTGCCGAGCGTGATCTCGTTGCGGAATGACTTGCCTTGCTGGGCGATTCCAAACGGCAGGCGACGACGTGTCGCGGTCAACACATTCTCAAAGTTGATGAAGATGCCCTGCGCGGTTTCGGGACGAAGAAAGGCTTCGGAGCCTTCATCCGCCACCGGTCCGACCTGGGTGCGAAACATCAGATTGAACTCTCGCGCTTCGGTGAAAGAGTCGCTGGCGCCGCAGGTGGGACAATCCGGTCCTTCAAGGTGATCAGCGCGGAAGCGGCCCTTGCACTCAAAACAATCGACCATCGGATCATGGAAGTTCTGGACATGGCCAGACGCTTCCCAAACGCGCGGCGATTGGATGATGGCCGAGTCCAGTCCGACGACATCAGAGCGGTCGCGCACCGTGGAACGCCACCAGAGGTCTTTGATGTTGCGCTTGAGCTCGACACCGAGTGGGCCGTAGTCATAGGTTGAACCGAATCCGCCGTAGATTTCGGAGGCGGGAAAGACGAATCCGCGCTGCTTGCAGAGCGAAACCAGGGTATCGAGCGAAACGTCGGTCATCGAGCGCGCCTGTCTGTTCGGATGTCGGCAACGAGTGTCGGCAAGATGTTGGCATCAATGCTGGCCTGCCAGTCAGTGCAAGCCGGTCAGTGCGGGCCAGTCAGTATGGTGGCAGCATATGCGGGAGGTGTCGAATGCGGTTTCTGATCGGTCTGATCGCTGGCGCGTTGATCGGCGCGGTGCTGACCATCCTCGCGACCGGCGACGCTGGACAAGCGTTGCAGGCGCAGGTGCGGGATCGCGCAGCGCGTGAACGAAATGCCAGCGGCGACGGGTCGGACTGACCCGTCGCCGCGGTCAACGTGACTTGATCCGATTAGAGGAAGAGCGGCCCGAAGACCACCGCCACGATCGACATCAGCTTGAGCAGGATGTTGAGCGAAGGACCTGAGGTGTCCTTGAAGGGGTCGCCAACGGTGTCGCCGACGACCGCTGCGGAGTGGGCGTCGGAGCCCTTGCCTCCGTAATGGCCTTCCTCGATGTACTTCTTGGCGTTGTCCCAGGCGCCGCCCGCATTGGCCATCATCAGCGCCAGCATGGCGCCAGCAGCGATCGAGCCAATCAGCAGGCCGCCCAGTGCCTCCGCGGAGATCACGGCGCCCACGAAGATCGGCACGATCACCGCGATCAGACCGGGAATGATCATCTCGCGCAGGGCGCCATCGGTCGAGATCGAAATCGCTCGCTCGTAGTCGGGATCCTGCGTGCCGTCCATGATGCCCGGCATCTCGCGAAACTGTCTGCGGACCTCTTGCACCATCGCTTCCGCCGCGCGGCCGACAGCCCCCATGGACAGCGCCGAGAACACGAACGGCATCAGCGCGCCGATCAGCAATCCGATCATGACGCGGTAGTCAAGCAGATTGAAGCTGATTTCGTCGATGTCGCCACCGATCGTGATGGCATAGGTCGCCAGCAAGGCGAGCGAGGTGAGAGCGGCCGAGCCGATCGCGAAGCCTTTGCCTGTTGCGGCTGTGGTGTTGCCAAGCTGATCGAGTGCGTCGGTGCGCTCGCGCACTTCGGGGTCAAGTCCAGCCTGTTCAGCGATGCCGCCGGCGTTGTCCGCGACCGGTCCGTAGGCGTCGGTGGCCAGAGTCACGCCGAGCGGCGCCAGCATCCCCACTGCCGCAAGGGCAACCGCGTAGAACTCGCCGAGCTCATACGCCAGGACGATTGCGACGACGATTGTGATCAGCGGAATGAGGGTGGACATCATGCCGAGGCTGAGGCCGCCGATGATGATCGGGCCCGTGCCTGATTCCGCCTGAGCGCTCAGGTTGACGGTCGGGGAGTAACGCCGTCGGCCGAATGCGAAGCCTTCTGAGGAGGTAAAGCCCTCAGTCACCGTGCCGATGATCTGCCCGGCGATCAGGCCGACCAGGATGGCGAAGAAGAGATTCCACTTGCTGCCGACGAAGGCGTCAAGGTCCAGCACCAGCATGGCGACGATGCCGCCAACCAGCACCAACCCGGAGGCTCCAAACACGCCCGTGCGCAAGGCGCGGAGCAGTTGACCTTGATCGGCCTGCTCACCGGTGCGGACGAAGAATGTTCCGATCACGGCCGCAATGATGCCGATCGCCGCAATCAGCATCGGCAAGACGATGAGGTCGTCCTTCCAGCCGATCGCGCTGCCCGCAAGCACGGTGCCTGCGAGCGCCATCGTCGCCACCATGGAGCCGACGTAGGACTCGAACAGGTCTGCGCCCATTCCGGCAACGTCGCCGACGTTATCGCCGACGTTGTCAGCGATGGTGGCGGGGTTGCGAGGGTCATCCTCCGGGATGCCAGCCTCGACTTTGCCAACGAGGTCCGCGCCGACATCTGCGGCCTTGGTGTAGATGCCGCCGCCGACGCGCGCAAAGAGCGCGATTGAGGAGGCGCCGAAGGCGAAGCCGGCGAGCGGCGCGACATCTTGCCAGATCATGTACATGATGACGATGCCGAGCAGACCGAGTCCGACGACCGTCATGCCCATCACGGTGCCGCTGCCGAACGCGACGCGCAGCGCCGGATTGAGTCCCTCGCGAGCCTTGGCGGCCGTGCGCACGTTGGCGCGCACGGCGATCAGCATGCCGGCATAGCCGGCCGAGGCCGAAAGAATGGCGCCAATGATGTATGAGATCGAGGTCCAGCGGTGAGCAGTGCCGTCAAACTTATCGAGTATGTCGAAGTCGATGAAGATCAACAGCACCACGAAGACCAAGCCGACGAACACGGCCAGGAAGGTGTATTCGCGCCGCAGGAAGGTCGCGGCGCCAGCCTGGATGGCGCGCGCGATGCTCATCATCAGCTCCGTGCCCTCACCCTCCGCCAGCACCTGTCGCGCACGATAAACCGCGTACAGTAATGCCACAGCTGCGGTGATGATGGCAAAGATCAGAATTCCCATGTCAATCCTCTCGCCCGCGTTGATCGGTTGGTGCGCAGCGCATCTGCCATTCGTAGGCTATCGCGCGCCGATCTCTGCTTCAATCGAGCTCACGCAACGGTGTATCGGCCAACCTATCTGAGATCGATGTCAGCCAGCTCGTCAGCAGCCCGGTTGTCCAGCCGGGAGACGCCGGTCGGCGCGGAACGCTACAGATCAAAGATCCTTGACAGGATCGGGCAGATCGCCGTCGCGCGCGGCGTCGATCATCTGCTGCGCTTCGGCCGGCATCTCGACGCCCATCTGCTCGAAACGCTCCTCCGCCCAGCGACCGATCTGGCGCGGGTCGCGATAGGCGTCCGGTCCTGAGCCGGGACCGGGAGCGCCGTATTGCTCCAGCACCTGCGACTCAGTCTTGGGGGTGGCGAAGCGTGAGATCAGTCGCTGCATCGCGCCGCTGCATGATTCGCAAGTCGGAGTCGCAGCGCGATCGAGCGAGCGGTGAAACTGTTCCTGCACGTGTCCGCAGGCATCGCAACGGTACTCATAGATTGGCATCATCAGCTCCTCAGCTCAGCCACGGCGGATTCAGACCAGATCGCTCGGCAGCTCTGGCGCAGCGCCGGCCGTCGCGCGCCACGCCGCAACCGACTCCGGATCTTCAGCGTCGACATCATCGAGCGTGTCGAATCCGGGGAAGGCCAGCTCGGTCTTCGAGCGGAAGCGCGAGAATCGGGATTCAAGCCCATCGCCGTTGCAGCGAGGACATGCCGGTAGGGCATCAGTCTCGCCTCGCAGACGACGTTGGAATACCTCGACCGTCGCGTCGCATTGAGGGCAGAAGTACTCGTAGATCGGCATCGGTCGCGCTCTCGGATCAACCCTGTTGCCAGCTTAGTCGTCAAATCGATCGTCGCTCTCCTCGTCGTCAAAGGCGCCTTCAATGTGCGCCACGACCTCCAGGTGTCCGCGTCGATTCGGGGCCACGATCATCACATCGATGCGGACATCCGCTTCGTCGGCCTGCTCGGCCAACAAGCCGAGCGCGAGACGCCTCAGATGCAACTGCTTGCGCGGACCGATCGAATACGCCGCCTCGACGACGTATCGCTGATCGCTGCGAGCCCGCACCTCAACGATCACGAGTGAGCGATCCGGGGCGCGCGCGACGATGTCCGCCTCGCCCCAGCTGCGGCGATAGTTCCGCTCAAGGATCTCGTAACCGCGCGCGCTCAAGTATGCGGCGGCGCATCGCTCGCCGGCCGCTCCGAGCAGACCACGCCGATTGCGCCGCGCAGGACGGTTAGGAGGCGGCGGCATCAAGTTGCAACCTCGGCTGCACCATGTCCGTGACTGGCGCGAATGTCCGGCGATGCTCGGAACTGACGCCGAGTTCTTGCAAGGCGCGAAGATGCCTGCGGGTGCCGTAGCCCTTGTGTCGCGCGAATTCGTAGCCGGGCAGCCGATGATCGAGCGCCTGCATCCATGCATCACGTATTGTCTTGGCGACAATCGATGCGGCCGCGATCGACGCGATTCTCGTATCTCCCTTGACAAACATCTGGGTGCGTATCGGCAGCCGCAGATCGTCTCGTCCGTCGGCGAGCACAACCTCGGGCGTCAGCGATAGCTGATCGAGGGCGCGTCGGTTGGCCAATCGCAAGGCGGCGCTGAGACCGATCTCGTCACAGATCGCGGCATGCACCCAACCAACGGCCCAGTCGAGCGCTTCCGACTTGATCCTGGGCGCGAGTTGTTCGCGTTGGCGCGGAGAGAGCTGTTTGCTGTCACGCAGCTGACTGAGCCAGTCAGGGCGCCGATCGCTCGGCAGCACGACTGCGCCGACGACGAGCGGGCCGGCCAAGGCGCCGCGGCCTACCTCATCAACGCCGGCCACGACTCGAACCCCGGCTCGCCAGAGCTGGAGCTCCCGGCGGCGATGGGGACGCGTCGGTCGTTGAGGAGCCACGCGCTGAGGGTAGGCGATGCGCGATGCGCAGACCGTACCGCTCGCAGACTCGCTGATGCGCGGGGCCGATGCCTCACTTGACCACGGGTTACGTGTCCGATGTGTTACGTGTCGGGCGCCAAAACTGTCCGATGCCTGATAGAGTGCGATATGCTCATAGGCGAGCGAAGACTCCACCGGCGTGCCGGCAATTTCCAGTGCGCCCCGCGACTAAGGGACGGCGACGATGGGCGGTACCCGATTCAAACGTAGCTTTGTGATCTACCTGCTGATCTTCGTGGTGTTGCTGGTAGTCGTATTCTCCGTCTTTCCGCGCGGCGGCGGATCGAATGAGATCCCGCTCGCTGGCGGGACGGAATCGTTGCTGGAGCGAATCAAGAACGACGCCGGCCTGATTGAGACGATTCAGGTCGCCTCGAATCAGGTCACGCTCGATTACCGCGACGGACAGGAGTCATTCGACGCCAACCTCCCGGAGTTGGACTTCGACTTCTTCGAATTCCTGGCCCGCGAAGGCATTGACGTGGGCGTGCAGGGCTTCCCTGATGTCGAAGTCGGCTCGAGCGGCGGGTTCGGCTCAACGATCTCCGGACTGCTCATCAGCCTGCTGCCATTCATCCTGATTATCGGTCTGATCTTCTTCTTCCTGCGCCAGGCGCAAGGCCAAGGCTCGCAAGCCATGTCGTTCGGCAAGAGCAAGGCGCGCCTGGTCACCGCCAACCGACCGTCGGTCACCTTCAATGATGTCGCCGGCGCCGATGAGGCCAAGGAAGAACTGCAAGAGGTAGTGGAGTTCCTCAAGTTCCCCGAGCGCTTTGCGTCGCTCGGAGCGCGGATTCCTCGCGGCGTGCTGCTTGTCGGCCCGCCAGGCACCGGCAAGACGCTGCTCGCCCGAGCCGTCGCCGGCGAGGCTGGCGTCCCGTTCTTCTCAATCTCCGGCTCCGAGTTCGTGGAGATGTTCGTCGGTGTCGGCGCCTCGCGCGTGCGTGACCTCTTCGAACAAGCCAAGCGCAACGCGCCGTGCATTGTCTTCGTTGACGAAATCGACGCGGTCGGTCGACAACGCGGCGCCGGCGTCGGCGGATCGCACGACGAACGAGAGCAGACGCTGAATCAGATTCTGGTCGAAATGGACGGTTTCGACACGAACACCAACGTCATCGTCGTGGCCGCCACGAACCGCCCTGACATCCTCGATCCCGCCCTGCTGCGACCGGGCCGATTCGATCGCCGAGTCGTGCTTGACGCGCCCGACGTCAAGGGGCGCATCGCTATCCTTGATGTCCACGTTCGCGGCAAACCGCTCGCCGAGGAAGTGGACCTCAGCACGATCGCCAGAGAAACGCCCGGCTTTTCCGGCGCTGAACTGGCGAATCTGCTCAACGAGGCCGCGATTCTCGCCGCGCGACGACAGAAGAAGCACATCACCCAGGCCGAAGTTGAAGAGGCCGTTGACCGCGTCATGGCTGGCCCGGAACGAAAATCGCGTCTGTTGGTCGGGCGCGAGAAAGAGGTCGTCGCCTTCCACGAGGCCGGCCACGCGCTGGTCGCGTCACACATTCCTGGCCACGATCCTGTCCACAAAGTGACCATCGTTCCGCGCGGCATGGCGGGTGGTTACACGCGCTATCTGCCGGAATCCGAACACCGACTGGCGAGCAAGTCCTACTACGAGGGCTTTATGTCGTCCGCCCTGGGCGGTCATGCCGCGGAAGAGGTCGTGTTCGGCGAAATGACCACTGGCGCTCACGACGACCTCAGCAAGGTCACACAGATTGCGCGAGCGATGATCACGCAATGGGGCATGTCCGATCGACTCGGCGCGCGCACCTTTGGCAAGAAGGAATCGATGGTCTTCCTGGGCCGCGATATCTCGGAGCAACGTGATTACTCGGAGATGGTGGCTGAACAGATCGATGAGGAGCTGCGCGAAATCATTGATCGGGCCCGCGACCGCGCTCGAACGATCCTCCGCCGCAACCGTGAACAGCTCGATCTGCTGGCGACGCGTCTCATGGAGGTCGAAACGCTGGAAGGCGATGACCTACGAGCCATCCTCGCGTGGCAGCCCGGCGACGCGATCCCACAGCCAACGCCGCAGGAGCCGGACCCAACACCACCTCCGCCGCCCGCCTCCGGCAGCGACGCCGGGGAAGAACGAGAGCCGCTCATGCCGCCCAAACCGGGACTGGCCTGGGGCGGGAGTCAGAACCAGTTTCAATCCGCAAGCGAGCGCGACGACTAAACAGTGCCGCAACAGCTTGACTGCACCAGCAGTCGAGCTACGCTAGACCATTCAGAGCAGAAACGCTGTCAACTTCAGATCGCGTGAGCACAACCCAGTGAGCACAACCAGGTGAGCACAGCATGAGCGCAGATGTGTCCGACGTGTACGCCGTCATCCGAAGCGGCGGCAAACAGTACCGGGTCTCACCAGGACAGACTGTCCGGCTGGAACGGCTCGATGGTGAAGCCGGCGATCGCATTGACTTTGATGACGTACTACTCGTCAACGGAGACGGGCGCGTAGCCGTCGGTTCTCCGAACGTGGAGACCGCCACCGTTCGGGGAGAGATTGTGGAGCAGGGTCGTGGTCGCAAGGTGCTCGTCTTCAAATACAAGAACAAGACGCGCTACCGCCGACTGCGTGGCCATCGGCAGCTTCACACTGCTGTACGAGTCGAAGAAGTCCAACTTGGTGATCAAAGCTGGAGCGCCAGGCAGGCAAACTCGGATTCCTCGGGCGCCAGCGAGGCTCCCGAGGAATCCGAGCCGGTGGCCGCAACCAGCGAAGCCGCAGCTGAATCAGAGGACTAGGGGACGAGCATGGCTCACAAGAAGGGCGTCGGATCGTCCCGCAACGGTCGAGACAGCAACGCGAAGCGACTAGGCGTCAAGCTCTTTGACGGTCAGGCCGTGCGCGCCGGCGGGATCATCGTGCGACAGCGCGGCACCCGCATCCACGCTGGAAACCACGTTGGCGTTGGACGCGACCACACGTTGTTCGCTCTGTCGGACGGTACGATCAAGTTTGCTCCCTACGCTCGCGGTCGACGCAAGAAGGTCTCGGTCATCCCGGCCGAGCTCGAGGAGGCACAGGCGTGAAGACCGACATTCATCCCGAATACCTTGACGCAACAGTGACGTGCGGCTGCGGCAACAGCTGGCAGACTCGCGCGACCAAGGCCGATATCCGCATTGAAATCTGCTCGGTCTGTCACCCGTTCTTCACGGGCGAGCAGCGAATCGTCGACACCGCCGGTCGCGTCGAGCGCTTCCGTCGCCGCTACGGCATCGCCGAGGACAACAACTAACCACGTGCTGCGAGCATGGACGGTCACTTGTTCCGGGCTGGCATTACCGTTACGGCTCGTTGAACTCGGGCGCGTCTGTAGCCGCAGCAGTGCTGACGCCATGTGGACCTCTTGAACGCTGACGTCGATCCGCAGTCCGATCGCGCCCAACGCCGCATCCATCTGTTCCAACCTTGATGAGTGCTGCACATTGAGCACGCGATCCACCTGCGGCAGGTGCCAACCGAGCCTGCGAGCCAGCTCGGCCTTGCCAATCCCGCGATCACGCATCCCTTGATAGAGCATCAGCTAGACCGCGGTCAGCGTGGGCAGCGGCGCGTAGACATCGCCCAGCGGAGCTGATGGAACATCGAGGCGGCTCGCCATGCGGGCGGCGATCGCCTCTCTTCCAACGCGTCCGTCGCCCGCGCAATCGCTTCCGCGCGGTCCTCCCCAGAGGTGGTCAGTTCAGGAAAGTCTCGCGAGGTCACCATCACGCTGCCGTCATCGTCGTGGAGGTCGAGTGGATAGGCCAACATCGCTGCAGCTCCAGGTACTTCTTGTCCCTCTTGATCTTGGCGACGAGTCCTCGCCCCAATTCCTGGCGGCCGCCGCGCACTGGCAACTGCCTCGTCAGATTGCCGCGCGAACGGTGAGATACCCACTTCAACCTTGTGAGTCTGAAACGGCAACCACGTTTCCGAAACCAGCGGCGGAGTTCGTTGGCATTCACGCAGGCAACATAAACAACACATCAGTTCACCTCTACATATCTGTTGAGGTAAACGCATGGCTCAATACGTGACGCAGAGCGAAGCAGTGGCTCGACCGCGGAGCGTCTCAGTCCTCTGAGAGATCACGGTAGAAGCAGGAGCGTTCGCCCGTATGGCAGGTCGGACCGTGCGGGTTGGCGCGCACGAGCAGGGCATCGACATCGCAATCCTTGCGGATGCTGACCAGTTCCAGGACATTGCCGCTCGTCTCGCCTTTCGTCCAGTACTCCTGCCGACTCCGACTCCAGAACGTCACCAGCTGCTTGTCCAGCGTCATCCGCAGCGAGTCGGCGTTCATGTAGCCGAGCATCAGGATCTCGCTGTTCGCATCGTCCTGCACGATCGCTGGGATCAACCCATTGGCGTCGTACGTGAGCTCAGGCAGGTTCGTTGAGGACATCGACATAGTCAGCGTGATCCATTCGAATCGGGATGCCGGCAGCCAGCATCTGCCGTTTGACATCGTGGATGGGGTGAGTGCCGAAGTGGAAGATGGAGGCGGCGAGCACGGCATCCGCGTGGCCGTCAACGACGGCGTCGATCATGTGCTGCGCATTGCCGGCTCCGCCGGACGCGATCACCGGCACGCTCACCGCGTCGGAGACGGCGCGGGTCAGTGGGATGTCGTAGCCGTCTTGATGACCATCCGCGTTCATTGAGGTCAGCATGATCTCGCCGGCGCCGCGCTCTACGACCTCGCGCGCCCAGGCGATCGCGTCGATGCCGGTCGGGCGGCGCCCGCCATGCGTGTAGACCTGCATCGAGCCATCCGATTCGGTGCGTGCATCAATCGCGACGACGATGCATTGCGACCCGAAGCGGATCGCGCCTTCCGAGATCAGCTCTGGTCGTTGCACAGCCGCCGTCATGATCGACACCTTGTCGGCGCCCGACTCAAGCATCAGCCGCATGTCGTCGTCGCTGCGGATACCGCCGCCAACCGTGAACGGAATGAATACGCGATCAGCCGTCCGGCGCACCATCTCCACGACCGTATTGCGGTCTTCGTGCGAAGCGGTGATATCGAGGAACACGAGCTCGTCAATGCCCTCGTGGTCATAGAGCGCGGCCAGCTCGACCGGATCGCCAGCGTCGCGCAGCGCGACGAATGAGATGCCCTTCACGACGCGGCCAGCGTCCACATCGAAGCAGGCGATGATTCGTTTGGTCAGCATGGTGGCAACATCATCGGCTCTGACAGCTCACTCAGCTCAACAGCTGCGTTCTCGGATACCGGCGAGCGCGGCTTCGCGTGCGTCGGCCAGCGTCAGCAGACCGTCATACAGCGCTCGTCCGAGCACGACGCCGGCCGCGCCGTTCGCTGCCAAGCGTCGAATCTGCATCGGGTGCGATATCCCCCCGGCAGCGATCACGGGGGAGCGCGCAACCCCCGAGACGCGGGCGAACTCGGCTTCGTTGTGTCCGCCAAGCATGCCATCAGACGCGATGTCGGTGTAGATGAAACGCCGCACGCCGGCATCCTCGAGCTGAGGCAGCAACGCGACGGCGGGCAGTTCAGAGGACTGCGTCCAGCCGTTCAGCGCCACTCGACCTTCGCGCGCGTCCACGGACACCGTGATCGCGTCTGGGCCGAGCTCGACTGCGGCTTGCAGGAAGGCGCGGTCAGTGACTGCCGCGGTGCCAATGATGATGCGTCTCAGGCCGGCGTCCATGTAGCGTTGCACCGTTTCGCTGTCGCGGATACCACCGCCGACCTGCACAGGCACTCCGAGCGAGGCGATCTGCTCGACTGCAATGGCATTGACGGCGCGACCCTCGCGCGCGCCGTCCAAATCGACCACGTGCAACATCTCAGCGCCGTGATCGATCCAGCGCCGCGCTGCGTCCACCGGATCTGCGTCGAAGACGGTTTCGCGATCGTAATCTCCCTGCGCCAGCCGCACACAGCGGCCGCCGCGAATATCAATCGCCGGCAGCACGTCGATCATGTTGGCGACCATCTCAGCCGCCGTTCGCCGCGTGCTGCGTGAGGAAGTTGCGATAGATTCGCAACCCGTAGGCTCCGCTCTTCTCCGGGTGAAACTGGGTCGCAGCCAATTGGCCGCGCTCAACCAAGGCGGTCACGCTGGCGCCGTATTCGGTGACGCCGATCACAGGACGATCGTCCGCGAGGTCACAGTAATAGGAGTGGACAAAATAGAAGTGGGCGCCATCGGGAATTCCGTCAAAGAGCGGGCTCGCCGCGCGCTGGGTGACGCGATTCCAACCCATGTGAGGAATCTTCCGACCCTCAGGTAGCCGCACGACGCGGCCTTTGAGCACGTCAAGGCAGGGATGCTCGCCGCCTTCTTCCGAGACGGTCATCAGCGCTTGCAAGCCCATGCACACGCCAAGAAACGGCCGATCCGCATCGATGTACTCGCGGATCGGATGGATCAGCCGGCGTTCGCGCAGATTGCGCATCGTGTCTGCGGCAGCGCCCACGCCCGGCAAGATCACGACGTCCGCCGTGTCGAGCGCCGCCGGCACTTCTGCAACCTGAGGACGCGCGCCCACGCGCTCCACCGCGCGCACGACTGAGCGCAGATTTCCTGCGTCGTAGTCGAGGATGACCACGTTCAGTTCGGCGAGCGGCGAGTCAGTCACGGATTGAGCGTATCAGCACGCTATGTTCAGTTTGGCGACCGTCACAGCTGAATCGCTTCGTATAGTGAACTCGATGTCAACCACTGAATCGGCGGCGGATGCCGCGCAACTCTCCGCCAGAGCGCGCATCGAAGCACTCCGCGCGGAAGTCCAGCGCCACAGCCATCTGTACTTCGTCCTCAATACCCCTGAAATCTCGGACCACGACTTCGATCAACTCTTTCGCGAGCTTCGCCTCCTCGAATCGGACTTTCCCGAGTTAGCCTCGCCTGAGAGTCCAACGCAGTCCGTGGGCGCGCCGCCTGGTCGGACGTTCGCCCTGGTCGAACACCGACAGCGGATGCTCTCGCTCGGCAACGCCTTCAACGCGGATGAACTACTGGCATGGAATCAGCGCGCCGCCGACCTGCTCGACCGCTCCGAGTGGACCTTTGTGACTGAACCGAAGATCGACGGTTTGGCCATTGCGTTGGTCTACGACGCCGGACGACTCGTCCAGGCCGCGACGCGCGGAGACGGGCGGGCGGGCGAGGATGTCACCGCCAACGTCCTCAGCATTGACGCGATCCCCAATCAGCTACGAGGCCCAGCGCCGCCGCGCTTCGAGGTTCGCGGCGAGATCTATATGCCCAAGTCGGGCTTCGATCAGATGAACGCCCAGATCGCCATCGAGAACGAGGAACGCCAGGCCGCCGGCCGCGCAACCTTACCGCTCTACGCCAATCCTCGCAACGCCGCCGCGGGCTCAGTGCGGCAGAAGGATGCCTCCATCACCGCCGTCCGACCACTCAACATCGGCGTCTATCAGCTCGGCTGGGTCGATGACGCGACCACCCCGGATACACACTGGGAGACGCTGGCCTGGCTGTCGGAGTTTGGACTCCCGACGGCGCCGCGCGCCGCGCGACACGAGAGCATCGACCAGGCGTTGGCCGCCTGCGAGCGTTGGGTACAGCAACGCGACTCGCAACCGTTCGAGATGGACGGTGTCGTCGTCAAGGTGGACGACCTGGGCCTGCAAGCCGATCTCGGCATCGTTGGTCGCGAACCGCGCTGGGCAATCGCGTGGAAATTCCCGCCGCAAGAGGCATCAACCGTGCTTGAGCGCATCATGGTCAACGTCGGCCGTACCGGCACGATCAATCCCTACGCGCGCCTCCAACCAGTCCGAATCGGCGGAGTCGAAGTCACGAATGCGACCTTGCACAACCTGGACGACATACGCCGCAAGGACATCCGCGAGGGCGACACGGTCGTGATCCGACGCGCCGGCGAGGTCATCCCACAGGTCGTTGGACCTGTGCTCGACCGGCGTCCCGTGAACTCAGTCGAGTGGCAGATGCCGACCGTGTGTCCCGGCACGACCTGCGGCGAGCTCAACTGCGGCAATTCGCACTGCGGGGACGCAGACGCCGCTGACCGTTGCGGCGGCGTGTGGTGCGGCGGCGAGGTCTCCAGGAAAGCAGATGAGGCAGACTTCTACTGCGGGAGACACAACTGCCCGGCCATCGTCCAACGAGCGCTCGAGCACTTCGTCGGTCGCGGCGCGATGGACATTCGCGGACTCGGTGAGCGGACGATCAAGCTGCTCCTGCGCCACGACGCGATCCACAACGCCGCCGGCATCTACTCAATCCCTGATCGACTGGACGAGATCTCGCAGATTCCCGGTCTGGGACAGATCGAGCGGCGCAAGAACGAGAACGTGTATGAAATCGGCGACCGCCTGCGCAACCTGGCTGCGGCCATCGAACGGTCCAAGTCGCGCGGACTCGCCTATCTGCTGGTCGGACTCGGTATTCGGCATGTGGGCGGCGAGAACGCCGCCGCCCTCGCCGAGGCGTTTAGCTCGCTCGACGCCATTCTGCTGGCGCCGTCTGATCAACTCGCGGCTGTTGAAGGCGTCGGTCCGATCATCGCCCAGAGCATCGTCGATTGGGCGATGATCGGCGACAACTGGCGGCTCATTTCCCAGCTACAACAGGCAGGCGTCGAAGACGAGACCGAACAGCCGGCGGAGGAACCGTCGGCGACACCGCTCGAAGGGCTGCGCTTCGTGATCACCGGCCGCTTTGCCGCCATGCCGCGCCCGCAGGCAGAGGCGCAGTTGAAGGCGTTGGGAGCCGCAGTCGGATCCTCAGTCAGCAAGAACACGACCGCCTTGTTCGCTGGTGAGGCCGCCGGATCGAAACGCAGCAAGGCGGAAACGCTTGGATTGCCGATCTGGGATGAGGATCAGCTGGTCAGCGCCATTGAGCGGCCCGGCCTGATCTCGCAGTGGCTGTCGAATCATGCGGCAGAACCGGCGATCGGCGGCGGCGCGGTCGAATAGCAGATACGCTGAAGAGAATCAGCATGACTTGAGGAGCGCACATGGTTTGGTCGCCGTTCTCCTGGTTGGCCAGACAGTTCTCGCCCGACATTGGCATTGACCTCGGCACCGCGAACACGCTCGTTTCCGTGCGCGGTCGCGGCATCGTGGTTGACGAACCTTCAGTCGTCGCGATCAATCGGATCGACAACACCGTGCTCGCGATCGGCAAGCAGGCCAAGACGATGGTCGGACGCACACCCGCTCATATCGTCGCCACCAGACCGCTGCGGGACGGTGTGATCTCCGATTTCGACGTGACGGCGCGGATGCTCAATCACTTCATCCACGAGGCGATGCAGCGCGGCCGCATCGGCTTCGGACGACCGCGTGTCATGGTTGGCATTCCCAGTGGCGCCACCGAAGTCGAGAAGCGCGCCATCTTTGAGGCGACGCGTTCAGCCGGCGCGCGCCAGGTTCACCTGATCGAGGAACCGATGGCAGCCGCCATCGGCGCCGGATTGCCCATCTTCGAATCCACTGGCAGCATTGTCGTCGACATTGGCGGCGGCACGACGGAGGTCGCCGTCTGCTCAATGGGCGGCATGGTCGTCAGTACCTCCACCAGAGTCGCAGGCGATGAAATCGACCAGGCGATCATCAACTACGCCAGACAGGTGCATAACATCCAAATCGGTGAAGCGTCAGCCGAGCAAATCAAGATCATGGGCGCGTCAGCCTTCCCATTGGAGCAGGAGCGCGAAGTGGTCATCAGTGGTCGAGACCTCTCCACGTCGATGCCAAAGGTGGTCACGGTGACCACTGTTGAGCTGCGCGATGCGATTCAGTCCACCATCTCGCTGATCATCGAAGCTCTAATCAAGACGATGGAGAACACGCCGGCCGAGCTCATTCCCGACATCATGCAACAGGGCGTCACGTTGGCCGGTGGAGGCGCGCGCCTGCCAGGACTCGATCGTCGCATGTCACAGGAAACCAAGTTCCCTGTCTATCAGGCTGAGTCGCCATTGACCTGCGTCGTGCGTGGATGCACCGAAGCGTTGAGTGAAACTCGCGCCCTGGCGAGCGCCGACGGCCAGATGCTCGGCAGCCGTAACTAGGCGCCGAGCAACAGGATTGGCTCGCAGCCGTGTCCTGGATCGGCGCACTCTTCCGGCTGCTGGGCGCTCGCCTGCGATGGCTGCTGGCGATCGCATTGCTCGTCGCTGTGCTGGCATTGCTCGGAGCGATCGGCTGGACAGCAACGCTCGAAGACACCGCCTCCGACGCGCTCAATCCCGTCCAGCGAGCCTTCCGCCGCGTTGCTGAACCGATCTCCAGTCTGCTGACGGACCTGGACGACTTCGGTCGGCTGAACTCCGAAAATCGAGCGCTGCGCTCCCGCATCGAGCAACTGGAGGCCGAAAATGCGCGATTGCGTGAGGAACAGATACAGGTGCGCAATCGCCAGGCCTTGCTCGAAGTCCAGGCCGAAACGAGAGCCGCCACCTTGACGGCCAACATCATCACCCGCGACCTGACCGGACTGCGAACCATTATCGGTATCGACCGCGGCGGCAACGACGGTCTGCGCGAAGGTCAACCGGTGCTCGCTGGTGGCGGTGCGCTGATCGGACAGGTCATTGAAGTCCGCGCGCGCACCGCCTTCGTGCGATTGATCACCGATCCAGACAGCGCCGTCCGCGTCCTGCACCAACAGTCGCGCAGCGAGGTCGTAGCCACCGGCGACACGCTCGGCAACCTTGAGGCGCGCATCCCCTGGACTTCCGAAGTGGAACTCGGTCAGGTGTTTGTCACATCAGGACTGGACGGCGAGTTTCCGCAGGGCGTGCCAGTCGGACGCGTATCAGCCGCGCAGGGCACGGTTCAGGATGCCTTCCGCGAAGTCGTGCTCGAACCGATTGCGCCGCTCAGTCTGCTCGAGCAAGTGCTGGTGCAGCTCACCATTCCTCCGCCTGACCTGGACATTCTCGACAGCAACAACGACAGCGACAGTGCGGCCAGCGACGGAGGCTCACCGTGATACTCCTGCGTTGGGCGTTGCTGATCGCTGGCGCGGTCGTCGTCGTGATCTTCCAAACGTCGGCCAGCTCAAGTTTTCCTCTCTTCAATGTGGCCCCGCAGCTGGCGTTGATCCTGCTGTGTTGCTGGGCGATCGTGCGTCCGCCGCGCGAGACGCTCGTGCTGGCGCCTCTGGTCGGCATCGGGCTCGGTCTGCTCGCTTATCAGGGGATGCCGGAGTCAGTCGCCGCCCTGGCGCCGATCGGATTGGCCAGCTTGACCTGGCGCAGCTGGAAACAGTCACATGTCAATACGTCAGTCGCGATTGACTGGACCGCCACCATTCTGCTGACTGGGGCGGCAACGATCCTGCACTTTGCGGCCCACGCGATCGCGGTCGAACTCTCGACCACCGGCGTCAACTGGCTTGACGCGCTGCGCACCGTGATGCCGCGCAATGCGCTGGGAAACATGTTGCTCGCGGCAGTCGCATTCTGGTTTGTGTGGTTCCCGAACGCGAATCATCGGCAATCAAGCGCGCGCAGCCGCTCAGCAGGCTACTCATGACACGACGATCGATCAGCCGCAGATCGGAGGGGATCGCGCGTGAATACGCGCAGTGGCACGATCAGCGCGCCGGCTATCCCGTGCGAGCCAAGGTCTGGATTCTTGGCGGCGTGATCCTGCTGCTCTTCGGCGTGCTCACCGTCCAACTCATCCGACTGCAACTGTTCCGACACGACGAATTCGTAGCTCGCGCTGCCAGCAACCGAGTCCGGACAGTAGACCTGCCACCGGCGCGCGGTCTGATCTATGACGCGAACGGCGAGTTGCTCGTCGAGAACGCTCCGGCCTATCAAGTCACCCTGGTCGCCGCAAATGTGCCCGATGCCGAAGTCGGTCGCGTGACTGAAGAGCTCGCCGCCCTGTTCAAGCTTCGCGCCTGGGAGCTCGAACAGCAGATCTGGTCACGCAAAGCCTCCAACGATCCATTCCTGCCCATCCTGATCTCCGACCAACCCACGCCAGACGACGTGATCGATCTGACGTCACGGCAGGCGTCCCTACCCGGCGTGCAAGTCGAAACGAGCTCGAATCGCGAGTATCAGCATGGCCAACTCCTGGGCCACATCCTCGGTTATGTCGGCAGGATTTCAGCCGAAGAATATGAACAGCTCTCAGACTCTCGCTATCTCTACAGCGACCAGATCGGACGAGGCGGCGTCGAAGCGGCCTACGAACGTCAGCTGCGCGGCGCCGCCGGTCGCCGCCTGGTGGAAGTCGACGCCGTCGGCAACGTGCTCGGTACGCTCGACGAGGAACCGCCAACGCCCGGTCTGAGCCTCGTGCTGACGATCGATATCGAATTGCAGCGCCGCGTCGAGGAAATCCTGCGCGCGCATCAGGCGGCCTCGCTGTTCGCGGCCGCGGTCGTCCTGGATGTCAGCAGCGGCGAGGTTGAGGCGATGGTGTCCATTCCCAACTACGACGTCAACCTCTTCCAGGACATCAGCACGGCAGAGTATCAACAGCTGCTCAATGATCCTGGCCGACCACTGATTAACCACACCATCCAGGATCAATTCCCACCCGGTTCCATCTTCAAGGTGATCACGGCGGTTGCAGGATTAGCGGAAGATGTGATCACGCCGGAGACGCTCATCTATTCGCCCGGCATGCTTGAAGTACACAACGAACTATCGCCCGGCGTGATCTACCGCTTCGGCGACACCACGAACGGCGTCTTCAACGTGCGCACGGCGTTGGCGGAATCGTCCAACGTGTACTTCTACTACGTCGCCGGAGGCGATCCGTACCGCAACCCCGAGAATCCGCCTCGTTTTTCAGGTGAACAGGCGCGCGTTGACGCGCTCGTTGAACAGGGCATCATCGCTGGCGACGCGCCGTTCAATGGCGTCGGCAACGAAGCTCTGGCCGGGTGGGCGCGAGCGCTCGGCCTTGACGCGCCGACCGGTGTGGACCTGGAGGGTGAGGCGAGCGGTCTGATCACGTCCGCCGAGCAGAAGCTCGAATCCTTCGGCGAGCCCTGGCGCGACGGCGATACGTACAACATGGCGATCGGTCAAGGCTTCACGACCGTCACGCCCCTGCAGATGGCCGTCGTCACCGCCGCGATTGCGAACGGCGGCACTGTCTACGAACCTCGAGTCGTGCGCGCGCTGCTTGACGCCGACGGCCTCGTCGTCCAACCCTGGCGCCCGGTGGTGCGGCGAACCCTCGATCTGGATCCTGAGATTCTCTGCATCGTGCAGGAGGGAATGGCGCTCTCAACTGTGGCGGGGACGTCGCATGACGCGTTGGTTGCGCTTCCGGAGATGCTCGTCGCCGGCAAGACCGGTACCGCCGAATTCAATCAGACCGGCACCGCTGGTGCTGGTGCAGAAGAAGGACCGACCCACGGATGGTTCATCGCCTTTGCACCGTTCGATGATCCGCAGGTGGCGATCGCCGTGTTCTTCGAGTTCTCCGCCGGCTATCTGGCGTCTGGCGCAGGCGGTGAGATTCTCCGAGCTTGGGCCGAGCTCAACGGAACGCTCTCGCAAGCGGATCCGCCGCCATACGCGAGGATCGCTCTGACAGCGGAGGAAGACGAACGCCTCTATGAAGCCATCCGCGCCCGATCTCAGTGTGCGAACAGCGGGGACGCCCAATGAGCGGCTACAGTTGGCGACACTTCGATCCGCTCATCCTCGTCACCGCGCTCGCGCTGGCCGGCTACGGCGCGCTGGTGATCTACTCGGCATCCCTGCCGCGAGGCGCGGAAGGCATCGTCCTGTCCAGCGCCGTACAACGACACATTCTCTTCGCTGCCATCGGAGCGATCGTGATGGTCGCGATGACCCGAATCGACTATCGCCTGATCGACGCCCTCGGCTGGTTCGCCTACGGTTTCGGCATCCTCGTACTCGTCGCAGTGCTGTTCGTGGGAAGCGCTGAGTTCGGTTCGCGTCGCTGGTTCGATCTCGGATTCACCGTCGTGCAAGCGTCCGAGATCGGCAAGCTCATGACGATCATCGGCTTGGCCAAGTTCCTCACCGACTATCGCGACCGCCTGCACGAGTTTCGATTCTTCGCTCTCTCGCTGGCAGTCGCAGCGCTGCCAGCCGGCTTGGTCTTCATCGAGCCAGACGCTGGCTCCGCCGTCGTGTTCATGGCGCTCTGGTTGGTGATGACGCTGTTCGCCGGCGTGCGGATTCGACACTATCTGATCCTCTTCGCGATCGGACTCTGCCTGATCCCGGTCGGGCTGGCCGCTGGCGTGCAGGACTATCAGCGTGACCGTATCCGCGCCTTCCTCGACCCGGAATCCGACCCGCAAGGCGCGGGATTCAACGTGATTCAGGCCGAGACATCGGTCGGTTCTGGCGGTCTCTGGGGACAGGGACTGACTGAGGGCACCCAGACACAGCTCGACTTCGTGCGCATTCAGACGACTGACTTCATCTTCAGCGTCCTGAGCGAAGAGTTAGGATTCGTCGGCGCCATGGCGCTGTTCGCCCTCTTCCTGTTGCTGCTGTTCCGTATGTTGCGCGTGATCAGCCAAGCGGGCGAGCCGCTCGGTCAGCTGCTCGCCGTTGGCATGGTCACGATCATCGGCGTCCAGGTCTTCATCAACGTGGCCATCAACATCCGATTGATCCCCGTGACCGGGATCCCGTTGCCGTTTATCAGTACCGGCAATTCGTCGCTCTTGGTATTCTTCTTTGGCTTGGGACTGCTGCAAAGCGTCCTGGCCTGGAAGGACGATGCCCGTCTCGGCCCGATCCCATAGCATCCTTCAGAACTTGAAAGTGAACGCCGTCATGTCCGTCCGACTCTCGATTGTCCCGATCCAGGTCTCAGACCAGCAGGCGGCGCTCGCCTGGTACACGGAGAAGCCGGGGATGGACAAGATCATGGATGATCCGATGGGGCCAGAGCTTCGCTGGATCACCGTCAGACTGCCAGAAGACGAGGTGCAGTTCGTGCTCGCCAACTTCGGCGCCTTCGATCCAGACGGAGCTAAGCCCGGCTCCAGCAGCGGCTATGTCCTCTGGACCGATGACATCAACACGACCTATCGCGAATGGTCAGCCAAGGGGGTCGAGTTCAGCGAACCGCCGGCGGCTCAGATGTGGGGTACGCAAGCGCTGTTTCAGGACCCGGACGGCAACGGTTGGGTCCTCGTCCAACGACCAACCAACGAATTCCCTGAGCGCTAGTAGCCGCTCGCTTTTCGCTGTGCAACCCTGGCTCTGCTTCATCGTCATGCGAAGAGCGCCCCTCCTTGCGGAGGGGCGCTCAGTTTTACGTGCGTGAGCACATCGGCGAGTCGTTATGAGGTCGCGACTGGCTCCTCGGTCTCATCCTCGCTCGTGGGCTCGGACACCGTTTCAGCGATAATCTCCGCCTCAATCGGCTCAGGCGTCGGCGCTTCAACTGCCGCAGCGACGATTCGTTCGTAGTGCAGCATTTCTTCTTCGACGCCGTTCTCGTTGAGCTCCTTGATCAGGTCAACGCGGATCGTCTGGCCCGGCTCGAAGTCGCCGCGCAAGAGCGACTCTGAGAGCGAGTCTTCGAGCCGCTCCTGAATCACACGACGCAACGGTCGGGCGCCGAAGATCGGGTCGTAGCCCTTTTCGCCGAGCCAATCGCGCGCCGCTTCGGTGACATCCAGTTCGACCTGTTTCTCACCGAGGCGGGACTCCACATCATTCAGCATCATGTCGACGATGCTGCGGATGTGCGCCTTGCTGAGCGGATGGAACACGACCGTTTGGTCAACGCGGTTCAGGAACTCGGGTCGGAACACCCGCTTCATTTCCTGCAACACCTTGTCCTTCATCCGCTCGTAGCGCTGCTTCTCCGTCTGTTCCTCGTTGTTGATCGTGCTGAAACCGATCGACGACTCGCGTCGGATCAGGTCAGAGCCAACGTTCGAGGTCATGATGATGATCGTGTTTCGGAAGTCAACGTGGCGGCCTTTCGCGTCGGTCAGGTGACCATCATCAAAGACCTGTAGCAACAGGTTGAAGACCTCAGGGTGCGCCTTCTCGATCTCATCAAGCAGAATCAGGCAGTAGGACTTGCGTCGCACGGTGTCGGTGAGTTGACCGCCATCGTCGTAGCCGACATATCCAGGAGGCGCGCCGACGAGCCGCGCGACGGTGTGTCGCTCCATGAATTCCGACATGTCCAAGCGGACCATGTTGTCGTCCGAGCCAAACATGAAGTCGGCCAGCGCGCGGGCGAGTTCCGTCTTGCCGACGCCGGTCGGTCCGAGGAACATGAACACGCCGATCGGTCGGCGCGGATCCTTCAGTCCCGCGCGAGCACGTCGCACGGCCTTGGCCAGCGCCACGATCGGCTCTTCCTGCCCGACAATGCGCTCGTGCAGGTCCTCTTCCATGTGCAGCAGACGCTCAGACTCTTCAGTCGCGATCTGGACCAGCGGAATGCCTGTCCACATCGACACGACCTCAGCGATGTCCTCGGCGAGCACGTCGGACGAATCGTGATCCCGCTGTTGATCGAGATCACTCTCGAGCTCGGCGATGCGCTCCGTGAGCTTCAGCTCGCGGTCCCGCAGATCAGCCGCAAATTCGTATTGCTGCTGGTTGATCGCCTGTTCCTTCTCCTTACGGATGCTCTCCAGGCCAACCGTCGCCTCTTTGAGCGAGGGCGGAGTGTAAGAACGCCGGATGCGGACCCGCGAGGCGGATTCGTCGATCAGGTCGATCGCCTTGTCCGGCAGCGCGCGGTCGGCGATGTAGCGCGACGACATCTCTGCGGCCGCGACCAATGCCTCGTCTGTGATCTGTAGCTTGTGATGCTCTTCGTAGCGCTCTTTGATGCCGCGCAGGATCTGAACCGTCTCAGAGACCGAGGGTTCCTCAACCACGATGGGTTGGAATCGACGCTCGAGCGCCGCATCGCGCTCAATGTGCTTGCGGTAGTCATCAAGCGTCGTGGCGCCAATGGTCTGTAGCTCACCACGCGCCAACGACGGCTTGAGGATATTGGCGGCATCCACCGCGCCTTCGGCAGCGCCAGCGCCGACCAGCATGTGCAGCTCGTCGATAAAGAGCAGGCAGTTGCCGGCGCCCTTGAGCTCCTTGACCACCTTCTTGAGCCGCTCTTCAAACTCGCCGCGATACTTCGTGCCCGCGACGAGCGAACCGATGTCCAGCGTCAGCAGACGCTTGCCCTGCAATGTGTCCGGCACTTCACCTGAAGCGATCTGCTGGGCAAGCCCCTCAACCACTGCGGTCTTGCCCACGCCCGGCTCACCGATCAGCACCGGATTATTCTTCGTGCGCCGTGAGAGAATCTGCACGACGCGCTGGATTTCCTTGGATCGACCGATCACCGGGTCAAGACTGCCAGCCCGAGCGGCGGCAGTCAGGTCAAACCCCAGCTCATCAATGGTTGGAGTGCGAGTCGTGGAGCGCCCGCCAGACGAGGATGCCCCCGCCCCGGCGCCGGCTGTGGCCGGACCGCTCTGCGAGAGGATCCGCGTCGTTTCGGCGCGTACGCGCTCGAGATTGACACCCAACGATTCCAGCACGCCAGCGGCAATACCTTCGCCCTCGCGCACGAGTCCGAGCAGCAGATGCTCGGTCCCGATGTAGTGGTGATTGAGTCGGCGCGCCTCATCGACGGCGAGCTCGATCACTTTCTTGGCGCGCGGCGTGAGGCCGATCTCGCCGAGCACCGCGCGGTCGCCACGGCCGATGATGAACTCAACGGCAGAGCGCACCTTCCCGAGCTCAACGCCGAGGTTGCCTAGCACCTTGGCGGCGACGCCGTCGCCTTCTCGCACCAGGCCGAGCAGCAAGTGCTCCGTGCCGATGTAGTTGTGATTGAATCGCTGCGCTTCCTCCTGCGCGAGCGTCAGGACCCGTCGAGCACGTTCCGTGAATTTATCGAATCGGTCTGCCATGGCAGCCTCCCGTGCAGGCTCAGCAATCGCTCAGCCGCCTGTGGAATACGTACAGCCTATCAGAGAACGGGCAGTATCAGGCCCGTTGTCAACACGAGGATCATCGCGGTTGTTGAACATCCAACGCATGCGCGACCGTTCGGCAGTACCGCGTCTGACAGACAGGACGCTAGCCCTGACCGCTGTCGCCATATTGCTGTTCGGTCAAGCCTGCGCGTTCAAGCGCCTCCTGCATCGCCGAGACGGCGCGAATCGGCTCCTGCGCCTGTTGTTCAGAGACGGTTTCGTCGCCAGCCGTGGGCTGCGACGGCTGCTCCGGCTCAGGCCGCATTGGTCCTACCGGCATCGGCTCTTGAGTGATGTTGAATTGCTCCGCCACCTCGTCTGGCATGCGAGCCACTCCGCCGTCCGGATTGAACACCCAGCCGGTGCGCTCGGCGTCCGAACGAGCTTGTCGCAGCGACAGACCCAGGCGATGTCGATCACGCTCAATCCGCACGATCTTGGCAGGAATAATGTCGTTCTCCAACACGACTTCACGCGGGTGCGTGATCCGCCGGTCGGCCAACTCTGAGACGTGAACCAGTCCCTCAACGGGGCCTTCCAGTCGCGCGAAGGCGCCAAAGGTGACCAGTTTGGTCACCACCGACGGCACGATGTCACCGACATCGAACTTGGCCACGACTTCGTCCCATTGCTCAGGCGAAGCACGCCGCACCGACAGGCCGATTTTCTTCGTCTCTTTGTCGATCTTGGTGATGTAGACATCGATCGTCTGACCGATGCTGAACATCTTCTCAGGTTCGACATCGCGTTCCCAGCTGAGCTCAGACAAGTGCGCCAGGCCATCGGCCCCGCCGAGGTCAACAAAGATGCCGAACGAGCGGATACTCGTGATCCGACCGGAGCGAATCTCGCCCTCTTGCAGCTCTTCAAGCAGACGGTCCTTCTGCTCCGCGCGCCACTCTTGCACGGCGGCGCGCTCTGACAGAATCACCCGATTGCGGCGTCGATTGATCTCGATCACCTTGAAGCGCAGACTGCGGCCTTCGTACTCCGCGAGCTGCGCAATCGCCTGCTCGCGGTCGCCCGTGATCTCCACAATCTGAGACAGCGGGACAAAGGCGTTGACGCCTTCGACGTTGACCAGAAGTCCGCCCTTGTTCGACCCGGTCACGCGGCCGTCAAAGACTTCATTCTCGTCAAACCGACGCTGCAGTTCGTGCCAACCTTGCTCGCCGCGGGCGCGGTCAATGGACAGCTCGAGCGAGCCGCCTTCCGACTCAGAATCGGTCACATAGACGTGAACCGGATCGCCGGTTTTGATCGCCTCGCGTTCGGTATCGGTGAGTGATCGCATCTCCTCGAAGTGGACGATGCCTTCGGACTTTGCGCCGACATCGACGATGAGCGCGGTACCAGACCAATGCACCGCGATGCCCTCGACAATGTCGCCACGACGAGGGTTGAGCGGTTCACGGCCGGGCTCCGCCAGGAGCTCATCCATGGTGGTGGGTTCGGAGCTCGCGATTTCGGTCGCGGTGTCCGAGTCTGTGCTGAGTTCAGTGCTGGAAATCGTCAACGGTAGGTGGTTGGGGCGGCGGACGCTCAAGGCGCCACATCACCCTGCTCCTTTCTGGGTTTTGCCGAAGCGTACCACAGGCCGCAACACCGGCGGATGAACGAACGCCGCCCGACGCAAGGTCGGGCGGCGTAATGGTCAGAGCGGGCTGGCGATGGCCTATTTTCCGCAGAGGGTTGCCCCCCAAGTATCGTCGGCGCTACAGCGTTTCACTTCCGTGTTCGGGATGGGGACGGGTGGGTCCGCCGCGCTCTAATCACCAACCCAACGAAAGCCTAGCACGACCGCCGCCAGATCTGCCTGGCTCCTCTATGTATCGTCCGCAGCAGAGCGCCCATGTCTCTGCCTCAAGTCTCTACCCCATGAGTCTGTCTGGTCGAGGTTGACGATCCTGCCCGCCTAGCCCGCAAGTCAGACCTGTATCCAGCCTGCAAGACAGGTTCACCCAGGCGATGGCTCATTCAGGCAGATGCTCCGCGACTGCGCCTTCCGCAATCAACGTATCCACCTCGGCGTCGTTGATGCCCAGCTCGCTCAGGACCTCGCGCAGATGCTGGCCAAAGGCTGGCGTGTGTTCCGCCGCCCGATAGCGGTCGCGACTGAACTTGAGCGGCGCCTGCGGCATCAGCACCGGGCCCACCGCCGCATGGTCGAAGCGATGGACAAAGTCGTTCTCGATCGCATGCTCACTCAGCATGGCCCCTTCCAGCGAATCCAACAACGCGCAGGGCACGCCGGCCGCTTGCATTCGATCGCGCAACTCCTCGCCGTCCTGCAGGATCACCAAGTCGCGGATCTGCTGCCGCAGCGACTGGAAGTGACTGCGCGGATCGTCAGGCATCCTCCAGCTCGGATCGTCAGCGCTGGGATCTGCAATGCCCAATACATCCAACAATCGCTTGAACGCGAGTGGCGATGCGCCGAGTGTGACCCAATGTCCGTCGCGCGTTTCGTAGAGTCCGCCCACGATCAGCGCCGTCTGCGACCGTCGACGCTCATCCGCGACACGCGGATGCGGACGCTCTGCGGCCATCCAGTCGGCGAACTCTCGCTTCCAGCCGTCAACGGCGTCAAACAGATTCGCGGTGGCGTGCTGCAGCGTCAATCCGGCCTGATAGAGCGATGTCCGCACGTGCTGCCCTTTGCCGCTCAACTCACGCCGATAGAGCGCGGAAGCGATGCCGAAGGCAAGCGTCGTGCCGGCCTGGAAGTCGCAGAGATAGGCGTCAAGCAGCTGTGGCTCGTCACGATCGAAGTTCGCCGTTGACAGCGCCAATCCCGCCGCGGCGGCAGCTTGAAAGTCGGCGCCCAGGTGTCCGCCGAACGGACCATCCTCTCCCATCGCAGAGATCTCGCCCACGATGATCCGCTCGTTCTCAGCGCTCAGCGATTCGTAGTCGAGCCCCAGCCGCTCTAGCGCGCCGGGCCGCATGTTGGAGATGAGGACATCGCTACGCAGCGCCAATCTGCGGACCAGGGCGCGACCATCCGGATGCGACAGATTGATCGGCGCTCCGCGCTTACCGCGAGCCTTGATGATGTAGTGCCGCCCCTCGCCATGCACAATCGTGCTGTTGAAGCGGGTCGCGTCACCGCTGACGGGCTCAACCTTGACGACATCGGCGCCGCCGTGCGCCAGCAACTCCGCCGCATACGGTCCGGCGACAAACAAGCCAAATTCCAGCACCCGAACTCCCGAAAAGATGCCGTCCTCCACTGCGTCCATCGCATTTCCAATCCTCAATGCCGCCATCTCCAGCGAATGATATCGAGGCTCGCGTGTAGCCGCTTCACTATCTTGATCGGCAAGCGCGTTGTCACAGCCGTCGGAGGAGTGAGTGATGAGTCAGCATGAAGACTTTGGCGGCGTGATCGGACGGACCTTCCGCGAATCGGAACCGTGGTGGCCAGCGCTGTCGACCGCGCAGCAGGATCGCCCCAACGTGGTCGTGATCCTGTTCGACGACACCGGGTTCTCGCATCTGGGCTGCTACGGATCGACGATCGCGACGCCGAACATCGACCGCCTCGCTGCCAATGGGTTGCGGTTCACCAACTTTCACGTCACAGCACTCTGCTCGCCGACGCGCGCATCGTTGTTGACTGGACGCAATCATCACACGGTCGGCATGCGTTCAATCTCCAGCTATGACCCGGGCTATCCAAACATGCGCGGGGCTGTCAGCCGCCATGCCGCCACAATGGCTGAGATGTTGCGAGACGAGAACTACGCGACATTCGCCGTCGGCAAGTGGCACCTGAATCCGTCCGAAACATGCTCGCAAGCAGGACCGTTCAATGACTGGCCCCTGCAACGCGGTTTCGACCGTTACTACGGTTTCCTCTCCGGTGAGACCGACCAGTTCTACCCCGACCTCGTCTACGACAATCACCTGATCGAACCGCCTCGGACTCCAGAAGACGGGTACCACTTCACCGAGGACATCGTCGACCATGCCACCGGATTCCTGCGCGACCACCAGTCGGTCTACCCCGGGCAACCGTTCTTCCTCTACTTCGCGCTCGGCGCGACGCACTCGCCGCACCAGGCGCCGCAGGAGTACATCGATCGCTATCGCGGCCAGTTTGACCAGGGTTGGGACGAGGTGCGCCAGGAGTGGTTCTCCCGACAACTCAAGCTGGGTGTGATTCCCGAGGGCACCGAGCTCGCGCCTCGCAATCCCGGCGTCAAGCCCTGGGATGAGTTCTCGCCCAACATGAAGCGCTTTCTGGCCACGTTCCAGGAGGCGTTCGCCGGATTCCTGACCCACACCGACGAGCAGATTGGCCGTCTGATCGCCTATCTCGAAGACTCGGGCCAGATCGACAACACCATCATCCTGCTCATGGCCGACAACGGCGCCAGCCAGGAGGGTGGACCGCAGGGCGTATCCGATACGGCCCGCTACGGTCAGCCGTTGCTAGATGATGTTGACGAGGCGCAATCTCGCTTGCACGAGATCGGCGGCCCGCGCAGCTCGCCTAACTATCCCTGGGGCTGGTCCCAAGCCGGGAACACGCCGCTCAAGTGGTACAAGCAGAACACGCACGGCGGCGGTGTCCGCGTCCCATTGATCGTCCACTGGCCCGACCGGATCACCGACGCAGGCAGTTTCCGCCGACAGTTCCATCACGTCAGCGACGTGATGCCGACCGTGCTGGAATCGGTCCAGGCGACCGCGCCGGATGAGTACCACGGACTGCCGCAGTTGCCAGTCAGCGGCGCCAGCTTCGCCTATGCCTTTGACGACCCCAACGCAGGCACCACGAAAGAGGTGCAGTACTTCGAGATGCTCGGCCATCGCGGCATCTGGATTGACGGCTGGAAAGCGGTCACGCGGCACCTGAAGAACGACCCGTGGTCCGACGATGAGTGGGAGCTGTACCACGTCGCCGAGGATTTCTCCGAGTCCAACAACCTCGCTGCCGAAGAGCCGCAGAAGTTGCGCGAGCTGATTGACCGCTGGTGGATCGAGGCCGGTCGCTACGGCGTGCTGCCGCTTGATGACCGCAGCTTTCAGCTCGGCGGGCCGACTCAGCGTCCGGGCGGCCCGCACAACGGTCTCAAGTACCGCTACACACCGCCGGTCTCCCACCTGCCAGGCGAGATCGCCCCAGCCATTGGCATGGGATCATGGACGCTCGATGCCGACATCGAACGTGACGGCCTCGGCGACGGCGTGATCTTTGCCCGTGGATCGGTCATGGGCGGAATCAGCTTCTACATCAAAGACAACCGCCTGCGCGTTGACTACAACGCGTTTACCGAAGTAACGCAGGTTGCGTCGCAAGTCGAGCTACCGGACGGAAGATGCGCAATCGGCATGAGCATGGACGGCGAAGCGCCTTCCGCGCCGGGTCAGGTCAGCCTCCGCCTCAACGGTGAGCGTGTCGCGGAGGCTGAAGTGCCGTTCCTCGTGCGCGGTGGATTCGGTGGTCGAGGTGGCGCGGACATCGGATCGGACCGCAAGTCGCCGGTCACCGACTCCTACGAGGCGCCGTTCGAGTTCCAGGGAACGATCCATGAGTTGACCCTTGAAGTCACGCCGTACCCGAAATCGGGCGCGGCATACGAGGCTGCCAGGAATGCCTTCAAGCTGCTGATGGCTCAGCAATAGCCTGTACGCCCAAAATGATGCATACGTCCAAAGTGAATTGCTGCTCGCCAACGGCTAACGATTTCTCTCCCCGCTCGCGGGGGGAGACGTCATGGAGTGACAGAGGGGAGCGTCCGATGGACCCCCTCCGCCCCTTTGGGGCACCTCCCCCTGCGAGGGGGAGGAAGGTCGAGCGGATGCAAACTATCCCTGCCGGTTCATTCCTCATGGGTTCGGTTGACCATCTCTCGTATCCCGGTGACGGCGAAGGCCCGCTACGCCAGATTGAACTCACCACCTACGAGATCGATGCCTGCGCCGTCTCCAACGCCGATTTCGCCGCCTTCGTCGATGACAGCGGATATCGCACTGAGTCGGAGCTGATCGGCTGGTCGTTTGTCTTCGCCGGACTGTTGCCCGACGACTTTCCGCCAACGCGCGCCGCCGCCGATGCGCCTTGGTGGCGTCAGGTGGACGGCGCGTCCTGGCAACATCCTGAAGGCCCGCTGACCGGCATTGACGAACGCCTCGATCACCCCGTCGCACATATCAGCTGGAACGATGCGGTCGCATATGCTCGCTGGGCTGGCAAAGCGCTCCCGACCGAGGCGCAATGGGAGTACGCAGCCAGAGGCGGCCTGGAATCGCAACCCTACCCTTGGGGCGACGATCTCACGCCCGACGGCGAGCATCGCATGAACGTCTGGCAGGGCGCCTTCCCGATCGAAAACGCACTCGAAGACGGTTGGTACGGCACTTGCCCGGTCAAGGCCTATGAGCCAAACGGGCTGGGGCTGTTCAACACGACCGGCAATGTCTGGGAGTGGTGCGCCGACTGGTTCGATGTCATTCACGATCCGGCGGCGCCGATCGATCCAACCGGTCCGCCCCACGGCGACCTGAAAGTGCTCAAGGGAGGCAGCTTTCTCTGCCATAAGAGCTATTGTCTGCGGTATCGCACTGCGGCGCGTATGGCGCTGACCCCGGACAGCGCCACCAGCAACACTGGATTCCGTTGCGTTCGACCATTGGACTAAAGGAGTTTGGCCATGACGACGAATGAAGCGTTCGAGGGAACAATCGGCCGCACGTTTCGCGATTCCGAGCCTTGGTGGCCGCCGCTGCCGACCGCGCCTCAGGACCGGCCCAACGTGCTGATCATCCTCTTCGACGACATGGGCTTCGCCCATCTCAACTGCTACGGCTCCACGATCGAGACGCCGAATATCAATCGGCTCGCAGCGAACGGTCTGCGGTTCACCAACTTCCATGTCACACCGCTCTGTTCGCCGACGCGTGCGTCATTGCTGACCGGACGCAACCATCACACGGTCGGCATCCGAGCCGTCACCCAGTTCGACTCCGGATTCCCGCATATGCGCGGCGCGATCCCTCGCAATGCCGCAACCCTGGCGGAGCTGCTCTCGGACGAGCAGTACGCGACGTTCGCGGTCGGCAAATGGCACCTCTGTCCAATCGACTCGATGGGCCAGGCCGGACCGTTCCATGATTGGCCGTTGCAGCGTGGATTCGACCGCTACTACGGCTTCCTCTCGGGCGAAACCGATCAGTTCTATCCGGAGCTGGTCCACGACAACCATCTGATCGAACCTCCCAAGCGCCCCGAAGAGGGCTACCACCTCAGTGAGGATCTGACTGACCACGCCGTCGGATTCCTGCGCGATCATCAATCGATCTATCCGCAGCAGCCGTTCTTCCTCTACTTCGCACTCGGCGCCACGCATGCGCCGCATCAGGCGCCGGCGGAGTACATCGAGCGCTATCGCGGAACGTTCGATGCCGGTTGGGACGCCATCCGCGAGCAATGGTTCGCTCGTCAGTTGGAAATGGGCGTGGCGCCAGCGGGGACCGAGCTCGCGCCGCGCAACCGCGGCGTCCAGGCCTGGGACGATCTCCCCGACAACGCGCGCCGCTTCGCGCTCGCCCTGCAAGAGGCGTTTGCCGGATTCCTCGAGCACACCGACGCCCAACTCGGTCGATTGTTCGACTACCTCGACTCGTCCGGCCAGCTCGACAACACGCTGATCCTCCTGCTGGCCGACAACGGCGCGTCGCAAGAGGGCGGACCACAGGGCGTATCAGACGAACCGCGCGTCTTTCAACCACTCGACGATCTTGACGAAGTGCAGTCGCGTCTGCATGAAATCGGCGGGCCGCGCTCAGCTTCGAACTATCCTTGGGGTTGGGCGCAGGCTGGCAACACGCCACTGCGCTGGTACAAGCAGAACACGCACGGCGGCGGTGTACGCGTCCCGCTGATCGCGCATTGGCCGCAAGGCATCACCGATCGCGGCGCCATCCGCCATCAGTTCCACCACGTCACCGATGTCGTACCCACCGTCCTGGAGACGCTCGGCGTCGAGCCTCCGCAGCAGCGTCGCGGGCAGAACCAGATTCCCATTGCCGGCGCCAGCTTCGCCTACGCCTTCGACGAGCCCAATAGTCCCACCCCGAAGGAGGCGCAGTACTTCGAGATGATCGGACACCGCGGCATCTGGGCTGACGGTTGGAAAGCGGTCACCAGGCACCGACGCGGAACCGAATGGTCGGACGATGAGTGGGAGCTCTACCACGTCGACGAGGACTTCTCCGAGTCGAACAACCTCGCCGAAGCGGAGCCCGAGCGACTGCGGGCGCTGATCGATCGCTGGTGGGTTGAGGCCGGCCGACATGGCGTGCTGCCGCTGGATGATCGCACGCTGGAGATTAACCAGCCGTCACAACGACCAGGCGCGCCGCATGCTGGACTTCGTTATCACTACACACCTCCGATCGCGCATTTGCCGGTCGAGGTGTCGCCCGCCCTTGACCTCGGCAGCTGGACGATCGAGGCGTCGATCTCTCGCGACACGCCAGAAGCGCAAGGCGTCATCTTCAATCGCGGCTCCATTCACACCGGCGTCACCTTCTATCTCAAGCACAACCACCTGCACTTCGATTACCACGCCTACGACGATTGGGCGCGGATCAAATCCGATGTGGCGCTCCCGGTCGGCGACTGCGTCGTCGGGGTGGCGTTACAGAGCGACGCACCGAGCGGACCAGCACAGGTCACCCTCTCGATTGACGGCCGCAATGTTGGCTCGGGCGAGGTCGCAGTGCTGCAGCGGCGAGTACTCTTCGCACACGGCGAAGCCGACATCGGCGCCGACCGCCGCTCCCCGGTCGGAGACAACTACGATCCACCGTTCGAGTTCGAGGGGGAGATCCACACCGTAGACATCGAGATCACGCCTTACCAGGGTGACGCTGCGTTTCAGGCAACAGCGGCGCGCCAGCGTCAGACGATGTCCAGGCAATAGCTCACGATGGCGTCGGTGCGGGTCGATCGCTTCCACTACCGAGTCTGCCAGGACGTTAAGCGACATCAACATGAGCGACACGCCGAACGTCGGCAAGCGCACGAACCATCAGTTGCCGACGAACAACCAGCGCCGCCCGTCGCTGAGGGTGATTTCCAATGTCGGCGGCTGCCTCGCTTGACATACAGGTCAAAGACATGTGTCTGTCGGACCGCATCCCGATCGAATAGAGCGGATCGCCAGACGGTGCGCCCAATTTCTCGTAGGCCGGCGTTGCAAGATCAGGAACCCGATTTGGCCAGGCACACATCCATCGCCGACTGATCCGGGGTACTAAAGATGGCGGCCAAATCGACCTGCCTGGTGTACGGCGGCGCGCGTGCAACGTAAACGTAACTGTCAGCGCCTGTCCGTTCCGCCAGCTCTGCAGGACCGTTGCGTCGTGATCAGGGCTATGGAGGATGGTGCCAGCGTCCGACCAGAAAGTAGCCCACGCCTCATGCGTGACCGGCCCACTGTCCACTGAATAGCTCACTCCTATGGATCTGGAGGATGCCCACCATGTCGATCCTGTCCCAGACAGCTCCAACTCCGCTACCACGCTGTTGCAAACAACTCGCAAATGGAACTCGGCGAAGCCGCCTCATCGTCAACACTTTGGCTGAGTATTATGGATGGACCGGCATCCTGCACCTGCACAAGTGCCCAGAGTAAGGTTGGAACCGTCGTCGGTCTCGACGTTTCCGTAGGTGTCGAGCACGGGCGACCTCGTCTGCCCGGCGCGCAGTTGTCGTGTTTGTCTCGACTGGTGTACCGAAGAAGGCCTCCAAATCGAACGTAAACCGCGAGATCGGAGTCAATGGAAGTTCGATCTCCAGCTCGTCCCGCTGCGTAGGCGCTCGTATTCGAGCGGCGGATTGACATTTGCGCCCCGATCATAGACTTGAAAGGGCCACATTGCTTTAGTCCATTGACCGTCGTCTACACGGGTTCGCACCGAGTACTTAACTTCCTCCGTTACGGGGCGATAGACAATCTGGAAGAATTTCTCGTGACTCGAACCAACGAACCACCGCTGGCAGTACATTCGCAGCACTATTGATCGTCCAGCGGCATCAACGTATTCTTCCTCAGCGTCCAAGAAGACTAATGTCCGCCGATCTTCATCGAGGAAGTCAGGGAAGTTAACGTTGTAACGGAGCCCAGCATTGTTACGGACGATTGCTCTTCGGCGCCGGCTCCCAAACCGGTGCTTCGGTGTCCGTCACTGATTGCGCATCGGTCTCGCCAGACTCCTTTACGTCGGTTCATCGCTCTGGTTTGGAGCTGACAGAACGAGCAACGAGCTGCGCAGCCAGCGTCCGCGACCCGCTGATCATCGGCCTCTCACCCGGACAGCGCCACGACGCACCCTGCGGCCACGAACTGCTGCGCCGCCTCGGATTGGTCACGCGCCGTGCCGCTCCCGTCGAATCGACGTTGACCCTGCCCCTACGACACGCTGATCGCAATGTGATGAGGCCCTAGTCTGATCACATTGCTGGCAGGAGATTCCGATACTGCCGCTGCTTGAAGGAGTGAACCATGCGTGGTGTAGGCGTGATCGAATTTGGCGGACCTGAGGCGCTGCAGGTGGTGCAGTTGCCAGAGGTACACGCCGGCCCCGGCGAGGTGCGACTGCGAGTTCACGCCGCCACGGTCAATCCGACCGACACGTTCATCCGCGGCGGCGCGCGGGCAGACGCGCTTCGCGCCTCCGGACCTCCGCCCTACATTCCCGGTATGGACGCCGCTGGCGTGATCGACGAGGTCGGACCCGACACCGAGACCAACCTGGCAGTCGGCGACGCCGTCATGGCGATGGTGATTCCGCGCGGCAGCCACGGCGCCTACCGCGAGAGCATCGTGCTGCAGGCGGACGCGGTCACTCGCGCGCCAGCTGGCGCCAACCATGCTGAGGCCTCCACATTGCCAATGAACGCCCTCACCGCCCGCCAATCGCTTGACCAGATGGCGCTCCAACCTGGCCAGACGCTTGCCGTAACCGGCTCGGCTGGTTGCTATGGCGGCTACATGGTCGAGCTCGGCAAGGCCGACGGCCTCACCGTGATCGCCGACGCCGCAGAGCGGGATATGCAACTCGTCAACGATCTTGGCGCGGATATCATCGTGCCGCGCGGCGACGACATCTCCGATCAGATCCGCCGCGTGATCCCTGGCGGCGTTGACGGCCTCGCTGACGGCGCCGTCCAGAATCAGCTTGCCGTTGGAGCAATCAAGGATGGCGGACAGTACGCCAGCGTGCGCGGCTGGCGTGGACCTGACAGTGGCGAACGCGGGATCGCCTTCCATGTGACGATGGTCTTCACCTACGACCGTCGCGCCGATCTGCTTGACGCCTTGCGCCAACAGGTTGAGGACGGTCAGGTCAGCCTGCGCGTCAACTCCACCTATCCCGCTGAACAGGCTGCCGAAACCCATCGCCTCTTCAAGCAGGGAGGCCACCGAGGCCGCTTCGTCATCACCTTTGACTGAACCTTCGACTGTGCTGTCCGAATCGCGGACGAGTCAGGGAATCAGCAACGGGCGTCCATTCGTATCATGCTGCGTATCACCCTGCGCGCCCTCTGGTTGAAGATCGAGGTACAGGAAGGTTGCTCCAATGGCCACATTCGTACTGATCCATGGCGCATATCAGGGCGGTTGGATCTGGACTCAGATTGCGACCCGGCTCCGCGCCGACGGTCACCACGTGTACGCGCCGTCGCTTGACGGCTGCGCCGAACGCTCGGCTCAGGCCCGTCCCGGCATCACAACCGAAACGCAGGCAAACGAGATCGTTGAGCTGTTGCGCTACGAGGACCTGACGGATGTCGTGCTGGTTGGCACGTCGTCGGGGGGCATGGTGCTCGCGAAGGTTGCGGAACTCGCTCGCCAGCGCATTCAGCGACTCACCTTCGCCGACGCCCTCGCGCTCTACGACGGCGAGACCATACGGGACATCGTGACCGCCTCTGCCGCCGTGTCGACCGAGAGCGTCACCGGCCCGGCGCCGGGCGCAATGCTCGACACGCTGCGATCGAGCATCGATCCCGAGCTGGCGGCGTGGGCTGCCGAACGCTTCGGCCTGCACCCGGTCGCCGTCTTCGATCAGCCGGTCGAGTTGACGTCGTTCTGGGATCAATCGTGGACGGCAAGCGTGATCTACTGCCGCCAGGCGCCGAATCCTGGCGAGCCGCACCAACGCCGCTGCGCGGAGACGCTCAACGCGCGCTGGCATGAACTGGACACGGGGCACTACCCCATGTTGAGCATGCCCGACGAATTGACGCAGCTGATACTCGAGGGTTAGCGCTCGGCTATTTGTTTCGCACATAGGGACTCGTCGCCTCGAGGATGGCGTCGGCGAGGAAGTTCAGCGCGATCAGCAGCAGCGCGAGCGCGGCGATCGGCGTCAAGATGAACCACCATGCGCCGAGTGTGAGGAACGGCCTGGCCGCGTTCAGGATCAGCCCGATCGTCGCCGTCGGACGCGATGCGCCCAAGCCGAGGAAGCTCAGCGATGCCTCGGCGATCACCGCGAACGCCATGTACAGCGCCGCCTGGATCATCAGCGGCGGCAGGGTGTTAATCGAGATCTGTCGCATGATGATCCGCACCGGGCCCGCGCCCAGGGTGCGCGCCGCCATCACATAGTCGCGCTCCTTTTCTTGCAGCATCTGCCCGCGCGCGAGGCGCGCGAAGACCGGGACCGCCCCGATCCCGAGCGTGATCGCTACCTCTCGCGTGCCCGTCCCCAGAACAGCCAACACGACGAGCGCGGTGAGAATCCCTGGGAACGCCAACATCGTGTCGATCAACCGCATCGCGATCGCGTCCGCCCAGCTGCCGAAATAGCCCGCCGTGTAGCCGATCGCGACGCCGATCGGCATCCCGATCGCGATCGATCCGGCGCCAACGAACAGCGAGACCCGGATGCCAAAGATGATGCGGCTGAGCAGGTCGCGGCTGATTTCATCGGTGCCGAACGGGTGAGCCCAGGAGGGCGACAAGAGCTTCGCGCCGCGCAGTTGCTCGTCGTAGCCGTACGGAGCGATGTAATCCGCGAACAGGGCGCAGACCAGGAACACGCCGAGGATCACCAACGCGATCTGGCCTCGCCGCTCCCGGGCCACGCGGTATGCGACGTCGAACCACTGTGACTGCTGGCGCAATACGAGCACGCGCGCACGAAGGCTCTCATTACGGAAGACAGGTACTCGTTCGGGTGCGTGAGCCATCAGCTCACCCGAATCCGCGGATCAGCGAGCCCATAGGCGACATCGGCAAGCGTGTTGACCACCACGAAGACCGCGACCAGCACCACGAGCATGCCCTGGATCAACTGGTAATCCCTGCCCACGACGCCGCCAATCAGCAGCGACCCGAAGCCTGGCCGCGCGAACACCACCTCAACGATCACCGCGCCGGAGATCAGGAAGCCGATCTGCAGCGCCGCAACGGTGATCACCGGGATCAGCGCATTGCGCATCGCATGTCGCATCACGACGGACCGCTCTCGCAATCCCTTCGCGCGTGCCGTCCGCACGTAATCCTGGTTCAGCGTCTCCATAATCGAGGCTCGCACGAATCGGGCGAGCACCGCCGCGGTCCCCGCGCCCACGGCGATCATGGGCATGATCAGGAACTTGAGCGCCTCAACGGGATCCTCATCGATCCCGACTCGTCCGGTGATCGGTAGCCAACCCAGCAGCACCGCGAGTACCCAGATCAGGAGGATGCCAAGCACAAAATTCGGGATGCCCAGCGTGAACATGGTGAAACCGGTGGCGGCGTAATCGCCTGGCCCGCCAGGTTTCAGGCCGGCAATGATCCCAAGCGGGATGCCGAAGGCCAGCGCAAACAGGTACCCGGCTACCGCGAGCTCCGCGCTTGGTAGGACGGCCACCCTCATCAGGTGGCCCACTTCGGCGCCCTTCGTGAATGACGGCCCGAAGTCACCCCGCACCGCGCCGGTCAGCCAATTGACGTACTGCTCAACCAGAGGTTCGTTGAGCCCGAGCCGTTCCCGCACTTGCTCGATATCTTCGGCGCTGGCATCCACTCCGACGAGCAGCAGCGCCGGGTCCCCCGGAATCAAGCGCATGACAAAGAAGACCAGGACACTGGCCAATACCACCGTCACGATGCCTTGACCGAGGCGGCGGATCAGGAACGAACCCATACATGACGCTCCTTTGACAGCCGACCATACCGAATCCTGCGGTACCGGACCTAGCGCACTCGGCAGGCACTGATGCCGAACGACTGGCCGTCATCAATAGATGATGACGAGCGACCGCTGAACGCTCCCGGAGGCCCTGACGAATCCGACCGATCGACTAGGCCTTGAGCCAGAGGTCTTCCTTGTGGACCTTTCCTGAAACGATCTGGGAGTAGAACCCTCCCACACGGTCGTGGTTGTAAGCCCCTACGTTGGCAGCGCCGGCATACGGGAGCAACCAGGGTGCGTCAGCGTAGAGCTCGTTCCAGTCGGTGAAGAGCTGTTGACGCTCGGCGGGCGTCGGCCGCGAAGCAAAGCCCTCAATGATCGAAACATAGGCATCCGATACCTCGGCCACGGCGTTCACCGGCTGCCGAAACTGATAGTTCATGTTCGGCAATGTTTCGGGCTCCATCCAGAAGAAGCCCGTGCTCGCCATGTACAAGCCAGGCATCTGGCCGGCCAGGAACAGCTCGATCCATTCCGCCCGGTCAATCACCTTGATCGTGACATCGAGTCCGATGGCGTTGAAGTCCGCCTGAATGATCTCCGGCGCGCCGGCAGGGAGCCAGCCCTCGAAGATATGCAAGTCCAACTCCGTGCCCACGAGGCCAGCCTCTTCCAGTAGCGCTCTCGCGCCCTCGGGGTCATAGGCGAGGTCGTCGTACTGCGGGTCATACGCACTCGAGTGCGGCGGCCACATCTGGTTCACGATCGGCATGACGCCATAGAAGACATCCTCATGGAGACGCTCTCTGTCGATCGCCTTTTGCAGCGCACGCCGGAAGCGCGGATCGTCATTCGCCGGGTGACCGCCGCCGAGTGCCGTCTGCGTCGGCCCGACGACCCAGTATCCGCCAACAGCGCCGACGAAGGTAGAGAGGTGTTCTAACTCGCTCATGCGGTTGTACTGCGGTAGGGGAATGGCGGCCATGTCGAGCTCCCCGCTCTCAAGGGCCAGCACAATCGTGTCCTCGTCCGCAATCTTGCGATACTCGATCGCGTCAAGGTGCGGTTGCACGTAGTGATTCTCGTGTGGCACCGCCACCCACTTCGCGCCCGCTTCCCATTCCTCGAAGCTGAACTTGAACGCGCCGCTGCCGTTGACCTCCTTCATTGCGGCCAGATCCGCGATGTTGTCGGCGTCAGCAATCGGCGCGAATGTGATCAGGTCGTAGATCACTGGCCCCGGCCAATTCGCGTGGTTAAATTGCACCGTCACATCATCGATCACGTCGATCGATTCGAGGTACACGCCTGCGAGCCCCCTCACCTGGCTGTTCGGCGTGCTCTCGTAGTTCATCGCCTCGAAGCTGAGCTTGACGGCCTCGGCATTGAGCGGCTTGCCGTTGTGGAACTCGAGGCCCGGACGCAGCTTGAAGATCGTGCTGGTGGCATCGGCATTCTGCTCCCACGATTCCGCAAGTCGAGGCTCCGGCTCCAGCGTGTCCCCGCGTTGCGCCAGCCAGTCCCAAATGGCCGCGTCGGGCGGCTGGGTGAAGCGGCCCTCGGCGATCGCGTATGGCAGCGTAACGTCGTCTTCGAAGTTGGTCGTGTCGCCCGCGATCAGCCGGCCGCCTTGCTTCGGGCCATCGCCGGCCTGCTGCGCCTGCGCCACCACCGCCTGCTGCTCTTGTTGCTGTTGCTGCTGGGCTGGCGCGGCCTGTTGCTCTTGTTGCTGCTGCGCCTGAGCCACAGCCTGCTGTTGCGCGCCGTCGTCGTCATCGTCGCCACAGCCGATCAGCGCGATGGCGCCCGCGCCAATGCCGGCGCGAGCCGACGCTCGCAACAGCGATCGCCGACTGACGTGACGTTGCTTGATCCGTTGCCATTCATTTCGCGAACTCAAAGGAACCTCTTCCATGTATGGCTGTACTGCGGTATTGCCATGATTAGGAGTAGTATGCCGATCAGCAATTGCGTTGTCAATCTCCCTCAGAGGACTCCGTGCGAGCGCCGAGCGAGAGCGTTCCCAACACGGCCCGAACGCAGAGCCATCCAGGCTTGCGACCCGTTCTGCACACGCCGTAGTGGGCAGGTCTCCGACCAAGTCGGGAACGGTTGACGGACAGCACCGCTCCCTACCGTCCCCGTCCCCGAGCGGGGACCCGCCCCTGCTCGCAGTCGAGGCCCAACATCACTTCGCCGCCATAGCCGTCGAGGATGGCTTCGGCGAGGAAGTTCAATGCGATCAGCAGCAGCGCGAGACGGCAGCCCACGTCGTTACCCGCAGGGCACCCGCCGCCAAGGTGCGTCGGCACTGCCTCCACATCCCACCTGCCAATCCGAACACCTGGACAAGCAAGTCGACAACCAGTACCCTACGCCGAGACGAAGATGCCACCAACGGGAGCAACGATCGGCTCGCACGAGCCTCAGATGGGAGCGGATGATGTTCTTTCAGCGCGTTTTCACTACACCAAACCACATCTACCGCCTCTTCGCACTGCTCGCACTGGCGATCGTTGCGCCAGTCGCCACTACATTAATTGTCAACTTCGGTGCTGGTCACGCCGAAGAGTCTGCCCCGCATTCCCTCACCATTTCCTCCGCCACTGCCGGCGCCGTCACTGACGACTCAGATCCAGGCGACAGCCGCAAGACGTACGCATACAGCATTAACGAAGGGCAAGACGTTACGCTCAAGATCGAGCTGGCAGACGATGTCTCCGTGCCCGATGGAACGAAGATCAGCCTCCAGGCAGACTGCGACTGCATCTGGGACGCTGGCTTTGTCTCTTACACCACCGGCGCAGGCGCCAGTTCCGCAGTAACACACCCGGTTTCACATCTGCCGGAGACGCTCCTTCTCCAAGACCTCAATGCAGACGCGCTACCGCTCGCCCTCACAGTCAAAGGCATGCGCGTGTCTCGGCGCATCTTCACGAAAACGGGCGCCACAATAGGCACCAAACCTCAGCCTCGTCCCTTATGGATCACGATCTACTGGATGGAGAATGGTCGATTGATCCTCAATCGTGACTGGGGATTCATTACCGTGAACGAACGCCCTCACCCCGCCGATGAGAGTACGCATCAGTATCTCAGGATCACCAACGCCGACGATGTCATGAAGGGCGAGCGCCTCGCGTATAATGTGGAGCTCGTTGACAGGAGTCTCACTCCAGTTATAGCCGCTCAGACTATCAACCTGGCCGTCAATTCTCGCAGCGCCTACCCACGGGATGCCGAGCGATTCTATACGCCGCTGATTGACCAGCGTGTGACCATTCCCTCAGGCGCATCCTCCGTCACCATTGAGGTGCCAACCACGGCCGGCGCAGAGACGCGACCCGTTGAGCCGATCCACGTCAAAGCGTGGTTGGTCGACCATCCGTCCGGCGTGAAGTTTCTGAACCCGTTCGCCTACTACGATGCGCTCGGCAGGATCGTCGATGGCACCGAGTTCACCTTTGTCGAAATGATTTACTCAGGGATCGAAGGCAGCAATCTGGCCGTCGTCGTTAATGTAGATGGAAATGTCTCCGTAGGCGCATTTGGCCTTCGACTCCATTTGCAATTCTGGTCGAATACCCCTGGCTTCTACAACAGCGCGAGCCTTGCAGATTTCGTGGGCGGCAACAGTCACTATGATTGCTCGTTGACGCCCACGAGAGAGGGTAGTCACGTTCTTCATCTGCCCATCCTCGAGGACAATCTTGCTGAGAGCAGGGAAGCGTTTAGGATATTCTTGCAATTGGTCGAGACGCCGGACAATGCCCGCGGCTTCACCAGTGTCCACTATTCAGAAACACACTCCTTCGGCGTCATCGACGAAGCACCGCCGGGACAAACGTCGACGCCGCCGCCAAGCGACTGCGTGGCGGTTGAGACGTCAAGTTCCGTCCCGTCATCGGAGCCGTTGCAATCTCCAATCAGCTTCAGTACAACTGCCATCACGCTTGCTGAAGGCAGCAGCTTCAGCTACGACGTGACGCTCAACAGCGATCCAGGCGACCAAACGGTGACCGTCCGGCCCGTCAGTATGGATGAGGCCACGATCAAGACGCCGGCTGAGATATCCTTCACTTCGGCGAACTGGAATCAGCCTCAAGCAGTCGTCGTGACCGCCGAGTCCGATGGAGACAGCGACGACGAGCAGGTCGGCATCGGGCATATCGTTGACGGCGTCAGCGGCGCGCCGGTCGGGCCCGTTGTCTTCGCCACGGTGACAGAGCAACCGACAGTCGGGCTCGACATACGCCAGCCCACACAGCGATCGTTCGGTGATCAACCATTCTTCGCCTACTGGATTCGGCTTGATCGGCGACCATCGTCCGATGTAGAAATCGAGCTGGCCCCGGCGTCTGATAGCGTCGACGTGCAGTTGCATACAACCAGTCTCAGCTTCACCTCCGAGAACTGGGATCGCTATCAGATTGTGGTGCTGAAGCCGCTCGACAGTACTGTCGGCAACGAGATCAAGATCACTCACGGCGCCACGACTCACATCATCAACAGCGGCGAGTTGGTCTCAGCCACGATCTCAGGAGGCTAACGAAGCGCGAGGCAGCATCGGACGCGGCGGACGTCCCGAGACGACCCTCTCAGGCGCAGTCGCCGTCGCGGTCGGGTTACCGATCAAGCCGGGGCAGTCCCCGTCCCCGCCACCGAGCGGGGAGCCGCTCCCACCCCTTTAGCCACTGCCCTATCCCGAGTGGTGCGACAGGTTTATCTTGTTGAAATGAGACGCACAGGGGTGCTCAGATCGAGGACGCCGCCGCAACGAGCCGAGGAGCAGGACACGCCCATACCGCAAGGTAGCCAAGCTCTGCACAATCAGCTAGGATGTGTTGGCGACGAGATTGGCTGATGGAAATTTGGAATTTGGTGTGATTGAGGCGGACGCCGCCTCGTAGATGGGGAGTTGATCGTGGATCAGAGACGCCTGGCGACGGGGTCAACACGGTTGTTCAGCAGGCTCCGATTGAGGCGCTGGCTGATCCCGCTTGTGATTCTGCTGGCATTGCCGTTGACGTTGATCGACACCGCGGCGCAGGACCCTGTTAACACCGGGAATCGAGCGCTGTTCGAGGACACAGTGCCGCACTTCGTGCGGACACCGGCGATGCGAAGCTGCCCGATCACACTCGGCCTGGGCGAGTCGATGGACATCAGCCTTCGACTGGTTCCTCTCGCCGACCGCATTCGCAGCTATGTCAACCCGGCCGATGTCCCGGATGTAGCCCACGCATTGGTCGGCGTACATGCGACGCCTGCGATGTATCACCTGCCGTTGGTCGTTGCCCTCTCAGGCGGACAGTCGGCCAATACCGCCGAAAGTATCACGTTCCAGGTGACACCCGGCGCGACGCACAGCTATACGATCCGAGGCAACGCTCAGGGTTCCGATTCGTTACTGCGGCTGTCCAGATACTACTGGGACGACGGCGGTGGAAACTCGACCCCTGCGACTTTTATATCGGCGCGGTCGTACCGTGTCAACGTGATTGCTCCCTTTACTTACGATCCGCGACCGACGCCGACGGTTCGGTTTCGCCGGTCGACGGAAACGATCACCGAAGGGCAAACGCTCACCTTCCGCGTAGACGTGCATCCGCCGCCGACGCAGGATATGCAGTTGTCGTACTACTTGCGGAACGATGCGCTCGGCCGGGAGGAGTTGAGGCACATTGACATGCCGGCCCGCTGCGCGAAGCTGCACATCACCGTCCCCACCGTAGACGATGACAATCCTCAACACTCAAGGACCTACGGCGTGCGGCTTGCGCAGTCAACCGGCTACACCGTGGACACGACAGCAGATGTGGCAACCGGCACGGTCATGGACAACGACGAGCTTGCGGCCATCTTCGATGACTCGCAATTGAAGATCGCAGGAACCGCATCGGCCAGCTACGGCGTCAAGCTCAACAAGCAGCCGCAAAGCGATGTCACGGTCAACATCAGTCCGGCGCAGTCCGCCAACGAAGTTGCCTTCGATTTCATTACTGGCGGCACCGACGAGGCGCCGACGCTGGCCAAGTCACATTCACTTGACTTTACCACCAGCAACTGGGAAGAACCGCAACGCGTCACGATTCGGAGCGCAGGCCAGATGCCGGGCAGAGTCTGCGATGGCGGAAAATGCTACATCCCCTTTTCGTACAGGATTTCTCTACAACATGACATCACAGGAACGAGCGAAATCGTGGAATCGAGATCACTGCCGATGAAGCTCGATATCCATGGCAGGGCAACCGTAAGCTACTCCGTACTGAACGGCGGCGCCACAACGGCCACGATCTACTCGCCTGCCGCATCGGCTGGTGATGCGAGCAAACCGACCTCCGTCACGCTCAGCAGATGCGCGAACCGGCATGGTTACGATCATGGCTTTAGCATGTCGCCACGACTGTACTACGCCTTCAAACCGGCGCTGGCTACGGGTATGATCCTTCCGATCAAGTCCGCGCTGGGTATGGAACCAGTTACGTTTGATCAGCCGACCTATCCCGATCGGACCAGCACCGGGCAGTGCGTGACCATGACGCTGACCGCCATCGATCTGACGAAGACTCAGCTTGATGACATTCATTGTTATAGTGTTTACAATAAAGAGGGGTATGCCGGCAGAGGCCATTATTCTATAGACTTCTATACCGGCGGGGGCGCCGCGGGCTTCCGGTTGACGGTGATCTACCCAGATGATCACTATGTGAGCCCGCGGGTATGCCTTAACGAACCACCGACACCTGGATAACAGTATGCCGCGCTGAGCCGCGGAGGGATCGCGCCTGGGCAGCGATGCAGGACATTGACTGCGCGCCGATGCTTGAGACGACGCGTCTGTCGTTAGTTGCATTGCTGGCCGCGGCGGAGGTCATCTCAGTCGCGCAGACGCTGGCCCCTTGGTCGGTCGCGTTTTGCAACAAGTCATGACGCCGGCGTGCGCGAGGCCGCACCAAGATGCAGGGCGGCGGCCGAGATGCCGCCGTTCGCCAGAGATCAAGCGGTACCTCGCCGCGTTCCGTGAGTGTTCCTGTCTGGCGTCATCCCTGAGCGCAAGGCGTGATCCGCAACTTCGTCAAGGGCATCGAGGTCGATGGGATACGGCGTTGATTCGGTACACCATCCCATGCCTTCCGACGGCGCGACTCAAGACGATTATATGTTTCCTATTTCGTCCAGACGGATCCACCAACACGTGCCGAGCTCGATCCAGTCACCGAGTCATCTAGCCTAGAATGTGTTCAGCTACGCTTGGCCCTGCACAGCGCCAAGGAAAGGACGACGCTGTGGACTCTGTGAGTGACTTCTCTGACCTCCCCGGTCGACTGATCATCGTGGAAGGGATCGACGGCTCCGGCAAGAGCACTCAGCTCGATCTGTTGCACAAGTGGCTGCGCAGCGAAGGCTACGTGACGGTCTTCACGGAGTGGAATTCCTCTCCGATTGTGCGCGACACGACCAAGCGCGGCAAGCGACGCCAGCTGCTGACGCCGATGTCGTTCAGCCTGGTCCATGCCGCCGACTTCGCCAGCCGTACGCATTCGCAGATTCTGCCGGCGTTGCAAGCTGGCGTGATCGTCCTGGCCGACCGCTACACCTATACCGCGTTCGCTCGTGACGCCGCGCGCGGGGTGAATCGCCGATGGGTGCGGCAGCTCTACTCGTTCGCGCCGCCGCCAGACCTGGCGCTCTATTTCCACGTCTCGCTCGATGAGTCGATTCGGCGCATTGCTGCCGCGCGGGCTGAGATCAAGTTTTATGAAGCTGGCATGGACCTCGGCCTCTCGGACGACGTTCAGCAATCCTTCCGCATCTTTCAGGGGCGCATTCTGCGCGAATACGAAGCGCTCTGCGACGAGTTCGATATCACGCAGATCGATGCCTCACAATCGCTGGTCAAGCAGCAGACCATGGTGCGCCAGTTGGTCGAGCCGTTGCTCGCTGACATGCCGAAACACGAATTCTCGTCAGTGCCGACACATATCCAGACCGGCTTTGCGTCGCTGGCGGCGGGCGGTGGCTTGTGACGGCCGTCAAGTTCTACGGCGAGCCGCCGCCCGGCATCAACCAGGAATGGCTGCCCGGTCGCCTGATCGTGATCGAGGGTACGGATGGCGTCGGTCGCTCCACCATCATCTCCATCCTCAAGGACTACCTCGAGGCCAATGGCTGGGGCGTGATTGACAGTGGTCTGCGACGCTCGCCGCTGGTCGGACCTGGCATCGACCAGGCCAAGGAAGGGCACACGCTCGATCCGATCACGTTGAACCTGTTCTATGCAACCGATTTCTGGGACCGCTTCGAGCGGATCATGTTGCCGGCCCTGCAGGCGGGCATGGTCGTGCTGGCCGACCGCTACATCTTTTCGCTCATTGCGCGGGCGACCGTGCGCGGAACCTCACGCGACTGGCTCGAGCAGATTTACGGCTTCGCTCTCGTACCGGATCAGGTGATCTACCTGGACATTGACGCGGAAGACCTGGTCCTGCGCGTCCTGGAACGCGGCTTCGATTTCTGGGAGTCTGGCGGCGATTACTTGCACGACCGCAGCATCTACGACGGCTTCATGCAGCACCAGCGCGCTCAACTCCGCGAAATGTCGGACATGGCCGATCGCTATGACTGGGACGTCGTGGACGCGCGCGGCACGATCGAGACGGTCTTCGAACATGTCCGCGCCGCCGTATTGCCGACCGTCGAGAGCATGCCGCAAGACTGATAGACGACACTGTTTGACCACACAGATCGAGCAGATGCCTGCCGCTCACGTGTATGCTGAGTTGGCGGTCAGCCGAGGTAGCTCAGTTGGTAGAGCACACGACTGAAAATCGTGGTGTCGGCAGTTCGATTCTGCCCCTCGGCACCAGCCCTTCACGCGATCGCGTCTGCCAGGTACTCGATCACGTGCCGCGGCTCGCGCGACGTGAAATGCCCGATCTGTTGCCGGCACGACACGCCTGTCACGGCGATCGGCGCTTCCGCTGCGGCTCGTAGCGCCGGTAAGAGTCGCTGTTCGCCCATCCGGCGCGACATCTCGTAATGCTCGGATTCGAAGCCGAACGATCCTGCCATGCCGCAGCAGCCGCTATCGATCAACTCAGGCTCATAGCCCGCGGCTCGCAGCAGCGACAGCGCCTGATCCGTGCCCGACAGCGCCTTCTGATGGCAGTGCGCGTGCAATAGCAGCTGACCGCGCTCGCCTTTCGCGGATGCGAAGAGATCTTCGGTCTGCATGGTCTGCGATTCCTCCAATGTCCCTAACTCTCGAACCAGCCACTCATCAAACAGGAAGGCGCGTTTTGCGACCTCGGACGCCGCCTCACTTCGCAGCAGCAGCGGATACTCGTCCCGCAGAGTGAGCAGACACGATGGCTCCGTACCGACGATCGGTGTGTCGGCGCGTGTGTGCGTCGTCAGAGCATCAACGTTCTGCTGCGCCAGCGATCGAGCCTGGTCAAGCAGGCCCTTCGAGATAGCAGGTCGGCCGCAGCAGGCTCGCTGTTGGACGCGGATGACGCGATAGCCCAAGCGCTCAATGATCCGTGTCGCGGCAATGCCGACTTCGGGATGCACATAGTTCGTAAACGTGTCGTCGAACAGGACGACGTCGCCTCGTGTCGCCGTCGGTGCTCGGCGTTGATGGAACCAGTGGTCGAATGTCTGGTTCGCCAGGGTCGGCAGCGGTCGCGCTCCCGCGACGCCGAGCCGAGCGAGCAGTTTGCGCATCGGCAGCGACTGACCGATCGTATTCGCCGCACCTGGCGCACGGGCGCCCCACTTCAACAGCGTCGCGATGTTGGCGAACGCCCGATCGCGTAGCGGGACGCCGTTGGCTTGATGCCGATGCGCAAGCACTTCGTACTTGATCTTGGCCAAGTCGACGCCTGATGGACACTCTGCCTTGCAGGCCTTGCATTCCACACAGAGGTCCAATGCCGCATGCAGGCGGTCGCCGGCGATCTCTTCCAACGGCATCGCGCCATTCAGTATCTGACGCAGCAGATTCGCCCGACCGCGCGTCGAGTGCTCTTCGTCCTGTGTGACCTGAAACGAGGGGCACATCCCGCCATCGAACTTGCGGCAGGCGCCCTGCCCGTTGCACATCTCCACCGCTCGCGCGAGGCCGCCTTCGCTGCTGAAGTCGAGCCAACCGGTCGGATCGGCGTTGACCGTTTCCGGGCTCAGGCGCAGATTGTCCTGGAACGCTGGCGTATCTATGATCTTGCCGGGATTCAACAGCCCGTCCGGGTCAAAGAGCTGTTTCGTTTCCCGGAACGCATCAACGAGGCGAGCGCCAAACATCTTCTCGATGAAGGCGCCGCGCACGATGCCGTCGCCATGCTCGCCTGAGAGCGATCCGCCGAATTCGATCACCAGATCGGCGATCTCAGCGGCGAGCGATTCAGTCTGTTCCAGGCCGACATGGTCCTTCACATTCACGACCGGTCGGATGTGCAGACAGCCGGCCGCGGCGTGACCGTAGTAGCCGGCGCGTAAGCCGCGAGAGCGCACCGCCGCATCGAAACGCGCGACGAACGCGGGCAGGCGCTCTGGCGGAACGGCGGTGTCCTCAACGAAGGCCGACGGCTTCGGATCGCCGTGCATCGACATCAACAGACCGAGTCCGGCCTGTCTCATCTGCCACATCCGCGACTGCGCCGACGGATCGGTCTCGATCACCGCTGCGTATCCCATTCGCTGCGCCGCCAGATCGTCGCGGATAGCGTGAAGCTGGTCGCTGAGCGCTGTGTCGTGGTCCGCAAAGCACTCAATCAGCAGGACCGCACCCGGCTCGCCGACTACAAACGCCGCGAGCGGCGCGTAGCCGACACTGGAACGGCATCGCTCAATGATGATCTCATCAACCAGCTCGATCGCCGCCGGTGCGCGTCGATTCGCGACCACCGTCGCTTCGGCCGCTTCGATCAGCGTGTGGAAATGCATCGCCAGAATGCCGCGGCGCCTGGGCAGCGGCGCAAGCTGCACCGTCGCCTCCGTGACAACGGCCAGCGTCCCCTCCGATCCCACCACCATCTGCGACAGGTTGACGCCATCAGGACTGAGCAACGCGTCCAGGTTGTAGCCGGAGACTCGCCGCGGAATGTCAGGGAAGCGCTCTCCGATCTCGGAGCGCTCGCGCTCCGCCAGCTCGCGTAGATCGCGGTACAGCCGACCTTCACGACCGCCCGCATCGATCAACGCGTGCAAGCGCCGTTCGTCCTGCTGCGCAAACTGCAGCTCGACGCCATCGGAGAGGATGACATCCATCGACTCGACCACATCGACCGTCTTGCCGTACAGACCGCTGTGGGTGCCGCAGGAGTTGTTGCCAATGCCGCCGCCAATCGTCGCCCGATTCGCCGTAGAGGGGTCGATCGGATAATGCAGCCCGAGCGGACGCGCCGTCTTGTTCAGTTCTGAAAGCACCAGTCCTGGTTGCACACGAGCGAGCTGGCGCTGCGCATCGATCTCGAGCACCGCGTTCATATGGCGCGTGAAGTCCAGCGTGACGGCATGGTTGACGCCTTGTCCCGCCAGACTCGTGCCGCCGCCGCGTGGCAGGATCGGTACGCCGTGCGATCGCGCTACCGCCACGGCCGCGCGCACATCAGAGGCGCTTCTCGGAAACACGACCGCCACCGGCTCCATTTCGTACAGCGACGCATCGGTCGCGTAGAGCAAGCGCGACGGTCGGTCGATCAGGACATCGGCAGGATCTGCTACGGCGTCGCGCAGGTCCTCTGCCAACGGCGTGAGGGCGTTGGGGCCGTTGTTGAGCATCGCGCGCGCACGTTGGACCGAGGCGGCGCGTGAAGGGTCGCGTCCTTCAATCACGTTGCGAATGGTTGGCGCAGTAGTCATGCAGGCAGGCTATCGCGCAACCGGCGCGCGGCGAGACCGGGATCGCTTGCCGACAGAATCGCGCTGCGCACCGCCACTCCCCAAGCGCCTGCTTCGATTGCCAACGGAGCAGTTGCTGCGTCGATCCCGCCGATCGCGAAACAGGGAGTCTCGGCAAGCAGCTTGCACATCTGAGACAGATGCTTGAGCCCAGCTCCCGACCGACCAGGATGCGACGTGGTCTCGAAGATGGTGCCGACCACGGCGTAATCAACCGCGTCATCGAGCGCCTGTCGCGCTTCCGCAGCGTCGTGGACCGATCGACCCAGCAACGTCAACGATTGATCCGCACGGGACGGCAGCGCGGCGCGAGCGGGCAGATGCAGCCCGATCTCCAGCGCCTGCGCCAGACCAATCCGACCGTTCACGACTAACGCAGTTCTGGCAGGCGCTCGTCGTTGGATCGCGCCGATCGTTGCTGATAGCTCAGCGTCAGACACTTCAGGTTCGCGGAATTGCACAACTAGATCGCCATCGATCGCCCTTGCAACCCCCAACACCACTTCGTCCAATGGACGATCGCGCGCGCCTGCCTGATCGGCAATCAGCATCAGACGCGGCATGCGTTGCGGCGTCATGCCTGACGCCGATCGAAATGCCAAGGAATCAGGCGTCGTTCCAGCAACACCACCGTCAGAAAGATCAAGTAGCTCAGCCCGGCAATCACAAAGATGGCGCCAAACACCAGGTCGGTGCGGAAGGACAGCCGCGACTGCTGCAAGAAGATGCCCAGACCATCGGTCGCGCCGGCGAGCTCGCCAAAGATGGCGCCCAACACTGCGTAGATCGCGGCGATTCTGAGACCGGTGAACAGGTCTGGTAATGCCGCTGGCACCTTGACGTAGCGGTAGATCTGTCGCTTTGAGGCGCCGAAGGTTCGCATCAGATCAGTCGCTGAGCGTTCGGTCGCGGCAAGTCCGGCAGCGAACCCCAGCACGATCGGAACAAACGTGAACAGTCCGATCACGATGATCTTCGGCATCACGCCAAACCCGAACCAGACGATCAGCAGTGGCGCCACGACCGGGATCGGAATCGTCTGCGACGCCACGATCAGCGGATAGATCGCGCGTCGCAAGCGCGCCGACAGGTCCAGCATCAGTCCCAGGCTGAGCGCACACACGATGCTGATTGCGAATCCCACCACCACCTCCAACGACGTGACCAGCGCATGTTCGACAATCACGCCGAAGGACTCCGCGCTCTCGCGCACGATCCTGATCGGGCCTGGCAAGACTTGCGGTCGGATATCCGAGAGCCAGACGTAGATCTGCCAGCCGATCAGCACGATCAATGTCAACGAGAGCGGCGCCAGGACATCGTAGATCCATCCACGCCAGCGCGGCAGGGTTGAAAACCGCTGGCTCACGGCGTTACCGATCTCGATTCAGTCTCGCGTCGCAGCAGATCGATCAGGTGATGCGCCGCCTCGGACTCAGCCGCCTGCGCCGTGCGCGGACGTGGTAGCTCCACCGCCACCAGGTTGGTAATCCGACCCGGGCGCGGCGACATCACATAGATCCGGTCTGACAGCGTCACTGCTTCCAATGGATCGTGCGTCACGAGCAGAGCAGAGCCGCCGATCCGACTCCACGTCTCGGCCAGCCAGACCTGGAGTTGTGATCGCGTGATCGCGTCGAGTGCGCCGAATGGCTCGTCGAGCAACAGGAACGGTCGCCCCAACAGGTAGGTCCGCAGCAGGCTCGCGCGCTGGCGCATCCCGCCGGAGAGCTGATGCGGTCGTCGATCCTCGAAGCCGCCGAGTCCGAACTGCGGAAACAGCGCCGCCGCTCTCGATCGCGCCTCAGACATTGCGACGCCCTGCACTTCCAATCCCAACGACACGTTTTCCAACACCGATCGCCAGGGAAAGAGCAGATCGTTCTGAGGCATGTAGCCGAAGTGTTGTAATCGATCGGCCGCTTCGAGTGTTGCGCCAGCAACGAGGATCCGGCCTGCGTCGACCTCCTCCAGACCGGCGATCAGTTGCAGAAGGGTTGTCTTGCCGCAGCCTGATGGTCCCAGCAGCGCCACGAACTCGCCCTCGTCCACATGCAACGAGACGCCGTCCAGCGCCTCAACGCGAGCATCATGCTCGCCGAAGCTCTTCTTAACCGATTCAACACGCAACACGCTGTCGGCGCATCTAGTTCAGGGACTCGCGAGCAGCTTCGTACAGATCCCCGTTGAAGTGGGCCGCATAGTCCGGTGGAGCCGTCAAGGCATCGCCATCCTCGTCAAGCAGCAGACCGTGCTCGTACAACCACTTGGTGTAGCCCCGCCAATCGTCGAGTGTCTGTGATCCCCACTGCCGATCCGCGTCGAGGTAATACTCATCCGCCAACAATCGCGCCGACTCAAAGACCAGTTCCAGATTCGGGAACACGTCCTCGCCGACCACATCGATCATCAGTTGGGCTGCGTCGTCTGGATCTGATGCCGCATATTCGTAGCCTCGAATGGTCGCTGACAGAAATCGGCCCAACGCGTCCGCGTCGGTCTCGATCCGATCGCGCGTTGCGGCCAACACGACGCCGGGATAGTCGGGAATGCCGAACTCTGTATATTTCCAGGTTCGCAGCTCGATCCCTCGTTGCTTCGCCTCAATGCCTTCCCACGTGACAAAGGGTTCCACCGCATCGACCTGACCGGCGTACAGCGCTTCATAGGCGGAGGTGTCGAGAATCACGCCAGCGATGTCGCCTTCTCCGCCGTCGGCGCGTACGACCGCCTCCCACTGCGGTTGCTCGGCCGGTCCGCCGAAGCCGCCATAGGTTCCTCCATCCAGGTCGCGCGGACGCGTAATCGGGCCGTCCGCCAACACGGCAATTTCGGTCGGATTCGTCTGTAACACCGCCGCGATCGATACCACGTCCAATCCTGCCGCTCGGAACACGGGCAGATAGGTCGGGAAGGAAAATGCGACATCAGCGACATCCTGATCGAGCAGCAGCTCGCCGGCTACTCCGCTGTAAGGCAGAATTTCCACCTCAATGCCTTCTTCTTCGTACCAACCCTTCGCGATCGCCACGTAGATTCCCGTGTGATTCGTGTTTGGCAGCCAATCAAGCTGCACGCGAATCAGGTCAGGCTGACGCGGTTCGGCTTGCTGCGGCTGATCGTCCGAGCACGCCAGCGCCAGCAACCCGAACCATGCCAGTCCAAACAGAATGCTTAGCCACTTGAGTCGCTGCATCAGGACGCTCCGTTTCGCCAGGCTGAGTCGAAGAATCGATACTCAAGCTCCATCGCCGTTCGGTACTTGATCTGCTCCTCGGCACTGTCGTCTCCGTGCTGATCGAGCATGTCTTCAATCAGTTCGACCTTTTCGTGATAGTCACTCCCCGAATACATACCGATCCAGAAGTCATAGCGCTGGTCATGCGGTTGATCAGCCAAACGCGATCCGAGCCAGCCGTACAGCTTGGCGCATGGCGCCATGGCCGCGATGTGTTCGCCGATCGTGCCGAGCGACGCCGTCGCGAGCAGAAAGTCCGTGTACTCGCGCGCAGCCGGCAGCGGTTGCACGTCCTCGAGCGAGACTCCCAGTTCCGGCGCGGTCTGCTCGTGCAGGGTGCCCTCGGTCAGAATGCCTGCCAGAAGCTGGCCGAACTGCCGACGCGTCGCCCAGTCGCGCGCGCGAACCGCTCCCCACGCGTATGAGCGCGCATATGCGTCGAGGTAGAAATGATCCTGCTGCGTAAACAGCGCGTAGCGCCCGTCAGACAGCGTGCCGTCGGCGAGTCCGCGCAGAAACGGATGCGTCAAGCATGCCTCTGCGAGATCGCGGTTCGACTCCCAGAGTCTCTGCGAGAGCGATGATTCAGTCACAACGTTCCTTTTCTGACTCGTGTCGCCATCGCTCCGCAGAGCGCGGCTATGACGTTTCCAATGGCGAGATCATGCCTTCAGCAGGTGATGAGGCGTCGGCGTAATAGCGTCGCGGCATGCGACCGGCCAGATACGCGTCGCGGCCGGCGCGAGCGGCGGCATTCATCGCGCGAGCCATCCGCACCGGATCGCGCGAACGCGCTACCGCCGTGTTGAGCAGCACCGCGTCGCAGCCGAGCTCGAAGGCGATCGCCACGTCAGACGCGGTGCCGACGCCTGCGTCGACGATCACCGGCACGTTGGCGCGCTCCTTAATCAGCTGAATGTTGTGCGGATTGCGGATCCCGAGTCCTGAACCGATTGGCGCACCGAGCGGCATTACCGCCGAGCAACCGACATCCTCGAGCTTGCGAGCGGTGACCGGATCGTCGTTGGTGTATGGCAACACCTGAAATCCTCGCCGCACCAGTTCCTGCGCGCCTTCGAGCAAACCCTCGGTGTCGGGTAGCAGCGTCTCCTCATCAGCGATCACTTCGAGCTTGACCAGCGAGACGCCGAGCGCCTCGCGCGCCAGCTCGGCGGTCAAGATGGCGTCCGGCGCGGTGAAACAGCCAGCCGTATTCGGCAACAGTCCGTAGCCGCGCTCGGTCAGGAGCGTATAGAGATTGGTTGGATCGGAGCCGTCCGCCGAACCGACGTTGACCCGTCGCAGTGCGACGGTGACCAACTCCGTTCCCGATGCCGCCAGCGACTGCAGCAGTGTGTCCTGCGACGGATACCGGGCCGTGCCGAGGATGATGCGCGACGTCATCTGGCGGCCCGCCAGCGTCCAGCTGTCCTGGTCGGTGGAATGGTTGGCTGAGCTCATCAACACGCCTACCCGCCCTGTTTCGCGCCGACAATGTCGATTCGGTCGCCGTCGCGGATGTTCGTCGTTGACCACTCACTGCGCGGCACGACCGACATATTGATCGCCACGGCGATGCCTTGCTGCTGCGGGTCATATCCGATTTCGCAGAGCGCGTCGGGCAACAACGCATGGGACAGGTTGATCGCCTCGCCGTTCAGGGTGACTGCCACCGTTGCTTGCAACTGAGTCATGCTGTTGCCTCCGAGTTCGAACGTGGGGTGCCCAGCCGCTCAAGGCCGTACGGCGCGATCTGGACGGGGATCTGATCAGCGGTCTGGCCGGACTCCATCGCTTCAGCCAGCCAATAGGCGGTGCCCGGGGCGAGCAAGATGCCGTGCCGATAGTGGCCCGTCGCGATCCACAATCCCGGACGACCCGCTGGACCGATGATTGGCAAGTGATCTCCGACGGCTGGACGCAATCCGACGCTGTGCTCATCCAGGTCAAGCTCTCGAAGGTGTGAGATCAGGCCTGAGGCTCGGGACAGCAGCTCTTCGCGGGCCGACTCGGTCGGCGTCAGATCCCAGCCGGCCTCTGGCTCTTTCGTTGAAGCGACGATCAATTCGCCGTCGCGGCGCTGCGCGAGGTCGATGTTCGTCGTGCGGATCACACGGCCGATCATGCGCGGTCCTCGCAAGCGCAACAGTTGCCCTTTGACCGGTCCAACTCCCGTCGGGGACAGCGGCGACGTTGCTTCGCTCGCGGCGTCAACGATCTGATCGCACCACGGTCCGGCTGTGACCAGCACGTTGCGAGCGCGGAGCGATTCACAGTGCTCAGGCTCTGTCTGGCTGCGCAATTGGATTTCCCAAGCCTGCGCCGATTCGTCATATTCGCCGCTCGTCGCTTCACGCTGCGAGAGCAGCTTCACTCGAACTGCGCTCAGCGCCTGCTGCAACGCAGCGAGCAGATGTCTCGGATCAACCTGGACATCTTCCTCAACCAGCAAGCCGCCCACGAGGTCGGCCGACAATTCAGGTTCGAGCAGACCGATCTCATGCGCGGTCACGCGCTTCGATCTGAGCTGACGCTGCGTTCGCTCCTGCAGGAGCTGTTCGAGCTGATCATCCTCTTCGGCGTTTCTCGACACCCACAGCGTGCCGTTGACGCGGTATCCCGCGCTCATCCGGCCGATCGACTCGACTTTGGCGATGAACTGCGGATATCGGCGCAGACTGTCCAACTTGAGCGGGAAGAGGTCGTCCTGATCGCCAAGTGGCAACGCGGCGGTTCCGAGCAATCCGGCGGCGACGCGGCTGGCATGTTGGCCAGGTTGACCGCGTTCAATCAGGACCACTCGGCGTCGGCGGCGCGCCAGCTCGAAGGCGCAAGCGAGACCGATCACTCCGCCACCCAGGATGGCGACATCCCACAACTCGTCAATCTCCGCAGAGGATTGGCGCTGATTCATCCGACAGCCTCCTGTTGAGGCGGTCGGCGCAGCAGTCGTTCGTATTCGAACGGCTCAATCTCGCTTGCGACCTGACCGCATAGCATCGTCTCGGCAAGCCAATGCGCCGTGCTTGGCGCCAGCAGGATGCCGCCTCGGTAGTGTCCGCTGGCGATGAAGATGCCTTCCACATCGGTCGGTCCGATGACCGGCAGATGGTCCGAGAAGGCGGGTCGAAGGCCGACGTCAATTTCACTCACGTAGAGGTCGTAGATGCCGGGCAGGATCTCGAAGGCATAGCGCAACAGATCGAGCGCGCCGCCCGCGGTCGGTCGCAAGTCGAAGCCCTGTTCCTCTTCGGTCGCGCCCAACAGCAGCTCTCCGTCGGCGCGAGGCACGATGTAGATGTCGCGATTGCGCAGCACGTGATCGATCAGTTGCTGGCTCTTGAGATTGCCCGTGAGGTGAACAATCTGTCCCTTAATCGGCCGCATACCCAATGTTGGCAGCGGCGTGACCAGGCCATCCTCGAGCCAGACGCCCGCCGCGAGTAGGACTTGATTGGCGCGCATCGTCGATTCTGCTTCTGCGGTTGGCGCACTTTGTAGACGAAGCTCCAGCTGACCGCGAGATCTGCTGACCGAGCGAACGGCGGTGTGAGGCAGGATTCTCACACCGATCGCCTCGCAGGCGGCCTCGAGCGCGGCAATCAGCCTGCGCGCGTTGACCTGGTGATCGGTCTCTACGAGCAATCCGCCGATCGCTCGCGGCGAGACATACGGCTCCATCTGGCGCAGCTCACGACCACTCAGTCGCTTCGCAGGCAGTCCGCGCGCTTCCTGAATTCGGCAGAGGTGATCGAGCTCCAGCTCATCATCGCGGTGGCGCGAGACCCAGAGCGTTCCGTTGTCGCGGTAGTCGCAGGAAACGCCGGCGGCTGCTTCGACATCGCGAATGAACTGCGGATAGCGACGCAAACTGTCGAGCTGAAGCTCCACCAGTGACGGCGGCGTCAACTCTACCTCGAACGAGGGCGTGAGCATTCCGGCCGCGACGCTCGAAGCGCCGAAGCCGGGTGTCTCTCGTTCGAGGACTGTGACGGATTTGCCGCGTCGGGCCAGCTCGAAGGCGCAGGAGAGTCCGATTGCGCCGCCGCCAATGACGGCGATTTCGGTCGTTCGGAAGTCACTCACGAACACGCCCGCGCGATCTCGGCTGCGAACTGACGGCAAGCAGCCTCAGGATCATCCTGGCAGACCACCGCCGACAGCACGGCCACGCCGTAGGCGCCGGCGGCGAGCACGGCAGCGACGCGGTCCACCGTGATGCTCCCGATACCGATCACCGGCTTGTCGACGGCGCTGCAGATTTCAGCAAATCGTTCCAGGCCGAGCATCGGCGCGGCGCGATCGCCCTTCGACGTCGTCCCGAAGACTGGTCCCACACCGAGGTAATCGACCGGCTGGCGCACCACGCGGCGCGCCTCTTCAACAGAGTTAGCCGTGCCTCCGATCAGGGCGTCGGGGCCGAGAATCCGTCGCGCGACTTCGGGCGGCAGATCATCTCGTCCCAGATGGACGGCGTTGGCGCCGACCGCGACTGCGATGTCGACGCCGTCATCCACGAGCAGCGTCGCGCCATAGCGTTTACAGGCCTCGCGCATCTGCTTGCCGACCGCGATCATCTCGCGCGTGGTTCGCGGTCGTTTCTCGCGGTACTGGACGACGTCGGCGCCTCCAGCCGCTGCCGCAGCCGCAAGCTCGGCGTGCGAGAGTCGAGTCTGCAACACCTCGTCGGTGATGACGTGGAGCTGTCCAACCTGCTTCATGGCGTCAGTCATTCCACGGTCCCCGCTCCTGGTCCCAGAATGGCTGGGTGGGGCCAACTCCGTGACCGAGATCCAACCCGTAGCGGATCGCTTCGGTCAACCAGTACTTGGCGCTCTCGACGCAATCAAACAGGCTCCAGTCCTGTGGATAGGCGAGCCGCGCAGCGATCGCTGACGCGTAGCTACAACCTGTGCCGTGCGTGTGCTTCGTCTCAATCCATTCACGCTCGATCAGGTGAACCTCGGTCGGCGTGACGAGGACGTCGGTTCCGGGCGATTCTTCCAGGTGACCACCCTTGACGAGCGCCGCCTGGGCGCCGAGATCGAGCAGTGCGCGACCTGCTCGTTTCGCGTCGGCAATGGTCTCCACGGAGATGCCCGTTAACCGTTCCGCTTCATGCGTGTTGGGCGTAATCAGCGTCGCCAGCGGGATCATGCGACGCTTGAAGGCATCAACCGCGTCCTCGGCGAGCAATGAGAACCCACTCTTGGAGATCATGACCGGATCGACCACAATTTTGGCTGGCTGTCGTTCGCCGAGCTCGTCGGCGACGACGCAGATCATCTCAGAGTCGCCGAGCATGCCCGTCTTCACGACCGCCACATTGAGATCGGAGAAGACGGATTCAATCTGGGCTCGCACCACCGTAGTTGGCAGCTGATATGCGTCCTGCACGCCGAGCGTGTTCTGCGCCGTGATCGCGGTGATCACCGTGGCGCAGTAGCAGCCGTAGAACTGCGAAGCGGCCTTGAGGTCGGCCTGAATCCCGGCTCCGGCCGAGGAATCGGAACCTGCGATGGAGCAGACAACGCGCACAACCGCATCCTTCGTTGCAGTGGGTGGTCTGCGGTCGGACTGAGAGGCTCGTCGCTCCCTGCGCCGGCATTACCCGGGTCAGGTTCGGCGGGTGTGTTCTCAGGCCCAAATCCGTCCATTCGACGGTCGGACCACCCCGGGATCGGTATGGGGACGATGTTAACACAAACGTCGACCCAGGTCTGCTCTAGCTCCGGCGACTCATCCGCGGATTCCAGGTGAACAGGGTCGCGCTCCACACGTTGAATGGGAACGAATAGCTATTCACGCCACCGATCGTGATCAGCCCGGTGGCGTTGTAACCGCCGACAGCGATGACGCCGACGCTGTTGACGCCGCCGATCGCCACAACTCCCACCGAGTTGACCATGCCCAGCGAGATCACGCCGATCGCGTTGATGCCGCCGATGGCGACGAGGCCGATCGCATTGACCGAACCGGCTGCCAGCGCCTCGATCTGGCTGGCGACGATGTCTCCCGCGACTTCGCTGCCGGCAATCACCGCCACGATGCCGATCATGGCGACGAGCGACAGCGCCCAGACAAAGGTGATTCCCTGCTTGGTGTTGAGATCGTGCTCGGCGTCAACGTTTGACATTGCGTGTCCCTTCTCGTCCTGTTCGCGCCACGTTAGACGAACGAGGCCGCTCCTACTCGAAGTATGGGGCGGCCTCGCGGGACGTTCGGCTGAACGGTTGGTTAGTCGTCCGAGACCAACACCAGGGTGCCGGTGGTCGAAAGCGATCCGCCGGTGCCGTTGACGACACAGCTTCGGGCGCTGGTTTGCTTGCCCTGGTCGCCGGAGAAGCCGCCGTCTTCGGCGGTGCCGGAGAGCTGCCGGTATGCCTCGACCAGAAGCTGCATGCCGTACATGCCGGAGTGGTTGAAGCTCAGGCCGCCGCCGTTGGTATTGATCGGCAGGCGTCCGCCCGGCGCCGCGTGGCGGTCCTTCCAGAGTGTGAAGCCTTCGCCCGCGGGGGCGAGTCCGAGCATCTCGGCGGTGATCCCGGCGGTGACGGTGAACGAGTCGTAGATCATGGCCATTTCCATGTCCTCTGGACCCATTCCCGCCATCTTGTAGGCGGTGGCCGCCGAGCGGCTGGCCGATGTCTGCGTGAAATCGCCCATCTCGAGCATGTTCCAGTGCGAGATGCTCTCGCCGGCGCCGGCGATCCAGACCGGAGGCGTCTTGGACGTCTTGGCCAGCTCGGGGCCGGTGATCAGCACTGCGCCGCCGTGGTCAGTAACCAGGCAGACGTCAAGCAGCTTGATTGGCCAGGAGATCGGGCGCGAGTTCATCACGGTGTCGACCGTGATCGGTCCACCGAACGTGTGACCGCGCTTGCCGCCGCCCCATTCGCCCTTTTCCAGAGGAGGCAGATCGCCTTCGCCGGCCTTGCGGTACATGACCGCTCGCGGGTTGAGCGTCGCCCATTCGCGGGTGACGACGGCGATCTCGGCGAAGTCTTCCTGCGTCGTCCCGTAGCGCGCCATGTGGCGGTTGAGGGCGTGCGAGTACGAGGTCGGCGCGCCGCCGAGGCCGTAAGCCGAGGTGTGCTGCGTGCCCGGGTCCCAGGGGTCGCCACCGCCGCCAGGACGGCCGGTGCCTTTGCCTTGCGTGAATCGCTGGCTGAATCCCATCTCGCCGTGCGTGACCAGCGCCACATTAATCACGCCGGCGTGAATCGCGGCCAGCGCGTGATGGACGTGCATCTCGAACGAGCAACCGCCGACGGCGGTCGTGTCGATGTACTTGGGGTGCAGGCCGAGGTACTCGGCGATTTGCGGCGACCAACCGGCGGAAAAGATGCCGTCAATGGCGGCGATCGGAATCCCCGTCATGTCGGTCACGTTCTTGATCGCTTCAATGTGGAGGGTGAGCGACGACTTCGGGTTCTGCGGGTAACCGATGTCGTTCGCTTCGGCGGCGCCGATGATCGCGGCGGCCTTTGATGCTTCACCAGGCATAGTCAGCTCCTGTGTGCTCCTGTGATTTATGTAGCTCGTCGGCGCTTAAACAGGCCGCCAGAAGGGAATGTGGACGTCTTCACTGGCTTCTTCGAACTCGATCTGCACCGCGCCGCCGATCTCGATCGAGTCGGGATCGTTGGGATCCACGCCCTTGAGTACGGTCAGCATCCGGTCGCCTTCAGCGAGGTCGATGTAGGCCGACACGTACGGCACCTCATCGCCCCAACCGCGCGCCACAAGGCCGCGATTGTGCTGGACGGCGAAGGTATGGATGGTGCCCTTGCCGGTCGCCTCGACCCACTCGATGTTCATCGAGTGGCAGAACGGGCAGATCACCCGCGGGTACCAGTGGACTCGGTTGCAGTCGGAACAACGGGGGAGCATCAGCTTCCCCTCTTTCGCTCCGTCCCAGAAGGGCTGTGAGACCGGGTCGGGACTCGGAATGGGCTTGGTGTACTGATTGGTGTTCTCGGCCACCGCGCTCCCCTCTCATCGGTTGGATGCTTCAGCGCGCAGCCGGTAACTGCGCATGCACATGACTTGGATACGTGATTTCATTCACGCAGCTCGTAGTGTACCAGCCACCCGCGAGCGCCAATTCCGGCGCGTAATCTGTTGGCTGCTCGTCAGCGATTCGGGCGCCGACGCCAGACCGTGGCGTCAACCATGCTGTAGGCCGGCGCCAGCGAACGCGAGGAACCGCGCTCGGAGCGATGCAGACGTTCGCGGAGATGCGCTGCCAGCCGGGACAGTTGACGCGACCAGTGTTGCCGTCGCGCCTGATCGTGCGCCACCTGCCAGCGACGTCTCGCAATCGACCGCTCCAACGTGTCAGCGCCCGTGGTCCCGGACGACTGGCTGGGATTGGACATCGAAATCGGCATCATTGATCGCCTCCTACGAGGGCCAGAAATCGGCGGACGCGCTGGGTCAACCCGTCCGCGGCCTCTGATTTGACCGTATGTCGATCGGGCATGGTTGGGGCAGCAACGCGCGACCGCGTCGGAGCCGCTGACAACCAGTCGTCATCCGAGCGGTACCCTGCCATACAGTTCACCAGAGCGAGACCAACACGAGAGCAGTGACGTAGGAGCTGACCATGTTGAAACAGTTCGCCGTCCCCGAGGAGATTGCCGTGCGCGTGCCCGGCGACGTGATGCGCGGCGCCGTCCAGGACATCTTCATCCGACTCGGCATGCCGGACGACGACGCGCGGCGCAGCACCGATACGTTGCTCTACGCCGACCTCCGCGGGATCGACTCGCACGGCGTCTCCAACATGCTGCGCGCCTATGTGGCCGGGATCCAATCGGGCGAGATCAACGCCACGCCGGACTGGACACTCGAACGGGACGCGCCTGCCGCCGCCACGATCGATTGCGACCGCGGACTGGGACTCACCGTCGGTCCGCAGGCGATGGAGTTGGCGATCGAGAAGGCCAGGCAGTGCGGCGTAGCGACGGTGGTCTGCAACAACGGGCGGCACTTCGGCGCGGCCGCCTATCACGCCCAACTGGCGCTCGCGCACGACATGATCGGCCTCTCGATGACGGTCGGCGGACTACTCGTCGCGCCCACCTTCGGCGCTCAGGCGAAGGTCGGACTCAATCCGCTCAGCATCGCGGCGCCCGCCGATCAGGAGGCGCCGTTCATCTTCGACGCCTCGATGTCATCGGTCGCCGGCAACAAGGTCCGCCTCGCGCAGCGACTCGGCGAGGATCTATTGCCCGGCTGGGTCGCGACCGCCGACGGCACGCCGATGATGGAGTCCGCGCCCACGCCCGACGAGTTTCTCATGCTGCCGTTGGGCGGCACGCGCGAGATCGGGTCGCACAAGGGCTACTCGCTCGCCGTCATGATCGACATCCTCAGCGGCATCATGGCCGGCGCCGGCTCCGCGCTCTTCCGCTTCAACGGCGTCGGGCATCACTTCACCGTCTTCAACATTGATGCCTTCACGGACGTGGACGAGTTCAAAGGCCACATGGACGACTACCTGCGCGCCTTGCGCGATACGCCGACAGCTCCGGGCGAGGAACGCGTGATCTACGCCGGACTTGAAGAGCATGAGCAAGAGATCGAGCGCTCAGAGCGCGGCATCCCCTATCACCCTGAGGTGATCGACTGGTTCCGCTCAGCGTTCAGCGAGCTCGGACTCCGTGATCACTTCGCCGGCGCCATCTAGGCGATCAGAGCGGCCCTCAGCGATCGCCAGCTTCTGGGATGCCGCGCGCAGGCGTTGGATCGTCCAGACGAACAACACGGCGTTCACGCCGCCGCCCGTGACCGTGCGCAACCACGCCCAGTCGGACACCGACCAGGTGCCCAGGATCCACATATCGAGTCCGCCTTCCAGCACGTCGAGGAACCAGAGGCGGAACACGCCCGTGGCCAGAATCTTGACGCACCAGACGACGGTAATCAGCATCCAGACACTGTGTTCGGCGGGCACTCGCTGACGTAACGTCGGGAACAGCTCCCGCACGAGCGGACCGACGATCGGCCGGCGGGCGATCACGCTGATCAAAAAGATGCCACCGACGATGAAGTCTTCAATCGGATCGAACGTCCAGAACGTCTTGTCGCTGTCCTCGATCAGCCCGATCACGCCGGTGATGATCATCAGGATCGAGCCGAGCAAGCCCAGCAGGAAGACCACGCTGGTGCGCGGCAGCTTGCGGCGCTGATAGAGGAAGACTGCGACGGCGGAGACCACACAGACCGCGATGGCCGGGCGGGTATCAATCAGTCGATCGACGAAGATATAGAGCAGTGTCGGCGCGATCCCGAGCAGCACGACCGGGTCGGCCTGAGGTATCTTTGCCATCCACGCCGGGAGTTCCGGCTCGGGCGGTTCGTTCACATGATCGGACGATGGCTGCTCCGGCGCTGACGTCAAGCGAGTTAGTGCTTCCAGAGCGGCGAGGCGACATTGAGCGAGACGCCGGCAGCCGGTTCGCAGAAGGCGCGGATCGTGACCGTCTGCACCTGCTCGGCCTCAGGCGACGAGCGTGGATGCTGGTCCGGATACCAGTTGACCTCAGCGATGCCCCATTCGTCCGAATTGACCGTTCGCTCGCGACCGCCGCTCGCGGCCAACGTGCCGGGACCGTCCTCAATCGTGAAGGCCACTGGCGCACCAGCGAGCGAACCTTCGCGACTACTGATCGACGCCGACACCATGCGGTAGCCGACCTCGCCGCGATCGGCCATACGCACGCTCACCTCGATCTTGTCATCCGGCATCGCCTACTCCTGTCCTCAGATATCGTCAGCCTATCAGCGTCCGCCGCTTTCCGATATCCTCGGTCGGAACGACCCCGGAGCGAACAGTGAATTGGAACTCGACATGGTCCGGATGGACGACATACACCCCGATATGGCCAAGAATCTGCTCAGTCTCCCTCTGCCTGAGATTGAGCCACAGGCTTGGATTGCCCCCAGGCCGTTGGCCGAATCGACGATCGCGATCGTCACCACCGCCGGGCTGCATCGGCACGATGATCGCCCCTTCACGCCGGGCGCTGTCGAGTATCGCCTGATTCCCGGTGAGATCGCCTCTGCCGACCTGCGCATGTCTCACGCTTCGGTCAACTTCGACCGCTCCGGCTTCCAGCAGGATGTCAATACGGTCTTTCCGCTCGAGCGACTGCGCGAACTGGCGGCAGACGGTCTGATCGGAAACGTCAGCCGATATCACTACTCGTTCATGGGCGCTCAGCCCGATCCGACTCGACTCGAACAGACCGGTGAGGAGATCGGCCGCCTGTTGGCCGAGGACAGCGTAGACGCCGCATTCCTGACGCCCGTTTGACCGTTCTGCACGCGCTCCGTGAGTGCGCTCAGCCATTACATCGAACGCGGCAGCAACGGTCGCGTCGCAACGACCGGTATCTCCCTCATCCGACCGCACAGCGAAGGCATGAAGCCGCCGCGCACGCTCTTCGTGCCGTTCCCCCTCGGACGTCCGATGGGCTCGCCTGATCTGCCGGACTTCCAGCGCGACGTCCTGCTGACATCGCTGCAACTGATCGAGTCAGCAACCGAACCCACGATCGCTGACTACCCAGAGGACGCTCCTGCCGACGGCGCTGACCAATGGGCCTGCGCGATCCAGGTCGCCACTCCTGATCCGGCCGATGCAGCCGAGGCGCTGCGCGATCAATTGATCGGCGAGGTCCGTCAACTGGCGCCCTGGCACGCCGAGTCCGTCCGACGACGCGGTCGCACGACCTTCGGCATCAGCGGCGCGGATGTCGAGCAGATCGAGAGTCTCGCGGTGATGGTCGCGGACTTCGCCAGCGGCGAGTCGCCTTCCGATGGCGAGGTCGACTGGAATCATCCGATGCCGGCGCGACTCAAGTTCGCAGCCGACGATCTGCGCGCCTTCTATCACGAGGCGGCAACGTCTCAACCGGGCGCCAGTTACCCGACCGACGCGCTGCTCAACGACTGGCTCTTCAATCGGACGCTGCTCGGCGCGGTGTTGCGGCAATGCGTCACGCGGATGCGCTCCAGCGACGACCGCCGCCTGGCCGGACTCGTGATCGGTATGATTCCGGCTGGATTTGCTCGCGCCCATTGATCGCGCCGCGGCCGTATGCAATACCGTTGATTGCCCACGCTCGCGAGCGCAGCTATGTTCGCTAAGACGTTCACGAGTTTGCGCGACGGGTAGCCACCGATGAACATTCACGAGTACCAGGCCAAACAACTCTTCAAGGCTCGCGGCGTCCCGGTTCCACCCGGCGGCGCCGCATCAACCGAACGCGAAGCCCGCGATCTGATCAAAGCGCATGGCCCTGACGTCGTGCTCAAGGCGCAGGTCCATGCCGGCGGACGTGGTAAAGGCCGTGTCGTCAAGCGCGACCGCGCCAGCCGCATGTACAACGACCTCCGTCGCGAGCCGCAACGCTACGAGGGCCAGATCGTCGGCCGCCGCCGCGGCGGCGTTCGACTCGCTAGCGGCGTTGAGGAAGCGCTCAAAGAGTTTCGACCATTGATCAACAGCGAGAGCCGCCTCGTCAGCATCCAAACCGGCCCTGAAGGCGCGCCGATCTCCACTGTCCTGATCGAGCAACAGACCTCGATCGTGAAGGAATTCTACTTCTCCGTCCAGGTCGATGGAGCCAATGGTCAGCCCTTGATCGTCGCCTCCGCCGAAGGCGGTCAGTCGATCGAAGAGGTGAATCGCTCGAATCCATCCGCCGTGCTGCGCGTGCCCGTTGATGCGGTCGAAGGATTTCCCGCCTTCCGCGGCCGATCGCTGGCCCATCAACTGGGACTGCCATCCTCCGCCATCCGTCAGGCTGGCGAGATGTTCAACGCTCTCTATCGCGTGTTCAGCGAGATGGACGCCTCACTGGTCGAGGTCAATCCGTTTGTGCTGACCGCTGAAGGCGCGGTCCTGGCCATTGACGGCAAGGTCGGGCTTGACGACAACGCCGCCTTCCGACACGGCGGCTACGAAGAGTGGCGCGATCGCTCACAGGAAAATCCAACCGAGATCGAAGCCGAAGAAGCCAACATCGGCTCATACATCAAGCTGGACGGCAACATCGGCTGCGTCGTCAACGGCGCCGGGCTCGCCATGGCCACCATGGACACGCTCAAGCTGCATGGCGGCGAGCCCGCCAACTTCCTCGATATCGGCACGGTCAATCGCAAGGACCGGGTCGTGGAAGCGCTGCGCATCATCGTCAACGACGATGATGTCAAAGTGATCTTCATCAACATCTTCGGCGGCCTGGCCCGTGTGGACATCGTTGCCGAAGGCGTCGTTGACGCCGTCAAGGAGCTGAGCATCAAGCAGCCGCTTGTGGTTCGGCTGAACGGCTCGAACGTGGAAGAGGGGCGACGCGTCCTGCACGACTCCGGGATCGCGGTGCAGACCGCGGACGAGCTCGGCGACGCCGCTGAGCTCGCGGTCAACGCCGCGGCAGCCGGACGGCGGCGCGCGCGCGCTTCAATCTCGACATCTTCGTGAGCGCAGACAGGCCTCCGTCGACCACTTGCCCATACCTCACCGCCAGCAGACGAAACTAGAAGACCGCGCATGAGCATCCTCCTCAACGATCGCACCCGACTGCTGATTCAAGGGCTCGGCAACGAGGGCCAGAACCAGATCAGACGCTCGCTCGACTACGGCACCAAGGTGGTCGCCGGCGTCCATCCTGGATTTCGCGGCGGCGAGTCCTTCTCCCATACCCGTCACAGTTTTCCCGTCTTCTCAACCGTGGCCGAGGCCGTTGCAGAAACCCAGGCCAACTGCAGCATCATTTACGTACCGGCGCCAGGCGCTGCCGACGCCATCCTGGAGAACATCGCTGCGGAAGTGCCATTGATTGTCTGCATTACGGAAGGCGTGCCCGTCCACGACATGATTCGCGTTCGCACGGCGCTCGCCAACTCCCAGAGCAAGTTGATCGGCCCCAACTGCCCTGGCATCATCCAACCCGCCTCCAACTGCCGCGTCGGGATTCATCCTCCCGATGTCTTCATGAAGGGCAACGTCGGCGTCGTCTCGCGCTCCGGCACCCTGGTCTACGAAGCGGTTGACCAGCTGACCCGAGCTGGTATCGGCCAGTCGACCTGCGTCGGCGTCGGCGGCGACCCAATCATTGGCGAACAACAACAGGCC